>NZ_JAFCGY010000009.1 GCF_016836705.1 Mesorhizobium caraganae | reverse complement strand
CCGGTACCACTTCACCAGCCCCGACAGACGATCGAGCGGCGAAGAACCGCTCGCAAGCCTGTCACCCAGAAATGCCTCAACCAGGCTCAATTGTCCCGTCCGCTTAACCGCCATTGCGACTCTCCCGGCTTTCGCCTTCAGAGAATCACAACCAGCCAATTACGCAACAGGCCCCTTGTGGGAGAAGGTGGATCGGCGCCCAGCGCCGAGACGGTTGAGGGGTGCGTGACGGATCGCCATCCCCGCCAAGCTGGAACACCCCTCATCCGACCGAGCTTCGCTCGGCCACCTTCTCCAACAAGGGGAGAAGGCAAGGCCCACGCGCTGCTCAAACCAGGCCGAGCAGGTGCAGCGCGAACCAGATCCATGCCAGCAAGAGAATGATCGCGCCCATGTAGAAGGCGCGGCTGCGAAACCGTAAATTGTTGCTGGTCAGATGGACCCAGGCGTGGGCATAGCGGGAAATCACGAAAATCCACATCAAGGCCAAGGTCAGATAATTGACGCCATTGGTCGCGTGCAGCGCCAGGCACAGCACGTAGAAAAGTACCGGCAGTTCGAACTGGTTGATGAGATTGTTGGCGACGGTTACGCTGGACGCAGGCTCGGTCGTGCGCATCTTGTATTGACCGACCTTGGCTTCGCCTGATTTGACCGCACCATAGCGGCGCCGGCCCATTACCACATAGACGATATAGACCAGCAGCACCTGCGCCAGTATCGGCCAGAAGATTGCGGTCTGGCTCATGGCGTTGCCCGTACTTTGTTGTTCATGCCTGTGGACGCCGCCGACTGGCGACGATGAAAGCCGCGATGACGGTGAGAGGTATCGCCAGAAGCGCGAATTTGGTGACGATCAGCGACGAGGCGAAGGACAGCGAATCCGGATTGGCCGACAGCGCATCGGACAAAAGCCGCGCCACCGCAATGTTCTGGGCATAATCGGCGCAGGTGTAGGGCAGCACGACAACCAGCGCCAACAGCGACTGAAGCTGTACCGGCAGAGTGCGAAAGAGCTTCAGCCGCCGCCCTGTGGCAAGGATCAGGCTGACCATGGTCAGTGACAGCAGCGCCGGAAACAGAAGGTCGAAGGTCAAATAGTGCCAGACGAGGATGATCTCGCTGCCGCGCCGGCCGAGTGCGGTCAGCCAGGCCATGCCCTCATCCGGCGTGAAACCGCCAAAGCGCACATCGAGCGACGCCAGGCCGCCGCTCAACTGGCGGAAATAGAAGAACTCCAGCAGCGTCATGGCGATGAAAACCGCTATCGATGCAACGCATAGCGCGCCCGCGTGGCGCGCCAGCCGCAGCACAATCGTCGCCTGATTGCGCCAGAGCACGTTCCGGTCTGGCTGCTGGTCAGGCTCCGCCGGGATAGTTCGGGCTTTCGCGGGTAATCGTGACGTCATGGGCGTGGCTTTCACGAAGTCCGGCGTTGGATATGCGCACAAAGGTGGCGCGCTCGCGGAAATCGGCAAGATCGCGGCCGCCGACATAACCCATAGCGGCTTTTAGCCCGCCCGCAAGCTGGTGCAGCACGCCAGACACAGGTCCTTTGTAAGGCACCTGCCCTTCAATGCCTTCCGGGACAAGTTTCAGCGTGTCGCGCACCTCGGCCTGGAAGTAGCGGTCGGCCGAGCCGCGCGCCATGGCGCCGACCGAACCCATGCCGCGATAGGCCTTGAAGGAGCGGCCCTGGTGCAGATAGACCTCGCCTGGGCTTTCGTCCGTGCCGGCAAGCAGCGAGCCGATCATGGCGGCGCTCGCGCCGGCGGCGAGCGCCTTGGCCAGGTCGCCCGAATATTTGATGCCGCCATCGGCGATGACCGACACACCGGATTTGTGCGCCGTCTCGACCGCCGACATGATCGCCGAAAGCTGCGGAACGCCGACGCCGGCGACGATGCGGGTGGTGCAGATCGAACCCGGGCCGATGCCGACCTTGACCGCGTCGGCGCCGGCATCGATCAGTGCCTGCGTGCCTTCGGCGGTGGCGACGTTGCCGGCCAGGATGCGCACGGAATTCGAAAGCTTCTTGGCCCGGGTCACCGCATCCAGCACGCGCTGCGAATGGCCATGCGCGGTGTCGATGACCAGCAGGTCGACGCCAGCGTCGATCAACCGCTCGGCGCGCTCGAAGCCGTCATCGCCGACGCTGGTGGCGGCGGCGGCGCGCAGCCGTCCCTGCGCGTCCTTGGTGGCGTGCGGGTTGAGCTGCGACTTCTCGATGTCCTTGACGGTGATCAGGCCGACGCAATTGCCCTTTTTGTCGACGACGACGAGCTTTTCGATGCGGTGCTGGTGCAGCAGCCGCTTGGCTTCGTCCTGGTCGACATTCTCCTTGACCGTGATCAGGTTCTCACGGGTCATCAATTCGTAGACTTTTTGCCCCGGATCCGAGGCGAAGCGCACGTCGCGGTTGGTCAGAATGCCGACCAGGCGGCCGATCTTCTGGCCACCGGTGCCGCCATTCTCAACCACCGGAATGCCCGAGATGGAATAGGTGCGCATCAGCGCCAGCGCGTCGGCAAGCGTGGCGTCGGGGCCGATGGTGACCGGATTGATGACCATGCCTGATTCGAATTTCTTGACCTGGCGCACCTGCTCGGCCTGTTCGGCCGGCGAGAAATTGCGGTGGATGACGCCGATGCCGCCGGCCTGCGCCATGGCGATGGCAAGCCTCGCCTCGGTGACGGTGTCCATGGCGGCCGACAGGATCGGCACGTTGAGGTCGATGTCGGTGGCGATGCGGGTGCGGATATCGGTCTCGCCGGGCATGACCTCGGAATGGCCGGGCTGCAACAGCACGTCGTCAAAGGTCAGCGCCAGCGCGCCGGTGGACGTTTCGATGATTTTTGCCATGGCCAGTCCTTCGAATACGAAAAAGCGCTGGGAGAATACAAAAAAGCGCTGGACCGCAATGGACAGCGCCGACTCGTTTCTTCCCTTTCAGGATTGGCGCTGGCTGGTAACACGTCGCGGCGCCGATGAAAAGCCGATGATTGCCTATTCGGCGGACTTGCCCAGCAGAGCATCGAGCAAGGCATGGCGCGGCGATGCGAAAGGATTGACAACCGTTACGCCGCCCCAGGTGAAGCCGTCCTGCAGGTCTTCCGACAGCAGCAGCCGGCAACCGGTTTGCGAGGCAACGGACAGGATAGTGGAGTCCCAGATGCCGAAATGGTGATCGATCGCGAGATCGGCCGCCACCGTCATCACCTCCGGTGTGGTGCCGACAACCGGAAACGCGTCGCGCCAGCTCAACAAGGCGTCACGGGCTTCCGCGCGCGACCTTCCGGCCTTACGTGTCAGAACGGTGAACAGCTCGCCGAGCACCTGGACCGGAATGATGGCGGCCTCCTGCGCCATGTCGCGCAGTAGATCGAAAACGATGTCGCGCTTCTCGGCTCCGTTGATCCCCTCCGCATAGACAAGGATGTTGGTATCAAGCGCGACCTTCACCGCCCGTCCTCGTAAAGCTCGTCGCGGGTCCAGCGCCCGGCCTCTAATACAGGCTGGCGTTCGAGGCGCGACAGCAGCGCGGCGCGCGAGCGGGAAGCCACGGCGTCGGGCTGCCCTGCGGGCACGATCCGCGCAACGGGTCGTCCATGGCTGGTCACGACATAGCTTTGCCCTTCCCGAACACCGCGCAGGAGGAGCGAGAATTTGCGGTTGGCATCGGCTGCCGAAACGGCCTCTTCCATGATAACGCCCATATAGTAGTTATATTCACTACAATAATGCGCCGCGTCGCCTTTCGCAAGAGCTATTCCTCTCTGCTTGCCTTGGAACGCTGCCATGCCCGCGCGAGCAGGCGGTCGCACAAAAGTGACAGCAAATTAATGCGACATCCGGGTAAGGGCGTGATAACCGCCTTTTCGTGCCGGCTTGCCCCGGTCGGCACGCACCTTTTGCCAGTTCGGACGCGTTCGTTGAACCGCATCATTCCGCTCATACTGGCGGTCGCTCTGTTCATGGAAAACATGGATTCGACCGTCATCGCGACATCGCTGCCGGCGATCGCCGTCGACATCCACACCAGCCCGATCGCGCTCAAGCTGGCGCTGACCGCCTATCTGGTGTCGCTGGCGATCTTCATTCCGATCAGCGGCTGGATGGCCGACCGGTTTGGCGCCAAGAACGTGTTTCGGGCCGCGATCGGTGTGTTCATCCTGGGCTCGGTCGCTTGCGCCATCTCCAATTCGCTCCCGGCCTTTGTCGTCTCGCGCTTCCTGCAAGGCATAGGCGGCGCCATGATGACGCCGGTCGGCCGCCTGGTGCTGGTGCGCGCGACGCCGAAAAGCGAACTGGTCGCCGCCATGTCGTGGTTGACTGTGCCGGCGCTGGTCGGGCCGCTTGTGGGACCACCGATCGGCGGCTTCATCACCACCTATTTCACCTGGCACTGGATTTTCCTGATCAACGTGCCGATCGGGCTGATCGGCATCTGGCTGGCGACGCGCTTCCTGCCGCAAACCGATGCCGCAGAAACGCCGCCGCTCGATTTCCCGGCTTCGTGCTAAGCGGGCTCGCCGCATCGGGCGTTGTCTTCGGCCTGTCCGTGGTCAGCCTGCCTTATCTACCGCCGGCGATCGGCTTCATCACCGTGGCGGTCGGGCTGATTTCCGGCGCACTCTACCTCCTGCATGGGCGCCGCGCCAAAAACCCGCTGCTGGCGCTGGAACTGTTCCGCAACCAGGTGTTCCGCTCCTCGGTGCTCGGCGGCTCGCTGTTTCGCATCGGCATCGGCGCGGTGCCGTTCCTGTTGCCGCTGATGTTCCAGATCGGCTTCGGGCTGACGCCGTTCCAGTCGGGCATGATCACCTTCGTCTCGGCCATCGGCGCCATCGGCATGAAGTTCGTCACGGCGCTGATCTTCCGGCTGGCCGGCTTCCGCCGCGTTTTGATCTGGGGCTCGCTGATCGCCGCCGCATCGATCGCCATATACGGCCTGTTCACGCCGGAGACGCCTTACGCGCTGATGCTGGCCATGTTGCTGGTCGGCGGCTTTATCCGCTCGATGTTCTTTACCGGCGTCAACGCGCTTTCCTATGCCGAGGTGTCGGCGGAAGACACTAGCAAGGCGACGCCGATCACGGCGGTGTTCCAGCAGCTGTCGATCGCGCTCGGCGTGGCGCTGGCCGGCGGCATCCTGGAAGTCTCGACCTCGATCCATGGCGGCCCGCTGACGCTTGGCGATTTCCAAATCGCCTTCTTCATCGTGGCGGCGGTGTCGGCGGCAGCGTCAATATCGTTCATGCGGCTGGCGCCGGACGCCGGCAACGCCGTGTCGGGTCATGGCCGGTTGACGACGCCGAAGACGCTGGAGCCAGTGAGCACGGCGGGAAAGTAGCGGCGCGGCGCCTTTGCCTTCTCCCCCTGTGGGGTGAGCAGCCGGTTCGCGAAGCGAATTCATCGTGCCGGTGGCACGATGAAAGGCCGGCGAACGCCGGGACGCTGCGAAGCAGCGGGGACCCGGCGGGGTGGATCGGCCACCACCCGGCCCTTCGCAGGCTCAGGGCGTTCGAAGCTCGAAAAGCCAAGCAATTGGCTTTTCGTCCGCTGCACGGACCGCTTCTCACCCCACAAGGGGAGAAGGAAGAACGCGCCCTTTGAAATCCTTCGCCAATAAATAAAGCTCCACCGACTCATCGCGCGACGCCGGCGGCTTCACGTGGTGGACCGAGCGAAAGTTCTTCTTGAGCATGGAGAGCAGCTCATTCTCGGCGCCGCCCTGAAACGTCTTGGCCAGAAAATGCCCGCCCGGCTTCAGCACCGACAGCGCGAAATCGGCTGCCACCTCGCACAGATGCATGGTGCGGATATGGTCGGTTCGCTTGTGGCCGGTGGTCGGCGCCGCCATGTCGGACAGCACGACATCGGGGTCGCCGCCCAGCGCTTCGGCGAGCTTTTGCGGCGCTTCGGGGTCGAGGAAATCCATGAGCAGCACGGGAGCGCCGGGCACGGCATCCATTTCGAGATAGTCGATGCCGATGACATGCGGATTGTCCGCCGTCGATTTCGTCCTCGCGGCCGCCACCTGGCACCAGCCGCCGGGCGCGGCCCCGAGGTCGATGACCTTCATGCCGGGCTTCAAGAGATGATGCTTGTCGTCGATCTCGATCAGCTTGTAGGCCGCGCGCGAGCGGTAGCCGTCGGCCTTGGAGCGCTGGACATAGGGGTCGTTGATGTGGCGCTGCAGCCAGCGGCGCGACGATTCCTTCAGGCCGCTCTTTTTCTTGATCCGCGTCTTCAGCACGCGGATGCTGGCAGAACCTGGTTTTTCCGGTTTCTTAGTCACTGTCGGCCACGCCCACTGTTGCGCCAGACGCCGTCATCGGCCATCAGCTCGCTCAAAATGCCTTCGCGCAGGCCGCGGTCGGCGACGCGCAGCCGCTCCGACGGCCACACGGCGCGGATGGCTTCGAGGATAGCACAGCCGGCCAGCACCAGGTCGGCGCGGTCGGCGCCGATGCAAGGGTTGGCGCAGCGCTGCTGGAAATCCCAGCCGACCAGCTTTTCGACCATGCGATCGACGCTGTCACGGTCCATCCACAACCCGTCGACCCGGCGGCGGTCGTAGCGCTCGAGGTCGAGATGGACGCCGGCCAGAGTCGTCACCGTGCCGGATGTGCCCAGCAGATGGAATTTCGGGCTGGCAAGCACATGGCTCAGCCGGTCGCGGCCGTCGAAGGACCTCAGCCGCACGGCGACATCCTCGACCATGGCGGCAAAAATTTCGCGCGTCACCGTGCGGCCGCCAAAACGCTCGGCGAGTGAGACGACGCCGACCGGCAGCGACGTCCATGACACGATGTGGTTGGCAAGCCGCGGCGAGCGCTGGCCGGTAAGGTCGATCAGCGCGATTTCGGACGAGCCGCCGCCAATGTCGAACAGCACCACCCCTTGCGTGTCGCGCTCGACCAGCGAGCCGCAGCCCGACACCGCAAGGCGGGCCTCGGTCTGGCGGTCGATGATCTCGAGTTTCAGACCGGCCTCGCGCTCGACGCGCTGCAGGAATTCGACGCCATTGTCGGCAGTGCGGCAGGCTTCGGTGGCGATCAGCCGCGCCTTCTTGATCTTGCGGTTGCGCAGTTTGTCGCCGCAGATTTTCAGCGCCTCGACGGCGCGGTCCATCGCCGCCTGGCTCAGGTGCCCGTTGGCCGTCAGCCCCTCGCCCAGCCTGACGATGCGTGAAAAGGCGTCGATGACACGGAACTGGCCGTGCCGCTGCGGCACCGCGACCAAAAGCCGGCAATTGTTGGTGCCGAGATCGAGCGCGGCAAACACCGGCAATTCCTGCATCGGCGGCCGCTGTATGGGCTGTTCGGGCCTGGGCTGCGGAGCCGGAGGCGCGGCCATGGGGCTTGGCGCGATGCTGACGGCCGGCGGGCCGGCCGCGACGATGTTGACGGCTGACGCCGCAACGAGATGCGCGGCCGTAGCGAGCTCACCGCGTGCAAAAACCTTGCGTCCGCGCCGGCGCTTGCGCCGCTTTCTCGCTTTGCCTCGCTGAGGCTGGGCGTCGCCGGCCTGTCCGTTACCGGACTGGGGCCCCGCCTGGCGGGGCCGCCCGGCGGATGGGCTTGGCCCGCCTGACGGCGGCGAAGCCCTGGACACGCCCACTTCCGGCGCGCCTGCGCCGGTGTCGTGGTCTTCCACTTCGGGTCCTTCCGGCGCCGCGCGAACCGGGAAACCGGACGCAGCAGGCACCTAAATGTTTTAAGTTGCCGCCAGAGTAGCAGTGCTGGACCGGATCACCAAGAGCAGCGGGGCAAATTTTGCCGGCATCATGCAGCGGCAACGCTCGCCCGCGTTGAATAGCGGGGCTTGTCCGATTGAATAGCCGGCTTCAATGAGGCATTTCTGAAATGAGGGCAATATTGGTGAATCGCGGATTTTTTCACGCCCGCCTGGGCGATGGGCAGCAACGCATGACGAGAACTCCATGAACTGGAGGCGCTATCTGTGGCCGGTCATCGGCATTGCAGCGGTGATCTTCTCGCTGCTGTTGCTGTGGCATGAGCTGCGCGGCATCTCGCTCGACGATGTCTGGGACGGCATCGTCGCCATCCCCACCCGCGGCTGGGTGCTGGCGGCGCTGAGTTCGGTGGTCGCCTACGCCTCGCTTGCCGGCTACGACCACATCGCGCTCTTGCATATCGGCAAGAAAGTGTCGTGGCTGTTCGTCACCTTCTGCTCCTTCACCACCTACGCGCTGTCGCACAATATTGGCGGCTCGGTGTTATCGGGCGCGGTGATCCGCTACCGCGCCTATGGCACCAGGGGACTGACCGGCCAGGATGTCGGCATATTGGTGGCGATCTGCTGGATCACCTTCGTGCTCTCCAGCCTGCTGGTTGGCGGCCTGGTGCTGGTGTTCGAGCCTGCAATCATCGACCGCTTTTCCGGCGCACCCCACCGCGGGCTGGCGATCGCCGCCGGCATCGCTTTGCTCATTCTGGTCGGCGCCTATATCTTCGGCAGCTGGCTGCATCTGAAGCCGCTGAAAATCGCCGGCTTCCAGCTGCACTACCCGGCGCTGCCGATCGTGGCGCGGCAATTGCTGATCGGCCCGATCGAGCTGCTGGCGGCGGCGGCAATCATCTTCTTTGCCCTGCCCGTGGCCGGCAATCCCGGCTATTTCGTCATCCTCGGCGTGTTCCTGGTGTCGTTCTCGGTAGCGCAGATCTCGCACGCGCCGGGCGGGCTCGGCGTGTTCGAGGTCGTGTTCCTGGCCGGGCTTTCGCAGATGGACCCGGTCGGCGTGCTGGCAGCGCTTTTGGTGTTTCGGCTGTTCTACCTGATCATCCCGCTGCTGATCGCGCTTGGCGTGGTGCTGTTCTTCGAGCATTCGCAATACAGCCGAGGCGAGACGTAGCGCCCTGCCCGCGTATCAACGGAGCAAACCAAAAGCCCATGATTGAAACGCAACGCAGGCTTGACTATTTTCCGGCGGCGGCTACAAGGCACGCGCGGCTGCTTCGGCGGCCCACCAGCGCGACAGCGCCTGCTGGGGAATAGGTTAACGGTAGACCCACGGACTCTGACTCCGTTAGTCCTGGTTCGAATCCAGGTTCCCCAGCCAAACAAAATCAATCACTTAGCTACCAAATCCGCCCCGAACCATGTTGCTGGTCCCCAAATGCGTAGCAACGTAAGCCCTTGATTTGTAAGGAGTGGTAAGGATCGGAGGCCGCGAATAGCAACATGGCAAATTTGCATTTCCGCGGTGGGATCATTCCGCCCTCCTCCGCGTTGAGAGAGAATTCACGGAGGACTCAACATGGGCGACGAACGGCACGAAAAAATTCAGCAACGAGCATACGAAATTTGGGAGCGCGAAGGCGGCGTGCATGGCGACCCAGAGAAACATTGGCACCAAGCTGAGGCAGAAATCGAGCGCGAGAATCAATTGGAAACTGATCACGCATTTACCGAACCAAGTGCCGCTGGAGCGATGGTGCTATCGGCCAAGACGAGAAAGCAGCGGCGTGCTGAGGCCGCCAGTTCCGACGTCATGACGGTAGAGGCGCTGGCGATGCGTACCGGCATTACGGGCGACCAAGCCCAAGACCTAATTGATAGGTTGGGCAATGACCGCGAGGCGATCGAGGAGGCAGCCCGGAGTTTGGCGACCGGCTAACAGAATTTCAGCAAATAGAAGGACCCCGCCGAAGCGGGATAAACCTTCATGTGATCCGGTAGCGCCTTCGTTTAGGGCGGCAACACCTTCGCACAATTGCGGCGCGGAATTGTAGCCGCTACTTTATTAGGTGTCGGCCATCTACCCCTCCCAAGCGATGGCGTGCCAAGCTCACCCCCCCGCGAGCTTGAAATCAACCCGCTGCCTCTCCCCAGGCAGCGGGTTTTTCACACTGCGCAAAGTTATCAGACGGCAACACGCGGGTCGTATTGCGTGCCAGCGAGCAGGCAGTCTGACCATGCCTCGTCATCGATCGGCTTGAGGCAGTCGCCCTCAATCATGCGATCCCTACAGGGATCCAAGATGGCGAATGAGCGCACGCCGTAAATCTCGCATCCTTTGGTCGTCCTAACCCGCCCCCATCACTAGCGACGGTAAGCTTTGGTCTTTGTGTGTTACGAACTCACCTAGTTCGAAACGCCAGCCCGCTGCATCTGCCACCGGCTCGCCCCCCGATACCCCTTCATATGCGCATTCATTGTCGTAGCCCCTCAAGGAGCGAGCCGCCAATTCAGCCTCGCTGGGGATGCGGCAAGCCGGCGAAAGCAATGCCGGCTAGGCTTTTTCGCCTAGTCCGCGGGAAGCGAAGCTTGCGTTCGCGCACAGGTTGCGCGATGCTACCGCGGGGCAAGGGGCAGCAAATGGCACGCAATATCGAGAAGGCCGCTATCACCATCGACAAGTGGGAGGTAGCCATGAGTGAAGTAGTCGGCGGTGTCGTCTTACTGCTTTACCCCGCCGAAGGTGATGTTGTTCCGATCATACTTAGGCCCGCTCAGGCAACAAAGTTGGGCCACGATTTACAATCGCCCAAGTTCATACCCAAACCTACTGTCCAATAAGCCTCACAGCTGCCCTGGATCACATCGTCATCCTCGCTGGCGCGGTCTGGCGCTACAGGCAGCGCGACATGATCGGCATGGTCGCTTGCTTCCTGATGGCCGTGCTGGGCGCCTCTATCCTGCTGCCCTAGCCCTTCTTCACCTTCGGCGTGATCTCCTCGAACCGCGCCTTGTCGCCGATCTCCTTGGCCATCTCCAGCGATTTGGTGACGACTTTTCACCGGCGGGGAGCGGTGAAGCGGTCGGAGTCGGCAATCTGCAACATGTTAAGTGGGTCCGAATCGTACTTGGCGCCGAACCAGTCATGATACACGATGCGGATCGGAAACATCGCCTGCGGTTTCCAGAAGCTTTGCTGCGGATCCATGTGCGTCATCCCAAATGAGCATGACGTCTTGTCGCCGTTTTGGAGGAGCGGAATTTCCGTTGATTCATGGAAACACGCCAGCCACCGATTTTGGTTATCCTCACTGGCACCGGCTCCAAGCGCCGCTTTGAGCCCCGCCCGGTCGTACACGATCAGGCGGATATTTGTCGCGGGAATTGATCCGGAATTCAGCACGACGAGCTTATAGGCGATCTCATTGTTCCCGCCGCTATGAGTTTTAACTGCAGCCGTTACGATCGGGCGAAACTGGCGCTTCCAGAAATAGAAGGACATACCGAGAGCAAGCAGAGACATGGCCAGTGCGGCAAGCGCTATTAAGATGTCCAAGTTCGTTCTCCTGTATTTGGCCCGCCGCCTAACGGTGGCGGGCCTCTTCAAGGCGGAAGCACACTTGTTTCTTGAACAATCCTGGTCACCTCTCCCTGGTCAACCATGGGCTTTGAGCGTTTCCCCTGAAGCGGACCGCAACCGATGGAGAGTGCAACGCCGAATCTGGAATGCAAGATGGTCCAATGAGGTAGGTTGCAGGCCTCCTGGGGCGATGACCATTATGCGCAATCGCTAAAATACGGAACGTCCAATGGACATTGCCGGAACCGAACAGGGCCGATTAGGCCTTTGCACTAGTAAGTCTGAGACCTTGGTCCCCATCAGTTTGAGGTAGGAACGCCGGGCCATGGAATGCTTCCTTGATCATTTTTTGGGCCGCCAGGTCAGCGATCGAACGTCGGCTTCCAGTCGCGGCTGCGCGCCAAGGCCCTCACAATCGGGAATGCAGGTGAAGAACACCGGCCGGCGATCGCGGCCTGCGGCCTTGCAATCCGAGCATCCGAACAGGTGGAACAGATCCCAATGCATGGAACCATGATCCGGCCCGAGGCGGCCGATCAGCGCCTGGATGTCGAGCTTTGTCGATCTGCAGCATATCGGATGCCCGCAGTTCACAGAGATGGATTCGCGGGCGGCCAGGGTATCGGCGAGCATCTTGTGGGGCATGGCGAACTCCGTTGGAGGGGTCGCCGCACCGGAGGATTATATTCCTGATCTCGAAGGCGCTGGCAAGCCAATGTTGGCGCGACTGAAAGTGTATCGTTTTACACAATTTCCAATTGCTGGACTCGCGCGACGCGTCGGTAGTTTAATTTTGCATCGAGCCAAGGAGTGGAAGGGTCGCGAACTGGGAGGAACTAGATAATGGATTTCGAATTCGACATCCGCCATCCATCTGAAGATCAGCCGTACGAAATCACCTCTTTCGCCCAAAAGTACGGCCTTACGATCCCAATTGCGGACGCCGTGCTTTTTGCCAAAGGACCATCGAGGACGGCATGCGACGCTGGCGCATTGGCTTTCCTCTGCGCTATTGCCGCACAAGCCAAGAGACAGAGGGCGCAATAGGCCTGCCAGGCGGCCGGCTTGGGTCCTTTGATCAGGCGACCTCCCAAGCAGGCGCCGGCCATTTTCTAAGCGGGCGGTCCGCAGGATTTAGATCGGCCGCAGGTCGCAACTAAGCAAATTGGCTGAGGCTGCAGAAGCGAACGTATGAGACGACGCCGATTGCCTTCAAAGTAGCTTGCGCTCATTCTTAAGTCAGCCAGCACCGCGCCTCGTTCAAGCCAGACTGGTCAGGCCCAGCGGCAGCCGCCACAAGTCCCCTAGACCATGCCGCTGGGCCGCCCTGCTACAAGACGCGTCGGGCCGGCGGCGCGCTCCCGAACGGCACAGTCTCTTCCGCGATCACACCATATGCAACGGCGGCCCGTCTGTTAGACTATCTTCGCGGCGGACCCCATTTTCCGCCATGGCCGGCGCCCCCCGCCTAAGGCACCCCAACAAGCGCCCTTGCGGCGCCGGCCATCTTCACCGGCGTTCGCTGCGGACCATCGTCCAAAAGACTGTATTCCCACAACTCCAGCGAGAGCGGTATACTCACTACTCGGCGCGCTTCCCTCAAAGCGCCGTCGCTATAAGGCTCGGCGCCCTCTGGTTTGTTCAGTGTCGAAAGGAGGGCGCCGGCCCCAGACTAGCCATTGCTGTTCTCCTACGCTGGATCGTCTCGCCAAATCGGATCACGGTTGATCTTGATTGCAACCAGACGGCGGATGCGCAGTCCGACTGCCTCGCGCCCTGTAGGGGCAAACGCTTCGACGTCTAGCGAGCCGTGGTCCTCGCCGTTCTCGCATTTCATACGGCGTGCCAAAGAGTCGACATCGACATGCGTGACACGAGTGAAGCTATGGCAAACTCGCCGAGCGAAGACCCCAACAGCCTCAAGCCCGGCGAGCCTACAACCTGATCAGAATACGCGATCAGGACCGGGGTCAGCCGGCAAGCTCGTGCAGCAAGACTCATGCCAGTAATTATTTCCCGAAATGGGACTGCGTGAAAGCAAGGTGATCTGATCTGGGGAAAACGTCCGCGCCGGGTTCTGTTGCGGAGTTGCTAATACTAGGGTGGCATTAGCCGGCTCGCCAGCCCCGAGTCGGTTAGGCCCGGCGGTAAGTCGAATTCACCCCAACGGACTCTGTCGGGCCGCTTGGTGGGTCACCGCATATTGTCTACATTAGCAACCCCTTGACTAAGCGGCGAGCCGCGCCAGAATCTTCACCATGGCACGGGAATAAGGCGGCCCAGGCTCTTGGCTTTTCGGGGGCGATGTTTGAGGGAGCAGCGCATTGTTCGTCGATTACTACGAACTCTTGGAAATCAGCCCCAACGCCAACTCGGAGACGCTTGAGCGAATATTTCGCTATTTTGCGATGCGCTATCATCCCGACAATCAGCAAACCGGAAATGAAGCCCGCTTCAGTGAAATCGTAGAAGCACACAATGTCCTGAAAGATCCGGTCAAGCGCGCCCAATACGACATCTCCTATCGAGAGCATGCCGGTCTGCGCCTTCAATTGGCCGAGGAAGCAAGCGACGGCAAAGGCATTCAGAAGGACGCTGTGGTCCAGGCCAAACTGCTTTCTCTGCTCTATGTGAAGCGCCGCCAGGATGTCAGCAACCCCGGCATTGGCGACGTCGAAATCGAACGGTTATTGGGCTGTCCGCGAGAGCATCTCGAGTTCCATCTCTGGTACATGAAGGCGAAGGGATGGATCGCAAGAATTGAGAACGGGACAATCGCGATCACGGTTGAAGGCGTCGACCGCGCCGATTCCGAACTGCGTCGCGATAGCAGCGTTCGGCTCCTGGGATCATAGAACATTGAACCGTTGACTTAGGCTGGTTGCAGGTCCGGCGGCAGCGCGGCGTTACCGCACTTCCACACCGGACTATCAACGTGGTCAAAACCCTAACGCCAATGAGTTTTGCGGCGCTCAAGCGTCTGCGCAGACACCGAGCTCGCAAAGCCTGGCGCTGACCTCCTCGACGCTCATTTCCACCGGCCAGATCGCGCTGTATCCGACCGGCTTGTCCTGCCAGTCCTTCGACGTGAACGTCCGCCCGGCGAGCTTGAAGATGGTTCGAACCGCTATGCCAGACACGTGCGGCATTTCCGTCGAGCAGATGGCGAACGCGGTGTATGCTGGCGTCAGGCCGCTGCGCGCCGGATCGCGCTCGATATCGCTGCGGCAGCGCGTCACGCCGATCCCGGAAAAATCGCTACGGCGCAGGACAACCACGCCCTTGCCGGGGAGGCGTGCATAAACGCCGGTCTGGTCGAATGCCTGGCTTAGATAATACGTGCCGGTATCCCCGTTGAAATCGGGAAAGGTGATCCAGGCGTGCAGATATTGCCAGAAATAGGTCATCGCCACCGCCGCGACGGCCAGCATGGCGGCACCGGCGCGCTGCTGCGGCGGTGTCGGCTTCCAGCCGAAAATCCAGCCGCGCTCCCTGACCACGCGCGGCGTCGCCAGCAGCGGCGCCGACGGGCTGCCGCTGAATACGCGCCAGCGCGTCTCTATTTCCTGCCACAACTCGTCGGCCGTTACGGTCAGCAGGTCGTGGTGGAAGGCGACTTGCACCATCTCGTCCCTGGGAACGAAGTGGACGTCCCAACCGGGACTCCGCCACCACCACGATTTGACCGGATTGTTGGCGTCGAAAAATTCCCGCGACACAAGCGCGGCCGTCACGTCGCGGAAGATATGACCCTTCGCCCCCCTGATGTCTATCAGTTCGAGACCGTGGATCTCGCTCCACGGAATGTGGAGTTCCTTGTTCTTCGCGATACGGAACAGGATGCCGGAGGGAGACAGCCCGAGCATCGGCTTTCGCGGGCTGTTGCGACGATGAAAGGCGAAGCCGATGTAGGCGAGGCTGGCAAAGATGATGAACAATGCGACCACCCTCGCCTCGCTGTCGTCGCTGCTGTCACCGCCGCGCGCGAGAAACAGGACCAAGATGGCAAGAGCCATGAAACCCAGCGCCCAGGGGATCTTCTTGAACAGATATTTTTCAATGCCGAAGGCCCGCGTCGCGGTGGCGTCGACCTCTTTGCTGTTCGCGCTGGTGTCGTTCATGGGGTCGCGATCAAGGCTCTTCGTGCCCGATTACAGCACCGGGCGAAACGGTGCGTCAATGAGGTGTGTCACAGACGGGCAGCCGCAAACCGGCCGCTCGGGGCGAGATTCCCGGAGCGAAAAGATTGGCTGGTTTGTGGTACTGGCTAAGCTTCGTCAAAGGTTCCTGCCCAAGGTCGCGTCATGCCCACCGATAGCCAGTACATTCTCGAAAGCATCGGCCAAGGCTGCGTGACGCTATCCGATGAGGAGTTCGTCATCGACAGGCTGGTGAAGTATGTCGGCAATGGCAGGATCCGCTGGCACGTCGAATTTCGCGGGCATCGCATCGAGCTGACGACAGGCCAGATCAAGAAGCAGCCGACCTTTCGCAGGAAAATCCTCGAACAGGCCGGTGTGCTGCCGCCCCAGCGCGCAGGGGCTGACTACAGGCGGTGGGCACTCGATCTGAGGAGAAATGCCATCGAGCTTCCGTGGCGCGACAGGCCGGTCGATGCCGGTTTCGCCATCGACAGGCTCGCCAGCCACGGCGATGGGCGCTGGACGGTTGAATACCAGGGCAAGGTCATCAAGTTCACGACGACCAAGCTGCGCAGGCAAGTCAGCTTCCGCAAACGCATGCTGGCCAAGGCCAAGGTGCTGCCGCCCGAGCTGGCTCCTGCCGCCTATCGCAAGTGGATGGACTGGCTCATTCAAAACGCCACAGAGGCCGCACCTCCGGCCGGCCAAGCGTCGATGACGGAGAAGAGCTGGCTCGACGACCTGCCGGAGCTGGCCGGCTGGCAAGATGAAGCGCCGTCCGGAGAGACCGACTAGGACAGCTGCTCATCAGCAATAGGATTCCGTAACAGGATTTATCTGCATTTTAACTAATGTAGCTCACCCTTACGGATTGTGTCTCGCGGCTTTTGGACAGAGCAGCATGGTCGACCTTGTGGATGAGGATGAGGTTTCAGCACCCGGCCGATCCGGACGCTGGCGCGTATTAGCTTTGACGACACTCCAGATCGTCCCACCGGTCATTTCGGTGGGATGCGCCATCATGGCCGGTTATTTCGCCTTTGCGACCTCCACCAAAAAGCCGCCCGCAGACATGGCAGCACTAGCCGTGTCGATCATGAAATCGGGCGATGCTTCTCCGGAACTGCGCGATTGGGCAGCGGACGTTCTGGGGATACAGACCGATATTGGAATGCCTACCAAAACTGCCCAGCAATAACCACCTGCTTGGCCTGATATTCCTGCGGCAGGAATTTGGTCGCCGCCCAAGCCGGCGGCCGGCGCCGCTCATCCAAGAGATTGCCCGAGGAGGCGCCGGCCAGGCGGGCATTGGGGTACCCGCCATCGCTACATTAGCATTCGCGCATTGACCTGGAATGGCGCGAACGCGGAAGGCAGCCGCGGCATTGCAGCAATTTTTCCCAAGACCCGGAACCCTCAACGCTGCAATGGTTGTAGCCCCAGCGTCTTGGCGCGGCTTGCCCGGAGACCAGCATGACGACGTTTCTCACCGCTCTCGGATCTGAAGGTCCTCCAGCCGACCGGGCGAAAGACATGGACCTCTATGGATGGTTGATTGGCAGCTGGGACTTGGAGACGATCCACCACCGCAACAACGGCACAGTTCAGAAAATGGACGGCGAATGTCACTTTGGCTGGGTGCTGGAAGGCCGCGCCATTCAGGACATCTGGATCAGGCCCAGGCGCCCTTCCCCGTCCACCATGTATGGCACGACCTTGCGCGTCTTCGACCCCGGGATCGGTGGCTGGCACATCATCTGGAGCGATCCGCTCAACCAGGACTATTCGCGCCAGATCGGGCGGGCCGAGGGCAAGGATATTGTCCAGATCGGCGCTGACTCGCGCGGTCTGCAGGCCCGGTGGCGGTTCACCGAGATCACCGCCGACAGCTTTCACTGGATCGGCGAGGAGAGACGCGCGGAGAGCGACCCCTGGCGCGTGACGTACGAACATTTCGCACGGCGGACGGATTCCTGAAGCACGCCCGCTTTTTGCTGCCAGCTTCTGGCATCAGCCGGGCATCTGGTGTCCCTGGCCTTGCAGGCTGGCTAAGGTCGGGCAGGTTCTAACATAGATTAGCGCGAGCTTAACCAACGCCAAGCCAGTATCTCAAAATCCGCCGCGACTAGCGCGTCAATAATCTCTTATGTATTGAGCGCGAATAGCGGGTAGACAAGCGAAGATTCCAATAGCATTGTCGGTGCGCATGCGGGCGGCGACTTCGCGGGCTTTCTGGATGTCCTTGGTCTGGATGTAGGAGGCCAGCCCGGTGTCGTTGGCGGTGCCGATCTGCCCGCAACGTCTCCGCGCTCAATCGGTACGGCCATGCATATTAGCATTCAACGATATATTAATAAGTATGATCGAGCCTTTGCGTATCGGGACCAATTCCCGATCGACGATCCGGCACTATTTGTGTGCCGCGACGCTCGACCGATGCGGAGTAAAACGCATGAGTGTCGAAACCGCACTGGCGCAGCTATTGCGCATGATCCACGGTCGCGCCCTCAATTTGGCGGCGTTGCCTGATGATGAGAGAGTTACGCACTACGACAGCATCCGCCGGTCATGTTGCGGAGCCGCCGAACATGTCGGCCAGAGTCCCGACGATGCAGCCATTACGGCAAACAGCATGGTTGAGTTTACGCGCGCCATGGTTGGCATAATCGAGACAAACCGCGGCTATGACAAGCGGCGGTCCGTCTCAGGGCGGTGACCCGGTTGACGAGACCAGCGAGGGCGCGGCCGAGACCGCGCCCCTTCGATTGCATTGGAGCTAGCGAGGGCCTTGTCTCCCTGCCCTACTCCGCCGCCTCGTAGCCCGCGATGCCCTTGATCTCGAGGAAATCCTCCAGTCCGTATTCAGCGTATTCGCGGCCGTTGCCGGATTGCTTGTAGCCGCCGAAGGGCAGGCCGGCATCCCACTGCGGATAGTTGATGTAGACATTGCCGGTGCGCATGCGGGCGGCAACTTCGCGGGCTTTCTGGATGTCCTTGGCCTGGATGTAGGAGGCCAGGCCATAGACTGTGTCGTTGGCGATGCCGATCGCCTCCTCCACGGTGTCATACGGCATGATCGCCAGCACCGGCCCGAAGATTTCTTCCCTGGCGATGCGCATGTCCGGCGTGACGTCGGCGAACACCGTCGGCCTGACATAGTAGCCACGGTTAAGCTCGGCCGGACGCCCCGGCCCGCCCGCCACCAGCGTCGCACCCTCGTCTATGCCGGCCTGGATCAGGTCCTGGATCTTGTCGAACTGGATCTGGCTGACAACCGGGCCGAGCTTGGTGCCGGCCGCATCTGCCGGGCCGACGGTGAACTTTTCCGCCGCCGTTTTGGCATAGCCGGCAGCCTCGTCGTGGCGGTCGCGCGGCACGAACATGCGGGTCGGCGCGGTGCAGGACTGGCCTGAGTTGCTGAAGCAACCGGCGACGCCCTTGGCGACGGCCTTTTCCAGGTCGACATCGGGAAACAGGATGTTGGCCGACTTGCCGCCGAGCTCCTGATGCACGCGCTTGACCGTGTCGGCGGCCGCCTTGGCGACCAGTATGCCGGCGCGGGTCGAACCGGTGAACGACATCATGTCGATGTCGGGGTGGCTGGACAGCGCCTGGCCAACGCCCGGGCCGTCGCCATTGACGAGGTTGAAGACGCCCTTCGGCACGCCGGCCTCGTCGATGATTTCGGCAAAGATGATGGCGTCGAGCGGCGCGATCTCAGACGGCTTCAGCACCATTGTGCAGCCGGCGGCGAGCGCGGGACCGACCTTGCAGGTGATCTGGTTCAGCGGCCAGTTCCATGGCGTGATCAGGCCGACGACGCCGATCGGTTCCTTGACGATCAGGGACGAGCCCTTGACGTGGCGGAATTCGAAAGACTTCAGCACTTGCGCCATCTTCTGCAGATGCGCCAGGCCGACGCCGACCTGGCTGTCGAGTGCCATCCGGCGCGGCGCGCCCATCTCGCGTGACACAGCCAGCGCCAGATCGGCGCTGCGCTTCTTGTAGATCTCGATGACGCGGTTGAGGATGTCGAGGCGCTCTTCGGCCGAAGTGAAGCCGAATGTGTCGAAGGCGCGCTTGGCGGCGGCTACCGCCTTGTCGACATCGGCCTTGGAGCCGAGCGAAATCTGCGCGAAGGCATCTTCGTTCGAGGGGTCGATGACGTCGAAACTGTTGGGCACGACCGGATCGACCCACACGCCATCGATATAGAACTGCAGATTGTGAGACATGGGTTTCTCCTTGGGCGGGATCTGATGTGATTGGGGGGCGATCGCCGGATCGTCGTATCGCGTCAGAGATAACGATGCGGCAAGAGCGATGTCAAACGCAAGGGCGGGGGATTGAGCCAGGCGGCTGTTGCTCGGCGGCGATGCGGATCAGTGGGCTTTCGAGCCGAGCTCCTGTGTGGCCTCGAAAGCGGCATTGACGAGCCTTTGACGTAAGCTGCGAACCCAATCATTTCCTTCATCCCGAAGCATGTCCCACTTCGGTCACTGCGGAGCTGCTTCGATCGCATGCAAAATGGACCAGTTGAGCCCGTAGGCCGTGTCGCCATCGGCCGGCAGCAACGATATCAGCGCGCTTGTCGTCGGTGGATAATGGTGAAACGAGGGATTCGATACAATTTTGCGCTGCAGTAATTTGCTCCAGATTGAGACTTTCCGTCAACTTCGGCGCAATCCTGCAGAGATCCTGGACAGCCTCCTGCATCACGCCATCCTCCCTATTCGCTCACATTGTAATCGTATGTCCGGCTTCACCCAGAAGGGTTCTCGCCTTCGCTTCATCCTTCACCTTGACGAGCAGATGGTCGCCATCGAAGGTGGATACCAGAAAAATGCCGAGTTCGTTTTCCGACAATGGCTTTATTACCGACAGCACGATGCCTGTTTCGTCGAAGGCAAAGGGACCCTGGAGCTTCAGGGCGACCCAGTCCCTGTCGTGCTTCACCCCGTCTGGCACCCGCTCCTGCAGGCAGACCACCGAAAGCTCGTCCTCGGTCCTGGTGATGCTGACGAAGCCCGGTCCGTCGGCCCAGCCGGGAATGCTCTCTTTTGCTTCGAGGCGCGAAACCGCATACCGCCCCGAGAGTGGCTTCAACCGGACGCTGACTGCCATCGTCGTATCCATGCTTCCGATTGCCTGCTATCGCGTCAATCTCTTGCTCATATAGACCGTCATGCCGCCCATGAACGGCTCCTCCCGGTCGACCGAATAGCCATGCCTTTTGTACAACAACACATTGGCCTCGAAAGCGCCATTGGTCAGCAGGCGCAGTTCGCGGCGCCCGGCCGCGCGTGCCTTCTCTTCGGCCCGCTCCAGCAACAGCCGGCCAATCCCCCTGCCCTGCGCCTGCGGCGCGACGCAGACATTCTCGATCCAGAGGTGATCGTCCTCCAGCATGGTCTCGATCATGCCGACAATATGGTCATCCTCGACGGCGACATCGAACGGATGCTCGGCCACCGCCTTGTCATAGTCGGCGCGCATCGGCAGCGGCTCGCGGCCGATCACCGGCACCCATTTGGCATAGGCGGCGCGCACGATGTCCCTGATCTTGGCGGCATCAGCGCGTTCGGCCGGCCGAAACCGGATGGAAGAATTGGTCATAGCAAGGCTCCAGACATGAAAACCCCGCCGGCTGATGTGGCGGCGGGGCTGGAAACGAATGAACTGGGATCTAGTGTGCCGGTCTTTGTCGTCGCGCAATCGCCTTGCCGCTCCGCACTGTGCAGGGGCGACGTCGCTTGGTGATGGCGAGTGCAAAAACGAACATGGCGCCACGCTGGAACAGGAAGTTCAGCCCGTCAAGATTTTGAGATTGGCCCAGCCTGTCGAATTCGGGAGGTGTTCCATCGTCAGCTCAAAAACCAATCGTTCGTAAAAATCGATCATTCTAACCAGAACAATTCGTTGGAAAGATTGGTTTAGGAATGGCATTCCTCCAGCATAGTCGCCTGGAGAATTGCATTGTCTTCCGCTACCCACATCGCGAACGATATTCCGAAAAGCACGATTTCTGCCGATCTGGCTGCGGGCCGCAAGCGGCTCGATTCGGTGTGGAATGGCGTTATCCCCGGCATCGTGCTGGTGGCGATGATCACGGCAGTGGCGTTCTCGGCCCACAATGTCTCCGGCGTTGCCTTGTTCAGCCCGATGATCCTCGCCGTCGTAGCCGGCATGATCTATTCCAATGTGCTCGGCACACCGGCCCACGCCAAGGCCGGCATCGCCTTCTCGCAAAAGCGCCTGCTGCGCTTTGCCATCGTGCTGCTCGGCTTCCAGCTGACGCTGGGCCAGGTCGTCTCCATCGGCGCCAGCGGCGTCGGCATCGTGGCGGCTGCCCTTGGCGCGACCTTCGTCTTCACCATCACGCTCGGCCGGCTGCTCGGCGTCGACGCCAAGCTGGCGCAACTGATTGCCGCCGGCACCTCGATCTGCGGCGCCTCGGCGATCGTCGCCACCAACATCGTCACCGATGCGCGCGACGAAGACGTCACCTACGCCGTCGCCTCGATCACGCTGTTCGGCACCGTCGCCATGCTTGGCTTCCCGCTGCTGGCGCCGGTGCTCGGCCTCGACCAGCACGCATTCGGTCTGTGGGCAGGCGCCTCGATCCACGAGGTGGCGCAGGTCATCGGCGCAGGCTTCCAGAACGGCGCCCAGTCCGGCGAGATCGCCACCGTCGCCAAGCTGACCCGGGTTTCCATGCTGGCCCCGATGGTCATCGCGCTCGGCCTGATGGCGCGCCGCAAGACGAGCAGCGACCGGTCAGGCGATCAATCGGCGGCACGGCCGCCCATGCCGTGGTTCGTCGCCGCTTTCGTCGCCGTCGTAGCGCTGAACAGCCTGGTCACCGTACCAGCCGAAGTGAAGTCGGCGATGGCGCTCGGCACCACCATCATGCTGACCATGGGGCTCGCGGCCATGGGCCTGCAGGCCAACATTTCGCAGCTGCGCTCGCGCGGCCTGCGGCCGCTGGCGCTTGCCTTCTCGGCCTTCCTGTTCATCGGCTGCTTCAGCCTGATGCTGGTGAAGTTCGCTTAAAGCCGCTCAATCCTCGAACGAGCTTGCCGCGACATAGATCGCGGCCAGTGCCTCGATGCCGGCCTGGTCGTCCTTGTCGAAGCGGCCGGGCGTCGGGCTGTCGAGGTCGATCAGGCCGAAGACGCCGTCATTATCCCTGAGCAGCACGACCAGTTCCGAGCGCGAGTCGGCGTCGCAGGCGATATGGCCGGCAAATTCGCGCACATCCTTGACCAGCATCGACATTTCGAGATCGACTGCGGTGCCGCACACGCCCTTGCCGACGGCGATGCGCACACAGGCCGGCTTGCCCTGGAACGGCCCAAGCACCAGCTCCTCGTCGGAGGCCAGGAAATAGAAGCCGGCCCAGTTGAGGTCGGGCACCATCTGGAAGATCAGCGCCGATGTGTTGGCGGCGTTGGCGACCGAGTCGCTCTCGCCCTCCAGCAGCGCCTTCAACTGGGTGGCCAGTTCGCGGTAGAAGGCTGGCTTGTCGGTGCTGTCGATGGTCTGAGCCGCAAACATGGTTCGTCTCCGTTGCCGGCGGACCAGGATGCCCGCTATATCCCTGTCTGCCACCAATAACGCGCCTGGGAAATACACAATTGTGAATACCGTCCATGCCAGCAGAAGACAGGATCGGGTGCAGCCGGCAGCGCACGAAGGCCCCCTCACCTTCGCCGTGCTGGTGTTTCCCGGCTTTCCGATGATGGCGTTCAGTTCGGTCATCGAGCCGCTGCGCGCCGCCAATGTGCTGGCCAAACGCGATTGCTACCGCTGGGTGATCGTCGGCGCCGACAAGGGCACGGTCGAGGCGTCCAATGGGGTTGTCATACAACCCGGATTCTCAGCCTCAGGCGCGCCGAAGGTAGACCGCATCGTCGTCTGTTCGGGCGGCAATGCCGACTTGCTTGTCGCCGCCGATGCGGTTGCCTGGATGCGCAAGAGCCTGCGGGGCGGCGCCCATATCGGCGCGGTGGCCGATGCCGCCTTCTTCCTCGCCAGGGCCGGTCTGCTCGACGGCCATGCCTGCACCTTGCACTGGACCAGTCAGGCCGCCTTCACCGAGGCGTTTCCGGACATCGAGTTGAGGCGCGACCTCTACGTCATCGACCGCAAGCGCTTCACCTCGGCCGGTGGCGTCGGCAGCCTCGACATGATGCTGGAGATCATCACCAACGATTATGGTGGCGAGCTCGCGGCAGGCGTCGCCGAATGGTTCGTGCACAGCCCTTTGCGCTCCAGTGTGGACCGCAAGCTGATGCCACTCAGGCTGCGCACCGGCGTCCAGAACGAGCTGGTGCTGTCGGCCATCGCCATCATGGAGGATGCGGTGGAAGAGCGGCTCGGCATGACGGAACTGGCGGCAAGACTCGGCGTCTCCTCCGACAAGCTGGAGCGCAATTTCCGCACCGAGCTCAGCATTTCGCCCAACGGCTACTACCGGCGCCTCAGGCTGCGGCGCGCCGCCGACCTTCTGGCGCATTCAACGCTGATGGTGCGCGACGTGGCGCTGGCCTGCGGCTTTGCCTCGATGTCGAGCTTTGCGAGGGCTTTTCGCGAAGAGCACGGGCATGCGCCGAAGGCGATGCGGCGGCATTAGTTTCTTCGGTGTGCTGAATATTGAAACACTGGCGGGACAGCGCCCCCCTCTGTCCTGCCGGACATCTCCCCCACTTGGGGGGAGATCAGATGTCGCCTCGGCTTTCGCCAATCACCAACGTTGCAGATCGAGCAGGACGCGAGAGCTGCTAATCTCCCTCCTTGTGGGGGAGATGTCCGGCAGGACAGAGGGGGGCGCGAAGGATCGCAACATCGCCCTTTGTACCTATGCCCTTCCTGCGGCATTTCGCACGACATCTGCGGATTTTCGCGCGGCCTTTACCCAACACCCGGCTATGTTCGAGCCTTCAGGAGGCGCACCCAATGAGCATCGTCGTATTCGATCCCGACAGCACCGAGGATGTGGACTTCAAAGACCGCATGCGCCATCCGGCTGCGGCTGACCCGGCCGGCGGCATGTGGCTGTCGGACACCGAGCCGTCCTTCATCGATGCCGACGCACTGAGAAAAGGACGGCTTGCCAAGTTGCGCCAATGGATGCGCGAGGCCGGCTATGGCGGCGTCGTGCTGTTCGACCCTTACAACCAGCGCTACGCCACCGGCTCGCGCAACATGTTCGGCTATTTCCTGCGCAATTCGACGCGCTATTTCTTTATCCCGACCGAAGGGCCGATCGTGCTGTTCGAATATCCGCAGAGTTACCATGTTTCGATGGTGCTCGACACGATCGACGAGGCGCGGCCGTCCAAGCTGGTGTGGTCTTCGGTGTCGGGCCGCGACGACGAAACCGCCGGCCCGTTTGCCGACGAGATCGCCGAACTCCTGAAGAAGCACGGCGGCGGCTCGATGAAACTTGGGCTCGACCGCTGCAGCCATCTGCAGGCGCTGGCCCTGGAAAAGCGCGGCTGCGAGGTCAGGGATTGCCAGGGCGAAATCCTGGCGGTGCGCGCGGTCAAGACGCCTGAGGAAGTGAAATGCCTGCAGGTGTCGATGGCCGGCGCCGAAGCCGCCGTCTACGCCGTGCGCGAGGCGATCAAGCCCGGCGTTTCCGAAAACGAGCTGTTCGCCATCATGTATGGCGAGGTCATCCGGCAAGGCGGCGAGTTCATCGAGACGCGGCTGCTCACCTCCGGCCAGCGCACCAATCCGTGGTTCAACGAAGCCAGCGGCCGCAAGATCCGGCCGGGCGAACTCTTGGCGCTCGATACCGACACGATCGGCTGCTACGGCTACTATTCCGATTTCTCGCGCACCTTCCGCTGCGGACCGGGCAAGCCGACCGACTACCAGAAATCGCTCTACCGCATGGCGCACGACCAGGTTCAGCACAATATTTCGATCGTCAAGCCGGGCATGGCCTTTCGCGAGATCGCCGAAAAAGCGTGGAAAATCCCGGACCGTTTCGTCGACCAGCGCTATACCTCAGTGATGCACGGCGTCGGCATGCATGGCGAGACGCCATTCATTGCCCATGCCATGGACTATGAGACCTATGGCCGCGACGGCATTATCGTGCCCGGCATGGTGGTCAGCGTGGAAAGCTATATCGGCGAGAAAGGCGGCCGTGAGGGCGTCAAGCTGGAGGACGAGATCCTGATCACCGACACCGGCACCGAGTTGTTGTCGCGCTTTCCCTATGAGGATGAATTTCTGGAGAAGCAGGTTTGACGATCGTTTCCCATCCCTTGGCAACCAGCGCGAACTCCCATCCCATCGTCATCCTAGGGCGAAGCAAGGAGCGCAGCGACGCGGCGCAGACCCTAGGATCCATGCCGGGACTCCCGAGCGCCGCAACAATGCAGAATTCTGCTCCGCTGCACTCCTCGGCGGAGGTCACGGCATGGATCCCAGGGTCTCCGCGACGCCGCTCCGCGGCTGCTTCGCCCTGGGATGACGAAGTCGCGAGAGCTTTTGGGCTAATCGCCAAAGCCTGCGCCAACTCGCTGAACGGAGCGGCGTCGGCGGCAACAGGTACAGGCCCATCCATATGAAAAGCCCGATCTCGATCAAACGCGGCACGGTGGCGGCGGTGTTTATCGACCTCCAGGAGGAGCATCGGCAAGACAAGCGCTATCTGGTCGAAGGCTATGGCGAGGTGCTGGCAAACGTCAAGCGCCTGCAGGCGGCGGCGCGGCGCAATTTCGTGCCGCTCTACCACTGGGCCTATATCGTCGACATCGCCAAGGCGCGGCCGTTCCATCCGCTCGATGCCGACGGCAAGTCGGCCTTTTCCGACAAGAGCGATCCGCTGACGGAAATCTGTCATGAGGTGGCGCCGGCCAATGGCGAAGCGTTGCTGATCAAGGCGGAGGCCAGCGCCTTCCGTTCGGGGCCGGCGGCGCGTGACCTCAAATCCGGCGGCATCGAATGGCTGATCGTCGCCGGCGTGTGGACCGAGGCCTGCGTCGACGCCACCGTGAAGGACGCGGTCGCATCCGGCTTTCGTGTACTTTTGGTCAAGGATGCCTGCGGCAGCGGCAGTGCCGCCATGCACCAGACCGCCATCCTCAACCTCGCCAACCGGCTCTATGGCGGCGCCATCACCAACACCATCGACGCCTGCCGGCTGATGGCGGGCGACACCGTCAGCGCATGGCAGGTCGAGGGTTCGGTGCCGCTGCGCTTCACCTTTGAAAACGCCGGCCGGCTCTACGGCGAACTCTGAGCGCAAAATGGGAACACTTCACCAGCTCAAGACAGCCGGGCGGGGAAAGTACGCCACCCTGCTCGACCCGGCGCTGTGGGATTACATCGACCTGGTCAACGACTGGTTCCCACCCGAAATCGCCGAACTGCCGATTGCCGAGCAGAGGTCGGTCTATGACGCGATGTGCCGTGCCTTCCATCTTGGCTACCCCAAAGGCGTAACCGCAAACGACGGCATCATTGCCGGCGATAAAGGGCACGCTATTCCCATCCGCCACTACCGTATGGCGGGCAAGCCGCTACGCGCACTCGTCGTCTATTATCATGGCGGCGGGTTTGTGCTGGGCGGGCTCGACAGTCATGACGACATCTGCGCCGAAATCTGCGCCGGCACCGGCTTCGACGTCGTCTCCGCCGACTATCGGCTGGCGCCGGAACATCCGCATCCGGCTGCCTTCGAGGATGCGCTTGCCGCCTTCGAATGGGCGGCGCAGACGACCGACCTGCCAATCGTGCTTGTCGGCGAGAGTGCCGGCGGCAACCTTGCCGCCGCGGTCGCGCATGCGTCGCGCCGCCACCCGCGCCACGCCGTCGGCCAGGTGCTGATCTATCCCGGCCTCGGCGGCGACGAGAATGCCGGCTCCTATGTCGAGCACGCACAGGCGCCGCTGCTGACGCTGCGCGACATCGAGACCTACCGCGCCATCCGCTCAAGCCCGGCGCACACGCCCGACGACCCGACATTCTCGCCGCTCAAAGACAGCGATTTCTCCGGCCTGCCGCCGACGGTCATCGTCACCGCCGAATGCGATCCACTGTCGTCGGATGGCGAGACCTATCGCGACCGTATCCTCGCCGCCGGCGGCCGCGCCTGGTGGTACGAGGAGCCGCGGTTGGTGCACAGTTTCTTGCGCGCCCGGAAGAATGTAGGGCGCGCCGGCGAAGCGTTTTTGTGCATTCTGGCGGCCATCGCCGCCGTCGCCGTGCTCGGCAATAACGACTGGCCGTACTGAGGCCGTTTCCTTCGCGCTGCGACTTCTGACTTGCCATGCCGCGACTGCGGAGCAGCGCACAAGAATTGCGGAAAAGCGAACATATCCCAATGTCAGCTCGCCCTATCATCCCTGCTCAGGCAACGGCGCCCCGGCGATCGCATCTCCCTCCCAAACAGAAGCGATTTGTCGGGGCGCCCAACAAAAGAGGGAACGACGATGAAATTCATGCTGACCGACAGAAGACTGCACCCGCAGGCGAAACCCGTTGCCGATGATTTCAGGAAAGGCGGCGTCAGCCGGCGCGAATATCTCGCCATCATGGCCGGCTTCGGCGTCAGCGCGGCCGGAGCGCTGGCGCTGGGTGGCCTCAGCACGTCGCCTGCCCGGGCCGAGGAGCCGAAGCGGGGCGGTACCTTGCGCGTCGCCATGAACGTCAAGGGCTTCAAGGATCCGCGCACTTTCGACGGCGTCGAAATGTCCAATGTCGCGCGCCACTGCAACGAATATCTGGTGCGCTGGAACCGCGACTTCACCTTCGAACCGTGGCTGCTCGAAAGCTGGGAAACCAGCGACGATGCGAAAACAATCACCCTGCATGTGCACAAGGGCATCACCTGGTCTAACGGCGACACCTTCAACGCCGACGATGTCATCCACAATCTGACCCGCTGGTGCGATGCTTCCGTTGCCGGCAATTCGGTCGCCGCGCGCATGGGTGCTCTGGTCAACGCCGACACCAAAAAGCCGGTCGATGGCGGCATCGAGAAGGTCGACGACTTCACCGTAAAACTCAATCTGCCGAAGCCCGACATCTCGCTGATCGCCGGCATGGCCGACTATCCGGCGCTGATCATGCACCGCTCCTATGAGGGCGGCGACGACCCGATGAAGGCGCTGGCGATCACCACCGGTCCCTGTGAACTGGTCAGCTGGAATGCCGAGACAAGTGCTGAGGTGAAGCGCAAGGACAAGCCGTGGTGGAAAGGCGACTTCTACCTCGATGGCATCAAATGGGTCGACTACGGCTCCGACCCCAACGCCATGCTGTCGGCGTTCGAATCCGGCGAGATCGACACCGACCACGAGACCGCTTCCGACGCCGTGTCGCAGACCGAGCAGATGGGCTTGCAAAATTCCGAGATCGCTACCGGCTCGACCATCGTTGCCCGCTTCAATGTCGGCAACGCGCCCTATGACGACGTCAAGGTGCGCCGCGCCGCCCAGCTTGCCGTCGACAATTCGGCCGTGCTGGCGCTTGGCCTCGGTGGTCGCGGCAAGCCCGCCGACAACCATCATGTCGGCCCGATGCATCCTGAGTTTGCCGATATCGGCCCGGCCAAGCGTGACGTGGATCAGGCGAAGAAACTGCTTGCCGAGGCCGGCAAAGCCGACCACGAATTCGACCTGATCTCCGTCGACGTCGAATGGCAAAAGAGCACTGGCGACGCGATCGCAGCGCAGATGCGCGAGGCCGGCCTGAAGATCAAGCGCACGGTGTTGCCGGCGGCGACCTTCTGGAACGACTGGAGCAAATACCCCTTCTCCACCACCGAATGGCTCGGGCGCCCGCTCGGCGTCCAGGTGCTGGCGCTGGCCTATAAATCGGGCGCTGCCTGGAACGAAAGCGCCTATGCCGACAAGGAGTTCGACGAACTTCTCGACAAGGCGCTGGCAACGCCGGATGCCGCCCAGCGCAAGGAGATCATGGCCAGGATCGAGCAGAATCTGCGCGATGCCGGCATCATCATCCAGCCCTACTGGCGCTCGGTCTACCGCACCTACCGCAAGGGCGTGCAAGGCTGCGAACAACACCAGTCGCTGGAACAGCATTTTGAGAAGGTGTGGTTGGAGGGGTGATCCTCCGGGACTCTTGGGCCGGCGCGGTTCGAATGAGCCGCGCCGGCCGAATGCCATTTGCCATCGCCACGAATTTTGGCACAGATTGTGCCTGACCGGTCTATCGCAACTTTCCCGACGACCATGATGTGATGGCGCTCACCGTCGAGGCGCTGATGATGCGCACCGTTCGGCGGCTTTGGGATTTGAAGACTGGCAGACCGGCGCCCAATTCGGATGTGCTGGAAGCACTGGAAGTCTGTGAGCGTTCGATCCGGCTGTCGGACGAAGCCGGCACTGCGCCGCACCCGGCGATCCTGCATCTGCACATCCATCTCCTGGAAATGTCGACGCAGCCGGAGCGCGGCATTCGCTCGGCCGACCGGCTCGGCACCATGTGTCCCGATGCCGGCCACATGAACCACATGCCAGGCCACATCCACGTTCTGTGCGGCGAATACGAGAAGGCGAAGCTCGCCAGCGAAAAGGCGGTGCGGGCCAACGATCTCTATCTCGCCTATGCCAGTGAGACGACCTACTACCTCCTTGGCTGCTGCCACGATTTGCATCTGATGATGTTCACCTGCATGTTTCTTGGCCAATACCAGCCGGCGCTGTGGGCGGCCGACAAGGTGCGCAGCCTGGTCGCGCGCGACGTGGTCGCCGTCCAGGACCGGCCAAAGCTGACACAGACGGTCGAGGGCTATCACGCGATGCGCGCGCATGTGCAGGTGCGCTTCGGCCGCTGGCAGGAGATCGTCGACGAGCCGATGGTGGCGGAGCCGGAACTCTACGTGCTAACCGCCGCCATGCAGCACTACGCCAAGGGCGTCGCGCATGCCACGCTCAAGCAATTCGCTGCGGCCGAGCGCCAACGCGAGAACTTCCGCAGGCATGTCGATGCCATTCCCGCCGAGCGGCGCTTCCTCAGCAATCCGACACGGGCCTCGCTGGCTGTCGGTGCAGCCCTTCTCGATGGCGAGCTCGCCTATCACCAGGGCCGGCATGACGAGGCCTACGATCACCTGCGCCACGCAGTCGAGCTCGACGACAATCTGTCCTACACCGAGCCATGGGCCTGGATGCACCCTCCCCGCCATGCGCTGGCCGCCCTGCTGCTCGACCAGGGCCACGCTGAAGAGGCCGAGCAGGTCTATCGCGACGATCTGGGCTTGAGCGGCAGGGTGCAACGCTGCGCCCAGCATCCCGACAATGTCTGGGCGCTGCACGGGCTGGTCGAATGCCTGAAACGGCGCGGCGAGAGCGTGGAGATGCCGGGGCTGCAGGCGAAGCTTGCTGGGGCGCTGACCAAGGCGGATGTGACGATCACCTCGTCATGCCTGTGCCGAACGAGCGTGCAATCGGAGCATAGCTGCTGCCATTGAAGCCCAGCCGACCGCAGCGGCGTCGCCTTATGAGAAGATCTCCGCCAGTTCGTCGACGCTGGTGCCTTCCTTGACCTGGCGCAGCTCGACATAGCTGACCGCGGCGGCCACCGACAGCAGCATCGACGTCACGCTCTGCACCAGCCCCGCCACGATCGTAGCGGCAGTGCCGTGAAACAGGTAGACAACCACGCCAACCGCCCCCTGGATGACCATGGCGATGATGAACAGCACCACGAACAGGCCGAACAGCGACCAGCGGCTGCCTTTGGTCAGGGCGCGGCTGCGCGACATCGAGCCGAACACGCCAAGCCGCTCCTGGATCAGAACCGGCACCGAGACCGACCAGCCGAGCCACAGGATGATGCCGGGCACGATCAAGGCGATCGTGGCCAGGCCCGATCCCAAAGCAACGAGGAAACCTATCGCCAGGGTCGGCAGCAGAAAGCGAATGGCGATCTGCAGGCTGTCGCCGAAGGTCGGACGCTTGCCGTTCAGGTCTTCGATCGTGGCCCGCACAAGCGCCGACTGAAGCAGCAGCGCGAAAATGGAGCTGACGAAAATGGCGACAACCGTGACCCAGGAATTGCGAAACATTAAGGTGGGATCGGCCGCAGCGCCAGGATCGACCGCCAGGATGGCTTGCATGCGCGATTCAGTCCACAACTGCATCAAGACCGTCGGCAAGCCCGAAAACAGAAAGGCCAATCCGACCGTCAGGACGATATTTCGGCCGATGACGGAGAAGCTGTTGTTGAGGACCCTGCCGACCTGAAATTTCTCAGGCCGTGCAAATGTTGCCGAAGTCATGATGCGCCCCCTGTTTCATCGCCGAATATTGTCCGGCGACCGCAGTAGTAAATTTGCCAAGATTGGCGAGCGGCGTCTAGCCCACTTGCAAATGTTGCGCTGCATTGTCAGTGTCGGCGCGCGAACCGCGGGTTGCATGGGGGCGAAAAGGTGACTGCCGCACAGCCGGACGCTGCGCAAGCCGAATGGCTGGCCAAACTGCACAAGCAGTTGCTGTCGGACGATTCGATCCAGTTCGACCTGCCGGCCTATGTGCAGCCCCAGCCCCCCGAGTGGCTGAAGCCGTTTGGCGAGTTCCTGAAATGGCTTGGCCCCTACATGATCTACCTGTTCTGGGGCGCCGTGATCACAGGTGCCGCGATCATCCTGTTGCTGATTTTGCTCGAGGTGAAAGGCGTTGCCTGGCGCCTGCCGTGGCGGCGCAAGAAGAGCGTGACCGAGGCTGAGGCGACGTGGCGTCCCGACGTCGGTGCGGCCCAGATCCTGTTGTCGGAAGCCGATGCGCTGGCTGCCCGCGGCGAGTATGACGAGGCGGTGCATCTTTTGCTTCGCCGCAGTGTCGCCGACATTGCCGGGCGCCTGCCCGACTTCCTGCGTCCGTCGCTGACCGCGCGCGACATCGCCAGCGCGGCGTCGATCCCGACACGGGCGCGCGGCGCCTTTACTCAGATCGCACGCATCGTCGAGGCGGCGCTGTTCGCGCGCCGGCCGGTCGGCCCCGAGGGCTGGCAAGAGGCGCGCGGCGCCTATGAGCGATTCGTCTTCAGGGATGCCTGGGTGTGAGTGCCGCGACGGCCGACATCGCCCAGCAGGAACCGTTCAGCCGAAGGACGCTGTTCTGGGGCATTTTTGCCAGCTTGCTCGCGGCGGCGGGCTTCTTCCTGCTGTCCACCTATGCCCCTGACTTCCGTCAGCCCAACGTCGGCGGCGCGACGCCACTGTCTAAGAGCGGCATCGGCTATGCAGGCCTGGCGGAGTGGCTGAAGCTGACCGGCGAAGCCCCCGATATGGCGCGGTCCGACAGCGATCTTGAGACCGAAATGCTGCTGGTCGTCACCATCTCACCCGACAGCGATCCAGATGCGCTCGCCAACATCATCAAGCTTCGCAAGGGTATGGATACGCTGTTCGTGCTGCCCAAATGGGCGACCTTGCCGCTGTTCCAGCATGAGGGCTGGGAGATGAAGATCGAGCGGCTGCCGGCCGTCGTGGTGAACGACTGGCTCGGCCGCATCACCAAGGCCAAGCTCGGCGGGGGCGAGACCACGGTCAAGCAACTCGATGTGGCAGGTCAGACGGTTACCGTTCCCGACCAACTGCAATGGGTGGCCGACGAAACCCCGCTGATTGCCGCCGGCAAAGGCAAGGCGGTGCTGACCGAGGTGGAAGACGAGCGGTTCTACATCCTGACCGACCCCGACCTGATCAACAATGCCGCGCTCAAGGATCCCGACAAGGCAGCGGCGGCGCTGAAGCTGATCGAGTTCCTGCAGTCCGAAGAGGGTGCGGTGATGTTCGACCTGACGCTGCACGGTTTCGGGCGAAAATACGACCTCGCCAAGCTTCTGGTCGAACCGCCTTTCCTGGCGCTGACGCTGACCATCCTGGCGGCGGCGGCGCTGGCGTTCCTGCATGGCCTTGGCCGGTTCGGGCCGCCGCGGGCCGATCAGCGCGCCATCGCCTTCGGCAAGCGCGCGCTGGTCGACACCACGGCGATGCTGTTGCGCCGCGCTGGCCGGCTGGAGGAACTGGGCGACCGCTATGGCGCGTTGGCGCGGGTGCGCGCCGGCGCTTTGCTCGGCGCGCCGCATGGTTTGCAGGGCGAAGCGCTCGACCGCTGGCTCGATTCCCGCGATAAGGACGAACCCGGCGGTTTCACGACCCGCCTGCAAGCCGCCGACGCGGCAAAGACCCTGACACAAATGCACGAGGCAGCCGAAAAGCTGCATGACTGGACGGCAAGGAGGCTCGGTGAACGTCGATGATGTGAAGGCCCTGGCGACACAGATCAGGGAAGAGGTGGCCAAGGCCATCACCGGGCAACACGATACGGTCGATCTGATGCTGACGGCATTGTTCGCCGGCGGGCATATTCTGCTCGAGGGACCGCCGGGCACAGCCAAGACGATGACGGCGCGCTGCTTTGCCCAGGCGCTGGGCGTCGCCTATGGCCGCATCCAGTTCACTCCCGACCTGATGCCCGGCGACATCGTCGGCTCCAACATCTACAATTTCCAGACCGGGCAATTCACGCTGACGCACGGTCCAATCTTCTGCGACCTGCTGCTTGCCGACGAAATCAACCGCACACCGCCAAAGACCCAGGCCGCCCTTCTGGAGGCGATGCAGGAGCATGCCGTCACCTTCGACGGCACCACCCATTCGCTCGGCCAGAATTTCATGGTGGTGGCGACGCAGAACCCGATCGAACACCAGGGCGTCTATCCCCTGCCCGAGGCCCAGCTTGACCGCTTCCTGTTCAAGCACCGGGTGAGCTACCCCGGCCCTGAAGAAGAAAAGGCGATCATCATCCACCACGGCGGCGGCAGCGCCTCGCACGATATCAAGCAATACGGCATCACCGCCCAGGCCGACCGCAAGACGCTGGAAAAGGCGCTGGCGACGGTCGGCGAGGTCACGCTGGTCGACGATGTCGTCGATTATATCGCCAGGCTGGTGCGGGCGACGCGCGCCAGCCCGGACCTCGAGGTTGGCGCCAGCCCGCGCGCCGGCGCCATGCTGGCGAGAGCCGCACGCGCCCGGGCAGCACTCGACGGCCGTGCCTATGTCATCCCCGACGACGTCAAGGCACTTGCCGTGCCGGCGTTGCGCCATCGCGTGATCCTTTCGCCGGCGGCGCAGATCGACGGCCGCCTGGTCGAGCAGATAGTCACCGACCTTGTTGACCAGACGGAAGCGCCACGTTGATCTATCCGAGCGGCCGGGCAGTCTGGGCAGGTGCGGCAGGGGCAATACCGGCCTTCCTGATCGCGCTCGCGCTGCCGTCGCTGTGGTATCTCGGCCTGCTGTGGATCTGCGTGCTGCTTGCTTTCCTGGCTGTGGACGCGGCCGCCGGGCGCGGACGCGCTTCCCTGGACGCCACCATCCATGCACCGCCGCAAGTCAGCGTCGGCGGCCAGTTCACCGTCAATGTCACCGCCAGGCTCAGCGGACGTCCGCGCGCGGTGCAGGCGCGTCTCGGCCATGATGAGCGACTGGAGCCGCTGGGCGGCACCGGCGGCGCATTGACTGCTGAGGCCGGCAGCGCATCGCTCGACCTCAAATTCCAGGCGCTGCGGCGCGGCATGGCCAGGTTCGATCGCCTGTGGGTGCGCTGGCGCGGGCCGTTCGGTCTGGTCTGGAATCAGGTCGTCCTGCCGATGGACAACAAGGTCGCGGTGCTGCCTGACATCCGCAGCGCCCGCGACGAGGCGATCACGCTTCTGCAGCGCCAGTCGCTGCCAGACGGCCATGCGCAACGCCGCGCCGGCCAGGGCCGCGAATTCGAGGCGCTGAAAGACTACCAGCCCGGCATGGGCCGGCGCATGATCGACTGGAAGCGTAGCGCCCGTCACGGCAGGCTTCTGGCGCGCGAGTTCCGCATCGAGGAGAACAACAACATCGTGCTGGCCATCGATAGCGGCCGGCTGATGTGCGAGCCCGTCGACGGCGTGCCGAAGGTCGACCGCGCCGTCACTGCCGCCTTGCTGACGGCGTTCATTGCGCTGAAGGGCGGCGACATGATCAGCCTGTTCGGCTTCGATGCGCGGCCGCGCGTTTCCAGCGGCGCCGTGCGCGGCTCGGCCAGCTTCGCCATGATCCAGAAGCGCGCGGCCGAGATCGACTATTCCACCGAAGAGACCAATTTCACTTTGGCGCTGACCACGCTTGCGGCGCGGCTCGACCGACGTTCGCTGGTGATCATCTTCACCGATTTCGTCGATCCGATCAGCGCCGAACTGATGCTGCGCACCGTCGGCCGGCTCACCGAACGGCATCTGGTGCTGTTCATGATGATGAAGGATGTCGAGTTGGAGACACTGGCCGACATGCCGCCGGACACACCAGAGGATGTAGCGCGCTCGGTCGTCGCCGGTGGGCTGTTGCGCGAAAGACAGGTCGTCATCGGCAGGCTGCGGCTGCTCGGCGCGCATGTCATCGAGGCCGACCATCAAAGGCTGGGGCCGGCGCTGGTTGAGCGCTATCTCGAGCTCAAGCAGGAGGATCTGTTGTGAGCGCGCTGGTCGGCAAGGATGCCGTGCGCCAGTCGCTGGCGAGCTTCCGTTCGGAACGCGAGGCCGACTGGAAGGCGTTCGAGGCGCTGCTTGCCCGGGTCGAGAAACGCGCGCCGCGTACGCTGTCGGAAGACGAGCTTTTGTCGCTGCCGCTGCTCTACCGCTCGGCGCTGTCCTCGCTCTCGGTGGCGCGGGCGACGTCGCTCGACAATGCGCTGGTCGGCTATCTCGAAGCGCTCTGCCTGCGCGGCTATTTCTATCTCTATGGCGCGCGTCGGAGCCTCCGGCAGCGCATCGGCGATTTCTTCCTGCATGATTGGCCGCATGCCATTCGCGATTTGTGGCGCGAAACCTCGCTGTCGGTCGTCCTGACCTTTGTCGGCTTCGGCGCCGGCTACTGGCTGGTGGCGAAAGACAAGGGCTGGTTCGATGCCATCATTCCGCCGAGTCTCGCCGGCGGGCGCAACCCGGACGCCTCAGTCGAAGTGCTGCGGCAGGTGCTCTACGACGGCGCCGACAGCAATTTCCTGTCGGGCTTCGCCGCCTATCTGTTCACTCATAATGTCCAGGTGGCGATCCTGGCCTTCGCGCTCGGCTTTGCCTTCGCGGTGCCGAGCGTGCTGCTGATCCTGATGAATGGCTGCCTTCTCGGCGCGATGTTCCAGATCTATGTCGCCAAGGGGCTGGGCGTGGAGTTGGGCGGATGGCTGTCCATCCACGGCACCACCGAGATGTTTGCAATAGCCTTGGCGGGCGCTGCCGGCATGCGCATCGGCACGCGCATCGCCTTCCCCGGCGAACTGACCCGGATGACGGCCGCGGCCGATGCCGGGCGCGTGGCGGCCACCACTATGGTTGGGGTGACGATCATGCTTTTGTGTGCCGGCCTGCTCGAAGGCATCGGCAGGCAGGTCATCACCAGCGACGTGACGCGCTATGCCATTGGCGGCGGCATGCTGACCTTGTGGCTTTGCTATTTCTATTTGTTCAGGGTGGTGCGGCATGGCGACCGCTAGGCGCGCTGCCGTCTCGACGATACGGCCGCTGATCACGCCGGAAGGCGTCGATCTCCGGATCAAGCTCGCCGATGCCGGCACACGCGCGGCCGCCTTCCTGCTCGACTTTGTGATCATCATCGTCACCGCCGTCGTGATCACGATCGTCGCGCTGTTCGGGCTGGCCGGCCTCAACGGCGAAGGGGCGCAGCCGCTGTTCATCGTCTGGATCATCCTGATCTTCTTCCTGCGCAACGCCTATTTCATCGTCTTCGAGGCCGGCCGCCGCGCCGCCACGCCCGGCAAAAGGACGCTCGGCATCCGGGTGGCGTCACGCAGCGGCGCCGGCCTGTCGGTCGATCAGGTCATCGCCCGCAATCTGATGCGCGAGATCGAGATCTTCCTGCCGCTGTCGATCATCCTCGGCCGCAGCGAGATGGGGCTCGCCGACACGCTGTCGACAATCTTCGGGCTGGTGTGGGCGCTGTTGTTTGCGCTCTTCCCGCTGTTCAACCGCGACCGCATGCGCATCGGCGATCTGCTGGCCGGAACCTGGGTGGTCGAGGCGCCGAAACTGGCGCTGGTCGAGGACCTGTCGCAACGCCAGAACGCACGTGCCTTCCGCTTCACCCAGGCGCAGCTCGATGCCTATGGCATCGCCGAACTGCACAAGCTGGAAGAGGTCCTGCGCCGCGAGGACTATGTCGCGCTGAAGGCCGTGGCCGAAACGATCGGGCGCAAGATCGGCATGATGATCGAGCCGGGAGATTCCCGGGCTTTCCTCACCGCCTATTATGGCGAGCTGCGGGCACAGCTCGAACGCAAGCTTTTGCTGGGAACACGCAAGGCGGACAAGTATCAGCGGTAGGAAGGCACTCTAAGCGCCTGGTAACAATCACGGAACGCCAGCGCTGCCCCTCATCCGCCTGCCGGCACCTTCTCCCCGTATAGTGACGGGGAGAAGAGAGCTGGCCGCAGCGCCGCGCCTATTCTGCAAAGCTGGATATTGGCGAAACCATCCGCGACGGCATCTTTCTCCCCGTCACTATACGGGGAGAAATGCCCGGCAGGGCAATGAGGGGCAGCACCAGCCGATGAAATGGAGTGCCTCTCGCCTACCCCACCCACTTCTCATAGTCGGACACCAGCAGGTGCAGCGGCGCGACGTCCTCGTCGATGTTGGAGAAGCGGCCGATCGGTTCGCGGAAGACGTTGTCGGTCAAATCGTCATTAACGGTCGAGACCTCGCCGATCAGCACGTCCCTGCCCTCGGCCCAGAAGGCGTGCCAGACGCCGGGCATCAGCGTAACGCTCTGGCCCGGGTCAAGCTTCAGGAGCCCGCCCGCCGGCAGCCTGTGGATGGTGCCGTCGACCGGCACCGAGACTTCGGCCTTCGGATCAATGCCGCCGTCGCGATCGTGCATGAACAGTTCCAGCACCAGCTTGCCGCCGCCGCGGTTGATGATGTCCTCGGCCTTGATGTTGTGGCGGTGCATCGGCGACAGCTGGTCCTTGCGCGAGATCATGATCTTCTCGGCATAGAGCATGCCCATGCCCTTCTTCATGTCGGCATAGACGCCGTTGCGCACGGTGAACAGGAACAGGCCGAGTTCGTCGAATTTCTCCTGGCCGTAATCGGTGATGTCCCAGCCCAGCCGCGAGGTGAAAATAGCCGCGGAGTCAGCCTTGCGCGCCTTCATCTCTTCCGGGCTCCAGTAGGCGAAGGGCGGCATGATGTAGCCGAACGAGCGGATAAAGGCGTCGGCATCGCGGATGATGTCGTTGACGGTTGAGCGTTTCATGGTCGTGATCCCTTGGCGTCGCGTTCCTGCCTAAAGCGCATAGCCGAACTGCTTTGCGGTGTCGACGCAAACTGCATACTGGCCTCATGACATCCGGGCCGATCGGGGCCATAAGTCCAGCCAAATTTCCCAAGGTGACATTCATGCAAGGCATAGACGACCTCGACACGCCGGCGATCCTGATCGATGCGGCCCGCGCCGAAGCCAACATCATTAGAGCGCAGGCGCATGCCGACCGCCACGGGCTAAAACTCAGGCCGCACATCAAGACGCACAAGCTGCCTTACTGGGCCAAGAAGCAGGTGGCGGCGGGTGCCGTCGGCATCACCTGCCAGAAGATCGGCGAGGCTGAGGTGATGGCCGATGCCGGGCTCTCCGACATCTTTCTGCCCTACAACATTTTAGGCCGCGCCAAGCTGGAGCGCCTCAAGGCGTTGCATGGCCGTGTGACGCTGTCAGTGACGGCCGACAGCCGCGAAACGCTGCAAGGGCTCGCCGCCACCTTCACCGATGCCGGCCATCCCCTGCCCGTTCTGGTCGAATGTGACACCGGCATGGGCCGCTGCGGCGTGCAGAGCACCGCCGAGGCCCTGGCGCTGGCGAAAGTGATCGATCAGGCCAAGGGGCTCACCTTCGGCGGACTGATGACCTATCCGGCGGCCGGCCGCGCTGCCGAGGCCGAAGCATGGCTGGTTGGCGCCAAGCAGGCGCTTGCGGCGTCGGGTCTCGCCTGTGATCGTATCTCCAGCGGCGGCACGCCTGACATGTGGCGCTCCGGCGAAGACAGCGTGGTCACCGAATACCGTCCCGGCACCTACATCTATCTCGACCGCTACCAGGTCGCCAAAGGCGTCGGCACGCTCGACGATTGCGCGCTGACGGTGCTTGCAACCGTGGTCAGCCATCCGACGCCGACCCGCGCCATTCTGGACAGCGGCAGCAAGGCGCTGTCCAGCGACACGCTGGGATTGCCCGAGTTTGGCGAGTTGCTCGGCATGCCCGGCGCCCGCGTCACCGGCCTCAGCGAAGAGCACGGCACGGTCACGCTTGGAAATGGTGCAAGCCTGCGTATCGGCGAGCGCGTACGCGTGGTGCCGGATCATTGCTGCGTGGTGACCAACCTGTTCGACCAGGTGCATCTCATCGACTGCGACAAGGTGCTGGAAACGCTGCCGGTGGTGGCGCGTGGGCGTATGGGGTGAAGCTTTTGGAGCTTGTGCTCGGGCAAAATTCATTCGGACGACGGCGGGACAGCACCCCCCTCTGGCCTGCCGGCCATCTCCCCCTCAAGGGGGGGATCAGATGTCGCCTCGACCGTCGCCAATCTCCGATATCTGAAAGTTGGCGGGACGCACGGACTGCCAATCTCCCCCCTTGAGGGGGAGATGTCCGGCAGGACAGAGGGGGGGTGTGACGGAGCTCGGCGTAACTCAGTTAGCCTGCCGCGCTGCAACCCTGCGCATCGCAATCACCCGCCGGCGGAAAATCTCCGTGCGCATCGCCGTCAAATGCAGGGCGAAGAACAGCACGGTGAAGCCGAGCGCCATTACCAGCAGCGGCCACAGCAGGCTGGGATCGATGGTCGGGCCGCCGAGCCGGAACACCGAAGCCGGCTGGTGCAGCGTGTTCCACCAGTCGACCGAGAATTTGATGATCGGGATGTTAATGAAGCCGACCAGCGTGATGATGGCGGCAGCCCAGGCGGCGCGGCTGGCATCATCCAGCGCACGCGTCAGCGCGATGATACCGAGATACATGAGAAAGAGCACGAACACAGACGTCAGGCGCGCATCCCACACCCACCAGGTGCCCCACATCGGCTTGCCCCAGATGGAGCCGGTGACCAGCGCAAGCGCGGTGAAGGTGGCGCCGATCGGGGCGGCCGATTTCAGCGCGACGTCGGCCAGCGGATGGCGCCAGACCAGCGTGCCGAGCGCTGCAACCGCCATGACCGTGTAGCACATCATGGCGAGCCAGGCGAAAGGCACGTGGATGTACATGATGCGCACCGTGATGCCCTGCTGGAAATCCTCAGGCGCGGCAAAGCTCATATAGAGGCCAACAGCGAGCAGGATCGCGGCGATGGACGCCAGCCACGGCACCAGCCTGTCGGCCAGCCCGACGAAGCGCGTCGGGTTGGCGAGGTCGATCCAGCCGGTGAGGCGTGAAGAGGTGTCGCTCATGCGGACCTAAATAGACCGGCGGCGGCTTTGGGGCAATCGAGGGAGTGTCGCAGGGGTGAGAAGCGGTCCGCGTTAGCGGACGAAAAGCCAACTGCTTGGCTTTTCGAGCTTCGAACGCCCTGAGCCTGCGAAGGGCCGGGCGGGGGCTGCCGATCCTCCCGGCCGGGTCCCCGCTGCTCCGCAGCGTCCCGGCGTTCGCCGGCCTTTCATCGTGCCACCGGCACGATGAATTCGCTTACGCGAACCGGCTGCTCACCCCACAAGGGGAGAAGGGAAAACCTTGGGATCACGCCGCTTCGATATTCACAGTGCGGCTGAGGCGGCGGACTTCCTCGTCGTTGAGCAGGCCGCCGGCGCGCAGCAGGCTGGCGAAACGGCCGTTCCGCAGCGACAGTTCGGCAAAACCGCCCATCTCGACCACCTTGCCCTTGTCCATGAACACGACCAGATCGGCGTCGCGAACGGTGGTCAGGCGGTGGGCTATGATGAAGGTGGTGCGGTTGCGCCGCAGTTCATCGATCGCTTCCTTGACGCGGTCCTCGGTCTCCACGTCGAGCGCGCTGGTCGCCTCGTCGAGCACCAGGATCGGTGCGTCCTTCAGCACGGCGCGGGCAATGGCGATACGCTGACGCTCGCCGCCCGAAAGCTGGCCGCCACGCTCGCCGACGACGGTGTCGTAGCCGGCGCTCTTGGCCAGGATGAAATCCTGGGCAGCGGCAGCATTGGCGGCGGCATGGACTTCGTCATAGGTCGCCTCGGCGCGGCCGACACGGATGTTGTCCTCGATCGAGCGGTTGAGCAGGCCGGCATCCTGGAACACGGTGGCGATCGAGTGGCGCAGCGACTTGCGGGTCACCGTGCGGGTGTCGATGCCGTCGATCAGGATACGGCCGTGGGACGGCGAGAAAACGCGCTGCAACAGATTGATCAGCGTCGTCTTGCCGGCGCCGGTCGGGCCGACGATGGCAACGGTCTGGCCAGCCTGGACCTCGAACGAGACGTCATCGATGCCCTGCCCCGAATTGCCGAACTCGAAGCCGACATTCTCGAAGCGGATATGGCCGGTGACATCGGTGAGATCGCGGAGGCCATCCGGCTCGGCGGCGTCGGCGGCAGAGTCCTCGAGATGGTAGAAGTCCTCGAGCTTGGCGCGGGCTTCCGAAATCTGGTTGGCGAAAGCCGACATCTGGTCGAGACGAGCGATCAGCAGCGTGGCAAAGCCGGTGAAGGCGATGACGTCGCCGATCTTGAGCTGGCCATGGGTGACGAGATAAGCGCCGATCAGCAGCACGACCATCATCGAAATGGTCGACGACAGGCGGTGCAGCGCATTGGCCATCGCCCACCAGTCGAGCACGGGGTTCTGCGCATCGAGCAGGTTCTTGACGTAGCGGCGCAGCGTATCGGCCTCATGGCCGAGACGGTTGTAGCTCTGCAGCACGGCGACGTTGCTGACCGAGTCGGTCACATGCGCAAACACCTTGTGATAGTGGCGCTCGACGGCGGCCTGGCCTGCCTTGGTGCGCTTCATCACCAGGCGGCCGATACCGACATAGAGAACGCCAAGGCCCATCAGCACCATGGACATGCGCAGATCCATGGTGATCGCGGTGGGGATCAGCAGAGCAAGCGCAACGGCCGTCGACAGATGCTGGCGCATGAATTCAAGCCACAGGCTGAACAGCGTCTCGACAGCGCGCAGCAGCGTGTGCAGCGCGTTGGAGGTGCCGCGCTGATGGTGCCAGGCAAGCGGCATGGTGATCACGCGCTCGAAAGACTGGCACAGCACTTCGCTGCGGCGCTTGTGGGCAAAGCGGTCGGCGCCACGCGCCACCAGCACGAAGGCAATGATGTTGAAGGCGCCGAGGCCGGCCCAGAGAGCCAGCGTCGAAAACACCGAACCCTTATCGGAGATGGCGTCGATCACCCGACCGAACATGATCGGCTCGAGGATGGCGATGATGGCAAGCACGACATTCGCACCGCAGATCAACGCAACGCGTTTCCTGTCGGCTGCGAGATAACCCAGCGCTCTCCAGTAGATTTGCAGAAGTGACACTTCAGCTACTCCGCCCAAACATTCATTGTGCACTGCACCATTTCTTGACACGTATCGGTTAACGGGTCGCAAAACAATGCCCGTCTACCTCTTCCGTTCCCATTCTGCGAACAAAAGATGACGACGCTGCGAAATCTGCCGTGATCACCTAACGGTTTGAGATAAAAGGTGAAATGTCAGTCTTGCGGCAAAATCATGGCATGTGCCCAAGGCTGCCACATTTTTAATCATCCACCCCGGCAGCGCCAATACATAAGAAGCAGGGCTGCTTTGCGCTATGCGCATGACCAAATAGAAACGCGCGCCCTGAAAGGCGCGCGCAAATTGGTTCAAGCCTTTGATTTTACGCTGGTATCTTGACGACCACCTCGGTCTTTTCACCGGCTTTCGGCTCAAAGCCGGAAGACTTTGTCTTGGTTCCATTGACTTCGAGCGAGATGGTCTTGGCCTTTTTGTCGCGGATGACGCGAACCTGGACCTCGGCCCCCAGCATCTTGAGCGTTGCCGAATAACCGTCCCAGTGGCTGGGCAGTTTGGGCCGGAACGTGATCTGCTTGCCGCGCCGCTCGATGCCCAGAATGCCTTCGACGGCGGCACGGTAGAGCCATCCGGCTGAGCCCGTGTACCAGGTCCAGCCACCCCGACCGCCCTTGCCTTCACCCGAATAGATGTCGGCGGCGACGACGTAGGGCTCGACCCGGTAGTGCTCGGCCGACGCATCGTCGAGCGCATGGTTGACCGGGTTCAGCATCGAGAAGCAGCGATAGGCATCGTCGGTGCGGCCCATTTCGGCGAGCGCGATGACGAACCAGGTCGCTGCGTGGGTGTACTGGCCGCCGTTCTCGCGCACGCCAGGCGGGTAGCTCTTGATGTAGCCGGGGTCCTTTTGCGTGTTCTGGAAGGCCGGGGTGAACAGCTTGACGATCTTGAGCTTGTCGTCGACCAGCAAGTTCGTCGCCTGCTGCATCGCCGTGGTCGAGCGCGCCGGGTCGCCCTCGCCGGAGAGCACGCTCCACGACTGCGCGATCGAGTCGATCTTGCACTCGTCCGAATTGTGCGAGCCGAGCGGCGTGCCGTCATCGTAGCTGCCGCGCCGGTACCATTGGCCGTCCCAGGCGGTGCTCTCCAGTGCTCGCTTCAGCACGTCGGCCTGTTTTGTCCAGGCCTGAGCCCGCTTGGTGTCGCCTTGCCCCTTGGCGACAGCCGCAAAGTCGCCAAGCGTCTTCAGCAGGAACCAGCCAAGCCATACGCTCTCGCCTTTGCCTTGCTCGCCGACGCGGTTCATGCCGTCGTTCCAGTCGCCGCCGAGGATCAGCGGCAGCCCGGCCGGACTGCTGCGCTTGACCGCAAGGTCGAGCGCCCGCGCGCAATGGTCGTAGAGCGAGGCATGCGTCTTGGAGATCTCGGGGGTGAAGAAAGCATCATGCTCGCCCTCGCCCAGAACCTGCCCGTCGATGAAGGGCAGCTGCTCCTCGAGTATCCCTGTATCGCCAGTCACCTCGATGTACCTGTTGGTGGCGTGCGCCAGCCAGACCACGTCGTCCGAGATCAGGGTGCGCACGCCGGCGTCGGTGCGCGGCAGCCACCAATGCTGGACGTCGCCTTCGGGGAACTGCCGGCGCGCCGCGTTGAGGATCTGGTCGCGCGCCAGCTTCGGATCATGCGCCAGCAGGGCCAGCGTGTCCTGCAGCTGGTCGCGGAAGCCGAAGGCGCCGCTCGCCTGGTAGAAGGCCGAGCGGGCGCGGATGCGGCAGGCCAGGCTCTGATACGGCAGCCAGTGGTTGACCATGGCGTCGAGCGCCTTGTCCGGCGTCTCGACCTGGATGGTGTCGAGGAAGCCGCGCCAGACGCGTTCATTGTCGGCAAGCCGCTGGTCAAAATCCTTGCCCGAATGGGTCTGCACCAGCGCGCTCGCTTCGGCCGGATTGGCGGCATCGCCGAGCAGCCAGACGAGCGTGACGTCGCCCCCGGCGGGGATGTCGACGTCGCTGGCGACAGCCGCGCAAGGATCATCGCCTGCCTCGACGCGGCCCGACAGGCCGGCGCCGCTGACCACGGCGTGCGGGAAGGCGCTGGTGCCCTGCCTGCCGATGAACTCGCCGCGATCGGCTGTCACCGAATGCACCGGCCCGGCAGCGGCCAGGAAGGCCACCCGGTCGCCGAAATCGAGCCCGTACGGGTTTTGCGCCAAGAGCGCGCCGGTCGCCGAATCCCTCGACGGGATGATGGTGGCCGCCGTGCTCGAACGATGGCTGCCGAGAACCCATTCGGCATAGGCATAGACGCGCAGCCGCGCCGGTGCCGAGCCCGAGTTCTGGATGCGCAGCCGCGTGATCTTCACCGGATCGGTGGGATCGACCACATGCGTCAGATCCATCGACAGCGGGCCGCGCTTCGACCGGAAGGTCGAAAAGCCCTGGCCGTGCCATGTCTCGTAAGTCATCGAGGGATCGCGCACTACAGCGGCAAGCGGCGAGAACGCCTTGCCGCTTGCATAGTCGTGGATGTAGACGCCCTCGCCCGGTCGGTTGGTGACCGGATCGTTCGACCACGGCGTCAGCTGGTAGTCGCGGCTGTTGCGGCTCCAGGTGAAGGCGGCCCCCTCAGCCGAGACATGGAAGCCGAACGAGGCGTTGGAGACGACGTTGATCCACGGCTGCGGCGTCGTGCGCCGGCCGGCAAGGCGGGTGACGTAGTGGCGGCCATCGCCTTCGAAACCGCCGAAGCCGTTCCATTGGCTGAGGCCGCTGCCGTCGGCACTGGCGTCAGACGCTGCATGGTATGCAGGCGCCACCGGCACTGGCAGAGCCGTTTCGCGAAGGGTCGCAGCACCCGCCGGCTGCAAGGCATCGCGGGCCTGCAAGGCTGCCGCCTCGGCGCGCTCGATCTGGTCGAAGATGGTGCCATTACGGGTGTGCAGCACGACGCGGGCGACGGCCAGCAACGTCTTGTAGGTCGCTTCGTCCATCAGGTCGCGGCGCACCGCGAAGATATGCTGGCGCGGCCCGAGCTCCTTGCCGCGCAAGCGGCTGTTTTCGCACAGCGTCTCGACCGCGCGCTGCAGGTCCTGCACATAGGACGAGGCCTGCTCATTGACGACGACGAAGTCGATCATCATGCCGCGGGCGCGCATATACTCCTGGAAGCGCAGCGCCTGGGCGACGATTTCGAGGTCGGCGACGTCGCCGATGCGGACCAGGAAGATCGGGAAATCGCCGGAGATGCTGGTCGGCCACAGGCTGGACTGCTTGCCCAGCCCCGAAGCAATGGATTCGGCCGGCAGGCGCAGGAACGGATCGGGATAGATCAGATAGCGTGCCAGCTTCTGCACATTGGCGGCGTCGGTCAGGCTGAGGCCAAGGTGGCGGGTCTGCACCTGCGAACGCGTCCAGGCGAGCATCGCCTGGCGAGCGAAGCTTTCGGGATGGTCGAGCCTGGCGATGGCTTCGTCGAGTTCGGCGCGGTTGGCACCAACGGCGGTCCAGAAGGTCAGCGAGATCTTCTTGTTGGCCGGCACCCGCACCTGGCGGCGCAGCGCCGCGACCGGATCGAGCGTGAAGCCATGATGGCCGCCAAGTTTGGCGCCCGGATCGAAAGCGGCGGCCTCGGCGATGGTGCGGCCACGGCCGATAAAGGCGCGGCGGTCGGTCTCGGCCTCGGCATCGCGTGCCGATCCCGACGGATCGGTGACGAAATGCACCATGGTGAGGTCGGGCTCGTTCTTGTCGCGCTTGCGCCTGGTGGCGAAGATGGCGCCGTTGTTGGCAGCGATCTCGGTCTCAATGAACATTTTCGAGAATGCCGGATGGGCGTTGTCCGAAGCTTCGTTGCCGAGCACCAGTTCGGCAAAGGAGGTCACCTCGATATGCCGGTCGGTAGCGCCGTCATTGTAAAGGGTGACGCGCCGTCCTTCGCCATTGCCTTCCGAGATGACGATGCACTCGACCTCCGAACGCAGCGAACCCACTGTTTTGACGAAGCTCGCCTTGTCGTCGGAAAAAAGCGTCTGCACTCTCTCGCCGGTCGCCTGCCTCGGCTCGGCGGTGGCCGACCACCAGTCGCCGCTGCCGGCATCCCTAAGGAAGATGTAGGAACCGAGCCGGTCTTCGGTCGGATCGGGCTGCCAGCGGGTGACGGCGAGTTCGCCCCAGCGGCTGTAGCCGGAGCCGGTTGCCGAGACCATGACGGAGTAACGGCCGTTGGACATGACGCTGGTGGCGCGCAGCGCCTTCAGCGGGTCGAGGACAATGCGGGAATCCGGGCTCTCGACCTCGGTCTCGTCCTTCGAGCGCTCGTCGGCTTCTGTCCTGACGGTGGCGGTCGGGATGTCGCGCGGCGCCCTCTCCTGCAGCAGGAGTTCGGCAGACTCGATCACCGGATCGCTGTGGAAGCGGTCACGCAGCCGGCCTTCGAAGATGGCGTCGGCAACGGCGGCGATCGACATGCCGGAATGGTGGGCCATGTAGTTCAGCACGACAGCGTGGTCGGTGCCTTCCGGCACGCGCTGCGGCGTGAAATCGACGGCGTCATAATAGCCGTGCCGGCCCATCGCGCCGATAGAGCGCAGCCGGGCGAGATTCTGGACGGATTCGCGCGGTGTGAACTGCGCTGCAAGGATCGTGGCGTAGGGCGCGATCACCGTGTTCTGGCCAAGACCGCGCTTGAGGCCAAGTCCGGGCACACCGAAATTGGTGTACTGGTAGGTCAGTTCGCGGTCGCGGGCGTTGTAGGCCGCTTCCGAAATGCCCCACGGCACGTTCTTCGAGCGCGCATACTGGATCTGGCGCTTGATGATCAGCTTGCTGGTCTGGTTGAGGATCGAGCCCTGCGGCTCCTTCATCACCAGCGGCGGCATCAGATACTCGAACATCGAGCCCGACCAGGACATCAGCGCGCCCTGGAAGCCTATCTCGACAATCGGCCGTCCGAGCCGGAACCAGTGCTCGGTCGGCAGATCGCCCTTGGCGATGGCAAACAGGCTGGTCAGCCGCGCCTCGGACGCCAGCAGGTCGTAGCAGCTTTCGTCGAGCTGGTGTTCCTCGACCCGGTAGCCGATCGAGAGCAGTTTTCTTTCCTGCCGCATCAGGAAGGAGAAATCCATCTCGAAGGCATAGCGCCGGCAGCGCTCGCGCAGCGCCAAGAGCTTGGCGCGCAAGGCCTCGACGGCGTTCTCGTCGCTGTGCGAGTCGTGCACATGCGCCTCGCAGGTCGCTTCCAACCGCGCTGCCCAGTCGGCGATGACATCGCTGCGCTGCGATCCGGCCTCGGTGTGAATGGCGGTGGCGAGCTTGCGGATTTCGCCGGCAAGCACGGCCAGATTGATGGTGCGGATCGAGGCCATCTCCGGCTGCGCCTTGATGATCAGGACGGCACGCCGCATGCCGTCGAGGCGGTCGGCGAGTCGCTGGCGCAGCGGGCGGAGCTGGCGGCGGTCATCGGGCAGGTCCTCGAGGCTCTCGTCGAGGATGGTCACCGTGTCGAGGACGCCTTCGAAATCGCCCTGCAGGTGGACGGACGGGGCTTCCGCCCATTCGGCGCAGGCTGCCGCCACCGCGACCAGATGGCCGGCGAGATTGCCGCTGTCGACCGCCGAGATGTAGAGCGGATAGAGCGGCTTCAGCGTCGTGGTGTCGTACCAGTTGAAGAGATGACCGCGATTGCGCGGCATGCTCTCGATGGTCGTCATTGTCGCGTCGATGCGAGTGATGGCGTCAGAGAGCGCAATCCAGCCGAAATCGCGCGCCGATACCACCGACAGCAGATAGACGCCGATATTGGTCGGCGATGTCCGCGGCGCCACCACCGGCGCAGGGCTTTCCTGGAAATTGTCGGGCGGCAAGTTGTGATGCTCGGCGGTGACGAAGGTTTCGAAATAATGCCAGGTGCGGCGCGCCACGGTGCGCAGTGCGTGAATGTCGGCCTGCGATATGCGCAGGCGGTCCTCGGTCTCGGCAGAACGGCTGATCCAGCAGGCAACGGCCGGCGAGCCGATCCAGAACAAAGCGAAGAAGAAGGCGACGAAGGCGCCGGTGGAATCGGCCAGCACGGGGATAGCGAGACCGACGACGCCGATGATCACGGCGCCATACATCATGCTGTAATAGGAGCCGAGGTCGTTGTCGCCGCCCTTGTGCGCCTGCGACGCCGTGCGCCACTCCAGGAGGTTCTGGCGGCTGACGAACAGGCGGTAGAGCGTGCGCACGATGGCGTCGCCCATCATCCAGGCATTGTGCGCCATCAAAAGCACTTTCAGCGCCACCAACGCGGTGCCGAAGACGGTGTCACGCGCCAGAGCGGAGAAATGGCCGCGCGGCGTCTGGTCGCCACTCTTGGGCAAGATGGCGTTGATGACATCGAAGGTCGGCGCCATGAACAGCGAGAGGATGAGCAGCGCCTGCCATTGCGCGGCCTGCGTGAAGGGCAGCAGCGTCCAGCCGGCGATCGCCGCCATCACCCAGAAGATCGGGGTCAGCGAGCGGCGCAGATTGTCGATCATCTTCCAGCGCGACAGCGCCGGCACCCCGGAACGCGGGCTGAAGATGAAGCGCAGCAACTGCCAGTCGCCACGCGCCCAGCGGTGATGGCGCGAGGCGTCGACCGAATAGCGGGTCGGATAGTCCTCGACCAGTTCGACGTCGGTGACGAGCGCCGCACGGGCCAGCGCACCTTCAAGCAGATCGTGGCTGAGGATGGTGTTTTCCTCGATGCGTCCCTTCAGCGCCGCCTCGAAGGCGTCGACGTGATAGAGGCCCTTGCCGGTGAACGAGCCGTCGCTGAAGACGTCCTGGTAGAGATCTGACACGGCAAAGACGTAAGGGTCGAGACCGCTGTTGGACGAAAAGACACGCTGGAAGAAGGAGGCATCGTCGCCGCTGGTGAGCGATGCCGTGATGCGCGGCTGCAAAATGGTGTAGCCGGCAGTGACGACGCGCTTTGCCGCGTCGAAATGCGGGCGGTTGAGCGGATGGGCGAGCTTGCCGACCAGCGACGACACGGCGTCGCGCGTGGTGCGCGTGTCGGCGTCCAGCGTCATGACGTAGACGACCTTTTCCGGCAGCGGCACGTCGAGCGGCAGGAAGGTGGTGTCGCTGTCGCCGCGCAAGAGAAGGTTCAGCTCGTGCAGCTTGCCGCGCTTGCGCTCCCAGCCCATCCAGGCGCCCTGCGCCTGGTTGTAGAGCCGGCGGCGATGCAGGATATAAAAACGCGGCGCGCCCTCGGAGGGGTAGCGGGCATTGAGCCTGGCGATCTCGTCGCGCGCATATTGCAGGATCTCGATGTCGGCGGCATCGATCTCTGTCTTGGAATCCGGCCAATCGGATAGCAGCGCGAAATGGATTTCGTCCGCGGTATTGGCGAGGTGATGCACCTCGATGTTGCGGATGTTTTCCTCGACATCGTCGCGCGAGCCGATCAGCGACGGAACCACGACCAGCGTGCGTGAGGCAGCCGGGATGCCGTGCTTGTAGTCATAACCAACCAGCCGCGTCGGCTTCAGGAACAGCGAAACGACAGTGTTGAAAAAGGCGAGCGCACCTTCGCTGGCCGGCACAGCAAACAGCGCCAGCATCAACGTGATCGAGGGAACCGAGAGCCCCAGATGGGCAAGCGCATTGCCTGAGACAACCAGCAGCAGCACCGTCAGCAGGAAGACGGGCACCACGATGCCCAGCCAGCCGGTGCTGGTGAAGGCGCGCTTGACAGTCACATAGAAAGGCGGCCGGTAGCCGATCGCCTTTTCCAGATCCGGCCGGCGCGGGCCGACCAGAAAGAAGCCGACATCGGTATGCATGGTCGGATCGGCCGATGCATCCGGCACGCCGGAGGCATCAGTGACGCCGGGGACATGGCCGGCAAGCTCGATCGCCTTTTCGGCGACGCGGAATTCGGAGAGATCCGAGCGGCGCGCCAGTTGCTCGATCGACGTGCGGTACTGGTCACGCGAAAAGAAATCGAGCGCGGCGAAATCGGTGCGCTCGCGCAGCAGCGTGTCGATGCGGCTGACGCCTTCGAACCAGACCGTCCAGTCGACGTCGTTGATAAGCCGCAGGCCGCGGATGATGTTGCCGGTGGTGACATTGCCGCTGGACAGCGTGCGATGCTCGGAAATGATGATTTCCTCGGCGTCGGAGCCGGTCTTCTCGAGCTCGACCTCCAGCCATTCCAGCGCCCTGCCGGCATTTTGCGAGCCGTCGCGCAGGCGGTAGAGCAACTGCGTGGCAAAGGTGGTGTCCTGGGCATGGGCGCCATAGCTCGACAGGATCTTCTGCCGGTCGGCATTGTCGTCGGTCGCCAGAACCCGGTCGGCGACCTCGTTGGCGATGTGGCGCATCTGCCTGGTGCGGTCGACGCGCACGGCGATGCGGCGCAGGTTTTCGATCAGCACGAAGCGCAGCAGCGACGGCAGCGCCCAGAGTTCGCCGATCTTCAGCGGCTCGACCGACTGAAAGCCTTCGACGATTGCCTTGAACATGGTCGCCGAGACCGAACTGTCGGAATGGGCGACATAGCTCCAGGCCAAGGCCAGCGCGCGCGGCACGGCCTCGCCATCGGACAGTTTCAGGGTCGGCAACTGCCGGTAGAAACGGCGCGGCAGGTCGCGCTTGACCTGAAAGATGGTCTCCTCGACCAGATAATTGTTGTCGAGCAGCCATTGTGCGGCAGGCGTAATGGTTTCGCCCTTGGCCTGGGCGGCATTGGTCGAGCGGTAGACTTCGAGGATTTTCTTGGCACTGTCGCGGATGCGGGCCTGGAAATCGAAAGGCGTCAGGCCGAACAGGTCCTTGACGTCGCCCTTGGCGAGGCTGTCGCCCAGCGCGCGCAGACGCTCTTCTGGCAGGAAATTGGAGCGTATCGGCTCTTCGGTGATGGCCGGGAAGCTGGCGCTGGTCTTTTCGATCTGGGCAGGATTTGTCTGGATATTCATTGAAGATTCCGCATGGGGGACGCGATGCGGCGTCACCGCCACGGCAATGTCCCTAAAACCGATTCAAATGCAATTGGTTGCATGATTACACTGGCCGAAAGTTTTGCTTCGCACCACTCCAGGAGCGTTATCCCTTCGACATTTCAAGGAGGGGCTTTCGACAACTAAAGGACGAGCACCCCTGCCCTCCCGTCCGCCTTGGAACGACGGAAGGATTCAGGCTTTTTCGTGATCCAGGCAACAGCTTACGCCAGATTTCTCCGGCGTGCGATCATGTTTGGCAACAGGCGTTAATCGTTGCTGGCGGCGCGGCTAGCCCAGGCTGGCGATCCGGATCACGAACACGGTCGTCGGCCGCATCGGTTCCACGTGCAATTGGGCGACGTCTGGGCCGATCACGAGCGTGTCACGAGGTCCAAGCCGGGACAGTGTCGGGTCGGTCACGCCGACCTCGCCGTCGAGCGGCAGGATAAGGGTCGTTGCGGTCGTCGGACGGATATCGGTCGGGGCTGAAACCATGAGGCGCTCGACCGTATGGGTCGCCCGCCCGCGGCGGGTCATGACGTTGAGGTCGGTGATCGGGCCAGAGATCAGCGCAGCCGTGGTCGCCACATCGGCGGGGAAGGACACCGGGGCGGAGGCTCCGGTCACCTCGGCAGCCGGCCGGCCGGCTATGTCGAGGATGATGCCCTCGCCTTCCAGCACGGCAAGCGTGCGGTCGACGCCGGCAAAGCCGGAGAACGGGCCGCCGCCTTCGACACGCGCCATCGAGACGCGCCAGTCGAAGTCGTCAAGCCCGGCACCGTCAGGCACGACGGCGATTTCGGTCGTCGTGCCGCCGCCATTCTTCCACGGCATGGAGCGGTAGTCGGCGGCACGAAGGATGCGCATCGGTTCAGCCAATCAGCCGAGAATGCCGGGCAGATTGAGCTGGTGCTCTTTGGCGCAGGCGATGGCGATGCCGTAGCCGGCATCGGCGTGGCGCATGACGCCGGTCGCCGGGTCGTTCCACAACACGCGCTCCAGGCGCCTTGCGGCGTCCGGCGTGCCGTCGGCGACGATGACCATACCGGAATGCTGCGAAAAGCCCATGCCGACGCCGCCGCCATGGTGCAGCGATACCCAGGTGGCGCCCGACGCGGTGTTGAGTAGGGCGTTGAGCAGCGGCCAGTCGGAAACGGCGTCGGAGCCGTCCTTCATCGCTTCCGTCTCGCGGTTCGGCGAAGCCACCGAGCCGGAATCGAGGTGGTCGCGGCCAATGACGACGGGCGCCTTGAGTTCGCCCTTGGCGACCATCTCGTTGAAGGCGAGGCCGAGGCGGTGGCGGTCGCCAAGGCCGACCCAGCAGATGCGCGCCGGCAGGCCCTGGAACGAGATGCGCTCGCGCGCCATGTCCAGCCAGTTGTGCAGATGGGTGTTTCCGGGGGTGAGCTCGCGCACCTTGGCATCGGTCTTGTAGATATCCTCGGGATCGCCAGACAGTGCCGCCCAGCGGAACGGGCCGATGCCCCGGCAGAACAGCGGCCTGATGTAGGCCGGCACGAAGCCCGGGAACGCAAAGGCGTTTTCGAAACCCTCGTCCTTGGCGACCTGGCGGATGTTGTTGCCATAGTCGAGCGTCGGCACGCCGGCGTTCCAGAAGGCGACCATCGCCTCGACATGCTCGCGCATCGACGCGCGCGCCGCCTTCTCGACAGCCTTGGGGTCGCTGACGCGCTTCTCGCGCCACTCAGCCATCGTCCAGCCCTTGGGCAGATAGCCGTTGATGGGGTCATGCGCCGAGGTCTGGTCGGTGACCATGTCGGGGCGAATGCCGCGGCGGAACATTTCCGGCACGATCTCGGCGGCATTGCCGAGCAGGCCGACGGATTTCGCTTCGCCGGCCTTGGTCCAGCGCTCGATCATTTCCATCGCTTCGTCCAGCGTCTCGGCCTTCTCGTCGACATAGCGAGTGCGCAAGCGGAAATCGATCGAGTCCGGATTGCATTCGATAGCGAGGCAACAGGCGCCGGCCATGACGGCGGCAAGCGGCTGGGCGCCGCCCATGCCGCCGAGGCCGCCGGTCAGGATCCACTTGCCTTTGAGGTTGCCGTTGTAGTGCTGTCGGCCGGCTTCGACGAAGGTCTCGTAAGTGCCCTGCACGATGCCTTGCGTGCCGATATAGATCCAGGAGCCGGCCGTCATCTGGCCGTACATCATCAGGCCCTTCTTATCGAGCTCGTTGAATTTGTCCCAGGTCGCCCAGTGCGGCACGATGTTGGAGTTGGCGATGAGCACGCGCGGCGCGTCGGTGTGCGTCCGGAAGACGCCGACCGGCTTGCCCGACTGCACCAGCAGCGTCTCGTCCTCATTGAGTGTCTTCAGCGACGCGACGATGCTGTCGAAATCGTTCCAGGTGCGCGCGGCCCGGCCGATACCGCCATAAACGACCAGCTCGTTGGGGTTTTCGGCGACGTCCGGATCGAGATTGTTCATCAGCATGCGCAGCGGCGCTTCGGTCGTCCAGTATTTGGCATTGAGCTTGTCGCCGCGCGGCGCACGCACTTCGCGGATGTTGTGGCGAGGATTGTTCATCATTGTCCCTTTCGAGTAAGGCGGCGGCTCAGCGCCCGGCCCAGTCAATGGCGGTTTGGAGAATTTTCGTCAGCGTGGCGCGCATCGGTGCGGCGAACTCGGCATCATAGGGCACTGGCCAATTGTCCGGTTCACCCTTGCCCTCGGGCTCGCGCAAATAGCCGCGATCGGCAAGTTCCATCTGCAACGCATGGTAGCCGCCTTGCGGGTTGCCGAAATAGCGCGTGATCCAGCCGCCCTTGAAACGGCCGTTGATGACATTGCTTTCACCGCTTTCGGCCATGATCTGGCCGACCAGCGCCTGCAGCGCCGGATCGGCGCTCTTGCCGTCATTGGTGCCGAGGTTGAAGACCGGCAGCGTGCCATAGAACAGGCGCGGCAGCACCGACCGGATCGAGTGGCAATCGTAGATGACGATTTTTTCGTGCAGGCCGCGCAGCCTGACGGCCTGGGCCGCCAGCATTTCATGGTAGGGCACGAAATAGGATGTGCGGCGCTGGTCTATCTCCGACGGCGTCGGTTCCGCACCGGGCAAATAGAGTGGATCGCCGTCGAAGGTCTCGGTGGGGCAAAGCGTGGTCGTCGTCTGCCCGGGATAGAGCGAGGCGCCGGAGGGATCGCGGTTGACGTCGATGACGGTGCGCGAGATCGACGTATGCACAACCGTCGCACCGAGGCCGGCGGCAAAATCATAGAGATTGTCGATCCACCAGTCGCAATCGCGGCGGCCGAGCCAGGGCGAGACCAGCCGGTTGTCGATGCCGGCGAGATCGATGCCGGTGTGCGGGATCGACACCAAAAGAGGTGCGGTGCCTTCTGTGACTGTCAGCCAGTCGGTCATGTCAGGCTCCCGAGATCGAAGGTAGTGTTACCGCGCCGGCAGCCTTGATGGTGGCGCCGCTGCGCACCATGGCGATGGCCTTTTCCATGTCCGGGTGGAAATGCCGGTCCGTGTCGAGATGCGGCACCTCGGAGCGGACCAGCTTGCGCACGGCTTCAAGGGCCGCGCTCGACGCCAACGGTGCATGGAAATCGCAGCCTTGCGCGGCGGCCAAAAGTTCGATGCCGATGACGGCCGTGGCATTCTCCACCATGCCGATCAGCCGGCGGGCGCCGTGCGCCGCCATCGAGACATGGTCTTCCTGGTTGGCCGAGGTCGGGATGGAATCGACGCTGGCCGGATAGGCCTTCTGCTTGTTTTCGGAAACCAGTGCCGCCGCCGTGACCTGCGGGATCATGAAGCCGGAGTTCAGGCCGGGCTTCGGCGTCAAAAACGCCGGCATGCCGGAGAGCGCCGGATCGACCAGCATGGCGATGCGGCGTTCCGACAGCGAGCCGATCTCGCAGACGGCGAGCGCGATCATGTCGGCGGCGAAAGCCACCGGCTCGGCGTGGAAATTGCCGCCGGAGAGCGCGGTATCGTCCTCGGCGAAGATCAGCGGATTGTCGGTGACGCCATTGGCCTCGGTGCCGAGCGTATCGGCGGCCTGACGCAACACGCTGAGGGCTGCACCCATCACCTGCGGCTGGCAACGCAGGCAGTACGGGTCCTGCACGCGCTCGTCGCCGACGCGGTGCGATTCACGGATGGCGCTGCCGGCCATCAGATTGCGCAGCGCTTGCGCCGTCTCGATCTGGCCGGGGTGCTTTCTCAAGAGATGGATGCGCGGATCGAAGGGTGCATCCGAACCCTTGGCGGCGTCGGTCGACAGCGCGCCGGCGACCAGCGCCGACTGGTAAAGCACTTCGGCCTCGAACAAAGCGGCCAGCGCATAGGCGGTCGAGAATTGAGTGCCGTTGAGCAGTGCAAGACCCTCCTTGGCGCCGAGCGTCACCGGCTCCAGGCCGTGCGAGACGAAAGCAACCTTGGCCGGGAAGCGGCCATGCGGGGTAAAGCATTCGCCGACGCCGATCATCACCGCGGTCATGTGCGACAGCGGCGCGAGATCGCCGGAGGCGCCGACCGAGCCTTGCGCCGGCACCACGGGGATGACGTCGTTGGCGAGCATTGCTTCCAGCAATTCGATGGTTTGCGGCCGCACGCCGGAAGCGCCCTGCGCCAGGCTGGCGAGTTTTAGCGCCATCATCAGCCGGACCACCGCGACCGGCATCGGCTCGCCGACGCCGGCGGCATGCGACAGAACGATGTTGCGCTGCAGCGTTTCGAGGTCGGCGGCCGGAATACGGACGCTGGCCAGTTTGCCGAAGCCGGTGTTGATGCCATAGACCGGCTCACCCTTGGCAACGATGCGGGCGACTGCCTCGGCGCTGGCCTTGATCTTCGGGCGACAGGCAGCGTCGAGCTTCGGCACGGCGCCACGGTAGATCGCGCGCCAGTCAGCCAGCGTCGCATTGCCGGGCTTCAGGTTGAGTTCGGTCATTGTCCTCTCCAGATGCGGGCATGAAGCGGGTTGAAGCCCATGCGGTAGACGAGTTCGGCCGGGCGCCCGATGTTCCAGATCGCCAGGTCGGCGGATTTGCCTGCCTCGAGCGTGCCGGTCTGGCCGAGCAGGCCGAGCGCGCGGGCGGCCTCGCGGGTGGTGCCGGCCAGGCATTCCTCGACGGTCAGGCCGAACAAGGTCGCAGCCATGTTCATGGTCAAGAGCAGCGAGGTCAGCGGCGAGGTGCCGGGATTGTTGTCGGTGGCGACGGCCATCTTGACGCCGTGCTGGCGAAACAGGCCGATCGGCGGCTTCTTGGTTTCGCGAATGAAATAGTAGGCGCCGGGCAGGATCGTCGCCACGGTGCCGGCCTTGGCCATCGCCGCAGCACCGGCGTCGTCTGTATATTCGAGATGGTCGGCCGACAGCGCGCCATAGCGGGCGGCGAGTTCGGCGCCGTGAAGGTTGGACAGTTGGTCGGCATGGAGTTTGACCGGCAGGCCGAGTGCCCTGGCTTTGTCGAAGACGCGGGCGATCTGCTCCGGCGAAAAGGCGATGCCTTCGCAGAAACCGTCGACGGCGTCGGCCAGGCCCTCGGCGGCGATGGCCGGCAGGATTGTGTTGGCGACCAGATCGACAAACGCGTCCTTGTCGCCCTTGGCTTCCGGCGGCAACGCATGCGCGCCGAGGAAGGTGGCGCGAACCGTCACCGGCCGCTCCTTGTCGAGGCGCCGGGCCGCGCGCAGCGACTTCTGTTCATTTTCGAGATCGAGCCCGTAGCCCGACTTTACCTCCACCGTCGTGACGCCCTCTGCCATCAGCGCATCGAGGCGCGGCAGCGTCTGCGCAACCAACTCGTCTTCGCTGGCAGCGCGCAAGAATTTGACGGAGGAGACGATGCCGCCGCCGGCACGGGCGACCTCTTCATAGGTGGCGCCGGCCAGCCGCATCTCGAACTCGTTGGCGCGGTTGCCGGCATGGACGAGATGAGTGTGGCAATCGATCAGGCCGGGGGTGATCCAGCGGCCTTCGCAGTTGGTGGTCTCGCTGCCCTGAGCCAGGGCTGACGGCATGTCTGCTTCCGGCCCGGCATAGACGATGACGCCGTCGTGGGCGGCGATCGCGCCCTTCTCGACGATACCCAGTCCGGCTTCGGCCATGGTCGCCAGGCGCGCATTGCGCCAAAGGTGAAGGTCCCCTGCCCGGCTTTTGTTCTGTGCCGCCATCATCTTTTTCCGTTTGATTGGATGGCGATTATGTATATACATATTAGAACGCACTGCAAGTGCTATTGTCATCGGAAATTCGGATTCGGAGAAAAACGTGACGGCGATCTTTGCGGAACAGGCGCTGCTGGCCGATGGCTGGCATGACAAGGTGCGGATCTCGCTGAGTGGCGGTCAGATCGCGAAGGTCGAGCCGGGTTCTTCGCCGCAGGCCGGCGACGAGCGGCACGCCATTGTTGTTCCAGGCATGCCGAACCTGCACAGCCACGCCTTCCAGCGCGGCATGGCAGGGCTGGCTGAACTGCGCGGCCCCTCGGCCGACAGTTTCTGGAGCTGGCGCGAGGTGATGTACCGCTTCGCGCTGTCGATGACGCCGGACCAGGTCGAGGCAGTTGCCGCACAGCTCTATGTCGAGATGCTGGAGGCCGGTTTTTCGCGCGTCGGCGAGTTCCACTATCTGCACCACGACCGCGACGGAAAGCCCTACGCCAACCTCGCCGAGATGGCCGAGCGCATTGCCGCCGCATCGGTTGAGACGGGCATAGGCCTGACGCTGCTGCCGGTGTTTTATGCGCATTCTTCGTTCGGCGGCGCCGCGCCCAACGAAGGCCAGCGGCGATTCATCAACGATGTGAATCGCTTCGGTCGCTTGCTTGAGAAAAGCCGCGAATCCGTTCGCGCGTTGAATCAGGCTGTCGTCGGCGTTGCCCCGCATAGCCTGCGCGCCGCAACGCCCGAGGAACTCGGCGTCGTTGCCGCGATGGCGCCGGACGGGCCGATCCACATCCACGTCGCCGAGCAGGTGAAGGAGGTCGAGGACTGCCTCGCCTGGTCGGGCGCGCGGCCGGTCGAATGGCTGCTCGCCAATGCCGGCATCGACAAGCGTTGGTGCCTGATCCATGCCACCCACATGACCGTGACTGAGATCATCGGCATGGCGAAAAGCGGCGCCATTGCCGGCCTTTGCCCGATCACCGAGGCCAATCTCGGCGACGGCACTTTCGCCGCGCCGCTGTTCACCGAACAGGGCGGCCGCTTCGGCGTCGGCTCCGATTCCAATGTGCTGATCGGCCTGCCGGACGAATTGCGCCAGCTCGAATATTCGCAGCGCCTTGCGCATCGCGCCCGCAATGTTCTGGCGGTGGCTGGCGGCTCGACCGGGCGCGCACTGTTCGACGCAGCCCTCGACGGCGGCAGCGTGGCGCTGGGCGCCGGTCCGTCGCGGATCGCCGCCGGCGGTCCGGCCGATTTCGTCTCGCTCGACCAGAACCATCCCTCGCTTGCCGGCAAGAGCGGCGATGCCATTCTCGATGCCTGGATTTTTGCCAATGGCGGCAAGGTCGATTGCGTCTGGGTGCATGGTAAAAAGCAGGTCAGCGGCGGCCGGCATGCCAGGCGCGAGGCAATCGCCGAGCGTTTTCGCCAGGTGATGATGGCGCTTTCGGCATGAGCATGATCGAGACAGCGGCGGTGGAAGGCGGCGGCTCGCTGCACCAGCGCATCCTGTCCGACATCAGCGAAAAGATTCTGTCCGGCGTCTGGGTGCCGGGCTTCCGCATCCCGTTCGAGCACGAACTGACGGCCGAATACAATTGTTCGCGCATGACGGTGAACAAGGCGCTGTCGCAACTGGCCAAGGCCGGGCTGATCGAGCGCCGCCGCCGTTCGGGCAGTTTTGTCCGCCAGCCGCAGTCGCAGGCGGCGGTGCTGGAAATCCATGACATAAGGATCGAGGTCGAGGCGCTCGGCCTGGCCTATCGCTACGAGCGCGTGACGCGGCAGAAAAGGCGCAGCAGCGCCGAGGATCGTGGCTTGCTGGAACTCGGCGCTGCCGGACAGGTGCTGGCGCTCGAATGCCGGCATTTCGCCGGCAAGCGGCCGTTCGCGCATGAGCAGCGGCTGATCAATCTCGCCGCTGTCGCGGAAGCCGCTGAGGAAGAATTTCTCGACATCGCCCCCGGCCCCTGGCTGATCGGCCGCGTGCCATGGAGCGAGGCCGAGCACCGCATCCGCGCGGTGGCGGCGGACAGGCACATTGCCGAAGCCCTCGACATCGCAACCGGCGCGCCATGCCTGGTGGTCGAGCGCCGGACCTGGAGCGCGGAGTATCCAGTGACGCAGGTGAGGTTCACCTACGCCGCGGAGAGCCACACGCTGGTGGCAAGGTTCAGGCCTTCGCAAGGGTAGCGCTTTCTACCCTCCCCCTCGAGGGGAGGGTCGCGGAGCGAGTGCCGCACGGCGGCACTAGTGACGCGGGGTGGGTAGGTGCAGCCTCGCCGACCCCACCCCGTCTCACAGTCTCCGCTTCGCTTTGACTGTTCGCCGACCCTCCCCTCGAGGGGGAGGGTAAAGCGCCGCGCCTCAGATCGCCGCCGTAATAATAATCTCGACCGTGTATTCCGGCCCTGCGAGCTTGGCTTCGCCGGTGGCGCGGGCGGGCGTGTTGCCTTGCGGCACCCACTTGTCCCATTCCTTGTTCATCTCGGCAAAGGTGCCCATGTCGGCCAGCCAGATGATCGCTTGCAGGATCTTGGTCTTGTCGGTGCCGGCCTTGGCCAGCAATTCGTCGATGGTGGCCAGGATCGACTTGGTCTGTTCGCCGACGCTGGCGCCAGGCGTCCCGACCTGGCCGGCGAGGTAAACGATGTTGCCGTGAATGACGATCTGGCTCATGCGCGGGCCAACATCGATGCGACGAATGCTCATGGGAGGTTCCTTCGTTGGTCGGTGGCGCCTGTTTAGTGGCGCTGCCGGCTTCGGGCAAGGCCGGCTGAACGAAACCGCTTGAGCCAACGCACGGCGAATTGAACCCGTGCGGTTTCATTTCGGGGGGCTAATCTGTTGACGTATGTAATAATATAACATACCAGATCGATCCCCTACCCTAGCCGCGCGGATCGCCACACCATCCCGCCCATCCGCGCCGAACCTTCGGATACAGACATGCTGCAAACCTCCAAAACCAAACGCCTGCCCGTCACCGTGCTCTGTGCCGGCAAGACCACGCTTTTGAACCACATTTTGTCGAACCGCGAAGGCCGCCGCGTTGCCGTCATCGTCAACGACATGGGCGAAATCAACATCGATGCTGAGCTGGTGCGCGACGGCGCCGACCTGTCGCGTACCGATGAGCGACTGGTGGAAATGTCGAATGGCTGCATCTGCTGCACGCTGCGCGACGATCTGCTGAAAGAGGTTCGCGCGCTCGCTGAACAAGCCCGCTTCGACTATCTCCTGATCGAATCCACCGGGATTTCAGAGCCGCTGCCGGTCGCCGCGACCTTCGATTTTCGCGATGAGAATGGCGACAGCCTGTCCGACGTCGCCCGTCTCGACACGATGGTGACGGTGGTCGACGCGCTCAATCTGCTCAAGGATTATTCATCGTCCGATTTCCTCAAGCAGCGCGGCCAGTCGCTTGGCGAGCAGGACAGCCGGGCGCTGGTCGACCTTTTGGTCGAGCAGATCGAATTCGCCGACACTGTGGTGCTGAACAAGGTCGGCGTCGCCAACTCGCAGCAGCTGGATATGGCGCGGCTGATCGTGCGGGCGCTCAATCCCGATGCCGAGATCGTCGAAGCCGATTTCGGCAAGGTGCCGCTCGACAAGGTGCTCGCCACCGGGCGCTTTGATTTCGATAAGGCGCAACAGAACCCGCTCTGGTTCAAGGAGCTCAACGGTTTTCGCGACCATGTCCCGGAGACTGAGGAGTATGGCATCCGTTCCTTCGTCTACCGGGCGCGAAAGCCGTTCGAGCCAACGAAGTTCCAGGCGTTCATCGATCGCGCATGGCCGGGCGTGGTGCGCGCCAAGGGCTTTTTCTGGCTGGCGACCCGGCCGCATCACGTCGGTGAAATGAGCCATGCCGGCGCGCTGGTCAGGACCGAAAAGCGCGGTCTTTGGTGGGCCGCCGTGCCGCAGGAGCGGTGGCCCGACCATGCCGAATGGCGCGAAAGCATGCGACCCTATCTCGATCCGGTCTGGGGCGACCGGCGCCAGGAGATGGTGTTCATCGGCTGCGAACCGATGGATGAGCGGAAAATCCGCAGCGAACTGGACGATTGCCTGGTCGAGACGGAGGACTTCCGGCCCGAACTGTGGCGCGGACTGCCCGACCCGTTCCCGACCTGGACACATGGCTGAGGTGGATTTTGCCCGGGGGAATGGCTATTTGCGCAAAAGGATTTCCTGTTGCGCGGATTGCCGACCTCGCTCGAGAGTGGCAAGACTCTGCGCCAAACCAGATTGCGAGGATGAGAGCCATGGAATATCGCGAAATCAGCGAGGACTATTCGGTCTCGGGCCAGATCCAGCCCGAAGATGCCGCCGCCATCAAGGCCGCCGGCTTCAAGAGCGTGATCTGCAACCGGCCGGATGACGAGCAGCCCGGCCAGCCTTCGGCCGACAGCGTCAAGGCGGCGGTCGAAGCCGCCGGGCTGGCCTTCCGCTACATCCCGGTGATCAGCGGCCAGATCACCGCCGAGAATGTCGAGGATCAGGCCGAGGCGCTAGACGCGCTCGAAGGGCCGGTGTTTGCTTATTGCCGATCTGGAGCGCGGTGCACGAATTTGTATGGGCTTATTCAGCAGTCGAAGGGGTGAAGGGTTAGGGCGATTGCCAAGGCCACTTCCACAAGTTGGCGACCCTTGGCGCCCCCTCTGTCCTGCCGGACATCTCCCCCCCACAGGTGGGGAGATTAGCGCTTCGCCGGTGACGCCTTTCCTGCAACGCTAGCGATTGGCGAAAGCCCGCACGACATCTGATCTCCCCCCCTCGTGGAGGAGATGTCCGGCAGAACAGAGGGGGCGCTGTCCCGCCGGCTCATCCGATAGGATCCAGGAAAACTAAATCGGTAGCGCGCCGGTCTCCTTCAGCGTCTCCAGCACGATCGCCGTCTTCACATGCTGCACGGATTCGTGCGGCAGGAGCACGCCGTTGACGAACTCCGACAGTGATTTGAGATCGGGCGTCACCACCTTCAAGATATAATCCATCTCGCCGGTCAGCGCATGCGCTTCCTGCACTTCCGGCAGCCGTGCCAAGAGTTCGCCGAAGCGCCTGGCATTGTCGCGGTTGTGGGTGGCGAGCGTCACCGAGATGACGTTGACCAGCGAGAAGCCGAGCTTGTCGCGGTCGAGCACGGCGCGATAGCCCTTGATATAGCCGTCGTCCTCCAACCGCTGGCGGCGGCGCGAGCATTGCGACGCCGACAGGTTCACGCGTTCAGAGAGGTCGTTGTTGGTGAGCCGCGCGTCGCCCTGCAAAAGAGCCATTATCTTGCGGTCGAATTGATCGATGCGCGCATCATCCATGGATTTATCTCCAATCATGCATGAATTACGCATGACCTGAGCATTTCAAGCGTTTGAATGCAAGCACCGTGCGGCCGCTCCGCGCTATAATGCGTCGTCTCGTGGCCCGATGCGGCCACCATCCGTTTGGAGGAATGCCATGGGTCCCTTTCCGCACGACGCCCCGCCCGCCAAGATCAGCAAGGAAAACCCCGCCGGCACCGACGGTTTCGAATTCGTCGAGTTCGCGCATTCGGAGCCGCAGAAGCTCGCCGAACTGTTCACCCGCATGGGCTATGTCGCGGTGGCCAAGCACCGCACGAAGGACATCACCGTCTGGCGCCAGGGCGACATCAACTATGTCGTCAATGCCGAGCCGGGCTCGCATGCGATGAGGTTCGTCGACAAGCACGGTCCGTGCGCGGCTTCGATGGCCTGGCGTGTTATCGATGCCAAGCACGCCTTCGACCATGCGGTGTCGAAAGGCGCCACGCCTTACGAAGGCGACGACAAGGCGCTCGACGTGCCGGCCATTGTCGGTATCGGCGGCTCGCTGCTCTATTTCATCGACGCCTACGACAAGAAGGGCTCGGCCTATGACGCCGAGTTCGAGTGGCTGGGCGAACGCGACCCGCGGCCGCAAGGCGTCGGCTTCTATTTCCTCGACCACCTCACCCACAATGTCTATCGCGGCCAGATGGACAAATGGTGGGATTTTTACCGCGAGTTGTTCGGCTTCAAGCAGATCCATTTCTTTGACATTGATGGCAAGATCACCGGCCTGGTCAGCCGCGCCATCACCTCGCCCTGCGGCAAGATCCGCATTCCTTTGAACGAATCCAAGGACGAGACCAGCCAGATCGCCGAGTATCTGAAGAAGTACAATGGCGAAGGCATCCAGCACATCGCCGTCGGCACCGATGAAATCTACGCTGCCACGGACAAACTGGCGGCCAACGGTCTGAAATTCATGCCCGGCCCGCCGGAGACCTATTACGACATGTCGTATGACCGCGTGAACGGCCATGACGAGCCGATCGATCGGATGAAGAAGCACGGCATCCTGATCGATGGCGAAGGCGTGGTCGACGGCGGCACGACCAAGATCCTGCTGCAGATTTTCTCCAAAACCGTGATCGGGCCGATCTTCTTCGAATTCATCCAGAGGAAGGGCGACGAAGGCTTTGGCGAAGGCAATTTCCGCGCGCTGTTCGAATCGATCGAGCAGGACCAGATCAAGCGCGGGGTGATCAAGGTGGACGGCAAGGCGGCGTAACGCCCCTAATTACCAACGTCGCGCTGCCCCTCACCTGCCTGCCGGCATCCTCTCCCCGTATAGTGACGGGGAGAGGGGGCGCTCTCATCGATGATTTCGCTAATCTCCAGCGTCGCAAGAAGGGCGCCGAGGCTGCAGTCAGCCATTTCTCCCCGTCACTATACGGGGAGAAATGCCCGGCAGGGCAATGAGGGGCGGCGCCAACATCGGGGATTGGTCGATCACAACCCCAACTTCTCGACCTCTTCCTTCCTCACCTTCAAATCATAGTCGAGCAGAAACTCATCCAATTGCGGCGGCGCGACCGACGTGCCGGACAGCATTGCGTGCACCTGGCCGCGATGGTGGATGTCGTGCAGGAAGACATGAGCGAGGATATCGCCGATCTTTTCGGGGATCATGCCGTCCTCGCGCCGGTCGGTGATGACGCGGCGGTCGAGATCGGCCTCCGACAGCTTGCCGCAAAAAGCGATTAGCCGCCGGTCGGCCGCGGTCTGGGCGGCAAACAGCGTCTGCGGCTCATCGAACGGCACGTAATCGTCATGTGCGGCAGCACCGACGCCGCCCTCTTCCAGGAAATCGAGATAGAGATAGTCGACCGCAAGGATGTGGTTGAGCGTCGCCTTGATCGACGGAAAGAAGCTGGTGCGTTCGGCTTCGAATTCGCCGGGCTTCAGCGCAAGCACGGCGCGGTAGAGCCGGTCGTTCGACCAGAGATTGTTGCCGGCCATGCGGCGCAGGTGGTCGAGCAGGGTGGTCACGAGTTCATTCGTCTGACCAGGCCAATGCCTGCCGCCATGACCGCGAAGCCCGCGACAACGATCAACAACAGCCGGTTCATGCGCCGGCGCATGGCCTGCGTTTCCTCGTCACGCGCCACATTGGTGTTGGTGATGGTGTGGAACATCATCGCCTTGCGCGGGTAGCCGCTGCGGTTGGTCAGATCGAGCGAGCGCGCCTCGATGCGGTAGCTCAACCGGATCGCCTGGATGAACACCGCCAGAATGCCAAGCGCCCAGACGCCGGCCAACAGATAGAACGCCTCGCCCGTCATTGCATTGCCCCCGTTTACGCCTGGTATTTCTCGACTTTCTGCTCGATGGCGCCGAAGATCGAATGGCCGGTCTTGTCCTTCATCTCGATACGCACCGTGTCGCCGAAGCGCAGGAATGGCGTTTTGGCTTCGCCTGATTCAATGGTCTCGATCATGCGCAATTCGGCAATGCAGGAATAGCCTGCACCGCCCGCCGACACCGGTTTACCCGGCCCGCCATCGAGCTTGTTGGAGACGGTGCCGGAACCGATAATGGTGCCGGCTATCAGTGGCCTTGTCTTTGCGGCATGAGCGATCAGCGCCGGAAAATCGAAGGTCATGTCGACGCCGGCATTGGCGCGGCCGAACGGCTTGCCGTTGAGATCGGCGAGCAGCGGCAGGCTGACCTTGCCGCCATCCCAGGCGTCGCCGAGTTCGTCCGGCGTTACCGCTACAGGCGAAAAGGCCGAAGACGGCTTTGACTGGAAGAAGCCGAACCCTTTGGCGAGTTCGGGACCGGTCAGCGCGCGCAGCGTCACATCGTTGACCAGCATGACCAGCCGGATCGCGGCACGCGCCCGGTCGAGACTTGTGCCCATCGGCACATCGTCGACGATGACGGCGACCTCCGCCTCCATGTCGATGCCGTAGGCTTCGTCGGCCATGCGGATCGGCTCGCGTGGCGCGATGAAAGAATCGGAGCCGCCCTGATAGATCAACGGATCTGTCCAGAAACTTGCCGGCATCTCGGCGCCGCGGGCTTTGCGCACCAGCTCGACATGGTTCACATAGGCCGACCCGTCGGCCCATTGATAGGCGCGCGGCAGCGGCGAATGGGCGTCATGCTCATGGAAGCGTGCCGACGGCACCGCATTGTTTTCCAGCGATTCCGCGACGGTCGCCAGATGCGGCGAAATCCGCTGCCAGTCGTCGAGCGCCGCCTGCAGCGTTCGCGCCAGGAACGAGGCGTCGGTGAAGCGCGTCAGGTCGCGCGAGACGACGACGAGTTTTCCGTCGCGCGTCCCGTCCTTCAATGTGGCAAGCTTCATGCGGTTTCCTCTCCTGATGCGGCTTTGGCGCCGTCTACGTTCACAACAAGGCCGTCGCGGGCAATCGTCAAGTCACCCACCCACGATTTCCTGACAGCGGCCTCCCAATCGATCTCCACGATCGCGGGATCGTCGGCCGGAATGAGGTGATTGAGCACCAGCCTTCTTACCGCAGCCTCAGTGGCGATACGCCCGGCTTCCTCGGCAAAGGAGTGGCTGGCAAGCAGATGCTCTCTCAGCCGCGCGCCATTGCCGGTCTTGGCGACCAGACGCTCGATGCCTTCCTCAAGCATCGCTTCATGGACAAGGATGTCGGCATCCTTGGCGAAGCCGGCGAGCGGCGGAAAGAAGGCTGTGTCGGCCGAGAAGACGACACTTTTGCCCGCATTCTCGAAACGCAGCGCAAAACAGTCGGTCACCGGCGGATGGTCGACGCGCAGCGCCGAGACCTTCAGGCCGCGCTGTTCGAAAATGTCGCCTTCACCGAACTCGGCGATCGAAACCAGCTCGCGAATGTCCGGCCTGCCTTCATCGACGATGCGGATTTCGATGTCGAACTCCATCGCCTGGCAGAAACGACGCCAGTAATGGCCGGTGCCGGGCGGCCCGAATAGCGTCACCGGCTTGGCCAGACCGGCGGTCCAGGCGGTATGCAGCAGCGGCCCCAGTTCCAGCACATGGTCGGAATGCAGATGGGTGATGAAGATCAGGTCGAGCGCCTTGAGGCTGATGCCGGCATCGACCAGGCCACGCGTGACGCCGAGTCCGCAATCGACGACGATGGTTCGCCCGCCGAGTTCCAGCAGCGATGAACTCGGCCATGGCCCACCCGGCCGCAGCGCCGGGCCGCCCTTGGAACCGAGACACACCAGCCGGTCGCTCACAGGGCGAGCCTCAAGACCAGTCGCCCTCCGGCGTGCCGTTGAAACGCTTCTTCAGATCGGACCAGCAGTCGATGTAATTGTCCTGTCTTGTTTCCAGCTCGGCGCCGTAGCGGGTCAGCATCTGCGGGAATCGGGTCTCGAACATGAACGCCATGGTGTTGTCGAGCTTGACCGGTTTCAGTTCGACACGCGAGGCCTTTTCGAAGCCAGGCGCGTCGGGGCCGTGGGCCAGCATCAGATTGTGCAGGCTGATGCCGCCGGGCACGAAACCTTCCTCCTTGGCGTCGTACTGGCCGTGGATCAGGCCCATGAACTCGCTCATGATGTTGCGGTGATACCAGGGCGGCCGGAACGTGTCCTCCGTCACCAGCCAGCGCGGCGGGAAGATGACGAAGTCGATGTTGGCGGTGCCCTCCTCGCCGCTCGGCGCCGTCAGCACGGTGAAGATCGACGGATCGGGGTGGTCGAACAGGATGGCGCCGACAGGCGAAAACGTCGCCAGATCATATTTATAGGGCGCATAGTTGCCGTGCCAGGCGACGACGTCGAGCGGCGAATGGCCGATCTCGGTGACATGGAAATTGCCGCACCATTTCACCGTCAGCCGGCACGGCGTCTCCTTCTCCTCGAACCAGGCGCTGGGCGTCTTGAAGTCGCGCGGATTTGCCAGGCAATTGGCGCCGATTGGGCCACGATCGGGCATGGTGAGCTTGGCGCCATAGTTCTCGCAGATATAGCCGCGCACTTCGGAATCGACGAGTTCGACCTTGAAGACCAGCCCGCGCGGCAGCACGGCGATCTCGCCGGGCCGAAGCTCAATGACGCCCATCTCGGTGACGAAGCGCAAGGCGCCAACCTGGGGCACGACAAGCAACTCGCCGTCGGCGTTGAAGAAATGGTCGTCGACCATCGAGCGGTTGGCGACATAGACATGCGCCGCCATGCCGCTTTGCCCCAGCACGTCGCCGGCGGTGGTGATGGTGCGCATGCCGGCGATGAAATCGGTCGGCTCCTTCGGCATCGGTACCGGGTTCCAGCGGTACTGGCCGAGCGCCAGTTCGTGGTCGCCGACATTGGGAGCGGTCTTCCACAGGGGATAGCTGGCCGCCTTGAAACGCCCGGTGTGCTTGACGCTCGGCCGGATGCGGTAGAGCCAGGAGCGCTCATTGGTGCCGCGCGGGGCGGTGAAGGGCGAGCCCGAGAGTTGCTCGGCGTAGAGCCCGTAGGCTGGCCGCTGCGGCGAATTGCGCCCCTGGGGCAGCGAGCCGGGCAAGGTTTCGGTCTCAAAATCATTGCCGAAGCCCGACATGTAGGAAAAGGCCATCCGATCCTCCCTGATCCCGGTCTCTTGAGTCGCCTGGAACGCGGCTTGCCGGCACTGTTGACCAAACTGGTTTCATTTGTAACCATTGAAAATGTAACTATCAACGGCAAAAGCCGCTTCCACGGTGCGCAGATGGAACCTGAGATCCTGGAACTCGAAAGCTTCCTGCCCTACCGGCTCTACCGGCTGGCCGACACCGTCAGCCGCGAATTCTCGAAGATCTACCGCGAACGCCACGGCCTGACGCGGCCGGAATGGCGCACGCTTTCAGGGCTGGGCCAGCACGGCACCATGACCGCGACAGCGCTCGGCGAACAATCGGCGATGCACAAGACCAAGGTTTCGCGCGCGGTGGCCGAGCTTGAGCGGCGGCGCTGGGTGACGCGCACACCGGACGAGAATGATCGGCGTGTGGAGCATTTGGCGCTGACCAGGGCTGGGCTTGCGGCCTACCGCGAGATGGTGCCGCTGGCGAAGGCGTTTGAACGCGAGCTTTTGGCTAGGCTCAGCGCGGCGGAACGAGCGGCGATTGTGAACGGGGTGGCGGCGCTGGAGACGGCGTTGTCCGTTCCGTAGCGATCCTTCACACCCCCCTCTGTCCTGCCGGACATCAAGGGGGGAGATCAGATGTCACGAAGGCTTTCGCCAATCTCGGACGTTGCAGAAATCAGCAAGACGACGAAGCTGCTAATCTCCCTCCTTGCGGGGGAGATGGCCGGCAGGCCAGAGGGGGGGTGCTGTCCCTCCATCGTCTCCAATAGGAGGCGCGACTCTGCCCGCCTACCAATCCATCACCACCTTGCCCGAACTGCCGCTCCTCATCGCATCGAACCCCGTCTGGAAATCGTCGATGCCGATCCGATGGGTGATCAGGCCCGACACGTCCAACGGGCCCTGCACCAAGGCGATCATCTTGTACCAGGTCTCGAACATCTCGCGGCCGTAGATGCCCTTGAGGTGCAGCATCTTGAAGATGACCTTGTTCCAGTCGATCTCGAAACCGGTCGGCGCGATGCCCAGAATGGCGATCTTGCCGCCATTGTTCATGGTGTCGATCATGTCGCGGAAGGCGGGCGCGGCGCCTGACATTTCGAGGCCGACGTCAAACCCCTCGGTCATGCCGAGCGCGGGCATGACATCCCTAAGCTTTTCCTTCGAGGCGTCGACGACATGCTGGACGCCGAGTTTTTTGGCCAGCGCAAGCCGGACCGGATTGATGTCGGTGATGACGACTTTTCTGGCACCGACGCATTGCGCCACCAGCGCGCCCATAATGCCGATCGGCCCGGCGCCGGTGACCAGCACGTCCTCGCCGACCAGATCGAAGGACAGAGCGGTATGCACGGCATTGCCCAGTGGATCGAAGATGGCGGCGATCTCGTCGGGCACATCGTCGGGGATGGGCACGACATTGTGCTGCGGGATCGCCAGATATTCGCCGAAGGCGCCGGGACGGTTGACGCCGACGCCGAGCGTGTTGCGGCAGAGATGCCCTCGCCCAGCGCGGCAGTTGCGGCAATGGCCGCAGACGATGTGGCCTTCACCGGAGACGCGCTGGCCGACCTTGTATTCGGTGACCGCGGCGCCGAAATCGGCAACCGTGCCGACAAACTCATGGCCGGTCACCATCGGCACCGGCACGGTCTTCTGCGCCCACTGGTCCCAATTGTAGATGTGGACGTCGGTGCCACAGATCGCCGTCTTCTTGACCTTGATCAGCACGTCGTTGGGGCCGATCTCCGGCACCGGCACCTCTTCCATCCAGATGCCCGGTTCGGCCTTGGCCTTCACCAGCGCCTTCATCATGTTCGACATCGTCTAGCTCCTTACCCTCCCCCTTGTGGGGAGGGTGGCCCGAAGGGCCGGGTGGGGGTCAAACAACTGGGGGAGGTCGTGACCCTGCAGACCCCCACCCTGCCTCCCGCCCGCTTGCTTTCGCAAGCGGTCGAAAGTCGACCCTCCCCACAAGGGGGAGGGTAAAACTCTCAGCCAATGACGCCCAGTTCCCGGCCGACCGCCGCGAATGCCGCCACGGCGCGGTCGATATCAGCGCTGGAATGCGCCGCCGACATTTGCGTGCGGATGCGCGCCTGGCCTTTCGGCACCACCGGGAAGGAAAAGCCGATGACATAGATGCCGCGCTTCAGCATGCGCAGTGCCATCTCCTGCGCCAGGCTGGCATCGCCCAGCATCACCGGGATGATAGGATGATCAGCACCGGCAAGCGTGAAGCCGAGCTTGCCCATTTCGGACCTGAACCGCGCCGCATTGGCATATAGGCGCTCGCGCAAGGCGTCGCCATTGCGGATCAGCTCGAACACCTTGATCGAAGCGCCGGCGATCGCCGGCATCAGCGTGTTGGAAAAGAGATAGGGCCGCGAACGCTGGCGCAGCCAGTCGACCACCTGGCTTTTGCCGGAGGTGTATCCGCCGGAGGCACCGCCCAGCGCCTTGCCGAGCGTGCCGGTGATAATGTCCACCCTGCCCTCGACGCCGCAATGTTCGGCCGAGCCGCGGCCGTTCTTGCCGACGAAGCCGACGGCATGGCTGTCGTCGACCATCACCATGGCGTCGTACTTTTCCGCGAGATCGCAGACGCCTTTCAGATTGGCGATGATGCCGTCCATGGAAAACACGCCGTCGGTGGCGATCAGCCGGAAGCGGCAGTCCTTCGCTTCCTTCAGCCGCGCTTCGAGGTCGGCCATGTCGTTGTTGGCGTAGCGGAAGCGCTTTGCCTTCGACAGCCGCACACCGTCGATGATCGAGGCATGGTTGAGCGCATCGGAGATGATCGCATCCTCCTCGCCGAGCAGCGTTTCGAACAGGCCGCCATTGGCGTCGAAGCACGAGCCGTAAAGGATGGTGTCGTCCAGGCCGAGGAAGGAAGAAATCGTCGCCTCAAGCTGCTTGTGCTCTTCCTGCGTGCCGCAGATAAAGCGCACCGAGGCCATGCCGTAGCCGTAGCGGTCGAGCGCGCCTTTGGCTGCCGTGCGCAATTCGGCGCTGTCGGCGAGGCCGAGATAGTTGTTGGCGCAGAAGTTCAGCACCTTGTCGCCGCCGACCTCGATCTCGGCCGACTGCGTCGAGGTGATCACCCGCTCGGATTTGTAGAGCCCGGCCGATTTCAACCCTTGCAGTTCATTGTCAATATGGGAGAGGAATGCCGCGCTCATGATCAAGTCCTATTGAGATTGGCGGCGACTGTCGCGCCCTCTGAATGAAAAATCCACCGTAAATGCGACCGCTTCGGTGGCGCGGCAAGCTCAACCTTGGCGCGATCCGATCGCAAAACCAGCATGTTGGAGTAGCAGGTGTGCAAATATGGCCATGCCGCGAAAGAACATGATAACCATTTCGGCAGCTTTCATTGACTGCTGAAGCAACAATTCCGCCGGCTTCGAGACCTGTTAACCCTTTCAAGCCAATGGTCTTCTCGCCATGAATCCGTGGCGGAAATCCGTTCGACCGAGGGGTCACCTAGAATATGTCGCAGCAGCCGGCGCAAACCGTCTCGGGCAAACTCATCCTGCTGATCAAGACCGGCTACTGGCTGGCGCTGTTGATCATCGCGGCCATGGTGATGGCCTCCTTCATCCTGCTGCAGCAGATGATGGCGGCCCAGCAGCACAATCACACTTTGCTCGATATCGTCAGCACCCAGAAGGCGCTGTCGCAGCGCATCGTCTTCCTGGCAAGTGCAACCGGCTCCGCCTCGCGCGACAAGCAGCCGGCCCTGGTTTCTGCGCTGAAGCAGGCGACCACCGAGTTCGAGACAAATTACGATCTGCTGCTCGAGCAGACCGGGGCCGATCCCAAGTCGCCGGCACGGTCCGATCCGAAATCGATCGAAAACGTGCTGTTCGCCAAGCCGTTCCACCTCGACTATTTCTCGGTCGGACTTATCGCCAATGGCGAAAGGCTGATCTCGTCCTTTGAGTCCCAGCTCTCCGGCAAGGCCGCCTACAAGGGTGGCGGCGAGCGCGTCAATCTCGACGCCTCCGTCGCCAACGCGACGCTGTCGGGCTATGCCGCCCTTGGCCAGCGTATCAGCGCCTTCGCCGACGAGCGGTCGGAAAAGCTCCTCGATCTCCACCGCACCTTGTTCTACGCCACCATCGGCGTCATCGTGCTGGTGGCGCTTTTCATCTTCCGGCCGATGTCAAAGGCGATCCTGCGCAAGACGCATGAGCTTATCGACGCCCGCAATTCGATGGCCTTCATCGCCGTGCATGACGGGCTGACCGGCCTGCACAACCGCACCTTCCTGACCGATCACTTCGAAACGCTGATCAAGGGCGCGCATCGCCGGCGTGAAAGGCTGGCGGTGATCCAGCTCGATCTCGACCGGTTCAAGCAGATCAACGACACGCTCGGCCACGCCGCCGGCGACTATGTGCTGGTGGTCACCGCGCAACGCATGCGCGATTCCTGCCGCGCCTCGGATCTGTGCGCGCGTCTTGGCGGCGACGAATTCGTGATGATCCTCAACGGCGCCGGCGGCACCGAGGATATCAACATGCTGGCCAGGCGCATCCTCGAGCAGATCAACGAGCCGATCATGTTCCAGGGCACGACCATCCTTCCGGGCGCCAGCGCCGGCATTGCCGTCTATCCCATCGACGCCGACAATGCGGCAGATCTGCTCGTCCACGCCGACCTCGCGCTCTATTCCGCCAAGAAGCTCGGCGGCGGTAGCTTTTCGTTCTTCTCCGAGGAACTCAGGCGCGAGCTCGACTACCGCAAGCAGCTCGAGCACGACATCAGGGTCGCCATCTCTGAGAATGCTTTCCAGGTCTATTTCCAGCCGCAGGTGTCGCTCACCAACGGCGCCATCAGCGGCATCGAGGCGCTGGTGCGCTGGAAACATGCCGAGCGCGGCATGATCTCGCCGGGCGAGTTCATTCCCGTGGCCGAAAAATGCGGCTTCATGCCCGAGATCGGCCGCATCGTCTTTGCCAAGGCGATTGAACAAGCAGCCGAATGGGACCGCGCCGGCATTGCGTTCGGGCGGCTTGCCGTCAACGTGTCGGGCACTGAACTGCGCGAACCCGACTTCGACCGCTTCCTGTTCGCGACGCTGGAGAAGGCTGGGCTGTCGCCCGACAAACTGTCGCTGGAGATCGTCGAATCCGTCATTCTCGACGACGAAAAGACCGGCATCGCGGCCAAGCTGCGCCACATCCGAGCCGCCGGCGTTCATCTCGAACTCGACGATTTCGGCACCGGCTATGCTTCGCTCAGCCACGTCAATCCGAACGAGATCGACCGGCTGAAGATCGATCGCCGCTTCGTCCAGAACATCAACGAGAATGGCGACAACACCAAGATCGTGCGCGCCATCACCGAGTTGGCGCGCGGCCTCGGCATCTCGATCGTCGCCGAGGGTGCGGAAACCGAGGCCGAACTCGATTCGCTGATGGCGATCGGCTGCGACCAGGTGCAGGGCTATTCCATCGCCTTTCCGATGCCGCAGGACAAGGCGCGTGAATGGCTCCTGGCGCGCAGTCCGAAGAAAGCCAAGCTGAAGGTGCTGCAGGGCAATTTAGCCTAGACTATTGCCACACCGGTGCCGGTCATTTGGCGGGCGTGACATTGGCCCGCAATACTGCCAGCACCTCGGCGAACTCCGCCAGCCGGTCGTCCGGTAATCCCGCGCGCAGCCGCTTGTCGAAAACGAGAGCCGCCGCGCGCAGTTTCACGAACATGGCCTCGCCTGCTGCGGTCAGCTCGACCAGATGAACCCGGCGGTTATCGGGATCGCGGCGGCGCGTCAGCAGACCTTGCGCCTCCATGGCATTGAGATGGTGGGTGAGCGTGGCGCCCTGGATGCCGATCATGCCGGCAAGCTCGCGCTGATTGGCAAGCTCGCTCGACTTGACCGAAAGCAAGGTCAGCCACACCGGCAGCGTGCCGCCGGCCTCGACCAAAGCGGCGTCAAAAGCTTGCGCTACCAGCTTGGATGTACGCGCGAGATTCATGCCGACGGGCGGGCGGTCAAAGGGAGTCATGAGTCGACAGTAGAACAAGGCACCGAGCGAGGGAACGCAGCATTATTAATTGACATCGAATCATTCGATGTCTAACTATATCACCTGTCGTTGCTAACGTTATCCGCGTCGCCTTGAGCCGGACCGAGGGCCAGTTTTGGCGACGTTCATTGGCGGTGGGGCAAGGAGGAACCATGCAATATTTCTACATCGTCATTATCGGCCTTCATGTCATGGCCGGCGTGTTCTGGGCCGGCACCACCATCACGCTGGCCCGCGATCCCGAAATCAAGGCCGAGCGTTTCATCCAGCCGCAACTGGGCTCGGCGGGCGTGGTGTTCCTGACCGGCGCGCTGCTCTGGTATTTCTTCCATGGCGCCTATTTCGGCTCGATGGAAATGGTGCTGGCGCTGGGCATCCTGGCCGCCTTTGCCGCAGCCGGCGTTCTCAGCGTCGTGGTTCGCAAGACCAGCCGGCAGCTTGCGGGCGCGGACGCCGCAACGGAGAGGGCTTTGCGCACCAAAATGGCTGGTGGCGAGCGCATCGCCGCATGGCTGCTGGTGCTCACCGTACTTTGCATGGCGACCGCCAGGATGATTTGAGCCTTGCCGCGCCACGTCAGCTTGAAGCTTTCCGCACCGCATGTCGCTTGGCTCCAGGCCGGCGACGTGCGCGGCGCGCAGATCCAACCGATGTGCAAGGTGGCTCTCCGCACAGAGGCTCGACTGCGCGCCAACAGCCGGGCCGGGATGGGCTCAGATCCGCAAGCCGAACCTGATGCCGTCATAGATGGCGGCGTGGATGTTGCGCGAGGCGACGGCATCGCCGATGCGCAACAGCACGAAGCTGCCCTGCGGGTTGCGCTGCGGAAAAATGTCGCCGCCGCCGACGAGCCGCTCGTAGTCGATCGCGCCACCGTTTTTCGACAGCGGCTTCAGCGCGAGATAGAGATCGTCGAGGGGGGCGGTGCCATGTTCGACCACGACCTGGTCGACCCGCCTTTCGCCGCGCCAGCCATCGGCAAAGTCGGAGGCCAATTCGGCGACCAGCTGGTTGCCCTCGCGCCGCACCGAGCGCAGCCTGGTGTTGATGGTGATGGTCACGCCCTTTTCCTGGAAGGCGCGCATATAGGGAACGTGGTTCATGCCGCCCATTTCCGGGGCGAAGAAGCGTTCCGGCGAAACCAGTTCCAGCTTTGACCCGGCATTGGCGATCAGTTCCGCCGCGCCCATGCCCTGGTGGCCGCCATTGTCGTCAAAGAGCAGCACGTTCTCGGCGGGCTTGACGCTGCCGGCCATGATGTCCCAGCTCGACGTCACGAGATTATCGCCTGATGTCAGCGGCGGGTTCTGCGGCAGGCCGCCAGTAGCGATCACCACCACATCGGGCGCCAGCGCCAGCACATCGCCCTGCTCGGCCCAGGTGTCGTAGCGGATCTCGACGCCGAGCCGGTCGAGTTCGGCCAGCCGCCAGTCGATGATGCCGATCAGCTCCTTGCGGCGCGGGTTCTGCGTCGCCAGTCGAACCTGGCCGCCGGCCTGGCCGGAGGCTTCGAGCACCGTGACGTCATGGCCGCGTTCGGCCATGACGCGGGCAGCCTCCAGCCCGCCTGCCCCCGCGCCAACGACGACGACTTTCCGCTTCGGCCCTTTGGTCTTGACGATGATGTGTGGAATTTCGGCCTCGCGGCCGGTCGCGGCATTGTGGATGCACAGCGCCTCGCCGCCTTCATAGATGCGGTCGAGGCAATAGGTGGCGCCGACGCAAGGGCGGATCTCGTGCTCGCGGCCTTCCATGACCTTCTTGATGATATGCGGATCGGCGATATGGGCGCGGGTCATGCCGACCATGTCGAGTTTTCCCGTCGCGATGGCATGGCGCGCGGTGGCGACATCGGAAATGCGCGCCGCATGGAAGGTCGGAAATTTCGTCGCCGCCCTCACCTCGCCGGCGAAATCGAGATGAGGCGAAGAGCGCATGCCGGTCACCGGGATGACCTTGGTCAGTGCGGCATCGGTCTCGATCGAGCCGCGGATGATGTTGAGGAAGTCGACCTTGCCGGAGCCAGCGAGCCGCTTGGCAATCTCGACGCCCTCCGCTTTCGACAGGCCCTTTTCAAAATCCTCGTCGGCGACCATGCGGATGCCGACGACGAATTTTTCGCCGACCGCCGCCCGTACGGCATCCAGCACCATGTCGGTGAAGCGCAGCCGGTTGTCGAGCGAACCGCCGAACTCGTCGTCGCGGTGGTTGGTGGCCGGCGACCAGAAACCGTCCATCAGATGGCCGTAGGATTCGAACTCGATGCCGTCGAGGCCGGCCGCCTGGCAGCGTTGGGCGGCCGACGCATAGTCGGCGACGATGCGCTCGATGTCCCAGTCCTCGATGGTTTTTGGAAAAGCGCGATGCGCCGGCTCGCGCACCGGCGAAGCTGACAGCACCGGCAGCCAGTCGGCCTTGTTCCAGCCGGTGCGGCGGCCAAGGTGGGTGATCTGGATCATCACCTTGCAATTATGCTCGTGACATGCGTCCGCCAGTTCGGCCAGCCACGGCACGATGCGGTCGTCATAGACATGCAAATTGCCGAAGGCGGCCGGGCTGTCGCGCGAGACGATGGCCGAGCCGGCGGTCATGGTCAGCGCCATGCCGCCCTTGGCCTTTTCGGCATGGTAGAGCCGATAGCGCTGTTTCGGCATGCCGTCCTCGGAATAGGCCGGCTCATGGCTGGTCGACATCACCCGGTTCTTCAGCGTCAGGTGCTTGAGCTGATAGGGCTGGAGAAGCGGATCGTTGCTGGTCATGGTCTTCCTGCCATTTCAAATTATGCTAATGAGCGGAAAATCCAAGGACAACCGCTTATGATCGATACAAAAACCCTCACCCAGCTCGGCGCGCACGTCGAGACGCCACAGAGCCCCGAAGAAGCGGTCCTCGAAACCGTGCCGTTCCAGCGCGGCGACGGGCCGCCGGCGATCGTGCGCTTCACCTGTCCGGAATTCACCTCGCTTTGCCCGGTCACCGGCCAGCCGGACTTTGCCCATATCGTCATCGACTACGCACCCGATGCCGCCCTGGTGGAATCGAAGTCGCTCAAACTGTTCATGACCTCGTTTCGCAACCATGGCGCTTTCCATGAAGACTGCACGGTGATGATCGGCCGCCGCATTGTGGCGGCGACCAAGCCGCTGTGGTTGCGCATAGGCGGCTATTGGTATCCGCGCGGCGGCATTCCGATCGATGTCTTCTGGCAAACCGGCGCGCCGCCTGAAGGCGCCTGGCTGCCCGACACCGGTGTTGCCCCCTATCGCGGCCGAGGCTGAACGGGCGTCAGCCATTGGCGGCGCCGGTCCGGCACAGCTTCGTTGCGAGGAACGGAAGGACCGCATCGCGATAGCGCGGCTGGTCGTAGCGCAAGAGGTCGACATGGCCTGCCCCTTCGAACCAGACCAATTCAGAGCCGACGGCAGCGTTCTGTAGCGCCAACACCTGCCCGCGATCGATGAACGGATCGATGCTGCCGGCGAGCAGCATCAGCGGTTCACCGATCTTGCCGAGGCGGTCGACCGGCTTGGCGTTGTCGGCGCTCAAGCCGAGACGGAGCGGCATCTGTGCCAAAAGCACATCGGCCTGGAGCCCGCGCCAGAAGTGGAAAGGCATGCGCCATGCCGTTGTCTCGCGCAAACTCGCATAGAGCTGCTCCAGCACATAGGCATCGGCACGCGCTTGCTGTGCTGCGAAGACAAAGGCAGCGGCGCCCAGTGACGAGCCGACAGCGCCAAGCCTCTCGCCGGGAAAACGTTGCCTGGCAAAGGCGATGATGCGGGCGGCGTCCTGCCCTTCTGTGTAGCCAAAGCCCTGGATGGCGCCGCCGCTCTCGCCGTGCCCCGACAGGTCGAACAGGACGATGGAATAGCCGGCATCGAACAATAGTTTCGCTCGTTCAACCAGGGCCAGCCTGTTGGCGCCGCGCCCATGCAGCAGGACGATCGAGCCGCAACTGCCTTTTCGATCTGCCACCCAGCCGACAAGCTCGGGCGCGCCGGCTTGGTCGAGCACGACGCGCGCAACCGGCAGGTCACCCGGCTCCGCCAGAGCTTGCCGGGGCTCGCGGGCGATCAGCATAGTGCCGATGTGCCAGTAGACGACGCAGGCGGCAGCGCCGAGCCCGACCAGCACGATCGCGAGCAAAACGCGAAGCGTCATTGCCGCTCACCCCGGCTCATTCGCACTGATACTGGCTGAGCGCCCATTCGCCGGTCACCGAGAGCAGGTCGGATATCTTCCAGGCGCCGTCGACCTTCTTCAGTTTCCACTCCAGCCGATGCTGATTGCCTTCGACGACGAAGGCGACCACCACCTTGGCCTGATCACCATTGACGGCCTCGATGCTCTTCAGGCTCTTGTCGATTGCAAGCTTGTCGTAATTGGCATTGTCGAGCGCCATGTTGGGGTCGAGACATTCGCCCTGCCCCGACGCCCGCAGCGCATCGCTCTTGTCGAGCACGGTCTTGGCCGGATCGACGAAGTTCTTGCGCTCGGTCGGATCGAGCTCCAGCCCGAGATGTTCGTAGAACGGCTTGACGACTGCCGTCGGCGAGCCCGGCAGGATCGGTGCGGCCGGCTCGGACGGCGGCCATGCCAGGGGCGGCTTTGCCGGTTCCACGGCGACCCCGGGTGGATTTGCAGGCGCTGTGCCGCCGCCCGGCACCGTCTCGGCCGGGGCATTTGCGGGTGGCGGACCCAGCAGCCCTTGAGCGGCGGCGCCGCTCATACCCACCGCCAGCAGGCACAGAGTAGGCAGCGCCAGGGCGAGACGGCGGAACACTGGATCACTCCGGCGCTTTGTCAGGCATGCATTCGAGCGCGCTCAGCGTCCAGTTGCTGGTCTTCGAAGTGATATCGGCGATCTTCCATTTGCCGTCGATTTTCTTCAACGACCACAGCATTTCGCGTTTGGACTCATCGCCTTCCGCAAAAAGGCTGAACGTCGCCGTCACCTCGGCTGTATCACCGTTGACGGACTCGGCCAGCTTCAATGTCTTGGCAATCGTCTTCTGGTCGAAATCCTGGGCGTCGAGGCCGGGATCGAAGTCGAGGCAAGCGACCTCATCGGGCTTGTTCTTCTGCGCCTGGTCGTTGAGATCGAAGAGTTTCGTCACCGGCTCGGTGAAGCGGTCGCGGTATTTGGCGTCCCCTTCGAATTTCACTTCAGGGACATAAAAGAACTTCACGGCGTTCGAAACCGGCCCTGCCAGCGCAGCGGCGGGCAAGGCCATCCAAAGGGCAGCGGCCAGCACTATCGGTCTCATGCAGGAATCTCCGGATGTTCGGCGGCAAGGTGGCAATACCACACATCCTGCATATCGGCTTTTTTGCGGCTCATGAAGTCCTTGCGTGCAGCGTCTCAGCCATCCAGCCAGACGTTCTGCAGGTCCATCTCGAAGGTCTGGTGGACGCCGTAGTTCTTCACCTTCTTGTTCATGTGGCTGTAAAGCTTCTGCCAGAAGGGCTGAATGATGACACCGGAATCCTGCAGGATCTGCTCGACATCCTTCATCACTTCGCGTCGCTTCTCCACATCGATCAAGGAAAGCGCCTGCTTAAGCTTGGCGTCGAAATCGGGATTTGCGTAGGCCGATTCATTCCAGGCCTCGCCGCTGCGGTAGCCTAACGCCAGTACCTGGACGCCGAGCGGGCGCATGTACCAGATGGTCATCGAATAGGGATACTTCGTCCAGTCGTTCCAGAAGGTCGAGCCCGGCAACACCGTGCGCTTCACCTTGATGCCGGCGTCGCGCAATTGGCCGGCAATCGCGTCGCCGGTGTTCTTCTGCCAGTCGTCCTCGACGGTAATCAGCTCGTGCTCGAAATCGGCCTGTCCGGCATCCGCCATCAGCTTCTTGGCGCCGGCGGCATCGCGCGTCTTCTTGGGGAGCGCAAAATATTCCGGATGGATGGGGCTGACATGGTGGTTTTCGCCGACCGTGCCACGACCGTTGTAGCCGAGCTGCAGAACCGTATTGTTGTCCACCGCCATTTGCAGCGCGTTGCGCACGCGCTGGTCGTCATAGGGCTTGTGGGTGATGTTGGTGCGCGCAACCAGCGTGGTCGCAGTCGCGACTTCCGACTTCTGCAAACCCATCTTGTCGAGGATGTCGATGAAATCGGACGGCGTTTCGAAATTGAGGTCGATCTCGCCGGAATCGAAGGCGTTCACCGAAGCATTGAAGTCGGTGCCGTAGTCTATGAATTCAACGCTGTCGAGCGGCGCTTCGCCGCCCCACCACTTGCCGTTTTCACGACGCTTGACCACCGCCTTCTGCCCGACATCGTAAGAGACCAGTTCGAAGGGTCCGGTGCCGATCGGCTTCTTGATCGGGTCGGCGCCGTCGGCATCGAAATTGCGGTGGACGACGAGCGCGGGATAGTCGGTGAGGTTGGGGATCAGCGAAATGTCGGGCGCTGCGAGCGTCAGCTTGACCGAGAAGTCGTCGACCTTGGTGATCGCGCCGTCCCTCGCCTTGCCAGACTTCTCATCGATCAGCCCGCCGACGCGCGCGGCCATGGAATTGCCGGCGACGGCCTTCTCGCACCAGCGGGTGACATTGAAGACCACGTCATCGGCGTTGAAGGCATCGCCATTGTTCCAGGTGACGCCTTTGCGCACATGCAGCGTGTATTCGGTGGCGTCGTCATTGACGTCCCAACTTTCGAGCAACACCGGCTCGAAGGTGAATTCCCTGGTGTAGCGGACCAGCGGCTCCAGCCAGCAGCGCGAAATATTGGCGAGCTCCACCCAGTCATAGGTGCGGGGATCCTTCTGCGCCTTGACCGACATCGAGATGTGCAGCGTGCCGCCCTTCTTCGGCTCCTCGGCAAAGGCCTGTCCCGGTGCGGCGAGTCCGATCATGCCGTAGGCCAGCGCCGTCGAGGCGCCGAACGCACTTGCCAATGCGAGAAACTCGCGCCGGTCCATACGGCCCGCACGCGTCTCTTGCGCCATCGCCTGGATGGCGTCCGGCAGGCGATCGCCGTTGCTTCTGAACAGTGTCATGTCTTCCTCCCTTGCGGTTCCCGTCGGGTCTTTGCCCGTTATCGATTGACGTTGTTTCCTGTCAGCTGACGCTGTCCGGCAGCCTCTCCTCGCGCTGCGCGATAAATTCCCTTAGGCCCTCGGCGACGCCCTCATCCAGCTTCGGCTCCTCATAGTCGGCGAGCATGTTGCGAGCTTTCTCGCGGCCGCGCGTGTCGTGGTCCTTCGCGCCTTCGGCCTTCCACTGTTCGTAGGAGTTGAAGTCCATGATGGTGGGCATGAAGAAGGCGGACTCGAAATGCTCGAGCGTATGTTGGGTGCCAAGGAAATGACCCTGCGGCCCGACCTCGCGGATCGCAGCCATCGCCTCCTTGAAATCGTCGAACGCCAAGCCGCCGGCATATTTGTACCAGCCGACAAGTTGCTCGCAGTCGGTGGCGAATTTCGAATAGCCGCAGGTGAGCCCGGCTTCGAGCCAGCCGGCGGAATGCCAGATGTAATTGGCGCCGGCGAGGATCGCGGCATGCATCAGCATGTTGGATTCGTAGCCTGCCTGGGCGTCGTTGAGCTTGGAGCCGACATGGAAGCCGGAGGTGCGCCAGGGCAATTTGTATTTCCGCGCCAGCGCGCCCATCAGATACATCATCTGGGCCGCCTCCGGCGTGCCGCCCATCGGGGCGCCTGTCTTCATGTCGACGGTCACCATGAACTGGCCGTAGATCTGCGGCGAACCCGGGCGGATGAGCTGCGTGAAGGCGACACCGGCAAGCGCTTCGGCATTGACCTGCGCCACCGCGCCGACGGCCGAGGCGGACGTCGAGGCACCGCAGAGCGCGAAGGGTGCCAGGATCAGCGGCTGGTTGTGGCGCGCATAGACTTTCATCGCGTCCAGCATGGTGGCGTCCCACACCAGCGGCGAGTTGCAGTTGGTGATCGACACCAGCACCGGATTTTCGCGCACGAACTCTTCGCCAAAGACGATGCCGGCCATCGCCATCGTGTCTTCGGCGCGCTCCTTCGAGGTGACGATGCCCATGAACGGCTTGTCGGAGTGCTTCAGCGCCGAGTGGATGATGTGCAAATGCCGCTTGGGCACAGCGATCTCCATCGGCTCGCAGATGATCGAACTCGACGAATGCAGCGCCGGCGCCATGTAGGCGAGCTTGTGGAAATTGTTGAGGTCGTTGAGCGTACCGTAGCGCCGGTTGTTATCGAGGTCGCGCACATAGGGCGCGCCATACATCGGCACGAAGACGGAGTTCTTGCCGCCGACGCGCACGGTACGCTCGGGATTGCGCGCATTAAGGGTGAACTCGGACGGGACCTTGGAGACCAGCTCCATCAACAGGCCGCGGTCGATGCGGACGCGTGTCTCGGACACGTCGGCGCCCGCTGCCTTCCACATGGCGATGGCTTCGTTGTCACGAAATTCGCAACCGACCTCTTCGAGAATGGCGAGCGACTCCTGGTGGATCAGCTCCACCGCCTCATCCGGGACCATCTGGTAGGTGGGGATCTCGCGGACCAGGGTCGGGAACGAGGTGACGGGGGCGCTCCTCAGCGCCTTGCGCCCGAGGCGGCCGCCGCCGCGGCGGTGGGTTTGCTCGGTCAGTTCAGCGGCCGGTGCGTTCATGGAGCCTCCTCATTCCGTTCCACCCAAGTTAGCGAGATGAAATATGGATGTGACGCTGGAAAATCCTGATCTCTTGTATAAGCTGAGCTTATGCGAAGCCTGCGTCATCTCCTGCCTTCGGCCGGCAGCCTGATCGTCTTCGAAGCGGCGGGCCGGCTGTCGAGCTTCACCGCCGCCGGGCGTGAGCTCGGCATGACGCAGGCCGCCGTCTCCTATGCGGTGCGCGGGCTGGAAGAACAGCTCGGCGCGCAGCTGTTCCAGCGCCGTCACCGTCAGGTGATTTTGACCGAGGCCGGCGAGCGTTTCCATGCCGACGTCTCGCTCGGCCTCTCGCATATCCGCAAATCGGCGGAGGACCTGCGCCTGCAGGCGACCGGCGGCCATGTCACACTGGCGGCCTCGACCGCCTTCGGCTCGTTCTGGATGATGCCGCGGCTGCAGCAGTTCCGCGACGAGCTGCCGGGCATCGATCTCAGAATCCAGACCGCCGACCGCGACCTCGACATCATCGCCGAAGGCATTCCGCTGGCCGTGCGCGGTGGCGAACCGCGCGACTGGGCCGACTATCATTCGCTGCCGCTGGCCGACGAGGAGATTTTCCCGGTGGTGGGCGCCAGCTATCTCGCGAAATTCGGCATGCCGAAGACTGTCGCGGAGCTGGCCACGCACCGGCTGATCCATCTCGAAGAGCCCTATCGCGAGGCGGCGAGCTGGGACGAATGGTTCCAGTCGGCCGGAGGCAGCCTCGACAACACCTCCCGCGGCCTGCGCATCAACGATTACGGCCTGGTGATCCAGGGCGTCATGGAGGGCCAGGGCATCGCGCTCGGCTGGCGGCATCTCGCCGAACGGCTGCTGGCAACGGGGCTGCTGGTGCCGGTGACGGATCATGTGCTGAGGACCGGCAAGGCGTTCTATGTGGTTTGGCCGAAGAACCGCGAGCTGAGCGAGAATGCGCGCAAGGTCAGGGATTGGCTGGCCGCGCAGGCTTGAGTCGGCGCAAACATGAGGGCGGCGTTCCTGCACACCCCCCTCTGGCGTCTCCGATGTTCGGCATGCACTGAATGCTTCCGCACGCCCCACGAATCCGCCTATAGTGCCCCATGCCCATTCGCCAGCTTTCCGAAACGATGATCAACCAGATCGCCGCCGGCGAAGTCATCGAGCGTCCGGCGAGCGTGGTGAAGGAACTGGTCGAAAACGCGCTCGACGCCGGCGCCTCCCGCGTCGAGATCGTCACCGCTGGCGGCGGACTGAACCTGATCCGCGTCACCGACGACGGCTCAGGCATCCCCCAACCGGAGCTGTCGCTGGCGATCGCGCGCCATTGCACCTCCAAGCTCGCCGACAACATTCACGACATCCGCTCGCTCGGTTTTCGCGGCGAGGCGCTGCCGTCGATCGGCTCGGTGGCGCGGCTGTCGATCCGCTCGCGCACGGCCACCGGCGACGCTGCCGCCGAGATCGGCATCGAAGGCGGCCGGGTTTCGGCGGTCAAACCGGCGGCGGCCAACCGAGGCACCACGGTCGAGGTGCGCGACCTGTTCTTCGCGACGCCGGCAAGGCTCAAATTCATGAAGGGCGAGCGGGCGGAAAGCTCGGCCACCAGCGACGTGGTCAAGCGCATTGCCATCGCCTTCCCCGCCGTGCGCTTCACGCTCGCCGGCTCCGACCGCTCGACGCTGGAATTGCCAGCCACCGACGACAGCGCGGAAGGCAGCCTGCGCCGCGTCGCCCAGGTGATGGGCGCCGAGTTCCCCGACAATTCCATTGCCATCGATGCCAGCCGTGACGGCGTGCATCTGACCGGTCACGTCTCGATCCCGTCCTTCACCCGCGCCAACGCGCTGCAGCAATATGCCTATGTCAACGGCCGGCCGGTGCGCGACAAGCTGATCGCCGGCGCGATCCGCGGCGCCTTCGCCGATGTGTTGCCGCGCGACCGGCACGCGGTCACCGTGCTGTTCCTGACGCTCGATCCGGCGACCGTCGACGTCAATGTCCACCCGGCCAAGGCGGATGTGCGCTTCCGCGACCCCGGCCTGGTGCGCGGGCTGATCGTCGGCGCCATCCGCGAGGCGCTGGCCAATGCCGGCATCCGCGCCGCCACCAGCGGCGCCGCCGGCATGATGGCGGCGTTCCGCCCGGGCGCTGCGTCCTATGCCCATGCCGGTCCGGCCAACGGCCATCGCAGCTATGACGCGGCCTACCGGCCGTCTGGCTCCGGCGGCTTCGACCCATCGCGCTCGCCACAGCGACCGCTGGATATGGGTCACGGCGAAGCAAGGGCGCAACGAAACGGCTTTGCTGACAACGACCAGGCGGCGTTCGATGCCGGGCCGCTTGCCAGCGCCGATGCGCGTGCCGGCTCAGCCGAGGCGGCCGAGACGCTACTCGGCACGGCGCTGGGTGCTGCCCGCGCGCAGGTGCACGAGAACTACATCGTCGCGCAAACCCGGGATTCGCTTGTCATCGTCGACCAGCACGCGGCGCATGAGCGGCTGGTCTACGAGGCGCTGAAGAATGCGCTGCACTCACGCGCCGTGCCATCGCAGATGCTGCTGTTGCCCGAGATCGTCGACCTGCCGGAGGAAGATGCCGAGCGCCTGGCCCTGCATTCCGAGACGCTGGCCCGTTTCGGCCTCGGCATAGAGCGCTTCGGCCCCGGTGCGGTGGCGGTGCGCGAGACGCCGTCCATGCTGGGTGAAACCAATGTCCAGCAACTGGTGCGCGACCTCGCGGACGAGATCGCCGACAATGACACGGTCGAGACGCTGAAAGAGCGCCTGGACAAGATTGCGGCGACCATGGCCTGCCATGGCTCGGTGCGCTCCGGCCGCCTGCTCAAACCCGAAGAGATGAACGCGCTGCTGCGCCAGATGGAGGCGACGCCGGGATCCGGCACATGCAACCATGGCCGCCCGACCTATATCGAGCTCAAGCTCGCCGACATCGAGCGGCTATTCGGGCGGCGGTAAGCCTGTGAGCGGCAACTCGACGGTCCAGTTCCAGTTCGAAGCCGAGGTGATCCACTGGCGGGGCCCTTCGCCATACTTCTTCGCGCCAATCCCCGAGCAGCATGGCGACGAGATCAAAAAGGTGGCGAAGTTCGCGACCTATGGCTGGGGGGTGATACCTGTCGAGGCCACCATCAATGGCGTCACGTTCGGCACATCGCTTTTTCCCAAGGACGGCAGCTATCTTTTGCCGTTGAAGGATGACGTCCGGCGCGAGTGCAATCTAACGGCAGGCGATTCGATTTCCGCGTCCATTTCGATACAGCTTCGCGGACGATAATGACGCCGCCCATGGGCGATTATGTTGACAGGCGTCGCTTCACTTCTTCAGGCGATACTTCTTGGTCTTGCGGTCAAAGACATACTCCTCCTCATACCCGGCACGGCCATCGTAGAAACTCACCGATATGATGTCATTGCCTCGCTCAACACTGTTCTGCACGTTCCAATAGATGGGTGTCATCAGCATGCCCGCATTGCAGAGGTCGCCGCCGAATTTGATGGTCTGTATGGCCTCCTTCCGCTTCTTGTTGATGACCTGAATCTTCGTCATGCAGATTCCGTTGTCGGTTTTCGTGTAGATCCCGGCAAACCGGTCGGTGGCCGTCTGCGCCCAGAAGGGAATCTCGACGATTCCTTCGACCTTGCCCTCGCCGGTGTCGTCCAGGCCCGCTACCTTCCTGAGATTGACGGGGAATTTATCGACGCCCTTGCTCCAGCTGCCCGTCAAGACACCGTCACCAAGCTCGAGAGAAAACGGGCATCCAGCGGTATCAAGGCCTGTTTTTTTGCCCATGACGATGACGCGCTCGAACTCCTCGTCATTCGCAATCGCGCAAAGCGCAAGGCCGGCGCCACTGGCTTTGCCGTAGAGCGCGATCGGACTTTGCTTCGCGTCGTAGAAGTAGCTGCCCTGGACAGTGATGCCGCTGCCGAAACTGTAGGTCTGCAAGGAGAGATGGACGGGATCGGGACCGATGGAACCTTCGTAGTTTTCCACGTGATACCAACCCGCCATGGCTTTGCCGCTGAGCAGCAGCAAGCAAAAAAACGGCCGATACGAACTGCCTGACCATCCCGACCCCCCGGTGAATTTCAACTCACCATAGCCAGCCGGTGGGGTCATGTCTGGACCGCAGCGACAGCCGGCCGTCTCGTGAGCTGTGAACTCCGGTACGGCTCTCATTTTGATTCGGGAAAAGCGTCCAACCCTCTGATCTAGCGCTTCAAATTCACCACGATGACACCGCCAAGCGCCAGCGCGCCGCCGACGATGCCAAGCAGCGTTGGCACTTCGCCCAGCCAGAAGAAGCCGATCAGGGCCGACATGGGCGAAACCAGATAGAGGAAGTTTGAAGCGCGCGCCGCAGGCAGACGCGAAAGAGCGGTTGCCCAGGCGGCATAGGCGATCAGGCTCGGCACGATGCCAAGAAAGATCACGGCGCCGATCCCGGCTGTGTTGGCGACCGCTGCCTGCGCAAAGCCGCTTGGCAGAAAGGGCGCCAGACAAAGTGCGCCAAGGATCATGTTCGAGGCCGAGATGGTCAGCGGGTGATGGCGGGCAAACAGCGGCTTCTGAACGATCGTGTTGACGGCCGAGCACAGCGCGGAGCCCAGAACCAGCAGCGCGCCGGTGTTGAAGTGCAGGCCATTCCCGTCGGCCACGGCGATGATGCCTATACCGGCGAAAGAAATCGCCGTGCCGAACCAGGCCCACCCTGAGAAGCGTTCGCCCAGCAATGCCATTGCCATGATGGCGGTAAAGATCGGGCTGACATTGATGATGAAGCCGGCCGCACCTGCCGATACGGTCAGTTCGCCGTAGTTGAGCATGACCGTGTAGAGCGCGACGAAAATCGCGCCGCCAAAGGCGATGCGCCACAATTCGTCGAGCCGCGGCAGCGCCGGGCGCTTGACGGAAAGGAAGATCGCCGCCGGGACCGCGGCGATGGCAAAGCGCAGCGCACCGAGTTCCAGCGGCCCGAAGGCGGCGAGGCCGGCGCGGATCGCGGGAAAGGCGGACGCCCAGCCGACCACCGTCAACGCCACGGCGATGGCCGCCGTGGTGTCTATCCGCTGTGTCGGATTCGACGTGCTGGTCGTTGCGCTCATCTCACTGTCCTTCGTGCTCTTGGGTCTCGAAAGCCAGAAAGCGCCTTTTCGACGCTGTTGACAAACGATCAAATCGAGGATCACCTGTGACTATGGATCACAGCTCAGACACAATGGTGCCGCTCGAGACACTGCGCGCCTTCGATGCGGCGGCACGCACCGGGAGCTTTTCGGCCGCCGCCGAGAAGCTCAACATCACCCATGGCGCCGTCAGCCGGCAAATCGCCAAGCTGGAGGACTGGCTGGGCCTGAAAGTGTTCGACCGCGGCGCGCGCGGCGTCTCGCTGACCATCGAGGGCAACCGTCTGCATCTGCGCACGGCGGAGGCTTTTGCGCTGATCTCCACCCATTCCGACCGTTGGGTCGAGCCGCGCGGCACCGCCGTGGTGCGGCTGACCTCGATCCCCTCGGTCAGCGGGCTGTGGCTGATGCCGCGCATGGCGGCGCTGGAGAACAATCCCAGCAAGCTGCGCATCGTGCTCGACGTCGACATCCGCCAGGCCGACCTTGCCGACGAAGGCATCGACCTGTCGATCCGCTGCGGGCGCGGCGGCATTCCGGGCCGGATCTCGGTGCAGCTGTTCGAGGAATATGTCTTTCCCGTCGCCGCACCTGGCCTTGCCCGGGAGATCGGCCGCGGCGACCCTGCCCGGCTGCTCAAATTTCCGCTGATCAACGATTCCGACGCTTCGGGCTGGCGCGCCTGGTTTGCCGCGCAAGGCATGGATTACCGCCCGCGCCCGCAGGACCGTCGCTTCGAGGACTACAATCTGGTGCTGGATGCCGCCGCCTACGGGCTCGGCATCGCGCTGGCGCGACCGCCGCTGACTGGACATCAGCTTGATACGGGCCGCATCGTTGCCGTCGATGAGCGCACGGCGCTCAACCCGGTGTCATACTGGCTCGACCGGCCGCTGGGACGGCCGCGTACTGCTGCCGCCGAACTTTCACGACGCATCGCAATCGAGGCGGGGCTGGCGATGGAAAAGATGGAAGCGTTCCTCGAAGCCGAACGCTAGCGGCGATCGTTCGGTGCTCAGCGAAGCACCAGCAGGACGAACCCGATAATCGCGACAGCCAAAAACCCGGTCCCCACCGCCATCAGCCCGATACGCATCTCTTGCTGGCTTTCGGGCTGGACTGCGCCATTCGATCGAGGCGTCGCCTGCCCTCGTTTCGCCGCTGCATTGGTTGCGGAGGCACGAGACTTCGGCGAAACTTCAGGGACGAGAAAGGCAAGCCATGGCAGGCCTGCGGGTTTCGCAGCAGCGCCATCGTCGGTCCTTGGCGGCAACACCGGCAAACCGTGCTGTGCGTCGTCGTTTGCCGGTGCAAGCGCCGCGGCCCTTGTCGGGGCACCATCTGGCGCCCCGGCGCCTGGTTCGGCAATTGCCAGATAGGCCTGCAGGATTTCGGCAGATCCTGTCTGCTGCGCCTTGGCAAGGGTGGCGGACAACTGGGCCTGCAGCGCCGGCACCGCCGCCGGCTGCAATGGAGCACCGGATGGCGCCGGCGGCTGCGCCAGCGCCTTGACAAGGCCCGTTTTCGCCGGGTCGGCGTTCGCCGACGGCACCGCCGCCAATACCATGGCTTCGCGCAGCAGAGCGGTCAGACGGGCCGATGAAATGTCCATGCCGGTCCCACGAGAATGGTTTGCGGGGCGACAATAGAGCCTCAGCATTGCGTCAAGCTTGACCTTGCCGGCAATTTATGGCGATGAAATCAGCATGAACTCTGGCACCACCCGATGATGAACCGTTTCGAAGGCCCTGGCGGCAAGGAAGCCCGGATCCGCTATCTCGACGGCGATTTTCAGGTCACCAGCCCCGGCGCATTCGTGCGCTGCGCGGTGACCGGCGAGAGCATCCCGCTGGACGAGCTGAAATACTGGAGCGTCGCCAGGCAAGAACCCTATGTCAGCGCCGCCGCCTCGCTGCGCCGCGAGATCGAAACGCATCCGGAGCTGCGCAGCCGGCGGTGAGCAGATACCTGCCGCCAGCGATCCTTCACACCCCCCTCTGCCCTGCCGGGCATCTCCCCCGCAAGGGGGAGATCAGCTGTCATCGATTCATTCGCTGACTTTCAGCGCAGCAGGAATGGCGGCGCATTGAAGCTGCCAATCTCCCTCCTTGCGGGGGAAATGGCCGGCAGGCCAGAGGGGGGTGCTGTCCCGCCGGCATCTCCGAGTATTTGGTCGCTGCGCGCGAAACCCCGCCCCTAACCCTGCAGCCTGCGCTGCCTCCACGCGTCCAGCGTCTCGTCGATGATGCGTTCGGGCACATTGTCGAGCTCGAACACGGCGTCGATCTCCAGCACGTCGAGCTGACCAAGGAATTCGGCCGAGGCTGCACCATGGCGCAGCCGGGCGGCGTCCTTGGCGGTGGTGACGAGGCCCAGTCCCTCGCGGCGCGCGGTTGCCGCCAGCTCAGTGAGCTCGTCAGGGGCATAGAAATGATGGTCCGGAAACGACCGGCTCAGCGCCACCTCAGCGCCTGTGTCGCGCAGCGTGTCGAAGAATTTTTCGGGATGACCGATCCCGGCAAAGGCGAGGAAACGCCGACCGGCGAAGCGTTGCTTGCCGCCGGGCTCGGCATGCGCCTCGAAGATCGGCCTGCCGGCGCGCGCGGCCTGGCGCACGACCTGGTCGGCGGCGGTGCCCTCGCCCATCTTCAGCAGCCCGTCGGTGAAGACCAGCTGGTCGACGATGTTGGCGCGTAGCGGCCCACCCGGAATAACGCGGCCATTGCCGATGCCGTAGCGGGCGTCGACGACGACCAGCGCATAATCGATATGGATACGCGCGCTCTGAAAGCCGTCATCCATGATCAGGAAATCGCAGCCATGGGCTTCCAGGAGCAGTTTGGCGCCGGCGGCGCGGTTGGGGCTCACCGCAACCGGCGCTTGCTCGGCCAACAGCAGCGGCTCGTCGCCGACATGTTTGGCGGCGTCGTGATTGATGTCGACGACATGGGGCTGCGCGAACGAGCCGCCATGGCCGCGCGACAGGAAGCCGGGATTGAGCTGCATGCGCCTGGCCTGCTTTGCCAGCGCGATGGCGACCGGCGTCTTGCCGCTGCCGCCGACGGTGAAATTGCCGACGCAAAGCACCGGCGCGTCGATCCTTTCGCGCGGCGCGCGGCGCATGCGGCGGCCGGCGACCATGCCGTAGACCGCTGACAGCGGCGACAGCGCGAAGACCCGCCAGTCCGGCGCTTCCCACCAGAAAGGTGGCGCTTCGGACGCCACCCTAGCGCCCGTCGGCGCCCTTCAGGCGCGACTTGATGATCAGCGGCTGGATGTAAGGCTCGAGCGACTTCAGCGTGTGCGCCAGCGCACCGCGCATCTGGTCGACGGTGGCGGCACCGGCCGCCATCATCTCATGGCGGGCTACTTCATTGCTCAGCAGGAAATTGACGGCGCCGGCCAGCATGTCGCGGTCGCGCACCAGCTTGGCGCCGCCGCTGTCGAGCAGACGCTGATAGGCTTCGCGGAAATTCTGGACGTTGCGGCCGGCAAGCACCGCAGTGTCGAGCATGGCCGGCTCCAGCGGGTTCTGGCCGCCTTCCGAGGTCAGCGAGCGGCCGACAAAGGCGATTTCCGTCAGCCGGAGATAAAGCCCCATCTCGCCGATCGTATCGCCGAGCAGGATATCGGTGTCGGCGGTGATCCGGTCGCCCTTGCTGCGCCGCGCCAGCTTCAGGCCCATGCCGGAAATCTGCGCGGCAAGCGCTTCGGCGCGGTCGGGATGGCGCGGAACGATGATCGTCAGCAGGCCATGGTGGCGCTTGTAGAGCATGGCGTGGACCTCGGCGGCGACCACCTCTTCGCCGTCATGGGTCGAGATCGCCGCCCAGGTCGGGCGGCCGGCGATCTGGCGCTTCAGCATCGCCAGAGTCCTTTCGTCGACCGGCGGCGGCAAGGTGTCGACCTTGAGGTTGCCGGACACAGTGACCGGCCGGGCGCCAAGCGCGCGAAACCGTTCGCCATCAACATCAGACTGGGCAACGACATGGGCGAGGTTCTCGAACAGCGCCTCGGCGATGTTGGCGCGCTTCTTCCAGGATTTGAACGAGCGGTCGGACAGCCGGCCATTGACCAGCACCTGCGGCACGCGACGTGCGCCAAGTTCGAGGATGGTCATCGGCCAGATCTCGGATTCGGCGATGATCGCCAGGTCCGGCCGCCAGTGATCGAGGAAGCGGCTGACCGCCGGCTTGAGGTCGAGCGGCACATATTGATGGATGATGCGGTCGCCGAGCCGTTCGTCGGCGACCTGCGCCGAGGTCACCGTGCCCGTCGTCAGCACGATGTTGACGCCGTAATCGAGGATGCTTTGCACCAGCGGCACGACAGCGATGGTCTCGCCGACGCTTGCGGCATGGATCCAGATCACCGGGCCTTCGGGACGCGGCCGCCCGGCGACGCCGTAGCGCTCGCGACTGCGACTACGATCTTCCTTGCCCTGCGACGTCCGCCAGGCGACATAGGGGCCTATCAGCGGATAGGCGGCCGCTCCGGCGAAGCGATACGCCGTCAGGAAGGCGCGCGCCCAGCGCTCGCTCATGGATTGCCGTCCACGAGGCGATAGGCCTCGGCGGTTGCGGCATTGAGCGCGGCCGTGACTTCCTGGCGCTTGCGCTCCATTTCGGCCTCGTCGGCATTGGCCGGCACAAACACCGGCGTTCCAATGACGATCGAGGAGCGGCCGAACGGCAGGTTGATGGTGGTCTTGTCCCAGCTCCGTTCCAGCACCTTGCGGCGGCTGGTGGCGATGGCGGCAGGCATGATCGGCCGACCCGAAAGCCGCGCCAGCAGAACGATGCCAAGCCCCGCGTCGCGCGGCGTGCCGTGGGGAATGTCGGCGATCATGGCGACGTTCTTGCCGGCGACGAGTGACTTTTTCAGGGCAATGAGCGCCTTGGCGCCGCCCTTGTCGAGGTGCTTCGAGCTTTCGCGGCCGCCGGAGCCGCGCACCGCCTCGATGCCGAATTTCTCGATCATCAGCGCGTTGAGTTCGGCATCGGCACTGCGCGAGACCATGGCGACCAGCGGCCGTCCCTTGGGATAATAGGCCGGGGTGAGCAGATGCTGGCCATGCCAGAGCGCGATGATGCCAGGCTCGAACTTGGAGTAGGCGCCGCCGGAAAACTGCGCCGAGCCTTCGACCGTGCGGTTGGTCAGGCGCACCAGGCGGACAAACCAGGCGAGCAGGCTGACGATGATGCTCTTGACGATTCGCGACTGCGCCAATGGCTCGCGGATCTTGCGCCAGAACGTCTTCGTGCTGCCGCCGCGCCTTCTTCTGACCGCGGCGCCGGTGGGCTGCCCTTTCACCGCTTCATGCTCCATCGCTGTCAACTGCCGGCCTTGCTTTCAGGGTCGAGCAGCCGATGCAGATGAACGACGAAATAACGCATATGGGCATTGTCCACGCTGGCTTGCGCCTTGGCTTTCCACGCGCTGTGCGCGGTTTGGTAGTCCGGATAGACGCCGACGATGTCGAGCGCGTCGAGATCGCGGAACTCGGTGCCACCCAGCTTCTTCAGCTCGCCGCCAAATACCAGGTGCAAAAGCTGTTTCTTTCCGTCTTCCGCGGGCATTTCGGTCCTTCACATATTGTGAGTTTGTGACAGGTCTAGACCAAAGCTGTCGACTTTGGAACCTTCGATCACGCTTCCATACCGGCAATGACGCCGGCAAGCACGGTGAGCAGCTTCCCGCTGCCGGCGACCAAGGCTCCGTGACGGATAACCTCGCCGGCGTAAAGCGGCGCGCGGCCATGCCCGTCGAGCACGGCGCCGCCGGCTTCGCGCAGAATGAGATCGGCGGCGGCAATATCCCAGTCATGCGCGTTGGGCTTGACGAAGGTGGCGTCGAGCGTGCCGTTGGCGACCATCGCCAGCCGGTAGGCGAGCGAGGGAATGTGCGCCGCGCGATGCACCCGGCTCTGCCACTCCGCCGGCATCCGGTCGATCAGCTGCTTCAGCCCGCCGATCTCGACCGTCTCGCCCAAGCGACGCACGGCAATGGACTTGCCATTAAGGAATGCGCCCTGTCCGGGCAGCGCCCAATAGGTTTCCTCCTTGGCCGGGCATTCGAGCACGCCGGTGAGCGTGCGGCCATCCTCGACCACGGCGACGCTGACGCACCAGGAGCGCAGACCTTCGAGGAAGCCACGGGTGCCGTCGATGGGATCGACGACGAAGGTGCGTCGCGCCAGAAGCCGCGCCGGATCGTCGGTCGTTTCCTCCGACAGCCAGCCATACCCCGGCCGCGCCGCGAGCAGGGTCTCACGCAAATAGGCATCAGCCGCATGGTCGGCTTCGCTGACCGGCGAGGTGCCGCCCTTCATCCACACTTGCGGGTTTTTGCCGAAATAACGCATAGCGATCGCACCGGCCTCGCGGGCGGCGTCGCGCAAAAGCTCAAGGTCTTCTGCAGCCGATATGACCGGGTCACGCGCCGGCAAGGGTCATGCCTTCGATCAGCAGCGTCGGTGCGGCGGTGCCGAAATTGCGGTCGAGGTCGCTCGCCGGCACCATGTTGAGGAACATCGTCTTCAGATTGGAGGCGATGGTCACCTCGGCCACCGGATAGGCAAGCTCGCCATTGTCGATCCAGAAGCCGGACGCGCCGCGGCTGTATTCGCCTGTGACCATGTCGACGCCCTGGCCGAACACTTCGGTGACGTAAAAGCCTGATTTCAGCGACTTGATCAGATCTTCCGGCGTCCTGTCGCCCGGCTCGATGGCGAGATTGGTCGATGACGGCGACACCGACGAGCCGCTGCGCGCACCGCGTCCGTTGGTGACAAGGCCCAGTTCTCGCGCCGCGGACGTCGACAGGAACCAGTGCTTCAGCACGCCGTTTTCGACCATCAGCAGCTTTTCGCCCTCGACGCCTTCGCCGTCGAATGGCCGCGAGGCCTGGCCGCGGCGCCGCAGCGGCTCGTCGGTCACGGTGATGTCAGCCGAGGCGACCTGCTTGCCCATCATCTCGCGCAAAAAACTGGTCTTGCGCGCTACCGAAGCGCCGTTGATGGCGCCGGCGAGATGGCCGGCAATGCCGCGTGCGACGCGCGGATCGAAGACGACATCGACCGGCCCGGTCGCGGCCTTGCGGGCACCGAGGCGGCGCACGGCGCGCTCGCCGGCCTTGCGGCCAATCAGTTCGGGGGCGTCGAGATCGGAAAAATGCTGGTGCGAGGAATATTCGTAATCGCGCTCCATTCCGGTGCCCTCGCCCGCAATGACGCTGGCCGAGCGCGAAAAGCGCGAGGCGACATAGTGGCCGACAAAGCCGTTCGACGTCGCGAGCACCAGCCCGCCCAGCCCGGCGCTGGCGCCGCTGCCGGCCGAATTGGTGACGCCTTTTACGGCAAGGGCTGCTTCCTCGGCAGCCAGGGCCGCTTCCTTCAACTGATCGGCCGAAACCTCGGTGGCGTCGAACAGATCGAGATCGCGCACCTTGCCGACGAGCAAAGCCGGATCGGCAAGACCCTGGTAGGGATCCTCCGGCGAGACTTTCGCCATCGCCACGGCGCGCTCGGCCAACGCCTTGGGGTCCGATGCCGCCGTCGCCGATACGCTCGCCACCCGGTTGCCGACAAAGACGCGCAACGAGACATCGTCGCCCTCGGAGGCCTCGGTACTCTCGACCTTGCCCAGCCGCACCGACACGCCGGTCGAGCGGCCGCGCACGGCAACCGCATCTGCGGCGTCGGCGCCGGCCCGCCTGGCAGCCTCGACCAGAGCCGCGACGCGGTCGGTCAATTTCGCTGCCTCTGATGTATCGGTCATGCGCATGGTCCTGGCTTCAAGCCGCGCCGGGCAGTAGCGGCTGCTGCACCATCTATTGTCCCGATGCGGCTTGTGCAATGGCGCATGGGCAATTGCGCCGCTGCGGCATAGCGCCCGAGCAGACCGCAAAGCCCATCCACGGCGCCGCGCTCGCAGGCCAAGGCGGTGGTGATGGTAAGCCCCACTGCGCGGAGGCGGCTCCGAACTTCTCGAAGCAGCAACCTTTCCACGGAACTCAGCTTTAAGAGATCAAGTTGATTTAATTTATTGTCCACGGATTCCAGCCTAACCGGATCGCATCCATTTCAGGACGAACGTGGAGATTCGATAGTCCCGCTTTTCGTCGCCAACCTGCTGGCGCCACGGCAGCCAAAAGCGGCCGCGGAGGCGTATAGCCGCTCCCGCCCGCCTCTTAGGCGACCGGCGTCCAGATCACATCGTCGACCCTGGTCGCCCCCGTCGCCAGCATCACCAGCCGGTCAAAGCCGAGCGCCGAGCCGCTGGCCTGCGGCATGGTGGCCAGCGCCGCGAGAAAATCCTCGTCCAGCGGATAGCGCTCGCCATAGACGCGCTCCTTCTCGTCCATCTCGGCGGCGAAGCGCCGTCGCTGCTCGGCAGCATCGGTGAGTTCGCCGAAGGCGTTGGCGAGCTCGACGCCACAGCAATAGAGCTCGAAGCGCTCGGCAACGCGCGGGTCGTCGGCGCTCCGCCGGGCAAGGGCTGCCTCCGAGATCGGATAGCCGTATAGGATGGTGGCGCGCCCCTGCCCCAGTATCGGCTCAACCTTTTCGACCATCACTCGACTGAACAGGTCCGCCCAATTGTCATCCTGCGCCGTACGCAGGCCGGCCTCGACCAGGGCTTGATGGAGCGCGTCCCGGTCGGTGCTGCCATCAGCCGCCACCGTGGCGAGAAGATCGATGCCGGCATGGCGTTGAAAAGCTTCGGCCACGCTCAGCCGTTCCGGCTCGGCAAATGGATCGGCCTCGCGGCCGCGAAAGCGAAAGGTTTTGGCGCCGACCCGCTCGGCCGCCAGCTTGAGCAGCTCGGCGCAATCGGCCATTAGGCTCTCATAGGTTTCGCCCACCCGATACCATTCGAGCATGGTGAATTCCGGATGGTGCAAGGGGCCACGCTCGCGGTTGCGCCAGACCGCACCCAGACTGAAAATGCGCTGTTCGCCGGCGGCGAGCAGCTTCTTGCAGGCGAATTCCGGCGAGGTGTGGAGATAAAGCGGCCGGCGCTCCCCGTCAGAAGCAATTGCCTCGGTGGCGAAAGCCGAAAGATGCGCCTCATTGCCGGGCGATATCTGCAGGGCCGCCGTCTCGACCTCGATGAAATCGCGCTCGCCAAACCAGTCACGCATCGCGGCCGCGATGGCGTTGCGGGCGATCAGCCGCGGCCGGCGGTCGGCGTGAACATCCGGCGTCCACCAGGGCGAGGCCTCGGTCATGGCTTTGCCGGGCAACGGAATTGCTGACAGGGCTGGCGGTTCGCGCCAAGATGCGCTACGGCGACGGCTCTCGCAGCCGATTTGCGCCGAACAATCGTTTCAGGCCAACGAAGTCTAGGATTGAAAACCGTGGTGAAGGTCATCGCCAGTTCCCTGCGTAAAGGCAACGTCGTCGACAAGGACGGCAAGCTTTACGTGATCCTCTTTGCCGAAAACATCCACCCTGGCAAGGGCACGCCGGTCACCCAGCTCGACATGCGCCGCATCTCCGACGGGGTGAAGGTTTCGGAGCGCTACCGCACCACCGAGCAGGTCGAGCGCGCCTATGTCGAGGACCGCGAGCACACCTTCCTCTACGCCGATAGCGAAGGCTATCATTTCATGAACCCGGAGAGCTACGACCAGGTCGCGGTGTCGGAAAGCGTCGTCGGCGACATGGCGCCCTATCTGCTCGAAGGCATGGCGGTGCAGATTTCGCAGTTCAACGGCATCGCCATTGCCCTCGTGCTGCCGCAGCGCGCCACCTTCGAGGTGGTCGAGACCGAGCCGGTGACCAAGGGCCAGACGGCCTCGTCGTCCTACAAGCCGGCCGTGCTGTCCAACGGCGTGCGCACCGCAGTCCCCCCGCACATCAGCGCCGGCACCCGCGTGGTGGTGATGACGGCGGATGGCTCCTATGTGGAGCGGGCGAAGGACTGAGGCGCCAAGCCCAGTCCTCGTCAATCCCTTGCATTGCCTTCTGCGGCCACTGGCTCGATAGTCCTGGCGATGTGGCAGACCTTTGTGACCTACTGGCCTCTGATCCTCGTGATCATTCCGATGCTGATGGCCGCTATCGGCATCGTCCACGCCATCATGACGAAGGAAGACGTCCGCGCCGCCACCGGCTGGGTGGGCGTAATGATTTTGTCGCCGTTCCTGGGCGCAATCATCTACGCCATCGCCGGCATCAACCGCATCCGCCGCGCCACGATCAGCGCCATGAGGCCCGTGGCGGGCGAAGCCGAGACGGCCAAACACGACCGCGACATTGCGCTCGAAGCGCTGATCTCAGCCGAATTCGGCCAACGCTTTGCCGGCCTGAAGACATTGGGCGACAGGGTGGCGCGACGCGGCCTGCTTTCGGGAAACGCAATCACCATGCTGAGGACGGGCGACGATGCTTACGCGGCCATGTGCAAGGCGATCGACGAGGCACAGCGCAGCGTCCTGCTCGAGACCTACATCTTCGACAATGACGAGATCGGGCAGGTGTTCGTCGAATCGCTTGCCGGCGCGGTTCGGCGCGGCGTCACCGTGCGCGTGCTGATCGATGCCGTCGGCGTGCGCTACTCCGTGCCCAGCATCCTGACGACTCTCCGGGAAGCCGGCGTCACCGTCGACCTCTTCAACGGCAACATCGTCATGGGCCTGAGACTTCCCTATGCGAACCTCAGAACGCACAGGAAGATCCTGATCGTCGACGGTGCGGTCGCATTCACGGGAGGCATGAACATCCGCAAGGGATTCTCGGCCGAATTCGCGGGAACCGCCAGTTCGGCGGATACGCATTTCCAGGTCACTGGACCGGTCGTGGCCGACCTGTTTGCGGTTGCCGCCGAGGACTGGCGCTTTGCCGGCAACGAGGCCCTCAAGGACGAGGTCTGGCACGTCGAAAAACCCTCGCCGCCGCCCGATCAGCCGATCCTGGTGCGGGCCGTGGCGTCGGGGCCGGACGCCAGCATCGAAACCAACCACAAATTGCTGATGGGCGCATTTTCCGTCGCCCGCAAATCGATCCGCATCATGTCGCCCTATTTCCTGCCGGACCGGGAATTCATCAGCGCGCTGACCACGGCCGCCCGGCGCGGCGTCGAGATCGATATCGTCGTGCCGGCGGTCAACAACCTCTTCCTGGTCGGCCGTGCCATGACGGCGCAATACGACCAGGTGCTGAAGCATTATTGCCGTGTCTGGCGCCACGAAGGGTCGTTCGACCATTCGAAGCTGCTGTCGGTCGATGGCGTATGGGCCTATGTCGGCTCCTCCAACCTCGACGCCCGGTCGCTGCGGCTGAATTTCGAAATCGACCTGGAGGTGCTGGATGCAGGCTTTGCCACCGAGATCGAAGCACGCATCGGATCGGCAATCGCTTCCGCCAAACCCGTCACACTCGCAACCCTGAAAGCGCGGTCATTTGTCATCCGTGTCTTTGACCGGTTGCTATGGCTGGGATCGCCCTATCTTTAGAATCAGTACAGATTGAACAGCAGGCCCATGGACATAAACGGACGCAGCCTCCCCGAAACCGTGCTCCTGTCGATCCGCGGCAGGAAAGCGCGCAAGGCGAACGCGACGCCGCGCAAGCGGGTTGATGGCGCTGAGATGGTGGTCGCCTCCTACAATGTTCACAAATGCATTGGCACCGACCGCCGGTTCGACCCCGAGCGGACCGCCCGCGTCATCCGCGAGATCGGCCCCGACGTCATTGCTTTGCAAGAGGCCGACAACCGGTTTGGCGATCGCGCCGGGCTGCTCGATCTTGCCCGGATCGAACACGAAACCGGGCTGGTGCCGGTGCCGGTTTCGGGAAACGGCAAGGGCCATGGCTGGCGCGGCAACGTTCTGTTGTTCAAGCGCGGCACGGTGCGTGACGTGCATCAGATCAAGCTGCCGGGGCTGGAGCCGCGCGGCGCGCTGGTGGCTGAGATCGACCTCGACGAAACACGCACGCTGCGCGTCATTGCCGCGCATCTCGGCCTGCTGCGCCGCTCGCGCTCCGAGCAGGCCCGCGTCGTGCTCGACATTATGAGCAGCCAGGATGAAAGGCCGACCTTGCTGCTCGGCGACCTCAATGAATGGCGGCTGGGCAACCGCTCGGCGCTGAAGACGCTGCACACCACCTTCGCCACGCCGCCGGCCGTGCCGACTTTCCCCTCGGGCCTGCCGGTGCTGGCGCTCGACCGGATCATGGCCAACCGGCACGGCATGGTCTCGTCGGTGGAAGCCCATGATACGCCGCTATCGCGGGTTGCGTCTGATCATCTGCCGCTAACGGCTTTCGTGAGTTTGTAACTCACCCGTCGCGCAACCACACCACCATCTCGCCGGGGTCACGATTGTCCCAGGCGTAATAAGGGACGGCCTTGAGCTTCGCCTGCTCGACGGCTGGCGCCTCGGTGCGATAGAGAGCGGTGCCCCAGTTCTCCGCCTCGGCCCTGCTGCCGATGGCCGAGAGGGTGACGACGCCGCCGAGAAGGTTCGGTTCGGGATGCGCCTCGATCTCAGCCGTGCGCGGCAAGGTGATGCGGTGCAGTTGGCCGGCATTGTCGGTCTCTTCGACGCAGTAGATCAACGGGCCGCGCGCGAGCGCTACGCGGCCGATGTCCTGGCGCACCTGCGGGTTGGCGAACAGACGCGAGATCGACATGTCGAGGTCGAGCTCGACACGGTCGCCCTTTTGCCACTCGCGCCGGATCGCCGCGTAGCCATCGTTCGACGCGGCATCGAGGTCGACAGGCGCGCCGTTGACCTTCAGCGTCGCCTTGCGGCACCAGGACGGCACGCGCAGATGCAGCGTGAACTCAACGGGCGCATCCGGCTCGACCCGGATCGAGACCGCGCCGTCCCAGGGATAGTTGCTGGTCTGGACGATGCTGACCGGCGTGCCCGCGATGTCGAAACGCGCCGTCGAGTCGCCATAGAGGTGGACGGCCAGCGCATCGTCGGCCAGGCCGTAGAAATAGCTGCCGATCGACGCCACCATGCGGCCGATATTGGGCGGGCAGCAGGGGCAGCGGTGCCATTTCCAGCGATTGTGCTTGCCCCGGCTTTCCAGCGGGTTCTCGTAGAAGAACAGCGAGCCGTCGAGCGACAGGCCGGAGATCGAGCCGTTGTAGAGCGCCCGCTCCATCATGTCGGCGTAGCGGGCGTTGGGACCCATGCCGAGCATGCGGCTGGCCCAGAACACCAGCCCGACCGAGGCACAGGTCTCGGCATAGGCGGTTTCGTTGGGCAGGTCGTAATCGCTGGTGAAGCCCTCATTATGGGCCGACGGCCCGATGCCGCCGGTGACGTAGAGGCTCTTGGTGGTGAGATCATCCCAGAGCCGGTCGAGCGCCGCCCGCAGCGTATCGTCGCCATATTCGGTGGCGATGTCGGCCATGCCGGAATATAGGTACATCGCCCTGACCGCGTGACCGACGACCTTGTCCTGCTCGCGCACCGGCCTGTGCGACTGATTGTATTCGTAGGTCTTGAAATGATAGGCCTTCGGGTCGGCGCCGCGCGCACGCGCCTCCTCGTCGAAATAATGCGGCTCAACGCCGCGCTGGTCGATGAAGTATTTCGCCAGCTCCATGTATTTCCGCTGGCCGGTCGCTCGCGCCAGCTTGACCAGCGCCAACTCGATCTCCTCATGGCCGCAATAGCCCTTCTGCTTACCGGGCTCTGGCCCGAACCTGTCGGCGATATGGTCGGCATAGCGGCATAGGATGTCGAGCAGCTTGCGCTTGCCGGTGGCCTGGAAATAGGCGACCGCGCCCTCGATCAGATGACCGGCGCAGTAGAGCTCGTGGCAGTCGCGCAAATTGGTCCAGCGCAGGCCAGGCTGGATGCGCTGGTACCAGGAGGACAGATAGCCGTCGGGCTGCTGCAGCTTTTCGTACATGTCGATGACGGCGTCGATGTTTTTCTCCAGCCGGTCGTTGCGGCGGCGGTAGAGCGAATAGGCGGCGGTCTCGATGGTCTTGCCCCAGTCGGAATCCCAGAACATCTGCGTTGTCACCGTCGAGCCGGTGAAGCCGGGCGTGGCCGCCTCGTCGGGCGACGGCGAATGGAATGGGATGACGAGACCGGGCGACGGCCGGTCCGGATCGATCTGCTCCAGCATGCGGGCTTCGACGCAGCGCTCGTAGAGGATGTCGGCGGTGCGCGAGGCAACCGCATCGACGCGGTCGCCCCAGAAGCCGCGCACATCGACCTGCGGCACCGGCAGCGGGCGGAAGGCGAGGCTCAGTTTTCCCGTCTTCCGGGCGGCGGATTTGTGTGCGGTCATCGGCTGGCTCCGTTCGATTTCGTCATTGTCATTTCACCGCGGGTCATTTCACGGCGCCGGCCATCAGGCCGCGTATGTAGAAGCGCTGCAGCAACAGGAAGAGGATCAGACAAGGCACCATCATCACGGTGACGCCGGCCTGCACGGCGCCCCAGTCGATGGCGCCGAAGCGGCCGGATTGAAGTGCGGTCATCATGATCGGCAGCGTGAATTTGGACTGGTCGGTCATCAGCACGAGGGCGGCCAGGAACTCGTTCCAGGCGCCGAGGAACGCGAACAGCGCGATGGTGACGATGCCGGGCCAGACCAAAGGCAGCATCACCTTCAGCAGCATGGTGAGATTGTTGGCACCGTCCATGCGGGCGGCCTCCTCGATCTCGCGCGGCACCGCGTCGAAGGCGTTGCGCATCATGAAGATCGAGAACGGCAGCTGCAGCGTGACATAGACGCAGACCAGCCCGGTCAGCGTGTTGTGCAGGCCGACCTTGGTAAGCACCAGGAAGATCGGCGTCAGGATCGACTGGAACGGGATCATGATCGTCGACAGGATGACGACGAAGAGCAGGTCCTTGAACGGAAAGCGGAAGCGCGAGAAGCCGTAGCCGGCAAGCACGCTGACGATGACGGAAAACACCACCGTCATGACGGAGACATAGAGGCTGTTTTGCGCCGGCAGCCACAGCCCGTCGCCGAAAGTGTTGAGCGTGCCGTAATTTTCGACCGAAAAACCGGTGGTCGGCCAAGGCGGCAGCGGCGGCAGGCGCGCCTCTTGCGACGGCTTGAAGGCCGACAGCACCGTCCAGACGATCGGTGCCAGGAACAGCACCGAGGCGATCATGCCGGTCGCGTGCTCGGCGATGCCGAGGCGCAAGCGGCTGTTACGGCTTCTTGCCTGCGCCATCAGTCGACCCCCTCGGGCTTGCGCAGCAGCCAGAGCTGGAACGTGCTGAGCGCGACCAGGATGGCGAGCAGGATCATCGACAGCGCGGCGCCATAGCCCAGCTTGAACGATACGAAGGACTGGTTGAATATCCAGTAGACGGCGGTCAGCGTCTGATTGCGCGGACCGCCGCGCAGGATGATGTAGAACTGGTCGAAGGCGAGGATGGAGCCGGCGACCGACAGGATCAGCGCCAGCGCCAGGGTGCGGCGCATCAGCGGCAGCGTGATGGCGCGAAAGCGCGCGAACGGCCCTGCCCCATCGATCATCGCCGCCTCCTGCAGATCGGTCGGGATCGACTGCAGGCCGGTCATCAGGATGATCATGGTGAAGCCCGCCACCTTCCACACGACCATGGCGATGATCGACCAGAAGGCCGGCTGGAAGGTGGCCAGAAGGTTGAATTTCTTCCCGGTGAGGCCGAGGTCGAAGGCGGCCGGACTGAACAGGCCGGAATCGACATTCAAAAGCCACGACCAGAGCAGGCTCGCCGAAGCGAAGCCGATAACAGCCGGCATGAAGAAGGACGTGCGGTAGAAGCCGGTGAGCCGCCGTGGACGCTCGATGAACAGCGCCAGCGGAAAGGCGACGGCGAAGATCGCGATCGTCACCACCACCGTGTAGAGGCCGGTGAAGCGCAGCGCATTCCAGAACCTGGTGTCGTGCAGGATCGCCCAATAATTATCGAGACCGATGTAGCTGTGCTCGCCCATCAGCGGCCAGTTGTGCAACGACATCCACGCCGTCATGCCGAGCGGGATGATGAAGAACACGACGACCAGCGCCACGGCCGGCGCGACATAGAGCAAGCCGATCCACTGCCGGCGCCCGGCGCCGACCAGTTTTCGCGGGCGCGCCGGGGCGGAGGTTGCTGCGATGGTGGTCATGCGATGCTCCAGTTGCGGCGTCCCCCTCCCCCTCGAGGGGAGGGTCCGGCCGAAGGCCGGGGGTGGGGTCCTCTGCGCAGTGCGCCGACAGAAAGGCCGAGCACTTCGCAGGCGACCCCACCCGGACCCTTCGGGTCCGACCTCCCCTCAAGGGGGAGGTTGAGGGCGGCGCTATTTCTGCGGCGCCTGGTCGATGATCGACTGCATGGTCTCCTGGGCGTTCGCGATCGCGCCGTCGACATCGTCGCCGAAGAAGACTTCGTTGACCATCTGCGTCCACGGGCCGTTGGCGGAGTTGATCAAATCGTTGAACACCACCGAATAGGGTGTGCGGCCCTTGGCCATCGCCTCGGCGGCGATCTGGTAGCGCGGGTCGAGATCCTTCAGCGCCTCCTTGGCGATGTCGCCGCGCACCGGCAGGCTGCCGTATTTGGCGAGGATGGTCTGGCCCTCGAGCGAATAGGCGAAGTCGAGAAACTCCTTCACCACGGCGAGCTTTGTGGTGCCCTTGGTCACGACGAAATTGTCGCCGCCGGCGAAGGATGACCAGCCGCCATCCTTGCCCGGCAGAAAGGTGACGCCGTAATCGACATCAGGATACTGCGTGTTGAGCGCGCCGATGGCGAAGGCGCCGGAGGGCGAGATGCCGATATTGCCGGCGGCAAAGGCGGCAAAGAAGTTGGAACCGGTGTCGGTCTGCGCGCCCGCCGGCACCAGATCCTTCTTGACCATCGACCGGTAGAGGTCGATGGCGCCGCGCAATTGCGGGCTGTCCAGCGTCGCCTTGGCGCCGTCCTCAGCCAGGATGTCGCCGCCCGAGGCCCAGATCAGCGGCGTGAAGGTGAAGATGTTGCAGCCGCCGCAATTGCCGGAGAAATAGAAGCCCTTGATGTCGCCTCCGAGCGCGTTGACCTTCTCGGCGTCGGCTTCGATTTCGGCCCAGTTGGCCGGACCCTTTTCAGGGTCGAGCCCGGCCTGCTTGAACAGCTTCTTGTTCCAGATCAGCACCGAGCTATCAGCCGAGAACGGCAGGCCGTAGATGCGGCCCTTGTAGGTGCCGGTCTTGACGTGCGCCGGCGACAGGCTGGCGAAATAGGGCAGCGACTTCGCCCAGTCAGTGATGTCTTCCAGCTGGCCGGCGGCGGAAAAGGCCGGTGTGTAGATCAGGTCAAGTGACAGCGCGTCGGGCGCAGTGCCGCCGGCGGCCGCGGCGCCATATTTCGGAATGATCTCGGCATTGGGGATGATGTCGAGCTTGATCTGGTTCTCATGCGCCTTGTTGAAGGCATCGACGATGCGCGGCATGAAATTCGAGCCGTCGGCACGCACCCAGATATTGGCCGTGTCGGCGGCCATGGCGGGCATAGCGAAAATACTCGCGGCAAAGGCAAGCCCGGCAATCCTGGTCTTCATGGTTTTCCTCCTCATGGTTCTGTTCTCCTCCCTATTGCGGCGCTCTCCCAGATCGCGCCGCGCGTTCTCCTAGCCGCCTGGTGGACGGCCGCATGACTGACGCACCACCAGCCGGCACGGCAGTTTTCGGATGCCCGGCGCGGCCGGTTGGCCGCCGACGAGCGAAAGCAGCGCAAGCCCGGCCTCGCGGCCAAGCGCTGAAAGGTTCATGTCGACCGAAGTCAGCGGCGGCCGCGTCGCTTCCGCCACGATCTCCCAATTGTCGAAGCCGATGACGCCGACATCGCCGGGCACGCCGATGCCGCGCTCGCGCAGCGCATCGATGACGCCGCGCGCGATCTGGTCGTTGCCGCAGAAGACGGCGTCGGGTTTCTCCCCCCTGCCCGCCTTGCCGTCGAACAGTCTTGCGACCGCCTCGTGCCCCCAGGCCTCCGACCAGTGCCCGAGCAGCGGCTCGGCAACCGGCAGGCTATGCTCGGTCAGCACCTCGCGATAGGCACGCGCCCGCTCATGCACCACGGCGAAGCTCGCAGGACCGCTGACATGGGCGATGCGCCGGCGCCCAAGCACGCAAAACTGCTCGACCGCCAGCCGCGCGCCGCCGGCATCGTCGGAGACGAAGCCGATGGCGTCGGGATCGGGCTGGGTAAAGGCGTAGATCACCGGGATGCGCAGATTGGCGAGGTCGACCGGCAGGTGGCGGTCGATGCGCTTGCCGGTGGCGATGATGCCGTCGACGCGCTTGTCGAGCATGGCCTCGACATGCAGCTGGCCGAGCCGCTGGTCGTCCTCGACATTGCACAGGAACACCGAGACGCCGGCATCGACCAGCGCATCGGAAACGCCAGCCATCAGCGGCAGCGAGAAGCGTCCATAGGTATCATTGGTCAGCAGCCCGACGGTGAAGGAGCGCTTGCGCAACAGGCTCTGTGCCAGGCTGTTCGGCCGGAACCCGAGCCGCTGAGCCGTCTCACGAATGCGCTCGCGCGTCCGTGCCGTCATGCGCCCCTGCCCGTTCAGTGCCTTCGACGCCGTCGCCACGCTGACGCCGGCGGCGGACGCTACCTCACGCAGGGTGACGGGGGTCTTGGCGGGCGCAGGCGCGGCATCGGAAACCATTTTGCGACGCGGATTCCTTAGTTGGGAAAAGGTTTTCTCTTATCGCCTTGCTCATTGCCGACTGGCGAGGGCAGTGAGCAAAAGCGCGGTTGGGAAAAGGTTTTCTCAACGTGAGATTAAGCGAAGGATTCGGCCATTGCAAGAGGCCATGGACATGCCCGGGTTTCGGTAGGCCCAGCAATTTCTTGCCTACTGTCGGTAGCGCAGTGCTTCAAGCAGCAACGCGAATGCGGGCGAAGTCTGGCGACGGTTGGGATAGCCTGCTGGCGACGTCGGACGTGCTTGGCACGGGCTGGTTTGCGGCCAGTGCCGCGCGGGCGCAACCTGGCTCGACGGTTGTCGTCGTCGGCGACGGTGCGGTTGGGCTGATGGCCGTGCTGTCGGCAAAGCAGATGGGGGCCGAGCGCATCATCGCGATGAGTCGTCACAAGACACGGCAGGATCTGGCGCTCGAATACGGCGCGACCGACATGATCTCGGAGCCCGGCGACGAGGGCGTGGCGCGGATCAAGGAATTGACCAAGGGCGTCGGCCCCGAATCAGTTCTGGAATGCGTCGGCACCAAAGAATCGATGATGCAGGCCTTGAACAGCACACGGCCGGGCGGCTCGATCGGCTATGTAGGCGTCCCGCACGGCGTCGAGTTCGACGGGCAGCAGTTGTTCTTCGCGCAGAAGAGCCTGCTTGGCGGCCCGGCCCCGGTGCGTCGCTTCCTGCCGGACCTGATGGACCTTGTGCTCGAGCGTCGGATTAACCCCGGCAAGGTGTTCGATCTGGAACTGGCCGATGTCGGCGAAGGCTACCGCGCAATGGACGAGCGCCGCGCGATCAAGACCCTCTTTCGGGTCTGACCTAGCTGCAGGACCCGTCCTTGCAATGCTGTCAGCCGCCGTGGCAACGCCGCTACGGCGTGGCGCGCAGGTTGCGGCGCGTGCGGCGGCGGCTTACGGCGCGGGCGGCTCCCGCCACCGGGCCGTTGATTTCTACCACGACGCCTTCGCGCGGCTTGGCGCTGGCAACCTTGTGCAGGCGCTCAAATGGCAACAGTTCCTTGACGCGGGCATTGAGAGCCGCGACCTCGGCTCGCAGTTCCTCGCATTCCTGCCGCTGGACATCCAACTCCATCCGTTCGGAGGCGTGCAGCAGCGAAAGCTGCGATAGATCGGCGTTCGCGGTCGAAAGGCTCATCTTGTCGCTTTCGCTCTCCTTCATCAGAGCAGCCAGCCTTTCGTCCGCGACCTGCTTTTCAGCAACGGCGTCGGCCCATTGAGCCTTGAGCCTGGCGGCCTCGGCTGAGGCCGCGCTGCTCTCGTTCGAGGCCAGTTCCAGCCTCGATTGCAGGCTCTGGATCTCGGAACGCAAGCCGCTTGTCTCCAGCTGGTTGCGGGCGAGTTCGGCCTGCGTGTCGGCTTCCATCATGGAAGCCGCTTCAGTCATTTCCGCCAGCTTGGTCTGCGCCTGCTCGAGCGATCTCTGCAACCGCAGTTCCTCCTTCTCGCTCTTGCCGAGTGCCGCCAGCAGTTCCGCAAGCCGCGCCACCTCGGTGGTGTGGATCGCCGAAAGCTCGTCCAGCCTGTGGCGCGCTCTGGTTTCACGCTTGCGCGCCGTGTCGACATCCATCGCCAGGCTGACATGCTTTTCGCGCAGCAGCTTGTTTTCGCGCGCCCGTCTGTTGGCTTCGACCGTCTTGGCCGTCAGCGCCTTGACGATGTCGCCGAACTCGGCCTCGCGCTTGGCGCTTGCATTGGCTGACTTCACGAGTTCCAGCCTTACCGCCGCAAGTGCCTCGCGAAGTGTCTCCCGGTCCTGGACCAGGCTTGCCTCGCGCTGCTTCAGGACCTCGAAGGCAGCTTCGCGCTCGCGCTGCTTCCTGGTTGCGTCGTGGAGCTGTTCCGACAACGCTCCCTGATGCGCGGTCAGGTCGATGGTTGCCAACTCCAGCTCGTTGGCGCGAAGAACGTCGCCGTGCAGGAGGTTCAGGTAGTCGCGGGTGAGATTGTGCGAATTGGATATTTCCGAAAGTTTCGCGTTGATCTCGTCCAGATAGTCCTGCGCATTGTGAAAGAGCCCATCCACCGCGCTCAATGCGGCCAGCCGGCTTTGCGCATGCGGCGTCAGCCGCCGTGCGCTCTCGGCCGGCGTTGTGCCGTCGTCAGCCCGGGAACTGTCCTCAGGCTGCAAGCGCTCATTGTTTGCGGCAAGGTTCTCGTCGGGAACAGGGCCGTCTTGCGGCGGCGACAGATCGTCCAGTTCAAGACACTCATCGATCGCATCCGCCAACTCGGCTTCGATCTTCGCAAATGCTTTGTCGGAATTCGCAGCACGCTTCATCAGACTCTTGAGGTTCATGACCTAACACCCTTCGCACTCTCTCCAAATTCTATACTTAACGATTTGCTAATGTTCCCTTCTACATCCGCTTGTTCCGTTGGGGAAGCCCCCTGCCCGGCCAAGCTTGGATAGTCATGTTGATCCATGCATCCGGCCCAGCGAGAGGTTTTTTTCCCATGGCGGGACTTTGAAGGCGCGTTGCACGCTCAGCACGGCCCAACAAGTGCGGCGTATTTTTGCCGCGGCGTGTCGCAAAAGGCGCGCGCCATCCGTCCTCTGAACAGAAAGGAGAACGCCATGCGAAAACTCATCGTCACCGAATTCATCAGTGTCGACGGCATTGCCGAGGTCGAGAAGCTGCCCAAAGTGACCTGGAACGATGAAATGCAAAGGTTCAAGGAGGATGAGCTTGCCGATAGCGGCGCCATGCTGTTGGGGCGCACGACCTATGAGATCTTTGCCGGCTCATGGCCGAGCGAAACCGGCGACTTCGCCGACCGGTTCAATGCGCTGCCGAAATATGTCGCCTCGACCAGCCTGGAGGCGTTGGACTGGAAGCCGGTGGAATTGCTTACGGGTTCCTTGCCGGAAGCAGTGAGCAAGCTGAAGCAAGGCAGTGGCGGCAACATCTATGTGCATGGCAGCCTCAGCGTCGCGCAGGAGCTGCTGCGCCACGGCCTGGTCGACCGCGTCAGGCTGCTGAGCTACCCCGGCACTGTCGGCGAGGGCAAGAAGCTGTTTCCGACCGACATGCCGGTGGCGCTGGAGCCGATCTCAGCCATGACGTTCAGCAATGGCGTGGTGGCGCTGGAATATGCGGCGGGGAAGGTGAAGGCTGATCTCCCCCCTTGAGGGGGAGATGGCCGGCAGGCCAGAGGGGGTCGGTCCGACTGGATGCGACCTCCTTGCGACCGATGAGGTTGGCGCTTCACACGAGACGACCCCCTCTGTCGCCTTCGGCGACATCTCCCCCCTCAAGGGGGGAGATGTCAGCCTCAACCGGCCTTCTTCCCTCGCTTGCCCTTGGCACGCGCCTCGACCACCCTTTCCACCTCGCGCTTCAGCTCGTCCTTGATCTCCAGCGTCTCGGCCATCAGCGCGTCGATCTTCATGAAATCGAGCACGCGGTACTTCGACACGTTGGGGCGGATCAGGATGTCGGGCGGCCCCTGCTTCAGCTTGTGGGCGATGATCGACTGCATCATCAATTGCGTGGCGCCGTACATCAGGTCGACGGTGGTCGGGTGCTTGCGCTCGGCCTCGCTCGGCGCACCGACGACATCGATGGCGATGATGATGTCGGCGGCGTTTTCGATCAGGTCGAACGGCACCGGATTGTAGATGCCGCCGTCGATCAGCACGCGGTCGTCGCGCGTCACCGGGCGGAACACGGCGGGAATGGCGGCCGAGGCGGCGAGCGCCGAATGCAGGTCGCCATCGTCGAAGACGGCGAGCTTGTGGCCGAAATAGTCGGTCGCCGTCACCTTGAGCGGGATCTGAAGGTCGGCGAAGGTTTCGGGAATGGCTTCGGGCAAGAAGGCCTTCAAGATGCGCTCGATGTTGAACTGGCCGACGCGGATGCCGCCCTGCATGGCCTCGGCGATGGTGCCTGGCCGCGAGCGCCACATGCGCGCGGCGACCTCGGCACGGCGGCCAAGGATCGAGCGGGCATAGTCCTCGATGTCCTTGCCGCTCATGCCCGAGGCCATGCCGGCGCCCATGATGGCGCCGATCGAGGAGCCGGCGATGGCCACCGGCTTGATGCCGAGTTCGTCCAGCGCTTCGACGATGTGGATGTGGGCAAGGCCGCGAGCGCCGCCGCCGCCAAAGGCGATCCCGAAAGTGGGCGCCGTCATTTGGCCTCCAGCTTCGGGCCGATGCTCATGATCGCAGGGGCTGGCGTCAGCAACTTCTTCGCCGCTGCCTTGACCTGATCGAGCGTCACGCCGTTGATGAGCGCCGAACGGCGCTGCACGTAGTCGATGCCGAGATGGTCGAGCTGCAATTCCACCAGCGTCGATGCAATGGCGCTGGAGGAATCCAGATTGCTGATGGCGTAGGAGCCGACCATGTATTTCTTGGTCGCGTCCAGTTCGGCCTCTGTCGGCCCCTCCTCGGCCATCTTCCTGACCACGTCCTTGACGATGGCGAGCGTCTCGGCCGCGCGGTCCGAACGCGTCGCCGTGGTGATGATCAACGCATTGGAATGCTGGTGATCGACCAGGTTGGAATCGACGCTATAGGCAAGGCCACGCTTTTCGCGCACCTCGTCATAGAGGCGCGAGGTGAAGGTGCCGCCACCGAGAATCTGGTTCATCAGCACCGCCGGGAAGAAATCCGGCGCATCGCGTTTCACGCCGGGATAGGCGAACTGCAGTGAGGTCTGCGGCAGGTCGTAATCGACCTCGAGCTGCTGGCCGAGATTCAGCTCAGTATCGGCTACCGGCCGCAGCAACTGCTTTTCCGGCAGGTCGCCGAACACGTCATCGAGCTTCTGTTTCAGCGTCGCGGCGTCGATGTCGCCGACCACCGCAACATGCAGGCCGTTGCGGGCGAAATTGGCCTTGTGGAAGGCAGCCAGATCCGCCGCGGTGATGGTGGCGATACTGTCTTTGGTGCCCTGGTCCGGCCGGGAGTAGGGATGTTCGCCATAGATGGCGCGCAGCCATTTGGTCTGGGCGACCGTGTTGGGGTCGCGCTCACTGGCGATGATGCCGGACAGGATCTGGGAGCGGATGCGGTCGATCGGCGCCTGGTCGAAGCGCGGGCTGGTGACCGCCAGCCTGAGCAGGTCGAAGGCCGCATCCTTCTGCTCGGCCAGCATGCGCATCGAGCCATAGGTGCCGTCGCGCGCCGCGTCGAAGCTCATTTCGGCGCCGGCATCGTCAAGCCTGGTCTGAAAGGCCTCGCTGTCGAGGTCGCCGGCGCCCTCGTCGAACAGGCCGGTCATCAGATTGACCAGCCCCTCTTTGCCGGCCGGATCCTGCGTCGAGCCACCATCGAAGACGAAGCGAATGGCGATGATCGGAATGGAGTGATCCTCGACCAGCCAGGCGTTGATGCCCTTTGACGAGGTCACCTGCTGGATGTCCATCGCGCGCGCGGCAAGTGCCGGCAGGACGAGGAAGAGGATGGCGAGGAACAGGGTGGTGAAGGTACGGAGCGCCTTACCTTCTCCCCGCCAGGCTCTCCCTTCTCCCCTTGTGGGAGAAGGTGGCCGAGTGAAGCTCGGTCGGATGAGGGGTGTTCCAGCTTGGCGACGACGGCGATCCTTCACCCACCCCTCATCCGTCTCGGCGCTGCGCGCCGATCCACCTTCTCCCGCAAGGGGAGAAGGGAGGGCGCGCGCTACGGGAGAAGCCAATGCAGCTTGGTTCGCCATCAAATCAATTCCCCGCCTGTTGCTGCGGCAAGAGATAGCCGGTGGTCGAACGGTCGAGCAGCAAATAGCGGGCGGCGACCGCCTTGATCTCGTCGGCGGTGACCTTGCGAATGCGGTCCGGCCATTCCTCGATGTCCTTCACATTACCGCCGGTGGCGAGCTCGGCGCCGTAGAGATTGGCCATCTCGTCCTGTTTGTCGCGGGCGAAGATCAGGGCCCTGATGTAACGGGCCTTGGCCTTCTCCAGCTCGTCGGCGGTGACGCCGTCCTTGATGATGCGGGCGATCTCGGCGTCGACGGCCGCCTCGACGTCGCTCAGTTTGGCGTCGCCGCGCGGCGCGCCATAGACGGTGAAATTGGTAGCGTCGAGCATGGTGCCCTGGAAGAAGGCGCCGGTCCCCGATGCGATGCCCTGCTTGACCACCAGCTGCTGGTAGAGCCGGCTGCGGCTGCCGCCGCCAAGGATCTCTCCCAGCAGGTCGAGCGCCTCGGCCTCGCCGGGCTTTGCCGTGTGGTAGGACGGAACCACCCACTGCGTCGAAAAGCTCGGCACCGAAACGCGCGCATCGGTGAGCGTCACCGTGCGCCTGGTGTTCTGCTCGGGCTCGACCGGGCGGATGCGCGGCGGCAGGTCCGGGCCGCGCGAGACCTTGCCATAGGTCTTTTCGGCCAGCGCCTTCACCGCGTCCGGCTCGACATCGCCGGCAACGATCAGCACGGCATTGTTGGGGCGGTAATACTTGTCATAGAAGGCAACCGCATCGGTGCGGTTCAGCTGCTCCATCTCCTGCATCCAGCCGATCACCGGAATGCGGTAGGGCTGGTTCTGCCAGAGTGTCGCGTCGACCTCCTCGTCGAGCACGGCCTCGGGGTTGCTGTCGATGCGCGAGCGGCGCTCTTCCAGGATCACGTCGCGCTCGGTCTTGATGACCTCGTCGGTCAAGATGAGGTTGCGCATCCGGTCGGCCTCGAAGCTCATCATCTGTTCGAGCGCCGAGGGCGTCACCGTCTCGTGAAAGGCGGTGTAGTCATAGGAAGTGAAGGCGTTGTTGGAGCCACCTATATCCGAAATGGCGCGGTCGAACTCGCCCGCGGCATGGTTGGTCGTGGCCTTGAACATCAGGTGTTCGAAGAAATGCGCGATGCCGGATTTGCCTGGCGGTTCGTCGGCGCTGCCGATCTTGTACCACACCATATGGGTGACGATCGGGGCACGATGGTCGGGGATGACCACCACTTCCATGCCGTTGTCGAGCAGGAAGTTCGCCACCTTGCCGTCATCTGCGGCAAGTGCCGGGCCGGCCACGGTCAGCGCGGTGGCGAGCAACGCTCTCCGCAGCCATTCAGTATGAGGTGTCATCAATGGCTCCGGTTTGTTATCGCGCGACGATAGGCAAGGTTAGCCACCGAGGCAAAGTGAATTGTGCGTCATTTTGAAGGCGCTGTTTCTTCCTTCTCCCCTTGTGGGGTGAGACGCGGTCCGCGTAGCGGACGAAAAGCCAATTGCTTGGCTTTTCGAGCCTCGAACGCCCTGAGCCATGCGAAGGGCCGGGTGGTGGCCGATCCACCCTGCCGGGTCCCCGCTGCTTCGCAGCGTCCCGGCGTTCGCCGGCCTTTCATCGTGCCACTGGCACGCTGAATTCGCTTCGCGAACCGGCTGCTCACCCCACAAAGGGAGAAGGGGGAGCCTAATTACCCAGCCTCGATGAACCGGATCACCGTCTCGCCGTAGTTGCGCTCATCGACCACCGAGAATTCAGGCCCAACCTCGAAGGGCGCCGAGGCGGCTTCCTCGACCACGCAAAGCGCGCCGGGCAGCAGCCAGCCGCCTGCCTTGGCCGAACGCAACGCGCGTTCGCCGAGACCTTTGCCATAGGGCGGATCGGCGAAGATCAGGCCAAAGGCGGCAACCGTGCCGGCCTCGCCCAAGGCAGTCGCGTCGCGGCGAAAGATCTTGGTGCGGCCGGTGAGGCCAAAGGCTTCGACATTGGTGCGAATCAGGCCGCGCCCTTCCGCCGATTCCTCGATGAAGACGCCATAGGAGGCGCCGCGCGACAGCGCTTCGAGGCCGAGCGCGCCGGTGCCGGCGAACAGATCGAGCACACGCGCGCCCTCGAGCTTGTCGGCGAAGCGGTGCGCCAGCACGTTGAAGACAGCCTCGCGGGCGCGGTCGGTGGTCGGGCGGATGGCATGGTCGCGCGGCGTCGCCAGCGGACGCCCGCGAAACTGGCCGCCGACGATTCTCATTTAAGTCCGGGTCTCATCTGGTCCGGGGACCCTTGGGACCATTGCGCGGCCGCTCACCGCCGCGACCGCCATCCGGACGCTCGCCGCGCGGCTTGCCGAACGGCTTGGCGCCACCCGGCTTGCCATAGGCCGGCTTGCCATAGGCCGGCTTGAACGAGGCCTTGCGCGCCTTGGCGCCGGCCGCCTTGGCGGCATCGGCTTCCGCCCTGCCCTTGCCGATCGGGCGCGCGCCCGGCGCCATCCAGACATTGGCCTTGCGCTGGCCCGGCGGCTCGATCGGCCGCTGCTCGCGCTCAGGTTTTTTGCCGCCACGCGGTTTGTCACCAAAGGCGCCACGGGGTTTATCGCCGAAGCCACTGCGCGGCTTGTCGCCGAAATCGCCACGTGGCTTGTCGCGAAACTCGCTACGCTCGGGCCTCGGGCCGCGTTCGCCAAAGCTCTTTTCCGGCCTTGCACCCCTTTCAGGGCTGGTCGACAGCTTGCCCAGCGCCTCGTCGCGGCTGCCCTCGCGGCGCTTGCGGTTCTTGATCAGACCGCCCTCGCCGATCGGCCGGCGGTCGCCCTCGCGGGTGAATTTCGGCCGTTCGGGCTCCACTTCGCGCTCACGCCGCACCGGCTGGTTGGAGAACGGCTTGGTGATCTCGGCGTCGAAATTGGCGCCGGAATCCTCGATCAGGCGTTCGCCGAGCTGGTCGCGCAAGACGCGGCCCTTGATCTCCAGCACATGGCCTTCGGCGAGGTCGTCGAGCTGGAACGGCCCGTAGGAGATGCGGATCAGCCGCGTCACGTCGAGGCCGAGCGAACCGAGGATGTTCTTCACTTCCCGATTCTTGCCTTCGCGCAGGCCGATCGTCAGCCAGGCGTTGGTGCCTTGCTCACGGTCGAGCGTCGCCTCGATGGCGCCGTAGAAGACGCCATCGACGGCAATGCCTTCACGCAGGCCTGCAAGCACGCTTTCCTCGACCTTGCCATGAACGCGCACGCGGTAACGGCGCAGCCAGCCGGTGGCAGGCAGTTCGAGCACGCGCGACAGACCGCCGTCGTTGGTGAGCAGCAGCAGGCCTTCGGTGTTGATGTCGAGCCGACCGATGGTCATCAGCCGCGGCAATTCGGCGGGCAGCACGTCGAACACGGTCTTGCGGCCCTCGGGGTCGCGGTTGGTGGTGACGACTCCGGCCGGCTTGTGGAACAGGAACAGCCTTGTGCGCTCGATCGGCGGAATTTCCATGCCGTCGAGATGGATGATGTCGCCGGGCATGACGTTGAAGGCCGGCGAGGTCAAAGCCCGGTTGTTGACCTTGACACGGCCGGCCGCGATCAGATCCTCGGCATCGCGCCGCGAGGCAAGGCCGGCGCGGGCGAGCCGCTTGGCGATGCGCTCGCCGGCTTCTTCCGTCTCCACGGCGCGCGGGCGCGGCTTGAAGCCGCTGCCGGATGCGCCTTGCGGCCGGTCACCACCGAAATCGCGCTTGGGGCGATCCGCGAAGTCACGCTTGGGCCCATCTCCGGCGTCGCGCTGCGGACGATCGCCGAAATCACGCTTTGGCCGGTCGAAACGGTTTTCGCCTTCGGCGGCCGCAGGCCGATCACCGCGCGGTGCGTAGGGCTTGCGCGGACCTTCGCGCTTCTCATAGGGCTTGCCCTCGGTACGAGGCCCTTTGCTAAACGGCCGGTCGCCGCTCTTGAAGTCGCGCTTCGGCCGCTCGCCATCGGCCGCCATCGGCCGGTCGCCGCGCGGCGCATAAGGCTTGCGCGGACCTTCGCGCTTTTCGAACGACTTGCCTTCCGGGCGCGGACCCTTGAACGGCCGGTCGCTGCTCTTGAAGTCGCGCTTCGGCCGCTCGCCATCGGCCGCTGCCGGCCGGGCACCGCGTGGCGCATAGGGTTTCTTGGCCCCGAAGGAAGGCTTGCCGCCTTTGCTGACGGCGCCATCACGGCGCGGCCCCGCGGCTCTCGGACCGCTTTTGCCCGGGCCTTTGTGGCGCGGGGATTTCTTGTCGTTGTCGTCCATGTGGCCTTTGTCCGTTTGCGCTGCTACAGCGTGGCGCATCCTTTGGGGCGCGCAACGAACGCTATAGCACTTTGATGTGGCGCATGATCATTTCCGAAAATCTGTTCCGATGTTCGGGTTGACGCGCTCCATAACAGGATCACAGCTAAGTGGCGAGGAGATAATCAGGATGCAAACCGCGTGAAGCGGCCGGATTTCATGGCGCTGGCGCTGAAAGAGGCGCAAGCCGCCGCCTTGCGCGGCGAAGTTCCCGTCGGCGCCGTCATCGTCAGCGGCGACACCGTGGTGGCATCCGCCGGCAACCGTACCCGTGAACTTGCCGATCCGACGGCGCATGCCGAAATGCTGGCGATCCGCGCGGCCTGCCAGAAGCTCTCCAGCGAGCGGCTGACCGGGCACGACCTCTATGTGACGCTGGAGCCCTGCGCCATGTGCGCCGGCGCCATTTCCTTCGCCAGGCTGCGCCGGCTCTATTTCGGCGCGGCCGACGAGAAGGGCGGCGCGGTGGTCAACGGCGTGCGCTTCTTCGCCTCACCCACCTGCCACCATACGCCCGATATCTATCCGGGCATGGCCGAAGCCGATGCGGCCTTGCTGCTCAAGGAATTCTTTCGGGAAAGGCGCGAACCGTAGGCCCGGCCAATGATGGCGGGCGGAGTCCCTACCAGGAAGGCAGCCAGTCGAAGAGCCCGCCGCTCTTGCTCTTGGCGGCTGCCTCTTTCTTGAGGCGGCGTTCCTTCTTGTATTCGTCCTCGCCGAGTTCGCCCTGCGGCGCGGTGTCGGCGGCGGCGCGGTAGGCCAGAGGCGGCTCGCTCAGATATTTGCGCGTGGTGGGATCGCCCTGCTTGCCTTCTGCCGTACGGCGCTGGATTTCGGCGGCGCGGCCCTTGTCCGAATCCGCCGGCGACCAGCGTGGCGGGTGGCTCGAGGCCGAATCCGCCATCGCCTTCTTCACCGCAGCCGGATCGGTCTGCACATCGTCGACGATCTGTGACTGATAGGACGGATCATCCTGGTGGGCGGTGGCGTCGGCACGCAGGCGGGCGCGGCGCTGCTCGGGCGATTCGGGCCAATCGGTGCTCGCCGTCTCGATGCTTTCCTGCGGCGCCGGCAGCGCTTCCTTTTGCCCCGGCGCGGGCTTCACCAGCTCTGGGCGCGGCTTGTAGTCGATCTGTTGCTTGCGCTTCGGCGAGATTGAAAAGGCACCCGAAAGGTCGCCCGCAAGCTGCTCGCCAGCCGTCTTGTCGGTGCCGTAGGTGGGCGAACTCATGCAGCCGGACAGAGCGAGGCCGGACGCGACAAGCGGCGCCAGCAGCGCAACGCGCACGGAAGTTCTGTCGGTCATGCCAAAAAGTCCCACTCTAGACAGCCTCTCGATCGTCACCGGCCAAAGGTCCGGTCCCCCATCGTCCACGCTCTTGCGACGGAAATCCGGCGACAATTTGTCTTCCGGAGTTTCGCGTGTTTACCTCAACCACTCGTTAAGGGCAACGCGCGGGCGGTTTTCGCTCGCGGCGTGGCTTTTGTGCACCGGCTTATGGACTCACAAACGTCCCAGAGCCTGCAGCTCATGCAGCACCGCGGCATCGCGGGCCGAAACGTCGGGGAATTCGGCATCCTGCCCGACATCGGCCGTATAGCGCCACGAGCGCGCGCATTTGACCAGGCCGCGGTCCTCGGCCTTTTCGACCACGACGGCGACACCTTTGACATCGTCGAGCGCAAAGGCGCCTTCCGGCGCCTTGCCATGGGCGATGACGAGATCGCTGGTGATCGCCATTTCGGCCATGTCGACATCGGCGATTGCAGCTTCAAGCGCGGCATCGTCGAGAGTCACGACCGGTACCGCTTCCAGCGATGAGCCGATGACCTTCTGGGCCCTGGCGATCTCGAGGGCGCCGGTGACGACACGGCGAACCTGCCGCACCTTGCGCCATTTCTCCGCCAGCGCCTCGTTCTTCCAGTTGGCCGGAATCTCAGGGAACTGGTCGAGATGCAACGAAACGGCATCGGGATGACGGTCGAGCCAGGCTTCTTCCATGGTGAAAGGCAGCATCGGCGCCAGCCATTTCACCAGGCAGTCGAAGAGGTGGCGTACCACTTGCACCGAGGCCTTGCGCTTCACGCTGGAAGGCCCGTCACAATAGAGCGCGTCCTTCCTGATGTCGAAATAGAAGGCCGAGAGCTCGACCACCATGAAGTCGAGCAAAGTGCGGGTGATGCGCTTGAACTCGAACGCGTCGTAGCCCGAGCGCACGACCTCATCCAGCTCAGCCAGCCGGTGCAGCATCAGCCGCTCCAGTTCCGGCATCTTTTCCAGCGGCACCTCCTCGCCATCGTCATGGGCCAGCGTGCCCAGCATCCAGCGGATGGTGTTGCGGAGCTTGCGGTAGGCGTCGATGTTGGTCTGCAGCACGTTCTTGCCGAGCCGCTGGTCTTCCCAATAGTCTGTCGTCACCACCCACAACCGCAGGATATCGGCGCCGGACTGCTTGATGACGTCCTGCGGCACGATGGTGTTGCCGAGCGACTTCGACATCTTGCGGCCCTCCTCATCCATGGTGAAGCCATGGGTGACGACGGTGTCGTAGGGCGCCCTACCCCTGGTGCCGCAGCTTTCGAGCAGCGAGGAGTGGAACCAGCCGCGATGCTGGTCGGAGCCTTCGAGATAGACGTCGGCCGGCCATTTCAGGTCCGGACGGTCCTCCAACGTGAAGACATGCGTCGAGCCCGAATCGAACCAGACGTCGAGGATGTCCATCACCTGCTTCCATTTGGAGGCATCGTGATTACCGAGGAAGCGCTCCTTGGCGCCGGCAGCAAACCAGGCGTCGGCGCCTTCCTGTTCGAAAGCATCCATGATGCGCTGGTTGACCGCTTCGTCCTTCAGCACATTGCCGTCCTCGTCGGCAAAGACGGCGATGGGCACGCCCCAGGCGCGCTGGCGCGACAGCACCCAGTCGGGACGCTCCTCGATCATGGCGCGGATGCGGTTCTGGCCGGCCGCAGGCACGAAACGCGTGTCGTCGATGGCCTTCAGCGCCCGGCTGCGCAGCGTCGTGCCGTCGCCGAGGTCCTTGTCCATATAGACGAACCATTGCGGCGTGTTGCGGAAGATGATCGGCTTCTTAGAACGCCAGGAATGCGGATAGGAGTGCTTGAGCCGGCCTCGCGCGAACAGCGCGTTGCGCTTGATCAGCTCGTCGATCACCGCCTGGTTGGCATTGCCCTTCTTGCCGTTGTCGTCGAGGACGCGCGCGGCGCCGCCCTCGCGGTCCGGGCCGAAGCCCGGCGCGTCCTTGGTGAAGAAGCCGCCATCGTCGACGGGAAACGGGATCGCGGTGTCGATACCGCGCTTGAGCAGCTCGGCCACCGCATCCGTCCAGGCGTCGAAGTCCTCTCGGCCGTGGCTGGGCGCCGTGTGGACGAAACCCGTGCCGGCGTCGTCGGTGACATGGTCGCCGGCGATCATTGGCACGGGGAATTCATAGCCGCCGCCCAGCCCCCTGAAAGGATGCGAAAGCGTAAGGCTTGCAAACTGTTCGCTTGAGACGCTGTGAAGCCGAGTCAACGTGACCTTGGCTTTTGCCGCCGCGTCCTCGGCCAGCGCATCGGCGAAGATCAGCTTCTCGCCGGGCTGAGGGCCGAAGGCATTCTCGGCGGCCGTCACCGTGTAGAGGCCATAGGCGACGCGCGGCGAATAGCTGACGGCGCGGTTGCCGGGCAGCGTCCAGGGCGTCGTTGTCCAGATGACGACATGGGCCTCGAGCAGGTCAAGCGAGGATTCCGACAGCACCGCAGCCTGCGCGTCCTCGGCGCCGGTGATCGGGCGAGCAAGGCTGGCGACCGGGAATTTCACCCAGATCGTATCGCTCTCATAGTCCTGGTATTCGACCTCGGCCTCGGCCAGAGCGGTGCGCTCGACCACGCTCCACATCACCGGCTTGGAGCCACGATAGAGCTGGCCCGACATGGCGAATTTCAACAGCTCGCCGGCGATGCGCGACTCCGCGTGGAAAGCCATCGTCGTATAGGGATTCTTGAAGTCGCCGACGACGCCGAGGCGCTGGAATTCGCCGCCCTGGACCGAGATCCAGTGCGCGGCGAAGTCGCGGCATTCCTTGCGGAATTCGTTGACCGGCACCTCGTCCTTGTTCTTGCCCTTGGCGCGGTACTGCTCCTCGATCTTCCATTCGATCGGCAGGCCATGGCAGTCCCAGCCCGGCACATAGTTGGCGTCGTAGCCACGCATCTGGAACGAGCGGGTGATGACGTCCTTGAGGATCTTGTTCAGCGCATGGCCGATATGAATGTTGCCGTTGGCGTAGGGCGGGCCGTCATGCAGAACGTATTTTTCGCGGCCGGCGGCCTTCTCGCGCAGCTTGCGATAAAGATCCATGTCCTGCCAACGCTTGACCAGCAGCGGCTCTTTCTCCGGCAAGCCGGCGCGCATCGGGAAATCCGTCTGCGGCAGATAAAGCGTCTTGGAATAGTCGATCGTTTCAACAGTGTCGGTCATTTGGTCTGCCATGTGCATTGCCCGGCGGCATCGAAGCTCGGGCGTGAAGTCTTCGGTTGACGCATATCATTTTCCCAAAACCGGACCCACTTTTGGGCGATATGCGTTGATGTTCTGGAAAAAGCGCGAGGGGGCGCGCAGAAACTCCCGGCGGCTCCAGCGGCGCTCAGGCCACCCGGAACACCGGGCCTGTAATTCGTATCGCGATCGCGAAAAGGCGCGAAAAGCTGGTCATGGCTGGGCTTTTAGCCGAAGCCACGGCAGGAATAAAGCGCGGAAATCGCCTACATTGAAAAGTTGAAACGGTAGGTGGTCGAGACACCGACGGTGAACTGGTCACGCTGGCCGCGCTCCTTGACCAGGCTGGAATCGGCGGCCGGCCCCATCAGGCGGGAATATTCGCCGAACAGGCTGGCGGTCATCGGCTCCGTCACCTTCCAGGTGATGGCGCCGCCGAGACCGGTCGATTTCAGGCCGCCGCCGGGATGGTATTCGCTGAGGCCCGAGGCCGCGGCCTCCTTGGCGTTGACGCCGTAATAGGAGTCGAAATAGCCCGACGAGGCGAACGACACGCGCGGGCCGCCCGAAATCCTGACCGTCGGCGTCACATCGTAAAACGCATCGGCGGCGATGTCGGCAACAAAGCCGTCATGGGCACGGATGCCGTGGCGCAGTTCGGCGCGGGCGCGCAGCCAGTCCGTCGGGTAGAATTCGAAGAAACCGCCGACCTCGCCGCCCCAGCGCACCGGGTCGAGGCCTTTCAGCTCATCCTTGCTGCTGCGCGAAAACAGGAACTTTCCAGTCAGGCCGGCGCGGACGCCGCCGTCGTCGACCAATGCCAGCGAAATGTTGTCATTGCGCGAGGCGAAGCGGGCGGCGGGGCCGACCTTGCCCAATGAGATGATCGGCGTGGCGCTGAGCAGAAGACTGTTGGAGCCCTCGAATTTCGGCGCGACCATGCCGGTTGCGCCAAGCGTCAGATACCAGTCGCCGTGGAACCAGCCGAAGGTCCCCTCGCCTGCGTTTGCTACCGTCGGCGCACCCAGCATGATAACCGCCACAATCGCAGACATTTTCCTGACCGGACTCATGGTCACTCCACTAACACAACACAGCCGCGCCCCGGCCACAGCTTTGACGGCCGTTTGGTAAAATTTGATTTAAGTCCGAGACAGAGATCGCGGTTGTCCGCAGTCGCTAGACGGGTGCCGACGCCGGGACTAACCTCAGGGACGGCGACAAGCCAGGCGATCTTTGATGCAAAGTGACTTTGAGGAGATGCGGCTATGACCCTGCACGGCGACACCCTGAAAGACGCGATCGGCCGGACACGAGACAAATGGGGGTGGTTCGTCGCGCTCGGCGTGCTGCTGCTCATTTTCGGCGGCATTGCCTTCGGCAATCTGTTCATCGCCACCGTCGCCTCGGTCTATGTCGTGGGATGGCTGATGCTGATGGCCGGCATCATCGAGATAATTCATGCCTTCGGCGTGAAGACCTGGAGCCGCTTCTTCTATTGGCTGCTCAGCGGCCTGCTCTATGCCGTTGCCGGCTTCTTCGCCTTCGACAATCCGCTGCTGGCATCGACGGTGCTGACCTTGCTGCTGGCGGTGGCGCTGGTCGCCTCAGGCGCGCTCAGGGCCTGGGTCGGCTACAGCCACCGGCCCGAAAATGGCTGGGGCTGGGTCGTCGCGGCGGGCCTGATCAGCGTGCTGGCGGGCCTGACCATCGCCATGGGCTGGCCCGTCAACAGCCTGTGGGTGCTCGGGCTGTTCCTGGCCATCGACCTGATCTTCCAGGGCTGGAGCTTCATCGCCCTCGGACTGGCCTTGAAGAGGTAGGCAGCCGGACGCTCAAAAAGCGATCGCGCTGTCCAGGTCTGAAAGTGGCCTGACGCCGGCCAGCAGCGCGCGCGCCTCCGCCTCGTCGCGCTTGATCTGCGCCACCAGCGCGTCGAGCCCGTCGAACTTCACCTCGGGGCGCAGGAAGCCGAAGAACGAGACTTCGCAAATCTCGCCATAGAGATCGCCGGAAAAGTCGAAGACGAAGGTTTCGAGCAGCGGCGCGCCATTGTCGTCGACGGTCGGGCGGCGGCCGAAGCTGGCCACGCCGTCATAAAGCGTTCCATCGGCGCGGCGGAAGCGGACGGCATAAATCCCTTCCTTCAGTTCAGCTTCCGCAGAAAGCCTCATGTTGGCTGTCGGGAAGCCGAGCGTGCGGCCGAGCCGCTGGCCGCCGATGACTTCGCTTTCGACGGTGAAGCGGTAGCCGAGCAGGCCAGCGGCCTCCGCGGCTTCGCCCTCGCACAACAATGCGCGGATGCGGCTCGACGACACCACCTCGGCGCCTTCGTCGCGAAAAGCGTCGACCAAAGTGACGCCGAAACCGTGGCGCTCGCCTGCCGCCATCAGAAAGGCCGGGCCGCCTTGCCGGTCCTTGCCGAAGTGGAAATCGAAGCCGGTGACGGCATGGGTGATGCCGAGGTTCCTTTCCAGCACATCGGTCACGAAAGCCTCGGCCGACAGGCCGGCAAAGGCGCGCGTGAATGGCTGTTCGACGAGTGCTGCAAAGCCCAGATGCGACAAAAGCCGCGCCTTCATCGGCGGCGGCGTCAACACGAACAGCGGCATATCGGGCCTGAACACCTGGCGCGGATGCGGCTCGAAGGTCAGCACCAGCGCCGGCACGCCGCGCCGCCTTGCTTCGGCAAGCGCGCGTTCGAGCACGGCCTGGTGGCCACGATGAACGCCGTCGAAATTGCCGATCGCCACCACGCCGCCACGCAAGTGCGCCGGCAGCGGCGCGGTCGCGGAAATATGTTCGAAGGCTGCGCTCATGGAAGCGACCCTACTGCAGTCTCGGAATGACGGCGACCGGCCGGTAGCCGTGCTTTTGCAGAAAGGCTGCAAGCCTGGCGGGGTCCGGCTGCATAGGATCGCCATAGTCGCGCGCGTGAATGCCGCCCGACACGTAAAGCACGTCGATGCCATTGTCGGCGGCGCCCTTGACGTCGGTCATCATGCCGTCGCCGATGGCCAGCACCTCCGAGCGCTCGACGTCACGGCCAAGAAGCAAGGCGATCTCCCGCATTGCTGCGTCATAGACCGGCGCATAGGGTTTTCCGGCAATCAGCGTGCGGCCGCCGAGCTGGGCATAGTCGCGGGCCAATGCCCCGGCGCACCAGATCATGCGCTCGCCGCGCTCGACCACGATGTCGGGGTTGGCGCAGACGAAAGGCAGGTTCCTGGCCCGCAGCCGGCGCAGCAGTTCGGCGTAATCCTCAGGTGTTTCCACCTCGTCGTCGAACAGGCCGGTGCAGACGACGCCGGAGGCTTCGAACTCCTCGACGAGATCGACGTCGAGGCCGTCATAGAGGGTGAAGTCGCGGTCGGCGCCGATATGGAAGATTTTTCGCGGGCCTTCGGCGATGAGGTCGCGGGTCACATCGCCCGAGGTGACGACACGGTCGTAGGCAGCGGCGGGGACGCCGATCGCATTCATCTGCGCCACCACATCGGCATTGCGGCGTGGTGAATTGGTGATAAGGACAACCGGAACCTTCGCAGAACGCGCAGCGGCAAGCGCCTCGGCGGCCGCCGGGAAATGCCATTCGCCATTGTGGATCACGCCCCAGACATCGCACAGGATGGCCGAGTAGGCTCCCGACAAATCCCCGAGCGAGCCGATGATGTCAGGCGAATCCGCCATGCCGTTTTCCTGATGTGACGATCGTTGCGAGAGCTGCAGCCGACGGTCCGCCGCAACCGGCCCCGCATTAACCGAAGCGTTTCATCCTGTCACCAGCTTTCGGCGTTTTCGACGCCGTCGCGCCACGGGCTGATGGCGATTGCATCTCGATTCAAGCGCCCCTTCCCCAAGCTTCGGTCGATCGAAAAATGTTGCTTCGCCGATCACCAGGGCCGAGTGGTTAACGAGCCGTGACATGATGGGCCGATCTTGAACGCATTTCAGCAACCTGAAATTTAACGATTTGTGGGCATCTTCGCGCCGATTTTCGATATTTGGATCCTGGCAGGGGTGCTGAAGGCATGATCCGCAGATTTCTACGCGACAGACGCGGAAATTATGCCTTGATGACGGTGATAACCTTGGTGCCCTTGATGGGCGCCCTGGCACTCGCCATCGACTACACCGAACTGATCCGCCAGCGCCAGGACACGCTGAACGCGCTCGACGCCGCGGGCATCGCCACTGCCCAGCAGATCGTTTCCGGCGCGACCGACGATGCGGTCAAGGCCTATGCCAAGGACTTCTTCGAGGCCAATCTCGGCCACGTCCAAGCGGCCAATACGGCGTTGACCGTGACATTGCCCAACAACAACGCCGGCGGCGGCACGCTGAAACTTCAGGCGACGCTGACGTTCAAGCCATACTTTCTGCCAGTCGCGGCCTGGATGCTTGGCAAATCGTCGAGCGACACCGATGTCCATATGACCGCCACCTCGGAAGTTCGTCTCAAGAACACGCTTGAAGTTGCCTTGGTGCTCGATAATTCCGGCTCGATGAGCATCAACGGCTCTGGCACCGGGCAAGAGCGGATAGAACTGCTCAAGGACGCGGCGACCGAACTTGTGAACACGCTGGCCAACCAGGCCCAGCAGATGAAGCAGGCCACCAAGCCGGTGCAGTTCGCCCTCGTTCCATTTTCGGCTTCGGTCAATGTCGGTGTCCCGCCCCCCTCGGCTCCAATGCCGACGTGGATGGACACGACCGGCATTTCACCGATCCATCATGAGAACTTCGATTGGTCAACAATGACATCAGCAGCCAATCCAAACAAATATATCGAAAAAGTAGGCAGCATGTACTACCAGCGCGGTACGGGCTGGGGCGCGGACCAAGACAAGCCGATGACGCGCTTCAGCCTCTATCGAGACATGATGGCCCAGACCTGTACGAAAATGAACTCGAACGGTACTTGCCAGACTTCTGTGGTCGCCCCGTATGAAGCCTGGAAGGGCTGTGTGGAAGCAAGGCCGTACCCCTACAATGACGACGACACGACGCCGACCACAGGAACGCCCGCCACCCTGTTCGTGCCGATGTTCGCGCCGGACGAAGCCGGCAACTTCTGGCGCGACACCAATGGTGACGGCAACAACGACGTCAACAGTACATCCTGGGGTTACCCGAACAACTGGTGGGTCGATTCGTCCGACTTGTTGACGAAAGCTGCCCCGCGCCAGAAAGACATGCGCAAATACTTTATGGTCAAACCCTGGAACGCACGAGTCGCGGCTGCCGATGATGGTCCCAACGCAGCGTGCACGACCGGTCCGATCACCCCACTACAGGACATAACCACCACCGCCGGCAAGAAGGCCATTACCGACGCGATTCAAGCCATGGTGCCGACCGGCAATACCAATGTTCCGGAAGGCCTTGCCTGGGGCTGGCGAACGGTCTCGAGCAAAGAGCCCTTCACGGGAGGTCGGCCAGAGACTGAGAGAGGCAACGACAAAGTGGTCATCGTGCTGACCGACGGCGCCAATACCTATAGCATTGGCCCTACCAACGACATGACCGCCAACTATGCCAACAACGGATCGACCTACGCCGCTTACGGTTACACCGGCCCGAAGGTGGGCGAAACCGCGACCCGCATGTTCGTAAACACGAGCGTCGCCAAGACCACTTATACCGCGGCCAATTACACCGCCGCGCTGGACCAGCAGATGCAAACGCTCTGCTCCAACGCGAAGGCCGGCAACATTCTCGTCATGACCGTTTCTCTCGACTTGGTTGACACGAAGCCTGCGGAAAAGAGTGCAATGGACGCGCTGAAGAAATGCTCCTCGGATTCGCGTTTCCGCAAGGATAAGACCGACCCGACGGGCAAGACCCCCGCCAAGCTCTACTGGAACGCGACCGGTGCCACTCTGTCGCAGAGTTTCAAGGAAATTGCCGACGAATTGTCCAACCTGCGCATCGTCGGCTGACCGGCGCAAGTCTTTGGCGCCCCATCTCCGGTGGGGCGTTTCTGCGAGCAGCGATCATCCACCCGCCGGCCCCCATTTGGTTAGCGCTTGGTGAAGCGCTCAGCGCACAATCGAGCGGTTTCCCAAACCCGTCCTTCAGCGTTTTGTGAAAGTGTGGCGGCATTGAAGAATCCGCAGGCGGGGGCCGCTTACATCACATGCGCAAATTCTGGCGTGACTTCTGGCGCGACCGGCGCGGCAATTATGCTCTCATGACCGTTCTGGCCATGGTGCCGCTGATGGGCGGCGTGGCGATGGCGGTCGACTTCAGCGGCATGGTCAGCGAGAAGCAGAAGGTGGTCAACGCGCTCGACGCCGCCAACTTCGCCACAGCGCGCCGGCTGGTGGAAGGCGCCACCGACGACCAATTGCGGGCCTATGCGCTCGACTTCTTCAAGGCAAACCTCAACGACGTCGATCCCGCCAACACGACGCTTGACGTCACGCTGCCCAGCAGCACCGCCGGCGGCGGCATCGTAAAGCTTTGCGCAAGCCTGGTCTACAAGCCCTATTTCCTGCCGGCAGCTTCGATGTTGATCGGCAAGACGTCAGGCGACATCGACTACTCCGTGTGCTCGCAGGTGCGGTTGAAGAACACGCTGGAAGTGGCCATGGTGCTCGACAATTCGGGCTCGATGTCGAACAACGGCACCGGCTCCGGACAAAAGCGCATCGACCTTCTCAAGCAGGCCGCAAAGCAGTTGGTCGACACGCTCGCCTCGCAGGCGGCGATGATCAAGCAGATCGACAAGCCGGTGCAGTTCAGCCTGGTGCCGTTCGCCGCATCGGTCAATGTCGGCGCCAGCAACGACAATGCGTCATGGATCGACGCCTATGGGCTGTCGCCCATCCATAATGAGAACTTCGACTGGTCGACGCTGAACGCCGCTGACAAATATGCCCAGAAGATCGGTGGCATCTGGTACAAGAAAGGCACCGGCTGGGGTGAGCAGGAGGGACAGATGCTGACCCGCTTCTCGCTTTACCGTGACATGAAGGTGGTCACCAGCCACGAACGAATCGTCGGCAGCAAACGCGTGGTCTGCGACAAATACCGTGCCAATCATACATGCTCGGACAGCCACGACGAATACGACTACACCGACACATACGGACCGTTCGCCAGTTGGCAGGGCTGCGTCGAAGTCCGTCCCTATCCCTATAATGTCAACGACGCGCCGGCCTCTGGCGGACCGAACAACACCGGCACCGGCGTCGGCGACCCCGCGACCATGTTCGTGCCGATGTTTGCGCCAGACGAGCCGGGCAACCACTGGTATATCACGCAGGATCCGGATGAGCCGAAGCCGGTGACCTATGGCGCGGTCAACAGTTGGTGGAACGACGATCCGTCGAGCACCACCGGCAAGACCAGACAGTCCAACATGGCCAAGTATTTCCAGCCGCGGCCGATCAATGCGCCGGTGCTGTCGAAAGGCGCCGGGCCTAATTACAGCTGCACCACGACGCCGATCACGCCGCTGACCGATGTCACCAACGCCGACGGGCTGGCCAAGATCAAGGCTGCGATCGACCTGATGGCACCCAACGGCAACACCAATGTGCCGGAAGGCATGGCGTGGGGCTGGCGCACCGTCTCCAGCACCGAGCCCTTCACCGAGGGACGCCCGGAGACCGAGCGCGGCAACGATAAGGTGGTCATCGTGCTTACCGACGGCGAGAACACCTATTCGGTGCCCAACAGCGATCCCGCCGGCAACAAGTCGACCTATGCCGGCTATGGCTATACCGGCGTCGGCTACAACGGCACCGCGGTCACCCGCCTGTTCGGCGGCACGTCGAGCGCCATCGGCCAGCTCAACTATTCGTCGAGCAACTACACCGCCGCGCTCAACGAGCAGATGGCGACGTTGTGCAACAACGCCAAGGCGGCCAACATCATGGTGATGACGGTGGCGCTCGACATGTCGACGACCGATGCCGGCGACAAGAGCGCGATGGACGCGCTGAAGACGTGTTCGTCCGACTCACGCTTCCGCAAGGATCCAACCGACCCGAGCAAGCCTGCGAAACTGTTCTGGAATGCGACGGGCGCCACGCTGTCGGACAATTTCAAGGAAATCGCCAACGAACTGTCGAACCTGCGCGTGGTGAGCTGAGGCAGAAGCTGCTCATCTCCCCTCGAGGGGAGATGTCGCCAAAGGCGACAGAGGGGGTCGGTTCGACGGGACGCGACCCCCCTTCGTCGACAGACGAGGCTGGCTCTCCACGCGAGACGACCCCCTCTGGCCTGCCGGCCATCTCCCCCTCAAGGAGGGAGATCAACAGCGTCGCAGCCCTCGCCAATTTTCGACGCTGGCGCAAAGGCTCCCGCCATCATGCCCTTGCGGTGAGTCAGAGCGCATGGTGAGTATCGTCACCGATTCCCGGAGACATACCCGTGCCCGAAACCGCCAACCATCTCGCCTTCGCGCTGGTCTGCCTTGGCATGGTGCTGACGCCCGGGCCGAACATGATCTACTTGATCTCGCGCTCACTGTCGCAGGGCCCGAAGGCCGGGCTGATCTCGCTCGGCGGCGTGGCGGTCGGCTTTTTGTTCTATGTCGTATCGGCTGCGCTGGGCATCACCGCACTGCTGCTTGCCGTGCCGTTCGCCTATGACGCGCTGCGTATTGCCGGCGCGCTCTATCTGTTGTGGCTCGCCTGGCAAGCGGTGCGGCCCGGCGGGCGCTCGCCGTTCCAGGTGCGCGAACTGCCGAAGGACAGGCCGCGCAAGCTGTTCGCCATGGGCCTGATGACCAATCTCCTCAACCCCAAGGTGGCGGTGCTCTATCTGTCGCTGCTGCCGCAGTTCATCTCGCTGGGCAAGGGCCATGTGCTGTCGCAGCTTCTGGTGCTCGGCGCCACGCAGATTTCAATCAGCCTGACCGTCAATGCGATCATCGCGGTGACGGCCGGTTCAATCGCTACCTTCCTCGCCGGGCGGCCGCTATGGATGGTCATCCAGCGCTGGATGATGGGCACGGTGCTTGCAGCGCTGGCGCTGAAAATGGCAACCGACGCCCAACGCTAGGGTGCGTTGCCATCCGGGTGATGTCGGCCTGACCTGGATATCAAAGCACGCTATGGCTGGGTGAATGCTACATCGGTCGCCGTGTCTGCTGCGCGCGCTCCGGCTCCACCACCTTGCGATAGAGGTGCCAGGTGGCATGGCCAAGCACCGGCATGACGACAGCGAGCCCGGCAAACAGCGGGATCGAGCCGATCACCAGCAACACTGCGACGAGCAGCCCCCACAGCAGCATCTGCAGCGGATTTGCCATCACCGCGCGCGCCGAGGTCTCGATCGCCGATACGGCGCCGACGTCGCGGTCGAGCAGCAGCGGAAAGGCAACCACCGTCGTCGCCAGCACGATCACGGCGAAGACGAAACCGGCGGCATTGCCGAACAGGATCAGCGTCCAGCCCTTGCTGGTCGTCAGCACCTCGCTCAGAAATCCGGCGATCGAAGCCGGCGGCTGATCGCCGAACAGGCTGGTGTAGATCGACTGTGCGGTGAACATCCACAACAGGAACAGCACCATCAGCATGGCGCCGATGACCGCGATCGACGGCAGCGCCGGCGAGCGGCGCACGTCGAGCGCATGCCACCAGGAGGTGTTCATGCCGAGTTCGCGCCGGCGGCTGATCTCGTAGAGACCAATTGCCGCGAACGGGCCGACCAGGGCGAAGCCCGACATCAGCGGATAGACCAGCTGGATAGCGTTGGAGCCGGAGGTCCACCGCGTCAGGATCAGGCCGACGACGGGATAGATCAGGCAGAGGAACACGTAATGCGAAGGCTTGGCCCAGAAATCGTCGAAACCGAGCTTGAGCGCATCCCAGAGGTCCGCGGTGGTGATATGGCGCACCGTGGGCTGCACATGCATACCGTGCGCGTCCGCCATGACATGAAAGCCGGCCATAACCTTCCTCCCTTATGTCGGGGCGGTCACCGCCTGGATGGCCGCCCGCAGCTGCCACATATACCTGTGGCAGCATAGCCGATTTGCCAGGGGTTGTCCTCGCGGGGATGGCATTTCGCCGGTCCTCACGCGATTTTCATCGCCCTGCCCGGCAAAAGACATGATCACCGGTATCAGAGGTCGCATGAGCATAGCGACCATCGAAGCCGACCAGCCCCAGATCAATTTCGAACGACGCACGCTGCTAAAGGCCGCCGGCCTTGCCGCGCTGGCCGGGCTTGCCGCCTGCAGCACCGTTTCTCTGCCGACCGGCGAAGGCGCCGGCGTGTCTTCCTCCGCCACGGCCACTTTGGCTGGCATCCGCGCCTCGGCCGGGCTCGGCCCGCTGGCGCCGGATGCGCAGCTCGAACAGGCAGCGCTCCAGCAGGCCGGCTACATGGCCCAGCGCGGCCGCATGAGCCACACCACCGGCTGGGGCAAGGATTTCGCCTCGCGCGCCAGGGACAATGGCATAGCGGGCGCCGCCGGCGAAAACATCGCCGAGGGCCGGTTCGACCAGCGGAAACTGTTCGACATCTGGATGCATTCGGCTGGCCATCGCCACAACATGCTCGACCCGGATTTCTCCCGCTTCGGCCTCGCCTATGTGCGCGACGGCCGCGACTCCAGCCTGCGCTACTGGAGCCTGGTGCTCGGCAAATAAAGGTCTTCAGGCAAACGGTTCAGGGTTTCGCTATTTGGTCGTCACCTTGAACCAATATCAAAGACACGCTTCGGCAGCTTATAAACGCGTCATCATCGGCTGCGGCGGTTGCTTTTAAGACATTGCTAATTGCTTAATAGGATTGATTAGCTGGTATGCTAAGCAACCGTCTGGCTGGTCAGAATGCGCTATCATCGCTGGCGAGAGAACGCCTTCCTTGGTCGGTCAGATTTTCTTTTCTCGAAGGTGCCGCATATCGTTGCCGGCATTTATGCGCTGGTCAGCGCGGTATGGATTGCGTTCAGCGATAGGGTTCTGGTCAGCCTGGCCGGGGGCTACAGCCAGTATCAGCACCTGCAGACGTACAAGGGATGGCTCTTCGTTTCCGTTTCGGCGCTGGTAATGCTTCAGTTCCTCCAAAGCGCGTGGAAAGCTATCTTTGCCGCCTATGAAACCGCGCTCGAAAGCGAGCGCCGTCTTGAACTGGCGCTGGCCAGTGCGGATGGCGGCGTCTGGGAACTGAACCTGGCTGAAGGTCAGGAGACGATTGCTTTTGTCTCTCCGCAACTCACCGCTCGACTGGGACTTACATCCACTCAGCGGCTTACCATGGACGAGTTGCTGCGCAGAAGGCATCCCGATGACGTCGAACGAGTCGACCAGACCTTTGAGGATTTCATCAAGTCTGGCGGCACGCGTTCGTACGATGATCGCTATAGGGTGCGAGCAAACGACGGATCCTTCCGCTGGGTGCATTCACGCGGAAACATTGTCTCCGATAAGGACGGCATCGCCCGACGGATGGTCGGCGTCTCCCTGGACATTACCGGACAGATGGAGACCGAAGAGCGCGTCCGACAGCTTCTGCGCTATGACCCTCTGACCGGCTTGGCAAAGCCGCAGAAGTTTCTTTCGGATATTGATGACGCGCTGGCCAAGATGAGTCCCGGCGGCATGCTTGGAATTGTGCAGGTAAAGCTGCTCGACTTGGACAAACTCATCGGCGACTCGGAGACCCTGGAGGACGCAACGATCATTCGGATCGTCGGCGATCGTCTGCAGGCGCTGGCGGAAGCCGGCTTCATCGCGTGTCGCGTTTCAACGGACATTTTCGCAGTCGCCACACCTGCAATGAAGACCCCAGAAGCAGTCCAAAACTCGACACGACAAATTCTGAGCGTCTTTTCGAAGCCACTGCAAGTGGACGACAGATGCGTGCGACTTCGTTTTCAGATGGGCGGTGCGCTCTCTCGGCAGGACGGCGACAATGCGCACATTCTTCTGCGCAACAGCGGCCATGCCCTCGGTAAGGCCGACCGTACCACCGACGCCGGCATTCGATGGTTCACCGAAGGACTGGACACCGAATCGCGGAAGCGAAACGATCGTCTGCGAGATCTCGCCAGTGCTGTGCCCAATGGCGAGATTGAGTGTTATTTTCAACCCATTGTCGACCTCGCGACAGGCCAAACAGCCGGGTTTGAAGCGCTGGCACGTTGGCATAGAAGGGATGAGGGGCTGGTGCCTCCTGATCAGTTTATCGGCGCCGAGGAGTTCGGTCTCATATCGGAAATCGGAGAAGAGGTTCTCAAGCAGGCATGCCATGCCGCGGCACAAGTGGCATGCGGGTTCGGAACAGGCGCCGTTCGTGGCGGTCAATGTCTCACCCATTCAACTCGACGACCCTGTTTTCCCCGCCGTCGTTGCGCGCGTTCTTGCCGAAAGCGGGTTGTCTCCCAACCGACTGGAACTGGAGATCACGGAGAGTGCCCTGTCAAGCAACCCCACGGTGGCGGCGCAACGACTTGCGGCCTTGAGGCAGCTGGGTATTTCGATTGCGATCGACGATTTCGGCACCGGATACTCGTCCCTGGCGCTCTTGAGTAGATTTCCCTTCACTCGGTTGAAGATTGACGGGTCCTTCGTCGCCGGCTACGGCCAGCGGCATGAGGCCACAACCATTGTCGACATGATCATTGATCTTTGTCGACACCTCGATCTGTCTATCACCGCCGAAGGAGTGGAATCGAGCAGGCAAGCCGAACTGCTTTCCGCCAAGGGCGTTGCCCTCGCGCAAGGCTATCGATTCAGCCGTGCTGTCCCAGTTGAGAACGTGCAGGCTCTTCTTCGTAGAAGATGGCGGGTCCAAATGGCGCTTCCAGCGCGCGATCGGCAACTTCTCGCCTATAAGAGCTGAAAAATAGCGGCGAGAGTGCACGCCGAGTTAGAGCGAGAAGCGGTTGGCCTGCCAGGCGGTACGGCCTGCCATGCCCAATCCATATGCGCTCAGGCGCACCGTGCCCTCATTCCTTGCGCGCGCCGCCGAGCAATTTCGCGATCTCGGGCGCGGAAATGGGTTTGCTGAAATAATTGCCCTGCATTTCGTCGCAATTGTTCTTGCGCAGGAAGGCAACCTGGTCATCCGTCTCGACGCCTTCGGCAAGGACCCTCAGGTTCAGCTTTTGACCCAATGAGATGACGGCACTGGTAACCGCCTGATCGTTCTCGTCGGTCGCGAGGTCGTCGATAAAGGACTTGTCGATCTTCAGCCGCTGCACAGGAAAGGTCTTGAGCGCGCTGAGGCTGGAATAGCCGGTTCCGAAATCGTCGATCGATATCTGCACGCCGAGCCCTTGCAGCCCGTTCATCGTTGCGACCGCCAACTCGAAATCCTGCATGATCAGGCTTTCGGTCACCTCGAGCTCGAGATACCTGGCCTCCAGGCCACTTTCCTTCAATGCGTTGACGACGCGGTCGATCAGATTCTTCTCCCTGAACTGCCGCGCCGACACGTTGACGCAGACGGTGACGGGCGGCAGACCGGCACGCTGCCAGGCTTTGTTTTGCCGGCAGGCTTCGTGCAGGATCCAGTCGCCGATCGGCACGATCAGCCCGGTCTCCTCGGCGGTCGGGATGAACATCATCGGCGACACCAGGCCTCGCGCGGGGTGGTTCCAGCGTACCAACGCTTCGACGGCCAGGATCAGACCCGACCGCAGATCGACCTGCGGCTGGTAGAGCAGCGCGAATTCCGAACGGGCGAGCGCGTTTCGCAATTCCCCCTGAAGCAGGAATTTTTCGTGTGCGCTTGAGTTGAACTCGGGGGCATAGAACTGGAAATTGTCGCGGCCGAATTCCTTGGCGCGAGACTTGGCGGCATCGGCATTGGCCAACAGCTTGTCGGGGCTCGTCCCGTCCTTCGGGTAATTTGCGATGCCGATGCTGGCCGTTAATCGCAGGCGGTGCTCGGCGACAGGAACCGGCTCGGCAATCGCATCCCTGATCGTCTGCAGGGTTTCCGAAATGACATCGACATTGGTGGGTTGATCGAACAGGACGATGACAAATTCGTCGCCGCCAACCCGCACGACGGTGTCAGTCGCCTTCACGCATCCAACCAAACGGCTCGCGACAGTCTTGAGCAGTTCGTCGCCGGCATTGTGGCCCAACGTATCGTTCACCAGTTTGAAATTGTCGAGATCGATGAACACCACCGCCACCCAGCGATTGTATCGCTGCGCGTAGAGGACCGCCTGGGAAAGCCGATCTTCCAGCAAAGCGCGATTGGGCAGCCCGGTCAGCGCGTCATGGTTGGCCATGAAGTGGATCTGGTCTTCAGCCCGTTTGCGCTCGATCGCGATACCGGCAATGTGGGTGGTGAATTCGATCAGGCGAGTCTCGGCCTCGGTCGGCTCGCGCACGCTCATCGAATACATGGCAAAGACGCCCAGCACGACGCCCTGATGCGACAGGATCGGGGTCGACCAGCACGAACGGTAGCCATAGGGCGCCGCGAGTTCGCGGTAATCCTCCCAGAGCGGATCCTGCAGGATGTCGGCGACGACGACCGGCTCGCGCCGGTAGGCGGCGGTTCCGCACGACCCTGTCTTGGGGCCGATGGCAGATCCATCGATGGCGCTCATATAGGCTTTGGCCAGGCTCGGCGCCGCACCGTGCCGCAAATGGATGCCATCCTTGTCGAGCAGCAGGACGGAACCGAATATCCCCTTCAGTTGGGACTCGACCAGCCGCATGAGGCTGTCGAGCACGTTCTCGAGCGGAGCGCTCGTCGCAATCATCTCCAGGATGTTTGCCTGTCCGCTGCGCAGGACATCGGCCTGCTTGCGGGCCGTAATGTCGCGGGCGATGCCGACCAGACCGAAAATTTCGTTTTGAGCATTGCGCAACGGCACCTTGGTCGAGGAGAACCATTTTACGGTGCCCGACGCATCGACGACAAACTCCTCCGCATCGATCAAGGGTTGTCCGCTTTCGAGCACCGACTGTTCGACTTGCCGGAACCTCTGCGCAACTTCCGGGGGATGGATATCGAAATCGGTCAAGCCGATCATGTCGGCGGTCTTGTCGCGGCCACTGTCAGTCGCAAGTGCGCTGTTGACGACGACGAAGCGGCTTTGCGTGTCCTTGACCCAGAGATAATTGGGCACCCAGTCGATCAGCGCCTGCAACGAGATGCGCTCGTCGACGATCTGTCGACTGGCGGCAAGATCGGTAATGTCCTCATGTGTAGCTACCCAGCTGCCGTCGGGCATCGGCTGGTTGTAAATCTGGATGGCCCGGCCGTCGGCGAGTTTGGCGGTCCAGGTCCTTGGAGCCTTGCCGGAATTGACCGATCTGGCCATCGCCAGATAGGCGTCGGTGGCCAGCGCCGCCGTGCCGGCGGCGCTGCGGCGCTCGACGATTTCGCTCAGCGTCAGACCGGGCCGCAACTGCTCGGGTGCGAGGCGGTAGATTTCCGCATAACGGCGATTGCTCAGGATCAGCCGCTCATCGCGGTCGAAAAAGCAGATGCCTTGCGAAATGTTTTCGAGCACCGTCTCGAAGCGCAGCGCCTGTGCTTCGAGTGTCGTGATCGTCGCCCGGAGGTCACGCTCCAGCGACTCATAGGAAACATCGGCCAGTTTTGCCAACGCGGCCAAGCCGACAGGCTGAGTCGTTTCCGCGGATTTCCTGGATGATTTCGTAGCCAAACAGACCTTCTCCCAGCTGGGTCTGAAGGAACGCAACGATCATTTATGTGCCATGCGACAGTCTGTTGATAGTGTTAGATATGTACTAACAGCATACAAGCCGAACCGAAATCAGACGAGAGGGTTTCTGGTTACCTGAAACTTAAACGCCATTTCCAAATCACCATCGCAGCTACAGAATCGACATTCTTGGATATCTGGAGAGTTTTGCGATCATCCCGGCAACCGTCCGACCTTGCATATTCGCAGGCGCCCGCGACAACGTCATCTGATATCGACAAATATCGACGCGCGTCTCAATCCATATGTGCCGCCGGCGCGGCGCCGGCAGCCGGGGCCGTTTTCGGCTTGCGCAGCAGAAACACAAACGGGATGGCAATCAGCGTCATCATCATCAGTATTTTGAAGTCGTTGACGTAGGAGATCATCATCGACTGGATGTTGACCATGCGATCCATCTGCGAAAGCGCCATCGGGTCGCCACCAGCTGCCGCCGGGGAGAGCGCCCACAGATTTGGGTTGAACGGGTTGATGAAGGCCGACAGCTCGGTGTGATTGACCTGCGTGTTGCGCACCAGGAGAACCGTCACCACCGACACACCGATCGAGGAACCCAGATTGCGCACCAGGCTGAACAGCGCCGTGGCGTCGGTGCGGAAGCGCACGTCGAGCGTGGCGAAGGCCACCGTCGACAACGGCACGAACACCATGCCCATGCCCAGCCCCTGGATGACGCCGGAGCTGAGGATCAGCCAATTGTCCATCTGCGGTGTAAAGCCGGCCATGGTGTAGAGCGACTGGGCCGTGAGCAGAAAGCCGATGACGACGAGAATCCTGGCGTCGATCTTGCTCATGAGCCGCCCGACGACAAGCATCGAAATCATCGTGCCGACACCGCGCGGCCCCAAGACGATACCGATAGTGATGGTCGGATAGCCGAAGATGGTCGACAGCATCGGCGGCAACAGCGACATCGAAGCCAGGATCAGCACGCCCATGACGAAGATGAACGCCAGCCCGGTGACGAAATTTTGGTCGAGGAAAATCTTGGGGTCGATGAAAGGACGTTCCGCCGTCACCGTGTGAATGATGAACACCCAGAATCCGGTGATCGAAAGAGCAAGCTCGATCCAGATTTCGACCGAGGAAAACCAGTCGACCTCGCCGCCGCGGTCGAGCAGCAGCTGCAGCGCGCCGACGCCGAGCGAGATCATGGCGAAACCGAAGAAATCGAAGCTGCGCACCCGCCGGGCAACGACCGGCAGATAGGCGGCCATGCCGAGAAAGGCGATGATGCCGACCGGCAAGTTAATGAAGAACACCCAGCGCCAGTTGAAATTCTCGGTCAGCCAGCCGCCCAGCGTCGGGCCCAGGATCGGCCCCAGCATGATGCCGGCGCCCCAGATGGCCATCGCCTGGCCGTGGCGTTCCCTGGGATTGATATCGAGCAGGAAGGTCTGCGACAGCGGCACGATGGCAGCGCCGAACACGCCCTGCATCAGCCGGAAGAACACTATGCTCTCCAGGCTCCAGGCGATGCCGCACAGCATCGAGAACACGGTGAAGCCGACCACCGCCGCCAGGAACAGTTCCTTGCGGCCGAAGCGGTCGGCCAGCCAGCCGGTGACCGGCGTCATGATGGCGGCGGCAACGATGTAGGAGGTCAACACCCAGTTGATGTTGTCGGGCGAGGCGCCGAGATCACCGGTCATGGTCGGCAGCGCGACATTGGCGATGGTCGTGTCGAGCGCCTGCATGATCGTCGCCAGCATCAACGCCACGGTGATCAGGCCGCGATGCGGCACTTCCTTGAACGGCTCTGGCGTGCTCATGATACGGAACTTCCGACAGGTAACAAAAACGTGTACACTAGGCTTCCGGGCGGCGAGGCCTTCTCTGGTGAAGAGACCCTCATCGCGGTGGGACGCGATCTATCGATGTGGGGGTTACATCGACCGAACGTCTCAACACATCAGGCGCTTGCCGCCCGGAAATCCAAGGACCGAAGGATCAGCGTCGAGATGGCCAGGCGCTGGTCAGGCCGCGATGCGGCCCGGTCCAACCCCACCCGTCGCGCAACCTGCCATCGGACCAATCCTGTCATCTCATCTCGCCTGAGCGAGCATTCCCTGCCCGGCCGTGATCCTGCTTTTCAGGATCACGGTCCATTCACAGTCTATTGTGCCTCGCCCGCGGTGGCGTGGCCGAAGATGGCCGGCAACCCGCGGGCAACGCCGGTGTCCACCGTAACCGAGGCGCTCATGCCGGTGCGCAACGCCATCTTGGCATCGGCATCGGTGAGTTCCAGGCGCACGGGAATGCGCTGGGTGACCTTGACCCAGTTGCCGGTGGCATTCTGGGCCGGCAACAGCGAAAACTCCGCGCCAGTGCCGGCGCCGATTGCCTTGACGGTGGCTTCGAACGTGCGGCCCGGATAGGTGTCGACCACGATCTCGGCCTTCTGGCCGGTTTTCATGTGGGTAAGCTGGGTTTCCTTAAAATTGGCATCGATCCAGGTGTCGCCGGTCTCGACCAGCGCAAACAAAGGCGTGCCGGAACCGACATACTGACCGACCTTGAAAGACGAGGCCTGGCTGACGACGCCGTCAGCCGGCGCCTTGACCGTGGTCTGCGCCAGATCGTAGGCGGCCTTGTCGCGCGCGGCGAGTGCGGCCATCACCGTCGGGTGCTTGTCGGTCTCGATATCGGGATTGCCGGCGAGAGCGGCCTTGGCGCTGATGATGCCCTGCTCAGCCACCGCCAGCTGCTGCCTGGCCTTGTCGAGATCGTTCTTGGCCTGATCCAGCGAGGATTTGGCGTTGATGCCCTTCTGGGCAAGGTCGGCCGCGCGGTCATACTGCGACTGCGCGTAGTCGACTTCGCTGGCGTCGGACTTCTCCTGCGCCATCGCCTGGCTGTAGGCAGCGCGCAACTGTTCGATGCCGACGCGTGCGACCGCAACCGCCGCATCGGCCTGGGCCAACGCGATCCGGTAGGGCTCGGGATCGATGGCAAACAGCACATCACCTTGCTTGACCAGCTGGTTGTCTGAAATGTCGACCTGAACGATGCGCCCGGCCGTATCCGAGGCGATCGACACCTTGGCCTGCTGCAAATTGGCGTTCTCGGTCTCCTGATAGCGGCCGCCGGTCACCCAGACATAGCCGCCGCCAATGGCCAGTGCCGCCGGCAGGACGACCATTAGAAGCAAGCGGCCGAGGCGGCGCGGCTTTTTCGGAGTGGGAGCGGGCTGCGCGGACGGAGCCACCGCGACCGGCGCGGCGGTCGGCTGGACCGGCGCTTCGGCGGCCGGTTGTGCCGGCGTTTCGAGCTTGGTCACATTCTCGTCTATCTTGGCTGCCGCGTTCATGACGCTGCCCCTTCCGTACTCTTCAAGGACGACGTCTCACCGTCCGCAAGGTTTTGCACAATGGTGTCCAACGCCCGGATCAGGACGCGGCGATCTTCCGGCGAAACGCCGACCAGCGATTCCTCATAGACCTCGCCGGCAAGGCTTTTGACATTGGCATAGGCCGCATTAGCCTTGTCGGTCGGGAAGATCATGCGCACGCGCCGGTCGGTTGCGTCAGGTCGACGTTCGATCCAGCCGCCCTCCTCCATGCGGTCGACCAAGCGCGAGACGCTGATCGGCTCGATTTCGAGCAGTTCGGCAAGCCGCGCCTGAGCGACGCCCGCTTCCTTGGCAACGCGGACCAGAAGCCGCCATTGCGCCGAGGACAGACCAAGCCCGCTGGCGCGCGCCTCGAAGCGCTTGCGCATCAGGCGCTGCACGTCGTGGATCAAAAAGCCCAGCCTATCTATGCCGTCGGAAACCATGAGCGGTATATATTATAAGCGTGCTTACCATTCAAGGTGCCGCATTGCGCCAGAGCTGCCAAACAGGGAAGCCACGCCGCTCGTCAGGCGGCAAAGGTGCCTATTTCCCCAAAACCGTGTTCCGCTCTTCCCAAGAACGGATCCTGCTTTGCCTCTAAGGCAGGCCCTCAATGGTCGTCGCCACGCGTGGAGCGATTCAGGCCAAAGCGGTTAAGTGAGCGGAGCAGACCAATGCAACCCTTGAACTATGCGATCGTCGGCGCCGGCATAGGCGGCATTGCGGCCGCGCGGCTCGGATCTGTTCACTAGCGATCTCGGCTGGGTCGAGGGCGCGGTTGCGAGCGCCGAAAGTGCGGCGACCTTTTTGGCCCGCGAATCCATGCGGGTCTGCAAGGCAGACATTACGGCGGCCGCATGCTGAGCAGCGGCTTCGCCATCTGATCCCAGGCGCCAGCGCGAGCCGCCCCGTACCTACTCCACGAAAGCAAAATCCTGCTCGCTCGCATGCAGTATGCCGGCCAGCGTGCGCAGGGCCTCCTCGAGCCGCTCGATCGGCGGCGCGGCAAGCGCCAGCCGCACGGCGTTCGGTGCATGTCCCGGAGTCACGGCGAAGGCACTGGACGGTGTGATCGCGATGCCGCGGCGCGCGGCGACGGCGACGAAGGCCTGTGATCGCCAGTGTTCCGGCAGGCTGAGCCACAGATGATAGGCGCGCGGGTCGGCGTGCACCTCGAAGCCTGAGAGGCAGTCGGCGGCGAGACGCTGGCGGCGCTTGGCATCCTCGCGCTTGGCTGCGACCAGCTCGCTGACAACGCCATCGGCGATCAGCCGCTGCGCGGCGTTGAAGGCGAAACCACCGGCGCCCCAGCCGCCCGAGCGGATCGAAGCCATGACGCTTTCCCTGAGTCGCGGCGGCGCGCTGACGAAGCCCAGCGTCAGCCCCGGCGCGACGCGCTTCGACAGGCTGTCCAGCACCACGCCATGGTCCGGCGCCAGCGCCGCCAGTGGCGCCTCGTCGGCGAGGAACCCGTAGATCGCATCCTCGATTATGACGAGGTCCAGGGTCTCGGCGAGGCGGGCCAGCTCTTCCCGCCGGCTGGCTGGCATGGTGACGCCGAGCGGGTTGTGCAGGACCGGCTGCACGTAAAGCGCCGACAGCCGCGCCTCGCGATCCGCCTTCTCGACGGCATCTGGGCGCACCCCGTGCTCATCCATGGCCAGCGGCACCAAGATGACGCCGAGCCGCGCCGCAATGCCTTTGACCAGCGGATAGGTCACCGCCTCGACGCCGCAGCGCGCGCCGGTCGGAACCAGGGTGGCGATCGCCGTGGCAATTGCCTGGCGACCGCCGCCGGTGAAGGCGAGCCCATCGGCGCGCGGCGACCAGCCGCCTCGCGTGAGGAAACGGGCACTGAGCTCACGCGCCGCCGGCGTGCCGCCGCTGGTCGCCGGCCTCAGTGCCATCTGCAAGGTGTCGGCATCGGAAAGTCCGGCGAGGCTCTTCGCCATCAGCTGCGATTGCCCCGGCAGGATGGGGAAATTGAACTCCAGGTCGACACGGGCCTCGCCAGGATCAGTGGTCGCCGCGGCGCCGCGGCGCGATTGCCCCGAGACGTAGGTACCGCGACCAACCTCTCCGACGACGAGGCCGCGCTTCAGCAACTCGGTATAAACGCGGCTCGCGGTCGATGCGGCGATGCCGCGCTGATAGGCGAAGCTGCGCTGCGGTGGCAGCCGCTCGCCCGCTTTCAGACGGCCTTCCGCAATGTCCAGGGCGACGCCGTCCGCAAGCTTCAGATATTCGTTTACCGACATAATTGCACCGAGAGCAATGTTTCTATTGCACCGAGACAATTAGCATGCGATTTCCATAGTCGCAATACAAACATTGCACCGAGGTCGAGATAACTCGAAGCCAGATGCAGTGCAAAACCCCTTGATGAACCGGCCGCGGCGGCGGCCAATGGGCGTCGTGCCAGCGGCACGCGCAACCCCCGCGCTCGTTCTGATGGCGGCGCCGATACCAAAGGAGAAAGGACATGACCCAGATCGTTCGGACCACCACCGCAAGGCACGCTCCGCTGCACCGGCTCGCGCAGTCGATAGGGTGCAGCCTCGGAGCAATTCGTCACGAGATGCGAGCGCGCAAGGCAATGCGCGCGCTTCGGGAACTCGACGATCACATGCTGACCGACATGGGCCTGGTGCGCAGCGAGATCGCCCTCGCCGTGCGCGAGGGCCGCTAGTCAGACCAATTCCAAACCGCTTGAGGACCCTGCGAGGTCGCCATGATCACCCTCATCTTTGCCGCCGAGCTTGCCGCCGCCGTGCTCGCAACATCGTTCATTTCTGGCATCTTCGGCATGGCCGGCGGCATGATCCTCATCGCGGTGCTGATGGCGATCATGCCATTGACGGTGGCGATGGTGTTGCACGGCATCACCCAGCTCACCGCCAACAGCTGGCGGGCATGGCTCTGGTGGAGCGCGATCCGGTGGCGCATCGCAGCCTGCTATGCCGGAGGCGCGCTCACTGCCGCGCTGCTGCTTGCGGCAGTCGAACTGGTGCCGAGCAAGCCGGGCGCGCTGATCACGCTGGCGCTGCTCTCCTTTGCGGGGCTCTGCGTGCCGCGCACCATTGCGCCCGACATCCGCAAGAGCGTCCACGGTGTCTGCTGCGGCTTCCTCTGCACAGCGCTGCAGCTCACCGCCGGGGTTTCCGGGCCGGTCCTCGACGTCTTCTTCGTCCGCTCGGGTCTCGACCGGCGACAGACAGTGGCGACCAAGGCAGCCATCCAGGCGCTCGGGCACTTCCTCAAGGTCGTCTATTTCGGTCAACTGCTCGTGGCCGGAACCGACGTCCTGGCGCCCACGGCGGTGGCCCTGGCGATCACGCTGGCGGCCATCGGAACGCAGCTCTCTCGGCGCGCCCTCGATGCCATCAGCGACACGCATTTCATGCGTTGGAGCCGTTGGCTGATCGTTGCCACCGCCGCCACCTGCCTGATCCAGGGCATTGCCCAGCTTGGCGCCGATCTCGGGCCGCTCGCGACGCCGGCGCAAGCTCAGACCGGTCGCGACGACCAGACCGCAGCACCGGCGCCCGCCGGCGAACACCGGCCTCGGTCGCTCCAGACATCCGACCTCAATCCCCGCACCTGCGGCGCACGGACCCTTACTCGGTCCGCCTGAAACAGCGCCGGGCACGACAAGAAGGACAACGGAAATGAACCTTGGAAAGCAATCGAGCCGACGGGCTGCCGCCTGGCTCGCCTTTCAGGCAGCGGCAAAGCTGAGCTAAACGTCCGACGTGCGAAACAGCGCTGAGTTGGCAAATACTGCCCCGGAATGAAGCGAACTGCTTTTCGCTTAAACATCAGAAAATTTTCAGAAACCGATCGGGATTTCGGCGACCAAAAAACCGATTGAGAACGTGCTGGTGAAACGAGCCGACCGACCGAACGTTTTCAGGCAGGACGCGCCCCTTCTCCAGCCAGGATCATTGCCGGCTGCCGCGCCGTCCTGGCGCTGGCTGCAACATGGACAGGAGACGAAATGACTGCCGTACCTCGTAACAGATTGAAGCGTGGCCTCCTTGGCGTATCGGTCGCGGCCCTGGCCTGCGCTGGCGCCGTCACCTGGCACGCCGCCCAGGGCGAGGCCGCCAACGCAAAGCCGGAGGCGCCCGAAGCGAAGCTGGTCAAGGCCGTGAGGGTCAAGCCGGCGCCACAGGCCGACAGCCGCATCGCCATCGGCGAGATCCGCCCGCGTCGCGAAAGCGATCTCGGCTTTCGCATCTCCGGCAAGCTGGTGAAGCGCTTTGTGTCGGTCGGCCAGAGCGTCCGCAAGGGTGACATCCTCGCCCGTATCGACGACCAGGATTGCCGCAACCGGCTGCGCAGCGCCGAGGCCGATGTCGCGGCCGCACAGGCGGTGCTGGTCGAGGCCAGCGCCGGCGAGAGCCGTATCGGCGCGCTGCTGCGCAAAGGCTATGCGACGCGCGCCAATTACGATGCGACCTTGAAGAACTTGCGCTCGGCGCAGGCCAAGCTGGACTCTGCCAGGATCGGCTACGAGATGGCCAAGGATCAGCTCGCCTATACCGAACTGCATGCCGATTTCGACGGCGTGGTGACGGCGACCGGCGCCGAGGAAGGCCAGCTCGTCAATGTCGGACAGATGCTGGCGCGCATTGCCGATCCGCAGGCTCGCGACGCCGTGTTCTCGATCGCTGAGGCGGTGTTCTCCGATGAACACAGGTCCGGACAGCCGCCGGAGATCACAGTCTCGCTGCTCAGCAAACCGGCGATTTCGACCACCGGCATCGTGCGCGAAATATCGCCGGTGGCCGATGCCGCGACCCGCACTTTTCAAGTCAAGGTCGCGCTGCAAAATCCACCTGATGAAATGCGCTTCGGCTCCAGCGTTGCCGGCCGCGTAAACGAGGCCGGTGCGCCGGTCGTGGTGCTGCCGGGAAGCGCGCTGTTCGACAAGGATGGCGAGCCGGCGGTGTGGGTCGTGAGCGCCTCATCGGCCGTCGAGCTGAAGAGCGTCGTCATCGCCCGCTACGAGACCGACCGCGTCGTCGTCAGCGACGGCCTTTCCGAAGGCGACATCGTCGTCACCGCCGGCGTCAACCGCTTGCGCGAGCATGAGAAAGTCCGCACTCTCCAGGGAGAAGCAAAATGAGCACGGCTCAAACAAAGGTCCTCATTGCCGGCGCCGGCCCCACCGGCCTGACGCTTGCGCTTTGGCTTACCCGTCTCGGCATTCCGGTCCGCCTCTTCGACAAGGATGCCGGCCCCGGCGAGACCTCGCGCGCGCTCGCCGTCCAGGCCCGCACGCTGGAATTCCATCGCCAGATCGGCATCGTCGATGACATGATCGCCGCAGGCGTGAAGATCGAACAGCTTACCGTGCACACGCCAGCCGGCGTTGCCGCAAAATTGCCGCTGGCCGATTTCGGCCGCGGCATCAGCCCTTACCCGTTCGCCTTCGCGCTGCCGCAGGACATCCACGAGCGCATCCTGATCGTGCATCTGGAGCGCGCCGGCGTCCAGGTCGAGCGCGACACCGAGCTTGTCGCCTTCGAAGACAAGGGCAATTCGGTCATCGCCACCTTGCGCAAGAACGGCACGGACGAGATCGTCAGCGCGGCCTATCTCGCGGGCTGTGACGGCGCCCGCAGCGCGGTGCGCCACGGGCTCGGCATCGGCTTTCCCGGCGGCACTTACGAACAGGCCTTCTACGTCGCCGATGTCGATGGGCGCGGCGACGTCACCCGCAACGGCATGGACACCGTCATCAGCGCCTATGGCTTTGCGATCGTCATGCCGGTGCGGCAGTCGGGCTCGCTGCGCCTGATTGGCATCGTGCCGAAGGCGCATGAGGCCGAGGAGACGATCACCTTCGAGGCGATCCGCGCCGATATCGAGCGCGATACCGGCGTGACGATCGCCAAGGTCAACTGGTTCTCGACCTACCGCGTCCATCACCGCGTCGCCGACCGCTTCCGCGTCGGCCGCGTCTTCCTCGCCGGCGATGCCGGCCACATCCACAGCCCGGCCGGCGGCCAGGGCATGAACACCGGCATGGGCGACGCGGTCAACCTCGCCTGGAAGCTCGCCGCCGTGGTGCAGGGCCGCGCCGATCAGCGCCTGCTCAACAGCTACGAGCCGGAGCGCATTGCCTTTGCCCGCAAGCTGATCCACAGCACCGACCAGGCGTTTCGGGTCGCCACCAGCGGCTCGCGGCTGGTCGGCCTGTTCCGCCGCTATCTGATGCCGAAGATCCTGCGCTTGGGCCTCGGGACGACATTGGGGTCGCGCAGGTTTTTCGGACTGATTTCACAGACCCGCATTCAATACCGCGAAAGCGCGATCAGCAGCGGCAAGGCCGGCACGATCGAGGGCGGCGACCGCCTGCCTTATGTCCCGGCGGCGAACGGCGACAATTTCGAACCGCTGCGCTCGCTCGACTGGCAGGTGCATGTCTATGGCGAGGCCAATGGGGAATTTCGGGCGATGCTCGCCTCGACCGGTATTCCCGTCCATGTCTTCGCCTGGTCGGACATTGCGGAAGCCGCCGGCCTGCAGCGCGACGGCGCCTATCTGGTGAGACCGGACGGCCATGTCGCGCTGGCCTCGCCCGTCCAGGAGGCGGCGGCCTTCCAGCGCTATCTCGCCGGACTGGCGATCAAGCCGAGGCTCGCCGAGCGCGCGCCCTATCGTATCACGGGCACCATGCACAGCCTGGCCTAATTGCTAGCGCCGGCCGAAACGGCCGGCGCTGACCAAAAATCCGAAACCCGAAACGTCAGCCGGCGCAGCCCGGCCGCGCGGGAAAGCGCGCGCCTAGACACAGGAGTTGCATCATGACCAGCTTCAACCTTTCCGAATGGGCGCTGCGCCACAAGAGTTTCGTCATCTATCTGATGGTGGCAGCCGCCCTTGCCGGCCTCTTCGCCTATAGCGGTCTCGGCCGCGAGGAAGACCCGCCCTTCACCATCAAGACCATGGTGGTGAAGACGATGTGGCCCGGCGCCACGACCAGCGACACGGTCAAGCAGATCACCGACCGCATCGAGAAGAAGCTCGAGGAGCTTCCCAAGCTCGATTACGTCAAGAGCTACACCAAGCCTGGCGAGTCCGTGGTCTTCGTCAACCTGAAGGACACGGTCGCCGCCGACGAGGTGCAGCCGCTCTGGTACCAGGTGCGCAAGAAGCTCGACGACATCAAGCCGATGATGCCGTCCGGCGTCCAGGGTCCGTTCTACAATGACGAGTTCGGCGATACCTATTCGCTGATCTATGCGCTCACCGCCGACGGCATCAGCCATCGCGAGCTGAAAGATCTCGGCACCAGCCTGCGCGCTGGTCTGTTGACCGTGCCCGACGTCGCCAAGGTCGAGCTGATCGGCCAGCAGGACGAGAAGATCTATCTCGAATTCTCGACGCAGAAAGTTGCAGCCCTCGGCCTCGATGTCGGCGCGCTGACACAGGCGCTGCAGGCGCAGAACGCGCTGGCGCCGAGCGGAACGGTCGACGCCGGTCCCGAGCGCATTGCCATCCGGGTGTCGGGCAGCTTCACCTCCGAGGAGAGCCTGAAGGCCATCAACTTCTATGCCAATGGCCACTATTTCCGGCTGGGTGACGTCGCCGAGGTCAAGCGTGCCTACTCGGATCCGCCGCAGCCGATGTTCCGCTTCAACGGCAAGCCAGCGCTTGGCATCGCGGTCTCGATGACCGCCGGCGGCGACGCGCTGGCGCTGGGCGAAAACGTCAAGGAGAAAATGCATGAGATGTCGGCCGGGCTGCCGCTCGGTGTCGAACTTGGCCTGGTCGCCGACCAGTCGCAAGTGGTTGAGGAATCCGTCGGCGAGTTCACCAAAAGCCTCGGCGAAGCCGTCGCCATCGTGCTCGCGGTCTCGTTCCTGGCGCTGGGCTGGCGTCCAGGCATCGTGGTCGCCGTCGCCATCCCGCTGGTGCTCGCCATCACTTTCGTCACCATGGCCTATTTCGGCATCTCGCTGCAGCGCATCTCGCTCGGCGCGCTGATCATCGCGCTCGGCCTGCTGGTCGACGACGCCATGATCGCTGTCGAGATGATGATCTCACGCATGGAGGAAGGCTACGACAAGATTTCGGCCGCGACCTATGCCTACACCTCGACCGCCTTCCCGATGCTGACGGGAACGCTGGTGACGATCGCCGGCTTCGTGCCGGTCGGCTTCGCCAAGAGTGGTGCCGGCGAATACTGCTTCTCGCTGTTTGCGGTCGTCGCTATCGCGCTGGTCGTCTCGTGGATCGTGGCGGTGCTGTTCACGCCGCTCACCGGCGTGGCGCTGCTGCCAGACCGCCTCAAGGGCCATGACAGCCACCAGCCTTCGCGCATTGCGCGCGGCTTCCAGTCGCTGCTCGAAGCGGCGATGCGGGCGAAGTGGCTGGTGCTGTCGGCAACCGCTGGGCTGTTCGCACTCTCGGTCGTGGCGATGGGCTTTGTTGGCCACGAGTTCTTCCCGAAGTCCGACCGGCCGGAAGTCATGGTCGACCTCACTTTGCCGCAGACGGCGTCGATCAAGGCGACGGATGAAGTGGTTGCGCGTGTCGAAAAGCTGCTCGCGGCCGATCCGGATATCGACCATTGGAGCTTCTATGTCGGCCAGGGCGCGGTGCGCTTCTATCTGCCGCTCGATGCCCAGCTTTCGAACGATTTCTTTGCCCAGGCCGTGGTGGTCACCAAGGGCCACGCCGTGCGCCAGGCGGTGATCGACCGGCTGGAGAAGGAGCTGTCCGACGGCTTCGACAATGTGATGGCCCGCGTCACGCCGCTGGAGCTTGGCCCCCCGGTCGGCTGGCCGCTAAAATTCCGCGTCAGCGGTCCGGATGCGGACAAGACACGCAGCCTGGCGCAGCAGTTTGCGCAGGTGCTGGGTAGCGATGCCGCCGTGCGCAACATCAACTACGACTGGAATGAACCGGCCAAGGTCATCAAGGTCGAAGTCGACCAGGACCGGGCGCGGGCGCTGGGCATCTCTTCGCAGCAGCTGTCGGAGACCATCAACGCGGTGCTGTCGGGCTCGACGATCACGCAGATGCGCGACGACACCTATCTCGTCGACATCGTCGCCCGCGCCGTCCAGTCGGAACGCGCCGATATCGACACGCTGCGCACGCTGACGATCAGCGCCTCCGGCGGCCGCCGCGTGCCGCTCGATCAGGTGGCTGTTCTGAGCTACCAGACCGAGCCGCCGCTGATCTGGCGCCGCGGCCGGCTGCCGACGGTGACGGTCCAGGCCGACATCGTGCCGGGCACCGACGCCGCCTCCGTCACCAAGAAGCTTGGCGGCGCAATCGCTGCCTTCAAGGCGGAGCTGCCGGCGCGCTACAGCGTCGAACAGGGCGGCGTGATCGAGGATAGCGCCAAGGCGCAGGCCAGCATCTTCGTGGTCTTCCCGCTGATGCTGTTCATCATGACGACGGTGCTGATGGTGCAGCTGATGAGCTTCCAGCGCCTGGTGCTGGTGCTGCTCACCGCCCCGCTGGCCCTGATCGGCGTCGCTGGTGCGCTACTGATGTCGGGCGCCCCGATGGGCTTCGTCGCGATCCTGGGCGTGATGTCGCTGATCGGCATGGTGATCCGCAACTCGGTCATCCTGATCGCGCAGATCGACCAGCACATCGCCGCCGGCGAGGAGCCGTGGGCGGCGGTGATCAGCGCCACCACGCACCGGTTACGGCCCATCCTGCTCACGGCGGCCGCCGCCATCCTCGGCATGATCCCGATCGCGCCGACCGTGTTCTGGGGGCCGATGGCCTATGCGGTGATGGGCGGCCTGATGGTGGCGACCGCGCTGACGCTGATCTTCCTGCCGACGCTCTACGTCGCCTGGTTCCGCATCAAGGCCCCGGCTCAAACCCGGCAAGCGGCGGAAGCCATTGAGGTGTCTGCCGAGCCACAGGCCATTGCCGCCTGAACCCCAACGCATCCTGACAAGCCACGGCGGAAACGCCGCCGTGGCGACCCCACTCAACCAAAAGGAAATCGACCATGGACCCCTTCTTTGGAAAGATTCTCGTGCGCTTCAACGCCGGCTTTCTGATCCTGGCATCAGTCGGCGGGCTCGCCACCGACATTGCCGGCTCGTTCTTCGGCACCGGTGCCGAAGCCGTCCTGCTTGGCAATGCGCCGGGCACCGGCATCGGCTTCATCGAGGCGCACGGCCTGGCCCTGATCATCGGCGTGACGCTCTGGCGCATCGCCTACTCCCGCACATGGCATGCCTTCCTGGCTGCCGTGCACCTGCTGCTTGGGACCGCAAACCTCGCCTTCTGGCAGTTCTTCATCGCCGCCGACGTGCTCGTCGTCGGCTACGTCACAACCGCGGCGCACTTTCTGTTCGTGGTTGCTCACCTGGCGGCATTGGCGGGCTCGGCCCGGCTTGCCGCTTCCCACTAGACTTTCAACATCTGGAGAAATGAAAATGTCTATGAATTCCCTAAAGAAAATCCGCTCCCTGGCTGCCGTTCTGGCCATAACATTCAGCGCCCTCGAGACCGTCGGCGCCGCCGTGCCAGCACTCGCGCTGGTCGGCGAGGCGCAGGCCCGTGTCGGTGCGCCGTGGACACCGCGCAGCGCCGCCGGCGTTGCTCGCCGCACCACCGCATGGCGCGTGCTGCGCCACACCACGGCTTGGGTCGCCACGCTGCCGGCAGGCTGCGTGCGCACCAAGGTCAACGGCTTCGACGTCTGGCGTTGCGGCGGCACCTATTACAGGGCCTATCAGGGCCGCTACATCGTCGTGGTCGTTGATTGACCCGGCTCGATCTCGCCGAGGGCCAGCCTGACGCCCTCGGCGAGATGCTCGGCATCGGCCTTGTTCTCGAACGGCACGCCACGCAGCGCATAGTCGATCGGCGAAAATGGATCGCCCTCCTCGATCAGGGCGATCTGCCGCCGCGCCTTCTCCATCTCGCCCATCTGGGCATAGCAGGCAGCCAGCCTGGTGCGGATCCAGGGCGCCGGGCGCGTTGCAAGCTCAAGCGCATCCGCCGCCTGCCGGTATTCCCCCATCATGTAGAGCGCCAGCGCGCGGTCGAACTGGTACCAGTGCGGGTGCAGGGGATCGATGCGGATGCCCCGCGCCAGCCAGGTCAGCGCCTCGAGCGGCCGGCCGCGCATGGTGAGCAGCATGCCCATCTGCTCGATGCTGTCGGCGTCATAGGGGTTGAGCTGCAGCGCGATGCGCATGTGCTGCTCGGCGGCTTCATGCTCGCGCATATAGAGCCGGATCAGCGACTGCACGCGATGCCCGGTCGGCTGGTCCGGAGATAAGGCCAGGCCCTTGTCGGCGAGATCGCGCGCATTTTGCAGCACCGCATCGCTGGCGCGCCCGAACTCTCCATCCAAGGCCCGCACCAGAGCGAGATAGGTGTAGGCAAGGCCGTAGCCTGGATCCTTGGCGATCGCCGCCTCGAACAGGATTTCGGCGCTGCGTTGGTCGGTCTGGGCCGGATCGCGCAACATCGCAAAACCGCGCAATAGAAGCTCATAGGCCGCAAGGCTGGTCACCGGCTTGCGCGAGGCCTGTTCGAGACCGGCATTGGTGACGCGCGTGACCAGCCGGCTGACAATCTGCTCGACGATCTCGCGCTCGATTGCAAACAGGCCGTCGCCCTGCGACTGGAACCGGTCACCCCAGAGCTGGCGGGCGGTGGCGATGTCGACGAGGCTGACGGCCACGACGACATGCTCGCCCTGGCGGCGCAGCGACCCTTCGACCAGATAATCTGCGCCGATGCGGGCGCGGATTTGCGACCATTCGGAACGGCCGAAAGAAGCGAAGGAAAAGCTGGAGTTCCGCGCAAGCACGGTAACCGTGCCGAAGCGCGCGACGCCGTTGATGAGGTCCTCGGCAAAGCCATCGACCATAGCCTCGTCGGCCGGATCGCCGCTTTCGTTGCGGAAGCGCACCACCGCCACCACCGGCTGCGCGCCGATCTCGGGCGCGGTCTGCGCTTCGGCGGCAAGCATATAGCCGCGCTTGGAAACGGTGCGCACCATGTCATCGCCCAGCACCTTGCGGATTTCGCGCACCGACTGGGTGAGCGAATCCTCGGTGACGAAGACGCCCGGCCACACCACATCCATCAGCTCCGATTTCGGCACGACGCGGCCCATGTTGCGGGCGAGATGCGACAGCAACGCGTAGGCCTTGGGGCGCAGGAACAGCGGCTCGTTGACACCGCGCAGCGTGCCCATGGCGAGGTCGAGCGTGAACCCGCCAAACCGGAAAAGCTGATCGGCAGCCGTCGCTGTCATCGGGAACACCCCTCCCCGGATCGGGCCGTCTCGATTCCCACATCGACACGGCATGGACATGCTGCATTATTGCCCAGTGCGCAATTTCGATCAAACTGTCGGTTGGCGCGATGGATAATGTTGGTCCGCCAAATGCGAGGTGCCATGAACCCGACCGAGAAAGCGCTGTGGTTTGTCGAAAGCCATCTGCCGGAAGCGATCTCGCTCGACGATGTCGCGCACAGCAGCGGCGTGTCGCGCTTTCATGTGACGCGCGCTTTCGGCGCCGCCACCGGCCGTTCGGTGATGGGCTATATGCGCGCGCGCCGGCTGACCGAAGCGGCGCGCAAGCTGGCCGGTGGCGCGCCCGACATCCTCTCAGTCGCGCTTGATGCCGGCTACGCCTCGCATGAGGCCTTCACCCGTGCCTTCCGCGACCAGTTCGGCACCACGCCGGAACTGGTGCGTGCGCAGGGCAGCCTCAGCAACCTCGACCTCGTGGAACCGATCCTGATGGACCAGTCCTTTCTCGCCTCACTGCAGCCGCCACGCTTCGAGGCTGGCCGGCCGTTCCTCATCGCCGGACTCGGCGAGCGCTACAGCTGCGAATCCAGCGCCGCCATTCCGATGCAATGGCAGCGCTTCGGTCCCTATATCGGCAACATTCCGGGCGAGACCGGCGATGTCGCCTATGGCGTCTGCGTCAACGGCGACGATGCCGGCAATTTCGATTACATCGCCGGCATCGAAGTCCTGGATTTCTCCGACCTGCCGAAAGAGCTTTCCCGGGTGCGGGTGCCGGCACAGAAATACGCAATCTTCACCCATGCCGAGCACATCTCGACCATCCGCCGCACCGTCAACACGATCTGGAACAAATGGCTGCCGGCCTCCGGCCACGAGATAGCGGACGGCCCCGAATTCGAGCGCTACGGGCCGGAGTTCGATCCACGCAGCGGAAATGGCGGGCTGGAGATCTGGATCCCGGTCAAGGGCTAGCCGGGCTTCGAAGTGCCCAGGTTTCTCGAAACGTTTTTGGGCGCGCATCTGAAGGGCCGAGGCCTAGCAGGGCAGGAAAAATGAAATACTGAGAAGACATGATGTCGAAGCTAGCGATCTTTCTGGATACAAGTTACTTGATGGAAGTTGCTTGGAACTGAATTCCAGGAGATTATCGCCGCGATGACACAGTCTCGAAACGAACGGGTCTGGGCCAGTCGCGCCTTCATGGACTCATCACGGATCAAGGGGTTCACCGCTGACCCGTTGCCGACGGGAATGAACCTTGGCCAGATGGCCGAGGCGAACGAAGCGGGCGAACGGATGTCGGCCGAGCATTTCCCGAAGGAGATATTCGCCAACTACCCGGACAAGAAAGAAAAGAAGCAAGCGGATCTCGTGCTTGCCGCCGGCGCGGTGGTGGTTTCGGCAGCCTGCGCCGATGTGCTGCGGCAATTCGATCTCGGCCATTCCTCACTTTATCCGATCAAGCTTTTCCAGCATGACCGCAAGACGCTGGTGGAGGGGGGGTATTTTTGCCTCAACATCGGCGAGCGCAAAGATGCTTTTCTGCGCGAACATTCACAGAGGGTTATTGAATATGGTATCGGCGGTTTCAGAATGCCGCCAAATCTTCATGACGATGACGTTGCGGTTAGCCGGGCCGCCCTTGGGGGCCCCGATCTGTGGGTGAGTCCGCCCTTAAAACGGATTTTTTTCCTGAGCGACAAGCTGACCCAGGCGCTACGAGCGGCAAAAATGGGCAGGGTCTTTGGTTTCCACGCCTGCCGTATTGTCGAAGGCGACTAAAATCATCCGATGGGAAGGGAAAGACGCTACAGCTCCAGGTTCCAGTTCTGGCCGACCAGATCCTTGCCGAAGGCGTGGTGGCGCTCTTCGTCGGCCAGCTTGAAGCCGGCGCTCTCATAGATGTGGCGGGCTGCGGTCAGGATGTCGTTGGTCCACAGGGTCAGCATCTTGTAGCCTTTGGCGCGGGCAAAGCCGATGCACTCTTCGACCAGCCGCTTGCCGATACCGAGGCCACGCGCCGAAGGCTCGACATAGAGCAGGCGCAGTTTTGCTACGTCGTCCGACTTGCGCACGACGAAGACCGAGCCGACCACCTCGCCTTGCCGCTCGGCGATCCAGCTGCGCTCCCATTTTGGATCGAAGGATTTTACGAAGGCGCCGAGGATTTCGGCGACCAGCGCCTCATAGGTTTCGTCCCAGCCATAGTCCTGCGCGTAGATCTGGCCCTGACGGCGGACAATCCAGCCGATGTCGCCGACCTGCAAGGGCCGGAGCATATAAGGGACTTTGGGCTCTGTGCTCTCGCCCAGGAGCTGCTGCACCGTCTGCATGGCCTTGACCAGCCGGTCCTGTTCGGCAGCCGGGAGCCGCCCCAGCAAGGCCGCGACCTGGTCGTGCGAACCCCGGTTCAGCGGCGCGAAGGCCTGCCGCCCCGCCGGCGTCAGCGTGATCGACGATTGCCGCGCATCCGACGCCAGCGCCGTGCGCGAAATCAGCTGCAAGTGCTCGAACTTCTTCAGGAGCCGGCTGATATAGCCGGCGTCGAGGCCGAGATCGCGAATGAGATCCGTGGCCGTCAGGCCGTCGCGATGCGCCAGTTCGTAAAGCACCCGCGCTTCGGTCAACGAGAAGGCACTTTTCAGCAGGCCTTCGTCGAGCAGACCAATCTGGCGGGTGTAGAAGCGGTTGAAAGCCCGTACCGCGTCGATGCGTTCCTTGCCGGGTTGATGATGGATCGTCATGGTCAGCCTCCTGCCCCAGAACGATCGATCATTTATTTGACTTAGTCAAGTATCGTGACTGAACGCTCACGCCATCGTGTCTTCGGAACGAATGGTTTCGGTCAGGCGATGGCGCGGCGGCGGCGCGCGACCAGTATGAACAGGCCGAGCATTGCGACGCTGGCCGCGGCACTCGCGGCGGCGAATTCCGGTACCGGCCGAAAATCCTTGCCGTCGATCAGCAGCGATGCCGCGATCGGCCCGATGGCCAGACCGAAGAGTTGGGCAGCCGGCACCAGGAGCACTGCAGTGCGCGTCTCGTCGGCGGTGATCGCCAGCCGGATCTGATAAGGCACGATGAACAGAAGAATGAAGCCCATGACCAGCGCGGCGGCCCAGAATATCGTCAGGGTTGGACTACTGGCCAGCACCGCGGAACAGGCGACAGCTACCACGCCGATCGCCACTATGGCGAAGCGGTAGCCGATGCGCGCTTCGAAGACGGTCGCCGTCATCGCGCCCAGCACCTGGATCGCAAGGCTGGCGGAGACGATCAAGCCGACGGTGCGCCCGTCAATGCCGTATTGCGCGCCGAGCGGCTCGAGAAAGGCCCAGACCGAGCCGAAGAACATGAAGTAGCAGAAGACGCACAGCAGAGCGGTGAGCGAAGGAACGGTCAGCACATTGCCCAAATTCTCCTCCTTCGGCAGGTCGGCATAGTTGTCCGGGACGATGAAGGCGACCGCCAGCGAGGCGATGCAGACGACGGCAAGAACGATGAAGCCGCCGGCCGATCCGGCAGCCGGGATGACGTAAAGCGCCAGCAAGAGCGCCAGCGCGCATTGCGCCAGGGTCTGGATGGTGACGAAATAGCCGCCGATGCGCTCGGCCCGGCGCGATCGGGCGATCAGTTCGGTGGCGACCGCCACCAGGCCACCTTCGGCGAGACCGGCGACAGTGCGGGCGCCAATCAGCGAATTCGGGCTGACCGCATAGGCGGTTGCCCAGTTCGCCAGCGCCAGCAGGGCCAGAAGGACCGCACTCTTCCAACGCATATTGCGCGCGGAGAGCAGCATCGCGATGACCGCCGAGCCGATGCCGATGGCGATCATCTCCGCCGTGGCGACCAGCGCGAGTTCGTCGCCGCTGACATGGCCCTCGGTGTAGAGCGCGCCGAGCAACACCGGCTGCAGGCCGAGGATGAGCAGGCCGACCGAACCGATCCACAGCGCCGAGGCCAATTGCGCGGCGGTCGGATTGCCGACCAGCCAGTCGCCGTTTCCGGCATCGGCGTTACCAACAGAAGTCACGGGCGTCTCCCAAACGTCCTTGCCTGACGGCACAAAAACTGACAATCTGTCAGTATTTAGAAACTGATACTCGATCATATTCGTTTGTCAATCATTGGTGAGGCGCGGCATCAGCAAGGCTGGGGATCGAATGGACTTGGCGATCGAGAGGGTGGCGGCATGAACGAAGCAGTGAGAACGGCGACCGAACCGAGGCGCAGGCCGAAGCAGGAGCGCAGCCGCGAGCGTATCGACGCCATCCTGTCGACGACCATGCGGCTGATCGGCGAAAAGGGCATCGACGCCGTCACCATGAAGGAAGTCGGCGCGCTGGCCGGCGGGCCGATCGCCACCGTCTATCATTACTTCCCAAACAAGTCGGCGATCCTGGCGATGCTCTACGAGCGTTTCTCGGAAGTGAGCCGCGCCCGGCTTGCCGTGATCGTTGCCGACATTGGCGGACTGAGCGACGTCATCGCCGCCGCCGACCGGCTGCTCGACGATTACTATGAACGTGTCGCCGGTGACCCGGCCATCCAGGACCTGCAGAATGCCATCCAGGCCGACAAGGCGCTGCAAAATCTAGATATCGCCGAGACCCGGCGCCAGGCGGCGATGTTCTGCGACCATGTCGGCCCGTTTCTCGCGGCCGAACGGCGCCAGGAGTTCGGGCGCATGGTCTTCCTGATCTTCCAGCTTGCCGGAGGCGTCGTGCGCATGGCGCTGACCCAGGACGAAACGGAAAGCCGCCATACGATCGAGGACTATCGGTCGATCATTCACACGCAGCTGCGCCAGTTTCTTTAGGCGAGAAGGCCTATCGCGCCCGGTGCATGAGGCCCTCGAAGCCGTCGGCCAGATGGGCGGCGCCGGCCGCAAACATTTTCACCAGGTTTTTGGGACGGCCCGGCGTCTTGTTGGCATCGAGCAGGATCGCCCTGCCCTCATGCATGACGAAATCGAATTTGCCGTAGTCGAAGCCGAGTTCTCGTCGCCGCTCGCGGATCTCGTCAGGAACAGGGACAGGCTCACGTCGGATCGTTTCAGATGCCTTGACGAGGCCGTTTGGTGACACGTAGCGGGTGCAACGCTCGCTCTCTCCGCAAAACACCCAGAACCGCATTGCGAAGCCATCGGGTTCCCGTTCGGCAATGAACTTTTCCACGACCAGATCGTCGTCGCCGAAGACGCCGTCCGGGACGTCGCCAACAGACTCGTAGACCTCGTAGGGCTGCAGCCCCTGCACATCGGGAAAAGGTGGCTGCTTGCCCGCGCGCCTGGATCGCCGGTTGAGGAACGTCTCCGGAATGCCCTGATTGTTGAGATTGGTTTTGACGATGACCGGGCCTTGCCAGGCGTCGTCATGCGTTAGCAACGCGCCGCTGACCCGTCGCTTGGAGATGTCGGCCGTTGCGAGATTGAGGCAGAGTGGAAAACCCCGCGCATAGTCGAGATAATCCGCCGGTGTGACGGTTGCATCGACATGTAGAATTGCGATGTCGGCACTGTGCGTCATGGCCGGGCCTTGCTGAACCCGGACCGAATGGCCGCGCCTTTTCAGTTCTTCGAGAACATCGAAAAGCATATAGGGGCTCGACCTGCGCAGTAAGAGGTTGCGACCGCTCTGGAACCGATCGTGCTCATGCGTTACGACGACAATTCGTGCCACAGACAGCCTTTTGATTTCCTGCAATTTTCTAATAGGCGACTGTGAACACCAAAAGCCAGACGTCTCGGACTCTGCAAAGGCAGCATGACAAATCATTGGGACAATTATCACCGTCACTGGAGGCTTCTGGACGCGCCGCTTCGGCCGACGCCGGAAACCGTTGGTATATTCGAGCGCGAAGTCAGCCTGGCAAATGCCGATGTCCTGCTCCTGGGGGTGACGCCGGAACTTGCCGTGCTCGGCAGATCGATGCTGGCAATCGACCAATCGGCGGCCATGATCTCGGGCGTATGGGCAGGCGACAATGCCTCGCGCAGCGCGATGGCTGGAAACTGGCTGGATCTGCCGGTTGCCGGGGCCAGCACCGAGGCAGTCATTGGCGACGGATGCCTGTCCGCCGTCGCCTCGAAGGCGGCGCGCAATCGCCTGCATGGCGAAATCGCCAGGGTCCTGAGACCCGGCGGGCGTGCCGCGATCCGCGTTTTCGCCGCCCCGGAAACGACCGAGGATCTGGCCAGCATTGAAGCCCAGGTGCTGGCCGGTGCGATCGAGAATTTCCACGCGCTCAAATGGCGGATCGCCATGGCGTGCACCACGGGCGGCCCGGATTTCGCGATCCAGGTGCGAATGATCCGCGAGACATTCGACGGCCTGTTCCCCGACCGCGAGGCCCTTGCCGCGCGGACGGGATGGAGCATCGCGTCGATCAACACGATCGACGTCTATGCCGGCTCCGACGTAGGCTACAGCTTCGCGACGCTGGCCGTGCTGGTCGATGAGGCGAGTGCGTGGTTCGGCGACGTGCGCGTCGTGCCGAGCGGCTCCTATCCGCTGGCGGAACGATGCCCTCTGCTGGTGCTTGGATCGCCGAGGCGTCGCTAGGCTTCCCGTCAGACCACGGCAGGGCTCAAATTGGAGCAAATTGAGCCCACCGCTCGCCTTGACTCTCGAAAGCCACGCGCCTATTTCAGCGCCACGTTAGCACTCTCCCTTGGTGAGTGCTAACGCATGTCCGGCATCGCCGGATGGAGGAACTGTTCTCACCGTTCTCATTCGAGGAAGAAAAAATGGCAAAGTCGAAGTTCCGCCCGCTTCATGACCGCGTGGTCGTTCGCCGGGTCGAATCCGAATCCAAGACCGCCGGCGGGATCATCATCCCGGATACGGCAAAGGAAAAGCCGCAGGAAGGCGAGATCATCGCCGTCGGCTCCGGCGCTCGTGACGAAGCTGGCAAGCTGGTTCCCCTGGACGTCAAGGCTGGCGACCGCATCCTGTTCGGCAAGTGGTCGGGCACCGAAGTCAAGCTCAATGGCGAAGACCTTCTGATCATGAAGGAATCCGACATTATGGGCATCATCGGCTGATTATCGGCCTCACCGTCAACTGAATTTCGGGCTTGATCGCAAGCCCCTGCCAGGAGCTAAAACATGGCTGCCAAAGACGTAAAATTCTCCCGCGACGCCCGTGAGCGCATGCTGCGCGGCGTCAACATCCTCGCCGACGCGGTGAAGGTGACGCTCGGCCCCAAGGGCCGCAACGTCGTCATCGACAAGTCGTTCGGGGCCCCGCGCATCACCAAGGACGGCGTCACCGTTGCCAAGGAAATCGAGCTTGAAGACAAGTTCGAGAACATGGGCGCGCAGATGGTCCGCGAAGTTGCTTCGAAGACCAACGACATCGCCGGCGACGGCACCACGACCGCGACCGTTCTGGCGCAGTCGATCGTCCAGGAAGGCCACAAGGCTGTTGCCGCCGGCATGAACCCGATGGACCTGAAGCGCGGCATCGATCTGGCTGTGAGCGAAGTCGTCGCGGCTCTCGGCAAGGCTGCCAAGAAGATCAAGACCTCCGAGGAAGTTGCCCAGGTCGGCACGATCTCGGCCAATGGCGACGAGTCGGTCGGCGCCATGATCGCCGAAGCGATGCAGAAGGTCGGCAACGAAGGCGTCATCACGGTTGAGGAAGCCAAGACCGCCGAGACCGAGCTGGAAGTCGTCGAAGGCATGCAGTTCGACCGCGGCTATCTCTCGCCCTACTTCGTCACCAACGCCGACAAGATGGTTGCCGAGCTCGAGGACGTCTACATCCTCCTGCACGAGAAGAAGCTCTCCAACCTCCAGGCCATGCTGCCGGTTCTCGAAGCCGTCGTGCAGACCTCCAAGCCGCTGCTCATCATCTCGGAAGACGTCGAAGGCGAGGCTCTGGCCACGCTGGTCGTCAACAAGCTGCGCGGTGGCCTGAAGATCGCCGCCGTCAAGGCACCGGGCTTCGGTGATCGCCGCAAGGCCATGCTGGAAGACATCGCCATCCTCACCGGTGGCCAGGTCATCTCGGAAGACCTCGGCATCAAGCTCGAGAATGTCGGCCTCAACATGCTCGGCCGTGCCAAGAAGGTGTCGATCTCCAAGGAGAACACCACCATCGTCGACGGCGCCGGCAAGAAGGCCGAGATCCAGGGCCGCGTTGCCCAGATCAAGCAGCAGATCGAAGAGACCACGTCGGACTACGACAAGGAGAAGCTGCAGGAACGTCTCGCCAAGCTGGCGGGCGGCGTTGCGGTGATCCGCGTCGGCGGCGCGACGGAAGTCGAAGTCAAGGAAAAGAAGGACCGCGTCGATGACGCCCTCAACGCGACCCGCGCGGCCGTGGAAGAAGGCATCGTTGCTGGTGGTGGCGTCGCTCTCCTGCGCGCTTCGGCCAACATCAAGGCTGCCGGCGTCAATGCCGACCAGGCTGCCGGCATCAACATCGTTCGTCGTGCTCTGCAGGCTCCGGCCCGCCAGATCGCCTCGAACGCCGGTGCGGAAGCTTCGATCGTTGCCGGCAAGATCCTCGACAACAAGGGCGCGACCTACGGCTACAACGCCCAGACCGGCGAGTATGGCGACATGATCGCCATGGGCATCGTCGACCCGGTCAAGGTCGTTCGCACGGCTCTCCAGGACGCGGCTTCGGTCGCCGGCCTGCTCGTCACCACCGAAGCCATGATCGCGGAGGCTCCGAAGAAGGAGTCGGCTGGCGGCGGCATGCCCGGCGGTATGGGCGGCGGCGGCATGGGCGGCATGGGCGGCATGGACTTCTAAGAAGTCCATAAAGCACGCCCATGAGCTAAAATTGCTCAAGCCCGCAAGCGGGCTTGAGTGGCGGCATGGATTTCTAATCCAAACCCTATCAGCCTTCAGATACGGAAAGGGCGCCGAAAGGCGCCCTTTCTGCGTTTAGGTTGGCTACCGAGGTTCAGACGGCGGCATCCGCACGTCGCTGCGTCTCTCCTCTGGTCAGCACAGCGCTTTTAACGAGAGCCGCGACCTCGTCGGCCACCACCATCACCGGGGCGCGGTCGCGGGTGGCCCGCGCAATCACCATCAGCCCTTCCAGCGAGGATTCGACCAGCAGCGCCAAAGCATGCGCGCGGCGCTCGGTCACCCCTGCTCTGACAAAGGCCTGTTGCAGAAGACCTATCCATTGCTCGAAAGCCGATCGGCAAAGTTCCGCCAGTTCCGGCACGTCGGTCGGCGAATCCAGCACCACAGGCGCGATCGGACAGCCCAGTGAAAACTCGTTTTCCTCCAGCATGCGTCCTACCGACTGATAGATGTGGTGGACGGCCACCGCCGGGTCGCTCTCGGCGGCAAGCGCCTCGCCCAGCCTTTTCGTCACGTCGGCGACGCTGTCGCGCGTCACCTCGATGACCAACTGGTCCTTGCCGCCAGGAAAATGGAAGTAGAGCGAGCCGCGCGGTGCAGCACTGGCGCTCAAGATATCGTTGAGCGAAGTGCCGTGATAGCCGCGCTGCCTGAGCAGCAGCGCCGTCGTCTCGAGTATGCGGGTGCGGGTGTCGTTTGCCATGTCAGCCTCTGTCAGGAGCGGCCATTATAGGCCTTGCGCAAAATATGACAACCGGTCTACATAATATGTAGATCAGTCTACATACTTTTGGAGAGCGACATGCGCAGCTACCGTCTCGAAGGATCCGGCGGGGCCGATTCCTTGGCGATGCGGGACGAGGCTCGGCCAGAACCGAAACCGCATGAGATTGTGATCCGCGTTCGTGCCACCTCGCTCAACCGCCGTGACACGATGATCCTGGGCGGAACCTATCCGCTGACGCCGCGCCAGGGAGTCGTGCCGCTCAGCGACGGCGCCGGTGAGGTCGTCGCTATTGGCGATCAGGTCACGCGCTTTGCCGTCGGCGACCGTGTCACCGGCAGTTATTTCGCCCGCTGGATCGACGGCCGCATCAATGCCGGGCTGATCGACCAGCTCGGCTGCACGCTGGACGGCATGCTGGCGGAATATGCCGTGCTCGATGAGCAATGGGCGGTCCGGTTGCCCGACCATCTAAGCTGGCATGAGGGGGCGACGCTGACCTGCGCCGGCGTGACGGCCTGGAATGCAGTGACGAGTCCCGGAATTCTCAAACCAGGTCAATGGGTTCTGGTCATCGGTTCGGGTGGCGTCGCGCTGTTTGCGCTGCAGTTCGCCAAGCTCGCAGGCTGCCGCGTCGTGACTGTCACATCGCGCGCCGAGAAGGCCGACAGGCTGCGAGCGCTGGGCGCCGACCTCGTTGTCTCCAGCACCGACACGGCGGAATGGGGCGGCTGGGTGCGCGAACAGACAGGCGGCATCGACCTGGTCGTTGAAACCGGCGGCCCGGCCACCTTCGCGCAGTCGCTGATTGCCAGCACGCTTTACGGGCACATCGTGCTGCTGACGCTGCAAGACGCCAAAGGCAGATCGATAGAGATGCCGGCAGCGCTCTATCAGCGCAGCCTCGTCACCATCAGCCGCCTGTTCGTCGGCAGCCGGACGAACCTCGAAGCAATGCTGCGCGCCGTCTCGCAGCATCGCCTGAAGCCCGTCATCGACAAGGTCTTCCCGTTTCCCGAAGCCGGCGATGCTTACCGCTATTTCCAGCAGGGCGACGTGTTCGGGAAGGTTGTTATCGACGGCGCCTGACCCGTTCGCCAGCTCATCATATTGAACCCAACGAAGGAGAACGACCATGACAATCCGTGAAGCTTTCGCAGAATGGCAAGGCACGCTGAAGGAAGGCGGCGGCCGCCTGCGGCTTGGCAGCGGCGTCTTCGAAGGCGCTTATTCCTTTCCGTCGCGCTTTGAAAACGGTCCAGGCACCAACCCGGAAGAACTGATCGCGGCAGCCCATGCCGGCTGCTTCTCAATGGCGCTGACCTTCATCCTCGGCCAGGACGGCCATGTTGCCCGGAGCATCCGCACCGTCGCCAAGGTGCATCTCGGTGCGACCGCCGCGGGGCCGACGATCACCCGCATCGAGCTCGAAACGCAAGCCAATATCCCGGGCCTCGAGCCTGCCGAATTCCAGCGCATGGCGGAGACGGCGAAGACGACCTGCCTCGTCTCTCGCGCTTTGGCCGGCGTTACAACAATAGCGCTTAAGGCCGAGCTCGTCGCCACCACTGCCACGGAACAATGAAAACCAGGAGATATGAGATGAGCCAGAACAGCATCACCAGCATTCATCCGGACGACCAGTCCAGGCAGACAGCCGAAATCATGCAGCGCTTCAACGATGTGTTCCAGTTGCACGATCCATCGGCGCTCGGCGAACTGGTCGCCGAGGACTGCGTCATCGAAAACACGGTGCCGGCGCCTGACGGCGCCCGGCATGCCGGCAAAGAGGCATGCGTCGCCCTATGGTCGGCAATCGCCACCCAGCCCGGCACGCGCTTCGACCTCGAGGAAACGTTTGTCTCCGGTGAACGGGGAACGATCCGCTGGCGCTATTTCATGGCCGACGGCAACTCCATCCGCGGCGTCAACCTGATGCGCGTCGCGGACGGGCGGATCGTCGAGGCGATGGGCTACGTGAAGGGGTAGCGCAGCGCCCAGTCTTTCTTAGCGATCCGCCAGCGCCAGCTTGGCGCCGAGCATGACGAAGGCGCCGGCGAAGGTGCGGCGCATCCAGGTCAGCACCATCGGCCGCGACACGACGTGGCTGCGAATCGAGGCGGCGAAGATGCCGTAACCGACGAACACGACGAAGGTCAAAAGCATGAAGACGCTCGAGAGTTCGAGCATCTTGCCGAAGGCGTTCGGTTCGGTGGTGCTGACGAATTGCGGCAGGAAGGCAAAGAAGAAGATCGACAGTTTCGGGTTGAGGATGTTGATCAGAATGCCTGAGGTAATGACCTTGGCGGCGGAGCGGGGCGCTACGTTTTCATCGACGCTCAAGCCGCCCTTCTCCTTCAACGTGTTCCAGGCCATGTAGAGGAGATAGGCAACGCCGAGATACTTTAGGGTCTCGAAGGCGACAGCACTGGTGTGGAGCAGCGCCGCGAGGCCGGTGATGGCGGCGGCCATATGCGGGATGATGCCGAGCGTGCAGCCGAACGCGGCAATGATCGAGGCGCGCACGCCGCGCGAAAGCCCGGCGCTCAGCGTGTAGAGAACGCCGGTGCCGGGCGAAGCCACGACGATCAGCGACGTCAACAGGAATTCGATGCTCATGGATCCTCCAACGCCCTGCCCGGCGTGGAAGCTATCGGGTGACGTGAGGTTGGGCAAGCGGGCGTATTCTCCCCCCTCGAGGGGGAGATGGCCGCGAAGCGGCCAGAGGGGGTCGTCTCGCATAGAGCGCCGACGCCCTCTTTCCGTCGCGAACGATGCCGGCGCTTCACGCGCGGCGACCCCCTCTGTCGCCTTCGGCGACATCTCCCCCTCAAGGGGGGAGATTAATAAGGGGCATCCCGTGCGCCTTGCGCGCCATCAGGCAATCGTCGTCGCCAGGCATGCAGGCGCGGCAGACATCAGGGCGGATATCGTAAATGCCGCAGGCCGTGTGCTTGCCGACCTCGCCGGTCAGCGCCGTACAGCGGACACCGTCGCAGCGCATGCCGGACAGGTCAGCCGCCACGAATTTTTCCGGGATCCGGTCGAGCTGCGCATCGTCTTCCATCGAGAAGCGTGGCCATTCGGCGGAGTAGGAACAGCAGGCGCCGCAGCTCTGACAGTCGAAGATTACGACCGCGCCCTCATCGCCAGACAAAAAATCTGGTGCGTCAGCCAGATCGGCGGGCGCGATGGCGGGATGACCGGCAGCTTGCGGCGGCAAGGCGCTATTTCTTCTTGCCTGCCTTGCCCTTCGGCGCGTCCGCCGGCGACTTGAACAGGTCGGTCGCGGCCTCCGTGGCCCCAGCGGCCTTCGGCGCGGCAGCGGGCTTGGCCGGCTTTGCAGAGGCAGCCGTCGCTGCCGGCTGGTCCTTGGCAGAGAATTTTATGGCCATGTCAGTCCTCGTCGGAAAAACGCGATGATGGTGCGCGCGGATTGCGCAAGCGGCCGATCAGCGCCGAGACCGCCGTGATGTTCATTTCCTCGGGCGACCAGTTCCTGGCCTCGGCGATGTGGTGTGCCGCCAGCTCGCGATGCGTGCTGCCGCTGTAGGCGGCATCCTGGTAGGTCACCCGCTCCAGGGTCTTTTTGTCCTCGCGGACATATTCGATCAGGTAGTTCGGGGCTTCCGCGCGGCCGCGCACGCCGACGCGCACCTGGGCATCGCCATGCGCGCGCTTGCAGCGCTCGAGTTTTTCCAGCACGCGGCGGACATATTCGACCGGCTTGTCCAGGCCTTCGACCATGGACGCAATGGTCGAATCGGCATCGATCGGTGTAGGCGGTACGCGCTTGGTAGCCATCAACGTTTACCTGCCCGCTTCGGCAGCGCCGCAAGGGCGGCGGCCGCTGCCATTTCGTCGGCTTCCTTCTCCTTGCGCAATTCGCGCAAGCGTGCGGTCTTGGCTTCGCGGGCCTCGCTGACGGCATCACGCTCGGACAGGATGCGGTTGAGCGACATCGACTGGGTTTGCGTCTTGCTGAACAGCGAGCCGGCCTGGTCGGCGGTCTTCGATTGAGTGGTCAAAACTTTCTCCTGTCGGGAGCCTGATGCCGATAGAGCGAGACCGGTCTTCGGTCACGACCAAAGCAGTACGGCATCGGGGCAATACGGGCGGTTCAGATTGCTGGAGCGTCCCTTAGCACGTTCCGGCCGGCGTGCAGCGCACTTTTAGCGGCATGACACGCAAAATGAAAAAGGCCAGGCACCGCCTGACCTTCCATGGAAGCGCCGCGCATCCAAGTTGGATGCGCAAGGCACTCCTTTCAGCCTTTCACCGGTGCCAGTACATCCGTGGTCACCGGAAGGCCGAATTCGTATCAGGCCGCCTTCAACTGGTCGGCGGACATCTTGCCCGACTTGTTGTCGCGGGTCATCTCGTAGCCGAGCTTCTGACCCTCGACGATGTCACGCATTCCGGCGCGCTCTACGGCCGAGATGTGGACGAAAACGTCGGCGGAGCCGTCGTCAGGCTGAATAAAACCAAAACCTTTGGTGGCGTTGAACCATTTCACTGTGCCGGTGGCCATGAAGAACCCTTTCCCTGGCAAATATTCGTTCACCATTGTGCGACTGCACAACAGCGTTTGTCTCGATTTTTGATGGGGAAGTTCGTCAAAGGCGCGCATGCGTGCGCGGATAACAAAAGTCGGTCAAACAAATATCGACATATGTCTTGTAGACTTCTTTTGGCACCGAGTCAATTTCTGGTTTTCCTGCGGCCAAAATTCAACCTGGGGATGCCGAGCCGTGACGCCTCAACTGGCGAGCCGGCGCAGCGTAAGGCGGGCGTAAAAAAAAATTCACCGGGCGCGGAACCAATCCCAAGTCGGCGCATTTTTATGCTGTCAGCACTACAGAGAGCAATCTCAGAATGCTGGCAAAAGGACGCCTCCCGCACATTAAACGGTGCGAGAGGCGTTCTTGTATGTGCCCTAAGCCCTTTCCCGGGTCATCGCGATCCCCGGCGGCCGGGCGGGGCTCGCTTGCAGTGGCACCGGGCGGCGGGCGATGCGGTAGACCGCCGCCGGCGGAACGTTCCTCAGTGTCTGCCCCATGCGCGTCGCTTCTAGGCCGAGCCCTTCCAGGAGCTTGCCCGGGACCGGGCAGCGCGGACCGTAGGTGAACTGGTAAAAGCAGCCGTCGTCGCGCAGATGCGCGAACGATCCGGCGAGGATCGCCGACACCATCTTTGCCGGCATGGACAGCAGCGGCAGGCCGCTGACCACCGCGCCGGCCTGCGCCGGGTTCGGACCGATCGCGGCGCCGATTTCGGCCGCGTCGATGCACAGCAGGCGGGCTCGGGGAAAACGCTGCCCAAGCATGGCAGCGAACTCCGCCCCTTTCTCGACCAGGATCAGCTTGTCCTCACTGACGCCTTGGCGGACCAGAGCATGGGTGAAGACGCCCGTGCCTGGCCCGAGTTCGATAACCGATCCGGTCGAGGCGGCGATCTCGGAGACCATCAGCCTTGCCAGCGCAGCACCTGACGGCGTGATCGAGGCGACACGCAGCGGATCGAACATCCAGGCGCGGAAGAAGCGAAGGATGTCAGACGCCATGGGCCGCCCCCGGGTTCGCGAGGTTGAAGCGGATGCCTGTCAAATCCTCTGAGAGCTGCCACAGTCTTCTGGCGAGATCAGGGTCGCGTGCCGCGTCGATCGGCTGGACAACCGAGGGATAACCGCTCTTTTCACCTCTGCCGTCCGGTCCAATGAACTGGCCGCTTGCTGCGGTCGGTGCGGTTGCCGCGTAGAGTTGATTGAGTGCGCCCATCGCCACGTCCTGCGCAAAGAAGCGGTTGCCGAAGCGCATGAACAGTTTGAGGATGCCGGTCGGGCCGCTCAGTTGCAGATTGGTGGCGGAATAGCCGGGATGGGCAAGCAGGCTACGCACCGGCAGGCCCACGGCCTTCAGGCGGCGATCAAGCTCCAGGGCAAACAGCACATTGGCGAATTTCGACTGAGCATAGAACGACACGCGGCCATAGTTCCGCGCGCCGACAAGGTCGTCGAAATGGATATTTCCGCGCTTGTGCAGGTCGGAACTGACGGTGACGACCCGGCCGTCGCTGCTTTGCGCCAGGCGCTCGATCAGCAGCGCCGTCAGCACGAAATGTGCGAGATGATTGACGCCGAACTGCAGCTCGTATCCCTGGCGGGTCAGACTGCGCGGCGGCATCATGACGCCGGCATTGTTGACCAGCACATCGACGGCCAATCCGTCTGCGATGATGTCAGCGGCAAAGCGCTTCACATCGTCGAGATCGGCAAGATCGAGCTTGCGCAATTCGAGCGAGCCGCGGACACGCTCGGCTTCGATACGGGCTTTCGCGGCTCGGCCTTTGCTTTCGTCACGCGCAGTCATCACGACATGGGCGCCGTGACGTGCAAGTTCGAGCGCCGTCTGGAAACCGAGACCGCTGTTGGCGCCGGTGACGATGACCGTGCGCCCGGACTGGTCGGGAATATCGGCGGCTGTCCAGCGACTTGGTGCAGGAGGATCATTGACGGCGGCATGCGGGATTGCCGACAAGGCTACAGACGAGGGCTGGGTGGCTAAGTTGTAAGTGGATAAGGACTGGGTAGACATTGGGGGATGTCTCCTAGGGTTGATATGCGGTCATCTTAACAGTGTTAAGTGACAAATAGCGCAAAATCTGTACATTGTAAAGATTGGGCTGCGGGAGAAATGAAATGGCTGGCGAAACCGCGCGTGAAGCCTATCACCATGGCGACCTCAGGGACGCCCTGATCAAGGCGACGGACGCTATACTCGCCGAGCGCGGCCTCGAAGGTTTTTCGCTGCGCGAGGCGGCGCGGCGCGCCCATGTATCGCCTGCAGCCCCCGCGCACCATTTCGGCAGTTCCGCCGGGCTGCTGACCGAAGTCGCCATTCTCGGCTTTGAGGAACTTGCCCGCCATATCGAGATTGAGGGGTCGGCCGAGAGCGCGACGGCGCGGCTGAAACAGCAGGCGGCCGGCTATGTGCGTTTTGCACTCGCCTATCCCGGCCGCTTCCAGCTGATGTTCCGGTATGACCTGCTGCTGCCCGATGATGCGCGGCTGGCGGCTGCGTCCGAACTGGCCAAGGTACCAATCGCCCGCACGATCCTTGCCTTGCGCGGACTGCCCGAGGATGCCGAGCTTGACGCGCCAACGAGCGCCACGATGTTGGCAGCCTGGTCAACCGTGCACGGCTTTGCCCATCTGGCGCTCAGCGGCAAGTTTTCGAAGCTCACACCGGAGGCGAAGTCCCAGCACCTGCTCGACGAGCTTTTGCCGCAGATGCTGGACATATTGTGGCCGGAGCCGAAACGCTAACTCACTCTATCTCTTATTTTTTTGCAATTTCCGGACGGAAAACCGTTCACACTTTTCCGGGAATTGCTCTAGCGGCCTACAGGATCGCGCTGATCATCGGCAGGATCTCGTAGTGGAAACCACGGCCCGAGCTCGACACCGGATCGCCGTCGGTCACCGCCCTCGCCTCGGCTTCGCTCCCGACACGCAGGATCAGCAGACCCCAGGGGCCGGCCGGGTCGGCGACCGGACCAGCCAAAATCATGGTGCCCTCGCGCAGCTTGCCGCGCAGATAGTCGGCATGCCGGCCCATCAGTTCTCTCTCCTCCTCCGTCATGGTGAAGGCGAAGTCCGGCCGAGGCGGGATCAGCCGGCAATGGAAGATTTTTGGCGCCCTGGTTTCGCTCGATCCGTCATTGCTGGCCATCGGTCCCTCCCCAGGGATGTCGTCAGTCTACCATCTGTCGACCTATTCGTCCGGGCCGGGTTCCGGCCACGTCTCCTTCGCCGCTTCCGCATACCAGTGCCGCATCGCCGGTGTTGCCAGCACCGCGTCGACATAGGCGCGTGTATCCGGCGCCAGTTCGCCGCCATAGGTATCGAATCGGGTGACGACCGGCGCATACATGGCATCTGCCGCGGTGAAATGGCCGAACAGGAACGGGCCGCCCTTGCCGTGTTGTTCGCGGCACTGGCGCCAGATCGTTTCGATGCGCGCCCGCTGCAGCTCGCCTTCGGCGTCGAGCTGCTTGTGGCCCTTTGGCCGGCGCAAATTCATCGGCCAGCCAGCGCACCTCGCGAAAGCCCGAATGCATCTCGGTCGCCACCGAGCGGGCCAAGGCACGAGCGCCGATATCCTGCGGCCAGAGTTTTTTCTCCGGAAACAGATCGGCCAGATATTCAAGGATGGCAAGGGTTTCCCAGACGATCCTGCCATTGTGATTCAGGATCGGCACGAGGCCGGTCGGCGACACTTTCGCCAGATTGGCAAAGGTCTCGGGCGCGCGCAGGCGCACGAAGCCTTCCTCGAACGGTATCTCCAGATGCTTCATCGCCACCCAAGGCCTGAGCGACCAGGACGAAAAACATTTGTTGGCGATGATGAGCGTAAATTCGGCCAAGACGGTCTCCCCAAGATTTTCGTCACACTAGCCACACGATACGACGGCGGCAAAGCGTTTCGACGACCATATAAGCGACCAATGCGACGATGATTTGCGTTCTCATCGGAACCTAAGCCAGCCGGCTCCGTTTGCTTCTGGCGAGACGAAATCCCTTAATCCCAGGAGATGCAAAGATGGTGAACAAGGATCAGGTCGCCGGCGTGGCAAAGCAGATCAAGGGTTCGGTCAAGCAGGCTGCCGGCAAGGCGACCGGCAACAGGCAGACCCAGGCCGAAGGCACGGCCGACAAGATCGCCGGCAAGGTGCAGAAGGCCTACGGCGACGTGAAGGACAAGGTCAAGAAAGCGCTCTGATCCGATCTTCGCAGGCAACGAAGAAGGCGGCTCTAGGCCGCCTTTTTCGTGCGCGCTGTCAGAAGGTCAGTTTCTTGCTGAAGGCATTGGTGAACTTGACCTCGCCATGGTCACCGGTGGCCTCGCCCAGCACCACATCCATGGCCTCGCCGGTTACTTTCGCCAGCGCAAAGCCACCCATATAGGCGGCCTTCGGCTTGAACAGGTCGAGACCGTCGCTGTTGTAGATCATCGGCACTTCGTGCTGGTGGCCATGGAAGATGGCGATGACATTGTAGCCTTTCAGCGCTGCAAGCAACGCCTGCCGGTCGGCCTCGCTCCACCAGTGCGGCGCGCCTGAGCCGTCATCGTCATAGGTGCTCTTGGCCGGGTCCCAGCGCTCGACCGAAAAAGTATCCCAGCCATAGTGCTGGAACAGGATGACGGGACGGCCGTCCGCGGCGTAGGTTGCCAGATCCTGCTTCAGCCATGGCAGGCTGCTCACCGCGCCGTGGCCGGTGTCGCCGGCAAATCGATGCGTCTGGACCAGATGCAGGCCGCCCCAATCCCAGGAATAGCAGTCGGTGTCGACATCGTATTCGGTGGCCGGCACTGGCGGTTTGAAGAACACGCCCGGGCGGTGGTTGACCTCGACATAGTCGCGCAATTCACGCCGGTACCAGTCGACATGCGGCGGCGAGCCGTTCTGGTCGAGATCGTGGTTGCCCAGCCCGACATAGACCGGCATGTGCACACGGTCCGGGCCGATGCCCTGGCTGTAGCGCTGGCTGAACTGCAAGAGCTGCGTGCCTTCGCTGGGCTCGGTGACCTGGCCGCCGCCATCGTCGGTGATGTCGCCGCCGACGGCGAGGCCGAGCGGCGGACCGATGCGGCTGCCGGCCGAACGCAGGCCGGTCGCAACACCATCGATCTCGGCCGGCCATTGCCGGTCGGCCAAGCCATTGAGGGCCGCGACATTGCGTAACAGCGCGGCATCGGTCTTGCCTTCCTGCAGGCAATTGGGGCTCAGGCCGCTCGCCATGCGACAGGCATGGACATCGGCGATGAACAAGAAGGTGGCGTCGATCGGCTGGATACGCTTTCCGGTCTGGCCGAGAGCGGCGCGCGGCAGCATGCCAGCCATGGCAAGGCCGGCTGCCTGTGCGAGGAATTTGCGCCGGGTCGAGATGCGATTCATGGTGTGAGTTTCAGCACAGCCGGCGCCCCGCCGTCCAGTCGCCACGCATGGCAGGTCGACACAGCACTGTGGCTCTGGCATTTTTTCCGCGCCGGTGCACATTGCGCGGGCAGAGGAGGACTTCATGAAAGGTGCTTCGATAGGCATGGTGCTGGCTGGTTTGCTGCCGGCGGGTGCGGTGCATGCCGCCGATTGCGTCGACGCAAAATCGGCCAAGGCCGGCTTCGTGCTGGAAATGCCCGGCATCCGTAGCGAGTTTCGACCTGTGGCCGGCGGCATGGTCTCCGTCGCCAACACCTATGAATCGCAATCGCCGCAGACACAGTTCCTGTTCGGCGGCCTGGTCGAAGTGTTTCGCGACAGCGATACCGGTCGGGTGGCCATGATCCCGTTTTCCGATCTGCGAAAACTGTTTCCGCTGAAGACGGGGGCAAAGAGCACGATTGAATTCGTCGAGTTGTCGCCCAACAAGCAGCCGAAGAGCACCAAGACGCTGAGCCTGGTCGTCAAGGGCAAGGAGACATTCAGCGTCGGCGGTTGCAAATACAGCGTACTGGCGGTCAAGGAGACCTTCAAGAACGGCGCTGGCGAGACGCTGGACACATTCACCGCGCTCTATGCGCCCGATCTGCAGGCGGCACTCGCCCGGCGCTACGATGAAGGCACCAGCGCGGAATCGGTGAACGGTTACACGACGATCAAACCGCTTTCCAACTAGAACAGCGCTGGTCAAGGTTTTCCCGGCCGCAGCAGAATCCTGCGACGCCGCTTCGCTCTGCTCGGGAATGGCGGTGTTTGGCTGCCCTCAAGTTCGGCCAGGCAATCGCGCAATACGCTGGCGTCCTGCGCCGTCTTGGCCATCGACATGGCGCCGGAATAGGCGGCGACGGCAAGTGCCGCAAAGCGTTCGGGATCGGTGCCTTGCTCCCTTCCCGCCTGCTGATCGGCCCTGATCTTGTCGGCGATCGCCTGACGCCATTCGGCGAAGATTCGTGCAAGGGCGGCACGGAAATCCGAATCGGCGAGCGACAATTCATGCGCCAGATTGTTGAGCGGACAGCCGCGAACGAAGCCCTGCTGCTCCAATTCAGCCGCCACCGCCTCGAAGACTGCGCGCACGCCTTCGCGCGCCGTATCAGCCGCCCTTACCGGACCGATCCAGGTCTCCTCCAGGGCGGCAGCCACCCGCTCCTCGATCACCGCCAAGGCGAGCGCCTTCTTGGTGGGGAAATGGTGATGCAGCGCGCCGCCGGTGACGCCGGCAGTAGCCATCAGCTCGCCAAGGGCGGAGCTATGATAGCCGCGCGCCTGGAACGACGCTTCGGCGACATCGAGCACCTTGTTGCGCAGGCCTTCGGGATCGTTGATGCGTTTTCGCGGCGGCCCTTTTGGGACCTGAGCAATCTCTGCTGACATTTGCGAACGATAGCAGATTGACAAAACAGGACAACCGGTCTGTTTTGTAAACCGGATGATCATCCTGTTTTGGAGACGACACAATGCCCCTGTCCCTCAATGCGCGTGCGACGGCAAGTCTGCTCGCCTCACCGGTCGTCGAGTTGCGGCAATACACGCTAAAACCAGGCCGGCGCGAGACGCTGATCGATATCTTCGACAGTCGGTTCATCGAGGGCCAGGAAGATGCCGGGATGACCATTATCGGCCAGTTTCGCGACCTCGACCGGCCCGACATGTTCGTCTGGCTGCGCGGTTTTGGCGGTATGGAAGCGCGGAAGGAGGCGCTGACCGCCTTCTATGACGGGCCGGTATGGGCCGCGCACCGTGACGCCGCCAATGCGACGATGATCGATTCCGACGATGTGCTGCTCTTGAAGCCGGCCTGGCCAGGCGCCGGTTTCGACCTGTCGGGCGCGCAGCGAGGCGCTTTGCCGGATCATGGAAAGCCGAGCACAGACAATCGCTTGACCGGTATTGTTGTCATCCGGATTCATCATCTGCGGCCTGGCGCCAAGGCCGATTTCGCCGGCAATTTCGAAACGGATACCGTTCCGATCCTTGCCGCCGCCGGCGGGCGGTTGCTCGGCGCCTTCATCACAGAACATGCCGAAAACAGCTTTTCCCGCCTGCCGGTGCGCCTGGGCGAAAACGTCTTCATCGCCGTCACGGGTTTCGACAGCGTCGAAGCGCATGGTCGCCATGACGCAGCGCTTGCCGCCTCGCCATGGTGGCAGTCGTTTCAGCAAGCGGCCGATACGACAAGGCCGACTGAAACTTTGCGCCTGTCGCCGACGTCGCAATCGCTGCTGCGGTAACTGGATCGGGACGGGACCTACCGAAGTTCATACTGAGCGATAGGCCGGCGGCTTGACCGCAATCGCCGATCGGCATTGCTTTCCCGACCTGGAACAGCGGGAGCATCCGATGCGACTTGGCCTTCAATGAGACTTTCTGGCAAACGGGCACTGGTCACCGGCGGTTCGGATGGCATCGGCCTGGCCATATCGGAAGCCTTTTTGCGTGAAGGCGCCGAAGTACTGATCGTTGGCCGCGACACCAAAAAGCTCGAAGCGGCACGCCAGAAACTGACGGTCGCAGGCAGCGTGGAGACCCAGTCGGCCGATCTTTCAACCTCTTCCGGCATCGATGCCGTGGTTGAGTGCGCGAAAGCAACCGGCCCGCTCGACATCCTCGTCAACAATGCCGGCGTTGCCTATCTGGTGCCGTTCGAGACCGTCACCGCGGACCAGTTCCAGCAATCCTTCGCCCTCAATGTGACGGCGGCGTTCTTCCTTACCCAGCGGCTACTGCCGCAGTTCGGCGCGGGCGCCTCGGTGATCAACATCTCGTCCTACTTCGCCAACAAGATGATCCCGAAACGACCGTCGAGCCTCTATTCGCTATCGAAAGGCGCGCTGAACTCGCTGACCAAATCGCTCGCCTTCGAGCTCGGCCCGCGCGGCGTTCGCGTCAACGCGATCGCGCCCGGCACCGTCGACACCGCCATGCGGCGGAAGTCGATCGTCAACCTGCCGGCCGAGGCGCAAGCCGACCTCAAAGCCTATGTCGAGCGCAGCTATCCGCTCGGCCGCATCGGCAGTCCCTCGGATATTGCCGGCATGGCGATCCATCTCGCCAGCGATGAAGCGGCCTGGACCAGCGGCGGCATATTTGCGGTCGATGGCGGCTATACGGCCGGTTGACGCCTACGCCTTGGAAACAGCGCCATCCCAGTCCTTGAACCCGAGCCTTCCCACTTCGTCGAGGATCTGCTCGCGAATCCAGCGATGCGGCGGCTCGTCGTCGCGGCGGGCGTGCCAATACATCCTGACCGCGGGCGAAGGAATCGAGATCGGCGCTTGATAAATGCCGATCGGCAAGGATTTTGCGGCCGCCGCCGCGAACTGTGTCGGGACGACGGCCAGGCAGGGTCCGCCCGCCACCGCCAGCGCGACGGCCTGGAAATGCGGCAAGGCGAGCGTGACCCGGCGCGTCCGGCCCATCCGGCCCAGCGCGTCGTCGGTGAAGCCCGCCATCGAGCCGTCGATGGAGCGCAGCGCGTGCGGCAGCGCGCAGAAGAGTTCGAGCGGCACCTGCCCGCCCTCGGCCACGCCAGCCTGCCTGAGCGCCGCATTGTCCTTCGCCGCGATGACAGCGAAGGGCGAGGCGAACAATGGGACGCTCGACACCCAGTCCGCGACCTCCAGCGGACGCTCCAGCGCCACGTCGATCTGATCCTCCTGCAGCAGCCTCGAGACATCGCCGATGGCGCTGTCGAGGAAGCGAAAGGATACGCGCGGCGCCACCACAGCGATGCGCGCGGCAAAGGGCGGCATCAGGAGCATGGAAAAGAAATCGGCGCCCATGAAGGTGAAGGTTCGTTCCAGCCTGGCCGGATCGAAATCGGTCGCCGGCTGGAAGGCGCGCTCGATCTCGCGCAGCGCCGCGCGAACCGGCTCGGCCAAGCTTTCGGCGCGCGGCGTCGGTACCATGTCGTTGCCGCGCCGCACGAAGAGCTGGTCGTTGAGCGCGTGGCGCAGGCGGTTGAGCGCGGCACTCACAGCCGGCTGGCTGAGGCCGATCTGCTCGCCGGCGCGCGTCACGCTTTTCTCGCGCAGAAGCGCATCGAGCACCCTCACCAGATTGAGATCGAGCGCATTCAAATTCATCGCATCAATCCGCCCCCATACGATCATTCGATTTCCATCGCCCGTCCGTCCTTGATTAGGTCGCCGTCAAAGCCGCTCCGTCGGCGCCCAACGAAGGGAGAGGAATTATGACAATGATCAACAGCGCCTTCGCAGGCAAGGAACTCCTTTGGTTCAACAATACGCTCATCGCCATCCAGGTCTCGTCGGCCAACGGCGAGGACGGCATCTGCGTCATCGAGCATCGTGTGCCCTATGGCGACTCCCCGCCGCTGCATGTGCATCGCAATGAGGACGAGGTGTTCCACATCCTGGAAGGCCGCCTGCGCTTTCAGATCGACGGCCGCGAGCGTATCGTCGGCGCCGGCGAGACGGTGCTCGCGCCGAAAGGCCTGCCTCATACCTATATAGTCGAGTCTCCCGAAGGCGCGCACACGCTCACCGTCACGCGCGGTTCGGATTTCGAGACGATGGTACGCAAGGCAAGCCGCCCGGCCGAATGGCCGGACCTGCCGCCGATGGCGGCGCCGACGCCTGAGATGATCGCGGCGCTGACGAGGCTTTGCGCTGAAAACGGCATCGATATTCTCGGACCGCCGATGGGGTGACTGCTTATCTCCCCCCTCGAGGGCCTGTTGCGTAATTGGCTGGTTGTGATTCTCTGAAGGCGAAAGTCGGGAGAGTCGCAATGGCGGTTAAGCGGACGGGACAATTGAGCCTGGTTGAGGCATTTCTGGGTGACAGGCTTGCGAGCGGTTCTTCGCCGCTCGATCGTCTGTCGGGGCTGGTGAAGTGGTACCGG
>NZ_JAFCGY010000099.1 GCF_016836705.1 Mesorhizobium caraganae | reverse complement strand
CTAGAGCACGTCCTGTGATCGATGAATCGATTGTGATGTGACGGCTGCGTTTTGTGCTGATTCAACATCCACCTCGATGGAGGTGGACAATGGGAAGAGCATTGAGCGGAGATCTTCGGTCGCGGGTCTTGAAGGCTTCGGACGAGGGCATGTCGGCCCGGCAGGCAGCGGCGCGGTTCGGCGTGGGAGTGTCCAGCGCGATCCGCTGGATTGCGCGGGCGAAGATCGGCGAACTGGCGCCACGCCCGCAGGGCCGCCGACGCGCCTCCAGCCTCGATGCACACGAAGCCTTCATCGTCGGGCTGATCGATGAGCGCAAGGACATCACGCTGAACGAGATGGTGGAGCGGCTCGTCGCCGAGCAGTCGGTGCGGATCAGCCGCAGCGCCTTGAGCGCCTGGCTTCGCGACCACGGCTGGACATTCAAAAAAAGTCCGCGCACGCACTGGAGCAGGATCGCCCCGACATCCTGAAGCGGCGCCGGGACTGGTTCGACGGCCAGCTCGATCTCGATCCGGCGAAGCTCGTGTTCATCGATGAGACCGGCCTCTCCACAAAGATGGCCCGCCTGCGTGGAAGAGCGCCGCGCGGCGAGCGCTGTCGGGCCGGCGTGCCGCATGGCCACTGGAAGACCACGACCTTCACCGGAGCGCTACGGCTGACGGGCATGACTGCGCCCTTCGTCTACGACGGCGCCATGAACGGCAACGTGTTCCTGGCCTATGTCGAGCAGGTGCTGGTCCCGACATTGTCGGAGGGCGACGTAGTCGTCATGGACAACCTGCCCGCCCACAAGGCCGCCGGCGTGCGCGACGCGATTGAGGCCGCAGGCGCGAGCCTGCTCTACCTGCCGCCCTACAGTCCCGACTTCAATCCGATTGAGAACGCCTTCGCCAAACTCAAGGCGCTGCTGCGAGCAAAGGCCGAGAGAACCATCAAGACTCTGTGGGACGCGGTCGGCGCGGTCGTCGACCTCTTCACCCCAGCCGAATGTGCCAACTACTTCAAAGCCGCAGGATATGAACCGGATTAAACAGGACGTGCTCTAG
>NZ_JAFCGY010000098.1 GCF_016836705.1 Mesorhizobium caraganae | reverse complement strand
GCAGTTCGTACGGCCTGCCCTGCCGCTCCAGGGCGCGCGCCATTGCCAGGATCGGGGTGATCCCGATGCCTCCCGCCAGCAGCACGGTTGGCCCTTCGCATTGGGCAAGCGGAAAATGATTGCGAGGAGCAGAGACCGGGAGTGTGCATCCGACGGCCACTGCCTCGTGGATCCACGCCGAGCCGCCGCGACCAACATCTTCGCGCTTCACCGCGATTGTGTAGCGGCTCAGATTTGTCGGATCGCCGCAGAGCGAATACTGGCGCACTTTCCCATCAGGCAGATGAACATCGACGTGAGAGCCCGGTTCGAAGGGCGGCAGCAGAGGTTTGCGCGTGTGTTTCAGGTCGATGACCAGGACGTCGCCTGGCTCCTTGCGGGCGGCGGTCACAGTCAGTTTCATGATGATGCGGGGCGATGCCATATCGATTTACCCGTCAATTGGAAGAATCGCATCACCGGGGCGGATCACGCCGCCAACCTCGATCGCGCAGTTCAGGCCAGAGCGGTTCAGAAGCCCCTCGTAGAGACCGGGGATGCCGAGCAGTTGCTCGATATACTTGCAGGGAAAATTCATCCGCGCCGCCCGCAGGACGGTTCCCCCGATCCGGAAACGTTTGCCGACCAGATGACCCAACGGTACGCCGCGCGTGGTCAGGTTCCGCCGATGATCTTCGGGCGCGAGCTTGGCCTTGAAACCCGGAATCCTGGGCTCGCCCTGTGCAATGGCTTCCAGGACTTCAACCTCGATCAGCGTCACTTCGCGAACGTCGGGTTTCGCAGAGTAGGTCCCCGTTCCAAGGTAGTACCGATCCCCGACAATGCCGCGCCCGGCAACGAGTTGTGCCTCCATCAACTCTTCCATCTCGTAGGACGCCGCCGGTGCGACGTGGATGTGAAGCAGCGTTCCCTGCCAAATCATGCATTGTCCTCCGAAACCATGGCCGCAGCCTTAAAGTGAGAACCAGGACTTAGGATCTGCACGGGCTGTTATATCTCTGCCCCCGACCCTTCGGGGAGTCATGGCAACGGACCTAGTCCCGGGAGAACTCTGCCGGGGAACTGGTCTTATCAA
>NZ_JAFCGY010000097.1 GCF_016836705.1 Mesorhizobium caraganae | reverse complement strand
TGGCAGCACCACCCGCCAATAGCTGGTCGAGAAGCTCGTTCGGTATCGCAGGCTCTTTGCGTCGGGACATAGTGGGATTCCTTTTTACCCATTATGCCCGCCCGTACACGGAAATCCTGACAGTCCCCTTGCGCGAGATGATCGGCTTTGCCGCCGAGCGGCTGATGGAGCTGGCCGGCGTGGGGGCAGTGGGAGGCTTGCCGCCCGGCTTCTTGCCCGACCGCTCTTCTTAGGCCTTTCGGGCCGCTAGTTCCGCCTCATGCTCGGCCTGGTCGCGGGCATGGCGCTCTTTGGCGCGCGCCTCGATCTTTGCACGCGCCAAGGCAAGCCTGCGCAACCTCTCCTCGCGCAGCCCAAGTTCCGCAGCCTCGGCCTTGGCCATCAGGTCGCACACCTCGGCCCGTAGTTGCACCTCGATCTTGCCCGCGTGCTCATAGGAAAGCGCGCTGTGACGGCTCGCATCGGCGTGGATCTTCGTCCCGTCCAGCCCGATCGTACCCAGCTTCAGAACGCCCATCTCGCGCGCCAGAGCCAGCACCTGCACAAACAGGCTCTCGATCTCCTTCAAAAACCGGCGCCGGAAGGCGGCGATCGTATCGTGATCGGGATGATCGTTCGCCGCGATAAACCGGAAGGCAACCGAATCATAGCTCGCCTGCTCCAGCTTCCGGGCTCGAAAAAAACCCGTCGCATTGCCGTAAACCAGAAGACCGAGCAAAACCTTAGGTGGTACGACGCGAACCAGAGCCGCGATAGCTGCCGCTCATCGAACGAAGGTCCAGACCCTCGATAACAAATCGGGCAAGATGTTACTCGGGAAGCCACTCATCAACCGATGGTGGAAGCAGGAAACCGGTCGAACGATCTACCGTCCGAAAGTTGTTCATCGCAGGATCGGCATAACGCTGGAGAATCAATGTCTCGATTCTAGCCGATATTCGGGGGATGCGCTAAGTCCGACAGGCTGCTAGAGGGCCACGTAGCCGCGTTGGTCATGCACTCGAGGGTGCAAGCGGACCCGAGCCCGCTCGCCGGGCCGGCTATGCGGACAGCGTCCTCCCCAGCGTCAGCATCTGTGGGAGAGTGATCGGGCTG
>NZ_JAFCGY010000096.1 GCF_016836705.1 Mesorhizobium caraganae | reverse complement strand
CGGGAGAGTCGCAATGGCGGTTAAGCGGACGGGACAATTGAGCCTGGTTGAGGCATTTCTGGGTGACAGGCTTGCGAGCGGTTCTTCGCCGCTCGATCGTCTGTCGGGGCTGGTGAAGTGGTACCGGTTCGAGAAGCTGCTCAACCGGCTGCGGGATGGCGGACCGGGTCGGGCAGCTTGGCCGCCGCTGGGGCTGTTCAAGGCGCTGCTGCTGCAATCGCTTTACGGCCTGTCTGATCGAGAGTTGGAAGAGGCGCTGGGCGACCGGCTGTCGTTCCGGCGCTTTGCCGGGCTTGGGCTGGACGATACGGTCCCCGATCACACGGTTCTGTCGCGCTTTCGCAACCTGCTTGTCGGCGAAGGGCTGATGGAGAGGCTGTTTGGCGAACTGGACCGGCAGTTGGAGAAGGCCGGTGTGATCCTGAAGCGTGGGACGATGCTGGACGCCACGCTGATCGATGCGGTCTCGGCACCGCCGACACCCGAGCGGCCGTCGAAGGACGCAGACGCCCGCCCCACCATGCGCAAGGGCAAGGATGGCTTTACCTTTGGCTACAAGGCTCATGTCGGGGTCGATGAGGGTTCTGGTCTGATCCGCACGGTGATCACCACACCGGCCAACGTCAACGACACGGTGATGGCCGATGCCTTGATCTGCGGCGACGAGAAGACGGTGTGGGCGGATGCCGCCTATGACACCCATGCCCGCCGTGCCCGATTGAAGGCACAGGGCAAGAAGGTGCGCATTGCGCGCCGTCCCAGCAAGCATCATGCGCTGCCGGCACGGCTCAAGCGCTACAATCGCCTGATCGCCAGACGGCGAGCGGCGGTGGAAACCACCTTCGCTACGCTCAAGAACCGCATGAAGCTGACCACGATCCGCTATATCGGACTGGCCAAGGCATCCGCCCAGGTGACGATGGCGGCGATTGCCTTCAACATGCGCCGATGGGCGGCCATCACGGGATAGGTGCGCCCTGCGTCGGCCTGAGGGCCTCACCGCCACCATCAAACTCCACCCCAAAAGGCAAAGCCGAGCGAGACATCACGGTCAAACCGCTCCGCACGCCTTTCTCCCGTAACTGTGCAACAGGCCC
>NZ_JAFCGY010000095.1 GCF_016836705.1 Mesorhizobium caraganae | reverse complement strand
GGACAGGTGGCGCCGATGGGACGGTATTGCTCGCCGCTGACCATCAGCTTCCAGGCGATGCGGGCCAGTTTGTTGGCCAGCGCCACCGCTGCAAGCTTGGGGGCTTTGCGCGCGACCAGGGCCGCCAGCCATGGCCAGACCCGTTTGCTGCCACGCCGCATGTGCTGGATGAGAGCGGTGGCACCCGCCACCAGCACGCTTCGCAGCATCTCGTCGCCTGCGCGGGTAATCACCCCAAGCCTGTTTTTGCCTGCTGTCGAATGGTTCTTCGGCGTCAGTCCGAGCCAGGCGGCAAAGTCTCGACCCGACTTGAAGCCGCTCGCGTCCGGCACTTTGATGGCCAGCAACGTCGCCCCGACAGGGCCGACCGCCGGTATGGCCGCTAAGCGCCGGCTCACTTCGTTGTGCCTATGGAGGGTAAGCAACTTCTCATCGAGTGCGGCAACCTCGACGTTGATATGCGCATAGTCGCGCGCCAGCGTCTCGAACATATCCCTGGCCGTATCGGGGATCGTCGCGTCAGCGCGAATGTCGGCCAGTAGGTCGCCGAGCCGGGAAAGTCCCTTAGGCGCGATCAGGCCGAACTCCGCCGCGAAGCCGCGGATCGAATTGGAGAGCTGCGTGCGCCGGTCGATGAACTGCGCGCGCAGCTTGGCCAGCATCTGCGCCGCCTGCTGATCGGCGCTCTTGACGGCAACGAAACGCATGCGGGGTCGGTTCATCGCTTCACAGGTCGCATCGGCATCGGCCGCATCCGATTTGGAGCGCTGGACATAGGGCTTCACGTGCTGCGCCGGCATCAGCAGCACCTCATGACCCAACGCGCGCAACTCCCGCGCCCAGTAATGCGCCGCGCCACAGGCTTCCATGCCAACCTTCAGCGGTGAAAGCCCTGCAAAGAAGGCGAGCACCTGATTGCGCCGAAGCTTTTTGCGCAACACCGGCTGTTCGGCTTCATTCACGCCATGCAACTGGAACACGCTCTTTGACGTATCCATGCCAATGCGAATAAGTTTATCCACGGACGGTCTCCCTTGATGAGATCTGCAACGACCTCATTCTGGCACATCACGATGCCGTCGGGGGCCGTCCACCCCAACAC
>NZ_JAFCGY010000094.1 GCF_016836705.1 Mesorhizobium caraganae | reverse complement strand
GGGTCAGTCAAACTCCTCCACCCGCAAGGCAGGACAGGAGCGGATTGTTAGTTTGACTTTGTTTCCCGGGCAAGGGCTTCGGCGGCCTCTTTGAGGCGATAGCTGCGTCCATCGAACTCAAGCAGATGGCAATGATGCATAAGGCGATCGAGGATCGTCGTGCTCATGGTGTTGTCTCGCAGGTACGTCCCCCAGTCCTGCACCACCCGATTGGAGGTGACGATGACGCTGCGGCGCAATTTGTATCGTTGGTGGATCAGGGTCTGCAGCCACGCGCCGGCGTCGTCGGGGATGGTGCGTGCGAGGAACAGATCGTCGAGCACGAGGAGATCGCAGTCGATGATTGTTCGCATCCGCGCCTCGCGTTGCGCAGGGGCGTTCAGAGCGTGTCGGTGGAAGAAGTCATCGGTCTCGAGATACTGGACCTTATGGCTTTGCATGACTGCCTGATAGGCGATCGCCTTGGCGATGTGGGATTTCCCAGTACCCGGCTTGCCGACGAGCAACGCGTTCTCGCCAGCGGCGATAAACGCCAGGGTGTGGAGCTGGAAACAGGTTTGGCGCGGCAATTTGGGATTGAAGGACCAGTCGAACTCGGCGAGCGTCAGTTTTTCATCGAGCCCGGATTGCTGGTATCGCCGCTCGACAAGGCGGGACTGGCGACGATCCAGTTTGTCCTGCAAGATCAAAGAGAAGGTCTCGAGGAAGGATTGGTTTGCGCCCTGCGCCTGCAGCACGCGCGTCTGCAGCGTGTCGCGGACGCCCGACAGGCGCAACTGTCGCAGGCAACGTTCAATTTCCGGCATTGTCATCATGGGGTTGGATTTCCAGTTTGAGGTGAGAAGGCGCAGCGGCAGCGCTCGTGGCGCCGAAGCTGGTCGGGGTTGCGCAGGCGCCACGAGCGCGGATTGCAGGCGCGCGGTCGTTGTGCGCCTCGGCCTGCCGGCCATTGTTGCCGGCATCGTGTCGCACAGCACGGCTGAAGAGGTCGCCATATTCGGCGGGGGCGCGGATCAGTGGATGATCCTGGGTGAGCTGCGATACCGGCTGTGGGGCTTCTTCAACCTGTTGCAGCGCCAGCTCAAACAGCCGCTCGACAGTCGCGCGTACGTGC
>NZ_JAFCGY010000093.1 GCF_016836705.1 Mesorhizobium caraganae | reverse complement strand
CAACGGGCGCGACCGGCGATACCGGAGCAACGGGCGCTACTGGTGATACCGGGGCGACGGGCGCGACTGGTGATACCGGAGCAACGGGCGCTACTGGTGATACCGGAGCCACGGGTGCGACCGGCGATACCGGAGCCACGGGTGCGACCGGCGATACCGGCGCCACGGGTGCGACCGGCGATACCGGCGCCACAGGTGCGACCGGTGATACCGGAGCCACAGGTGCGACCGGTGATACCGGCGCAACGGGCGCGACCGGCGATACCGGAGCAACGGGCGCTACTGGCGATACCGGTGCGACGGGCGCTACCGGCGATACCGGCGCAACGGGCGCGACCGGCGATACCGGAGCAACGGGCGCTACTGGCGATACCGGTGCGACGGGCGCTACTGGCGATACCGGAGCAACGGGCGCTACTGGCGATACCGGAGCAACGGGTGCGACCGGCGATACCGGCGCGACTGGTGCAACTGGCGACACCGGAGCAACGGGTGATACCGGAGCCACGGGTGCGACCGGCGATACCGGCGCGACTGGTGCAACTGGCGATACCGGAGCAACGGGCGCTACTGGCGATACCGGAGCCACGGGTGCGACCGGCGATACCGGCGCGACTGGTGCAACTGGCGACACCGGAGCCACGGGTGATACCGGTGCCACGGGTGCGACCGGCGATACCGGGGCAACCGGAGCCACGGGCGATACCGGAGCAACTGGTGCGACTGGCGATACCGGGGCAACTGGAGCCACGGGTGATACCGGGGCAACTGGAGCAACTGGTGATACCGGAGCAACCGGAGCCACGGGTGATACCGGGGCAACTGGAGCCACGGGTGATACCGGGGCCACTGGAGCAACTGGTGATACCGGAGCGACGGGTGCGACCGGCGATACCGGCGCCACGGGCGCGACCGGCGATACCGGAGCCACAGGTGCGACCGGTGATACCGGCGCAACGGGCGCGACCGGCGATACCGGAGCAACGGGCGCTACTGGCGATACCGGTGCGACGGGCGCTACTGGCGATACCGGCGCAACGGGCGCTACTGGCGATACCGGAGCAACGGGCGCTACGGGGGAGACGGGAGCGACGGGAGCTACAGGGGACACCGGAGCAACGGGCGATACGGGAGAGACCGGAGC
>NZ_JAFCGY010000092.1 GCF_016836705.1 Mesorhizobium caraganae | reverse complement strand
GGTGACGTCACGGATCTGGTTTACGTCAGCGCAGAAGGCCGAGCTTTGGGAGCGATGGAAGCAAGGTCAGAGCATTTCGTCGATCTCGCGGGCACTGGATCGCCGGAACAAGACCGGCGTTCAGCGGATCGTATCCTTACACGGCGGCATTGCTCCGTCAGCAAGGCGTAGAGCGGCCTCGGCGCTCGGGCTGGCGGAGCGCGAAGAGATCTCTCGCGGGATCGCGGCGGGTCTCGCAATACGCGCTATTGCACGAAGTCTCGGGCGATCTCCATCGACAATATGTCGCGAGATCTCGCGCAATGGCGGTGCACAAACGTATCGTGCAACCCGGGCTGACAAGCATGCTTGGGAGCGAGCGCTGCGCCCGAAGCAGTGTCGCCTGGCATGCTCTGGACGGCTACGATGGCGGGTGGCGCAAAAGCTGGCGCTGCAATGGTCGCCGGAGCAGATAGCGGGCTGGTTGAGGCGAGAGTACCCGGGCGATCCAAGCATGCGGATATCTCATGAAGCGATCTATCGCAGTCTATTCATCCAGTCGCGAGGGGTGCTCAAGAAGGAACTGACAGCGCACCTGCGTACCAAACGACAGATGCGCCTCGCCAAAGGCGCACAGAGCCGGACGGGGCAAGGACAAATACTCGATATGATCTCCATCCGCGACCGCCCCGCCGAGGCGGAGGATCGTGCCATCCCAGGTCATTGGGAGGGTGATCTGCTCACCGGTGCTAACGACACGAACATCGCCACCCTCGTCGAGCGACACAGCCGGTTCACTATGCTTGTGAAGTTGGCGAGAAAGGACTCGGCGACCGTCGTGAGGGCCATCGCCGAGAAGATCGGCACATTGCCCGAAGAGTTGCGGCGCTCGTTGACATGGGACCAGGGCAAGGAGATGGCTCGTCACAAGAGCTTCACCGTTGCCACCGACCTACAGGTCTACTTCTGCGATCCGCGCAGTCCCTGGCAGCGCGGCAGCAACGAAAATACCAACGGTCTGCTCAGGCAGTACTTCCCCAGAGCAACCAACTTCTCCCACGTCTCGCAGGACCAACTCAACGCCGTCGCCCTGCGGCTCAATCAGCGCCCCCGAAAAATCCTGGACTTCGAAACGCCGGTCGATAGGCTACAGAAGGTGTTGCAATTACCTATTGAACTCACC
>NZ_JAFCGY010000091.1 GCF_016836705.1 Mesorhizobium caraganae | reverse complement strand
TTCATCGAAACCCACAACGAAAACCCCACCCCTTACAAGTGGGTCAAATCCGCCGACCAGATCCTCGCATCGGTCAAGCGTTTCTGCCAGAAGACAATGAACCGAACTTCAGATTCAGGTGACTAGCCCAGGGGAACATTATGGTGAGGCAACGGAAAGATCGTTCGGGAGCAGTTCAGGCGATGCAATGCGCTTCTCTCCCAGATTGTCGCGCTATAGAGGGCTGTTTCCCGATTCAGAACGCAAGATCGGTGATGAAGCGCCGGACTTGGCCAAGGTCACGGCTTATGATGTGGCGCACATCCCGACGTACGCGGGCCTGCTGATGGCAGAAGCGGAGGGTGTCGACTGGCGCCACGTAGCGCGTGTCACCCTGAACATCGACCCCGAGCGTGCGCCAAAACGGGCGCGTCGGGCCTGGATATCGCATTTAGCGCGGGCGCGGTGGCTGGCGACGAACGGCCTTTGGGAACTTCAGAGCGATTCGTTGCAATAAGACATCGCTGCTATTGCGGCCGATAACGTTGAGCAAGCGAACCGCGCAGCGACTGCATTCATCGCGGACGATTCGGGTTCCTAATCGGCTGGACCTTGATGGCCGGCTCGCCTAGGTTCGAAATGCGAACCATCAATTTCCTGCGTTGGCTGCGAGTTAATGGCGCAAACCGCAGATAGCCCTTTTTCACAAAGCGCTCGTTGGTCTGGTTGCGTTTCGAGCGGATTCCGGCCGGTCCAAGATGGTCGACCTGCCGGCGGGCAAGATCAACTAAATCCAAACGATTTCGATTTGATCTGCTGACTCGAATTCTGACACCAAGATACATTGGTCGACGCTCCTTCCAGGGCCGATATGGAACGCTATCAGAGATGTCCGCCAAATGGTAGGAGCATGCCAAGACCCCGGGCGTTCACGACATCGTCGCTGCGCCGCCCAACTTTGCAAAAAACCGCAAACCAGAAGCGATAGTCGCGCTCGCGCCCGTCAAAGTGGGCCGTCAAGGCGCAATGGGCTGCGGCAGTGGTCGCATCCGACCCGTAGACATCGAGAGCAGCCTCGGCCGCTTCCTCGGGACTAGAGCACGTCCTGTTTAATCCGGTTCATATCCTGCGGCTTTGAAGTAGTTGGCACATTCGGCTGGGGTGAAGAGGTCGACGACCGCGCCGACCGCGTCCCACAGAGTCTTGATGGTTCTCTCGG
>NZ_JAFCGY010000090.1 GCF_016836705.1 Mesorhizobium caraganae | reverse complement strand
AGCGACGGCCACCAGCCTGGCCCGTTCGGCCTGCGAACCGCATCGGACGTGGATCGAAGACCAGGTCCGCCTGAAACGGAATGCGCAAGCGATCTACCAGGACTTGGTCGATCAATTTTGCTTTCCGTCCAGCTACCAGAGCGTCAAGCGGTTTGTCCGGACGTTGCGACACAGCGATCCAAAGCAGTTTGATCGTCTTGAGTTCCTCCCCGGTGAGGAGGCTCAGGTCGACTATGGCGAGGGCGCGCTGACGATCGATCCCAAGAGCGGCCGGTACCGTCGTCCCCGCCTGTTCGTGATGACGCTGCGCTATTCGCGGCGCAGCTTCCGGCGGGTGGTCTGGCGGTCCAGCCAGCAAGTCTGGGCGCAGCTTCACGAAGAGGCATTTCGATATTTTGGCGGGGTGGCCAGTTATGTGGTGCTCGACAACCTGAAGGAAGGCGTCCTCAAGCCTGATCTGTACGAGCCCGAGCTCAATCCGATCTACAGTGCAATGCTGGCTCATTACGGCGTCGTCGCCGATCCGGCCCGCGTGGCGGACCCCAATCGGAAGGGGAGCGTCGAGAACGCGATTCAGCATACCCAGGGCACCGCGCTGGCCGGACGGCGCTTCGAGACGCTGGAAGCCCAGAACGAGTTCTTGAGGCACTGGGAGGAGAACTGGGCCTCCAAGCGCATCCACGGCAGCACTCGCCGTCAGGTCGAGGCCATGTTCCAGGAGGAAAAGCCGCACCTGCGGCCGCTGCCTGTCGCCCCCTTCCGCATGTTCACTGAAGTGGTTCGGACCGTCTGCGACGACACCACCGTTCGCATCGACAACAGCTATTACGCCGCGCGGCCCGCGCTCATCGGCAGTGAGGTCATCGTGCGCCTCTACACTTCCACGATCGAGATCCGTGATCGCCACACCCATGCGCTGCTGCGCGTTCATACTCGGATGACGCACCCCGGTTCTGTCGTCCTGCCGGCCAACGAACGGCCGTTCAATCCGTCACGGCAAACCGCCGTGCTGCTGGCAAACGCCGGTCGCATCGGCCCACAAACCAGGGCCCTGTGTCAACACATGTTCGATGCCGAGGGACGCCCCGGACAGCGCGCGATGTGGGGCATTGTCGGGCTGAGCCGGAAGTATCCGACACGGCTGGTCGAGCAGGCCTGTGCTCATGCCATCAGCAACCGCATCTACCGTTACAAGCACGTACGCG
>NZ_JAFCGY010000008.1 GCF_016836705.1 Mesorhizobium caraganae | reverse complement strand
CCTCGCAATCATTTTCCGCTTGCCCAATGCGAAGGGCCAACCGTGCTGCTGGCGGGAGGCATCGGGATCACCCCGATCCTGGCAATGGCGCGCGCCCTGGAGCGGCAGGGCAGGCCGTACGAACTGCATTACTTCACCCGCAGCCGAGCACTCATGCCTTTGTTGTCGGTCATCGAGCAGGAGCTCGACCGTAGCACTGTGTGGCTGCATTTTGACGACGAACCTGAGACCCGGCAGGATCTTGAATCCTTGCTATCTACGCGTTCCTCCGACGCACAGCTCTATTAAACGGCAGCCTACATTCACGGCAAGGCCGACGAGTGGCTAAGGGCGTCGGGGGCGTTGAAAACATGGGGCGCACAGAGCCGTCCCTGCAATTGTCGGCGGGGCAGCATCAGGCTGGAACCTGTCGGATGGGCGACAGGCCGGATGTCTCCGTCACCAATGCTTTCGGGAGGGTTTGGGGACATGAGAACCTGTTTGTCTGCGATGGCTCACTCCATCCCACGAACGGCGGCTATAACCCGGTTCTTACGATCATGGCGCTCGCATTTCGCAACGCCACCCACATTGCAAAGACAATCTGAATAGTGAGAAAAATCGATCGAACAGGTGTCGGTATCGTCAAGTACGGAAACTCTGCGGCAAATCTCGATGCTCGCCTAGATGAATTTCCCCAAGGAGGATCGCGTCAAGCTGCACAGCATCAACCCGATCGAGCGGCTCAACGGTAAGATCAAGCGGTGCACAGAGGTCGTCCGTCCGCAACGACGACGTTATCATCCACCTCGTCGGGGAGCATTACTGCTTCGACCAGAATGACGAATGGGCCGTCCAGCATGCCCACTACAAGACGGTTGAGACGATCAGCCGGATGAGTGGTGATCCGGTCGTCAGCCTGCCGGCCGTGCCATGCTGATTAATCCGGCCCAGTGCCGGAGAGCACGAGGACCAATGCCGTCAGCCACACCACGTCAGTGGGCACGATCACAGCATAGTCGTGCAGAAATGAACTTCGCGCTGCACACATGGTTCGGGTGTCTTGAGGTCGGTGAGATCGAACGGCATTTGGCGTCGACCGGATGAAGCCGAAACGCTAATTTGGAAAGGCTGTTAAAGTCATGGCTGCACCCATGTTCACGATGCGACCCGCGAGGTGGTATATAGTGAGGGCTTGTGGTCAGAGCCCGACAATCCAGGCCAAAACTTTACGCCCCCAAAACAAAGGACGCACCGTGTATATACCAACCCACTTCGACGAACCGAATGTCGGCGTCCTTCACCAACTGATTGAGGGTCATCCTCTTGGCATTCTATTCACTGTTGGGAAAAACGGTATGGACGCAAATCACATCCCCTTTCTGCTTGATCCCGAACAAGGATCCTTGGGGGCGCTTCACTCCCATGTCGCGCGGGCGAATCCTGTCTGGCAGGAGGTCGCTGACAGCGATGAGGTGCTTGTCGTGTTCCGAGCCGCTGATGCCTATATCACGCCCACCTGGTATCCGAGCAAGCTTGAGACGCGACGGCAGGTGCCTACATGGAACTACATGGTCGCTCACGCTTTCGGGAAGGTGAGGGTCCACGATGATGAGCGCTATGTACGCGGTATGGTAGCGCGCTTGACGCGCTTGCACGAAGCACCCCGAGAAGTGCCATGGAAAATGACCCATGCTCCGCGAGACTATATCGATGCGTTGGTAAAGGAAATCGTCGGACTAGAGATTGAAATCACGAAGCTGATTGGCAAGTCAAAACTCGGACAGGATGATAGCGCAAGCGATATGCGTGGGGCTGGAGCCGGTCTCAGAGCCCAAGGCGATGTTTTCATTGGCGATGCCATGATTGCCCGGGCAGAGGGCAATACGCAGACCTAAAGGAGGACTCTACACTGGAGTGTTCAGTCCTGTCGGGAATAACGATTGCCGTAGCAATGGCGCTTCTTGGAGCAAATATTAGGAAGGCCAAACTGGTCGTCTGGCCTTCCCTGCTTTATTCCAACGTCAGCGGGCAGTGTACCGTTATACTGCTCAGTTCAGCTGCTTTGAGATATGTTGGCCAGTCTGGGCACCTGAATTGGGAAAGGTCCCTGTCGCAACGACGGCATGTGCACCGTCACCGAGCAAAGCGATCGAGAGCAGGACAACACCCCAGAAGAACGGGTATTCCCAGCCGCCCCCGGTACTGCTGAATTCCCAGCCATTGCCCGAATGCGCCCATGTTGCTCCGAGCAGCACGACGGCAGCGGCCACTGCGGCAAGCCGAGGTTTTATGCCGACGATCAGCATCAAGCCCGAACTGACCTCGACAAACAGAATAAGCCAAGCCACCGGGCCTGGAAGACCGAGGGACCGGAAGAATTCCACCGTCGCCGGCATCGTTAGCACAAAGACCTTCAGATAGAGCGAGTGTGCGAGCAACGCGATGCCAGTCAAAATTCGAAGCATCAAAATTCCGTAAGGTGCCGTTTTCATATCGATCATAACGTCTCCCGTCTATCTGCTTAGCTGTTAGCATAAGGTTGAGGTCGGACCTTAGCCTGTGCTACTTTGCAAAGCCAATTTGATATTATGGGTTTTGAGACTGCACAAATGCACAGGTGGGATTGGAACGACTTGAAATACGTGCTGGCGGTGGCTGAGCATAAAACGTTGGCGGCCGCTGGACGCGCAATGCGGGTCAACCACACGACGGTCCTGCGGCGCATCAATGCGTTTGAACATAACTATGGCTTGCGGCTGTTCGAACGGCTTCCGAGTGGTTATGCGTTGACTGAGGCTGGGGACGAACTTCTGAAATCTGCTCGGGAGATGCAGGACATTGTAAGCCGGCTTGAGGGAACTCTGACAGGTAAGGATCTTCGGCTAGAGGGCAATCTCCGCGTGACTACCTGTGATACACTTATGGGATCGGTTCTTCCTGAGATTCTGGCTGGATTCAGCCGGCTCTATCCCGGAATAACGCTTGAGCTGACGACTGGAAGCTTCGTTACGGACCTTGCCCAGCGCGATGCCCACGTCGCCATTCGCACAGCTGATGATGTGCCGGAGTCATTGATCGGGAAGCGAACAGCAGACGTAGCTTTCGCAATCTATGCAAGCCCGCAGCTCATCGAGCAGAACGGGGCGGCCCATCCTGAACGCATCAGGCGGTGGGTTGTGCCAGATATCACGTTGGGAGGGATGGCAGTATCACGTTGGCAAAGAAAGCACATACCGGAGGCTGCAATTGCGATGCGGGCCGATTCACTTGTGTCTCTGCAACGCGCAGCTCTAGCCGGTCTCGGCTTCGCCATTCTCCCTTGCTATCTCGGAAGCTCAGACGCAAGGCTAACGAAGATCGAATACTCTGAGCTCGGTTCCATACGGACTGGCCTTTGGGTTTTGACCCACGAGGACCTGCGCCGAACAGCTCGGGTCAACGCCTTCACCGGTTACGCGTCCAGAGAATTGCAAAGGCTTGGCTCATTTTTCCTGGGCAGGGCGCTCACGTATAACACTCTGTCCCCGATGTGAACCGCAGGAGCTTGCTGGAGCACATGGCCTGCGACACAAAATTCCGATCAATCAAAAAAGATCGTAAACGCACATATCAGCATACTAAGGATAATAATGATACATGCCGCGCTAGTAGCCGACATTGGCGCCGGGGTCGAAAATATCAACTGAGTGCGCCCAAATGAATGACGCGCAGATTTTTTTCCATTTGAAATCATTTGGTATGGTGAACTCCTCTTTTTCGCTAGAAAAGCAGGCTTGCGATCGATCTTCCAGGCTACCAAGGATCCTCTCGAAAGTTGGCGCGAACGCGAGTATCACTGTCCTCCCAGCCGTTATTCCGAGGACAATTTCCGCCACCAGTACGCCGGCCCGAGCGCCGCCACTCGTTGCGCCGAAAAGCCCTTGGCCGTCGGGGTGAATGGATCAGCATTTTTTATCATCCCTTCACCGCAGCCGAAGTCAGGCTACGGCCAGTCGCAGCCCAGGGCAAGCGCGCGACCTTGAGCTCCATATCAAACGACCCGAAGCGATCATGGGTTCAACCAGACCAATTAAACCTCGGGTGTGCTTGCCTTGATGGGTTGCTCCACGCGCGCCTCCCATTCTGTCGCCAGCACCGAATACGATCAGCTGGCCGTCGCAGGCTGGGAATTCACCGTGTGTCCCTCACATAACCGCGCACCCGCAACGTGGTCAATTCGTAGACTTTTTCGCCGGGTGGGCTTCATTAGGGGCGCCGACCGTATTGTGCAAGAGCTTGTCAGTTAGTGCCGCAAGGACCCCACCGAGCACGGGCGCCACACAATATAGCCAGAGTTGGGCAAGCGGTTCGCCACCTCCAAGCAACGCAGGTCCGAAGCTCCGCGCCGGGTTCATTGACCCGCCGCTCACTTTCATGAAGGTGATGAGCAATACGGCCACTGCCAAACCAACTGCCACAGCTCCGATCGATGTACCCGTGCGTTCGGCAGTTACGGCTAGAACGATGAGTGAGAGAACGAACGTGGCGAACGTTTCTGCAATGAAAGCGGACGTTGTGGAGTAACTCGCGCCCCAGCCCGTTTGTGCCAATGAAAGCAGCGCGAAATTCGCTCCTCCCGTCTTGCCATGGAGAAGAGCCTCAACTAGCGCTGCGCCTGCCAAGCCACCGAGGAACTGGGCCACCAGGTAATATGGAACTTCCCGCGCGGGAAACCTTCCCGCTGTCCATAGGCAGATAGTGATGGCCGGATTGATATGGCACCCGGAGATCGGGCCTATCGCATAGACCAAGGCAGCAACCGCGAAGCCGGATGCGCTCGCGATCGTCAAAGTTGCGGCCGCTTGAGACGGTCCATAATCTGGAATGATGATCGCGCCACATATCAAGGTTACCAATATCGCGGTACCCAGAAACTCGGCAGCGATTTTCTGACGCCTCATTATCTGTTCCTTATCCCTAGGTCGCAGCGCAAGAATGCGGATTATCCGAACGTCTCATCGAGGGCGGCTTTGATATCGGTGATGAGGTCCTCGGGGTCTTCGAGACCGATCGAAAGACGCAGGTGCCCGTACTTCTGGAAGTCGGGCGGATAGCGATCCGAGCCGCCGCGGCCGCTGCCGCCCACATGCACGATCAGGCTCTCGTCGTGGCCAAGCGAGACGGCCGAGGTGATCACCTTCAGATTGGCGACGAAGCGATTTTGTGTATCGGGATCGCCTTCGAGCGCGAAGGCCATCACCGCGCCATAGCCCTTGCCGGCGAACTGCCTTTTTGCCACCTGGTGCTGGTCATGGCTCTCAAGGCCTGGGTAGGTGACATAGGCGATGCGCCTGTCGGCAGCGAGGGACTGGGCGACAAGTTCCGCGGTGGAGAACTGCTGTTTTAGCCTAAGCGGCAGCGTGACCGAGCCGCGCATGATCAGCCAGGCGTTGAAGGGTGAGATCGTTCCACCCAGATCGACCAGGGCATCCGCCTTGACGTGATGGACGAGCTCCTTGGAGCCGATGACGACGCCGCCCATCGCATCACCATGGCCGTTGATGTACTTGGTCAAGGAATGGATGACGAGATCGGCGCCCAAGGCCAGCGGCCGGAAGAAGGGCGGAGGGGTGAAGGTAGAGTCGACCGACAACAGCGCGCCGGCTTGCTTGGCGATCGAGACCAGCGTTGCGATATCGGCGACCTTGGTGGTCGGATTGGCGATCGTCTCGGTATGGATCAACCTGGTGTTCGGCCGCACGGCGGCTCTCACCGCGTCCATGTCCCCCATGTCGACGAATGTCGCCTCGATCTGGTAGCGCTGCGGCAGGAGTTCTGCAAACAGGCGCCAGACGGCTTCGTAGGTGACATCGCCGACGATCACATGATCGCCGGTCTTCAGGAAGGTGAAGAACACGGCATGAAGGGCGGCCACGCCGGTCGCAAAAACGGCAGCATCCTCGCCGCCCTCGAGTGCTGCCAGCTTGCGCTGCAGGCAGATCTGGTTGTGGCCCGAATTGCGCGTGTAGGAGGGGTTCTCCGTATCCGACCAATCCTTCATTGATGGGTCGTAGGGAAGGACATAGGAATTGGCCATGACGATCGGCGTGCGAATGGCGCCGGACGTTGTGTCGATCTCATTACCCCCATGGACCGATAGGGTATCAAAAGACAAACTGGACAGCTGATGCTTGTTGGGTCGTGACATATGGGCACCTCTCGGCTTGGCGGTTGTCCGCGACTGCTATGCTGCCTGGCGAGCAAGAACGCCCAACGCCGTTGTGATCAGCCGAGCTATCGTGAACGCTCCGATGTCGTCCACGTCGCGCTCGGGCATGAACTCGACGAAGTCCATCGCAGCGATTTTTCCCTTGGATGCTGCGCCCTTGATGAGGTCGACAGCCTGGTAGTAGCTGAGACCTCCGGGAGCCCGGCCGATTACACCTGGCACCAGAGATGGGTCGAGGGCGTCGGCATCGATACAGATGATGATATTGCTGCCTTCCGGAATGAGATCGACGACCGCTCCGATCCCGTGCTTGTGAAGCTCGTAGGCAGTGATGAATTTCACCCCCCAGGCCACGGCGTCCTGATGATCGCTGGTCGCCGCGGATCCGATCCCGCGGGCCCCGACCTGAATGATCCGCTCTATGTGAGGCATCTCGGAGGCGCGTCTCATCGTGGAGGAAAGACCAAGGCGCTCGCCCATGTGAACTTCACGCCAGTCAATGTGCGCATCGATCTGTAGGATTGTATATTTCTTCCCTGCTGCGGCCGCGCCAATTGCGTCAAGCATGGGAATCGGAACGGAATCGTCGCCTCCGAGAAGGACTGGTATAGCACCTTTTGAAAGGACCTTCGAAACCGCGTCGGCAATCTTCGCTCGGTTGCTGGCACTGTCGGCTTCGTCAAAAGCGAGATTTCCGCAATCGACTGGGCGTTTGCCGCGGCTGGGAAACACGGGCCCCCCGTGATCGAAGTCGTGACGGTCAACATTGGCCGTCAGGGAGCCGGTGGCACGCCGCAACGCATCGGGCCCGTTGCGGCAGTATGCTCCAACGGACGCGTAAGGCGTCGCGCAAGGCGCACCGATCAGCGCAATGGGCGCAGCCAGATGATCGAGATCAGGACATTCTTCGAGACCGAGGAAAGTCTTCGCCCCCGTCGTAGCACCATACAATGCGCCGAGATCGGGTTTTGGATTCATAGCTGGAGCTCCTTAAGCCAGGTGAACTTGACGCTGTGTCGGATGGGACAGTCGATGCTTGCGCAGGCGGGGCCTAGCTGCTTCTGGGATCGAGATAACCGGCCCACCGTCGTTGAACGAAATGGAAGATCGTCACAAGAACCAGCGTAATGGTCAGATAAATCGCGGCAGCGGTTACGTAAGGCTCGAACTGGATGTAGTAGTCCAGCGTGATCCTGCGGGCGACACCCGTGATCTCAAGCAGGGTCACGGTGCTGGCCAAAGACGTTGCCTGCAAAACCATGATCATCTCATTGCCATAGAGCGGCAATGATCGCGTCAGCATTGCTGGGATCAGTATCCGGCGCGCCTGCGCCCAGTGCGACAAACCATAAGCGCGGGCCGCCTCGATTTCTCCAACTGGAATATGCCTTAGCCCACCGGCAAATATCTCTGTGCTGTAGGCCGTCGTGTTCAAAACATAAGCAATCAGCACGCAGACGATCGGGCTCGACAGCCAGGGCCAGAGGATACTCGTCCTGATGAGACCGAATTGGGCCAAGCCAAAATAGATTAGAAAAAGCTGCACCAGCAACGGTGTCCCGCGAAACACCAGGGTGTAGATCGTAACTGCATAGCGAAGAGCGCGAACCTTGCTGTTGCGGACAAACGCCAGCGAAACCGCCAGCGGAAAAGAAATCAGCAACGCGCCAAACGCCAGAAACAATGTCAGCTTGGCCCCTTCCGCATATAGGGGGAGGTTCTCACCGATTATTCCCCAATTCATGATGCCAGCTCCCTGATCCCAATCTCATAGCGGCGCGCCACGACGGTCAGAAAAGCAAATGAGATCAAAGTGACCAAAAAGTAGAATGCCGCAGCAACAAGAAAAAATGTGAACGGCTTGCTGGTCGCCTCCGCCGCCACTCTTGCGCGAAACATAACGTCCTGCAGGCCAATGAGAGACGCCAATGCAGTGGCCTTGGCCAAGACGAGCCAGTTGTTGGTGAAACCTGGGAGCGCGAGGCGAATGAGTTGCGGAATTATGATCGCCACAAGAATACGGGGACGCGTCAAGCCATACGCGACTGCTGCTTCGATCTGCCCCTTTGGGATGTTAAGGAGAGCAGTCCTGAAGGTCTCCGTCATATACGCGCCGAAGATCAGGCCAAGGGTTGCGATAGCTGCGATGATCGGCGGAAACTCAATGTGAGTGTCCCAACCCACAGCGTCCGCCCACTGGTTCAGCAGGGCGGGCAGGCTGTAGTAGACTAGCAACATGATGACCAGATCCGGGATACCACGGATCACGAACGTATAGATGCCAGCAGCGGAACGAAGCGCCCTGCTGTCTGACAGCTTTGCAAACGCAGTGGCCAGGCCGATGATTGTGGCCACCACGAGCGATGACAACGCCAGCAGCAGGGTAAGAGACCCCGCTGCCAGAATTGTCAAAGTGAAATCAAAAGTCATATTCGATCACTTGCCGAAGTACTTTACCATCAGAGCATTCAGCGTTCCGTCCTTGCGGATCACGGCCAAGCCCTTGTTGACGTCCTCAACCAGCTTGGTGTTCTTCTTGTTGATGGCGATCGCTACGCCCTCTCCGAATTCCTTGGCGTCCTTGCCGGTGAGCTGCGGACCCACCAACTCGAATCCCATGCCGGAGTCTCCGTTGAGAAAGCCATGGGCGATCTGAGCCTGGTAGCCGAGAACAAGGTCCGCACGACCTGATGACAATTCGAGGAAGGGAGCACTGCCGGAGTCGTAACGTTTGATTTGGGCCTGGGGGATGTGGTTGGTGACATAGGCATCCATCGGCGTGCCCGTCTGTACGGCAATCGTTTTTCCAGCCAGCCCCTCGGGAGTGAAGTCGAAAGTCGCCCCCTTCTTTGCCACGAAGCGGAAGATTGGATGATCGTAGATATCGCTGAACGCGAACGTCTGTCGGCGCTTTTCAGTCACGGTGAGTTGGGAGACGAGAGCGTCATACTTGCCGGAAACGAGACCCGGGAACATGCCGTCCCAGGCAGCATTGAAGATGTTGCAATCAAGAGCTGCCGCCTTGCAGATGGCCTCCATCATGTCGACGTCGAACCCTACAAGCTTGCCGCTTGAGTCGATGGACTCGAACGGCGGAAAAGTCGCGTCAGTGGCGATGTTGAGCTTCTCGGCGTGAGCTGAAGACAAGGCCAGAGACGAAAGCGCGAAAATGCAGATGGTTTTCAGGTGCCGGTTCATATTGTTCCTCCACTTTGCTTTGATTTTTCAAATATCCGGCGTTCCGAGAAACGTCGAATTCGCTCGAGCACCAGTCAGTGCTTAAGGCGCCCCGCCAGAAACTGCTGCAGGCGCGGACTGGTGGCTGCATCAAAGATGGCCTCCGGTGCATCCTCTTCTTCAACGCGCCCTTGGTGCAGAAACATCACGCGGCTGGATGCATGCCGGGCGAAACCCATTTCGTGAGTAACAACAATCATGGTCCGCCCTTCTTCGGCCAGGGCCTGCATCACGCGCAGCACCTCGCCAACGAGCTCAGGGTCGAGCGCCGATGTCGGCTCATCGAAGAGCATGACGTCGGGCTCGACGCTCAACGCCCGCGCGATGGCGACACGTTGCTGCTGGCCTCCAGAGAGATGGGCCGGGTATTTTTCCAGAACGTCCTTGCCCAATCCGACTTTGGCAAGGTTGGCCTTGGCGCGGTCACACGCGTCTTTTCTGGAGATCCCGAGGACGCTGATTGGCGCCTCAATGACATTGGACAGAACAGACATGTGGGACCAGAGGCAGAAGTTCTGGAACACCATGGCAAGCTTGCTGCGCATCCGGCGAAGCTGGTCAGGATCCGTCGACCTGAGCATCCCGTCCCGATCTCGGCGGGTTGCAAGCACAACCCCGTCCAAAGCGACCTGACCTGCATGGGGCCGCTCCAGAAAATTAATACATCGCAGGAGCGTGCTCTTACCTGACCCACTTGCTCCAATGATACTTATAACATCTCCAGCAGTCGCATTGAGGGATATGCCCTTGAGGACTTCGTGGTTGCCGTAAGATTTATGAATATCGGTAACGCTTAGCTTCATAGCGTGGTCCGCTTCTCCCAGATGGCTGCCGTCGCCACTTTTTTATTTGGCTATCATCTAATGGGCGGACCGCTTACGGCGCAAATGACGAATCTTCAGCCAACACATGACATGGCATCATGAGTCGATTGCGGGATTTCCGGAGATAGCGTGCAATGGGGCCATACATATGATGCCGCATCAGCGATCGAGCCAATTTGAGCCCAGACTCGCAACCGCTCATCCGGTTATTGCAGTACGGCTAACCGAGAGGCTTTTCTGTCATTCAGCACGAAATGAAATGGCTACGGCTTTCATCGCTCCGCACCCTTGAGGTGTGGCAGATCGATCGCGGTGCTTTCCCAGAGGGCCTGACCGGGTAATCTGCTTGGAGCGATGTCACGCTCGAGTGGTGGGGCACAACGACAGGGGCTGCCTTGGCTTTGCCGTTCACGCTATAGGACGTTGTCGATTGTCGATTGTCGATCGAAGCAAGCGAGAAGCCAACGCAAAAAGAGCCTGACAGCAGATCTCTTCAGGCTTCGATCAGTCGAGATGACGTGCCACGCGCCAAAAATGTCGATCGAGATTGAGAATGGCTTGACGAGGATATTGCGCTTCAAGTCTTGACCGGCCAGCGTATCGCTCACGAGAGCTACTCCGGCCCCCTGTACTGCCAGGTCGATGGCCATGCCAAGGTCGCTGCAATACAAGTGACGGGCCTGCTGATCGGCATCCGGAAGGCCGGTGTCGGAGAACCATCGCCTCCATTCAGAACCGTCATCCCAATGCAGCAGCAGAGCTTTGCACAGGTCCGCCGGCTTCACGATTGGCGCCCCGATTACGTCAATCAAACGCGGACTGCAAACTGGAGCGACGTTGACCTGGGCCAAGAGGGCGGACCATTTCCCCGGCCACCCGCCGGGACCGAATGCAACGCCGATGTCGATGTCCTTTAGTTCGTGGACGCGATGATTTTCAGCCAGCGTGATGTGGCATTCGATCGTTGGATGATCCTTGCAGAAATCCCCGAGGTTCTTCGCAAGCCAAGTGTTCCCGAACATCGGCGGGCACGCGATATCGAGCCGCCCTCCTCCGTCTTCCAAATCCGATAGCCGCGTTGCGGTGGTCGAGATGTCTTGGAGCGCCCCGGAAACGGCCTTCGCAAAGATCTTTCCAGCATCGCTCAACACCAAACCACGTCCGGCTTTCACAAAAAGGGAGCAGGCCAAGGCCGCTTCCAACCGCCGAATCTGATGGCTGACAGCGCTGTCGGTGAGGTTCAGTTCATTCGCTGCCTTCGTCAGGCTTTGATGTCGGGCGGCGGCTTCGAACGTTCTAAGCGTTGGAAGCGGCAGGTTGCGCAGGTTCTTCATCTTCGCCTTCGTTTGCGCGCTTTGCCACATCTAAGGCATTTGTGATCTCATCGCCTGCAAATGGCATTTCAGCACGACCCCCTTCCGCCCTTGAACAAACGCTTCAGAGCCCTATTCGCAACCGCGTTCGTTGTAGTTCTGCCACCGCCATGATGAAGCGAAGCTCCTCAGTCCCGCAATTGAGATAGGCGTGTCTATCCTCGGTTCGCGCCAGCACCGAGGAGCCAGGTTGGATCACAAGGTCCGTGTCGGCCAGCTTCAATGTGAGTTGCCCCCGTTCCACGTTGATAAGTTCCAACGTACCTGGTGAGTGCCCAGGCGATTCGAACGTTTCATCCGGGAACATTGTCCATTGCCAAAGCTCTATCATGTCTGGACCATGAGTTCCCACTAGCAGCGTAGCACTCCCCCCTTAGGACCTCGCCACAATATGGAAGCATCATGCGGCTGTACGATCCGGGCTGGCACACTTGGCGCCACGTTCACAAAGTCCGCTACCGAAACCCCGAGAGCAGCCGCGGTTCTGCAAAGAGTGGCGATGCTCGGATTGGTTTCAAGCAGAGCCATTGTGCCAATCGGCCACTCTGCAGGACATAACATAGGCGATGCGCGCAGTCCCCATGATATCGCAAGCCGTGACGGACGGCGATAGGCGCCGCTCCTCGTAACTGGCCTCGGCTGCGTCGCGAAGGCGTCGATGTCTCCTGATTGCTTGAATCGCGGTCTGCTCGAGATCTCGCTTCGGAAGATTCTCCGTTAAGCCGATCACCCGGCCTTAAGGTGACGTGCTCGGACTTGAAACATCATCCCCGGAGCGCGCCCTTGAACAACCGCTATCTGCGTACCTTCAGCTCTGGGGCGCAGTTGGCCATTCATCGGCACTGGAATCGACATGGCGCTTCCCGAGAGCTCGACGCTGGCTACGCAGGACACTGCGTCGGATGCGGCGCGGCGGAATTTCGTGGAAAGCTTCAGCCGTGTCGCCGAGCAAACGATCAACCGAAATCTCAACTTCAGCCCAGGCTCGAGATCCGCCTGGCTACAAGTTCAACATCCTGGTTGACTAGGACATGATATTTCCAGGGGCATACCGAGACTGGGCTCAATTGTCAGCAAGCAACGTTTAGCTTCTCGGCCGAAAAATCGATGCCGTCTTCCTCTTTTATGTTTCTGTCAATATCTGCTTGTATTATTATTTAATAAGATATGGCAACCGGCCTCGCTTATAGTGCTCGATAACCAGCTGACTTTTCAAGGGTGGAACCGCGCGACCGGCGCAGTTTCTGCGCTCACAAATTCGGCATGAGATACCGATGGGATCGAACGACCCACGATTCCCAACTCCCATGGCGTCCCCATAGACGAACTGATCTGCGTAAGAAATCTCGCAGCCGAGCGCGAGCGCAAAGTATTGGCGGGGCGAATGAAACCCGCGACCGCCCTTCGTGATCTGTGTTGCAATACAGAGGTATCGGACGCCGTCGGGTGTCTCGGCGAGCTGGCGGATAATCTGTCCCGGTGCCTCGAACGCTTGGTGTGCGTTCCAAAGCGGACAGGCGGCACCAAAGCGGGCGAATTGTAGCTTCGCCGCACTATGTCGTTTGGTAATGTTGCCGGCACGGTCAATGCGCGCGAAGAAGATCGGGATCCCCTTTTGGCCTGGTCTTTGCAACGTGGAAAGCCTGTGACAGATCTGCTCGAGACTTGCTCCAAACCTGACCGATAGCAAATCAAGATCGTGACGCACTTCACGTGCTGCTCCCATGAACTTGCTATACGGGAGAATGAGCGCGCCAGCAAAATAATTATGAAGACCGATGCGACAGATCTCGGTTGCTTCGCTGGTACGAAAGGCTGCGTTGTCCAATATCTGGTCGATGACTGCACCCGCCGCAAGCTGCGCAATCTGCAGCGCAATCTGGAAATCACGAGTTGCCGGAGCGAGATAGGGACTGAGTGTCAGAACCCGCTGTCGTTCGTCGAAGTTCCGCATGAGATCTTCGTTATCAACTGCTCGGCTGATGCGGACTTGAAACGTATTTTCGAGGTGAGACGCTAGAGCTGTGTGTGAGTCCTGATCGCTAATTCCGATCTCGCCAGCGAGTTTTTCAGCCATCACGTCAATTTCGTGGATGTAGTTGTCCATGAAATGAAAGAAGTCACGGACCTCCTCATAGGGGGTGTGCTCCACGACAGCCGAGGCACGGCCGAGTGTGTCGTCGAGGCTCGCCAAGCGCTCGGAATTGTGCCGATAGGCTTGATGGGCGGTAATCAATGCATGGGCGACGCCGGGCGCATTGTGCACGACCAATTTGAGTTCCTGAAGGTTGGGGCTGAATGAACCAAACAACGAATCCTTAAGCACCTCCGCCAGTGCCGACAGTAATCGATCGCCCTCGGCGCCCGAAAGGTCGGAAATATCTATCTTGAACTTGTCTGCGAGGGCAAGCAGCACTGCAGCTGATACCGGCCTCTGATTGCTCTCGATCTGATTGAGATAGCTTACGGATATCCCAAGTCGCTCGGCAAACTGGGCCTGAGTTGCCTGGTTGGCAAGCCGCAGATCACGCACCTTTCGTCCGATATAAAGCTTTCCTATCGCCATTTCACAATTTCACAAAACGCAAACTCTAATTTTGTGGTTTGCACATGTTCACATCCTCAACCGTGTTGCAAGTGAAGAGCCGCGTGTATGGCATGTCAGGATCAAGAGGCGAGGATTATGCGCGCAATACTGGACCAACTCGAGATTCGGCGGCAAGCTGCCCGGCTTGGTGGTGGGGAAACACGAATCTCAAGCCAACACTTCAAGGGCAAGCTCACCGCGCGCGAGCGTCTCGACGTTCTTCTCGACGAGGGCTCGTTCGAGGAATACGACATGTACGTGACCCATCGCTGCACCGATTTCGGCATGGCTGAGAACAAGGTGCCGGGTGACGGCGTGGTGACTGGCTGGGGCACGATCAACGGGCGCCTGGTTTACGTTTTCTCCCAAGATTTCACCGTGCTCGGCGGCTCGCTATCGGAAACGCATGCGCAGAAGATCTGCAAAATCATGGATATGGCCGTGCGGAACGGCGCTCCGGTGATTGGCCTGAATGACAGCGGTGGTGCGCGCATCCAGGAAGGCGTCGACTCGCTTGCTGGTTATGCCGAGGTTTTCCGCCGCAATGTCGAAGCCTCTGGCGTCATTCCGCAAATCTCGGTGATTATGGGGCCTTGCGCCGGTGGCGCCGTCTATTCGCCGGCCATGACCGACTTCATCTTCATGGTTCGCGGTTCCTCCTACATGTTCGTCACTGGGCCGGATGTGGTGAAAACCGTCACCAACGAGATCGTATCGGCCGAGGACCTGGGCGGTGCCAGGACCCATACGACCAAATCCTCTGTGGCCGATGGCGCCTTCGACAACGATATCGAGGCGCTGCTTAAAATCCGCGATCTCTTCGATTTCCTGCCGCTCAATAACAGAGAGAAGCCGCCGGTCCGACCCTTCTTCGACAATCCGGATCGTCTTGAACAGCGGCTCGACACCCTGATCCCTGACAGCGCCAACAAGCCCTATGATATGCGCGAACTGATCCTGGCCATTGCCGACGAAGGCGAGTTCTACGAAATCTCCGAGGCCTTCGCGCGCAACATCCTCACCGGCTTCATCCGGGTGGAGGGCCGAACGGTCGGCGTCGTTGCCAACCAGCCGATGGTGCTCGCCGGCTGCCTCGATATCGACTCGTCCCGCAAGGGAGCCAAATTCGTCCGCTTCTGCGATGCCTTCAACATCCCGATACTGACGCTTGTCGACGTACCTGGGTTCCTGCCTGGTACGGCGCAGGAATATAACGGCATCATCAAGCAGGGCGCCAAGCTACTCTTCGCCTATTCACAGGCCACCGTGCCGATGGTGACGCTCATCACCCGCAAGGCGTATGGCGGTGCCTACGACGTAATGGCCTCCAAGCATATAGGCGCGGACGTGAACTATGCCTGGCCGACGGCCGAGATCGCCGTCATGGGTGCCAAGGGCGCGACCGAAATCCTCTATCGCTCGGAACTGGGCGATCCAGCAAAAATCGCCGAACGCACGAAGGCTTATGAGGCGCGCTTTGCCAATCCGTTTGTCGCTGCCGAGCGCGGCTTCATCGACGAGGTCATCATGCCGCATTCCTCTCGCAAGCGCCTCGCACGCGCCTTCGCCATGCTTCGCACCAAAAGCCAAGAACGTCACTGGCGCAAGCACGATACGATGCCGCTCTGAAGTCGAGACTTAGATGACGATCAAGAAAATCCTAATCGCCAATCGCGGTGAAATTGCCTGCCGTGTGATCCGCACCGCCCGCAAGATGGGGATTGCGACCGTGGCGGTTTATTCTGATGCCGATCGCGAGGCCATGCATGTCAAACTCGCTGACGAGGCGGTGCATATCGGGCCTACACCGTCCGCCCAATCCTATCTCGTGATTGATAAGATCATTGAGGCGACCAGGCGGACTGGTGCGGATGCTGTTCATCCCGGCTACGGCTTCCTGTCGGAAAACCGTGCTTTTGCCGAAAGGATGGAGCAGGAAAACCTGACCTTCATCGGCCCGCCAGTCGGCGCGATCGATGCGATGGGCGACAAGATCACCTCCAAGAAACTCGCGGCCAGAGCCAATGTCTCGACTGTGCCCGGCTACATGGGCCTAATCGCCGACGCCGACGAGGCGGCGAAGATCTCCGGCGAGATCGGTTATCCCGTGATGATCAAGGCATCGGCCGGTGGCGGCGGCAAGGGCATGCGCATCGCCTGGAACGAGGCCGAGGCGCGCGAGGGCTTCCAGTCGTCGAAAAACGAGGCGAAGAACTCCTTCGGCGACGACCGCATCTTCATCGAGAAATTCGTCGACCAGCCACGCCATATCGAAATCCAGGTTCTGGGCGACAAGCATGGGAATGTCATCTATCTCGGCGAGCGCGAATGCTCGATCCAGCGCCGCAACCAGAAGGTCATCGAGGAGGCGCCCTCCTCCTTTCTGGACGAGACGACGCGGCGCGCCATGGGTGAGCAGGCGGTCGCGCTTGCGAAAGCCGTGGGCTATCACTCCGCCGGCACCGTGGAGTTCATCGTTGACGGCAATCGGAAGTTCTACTTTCTCGAGATGAACACCCGCCTTCAAGTCGAGCATCCGGTCACCGAACTGGTCACCGGCGTCGATCTGGTCGAGGAGATGATTCGGGTGGCGAACAGCGAACGCCTGAGCCTGACCCAAGCCGATGTCAAGCTGAAGGGCTGGGCGATCGAGAGTCGTCTGTATGCCGAGGATCCCTATCGCAGTTTTCTGCCCTCCATCGGCCGTCTGACCCGCTACCGTCCGCCGCAGGAGGGGTTCCTGCCCGACGGTACGATCACCCGCAACGACACGGGCGTGTTCGAGGGCGGCGAAATCTCGATGTATTACGACCCGATGATCGCCAAGCTCTGCACTTGGGCGCCAACCCGCAGCGCGGCAATCGAGGCCATGGGCCGGGCACTCGACGATTTCCAGGTCGAGGGCATCGGCCACAACCTGCCCTTCCTTTCCGCCGTCATGGGCCATCCGCGCTTCCATTCCGGCAACATCACCACCGCCTTCATCGCCGAGGAATGGCCGGAGGGCTTCCAGGGCGTCGAGCCGGACGAGGACCAGGCGCGCATGCTGGCCGCTGTGGCTGCCTTCGCCCATCTCACCGACGAAACGCGCAAGGCGGGGATCTTGGGCGCGCTCGCCAACCATCCCCGCAAGCTCGGTTCAACTTGCGTCGTCGCCGCCGGCAAACATTCTTGGACCATAGGCGCGACGCTATCGGAGGGCCGATTGACGGTCGATTTCGAAAACGACGTCAGCATGGAGGTCTCCTCCAACTGGAGGCCTGGCGACGAGCATGGGCGCTTCCTAGTCAACGGCCAGTCGCTCGGGATCAAGCTCGCCAAGGCTTCCACCGGCTGGCGCCTTCGCTTCCGCGGCGTCGACCTCGTCCACCGGGTGATGACGCCACGCGTTTACGAGCTTTCGCAGTTCATGCCGGTCAAGCAGGCCGCCGATACGTCCAAACAACTCATCTGCCCCATGCCGGGCGTAATCACCCAGGTGCTGGTCAAAGCTGGTGACACTGTCCAGGCCGGGCAGGCGCTTGCCACTGTGGAGGCGATGAAGATGGAGAACGTGCTGAAGGCCGAACGCAAGGCCGTGGTCAAGATGGTCAAGGCCGCGCCGGGGCAGTCGCTGGCCGTTGACGAAGTCATCATGGAGTTCGAATGATGAACGACACGACCCTTAAGGACTGGCGGGCCCTCGCTGAGAAGGAACTGAAGGCCTCTCCAGACAAGCTGAACTGGGAAACGCCGGAAGGCATTACGCTCAAGCCCCTCTATACGGCCGAGGACCTTGCGGACGTAGATCATCTTGGTTCGTTACCCGGCTTCGAGCCATTTGTGCGCGGCCCGCGCGCGACGATGTACACCGGCCGTCCCTGGACGATCCGCCAGTATGCCGGTTTTTCGACAGCCGAAGCCTCGAACGCCTTCTATCGCAAAGCGCTTGCCGCCGGCCAGCAGGGCGTTTCGGTCGCTTTCGACCTTGCCACTCATCGCGGTTATGACAGCGATCACCCGCGTGTCGAAGGCGATGTCGGTAAGGCAGGTGTGGCGATCGATTCTGTCGAGGACATGAAAATCCTGTTTGACGGCCTTCCGCTGGGAAAGATCTCCGTCTCGATGACCATGAACGGTGCGGTGATCCCGATCCTCGCCAATTTCATTGTCGCCGCAGAGGAGCAGCGCGTCTCGCGCGTCGATCTCTCGGGCACCATCCAGAATGACGTCCTCAAAGAGTTTATGGTGCGCAACACCTATATCTACCCGCCGGAACCCTCAATGCGGATCGTTGCGGATATCATCGAGTACACGGCGAAGGAAATGCCGAAGTTCAACTCGATCTCCATTTCCGGCTATCACATGCAGGAGGCCGGCGCCACACTGGTACAGGAACTCGCCTTCACGCTCGCCGACGGTCGCGAATACGTGCGCGCGGCGGTGAAGAAGGGCCTCGACGTCGACGAGTTTGGCGGCCGCCTCTCCTTCTTCTTCGCCATCGGCATGAACTTCTTCATGGAGGCAGCCAAACTGCGGGCGGCGCGCCTTCTGTGGTCGCGCATCATGTCGGAGTTCAATCCCAAGAAGGCGTCTTCGACGATGCTGCGAACCCATTGCCAGACCTCCGGTGTTTCGCTGCAGGAGCAGGATCCCTACAACAACATCACCCGCACCGCCTTCGAGGCTATGTCCGCCGTTCTTGGCGGCACGCAGTCGCTGCACACAAATTCCTTTGACGAGGCGATCGCCTTGCCGACGGAGTTTTCCGCCCGTATTGCCCGCAACACACAGTTGATCCTTCAGCACGAAACCGGTGTGACAAAGGTGGTCGATCCGCTGGCGGGTTCCTATTACGTCGAAAGCTTGACGAATGAACTTGCCGGAAAGGCCTGGGCGCTGATCGAGGAAATCGAGACTATGGGTGGCATGACGAAAGCCGTCAACGAGGGCCTGCCCAAACGCCTGATAGAAGCCGCCGCCGCCAGGCGACAGGCGGCAATCGACCGAAGCGAAGAGGTGATCGTTGGTGTCAACAGGTACCGGCTGGAAAACGAGGACGAGATCGATATTCTCGACATCGATAACACAGCCGTGCGTGCCTCTCAGATCAAGCGGATCGCTGAAACCAAGCGCCGACGAGACCCAAAGGTCGTCGAAGCGACGCTCGCGACCCTCACCGAGATAGCCAGAAGCAGCCGGGGTAACCTGCTCGCCGCGGCGGTAGAAGCCGCCCGGGCGCGCGCCACCGTCGGCGAGATTTCGGACGCCATGAGGGCGGCCTTCGGAGACCATTCGGCCACCCCGGAAGTTGTACACGGTGTCTACCGGGAGGCCTACGACAATGACCCGGAGATGAAGGTGCTTGCCGAACGGCTCGCCGACTATGCGAAGAAATCAGGCATCAAGCCGAAGATCATGGTCGCAAAGCTCGGCCAGGATGGTCACGATCGCGGCGCAAAGGTGATTGCGTCGGCCTTCGGCGACATTGGCTTCGACGTGCTTTCGGGGCCTCTGTTCCAAACGCCGGAGGAGGTCGCCGACATCGCCATCGAAGCCAACGTCGCCGTCGTAGGCGTTTCCTCGCTTGCCGCCGGTCATAAGACGCTCGTTACACAGTTGATCGGTGCTCTGAAAGCCAAGGGCGCGGATGAAATCATTGTGGTGGTCGGCGGAGTCATCCCGAAGCAGGACTATCAGTTTCTCCTTGACCACGGCGTGGCGGCTGTCTTCGGGCCGGCAACGAACACACTTTATGCCGCCCGCGCGGTACTCGATCTCATCGAAGGGAAACTGCGCAATGCATGACATTTTAACGTGGGTGTCGCGCTGGCGGTGTGAGATCTTGATAAAGCTGCCGCGCTATCGCGATAGGCTCGGTACCCGCACCGCTCCACAACGTTTGCCTGAGCACGGTGTAACCGTCGCGTTTATTAAGATTGTCAACACAACGGAGATCGAAGAATATGAAACGCGAAACCACAGTCGAAAGTGAAAAAGAACTGAGCATGGTATCGCTTCCTCATGCCTGGCCGAGGCCAGGCGCAACCCTAATTCTCGAAAACAGCCGCGGGGCTGCTTGGGATGTAAAATTTACACAAGGAGTTTACTCCAATTTTCATAAACATCTTTATCACTATGCGGGCGTTGATCTAGCATATGCCGCCTACGAGGTCATACACCCTGATGGAAGCTCCGAGACAAAAGTTACTTTTCCTGGAAGGATGTGGATTCTTCCTAAAGGACTAACCCATATGGAAAAAGGGGTTTCGTCGGTTGGGAGGCACATTGTAGTTGTTGATATCAAGGACACGGCGCCGGCAGGTGATGGCAAGAGTGTATTTGAGCTGAACGATATTGCGGAATCCGATTACAAATTAGTAACGCAGGATTATTTTTACAAACAATATGATGTCACGATTGGTCCCGATTCGCATATAAACCGATCGTACTGGCCAAATGATACATTCATCGTATTTGTCACACCAGGCCAAATAATCATGGAAGAATCTGACGAAAAGGTTCTTAATTTTGATGTTGGAAACGTCCTGTTTTTGGACCGGGGGAGGAAGATTTCTCTCCGGTCCGCTGATGGCGCGGTGCGTTTGATGCTTCTTGAATTGCTCTAGATTTTACGAGCTTGGAGTTTTGGAAAGTCTCGCGGGAACTGGAGGGCGGAGCGTCGAGAGGCTGCTTCAGATTGATTGAAGTTGGAAAATCGGCGGCCATTCACTGGAGTGGACACAGCGAAGGAGTGGCGGCTTGTGACTGGCGTCGTGGCAGGACCGCACCCAACGCTGTTCGCACAGCTACCGCCAACGCCGCGGTGGCTCGATCGGCCAGTCAAGCATGCAAGTAGGAGACGTCCCGCCCGATGCGGTCTGGAGCATTGTCACCGGAAACGACCAGGTTATCGGTCAGGAAGTTGACCAGCGGACGGACGAGTTCGGTTGTTTGGGCTCCCTCCGATAGGATCACGATCTCCATCTGTGGGAGCGCCGGCCAGCCCTCGTCGGCAGTGAGGGCCCGCATGCCGCGCCCAAGGAAGGAACTGCCCAAGACGGTTACGCCCAGCCCTCCTTCCACTGCGGCCTGGGCTCCCAGCAGGCTGCTGACCGTACAGGATATTCGCCAATCCAGGTTGGCCTGTGAGAGGCGGTCGATCATCAAGGCCCGATAGGAGCAGGGAATGGGCAGCATGACGAGCCGTATCGGCTTCGCCTCCATCACGTAGTCGCTGCGGGCCATCCAAGTGAGCGCTTCCCGCCAGATAGTCCTCCCGCGGTGGCTGGTTCTATCCTTCTTCGCGATGACAGCGTCGAACTTCCCTTCGTCGAAGGCGGCCACCAGGTTGCAGCTCAGACCGGTGGTGACATCCACCTGCACTCGGGGATAGATCCGTGCGAATCTGGCAAGGATCCCGGGCAACTGGCGCGGGATCGCGTCCTCCGAGATTGCCAGCCGCAACGTGCCTTCAACCCTGGGCTCGCGGAGTTCTCGCACGACCTTGTCGTTGAACTCGATCATTTGCCGCGCCGCCGCGAGCAACTTTTCCCCTTCGAGGGTCAAGCCGAGCGAGCGGCTGTTGCGGTCGAACATCCGCTGGCCGAGGATTCCCTCCAACCGCAGTACCTTCTGACTCACGGCGGATTGTGACCTGCCCACCAATGGCGCGGCCGCGCTGAAGCCTCCGGCATCGGCAACCGCCACGAACGCCCTCAGAAGATCAATCTCCAGGTCCGCGTATCTCATGAAGTCTCCCGCAGTCGCCGCAACTCGACGCAAGCTTTCAGCGTTCTGGCCAAAGCTGCTCTATGGGAAGGGCCGTCTGGTACTTGACCTGCTTCAATGCAAAGCTCGATCGAATACTCGAGACTGCTTCGATTTTCGTCAGCTTGTCCAGGATGAAATCCTTCAGGGCCACCGTGTCGGTGACCACCACACGCAGAAGATAGTCCGAATCGCCGGACATCAGATAGCATTCCATGACCTCCGGCAATTCGATGACCACCTTCTCGAACCTCTCGAGGTTCTTTTCTGTCTGGTTTGTGAGCGATATCTGGATGAAGACGCTCACCGTGCTGCCGATCTTCTCGGGATCCAACAGGGCCACATACCTGCTGACCACGCCCTTGTCCTCGAGCTGCTTCACCCGCGCGAGGCAGGGCGACGGGGACAGCCCCACTTTCCCCGCCAGATCAACGTTAGAGATGCGCCCGAGATTCTGTAGCTCAGCCAGGATGCGTCGGTCGGCTCGGTCGAGGACTGATTTCAGCATATCGTGCTCCGTATCGCGTAGATTGCAACCTAGCATGCTGCAATACGGTTTCAAGTCGGCATATGCAGCAGGATATTTCGGCCGGAAGTTGGTAGTTTCGGCCCGTGATGGAGTTTTGAGAATGTCTAAGAGCCGCGGTCGGGATAATTCCACAACCTCTGGCGACGTCGATCCGAGCGAGACTTCGGATTGGCTGGAGTCGCTGGAGGCGATGGCGCGTCACGAAGGGGCGGACCGCGTCCGATACGTGCTCGCGTCGCTGGACCACCGTGCCCGCGAGCTGGGTGTCCTTTCGGAGGCGTTGCCCTATTCCCCCTATCGCAACACGATCCCTTTGGACAAACAGCCTCCCTTCCCCGGCGACCTTGCGATGGAGGAGCGGATAACCTCTATCATCCGTTGGAACGCGCTTGCGATGGTGGTTCGCGCAAATCGCGCCTACGGCGAGCTTGGCGGCCATGTCGCGAGCTATGCGTCCGCCGCCGAGATCTTCGAGGTGGGATTCAATCATTTCTTCCAAGGCGGCGGCGAGAAGGGGGAGGGCGACCTCGTTTTCTTTCAGCCTCACTCGGCACCCGGCGTATATGCCCGGGCCTTCCTTGAAGGCCGTCTGACCGCCGACCATCTGGCTCGCTACCGGCAGGAGATCGGCGGAGGGGGACTGTGCTCTTATCCCCACCCCTGGCTGATGCCCGAGTTCTGGCAGTTCCCGACCGGGTCGATGGGAATTGGGCCCATCAGCGCAGTCTATCAGGCTCGCTTCATGCGCTACCTTCGCGACCGCGGTCTGCTCGACACTGACGGTCGCCATGTTTGGGGGGTGTTCGGTGACGGGGAGATGGACGAGCCAGAGTCGATCGCGGCCCTGTCCCTCGCTGCGCGCGAGAACCTCGACAACCTCACCTTCATCATCAACTGCAACTTGCAGCGCCTGGACGGCCCCGTCCGCGGCAACGGCCAGATCGTCCAGGAGCTCGAGTCCATCTTCAAGGGCGCCGGCTGGAACGTCATCAAGGTGCTCTGGGGTTCGGAGTGGGACGCAATCTTCGCGCGCGACACCAACCACGACCTGCTCCGGCGGTTCGCGGAGACCGTCGACGGCCAGTACCAAACGCTCGGGGCCAAAGATGGCGCCTACAACGTCGCGCATTTCTTCGATGTCGATCCAGAGGTGCGGAAGCTTGTCACCCATATGTCCGACCACGACGTCGACCAGTTGAGACGTGGGGGGCACGATTTCCGCAAGCTCTTCGCCGCCTTCCAGAAAGCCCGTGACACCAGGGGGCGGCCGACTGTGGTCCTGGCCAAGACCAAGAAGGGCTACGGAATGGGGCGTGCCGGGGAATCCAAGATGACCGCCCATCAGGCAAAGAAGCTCGATGTCGAAGGACTCCTGGCCTTCCGCGACAAATTCTCCCTCCCGCTTACGAACGCACAAGTCGAGAATCTTGAGTTCCTGAAACCTGCGGACGACTCCCCGGAGATCGCGTACCTGAAATCTCGGCGCGAGCACCTCGGCGGCTATCTCCCCATTCGCGGGGCCGCGGCGAGAACGTACGCGGTTCCGGCCATAGAGAGCTATGCCGACTTCGCGTTGAATGCAGCCGGCAAGGAGATGTCGACCACCGTTGCAGTCGTGCGGCTGTTCAGCACCCTACTGAAGAATAAGGAGCTCGGTCCCCGTATCGTGCCGATCGTCGCCGACGAGGCCCGGACGTTCGGAATGGACAATCTTTTCCGGCAGGTCGGCATCTATTCGCCCGTCGGCCAGCTGTATGAGCCCGAAGATGCCGGAGCGATGCTCTACTACAAGGAGGCCAAGGACGGTCAGCTTCTCGAGGAAGGCATCACCGAGGCCGGGGCGATCTCGTCCTGGGTGGCGGCTGCGACTTCCTACAGCGTGCACGCCGAGCCCATGCTTCCGTTCTACATCTATTACTCGATGTTCGGCTTCCAGCGGATCGGCGACCTGATCTGGGCTGCAGCGGATCAGAGGGCGCGGGGCTTCCTGATTGGCGCGACTGCAGGCCGTACAACGCTCGGCGGCGAAGGCCTTCAGCATCAGGATGGAAGCAGTCACCTCGTCGCGTCGACGGTGCCGAACTGTCGCGCCTACGATCCGGCATACGCATATGAAATGGCCGTGATCGTCGACCACGGCGCCCGTCGGATGATGGAAGGCGCAGACGAGTTCTTCTATGTCACCGCCATGAACGAGAACTACGCGCAGCCCTCGATGCCGACGGGAGTCGAAGGCGACATCATTCGCGGCATGTACAAGCTGTCCGGACCGTCCACTGGCGTCGCTGCAATCCGGCTTCTCGGCTCCGGCGCGATCCTTCCGGAAGTGGTGGCAGCCGCGGAGCTCTTGAAGAACGACTGGCAAATCGACGCCGATACGTTCAGCGTCACGAGCTTCAGCGAGCTGGCCAGAGAGGCGCGAGAGTTGGAGCGGCAGCAGATATTCGGCAGCGGCTCGGAAAAGAGCCATGTTGCCCTTCTGCTCGACGGTGCCGCTCCGATCGTCGCGGCCACGGACTACGTGCGAGCTTATCCTCAGCTGATCGCGTCGTACGTGGGGGCGCGGTTCATTGCGCTCGGTACCGATGGCTTTGGGCGCAGCGATACGCGAAAGGCTCTCCGCAGCTTCTTCGAGGTGGATCGGCATCACATCGCGCTTGCGGCTCTTTCCGCCCTCGCGACAGAGGACAAGATCGCCGTCAAGACGATCGCAGCCGCCACAAAGAAGTACGGCTTGAGCAACCATCAGGCTCCGCCCTGGTCACGCTGACTTGGCCTGGAATAGATAAAGGAAAGCGCGATTATGAGCGCAAGAAAGACGATTGAGTTGCCGGACATCGGCGACTACAAGGACGTTCCCGTCGTCGAGATCCTGGTCGCTGTGGGGGACTCCGTCGGCGTCGACCAGCCGATCATCACGCTCGAATCCGACAAGGCGACGTTGGAAGTCCCCTCCCCGTCGGCTGGCAGAATCGTCGAGTTCCTAGTCGACATCGGGTCGAAGGTCTCCACAGGAATGGCAGTGGCCATTGTGGAGGTGGACGAGGCGGCCGTAACCTGCGCGCCGAGTGCCCCCATAGGCGAGTCTCTTTCCGAGCCCGTGCCCGCGCGCGAAACTGCAGCGGCTACGTCACCTCAAGAGCCTGCGGAGGCCATGATCTCGGCCGCTCAACCGCTTGAAGGGCGCGAGGAGAGCAGGACGGCTCACGCTACGCCTTCCGTGCGAACCTATGCGCGCGAGCTCGGCGTCGACCTTTCCCGGGTTTCGGCCAGCGGACCAAAGGGGCGGATTCTGCGAGAAGACGTCCAGGGCTTCGTCAAAAGCCGCCTGAGCGCGCCAGATAATGGAAGCACCCAGACATCGTCGGGGCTCTCGTTGGCGGCGATGCCTGCGATCGACTTCTCCAAGTACGGAGAGATCGAGCGCGAACCGCTATCGCGCATACAACAGATCTCGGGAGCCAACCTGCATCGCAATTGGCTGACGATCCCGCACGTCACGAACTTCGACAACGCCGACGTCACCGATCTGGAGGCATTCAGACTCGCTATCAACGCCGAAAGGAGGAACCCGCCCGTGAAGCTCACGATGGTTGCATTCCTCATAAAGGCTTCGGCTCTCGCCTTGGCAGCGTTCCCACGCTTCAACAGTTCGCTCGATGGCGTGAATCTTATCAAGAAGAAATACGTCCATGTCGGCTTTGCCGTCGATACGCCCAAGGGGTTGATGGTTCCGGTCATCCGTGACTGCGACAGGAAGGGACTGATCCAGATCGCCGACGAGATGGCGTCTCTTTCGGAGAAGGCGCGTCAGGGGAAGCTGGCGCCTTCCGACATGGAAGGCGGATCGTTCTCCGTCTCCTCCCTGGGCGGCATCGGAGGAGCCGGCTTCACCCCAATCATCAATGCGCCCGAGGTCGCGATCCTCGGAGCCGCCCGATCACAGACGCAGGCGGTCTGGAACGGCTCGACGTTCGAGCCCCGGCTCGTCACGCCCATCAGCCTGTCATGGGACCACCGGGTCGTCGACGGCGTGGCCGCCGCGCGCTTCCTCGGCCACGTGGCCGGGCTGCTGGTCGATTTTCGCCGCGCGCTGCTTTGAGGAAGACGATGGCAACGACAGTGCTGGTGCCCGACCTGGGCGACTACAAGGACGTTTCGGTGGCAGAGTTGCTGGCGCAGCCCGGCGACACGGTGGCGATCGACCAGCCGTTGGTGGCCATCGAAAGCGACAAGGCAACGATCGAGGTCCCGTCCCCGGTCGCAGGTCGGCTTCTCTCGTTCGCCGTCGACGTCGGTGATCGCGTCAGCACGTCTTCGGCCCTCGCCATGATCGAGGAACCCGTGGGCGAGGACCAGAAACGGAATGCGGCGGCGCCCGCGGCGAAGCAGGCCGCCCCCAGCGCCAAGGTGGAAAACGTCGAGCGTCTCGACGTCGTGGTGATCGGTGGCGGGCCGGGCGGTTACTCGGCTGCGTTTCGGGCCGCGGACCTCGGCCTTCGGGTCACTTTGATCGAGCGTTACGACACCCTCGGCGGGGTTTGCCTGAACGTCGGCTGCATCCCCTCGAAGGCTCTGCTGCATGTCGCGGCGGTCATGGAGGAGGCAGGCCGGATGGCTTTCCACGGAATCACGTTTGCCGAGCCGCACATCGACATCGAAAAGCTGAGGGGCTCGAAAGGACAGGCCGTCCGACGACTGACCGATGGCCTCGCCCAGATGGCGCGGATGCGCAAGGTCGATGTGGTCGTCGGGAAGGCTAGCTTCGTCGACCCGAACACTGTGGACGTTGAAGGCGCAGACGGAAAGCGGCGGCAGATCGGCTTCGCCCATTGCATTATCGCTGCGGGGTCGTCGCCGGTCCATTTGCCCTTCTTGCCGAAGGATCCTCGCATCGTGGATTCCACGGGAGCATTGGAGCTTCCCTTTATCCCGAAGCGGATGCTCGTCATCGGTGGGGGCATCATCGGGCTCGAGATGGCCACCGTGTATAGCGCGCTTGGCGCCCGGATCGACATCGTCGAGCAGCTCGACGGGCTGTTGCCTGGGGCGGACCGCGATCTCGTGGCGGCCTGGCAGAAGCGGAATGCCCACCGTTTCGATCACCTTATGCTGGCGACACGGCTGGAGTCGGTCACGGCAACCGACGGAGGACTTCTCGCCGCCTTTGCCGGAAGCAAGTATCCGCCTCGGACCTACGACCTCATCCTGCAGGCCCCCGGCCGTCGCCCGAACTCCTCCACCCTAAATCTGGCAGCCGCCGGGATCACGTGCAAAAAGGAATTCATCCGCGTCGACAAGCAGATGCGCACCTCGGTCCCTCATATCTACGCGGTGGGGGACATCGCCGACCAGCCCATGCTGGCTCACAAGGCGGTCCACCAAGGACACGTGGCGGCCGAGGTTGCGGCCGGTAAGAAGGCGGCCCTCGACGCCATGGTCATTCCGTCAGTGGCCTACCTCGACCCGGAGATCGCCTGGGTTGGCGTCACGGAGGAAAGCGCGAAGGCGTCGGGACTATCCATAGAGGTCGGTCGCTTCCCGTGGGCCGCTTCCGGCCGGGCGATCGCCAACGGAGCGGACTACGGTATGACCAAGTTGCTTTTCTCCAAGGAGACGGGGCGGATCGTCGGCGGCGGGATCGTGGGCGTGGGCGCAGGCGACCTTATCGGTGAGGTCGGTTTGGCCATCGAGATGGGCGCCGATGCCCATGATATCGGCAAGACGATCCATCCGCACCCGACCTTCATCGAGACGGTGGGCATGGCGGCCGAGATCATGTTGGGGACGTGCACCGATCTCCCTCCAAAGCCACTCAAGAATTAGTTTGGAGAGCGAGCCTGTTTTGGGCGCACACCCGGACATCCACACTTGAAGAAAGGAATTTTTCATGAATCGACAAGCTTTTTCAGCCCCGGGGTCCACTGCGGTTGGACCCTATTCGCACGGCGTCAGGGCGCGCGGGGACGTCGTATTTCTGTCCGGGCAGACGCCACTGGACGGCGCGACGGGGAAGCTCGTCGTCGGGGATATCAAGGACCAGGTGCGTCAGTGTCTCAAGCAACCTGGGGACTGTTCTGGCATCGGCTCACCTGACCTTTGACGATGTCGTCAAATGCAACGTCTTCCTCGTCGACATGGCCGACTTCCCGGCGCTGAACGAGGTTTATGCGAGCCATTTCCGCGAGCCGTTCCCCGCTCGCACCACAATAGGCGTCGCCTCGTTGCCCCTTGGCGCGAGGGTCGAGATCGAAATGGTCGCGATAGCGCCTTCGAACTAACCGTGCCCGCCGCCCGCTCGCCTGTCGGCAGGGTTGCGTCGCAAGACGAGCGTTTCGGGCCCAACCGGTTGCTGTGTTGGATGTGTTCGCCGCACGGGCGTCGATGATATGACCGCCGCCGCAAGGGCGTCGGTCCGGTTGCCCTTATCGGGGGTGCCCTTTAAAACCTCGTGCTGGTCTGCAAACGCACTCCTTGCGCTTTTCAAGACCAGACCCAAATCGTGCAGTGGCCTTGCGCTCACGCCAGCAAATGGCAGGGAGCTGGCCAAAGTTGGAAACATTCTTCAGATGGTCAAATATTTCAGAGGCGGCGATCAGAACAGCCCTCAAAGAGGAGGATAGTGCCGAGCTATTTGAAAATCGACTAGATGTTATTTGAACTATGCGTTTGATTCATCATTGGCCAGCACCAAACTGAGTCGAGTGAAAATTGAGGTTTAATGCATGCGCGCCCAGATCCTAAACAGCAACGGCGGACCCGAGATGCTGCATCTGGCAGATGTCGAGCGCCCCAGTGCCGGACCCGGACAAGTCCTGATCCGTATTCGGGCTACGTCCGTCAATCCTGTCGACATCAAGATCCGAGAGGGCCTTCCCATCGGTCCCGAGCTTCCGGCGATCCTCGGCGCGGACTTGGCCGGAGTGGTCGAGGTGGTGGGGCCTGACGTCGACGATCTCAAAGTCGGCGACGAGGTCTACGGCTGCGCCGGTGGGGTGAAGGGCCTCGGGGGTACCCTCGCAGAGTACATCGCTGCTGATGCCAGGTTGATTGCACCGAAGCCTCGCGCCTTGACGTTCCGGGAAGCCGCGGCGCTTCCCTTGGTCTCAATCACCGCCTGGGAGGCTATCGAGCGCATTGCTCCGAAGAAGAGCGAGGTCGTTCTCGTTCAAGGGGGCGTGGGAGGCGTAGGCCACATCGCTGTTCAGCTGGCCAGCGTTGCCGGTGCTATCGTTGCCGCGAGTGTCAGCGACGATCGCGACTTTGAGCAGCTGAGGGCATTCGGGGCGACAAACGTCGTCAATTACAAGAACGAGCCGGTCCCGTCGTTCGTACAGCGAATTACCGGCGGGCGCGGGTTCGATGCCATCGTAGACACCGTGGGCGGACAAAATCTCGTCAAATCCTTCGAGGCGGCCGCGGTCCGCGCACGGATCGCGACGACCAATTCCAGAGCCTCGGTCGATCTCGGATTGATGCACGCAAAGGCTCTCTCGCTGCATCTCGTATTCATGCTGCTTCCCATGCTATCAGGCGAAGGACGGGAGAAGCATGGTCGGATCCTTCGCGAGATCTCCGCCTTGGCGGATCGCGAGCTATTGCGCCCCCTCATCGATCCCGAAAAGTTCGAACTGGCGACCGCCGCGGATGCCCACCGGCACCTGTCTGGCGGCAAGTCGAAAGGAAAGGTGGTGGTCGACATCGATTGAGCGGCGAGGCCTCCGCTTCGCGAACACAACCCGGACGAACGACACCTTGCGACCAACAAAGACAACGTGGAGGAAACGAAATGAAATGGCTGCTCAAAATATCGTCAGCCATGTCTCGGGGGCGAGCGCAATCTTCCCGAACGGCCGGCTCGGGTTCTGCACAGCCGTGCGTACAGCCTTGACCTCTTCGGGCAGCGAGTCTTGAGAGGCCGGCGCAAAAGACCATGAACCATTACGCTCGTCCGCCAAGGTTCTGGCCGGACGCAGCAATTCGAATTCGCCGGAGACCCGGCGATGACAGCAGGCGGCAACCGGAGGGTTGGCGCCGTATCTCCAACAACCTGCAGCGAGGACAAATGATCACGCGATACAACTCGACAAAACGTCTCACGAGCTTGCTAACCGCCAACGGTTTTGCGTTTCTTTCCGGACTGGTCCCTAAGAACCGAAGTGGCGGGGTGAGGGAGCAAACTGCAGATGTGCTCGATCAGATCGATACGTTCTTGGCGGAGGCTGGGACCGACAAGTCGCGGATCGTCGTCGCCAATATCTGGCTAAAAGACATTGGATCCTTCGACGAGATGAATGCAGCCTGGGACGCGTGGGTACCCGAAGGGGCCGCGCCCGCTCGTGCAACCGTCGAATCGCGCTTGGCCGCTCCAGACATCCTTGTCGAAATCCAGGTGCAAGCGCTGCTGTAAGGGCAGCACCTAAACCGTCACGATCATCCTATCTGAAGGTCGGAAACGTGTGTGTTCCGGCCTTTAGTTCATGCGCGCCCTCAACAGCCGCAGCCTTCCCAATTTGCCAAGTGAGGCACTGTCATCTCTATGCCCCGCAACCCTTGGGAAACGTCAACCAGTATCCGAGAGGCACGCTGATGCACCAATAATTGGCGGCGGCTATCTTTATGGGAACCCGGGTGTCCTTAATCCACGCAGGCAACCGTTGGCGGACTTTCTCTCCCACGAGGTCCATCCCCAAAGAGGACCTCCTTATCGATATGCATTAGGTGGTCCGAGTTACAAGCTTGAGACGCTCGCCTTTGCATTTCACAACGTCCGTTGAATGCGCACCGATGTGGGCGGAGGTGCAACTGCCACGGTTATCATGGGGGAAACGATGCAGCATCTCTCTGCACTGATGGAGCGGCCGGACATGAAACTTGATATCGCCCTGCCCTGGGTCCTATCGGAGTGCGTAAAGGCAAGCACCGATCTCTATACATGCTGAGATGATCTGAGGGGCGTGCTGTCGAAGGACAGGGCGATCACAGTCCTCCAATATCAGACGCCGCTACCGCAGGTCGCGGTGGCTCGATCGGCAGTCAGCCGTTTCGAGTTTAATACATCCCGCCCAACGATGTCAGACTTCGAGGGTGCTTTCGTTCAGTTCGGGCCGGCCGGGGAAGAGGGTCGTGTAATTCGGCAACCTCTCGATACGCGCGAGCCACCTCAACACGTGAGGTGAGCCATCCAGGTCGACGCCTCCCATCCTCGCCAACCGGGTATAGGGATACAGGGCGACATCCGCGATGCTCGGATGGCCGGCCGTCGCCAGCCAATCCCCTTCCGCAACCTGTCTCAAATTCTCCTCAAGGAAAGCCAGAGCCTGGCTAGCCCTGTGATCCCACTGCGCCACTTCGCGCGGATCGACCTGCCGATCCGGATGAAGGGCGCGATGCAATCGCAATTGCGCCAACGGATGCATGTGAGACGATTGCTCGAAAGACATCCATGCCAAAACGTCTGTTGACCTGGATCGTCGGGCCACCATGCGGTCCCTTGAGCCAGAAAGAACAGGATCGCCGCGGATTCGACGATCGTTCCACCATTTCCCAGCTCGAGAACAGGGACCTGGCGGAACCGGCTGACGGCTGCAAACTCGGGAGTTCTCAGATCGCCCCTGTCGATCGAGAGGGTCCTTCTCTCGAGTGGGCACGCGATGAAGCCTGCGAGGAGCCGGACCTTCCAGGCATTCCCCGAGCGTTGTGTGTCATAGAGGCGCAGGGGCCCCAGTCCTTGCGGCATTCGATAACCTCGCGCGGCCGACAACGGTCGTCGTGCGCGACCGAAAAGCCTTGAATGTTCCGTGACCCAATGACTGGCGGCGCTCAAACGCCGGAACGCTTCTGCTCAGGCCTTCGAGAGCGTCCTCATCTTCGAGGCGACGACCGCGTCTTCAAGGAAGTCGAGCCTATCCTGGCCCCAGAACATTTCGTCCTCGAACAGGTAGAACGGCGACCCAAATACCCCCCTTTCGATGGCGGCATCGGAGTAGCGTCGGAATTCCTCTTGAATAGCGGGCGAGCCTGCCAGCTCCAGCAGGCGCACGGGTCCATTCAAGCTTCGGCCCGCGAGGTCTAGAAGGACTTCGGGAGACGCAATGTCCAGTTCGTCCACCCACGCTGCCTTCAAGATGTCGTGGGAGATCCCCTCGACGGGCTGGTTGTCGTGCTTAGCCGCGATGATGAGCCCCGAGGCCAGGTCCTCGTTGGTGGTGCCGTATTTGGGTGACTCGTTGATTGGCATACCCAACTTGACCTGCCAACGGCGCAGTTCGGCAAGCCGGTAGTCCTGCCGCTGCTTGGACCGTTGGCTCAAAAGTATGCCACCCGTCTTGGAGTAGACGTACGGCATCTTGATCGGGAAATAGTTGATGTTCAGCCCGTGCCGCTTGCCGATCGATGCAAGGCGAGGACCCCCGAAGTAAGCCCAGTCCGAGAGAACCCAGAAATAATAGTCGATGCTTTGCAGCGCCATCGCCTTCCTCCGATCGGCGTTCAAGGATTCATGCGTCGCATTGGGATGCTCGCTCTCTATCGGCATACCTTGCGGGCCGTGGTTCTCACGAGTCGCGAGCCAGTTCCCCTCAGTGCAGAATTTGGCTCAGGAAGAGCTTGGTACGCTCGTGCTGCGGGTTCTTGAAGAACGCGTTGGGCTCGGTCATCTCGACGATCTGGCCGGCATCCATGAAGATCACCCGGTCGGCGACTTCGCGGGCGAAACCCATCTCGTGAGTGACGCAGAGCATGGTCATGCCTTCGTCGGCCAGCGAGACCATGGTGTCGAGCACTTCCTTGACCATTTCCGGGTCGAGCGACGAGGTCGGCTCGTCGAACAGCATGATCTTCGGGCTCATGCAGAGCGAGCGGGCGATGGCGACGCGCTGCTGCTGGCCACCGGAGAGCTGGCCGGGATATTTCGCCGCCTGTTCCGCGATCTTGACGCGCCGCAGATAATGCATGCCGATCTCCTCGGCATCCTTCTTCGGCATCTTGCGCACGCAGATCGGGGCGAGCGTCAGGTTCTCCAGGATCGTCAGATGCGGGAACAGGTTGAAGTGCTGGAACACCATGCCGACGTCGCGGCGGATCTCGCTGATCATCTTGAGATCGTTGGTGAGTTCGATGCCATCGACCATGATCCTGCCATGCTGATGCTTCTCCAGCCGGTTGATGCAGCGGATCAGGGTCGATTTACCGGAGCCCGACGGACCGCAGACCACCAGCTTCTCACCTCGCTCGACCTTCAAGTCGATGTCGCGCAGCACGTGGAATTCGGCGAACCACTTGTTCACACCGGCCATCTCGACTGCGGTCGGCGTGTTCAACGAAGTAGGCTTGGGCACACCGAACGATCCGTTTTCCAGCGTGTTCATAGGTCTCTACCACCGGGCATCGACATTTGTTTGCCCAACGAGATCGCTGTAGGCAACAAGTTGTCCAACAGATCATGGAGCGGACTCATAGTCAACTGCATCGAGTTCGGATACCGCAAGCGTCGCAGTTGCAACTTTAGGTCGGCATGTGTCCCAGTGGTGCTTACCGGAAGGCAGGACTTTTTCCGGCCTATTTCTCCCGGGTGATCGCGATCAGGGCGCTGCCGCTACCATCTGGAGCCCGAACTTGATGTGCGAGATGGCCCGGAAACTGGAGGAAATCGCCGGTGCCAAGAAGCACCGAGCGATCGGAAAACTGGATCTCGATCTTGCCCGATACAACAAAAATGATCTCGGTTCCGCCATGGTCGACCCTACCGTCGGGGCCGAAATCGCGGCCAGCAAAGAGCAAAAAGGCTTCAATTCCGCCCGCTGCCTGGCTCAGAGGCTCGAAATACGTCTCTGTTGGGCTGTTGTCGGGGGCGGGGCGCGCATTCGACCTGACGATGTGGATCACCGATTCGTCGACAGCCTCACCGAAGAGGGCCGACACCGAGACGGCGAACGCTTGGGAGAGCTTCAATGCCGTCGCGATCGAAGGCGTCTTCTCTCCTCTTTCGACCCGCGACAGGTATCCCTTGTTGAGGCCGGTCAGCCCCGCAAGCTGATCAAGCGTCATTTTGCGCGAGCGCCGCATCGCGGCCATGTGAAGGCCAAACGAGCGTGCCGCATCGTTTTTGGTCGGCCCGATATCTCTGATCGATCTAACAGTCGGCAATTTCAGCTCCAATTCCACTGCGTGAGCGGCCTATCACTATGTCGCCGCCTCGCCCATGGCTAGGGCCGTATCTATGGGCTGGCGCAATACCCATATTGCAGCGTTTGAAAAAGTCTGTTACCGGTTGGGCAACAAGTTGTCCAACTAAGTATATCAGGACAGGAATTATGACGCAGCGCTGGTCCGGGGAACTTTTGCATATCCACATAGCGCCAGCCGCCTCGTATGAGATGGAGGAGCTTGCCGAAGCGCGATTGATCGTGGGCAAGGGCATCGAGGGCGATCGCTACTTTTTCGGGACCGGTACCTACTCACCTAAGCCTGATGTGCGCGAGGTGACGCTGATCGAGGCCGAGGTCCTGGAGCAACTCGCGGCGGGGGAGCCCAAGGTGCCTGGCATCAAGTTGAATCTCGCCCCAGGAGATCATCGTCGGAACCTGACGACGAGGGGGGTTCCACTGAACCACCTCATCGGCCAACGCTTCAGGGTCGGGGAGACCGTGCTTTGGGGCGCGAGGCTGAACTTCCCCTGCAAGTACATCGAGGAACTGCTCGGCGCGCCACGATTGTTCGACGGGCTGCTTAACCGATCCGGACTGAACTGCGCGATCGAGGTCGGTGGCGTCATTCGTCCAGGCGACCGCATCGTTCCGATGGAGAGCTAGGGCGATGGCTTCACCGCGTCTCATCATGAAGATGAAGGTTGCGAGCCTGCGTCACGAAGCCGGAGACGTGAGCGTCGTTGAGTTCCGCCATCCACGACGTCCGCAACTGCCTTCATTTGAGGCGGGTTCGCACGTCGACATCCACATGCCGGGTGGGAAGGTGCGCCAGTACTCGCTGATGGGCCACCCAGCGGACCTGTCGCGATATCTGATTGGTGTAAAACGCGAAGAGACTGGCCGGGGTGGCTCCGCCTGGCTCCATGCCAACCTCAAGGTCGGAGACGAGATGCCGGTCTCGGCGCCGCGCAACCACTTCAGGCTCCACGACAAGGCCCAGGCGCATCTTCTGCTGGGCGGCGGCATCGGAATAACGCCGATGATCGCGATGGCGCGCGCGCTGGAGGCGCAGGGTAAGGCTTTCGTTCTCCATTTCTTTGCACGCAGCCGTTCGATGGCTCCGATGCTGGCCGATCTGGAGGCGGAGCTACCTGCCGATCGCCTCGTACTGCACTTCGACGACGATCCCGCCACCGTCGTGGATCTCGCCGAACTGCTGAAAGAGCAGAAGGACGGGACGCACCTTTACTATTGCGGGCCCCCCGGTTTCATGGCGTGGGCAAGAGCGTCTTCGGCGCATTGGAAGCCCGACACGGTCCATTTCGAGGCCTTCCAGCCCGAAGAAGATCCAAACTTCGCGCCCGAGCCGTTCACCATCCAATTGCATTCGACCGGCCAGGAACTCGAGGTTCCTGCGAACGCCTCGGCGCTCACCGTACTGCGCGCCGCCGGTTTGCTTCTCTTCTCGTCCTGTGAGAACGGCGTTTGCGGCAGTTGCGAATGCGGGTTCGTCGCCGGCGAACCGATCCACCGAGACGCCTTCCTTAGCCCTGAGGCCAGAACACGTCGCTTCATACCATGCGTATCGAGGGCCAAGGGGCAAATCATCCTGGATTTGTGAACCAGACGTCGTTCTCCTCGCTGGAGCTTGTCATGTCGCATCCCAAAAACACTGCAGTCGGCTCCGACGAACGCGAGGGCGGTTTCGCGACCCGGGCCATCCATTTCGGCAACGACCCCTCGCAATATGTCGAGATGCTGGTGACGCACCCAGCAAGCATCTTGCGTCCGGCAGACAGTCAGGCCGGAAAGCCAAACCCATCAAAGGCGCGGGCGAAGATCTCATCCGCTTTTCCGTCGGATTGGAGGATGAGGGCCACGTCTGGGACGATCTCACCCCGGCCCTGGAAGGAGCATGAACGGCGCGGCGAAAACGGCACACAGCCCACATGCCGGTTGCATTGGGGCGGCGATCTGGGAGGACCGGTCAGGTCATCTGAGCAATCCGCGGACGAGGGGCAATAAAATCCGAGCAAAACTCGATGTCGTCCTGGATCGGCATACCGTCAAAAAATGCAATCCGGCGACATCGTAAAATGTTGCCAAATGGAGGAAACAACATGAAGTGTCATCACACGATTTGGGCAGCGTCTATGCAGAAGCCAATAAGTCGGAGGAAAATAACGATGATCACCGAGAAAGCGCTCCGCATCCGCCCGTTGATCGTCGCGTTGTTCGCAGTTGTGACCATCTGGTCGGGCACATCGGTGACTGCCAAGGCCGATGGCCTTGTCAATCAAATTAAACAGCGCGGCGAGATTATCGTTGGCACAGAAGCCGATTTTGAACCTTTTGCATTCAGAGTGGATGGAAAGATTCTTGGTTATGACAAGGACATCCTCGATCTCGTGGCTGAGAAATTGGGGGTCAAGGTCACCCTAGTTGATCTGCCTTTTCAGGGGCTGCTGCCTGGTCTTCTGTCGAAAAAATTTGATCTGAAAGGTTCATCGACAACGATCACTCCCGAGCGCGCCGCCAAATTCGCATTCACGCGACCGACTGGCACGGGCGTCACGATGATCCTTGCGCGCGTGAAGGACGACAGCATTAAAGAGCCCAAGGACCTGAATGGCAAAGTGGTGGCAACCCAACTTGCCTCCTCGCCTCAGCCAAAGGCGGAACGTTTTGGCGAACGCCTGAAGGCGGAAGGTGGCGCCGGCTTTGAACTCAAGCTCTTCAGTTCCTTTCCCGAATGCAATGTTGCACTTGCCTCCGGCCAGGTTGACGCAATCGCGGTGCCGTCAACAACGGCCGCGTTACTGATGAAGAAGTTGCCCGACACCTTCAAGATCATCGGCACGATCGAGAACCCCGTCTATCTGGCGTGGGTAGTGCGTCCCGAAGACGGCGATCTACGTGACTTCATCAATGCTCAGATAGGCGAACTGGCCGACAGCGGGAAGCTGAAAGAGCTCCAGATGAAATGGTTTGGCTACGAAATGGAATTGCCGGCCCACGGCTATCTTCCCGAGGGCGCCAAGTAATCCATTTAGTTCCCCTCCGCCGGCGCGCTACCGCGCGGAGGGTTCGAATTGTTGCATCTGTCGGTGCCTCAGCCAGTTCATCGCCTTCCGAGGACAGGTCCCACGAAATGTTCGACATGTCATTTTTTCTGACACTGCTCCCGAGGTTCATTTGGGGTGCTGCTGTTACGCTGGGCGTGTCACTGGCCGGATTCACACTGGGAACGGTTATCGCCCTTGGCCTGCTCCTGCTCGCGAGATCGCGCATAGCACTGGCCAGATGGATCGTGGCGATCTACACGAGTTTCATTCGCGGTACGCCGCTGCTGGTGCAAATTCTCGTCATCTACTACGCCCTTCCGGGCCTGACCGGCATCGAACTGTCGCCGCTCGTGGCGGGCGTGTTGTCCCTGAGTTTCAACAGCGCTGCATTCATTGCCGAAAACCTGCGCGCAGGGTTGTTCAGTATCCCCTCGGGACAGTTCGAGGCCGCCAGTGCCTTGGCCCTGCCGCGTCACATTGTGGCCCTCAAAGTCATCCTGCCCCAACTCGTACGCAATATCATTCCGCCAATGGCCAGTGAATTCACTATTCTGGTAAAGGCCTCTGCGATCTTGTCGGTCATCTCGGTTGTGGAACTAACACGCACAGCTCAACATGTGATGATGGAGACCTTCCGACCGACGGAAGCTTTCTGCACTGCTGCTCTGATATATTTCTTAATTCTGTTCACCTTCTCCGTGTTCACTAAACGTTTGGAACACAAGCCGTCAGGAGCTCCGCGCTAATGCAGTTTGACGTTGCGGTAATTCTGGACAACTGGCAGCCGCTAGCAGATGGCTTCGCACGAACCATCGGCATATGCACTGTCTCCCTACCAATCGGGTTTATTCTCGGCGTCGCGCTGGCGCTCCTGCGCCTACACGGCGGGCTTGTATTCGCAACATTTGCCGCGGCCTATGTTGAGCTGCTTCGCAACATCCCCTTCCTGACCCAGGTTTTCCTGCTGTATTTCGTCCTGCCAGAATTCGGCCTGCGCCTGTCGCCGCTGGTGGTTGGTTTCATTGCGCTTTCGGCCTATGCCAGTGCCTACGCAGCCGAGATCGTCCGCGGCGCAATCCTTTCCGTACCCGCAGGCCAAACGGAGGCCGGCTATGCGCTCGGCCTTGGCTATGCGACCATCCTTCGCCGCATCCTTCTGCCACAGGTGCTGGGTTATATTCTCCCGACCTCGACCAACCTGGCTATCGGGCTCATAAAGGAATCAGCGGTCCTTTCGGTCATCACAGTTCCTGAGCTGACATATGAAGCCCAAGATATTATTGGACGCACGTTTTCGCCGGTCGAAATCTTTACAATCATCGCATTGCTTTACTGGGGCCTGACGGCACTCGTTTCCACGTTGACGAAGTGGCTCGAGATCCATCTCCAACCTTATTTGACTGCCCGACGCACTGGCTAAAAACGCCGTATTAACGACAAGGCAAAAGGCGCTCGATGACCCTACTCCGTCGCCACGCAGTTCGATCACTGTCAGGCCCATCATCTTCAATCGATTATCGCTGCTCCCCACGCAGGATATTTCAGGTGACCTTATGACCAACTTGGATGAGTTCCCCCGCGAAGACGAGGCTGGGACCGGCATCAAACCGCCGGCCGCTGTCGAAATAATTGGCCTTAACAAGTGGTACGGCGCCTATCATGCACTTCACGACATCGATCTTCGCGTCGTGACCGGCGAGAGGATCGTTATCTGCGGGCCTTCAGGCTCCGGCAAGTCCACGCTGATCCGATGCATCAACCGCCTAGAACGTCATGATCAGGGCTCAATTTCGGTTGGCGGATTAGAACTGACAGACGACCCCAAGCGCGTGCAGGCCACCCGGCGCGAAATCGGCATGGTGTTCCAGAACTTCAATCTGTTTCCACATATGACGATCTTGGAGAACTGCGTTGTGGCACCGATGTCGGTAAAAAAGATAGCACGCGCGCAGGCCGAGGAGCTGGCACGCAGCTTCCTCGCGCGAGTACGCATTCCCGAGCAGGCGAAAAAGTACCCAGGCCAGCTTTCGGGCGGTCAACAGCAGCGAGCCGCAATCGCTCGCGCTCTGTGCATGTCGCCGCGCATTATGTTGTTTGACGAACCCACCTCCGCACTCGATCCTGAGATCATCAAGGAGGTGCTCGACACCATGATCGCACTTGCGAACGATGGTATGACCATGCTTTGCGTCACTCACGAAATGGGTTTCGCCCGACAGATCGCCGACCGGGTCATCTTCATGGATCATGGTCGGATTGTAGAAACCGCCGCGCCGGCCAATTTCTTCGCCAATCCGCAGCAGGTCCGCACCCGTCAATTCCTCAACCAGATTCTGCGGTGAAATCGGACAAACAACGGCTAGTCTGATGATCAATCGGGGAGTGTCAGCAAAATCTGCGAAATTTCTGCTCGCGCGGTCTGCTTCGTGGGATTCTCTTTCCATGCGGCGCCGCCTCGGTCCGCACGAAACCGTTGCCGGTGGTAGCCGTATTCGTATCCTCTTTCGTTTCTCGGGCCGCCACCATCGCGACCTCGATGGCTGTCGTTGACCGTCGTGCCGCATCCGAAGAGTCGTCGCCGCGCAGTAGAGAGCGGCCAGGGCGAGGCTTTCTTGCATAGATGGTGTTCTTCTTCCCCGACCCGCCTTCAGAGATCAGAGACGGCTCATACAAAAGGAACCGCACATGTCAGGTCCTACAGTTGGATTAGACATCGCCAAGCATGTGGTTCAAGTTCACGCCGTCGGTCTTCGGGTAGGCCTGTCGTCCGTTGCAAATTGCGGCGATCCGAGGTGCTCGACTTTTCTCGAAGCTCGAATGCAGCGTGATCGGCATTAAAGCATGCGATACGGCGCACTTTTGGGGCCGAGCGCTCAGCGAGATCGATCATGAGCTGAAGTTCATAGCGCCCTTACGTGGAGTGGCGCAGCCACTTCCCCGGGGGAAGCTTTGACGATCCATCCCATGCTTTTAACAGACGCTACCGCAGTGACCGCACCCCGAGCCTGACAACCATTGTCTTCTTCGCTTGCCTGCACGCCCTTGCGCACTCCGGGGGGTAGCCCCAATTGGACGCCGGACGACGCTGAAATTGGAAGCTTTATCTTAGGTTCCAGTAGCGGGAACGAGCGTGTGCGATAGCTTTTCGCAGCCATCGTCCGTGACAAGGAGCATGTCTTCAATACACGCGCAGCCAAAGCTGTGGTCGGCGATGATCGGTTCAACGTAAAAGCACATCCCCGCTTCGAGCTTCATCGGGGGATGATCGCGAAACAGTGGCGTTTCCGTCAGGTCGAGCCCGAAGCCATGGCAGAGCGAAAAATCCCAAGCGGAAAAACCGCGCTCGGCGATCGCCTCGTTCATGACCTCGACCACAGACATGGTGGTCACGCCGGGCCGTGTATGCCGAAACGCTGCATCGTTGGCCGCCGTTACCGCGTCGAGAAGAGCAATGATCTGCTTGGAGGGGTGGGCCACGACATTGCGTGACATGTCCGACTGGTAGCCGAGCAATTTGCAGCCGAGATCGATGACGACGAGGTCCGTTGGCGCGATGATGCCGCCCGGGCGAGCGAAGACGTTTTTGAGGCTGCCCCGCCGGCCAGTTGCGGGAAAGCAGCCGAACGACATTCGCTCGGCGCCCGCCGCGATGCAGGCGTAGTTGGCAGCGGCGGCGACCTCGCTTTCGCTTGCCCCGGGCACCGCTGCCCGCATCGCCGCATCCATGGCGCGCGAGGTCAAGTCCGCGGCGCGACGAATGACCGCGATTTCTGCCGGGCTCTTAATGGCACGCTGCCGGGCGAGCAGGCTATCGCCGGCGTGCAGCGCCCTTTCGCCATAGGCGTTGGCGAGCCTTCGCGCCGTTCCGTAAGGTATCCGCGCGTGGCCGGCGACCACGACCCGATCGTCGGGAACGCCCCACTCGGCCAGCACTGCAGCGCTTTTTTCAAACAAGTCGTCGGCCGACCTGGCAAAGGAGACACGGACGTCCCTGAGCCAACTCGTCTGGATATTTGAATGCATGGGTTCGCCGTGCGCGACGGCGTTAGTCACCAGCACCGGCGCGCGTTGGCGGTGGATGAGCACAACCGAGGTACCCCAGACCATGTTGAACCCGGAGAGATAGCGGATATTGCCCCCCCGATCAGCATCATCCCAGACCAGAAGAGCATCGATGTCGGCGGCCGTCATGGCGGTTTGCAGCGACGCTACGCGACTCTCGAACTCGGCGACGGGGAAATCCAGTTCCAGCCAGGGTTCACGATCGGCCCACCCGTACGGTATCTTTGCAGTCATTGGTCGTCCTTTTCATTTGGTGATCAGGGGGCACCAAGCGTCACGAGCAGGGTCTCGATATCGGCCATGCTGTTGAAGCCGTGCACCGAGATGCGCAGGCGGCCATTACCCGACGCCACCAGAATGCGGGCCTCGGCGAGACGGGTCGCAAGTTCAACGGAGTGGTTGGTGCGAAGCGCAATCGAGGTGCCGCGGCGCTCCTCCTCAGCCGGCGTCCATACCGGCCATTCGAGCCGTTCAAGACGGTTCCTCAACTCACCCGAAAGCGCCATTGCGTGGCTTGCCACGGTGCTGGCCTGGGCGCTGGCCAGTACATCAAGACCGGCGCCAAGGGCATAAAGGGCCGGGAAGTCCGGATTGCCGAGTTCGAAGGCGGCAGCACCACGCTTAGGTGCGAAATCAACGCCGTTGCTGGCAGCCGCATAGTCGGTGACGGAGAACCAGCCAGCGGCAGGGGTTTTCGGCTCGCCCAGCCGCGCGTCGTTCCAGACTAGGATGCCGGTGCCGTGGCTGCCGAACAGGAATTTGTGGCCGCACGACACCATGATGTCGGCAGCATCGGATGGCACCGGCAGCACTCCGAGCGAGTGGGACACGTCGAGTGCAAGCGCTACGCCGTGTTGATGCAGGCGCAAGGCGAGGCCGGCGATGTCGTGCCGACGGCCATGACGATAGCTGACATGACTGACGAGAACGAGACGGCTGCGGCTGTCGATGGCGGCCAGCAAGGCATCCTCCACGGCATCCGGATTGGCGTCGACCACGCGCAGCACTACGCCGAACCGTGCGAGGCCGGCGCCGGCCAGGACGACGGAAGGGAAGTCGTCGGAGAGGGCGACGACATTGTCGCCCTCTCGCCAGTCGATGGCGTTAAGTGCTGCCGTCAATGCCGCGCTGACAGAAGCCAGAAAACCGATCCGCTCCGGCTGCTCGATGCCCATCAGACGAGCAAGGCGACCGCGCACTTTATCCAGTTCGGCCTCAAGACGCTGGCGGCCGAAAATGCCGTCAGCCTTGTCAGTGGCGTAGCGCGAGTAGGCGGCGATCCCGGCACGGGGGAGCGGTGCTTCCCCGCCGGAAAGCAAATGCACCGTCCCCGACTCCAGCGCCAACCGCGCCGGGTCGATAGGCGGACAGGCCGGATCGCCTATCAAAGCCCCCTCCCCAGCACACTTTGCAGGAAGGATTGCGTGCGCGCCTTGTTGGGCTTGCCGAAAATCACCGCTGGTGCGTCATCTTCGACGATCAGGCCCTCCTCCATGAAGATGGTGCGCGTCGCCACGTCCCGCGCAAAGCGCATTTCATGGGTGACAATCAGCATGGTGATAGTGCTTTCCTGGGCCAAGCCCTGGATGACGGAGAGCACCTCATCGACGCGCTCCGGGTCGAGCGCCGAGGTCACCTCGTCAAACAGGATGATGCGCGGCTGCATGGCGAGGGCGCGGGCAATCGCCACCCGTTGCTGCTGGCCGCCGGAAAGTTGCCTGGGGTAGTGGTCGGCCTTGTCGGCGAGCCCCACCGTGCATAGCAAGGCCATGCCCATGTCGCGGGCTTCCTTTGACCCCATCTTCTTAACGTGGATTGGCGCCTCGATGACATTCTCGATGGCCGTGCGATGAGGGAACAGGTTGAACTGCTGAAACACCATGCCGATGTCGCCACGCACGGCGCGGGTCTCCTCCGGGGTGGCGGGGACCAGACGACCGCCCTCTGGGCGCTGGCCCAGGTAGCGCCCGAAGACCTCGATGGAGCCAGCGTCGATTTTTTCGAGCGTCATCAGCACCCGCAGCAGCGTGGTCTTTCCCGAGCCGCTACGCCCGATGATCGAGATGCGCTCGCCCGGCGCGACATCGAGGTCGAGCTTGTCGAGAATGGTCAGGCTACCAAAAGCTTTCGACACGCCACGCAGCCGCAGGGCCGGCGAAGGAGGGATGTCAACGGGCAGCATAGCGCTTCTCCAGCAAACGGACGGCCACGGCGGAAAACAAGCTAAAGATCAGGAACAGGATTCCGACCATGGTGAGCGGCTCATAGTAGCGATAGCTGCGGTTCGCCTCGGCAAGGGCGACGCCCAGCATCTCGAGAATGCCAATGGTGGCCAGTACCGGCGTATCCTTGAACATGGCGATGGCGTAGTTGCCGAGTGGGGGAATGATCGGCGGCAGCGCCTGTGGCAGGATGATCCGACGCCAGACCAGCGCGCGGGGCATGTTGAGCGCGTGCGCCGCCTCCCATTGGCCGCGCGGTACTGCGGTGATGCCAGCGCGGTAAACTTCCGACATGTAGGCGGCGTAGTGGATTCCGAGCGCGATGACGCCGGTGAGATAAGTGGGAAGCGCGATGCCGAACTGCGGCAGGATGTAGAATAGAAAGAAAAGCTGGATCAGCAGCGGTGTGTTACGGACGAACAGCACCACCGCCGTCGTTGCGTAGCGGACGATACGAAGGCGTGAACGAGTGAGGATTGCCATGAGGAGGCCGAGCACTGCCGCCAGCAGCGTGCCGAGCACCGTTGCCTGCACGGTGACGACGGCGCCCTTGAGCAGCAGCGGCGCGATCTGCAGAAGATAGGTGAGATCGAAATTCATGGGCGGAACTCTAGGTCACGACCGGCGCCCATGCGCTTTTCCAACCAACGCATCCCCAGGGTCAGCACCATCGCGGTGGCAAAATAGATCATCAGCACCAGGCCATAGATCTCGAGCGTGCGGCCCGTCGTCTGGAATAATGTGTTGCCGGCAAAGGCGAGGTCAAAGATGGTGATCAGTGACAGCAGTGATGTCGCCTTGAGCAGTTCAATCAACAGATTGCCAAAGGGCGGCAGCATCGTCACGAAAGCCTGTGGGAAGATCACGCGGCGCAGCGCCATCGCCGGCGACATGTTGAGGGCGATACACGCCTCGCGCTGACTCTTGGGCACGCTGCCTATGCTGGCGCGCACCACTTCGGAGCCGTAGGCGCCTGTATTTAGCGCCAGCACCAGGACGCCTGTGGTCACTGGGTCGAGCGACATTCCGAACAGAGGCATCACGTAAAAGAAATAGAACAGCTGAACCAACAGCGAGGTGCCGCGGAACAATTCGACATAGATGATGGCCAGCCACTGCAGTAGCTTGATCGGCGCGAGCCGCGCCAGGCCGCTCACCAGTGCCATTACCAGCGCGAGCGGTGCCGCAAACGCGGTCACAAGGAGGGTCGTCTGCAGCCCCTTCATCAATTGCGGAAGCAAGTCGAGCAGAGCCGTCATCGTCGCCTTTCACGGGGGTGCCGGTGGGCGGTCGGGCGCAGAGCCCGACCGCTTGCAGTCAGGCTTTGCAGAGCGTTTCGATGGACGGCGTCTCGGCCGTGGGGGTCAGCGCGGCCGGCAAGCCCCATTTCTCGTTTATCTTGGCGAGTTCGCCACTGGATACGAGCTTGGCGAGACCGGTATTGTAGGCCTCGCGCAGGGCTTTGCTGTCCTTGTGGAAGCCCATGGCAGCATAATCGATCGCCGGTTTGCCATTAACCACCGGGTCGACAAAGTTGTCGACGAGTTGAACGCTGGAATCGTTCATCGCCTTCATTGTCGAGGCGATAATGACAAGCGAGCTGATCACGGCGTCGGCGCGGCCACCCTTGACCGCCGACAACAGCGTCGGCACGTCGGGCAGAACGACCCAGTTCGATTCGGCAATACCTGCGTTCTTGACGTATTCCTCGTCGACAGAACCGCGGATGAAGCCGATCCTGGCGTTGCCATTCTTGGCCACGTCGCCGAGCGACTTTAGGCCCATCGGGTTGCCGGCAGCTACCACCAACCCCTCGCGGCTTAGCGAATCGGGGTTGGCAAAATCAATGAGCTCACAACGCTTCGGCCGGACGAAGAGCCCGGTGCAAATAACGTCGAAACGACGGGCGACGAGGCCAGGAATGAGCGCGCCGAATTCTGTCAGTGAGGCGTCTAGCTTTTCGACGCCGGCATCGCGCATCGCGGCACGAAGCACATCAGGGGACTGGCCGGTAAGGTTGCCGTCCTTATCAAGAAAGGCATACGGGAGTTGGTTGGACATACCGACGCGCAACGTCGAGGGAATTTTGTCGTCGGCAAGGCTGGGGCCGGTGACGACCAGCAATCCGGCACCGGCAAGGCCAGCACCAGTCAGTTTCATCAGGTTCCTACGCGTCAGAGTCATGGTTCATCTCCTCCGAATTGGGCCACTTAGGTAAGAACCACAAATGCGTCTTTGTTGCAAGTATATTTTCGACAATCTTCAAAAAGGCTGATTTGGCTTGCCTCCGCGCGGCGGCTCACGTACCTTGCAAGGCATGATTGAAGCCCCAATGATCGAAAACACTGGTTCCCCTCGTCCGCGTAAAGGGTTGGAACACAAGACTATCGCCTCGGCGGTGGCCAGCGAGTTGCGTAAGCGAATTGTATCGGGAACGTTTGCCGGTGGCTTTCCACTGAGGCAAGACATGCTGGCTAACGAGTTCGGTATCAGCCGGGTGCCACTTCGAGAAGCACTCGTGCTGCTGGAATCCGAGGGCTTGGTAGAGATCTATCCCCATCGCGGCGCGGTAGTTTCAACCATCTCCGTGGAAGAAATCCGGGAAGTGTTCGAACTTCGCGCGCTGCTTGAGCCTCGCCTGCTCGCGATCAGCGCGCCCCTGCTTATCGCGGAGGACTATAGCTACCTCAGGGAAGTCGCCGCGCGCTACGTCGAGGCCAAGCGCACCGGCAATATCGGCGGATGCGCCGAGCTCAACACGGCCTTTCATCTCGGGCTGTACCGTCACGCCGGGCAGAAGAAGACACTCAGCATCGTGAAGGGACTGCTACAGGACAGCGAGCGACACACGCGCCTGCAACTCTCGTTTGGTCGGGACATCGCCATTGGCGATGAGGTCAGGATACTCAGCCTCTGCGCGGCGGGCCGCTATGTTGAGGCCTGCGAGGCGATGGAGGAACATATCAAGACGGCAGTCGCCACCCTCATCGACTCCCTTAGTGGGGTGCAACAAACTGGATGAGGGCGTCGCGTGCCGGTGGCTGGAGGGAGGGCGCGCCGATCGAGACATTCGCGCCGAGGGGCTGGAGGTCCACTCATGGCCGCGCGACCTTGATGTCCAGCGTGATCACCGGCAAGGTCTGCTTTCAGGAACCGGCATAGCTGTCCCAACGTCCGAAATTAGGCGCAAAGGGGACATCCTAGCGGCAGGTCGTGAGGCGCGCCTACCAAGCGACGGCAGTGTATTTGGTTTCGATATATTCCATAATGCCATGACGCCCGCCCTCGCGACCGAGGCCGCTGGCCTTCATTCCACCAAAAGGCGCCGCCGGATCGGAAACCAGTCCGCGATTGAGACCGACCATGCCGGTCTGCAACAGCGATGAGAGCCTGAGCCCGCGCTGCAAATTGCTCGTATAGAGATAGGAAATCAACCCGAATTCGGTGGCGTTGGCCGCGGCAATTGCGGCGCCTTCATCGACAAAGGATGCAATGGGCGCCACTGGGCCGAAGATTTCCTCGTTCATCATCTGCGCATGCCCCGGGACATCGCGAAGAACGGTCGGCGCGTAAAAATAGCCGGAGCGATTCAGTCGGTGCCCGCCCGTCACCACCTTTGCACCGCACGCGACTGCGTCCTTGACGAGATCATCGATTCTTTCGACAGCGTCCTGATTGACGAGCGGGCCGCACTGTGTCGATGGCAGCGAACCGTCATCGACTTTCACAGCGCTCATGCGCGCGGCAAACGCCTCCACAAACTGCTCGTAATGCGCCTGATGAACATAGAACCTGTTAGCGGCGGTGCAGGCCTCGCCGCCGTTGCGCATCTTGGCGAGCATTGCGCCCTCAACCGCCGCATTCAAATCCGCATCATCGAAAACAAGGAAGGGAGCGTTGCCGCCAAGCTCCATGGAGCAACTGATCACCTGGTGCGCCGCCTCGCGCAGGAGAACCCGCCCAACTTCCGTAGAGCCTGTGAAGGAAAGCTTGCGCACGCGCGGATCCCGGAGAATGGCCCTCACGACTTTACCGGTGTTACGTGTTGTCACCACATTGACGACGCCGGCCGGCACACCGGCTTCCCCAAGGATTTCCGCGACGGCATAGGCCGTCAATGGAGTTTCGGTGGCCGGTTTCAGAATGCAGGTGCAACCGGCGGCAAGAGCCGGCGCAATCTTGCGTGTTGCCATGGCCGCCGGAAAATTCCATGGCATGACCAGCAGTGCGATGCCAATAGGTTCGTGCTGGACCATAATTTTGTAGGCGCCTGACGGCGAAGGGCCGAGTTCGCCAGCAAGCCTCACTGCTTCTTCCGCGTACCACCGGAAAAATTCCGCCGCGTAGGCGACTTCCCCCTTTGCATCTGATAGTGCCTTACCGTTTTCCGTGGCAATCAGCGCGGCAAGAAAATCCGATCTTTCCGTCATGAGCTCAAACGCGCGCCGTAGGACTTCGGCGCGCTGACGAGGTGCGGTCTTCGCCCAGTTTTCAGCTGCGGCAGCTGCCGCATCGACCGCGGCAATCCCGTCCTCCACCGAGGCGTTGGCGACGGAGGTGATGGCTGCCTCCGTCGACGGATTGACAACCTCGATATCCTCGCCTCCCCGTCCCTTTCGCCAGTTTCCGCCGATCAACAATCCAGTCGGCAGGTTGTCGAAAGCATAGGTGGAAGACTTCAGTGCTTCGTCCATGATGTTCATCCGTTAAATGAGTTTCTTGTCAACTGGCCGCAAAGGCGGCTGCAGCTACGAAAGCAGCCGCGGGTCACCGTGATATGCCGCCTGCAGGATGGTCTTCATGCTCTCGACGTCGAGTGGCATAGGATTGTTGTGAACCAACCGGGTCGCGGTCATGGCCTGTTCCGCCGCCCAGCCGATCCTACCTTCCTCGAAACCCAGTTCGGCGAGAGTGCGCGGGATGCCGATAGCGGCAAACAGGGCGGTGACCGCATCGATACTGGCTTCGGCCATGGCCTTCACGTCACCTTTGGGCGGCACGCCCATCGCCGCCGCGACCTGCGCATATTCGTCTCGACGGGCCGGAAGGTTGAAGCGCATGACATAAGGCATCAACGCGGCGACCCCGACGCCATGCGCCGTGTGAGTCAGCGCGCCCACGGGATATTGCAGAGCGTGCGCCGCGGCATTGCCGGCATTGGCGAAAGCGTGGCCCGCCAGCATCGCGCCAAACATGAGTTGTGATCGCAAATCGAGCCGGCTCCCGTCCTCGACGGCGCCGGCCAGAGCCCCGGAAATCAGCCGGATCGACTCCAGTGCATGATGGTCGCTAATGATGTTCTTGCCGACAAAGACGCGCTCCAGTGGCAGGTCCGCACCCTCGTTGCGGCGGATCGCGGTAAAGGATTCGATGCCATGGGTCAGCGCATCGGCGCCCGCGACAGCGGTCAGCGAGGCCGGGCAGGAGAGCGTCAGCTCGGGATCGCAGATGGCGACAGCCGGGATCAGTCGCGGATCGGAAATGCCCACTTTGAGGGTCTTGTCTGGGTCGGAGAGAACCGCGACCGGCGTAACCTCGGACCCCGTTCCCGATGTCGTCGGCACGGCAATGACCGGCAACACCGCCTTAAGCACCTTGAACTCGCCATAATAGTCCTGGGGCCGTCCCCCAAGGGTATGGATAAGGGCGGTGGTCTTTGCAAGATCGAGACAGCTTCCGCCGCCGATGGCTACTATGCTGTCCGGCTTTGCCGAGCGCGCGTGCGCCAGCGCCTCGTCGATGCAGCCGAGCGGTAGGTCGGGTATGGTGCGGCTGAAAACAGAGACGTCGACACCGGCCGCTCCGCTGTCCTCTACCATCGCCTTGAACATCGGATCGGCGGCGAACCGTTCGTCGGTGCATATCAGCGTCCGGCGTCCGAAACTCGAGACGACACGGCCCAACATGGCGCGCTGCCCCGCACCGAAATAGACGGCATTCGGACTGCGGAATGTTCCAAACATCTAACTCTCCAGAGATGAACAATCGGCGAGGCGGCGCAGTTTCGACCAGATCGCATCAGGTATTTCGAGACCACGCGTCAGGTTCTCCGCGCGCCGCGAACGTGAGCGGTCGCCGGGTACGGCAACGGTCTCGCCTCCGCGGATGGGCGGGCATGCACGTACTTCGTCGAGATAAGCAGCAAGACTTGCCCCACTCTCGGCGTGCGGTTCCATGACGATGATCACGTCGCCTTTGGTGGCCCGCAAAGTGGAGTCGAGCGTGCCAGTGACATTCGCGCCAAGTGCCGAGGCCGTAAGGCTGGCGACAAGCAGTTCGAATCCAAGCGCAAGGCCATAACCCTTTGCGTCGCCGAAGGGCGCGATGGCGCCCTGTCGCGCGGCAGCAGCATCCGTGGTCGGGTTGCCCTCAGCATCCAGCGCCCAGCCCGGCTCGAGCGGCTGTCCGCGATTGGCGTAGTCATGCACCTTTCCCATGGAGATCACGCCAGTCGCCATGTCCAGAACGAAAGGGTCCGGCTGGACCGGCACGCCAATGGCAATCGGATTGGTGCCTATCAGCGCCTTGCGCCCGCCCCACGGATGAACGAGTGCCTCGCTGGTGGAAAGCACGATGGCAATCTGTCCGTCGCGGGAGATCTTTTCCGCGTACCAGCCGATGGCTCCAAGATGGCCGCTGTTGCGGATTGCAGCGACGGCCATGCCGAGGCGGCGGGCTCGCTCGCATATCCGCTCAATGGCCTCGCACGCTACTACCGGCCCGAGACCGCCCTCGCCGTCCACGTCCAGAAGCGCGTCGCCGCGCCATCTCTGCCGGCCGGTGGCGCGAGGGTCCGCCACACCGTTGTGGACACGCTCGACTATAAGTGGCAAGCGCAAAAGACCGTGTGAAGCCAACCCGCGCAATTCGGCCTCGATCAGGACTTCGGCCTGCAGATCGGCATGGGACTGCGGCGTCCCGACACCGCGCAGCACCCGCAAGGCGACGGATCGCGCCTCCTCCAATTCGATCAGCATCGGCCGTCTCCCCAGCAACTCTGGAAGGGCATCATCATTAAGTCCACCTCAGCAGGCGGGTGAAGCCGCGCTCGACAAGCCAGGTACTTATCGCTGCATAGATGATGACGACTGCGGGTAAGGAACATACGGTCGAGGTAGCCGAAGGCTTCCTCGACGAGGACGACAACGCGACCAAGCCCTGATTGCGCGCCCAAAGATATTCGGCGCCAGCGCGACCTCCCATCACTTGCTCCATCTGCGCAACTTCTTCAGGTAATGTCGACGCCACCCGGAGATATGCCGTAAATAACGCTCTCGCTACGGGTAGCTTCCTAGCGGACTCGGCAACGCAATGTCAAATCAAATCCGATCGGATATCGTATTTTGTGTGGGCTACCTTCCTTGGTGAACGTGATTCGATGAGCTCGCGTCGCAGACCCGCAAGTCTACATAGCGCCCTGAGGCAACCCGCTTTCAATCACGATCCGTCGCTCTTATCAGACCCGAGACAGGGCAAGGCGACGCGCCGGTTGAACGGAAGACCTCGTCGAGCTGTTGGTATCGCCCGCGCCGGAAGCTCAGCCTTTAACGGCAACATCCGAAGTTGAGCGTGTTGCTCAAAGACGGTATTGAACGCCACCCACCCGAGCGAAAGTGCGGGCGCCAGATGCATCTCAGGATCACGTTGGTGTCGGCAGCAGCATTGCGCGATCCCTGCTAGTTTCGATAATTGCGCACCAGTATGAATAGCCTTGATGGCGATTGCTGATTCCTGATGTAGTTTGACGGAGTACCAGATGAGTAACCGGCGGATCGCCCCCAGTCTCCAGCGCGGCCCTAGGCTTGCGGATGAAGCCTATGGCCTGATTTTGGGTCAGTTGATCTCTCTGCAACTGCCGCCCGGAGCGCGCATAACCGTCGATGAGCTGGCTCGACAGTTTGGAATATCGCAAACTCCGATCCGTGAGGCCCTTGGGCGTCTTATATCCGACGGTCTCGTAACCAAAACCCATCTGCTTGGTTATCGCGTTACGCCACAATGGACGCGGAAACAATTCCAGGACCTCTACGAAATTCGGCTGTTGCTTGAGCCCGCAGCCGCCCGATCAGCCGCCGAAAGGATCAGCCCAAAAGAAGCTGTGGCGTTGACACGCCTTGTCGCTGATATGCACAAAGCGGTCGAAAACGAGAAAAGGGTGAATTACGGCCGATTTGCCCTTCATGACAGCGAGCTGCACAATCTGATCGCGCAAATAGGTGGCAATCAGCTCATCCACGAAACCATGTCCCGACTACATGCACACATGCACATCTTCCGGCTATACTTTCACAACTGGGTAACCCAGAGCGCGATCCATGAGCATCAAGCAATTGTAGATGCAATTGTCGGCCACAATCCGGATGAAGCAGAGCGCACGATGAGATTCCACATCGAAGAATCATGGAATCGCTTGCAGAAAGGCTTCTGAGCACCAGCCGCACACCAGCCTGCGCGGCCCCGAACGAGTTTGCAATCCGGTCCAGAACGGACCACAAGGAGAACAGAGCCAGTTGTGAACGAGGGCTTGTCGAGCTCGGAGCCGGGACGCTGAGCGAGCTTGACTCAGTTGCTGCTGGAGCTGCGCGGGCTGCAGACCTTGTCGGTTCGTATGCGAGCGCATTGCGAGGTTGAGAATCCGACCGCCAAAATACTCACAATCAAATGCCAAACCGGTATCACATCAGTGCATTCTTACAATTGAGGGCCAAGCGACTGGACAACGCCCACTGCATCCATGAGTTCGACACGGCGAGTTTGTGCCCTTTCCGGACATCCTTGCCCTCTGCCGCGAGGCGGGCAAACCCGGATATGGTCTCGAGTTCCGCTCTACCTCCAAGGTGACCCTGCCCGGCAGTGTTCGCCACCAGCGACGCCCAACATGGCCTATAAAACGAAGTTCATATCTGCCGAGATCATCAGCTATGACAAGATCAATATCCTGCGCGCCCTACTAGCCGATCTTGTTGGGGATCCGCGCCTCGATCCTGCTGAAGGCAAAGACCAGGATACCGGTGATCGTCATGTAGATCAGCGCCAGCAGCAGCAAGGGTTCGTAGGTGAGGTAGGTGTCCTGCCGCACCTTGGACGAAACGGCGAAGATGTCGATGACGCTGATCGTCGCCACCAGCGGCGTCGACTTCAGCTGCAGCACGGTTTCGCCGGTTAGCGTCGGCAGCGCCCGGTAGATGGCTTGCGGCAGCCAGATGCGCCGGAATGCCTTCCAGCGGCTCATGCCGAAAGCACGGGCGGCTTCCAGTTGTCCCTTGGGCACGCCGGCAAAGGCGCCGCGCATCACCTCGCCTTCATAACCGGCGAAGGACAGGGTCAGTGCCAGCACGCCATAAGGCCAGGCTTGCCGCAGATATGGCCACACCCAGGATTCGCGCACCCACGGGTTCTGCGGAAACAGCGAGCCCAGGCCGTAATAGAGGAGCCACAACTGGATCAGCAGCGGCGTGCCTCGGATGACCGTGCAGAAGGCCTTGGCGGGTGCCGCGAACCAGAACGAGCCGGTGGCCTGCGCCAGCCCTAGCGGCACCGCGAACAGGAAGCCTAGAATGCAGGTGACGGCCAAGATCCACAGCGAGCGCCAGATGCCGATCAATCCCATTTCGTAATATTGCGGCAGCCAGTCCCAGCGCATGAAGAACACGGCTGACAGCACCAGGCCGAGCGCGATCAGGATCAGCACGATGCGATGCGGCTGCAGCCACAGCGACGTTCGCGCGACGGCGTTGATGATGGTCGCCTCGTTGGCCATCAGCGCGCTTCCTTGAGCGAAGGCATGCCGCGTCGCGACCAGGCCTCGACACGGCCGATGAGGAAATTGGAAAACAGCGACAGCAGCAGGTACAGCACACCCGCGGCGAAGAAGAAGGTGAAATAGGCTTTGGTCACGCCCGCGGCCTGCCGCGTTGCCAGCGCCAGTTCATAGAAACCGACGACCGCCAGCAGCGCGGTGTCCTTGGTGGCGATCAGCCAGAGATTGGCGAGACCCGGTATGGCAAACGGCAGCATGGCAGGCAAAGTGATGCGCCGCAGGAGAAGTCCAGGAGACATTCCGTAGGCACGGGCGGCTTCGATCTGGCCCTGCGGAATGGCCAGGATCGCGCCGCGTATGACTTCTGTCGAATAGGCGCCCTGGACGAAGCCAAGCACGAAAATACCGGCGGCAAGGCCGCTGATGTCGACGCGCTGATAGCCCATTGCCGTCAGCGCCTGGTTGATCAGGTCGGTTCCGGCGTAATACAGCAGCAGGATCAGCACCAGTTCGGGCACGGCGCGCACGATCGTGGTGTAGGCCGCCAGCAGATCGCGCACCACCGGGCCGCCATAGAGCTTGCCATAGGCGCCGCCGGTGCCGATCAACAGGCCGAGGCATGTGGCGCCGACCGCGATTTCGACCGAGTGGAGCAGTCCGAGCAAAAGAGTTCCGCCCCAGCCCGGTGGGTAGGGTGAGAGAAGGTCGATGATGCCGGCAGCGGAGGCCGAAAGAAGTGCGTCGATCAGTGTCGCCCCCGGATTACTGGCCCTGGCCGCCGACGGTCGCGGTCAGCGGCAAGCATGCATGGGAAAGGTTCGGGCAAGAGGGGCATGGCGCCAGCGCCATGCCCCGCGGCTTGCGAGGGTCGTCAGTTCGACTGCGTGGCGCTGCCGTAAATATCGAAATCGAAGTACTTCTTCGAAATCTCGTCATATTTGCCGTTGGACCGGATCGCCTTGATGCCGGCGTTGATCTTTTCCTTTAGATCGGTGTCTTCCTTGCGCACGCCGGCGCCCACGCCCGGCCCGAGCACCTCGTCGTCCGGAGCCACCATGCCCTTCAGGTCGCAGCAGGCCTTACCCTGGTCCGACTTCAGGAATTCGCCGAGCGCGATCGAGTCGGCCTGCACCGCGTCGAGACGGCCGGCGGCCAGATCGTTGTTGGCTTCGTCCTGCGTCTGGTATTCCTTGATCTCCTGCGCGCCGGTGAAATGCTTCTTGGCGTACACCGCATGCACGGTCGAGACCTGGACACCGATCACCTTGCCCTTGAGATCGTCCGGCGTGGCGCCGAATTTCTGGTCCTTCGGGCCGATGATGGCGGTCGGCGTGTTATAGTACTTGTCCGAGAAGTCGATCGTCTTCTCGCGTTCGGCGGTGATCGACATAGAGGAGACGATGAGGTCGATCTTCTTGGTCGTCAGCGCCGGGATGATGCCGTCCCAGGCGACAGGCGTGATGACGCAGTCGAGCTTTTCTTCAGCGCAGACTGCGTCGATGAAGTCGATTTCCCAGCCGACCCATTTGCCGGAGGCATCGGGCGAGGTGAAGGGCGGATAGGGCTCGGCGGCGACGCCGATCTTGACCGGATCGGCCTTGGCCACGCCCATGGCGGCGACGCCGATCAGCAGCGCTGCGGCGAAGGTTTTCAGAACAGTCTTCATAGTCACGACTCCCAGTTTGTTGTTGGTTCCCGGTTTTCTTCCGTCCCGGCCTTCCTAGCCGATGTTGCGGATGAACTGCTTCAGCCTTTCGGATTTCGGTGCGCCGAAGATCTGCTCCGGCGGCCCCTCTTCCTCGACCAGCCCGTTGTAGAGGTAGACGACGTGGGTCGCGACCTCGCGGGCGAATTTCATTTCATGCGTCACCAGCACCATGGTGCGCCCTTCGCGCGCCAGGTCGCCGATCACCTTCAGCACCTCGCCGACCAGCTCCGGGTCGAGCGCCGATGTCGGCTCGTCGAACAGCATGACGCGCGGGTTGATGGCCAAAGCGCGGGCGATCGCCGCGCGCTGCTGCTGGCCGCCGGAGAGATAGGCCGGATAGACATCGCGCTTTTCGGCCAGCCCGACCCGCGCCAGCAGCTTCTCGGCTTCCCTGATCGCCACGTCGCGCTTGACGCCGAGCACGTGCACCGGAACCTCGATGACGTTCTCGATCAGCGTCATGTGGCTCCACAGGTTGAAGTTCTGGAACACCATGCCGAGCTTGGAGCGGATGCGCTCGATCTGCCTGCGGTCGGCCGGAACGGTATGACCATGGCTGTCCGCTCGGAGCTCGATCTCCTCGCCATTGACCCGGATGATGCCGCTGGTCGGGTTCTCCAGGCAGTTGATGCAACGCAGCAGCGTCGATTTGCCGGAGCCCGAGCCGCCGATGATGGCGATCACCTCGCCGTCGCGCGCCGACAGCGAAACGCCCTTCAGCACATGCAGCTGGCCGAATTTCTTGTGCAGGTTCTCGACATGGATGGCTTCGGCGGCGCCATTCTGCGCCTTGTGTTTCAATGCGGACGCCGCGAATGATGTCATTATCTTGCCGGCGCTCCAATCAAAGCATCGACATAGGCGTCAAATGCGACTTCATTCTCGGCCGTCCAGTCGGCCATTGCGGCGCGTCCCTTGTCTCGAAGCAGCACGCGATCCCCCTATCCACGACTTTCTCACCCAGTAAGACTGGGGCGAATTGCGTGACTTAGACTGCATTGAAGAACCGAGGCATTTTTATATTCCGCCACGTTGAGACATGAATTGCTGCTTCCCATAGGACAGTGTCATGTCGGAGCGCTTGATGATTTCAATAGTCCGCGTGCCGAGATCGGCCAGTGCCTTCGTTAGTCTTTTCCGGTAGCTGCCATCGGCGAAAAGATGGTGCACCACGGGTCTTTTCGTATGTCCGATGAGGGCAGCGCCCTCTTTGAATCCGACCTCGGAGAGCAACGACGGTTTACCCACCTCGCGATTTGAGAATGTACCCGCAATGTGCGCTACCGTTTCCGTTGAAAGGTTGTGAAGTACGACTTCCGAATACGGCTGGAAGAGCAGCGCTATGGCGTCGCAGATTAGAAAGTAGCGGCTCAGCTCGGGATTCATGTCCCAATTTTCCATGTGTGGTCGGCGGTATAATGCATACGTGGACCAGAAAGTCCACGATAGATTTAATGTCCAAGGGACGATCGCAATAGAATTTTCCCTCCACGCACGCCAACCGGCAAAACTTCGACATCGCGGAACGACCCGACCCGGAAAATCGTGCACCGACACCGCCGCTGACGTTCGACGGCATCCCAGACCGCAAGGGGTTCAATCATGGCCGAAAGCACCAGCGGCATTCCGTCATGCTGTGTGCGCACGTCCGGGGCTGCGTTACCTTTCCGGCCGCTCGAGACGATGATTGATGCAAGACGAGCAACGGCTGCGGTTCGGTGGAAGCGCGCCACGGCGACAACATGTGGCCGATTTCGACCCTCGCGAAACGATCGGTGTTGCCTTTGCTTGAGAACGATCAGACATGGCCTTCGACGGACTTGGCATCACGCACAGCAGTTCGAACATAATCGTCGCGCCAGCCAGCGCGGTCACGCCGGGGAATCGAACGGCGGCGCCATTTCCACGACATCGGCGCCGTTGTTCGATCCGTCGAGAAGGCGGACCATCTCCTGCGCCTCGCGCGTGGTGAAGCCGTCGAGCTCAGGGGTGCCTGTGCCGGATGCCCTTGACGGGTCGATGCAGTCAACGTCAAAGGTCACATAAGTCGGCCCGGTTCCGACGATGGCCAGCACCTCTTCCATGACGCTGGCCGCGCCCCGCCTGACCTCCATGGAGATGATGCGGACGCCCTGGGCGATCGCTCAGTCATGTTCGCCGGGCTCGAATATCGAACCGCGGATGCCGACTTGACCGCTTCGGTGCTACCTTCCTTGGTGAACGTGATTCGATGAGCTCGCGTCGCAGACCCGCAAGTCTACATAGCGCCCTGAGGCAACCCGCTTTCAATCACGATCCGTCGCTCTTATCAGACCCGAGACAGGGCAAGGCGACGCGCCGGTTGAACGGAAGACCTCGTCGAGCTGTTGGTATCGCCCGCGCCGGAAGCTCAGCCTTTAACGGCAACATCCGAAGTTGAGCGTGTTGCTCAAAGACGGTATTGAACGCCACCCACCCGAGCGAAAGTGCGGGCGCCAGATGCATCTCAGGATCACGTTGGTGTCGGCAGCAGCATTGCGCGATCCCTGCTAGTTTCGATAATTGCGCACCAGTATGAATAGCCTTGATGGCGATTGCTGATTCCTGATGTAGTTTGACGGAGTACCAGATGAGTAACCGGCGGATCGCCCCCAGTCTCCAGCGCGGCCCTAGGCTTGCGGATGAAGCCTATGGCCTGATTTTGGGTCAGTTGATCTCTCTGCAACTGCCGCCCGGAGCGCGCATAACCGTCGATGAGCTGGCTCGACAGTTTGGAATATCGCAAACTCCGATCCGTGAGGCCCTTGGGCGTCTTATATCCGACGGTCTCGTAACCAAAACCCATCTGCTTGCAGCACGCACGTTGAGATTTCACATCGAAGAATCATGGAATCGCTTGCAGAAGGCTTCTGGGCCCCGGCCCGTACACCAGCCTTCGCGGCCCCGAACGAGTTTGCAACCCGATCGAGAACGGACCACAAGGAGAACAGAGCCAGTTGTGAACGAGACTCGTCGAGCTCGGGGCCGGGACGCTGAGCGAGCTTGGCTCAGTTTTACGGCGCATTCGTCACATTCCAGGAATTTCTGGAAGCGACACGAACTCGCTCCTCGCAACCCCACGTAGCGCAAGCGCGAGACTTTGAAGTTAGTGGGTCAAAGATGAGAAACGGAATGCCGAAACGCAGCAAAAAAGCCAAGTCAAGCACGTTATACGGTCCGCTGATCATGTATCAGCCGGTGTGCGATGCGATCGCACTGATCCTACAACCATACGCTGAAGTTGTTTTGCATCATGTGGAGAGCGAAACGATCAGCTACATCGCCAACAATTTTTCAAAGCGTGACGTTGGCGAGCCTTCTCATCTTCACGAAATCGACTTCAAGCCCGACGATCGAACAATCGGGCCGTACGAGAAAGTCAACTTTGACGGAAGACGAGTGAAATCCGTGAGTGCTGTCATACGTGGATCGGATGACCGCCCGGTTGCTGTTCTATGTATCAACATCGACGTGTCGCACATACAGTCGGCGATCCAGGTCTTGAGCGCGATGTCGACGGTTTCAATTGACGAGGGAAAGCCAGCAGCGCTTTTCAAGGAAGACTGGCATGAACGCATCAACGAGTACGTTCATGGCTGGACAGCGAAACGAAAGGTGCCTATCGGCAACCTCACGAGGGCTCAGAAGCAGGAGCTGGTTCGTGAGCTGGCTGAAGATGGTGCTTTCAGCGGCAAACATGCTGCGGCGTACATTTCGAAGATACTTCAGATGGGGCGAGCGACTGTTTACAATTACCTTCGCGATCTCAAGTGAACAGCGCGCGCAAAAGAGGATACCTGTCAGCACCCATCTTCATTATGTATCACCTCTTTGCCGGTCGTAGATCGCATTCATGATAGTATTTTTGTCGTAGTTGGCACCGCATAGCAGAATAACGCTTGTCTTTCCCGTGAGTCGTTCCGCAACTTTGTTGAAGCCTGCGAAAGCGAGCGCGGCCGAGCCTTCCACGATCATGTTCTCGTCGAAAGCAAGAGCTTTCAGCCCCGCACGGATTTCGGCTTCGCCGCATTCGACAACCTCGTCGACTGCGAGCCTGGCGAGATCGAGTGTGATCGCCCCCTGGTCGACGCCCCCCGAAACGGCGTCGGCCAAGGTATCGTGATGTTCGACATCGACAATTCGTCCGGCTTTCATCGATTCCGCCAAAGCCTTCGAATTTGAAGCTGCGATGCCATACACCTTTGTCCGAGGGCTGAAAGCCTTGAGAACGGAGGCGATGCCGCCTATCAGGCCGCCGCCACCCATAGAGATGAAAATGTTATCTATTTCCGCGCACTGTTCCAGAAGCTCGAGGCCGATCGTTCCCTGACCAGCTATCACCTCCGGATCGTTATAGGGTGAGATGTAGGCAAATCCTTCTGAGATGGCGAGCTGCTGCGCGTGCTGCTCGGCCAAACCCGTCTCCACGCCGTGAAGGATTACGTCCACACCGTAAGATCTGATTTTTTCCAGCTTCGCCGGAACGACAGTCACCGGCAAAACAACAGTCAAGTTCTGGAAAAGAACTTTCGATGCATGAGCTGCGCCGATCCCGTGGTTGCCCGATGAGGCCGTTATCAGACGCTGGTTGGGGGCTTGCGCTGAAATTTTGGACATTGCACCGCGGATCTTGAACGATCCGGTCAGCTGGAAATTCTCGGCCTTGAAAAGAACCTGCGCGCCGATAGCCTTGCCCGCTTTTCTGGCCGGAATGAGCGGAGTTTCAAAGATGTGAGAGTGGATGCGAGCCCTTGCACGGACGACGTTTGCTGCGGTTTCGTATAGTGTGTTTGGCATAATCTCGTCCTTCCTCAGTGATGGCGCTCAATTTGACGAAGAAACTTCTTCGTTCGAGCGTGCTGTGGATTGCGGAAGAACGTTTCTGGATCGGCTTCTTCCAATATAGTTCCCCCGTCCATGAAAATGATACGGTCGGCTACGCTCCTAGCGAAGCCCGATTCGTCAGTGACCACGATCATGGTCAACCCCTGGCGGGAGAGGTCGGTCATCACGTCTAGCACTTCCTTGACCATTTCCGGATCGAGAGCCGACGTTGGTTCGTCGAACAACATGACCTTCGGCTTCATACACAGGGCCTGGGCAATAGCCACGCGTTGCTCCTGACCTCCGCTGAGTTGGCGCGGATAGGCGCGCGCCTTGTCTACAAGTTGCATGCGTGTGACCATTGCTGTCGCTTGCTGCTCGGCCTCCTTCCGTGTCATGGCAAGTGTCAGATCATCGAGCACGGTTAGATGCAGAAAAGATTAAATTGTTGAAAGACCGTTCCGACGTCGCCGCCGAGTTCCAAGACATTTGAACAGCTGGAGGACAACCTGCGGTCGGCACTTCACCGTGCTGCCTCTGCTCCAAACCATTCAACCAACGGACCAGCATTGACTTGCCAGATCCTGATGGTCCGCAGAGGAACGATGCGCTCGCCGGCTGCGACGGAAAGGCTGACACCGTGAAGAATTTTCACCGCACCATACGATTTGACAAGATTTTCTGCGACGATCATGGCGTTACGCCCAAGACTTTCTGTTTTGACCGTTCCTGACGGCTACTTGTCTTTCCCGCAGCACCGATAAAGCGGCGCTCTATTAGCTGGGAGATTATTCCGACAAAACAAAACCGACCGCCAAGTAAAGCCCGGCCTAGAGTTTCAGTCCGGGAATTCTCTCGAGAACTGTTCTCGCGATCGCTATGTCCTGCGTCGCAACACCGGTCAGATCGGCGATGGTGATGTCTGTGGGATTTCTGCGTGCGACCACTTTTCCAGAGAGGATCGCGCCCAACGGAGTGCAATCATCAGCTTTGATGAGGCCATCAGCAAAGGCGCCTGCGAATTCGCCGTGCTCGAGGCATTGGCGAGCAATGTCCACCACCAAGCAGTTTGCGCGGGCAACCAGCTTACGATCAAGTTCTTGCTTGCCTGGGGAATCTGCGCCCATGGCAGTCAGATGAGTACCGGCCCTGACCCAGTCCGACATGATCAGTGGCTGACTTGAAGGTGTAGTCGTAACGATGACGTCAGCGACGCGAGAAGCAACTTCGAGATCATCGACAACAGCAACATCGGCACCATACTCCTTGAGGTTGGCCTTCAATTCTTCGGCTTTCGCTCTCGATCTTCCCCAGACACTGATCGTGATGGGGCGCGAGGCGAGCGAGGCAATAGCGCGGGCCTGAAAGCGAGCCTGGGTTCCGGTCCCCACGATCAGAAACTGATCGGCGTCCTCACGACACACTGCGAATGTTGCAACGGCACCTCCGATCCCAGTGCGAAGGTCCGTTAGCCAGCCCTCGTCATTCAGAGTGGCGACGATCTGGCCGGTGGTCGCCGAGATCGCAACGATTATTCCGTTGCTCGATGGAAGCCCCTTGGCCGGATTATCGTAAAAACCGGCTGCGATCTTCACGACGAAGACCGGGTCTCCCGTGATGTAGCCGTATTTAATATGACAGTCACCGTTGCTGTCCGGGAAGCCGAGATAGCCTACAGGGGGTACATTTCCCCGACCGTCAGTCACGGCGACATAGGCATCGCGGATCGCTTCTATGGCCCCGGAATCGATCGATACAAGCGCTTGGATTTCGGATCGTGACAACTGGATCATTGGTTCCTGCTCGTTTGCTAATACTTCTCCCGGAAGCCGCTTCCGAGACGCTGGAGCGTTGGGCATTCAGGCTGAGCCTCATTCGACTGCCATGAACGCCCGCACTTAAGAGATGATTGGTCACTTAAGAGATGATCGGCGACGCCAAACGTGAACTAGTTGCTTGGGAGAGCCGTTTAACCCTTCAATTGGCTCCAACCACTCGGTCCCAGGATATCCGATTATACTAAGTTGTCTATAGTGGACTAATTAGTCGATCGATTGAGATTCGTATCCTTAGCCAGCGCAATCTCTGCGGTTTTCGCAAGCAGCTCTGCGCCTGGGCGAACAGCCGCGTCGTTGAAGTCATATGCCGGCTGATGCAACCCGCCGTCCGGCATCACCGGTCCATTGCCGATCCAGACATATGCGCCTGGTCGGTGCTGCAAAAAGAGGCCAAAATCATCGCCCGCCATGGTGGGCTTTTTGGCCCCTTCCGATGCGGTTAGCCCGGCCTGCTTTACCGCTTGCCGCATGAGATCTCGCTCAGCCGGAGTATTGACCACTGGAGGGATGGGAGGGTCATCAAACATCAGGTCGAAACCACACGATGCTATCGAAGCTGCTGACTGTGCAATGCTCCGCGTCCGGTCTCGCAAAAGCTCCAGCGTCTCCATCCTGAAGGCACGCAGCGTGCCCTTCAGTTCTGCGGATTGAGGGATGATGTTCTGCGCGTGGCCGCCCTGAAATGAGCCGACGGTCGCGACGGCGGGTTCGTAGGGGTCGATCGCTCGACCAACAGCCTGTTGCAGGCCTGTAAGGAAGTGACCGCCGGCCAACAGAGGATCACCTGTCAGATGGGGCATGGCAGCGTGCGCGCCCTCGGCGGAAAACGACAGGTCAAACTCCGACGTGCCGGCCATGACCGGGCCGTCATGGACCATCACTTCGCCGACAGGCAGGCCGGGCCAATTGTGCAGACCGAATATTCGCTGGAAGGGGAACCGATCAAGCAGTCCGTCTTCAATCATCATGCGCGCGCCGCCGAGGCGTTCTTCGGCAGGCTGGAAAACGAGATAAACCGTCCCTGCAAAGTCTCGCGTCCGCGCCAGAAGCATTCCCGCGCCCATGAGGATCGCCACATGTCCGTCATGCCCGCACGCATGCATCTTACCGGGGAACTGTGATGCATAGGCGGGGCCGCTACGCTCGTCGATTTGGAGAGCATCCATGTCCGCACGAAGCGCCACGGCCGGCCCTGGGCGGCGGCCTTTGATTACACCGACAACGCCATGTCCTCCGATCTTATCGTGAACTGTAACGCCGAGTTCCAGGAGCCGTTCTTTCACAAACGCTGAGGTCCAGGTTTCTTCCAAAGACAGCTCTGGGTGCGCGTGAAGCTCATGTCGATACGAGATGAGCTTTCTGATGTCTGTTTCAGTCAACCCGCCCATTTTGATTCCTTTTGTGGACTGCGTAGTCCAAATTATACAAAAACGTGCGCAAAGGAAAGGTCTCTGTCAGGGCGCCGTTTTTGCTTTGCACTTCGGTCGCATTTAAGATTTTTGAGACATGATCCCTTAAGAGATACGCGCAATTCCCCAACCTCAACGCAGCCTCTGCTGACCGAATTGACGCGACCAATGCCACCTTTGATCAACGCTCCGGAGGAAGGACCATCGCTTTCCAATTTGCCATCCAGGACAAGCGGTTGGAACTGGTTGCGGGAAGTCGGTAAGCGCCTTGCCGACTAGGGCGAGCGCCTCACCAATCTTGCCGTCTTACCGGACTTGAGGAAGTGCACCTCCTTCTATAAGACAAAAAAATATAAAATGGATTCCGACGTATCGGAGAGGCAGCAGAAGCATGAAATTCGACACTTCGATGAAGGCCGGCACCTTCGTGACCTTCCCGGGTGGTGCCCTCGCAGGACAAGGCAGGATCGAATTTGCAGCGCCTTGTGCAAATGGTTGGCTCGTCATCGCGGACCGAACGCCAGTGCATCCCGTCAGCTTTCGTTGGCCGGACCAACCCGCCGATCTAGGTCAGATCGCCTTCGCGGATGGAGTAGTGGTTGAGATTGCGGATGCCTGGACAGGCTTGATCGATGCTGGCGCCGGAGTGCTTTTGATTGGGGAGGAAGCGAAAGCCGTCAGGAAGGGTGAGGGCGCGTGGCAGGGCGTGGTAGTACATATTGTTCAGTCAGATCGTGACCTCGGTGCCTATATCGGTGAGGAAGCACGCTTCACGGTTGAACCGCGTAGACGTAAGGCGCTATCGGTACCGCATACGGCGGCGCATCTTGCCGCGTTGGCACTGAATGCGGCTTCAGTTCCTTTCTGGACCAAGGATTTTGCGGATCTCGATTCGCTTGGGCGGCCAAATCTCGACAAGGCCGCAATAGAGAACTCCTCGATCGAACCAGCTGTGTCCACGGACGTCTATCGATTGGGCAAGTCGCTCAAGAAGAAGGGCTTTGATCGTGATGGTTTTCTCAACAACCTTGAAACCGTGGGTGTGGAAATTAACGGGATGATATGCCGCTGGCTGGAAACGAACACGTTGGTCAGTTTGACGCCTTCCGAGGGATTGCTTGATGGAATTCGGCAGTGGCGATGCAACCTCGATGGTACCGAGGCCATCATCCCTTGCGGAGGGACCCATGTGGAGAGGCTTTCGGAGATCGGTGATGTCAAGATCACTTTGGCGCCCTCAGAGGACGGCTTTGTCATGACAACACACGCTCGAGAGGCGTAAATCTTCGCCGAATTTTTGCGAACTGGCGGGCGGCTGAAGGCTTCGCAACCGGCCAACGAAATTGCGCCACCCTGGCGCGCCCACCGACAACCGCTGACCTTCTGGCAGTTTGAATCCGGGAGTCCGACACCGCACTGGATGCAACATGCCGTTGCATGATCGCACCAAACTCCCGGCTAACCAATTTTGTACCATGACCAACAAGGCCCGGGTCCGGTCGAGCGAAGCCGCCATTGCTGACTTCGCCTATGATACACGCTTGCCATCCAGCGGATGGAGCAGATCGGACTTACCCGGCATGCCCAGCGCCCACCCATGCTACTTTTCAATTGGTCGGAGGTGGCTTACGAAGCACGCGAAAAACGGCTTTATAGCATTTCGCTTCGTCGGTCGTGGTTGATCGTAATCGTGCTCTTGAGCGGGCGACGTGTAGAATGCAATCCATGCACGCACAAATGCGGCATGAAACGCCACTAGGCTCGAAGGCTGACCTGTTTGGCAAGGAGAGCCAAATCCACCGTCCGCCTTCGTGATTGCAGGGGCGATACTGAGATATCGAACGCCGTCCGGCGTCTCGGCCAGTTGGCACATCATGCGGCCGGGAGTTTCGAACGCCTGACGAGCGTTCCACAACGGGCAAGCTGCACCGTAGCGGGCGAACTGCAACTTCGCGGCGCTGTGGCACTTGGTGAGGCTGCTCGATCGATGCGAAAAAGACCGGAACGCCCTTCATCCGAAGGCCTTTGCAACGTCGAAAGGCGATGCGCCACCTGCTCAAGGCTGGCGCCGAAGCGCATTGCGAGCAGGTGCAGGTCGTGCCGAAGTTCTTTTGCCGCAGCCAGGAAGGGACGGTATGGCAACATAAGCGCGCCGGCAAAATAGTTCTGGAGGCCGATCCTGGCAGATTTCTGTCGCTTCAAGTACAGCACGCGCACGGAAGCGTCGAAGCGCCTGATCACTGTTGCCGGCACGCGCAATGCGAACGCGATGACAGCGCTCCAAGTGATCTGCCAACCGTACCGACATCTCGATCCGGAACACCTAAGTCTTTCGCCAGATGCTCGGCCGCATGGTCAAGCTCATCGATGTAGTTGTCAAAAAATGAAAGAAGTCCCCAGCCACCCGCCAGGACCGAATGCAACGCCGATGTCGATGTCTTTAGTTCGTGGACGCGATGATTTTCAGCCAGCGTGATGTGGCATTCGATTGTCGGGTGATCCTTGCAGAAGTCCCCGAGATTTTTCGCAAGCCATGTGTTCCCAAACATCGGCGGGCACGCGATATCCAGCCGCCCTCCCCCATCCTCCAAATCCGATAGCCGCATCGCAGTGATCGAGATGTCCTGCAGCGCTCCGGCAACAGCCTTCGCGAAAATTCTTCCAGCGTCGCTCAAAATCAAACCGCGCCCGGCTTTGACAAAAAGGGTGCAGGCCAAGGCCTCTTCCAAGCGACTAATCTGAGGGCTGAGGGCGCTGTCGGTCAGATGCAGCTCACTCGCTGCCTTTGTAAGGCTTTGATGTCGGGCGGCAGCTTCGAACGTTCTAAGAGTCGGAAGTGGCAGGTTGCGGAGATTCTTCATCTTTCGTCTTCAGCTCCGCCCGGTGCCACGTCTAGGGGGCTTGCGGGTCCAACCCGACGCAAGTGGCATTTTCAGCATTGCTCTCCTGCCGCCAGCGAACTAGCTGACATTTCAAACCTCTATCCGTAGCCGAGTTCGTTGCAGTTCCGCCACAGCCATGGTGAAGCGAAGCTCCTCAGTCCCACAGTTAAGATACGCGTGCCTGTCCTCTGTTCGCGCCAACACCGAAGAGCCACGCTGGATCATAAGGTCCGTGTCGGCCAGCTTCAGCGTGAGCTCACCCATTTCCACGTTAATGAGCTCCAAGGTGCCGGGAGAGTGTCCAGGGGATTCAAACGTTTCGCCCGGAAACATTATCCATCTCCAAAGCTCTAACATGTCGGGGCCATGAGTTCCCACAAGCAGCGTGGCACTGCCGCCATGGGGACCGCGCCACAATATGGAGGCATCGTGCGGCTGCACGATTCGGGCCGGCACACTAGGCGCCACATTCACGAAATCAGCAACGGAAACTCCGAGAGCTGCTGCGGTCCTGCAAAGAATGGCGATGCTAGGATTGGCGGTTCCCTTCTCGATCTCAACCAGCATTCCTTTGCTTACGCCGGATCTTCGGGAGAGCTCGTCGAGGGACAGGGCGCTTTGCCGTCTGAAACTCCTGAGGTTTTGAGACACCGATGCGCTGACACGTTCGACATCAGCACCCGGTTCGGTCGATATATTGACTTTGTTATCCATGGTCGATATTATAGACCAAAATGGTCAATGAGAGCCAGAGGGACATGGACGGTTTTCCGGTAATAGATAAAGGGATTGCGGGTATTGCCCCTGACTTCCGGGCAATCAGCATCTTTGTCGATGCCAATGTCGCCAGGAAGGGACGAATCGATCCCGATCTTCTGCCGAGTGCGTGCGATTTCGTATCCTCCGGCGGACCATCCTGGGGAGAGGCACATATGGCCAGTTGGGCTGAAGCATATAGTCGCTTCGGCGCGAAACCAAACCGGACACCTTGTTCTGCCCAAGCCTTGAGAAAGCGAGTAGAGAAGGATGGTCGCATCCCATCGATCAATCCAGTTGTCGACCTCTACAACGCCGTGAGCCTGCGCTTTGCCATTCCAGTCGGTGGCGAGAACTTCGATGCCTATGTGGGCAAGCCGAGATTGTCGGTCGCCGACGGAACCGAGGTCTTCGACACGGTTATGAACGGCGAGGCAATCGTTGAATATCCTGCCAAGGGAGAAGTGGTCTGGCGGGATGATCTGGGCGTGACATGTCGTCGGTGGAACTGGCGACAGGGTACACGCACACGGCTGGACACCGTTGGCGGCCGGATGTGGTTCATTTTGGAAAGCTTGGCAACGATGCCGGAGGAGGAACTCGATGAGGCAGGCAACATGCTGGTTGGCGGTCTAAGACAATTGGCGCCAGGATGTGAGATCTACAAACACCGGGTTGCCGCCGGCCAATAATCGGCGGCCGACGACCCACCCAGAAAATCAGTCACGCAACGTGCGGCGTTCCGACGCCGCCTGAGCGGCTGTTCGCGCGCAGTTCCTTCCCCTGACCAGTCGCGAAATATCTTCCCCGCGCGCAAACGCGGCAATGGCGGAGCCATGCCTGCAAAGCAGCAGGCGGCCGTCGCAATGCAATGAGGTTATGATGCGCAACGAGACATCCACGCCCGCCCTGCTCGTGAAGAACGTTCACAAGAGCTTTGGGAATCACGAGGTGCTGAAGGGCATTTCCCTCGCCGCGGAAAAAGGCGACGTCGTTTCGATCATCGGTTCCTCGGGCTCGGGAAAAAGCACGTTCCTGCGCTGCATCAACTTCCTCGAAATCCCCGACCGAGGAACCTTCCAGATAAACGGAGAAGAGGTGGCATTCCGTACCGGGCGGGATGGGAAATGCCATCCCGCAAACTGGCGGCAGATTGAGAGGCTCAGAAGCGGCCTTGGAATGGTCTTCCAGAGCTTCAACCTGTGGCCCCACATGACCATTCTTCAAAATGTCATCGAAGCCCCCGTGCATGTGCTGGGCGTCGACCGGAATGTGGCGATCGAGAAAGCCGAAGCTCTGCTAGCCAAGGTCGGCCTCTACGACAAGAAGGACGCTTATCCCGCATTTCTCTCTGGCGGCCAGCAGCAACGCGCATCCATCGCGCGCGCCCTGTGCGTCGATCCTTCCGTCATGCTGTTCGATGAACCGACGTCAGCTCTCGATCCGGAACTCGTCGGCGAGGTGCTGAAGGTCATCCGCGGCCTCGCGGAAGAAGGCCGCACCATGGTGCTGGTCACACACGAGATGAAGTTCGCGCGCGACGTTTCAACCCGCGTCATGTTTTTGCACCGTGGCCAGGTGGAGGAAGTTGGTCCGCCTGCCCAGGTCTTCGGTGCACCCACCAGCGCTCGCTGCAAGGAGTTTGTTGCAGCCGGTTCGCACTAGTCACTCCACCATCCCAACAGCAAAGGGGAACGCAAATGAAGCATTTGGGAAAAGCTCTGGCCCTCGCGGCTTTCATGTTCACGGCGAACGCGCATGCCGAGATTCGCTTTGGCATCGTCAACGAGGCCTATCCGCCCTACACCACAAAGGACGCGTCCGGTAAGGCGATTGGCTGGGAGATCGATCTGATGGACGCTGTCTGTCAGGACCTGAAGGAAAAGTGCACCATAGTTGATGTCGCCTGGGACGGGCTCATTCCAGCTCTGGAGAGCAAGAAGATCGATGTGATCTGGTCCTCGATGTCGATCACCGACGAGCGCAAGAAGCGCATCGATTTCACGGACAAATATTACTCGGCGCTAGCTGGCATAGTCGGCCCTAAGGATGGGGTCATGGGCGTTGCGCCCGAGCAATTGAAGGGAAAGACAATCGGGATTGCTGTTTCGACGACGCACTCGATGTACTTCAAGAAGCACCTCAGCGATGTCGCGACCGAGAGGAGCTATTCCACGGTCGATGAATCCTTCCAAGATCTGGCGTCAGGGCGGATCGACTACGTTTTCGCAGACACCGGGCCGCTGAAGGAGTTCCTCACAACGGACCTCGGCAAGGGATGCTGCGAATTCAAGGGCAATGTCGAACCTGACGACGCCATTCTCGGCGCCGGCGTCGGCGGAGGAGTGCGCAAGGGTGACGACGAACTTCGTGAAAAGCTGAATGGTGCGATCAAAGCCGTCAGGGCAAGCGGCAAATACGCCGAATTCAGCAAGAAGTACTTCGACTACGACCCCTATTGAGCACTGAGAAGATGGCAGGTTTGCCGCCGGCCATTGGCGGCAAATCTGCCACTCCCATTAGCGAAGGCTTCCCATGAATCCCTCCAATTCGGTTCTGCAACTGCTATCCATATCGCCTCCTGGCTGGGGCGGTGTGTTGCTTGTTGGAGCGTTGGCGACCCTGTTGATCTCATTTGGCGCGTATTTGGTCGGCATGGCGTTGGGACTGGGCGGCGCTCTTGGCAAGCTGAGCGGTTTTCGACCGCTTCAGTACCTCTTCAACGCCTATACGACGATCGTAAGGGCGGTGCCGGAACTCATTCTCATAGTGGCGTTGTACTATGCGGGGACCGATGGCCTGAATCGGCTCCTCGCTGCGGCAGACTTGGGTCCGATCGAGGTCAATGGCCTTGTCGCGGCGGTCGCGGTCCTGGGATTCGTTCAAGGGGCCTATATGACAGAGGTGCTGCGCGGGGCGATCCTTGCAATTCCGGTCGGACAGCTCGAAGCAGCCAAAGCGTTCGGAATGCGCCCTGCACTGCGTTTCCGCAGGATCATACTGCCTGCTCTTATCCCGAATGCCCTGCCCGGTTTTGCAAACCTGTGGATGTCTGTCATCAAGGACAGTGCCCTTATCGCAGTCGTCGGATACCAGGAACTGGCTCTCGCGGCCCGTGTCGCTGCCAGCAACACGAAGCAATATATGCTTTTCTTTCTGGCCGCTGCCGCGCTCTACCTGGTCATCACAATCGTCTCAAACACGCTTTTCTCCGCGCTTGAAGCTTACTTCCGCCGCGGGCAAAGACCGCTATCGTAAGGGAGGCGGAGATGGAATTCGGCTGGGTTTTGGAATACAGAGACCTGCTGTTGCATGGTGCTTTTCTCACATGCGTATTGCTGGTTATCTCTGTCGTTTTCGGATTTTCACTGGCAATAATTCTCGCGGTATCGCAGGTAGGCGATAACGCAATCGTCCGATGGATTTCCCGAGGCTACTGCACATTCTTCCGTGGCACTCCTTTGCTGATCCAGCTGTGGCTTATCTATTACGGCCTCGGCTCGTATCTTCCTTATATCCCCGGGCTTAGGGCTAGCTTTCTCTGGCCTGTCATGCGTGAGGGATTGTTCTTTGCAGCGCTGGCCCTCACGCTGAACTTTGCTGCCTATCAAGGGGAGATTCTCCGGGGCGCGATGTTGGCTGTGCCGAAGGGGGAGCTTGAAGCGGCTAGGGCAGTCGGCATGTCTGCGAGAATGATCCTGCGCCGGATCTGGCTGCCGAGAGCTATTCGGATCGGACTGCCGACGTTTGCTGGGGAGGTCATCCTTCAGCTCAAGGCCACCCCGATCGTATTTTCGGTGACGGTCATGGATCTCTATGGCGCCGCCTACAAGATCCGCCAAGATACGCTCCTGATTTACGAGCCGCTCCTCCTCGTCACCCTCTTTTACGTTGGCCTAACCTTCGCAATCACCCAGGCCTTCCAGAAACTGGAAAAAACCGTGCCGGTCCAGCGGCAACACAGTATTTAAGACACTCAATAAATAGAGAGGTTATTCAATGTCCAGACCAGACAAGCACAAGCTTTCGACACTGTCAGTCAATACGCTATCGGTCCATGGCGGCAATGAGATCGACAAGACGTCCGGTGCCGTTCGCACGCCGATCGTCATGGCCAATTCCTATCTCCTTCCTTATGACCCTTCCACCATGGACTGGTCCGACACCGAAACCTTGTCCTATACGCGCAATTCCGGCCACAACCAGATTTGCCTGCAGCGTAAGCTGGCAGCACTCGAAGGCGGCGAGGATGCTGCCGTTTTTGCGACCGGCATCGCAGCCCTCCACGCCGTCTTCTTCACCTTCCTGAAGACTGGCGACCACGTGATCGTCGGCGATGTCACCTATCAGGCGGTTTGGCGTCTCTTTGGCGAACTGCTGCCGCAGCGCTACCAGATCGAGGCGACGTTCGTCGACATGGGGGACATGGACGCAGTGAGAGCCGCCGTGCGGCCGAACACCAGGTTGATCCATACCGAAACGATCGCAAACCCGACCACGAAGGTCGCCGATATCGCAACCCTGGTCTCGATCGCCAAGCAAGCCGGCGCTTTACTGAGCGTGGACTCGACCTTCACCCCTCCGCCCTTCTTCCGGCCGCTGGCGCTGGGAGCGGATCTCGTCATGCATTCGCTGACCAAGTACATCAACGGCCATGGCGATGCGATGGGCGGCGTCGTCATCGGCTCAAAGGAACTCATCCATCACGTCAAGGCAGACGCCCTGGTCGATTTGGGGGGGACGATCTCCCCCTTCAATGCCTGGTTGATCACGCGCGGCTCGGTCACCTTGCCGCTTCGCCTCAGGCAGCAGTTGTCGAGCGCGGAGCTTGTTGCTCAGTACCTCGCCACCGACAAGCGCGTCGCTTATGTCGCCTATCCCGGCCTCGAAAGCCACGACCAGCACCAGTTGGCGAAAAAACAGTTCGCCGGCAAGGGCTATGGTGCGATGATGGCCTTCGCGCTCGAAGGCGATCCCGATACACAAAATCGGTTCGTCGCAAATCTGAAGGTGATCACCTCCGCCGTTTCGCTCGGTCACGACGAGAGCCTGATCGTTCACGTCGGCGGCAGCGGCCGCGGCGGCTCCGATCGCTATCCGCCCAACTTCCAGAAGTATGGCCACCTGCGTCTTTCGATCGGTCTCGAAGACCCCGAGGACCTCATCGCCGACATCAAAAACGCCCTCGAGGAAATGTCAGTCGGGACTGGCAGCGACCAAGCTTAAAGTTTGTATGCGTCGTGAATTGCCCCTCGCGCGCTATTCACGACGCTGTCTTCGCTCATGGCCCGGAGGGTTCGCCGGAACGAGACATCCTCCGGCCCCCGGATGCAATCTGACATAACTCCTCTGTCCAAGCCGATCAGTGCTCCAAGCAGCCTCGCACTGGCGTCCAAGACGGGCAGCAGATTGAGCAACATGCGCAGCAGTTTGGTCCGTTTGCCTGCTTCCGGCTTGGCGGTCCGCACCTCACAATCGCGGAATCTAGACCTTCACCGGAGGACCGTCATGACAATCTACAACATCGCCCTGATCGGCTTCGGCGGCGTTAACCGCGCTTTGGCCGAACTCATCGCAACGAAAAACCACCTGTGGGAGCGCGATCTGGGCTTCCGTTTGAACATCGTCGCAGTCAGCGACCTCTATCTGGGTTCAGTCGTTTCACCCAACGGCCTTGATGCCAAGACGCTTGTCGAAGCGAACTTTGCAAAAGGCGGCTTTGGGCAACTTTCGGGCGGAAGCTCGGAAGCAGACAATGAGACCATCATCAAGACAGCGCCTGCGGACATAGTTGTCGAAGCGACTTTCACCAATCCGAAGGATGGCGAGCCCGCAGTTTCCCATTGCCGGTGGGCCCTGCAGACCGGCAAGCATGTCATCACCACGAACAAGGGCCCGGTGGCGATTGCAGCTCATGAACTAAAGGCCTTGGCGAGCGCAAACGGGGTTCGTTTCGAGTACGAAGGTTCTGTCATGAGCGGAACCCCAGTCATACGGATGGCTGAGAAAACCCTCGCTGGCGCTGAAGTAACGGGCTTCGAGGGAATTCTGAACGGGACGTCGAACTTCGTGCTCGGCCGTATGGAAGGCGGTCTGGATTTCGCTTCCGCTGTCAAGGAGGCGCAGCAACTCGGGTATGCCGAAGCGGACCCCACCGCCGATGTCGAGGGCTTCGACGTACGCCTCAAAGTGGTCATTCTGGCTAACGAGCTGCTGGGGGCAGATCTCAAGCCGGACGACGTGACCTGCAAGGGCATATCAGATCTCTCGCTGTCCGACATCGAGGCGGCGGCAAAGGCAAACAGCCGCTGGAAGCTGATTGGATCAGCTGTACGGGGCGACGATGGCAAGGTTACTGGCAGCGTCGCGCCGAAACGGCTTGCCATGGAGCATCCGCTGGCAGCAGTGAATGGAGCCACCAACGCCGTGTCGCTGAACACCGAGCTGCTGGGCGCTGTGACAATCACCGGCCCGGGCGCCGGCCGGATCGAGACAGCGTACGCGCTTCTTTCCGACATCGTTGCCATTCACACCGCCACCTCGTCGCCTGTTGTGAAGGAGGCCGCGTAATGCGCAATCTTGCTCTCAGCGAAACGACATTTCCTGAAGAAATCGTCGTCAGCAATCCTTTTGACGGCTCTGTTGTCGGAGCGGTCCCGGAAATTGGCGCTGCAAGCGTGAACACGCTTTTGGGGCGGGCGAAGCGCGGCGCACAGATCGCAAAGACCCTCCCCCGGCACAAGCGGTCGGCAATCCTTGAAAAGGCCGCGGCCGCTATCGAAGCTGCCAGCGAGGAGTTCGCGCTGCTTATCGTGAAGGAGGCGGGCAAGACGATCACCCAGGCGCGCAAAGAGACGACCCGCTGCATCAACACGCTGAAACTTTCCGCCGACGAGGCCAAACACAACGCCGGCGAAGTCATTCCGTTCGACTCCTACGCGGGCTCAGAGTCCCGCCAAGGCTGGTATACGCGAGAACCGCTGGGCATCATTGCCGCCATCACTCCTTACAATGACCCTCTCAACCTGGTTGCCCACAAACTCGGCCCTGCGATCGCCGGCGGAAACGCAGTGCTTTTGAAACCTTCCGAGCTCACACCCCTCTCGGCGATCAAGCTCGTCGAGGTTCTGGTCGAGAGCGGTCTTCCTGAGGAAATCGTGACAGTTGCGGTTGGCGGACCTGAGCTGGGGAAGGCTATTGTTTCGGCGAAAGATGTTCGCATGATCTCCTTCACCGGCGGCTTCGCCACCGGCGAGGCAATAGCAAAGACCGCAGGCATCAAAAAGCTGGCGATGGATCTCGGCGGCAATGCACCAGTCATCGTGATGGAGAATTGCGACTTCGATGCCGCTGTCGAGAGTTGCGTGTCGGGCGCCTACTGGGCAGCCGGCCAAAACTGCATCGGCACACAAAGGATCCTGATTCAGCGGCCCATCTACGATCGGTTCAGGATCGAATTCGTCGCTGCATCAAGAAAGCTCAAGACTGGCAATCCCCTCGATGCAGATACCGACGTGGGCCCTATGATATCGACCAAGGCCGTCGGTCGCGCTACCGCCATGATCGACCGGGCGCTGGCTGCTGGGTCCACGCTGCTTTGCGGCCACGAACCCGTCGGCAATCTCTTTCCGCCGACCGTCCTGGAGAGCGTTCCCGCGTCTTGCGACGCGTGGAGCGAGGAGGTCTTCGCTCCGATCGTTATTCTCGAGCCGTTCGACGAGCTCGCCGATGCGATCGTCCTTGCAAACAGCCCGGAATACAGCCTCCACGCCGGCATTTTCACCAACGACCTGGAGGGCGCCCTCGAGGCTGCGAAGGAAATCGAGGCTGGTGGTGTCATGATCAACGACTCTTCGGACTACCGGTTCGACGCTATGCCGTTCGGAGGCTTCAAGTATGGCAGCATGGGCCGTGAGGGGGTGCGGTTTGCCTATGAAGACATGACGCAGCCCAAGGTCGTGTGCATAAACCGCTTGAGACGGTGACCGCTGCCATCGGCTAGCACATTCAATCAGCGCATCCAGAGGTATTCCATGTTCAAAGGCTCCATTACCGCGCTCGTTACACCGTTCACTGATGGTCGTGTAGACAAGGTTGTCCTGCGCAACCACATCGACTGGCAGATCAAGGAAGGATCCTCCGGATTGGTTCCCTGCGGAACGACAGGCGAAAGTCCAACGCTCAGCCACGCCGAGCACAAGGAGGTTGTCGAGATCACGATCGAAACAGCCAAGGGCCGGGTCCCCGTGATTGCTGGGGCCGGCTCCAACAGCACAGACGAGGCGATCGACTTTGTGCGTCATGCGCAAAAGGCTGGAGCCGACGGCTTGCTGATTGTCTCGCCGTATTACAACAAGCCGACCCAGGAAGGCCTCTATCAGCATTTCAAGGCAATCGATGCCGAGGCGACAGTTCCAATCATCGTCTACAACATTCCCGGGCGAAGCGTCGTCGATATCCAGGTCGAAACGTTGGCGCGCATTTATAAGGACTGCCAAAATGTGACGCGGGTCAAGGACGCGACAGGCAACATTCTGCGCCCGTCTCTCGAAAGGATGGCCTGTGGAAGGGACTTCAACCTTCTTTCCGGCGAGGACGGGACAGCGCTTGGCTACATGGCGCACGGAGGACATGGTTGCATCTCAGTCACGGCAAATGTCACCCCCCGCCTGTGCGCCGACTTTCAGCAAGCTTGCTTGAACTTTGATTTTGCCGCTGCCTTGGAGTTGCAGGACCGTCTGATGCCGCTCCACCGGGCTCTCTTCCTGGAAACCAACCCTGCCGGACCAAAGTATGCATTGCAGCGGCTGGGTCGGATGGGCGGGGACTTGCGACTGCCGCTGGTCACGGTCAGCCTCCCGGTCCAGGAGGCGATCGATCAGGCGATGCTGCACGCCGGAATCCTGTCTTGAGCGGGGCAAGAGCGATGTCTGTTGAACGCATCGAATCCGATCTGATCGGACCGCTCGCAATCCCTGGCAACGTGCTCTACGGCGTGCATACCCGTCGCGCCGAACTGAACTTCGATGTGTCGGGGCTGCGCCTGAAGGACTTTCCTGAACTCATCCAGTCCATGGCCATGGTGAAGAAGGCAGCGGCACTGGCGAACATGGAGCTCGGACTGCTCTCGCCGGAAAAGGCGCAAGTGATATCGGACGCTTGTGATGAACTCGTGGAGCTCAGAGGGATCGAAGAGAACTTTCCCGTCGACATGATGCAAGGTGGAGCGGGCACATCCACAAACATGAATGTCAACGAGGTTGTGACGAACCTGGCGCTGATCAAACTTGGTGCCACCGTAGGCGACTACGCGAAGCTTCATCCCAATGACGACGTCAACCTCTCCCAATCGACAAACGACGTCTATCCGACCGCAATCCGCCTGACAGCGTTGCAGGCGTGCGACGGGCTCGTGGCGGCGCAGGCCAGCTTGCGCGACGCCTTCAGGGCAAAAGCGTTCCAGTATGCAAATGCGCTGAAGGTCGGCCGGACCCAGCTTCAGGATGCCGTGCCGATGACAGCAGGCCAGGAGTTCGAGGCTTTTGCCGAGCTCATTGACGAGGATATCCTTCAGCTTCAAGCGGCTTCGAGACTGCTGTTGGAAATCAACCTTGGGGGTTCGGCGATTGGTACGTCGATCAACGTGCCTCGCGGGTTCCCAAGCATCGCCTGCGGCCATCTTTCAAGGATTTCGGGCATTCAGCTCATAGCTGCCCGCAATTTCATCGAGGCTACATCAGACACTGGCGGTTTCGTCTCCTTTTCGGGTGTGCTGAAGCGCATCGCAGTCAAGCTCACAAAAATTTGCAATGATCTGCGCCTCTTGAGCAGCGGACCGCTTGGTGGTCTGGGCGAGGTTCGACTACCACCGGTACAAGCCGGGTCTTCCATCATGCCGGGCAAGGTCAATCCTGTCATCCCGGAGATGATGAACCAGCTCAGCTTCCAAGTGATCGGCAACGATCTTACCGTGACGCTTGCCGCCAGCGCGGGCCAGCTGCAGTTGAATGCGATGGAGCCGGTAATCGTCTTGAACATCCTGCAATCCATGCGGATGCTGACGAGAGGGATGGAGATCTTCAAGCAGCGTTGCGTGGACGGGATCGAAGTGGACTTGGACCGTTGCAGGGACCTGCTCGACCAATCCCTCGTTCTTGCCACGCCCTTGGCGAAGCTCATCGGGTACAGCAAAGCAGCTGAGTTGTCCAAGCGAGCTTTGGCTGGGAAGAGGAACCTGCGGCAGGTCGTGGAAGAAGAGGGGGTTCTGCTTCCCGATCAGCTTGAGCAAATTTTCGGCAACAGCGCCGAGTTTGCGGGTTTCTCGAAAGCCTCTTCAGCTTAAGGGAGGCGAGGCGTGGCTGTATTTACTGCGCTGTCAGATACGGACCGGGACTTCATCGCCTCGGCTTACGGGATGGCATCGTTGTCATCTGTCGTCGGAATAGCTGACGGCGATAGGGAGACGACCTATCTGTTCCGGACCAAAGAGGGCGAGTTCATCGTAACTCTTTTCGAGAACGGCGCCGAACCGCTGGACTTGGAACGAGCATTTGCGACCATGGAGATCCTGCATGGCAACGGCGTCCCATGTCCTAAGCCGATACGCACGAAAAACGGTCTTGCCACTCTTCAGGCTGCTGGCCGGCTGGTTGCGGTGGTGAGCTTCGTATCGGGTTCGTCGACAGCCGATCCGACCCCGGCTAGGTGCGAGAGCCTCGGTCGGGTGATAGCGCGCATTCACACTATCCTGCAGCGCAATCAAAAAACGCAGCAAGCTGCTCTGCCCACTGGTGCAGTGCATGGCGCGCTGGATTGCCAGAACGTCTTCTTCCTTGGCGATGAGGTCAGCGGCGTCATAAACTTCAGGCTGCGCCACGATGATGTGCTTGTTTCTGAAATTGCCGACGTGCTTGTCGGTTGGGCGAGCCGGGCGAATGGAGAGCTGGACCCGAGCAAGACCGGCGCTATCCTCGCCGGTTATCAGAGCGTCAGGAAGCTTGCCGACTCCGAGAAGGCGGCCCTTCCTGGCTTTGTGTTGGCATCAGCGGCTAAACGGTATGCAAATGGCGGGGCCAAAACTAACCTCCCTGGGGCCGCCCTGCTGGCTTATGATTCGTTGCGTCTAGAAATCATGGCCTGATCGACTGGCTCAAACACATATGAAGTATCTCCTCGACCGTACGGATGAACAGATTCTCAGCGAGTTGAGGACCAACGCGCGCATTTCCCATGCCGAGCTATCTGCCAAGGTAAACCTATCCCGCAATGCGGTCCGAGTTCGAATCGAACGGCTCGAACGCGAGGGCTTCATAAAGGGCTACACGATAGTCACTGGCGAGGGCGGGAACGAGCAGCACCTCACTACGGCGCTGATGTTCGTCTATCGGCATGACCGCATGAGAGGCGGTGACGTCATCCACGCGCTGAAGAAGATTCCAGAGATCGTTTCGTGCGATGTGATGACGGGTGATTTCGACCTGTTGGTGAGGGTCGAGTCGCCCGAAGCCGATCGCATTCGTCAAATCTGGCAACAGCTTTCCGAGCTGCCTGGCGTGCGGGATACGCTGACGGCGTTTGTCCTGTCCTCAGTCATTCGCAAGTAGTCTCAATCCACGAGCACACGAATATTTTGGCCTCTCAGGTACTTCCCTAGCAACGGATCAAAATCGATGCGGCAAATAACTGGCATTACAGAGGCAATCGTCTCGCTGCCAAAGACACTACTTCCCAACCGGTGGAGGAATGCAGCTGAAGCTGCGGGCACCAGCCATCGCGCGGTATCCCGCGCATGAGCGTGGTGGCAGCGAGCCTCGCCGCGGCGGCATTCGGCGCCGGTGATTTTCTCGGTGGCGTGGCAGCACGACGCTTGGACTGGCGTGCGGTCGTTCTAGTGGCGCTTGGATCTGGCCTTCCCGTGCTTGGGATGGCAGCCTACTGTCTCGACGAAACATCGGGCGTTTCCCTCCCGCTGCTATGGTGTCTCTGTGCCGGGTTGGGCTTCGCGCTCGGCGTCTCGCTGCTTTACCGTGCCCTGGCCGAAGGCCGGATGACGGAGGTCGCCCCAATCACCGCGATCGTCGCGATCACCGTGCCAGCCGTCGTCGATGTCCTGACGGGCAAGGCTTTGACAGGCCACCTGGCTATAGGACTCGTGGCCGCGTGCCTTAGCGCCGTGTTGCTGTCGGGACTCGGCGGGCAACGCGAGGCTGTCCAAAACCGTTCGGGCGTGATCGTCGCAATCGTGGCCGGGCTTGGTCTGGCCATATTCTATATCGGCCTCGATCAGGTTGACGCTGCTGGCGCAGGAGTTAGAGGCGTCCTGGCTATTCGGGCCACAGCCTTCCTGGCTGTAGCTGCTTTCGCCCTGAGGCGTGGAAGTTGCTCGTTTAAGCCGCGCAGCTTGGGAATGGCCGTTGCGGCGGGGCTGCTTGATGGAACGGCAAACCTGCTTTTGATGATAGCGTTCGCCACAGGGGGCTTGGCCGAAACCTCTGCGATCGCGTCGCTTTATCCTGGAGCAACGATCTTGCTGGCAATTGCAATCCTTCATGAACGTCCTTCCAGTATCCAGGGAATAGGATTGCTTCTGGCTGCGCCCGCCATCTTCCTGTTGAAAGCAGGCTAAGGCCTGAATTGAGCGTAGTTCAATGATTGCAAGAGCTATCGGATACATAGCTTGCCCTCACTCGCCAATGAGCGCAGGACCATCGTCTGACGAAAACCTGATTTTGAGCGAATTCGAGTTGGCATTGATCTACGTCATTGCCGCAGTGGAGATAGCATTCCTGGCTGTTCAAATACTCATGTAGGAAGAAAGGGGACATTGCAGGTCATCCTCGGAGAGGCAATTCCCAACTATATGTGAATGCACTTCAGATAGCGGCAGCTATTGGCCGCGGGCGCAGATTGGCAATTGCAGTTCCCCGTTTATCGAGCTCGTCTGTGCCGGCGGTGCATCTGGCCGGACGCTGCCTGAGGGGCGGACAATCGCTTCGCCTAGGTATTCGTCAATGACGAGAAGCCCGGCTGCTACTCTGATCGCCATCGAAAAGGGGCATCTCGATTTCGCTAGCGACCTCCGCTCCCAACGAGAATTTCGGAGCGCGACGCTCGATCACTTGCGCATCTGATCGACTGCCTGCCTCAACAAATGGACGCCGCGCTCGATCTGACGCGTGTCCAAAGCCGCATATCCCATGACCAAGCCGACGTAGTCTGGCTGGCCCTCGGAAACGGCTGGATCGTAGAGCGGCATCACCGAATGGACTCCAATCCCAATCTTCAATGCCTTCTCGATCAGTTCGCCGGTCATTGACCGCGGCAGCTCTCGAAGCCAGGCCACAATGTGTAGCCCTGCGTCCGCTCCCACGACATCAATTCCATCGCCGAATTTGTAGTGGAGTGCGTTCAGAAGCGTTTCCCGCCGTTCGTTGTTTCGACGGCGAATCTTGCGCACGTGACTTTCATAGATCCCGCTCTCCAGCATCGTGGCAAGCGCCTCCTGCTCGGAGAGCGGCGTATGCCGGTCCACAAGCTGCTTGGCGGTTGCAAACACGTCTTGTAGCTGTGGCGGCACGACCAGATACCCGATCCGCAGGGTTGGCGAGAGCGTTTTTGAGACCGTACCGAGATAGATGACATTGCCGCTGTCCTCGAGCCCGTGAAGCGGCGGCACGGGGCTGATATCGTATCGGTATTCGCTGTCGTAGTCGTCCTCGATCACATATGCGTTGGCTCGCCGGGCCCAGGCGAGCAATTGGTGGCGGCGCCCGATTGGCATCACGCCCCCTAGGGGAAATTGATGGGAGGGTGTGACATAGGCGAGCCGCGCTTCCCCCCCCGTCAGCAGGTTCGTGTTCATCCCGTCCTTGTCGACCGCGATCGAGATCGGTTTGGCTCCTGTCGCGGAGAAGATGTTTCTTGCCATGGCATAGCAGGGATTCTCGATGACGAACCGGTCGCCTGCCTCCAGCAGGAGCCTTGCACAAAGATCGAGCCCCTGCTGCGAGCCGTTGACGACAATGATCTGGTCGAGGTTGCACCGCAGGGTTCTCGCCCGCCAAAGATACCCCTGCAGCGCCGTCCGCAGCCTTAGCGAGCCTCTCGGATCGTCATACGCAAGCCGATCCCGCCGTTGCGTCACCACGGCGACGACAGCTCGCTTCCAGGCGAGAACTGGAAAATCTGACGGAGCCAGATCGCCATAGCGGAAATCCGTTATCAGGCTCCGCGGAAGCGACCTGGGCCTTGGAGGAATGGATTTTAGCCGCTCTCCGTAACTGGACAAATGCCCGCTTGAATGTTGTCGTTGGAATCTTTTGGCGCTGAGTTGCCCTAGCGCCGCGGGCATGGCGCGTGGGCGCGCACCCTGGCGGAGGTCTACAAAGCCTTCAGCCGCCAATTGTTCGTAGGCGGCCGTTACCGTCGTTCTGGAGACGCTGAGTTCGGCAGCAAGGCCTCGCGAGGACGGCAGCAGGCCATTCGAACCATAGACACCTCGGACAATCTGGTCCTTCAGCGCCTCGTAAATCTGCCTTGCACCCATTGCTCCAGCTCGACCCTTCTTGGACGCTTCGGGCAACTGGACCATGCAAAATCTCCGCAACTGGACGTGCTTAGATATCCAGTTTGCAGCTATTTTCTGTGCAGGCCAAGAGGAAAAAGACCGTGACCAAAAGCAACGAAGAACTCGATCATGCGACGGATCGGATGGACCATGACGAGCCTGATCTAGGCTTTGCAACGCGCGCAATCCATCACGGCTACGATCCGACAGGCTTCTCCAACGCCCTCCAGTCGCCGGTGTTTCTTACTTCAACTTATGGCTTTCCCAGCGTCGAGGCGAACGATGCCGCAGCTGCTCTGGGGGGCAAGCTTTACGGCCGCGAGCACAATCCGACCACCGAGATGCTCGAGCAGCGGCTCGCCAGCCTGGAGGGCGCCGAAGCCGGTCTGGCAGTCGCCACCGGGATGGCGGCCGTCGGCGCTCTCATGCTTTCCCTGCTCTCGCAAGGCGACGAGCTGATCGTCCACAAGACGCTCTATGTCAACACTATCGCCATGGTCGAGGAAGCGTTGCCCCGCTTCGGCATAAAAGTGGTATCGGTCGATCTGTCGGATCCCGCCAACCTCGATGCGGCAATTACCGACCGCACCCGTCTCGTCTATTTCGAGACGCCAGTTAATCCCCTGAGCGGCATCCTGGACATCGCAGCCATTTCGGCACGCGCCCATGCGCGGGGCGTCAAGGTCGCCGTCGACAGCACCTTCGCCTCGCCGGCACTCCAGCGACCGATCGAGCATGGTGCCGATATCGTGCTTCACTCGCTTACAAAATATATCAACGGCCATGGCGACGCATTGGGCGGGGCGCTGCTCGGCGACGCCGAGACCCTTCACAAGTTGCATGAGACCGGCCTGCGCTACATCACTGGCGCGACACTTTCGCCGCTGGCCTCGTTCCTGATCTTGCGTGGCTTGAAAACCCTGACACTCCGCATGGAAAGGCACAGCGCGGCCGCGCTCGCAATTGCACGCATGCTGGACGGGCATCCCGCCGTGGCTTGGGTGAGCTATCCGTTCCTCGAATCTCATCCTGGGCACGCGGTGGCCAGGAAGCAGATGTCGAACGGGTCCGGCATGTTGGCATTCGGGCTGCGCGCCGGGTACGAGGGCGCCCGGACGATGATGAACCGCCTGCGTCTGGTCACCCGCGCCGTCAGCCTTGGAGACGCCCACTCGCTCATCTGCCATCCGGCTAGCCTTACCCGCGCGCGCCAGTCCATTCGCAAGAATGCCCACCTCGCCGAGGGTGTCGGCGAAGATCTCATCCGACTTTCCGTGGGCCTGGAGGAACCGGAAGATCTTATGGCTGACCTGCGGCAAGCCATGGCTGTCTTATGATGACAGCCCAAGCGCAGGGTTTGATTGCACCGACTCCCGTGCTCTCGGCGAAGGACGTGGATCGATTCGGGGCTGATCCGCTTGGTAAGTTCAAGGCGAACCTGGCTGCGGTGGAGGAGCGCATCGCTGGGGCTTGCAAGCGTGCCGGGCGAGACCGCACTGTCGTCCGCCTGCTCCCGGTTACCAAGACAGTGCCCGCCCATATCCTGCGCTTCGCCTTTGAGGCTGGCATTCGATCCTTCGGGGAGAACAGAATCCAGGAAGCCATCGGCAAACGCGAGACGCTCGCCGATCTCGAAATCGACTGGAGCATCGTCGGGCATATGCAAACCAACAAGGTCCGATATCTCGCTCGATTTGCCCGTGAGTTCCATGCCCTCGACAGCTTGCGACTGGCCGATCTCCTCAACAAGCAGCTCGAACGCGAGGGCCGTTTCCTCGACATCTACATTCAGGTCAACACCTCTGGCGAAAAGAGCAAGTTTGGCTTGCACCCCGACGCGCTGCTGTCGTTCGTCGACACGCTTGACCAATTCCCGCGCCTCCGGCCTCGCGGTCTGATGACCTTGGCGCTCTTCAGCAGCGACATGAAGCAGGTTCGACCATGCTTCCAGCTTCTAGGCCGCCTTCGGGACGAGGCTGTGCGGCGCAATTCCGCGCTGACTGAGCTCTCCATGGGGATGTCGGGAGACTTCGAGGAAGCGATCGAGGAAGGAGCCAGCGTGGTGCGGGTGGGACAAGCCATTTTCGGCAGGCGTCCTACACCTGACGGTTTCTACTGGCCTGGCATGGCAGGAAACGACTGATGCAGGACTAGCTCCAGGACTGAGTTCCTTAGATTCTGGCCCAGCTCCGATGTATCCCCAATGCGCCTGGCAATGCGGACTGTCGACTTCGCGTCTGTCACATCAAACCCGTGGAGTATGCCGAAATGACCATCCCAGCCGGACTGTCTGCCTTTCCGATCACCCCGACCGCCAGCAATGGCGACCTCGATGAGATCGGTCTGAAAAGGCTGGTGGCACGTCTGGTCGAGGTGCGTGTCGACTCCATCGGCCTGCTCGGTAGCACTGGCACGTACATCTATCTGACACGGCAAGAGCGGCGGCGTGCTTTGGAAGTGGCAGTGGGCGAGGCTGGCGGGCGAACGCCTATCCTGGTCGGAATAGGCGCACTGCGAACAGACGATGCGGTAAAGCTGGCGCAGGACGCAAAGGCCATCGGAGCAGTCGCTGGATTGCTGGCGCCTGTGTCCTATATCCCGCTAACCGATGATGAGGTGTTTGGTCATTTCGTCACGGTGGCTCACGAAAGCAGCCTGCCGATCGTAATCTACGACAATCCCGGCACGACCCATTTTCGGTTTACTCCAGAGCTTGTCGGGCGGCTTGCCAAAGTGCCTGGCATCGTCGGCATCAAGAACCCAGGTGGAGGTTCCGAAGAGACCGCACGCCATCTTGCTGAACAGCGCACTCTCGTCCCAGGGAGTTTTTCTATCGGCTATAGCGGAGACTGGTACGCGGCCGAAGCCATGATCGCCGGGGCTGATGTCTGGCACAGCGTGCTGGGTGGCCTATTTCCGCGCCCATGCCAACAGATCGTGAAGGCAGCCCGGCAGGGCAATGCCGACGAAGCCCGCCGCGTCGACGCCTCTCTCGCCCCTGTTTGGAATCTGTTCAAGCAATTTTCCAGCTTGCGGGTTGTCTACGCGCTCGCCGACATGATGGACATCTGCCGGGGCGAACCACCCCGTCCGATCCTGCCCCTGCCCGGTGCAGCAAGACATCAAGTAGCTGAAATGCTCAAAGACCTGCCGAGCGAAATCACGGGATAGGGCCCGCGGAGAGTTGATGAGCCCCCTTGTTGAAGGCTGGTCGGATATTTCAACCGACCAAGAAATCGCGGCAATTCAAGCAACTGGACTGTTTTGAATTCCGCTAACTGGCCCTTCTCAATGGTCCAGATGTTGGGCAGGGTATTACCAATGCGAGATCCTGCCGGACCATGTTGAGGCCTGACACACGCTATGAATGAACCTGCTGAAGCGGCTCCCAAAGCTATCGCCAAAGGGCTTCAATACAGGAGTTGGGTCTGTACGCTCTGTGGTTTCGTCTACCACGAGCGCGACGGGTGGCCAGAGGAAGGCATCCCGCCCGGCACCCGTTGGGAAGACGTGTCCGACGACTGGATCTGCCCCGATTGCGGAACGGCCAAGAGCGACTTCGACATGGTCGAAATCTGAACAGGAAATCACCGTTCGACACTAGCTCTGCCGCTCCAATTCTGACGCAAAAGGAATCCCATGTACGTCCCTGGTCATTTTGCCGAGTCAAACACCGAGGTGCTGCACAGCCTGATCGAGAGGAACCCTCTCGGCATTCTGGTTACGAATGGCGGCAGCGGGCTGGACGCCAACCACATTCCCTTCGAACTGAGCAAGGACCAGGGGCAGCTCGGGGTATTGCACTCCCACGTGGCACGGGCCAACCCCGTGTGGCAGGACATCGCAACCGGCGACGAAGCGTTGGTGATCTTCCGCGAAGCGCATGCCTACATCTCTCCCAACTGGTATCCGAGCAAGCACGATTTTCACAAAGAGGTTCCGACCTGGAATTACTTGGTCGCGCATGCCTATGGGCGCGTTACCATTCGCGATGACGAGCGCTACGTCCGCGGTATGGTGGCGCGGCTGACCAGGACTCACGAGGCCGGGCAGACTGTGCCCTGGAAGATGACGGACAGCCCAAAAGAGTTCATCGACACTTTGCTCAAGGCGATTGTCGGCATTGAGATCGAGATCACGAGGCTCGTCGGCAAGTCAAAGCTCAGCCAGAACAAAGAGGAACGCGACATTCGTAGCGCCGGCGAGATATTGAAGGCTCGAGGGGAGCCTAAGATGGGTGATGCCATGCTTTTGGCAGCAGACGCGAAAGCTGAACGGACCAAAGCCTGATCGCCGGCGTCCTACAGGTACGCCGAGCAGCAGCTCCAACATCAGCTCTTGCTCATTCGGATCGACAGTGCCGGGCGCATTGGAAAATCGACTATTTGACCTCAGCGAGCACAAGTTTTTGGGAGAACCATGGTGACTTGGAACGGCCGGCTGCTGCACATCCATGTCGCACCCGCGGCTTCCTATGAAATGGAGGAGTTGCACCAAGCGCAACTCATTGCCGGGCGGGGCATCGTGGGCGACCGATACTTCCTGGGAACCGGGACTTATTCTCCCAAGCCCGACGTCCGCGAAGTTACTTTGATCGAAGTCGAGGTCCTGGAAGCGATTGAGCGAGGTGAACCCAAAAATCCTGGTTCAAGGCCAAGCTCGCTCCAGAGGATCATCGCCGCAACCTGACCACGCGAGGCGTGCCGGTCAACCATCTCATCGGGAAGCGTTTCCGCGTTGGCGAGGCCGTTCTCAGAGCAGCCCGTCTCAACTTTCCCTGTAAGTACATCGAGGAGCTTCTTGGCATTCCTGGCCTATACGCGGGGCTGCTCAACCGCTCTGGCCTGAACTGCGCCATAGAGGTCGGCGGCATAATCCGCCCTGGCGACCCGATTGTTCCGCTTGAGGAGTGACCCGACATGGCATCCCCTCGCATCATCATGAAGCTGATTGTCGCGGATATCCGCCGGAGCCGGGCGACGTGCAGCTCATTTCACTGAGACATCCTCGAAAGTCCTCTTTGCCACCGTTCGATCCTGGTTCCCATGTCGACGTGCATCTGCCAGACAGAAGAGTGCGGCAAATTCGCTATGCAGCGATCCAACTGACCTGAGCCACTACGCGATCGCAGTGAAGCGCGAGGAGGCGGGCCGGGGCGGCTCGGCCTGGATTCACGACGCGGTCACTATCGGCGGCGAATTGCCCGTTTCGCATCCGCGAAATCATTTCGCGCTAAGGATAGCGCCGGGCCAACCTGGCTGCTCGCAGGGGGTATCGGCATAACCCCGCTCCTGGCAATGGCGCGTGTCCTGGAACGGCAAGGCAGGCCGTTCGTGCTCCACTATTTCACCAGAGGCCGCAATCAGGCGCCCCTGCTTCGCTCGATCGAACGCGGAACGTCAATCACAGACAAGGCGACAGCGGGCAACGTGGTAGAACATCCGTTACCCATGACATCCGCGTCGACAACGCACGCGGATACCGGTCTAGAAGGCTTCGGCTCATGGAACCCGGCCCGCACGCCGCGTCGACGACCGGGAACGCGTCGCCAAGGGTCGTTTCCAGGACTTCAAACGTGACGTTGGTAAAACGGGATTGAGGTGGTGGAGCGACGGCTGGCGATGCCGGGGTGTTCGGAATCTCGAAACCAGCGGGTCAGGACGAGACTCCAGAACGACGCCGTCCGCCGAGACGAAAGGCTACTGTTCGTGTTTGACCTCGGGTAATCTGAAAAAGTTCCGGGCCAGGCCGCCGGCCTTACATCTTGAACCTCAACACGCTGCGCCTTGCCGCTCGATGCGTGGAACGGGCTGCATGCTGGCCAGTGCGATCGTGGCACACTGCAAATGAGAAGTCGCTTGAAGGACAGGGTGCGCGAAGGCAAGCTGTTTTTGTTCGGGAAGCTCTTGAAGCATTCAGGCAAATGACAGCGAGTGACCGTTTAGGGCGGTTTGCCGGTAACACGGGAACGGCTGACAAAGGACCTCCGTTCTCCAAAGCAAGCGGGTTCGAGGGGCCGCGCAGGGAGCGGAAGAACTCCCAACCTTTGTTCACGGTCCGCTGAAAAGTCTTCAGCCTAAACATTACTATTGTGGTTCGCCTGTCGTGGTTCCCAAGGCTGTCGCACGGTAGAGTGACAGCGCTTCGCCGCTAGCGGCAGGGAATCGCGATTCATGCCAAGTACGACAAGACGGCGCAGACCGTCACGCTCTAAAAAGACGTCACTTTCCAGAGGGAAATCTTCATCAAGGGTCCGGCGATCGGGAGGTTCGCCGGGTGAAAGGGACGACGACCATGACGCGCTCAGGAGATAGATGGCACGATCCAAGCCAGGCACCGGCACGGATCGCCTCCGAGAAATGGCGGGCCGGTCCCGGTATCGAGACGCCGTCACGAGATTTGCGCGGCCGTGGTGGCTTCTCTGTCTGTTGTCCACAGGGCGGTGTACATAGCCGATGAGTGAGCGCTAAAAGGCACAGCTGCGTCCGCAAAAGCGGTGGCGGCAACAAAAGCGCCATCGATGCGAATTTCGTGACAACCACCGTCCTGTCCTTCAGCACGATTTGCGGAATGCCCGCTGTCGTCCGAGCTCCCGCGCCTCAGACTGCTAGTCGGTAAGTCCAGAGCTGTGCAGGCGGGATGTTGCGGACGACGAAATCACAGTGAGACCCGACATAGCGGTGGGGCATTTTGATCGTCGGCGACAAAGGTCCGTAGGTGTCTGGATCACAGGCCTCCCGGCAGGAATGCGGGCGAGCAAATCCTCAAGCAGGCCAACACGCTGTTCCGCGACCGAGGACATTGACAACAGGCATGAGCTCGGTTGGACGAACATTTCAGTTCCAGGATCGGGACTTCAGGTCGCCAGTCGTTCGACGTCACCCCCTGAGAACGACCGATACGGCTGAGTGAAATAGGACTCCGAAGAATAGCTGCAAGCAACAGCAATTTTGGCTGTCGAGTAATGCGTGTTAGCCATCCCATTCCCATGAGAAGCGACAGGCGAAGTAGAACAAGGCAGTCATGGGAGCTTCCCAGCAACGACGACCTCACCTCGAGCGCAACAACTGTTGCGCGATAGACCAGGCTTGTTCGACATGATGTCGGGCGGCCGCCTCAGCTTTGTCAGGGTGGCGCAACTTGATAGCATCCATGATCTCGGTCATTTCAGCGATCGCCGGCTCGCGCCGGTTGGCCGAGGCGATGGTCATGGAGCGGAGCTGATTGATGCGGACATTCAATCCGCTGACGATTTCCCAGGCGACACGCTTGTCGGCGGCCTCGAACAGCGCTTCGTAAAATTTCGTCGTTGCGCGCATCACCGCCGGCGGCGTCCCGGATGCCCACGCCTCGAACAGGTCCGCCAGGGCCCTTTCCAGCGTCGCCAGTTGTTCGTCGGTCGCCGACAGGGCGCAGGCGCGCGCCGCGATTCCCTCCAGCAGCGCCCTGAGTTCATAGATCTCGTCGGTGCGGCCGAGATCGGGCTTCGCAACAGCGGGTCCGTGGCCCGGTATCATCTGCACCAGGCCTTCCGCCTCAAGTTGGCGCAAAACCTCGCGTACTACCGAACGGCTGACGCCAAGTTGGTCGCAAAGCGGCCGCTCGACCAGCCTTTCGCCGGGCTGGAAATGAAAATCCATGATCGCTTCGCGCATGCGCTCCAGCGCCAGCGTCCGCAACGTCTTGGCAGAGCGGTCAATCCGCAGGGTATCATCCGACATTTTCTCTCCGCTTCCTCGCGCGGCCACAAAAACAGATTCCATGGCCGGTTGACAAGGCTCAAGGCGCACCATAGTATGGTATACCATAAGATGTCACAGAGGCAAAGGTGCCTGATCGCCCATGCAGACCGAGGTTTTGATGAAACCGGCCATTCGAAAGATCGTCACCTACATCGAGAACACGCTGATCGAAGGCGGAAAAGCAGCGCCTCGCCCGCTGCGCCTGATCGGCGTGGCGGCGGTGCTGACCAACCCCTGGGCCGGACGCGGCTTCACCGAGGATCTTTCACCCGAGATCCGCGCCATCGCCCCGGTGCTCGGAGAGATCTTGACCCACGAGATCATCGCCGTCGCCGGTTCGGGCGAGGCAATCGAAGGCTACGGCAAGGCCGCGATCTGCGGTACTTCGGGCGAGATCGAGCACGCCTCGGCGCTGATCCACACGCTCCATTTTGGCAATCACTATCGCCGTGCCGTTGGCGCCAAGACCTATCTTGCCTTCACCAATCTGCGTGGCGGGCCGAACACCCCGATCATGATCCCGCTGATGGACAAGAACGACGAGGGCCGACGCTCCCACTATCTGACAGTGCATTTCCAGATCGGCGACGCGCCGGCGCCGGACGAACTGGTGGTGGCGCTCGGTGCCTCCATTGGCGGGCGCCCGCACCATCGAATCGGCGACCGCTATCAGGATCTGAAGGAGGTCGGGGATCTGCATGGCTGAGGCTGGTGCAACAGTCCGCAGCAACACTGCCGACGGCACCGGCTTCATCCGGGCCGGCTCGGGCGCGCCGGTCCTGCTCATCCATGGTGTCGGCATGAGTGCGGCGATCTGGCAGGCGCAGATCGCCTTGATGCAGGACCGTTTCGACCTGGTCGCCATCGACATGCTCGGTCATGGCAATTCGCCTTTGCCGCCGGAAAACGCCGCACTGTCCGATTTTGCCGACCAGGCGCTTCGTCTGCTGGACCATCTCGGTTTCGCTTCCGTGTCGATCGTTGGCCATTCCATGGGGGCGCTGGTGGCCCTGGAAATCGCCCTCCGCGAGCCGCCGCGCGTCAGCTCCGTCGTTTGCCTCAACGGCGTTTTCCGTCGTCCTGAGGCCTTGGCGCAAGCTGTGCGTGAACGGGCTGAGGCACTCGGCAGCAACGGCGACCCTTCCGCCATCGCCGCAACACTTGCCCGCTGGTTCGGTGATCCGATCCCGGCCACGCTCGCCGACGCCGCCGAAACAGCGCGCCTGGCGCTGGCAAGCGTTGACCCCGAGGGGTACGCTCGCACCTATCGCCTCTTTGCTCACGCCGATACCCGGCATGTCGATCGCCTAGCCGAGCTTGCAGCGCCGGCCCTATTCATCACCGGATCGGAGGACAGGAATTCCACGCCCGCCATGTCGGCGGCCATGGCCCGCCTTGCACCGCGCGGCCAGTGTTTGGTCCTCAGCGGCGAAAGGCACATGATGACAATCGCTTCGCCAGAAAAAGTGACTCAACACATCACGGCTTTTCTCGATGCGGAGAAAGACGCTTCCGCCAAAACGGAGACCGCTCCTGCATTTGATCCCGGCGAATTCAGGCGGGCGCTGGGCTCGTTCCTGACCGGCGTCACCATCGTCACCACGATCGGCGCGGAAGGCGAACCGCGCGGCTTCACCGCCAACTCCTTCACCTCGGTCTCGCTCGAGCCGCCGCTGGTGCTTGTCTGCATCGCCAAGAAGGCGCTGGGGCACAGCGCCTTCTCGACATCGAAAGGCTTCGCCATCAACATCCTGTCGGAGAGCCAGAAGGCCGAATCCGGCATCTTCGCCTCCAAGGCCGCGGACAAATTCGCTGCCGTTGCCTGGAAATCCGGGCAAACCGGCAATCCTCTGATCGACGGTTCCCTCGCCGTGTTCGACTGCGGCATGGAACAACTGGTCGACGCCGGCGACCATTCGATCCTGATCGGCCGCGTCCGGGATTTCACCCACAATGGCGCGCAGCCGCTCGGCTATTGCCGCGGCACCTATGTCACGCCCGGCCTCAGCCAGGAAGCGCTGGCTGCTGCACCGCATGGGACCGAAGTCGGCGCCATCCTCGAAAATGAAGGTCGAGTGCTGTTCTTCGAAACACCGGACGGTTTCCACGAATTGCCGGCCGGGCGCGGGCTGGGCTCGCCGAAGGATGCCCGCAGCCTCAAGGGATGCCTCGCCGCCAAGGCTGTCGACGCACAGCTCGGCTTCCTGTTTGCGGTGTGGGACGACGCGGCCGATCCGTCGCGCTCGCACGTCTACTACCGGGGAACGGTTACCGCGCCCTCTTCCGGCGATCGCCAGACCCGGCTTGTCGACATCGACCATATCGTTGATCTCAGGATCGCCGATCCCGCGGTTCGTTCCATGCTGACCCGCTATGTCCGCGAACGCACGGAAGATGCATTCGGCGTCTATGTCGGCAACGAGGTCGAAGGCGAAGTCCGGCCGCTCGCCAGGGCTGCATCTTCCCAAGCTCTTACTGGTCGCGGGTGACGCTGATGAAATTCTCGCTGTTCGTCCACATGGAGCGCTCGGATCTGGCCAAGCCGCATTCCGAGCTTGTCGGTGAACTGGAAGAGCTGGTTGTGCAGGCCGAAGAGGCAGGCTTCGAGACCGCCTGGATCGGCGAGCATCACGGCATGGAATTCACCATCTCGCCGAACCCGTTCATCAACATCGCCTGGCTCGCCGCCAAGACCAGGCGTATCCGGCTAGGCACCGGAACCATCGTGGCGCCGTTCTGGCACCCGATCAAGCTTGCCGGCGAAGCGGCGATGGCCGACGTCATCTCCGGCGGCCGCCTCGACGTCGGCATAGCGCGCGGCGCCTACGCTTACGAATACCAGCGGCTTTTTCCCGGCCTCGAGGCCTGGGGCGCCGGTCAGCGCATGCGCGAGATGGTGCCGGCGATCCGTGGCCTGTGGGATGGCGATTTCGAGCTTTCCGGCGAGTTCTGGTCGTTCCCGCCGACCACCTCGTCGCCCAAGCCGCTGCAAAAGCCCTATCCGCCGATCTGGGTGGCCGCGCGCGATCCCAATTCGCACGACTTTGCGGTGGCCAGCAAATGCAATGTGCAGGTGACGCCGCTGGCCTCTGGCGATGGCGAGGTGACCAGCCTGATGGAGCGCTTCAACACCGCCTGTGCTGCCCACCCCGACATAGCGCGGCCGGAAATCATGCTGTTGATGCATACATTCGTCGCCGAGGACGCGGTCGATGCCGACCGCTTGGCGCAGGACCTGTCAAAGTTCTATTGCCAGTTCGGCGCTTGGTTCCAGAACAAGAAGCCGGTGCGCCAAGGCATATTGGAGGCGCTGACCGAGGCCGAGATCGCGGCCATGCCGCAATATGCGCCGGACAAGATCCGGCAGAACCTCGTCATCGGCGAAGCCGACGAGGTGATCGCCAGGCTGAAGGCCTATGAGGCGCTCGGCTACGACCAGTATTCGATCTGGATCGACAGCGGCCTCTCCCATGAGCGCAAGAAGAAATCGCTGCAGCTCTTCATCGACAGGGTGATGCCGGCTTTTGCCGAACCGAAAGCGGGATCGCGATGAGCGCCGCTCAGTTCAGGAACTATATCGACGGCCGCTTCGAGGACGCGGCCGCGACTTTCGACAGCATCGACCCGTCGACCGGCACGGCATGGGCAAAAATGCCCGCCGCATCGGCTGACGACGTCGACCGCGCCGTCGAAGCCGCTCACCAGGCGCTGCGCTCCGGCCCATGGGCGGCGATGACGGCGACGGCTCGCGGCAAGCTGCTGGTGCGGCTGGGCGACCTGGTGGTCGCCAATGCAGGCCGGCTGGCGGAACTCGAGACGCGCGACACCGGCAAGATCATCCGCGAGACCCGCGCCCAGATCGCCTATGTCGGCGATTACTACCGCTATTATGGCGGGCTGGCCGACAAGCACGAAGGCGCGTTCGTCCCTATCGACAAGGCGGATATGGAAGTAACGATCCGGCCCGAACCGATCGGCGTCGTCGCAGCGCTCGTGCCGTGGAATTCGCAACTCTTCCTGTCCGCCGTCAAGCTCGGGCCGGCGCTTGCCGCAGGCTGCACCGTCGTCCTCAAAGCATCGGAAGATGGCCCCGCCCCGCTGCTCGCCTTCGCCGAACTCGTCCATGAGGCCGGCTTTCCCGCTGGCAGTGTCAACATCCTGACCGGCTTCGGCCATGATTGCGGCCACCGCCTGACCAGCCATCCGCTCGTCGCCCGCGTCGCCTTCACCGGCGGTCCGGCAACCGCCCGGCAGATCGTCAGGAACACAGCGGAAAATCTCGCCTACACGACGCTCGAACTGGGCGGCAAAAGCCCGGTCGTGGTGTTTGCCGATGCCGATTTGGACAGTGCCGCCAACGCCGTCGTCGCCGGCATTTTCGCCGCCACCGGGCAGAGCTGCGTCGCCGGCTCGCGCCTGCTGGTCGAGCGTTCGGCGAAGGACGAATTCCTCGCCCGGCTCAAGCGCCAGGCAGAAGCGATCAAGATCGGCGATCCGCAGGATCCCGCAACCGAAATGGGGCCGCTTGCCACATCGCGCCAGCGCGACTGGATCGAGAAGATCGTTGCGGCAAGCCTTGCCGCGGGCGGACGGCTGGTCACCGGCGGCGAACGGCCTGCCGGCCATGAAAACGGCCTCTACTACGCGCCGACGATCATTGATGCCAATGACAATACCGGCCTGCCCTGTGTGCGCGAGGAACTGTTCGGTCCGGTGCTCAGCGTGCTCGCCTTCGATACGGAAGGCGAGGCGCTCGCGCTTGCCAACGACACGCCGTTCGGCCTGGCGTCCGGCGTCTTCACCACCAATCTCGCCAAAGCCCACCGCATGGCGCGCGGCATCCATGCCGGCGTGGTCTGGGTCAACACCTATCGCGCCGTCTCGCCGCTGGTTCCGTTTGGCGGCTATGGCCAGTCGGGCCTCGGCCGCGAGGGCGGCATGGACGCGATCCGCGACTACACGCGTTCGAAATCGGTCTGGATACGCACCTCGGACGACCCGATTCCCGATCCTTTCGTCATGCGGTAAGCGCCGCAGGCCGGGGAAACGCGATCAAGGCGAAAACGCCGGTCGCAAACAGCAAACAACGAAAACAAACAGAGGAGAACGACATGAAACTGATCATCACCGGCGTCCTTGCCCGCCTTCTTGCAACAACACTTCTGGCAACGACACTTCTGGCAACGACGGCCGCAAAGGCCGAGGACATGGTGTTCACCTCCTGGGGCGGGACGACCCAGGAAGCGCAGACCAAATCCTGGGCCGAACCGTTCACGGCCGCATCCGGCATCAAGGTCATGCAGGACGGCCCGACCGACTACGGCAAGCTGAAGGCGATGGTCGACGCTGGCAGCGTCAACTGGGATGTCGTCGACGTCGAGATGGATTTCGCAATCAAGGCGGCCAAGGATGGCCTGCTCGAGCCGATAGACTTCACCGCCGTACCGAAGGCCGATCTCGATCCGCGCTTCACCACCGATCATGCCGTCGGCAGCTTCTATTATTCCTTCGTGCTGGCCTGGAACAAGGGCGCCGTTTCGGGCAACCCGGCCGGCTGGGCCGACATGTTCGACACCAAGAAATTCCCGGGCAAGCGGACCTTCTACAAATGGTCGGCGCCCGGCGTCATCGAGATCGCGCTGCTCGCCGATGGCGTTCCTGCCGACAAGCTCTATCCGCTCGATCTCGACCGCGCCTTCAAGAAGCTCGACACCATCAAGTCCGACATCGTCTGGTGGGGCGGCGGCGCGGAGTCGCAGCAATTGATCGCATCAGGCGAAGCGACCTTCGGCCAGCTGTGGAACGGCCGCGTCTTCGCGCTGGAAAAGGACGGCGCCGATGTCGGCGTCTCCTGGAACCAGAACCTGACGGCGGCCGACGTCCTGGTGGTGCCCAAGGGCGCCAAGAACAAGGACGCCGCGATGAAGTTCCTCGCCGCCGCAAGCAGCCCGGCCGGCCAGGCGAAATTTGCCGAAGCCAGCGGCTATGCGCCCATCAATACCAAGGCCAAGGCCGAGATGCCGGCCGATGTGGTGAAGGCGCTGCCGGACGCCCATGTCGACGGACAGATCAACCTCGACATGAACTATTGGGCCGAGCACCGCGACGAGATCGCCACGCGCTGGTATGCCTGGCAGGCGAAATAAGCCTGCCTCTGAACAGCAAGGAACGAGACGGCGCACGTTGTCTCGTCCCATAGCCCGGGTCACTGCCATGTCGGTCGAAACACGCCAGAGCCTACCAACATTTCGCATGCCGGCAGGCTTTAACGGCCTGCTGCCTGCGCTGGTCCTGATCGTGCTGTTCTTCGTCGTTCCGGTCCTGGCCCTGCTCTTGCGCAGCGTCACGGAGCCCGAACCCGGCCTGCAGAACTACGCGACGCTGCTGGGTGACGGCACCTATGCGCGGGTGTTCTTCAACACCTTCCTGGTCGCTTCGGTGGTCACGATCGTCACCGTCCTCGTCGCCTTCCCGGTCGCCTGGATGCTGGCGATCATGCCCTCGGCGCTGGCCTCGATCGTCTTCGGCATCATCATCCTGTCGATGTGGACCAATCTCCTGACCCGCACCTATGCCTGGATGGTGCTGCTGCAGCGCACCGGCGTCATCAACCGGACGCTGATGGCCATCGGCGTCATCGACCAGCCGCTGCCACTCATCAACAATCTCACCGGCGTCACCATCGGCATGGTCTACATCATGCTGCCCTTCATGATCCTGCCGCTGGTCGGCACGCTGCGGGCGATCGACCCGATGACGCTGCGTGCCGCGGCACTGTGCGGCGCAAGCCCCTTCCAGGCGTTCCATCGCATCCTTTTGCCGCTGTCGCTGCCCGGCATCGCCGCCGGCGGGCTGATGGTCTTCGTCATGTCGCTCGGCTACTTCGTCACCCCGGCGCTGCTCGGCGGCACCTCGAACATGATGCTGGCCGAAATGATCGCGCAGATGATCCAATCGCTGCTCAACTGGGGGCTTGGCAGTGCGGCCGCCTTCATCCTGCTTGTCGTCACCATGGCGCTCTACGCGCTGCAACTGCGCCTTGTCGGCGCCAGGCGCATGAGCGGAGGCGCCTGAGATGCTGCTCGACTATGACCGCATGGGCTGGCTGAAGATTGCCCTGCTCGGCTTCACCGCGCTGGTCGCCGGCTTTCTCCTGCTGCCTGTCGTCTTCATCGTCCTGCTCTCCTTCGGCTCGTCGCGCTGGCTGGCCTTTCCGCCGCCCGGCTGGACGTTGAAATGGTACCAGGAGCTGTTTGCCGACCCGGCCTGGCTCGACGCCGCGCTGACCAGCGCCAGGATCGCCACCATGACGGCGATCCTGTCCGTGGTGATCGGCCTGCTTGCTTCCTTTGCCTTGGTTCGCGGCCGGTTTGCCGGGCGTGAGATCCTGCGCGGCCTGCTGCTGACGCCGATGGTGCTGCCCGTCGTCGTCTTCGCCATCGCCATCTATGCCTTTTTCCTGCGCCTTGGCCTCGGCGGCACCACCATCGGCTTCGTAGTCGCTCACACCGTGCTGGCCCTGCCCTTCGCCATCATCCCGATCGCGACCGCACTGGAAGGCTTCGACAAGTCGATCGAGGACGCAGCCATCGTCTGCGGCGCCAGCCCGCTCGAGGCCAGGCTCAGGATCACCTTGCCGTCGATCCGCATCGGCATCTTTTCCGCCGCGATCTTTTCCTTCCTCGCCTCGTGGGACGAAGTCGTGGTGGCGATCTTCATGGCGAGCCCCAGCCTGCAGACACTGCCGGTCAAGATCTGGGGCAGCCTGCGCTCGGATCTGAGCCCGGTCATAGCCGCCGCCTCCAGCCTGCTTGTCGGACTGACGCTTGCCCTGATGGTGGTGACGGCGCTGCTGCAGCGAAAGGTCCGGACATGACCCAGCCCTTCCTCTCCATCCGCAATCTGCGCAAGGCGTTCGGCGCCATCACCGCCGTGCACGATGTCACGCTCGACATACCCAAAGGCGAGTTCCTGACCTTCCTTGGGCCTTCGGGTTCGGGAAAATCGACGACGCTCTATGCGATTGCGGGCTTCCAGGATCCGAGTTCCGGCAATGTCGAGCTGGAAGGAAAATCGCTGCTTGCCGTGCCTTCGCACAAGCGCAACATCGGCATGGTCTTCCAGCGCTACACGCTGTTTCCGCATCTGACGGTGGCCGAGAACGTCGCCTTTCCGCTGCGGGTGCGCCGCCGGCCGGAGGCCGAGGTGAAGAAGAAGGTCGCCGACATGCTGGCCCTGGTGCGGCTTGAAAGCTTCGCCCAGCGCTTGCCGGGCGCCCTGTCTGGCGGCCAGCAGCAGCGCGTGGCGCTGGCCCGTGCGCTGGCCTACGATCCGCCGATCCTTTTGATGGACGAACCCTTGTCGGCGCTCGACAAGAAATTGCGCGAGGAAATCCAGGGCGAGATCCGCCGCATCCACCGCGAGACCGGCGTCACCATCCTCTACGTCACCCACGACCAGGAGGAGGCGCTGCATCTGTCGGACCGGATCGCGCTGTTTAAGGACGGCCGCATCGAGCAGACCGGCAGCGGTGAAGACCTGTATCTGCGGCCAGCCACCGATTTTGTCGCCGGCTTCATCGGCAATTCGAATTTTCTTGCCGCCGAACATCTCGACACCAAGGATGGCACGGCAACGATCCGGCTGGCCGACGGTTCGGTCGTCTCCGGCGTCAGGGCCAACGGCGCGTTCGGCAAAGGCCAGAAGACCAGGCTGATGATCAGGCCGGAAGCGTTTGGCATGGAGCGGAGCCCGACGAGCGCGGAACTCAACGTCGACATCGTCGACGTCGCATTTTATGGAGAACGCCGGCGTATCGTCGCGCAAACCGCCACCGGACAGGAAATCGACATCAGGCCGACGTCTACCGCCATGCAATCGCATGACTCGACGCAATGCCGCCAGGTCTATTTCGATCCCGCCGCTGCGTTCCTGTTTCCTGCCTGAGCTACAGGGTGGCCATTGGTAAACCCGGTCCTTGGATAGGAAATCCTATCCTCGGCCTGAAAACCCTCTTGTTTTCAACGTATAGGCCGAACACCCGCCGGCCCTGAATTCCGGAATGGTAAACCCCGCGAAATGCAAAAATAATTCCGAACCTCACAGCAGACGCGAGAGTTCCACTCTGCCAATTATGCGACTTTTGAGGCACGTAACGCGAACATCGAGCCCGAAAGCGCCGTCCTTGCTCTTTGTCCCCATAAGTCATTCGCGCCGAAGGACTGCGATCCGTATTGCGGCACTGTTTAGCCATGTGTGGAACGTCGGCTTCCGGCTCAGCACCACGAAGCCGCCATTCGTCTGACGACCCTATCGGAAGCATCACCCATTTGCGATTCCCGAAACCAGACTTTCGACGCCAGAACGTGAGCGACCACATCGCGGTCCGTTGACCCTACGATTATTCTGATTTAGAACAGATAGAGAACATCACCGATAGGACTTGATGCGCCAATTGGGTGGAGAGCCAATGATGGTCTGTGCTTGATCATTGTTAGCGTGGTTTCTCCAGCAACAGGTTCTGCCAATTGACGAATCGCAGCACCGAGCCGATACCGGAGCGAAGATAGGGGCAACGGACATTGGCTGACCTAAATTGGGAAGAGTTACTCAATGCGCAACGGCGCAAGGATAAGGCCAAGGGCAAGGCCGCCGAGCGCTCCGCCAAAACTGCCGAACACCGGACGGAGCTGGAGCGCGATCATGACCGCATTCTGTTCTCGACACCTGTTCGACGCATGCAGGACAAAACGCAGGTTTTTCCACTGGACCCCCATGACAGCGTGCGGACGCGCCTGACCCATAGCCATGAAGTAGCGAACATGGCACGCAGCTTCGGTACCGCGCTGGTCCACGTCTATCCCGACAAGTTCAATTTGCCCGAATCCGTAAATGCTGGGCGCAACGTCCCTGCCCTGCTGGAAGCGATCGGGCTGGCCCACGACCTAGGCAATCCGCCCTTTGGTCACCAAGGTGAGGATGCGATCCAATCTTGGGTGAAGTCCAAGGGACCAGAGATCTTTGAGGGCCTGGATGGCGCCGCATTGCGCGAAGATTTCCTTCGGTTCGAAGGAAACGCTCAAGCTTTCAGGCTGCTGACCCGGCTGCAGATCGTCAACGATGACTTCGGACTCAACATGAGCTACGCGTTCCTCGCAGCTCTAATGAAATACCCCAGTCCTTCAGACAAGGTGAACAAGTCGGTGCTGGCTCGCAAGAAGTTCAACTTCTTCCAGTCAGAAGCCAACATCGCCAAGGAAGTATGGGCTGAAACCGGGCTTGCCGAAGGCATTCGCCACCCGCTAACCTTCGTCATGGAAGCCTGTGACGACATCGCCTACTCCGTCGTCGATGTTGAAGATGCCGCGAAGAAGGGGCTCGTCAATTTCGACCGTCTCGTCGGCTACCTGATGCACAAGGCAGAGGAGGACGAGTCCGTTCTCAAAGTAGTCGAGAAGGCCAAGGAGCAGCACCAAGAATTTCGCGAGAAATCCCTGTCGGCGGCAGAGCTTGACGACATCACAATGCAGATGTTTCGGGTCAACGCGATTGGTGTGATGATCGTTGCGGCGACAGATGCGTTCATGACAAACCTGGACGCCATTATGGCCGGCACGTTCGACAAGGAACTGATGGCAGTGTCCAAAGCGGCACGCCTATGGCGTTTGCTCAAGGAATTCGCCGGTAAGCACATCTACCCGCACCGCCAGGTGCTTGAGGTTGAACTGACGGGCCATCAGACGATTCACGGACTCATGGATATCTTCTGGGCAGCCATCACCAACCGGAAAGATCCGCTGGATATCGCCTCGAAGCGAACATCGCCCCTTCACAGCTATGTCTATTCCCGAATTTCGGAGAATTACCGCCGCGTCGCTGAGGCTTCGGACAACCGCATGCCTATCCGCTATCGTGAACTGCAACTGATGACGGACATGGTGTCAGGCATGACGGACGGCTTCGCGATCTCGCTGCTGAAAGACCTGCGGTCACGGGGCGCGGCATGACCACATCCCAGCATATGCTGGACCACGGTCTCAGCTCGGACATCGCCGACTTCATCCGAGGGCCGAAAGGGCACGACATCGGCGATCTTATCGACCGTCTGAGTCCGGTCGGGGATTGTGCGATCTTCGGCGGCCTGCCACGCGATTTCGCCCGCGACGGCCGCAATTCCTTCAGGTCGGATGTCGATGTCGTGGTTGACGCCGCCCCTGGAGCATTGGACGCGCTGCTCGGGCAATTGGGCGGTGAGCGTAACCGGTTCGGCGGGTACCGCTTGAGGTACGGCCGCTTCGATTTTGACGTCTGGGCCTTGCAGACGACATGGGCGGCCAGCAATGACTACGTCACGGTCCACTCGCTGACCGACCTAGTCAAAACCACGTTCTTCGATTGCGATGCAGTCCTGTTCCACTGCCGCACGCTGGAGATCACCCGGTCCGAGCAGTTCTGGCCGAGCATCGAGCATGGCATCGTCGATATCAATCTCGAAGCCAACCCCCACTACATCGGCACGCTCGCGCGCACCTTGCGCATCCTGTTCGATTGGCAGCAGCAGCTGACGCCGCGGCTTGCCAACTACCTAGCAGAGGGTATCGCGCGTAGCCGCAACGAGATCCTGGACTACGCCACGCGCAATGGTGCCGGTCTTGGCCTAGCGTCTGGAACGGACCTCGATGCGGCCATTTCGGCGCTCTACACGCACGGTGTCGGAAAGACCCTCCTCGAGTGCAAGTCGGTATCGACCGCGCGTCTACCGACCCCGGCGTTGGCGAGCCACCCCGAGGGTCCGCTTTGCAAACGAGGACGGCCGGCTTTCGAGATTCCAGATACTAATCCTTGTAATTGGTCTTGAAGGAAGTCGAACGGACAACTTTGCAGTCACAGCCTCAGCTTTGGGCCGAAGAGCTTGAAGGTTCGGCGTTTTCTCCGCGATGGTCGAAGACGATCTCTTGGTTTGCGATGCCCAACTGTCTGTCTGAGACCGCAAAGAGAACAAACGGAAGCTGGAAGCGATCAGGCCGGTACTCGGCGCAGTGCCGCTGGCAAGCTCCGGCACTCGACAATCTGGTCACCAAGAAGGTCTGCAATCCAACCATGGTGTCGCTCAGGGATTGCCATGCGTGCATCCTTCAGGCCGCTTATAACGGCGTTTGCGAGACGTTCGTTTCCGAGCGCTAAAAGGACGCGATCAAGTCGCAAAAGGTCCACCGTGGCGAGCAGCTGGAGAGTTGGAAAGCGATGGGTGGCGATGCGAATTGCTTTGCGTTCATCAATGATTGCCAATCCCTGAGACGATACAGCGAGGGCCAATGTCGCCGCCTCACCGTCATCCAGAGTCGTCTCCGCGGCGCCACTGACCAGGCTTTCAAATATCGCCCCACTGTTTTCGTCAAACTCAGCAAACTGCAGCAGTCCTTCCTGCACCAGCTGTTGAGCGAGATCGGCGTCATTGCGCCCGCTAATCCGATCGTGGATGAGCTCATCTCTCACGACCGTACTTGCACGGAGCGTGACATTCAGTGACCGAATGATCTCGCACGCCGCGCCAGTGGCATTAAGATTAATAATGACGCTGGTATCAGCAACCACGTGTGGTGGAAGATCACCCGAGAATTGAGGTTGCCGCATTGGCCCCACTTTCCTCGGCATCTATATCACTTAGCAAAACGCGTACTTGAATCCGGTCGAGATGTAGGAGCCGTGCAATTTGCCCCTCACTAAGGAGGCCCCTCTTTGCCGCCTCATATGCCATCAGGCCCGTTTTCAGCGACACTGGTCTGGCCGCGTCGTCTTTCAGGCGGTCACTCGTCGAAACGTCACCTAGCACTTGCTGCGCTTGCTCGTCCGTAATGTTTCCGTTCTGAACAAACCAATCCCAAGTTCCTCTTTTCGTAAGCTGAAGCTCTTCAAGGCGTCGGACAAGCGCTTCGCGCGAAACATGGAAATAATAGGCAAGAACGATCACATGCCGGCGAGTAAGATTCGTAGCACCCGCCGTAACTTCAGCAAATTTCTGCCGAACAGCCTGTGCCGGCGTCAAGAAGCTTCTTGCGAATGCATTCGCATATTTTTCTTCGCGCGAACCTTCCAGTTCATCAATTTCATAGATCTCTGCGTCTCCGCGCGTAGCTACTAAATGACCAAGCTCATGCGCGGCCGTTTGCGTACGTCGATCGATTGGATGGTTCGCATTTAGAAGAATGCAGGCACCTATCTTTTCATCATAAGCGAACAAGCCTGAGATTTTCGCCGCTAGGCGTCGAGCGTAAACACGGACACCCATCTGCAACTCGAGTAGAGTTACTATATCTGCGATCGGCGCAAGCCCAAGACCGAGCCAATGGCGAAGTTCCAAAGCGTGTTGTTCTGCCTGTTGGCGCACGTCGCCAACAAGGATGCGTCTTTCAGGCGGCAGATTGCGCGCATATTCGACACCGAGCAGAGCCTCAAGCTCGACCTCCGCCCTTACGAGTTGCGCCAAAAGGTCGGCGGCTTTCGCAACCGATGGCTCTTCGTTTTCGCTCAGCTTCCTAAATCTTGGCGTTAGCTCGACGTGGACCGCTTCCTTGCGGAGCAACGCGTTGGTGTTCGTGTCCAGGAACCCTGCCAACCTTTGCAACTCCCCAATCTTTGCGCGCCGCATACCCTTTTCCATCGCAACCAAGGTAGTGCGTGCCACACCGATTGCCTCGGCAGCCTCCGCCTGGGTTTTGCCCGCACTTTCACGCGCGATGCGAATTCTCTCGCCTACTTCGACTAGTGAGAGCTGATTATTGGCCTCACTCATCGCTGTCAGGCCAGCCACTGAGCGACGAACGATTTGGGTCCGAGATCTTTCATAAATGCCTTCCATTCAAGTTCATGCCGTTCAAGCAGGCCCAAGAGCTCGCCTTCCGCATCCGCATGTGACATGTCCAGTACTTCGGACAATTGCCATGCGTGACGGCTCATGCGTTTCCGATGGGCGGGTGAAGAGCCCAAATCAGCCAAATGATCAAGGTGCAGTGCGCCGGCGACGGCATACTGCTCCATCGCCCCCGTTATTTTGTTGAAATCCTTGTCAGTTCCCTGACCAAACTTGGAGGCTGACAAGTTCTCCCAGATGTAATTCTCTTTCGGCTCGTCAACACCGGCCGCATGAAAGCTGAGCCTGCGAAGCATACAGGCAGCGCAGATACCGCAGTGGCGCCACTTGTGATCTACGGAGGAATTACGGTTTTGCTGCCAACACGATCGCGTCTCGACCCACTCCTTCGGCTCGATGGGAAGAGCCGCGAACTCGCGAAGCGTCTCGCCCTTCGTTTTCCACAAGTGCGGAAGCCGATAGGCGACATGGTAGTCAAAAAGCGCAGCGAACAAACGCTCCATCTTGGTGAGAAACCGTGGGTGGTTTCTGTAGTCCTCGTAGCCATGACTGGTTTGTACCAGCGAAGGCCCGAGCGCGCCCTGACCGCTTTCCGGCATGACGATGTCATGAGTTCCGAGCAGATAGGCTGCGATCGCGCTCAAAAGAGTGAATTTGAAGCCGCGGCTCCGAGCGGAGGACTCGTTGAACCCGTCCGGTCCAGGTTTGACCCTGAAGGGAATGTTCAGGAATGGAAGCTTTCGAGCGTCACGACGGGGGCGATCATCTTTTTTCGAGCCCACCCTGATACGGATCAACCGATCCGGGCGCCCTCCTGCCGAAAGCAAAGCGCTCACCGCCCGCGAATCCAAACCATCGCTGAACGGCGTCACTATGCGCGTGGCATCACCAAATTCCAGACGGCTCTGCTGACCGACATCTTCCTCGGGCGCCCGCTGGCGCTGGTAGAAAGAGAGGCTCCACTCATCGCCAGTTAGAAATTTCAAAACGGAAACGAGCGCCGCGATGACCTCGGGTTCTTGCCAGCGAGCCAAATCATGGACAGGGACAGCTAACTCGAACTTCCGCATCCAGCCCCATGCCGAGCGCTTGCACGTCTTGTCGCAATATTCAACTGCAGCACTCAGGACCAAGGTGTCGAAGATACGACTGTCCCAATTCTTCGTACGGTAGTCGTCCAAATCCTTCATGTTGAAAATGATGGATTTGCCAATCTCGACCGGTTGCCAACTCTCCTTGACTTTCCCGCCGGCCTCAATAACGGCAACCTTGAGTGCGGGGCATTCCCCTTGAAGAACCTTCATAGGGAAACCCCATCATCAAGACCGTTGCGCGCCGCGGGAGTTCTCGTGATGGCGACCGTACGGTCAACGAAAAGCGAACGAGCGATACGGGTGAACGAGCCATCCTCGTTCATTCTAGCGCTGACTTCGCCCATGCGATTGCGGATGGTACGGCTTGCACCTGGCCCGCGCTCGACGATATAGTGCTCCTCAGTAGTTCGCGCGTTCGCATGCAGACGCTCGCTCAAGGCCGTGACAATCCCGTCCTGGACCGCATCACGTCCTTGCAAGCCTTGCTGGACGGCCATTTGGGTGCACTCGATCGCGTTTGCGGCCAGTGGGTGCACCGCCGGATCGTCGCGCAGCTCCTGCAGCTGCCGCTGCAATTCATCCGGCTGCCTGCTGAAAAGGTCGCCACCGTCCACAATGTCAATCAGCTGCCTGATCACACCGCGCACTCCATATTAGCGTCCTGAACCAGCGCGGATTCGGTCGCTTCGCAGACCTCGGAGATAGAAAATGCTGGCTTGTACGCCCATTCAGCGACACGCCGATATTTAGGACGCAATGGCAGGCTTTTATGCGGACCGTCACTCATTGGAATCTCCACAATGTCAGATGTATTGATATTTTTATCTGACATTGTCAATGTGCAGCGACGTGCATTAATTAGTGATGGTCGCTAGACGTGGATTTCTCACGATACCTGCGCCATACATCACAGGGGTAAACTGGCATTCTCCCCGGAGGCTCGCCGTCACCGATCGGATCGCCCGCAACGAAAAGCAACTCGGCGCTATCCTGTGCCGCGCCTGCAAGCAGACCGGCCTCACATGGCGCGCGCTGGGCAGCAAGATCCATCTGCGCCTGGGCACTGCATCCGACGCCAGGGAGCCCGCGCTCCAGCTGCGCACGCTGATGCGGCACTTTCCGCTCTTGGCCTTGAACTCGTCGTGCCGCCGCGCCACAAGGGAAAGTGAAAGCGACATCGAGGACCTTTTCTGATGTCTCGGCGCCTGCCCATAAAAAGGACAGCGCGCCTCTCATCATTTCGCGAATGCCGAGCGCCTCGTTATGAGAGCCAGAAGACAAGTCGCATCCACGATCTGGACAATTCGGACAATCCGGACTAAATGTGCGTCACAGAAATGGAGGTCGCCATGGTCGCAACGGTTCGGAAATCTGGAACGGGCGTGCAGGTTAATGTGAGCAGTGCAGCCGTCGCCGACATTCTCGAAGTGCTGGCACGGCACAATCCTGGAATCCCCCGATCAGCGCTAAAGGGCAAGAGCAAAATGGTAGCTGCGGTAACTGCGGCAGCTGTCCGGCTTTCGGAGGAGAACCAGCGTCAGATTCTGGTCCATGAAAAGAATCTTGCCCAGGCAATGGAGACAGTGGTTGCGGATCTCGCTGGTCGAGGCGACGGCAAGCTAATCAAGTTCGACATTGAAAGGCCTGTTGAGGTCAGCCACGGCGCAGGACTCGGCGACGTAGTAGATCTCGAGGAAGGTCGGCGACGTGTCGCGGAATATTCAACAGCGGTACGCCTCGAAGACTGGGCCGGGCCGGTTGCAGGGCCGAGTGATATTGAGAGGGCCTTTGGAACAAGACGATCCACACTCCATGATTGGCAAAGACGCGGAGCCGTCATCGGCTTGCTGAAAGGCGAACGAAAGCACGTCTTTCCCTTGGCACAATTTGTGGATGGCCGGCCGGTCGAGGGGATGTCTGAAGTCACCAGCATCATCCGTAATTCTCGCGCGGCCTGGCAATGGCTGATACAGCCGAAGCCCAGCATCGGGGGCGCTCCCCTCGACCTTCTCAAGGCTGGACAGGTGAACGAGGTTGTTGCTGCCGCCGAACGTGACTTCAGCTAAATCGTGAAGCTTGATCCCAAGACAGTCGCGGACCTCGCTCTCGAATTTCAGCCGCGTTCATACCTCCGCGTGATGCGCGCCGCGCATATGGCGACGCCGTTGGGGATGGGTTTTGGACACACACGCTTCTCAAGTCCGGATAGGACGTTTCAACTCGTCTACATCGCCCGCGACCTTGCAACGGCAATTGCCGAGACCATCGTCCGGGACAGGTTCGAGGGCAGGATGAAGCGTGTCCTTGATCAAAGCGAGATCGAAGAGTGGGCCGTAGCGGAGATTACGGCGACTTCTCCGCTCACGGTACTCGATCTGCGGACCTCGGGCCTCCTCAGGTTGGGAGTCAGCACCGACGCCGCTCGAGCCAAGAGGCACCGGCAGGGGCGGCAACTCAGCGCGGCGATTCATGGCGCCTTCGCGATTGACGGTCTGCTTTATGCATCCCGTCTCACATCCGCCGAGTGTGTGGCCGTTTACGATAGAGCCATTGAGGGAAAGCTGGACGCGTCGCCAGCAACAAATCTGGTGCGGCACCCAGACCTGATAGCAGCTCTGCAGTCTATTGGTGTCTCCCTTCGGGGAGGTGCCTGACGATGGCCGGGAACGTTACGTCGGTGAATTTCTCGGGACGTTTCAAGAAGCTGAACGGAACCGTCGCACTGACCGCAACGCGTGCGGACATTATCCGGTCACTGCTAACCGTGGGGTATCCGAGCCGAAGGGCGGCCGTGCGCGTCGTGGGTAGGTGGAGGGAACGAATGCTGGTCGCGATGGCGACTGGCTATCTCGACAATGCGCTAAACACGACGCTTTACTTCCGCAATCTCGAGCAGTCGGAGAAGGTCGGTGTTTCCTTCCTGCTCGGCGAGGCATTCACCCATTGGTACGCGCAGGACAGGATGAAGATTGAATATCTCGTCCATGTGGGTGGGCTGTCGAGTTGCTCGTGGACTTCACCGACTACTCCACTTGCCCCGAAGACGGGCGCGTCCCCGCCAGCCGCAAAGAGCCGTCCCGATTTCATCGGCATACGCCGCACGGAGAGTCATGTCTTCGAAAGCAAGGGGCGGATTCGGCGGCCGGCGGCAAGTGCTGTGAGCAAGGCGCTCGGGCAAGTGTCCGCCCTCCATTCAGTCAATGGCAAGGCGCCAAAGACCCGGTGTGCAAGTTTCTTCATGCTCAGGAGCGCCGGTACCGAAGGGTTCGTGTCCGACCCTCCCGTTGACGGCAAGGGCAGCGGCGTCAACTTCGACGTTCTCGACGCGCTCGCCAAGGCATATTCCTTCTTCCTGGACGAACCAACGACGGATCTGCTGGCAGACGTTTCCGACGGATACGTTGGTCGCGAGATTGAAGATGGTGTCTATTTCGGCCTCGACAAGAAAGTCTTCGCTGCCATACAGGAGCGGCCTGATGGTGAACAAGAACGCCGCCGCCGGACAGCCGAGATATTCGCAATTATTGCCGACAGGTCGCAATCTTACGAGGGTCGGAGAGAGCGGAACGTTTCGGCTGGTCCGGACGGAACCATACTCATCGACCGTCGATCACGCCCCGGTAGCAGACAGCGTATAATCGCAAAATAGCGATTGCAAGGCTGGGCTCGAGTCGCCCCAATTGCATGGAGAACGGTCAACCATGCCATCTTACCCTGTCGGAATTGATTGTTACTCTCCTGGCCGGACGATTTGATGAAAGCACTTTCTGGACAGTTCGATCTGTTCGACCTTGATCCCAGCTACAGGGAAACACCGCGACGCGTTGCTCCGGCTCGGCCTGCCGGGAAACAGCCCATTGTTGCGCCGGGAACTGAGGATGATCTGGTGCAACTCCTAGAAGACACCGGGCGATTCAAGGTTTTGCGAAAGCTGGTGCCCCGCCCGATCATCGATCGCGCCAGCAGCAGATTTCCGAGGTTAGCCGTCCTGGTCGATGTCGAGACGACTGGTCTCAATCATGCCCGCGACGAGGTGATAGAAATCGGCGCTGTCGCCTTCACCTATGACGATGCAGGGATGATCGGCGATGTCGTCGGCGTATTCAGCGCGTTGCGGCAACCATCAGGCCCGATACCGGCGGAGATCACCCGCCTCACCGGCATTACCGACGAGATGGTGGCTGGACAGTCTGTGGATCTCGGCGCTCTCGACGCACTTATCGAGCCGGCCGATCTCGTCATTGCCCACAATGCCGGTTTCGACAGACCGTTTTGCGAGCGTCTGTCGCCATCGTTCATCCCAAAACCGTGGGCCTGCTCGGTGACGGAAATCCGTTGGGCGGATCACGGCTTCGAAGGCAACAAACTCGGTTATCTCGTCGGACAATCAGGCCTGTTCCATGAAGGACACCGCGCAACCGATGATTGCCATGCCCTCCTCGAAATTCTTGCAAGACCGCTCGCCGGCAGCGACGTAACGCCATTCGCTGAGCTCTATGCTGCAAGCCAACGACTCCGCGTCCAGGTGTGGGCTGAGAACAGCCCCTTCGAGATGAAGGATCATCTGAAGGCGCGTGGATATCGATGGTCGGATGGCAGCGACGGTCGACCAAAGGCCTGGTGGGCCGAAATCGCTGAGGAGAATCTCGACGACGAACTTCGGTTTCTGCGCGGGGACATCTATCGTTGGTCCGAAGCGGAGCCGCTCATGCAACGGCTTTCAGCAGATCGCTTCAAAGCAGCGTAGTTTGCAGGTGTTGACCTGCCGGTCGTTGTTCTTTGCTTTAATTTGAACGGTGGGCCACTACTGCGGCATATTCTTGGTGCTCGCATATATGGGGGAAGAAGAGGGATGGTTGACGAGGATGGGGCGCCGCGACGCCAATTCCAGATTGTCCGCAACGGCGATTCGACACCGGCCAACATAGATTGGTCCCAAGGAGTCGAGACAGTTCAAAAAGGCATCGCCGATGCCCTGAACGCGCGCAACGTGGCGTTCCTGTTGGGCGCTGGCTGCTCCTCGTTGCGTGTCGACGGAGAGGAGCGAGGCATCTCAACCATGCAGCCCCTCGCTGAGATATTTTGCAACACTACCATCCAAGCGTTGGCAGCCGCACAGCAGGGTGCGGAAGACGAGGATCTATTAGGCGAAGGCAGCGCCGACGTGCTCCCTGTAGAGCCGCCTGACTGGCTTCTAACCAAAGAAGAAGTAGCCATTCTCCAAGAGGCGGGCGTCGAACTGGAAGATGAGTACGCGCGCAACCTTGAGCGCTTGATGGAGGTATTGCACAGTCTTCGTTTCGTCTCCCAACGCAGCGCGAAATCATCCCATTGGGCGCGAGCCAAAGAGCTGACGGAGGTAATCAACAAGGTCCAGGCATTCCTCTGGGAGCGGTGCACCGACGGTGCTTTCGCGCAGGGGGATACAGCTGTCCGCGACCTTTATGAGAAGTTCTACCGAAAATTAGTGCTGCGCGACCGAAGCCTACCCCGGCCATGGGTGTTCACCACGAATTATGATCTGTTCAATGAAACTGCGATGGACCGTCTCGGCATTCCTTATGCCAACGGTTTCTCCGGCATCATAGAGCGGCGTTTCAATCCCTCCACATTTCGCTACGCCTTGGCTGAGCAGCTCGATCTTTCAAACCGCAAATGGTCGGCGGTCGATGCGTTTGTCTACCTATGCAAGTTACACGGATCGATCAGCTGGACCGAAGACGATCACGGCCTGTTCCCAATCCGTGAGAAGTGGCCGGCCGACGGCAGCGCCAAGATGATGATCTTTCCCACGCCGGCAAAGCAGAACTCGAGTCTAGGGTCACCGTATGCCGACCTCTTTCGCGAATTCCAGTCGCGCATCGTCCGCGAGCAAAGCGTGCTTGTGACTTCGGGCTACGGGTTCGGGGATGAGCACCTGAACAACATCATTTACCAGGCGCTGACAATACCGACCTTTCGGTTGATTATCTTTGCGTCGCCGGACGCACCCGGAGAGATTGCCAAACTGCGCGCCCTTGGTGATCCGCGGATCTGGATAATCGGTGGCGACGGTCCCGAGCCAGGTACAAGAGCGCATTATTTCGACACGATGGTCGATCGGTTCATGCCTCAGCGGCCAAGCGAGCGTATCGACGACGCCGTTCGCAAAGTGATGAAGGAATTGGCTCCGGACAAGGACGATACCGAATGAGTCACGACGATCGCAAACGCGCCGTCGGCAAGGTCACATCAGTGGCAGCTGACAGGTTCGTGGTCGAGATGCACGCGGGAACCGACAACTTCACGGTCGTGGGCTTTGACGACGTGCATTACGTCGCACGTTTGGGCTCGTTCCTGATGATACCGACTCACGCCGAATATGTTGTCGCTGAAGTTGTGGGGCTGCGCGAACGTGATGCTGCTGCATCCTCGAGAGGCGACCTCGACAGGGCCGGATCGGCGAAATTCCTCGACGCGGTGCCCGTAGGCATGCTGCCTGCTTCAGGGGACGGAAAGTTCCGGTTCGGTGTGTCGGTCTTCCCTTCGCTCTATGCCGACGCATTGTATGCTCTCGATAGCGAACTCGACAGGATATTTGAGACGAAAACCGAGGCTGAGGCCGGCATCGGGCCTGACGGGCAAATCTGTGTGCCGGCGAACGCCACCCGCTTTCGTGTTTTAAGCATCGGTCAGTCCGTCGTGTTCGAGGACTATGCGGTGAAGGTCCGCCTCGACGATTTCTTCGGTGGTCACGTCGCAGTGCTTGGCAACACGGGCAGCGGAAAGTCGTGCACAGTCGCTTCGATTCTACAGGAGCTTTTTGAAAAACCGGACGAACATCATGCCCGAGGTGCCACGTTTGTGGTGTTCGACGTCAACGGCGAGTATCGGCAGGCGCTCGAACCACTGGCAAAGCCGGGCGGTATTGGGGTCGACCGAGTTATACTCAATGGAACAGCAACTGGTTTCCGCTTGCCCCATTGGTTTCTGGACCTCTCAGAGTGGGAACTTCTGCTCCAGGCGAGCGAACGCACGCAGGTCCCATACTGCGTATGGCGCTTGGCCTTTCAACGATGTTCTCAGAAGCTGGTGCAGACGATCTCGGCGGCGTGAAGAACCACATCCTTGCCAAATGTATCACGCAGATCGTGCGCGACGATTCCAGTAGTCCGTCCAAGCATGACCGGATAGTTGGCATCCTCCAGCGATTCAACACTGGTGAAATCAATCTGCAATCCATCCAACCTTTCATCGCAATTAGCTACGGTCAGCTGGCTGATGCCCCAGGTTTGGACGACTTTCTCGTCGGCGAGAATGCCTTTGTTATCGACGAGTTGAAGCTGCCGGATTACGAAAACATCCCTTTCGATTTCCGCTCACTAGGAGAGGCAATGGATCTCGCCATCCTTTACGAGGAGGCACACGGCAACCGTCAGATTCGTGACTACTGCTCGCAGATGGTCACCCGCCTCAAATCGCTTGAGGAGCGTCGGGAGTATGAATTTCTACGCCACTCACTGCCAGTCGGGGGGCAAGCGGGTGAAGGTCAGAGCGAATTCCTCGCCCGAATCCTCGGGCTGACCGCGAAGGGCAGTGGCCTGACTAAGACCAGTCAGGTCGTGATCGTCGATATGAACGCCGTATCGGATGACGTCGTCGAGCTTTTCTGCTCGGTTCTCGCACGCATGACGTTTAGGCTGCTGCGGCAAGCCGATCCGCGCAACCGCTTCCCAGTTCACTTGCTGCTTGAAGAAGCTCATCGCTATATTGCCTCCACACCCTCCCGTTATGCGTTGGACGCAGCGAAGGTTTTTGAGCGGATAGCCAAGGAGGGTCGCAAGTACGGTATGTTCCTCATGGTAGCATCACAGAGGCCAAGTGAGCTTTCAAAAACCGTGTTGTCTCAGTGCTCCAACTTTGTCGTTCACCGCATTCAGAACCCAGACGACCTGTCGCAAATCCGCCAGATGACTCCATTTATCTCCGAAGCGGTTCTCAAACGGTTGCCATCCCTCCCCAAGCAGCACGCGTTGGTGTTCGGAACATCCGTGAATTTGCCGACGACGTTCCGGGTCAGGGACGCGTCTCCCCGGCCATCCAGCGACGACACCAAAATAGTTGATCTCTGGTTCCACGAGGAAGGTCGCCGAGCGAACATCCGACTCGCGCCGCTCGTACCCGATCCGGATGACGTATTCTCAGATCTAGTGTGACACTAGCCGAATACTGAGGAGCTCTAGGTCTTTGGCCAGCCTTTCGTTTTCAAGAAGATCATTCCATCGAATGCCCCGAGTTTTGCCGCGGCTTCGGTAGCATAGCGCCTTCGAGACTCCGCGGATCGGCCGGAAGAGCGCTCCAGGATCCGGCCGCCCCAACTGTCCGATCCTTTTCGGTATATCGAAATGTTCAGCCCGTCGGTATTCAAATAGCTGTTGCCAGCGTGCGAGACGCGCCACTTGCGCTGGAGCCAATTGCGTCGGCGATGTGCAGCACTGCGGAGCGCACGTTCGCGCATTCGCGGTGCCTCGTAGTCCTGCTCCATCTTCTCCGCACAGACACATCCCACGCCGAGCATTTCGGCATGGTCAGGATGAGTCATATAATGGACGTATCTGATCTCTTGGGTTTCGCACATTTCGCAGATCTCAGACGGTTCATCGAGATCCTCCACATTGACGCAGGTCCAGCCCTTATGCGGAATTCCCGATCGCGACCACTTCCCAGTCATCGATCCCCTCCAACGAACCTATTCCTCTATCTCGACGCCGACGTCCTGCTGGCTGCCGGAAAAGTCGGGCATGATGTCGCCCGCCAGCAACTTTTCTTTTGACAGCAGGCCGGCGTCCTCGAGCGCCTCGAAGTCTGGCAAGTCGCGCAGCGTATCGAGCCCGAACTCCAGCAGGAATTCCTTGGTCGTGACGTAGGTGTAGGGCGCGCCCGGCGTCGGGCTACGCGGACCGGAAGCGATCAGGCCAGCACCGCGCAGATGACCAATAAAATCGCGACTGATCTCCTTGCCAAAAAAAGACGACAATTCTCCGCGCGTGATCGGCTGGAAGTAGGCGATGCACATCAGCACCAGCACGTCCGACTGTGTGAGGTCCGCGGCACGCCCGTTGCCGCCGGCGGCCGTGCCAAATGCACTGCGAATAGCGTCGGCATAGGCCGGCCGGGTCAGGTGCCGAAAACCGCCGGCGACGGCGACAAGGTCGTAGGGCCGGCCACGCAATTCCTCGCGGATGTCGTCGATCAAGAGGTCGATGCTGCAGCTCTTTCCCACAATGCGGCCAAGCGTTTCGCGGGATACCGGTTCGCTTGCAGCAAAGATGGTCGCTTCGACACGGTTCATCCATTCGCGCCAGCGCGTCTCCGGCGGCAGGTGATCCAGCTCCCGATCAAACAGGCGGTCGCCTGATCGGCCGTCATCTGACCGGCTCCCCCCTCGCCTGCGCGCTACCTCCGCCATCGTCTTCACAGCCCGTAGATGCGGAAGGTGGGGCGGCCCGACAGCTCGCGCACGGCACCGAGTTCGACCAGCCCGTCGAACAGCCGGCGCAGGCCGCGGTCGCTCATGCCAGCGATCTTCTGCGAAGCGACGATCGCGTCGTCGGACAGGAGCTTTTCGACGACGGCGTCCGCTGCCTTGGCCCTGAGTTTCGGGGCAACCGTAAGCAGCCGGTCCGCACGGCGCCCGAGTTCCGCAGACAGATCGATGGCGCGCAACGCGGCCCGCACCTGGGCGGCCAGCAGACTTTTGGCCCCGGCTTCCGTTTCGGCACCCGCAGCCAGAGCGGCAGTCATTGGTCGACGGGGCCGGCCCGTCCCCACAGCTAAGGCTGCCTCGCCGCCCAACAAAGGGATTGCATGCGTCCAGCCTAGCCGCTGCGCGAGCAAGGCATCGGCAAGCCAGGCTCCGAGGACGCGCCCAAAGCCGCGGCGTTCAGCGGCCATGAATGTGCCGGTCAGCGTTGCGACCATGCCATAGCCGGCCGCGAGTTGCCGAAGATCATCGGCCAGATCGCCGACCACCTCATCGTCCGGGGCGTAGCCGAACTCTTGCAACACCGCAGCGAGGGTTTTCTCCGTCAGCAGATCCTCCGCCGGCCGAGATGCCAGCCGACGCCAGGCGAGGAGAAAGCGACCGGCGGGGCCGACATTGTCGCCCGGTCGCGTGAGCAACACGGCGTCGCGCAGTGCGCTTTCATCCTCGACGCGGCCGGCCTGCTTTGCCGTTGCCGCGGCCGCCGAAAGCGCCAGCCGCTGCCGCCAGGCGCCGGCCCACCGCTGCTGCCGGCGGACCACCGCGTCGAGCGCGCTGATGGCGGCGCCAGCGGCGAGCGCGACGTCCTCAATTTCTCTTCCCGCAAGGCTTGGCGCATCCGGGATGGCCCGGCGCAGCCAGGTCGGCACCGTTGCCATCAAGGGGGCACCAACAAGCGTGGCGTGGTGGCGCGGAGCGGGTTTGGGACGCAGAATCATCGCAGACACGATGAATCATGGCGGCGCTTTTAGCAACCGAAATGGATAAAAAGCGCTGCGCCTGTCGCGCGTTATAAATGAACGATAATGTTGCCCTATCAATCGTTCTGCTGGGTTCGACTATTGGCTTATTATAACCTATATTACACTAGACATGTCTTAACTTCTGTTGCAAGTTTGTTCGTATCAGTCGCCCGGCTTACTTAAGTTCTGTAATCAACACGAATTACGAACATCATTAAGCTTGAACTTGCTACCTCAAGTCCGCTTTGCGCCCAATGTCGAACATTGAGCAAACCCTGACCTTTTCCTAAAAGCTGATATTGCGTGCGAATATCTCGATCGCGGCTAGCTTCGGCGTGGACCGCTCTGACGCAGCCGACCCGTCCCGGTACGATATGGCTGAAATGGTTGGAGCAGGTGCCTCGTCTGCAGATCGGCGCACGGCATCGAGTGCATCAAGCCAGCGGTAAGAGCGACATGGGAGGATAGTTCGATAACTTCGTAAAGCAGACAAGGTCGATCAGACAATCCCCATGCCCGAAACTTTCCCCTGCCCGTCTCTCGGGCAGGCCGAGCTGGCCGACCAGGTTGAGCGCGCCCTGCTTCGAGACTTTTAGCATCTCCTGAATCATGCCGGTGGAGACGATCGGCCGCGAGACCGCAAGCTCAAGGAGGTCAGGCAATTTCGAGCTGGCGCGGCGTTCGCGCAACCGCCGCTCCATCTGGTTTTTCGCCAGCACCAATCGGTCGTGCTCCTTCAGTCCGGCGAGCGCCGCTTCGTGGATCGCGTCGAGCGAGGCCAGCAGCCGGTCGCTCCCATTGCGCGAGTGACCCCCGGAACGGTCCAGGAAAAAAGTGCAGGGGCACCTCTGCCGCGTGGGTTCGGCGGACGGCATTTCGCAGGTCAACTTTCGACGACTTTTGCCCACCGGCGATCTCCGCGATCCGTCGCCGGCCTGGTACCGCAGCGAGACCGGCTGGGCAGGCTCGAAGTGCGATACGATCCTCGCGATATCAGCCACATCTACATCCGGGATCCGAAGACCAGAGAACTTCGCGCTGTCGAGAGGCGCGACGGTGCGCTCGCACCTATGACGTTATGGGACCCTCGAAAGGACGGAGAATTAAACACGCTGCCATGTATCGGTTGAAGGGCTTCATGAATGAATGCCATATGGCGATGGCTTTTTGGGAGCGACCTATGAAACGTCTTGGGGCATGCGCATTGGTTTTCTACAGCATCGCTGCGGCCAGCGGAGCACAGGCCGCCTGCTACGACATCTCGAAAGGGCAGCCGTCGCAGCTGAGCGGCGAACTCTATCGTCGGATACTTCCCGGGCCGCCGAACTATAAAGACGTGCAGACAGGAGATCAGCCCGAGCCGACTTACTTACTGGAACTGGATGCCGACATCTGCCTTCAGGGCGAGGACTTTGCCGATCCCGAGTCCAGTTTCCGCGAGGTTCACGTCGTGCCGGTCGGCGGCATGGACAGCGCAGTGGCTTCATTGATCGGACGCCGCGTTACTGTCGGCATCGTTGATCGATGGGCTGCGGATAATGCGCATCACCGAGCCCCGCTCATGGCTATTGTCGGGAGCATCGCGCCTGAAGAGGACATCACTGAACAGTACGGCACTCCGGCGACTGTCGTGCGGGCGTTTTACCTGGCCCTCGGCACTGGGGACGGCAAGGAGGCGGCGCGGTTCGTAGTTCCCGGAAAGAGCGCCAAGGGTCCTCTCTCCGCAGCCGCGCTGAGTGGCTTCTACGGAGGGATGCAGGAGCCGCTTAAGCTTCTCGGCATTGAAGCGAAGGCAGATGACTTGTTCTTCGTCAGCTATGCGTTCAGGAAGGGTGCGACGGCATGCTCTGGCCGCGCGGAAGTGACGACAGTGAACGAGGGCGGCAAGGACTACATCGAAGGCATTAAGGCGCTCGACGGTTGCTGATACGATCGCGCGGCTGGAACTGTCCATCTGCCAGGGCTTACGCTCGCATATCAACGCCGAAGGCTCTTGGGACATCCCGATCGGGATTTTTTTGCTTATCCCCGCCCGCATTCGGTTCGGTTTTCCCGCTCGGAAAAGGCCCCGCGGCGGCGCCAGCCTCAATCTCTTCTGTGGCAATCCCGTCTGTGATAGTCGCTTCAACGTCATCGAGACCGCGTAGCGCATGCTTTTGGTCGCGCTAGAACAAGTCACTTGCAATAGAGCGGCGGATCCTCCGGTTGTGGTACTTGGATTGATCGGCTCGCCGAGGCGGTCAGAACCGCAAGCTTCCTTGGGTAAGAAGATCCCTGCGAACGCGCAGGCGGGGACCGGACTGTCCATCATCGGGAATGAACGTCATACCAGCCCTCGTGAAAGCGGCCTGCAGCCGCCGCCGCGATTCCAGCGTGACAGTGTCGTCGTCTTGCTCGATCCGCAGGATTGTGCGCTGTCCCACGCCGGAGAGAGACCGACGCAACGAAGTTAGTGAGCTTGGTGCTACGCAATCCGGCCAGAATGGGTCACGAAGCTCAAATCCTCTTCGGGCGGCGAAGCCGCATACGACATGTCCCGCACCCTATTAGCACTTCTTGTCGTCACGTGAGGCCGCGGGTCGCTGCTCCGCCCGATCCGATAGTGAAGCCGGGACATTCACTCGTGGCTAAGCCATATGTCGATGCGGTAGCGGTCGGAACCTTGCATGGGCAATAGACCGTCCGCGCGTGTTCCCACTCCGGCAGGACGAAGGAGCGGACGCATCTCCTCTAGCACCGCTCCGATTCTCCACTCCTCGGCGCTCGGCGAAGCATAGCCAACGGCCTTGGGCACAAACGCACATTGCGGTGTGGTGTTCCTGTCAAACTGTTCAATCCTGCCCGGAATGAGCCGCAATGACTCAAAAACATATCCGTTGATGGAACTGCGAAGTGAGTCCGCGTCGACCGGGGCTCCCCTGCAGACATTGATATAGACCCAGCCTATCGGCCTCGGGTCGCCGGGAATCGACCGATAACTCACCTTGCGGCCGCTGATGTCCGGCGGCTCCGCGCGTGCCACTGCGGGTTTCGGCTGGACGGCGGCAGGCGCCGCGGGCGCGTTTGAGGGAGGACGATACCCAATGATCAGGTTCCGCGTGGCTGCTGTCGACACCCGGCTTTCGCCGGCGGAGCTTACGGCTGCCAAAAGCCGACAAATGCCGTCCTCGGACGAATGATCAAAACCGACGCAGCCCGAACGCGAGGTGCAAAGGGATCGACATGCCTGCAAGGGTGCGATGACCTGTGCGCTGACGATCCCGTTCAATGCGGTCCCGGGATAGTCGAAGAACACTGCCGTGGTCTGCGCGCCGATCGGTTGAATGCCAACCAGAAGGACGAGAGCTGCCAGAGACGAGCCGGCGGCTCCAAGCAGGAGCTCTCGCAATCCGCAGCGAAAAAAATGCGCAAACATGTTTCCCCCGTCGCTGTTATTCTGTTTCATGTGGGACTTGACATCAAAGTCAGCGAAATTCGCTGACTTTGATGTCATGACTGGCGAGGTGAAGGGCGACTTAGACGGCCAGCCAGGAGCCTCATGACAGATCGCGATCTTTCCCGTTGCCCCATTTTTCTTTTACCGTCGGCAATGCCCCTGTTGCCCTCGGCAATATCGGCCCGGCGCAACCGTAATCCTCCAGAATTTGCATTTCCAGCCCCAAATGGGGAATGCGCAACGCGAAATTGGAATCAAACTAGAACCTGTTGCTAAGACGGAAAATAGGCTGCGGTCCGCTACAGGTTAAGCATCTCAGCCGAATCTACTTGAGGGCTCGTTGACATGGGCGTTTGTTCCGTCGAAATATGCCGGCCGGGGCACCGCATGGTTAAGAATTCATGCGGTATGGGGAAGGTCGCCAATGGCTCGAGGGGGCAACGTCCACTTCGTTCGTTCAACGTCGGCGCGTGCCGACGACGTGTTAGCCGTTGCCGGGAAACCGCTGTGGCGTGACTGCGAAACGGTATTCGCCCGCATAGATGAACTGTGTGGGGACAACGCGTCACGGCTGTTCGCGGAGCCGAACGCCAAGGAGCAGGAAGGTGGCCGCCTGGTCGTGGCATGGTTCAGCCGTTTCGACGACGAGCCGAAGCGACTGGGCGAACTCGACCGAGGAATGCGGGCCAGGGTCGAATCGATCCTGGCCGCGCGGATCGAGGCGCTTCGTCCGGCGCTGGCGGACCCGGAAATCGGCGAGACCGTTGGCGCGATGCTCAACGTGGTGGACGAAAGCTCGATCGTCGCCGTCGGCGAGAACGCTGTCCTCACGAATTGGGGGATCCTGCCGGAGGAAGCCCGTTCCTCTCGCGCCGCATTCGCGCGGCATAGCGAGAAGACGATAGGTCCCTACCTTCCAAGCGGCATATCGCCCCGAGTGCCGGGTCAGCCGTGGGTTATCGCCGGAGGTTTCGCCACGGCCGGACTGTCTCCCCCGCGGCGCGTTATTGTGCCCGAGGCCACCGCGGCATCCACCCAAGAGACTCAGTCAGCGGTTTCAGCAAGACCCATGCAGGCTTGGCTTTGGCCCATAGCTGCCCTTTCGTTCGTGTTCGCCGCCTCCCTGATCTACGCGGCCTGGCCGGGCAACCTCGTTTATCCGGAAGCGCTCCCGCCGCTACCGACAGCTCCACTCGTGAACAACGAGGAGGTCAGCCGGAGCCTTGAAGAGCGGATCGGCAAAATGAAAGCGGAGCTTGCAAAGGCTGCATGCGAGGCAGATTCATCCGTTCTCGGTCCGCCGCTCCATGAAGCTGGTGGCGAAACGGAAAACGGCGCGTCAGGGGCCGCCGGCGGGCAGGCGCCGGGACCCGGTTCACCGCATTCGCTTCTCGCAACCCTGGACTCAGCAACAGTGCTGGTGCTTGCAACCTCGGCGGACTCGCTCAGCACCGGAAGCGGGTTCTTCGTAAGCCAGAGGGAAATCCTCACGAACAATCACGTTGTCGAAGGCGCCGGGGAGACGGTATTCGTCGCCAGCAAGGCGCTTGGACGCGCAGTCCCCGCCCGCGTCGTCGCGAGATCCGCAGGCAGCGAGACCGGAACTCCGGACTTTGCCCTACTGCGAGTGGACGAGGCGCCTGGCAACATAACGCCTCTGCATCTTTCGACGGAAATCGGGAGGCTGGACAGCGTGATTGCGGGAGGCTTCCCATCGTTCGTAATGTCCATGGACAGCACCTATCGAGCGATCCTCAATGGCGACACCACAGGGATCGGCAATCTCGAAATGGTCGTCACGCAGGGCAACGTGATGGCCATGCCTCAGGGCGGGGCGGCAAAGGTGATTACCCATTCCGCGAACATTTCCCCCGGCAACAGCGGAGGTCCACTTTCGGATGCCTGCGGTCGGGCGGTCGGAGTGAACACCTTTATAGTCCTCGACGGGGAGAACGTTCAGAAGCTGAACTTCTCCCTTGGCGCGAGCGACGCGATCCGGTTCCTGTCAGCCAACGGCGTGACGGTAACCGCCGCCGATCAGCCGTGCAGTCCGGCCTCGGGGGGCGCCGCTGCCGCATCGCCAGCGGGAGGCTCGGTCCAATGAGCCAGTTCGTCGCCACCACGACACTCAGCCTGATGCGTTCCCTCGGGTCTACCGCAGAGCGCTCGGTCCATCGGCTCCAGGCCGTGCTCGGACGGGAATTCCCCGGCGGCATCGGGCTTGAGCTCGCCGAACCAGTGCCGCGTAAGGACGGCTCGGGGATCGACTGGTATACCGAGCGCGACGAGCCACTTGTCCGCCTGACGGAACTCCCGCCCGAAACGGCGGCCGTCTACAAGGCGCGGCTGGACCAATCCGTCCGCGCTGTTCTTCGCGCGGCCGCCGCGCATGAGGCTCGCACCGACCCAGCGGCCCGCTCGACGGCTACTGCGCTGCGCAACGCGGTGACATTCCCCGACGACGAGAACGTATGGGTTTCCGGCGGCTCAGACGGAAGCGACGGAGTGCTCGTCCTTACGGCATGGGGTTACGAAAAACATGACGCAGAAACCAGCGGCAGGGGACAGATTGCTGAAGTTGCCCGGGACCGCCCGCCGACGGCATCTGTTCCGGATACAGCGCCGGAGCGCCCCGTGCGAGCTGCCGGGCCTTCCTGGTGGCGGTCGGTCGCCCGCAAGCTTCTTTGGCTTGTTCCCGTAGCGCTCGCGGGGGCGACCGCATGGCTGCTGCTCCCCGCCTGCGGCCTGGTCCTTCCTTTCGGCGTCACCGCGTTCGGAAAGGGCGGAGGCGCTTACTGCGCTCTTGCGGCGCCGCAGCCAGCCGTCGATCAGGCCAGCCTGCGAACGCAGGAACTCATGTCGGAAGAAGCAGTGATCGAGGAACAGCTGCGGCGGCATCTGAATTCATGCCAGCTGCCGCCCAGAGCCGAGCAGTCTGATCCGGCGCAGGAGGCAGACAAGCGCGTCGAAAGCGCAGGCGGGGCGGAAGGCCAGACACAGGTGACGCTCATCTGGAACAACCGGACAGACTTGGACCTCTTCGTGAAGTGTCCGGACGGCGGAATGGTGCTTCTGGACGGACAGCCGAAATGCGGCGGCGTGCACGACATCGACATGAACCTCAATGGAGAGAACAACAAGCCGGTCGAACACATAACGTGGGCGAACAAGCCTCCTCCCGGACACTACGAGGTCTACGTGAGGTTGTTCGACAAGCGCGGAGACCCGGCCCAGCGGACCGACTTCAATGTCATTCTCAAGAATGGTGGGGCCACGCAAAGCTATCCGGGCAGCCTGACTCAAGAATCTCACGATGCGTCGCAGATGAAAGTCACGGAGTTCGATGTTCCATGAGTGCAGCAAGCCGACACCAGCCTGACAGGACGACTCAATGCTGACCAACCTCGCCGATTTCAGCGACGGATTTACGCTGGTGCCGGACAGCGGCATCCAGTTCGTCGAGTTCGGGTTCGACTTCGACGCTTCTCCGCGCCTGTCGAGGTCGTTCATCGAGCGGCTGTCGCCGGGTGAAACCGGTTCGGATGGAAAGACGCTGATCCGCCTGCTTCCGAACTGGAACGATGACGATCCCGACACGGACCAGCCGCCCTACCCCCCAAAAGGCGACGACGTGCTGTACGACATCGCGAAATCGAGGGCGCTCGAGACCTTCCTCGACCGTTGGGTTCCGGTGCCGTTCTTCAAGATCGAACCCGGAAAGGACTCGCTGGGCAACGAAATTTACGCGCAGGGTCCGACCGACTGGGTCCGGGTGAGGGTTACGGAGACCAGGAACGCCCACGGAGACCGAAAGGGAACGCACAGGGCAATCTTTGCATTCGACAGCTCGCTCGCGCCCCGGAAGACGAACCGTCCCTACCTCGCGCCCTGTCCGGAAGACGCGATGCGGACCGAATCGTTCCGGTTCGTCAGTCAGCTTCCCGACATCATCTCGTTCCTGTCCCACAAGGTCGATGTGCCCGGACAGGGGCCCGTGGACGCGCAGAAGTGGCTAGATGACTGGCTGAGGGACATTCTCCACTCCTTCAAGAAGCTCCAGAGAAAAGGCAAGGAGCTGAGGCCCGACGACTTTCCTTTCCAGTTCGAGCATCTCGCCCGGTACATAACCTTCGTCCAGTTTCTCGCCAGCGTGATCAAGCCCGTTCGCGTAACCCTCATCGATACGGTCAGCGACAACAGGAACGTTCATCCGGTCGACGTCGACCTGGTGCTCGACATCGGGAACTCGCGGTCGTGCGGACTTCTGATCCAGTCGTTCCCCGACGACGTGAACGTCGACCTCAACAACTCCGTTGTCCTGGAGCTGCGCGATCTCTCCAAGCCCGAACTCGTCTATCGCGATCCGTTCGAAAGCCAGTGCGAGCTGGTGGCCGGGGAATTCGGAGCAGAAGACATCGCCAGGCGATCTGGCCGCCCCCGGGCGTTCTTCTGGCCAAGCCTGCTCCGCATCGGCCCCGAAGCCTCGCGCCTGCGCGGGGAGTCGGAAGGCACCGAGGCGGCGACAGGGCTTTCTTCGCCGAAGCGGTACCTGTGGAGTTCCGATCCGGTTCTCCAGGAGTGGAAGTTCCGCTCGGCCTCGGCGGGCCATGCGGGGACGGAGCCGCTGATCGAGCGCTCCATGTACCGCTTCATAAACGATCGCGGCGACGTCCTCGAGCAGCTCGAGAGCGACAGGCGCCAGTTCAAGCTGAAAGTCAAAGAGAGCGAGCTGCAGACGGCGAGCCGCTTCTGCTTCTCGAGGACGTCCTTCTTCACGTTCATGCTCGTCGAAATCATCGCGCAGGCGATGTCGATGATGAACAACCCCGGCACCCGCCGGGAGAGGAGGCTCAAAGACTCTCCGCGCCGCCTGCGCAGGATCATCCTGACGATCCCCTCAGCGACCCCGATCCAGGAGCAGCGCATCCTCCGGTCGCGCGCAGAAGCCGCGGTGAAGCTTCTCTGGTCCCTGTCGGGATGGGGCGACAGCGACAGCGGCATAAACAGCCAGCGCCCGGAAATCCACTGCTCCTGGGACGAGGCAAGTTCGGTTCATCTCGTCTATCTCTACGGCGAGGCCGTGCACAAGCTGGGCGGGTCGATCAGGACGTTGTTCGACATGCTCGGCAAGGACAGGGAGAGGCCGAAAACGCTCCCGCCCTCCAAGGCCAAGGAGAAGCTCGAACGGTCGCTGCGCGTCGCCAGCGTCGACGTGGGCGGCGGCACCACCGACCTCATGGTTACGACCTACTTCCAGACGGACAACGTCGCCCTGTTCCCCGACCAGAACTTCCGGGAGGGGTTCCGCATCGCGGGCGACGACCTCCTCAAGGTGGTTATCGAGCGGCTTGTCATACCGAGGCTGGAGGAAGGGCTCGCCCAAGCGGGCCTTCGGAATGCGCGGAACTATCTTAAGGACCGCTTCGCCGGCGACAATCCGAACATGTCCGAGCAGGAAAAGCACCTGCGCCGCCAGTTCGTGCTGCAGGTCCTGCAGCCAATCGCCATCGCGGTCCTGTCCGAATGCGAAGCCATGCCGGCGACGAGCCGCAAGACGGAAATCCGGAAGGCGGGCAGTTTCTTCGAGACCGGGGGGCGGACGACGGCCGGAGGCGACATTCCGGTAGACGCGCGCATTCTCGGATATCTCAAGGACAACATAAGCGCGCTCGGGGCGGGAGAGTTCACGGTCGCCGACTGCGACATAGCGGTCGACCCACTGGCGGTCGAGGAGTGCGTCCTGTCGATCTTCGACGGCGTCTTCGACAACATCGCGGAAGCGATCAATCATCTGGACGCTGACGTGGTGCTCCTGACCGGGCGGCCGATGCGCCTGCCACAGATGATTAGCCTGTTCATGAACAAGATGTCGGTCCGGCCTGACCGCGTCATCCCGATCAAGGACTATCGCGTCGGCACGTGGTATCCGTTCCGGGGCGTCAGCAACACGCACATCGACGACCCAAAGACGACCGCGGTCGTGGGCGCCATGCTGTGCGCGCTCTCGGAGCGGCAGATCACCAACTTCACCCTCTACTCCCAGTACCTCCGGATGAAGTCGACGGCCCGGTACATCGGGCGGCTTCAGGGCAGCTCGGCGCTGCCGGACGAAACCCTGCTTTTCTCGGACATCGACCTCGATGCCGCAACGGCGGAAGCCGAGGCGGAGTTCGACTACCACAGTCCGCTTCGCATTGGCTTCAGGCAGCTTCCGCTGGAGCGTTGGGTGGCGACTCCCCTCTACAAGCTGACGACCGCGCAGACGCGGTCGGCGCGGAGCGTGCGAAAGCCGGTCCGCGTCACGATCGCGCGCAACGTGCAGGCGCCGGAAGACGACGAGGCGAACGAGATCGCGCTTCTTACGAGCGAGGCGACCCGCGAGGAATTCGTGATCCAGGACGCGGAGGACGCCGACGGGTCTCCAGTCAAACGCATCATGGAGCTGAAGCTGGACACGCTCGCGGTCGAGGCGGGCGACGGCTACTGGCTCGATACCGGAATTATCTCCATCCAGTGAAAGCTGAAGGCATGCGTAAAGAGTTGACAAAAACCTGCGACACGGCGCTGAAATCGGCGCAGCAGGGCCTCGCCTGGATAGGAGCCTCCGCAAACGCGGAGCGGGTCGGCAGCACGCGCTCGGGCGCCGAGCAGCAGCTCAGAAAGTCCATCGTTGCCACCCGAAAGGCGATGCTGGCCATCGACCGCCCCATGTGTGTCGGGGTGTTCGGCCCCAGCCAGGCTGGCAAGTCCTATCTGGTGTCGGTCCTCGCCCGCAACGGAAGCGCGCCCTTGATGGCCCGTTTCGGCGATCTCGGGCGGGAGGTCGACTTCATTCGGGAGATCAACCCCGGTGGAGATCGGGAGTCCACCGGGCTTGTCACCCGCTTTTCCGTTCGCGAAGAACCAAGTCCGGCCGGCGCGCCCGTTGTACTGAGGATGCTGAGCGAAACGGACGTGGCCAAGGTCCTGGGCAACAGTTTCTTCCTTGACGGAGACGCGAAGAAACGCGCGCCGCTGACTTCCGATACCGTCCTGTCCGCCCTGGAAAGGGCGAAGAGCCGGGCGATGCCGCAGGCAGCTTCGGATTGCCTGGCGGAGGAGGACGTGTGGGACCTTCAGGAGTATTTCGAGAAGCAGTTCGCAGGGTTGCCGAACATCGAGACGCTGGGGGCCTACTGGGAGGAAGCGGCCTTCCTTGCCTCCCGGCTTTCCATTGCCGACCGCGGCGACCTTTTTTCCGTGCTATGGGGCGGACTGCAGAAATTTACCGATCTCTACATTGAACTCGTCACCGCCCTTGAGAGCCTTGGATTCGCCAAGGACGCCTACTGCCCTGTCGAGGCGCTGGTTCCCCGGGAAAGCAGCATCATAGACGTCGAGACGCTGCGGGGGCTCGGAAAATCCGGCCAGGACGAGCTGCTGATCAGGCCGATGAAAGGATCGACGGTTTCGTTGCCGAGACCCGTGATCGCCGCATTGGTGGCAGAACTCCGGATTGCGATATCGGAACAGCCATGGCCATTCTTCGAGCACACTGACCTCCTGGACTTCCCGGGCGCTCGCAGCAGGCAGAAGGTGGACCTTCAGGCCTTCATCGAGGGGAACCCCGACGCGCTCAAGGAACTCTTCGTCCGGGGCAAGGTCGCCTACCTCTTCGACCGCTACGTGGCAGAGCAGGAACTTTCGAGCATGCTGCTCTGCATCAAGCCCTCGAATCAGGACGTCGCGACCCTTCCCGACATGATCGACGACTGGATCAGGACCTCGCACGGGGAAAGCCCGCTCGATCGCGCCCGGACCGAGACTGCGCTGTTCCTGGTGCTGACGATGTTCGACATGCACTTCAGCGAAAAGGCGGGCGAGGAGGGGCAGAGCCTGGCGGATCGTTTCAGCGCGCGCCTGGGCGCCTCGCTGACGCGGTTTTTCGGCAAGGCCCACAAGTGGCCGTTTGAATGGATGCCGGACAAGCCTTTCAACAACTCCTACTGGCTGCGCAACCCGAATTTCAAAGCAGAGTCCCTGATCAAGTACAAGGGCGGCGCCGAGATCGAGATTTTGCCCGACAAGGTTGCGAAGGTCGCCGCCCTGCGAGAGGCCTATCTTGAGGTCAGTGAAGTCCAGCAGCATTTCCGGGAGCCGGCCAAGGCCTTTGACGAGGCCCTTAGGCTGAACGATGGCGGCGTAAGCTATCTGGCGGAGAACCTTGCGGCCATCTGCCGTCCCGACATCAAGTATGGACAGATACGAGGCCGCGTCGGGAACATAGCCCACGATATCCGCCGCGTGCTCGCTCCGTATTTCATCGAAAGCGACATCAACAAACGCATCGCCGAGCGTCGGGAAGTCTCCGACCAGATTCTCGCAAACCTCACCGAGGTCTGGGAGCGGGACCAGTTCGGGACCGCCATGAAGATGCTGCAGATATCGCAGAACGGAATCTCCGAACATCTTCACATCGAGTACGGAAACCGCCTCAAGCGTCAGAACGCGCCGGAGGAAGGTTCCGAAGGACGGACCGAAGCCGCGGCGAAAAAGCGCCCGCCGCCTCCGCGGCCCGGCGCTCCTCCTTTGCCAGGGAGCAAGAAGAAGGTGGCCGCCGCCGCGGTTTCCTCCGGGGAGTCGGTTTCGCAGAAAGCGCTGCCGCGCGAAGCCTATCTCGCCCGCTCGGCCATCAGGCATTGGACGGACGGCCTTTTCGCACTCGCGAGAAACGACAATGCGCTGCAGGCCATTGGCCTCGGGCAGGAGTCCGCGAGCGAGCTGGTCGCCGAGCTTACCGCCGCTGCGCGGCGGTCGGGACTCGAAGAACGCATAGCCGGGGATCTCGCCAAGCTCTCGGGAAGTTCCGTCGAAAGGTCCGACATCCTGCTGGAGAAGGCTGGCTTTCTCGCGACGAGCCACATCAACCGTTTCGTCAGCACGCTTGGCTTCGACGCGATGCCCGAGAACAAGCGGCCACTGGCTCCTGACGGCACTGAGAACGGAGAAATCAGGGTGTTTGCTCGCCGTCCGAGCGTTTCCGACTGCGACGGGCTTGGCGTGGAGCGGCGGAACTTCTCCTACCTCGCGCTCTCGGAATGGATGTACGCGTTCCACCAGGTGGTTACCGACAACGTCCTCTCGGGCGAAGGGATCACCATCAACGTCGAGGAGAACGAGCGCCTGAGGGCCATCCTGGACGCGCTCGATGAGGCGGCGCCGCTGCTTGGCGCGCCCGTCGGAACTGCTCGATGAACACGGTTGCGGTCAAAGTCAGCGAGGACGAGACACGCCTGTTCGGGCATGCCCTGATCACGTTCCCGCAGGAATTGGGCAGCTCTCCGAGGCTGCGCCTGTCCATCATGCGCAAGTCCAAGGACGCTCCCTATCTTGGCGACGCCGGATGGCAGGCGCGTCCGGCAACCGTAGATGCGATGGTCGTCAGCCGCAGCGCGAATTCAGCCACGGTGGTTGTCGGACCCGAGGTCTGCGACCAAATCCCGGTTGACCTGCAGGTGAAGATCGAGGTCGAAGGCCATGACATAGAGGGGAGCGCCTTCTGGCCGCCGATCCCGCCTAGCCCGGGAGCTTGGTCACAGGAACTGACCCCTTTCAAGACACCCACTCCCCAGGCCATCGAACGGGAGCTCGAAGAGGCCCTCGAACAGGCCGTGGAGCTGCCACGGGTGGTGGAGACGCAGGAGCAGAAACGCCAGCCCGTCCAACCGCCAAAGAAGAGGCGGCGGTACCTATACCTTCTGATCCCGTTGGCGCTGCTTGTGGCAGGCGGAGGATACTACATCGCCGACAGCAGGGATTGGTTCAATAAGCCCGAGCCTTTGCTCGCGCGCTTCGAGAGGCTGAAGCTGACGGACACTGACGGCGTTGAACTGTTCGCCCTAAGCGGCGAGGCATACCGGGAAGGCGACGGCGGAATCGGCTTGCAGGCGATCAATCTTGCGATGGAGCGGGGCAACAAGGACGCGAAACTCGAAATCGCGCGCTGGTATGATCCAAGCTCCTTCGATCCCACTAAAGCAGATCGACCGGACGCGAACAGGGCGGCGAGGGCCTATTTCGAGCTGTCGGTAGAAGGTCAAACAGCGGCCAAGGAACTGCTCCGCTCCCTCTGCGCGAAGAGCGCGAGTTCTCCTCAGGACCCTGGGTTCAACGGGTTCCTGACGGACACTTATTGCGAGGGGACGCTGGAATAATGATTGAAAATCACAAGGGTCCGGCAATTCGCCGCCTATGGAACCGTCAAAGGGACAAAGGCATGCTGAAGAGCAGCTTGGACAAGTATCTCCTGCCCTTCGGGGGGCTCGTGGCGGCTGTGGCCGCGGCAATGCTGATGGGCATGGCCCTGTCGGCGGGAGCGCAGGAAAATTCCGCGGCAACCGAGCTTTTCAACTACCCGGACACTGTGTTGAACGGGATAGTCAGCGCCCAGTTTTCCAAGCCGATGGATGAATGCCGGAAACTCTGCGAGGCGCGTTCCGGATGTCAGGGATTTGACCATTCTCAAAAGGACGAGTGCCGCCTGTTCGCGAGCGTAGGGGCCGGACGCGTGAGCGTGGGTTCGACCGCGGCGACGCGCAGCCTGCTTTCGAATTACACAGATCCGACAAATCCTCCGCTTGCAGCCAGGCTGGCGAAGCTGAAGGAGACCGACACCGACGGCCATGAACTCTTCGCCCTGAGCATGGAGGCTTTCAAGCGAGGAGACCGGAGCGTCGGGATGCAGGCGATCAATCTAGCAATGCAGAGAGGCAACCAGGACGCGAAGCTCGAAATGGCGAAATGGTACGATCCAAGGAGCTTCGCGCCGGATCGCGTAGACGCGATCGACTCCAACAAGGCGGCGCGCTCGTATTTCGAACTCGCGCTCGAGGGCAATGCGCAAGCCAACAACTTGCTGAGCTCGCTTTGCCTCGACGCCGGCGACACGGGTTCGAACCACGCCAACGCATACGAGAATTTCCTTCGCACCACCTACTGCGAAGGATCGATCAGTCCTTGACCCAGCCGCACCTTCATATCGGTTTCATGGGTTGAGTAAGGGGGAAAGCGGGAATGCGGCAGAGGGGTCGTCGGTTGCGCATGGCCGCGGCGGGGATAGCGTCGTCCGTGCTGCTGCTGTCATTTTCGCTTGTGATACCTGGAATTGCTCCGAGGGCGTCGGCGCAGGAGTCTGGTGGCGAATTTCTCGACTATCCAGAGACGGCACTGAGGGGAAGCCCCAGCGCCGAGTTCCGGCGGCCTTTGGACGACTGCCGGAAAATCTGCCTGGAGCGTTCCGGCTGTGCCGGCTTCGATCATTCCTCTATAACCAACCTCTGCCGCTTGTTTCCATCAGTCGCGTCAGCACAGTCTGATCCGCTCTCGATAGGCGGCACGCGCCAGAAGATTCCAGGCTACCGCGATCCCGCCAACGCCGAGTCCTGGTACTACGCGTCTTTCAGCGGCGTTGATCTTTGGGGCGGGGATCTCGTCACGAAAGGCCTGGATGCGCCCAATGCTGAAAGCTGTTCGGCTCTGTGTGACAGCCGAATCTCCTGCCGCGCGTTCACCTACAACCAAGAAGTGAACCGATGCTTCCTGAAATCCGGCTTCGATTTCGTGCAGTCCTACCCTTTGGGACGGTCCGGCCTCTATTTCAAGGCCAAGCCATCGGCTCCTCCTCCGACCTTGACCGCCGGATGGGAGCTTTTCACTACCAGCGGCTTCATTGGAAATGGCATGGAATCAGCTGCGATCTCGTACCAGGAATGCATGCAGCAATGTGACTCCGACGGTGGATGCGGTGGGTTCACCTGGGTGATCGCGCGACCCAACCGATGTTTCCTGGTCAACGGAACGAACCTCTACCCGGTGCGAAGAAAAGGCATGACGTCGGCGCGAAAAAACAGCCGTACGGTCACCCCCGACTTTGTGCATCCCGTCGCTCCGAGGGACTGAAACATGCCGCCGCGGATCGCACCTTACATCGCTCTCGCATGCGCCCTCTTTGGCCTTTCCTCGCCGCTGAAGGCTGACCCGGTACCGGGAGCCCACATTCAAACCGCCAAGCTGCACCGCATAATCGAAGACGCGAGGCTGCGGCAGATGATCGGGCAGATGGTGCTGGTTGGCTTCGTCGGCAGCGAGCCGGATGCCGAGGGCTACGCGAGGGTCGTCAGGCAAGGAGAGGAAGGAAAGATCACGGGCGTCATCTATCTGGGGCGCAATATCGACGGCCTTAAGCAAGTGAGGGAACTGAACGAGGGCCTGCAGCGCTTCGCGGCAACCCCGTTGCTCATCGCGGTCGACCAGGAGGGCGGCCGTATCCAGAGGCTCACGGGTGCCATCGGGTTCAAGGAGACGCCGAGCGAGGCGACTGTGGCTGAGTCCATGAGTCCCGACGAGGCCGGCGTGGTTTACCAGAACCTCGCTTCCGCCCTCTCGGATCTGGGGTTCAACCTCAACCTGGCTCCGGTCGTCGACCTCAACGTCAACCCGGCGAATCCGATCATTGGCAAGCTTGGCAGGAGCTTTTCTGCCGATCCGCAGACGGTCGAGGCATACGCGAAGGTTTTCGTCGAAGCGCATCGGGCGAAGGGTGTGCTAACGGCCTTGAAACATTTCCCGGGACACGGTTCCAGCACCAAGGACAGCCACAAGGGCATGGCGGACGTTTCCAAGACATGGAGCGATAAGGAACTTCTCCCCTACAAGAACCTGATCGCGTCGGGGGATGTCGACATGGTCATGTCCGCGCATGTGATAAATGACAAGCTGTCCTTTTCGAACCAAATCCCCTCCTCGCTTTCCCGCGCGACGTTGACCGGGCTGCTGCGGGACAACATGCACTTCAAGGGCGTTGTCATCAGCGACGACATGCAGATGCAGGCCATTACCGACAACATCAGCTTCGAGGACTCGGTGCTGCGAGCCGTTCGGGCAGGGAACGACATCCTGATATTCGCCAACGACAAACATCCAGACCCCCTGGTCCCGGAAAAGGTTGCCGCCCTTCTGTCTGAAGAAGCGCGCAAGGACCCGGAAATGCTCGAGCGGATACAGAAATCCTATGAAAACGTCATGCGCCTGAAAAGGAAGCTGGCGCCGGCCGTTTCCGAGGAAACGACCATTGTGCGGGAACGGTAGCGCGAGGCTGCCTAGGCAAGGAGGAAACATGCTGGCGTATGGTCTTCGCTGCGGAATAGCGGGACTTCTTTTGGGAGTGGCAGGCGCAGTTGCTGCTGTCGTTCCGCCAACCGGGATTCGGCCAGCGAATGCGCAATCAGTTGGGGATCTTTTCTACTATCCGCACACTTCCTTGAATGGGATCGTCAGTGCGAAGGTCAGCGTCCAGTTGGAGTCCTGTAGAAACCTTTGCTCCGCGCGCTCGGGATGCGCCGGCTTTGACCACTCGTCGAACGGCGACGTCTGCAGGCTGTTCGCGAGCGTTGGCGGCGCCGAGGAACGCCAGGGGCAAACGGCCGGCACCCGCAGTCTTGTCACTGGCTACCATCCGCCAATCAATCAACCTGCCTCTCCACAGCCTGCCGAACCACCGCCGCAGCCTAACCAGCCGGCGCAGCAGGCGATTGCCGTGACGCCACCGCCTGCCACGTTCAGGCGCTTCCTCAACAGGGACCTCAAAAGCAGAGCCACCGAGACCAGGCAGGCCGAAAGCGTGGATCAGTGTGAATCCATGTGCCGGGCCTCGGAAGGCTGGTGCAAGGCTTTCACTTACGACGCCTGGAACCGGAAATGCTTCCTCAAGGAAGGTCCTGGCCAACTCTTGATGAACGCCCGAGCCACCAGCGGCGTCATGTCGGAGCTTGGAACCCCGACCGCGTCAGGCGCAGCTGCCTACTTCGAATATTTCAACGACAAGGCCTTTTCGGGAAACGGGTTCCGCGTGCTGAGCGCTCGCGCCCGCGGCGAGTGCGAACGGGATTGCTCGGCGCTGGACCAGTGCATCGCTTTCGGATTCACCCAATCCCAGAAGCGCTGCGTCCTCTTCGACCAACCGGGCGAATATTCAAGCAGCCGGGGAACTAACAGCGGCGCAAAACGCCAAGATTGATCGGGAAGCGAGCCGGGAGTGTCGTCGGGCGACATGCACAATTGACGGGGGGTCAATTTCTCAGGCATGCACTCTCCGAATCTCTGAGGATTGGAAATCTTGGGCATGACAATTGGGAGTCAATGGCCTGTAGTTGGGAGGCTCGAGGCCGCGCGATTTGGACGGAAGCGTGAGTGTCCTATGGCTTTGACCAAACCCGCGATCCGCATGGGATGGCAGGCTTTGGAATTACATATCCCCCATGCGCGAAACCTTCCCCTGCCCGTCATCTCACGCAGCCCAAGCTCGCTCACCAGGTTGAGCGCCCCCTGCTTTGTCACCTTCAGCCTGTCCTGGATCATGCCGGTCGAGACGAGCGGCGTGACAGGACGAGTTCGATGAGGTCGGCCAATTTCGAATTGGAGCGCCGTTGTTTGAGCCGCCGCTCCATCTGGCTTTTCGCCAGCACGAGACGGTCATGCTCCTTCAGGCCAGCCACCGCCGCGTCGTGAATGGCATCGAGAGCGGCCAGCAGCCGATCGCTCCGATTGCGCGCCCGCCGCCGCTCCCGCGGAATGTTCTTGGCGCCGAGATGCAGGCAGGCGAGATGGCCAGCGGCGAGACCCTCCTGGCGCAGCAGCGCGGCAACCAGCAGCGGCCCAAGCCAGGTGGCATGCTGCAGCACCTCGATGTCTTGCCAGACCTCGAGCAGGATCGCGCCGCGCAGGGCGACCGGCAGATCGCGCGTCCTGGCCATTACATGCTGCCATTCGCCTAGCCGTTCGTCTTCATTCCAGTCGAGATCGTAGATCAGGTCCGGCCTCTCGTCCGCGCGCTGTGTCCTCGCCGGCACGTCGGCGCCGCTGAGGAGCTTTGATGAGCGTGCCAGGACAGCATCGATCTCGGCAAATTCTTCTGCCAACAGATCGTCTTCAACGTCATCCCTACTGTCGGCTTCAACGGTGCCGGCTTCAGCCCCCTCCCCTTCCCGGCTTTTTTGGCCCCCCGCCGGCATGGCGCCGCAGCGCCCTGTAAGCTGCGTCAACCCATCGCGGCTGAGCGCCCAGTCTGGTTTTTGCGCAAAAATGCGCCGGCGGGTTCGCAGCACCGCGTGGGCCTGGGTGAGCTCGTGGGTCGGGGTGCGGATGTCCATGTGGGCGTCGTGCAGGACGAGGTCCTCGAGGTGGACGAGCTCGCCCTCGAGCCACAGCGCCGCGGCCGCGTCGGCGAAGTGCTGGCGCTCGACAAAGCCGTCGCGGACCGGCGAGCGGTGAAGCCGCTCGTCGAGACGCGCCAAGACCTCCGTGGCTGTCGCTTTCACTTCCCGACTTCAATAGCGGGAACGTCATGTGCTGCTTAGGTTTGGGTGCTACGATAGGCGCGATTTTCCGCTAACGATTTCACTGGCCGCTCGATTTTGCATATCGATTGCACACGCGAAAACTGGTTTACGCATTCCGCCGCCATCAGGTGAGAGCGCAGGGGCCAACCCAGTTCCTGCTGGACATTCAACGGTAGTGGTTGACACCCGAGGGTTCCAGCCGGGCGCGCTGCCGGTCAACGTCCGGGCCGCGCATCGACACACGGCATAGCCGATGAAAACGGCCGACGTCGAGGTCAGGTCGGTAACCAAAGGCTTGTCGCACATCATGTCGCGGTATTTCTACTAGTTGCGGCAATGACATGGGATGCGAAAACGACCGGAAACCTAGCATCAAATGCTCTGTCGCGGTTTTAGGAATTTTGCGACAGATAGTCCGCTTTGCGGAACAAAGCGGCCGTTAGACCTCGGGAAGTTCCGGCTATCGCCCAATGACAAACGCTGAAAAGTCGAAGGTATCCACATAATCGCGGAATGCGACCTGCGCCTTGGACTGGTTCTTCAGGTTGGGAAAGATCAGCATCATTTCATAGGGTGGAATTTCCCAGCCCGGTAGCAGTTCCACGAGGCGGCCGACCGCGACGGACGGCTGGCACACATAAGCGGGAAGGAGTGCGACCCCGCCGCCCGCGATGCAGGATTGCAGCAGAAACCCCATAGAATCCGAAGTCGCGGCCGCAGGCGGCCGCATGACGATCGGTGCGTCGTCTGACGAGAACACCCATTCAGGCTGCGCATCATGCACCAGGCAGCGGTGATGTAGAAGATCGGTCGGTTTCCGAGGAGGACTGCCAGCCGCCAGGTAGGCTGGGGCGGCGACGAGAACCCGTTTGATCGACGAGACACGCCGCACGATCAGGTCCTGACCTGTGGTCGTGCCAACGCGAAAAGCGAAATCAACCTGCTCGCGGATGATGTCGAGATGCCGGTTTGTGGCGATCAGCTCGACCGTGATCCGGGGAAACTGCGTGGTAAATCCGTGTAGGAAGGTCGGCATGAAATAGCTGGCTGTTACCTCTGGGCAGGTGATCTTCAGCGTCCCGACAGGCTGTTCCTTCAGATTGGTCATCGCCATGTTCGCGGCCGAGACCTCTGCGCGAACGCGGCGGCAGTATTCGAGATAGACCTGGCCGCTGCCGGTGAGGCTTACGTGCCGGGTCGAACGGTTGAGGAGCCGCAGTCCCAGACGTGCCTCAAGCTGGGCGATGCGCTGGCTGACCGTGGATTTGGGCATCCCGATCCGCCCCCCGGCACGGGTAAAGCTGCCCGTTTCGGCGACTTCGGCCAAAAGGATCATGTCGTTCACGCTGTCCAAAGCTCCGCATCCTCTTTCGCGTGTCGCTGCTCATTGTACAATAGCACGGACAACTTTTCCGTATAATCGGAATTGTTGGAACGTTCTCGGCCCGGTAGCCTCGGCGCACGAAGAAGGGAACGCGAAAATGCCGACCAGTCAGACGGCCCTCAAGGAAGACAGGGTGGCCATCGCCGTTGCAGCGATGGTTTTCACGGACGTGACGCTTTCCATCGCTGATGCGATCATCAAGGTCACGCTCTCGCACATGCCGCTTTCGCAGTTCATTTTCCTGCGGTCCTGCGTCACGCTGCCGTTGTTGATCTCGATCCTGAGATGGCGCCTTCCGCAGGTACCGTTGCGCCCGGCCTATCCAGGCTGGGCCATCGTGCGAAGCAGCCTGCTTCTATCGAGCCTGCTCATCTATTACGCTTCGCTACCGCACCTCGACTTCTCGATGGCGGCGGCGGTCTATTACACGATCCCGCTGTTCATTACCCTTTTTGCGGCCTTCGGGATCAGGGAACCTGTCGGGGTGCAAGGTTGGGTCGGAGTCGCCCTCGGATTCGTCGGTGTGCTGCTCATGCTGAAGCCGCAAGCGGGCGACTTGAGCATATGCGGTGATGCCGCTGGTTTCCGCGATTCTCTACGCTTTGGCGATGGTGCTGACGCGCACCAAGAGCCGCGGCGAGAACCCTTTCGTACTGGCACTGATTTTCAACCTGATAGCGATCGTTCTCGGGGGTGGCGCGAGCCTGGCGACCGTGATGGCAGGGAGCGAGAGTGGGCAAAGCCTGTTCATGGGCGAGTGGGTTCCAATGGGCTGGACCCAATGGGCGCTGATCGGGTTTTTGAGCATGACAATGCTGATCGGCAGCGTCGGCACGGCCATCGCCTACCAGTTGGGACCATCCTCGATCATTTCGACCTGGGACTTTTCCTATCTGGCCTTCGCAGTGCTATGGGGCGTCGTGCTCTTCTCGGAACGTCTGGATGCAGCTTCCATGCTCGGTATCGTTCTCATCGCACTGGCCGGGATTATCGTCATCCGGCGTTAGCGGCGATATATTGAAACCGAGCCGGATGATGGCTTCGGGCTCCTTTGCGACTGTCGCACAACTCCTTGACCTTCGCACGCTGCAAAAGTCTGCGACGGCTTTGGTGCCCTTCGGAATCTCCCCCGGTTTGGACAGTACGCTAAGCAGCGGTCACCGGGGAAGGGGTTCCGGCGGCACTCGAGTTGACCCCTTCGCGTTTCAAGAAGAGGGTCAGAAACACGAGACCTAAGCTCACAACAGACACCGACAGATAGACAGGATGGAACGTTCCGAAGACGGACTTTGCGAAACCCCCAAAGAACCCTCCCAGGGTCGTTGAAAGTCCGAGAAGGACGTTGCCGACGCCAAAGACGAATATTGAGGCAGCCGGGTCGAAGGACTTGCTGATGTAGGCTGGGAAAAGGCCGTACATGGAGAAGTAGGCCAGCCCATAAAGGGCGGCAGCGGCCATCAGGCTGGGCGCACTGGGGTGGAAAAACATTAGCAGCGAAGCAGCCGACATAGCGAGGTAGCAGATTGTGAGCGCAGTCCGGATGCCAGCGCGGTCGGCAATGAAGCCCATGGCGAAGCCGCCCCACATGCCTACGAACCCGATCGCCGACCACATGCCACCGGCGAGGTCGACTGAGAAGCCCAGTTCATCACGGACAAAGGGCGATATGTATGTTTGGAACGGATAGGTGCTGAGCCCGCTTGCGAGCATAATCAGCCAGATCATCATGGATTGGGGGTTGCTGATGGCGCGCAGGCGCTTCCTGATATCGGATCGATCGGAGTCCGGGACATCGGTCCGAACCTCGACAGTCTTTTCTATGACGCCACGGCGAAACAGGTAGAAAACGGAGAACGTGGCGATGGCTATGCCGAGCACTGCTATGAAAAACCAGATGTTCCGCCATCCAATTTTGGGAAGCAGCGAGGCTACGAGCAGGCCGCTCGCGAAGTCGGCATAGCTCTGCCCGCTGGAAATGATTCCGAACACCTTGGCCCGATGCTGAAACGGTATGGATTTTGTCACTACGGCAACCATCGGGACGTAGACTGCGGACGAACAGACGCCGAGGACAAACGCCAGAACGTATAGCATCCCGACCGAATGCGAGACGCCCATTCCAATCTGAGCGCAGAGCGAAAGGAGGACGGAGCCGACAATCGTCCGGCCGTAGCCGATCGTGGGGGCGAGGAGGCCGGCAAGCAGGCTTGCCAGCAGAAAGCCGAAGCGAGCAATCCCCGCAACCGCGCCGGTCTCGACATAGTTGAAGCCGATGCTCTTCATCATGTCGGGTATCAGGATCGAGAAGAGATCCATCGAGAACCCGTACGTGATCCCGATGAAACCAGCGAATATTACAGTCAGGACAATCGTTTTGAGCAGGCCGTGATGCCGCCCCTGGCTCGCCGCTGCCAACATAAGCGAATGCTCTTCGTGGAGTGGATCGACGCCCTGCGCTGTTTCCGAATGCATAGAGATAAGCCCGATCACACCATCAAAGACGCCCTGCGAGCAGCGGGTAGATCGTCGTGAGAATTTCGACAACTGATTTCTATTGCGCGTCGGTTTAGTATAGCTAAATTGAAGTATGACGATCCCAGTCTCTCTCCCCGCTCTGCGCGCCTTTGTCGAGGTCGGGCGAAACGGCAGCGTAAAAGGCGCTGCAAAGGACCTGGGCGTGACGCCAGGAGCGGTAAGCCAGCAGATAAAGCTATTGGAGCTTCAACTCGGCGTTCGCCTGTTCGCCCGTGGGAACCGCGAGATCAAGCTGACACGAGAGGGGCTGCTTCTGTATGGGAACCTCGCTCCCGGCTTCCAGCAGATTGACGATGCGATTTCGTTGTTTGCCGACAGGCGACCGGGACCGGAAACGTTGATCGTGACGACCACCCCCACCTTCGCTGCCTGCTGGCTTACGTCGAGGATCGGGCGTTTCTCAAAACTGCATCCGACCATAGAGGTGCGTATTGAGATCACCGAACAGCCCGTCGACCTCAAGGCCGAAGCGATCGACGTCGGTGTTCGCTATGGAGCCGGGAAGTGGCCGGGACTGGATGCGGTTCGCCTTTTCTCGCCGCGACTCATTGTCGTCGCAAGCCCCGATCTTTTGATGCACGGCCCTCTGACGACACCGGCTGATTGCCTGCGCTATCCTCTCCTGCATGACCGGATACGGACAGACTGGTCAACCTGGTTCGCCGCCTCAGGTGTGAGGCTGCCCAAAGGCACCATGAAAGGACCAAGCTATCCCGACGACACATTGCTGATTCAAGCTGCCAGCACGGGTCAAGGTCTAGCCGTAGTACGCGACGTTTCCGCAAACGACGCCTTGGCGTCAGGAAAAATAGTCATAGCGATCGACAATTCCGTGCCAACCCAAGATGGGTATTACGCCATCGCCGTCACCGAAAAAGCGCGTATTGCGAAGGTTAGGAGCTTTCGCGACTGGATTTTGAGTGAGGCAAGCGAGACGCAGAGACGTTTGAGTGTTTGAACAGCGCCGATCCTCGATGCCGGCGTGCCAGCCTCGATCTACACTACCCCGCCACGCGAGATTCAATCGTGAAGCTTCCAAGGACGACGGGGGCCCTAAGCGATACGAGACGCCTCCTATCGGTGGCTGATTGCGTCAGGCTCGACGGCAGGGTCATGATCACGTCTGTCGCTTTTGCTTTCCCGATTTCAAAGGCGCAGATGTCATATCCTGTTTAGGTTTGGGCGTTATAGCCGACGCGATTTTTAACTAACGATTGCACTGACCACTCAATTTGCCGAACCGATTACACCACCGACAAGGGACGCCAGCCGCGTCACATTCCGATGAAGCGTGGTCGGCCGCGCGCCGCGTAGCGCGTGAGCTGGACAGGATTCTCGACGGTTCGGGCCCCCGACATGCGGCAATCAATCGGGCCGCGGCCGAGCTGCGCCTCTCGACCCGACAGGTCTACAACCTGCTCGCGCGTTACCGCATCGATCGGACCGTGACATCACTGCTGCCCCGGCTGGATGGCGTCCGTAAGAAGCGCCTTGACCAGGGCATCGAGGAGATCATCGCGAAGACGCTGCGAGAGCAGTGGCTGGTGCTGGAGGCTCCGCCGCTTGCTCCCGTCGTGGCGGAGGTCCGCGCTCGCTGCGAGGAGACCGGCCTAGCCGCTCCATCCTATCTCACCGTCGCCCGCCGGATACCCGGGCTGTTCAGCCCCGAGGAGATCGCGAAGAAACGATCCGCGAACCCGAAGCATCTCCGCCGGCTCAAGCCGCGGCCGGGATATATCCATGCGGCGCGCCCGCTCGATGTCTGTCAGATCGATCACACGCCTACCGACATCAACTTCGTGGAGGTCGTCGACGGCGGCGGAACGTTCATCGGGCGGGCATTTCTCACGATCGTCACCGACGTGGCGACCCGCTGCATTCTTGGATCCTGCCTCACGCTGGAGAAGCCGTCGGCGCTGTCGGTCGCGCTCTGCCTGGCGCAAGCCATGTGTCCAAGGGAGGCATGGTTGGCCGCGCGCGGCATCGAGCATGGATGGCCGATGTTCGGTCGACCACGGTCGCTCGTCACCGACTCAGCCCGGGAGTTCAAAGGGAATGCCTTCCAGCGCGGGTGCGAGGACTACGGCATTCGGATCCGCTACCGGGATCGCGGCCGCGTCCATCAGGGCGGGGTGGTTGAGAGGCTGCTCGGCAAGCTCAACTCTGTTCTGGCAACGCAGCCAGGCTCGACGGGCCGATCCGTGGCAGACCGCGACCACTATCCCGCAGAGCGACGAGCTCGCCTCAGCTTCGCCGATCTCGAACGATGCGTCGCGTTCGCGGTGATCGACCACAACCTTCAGGAAAACGCGAAGACATTGAAGGTGCCGGCAACAGAGTGGGACAGGCAGGGGCAAGATTTTTCGCGCTGTGACGATGACCCGATGCGCGTCTTGCTGGCATTCCTGCCCGGCACGGAAAGGCGGATCTCGCCGCAGGGCGTCAGCATGTTCGCTCTGGATTACTACTCGCCCTGGCTGGGCGGCCTGGTCCCACAGCGAGACCGGCTGGACAAGCTCGAGGTGCGATACGACCCGCGCGACATCAGCCACGTCTATGTCCGCGATCCTGAAACCAGGGAGTTTCGACCCGTGCAGCGGCGCGACGGATTGCTCGCGCCGATCACGTTGTGGGAGCACGAAGCCGACCGCTGGAAACGACGCGCCACGAATGCGCGAACGGATGTCGAGAAAGTGACGCTCCGCCGCCGGATCGCGGAAATCGCCGGCGGGCAAAAGCCTTCGAAGATCGAGCTGCGCAATGCCGTGCGTCGAGCGCACGCGGCAAAGGCCGCCAAACCCTATGACGCCATGCGCCCGCCGACGCTGGCGCCGACCGAACATCCCGTGCGTCCGAAGCGCCGGCTGCCGGTCGAGGACTGGTGACATGATGGACCATCTGCTCGACCACGTTCGTCCGTATCTCGACCGCAGCACGGAAAACCGGATCGCCTACATCCAGGCGCAGCGATGGATCGGGCATCAGGTCGCGATGCAAGCGCATGAACGTCTGGCCGAACTGCTGGCGCGGCCGCCGGCGCTACGGACCCGAGGCCTGATGCTGGTCGGACCCTATGCCAACGGCAAGACGATGATTGCGGAGCGGTTTGCCGTGGAGCATCTAAAAACCGCCGAGCAGCAGCGGGTTTGGGTGGTGCAGACGCGTGAGGGGGCCGGACTTGCCCATTTTTATGGAAGCATCCTGCAGGCATTGCGTGCTCCGGTTGGCAACGGCCGGAATGTCGGCCGCAAGGCCGAACAGATCGATCATCTGCTTGACAGCCTGAAGCCCAAAATCCTGATCTTCGACGAATTCCACAATGCGCTGCGAGGCCGGTCGCGAGACGTCGAGGCGGTTCTTGCGTTCCTGAGACGGATTGGCCGCCAGTTTGACATTTCGCCGGTTCTGATCGGCGAGGTCGCCGTCTACGATTTTATCAACCAGACCGCAGAAATGGCGACCCGCTTCGAATTGCTCGCGGTGCCGCGGTGGCAGTACGGCGAGGAATTCCTAACGCTCCTGGACAGCCTCGAAGCCGCCTTGCCGCTCGCCCGTGCTTCCGATCTTTCCGATGAGAAATTGGCGCGGATGATCTTCCAACTCTCCGAGGGACTGATCGGCGAGATTGTGGCGATCGTCGCTGCAGGGGCTGCGGCCGCGGCGAGGTCCGGTGTGGAGCGGATCACGAAATCCGGGCTCGAGGAGCTGCACTACGTCCCGGTCTCGAAGCGCCAACGGGCTCCGGCACGCGGCGGCCTGCTGTGAACCGAGACGCGACAGGCGCGGGTTTCGCCATCGAGATCCGCGAGCGATACGGAGATGTCGTTCGGGATCGGTGGCCTGTGGCCATTGACCCGCAGCCCGATGAATTGCTGTCGAGCTGGCTCCACCGCCTCGCGATTGCGAACGGAATCGCACCGCGGTTGTTCGCCAACGTCCTCGGGCTCGGCGACGGGATGTGGTCGCCTCGCCTCGACCTTCGGCTTCCGCGCGATGTCGCGGCTCTGCTCTGTCATCAGTCAGGCGTTCCGCAGGAAGCAATCTCAGGGATGGCGATGACTGGTCCAGCGTTGTCACCGCTTCTGCTGCCGCTGCGCGAGAACGCGCGCCGGAATCGTTCGACCTGGATGCAGTATTGCCCTCAATGCCTTGCCGGCGACGAGGCGCCATATTTTCGGCGGCAGTGGCGGCTGGCATCGCGCATCTCCTGCTTCTTGCATGGTTGCGGCCTGCGCGATCGATGTCCCGCCTGTCGAAGCGGGATTGCATCCTTCGACCAGACCGAACTGATGCCGCAGCAGTTCTGCGCCCGATGCGCTTTCGATCTGCGCAGGGCATCGAAGGTCTTCGTCAAAACGTCGGCACGACGGCTGGAACGGTCGATCGACGATATCTGCAAGGTGGAGATGGCCAAGGGAGCGACGACGATCGGCGAGCTGATTTCGCGCCTGCTGCGCGTGCCTATCATTGCAGGCGTCGCATCGGGAAAGACGCTCACGAACCTGTCCACGTCCTCGCGTATCCGCTGCTTCGAATGGCTCGCGGACAAGCCTGTCAGCTGGTTGACGGCAGATGAGCACGATGCGGTTGCCCGGCGGCGTCGGCTTATTCTGGCTGCAGGCGGCCATGGTAGGTTGATCGCGCACTTCGCGGATTTCATGGACAAGCATCAAGGATCGCAGAGCTCGGTGCGGTCACCCCCGCCCGGCGCTGACCTTGCGGTTCTGCTCGAGGCCTATTCGCGCGCCACTGATCGTGCGATCCGAACGAAGCGTCACCCTGTTCTCGCGGTCCTGCGCGGAAGCCCGCGAACCGCTTTCTCGGGGAGCAGCATGCTATTCATCACCGGCGACACCTGCGTCCTCGTCTCCGTCATTGGAAAAGCCCGGCATGATGTCTCCCGCCAGCAGTTTTTCCTTCGACAGCAAGCCGGCATCCTCGAGCGCCTCGAAATCCGGCAGGTCACGCAGCGTGTCGAGGCCGAACTCCACCAGAAACGCTTTCGTCGTGACATAGGTGTACGGCGCGCCGGGTGTCGGGCTGCGCGGTCCGGAGGCAATCAGGGCGGCGCCGCGCAGATGGCCGATCAGGTCGCGCGAAACTTCTTTGCCGAAGAACGACGACAGTTCCGCGCGGGTGATCGGCTGGAAATAGGCGATGCACATCAATACCAGTACCTCGGATTGCGTCATGTCTACGGCACCCCCGCTCCCGCCGACGGCTGTGCCAAATGCACTGCGGATGGCGTCGGCATAGGCCGGCCGCGTCAGATGCTTCCAGCCGCCGGCGATCGCGACCAGATCGTAGGGTCGGCCGCGCAGTTCCTCGCGGATGTCGTCGATCAACAGATCGATGCTGCAGGTCCTGCCGACGATCCGGGCAAGCACCTCGCGGGTCACCGGCTCGCTCGCTGCGAAGATCGTGGCCTCGACCCGGTTCATCCATTCCCTCCAACGAACCTCGGGCGGCAGGTGATCCAGCTCCCGGTCAAACAGCTGGTCAGCTGATCGGCGGTCATCTGACCGGCCCTGCCCTCGCCTCTTGCGCGCCGCTTCAGCCATTTCCTAAAGCCCGTAGATGCGGAAGGTCGGACGACCTGACAATTCACGCACGGCACCGAGCTCGACCAGCCGGTCGAACAGGCGGCGCAGGCCGCGGTCGCTCATCCCGGTCTTTTTGTCCCCGCGCGATGCCACGAGCGCGTCGTCGGACAGCAGCTGTTCGACGACAGCGTCTGCGCCCTTCGCCCGCAGTTTCGGCGCGACGGCGAGCAGCCGCTCCGCGCGGCGCTCAAGTCCGATCGACAGGTCGATCGCGCGCAGCGCGGCACGCGCCTGGGCGGCCAGCAGACCTTTCGCACGCTCGGTTTCTGTTTCAATGCCCGTCACCGGAGAGCTCGTTGCCGATCGACGCGGGCGAGCGCTCATACCCAAGGACGCCTCGGCGCCCAGGAGCGGTACGGCATGCTGCCAGCCCAGCTTTTGCGCGAGTAGCGCGTCGGCAAGCCAAAATCCGACGACGCGCCCGAATCCGTAGCGCTCGGCGGCCGCGACGGCACCCGTCAGCGTCCCGACCGTCCCGGCGCTGGCGCCGAGCTGCCGAAGCTCATCCGCCAGATCGCCGACCGCCTCGTCGTCGCGGGCGTGACCGAATTCTTCCAATACCGCGGCGAGGTTTCCCCCCGTCAGAAGATCCTCTGCGGGCCGGGCTGCCAGCCGGCGCCAAGCTAGGAGCAAAAGACCGGCGGGGCCGACGGACAAAAAATCGCCGGGGCGGGCGAGCAGCACAGCGTCGCGCAGCCCGGCTTCGTCCTCGGTGCGCCCCGCCTGCCGCGCCGTCACCGCGGCCGCGGCGAGCGCGAGACGCTGCCGCCAGGCGCCAGCCCATCGCTCCTGCCGACGGATTATCGCATCGAGCGCGCCGATGGCGGCGCCCGCGGCGATCGCAGCATCCTCAAGGTTTTGCGACGTCTCGATTGCCCTGCGCAGCCAGGATGGCACAGTCGCCATGGGCGCGATCGGCGCGGCGCCGAGCGGCTGGACTGCGTGGCGCGAGAGCGGCTTGGGGCGAAGAATCATCGTTGAGAGCATGAATCACAGCGGCGCTTCTGGCAACGCAAATGCGCAAGAACCGCCGCACCTGTCGATATCGTTTTATGTCCGGTAAGCTTGCCTTATCGGACGTATGCGGATAGCCTGCCAAATCATGGAAGATCCCCCATCGAAACCCACCAAAATCGACCTCCCGCCCGCCGACCATCCAGATGGCGATCTGCCCGATATCGTCGATCTGGTGCTGGAAATGGGCGCCTCACCCCCCACCCGGTGGGCGCCGGCGCGCCTGGAAGCCCTTGTCGAGACCGCGACGGCCTCCGCCAAGGCCGCCAGCTCCGAAAACACCCAGATCGCCTACGCCAAGGACTGGCGGCATTTTTCCGCCTGGTGCCGGCGCAACGGTTTCGAGCCCCTGCCGCCAGAGGTACAAATAATCGGGCTCTATATCAGCGCCTGTGCCTCAGGCACTGCCTCGGGCACTGCCTCGGGCACCGCCGCCGGTGAACCCCAGCGGGGCTTGCTTCCCCTTTCGGTCGCCACAATTGAACGCCGCCTCTCCGGCCTCGCCTGGAATTTTGCCCAGCGCGGCCTGCCAATGGATCGATCCGATCGGCATATCGCCACGGTCCTCGCCGGCATTCGCCGCAAGCACGCAAAGCCGCCAGGGCAGAAGGAAGCCGTGCTCGGCGACGATCTCTTGGCGATGATCGCGACGCTCCGCCATGATCTGCGCGGCCTGCGCGACCGCGCCATCCTGCTGCTCGGCTTCGCCGGCGGCTTGCGCCGCTCCGAAATCGTCGGCCTCGACGTCGTGCGAGACGACAATAGTGACGGCGCCGGCTGGATCGAGATTTTTGCCGACAAGGGCGTGCTGGTGACCCTGCGGGGAAAAACCGGCTGGCGCGAGGTCGAAGTCGGCCGCGGCTCCAGCGATTTTTCTTGCCCGCTGGTGGCGCTGGAGACCTGGATCAGGCTGGGCCGCATCGGGAGAGGCCCGCTTTTCCGCCGCATTTTTCGGGACAACAAGACCGTCGACGTCGAACGTCTCTCCGACAAGCATGTCGCCCGCCTGGTCAAGCAGACGGCACTCGCCGCCGGCGTCCGCGCCGATCTTCCCGAAGGGGAGCGCGCGCTGCTGTTCTCAGGGCACTCGCTGCGCGCGGGCCTTGCCTCTTCGGCCGGCATCGAGGAGCGCTACGTGCAGAAGCAGCTCGGCCATGCCTCGGCCGAGATGACCCGCAAATATCAGCGCCGGCGTGATCGGTTCCGCACCAACCTCACCAAGGCCTCCGGTCTTTGAAATGCCCCCCTCCCGTCCCCCGGTGGAAGTAGCTACGCGACGGGCGGAAAGGGCGAGATTTCTGGCTTAGCGTTTCAATTGAAATCGGGAAGTAAAGGCGACAACGGCCTCGCTAGAGTGGCCCCTGTCGTCGAAGCGGTCTCCTCGAGAGCACGGGTTGCCCGTTCCAGCAAGAAGGTCTCACCGAACCTTCTTTGGCGAAGCCCGAAATTTTGGCATCCGTTCGGGATGTCGATCCCGATCTTCGACGGGTTCGGAAGGCGTGCCCTCTTCACCTTCTCGTCCCTTGAGCGGAAACCCGACACCACGATGTTAGCGGACGGGTATTCCGTTCTGACACTTGGTGCCTTCATCGATGGCTACCTACAGAGCCGCAATGACGACGGGCTGATGAGCGCAGCCCCGTCCCGACTGACGAGCTTTCAGCTGGAATGCCTCGCATGGGCTCCTGCAGGGCAAGACCAACGACGATATCGCAGCACTTCGCAATGTCAGTCGACGTGCGGTCGGTTCCAGCTGCAGAACATCCGTCGGAAGCTCAACGTCGTGACTACCTACCGGGCCCGAGGCATCGCGATAAAACGCAATTGGACCTAAGCTCGAGAACAGCTTGCAGACCGCGGTGGCTTCTCGGGAGGTTTAAGCCAGAAGACAGAGGGTCTGGTGATAGGCGCCTATACCCACCGAATCATGGAAACATTCGTCATTTGGCGATAAAATAGTCAAGGCTACCGGCTGGTGCGACGAAGGATTGCCAATCTCGATTGTCGCCGAAAAGCACTGCTTTCTCTGAAGCGTCCTGTGTAGGCATTGCCCCGTCTTATCGTCTCACCGGGAGGCGCACAACATTCCCCTCGCCTGGCAGATCAAAAGCCAATGCCAGTTGGCGTGTCGTGGCCATCTCGACGATCAACTCTTCAATGGACCGATCAGGCAAACCAGTCTTGACCCTCTGGCGAACCAGCACAGTGAGTTGATGGATCGGAACCGGAACCAAATGAGGATGATCATCGAGCAATTGACTGATCTCGATTACAAGGTCGGCGTCGATATTCTTTGGCAATTCTCGCATAGGCGGTCCCTTGATCAAATAAGGTGGACATCAACACGCGAGCAGTCTGAAGGTGATTTATCATGCGACCGCCACGATCCGCGCCACCTGCCCCTTTTAGTCCCACCTATCGGACCCCAGGGCCTTCGTCGCTTGCTGAAACTACACGGCCCAACGCCTCCAGGGAAAGAATGCGTCAGCCAGGCGGGCGAGTCCAGAATCGAGATAGAGGAAAGTGACTAGGCCTTTGCCTTCCGCTTTGTCGGCACTTTCTTGGCAGGTGTATTTGCGGCTGGCTTGCGGCCGAGGCCTATGGACTTTGCAAGGGCGGAACGCCGTGCAGTGTAGTTTGGTGCGACCATTGGATAGTCCGCTGGCAATCCCCATTTGGTTCGGTATTGTGCAGGGGTCATGCCGAAGTGTGTAGCAAGATGCCTCTTCAGCGATTTGAATTTCTTTCCATCTTCCAGACAAACGATGAAATCTGGGGTCACTGATCGCTTTGGATTAATGGCGGGCGTGAGCACTGTCGCCGGTGGCGTTGCAGGCTGCAGCAATCCTGACAATGCCGAATTGACGCTGGCGATCAAGTCCGGAAGTCCGGACACAGAGGTCGCGTTGTTCTGGACATAAGCCGCAACGATATCCGCCGTCAGGCCCAACAGATTGCTGTTTGCCTGTTCACTCGCGTCGTCCGCCATGGTCAGTCTCCTTGTTGATCTCATTAGTTCCTAATCGGGATGTTCTGACGTCGCAATAACTACTGCCACAGCTGCAAAATGTCTTCGATTGATCGCTACGCCAACTGTCGCCGCTTGCCTGCACGAAATCGCAGAGCGCCACGTTGGCGACATCCGGCGTCGATCAACAGCATGGCCGCCCGTCTGGATCGCCGCCGACGAAACAAAGCCCTATTCCACCCACTTTGTTGACTCAGCATCGCGCCCAGGCGGCCGACCGGTGGTCTCGGCCGCCCAGCTTCCATCCCTAAGGCGGTTTACGGACCGCCGTGGCGGGGACAGTCGGTCCCGCGTCCCGGTCTTCGGCCGTGGCTTTGCTGACGCTCCTGCGGCTGTCCCGTTCACCGCCACGGCGGGGGCGAATTTCCTCCATCCCGCGCGCGAAGCTTGTCCAACGTTGCGGACGCGCGCTGGATTCCGGTTTATACGCCCCCTATCCTTTGAGCGTCGGGGCAAGGAATTGTCACGCATCCAAAATGCGAGATATTTCCATGCACCCGCCCGACGCCAGCGACCCGACGCGCCTGCTTGGATTTCTCGAACAAGATCATTAGGGCCGACAGGTACGCGATCGACGCCGCCAGGCGCCAACGCAATCGGTTGCCTTAAGCGACTTGCCCAAAGCCAGGCGGCCTCACTTAGCTTCGTCCTTCCACCATTGCTCACCTGCCCTTCCCCTTCGAACACGGTCGGGCCCGCGCCTGCTGTCTCACCGTTTGGCAGCCTGGGCCGGATGGACGCTACAATCCCCAAGCACCGCAAGAGCCCCTCGCCGGTCTCGCAGGCGACATCCAAACGCCCTGCCCTGCGCAGCCCTTATCTGCAATCCTTGGCTGCTGACGACTGTGATTTACTGCCGTAAAAATTGGTCCTTATCGCAGAGAAAACATACATTTAGTTGGGAAAACGGAAAAACTCCGGTTTCGGCCAATGAGCACGGACTTTTGTGATGCCAGCATCAGCCGGCAGAAAAAGGGCCGACCCGCGCCATTAACCTTCTGTTAACCTAAAACTTCTTGCGGGGGTTGGCCGAATCGGAGCTTAATGGCGGTTGTTGAATAGTTTCATCGCAAAAAGCGCCAATTCAGGTTCCGACGAGAATGAACATCGCCATGCGGCTACCACGCTTCGAGTTCGATGACAAAATTCTCGAGCAGGGTGCCGAGATATCGCGACGCCTCAACCAGCTTCGCATGGAGAAGTTCCCACCTAACGCGACGAAGACGCTGCGCTCTTTTTCGATGGCTGAGGTAGCCCACTATCTAGGTGTGTCGCAGAACAATTTGAAGCGCCTTCATCTTGAGGGCAAAGGGCCCCTGCCCGATCAAATCCCGTCCGGCCGGCGCTCTTACACGGCCGATCAAATGCTTGAGCTGCGCCATTTCCTTGACCGCCACGGCCGGACCGAGGTCAAAAAGTACGTCCCACACCGCAAGCCCGGCGACAAGCTCCAGGTGGTTGCTGTCGTCAATTTCAAGGGTGGAAGCGGCAAGACAACGACCGCCGCCCACCTCGCCCAACACCTTGCGCTGACCGGCCACCGCGTCCTTGCAATCGATCTCGACCCGCAAGCCTCGCTCTCCGCGCTCCACGGCTTTCAGCCGGAACTCGATCGCAACCTCTCTCTGTATGAGGCGATCCGCTACGATGACGAGCGCAAGCCGATCTCCGAGGTGATCATGCCGACGAATTTCCCTGGCCTGGATATCATTCCAGCCAATCTCGAGCTGCAGGAGTATGAGTACGACACGCCGCTCGCCATGCAGGACAAATCGTCCAATGCCGGCCGCCAGTTCTTCACCAGGATCGCAAAGGCGCTGTCAGAAGTGGACAGCCGCTATGACGTCGTCGTTGTCGATTGCCCGCCGCAGCTTGGCTATCTCACCTTAACGGCGATGTCGGCGGCGACATCCGTGCTCATCACCGTTCACCCGCAGATGCTTGACTTGATGTCGATGAGCCAGTTCCTGCTGATGCTCGGCGGCATCTTGAAGACCATCAAAGCTGCCGGCGCATCGATAGAGCTGGATTGGTTTCGCTATCTGATCACGCGCTACGAACCGACAGACATTCCGCAGGCGCAGATGGTCGGCTTCATGCAATCGATGCTTGCAGGCCAGATCCTCGAGAATCCCATGCTCAAGTCGACGGCAATTTCGGACGCGGGCCTGACGAAACAGACGCTCTACGAGGTGGAGAAATCGTCTTTTACCCGTTCAACCTACGACCGAGCGCTCGAATCGCTGGACGCCGTGAACTCTGAGATCGCAACGCTAATTCATCGCGCATGGGGGCGATCATGACGGCGCATTTTACGGCAGTAAAAAGTGACAATTGTGCTCGTGAAATCAGTCGACTAACCGCGAATTGGAGCGATTGAATGGCGCGCAAGGACGTATTCGGCAGTGTGATGGGCCCAGCGACGTCAGTCGCGGATAACCGGGATGTCTCGGGTTATGCCGTTCGCGGCGCATCCCGGTCGATCATGCAGTCGTTCGAGGAGCTCTCAAAGAGTTCGGTCGTCGATCTCGATCCGGCGTTGGTCGACACGTCATTCGTCTCGGACCGCATGGACGATGACGATGAGGCGTTCCAGGAGTTGCTGGCGGCAATTCGTCAGCGAGGGCAGGACTCTCCGGTCTTGGTCAGGCCTCACCCGGAGATTCCTGGCCGTTTTCAGACAGTCTTTGGCCATAGGCGCGTCAGGGTCGCCCGCCAGTTAGACAGGCCCGTTCGGGCCGTCGTCAAGAAGATGGACGATGAGGACCATGTCATCGCCCAGGGCCAAGAGAACGCCGCCAGAGCCAACCTGTCCTTCATCGAAAGGACGCTTTTTGCTGACCGCATTCTCAATCGGGGCCATTCGCCGGAAACGGTGAAGTCAGCCCTTGCGCTCGATGATACGACCTTCTCGAAGATGCGCTCTGTTACCGGCCACATTCCCGAGCAGATCATTCTGGCAGTCGGCGCCGCCAAGAGCATTGGCAGAGACCGCTGGTGGCAGCTTGCCAAACTCATGGAGCATCCTGGAACCGCGGGTAGGGCGGCAGAGTGTGTGACGAGCGCCGATTTCGGCCACCTAGGCAGTGAAGCTCGTTTTGCTCGTCTCTTCGACTTTTTGAGTGCCCCGGTGAAACGCCCACGGGCATCATCGAAGGCTCAGGAAAAGGCGTGGGCGCCTCAGGACAAGTCGGTTCGAGCCAAGATCACCGACACGGGAAAGGTGTTTACGCTTGCCTTGAAGTCCAGGGATGCATCCCCCTTCGGCGCATTCATCGCCGACAAACTCGACGAGCTTTTCGAGGCTTTCCGGGAGTCGGAAGTGGCAAACAAAACAGGAGACTGAAACCGCAAAAGAAAAAGGCCCCCGAACGTCACCGTCGCGGAAGCCCTTCTCACGTCTGTAGCAAGCTGAGAATCGCACTTCCCCGAATCACTGTCAAGAGTCGTTGGCGCCGTTTTGGTGAGCAGAGTTCTTTTGCCTGATCGAGGGTGAAGGAAATGGAGAGGCAATACGCTACGACGCCCTTTGGGCGGCGGCCGATGACGCTTGCCCTGGTGCAAGCGAACACGGCATCAAGAGAGATTCCGGAAGGATCCCTCGTTGAGAAGTGGCAGGTCCATCGCTGGCTCTGTGAGGGTAAGTCGTTAATCGGCGTGGGGGATCGTGCCCTGGCCGTGCTGAGCGGGCTTTTGTCGTTCTATCCGGACGACCAGATCAGCGAAGAAAACGGCTTGATGGTCTTTCCGTCAAATGCGCAGCTGTCGTTGCGGGCGCACGGCATGGCCGATTCCACGCTGCGAAGGAACCTCGCGGAGCTGGTGAATTGCGGATTGATCATCCGCCGGGACAGTCCGAATGGCAAAAGGTTCGCTCGCAAGGGAAAGGGCGGGGCTGTGGAGGAAGCGTTCGGTTTTTCTTTGGCACCGCTGCTGACGCGAGCTGCGGAGTTTCAGCGCGCGGCCGAGCAGGTCCGCGCCGACAACCGGGCACTCAAATTGATGCGCGAGCGGATAACGCTGCACCGCCGTGACATCCATAAGCTTGTCGAGGCGGCGATCGAGGAGGGTGCTCCCGGCGACTGGGGAGCCATCTGGAGGCGGTTTCGGGCCATTGTAGAGCTAATTCCGCGCCGCGCCGGGCTATCGGAGCTGGAGGGGATCGTTGCGGAGCTGACCGCGCTGCACGATGAAGTGGATAGGATGCTGGAAAGCTTCACGAATTCCATGAATCCAAGCGGCAATGAGTCCCAAAATGAGCGGCAGCAATCTGATTCAAACACAGACTCTATTTCTGTATTTGAACCGGCTTTAGAGAAAAGCAGGGCCGCAGTCGAGCCAGGATCCATTCCGGCCGAGAAGCCGAAAGGCTACCCAATAGGACTTGTGCTGAAAGCCTGCCCCGAGATTGCGGACTATGCCGTCAACGGGATCGGAACCTGGCGCGACTTGATGATGACCGCCGCCCAGGTGCGGGGGTACCTTGGCGTTTCGCCGTCAGCGTATGAGGAGGCCTGCCATGTGATGGGCCAGGAGGTTGCCGCGATCGTGATCGCCTGCATCCTCCAGAGGGCGCAACATATCAACTCGGCAGGTGGTTATCTGCGGGTGCTGACCGAAAAGGCGAGGGCAGGGCAGTTTTCTGTCGGACCGATGCTCATGGCGGCGCTGAAGGCCAATGGGGCAACAGCGAAGATGACCGGATGAAGTGTGGGGCGCCAGGGATTTGCGGGGCAGGAGCTCAGGGTTTGATCCGCGCGATAGGGCAGTAATTCGGCGTGGGTCCGCGGGCGCTTGTGGGTCGTAGCGATGCAGCGGCTCAAATTGGTCGGTCCTGGTGCTTGAAAGCTGTCGAGAACTGCCATATCTTTTGCACAAGAAATATGACTCTCGATATGGTGGGATGAGCATTATGGGCCAGGCACTCAAGATACCCGAGCAGAACGGACCTCTCATCTTGTCTTACATGGACCGGAACGGGAAGATCGCGATCGAACAGGTCGCGGACGGTTTTGGCATGTCCAAGGGTCAGTTGGCCCAGACCGCCGGTCTTGCGCGCGAGACCCTTTATCGCTCAGAGCGCAGCGCTACGGTTAAAACACAGGGGCGTCTACGGGAAATGCTTGAGATCATCAGCCGCGTGACGGATTGGGCGGGCGGCAAGGAGCAGGCGATGGCCTGGTATCGAGCTCAGCCGCTTCCAGCATTTGGGGGACGCACCGCTGAGGCGCTGGTGAAGGACGGCAAGGCAGCAGCGGTCCGTGATTATCTCGATCACATGGCCGTTGGCGGGTTTGCGTGAGGTTCGTCAGAACCTGCTACCGCGCACACGATCCACGTTGGGCATTCAAGCCGACTTCCGGCGAAGGAGCGGCGATCCGAGGCGCCCGATTCAATCCCAAAGGCGTGCCGGCACTCTATCTGGCACTGACCATCATGACTGCGATCAAGGAAGCCAACCAGGGCTTTGCACAGCGGATCGATCCGTGCGTGCTGTGTTCCTATGAGATCGACTGCGACGACATCGCGGATCTGACAACGCAAGAGGCGAGGGGAGAATTTTCTGTCGCGCTCGAGGACATGGCCTGCGCCTGGGCGACGGCTCTTAGCGACGGAGAGCGGCCGGCGTCCTGGTCCATCTACGACCGGCTGCGGCCTCGAGGTATTACCGGCATTGTAGTCCCAAGTTTCGCGCCGAGCGCCGAGACGGAGGATCGTAACCTGGTCCTTTGGGACTGGGGTCCGGACCTCCCGCACAAGGTAACTGTGTTCGACCCGAGCGGCCGGCTGCCGAAGGACCAGCTGTCTTGGCTATAAGTGCCCTTGGAATCCAAAGTGCAGGGGAGGGGGGTCTTCCCGGCCTACAGTCCACTCGCCTTGGTGAGATTGACACGAAATCGGTCCCTGCGCCGCTGGTAGCGGCGGGTCATTTCGGCGGACGTATGGCCAAGCTGCTTTTGAACGTAACGCTCGTCGACCTCGGCCGATGAGGCAAGACCGGCGCGCAGCGAATGGCCCGAGAATTTTGCCCCGCGCTCACCCTCGGACAGATCGCTACGAACACCGCCAGCAAGCGCCGCGCGCTTGACCAGCCGTGCGACCTCCTGGGGATTGAGGCGCTCGGCGCCAACGGCCTTGCCTTGGCCGGTGACGCGCCGAAACAGCGGTCCGTGGCCAATCCGCGCGAATTTCAACCAAATCTGCAGGGCGATAACCGGGCAGGTGGTATCGGTTGAGCCGCGGCCTATTTCGACTTCGCGCCAGCCGGTCTTGCCGCGAAGGGAAACGAGGATGCCCTTTTCGAGTACCTCGATCCAGCCGCGGCCGTCTTCGGTCTGGTCGCGGCCGCAATCCAGACCGACGACCTCAGAACGGCGTAATCCCCCGGCAAAACCGAGCAGCAGCATGGCGCGATCGCGCAGGCCACGCAGGCTGCCACGGTCGAGCGTTTCCAACATGGCCAGAAGATCCTCCGGCAGGATCGCTTCCTTCTGCCGGGGCGGGGCGGCGTGGCTGTTACGGATGCCGGCCATGACGGTCGTGATATGGCGGTCCTTGCGGTCGACCGGCTGGCCGCGCTGCGAATAGTTCCACGAGAGCGAGGAAAGCCGGCGCTCGATCGTCGACACTGTGTTTGGCTTCTTTTCACCCGTCGCCGTGCCCGAGGCGCACGCCGTGATGTAGAGCCCGACGACTTGGGGATCGGGCGGCAACACATCGAGATGCTGGCGGCGCGCCCACGCGCAAAAATGCTTCCAATCTGCGGCATAGGCGCGACGCGTGTTGGCGGAGCTGGCCGCGTCGACATACTCGCGGGCGCGATCGGCGAGCCGCTCGAGATGCGCCGGCAGGGAAGGGGAGGAGGATGCATCTGCGGGTTCGTCGCCGGCGCGACCCATCTCCAGGACGAGATCGACGATGTCGGGCAGATCGTCGGCGGGCGTCGCCGCGGGCTCGGCCGACAGCCGCGGGGCTGCAACGTCGTCTTGCGGCCCCGTGCTGTGGGACACTCCGGAGGGCCGCCGAGCACGATTTTCCGGGTTTTGGTCGACGACAGAGGCCATTCTCTCTATAAAGAGGAAAACGAATGATAAGGCAACATTATCGTTCGTTTTGTCTGCACGACAAGTGCAGCGCTTTTTGGCGCTTTCTGTTGCCAAAAGCGCCGCCATGATTCATCGTGCTTTTCGATGATTCTGCGTCCCAAACCCTCTCCGCGCCACCACGCCACGCTTGCCGGTACCCCTTCGACTGCGCCGATGGCAACGGTGCCGGCCTGGCTGCGCCGGGCCATCTCCGATGTGCAAAGCCTCGCGGGCAAAGGCGTCGAAGACGTCGCGCTCGCTGCCGGCGCCGCCATCGGCGGGCTCGATGCGGTGGTCCGCCGGCATGATCGATGGGCCGGCGTCTGGCGGCAACGGCTGGCGCTTTCGGCGGCCGCAGCAACGACGAAGCAGGCCGGCCGCGTCGAGGATGAAAATGCGCTGCGCGATGCCGTGCTGCTCACGCGCCCGGGCGATTTTTTGTCCGTCGGTCCCGCCGGACTTTTGTTGCTCGCCTGGCGCCGGCTGGCGGCGCGTTCCGCGGAAGATCTCCTGAAGGAAAAAAACCTCGCCGCGGTGTTGGAGGAGTTTGGCTATGCCCCGGACAAGCCGTTGGTCAGCGGCCTGGCGGATGATCTCCGGCAAGTCGGTGCCGGCGCCGGAATGGTCGCAATGCTGACAGGTACGTTCATGGCCGCCGAACGACACGGTTTTGGGCGCGCCGTCGGAGCCTGGCTTGCTGACGCGCTGCTGGCGCAACGCCTGGGTTGGACACATGCGGTGCCGCTGCTGGGCGCCGAGGCAGCGTTGGGCACGAGCGCCCGCCCGGGTCGATCGGCAGCCAGCTCTGTGGCGACAGGCATTGAGACAGATCCTGAGCGTGCCAAGAGTCTGTTTGCCGCGCAGGCGCTCGCCGCCCAGGCGCGCGCAGCGTTGCGCGCGATCGACTTGTCGGCGGACCTTGGACGCCGCGCGGAAAAACTGCTCGCCGTCGCGCCAAAGCTGCGGGCGAAAGGGGCAGACACCATCGTCGACAGACTGCTGTCGGAGGACGCGATCATGGCATCGCGCGCAGACAGAAACATCGGCATGAGCGACCGCGGCCTGCGCCGCCTGTTCGATCGGCTGGTCGAGCTCGGCGCCGTGCGCGAGCTGTCCGGCCGTAGCACGTTCCGCATTTTCGGGCTGTGACAACGATGGCCGAGACGGCTCGCGCGCGACGGGGGAAGGGGAGATCAGATGATCATCTCTTCGACCAGGAACTGGACCATTTGCCGCCGGCGGTGCGCTGGCGGGAATGGATGAACCGTGTCGAAGCAACGATCTTCGCGGCCAGCGAACCGGTGACACGCGAAATGCTCGCCCGCATCGTCGGCAAAAATTGCAGCATTGATCTCCTGATCGACGATATTCGCGAAGAACTGCGTGGCCGGCCCTACGACCTGGTGGCCGTCGCCGGCGGTTTTCGGCACCTGACCCGGCCGGCCTATGCCGACGCCATCCGCAGTGCATTTGGCACCGCCGTCGGTGGGCCTGCCGTAGACCTGACGCAGTCGGACGTGCTGGTGCTGATGTGCATCGCCTTCTTCCAGCCGATCACCCGCGCCGAACTGTCGTCCTTCTTCGGCAAGGAGATCAGCCGTGACCTGATCGGCCGTCTGCGCGGCGCCGGCCTGATCGCGTCCGGCCCGCGCAGTCCGACGCCGGGCGCGCCCTACACCTATGTGACGACGAAAGAATTCCTGCTGCAGTTCGGCCTCGACACGCTGCGGGATTTACCGGATTTCGAGGCGCTTGAGGATGCCGGCCTGCTGTCGAAGGAAAAGCTGCTAGCGGGCGACATCATGCCGGGCTTTTGCGATGATATGGAAGTGGATGTTGAATAGCCAGCCGGCTGTGAGCTGCGGTTCTGCCGCTATAGTCGCGAAGGCCGCCGAATTGACGTAGGTGTAGGGTGCGCGCTGGGAGGCGGGTGTGCCTAGGAAAGGGGGGGCGGAGAAATGCCGGTAGCTCGTATTGAACGTATCATTGGCGGGATGGTGACCGCGCGGGTTGAGCCCGGTTCCAATGGCTATTTTGCCTGCCATCACTTCGGATCTAACGTGGATCCGACCCACCTCTCGAGTTTGGATGAGGTGGCGGATTTTCTGCGTTCGCATCCGCGCAGCGGTGTTCGCATGAACCCCAGCTGGGTCAAGATTGTACGGAACATCTACATCGATGGGGTATTGCTCCGCTAGTCCGCGCGAGCCGTTTTGGAGAGCCAAAACGTTGGAGACCCCGGAGATGTCCAAACACCGTTGACGACAAATACTGGGCGTTGCTCAGGTCCCTGTGCAGTGCAATAAGGTGTTGAATCTGCCCGGGGGGAAACAAATGGCGACGCTTCAAAGCAATCTTGTCAAAAGAATAGAGAGGCTACCAAAACCCGCAAAGACAGCCGACGCCATGCAACCCTTGTTCGAAGCTGTCAGCAATTCGATTCACAGCGTGCAGGACCGATTTGGAAAGCATGTCGCCGAAAAGGGGCGCATTATTGTCAATATCGTCACGGGACGAAAGCAGGTCCCGGTGAAGATCCTCGTCGAGGATAATGGCGTAGGTCTGGATACCAAAAACTTCGAAGCATTCACGACAACAGACACCGACAACAAGATTGCTCGTGGTGGAAAGGGCGTCGGTCGGCTTCTTTGGCTCGACTGCTTCGAAAACACCACCGTGGCCAGTAATTTCTCCGAGGGCGGAATCCTCAAATGCCGACGATTCCGCTTTGTCCTCTCGCTATCGGACCAGATTCAGGACTATGAGGAACGTGAGGCAGACAGCCAGAGTTCGGCCTCGGGTATGACCGTTGAGTTCGCCGGGCTCCGTGACAATGGTTATCGGGTCAAGTTCCCCGGCCGGTCGGCCTATGTGTTCCAACACTTCACCTCCCACTTTCTACCAACGTTCATTGGTTCCCGCTCACCCCAGATCACCGTTCACTGCGGGGACGAGACTCGTCACTATCCAGAAGAAATCAATTCGATCATCCACCGCAGAAAGACAGTGAAAGATATCCCGACCTCAGAGTACGGAGCGCTCACACTGACCCTCATGGAATGTGACAAGATCGCTAGTGCGGATCTGCAAGGCTCGCACTTCGTCCATTTCATTGCTCACGATCGAACGGTTCATTCACACAAGATAGACGCGAAGCTCGGCCTGAAATATTTCGGTGCCAATGAGAACAGGGTGTTCCACGCTGTCCTGACAGGCGATTTCCTCGATCGAAATGTCAATCAGGAGCGCACGAAATTCCTGTTCGAGGATGTCGTCCTCGACCGCATCGTCAACGACGTGTGTACACCCCATATTGAGGAGTTTTTAGCCGAGCCATTGAACGCGCTCCGCCTTGATCAACGAACGCGAGTCAGGGCGATCGCGGAATCCTACCCGTCGATCGCCTTCGGCGACGTCGACGAGCTCCAAGGGAAAATCCCATCGGGAGAACTGAACGACGACGCCATCTTCGGCCACCTTTCCCGTGAGCGCTACAGGCGAGACCAGAGGCAGGCGGAAAAAATCCGTGCCGTTCTCGCACGGTTGAAGGAGCCGTCTGTGGATGTCAACGCGTTCGCGAAGGCGATCGAAGCGGCCGGCAAGGCGATCGAAGAGACAGAGCAGAAAAGCCTCGCGGAATACATCGTTCGGCGCAAGGTCGTGTTGGATTTCATCGAGATCCTCCTGGAAAAAGTCCGCGATGACACGCGCGATAGCAGCTATCAGCGGGAAGACATTCTGCACTCGTTCATCTGCCCGTTACGCATCAACACATTGAGCGATGGCGCGCGCAAGGTCGTGCCTGCCGCGTCTCACGATCTCTGGATTATCGACGAACGACTGACTTTCGCGCAGTATTTCAGTTCCGATGAGGAATTCCAGAACCTCTCCAGTTCTGTCGAGAGCGACGAGCGCCCCGACGTGCTGATCTTCGACCATGTGCATGGATTGCGCCAAACCGATGATCCGTCACGCGTGCTGCTGGTGGAGTTCAAGCGCCCCGGTCGAACCGGCTATGGCGACGACGAGAACCCGCAGCACCAGGTCGAGCGCTATGTTCGGCGATTGCTGGAAGGAGGGAAACTGGACGTCAAAGGGCGCCCGATAAAGCTCAAGGAAGACACCGTCTTCTATTGCTTCATCGTCGCCGACATTGTCGGGAAGATGGACGATTGGACCTATTCCTGGGATCGCACGGCCGATGGCCGTGGTCGGTTCTATCAGCCTCGATCCGGGTTCAAGGGCTCCATAGAGCTGATTGCCTGGGACACTCTCCTCAGCGACGCGAGAGAGAGAAATCAGGCGTTCTTCGATCGTGCAGGCATATCCGGAAAGAGCTTCTTCATAGAAGCGCAGCAAGCGGCGCATCATCGCCTTCGCACGGAAGAGGATGCGACGGCCGAGGCAATCGCCTAGCCGGGGAGAGTATATAGGAACGGGGATTAGATGCCACCATATGATGCCGACGAGATGAGAGGGATGATCGAGGCGGGTGCGGTGAAGGGTTTCACTATCGACGCGAACATCATCGACGGTCTCAACACCAATGGGAATCTCGATAATCGGATTCTGTTGAGCATCGGAAACCTCAGAACCAAGAACGTCGCAGCGCTCATGGCGGACATCGTCGCCGGGGAGGTGAAGAGTCACATGACAACGGTTCATGACACCGCCTACGCGCACTTGCAGTCGGCTCTGAAGGCGCACACGAAAGTCTGGAAGGCTGATGCGAAGGCGGTCAAAGACATTGCGGCTGCACTGACGCCCCGCGAGTCCGTCGCCGACCATGCAAGCGGCCTATTCCAGGCCTTTGTCGATGGAATTAGCATGGGAGGTCATCTCCTCCGACAGCGCAATCGACATTGCCGAGCTTGTGACCCGATACTTCGGCGGAGATCCACCATTCGCAGGGTCGAACAAGAAACATGAATTCCCGGATGCCATTGCGCTCGCCGCTCTACGGAAATGGTCGGAAAACAACGGTCCAGTGCTCGTCGTCAGCAAGGATCACGGATGGACTGCGTATTGCCATGAGAGCGAATATCTCTACTGCGCGGACGACCTCGGCAAAGCCTTGGCGCTATTCCACGAAGACGAGGAGGTTGTCGCCCGTTGCATTGCCTCTATCGCTAAGGAACCGGAAGGCCCTGTGGCAGTCGCGATTGTTTATGCGATCCAGCGCGATCTCGACGATCTGGATTTCGAGCTCGACGCATCCGCGTTCATGAATTGGGATGCGGAAGTCGAGGAGGCTGTCATCGAGAACATCGAGTATGCCGGGCATGAGGACGAGCAGAGGATCGTTTCCTCGTCCCGATCTCCGCCAAAGTGCGAGTGCAGGCATCGTTCGATTTTTCGGTCCGCGACAGCATCGACAAAGATTATGTCTCTCTTGGAGGGACGGTTGAGGACGTCACGGTCCAACACCGTTATCAGGTCTCGCTAACTGTAACTGGCAAAGGTGGGAACGACATCAGATTGACGATGCTGTTGTCAATTCCGCGCCTCGCCTTCGGGAGGTGAGCTTCGGCCACATCGAACCTTTCTCCGAACCGGAGCGGGACTGGGAATGATAGGCCCCTTTCCCGACGATCCGCCGCACATGGTCGCGGTGCTTTCATTCGGCTTATGGGTGACCCTCCTCGACGCTGGAGGCCGTCTGACTGTCGGCGGGAGGCGAACTAGGAGATGACGATCTGGTGGGCGGGTGTGTTCAAAACGTTCCCCTATATCCGTCTTAGCCGTAAATCTGTGCACACTCCTCTGGATTACGTCCGCACTTTCCGCAACCGAACCGCCCATCACGAGCCGATTTTTGATCGGCATCTGAAGACGGACTATGCCTCGCTCCAGCACATCGGTGGTTGGATCACCGCGCTGACACAGATGCAGGAGGCCATTGGCGACGGTGTCGAGCCAGTCCTGCAACTGGTTGTTCAGATCGTTGAGATTGCGGAAGGAATGGGCCAGGAAGAAGTCCTCGTGGACATAGCGAAACGGTCGCTCGACCTCGCCCTTGGTTTTGGCGCGATACGCGCAGCAGAATCTGCAGGTCCTGGTGCATGCATGACGTAGGAGGCGAAGATGTAGCGCGCGTGGCTAAGCGGGGGTCGGAATAAGAGCAGTGCGAAATCGTACGCGGCCTTTATCAACCAAAGACGGCAATATCGTTGTGGTCTAAGGCTTTTCCTGCGATTTCTTTGGGCTGATCTGAAGGAGGTGAGAATGCCTGAAATGCTTGCAGCGCTTTCCAGCATTCGGACTGTTGAAGAAATGATCGCGGCCTTCCGGGATGAGCAGCATTGCCGTCGGTTGCTGGAAAGCATGGTGTGGCCGGATGGCCGGATCTGCCCCGCCTGCGGATTCAAACGCTCGATTGCGCTTGCCGATCGCGATACCGGCAAGCGGCGCGCCCGACCGGGTCTTTATCAATGTTCCAGCGGCGATTGCCGGTTCCAGTTCACGGTGACGACACACACGCCTCTGCACTCCACGAAGCGCGTGTTTGGCTGAAGGCTATGTGGCTGTTACTGCAATCCGACAAGGGCTTGTCGTCGGTGCGCCTGGCCGAGGCGCTCGGGGTGAGCCAGCCAACGGCCTGGCGGATGGGACATGCACTGCGTCTCATGGGGGCGCGGGAGAACATGCTCGCCGGCACGGTGGAGATCGACCATTTCCATCTCGGTGGAAGGCCCAGAAAGAATCCCGACGACCCGCCTCCGGGCCGCGGCCGGAAAGGCCAGACGAATACGGACAAAACGCCGGTCATGGCAATGGTGCGGCGACCGACCGATGTAATGCCTGGCACTCTGGCCGGTGACGCGCGTGCCGCGGTCGTGACCGGTCTCTCGGCGCGAGCAAGCGAACGCGTCATTGAAGCGCAGATCGAATCGGGAGCTCATTTGATGAGCGACGAGTGGAAGGCATTCATGGCCATTGGTGAGAGCTTTGCCAAGCATGAGACAGTGAAGCATTCCAGCGGTGAGTATGTTCGCGACGCCGTCCACGTCAATTCAGTGGAGGGCTTCAACTCCCGCGTCCGCCGTACCATCGCCGGCGTCTTTCATCATATCAGCCCGCAGCATGCCGACCTGTATTTCCACGCGATCGGCTTCCGATGGTCGCAGCGCGTCGTCACAGGAAACGTCATTCGCAAAACCGGGCATGGCCGGGAGAGCGTGCGAGCCCTGTGGTCGCGCGTGCCGCCTGCGCTGCAATTGACGAATGTTTTTCGCACCGCCACGGGTCGTCAGATGCGCCGAAGCCCGGATGGCGGCATCATTATCAAATCAGCCGTAGCTGTCTTTGGTTGATAAAGGCCGCGTACGATTTCGCACTGCTCTTCTGTGGTTGCCGCCCGTTGTGCAAGTCGTTTCTTACCTTTTGAACGTGTGATCGAATGCGGTCTTCTGTCAGGCCTTCATTTGCGGCGTTTTCAGCGACCGCTGGCCGGGATGGTGATCAGCGGATCAGGTCCAAATCTTGTTCACGAGCTCTGAGCTCGAAGAGCAGTGCTGTTTTCCTGAGCCGGATCGTTCGATCTTGTGCCCATTCGGGTCATCGACTTCTCACACCTGTTGGCCGACATTGACGATAGCTGCGTTCATGCAGCCGCCGGCAACCCCGGATTCCGATAATCTTCCTGCCGCATCAGCATCGCCCAGATCATACGTGCCATCTTATTCGCCAGCACGATCGCCACCAGCATTCGGGGCTTTCTTCCAAGCATACGCATCATCCAGGGATCAGTGGATGTTGCCTTGCGGCTCGCCCAATTTACGCGAGCCATGGCACCGATGATCAGCAGCCGACGAATGTCGACCTGGCCGGCCCTCGAGACCTTACCCAGCCTTTCCTTGCCGCCGGACGAAACTGTCGCGGCACGAGGCCAAGCCAGGCGGCAAAGTTGCGCCCCGATTTGAAGTTTTCCATCGTTGGCGCGAAAGCTTCGACCGCCACAGCGGTCATCGGCCCGATACCCGGCATAGTCTGAAGACGCCGCGCCATATCGGTCTGCTTGGCGAGAGAGGCCAGCTTCTGGGTCTTGTTGTCAATTCTGACGGTCTTTTCACCGATTTGTGCCAAGAGATCATGGCCTTCTTCGCGTACGAGATCGGGGAGGTTACCAGCCGCGTCGTTCAATATGGCTTCCAACCGTTTGATGTGTCCGAGGCCCACAGGAATAACATGCCCATATTCATAGAGCATTGCGCGCAGCGCGTTCACTAGTTCCGTGCGTTGATGGACAATGCGTTCTCGCGCTCGAAATAGAACAGCCCGTGCTTGCTGATCCGGTGTTTTAGGTTCGACAAAACGCATTTCCGGCTGTCGTGCCGCAATGACAATCGCTTCCGCATCAGCAGCGTCGTTCTTCTGACGCTTGACGAAAGGGCGCACATATTGTGGTGCGATCAGCTTGACCTCATGGCCCAGCGACATCAACTCGCGTGCCCAGTAGTGGACGCTGCCGCAAGCCTCCATGACGACAACAGCCGTCGGCTGGCTCTGCATGAAACGCAGAAACTGCCCGCGCGACAACTTCTTGCGAAACAGTACCTCGCCCGTCATCGACGCCCCGTGGAGCTGTAAAACATTTTTTGCCAGATCAACCCCGATCATTATATTCTTCATTTGCCGTCCTCTCCGCTGTGTGACCTTTATGGATCACAACTCTGGCACACTGCGATGCCGTCTGGGGAGGGCGGCAACCACCCCATCTTGTTCCGACCCCTTGTTCATGCCCCATGCTCTCAGGCTCGACCACTTCTTCGATCGCACCAGCAGTGTGTGGGCCGCCTCATAAAGCGCGATGCGTGCAAGTTCGTCGCCGCATCGGCTGACCTTTCCCTGGATGTCGGTTTCGCCGGACTGGTAGCGTGCCGGCGTCAGTCCCAGATGCGCCCCCACAGCCTGCGACGAGCCGAACCGCTCTGGCCGGTCGATCGTGGCGCGGAAGGCGAGCGCGGTGATCGGCCCGACGCCCGGCGCGCTCTTCAGCCACCGGCAGACTTCTTCATTGCGCACGATGTTGAGAACCTGCTTCGTCAGGCGGGCGAACTCTCTCAACATGATACCGAGGATTGCAAGCAGCGGCTCGACCATCGCCATCACCTCGGCGTCAGCGCCCGTCAACTCACGCACGCGGCCGGCAAACGCGCTGCGCGACGGCAGGCCCAGCTTGACGCCGGCCTCGCGCAGGATCGCCCGCACTACGTTCTCGATCGAACGCATCTCGTTCAGCACCGTGCGGCGGGCAACCAGCAGCGAACGCCACAGCCGGCACTGCCTGCTCTTGGCATGCACCTGCCGATACCAGCCAGTGCGCATGATCTGCGCCAGCGCGCGAGCGTCATTGCGGTCGGTCTTGTTGGGCATCGTCTTCATCGCCGCGTTGGCCTGCGCGTCTCGATGCAGGTCGCCGGCAAGCCTTCGGCGTGCAGTCCATCGTGAAGCCAGGCCGTCAGCGAGTACGCTTCCAGGCCGATCCGCTCAAGCGGCAAGCCGGTCCCCTTCAGCGCTTCACACAACGCCTGTGGATCGCTCAACGCTCTCGCCTCCTTCACGATCCGGCCAGTCTGGTCGACAATGCAAATAGAGGTCTCTTCCAAAGACACGTCCAGTCCGGCAAAGTACTTCATGGCTGCTCCTTCCAAATGTTTGTGGCGACTCACATCGACCACGTTTTCACATTTCGACAGGCGCAGCCGCCATCATCTGGCTCGGTCGAGACCCCCAATCACCCCATCTGTTTTGAAAATCACGGATGAGCGTTTCGGCGAATGAGATTGCCGCCCATTGCGACAAGGATCATGGCGTTAGAGACGTCGATGCGCTGCTCGTAGTCGCGCACGAGGCGGCGCAATCGGGTCATCCAGCCGAAGGTCCGCTCGACGACCCAGCGGCGGGGCAAAACTTCGAAGCCCTTCTGGTCGTCGGATCGACGGATGATCTCGACCACGAAGTCGAGACAGGTGGCTTTGTCCATGAGCTTCAGCCGGTCATAGGCGCCGTCGGCGAACAGATGCTTGACCCAGGGCCAGCGCTTGCGGATACCATCCAGGATCGCCTGAGCGCCGGCACTGTCGGAGATATCGGCGGTGGTGAGGTTGACCATCAACAGCCGCCCATCCGTATCGACGGCAATGTGTCGCTTGCGGCCGACAATCTTCTTGCCGGTCGTAACCCCTTGTTTCAGCTTGCGGAGCCTTGACCGACTGGCTGTCGATCACGCCAGCCGTGGGACTGGCCTCGCGCCCGGCTCGCGCGCGATCCAGCATCAGCGCCACGTCGTGGATGGTCTGAAACAGAAGGCGCCGCGCCAATTCGCGAAACCAGCCGTAGACCGTCTGCCAGGGTCCGAAATGGATCGGCAGCATCCGCCAACCGCAACCGGAACGGACCAGGTAGCGCACCGCGTTGACCACCTCACGGAAATCAATCTCGCGCGGACGCCCGCGACGCCCAGGCTTGGGCATCAGCGGTGCGAACTGCTCCCACTCCTTGTATCTGCACGGAGGAGACTTTGTGCGATGGAAGCGACTGAGCCTCGAACCGGACGGCCATCCGATTCGAGGCTTGGCGAAGTCGCCCGACACCCCTGCGGCTACAACCGTGGATGAGCCTGGGATCTTCGCCTTCGTCACGCACGACCGAATAGTCGCTTGGCTCCAATCGCACGCACAAGGCAGGTTACCGTGAACACGACCCTCTGTGGAATAGATATTTCGAAAGACTGGCTCGACGCCCATATCGAGCCGATTGGAACGGCAAGCCGTTTCGCCAACGATGCGGCAGGCATTGCCGATCTGGCCGCCTGGTGTCAGACCAATGACGTCGAACTCGTCGTCTTGGAGGCCAGTGGCGGCTACGAACGGTTGGCCTTCCTGCTGTTGTGGGAGATGGGGCAACCCTGCGGCATGGCCAATGCGAGGAGCGTTCGCTACTTCGCCGAGGCCATGGGCTTCCTGGAGAAGACCGACAGGATCGATGCCGCCGTGATTGCCCGTTATGGTGCCGTCAAGCGGCTCAAGCCGACGCCGCCGCCGAGCGCGGCCCAGCAGCGGCTCAAGGCGCTGGTTGCGCGGCTTTCCCAGGTGGGAGGTGATCTCACCATTCAAAAGCAGCGCAAGAGCACTGCCGACGCCGAAACCATCGCCAGCCTTGATGAGGTGATCGCGCTGCTTGCGCGCCAGAGCCGCAGGCTCGAGGGTGAGATCGCCACACTCATCGATGACGATCCGCTGTGGGCATGTCTCGACCGGGCCTTCCGCTCGCTCAAGGGGGTTGCCTCTCGCACCGTGGCGCGGCTGATGGCGCAGTTGCCCGAGATCGGCATCCTCTCCAACAAGGCCATCGCCAAGCTGGCCGGCCTGGCCCCGATCGCCAATGACAGCGGCAAGCGCAGCGGTCGAAGACCAGTGCGCGGCGGTCGCGCGGGGCCGCGCGGCGTTCTCTTCCTCGTTGCTGGCATCGTCGCCAAATATGATCCGCATCTGGCCGCTTTCAAGCAACGGTTGCAGGCTGCCGGAAAGGAAAAGATGGTCATTCGCATTGCACTCGCCCGCAAGCTGCTCGTCATTCTCAATGCAAAAGCACGCGACGCGCGAAAAGAGTTCGCGATTGCAACTTGACACCTCAGATAGTCGCTCATCCGTCAAATCAGACGGGTAGCGCTTGGTCTTCTTGGCAATCTGGGCCATCCGGCCACGGCTCTGCTCTGTCCACATCCACAGCTTGAATCATAACCCAGCCTCAGACGGAACCCATAGCAAGCCGATTTTTCAAAACGGTCTCTGAGTGGTGGCGTATAGGCAGCCGCCTCACCGCAGCCGGAACTCCGGCCGGGCGAGTGCCCTGCGGATGTTCTGCAGGTTGAGATGCGCGCTGTGAAGCTCACGCGAGGTCTTTTGACCGCGACCACCGCGGTCTCTTGCGGGCAGGAAGAGTTCCGCAGAGACGGCTGCATCGCCCGTGCGACCGCAACGCAGAGGAGGAGTTCCGCGTCAGGGGAAATTGCAGCCACCAGTCGATATCTGGACACAGACTGCGGATCGTTACGGTCAAGGGGCCGGTCGTTGTCGAAATCTACGCCCCGCAGGGGAAGGGAAAGAACGAGCGGGCCTGCTTGATCGCCACGCTCACATTGCCGCTGTCGCGCGTGCGGACCGGAACGCATTCGGTCCATCCCGTAGCAATGTCGGTCAACACCATCGTCTGCACAAAGCTGCCGGACGAAGATGTGCCGGAATGCGCCACGAAATCGACCCCGACGTAACCGGGCGGCGGATCCCCGAAGGTGCGCACCGGCACCGATCGGCGAACCGCCGAACTCATTCCTGCTCGGCGGCGCTGGCCGCCGCGAGCCACAACACGGGGGCTCATTGTCAGGAGCTTGCCGCGGAGCGCGGCATCGAGCTCTAGCCGGCCATACCGCTCAAGCGGTGGCAACAAGACAGGTATCAACGGCCGCAGCCGTTTGGAAACAGCCGCTCCGATGCCTCCCACAACACCACGAGCGCTTCGCGAACATCGCCGCCATAGCGAAGGCTGTGCCTCTTGTTGCCGGGTGTCTTCGACGCGCGATGACGGAGCACTCGGATCGCATGCTTGCGATGATAACCGGTCACCGCGACGAACTCATCGAGGATGAGGCGCTTATCGCTTCGGCTCCCCGATCGATACCGCTCGACAATTGCTTCCACCAATTCCGACCGTGTCGCTATGCTGATCCGCCTTGCCATCCATCCTCCGAATCGGGATGACAACACCTGACCATCCCATTCGGAACAGCGACACTATCGGTAACATTTTGCTTGAGGCAATGCGGGGGTCAATTTCTCATGTGGCCCGACAAGAGTTTTTTGCAGAACCTTCAGGACACTATCGCCGCGAAGCCTTCAGAGCGCCTCTCCAGTCCACCGCCGCAACGAAGCCTGCAATCCACACCAGCAAAGATGTCATACTGACGGCGAGGCCAATGACTTCCGCAGTCGTACCCCGACGTATTACCTCAACTGTCTGGGCGGCATCCGGGATATCCGCGATCAAGAACCCCGTCTGCCGATCGCACCGCGCTTCGACGCGGGCACCGTCCGCCACGACCTCCAAGAAGGGGTAGTAGTATAGAAGGGGCATGCGCGGATCGACGATGCGGCGCGCTCGACGGAGATCTCTCTCCACTGCGACCAACGTGGTCTCCTCTCCCACCGAGCGACCACGGCAGGCCGGCAAGTATTCAAGCGCGTCGGCGTGAGCAGCAATGAGGGAATCTTCTAAAGCATCTGGAGTGGGGCGAAGCCCTGCAATTCCAGGGCCAACTACCCCGCGACCGAGCACAAACGCTGCCGTGATGACGGCAAAGACCGGAACAACCGCGATGCCTGTTGCCATCCTGTAGCCCGCACCGCGCGCATCTAATGCGACGGCGACGAGCATGCACGTTGCCGCATCAAAAATCGTCAAGGCGCGCCAGGGAAACTGAACCCGGTCGACCGTCTCGGACAGGCCCCACAACCAACCTGACGCCGGCGTCACAAGAAGAAGAACGGCTGCAGAGATGACCGTCCAAGGAGCGACTGCACGCCAGCGACCCGAACTTGCCGTCACCCATATGGCCACAGCGCTTACCAGCACTCCCGCTCCCGCCATCAGCGAAAGGAATTCGTACATCGCGTACGTTGACCCGTTGAAAAGGAGATGCTCGGCAGGGCGGTAGATTCCCCAGACATCGGCTTGAATCATATCCTGGAGCCACAGGGCGGGAACGACGTATGCCGAAGTTAATCCGCCGCTTAGGACCGCAGCAGCCGCAGCGCGCGCTAATACAGCAGCCGGTTTTTCGGCGCGCCACGCCGACCAAAAGCAGAATCCCACAAGAAAGGGGGAAAACAGCACAGTCGACGGCAAGTGTGAGAGAACCAAACCAGCGTAACTTGCCGCCAAGCCAAGCGCCCAGATCCATCCCCGACCGAGTGAGAACGCACACAGCAGGCAAAGGGGGATGAAGATGAATGCGGCCTGCTCCCCGTAGGCCGCACGATGCCAGATATCGATCGAGAGGTGATAGGGCATTGCCATGTATAACGCGGCCGCGAACAACGCCGGTCCCGATCGCACGAACGCCGTAGCCAAGCGACAAAAAGCAACCCCGGAAAGCGCCAACATGAGCCACGATCCAAGCATGACAGCCATTCTTGGCTCTGTGATCAGATGGAACGGTGCTGCCAAGTAGAACGGCAGCGGACCGTAGAAATAGAACACAGGGCTCCCGGTGCCCCGGGTCATGTCGGGAAGCCAGCGCGGGTATAATTCCCCAGCGAACAGTTGCTTAGCAAAACCGGCTGACCAAGGGACGTTAAAATGGCTGCTGTGGCCGATGATGTGCCCGGACAAAAAAGCCGGAAGCATCAGCGCGGTAGCTGCGAAGAAAATTGCCAATATGCGATGCTTCGTCATCAGGCCCTCGCCCCGAATTCTTCAACCGTAGCGGGTTGTTCTGACGCGCCCATCACGGTTCGCCATCGCAGGCGAATGGTCCCCGGGGACGAATCAAGCAGGAAACGGCGGATACAGAGGCCAGCTCGGGACGCTCAGAGGTTCACGCCGGCATCGACATCGTGCCCAATCAAAGCAAGTCCGCCGGACAGCTTTCATTATTGGCGCCATTTCTGGCTGTCCGGCCGTTGTCGCCTGGCTTCCCGGCAGGATTGCTCCGCCGGTTCGGCGGAGCGTACGGACTTGAACAGAAATACAAACCATATCGATAATCCCAGTCAACGACGGGGGGTGGAACGTAGCCGCGACGACGTAGTCCGCCCTGCCCGGGGCGAAAGACGAGTGATGCCATGCTGAGAATCCAGCCCAGCGCCATGGCAAGCTTGACGTTCGCTATGCGAAGCACTGCAATATCGCCCCCACCCAGGCCAGTGATAAACGAAACCGAAAGGCGGAGTATTGATTGCGTAGGGGGAATGAATTCGCGATGAAGTTGACGTATAAACCTTCGTCTTCGAGATTGAGACCGTAACCGCTGTAGTATAACAGCCAAGCGAAAAGGATTGCTGTGGCTACGGCGGACAGAGCCAGCAAAGTCCGCTCCAGCAAGACCGACAACGTCCTTCCATTGGCAAAGTGGTTCTCTCTTGGCATAGACCTTCATGCCAGCCTCCTAGCAAGAGGCCCATTCCAACGGACCTCAGGATCAAGGAGCTTCTAACCGACCTGAGCCCCACAATCGCCTACAAGAATTGGTAGGATCGCTCACCTCGTGGTCCGATCCCAATGTTTGGACCGCTCGTGGACGAAGGCTCAAATTCTCGTGCTCCGATATCATTCTCTGGACCGCCGGAAGGTAGGTTTCCTGGCTTTCTCACGATAGCGGGCTGGCGGCGCCATCGGGATTAAGCAAGGAGATCGGGGCCTTGTGCCCAATCGCCCATGTGGGCGTTCCTCGTTGTACAACACGACGACAGAACGCCCACGGCATCGGTCGGCTGCCGGATGTCGAGGGTGACAAGCCGGCGAAGAAGAAATTCAAGAGCTACCCGATCGGCTACTTCCACATCGACGTTGCTGAGGTGCGCACCGAACAGGGCAAGTTGCACATGTTCGTCGCCATCGACCGAACCTCGAAGTTCGCCTTTGTCGAGCTGCATGAGAAGGCCACCACCGCTGTCTCGAGAGACTTCCTGCTGCGCCTGATCGCGGCTGTTCCCTACAGGATCCACACTGTGCTCACCGACAACGTCCTAAGAGCGGAAGGAAATGGAGGAGACAGTCAAAGTCTCTCTGTTCGTCAGCATGCTCTCGCCGCATGACGCTCGTCAAGTTCCATAGTCGAACCAGGCGGCTTCCACCGGCAAAGGAAAAGGTCTCGTCCATAGCAAACACAGGGTACGCACGATGGCGGCCCTCACCGTCCTCAACACGAGCTTCTGATCCAGGTGGAAGACCCAAGCATTATCTACAGGGTCATCGAAAGCGATGCCCTTACGGCCCTAGCTGACAGAGGTTCTTCCACCTGGCACCCGCCCTTCAACGAAGGGCCGGTAGACGGAACCGCTCTTAACGACGGCGTGCACGACGCGGGCCATCTTGGCAGTAATTGCGGTCATCGCCTTGCGGCGCAGATCGGGATTGTCGCGATCCCTCGCGATGTAGCGTTCGAACTTGTGTCGAAAACCATTCTCACGCTGACGGATGGCGACTTGCCCGGCGATCCAGAGGGTTCGGCGCAGCCGAGCATTGCCGAATTTGGAAAGGCGGGTCTGGCCGCGATATTGGCCTGACTGCTGGGTTGAGAGGTCCAGCCCGCAGAATTTGAGAAACTGGCGGTGATGATGGAAGCGGCGCAAATCGCCGGCTTCGGCAATGATCGTCAACGCGTTGATCGGCCCGATGCCCGGGATCTGTCGCAGGAGCTGGTAATCCTGGCTGTGCCGCAGCAGTTCGTCGGCCTGCGTTTCGATCTCATTGCGTTGCCGGATCAGGCTGCGTGCTTCGGCAATGACCATCCGGAACATACAAATGGCAGGGGCATCAAGCGGCAACGGCAATCCGATCGATGTGCGTGCCGTCTCGTAAATATCCATCAGAATCTGCGTCTTGCTGACCTTGCGGCCGACGACATCCCACGCGGCTGTCACAAACTCTTCCTTCGTCAGCGTCGTGATACTTGCCGGTGTCGGAAAGGCATCGAGGAAAGCGAAGAACCAATCGCTGCGGCTGTTTCCCCGGAAGCGATCGATCTCGGGAAAATACAGCGGCAGATAATGCGTCAGGATGCGGTGCTGTATCTCGGTCTTGGCCCTTGCGATCGCTTCATGGGTCTTCGGCAGCTCCTGCACATCGTTGATGCCGGCGCGCAGTGGATCATGGTAGCGCTGGGTCGCCTGGATCTTGAGCATGTGCAGCATCACCTGCGCATCCTTGGGATCGTTCTTGTCCCAGCTGTTGTGCAAAGCCTCACGGGTTCGGGCGAGTGCCAGCGACGACACCAGCCGCACCTCGAAACCGGCTTCAGCCAAGCGCCATGCGACGGGCCGGTGATAGTTCCCGGTCGCCTCGAAGGCGCAGATCACGGGTCTGCCATAGGCCTGAAGGATCTCGATCAGACGGTCATGCTCTGCACGGCTGTTGAGGACCTGCAGCCGGCGGCGACGTTTATGGCTTGGGTCTTCGATCAGAACCTCGTTGCGAACCTTGGCAATGTCGATGGCTACCAACACCGCATCGGCGGGTATAATATGTGCGCTGGTCATGGTCGGCCTCTCCGAATGGGTTGTGAACACTCACATTCTAGAGAAACCTTGACTGGCCATGGCCGCCTTCAGCGGTGCGCGCTTGCAGCGAAAAGCTGCGCGCACCGCTGTCTCGGCTGCCCCCGCTCATTCCTTCCGTAGGTGCTACGGCATCCAGTTCACCACCCCCGGCGCCGGCGGCTCGGCCGTGCCACTGATCAAGGAGGCCATCGCAAATGGCGAACTCTTCCGCGCTCACGCCTTCGAATACGCCTGCGCCAGGAATGACATCGAGCACCGCACGACCAAGGCCAGGCATCCGTGGACCACTGATGTGATCGACAAGAGCCTTTTTGATAAATCTGCGCTATTCTCCTGTCGCGCACGGACGACCGCGTGGCGAAGAGCAGGGTCCGAGGTGAGAGCCCTGCCGCGCAGCTTCTATCGTCGCACCTCGTTTGCGGCATCCGTGCGCGCCTTTCTCGGACCTCGCGGGTTCCAACCAGCGACGAAGCGTGCATAGGCGCCCTCGGCCTGCTCCACCCAGCGGCGCTCTTCTTCCCGGTGGCTCTTGATGTTGTAGGCGTGCGCGGCCCCCTTTTGGCCGCGCACAGCCTTGCTCTCGGCCTTGAGTTCCACATCGCGCAGCTTCTTGGCATGCAGGGAGGGTCGAGCCCACGCGTAACTCTCGCCCTTCATCAACAGATGCCAGATCACGACAGAGAGTTTGCGTGCGGTTGCCACGGCCGCGACATGCTGTCCGCGCCGGGCTCGCACGCGCAGGAAGAAGGCTCGCAACGGTCCGGGAGCACGAGCGGCCGACCGGATTTCGACGTCGGCCGAGTGTTCATCGGCAATGCCGTGTGTCGATGTGCGGCCCGGACCTCGACCGGCAGCGCGCTGATCTTGGCACGGCCGGTTGCCACCGTATCTTCGAGGAAAAGCTGTCCGCGGCGCGACGCGATCGGCGCGGAGCTTGTGCGGATTTGCGCCCGGCTGGAACGATCGGGAATAAACCACCGCCGTTGGGTGTCCCAGCAGGAACTTAGCAGGAAACGGGGGTAGCCCATGTGCCCGCCTGTGGTGGCGGAATGCGTAAACTAGTTTTCGCGTGTGCAATCGATAGGCAAATCGAGCAGTCAGTGAAATCGTTAGCGAAAAATCACGCCATTTCTAGCGCGCAAATCTAACCGCCACATGACATGCCGGCATTTGAAATCGGGAAGTAAAAGCGACAGAGGTTTTGGCGCGGATCGACGAGCGGCTGGCCCGTTCGCCGGTCCGCGAAGGGTCCATCCAACGCCAGCACTTTGCTGACGCGGCCGCCGCGCTGTGGCTCGAGGGCGAGCTGGTCCACCTCGAGGACCTCGTCTTGCATGACGCGCATATGGACATCCGCACCCCGACCCACGAGCTCATGCGGGCACACGCGGTGCTGCGAACTCGCCGGCGAATTTTTTTCGCAAAAGCCGGACTGGGCGCTCGGCCGGGAAGGTTTTTTGGCCCTAACCGGCCGGGGTGGCGCCATGCCGGCGGCGGAGGGCCAAAAAAACCGGGAAGGGGAGGGGGCTGGAGCCAGTTCCGTTGAAGCCGATGTTCGGGAGGATGCTGAGGGCGATCTTCTGGCTGAGGAATTTGCCGAGATCGATGCCGTCCTGGCACGCTCATCAAGGATCCTGAACGGCGCCGACGTGCCGGCGAGGCCACCGCGTTCGGACGAGCGGCCAGACCTTATCTACGATCTCGACAGGAATGAAGAAGAAGATCAGCTTTGCGAGTTTCCGGAGGTTTTGGGCGGCAGCTGCCAGGTGGAACTCGTCTCGGGCACCGTTTGGTCCTCGTAGTCGCAAGCGATCCAGCTTCAGGATGCGCTTGAGGTGGGCAAACAGCACCTCGACCTTCTTCCTCTCGCGACGCGAGGTGACATAGGCGTCGGTGGCGGCAATATCGCGGGCCATGTCCCGCGCACCCTCGTGGATAGAGCGTAGGATCTTGCGCGCTGGACCGTTCGGACAGCATCGCGGCTTGAGGGCGCAGGCGTCGCAGTCGAGCTTGCTGGCGCGGTAGCGCATGAAGCCCTCGTCGTCGACACCGTCGCGGGGTGAAGCGAACCGCCGACGATACTGCCTGAGCTCCTTGCCGCGTGGACAGGTGTAGAGATCGCGCTTGCGATCATAGCTGAACTCTGCCCGCTCGAAGGTCCCATCGCGACGCTCCGACTTGTCGAAGACCGGGATATGCGGCTCGATCCCGCGCTCGTGCACCAACCAGCCCAACATCTCGGCCGAGCCGTACGCGCTGTCGGCGGCCAGGCGTTCCGGATAGAGGCCGAAGCGATCCTGGGCGCGATCGATCATGGTGCGTGCCGCGCCGACTTCCGCCTGGCGTATGGCGCGGCTTGCCTCGACGTCCACGATGACGGCGTGATCCAGGTCAATCAGATAGTTGGTGGCGTAGGCGAAGAGGGCATGCCCCTTCATCGCTCCCGTCCACTGAGCCGCCGGGTCGGACCTTGATACGAACTTCGGCTTCACCTCGCTCGCCGCCCCCCACGCGGCATCGTCCAACGTGTCGAGATACTCCTGTACCGAGCGGCGTGTTGCCGCCATCGTCTCGTAGCCGCCGTCATAAATTCACGCTGAATCTCAACAAGCCTTAATTGAACATATCGCCCTGATAGATTCCGACGCCGACGATCTCGAGAGCATCGTCAATGAGATGCTGATTGCCCGAACCTCGGAACGCCAGCGCCGGCTGATCGACCGGGACGAGGCCGGCTCGATGGAAAAGAACAAGCGCGAAGGGTATTTCTGACATCCACGGTGCGTCGCCCAGAACGCCCGGTCCGGTCGTGGGAACTGATAGATTACCGGGCAGGAACAGAAAGTCGCTGATGCAGTATGTAAACTGCGGAATCTCGATTCGGCTTCGCACAGCTTCCATTATTGGCTTCATTTCTGGCTATCCGGCCGTTTGTCGCCTGGCTTCCCGGCACGATTGCTCCGCCGGCGCGGCGGGGCGAACTGGCTTTAACAGAAACTGCCGACCATTCGGATAAACCCGGTCAACGACGGTGGGGTCGAACGTAGCGGCGGCGACGTAGTCCGCCTGCCCGGCTCCAAAGGAGGCCATGACACTGGCTTGGTCGAGATGATACTGACTCTCTGGCTCGATCAGCACCCACGCCTTGGCCAGATCGGCGCAGCTCTCAAGTCCGAGCGTTTCCACCGCCACCGCACTACCGCCGGGAAACCATCCGTTCTGCCATGGAAGACCTAGCGCTCGCGTCTCGAGCACATACAGCAGGCTTGGCGAGCCGCCAGTGAGATCGACCACCGGGGTACCAACTTCAAGGCCGGCCGCACGGGCCTTGGCTCTGGCCGTGGCCAGATAGTGGTGGAGGGATTCCGCGATCACCAATTTTCCACCACCCGGCATGGGCATGACAGCGGTATAAGCGCGCAGATCTTTCACGTCCCAGGGCGGGTTGAGGATACTATCATTGTTGACTGATGCAGTGAGCAACTGTGCCAACACAGTCAGGGGCAATAGGGTGGCGACGCTGCGTCCCTGTTGCGCAAGAGGGCTCAGGAAAGCAACGACCGCGAGCATCCAGAACAAGGCGTCGAGCGCGCCAAGATACCAGTAATTGAGATTGGAGCCCAGTGCGAACACGTGCGGCAGGACCAAAAAGGTTAGCGCTAGAGCGATGCTGGTGGCAGGCTGGGCGCGCAGAACCAATCCCTTACGATAGAGCATCGCGCCCAGGCATGTGAAGGCCGGCACCAGGAATAGGGTTGAGGGCTGGATGCTGATTGGATCGATCCCCAGCAGCGCAATCGCTATTGTTACGATCAACACCGCAGCGAGAGCCAGCGATGGGAGCAACTTGTCCGTAGACCCCATGAGAATGCTGAGCAGAAGAGCTACCGCCAGGAACACAGCCATGGCGACTTGCGAGCGACTAGTGGCGAGCCAGTCGATCCGAATACTGCGAAACACCTCGTGGCCGTCACCCAGCAGGATTTCCATCTCAGCGCTGTTAACCATCCGGGTCACCAGCCCGGTGATGCCGCCGTCGATCAAGTAGGCGGTCATAATCAGTAGAGCGAGAGCGACCAGCGCCGCCCCGAGCATGGGCCGCAGCGACTTTCGGCGCAAAACGACGACATACACCATAACGATGAGGGCAATGGCCGCAGCGGTGGTCGGCTTGGCCATGAAACAGCACCAGCCGCCAACGCCGACCAAGGTCCACCCTAAGACTTGGCGCATGCGCCCTAGCCGGTCGGCCAGTAGCAAGCCGATCATTATGATCAAAAGCGACTGAAAGGCCAGCGCATAGTAGCTCGGGGTGAGCGTCAGCCGGAAGCGAAAGACGAGTGATGTCATGCTGGCGATCCCGGCCGATAGCACCGCCGCCTGCAGCCAACCCACTGTCCAGAGGCGCCGGATCACAAGGAAGCTGAGGATCCAGCCCAGTGCCATTGTAAGCGTGACGTTCGACATGCGAAGCACAGCAATATCGCCCCCTACCCACTGATACGGCCAGTGATAGACGAAGCCGAAAAGGGACGGCGGAATATTGAGGGCGTAGGGGAATGGGTTCGCAATGAAGTTGAGGTAGAAACCTTCGTCTGTGAGATGGAGACCGTAGTTGCTATAGTACAGCAGCCAAGCGAAATGGATCGCTGTGGTTAAGGCGGACAGAGCCAGCAAGGTCCGCTCCAGCAAGAGCGACAACTTGGCAAAGTGGTTCTCTCTTGACATAGGTCTTCCTGCCAGCCTCTCGACCAGGCCCATTCCAATGCATATCAGCGTCAGCGGCTTTTAACTGACCTGAACCCCGCCATCGCCTACAAGAACCGGTAGTGTCGGTCACCAATTACGACAGAATGCCGCCGACGGAGATGCGTCGGTTGAAGCGGTTCCAGGAGGAAAGAGGGAACGGTAAGCTGAAGAAACTGGTGAGTGACCTATCGCTCGACAGACGCGTAGCCAATCTCTCATAGAGAGTGACGAGGTGCGGAAATCGCGCAAACCACGGGCTGATCCTTGTCCGGTTTCTGACAACCGTACAACGGCTGTCCGGTTCAAAACACGGGCCGCTGTCTGCGGCGTACAAACTTTTTCAAAGCGAACCAGAAGCTTACCGCGCGCGAACGGCCCTGGCACGACCGTTGCTATTGAGATGCAGTAACACTGAGTGAGGGCTGAGTGCACGCGCGAGTGATGCTCTCCTTCCCTTGAAAACGGTGCGCCCCGTTTCTGAGAGAGAAGCGAGCTCGCGCACGAAGTCGTTCAGCGGTTGGTGATAGCTTTGGAGAGCAACATGGCGCTGCGTGTGGAGCCCCTCGCTCCTCCGTTCAAAGTGGAGAGCTGGCTGCGCAGCCAGCCCCTCACGAGCTTTCAGCCCGGGAACGCGCGGACGCTCTCGAAACGTGCTGGGACGATCCCACCCGCCATCAGCGGTGGGATGCTCCTCTTGGCGGCCTGCTACCTCGCCATCAAGAATGATCTGGAGCCCGCGCCGATAAATGCTGCGTCGGGCGCACTCGCCTATGTGCGAGAGCATGGCGTGTCGGGAAATGTGTTGAATGCTGATAGTCCGGGACAAAAGCTAATTTTCCGTGGAATCAAGACACATATCTACGGGCGGGCTGATCAGCTCCTTCTTGGTGGCTTTGCTGCCGAGGATCACAAATCCGAAAGCAGTGCAGGAAAGCCAATCCTCGAAAAGCTGATCGCGGAGCACGAAATTGATTGGGCGTTGCTCGCGGCCGAGGACGGGCGCATCCCCATGTTAGATGAACTCGGAGGCTGGCGGCAAGCATACAAAGATGAAAACGCCGTCATCTATCTTCAAGAAGGCATGGACGGGTGAATTCGAGCCGAGCCCATAGTGGTGCGAGACCCAAGCCTTTCGAGCTCATCGAGCCATTGGCAAGGCTTGGCCCGTCTCTTCGCTACGTTTTCGTTGGCTGCGTCAACACGTTTGTCGGCCTGTCGGTGATCTTTTTCTGCCTAGGCTGGGTGGCAATGCCATCCATTGCCGCGAATGCTTCCGGATATGCAGTAGGCTTATTTGTGAGCTTTCTTCTGAACCGGCGATTCACCTTCCGGAGCAAGGTACCGATCGCATCAGGAGTTGGTCGTTTTTTGATAGTAATGCTGCTTGCATATTGCGTAAATGTCCTGGTGGTACTTGCGGCCACTGCTTGGCTTGGCCTCGGTGATTATCTTGCCCAGATTCCAGCCATCGCAAGCTATCTCATCGTTGGTTTCTTAGGAAATAGTCTCTTCGTCTTCAAGGAAGGCGAGTGTGAAGCGAGATAGCCGGGGATTGACGCCTTGTCCGGGGTTTGGGGGTGGATGATGAGTTCGCAGAGAATATCTCGGCTGATTTCATTGATAGTTCCGGTGCTGAACGAGCAGGACGCGATCGCACCGTTCCTCCGGCGCGTCATCCCCTGCCTCGAAGAGGCTGCCCGGCGGATTGGCGAGGGGGGTACTTACGAGATCGTGTTCGTCGACGATGGCAGCACGGACGCCACGCTGGCTGCGCTTTCCGCCGAACGGCGAAACAACTCCGCCGTCAAGGTTGTCGTGCTTTCCCGCAATTTCGGCAAGGACGCGGCGTTGGCGGCGGGGATGAATTATGCCCTGGGCGACGCCGTCATTCCGATCGACGTGGACCTTCAGGACCCGCCGGAGATAATCCCGCTGCTGGTTGATAACTGGCTGGAAGGCGCGAAGATCGTCAATGCGCTCCGCGCCGACCGGAGGGCTGATACGGCGCTGAAGCGGCTTACCGCGCGGGCCTTCTATTCCGCTTACAACCAGATGGCGGAACGACCAATACCCGCTGAGGTAGGCGATTTCCGCCTGATCGATCGCGAAGTGATTGACGTCCTGAAACTCTTGCCCGAGCGCGCGCGCTTTATGAAGGGCCTGGTCTCCTGGGTCGGGTTCCCGACCCAGGAAGTCCCCGTTGTGAGGGAAAAGCGCGAAGCCGGCTGACCAAATGGAACTACTGGAAACTGTGGAATTTCGCGCTCGACGGGATTACCACCTCGACCACAGTCCCATTGCGCCTCTGGACCTATCTCGGCGCGGCGGTCTCCACATTCGCTTTTGGCTATACGCTCTTCATCATCCTGCTGACGTTGATAACCGGCCGCGATGCGCCGGGCTACGCATCTCTCATGATCGCGATCCTGCTTCTCGGCGGCCTCAATCTTCTCTCGCTGGGCATTCTCGGTGAATATATTGGCCGCATTTTCAACGAAGTGAAAGGAAGGCCGTTGTTCATCGTCCGCTCTACGATGGGGATCGATGCTGGGATTCGACAAGGAAGCTGGTTCCGGAGATGAGCGATGGACAGAATCATCTATGAGCGCTTGGCCGCAAACGAAGAAATTCATTGGTGGTTTACTGGCCGCCGCGCCATAATCGAACGTCTCCTTGTCCAGCTTGGTCTGCCGCCGAAGGGCGAGGCACGAATCCTTGAGGCGGGGTGCGGAACTGGCGGCAACCTAGGTCTTTTGCAAAAATTCGGCGCGGTCGACGCTGTCGAATTCGACGCTGCCGCGCGCGAGATCGCAAGCCGCAAGAGCGGCCTCAGGGTCGGCTTCGCGGCACTGCCGGACCAGCTGGAAGCCCAGGATGGCAGTTACGACCTAATCGCGCTGCTGGACGTGGTCGAGCACATCGAGAAGGATGGCGCCTCGCTTGCGGCGCTAAAGCCCAAGCTTCGGCACGCAGGCGCGATCTTAATCACGGTGCCCGCGCATCCGTGGATGTGGTCGGCACATGACGAAGTGCATCACCACAAGCGGCGGTATACCCGCGCCGCCCTGAGATCGGCGATCGAAAGCGCCGGCCTGGTGACGGCGGATATTAGCTACTTCAGCACGTTTCTGTTTCCGCTTGGCTTGCTGCGGCGGCTAACAAGCAAGCTGACCGGCGGACAAACCCACGACGACATGCCGCCGCCAGCCCCTCTAAACCAACTCTTTGCCGGGATTTTCGCCTTCGAGCGTCACCTAGTGGGTCGGGTTCGAATGCCGATAGGGCTATCCTTGTTCGCAGTGGCCCGGCGGCCCGAGGACAGTTTTCCGGTTTGATCACAAGCCTGTTTTACTCGCGCGGAACTGTCACGAGATCCCTGGTGGACCAGCCCCACATTTTTATTGTCGCGCTGACCTGCCACGGGTAATTTCCTCCATCTGAGATTAGAGTCCGGCCTCGATTTGCTCCGATACCATTCTCTGGACCGCCGGAAGGTAGAGTTTCCCGGCCTTCTCACGATGGCGGGCTGGCGGCGCCATCGGGATTGAGCAACGAGATCGGCACCTTATGCCCGATCGCCCCATGCGGGCGCACCTCGTTGTACAACACGACGACAGAACGCCCACGGGATCGCGGAGCACGAGCTTCTTTACCCGTGGCATCCTTGGGCCGGGAGCCTGGCCCATATTCATGAGGTGGTCGAGAAGGCTGGTAGAGAGGTTTTCCGTTGCAGCCTCTCTGGTCGGGGATCCGATCGGTGGCTGGAGATTCCAGCCTTGGACGCCCCCTGACGGCATCTATGTGCCAAAGTGGAGGTGTTGAGAACACCACTTGAAGGAGGCGTCCGTGGATGAAGTTAGCACAATCGGTCTCGATCTAGCGAAGATGCTCTTCCAGGCGCATGGCGCCGATGCGTCGGGCGGGGTGATCTTTCACAAAAAGCTGAGACGGGATGCGCTGCTGGGGTTCTTTGCCGGCCAGCCGCGCTGTCTGGTGGCGATGGAGGCCTGCGCCAGCGCCCCATTACTGGGCCCGTGAAATTGCCGCCTTAGGCTATGAGGTCCGGCTGATCCCGCCGGCCTACGTGAAGCCGTTCGTAAAGCGTCAGAAGAACGACACGGCCGATGCGGAGGCGATCTGCGAGGCGGTGCAACGGCCAACTATGCGCTTCGTCACCCCGAAAAGCGCAGAGGCGCAAGACGCGGCTGTAGTGTTCCGAACACGCGATCTCCTCGTCCGGCTGCGGACACAGCTGATCAACGCCCTACGCGGTCACCTCATGGAGTTTGGCTTAATCGTGCGGCAAGGCCCTGGACACGTCAGCAAGCTCATCGACCTGGTGGCTGATCCCTCGTCTGAGCTGCCGGCCGAGGCGCGCCCGGTGCTCGCGGTGATCGCCGACAGTCTGCAGGGCGATCCAGGCAAGGATCCTGCTGCTGGATCGTGAGATCGCCATCAGGGCCGAGGCTGACTCGGTCGCCAAGCGCCTGATGACAATACCCGGGATCGGCCCGGTCGTCGCCACCGCCCTGGTGGCTCTGGCGCCCGCGGCTTCGACTTTCCGGCGAGGACGTGACTTCGCCGCCTGGCTGGGGCTTACGCCCAGGCAGCACTCCAGCGGGGGGCACGGAGCGGCTGGGCCGGACAACCAAGATGAGCGAGCGCAGCCTGCGAAAGCGGCTGATTCTCGGAACGAGCTCGGCCACAAAAGTCGCCGCACGCGACGGATGTAAGGCAAGCCCGTGGCTGGCCAGCATGCTGGCCCGAAAGCCGCGCATGCCGGTGACGGTCGCGTTGACGAACAAGATGGCAAGGATCGTCTGGGCGCTAATGGCGCACGGAGGAACCTACAGAGCTCCGGCTACGGCGGTATCGCTCAAAGGCGCTTGGGATATTACTGGCTTTTCCGATGCCGTCTTCTGACCGTTGCGCCATACCTCTCGTCTGACCTTCCTGCCTCCCCGACCGCCTCGCGACCGCGACGGGCTTTGGCGCAAGCGTATTGGACCCGATCCGCGATCTCCATACAGGCCAGCGGCCCTATGACCGGCCGCATCAAAACAGGTCGGACACACGGAAGCACCTGAACCTGCGCACCACGCCTTTAGAAAAAACTTCTTGCATCCGAAGGGGCGTCCACACACGGGATGTTGGTGTAGCTGTTCCGGACAGCGACCGTATACAAGTTGGATCTGGCTCGGCAGGGTCCGCGTCATACATTGTGCTCAAACCCGCGCTGCAACAGCGGGGGAAAAAACGCTTTGACGACCGTCAGCATCGACCCTCCTTCGTGTGAAATGGCTGTTCACAATCAGCGAAATGCGCGGACCTAGATGCAAGCGGCCAAAATTGCGTCGGCAAGAGCCGGCCCACGAAGGCCAAAGTTAACGATGGCCTCATGATAAGTGCCGTGGTTCAACCTCGGCTCAAACCTTGTTCCGATCCTGGTCGTGGGTCGTAAGATCCTCGCATCGGCCAGAGTCTCGACGACTATACTCCCCAGTCCACCATGCCGATTGTGCTCCTCGACAACGATGACAAAGGCGACCCGGCTTGCAGCCTCGCAAAGAGCCTCGGAATCAAATGGACTGAGCGTCGGAAAATGAAGCACCTCTGGATCAAGTCCACCTTTAGTCAACATTTCCTCGATCTCGAATATGGTCGAACTCACAATTCCCGTCGATACAATCAGAGCGTCTTTGCCATCCCGCAGGCGACATGCACGCCCTAACTCTCCTAATGGGCCTCTGTCGCTATCAGCGGTGGTATTACTTAGACGAATGTATAATGGTCCGTCCCACTCGATCGTCGACGACAGGAGGTGCCGCAACTCACGATTGGATCGTGGTGCGCATATTGCCATATTCGGAACCTGACGTAAGATCGCAAGATCCTCAAGAGCTGTGTGGGTAGGACCAAACTCAGTACAGCTTAAGCCGCCTCCGGTTCCGACAATTCGCACTGGAAGTCGCTGAAGACCTATGTCAACAAAGAGCTGCTCGAACGCTCTTCTTGTACCGAACGCCGCAACAAGCTCCACGTATGGAATCAAACCGCCTCCGGCTAACCCGGCCGCCATGCCAACCACATATTGCTCTGCGATGCCCTCCATAAAAGAACGATCCGGAAAAGCGGCCCTGAAGTCGCTCATGCTGGTGTAGGTTAGATCGCACCCAACCGCTACGATCCGCTTATCGCGGGTCGCCAACTGCTGGAGCACGTTTCGGAATGTCCCACGCATTATCTCTACCTCTCAAGAACGCACTCACAATAGAGACGGGACCGCGCTGATCGACGGCACTTGTCTATAATGCCACTCGGGACTTCCTTCGAACTCTCCCAGTCCTTTCCCTTTTGTCGTCTCGCAGATGACTACTCTTGGACGCGAATCAGACATTGGAAACAATAGTGCCTCGCGAATAGCGCGACAGTCGTGCCCAGGAGCATGACGAACATCAAAACCAATTTCACGCCAGAGTGCCGGCATGAATGGCATTGGAAGGACGTTTTCCGTTGGCCCGTTGCACTGCTGGCCGTTTCGATCAACTAATACGGTAAGATTGGACAGTCTATGCTTCACAGCGTGGAACGCCGCCTCCCAGTTTGCACCCTCGTTTAGCTCTCCATCGCCGACCAGAACATAGACGTGAAAGTGCCTCTGGGTGATTTTGGCCGCTAACGCCATACCGACCGCTATCGGCAGGCCATGACCCAGCGCCCCCGTGGTGGCCTCGATGCCACGCAGGATGTTTTGCTCCGGAAGAAGACCGAGTTCGCAGCCAACTGAACAAAATTGATCTAGCTTGTGAGATGAGATTAGGCCCGCCTCCTCGAGCACAGCGTAGAGTGCGAGGCAGCCGTGCCCCTTGCTAAGAATGAAGCGGTCGCGGTCGTCAATTGCCGGCCCACCTCGTGGAAATCGGACAAATTCGTCGTACAGCACAAGAAGAATTTCTACTATTGAGAATGACGGGCCCACATGCCCGGCAACTTGCCTCGCGGCGAGCACCTCCAGTATCCTCCGACGTATAGCTTTCGATCGGTTATCAAGGTCTGCAGCTCTCGCTGATTCCTGGTCGACAGTTGCGCCCTTTTTCATATTTTCTCCTATATTCGGCTATCGGCTGCTGTGGCTCTATTGCGCGATCTGCACCAACGTTCGTCATTATTGATTTTGCCCATGGCAAGGTTGCTGTAGGCCACGACCGCGAGCTCAGCTTGGTTGCAGGCCGCTATTACTTTCGACTGATCGAGATAAGGGCGATGTTCAACCTGATTGGAGACTGATGGCTCCGGACAAGGTCCTAACCGCCTTCTTGCCCAACCCGACATTGAAATTTGATACTCCGACATGCTGGGTCAGTCCGAGACCTTTGGCCTGTTCGAGCGCACCAGGCGTTTCGGCGAGCGGAACGCATGGATTGGGGCCGTGCAGTAGCAACAGGCCGAGGTGGGGTTGCGGCATTCGCCCTAAACTCACTCTGACCGAGCGCTCCAGATCGCGCGGCGCGAAATGGATGCTAGTGACCCTTGGTCGCCAGGAATCGCGCCTTACGCCGGGGTCAAGGAGGCCCTTGCCGACTTCGGACGCGTTCTCGTAGGATTGTGCGGTGTCGATACGGAACCCGAGGTTGAGCGCTGCAGGAGTGCTCCTGTGACTTCCAATCAGAAGTGCCGTTCGCATTGACAACATGTATCCCACCCTTTCAATGAAATAGTTGAGCATCGCTTTAACGGCATCACGTTGCCTGTGAGCGGCGGCTTTCACATCGTGCACGATTTGGGATGCCCGAGTTCTGCACGCGACTGGCAACTTGCTTCTCCGATAACGAGCACTACTCATTTTGCATGCATGTGGCAGCCGAACCACTTACTAGTGTTGGTAGTTGACGGAAGGCATTCGCAAGCAGCGGCGGGATCGTCGCCACCTTACTGCGTGTCAAATGAGACAACATTCTGATTCCATTCTCGATGACGCCGACGTTCAGCCATTCGCGATCAGGCGCAATATCGGTCGATTCGCGATCCCAATCTGGATGACGGAAGATCGGGGCGGTTGACGGAGCGTTCCCGTCTGCCACTGACGTATCTGCGTGAACTTCACCTGGAGCTCGATGCCTCCGCAGCGTCTCTTCCTCCGACCAGCGGCGCCGGCGGCCACCGTCAACAATCTCGAGCCGAGTGACTTGGCGACAGTCAGTAGCGATATCCCATACCGATAGTCAGCTACACCATCCGTTCGCCGGCAAGGCGACCGTCCTCGGACGCGTACTAAGCCCCATTGCATCGCCGCGGTGGGTCGTGTCCCATCAGGTGGTTCAGGAAGGGAAGCTACTTCCCGGGTTTCCTCGAACCGCGCCGCATGGCCGAGAAGGCGCTGACCGCCGTCATCCAGGAAGCTTATGTGCAAGGCATCTCGACCCGGTCGGTTGACGACCTGGTCAAGGCCATGGGGATGAGCGGCATCTCCAAGAGCCAAGTCTCGCGGCTGTGCGAGGAGATTGACGGCAAGGTGAAGGCCTTCCTCGAGCGGCCGATCGAGGGCGATTGGCCCTACCTGTGGATCGACGCCACTTACCTGAAGGTCCGCCGCGGTGGGCGGATCGTCTCGGTCGCCGTCATCATCGCCGTCGGCGTCAACGCGGACGGCCGGCGCGAGGTCCTGGGCATGGAGATTGGCACCTCTGAGGCCGAGCCGATCTGGACGGAGTTCCTGCGCAAGCTGACACGTCGCGGCCTGCGCGGCGTCAAGCTCGTCGTCTCCGACGCGCACGAAGGCCTCAAGAGCGCCGTCACCAAGGTGCTGTCGGCGACATGGCAACGCTGCCGCGTCCACTTCATGAGGAACGTGCTGGCCCATGCCGGCAAGAGCGGCCGCAGGGTCGTCTCAGCCTTCATCGCCACCGCTTTCGCCCAAGAGACCTCGGAAGCCGCCAGCACCCAATGGCGTGCCGTCGCCGACCAGATCCGGCCGAAGGTGCCGAAGCTGGCGACAATCATGGACGATGCCGAGCCCGACGTGCTGGCCTACATGACCTTCCCGAAGGAACATCGCGCCAAGCTCCACTCGACGAATCCGATCGAGCGTCTCAACGGAGAGATCAAGCGGCGCACCGAGGTCGTCGGAATCTTCCCGAACGACGATGCGATCGTGCGCCTCGTCGGCGCAATCCTGCTCGAACAGAACGATGAATGGGCAGTGCAGCGGGCCAGATATATGACCCTGGAAACGATCAGCCAGATGAGCGATGATCCCCTGATCAGCCTGCCAGCCGTGGCGTGCTGATCTGCCCGGCCCATGCCGGAGAGCACGGCGATCAATGCCGCCAGCTACACCACGCAGCGGGACACGATCGCGCGGTGCATTGGCTGGCCTTCCTCGCGTAGTCAAGAGAGCCGCTAGGGATCTATTTGGAATTCACCAAATTCATGAACAGCCAAAAGCGTTCGTTGTTTCCACAAGAGAGCCATGAACGCAGCGTGACGATCCGTGAATGCTAGCTGTAGGTTGGTACTCCTGTTTGATACAGATCGGCTCGCCAGCCCAAAAGTGACGCATCGCGCGCTAACATTTGAAGGCACAACAACTGACACAACCACCAAAGTAGGTTGGTGCGCATTGCGAGATGTCGTGCCATGTAGGAACAAGCCGCCACGATTCATCCAGATTACTCGAGTTGAGCCGAAGATGCGGCATGAAGTATTCTCACGTATTCGCGCGGGCGGCATTCGGTTGGGCCAGTTTGCGCATAGGTACCGGAGCAAAACATGTGCGGCATCTGTGGATGGATTGATTTCGATCGTGACCTAGGAGGTCCCGACGCGCGAAGGGAGTTTGCCGACATGACGGCTACCATGGCTTGCCGCGGTCCGGACGATGAGGGGACTTGGATTGACGGGCCCGCGGCGCTGGGACACCGCCGCCTGGCGATCATCGACATCCAGGGCGGTCGCCAGCCGATGACGCTCCAGGAGGACGGCCAACCCGCTCTGGTGCTCGTCTACGGCGGCGAGACTTACAACTACCGCGAGCTGCGTCAACGGCTCGCCGCCTTGGGCCATCGGTTCAACACGAGCAGTGACACCGAGGTGGTGCTGCACGCCCATCGCGAGTGGGGCCGACGCGACCCTTGCACCGCGGTGAGCGAACTCAACGGGATGTTCGCCTACGCACTTTGGGATAGCGCCAACCGCGAACTGCTTCTCGTACGAGACCGGCTCGGCGTCAAGCCGCTTTACTATTACCCCACCAAGCACGGAGTGTTGTTCGGCTCCGAGCCAAAGGCGATCCTCGCCAACGGTCTCGCGGAACGGGTCATCGACGCCGACGGGCTTCGTCGCATCCTATCCCCCGTCGCCGACCCGTACGAAACGGTGTTCCGCGGTATGCGTGAGGTGCGGCCTGGCCACATCGTCCGCGTGACCCGCGACGGCGTCCAGCAGATGACGTATTGGCAGCTCACCGACAGCGGACATACCGACGATGTGCCTACCACCGTTCGACGCGTCCGCGAGCTGCTCGAGGACACGATCCAACGGCAGCTCATCGCCGACGTGCCGCTGTGCACGCTGTTGTCGGGCGGGCTTGACTCCTCCGCACTGACAGCACTGGCTGCCCGCTTCAGCGATAAGCGGATCCGGTCGTTCGCCCTCGACTTCGTCGGCTACACCGATAACTTTACCCCCGGCCCGATGTGCGCTACACCCGATGGACCATATGTACAGGAGGTCGCGAAGTTCGTTGGTACTGAACACAGGGACATTACGTTGTCCGCAGACGAACTCATGGACCCGAACGTGCGGGCCGCCACCCTCCGAGCCCGCGACCTGCCGTTGACAAGCGGCGACCTCGATAGCTCGCAATATCTGCTGTTCCGGGCGATCCGGCAACACTCGACGGTTGCCTTGTCCGGGGAATCGGCCGACGAGATTTTCGGCGGCTACCCGGAGTTCCGCGATCCCGCGCATGTTCAGGCCGACACGTTTCCTTGGCACGGCAGCAGGGCGTACGTTAACGATACCGGCCGGCAGTACCTAGACCCCAGGCTCATCGAAAAGCTCGACCTACCCGAGTACCTCGACGGACAGTACCGCAGGGCACTTGCCGAAGTACCCCCCTTGACCGGACCGGCCTCGGCCGATCCGCACGAACGTCGCATGCGCGAGGTCTGCTACCTTTATCTCACGCGCCACCTGCCAAGGCTGCTCGACCGCAAGGACCGGATGAGCATGGCTTCGGGCCTCGAGGTGCGGGTCCCATACTGCGACCACCGCCTCGTTCAGTACGTTTTCGGCACCCCCTGGGCCCACAAGACTTTTGACGGGCGCGAAAAGAGCCTGCTGCGTGCCGCCACAGCGGACCTGCTGCCGGAGTCTGTGGTGCAGCGAGTGAAGAGCGCGTATCCGACTATCCAGGATCGCACCTACGACAGAATATTGTGCACCCAGTTCGCTACGCTGCTGAATGACCACAATGCGGCAGTGGCACCACTGCTGTCAGTCGAAAGCTCCCGCACACTGCTAAACGCGACCGAGAACGTCAGGGGGGTGGAACGTATCCTGGCTCTCCAGGATTTCCTGACCAGCTACAACGTAAGTCTTAGGGTCTGAGACGGAACACGCATAAGCTACATCGTGACGACGAGATTCCCCAAGCGGTAGGTTTCGCATTTTTTGTCAATCGGCCCTTTGATGTGATGAATCTATGGGGCGCCCCTATGGGGAGACCCATAGACCTTCATGGCCAGCAATAACCGATCGTTTGGATGGCGGGGTTCGTAGATGCCATCCTCATCGACGATTGGCGCGCCAACCAGACCGCAAAATTCGATCAGCGTGAGCGCGTCGCGTCCGTTGCGTGCCAGGGGTGAAGCCTCGATGCAATAGGCCGCGCCGATCTCGCCGGAGCAGCGACGCGATTTGTGGTGATAGGTCGATCGAACGAACTCAAGGGTTTAGCAAGCGTGCCGATCGATTCCAAACTTAGGGCAAACCTCATCGACCAGCCTACACTTCCGAGCAGGCTTCACGCTTTCGGCGAATCACCCCGCAGCATCTCATTCTAGAGCGACGAATCCGCCACTAGCTTCTTCAGCTTGGCGTTCTCGTCTTCGAGCTGCTTCAGTCGGCGCATCTCGGTCGAAACAGCCCGTCATACCTCTTCTTCCAGTTGAAATAGGTCGCCTGGCTGACGCCTCGAAGACGAGAACAGCAAGCTTATGATGATTGAGCAATCCGGAAGGACGACAACCATGCAGCGCCAACCTCGATCGCGAGATACCTACCAGGAACGATAGGTGCGCAGGGAGGCCAGGGAATGTATCTATGTCCGGCAGAGCCTAGACAGAGGACAGGAGGCAATGTGAACAGGAGACGCTACTGACGGGTATGAGGGGATAACGGAGAAAACGCAAACTGCGTTAGCCTCGGATTAGTGATCGGTGGCAGCTCGGCTGGCTTCGTGCTTACTTCTATTTGCGCGACAAAAGTTGGTCGGGAATAGAGTTAATCTGGAATATGGTTCATGGGCCGGAGTTGCTTTTCGCATCAGTTCGAATCAAGTTGCAAGGAAAGAGGGACGACATGGGCCGGCTCGATGGAAAAGTCGCGGTGATCACCGGGGGTAGCCAAGGCATTGGCCGGCGCACCACAGAAATGTTTATAGCCGAGGGAGCAAAAATTGTCGTTGCGGGCCGCCGCGTTCCCGAAGGAGAGGTTCTGGTCAAGCGGCTGGGGTCAAACTGCGTCTTTCGCCAGACCGACGTCACGGTCGAGGAGCAGGTCAAGGCGCTGATTGAGCATGCGGTCGATAGGTTCGGCCGCATCGATTGTCTGTTCAACAACGCCGGCATTTTGGGGCAGACTGGCGGTATTGAGGGGCTGGAGGTAGCGCGCTTCGACCTCATCATGGCGTCGCATGTGCGCAGCGTAATGCTCGGCATGAAACACGCTGCGCCCCATATGAAAAGGCAGGGCTCTGGCAGCATCATCAATACCGGCAGCGTCGCGGGCCAACAGGCCGTCTCCGTGTACATGGACTACAGCGCCGCCAAGGCCGCCGTGATCCATTTCAGCAAGTGTGTTGCCATGGAACTGGGGGAGGCCGGCGTCCGCGTCAATTCGATCTCGCCCGGGATGATCGCAACCGGCATGGGTGCGTCGGGCGTCGCCGCCGAGAAACAGGCGTCGGTATTGCGCGAAGTCAATAAGGGATGGCAGCCGATCCCGCGATCGGGCCTACCCGAAGATGTCGCCTATGCCGCGGTGTTCTTGGCAAGCGACGAATCCACCTTCATCAATGGCCACGATCTGGTGGTAGACGGCGGCTTGATCGGCGGGCTTAGTTGGAACCAGCGGCGACAGCGGAGTGCTGAGATACGCAAGATGTTCGAGGAACTGAGCATCTAGCGGAGCGTCCGGGGCAATATCCCGATCAGTTGCTGAGCACGTTGCAGCGCCGCTTGAAGATCTGGCGAAAGGAAAAGGCGCACGCAATGGTGTTCGGCGTGATGCAGTTCGAGCCGGCAATCGAGCCGATGACGAATTGATCCGGATCCCAGTCGTGGGGAACATTGTGATGAGGCAACGGATAATGTCGGTCGGGAGCATTCCACGGCGAGGCAATACGGCTTCTCTCCCAGATTGTCGCGCTATAAGCGCCAGCGCCTATTGCAAATGGGGGCCGACATGGAGGCCAACTGGTATCATCAGGCGGCCACTTCCGTCACGCGTAAGCGTATCATTCGGGTTGTGTTGCGCGAGGTCGTGGCACACGTCGAGGGTGACCAGATTCATTTGTTGTTGCGTTGGCAGGGCGGCGATCATACCCGCCTGACGGTGAGAAAGAACCGGCGGGGTCAGACGCTGTGGTCCGTCGAGCCTGAGACGGTGGAGTTGATCCGCGCCTGCGCACGAATGATGCCTGACAAAGCCATTGCCGGCATGCTCAACCGGATGGGAAAGCGGACAGGTCGATCGAATGGATGGACACAGTCGCGTGTGCGGGGCTTCCGCAATACACACGACATCGCGGTCTACAGGGATGGCGAATGGGCCGAGCGCGGCGAAGTCAATGTTGGCGCACATCTGGGTCTGACCCCGGCACGCTATCAATCTGGCGAAACAACGTGGCCAAGCGGCGCGGTATGGCCCGAGCCCGAGTTGCTGTTGCCCGCAAGCTCGCTGTCATCCTGCATCGCATGCGGAGCGACGAGACAGAGTTCCGCTTCGCCAGTCTCGCATCAGCATGAAACAAGAAAAGGGACAAACAAAGAGGAACACACAAACGTACGCATACGACGAAGGCCGCATGATTGGCACGCGCGCGTGGGCGCGGCGGGCTCTATGATGGCGATGCGTGAAGGTCAGGCGGCCTGCTGATCGGCGGCCTTGTCGGCTTCGCGCAGGCGCTTCC
>NZ_JAFCGY010000089.1 GCF_016836705.1 Mesorhizobium caraganae | reverse complement strand
TGACCTGCCACTGAAGTTTCATCCAGTGGCGATTAGAGCCTCGGCCGTTTCTGTTACGCCGTATGGCGCGGGTTGAGCAACCGGCGCAGACGCGAAGCCTGCAATGAGCGCAGCGTCGGAGCCGGTTGCGTTGAGGATCTCGGCGAAAGCCGCCGGGGTCTGGTAGCCGAGCGAGGAGTGAGGCCTCGCGATGTTGTAGTCGTCCACCCAATCGGTGATGGCGCAGCGGGCATGATCGAGGCCGAAGAACAGGCTCTCGTTCAGGAGCTCGTCGCGCATCCTGCCGTTGAAGCTCTCGATGTAGCCATTCTGCATGGGCTTACCTGGCGCGATGTAGTGCCATTCCACGCGGTGATCCTTCGACCAGGCGAGGATGGCGTTCGAGGTGAACTCGGTGCCGTGGTCGGAAACGATCATGCCCGGCTTGCCGCGGCGGCCGATCAGATCGGTCAGTTCGCGGGCGACGCGGCGGCCGGAGATCGAGGTGTCTGGGATCGCAGCCAGGCATTCCCGCGTCACGTCGTCGACGATGTTCAGCACCCGGAACCGCCGCCCGCAGGCGAACTGGTCGTGGACGAAGTCCAGCGACCATCGCGCGTTCGGTCTTGCCTCGACCAGGATCGGAGCGCGCGTGCCCACAGCCCGGCGTCGTGCGCGGCGCTTGCGCACCGTCAGCCCTTCTTCCCGGTAGAGCCGATAGATGCGGTTGATCCCCGACGGCTCGCCCTCCCGACGAAGGAGGATGAACAGCCGCCGATAGCCGAAGCGTCTCCGCTCGTTGGCAAGCTCGCGAAGCCTGCCGCGCAGCTCCGTCGCCGGTGGGCGACAGGACCGGTAGCGGATCATCTTGCGATCCGCGCCGACAATGGAACAGGCCCGCCGTTCCGACAGGCCCATGACGGCCTGCAGATGCGCGACGGCTTCGCGCTTGGCGGCGGGCCCTACCATTTTTTTGACAGAAGCTCCTTCAGCGCCGAGGCTTCGAGCATCTGGTCGGCGAGCAGCTTCTTCAGCTTCGCGTTCTCGTCTTCCAGGGCCTTCAGGCGTTTGGCGTCGGACACATCCATCCCACCATACTTCGCCTTCCAGTTATACAGCGTAGCCTCCGAGATCCCGTGCTTGCGGGCCAGATCGCCCGCCTTAGCACCCGCCTCGTGCTCGCGCAAAACCGCGATGATCTGCTCTTCCGTGAACCGCTTCCGCTTCATCTGTCCGTCCTTCTTGGAGGCCGGACTCTAACTCCAGGTGGAGGAAATTCTCAGTGGCAGGTCA
>NZ_JAFCGY010000088.1 GCF_016836705.1 Mesorhizobium caraganae | reverse complement strand
TGGGATCTGCCGCCCTGTCAAAAGCAGAGTACCGCCATGTCCGTCGACCGATCTGGCCGCTCGACGACATCAAGTTCTAGACGCCTACCCATAAGGGACCTGACCAATCAGAAAAAGTTTGTCAGAAAGGGCACACTTTGGCAACGAACGAGGAGACTATCGATACATGCTCGAATTTAATGAACAGCGCTACCTCGATGGCCGCGCGTCCGATCCGAATGAACTCGGCTGGATGCGCGGTGCGCCGCCACCGGCGGACAAGCGCATCACCTTCGAGAGCGACGCTTTCCTCGATTTCCCGCAGCTCCGCTGGTCGCTGTCGCACATGCGCGAGCTTGTGCCGACTGTCAATGTGTGGCGCGGACCGGGCGGGCCTGCGCTGATCGAACGCAGCGACAAGACCGCGGAAATCGACGCTCTCACCTTTGCCGACGCGAACGGGCGCGTGCGCCGTTTCGACGAGGCGCTCTACGATACCTATACGGACGGCATCGTGGTTCTGCATCGCGGGCGCATCGTCTACGAGCGCTATTTTGGCGCGCTCGAGCCGCACCTGCAGCATGCGTGCTGGTCCGTTACGAAGTCATATGCGGGTACGCTCGCCGCGTCGCTCGTACACGAAGGCGTGCTCGACGACTCCAAGGCGCTCGCGCACTATCTGCCGGAGCTGCGCGGCAGCGCATTCGAGGACGCGACGCTGCGCCAGGCGATGGACATGCAGACGGGCCTAAATTTCAGCGAGATCTACGAAGACAAAAGCTCCAGCGTCTGGGCATATCTGGCAGCATGCGGCCTGCGGCCGCCGCTGGCTGGCGATTGCCAGATGCGGACTCAATGCGACTTCCTGTGCACGGTAGGCAAGGCCGGCGCGCATGGCGAAACCGTCAAATACATGACCGCGAACACCGAGGTATTGGGCTGGGTGCTGGCTCGCGTGGGGGAGCGCTCGTTCGCACAATTGCTGCATGATCGCCTGTGGAGCCCACTCGGCTGCGAAGAGGACGGATACCTCGTGGTCGATCCCGCCGGCATGGCGATGGCCGGGGGCGGCTTATCGGCGACCGCGCGCGACCTGGCGCGCTTCGGCGAGCTAATGCGACGCGAGGGCGAGTGGAACGGAAAGCAGCTCATTCCCGCCTCTGTGGTACACGATGTGCAAAAGGGCGGCGATCCGACCAAATTCCACAACACGACCCTGCCCGGCTTTACGTATCGTAGCCAATGGTGGGTGACCCACAACGAGTTGGGCGCGTTCCTCGGCCGAGGCATGCACGGCCAGTTGCTCTATGTTGCGCCTAAGGCGGAGATGGTGGTTGCACGCTTGGCGTCGCATCCGGTAGCAGGGAGCTCCGGTAACAGCCCGATCACTCTCCCACAGATGCTGACGCTGGGGAGGACGCTGTCCGCATAGCCGGCCCGGCGAGCGGGCTCGGGTCCGCTTGCACCCTCGAGTGCATGACCAACGCGGCTACGTGGCCCTCTA
>NZ_JAFCGY010000087.1 GCF_016836705.1 Mesorhizobium caraganae | reverse complement strand
GAGTGTCGCTTACGCGGCTCTCTTGAATTTCACAAGGGCTTATTCAGAAGCAAACTGCTTCGCCGCCAGCGGCGCACCGCCCTCGTTCGTGAGGCGTATATAGTCGCCACCCACTCAAACTGTCAACTGTCTTCAGCCATGTTTTTTCGATTTCTCGCAGAGATATCCACGAGGCTGAAATTCGTGAGTTGGCTTGGCTGAAATTATGAGTGGTGTTCCGCGGTCGGATCACTTCTACGAAGCTCCCATCCCTCGGCGGCGGCTGCGTGCCATCGGCTTGAAAATCGTCTGCTCTGCCCGGTGAATGTCGACCACGGCGCCAGCCTGAGCAGTGCTTCAGAGCCGATCTTCCAGCAATTCCGCCGTGATGTTTCGACCGGCGAAAAAGATGCCCAGGATCAGGACCAGCTCGGCCTCGACCGCAAACGCAATGCTGACGGCGCGGCGGTAGCTGATGATGCGCAGACCAGGCATGATCTCGACCCGCTCCGTTCCGCGCTGTGGAAAAGTCGACAGGCCGAGGCAATGATCGCGGATGCTGGCGATGAAATTCCAGGCGATCGCCGGCGACGCACGGTCGGCTATGTCATCATAGAGCTGTTCGAGTTCAGCTTCCGCCTTAGGGTGGAAGACAATGCGATACTCCATTGCCTACTTGGCTTTCGCCTGCTTCGCGCGATGCCGCGCCTCGAGCCGCGAAAAAACCGTCTCGGCAGGGATAGCCTTCGCCCGATCCTGCCGGAGCTCGGTCAAACGCGTCGGAATCTCCTCGCGCAGCCATCTTTCCCGCTCCGCCTCGAAATCCTCGAGCATACGCAAGCCGGCGCGAACAACCTCACTAGCATTGTTGTAGCGGCCTGATTCGAGCTGCTTCCTGATGAAGCTCTCATAGTGGTCGTTCAGTGCGTAGTTGGGCATGGCAACCTCCTGAAGAGATTATGGTGCGAATCAGGATCGGTAGCAATAGATAGCAATGATTAGCAACACGCACGCATACAGCCGCGCATCGTTTCCATGATTTGCTGGCAAGAGAATGATCGTCCTCTCGTTCTGCTGCATCGAAATGCACGAATCGCGCCGGCGCGATCGTGCCCGGGATCGTCCTCCAGTGTTCGAAGCCAACCGGCTTCGCTTGGTGCGACTTCGCTTGGGTGTGGTTGCAGATTGCGAACATCAGCCTGGACACAATCCGAGAGGGCGTACCTGACCGCAAGGCCACCGGCGCGGGATGTCGCTTCGAGAAGCGGGGCGCCGAGAAAGTTGGCTTGGGGACAGGATTTGGCTTTTCTGTCCCGCGGCGTCGGCTTCGCCTTCCTTGCGGGCCCCTGATGCAGGTTAAAACCGTCCGGCCACCACAGCAAAATACAAAAAGGCCCGCACGAGGCGGGCTTTTTTGATTTGGTTGCGGGGACAGGATTTGAACCTGTGACCTTCAGGTTATGAGCCTGACGAGCTACCGGGCTGCTCCACCCCGCGTCAACCTTAGAGG
>NZ_JAFCGY010000086.1 GCF_016836705.1 Mesorhizobium caraganae | reverse complement strand
CAGACTGCTGACAAACCCCTGGCATTTGCCGGGGGTTTTTGATTCACTGGGTCATGTTGAAGCGACCCGCCCCTGAACAGACCGCACTTGAGATGGTAACGTTGGATCAGTTGGTTCCGGCTGATCACTTGTTGCGCAAGCTCGATCGAGCAATCGACTTCTCCTTCATCCACGACCTGACAGCGCCCTTGTATTGTGCCGACAATGGTCGCCCGCCGCTTGATCCGACCTTGATGTTCAAGGCGCTGTTCATCGGCTACCTGTTTGGGGTGCGCTCGGAGCGGCAGCTGGTGCGCGAGATCGAGGTCAATGTTGCCTACCGCTGGTTCCTGCGGTTGAAGCTGACCGACAAGGTGTTCGATGCCTCGACGCTGTCGCAGAACCGACGCCGCCGCTATCAGGACGAGACGGTCGCGCAAGCGATCTTCGACCGCATCGTCGAACAGGCGATCGGGGTGGGGCTGGTGGACGGGACGGTGCTCTATAGCGACAGCACACACCTGAAGGCCAACGCCAACAAGGGCAAGTACGACCTTGCCATGGTGGCCAAGTCGCGCGCCGACTACTGGGCCGATCTCGACCGCGCCATCGAGGCGGAACGGACGCTGCATGGCCAAAAGCCGCTGAAGGCCAAGGAGCGCAAGGCGCCGGTGAAGCAGACCAAGGTCTCGCGCGCCGATCCGGATGCCGGCTACATGGTGCGCGAGGGCAAGCCGAAGGGCTTCTTCTACCTCGACCACCGCACGGTGGATGGGCGCAACGGCATCATCACCGACACATTTGCCACGCCAGCCAACGTGCATGACTCGATCGTCTATCTTGGCCGGCTCGACCGCCAGGTTAAGCGCTTCGGCTTTAATGTGGCGGCGGCGGGACTGGATGCCGGCTATGCTACGCCGGGCATCGCCAAGGGCCTGGAGGACAGGAACATCAGCGGCGTCATCGGCTACCGCAACCCGACCCCGCCAAAGCCTGGCAAGATGAGAAAGAGCGACTTCATCTATGAACCGGAGGCGGACGGCTATCGTTGCCCGCAGGGCCAGTTGCTCACCTACGTCACCACCGAACGCGGCGGCTATCGCCATTACAGGAGCGATCCGGCGATCTGCCGCGACTGTCCGTTGCTAGCCTCCTGCACGTCAAACGCCAAAGCCGAGCGCACCATCACGCGCCATGTCTGGCAAGATGCCCGCGAGCGGGTCGACGCCAACCGGCTCACAGCATGGGGCAAGGCCATCTATCGGCGCCGCAAGGAGACGGTCGAGCGATCCTTCGCCGATGCCAAGCAGCTCTTCGGTCACCGCTACGCCCGCTTCCGAGGGCGAACACGCGTCGCCTGCCAGTGCCTGATGGCAGCCGCCGCCCAGAACATGAAAAAGATCGCAATCAGCCTCTGGCCAAGGCTCAAACCAAGTCTCGCGTGAGGCCCATCGCCGTCGGCTGTCTCCTGACATTTCCTCCTGACATCAATTTGCTGAGCCAAATCAATCGCAAAACAAAACCCCGCCGAAAATCGACGGGGTTTGT
>NZ_JAFCGY010000085.1 GCF_016836705.1 Mesorhizobium caraganae | reverse complement strand
GCCGAAGTGGCCGGCATCCGCAAGCGCGTCAGCCCGCATACGCTGCGGCACAGCTTCGCCACCCACCTGCTCGAGCAGGATGTCGACATCCGCGTCATCCAGGTGCTGCTCGGGCACAGCAAGCTCGAAACGACAGCGCTCTACACCAAGGTCTCGACCCGGACGATCCACGCGGTCGCAGGGCCGCTCGACCGGCTGATGGCGCTGATGGAGGATAAGTCGCCCCCCGGCTGAACCGGTGCGCGCGGACCTGGAGGTTGCCGACATCTTCCGTGCTGCTGGGCCCGCCTACCGGGCTACCCATGCAGGGCACCTGAGCCAGCAGCATCTCAAGGTGATGTCAGCGATCGAGAACTGCCGCACCGCAGCCCTTGGCGGTCACGTCGAGGCCTGCGAGGACTGCGGCCAGTGGCGCATCGCCTACAACAGCTGCCGCAACCGGCACTGTCCCAGGTGCCAGGGCGCGGCCGCACGGACATGGCTCGCCGAGCGCGAAGCCGACCTGCTGCCGGTTGGCTACTTCCACGTCGTCTTCACGCTCCCCGCCGAGGTCGCCGATATCGCGTTCCAGAACAAGGCGGTGGTCTACGACCTGCTGTTCAAGGCGACATCGGAGGCGATGCTGACGATCGCGGCGGACCCCCAGCATCTCGGCGCGCGCATCGGCATCACCGCCGTCCTCCACACATGGGGCTCGGCGATGACCCACCATCCGCACGTGCACATGATCGTGCCGGGCGGCGGCATCGCGCCTGACGGGACGCATTGGGTCTCCTCGCACCCGGCCTTCCTGCTCCCTGTGCGCGTGCTCGGCAAGCTCTTCCGCCGCCTGTTCCTCACCCGACTGCTCACGCTGCACGACGCCGGGCGGCTCGTCTTCTTCGGATCGATGGCGCACCTCGCCGAGCGACGGGCCTTCCTGCGCCACTTGGCTCCCGTCAGGAAGAAGCGCTGGGTGGTCTACGCCAAGCCGCCCTTCGCCGGGCCTGAAGCGGTGCTCGCCTATCTGTCGCGCTACACGCACCGGGTCGCCATCTCGAACCGCCGCCTTATCCGTTTCGACGAGGACGGCGTCATCTTCCGCTATAAGGACTATCGCCGCGACGGCGCCGACCGCCAGCGCGTCATGACGCTCGCGACCGACGAGTTCATCCGCCGCTTCCTGCTCCATGTCCTGCCGCGCGGCTTCCATCGCATCCGCCACTACGGCCTGCTCGCAGGCGGCTCTCGCAAGGACTGCCTCGCGCTCGCCCGCCAACTGCTGGCGGCCGCGCCTCCCGTCACGAACGATCCTCCGGCGCAACCGGACGACTTCCGCCCGCCGTGCCCGTGCTGCGGCGGCCGCATGATCGTCATCGAGGTGTTCGAACGGTGCAGGCAGCCGCGCGGACCACCGGGCGCACGGACGACGAACCGGGAGACCGCCCCATGACCCGGCATGGACCACTTCCTCGCACGACCGCGCCACGCCGGCGCGGGTCAATGGGACGGTATGCGCGCCTCGCTATGGCGCCGGTCGTCAGGCAGGTGAAGTCCGTCGGTATCACCGCAAGAAGCTCTCCGACCTGGCCTAGAAGCCGCATGCTCGATCAGCCAACAGCGCCCCATGTGGACGTCTGCGACAGACGCTGGCACACCCCGAAACACAAATCCCCATAGCTCACCGCGCACGGACCGCGGGTTCCTGCATGAGAGGCTTTCGTACGCCTGACGGCACCCGAAACCCTTCAGCA
>NZ_JAFCGY010000084.1 GCF_016836705.1 Mesorhizobium caraganae | reverse complement strand
GGACGTCTGCGACAGACGCTGGCACACCCCGAAACACAAATCCCCATAGCTCACCGCGCACGGACCGCGGGTTCCTGCATGAGAGGCTTTCGTACGCCTGACGGCACCCGAAACCCTTCAGCATGTCAGCCGACGAGGGAGGCAGTTGCTCGATCCTGCAGCCGCCCTTTGCGGCAACCAATGCCAGCGCAACCGAACTGAACGCGGTTCGCGAAGCGCATTAGACGGCATGCGACGCCAAGGACATGCCGGATTTCGAGCATTGGGACGCCGAATTCCATCACCGAGTATTCGCGTGCTGCCGCAACGACTCCTTAAAGAGATCCGCAACCGCATGCACGCCATTCGAAATCAATCGCCCTGGTTCGAAATGAAGAAGTGCTCGTTCTCGGAGGAACGCCGCCGGAGGTATTGCGACGAGCACCAGGCAATCCTGGATTGTCTGGTTCGCCGCGCTCCGGAAAGTGCGAAAAATGCGATGCTGGCGCAGCTGAAAACCGTCGAACGAAATCTGCTGGGGCGGTAAGCCGGCGCATCGCCGCAGACCTGCAGCAAGAGGCCGCTGAGCCCGCAGCGCGGACGCCGCTAGTAGGGCGGCTGGACGACCCCGCCCCCGGGTTCATGGCAGGCGAGTGCGGTGCCGATTGTAGGGCCCCATCAGGCGACGGCGGCCAACTTCGCGTAATCCTGCGCCTAGCCCCCCTACCGAAGGTGCTCCTTACCTTCCGATTTGCGACGCGACCGACATCATCGCCTCAGAGTTCGGGCGGGCGCCCAAGCCGCCATCGTAAACCTCGGAGAACGTCCAGCGAACGACGCCGTTGCGGTCGAGCAGGAACTGGCCCATGAGCTGGCCCACGCCGGTCGCCATCATTTGCTGGTCCGCTTCAGTGATATCGTAATTGTCTTTTTTATTCAGATATTCGAGCGTGGCAAACGGATCCATCGGCTCAGGCATTTCGCCCGGCACGTTGAGCCGCATCGCCTTCACATCGCTCATTGAGGCCTTGTGCGGCCATGCGCTCTCGCCCTCGGTGATCTGCATATTGGGGAGCCCAAAAGCGCGGTGTGAAGCCCGCTCAGGATCAGACGCCGCGAGCAGAGCCGGCATCGGATGATAACGGAGATACAGGCGTGCCCGTTCGATGGGCGTGTTCACCACCGTCAGGGTTTCGATGCCCTTTGCGTTAAGGGCTGGTGTGAGCAGCGAAACCGTCGCGATATGACGCCTGCAAAAAGGACAATGGAGACCTCGATACAGTCCGACCAGCACTGGCTTCTCGCCGCGGAAATCGTCGATAGCTATCTTGCCCTCGCGAGTAATCGCGTCGAGCACGAAATTGGGCGCTCGTTCGCCCAGTTGCAGAGGGCCTACGTCGAGACGTTCTGACATGCTGATCCCTCCTCGCGGGCCAATCGACAACAGATGTGCGGGCGGGTGGCTTGAGCCCATGTTGCGGCACATACGTCCTTCGGCCCGCTAAAATGGCGGTCGGCCTAGGACGGCGTCGACAGTCCATTCATAGCACGGAGGAAACTGCTTTTACACTAGATAGCGCCCCACGAACGCTGCAACTTCTCGGGCAGACGATCCCACAGCCAACTGCTGGGCCTCGTCACTCCATAACTCATTTCAAGTGCGCACCCGGCCGATATCCATTCTCACGGCCGCTCTCGCCCCAAAACCCAAATCGCTCCGAAAGGCAAAGTTCGACGACAACGATGACCTCATTGTCCGCATCGCGAATGGCAGCAAACGGAACTAGAGGGCCTGTCAGCTTTGCGCCTCATGCACGAACCCGCTTCGCGGGAGGGGCGCCTCGTTCTGAGATGGCGCGACAGGTATTGGTCTTGAGCGGGTAGAAGCTGCGATCCGACCATGGAGTTCCTTCAACGAGAG
>NZ_JAFCGY010000083.1 GCF_016836705.1 Mesorhizobium caraganae | reverse complement strand
ATAGACATAATCAACGGCACCGCGGCCTCCTCTGTAGCGAGAAAGCCTCTCAAGAATCCCTCTTTTCCTACTTGGCAAGAGCCAATCAACTTATCTGCGATTCCCCTGCCCTCAAGGGGGGAGATTACCTGTCCATTGTTATCAAAACTTCATCTTTCCGAGATGCGGCTGAAACATTGAGGCTGGACGCTGGTGGCGGACGTTCAAGCCATCAGGAGACAGCCATGAACAAGATCTCGTTGACCCGCCGCGCCTTCGTCACCTCAGCGAGCGCTGCGGGTCTGCTCGGCGCATCGGGCCTCGCTTTGCCCTACTATTCGCGCGCCAGCCAGCGCCCGGCCTTTACCCATGGCGTCCAGTCCGGCGATGTCGATGCCTCGAGCGGCATGGTGTGGACGCGCACCGATCGACCCTCGCGCGTCATGTTCGAAGTGTCCTCGACCGAGAATTTCGCCAACGCCACCCGGCTGGCGCCGCTCGATACCTCGCCGGCCAGCGACTTTACGGTCAAGCGGCTGCTCACCGACTTGGCTGCCGACCAGGACATCTTCTACCGCATGACGGCCGCCGACCTCGCCGACATCAATGTCGTTTCCGAGCCGATCGTCGGGCGCTTCCGCACCGCACCCACCTCGAAGCGCGACATCAAATTCGCCTGGTCGGGCGACACCGCCGGCCAGGGCTGGGGCATCGACGAGACCGGCATGAAGACCTACGCCACCATCGCCAAGCACACGCCCGACTTCTTCCTGCATTCCGGCGACACGATCTATGCCGATGGCGCGATGAAGGATGAGGTCGACCTGCCTGGCGGCGGCAAATGGAAAAACGTCGTCCTCATCGACGGAAAGCGCAAGGTCGCCGAAACGCTGGACGAGTACCGCGACCAGTGGAAGTACAACATGATGGACAAGAACGTTCTCGCCCTGAGCGCCATCTGCCCGACCTTCTACCAGTGGGACGACCACGAAGTGCTGAACAACTGGTCGGATTCGAAGGATCTGAGCGCCGACAGCCGCTACACCGAAAAATCCATCCATGTGCTGGCGGCGCGTGCGGCGCGCGCCTTCCATGAGATGACGACGATCCGCTACGAACCGTCGGAACCCGGCCGCGTCTATCGCAAGATATCCCACGGGCCGCTGCTCGACGTGTTCTTCCTAGACATGCGCTCCTATCGCGGCCCCAACGGCCCGGACATGCAGGACACCATGACGCCGGAGTCCCGTATACTCGGCGAACAGCAGACCAAATGGCTGAAGCGCGAACTGGCCAACTCCAAGGCGACCTGGAAGGTCATCGCCGCCGACATGCCGCTCGGCCTCGTCGTCTGGGACGACGGCACCAAGAAGGTCGGCGCGGAAGCCGTCAGCAATGGCGACAACGGCCTGCCCAAGGGCCGCGAGCTCGAGATCGCCGACCTTTTGCGCTACATCAAGAACGCCGGCATCACCAACACAGTGTGGCTGACGGCCGACGTGCATTACACGGCCGCGCACTGTTACAACCCTGACAAGGCGCAGTTCCAGGACTTCAACCCGTTCTGGGAATTCGTCTCCGGCCCGATCCATGCCGGCACGTTCGGCCCCAACGATTTCGACATGACGTTCGGTCCGGAGCTGAAATTCATCAAGGCGCCGACGGCAGAACAGGGCCAGAACCTGCCGCCATCGGCTGGCCTGCAGTTCTTCGGATTGGTGGATATTTCAGGCGCTACCGAGCAGCTGACGGTGCGGCTGATGGATCGCGATGACAACGAGCTTTACAAGGTGACGCTCGATCCGGTGCGGTCGGCGTAGGCTGACTTTGATCTCCCCCCTTGAGGGCCTGTTGCACAGTTACGGGAGAAAGGCGTGCGGAGCGGTTTGACCGTGATGTCTCGCTCGGCTTTGCCTTTTGGGGTGGAGTTTGATGGTGGCGGTGAGGCCCTCAGGCCGACGCAGGGCGCAC
>NZ_JAFCGY010000082.1 GCF_016836705.1 Mesorhizobium caraganae | reverse complement strand
ATTCATCGAAACCCACAACGAAAACCCCACCCCTTACAAGTGGGTCAAATCCGCCGACCAGATCCTCGCATCGGTCAAGCGTTTCTGCCAGAAGACAATGAACCGAACTTCAGATTCAGGTGACTAGGTGGTGCACGCATAGATCTGGTCAGCATGAGGCCATCTGCCGAAATGGACGGAGCGGAAGCTGGAATCATGCATCTCCCCCATCCGTCGTCGAAGCCGCTGCGGCTAACGATCGCTCGGGAATTCTATGATTTTATTTGCGAAGACGCACTGCCAGGCACCGGCTTCGAGAAAACAACATTCTGGACCAACTTTTCATCGATCGTCCATGATCTGACACCGAGGAACCGGGCGCTTCTCGTCAGGCGCGACGAACTCCAAGCGGAGCTCGACGTCTGGTATCGCGAGCATGGCGCGCCGGTCGGCATCGCAGGTTAGAAGCTTTCCTGCGTGAGATCGGCTACCTCCTGCCCGGAAGGCCCAGACTTTCGCGTCTCGACCGCCAATGTCGATCCTGAGATCACGACGGTCGCCGGGCCGCTGCTTGTCGTGCCGGTGATGAATGCAAGCTATGCCCTGAACGCCGCCAATGCCCGCTGGGGTTCCCTTTTCGACGCGCTTTACGGGACACCGGTAACTTCTCTGGGGTTATGCGGCTCGGAGAAGAGGCGGCTTGGGCTTGAACAGCGAAGGCACCTGAGGCTCTGGTTCTCGAAATCCTGCACGCAGCCGATCACGAAGCTCGCCGTTCATTTCGGCGGTTCGTACCTGCATTAGCATGTGGGCGCCATGCTAAGACCACCGCATCTGCTGCTTCTTCACCATGCGCTTGGCCACCAGTGAATTGACCGCCGACTCGGCAAGGGTCGTGGCGACGCGAAGGCCTGACCGATAGCGGGCTCCATAATTGATGATGGCACTGCGATTCGAGCGGACGTAGGTGAATAGCTGCGAACCGAGGGTATGGAGACGCGCGGCCGACAGATCTCCAGCCCCTCGCAACGGAAGCAATCGCTTAATAATGTCTTGGAGGTTGCGGATCGCTCGATCCAAGCGTCCGTGCCACAGACGCCACTTCACCGCTCTGATGTCCCTGTCGATGGTTGGGAGGGTGGCGGCAAGATCCGAGCGGGAACCATGTGATCCGCGATCTGCTGCATGGGTTGGATCTTCATGGCGATGTGGAACCAGTCGATGATGTGCGTGGTCAGCCTCGGCATCGCGCGGGGTAGCCGCTTGAGGCCATCGGAGATCACCGTCATCGCCAAAGCCGCAATACCCCTCTCGCCGGAGAGCATGAAGGGTTCGATCCGTATCGCGGGTTGGTCGGTGTTGCTGGTGGCGAAGTAGCGGCCGCCCGCATCTCCCCGCCCGCCGCGGCCGCATCGGGCTACGACGATCTCGAAATTTCGAGCTGAGTTTGGATCGGCGCTGCGACCATGAGCCGTATCGATGCTGATGACGAACTCTTTCCGTCGATTACCAAGAAGCTGCATTTCGAGCTGACGCCGTTCGTCCATCTGCAATCTCGCGCGCCAGGCTTCCTCTGCGATCTGGTCGTCGAGCAGGCTGGCGGCCTGCCGATACGGCATCGTGCTCGCCAGTCGCGCCGTCAGTTCCATCAACTCGGGAGTTGCCCGATCCGGACAGATTTCCTTTAGCGGCGCGAACGCGTCGACTATCCCTGGGTGGCAATCCCGGCACAGCATCCCAGCGGGGATTGCGAACTTCCACAGTGCCGAAGACCGTTCGAATGCGGCGCGTCGTATAGTCCTTGACTGGCCGAAAGGTATGGCAATCCGGGCAGACCGTCGAAAGAGGGCATAGGTCTCAGCCTCCTGAGTCACGACCGCGTTCTGCAAGGCGGCCATGATCTTCTTGCCATCACCGATCGAAAGGCCATGGTCTCCATCGCGCAGGCGTTCCTCGCTTTTGTCGATCCGGACTTCTCGGCGACAAATGTCGCCGAACTCGTTTTTACCCTCGATCGAGAGTATGCATACGACGAAGGCCGCCTACTGACGCGTACCTTGAGGCGTTAGTGTCCGCTTAGATTAAGTGGACGCTTGGCGAATGAAGTATCTGGCTATGGAACAGCCGTCGACGGTGGAAGCGAGCAC
>NZ_JAFCGY010000081.1 GCF_016836705.1 Mesorhizobium caraganae | reverse complement strand
TGCGGATTCCGAGGTCATCGCGCGCACCGTTCCGATTTGATCGCGCGCGGCATTCCGAAGTGATGGCGCGCAGCATTCCGAGAATTAGCCGCGCAGAATTCCGAGACGATCGCGCGCAGTTCGGAGTTAGGAGAACCTGATCCTTAGGGCATTTTCCGGTTGGGCAACGACCGGAGGAATGGATGCCGACGAGGAGGGTTACGATGCGCCACGTGCGCGAGATTTTGCGTCTGAGCCTGGAAGCGGGGCTATCGACGCGGGTGGCTGGCGAGCGTGCCGGGGTCGGGCCGACGACGGTCCGGGATACGCTGAAGCGGTTTGCACGCTCTGGGCTGAACTGGCCGGTCCCGGCCGAGATGAGCGATGCCGATCTGGAAGCTTGCCTATACGGCTTGCCTGGGGTGAATCCCGGCCGGCGCAAACAGCCGGAACCGGACTGGTCGGCGGTGGCACGTGAGCTGAAGCGCAAGCATGTGACGCTGCAGGTTCTGTGGGAAGAGTATGTCACCGCGCACCCGGATGGCTATCGCTACAGCCGTTGGTGTGACCTATTCCGGCGCTGGGAAGGCCGCCTGCCTCTGACGATGCGGCAGAGCCACGCGGGCGGTGAGAAGATGTTTGTCGATTACGCCGGCGACACGGTGCCAGTTGTAGTCGACCGCCGGACCGGTGAGGTGCGCGATGCCCATCTGTTTGTGGCGGTGCTCGGCGGATCGAGCTTGTCATTTGCGTGCGCGACGTGGACCGAGCAGTTCGCGGACTGGATCGAGGCACACAATGGCGCCTTCGCCTTCTTCGGTGGCGTGGCCCATCTTCTGGTCCCGGACAACGCGAAGGTCGCGGTGATTAAGGCGTGTCACTTCGATCCGATGGTCAACCGCAGCTACACCGACATGGCGCGTCACTACGGCACGGCGGTGCTCCCGGCAAGACCGAGGAAGCCACGCGATAAGGCGAAAGTCGAGGCCTGTGTCGGCATTGTCGAACGCTGGGTCCTGGGCCGCTTGCGCAACCGGATCTTCTACAGCCTGGCCGAGGTGAACGCGGCGGTCGCCGAGTGCATCACCGATCTCAACGACACACGGGTGCTTCGCCAGTTCAGCAAAACGCGGCGCCAGTTGTTCGAGGAGATCGACGCGCCGAACCTCAAGCCGCTGCCGGCTGAACGGTGGGTCCACGCGGAGTGGAAGCGTTGCCGAGTCGGGCTCGATTACCACATCGCGATTGAGCACCACCATTACTCGGTGCCCTGGCGCTTCGCCCGCCGCGAGGTCGAGGCTCGAATTACCGCCCGCACCGTCGAAATCTTCCTCGAAGGCGAACGCATCGCCGCGCACATGCGTGGCAGCGGCAACGGGCGGCATACGACGATCCCCGAACATATGCCGTCGAGTCATCGGCGCTACCGTGAATGGACGCCCGTGAAGATCCGGGAGGAAGCGGCTCGGATCGGGCCGATGCTGTCGTTGCTGGTTGAAAAGATCATCGAGGATCGGCCGCATCCCGAGCAGGGTTACCGTTCATGCCTCGGCATCATCGGGCTGGCGAAGCGCTTCGGCGCCGAACGCCTGGAAGCGGCCGCGCGACGCGCGCTGGAGATCCAGGCGCGCAACTATCCCTCGGTCAAATCGATCCTCGAGAAGGGGCTCGACAAGGTTCCGGTGCGCGAAGCCCCGGACCACACGCCGATCTTTCACACCAACATCCGGGGCTCCGGATATTACCACTGAAAGGACTGCAATGCTCAAACATCCGACACTCGAACTGCTGGGGCAACTCGGCCTGGCCGGCATGGCCCATGCGTTCATCGAATTGGAAAGCAACAGCGATGCCGCCAACCTCAGCCACGCCGAATGGCTTGCCCTGCTGCTCGATCACGAGGCGACCTACCGCAATGACCGGCGTCTTGCGCTTCGCCTTCGTCATGCGCGGCTACGCCACCATGCCGTGCCCGAGGATGTCGATTACCGTGCTGCGCGCGGTCTCGATCGCCGGCTGTTCGACAAGCTGCTCAAGGGCGACTGGATCGCCGCCCATGAGAGCTTGGCCATCGTCGGGCCGGCCGGGGTCGGGAAGAGCTGGTTGGCCTGCGCCATCGGTCACAAGGCCTGCCGTGACAACCGTTCGGTCCTCTACACCCGACTGCCGCGGCTCATCGATGACCTGTCCCTGGCCAAGGGTGACGGCCGCATCGCCGCGCGCATGAAAAGCCTAGCCAGGGTCGATCTCCTCATCCTCGACGATTGGGGCCTCGAACCGCTCGACGGCAATGCCCGTCACCACCTGCTCGAAATCCTCGAAGACCGGTACGGGCGTCGCTCAACGCTGGTGACCAGCCAACTCCCGGTGGCCCGCTGGTTCGATCTGATCGGAGATCCCACTTACGCCGATGCCATCCTCGACCGCCTCGTTCACAACGCTCACCGGCTCGAACTCAACGGCGAATCCATGCGCAGATCCATCATCTCCGCTGCCGCTTGACCGAACCGCAAATGCAGTGACATCTTCCCCGACGATCAGGTGCTTCACCTGCGCGCGATCAGACCGGAACGCTGCGCGGCATCAGATCGGAATACATGCGCGCCATCGTCGGAATCCGCA
>NZ_JAFCGY010000080.1 GCF_016836705.1 Mesorhizobium caraganae | reverse complement strand
GTACGCATACGACGAAGGCCGCATGATTGGCACGCGCGCGTGGGCGCGGCGGGCTCTATGATGGCGATGCGTGAAGGTCAGGCGGCCTGCTGATCGGCGGCCTTGTCGGCTTCGCGCAGGCGCTTCCATTGCCAAGGCAGTAGTTCGTGCAGACGCGAGGCGGGAAGATCGGCAATGCGGGCCAGGACATCAGCGAGCCAGGCTTTCGGGTCGACGTCGTTGAGGCGTGCCGTGGTGATGAGGGTAAGCATGACGGCGGCGCGGTCGGCGCCGCGCTGGGAACCGGCGAAGGTCCAGTTGCGCCTTCCAAGAGCAATGCCACGCAGCGCTCTTTCGGCCGCGTTGTTGCTGAGGCAGATCCTGCCGTCGTCGATGAAGCGGGCGAAGTCGGCCCAGCGCCTGAGCATGTAGTTGATCGGCTTCAGTACCTCGGAAGAGCGCGAGAGGGTATCGCGCTCGCGGAGCAACCAGGCGTGCATGTCGTCGAGAAGTGGTTTGCTCTTCTCCTGGCGAACGTCATACCGCTCGTCAGCGCTGCAGCCGTTGATGGCGCGCTCGATCTCGAACAGCGCGTCGAGGCGCCTGACCGCCTCCAGCCCGATCGGGGAGATCGGTTTGCCCTTCTTGCCATCCCGGGCCTTTTTCGCGATGTCGGCCAATTCGAAGAATCCTCGTCGCGCATGGGCGTAGCAAAAGGCCGGCGTGATCGGCTGCTGCTTCCGCTGCGGGTCGAACAGCGGCTCAAAGCCACTGTAACAGTCGCACTGAAGGATACCGGCGAATCCGGCCAGATGGTTCTGAGGATGCTCCCCGCGCCTGTCGCTCGAGGCGTAATAGATCGCCGCCGGCGGCGCAGGCCCGGCGAAGGGCCGGTCGTCGCGCGTATAGGTCCAGATGCGCCCGGTCGCGCACTTGCCCTTCGCCAGGATGCGAATGGTGGTGTCGTCGCCATGAAGGCGCTCGGCCGCGAGCACATGGCGCTCGATCAGTTGGAAGAGCGGCATGACGGCGAAGGTTCCGTGGCCGACCTGATCGGCCAGCGTCGACAGCGGCAGGTCGATCCCCTCGGCCTTGAAGCGCGCGCTCTGTCGGTTGAGTGGAGCATGCATGCCGAACTTGTCGAACAGGATTGTCGCCAGCAGTTGGGGACCGATGAAGCCGCGCGGCGTGGCATGGAACGGCGCCGGCGGCTGGGTGATCTTCTCGCAATCGCGGCAAGTGAACTTTTCGCGCACCGTCTCGATCAGCTTGAACCGGCGCGGAATCTCTTCCAGCGTCTCGGTCACGTCCTCACCCAGTTTCGACAGCCGCGATCCGCCGCAGCAGGCGCAGGTGGTGGATGGCTCGATGACGATGCGCTCGCGCTCGATGTCAGTCGGCCATGGCTTGCGCACCGGCCGTTTGCGCGTGAAGGGGCGCACCGTCTGCGTTTTCGCCGCCGCGGCCTGCGCGGCAAGCTCATCCTCGGTCGCCGAGGTGACGAGGTCTTCGAGTTCCAATTCCAACTGCTCGATCAGCCGCGCCGTGCGCTCGGAGCGCTGCCCGTACAGTTCGCGTTTCAGCTTCTCGATGCGCAGCTCAAGATGCGCAATCCGCGCCTCGTTGTCGGACAGCATGGCCTGCGCGTTGGCGGCTTCAGCCTGCCAGTTGGCAGCATCCGCGACCGCCACATCGCGTTCAGCCTGCAACGCCTCTCGTTCAGCCAGCAGCGCCACGTAGGCGCTGGCAAGATCCGAGGGGAGCTCAACCGGCTTCGAAGTCATGCGCCGATTGAATCACATTCCATCGTACTTTCAACAAAAAAATGCTACCCAACCCGAGCTGGACGCCACGTTTCCTGAGGGTTACGCCAGTCTATCCCAGACAAGAGATAACTCAGCTGCGCAGGAGATACTGTCACAGCTCCACCCTCAACTGTCGGCCATATGAAGCGGCCGCGCTCGAGTCTTTTTGTGAACAGGCATGCTCCTTGGCCATCATGCCAAATGACCTTCAACAAATTTCCGCGTTTCCCCCGGAAGCAAAACAGGTTGCCCCCAAGGGGATTATGTTTGAGGACCTCCTGCACCCGTAGCGCCAGTGATGGAAAGCCACATCTCATGTCGGTGTAGCCTGTGGCTAACCACACACGCACGCCTTCTGTCGGGATCATCGCAGCATTTCCAGCCCCTGCAAGATCCGCAGCAGGACACTTACGTCGACAGTGCGGTCGACGATCACACGCCGACCGTTGGCCCCGACGATTTCCATCCGGCCACCGGTAGATACCGCTTGGCTGATCGTAGCTGGTACTTCAGAGTGCGATCGCGCAGGAGCCGGCTCTTCCGGCTCTACATTGTGCACGGCGGGACCGACAACGCCCATATCAATGAAGGCGATCGGTGAGGTCTCGGGCAACGGCTTGGATCGGCCCAATCGCCCTTGCCCGGCTTGCTTCATCCAGATGAACAAGTGGTTCGCGTTCATGTCGTGACGCCGCGCTACAACCGACACCGGATCACCGGACTCCTGCACCTCACGCACGATCGCCAGCTTCTGCTCAACCGTCCAGGAGCGGCGCGTCCGCTGTCGGCCCGCACCCGGCGGCAGCGGCAAACCCGCGGACGTGCTCGCTTCCACCGTCGACGGCTGTTCCATAGCCAGATACTTCATTCGCCAAGCGTCCACTTAATCTAAGCGGACACTAACGCCTCAAGGTACGCGTCAGTAGGCGGCCTTCGTCGTATGCATAC
>NZ_JAFCGY010000007.1 GCF_016836705.1 Mesorhizobium caraganae | reverse complement strand
TGTGGACGTCTGCGACAGACGCTGGCACACCCCGAAACACAAATCCCCATAGCTCACCGCGCACGGACCGCGGGTTCCTGCATGAGAGGCTTTCGTACGCCTGACGGCACCCGAAACCCTTCAGCATCTCGGCCGTTGAGGTCGGCTTCGCAGCTTCCTGAAAGCGGACCTTGCCGGCGATTAGGCTGGAGGTCGCGGTTGCGCCAAAAACGGCCGATCAGCCGTCCTGCTGAAGCAGCCATTGCCTATGCCTACGGATCGCCGACTTGGCTTGAGATCGAGCAGGTGCTTTGCCACAGGCGCCCCATCGCTGGCCCACGCGACGAGTTGGGATCAGTGACCCCCTGATATGACGCGGGATCGCTTGTACGGCGCCCTACGGCGATTTGTGGAGGGCCGACGCCACCCATGGTGCGGTCTTTGCGATCTCGGTGCGTTCCCAACTCGCGATCGGTATGCGCCAACCTGACAGCGCTATTCCGGCAGCCCCGCCTTTCGCAAACCTTCTGCAAGCAGAGCCATATCGGCCGCACGCCTGATTGAAACGACGTCGGCGAGATTGGAAATTCGTTGGCCAGGATCGAGGGCGAGAATTCGGCTCACCACCTTTTGCGCATCCTCGGTTCGGCCAGCGTGAGCATAGCTTGCAGCCGCAAAGCGCAACGACGCCAAAAAGTCCGGCTTTTCCCGCAACGACCTTTCCGCCCAGGATGATGCCTCCTCAAATCGACCAGCTAAGAGATGAGCCACTGCAACCGCATTAAGCATATCGAACATGAACGGGTCGACCGGGCTCATGCGTATCGCAGTGGCCAGGTGCTGGAGGGCGGTTTCCGTATCGCCGAGGTCGGCTCTTACCCAGCCGCTGAATAGCCACGCAGTAGCCAGGTTCGGATTGAGCCCAAGCGCGCGATCAATGAACGCTGCCCCGCTATTGTAGTTGCCCACGACAAACGCGAGCGCTTCCCCGCCGAGTGAGAGCGCAACCGCGTCATCCCTGCCCAAATCCACGGCCTTCAGAGCCAGGCGTTCTGTCTCGACGGTTTCCTGCTCACGATCGGCCATCCAGCCGTTCGCCTTGCGCATGACGGCACACAACGCGGCCATGCCGTATGCCGAGGCGAATTCAGGGTCGAGTTCGATGGCTTTGTAAAACAACTGAAGGGCGTCTGCGTTGGATTCCCTGGTCAACAGGTGGAGGCTTGCTATCCCGCGCAGGTAGTAGTCGTAAGCCTCAAGGTGCTCGGTCGGCTTGCGCTTGGCCCGCTCGATCTCTGCCTGTTCCAGCTTCGGAGCGATCGCTCCGACGACGCTGCGGGTCACTTCCTCCTGCAGCTCAAAAACGTCCTCCAGCCCGCCGTCGAAACGCTCGGCCCATAGATGTGCACCCGTTGTCGCATCGATAAGCTGCCCGGTGATGCGCACCCTGCTCGCCGCCTTGCGCACGCTCCCTTCAAGCACGTAGCGCACACCAAGCTCGCGTCCAACCTGCTTAATGTCCACTGCCCGGCCCTTGTAGGTAAAGCTCGAGTTTCGCGCGATGACGAACAGCCAGCGCGTCCGGGACAGCGCGGTGATGATCTCCTCCACCATGCCGTCAGCGAAGTAGCCCTGCTCGGGGTCGCCACTTAGGTTGTCGAATGGCAAGACCGCGATGGACGGTTTTTCGGGAAGCGCCAGCGTATCCCTTGTCGAGAATGCCGAAGTGGATTTTGCTCGACTGACCTGATAGGCGCGCACCGCGTCCACGATGTTGTGGACCTGCTGGCTACCGAGGTCGGTGTAGGCATAATCCAGTTTGCCTTTGACCTGCTCGTAAACGTTGCTCGCGACGCAGACGCCGCCAGGTTCTGCAAGCTTCTCGAGCCGCGCGGCGATGTTCACGTCTGCCACGACGTGAACGGCAGCTTTGCGCCGGTGGGTTCAATAGGTCGCCGCAACACTCCTAATCTGAGAGGGTGAGGAGGTGTTGCATGGTGACGTCACGGATCTGGTTTACGTCAGCGCAGAAGGCCGAGCTTTGGGAGCGATGGAAGCAAGGTCAGAGCATTTCGTCGATCTCGCGGGCACTGGACCGCCGGAATAGCGGACATTACCGGCGGTCAGGCCGGAGGTCGCGGTTGCGACTGGCGCAAAGATCAGTCGAGGCTGATCCGCGTTCCCTTGGCGCCGTTGAGCAGCCGCTTGAGATGGAAGCTGGCAAGCTGGTCGTCCGGACATTTGCCGATCTGCGTGGCGAAAGCCGTAAGCGCGTTTGCATCGCCGGCCTCCAATCTGCCGAAGGCTTCGAGATAGCTCGCCGTCGAAGGATCGTCATACTGCTTTGACGACAAAGGCTCGAACGCGCGCAGCGCCTCGGCCCTGCCGCGCAGCATCAGATCGCCGACCGGCCGTCCGCGGAAGCCGTCGACCCTTGCAGCCGCGCTCCCGCTGACGCAGATCCGCGTGCCCAACTGCTTGTTGGCGCTTTCCAGCCGCGCCGCGATATTGATGGTGTCGCCATAGGCCGTGTAGTCGAAGAAGCGGCCTCCGCCGAAATTTCCGACCAGCGCCGGACCTGCATGGACGCCGATGCGGGTCGTACCGACCGCGACGCCCTTGTCGCGCCAGCAATCGCGGAACGATTGCGACAGCGCGTCGAGCTCGAACGCGCAGGCAACCGCGCGCGCCGCATGGTCCTGCTGCTCGCCAGGAGCGCCGAACAGCACATGCAGCGCATCGCCGACGATCTTGGCGACGGTGCCTTCGTGCGCGAACACGACGTCGGTCATGCCAGCCAAATAGTCGTTGAGGAGCGCGCCAAGCGTGGCAGGGTCGATCGTTTCCACTAGCGTGGTGAAGCTGGTAATGTCGGTGAACAGCGAGGCGACCTCGCGCCACTGCCCGGCTAGCGCCGACCCGTCTGCGTCGCCGGCCAGCCGTTCGGCCAGATTGGGCGAGAAGTAGCGCGACAGCGATGCATGCGCGCGCTCCGCGACCGCTTGCCGCCGATGCGCCTCGTGCAGCACCTCTCGATGCTTCAAGGTCTTGGCGATCGTGGTCTCCAGGTCGGCAAAGTCGATCGGTTTAGTGATGAAGTCGAAGGCGCCGCGGTTCATCGCAGTGCGGATGTTGGCCATGTCACCGTAAGCGGAGACGATGACCGTCGAAAGCTGCTGCCCCTCGGCCTGCTGCAGCTTCTCCAGCAGCGACAGGCCGTCCATACGGGGCATGTTGATGTCGCACAGCACCATGTCAATGTCGCTGTTGCCGTCGATGACGGACAGGGCGTCCACACCATCGCTGGCAAACAGGAAAATGACCGCGCCGTCGCGGATCTGACGCCGGAACTTCTGGACGATCAAGACCTCAAGATCGGGCTCGTCGTCGACCACAAGGATGCGCGCCGTCACGCCACCATTCCCAGCCGGGTTTCGATCTGTTGTCTGAGCGCCGAAAAGTCGATCGGCTTGGTCAGCAGCGCTTCGGCACCGTTCTCCAACGCCTTGCTCTTGGTTTCGGCGTCGCCATAGGCGGTGATCATGATGACCGGGACGTCCGGCCGCTGCACCTTGATCTTCGGCAGGAGCTCGAGCCCGCTCATGCCGGGCATGTTGATGTCGGACAGCACCAGGATCAGTGTCACCCCTTCGGCGTCGTCTATCTGCTGCAACGCATCCACCGCCGATTGCGCGAACTCCATTGTGAAGCGGCTGGCTCGGATGTCGCGGCGGAACTGCTGGCGAAACAGCGGCTCGACGTCGGGCTCGTCGTCGACGACCAGGATGAGGAGGCTCATTCTTCACCTCCCGATTTTGCGAGCGAGGCCGCAGCGCGCGGCAGCACAATCCGAAACTCGGTGAACTCGCCTGGCTGGCTGATGACGTCGATCGTGCCAGCATGCTGTTTGACGACGATGTCGTGGCTGAGCGACAGGCCGAGCCCGGTACCCTCGCCGGCTGGCTTGGTCGTGAAGAATGGATTGAACATCTTCTCCTTCACCTCCGGCGGAATGCCGGTGCCGTTGTCGCGGATCCTGATTTCGACACGGTCGCCGAGACTCATGGTGGTGGCGGAGAGCGTCGGCTCATAGTCCGCGCCATTCGCCGCGGTGCTGCGCTTGGCTGTTGCATAAAAGCCGTTGGAGATGAGGTTGAGAAGCACCCGCGTGATCTCCTGCGGGTAGAGATCGACATCCCCCGCCTGCGGGTCGAAATTCCGCGTCAGCGTGACGTTGAATCCCGGCTTTTCGGCGCGCGCCCCGTGATAGGCAAGGTTCAGGCTCTCCTCCACGATGGCATTGATGTCAATCGGACGATGCTCTCCTGAACCAGCGCGCGAATGCAGCAGCATGTTCCTGACAATGGAATCGGCCCGCTTGCCGTGCTGGACCACCTTGTCGAGATTGCTCTTGAGAAGGGCTATCAGCTCGCCGACCTCTTCGCGCACGGATGCCTCCAAAGGCGCTCCGGCCAGCACACTGTTCAAATCATCGATGAGTTCGCCGGAGAGCGCTGAGAAGTTGTTGACGAAGTTGAGCGGGTTCTTGATCTCGTGGGCGATACCGGCGGTCAACTGGCCGAGTGAGGCGAGCTTCTCCGTTTGCACGAGACGGTCCTGCGCGGTCCTCAGATCTTCGAGCGAGCGTGACAATTCGCGGGTACGCTCCTGCACCTCGTCGAACAGCCGGACGTTTTCGATCGCTATGCCGGACTGGTCGGCAAACGTCTCGACGAGCTCGATCTGCCTCGGCGTGAAGTCCCGCACCTGTGACCGCGTCAGCGCGAACACGCCGACCGGCGCGCCTTCGCGCAAGATCGGAACGCATAGAATGGTACGGTAGCCGCCGAGCTTCTGAAGCTGCGTAGCCCCGTAGTCCGGGTCGGCGAGCACGTCCGAAACGTGGACGGCGCGGGCTTCGAGGGCCACCCGTCCGGTGACGCTGTCGCGACTGGCGGAGAAGGGATTGGCTTTGGCGAAAACCGCGGCTTCAGGCAAATTGCCGTACTCGGCCGACCACCGGTAGAGATCGCCGTCGCGCTTGAAGATGACGCTCGTGTCCGCGTCGCACAGCTTGGCCGCTGATTCCACCAGCGTGTCGAGAACCGGCTGCAGGTCGAACGTGGAGCGGCTGATGGCCTTCAGCACATCGGCCGTCGCCGTCTGCTGCTGCAGCGACTCGCTCAATTCCGCCGTGCGGGCCTGTACCTCATCGAACAAGCGGACATTTTCGATGGCGATCACCGCTTGGTCGGCGAAAGTCTCGACCAGCTCGATCTGCTTTGGCGAGAACGGCCCGGGCGCCTTGCGCATGACCAGAAGCAACCCCATCAGTTCCGTGCCGCGCAGGAGCGGAACGCCGAGGATGCAGCGAACGCCGCGCTGCCGCGCCACGTCGGTGAAGGTGAACTCGGGATCGGCTTCGAAATCCGGTACGTGAACGGTTTTCTGTTCCAGCAGAACGCGCCCCGACACCGATCCGCGCCCCGGCTGGCGCATGATCTTGGTATGGGCAGGGGCCGCTTCCGGATCTCGGCTGAAGGTTGTGGTCCACTGAAATCCGTCGTCGACCAGACGATAGAAATCGGCAATGTCCGCGTCGCAGAGGTGCGCGGCGGACTCTGCCAGGGTGTCAAGGACGTTCTGCAGGTCGAAGGCCGACCGGCTGATGACCTTGAGCACGTCTGCTGTCGCTGTCTGCTGCTGAAGCGAGTCGCTTAGCTCCGCGGTCCGCGCCTTAACCTCATCAAACAGGCGGACATTTTCGATGGCGATCACCGCCTGGTCGGCGAAGGTCTTCAGAAGTTCGACTTGCTTAGCGGCAAGAAAGCCCGTCTCAGCACGCCCGACTGCTATGCAACCGATGGGCAGGCCGTCACGCAGCATCGGCACGGCGACAGCACTGCGCAGGCCCGAAAAAGCCGCCGCGGCGCGATGCGTGAATTCACTATCCAAGGTGAGGTCCGGGATCTGCGCCACGTCAAGATATAGAATTGCCCTTTCGGCAGCGCTGCCGCGAGTAGGTGCCACGGGAAAGGTGTTGCGCACGATCTCAACGCTTTCTTCGGTGATGCCGTGATGCGCGACGAAATGAAGAAGCTCGCCGTCAAATCTGTAGACAAAGCAGAACTGTGCTTCGCATAGACGGGCGGCGCTTTGCGCGATCATATCAAACACTGGCTGCCCATCGGTGGGCGAGCGGCTGATAACGCTAAGCACATCGCTGGTCGCCGTCTGGTACTCCAACGCCTCTGTGGCCTCCCGTGTCCGCTGCTGCACCTCCTCGAAAAGGCGGACGTTCTCGATCGCAATTACGGCCTGGTCGGCAAAGGTCTGGACAAGTTCGATCTGGCTATCGGTGAAGGCCCCGGGTTCAGGTCGCGTCATTGCGAAGACGCCAATTACCGATCCTTCGCGCATGAGCGGTACACAGAGCACAGCCGAATAACCTCCGAGTCGTGGAGCTTCGGGAAGGCCATGTTCGGTGTCCTTGGTAACATCCGGAATATGGACGACTGCCTTGTCGAGTGCTGTTCGGCCGACCCAGGATTGTCGGCTGATCGGACTCGGATTCGCCTCTTCATACGCGCGATACTCCGGGGTTTGGCCGTAGCCTGCCGCAAGCCGGAAGACATCGCCGTCCCGCATAAAGATGCCAGACGTTTTCGCACAGCAGAGCCTCACAGCAGAATCGATAAGTGTCTGCAGGACGCTCTGCAGGTCGAATGCGGAGCGGCTTATGACCTTGAGCACATCCGCGGTCGCAGTCTGCTGCTGTAATGCTTCGCCAAGCTCGGCGGTGCGCGCCTGCACCTCTTCGAAGAGCCGCACATTGCCGATTGCGATGACGGCCTGGTTGGCGAAAGTTTTGAGGAGGTCGATTTGATTGTTGCTAAAGGGCCGCGCCTCGATGCGCCGGATCATAAGCGCTCCGATTGCTTTTCCTTCCTGCAACAGCGGAGTGGCGAGAATCGCGCGAAAACCAAGCCGTTGAGCCATCATTCGGCCAGTTGCGAACTCCTCTCCAGCGATGGTCAAGTCATGAACGTGGACCGGCACCCGATCCAATACGGCGCGGCCGGTAACGATGTCGCGCGCGACCGGCAAGCCAGTGCCGTCAATCGGAATCGGTCCGTGATGTGCTCCCACAGCCAGCCTGTCGGAGCGCAGCAGATAGATCGTTGCGTCATAGGCGTCGCAGAGCCGAGCGGCACTTTCAGCGACTGCGTCCAGCACAGGCTGAATGTCCGTAGGAGACCCGGCGATCACTTGCAGTATCGCGCCGGTCGCCGTCTGCTTCTCTAGCGCGTCGGTCAGGTCACGGCCACGCGACTCGACCTCTTCGAACAGCCGCACGTTCTCGATCGCGATGACCGCCTGATCCGAAAATGTCTGCACCAGTTCGATTTCGCGCGTACTGAACGGAGAGACCGACGAGCGGGCGAGGACGAAGACGCCGGTCACGGCGCCGTCCCGCATCAGCGGAACGCCCAGCAGGGTACGGAAGCCGCCGAGCCGCTGGCCTTCGATGTTGGTATACTCCGGATCGTCGAGAACGTCGGCAATCTGCTCTACGGACCCGCTCTGGGCAACGCGGGCGGCGATGCTGCCCCGGCCCGGCGTGACCGGGAGCTTGTTCATGTGGTCCTGGAATTCTTGGCTCCATCCGATCTGTACCGTCGGCTGCAACACGTCGCCCTGGCGCAGATAGATGTAGCCCATCCCGGAATGACAGAGGTCGGACGCGGACTTCACAAGCGTATGCAGCACGGAATCGAGATCGAACACCGAACTGCTGATCGTCTTCAACACTTCGGCCGTCGCCGTCTGCTGATCCAGCGACTCGGCCAGTTCACGATTGTGCCCCTCGACTTTCTCGATCAGCCGGGCATTCTCGATCGCGATCACGGCCTGGTCGGCGAAGCTCTCGACCAGTTCGACTTGACGCGGTGAAAATAGCCCGATCGTCCGCCGCGCCAAGCCGAATACGCCTATGGTCTCCTGACCCCGCTTCAGCGGAACAGAAAGTACTCCGCGGAAAGTGCCCATGACTGCCACTTCCGGCCTTTCGTATTCCGGGTCTTCAAGCGCGTCCGCCACGTGGATCGTCAATCCCTCCAGCGCGGCGCGGCCCTGGAACGTCCCTCGTCCCACGACATGTGGGTTGGCTCGTTCGTATGCATGCAGCTCGGCAGCTTGCCCGCCGCCTGCCATGAACCGCAACGTGTCGCCAACGCGCAACGTGATTGCGCCCATGTCCGCCCCGGCCAAGCGTATTGCCGAGTCGACCAGCGTCTGCAGTACCGGTTGAAGATCGAAGGCCGACCGGCTGATTGCCTTGAGCACATCAGCGGTCGCGGTCTGCTGCTCCAGCGCCTCGGCGAGATCGCGCGTGCGCGCCTGCACCTCGTCGAACAGGCGGACATTTTCGATGGCGATTACGGCCTGGTCGGCGAAGGTCTTGAGTAGCTCGACTTGTTTTTCGCTGAACGGTCTGACCTCCGTTCGGCGAATGACGAGTGCTCCAATGGCCTCGTCCTCACGCAGCAAAGGGGTGGCGAGAATTGTCCGGTGTCCAAGCCGTAGCGCCATCGATCGGCCTGCAGGGAACTCGCCCGCCAGCGCCAGCAGATCATGCACATGCATCGGCCTGCGATCGATCACGGCGCGGCCGGTGACCCACTCCCGCGTGATGGGAAAAGTGGCGAAGTCGATGGGGATCGGCCCGTGGTGTGCGCCAATGGCCAGCGATTCGCCTTGCCGCAGAAAGATCGCCGCGTCATAGGCCTCGCAGAGTTGTGCGGCGCTTTCGGCGACCGCATTCAGGACCGGTTGGATATCGGTCGGCGATGCGGCGATCACCCTGAGGATCGCACTCGTCGCAGTCTGCTGTTCAAGGAGATTGGCAATCTCCGCGGTGCGTACCTGATTTTCTTCGCGCGCCGCTGTCAACTCGGTTCGGAGCGAGCTGATAGTCATCTCAGAGTCGGGCCCTCCCACTGAGGTGCTCCTGTCTTTCTCTGCTCAGTGTCGGCTTTGGCCAGCCTAGCGTCAAGTTTGGTGACCTGCAACGTCCGTTTGTGACGCAGCGCGGCCGCTTTGGTGATGCACCTGAGCGTCGGATTTCGGAGCTATTGCAGACAGGGAATACGTCCGAGATGGGATCGTAGGCCGAGTGCCCGCTTCTTCGCACCTTGACCTAAAACCAGTCGGTCAGCTTCCGGCCCAAACACGACCTTCGTAGTATGGGGTCGTGCGCTTGGAACCGGATGGGCAGGGGCTTTGATGCGGGGCAAGCCATTGTAGGCTGACGTCCTGGCAAACCCAGTCCGTTTTGTCTCTGGGCCACTGATGCCGCCATTGCCTCCCTCCTTCATTTCACAGAGGGCACCAACGACCTCTCGAACGGGCTGATCTGGCCGAAGGACGGCTGAAGCCTCGACCGCCTATGCCGCAATGGCGCGGCGCGCGTTTCTTCCCCTGGGCAAAGCCCATTCCTCGCGAAAACAAGAAACGCGCGCCTGCGCCATCCTCCGCTTTGCTGCGGTCGCAAGCGATGCGGCGGCGGTCGCCTCCGGCCCCACGATCGCCATCGAGGTCGCATGGCGCGGGCTCGGAAACGAAGAAACGGAGACTGAAAATGGCTACCATCGGCACTTTCAAGAAGACCAATGCGAACGAGTTCACCGGCGAGATCGTCACCCTCAGCGTCCAGGCCAAGGGCGTGCGCATCGTCCCCGATACAAGGGCCAGCGGCGAGAACGCTCCAAGCCACCGCGTGGTGGTCGGCAAGGCCGAAATCGGCGCCGCCTGGTCGAAGCGCTCCACCGAGGGTCGCGATTATCTCGGCCTTAAGCTGGACGATCCGAGCTTTACCGCTCCGATCTACGCCAACCTCTTCGCCGACGAGGAAGGCGAGGGCCACAGCCTCATCTGGTCCCGCCCCAGCCGCCGCAACGGCGAGTGAACTGGCAAGCGCCTCGCCCGGTACCGGGCGAGGCGTCCTCTCCCGCTGATCGCGGAAGCTTTCCGCGCCGCCGGGCGCCATGACCGGGCTTCCTTTCATCATGCGCTGCTTGATGCGCGATGGCGTGAAGATGGTCGAGCGCGGCTATCACAATTGCTGCGCGCCGGCGCCACTGCCTGAAGGCCTCTTGGCGGTGCGAAATAGTGGCCCTCAATTGCGCACCTGATCACCGTCCTCACGCTCCTCCATCCTGGCCATCGATCGCCGTTCAATCGCGACGGCCGCAAGGAGACATCCCATGAATGCCGACGCCGCGCCATTGCCGCCGCGCTACCTGCGCACTTCGGAAGCTGCGCATTTCCTCAGTCTTTCGGCGCGAACGCTGGAAAAACACCGCACATACGGCACCGGGCCTGCCTATCGCAAACTCGGCGGCCGCGTCGTCTACGCCGTCGACGACCTCCAGGCCTGGGTCCAGCGCGGCGCCATGACGTCGACATCCGATCCGCATGGGTCGGTGCTGCCCGCCAAGCCTCAAGCCGCCCGCCTGATCGCCTATGCCGGGCGCGAAAGGCGCTGACCCGGCTGATCTCCCCTATGTCTGGACGCACACAGCAACCGTCGGAACGCGGACAGCTTGATCTGTTCCACGCGCTGCCCGGTGTTGTCGCGCCACGCGATGCGCAGGATCTCATGGCCTATCCCTTCTTCTCCCTCGCCAAATCCAGGCGCATCGCGCCGATCGACTTTCGCGCCGGCGATGTGGCGATCCGTGTCGAAGCGATGCCCGACCACGGCATGGCGACGATCTGGGATGCCGATATCCTGATCTGGGCCGCGAGCCAGATCGTCAGCGCGCGGGATGCCGGATTGCGCACGTCGCGCCTGATGGCCGCGACGCCATACGAAATGCTTACCTTCGTCGGCCGCGGTGTCTCGAAGCGAGACTATTTGCGCCTCAAGGCGGGGCTCGACCGCCTGCAGTCGACAAGCGTCGTCACCTCCATTCGCCAGCCCGCCGAAGGCCGGCGCCATCGCTTCTCGTGGATCAACGAATGGCAGGAGCGCTTCGATCGAAACGGCCGCCCCCTCGGCGTCGAATTGATTTTGCCGGATTGGTTCTATCGCGCCGTTATGGTCGATGCGATGGGCCAGGTTCAAGCGACCGCGCCAGCGATCGCGGATTATAAGCCGACTGATCCTCAGATAGCGTGGCATCTCGCCCGCTTTGTCGAACAGGTGCGCTCCATCCCCGCCGATCCGATCATCCTGCGCCAGGACTGGCTGCGCGCCTATGATTGGACCACCGACCAGGGCGCTGCGGCGCTCAACGACTATGCCCGCGCCAACGACCCTTTCTCCAGGGTCGGCAAGCAGCAGGTCGCGGTGGATATTTCTTCGGTCATCAGGGCTTCACCCGGCTCCTTTCGTGTCGCCTGGATCGAGCACCACTACGAAAACGGCCAGCTTTCCGGCACCGAGCGCTGGACCGCGATCCTGACGATCGTGACACAGATGCCAAACGACGCCGAACGTCTTCGCGCCAATCCGCTCGGCATCTACGTCAACGCCATCAACTGGTCCCGGGAGATGAGCCAATGAACCTGCCATTGTGTGTCATCGCCACTCCGGCTTTGACAAGGTCGGCGTTTGCCTTGGTGTTGCTATCGGGCTCGATACTTGCCGGTTGCGCCACACCGCAGAAACCACCTCAGATCTCTTATGATGCCTACGTGCCGCCTTTGCCCGCCGCTCCGGTAGCCGCGCTCGATGAAAGGCCAAAGCCGCCGCACGTTCCACCAGGGTGGGTCCCGGCCCGCGGCGGTGTCGCCGGCAGCACGCCGGTGGCACGCGTCGAGAACGCCAACGCGGCGGCGCGAGTCCAGCCGCGTCGTGAGGGCTATTACAACGCCATTCAGATTTATCCTTGGAGTGAAGGAGCCCTTTATCAGGTCTATGCGGCTCCCGGACAGATAACGGACATCGCGCTTGAGCCTGGGGAAAGCCTGACTGGCGACGGTCCGATCGCGGCGGGCGATACCGCGCGCTGGATCATCGGCAACACCGAAAGCGGAGCGGGCCTCACCCGGCGTGTCCATGTGCTGGTAAAACCTTCGCGCGCGGACATCACCACCAATCTCGTCATCACCACCGACCGGCGCAGCTACATGATCGAGTTGCAATCGGGCGAGAAGCCGTACATGCCCGCCGTGGCATGGGCCTATCCCGCGCCGCCGGCCGGACAAGCGCGAACGATCCCCGCGACGCCGATCATACCAGACGTCACCGCACGCAACTACCGTTACGGTCTGACCGGCGACACGCCACCCTGGCGACCGATTGCCGTCTATGACGACGGCCGGCGAGTCTACGTCGAGTTTCCACGTGGGATCGTGCAAGGTGAGATGCCGCCTGTTTTCATCATCGGCCCGGACGGCGAGGCCGAGATCGCTAACAGCCGCGTTTACCAGAACACCCTGATCGTCGACCGTCTCTTCGGCGCTGCCGAATTGCGCCTTGGCAGTGGCAAGCGGCAACAGGCCGTCAGGATCGTTCGCGCCGATGCCACGAGGAGAGGTCCGTCGATGTCAGGCACCAACGCGGCGCCGAATGCAAGGAACGCGTTTCGTCAAAGGGGAGGGGAGCAATCATGAACGAGAACGAAATCCCGGCTGCCCCCATGCAGCTTCGCGCCGATCCGCCGCGCGTCACGCGCCTGTCCCGCAAGGTGCTCGCCGGCATTGGCTTAGGTGCATCGCTTGGCGTCGGCGGTGCGCTGATCTACGCGCTTCAAACGAATGAAACCGGCCGGCATGGCGACGAGCTGTTCTCGACGTCCAACAGGCAGCCCGCCGACGGACTGGCCAGCCTGCCACGCGACTACACCGGTCCCGTTCTTGGGCCGCCGCTGCCTGGCGATCTTGGCCGACCGATGCTTGACGCACAGCACAAGGGGCAGCCCGTCGTGCCGCCAACGATCGCGACACCCATGGTCAATGAGGCCGAACAACGCCGGCGGGCCGAAGAGGAGGCGGCCCGAATCTCGCGTGTCTTCTTCCAGACAGGGCACTCAACTGGGGTGATGGCCGAAACCCAGCCCGGAGGAACCTCCCCGCCGAACCTTGGCGGCCCCGACCTTGCCGGTCAGATCGGCCAGTCCACCACACTAGACCGTCAACTCGACTTTCTGAATGCGGCCGCTGATCGGCGCACCGTGGCGCCGGATCGCGTCATGCCGCCAGTATCGCCCTATGTGCTTCAGGCAGGGGCCGTCATTCCGGCGGCTCTCACCACCGGTATTCGTTCCGATCTGCCCGGTCAGATCACCGCCCAGGTGACCGAGAATGTCTATGACAGTCCGACGGGTCGCTCCCTGCTGATCCCGCAAGGCACGCGTGTCATTGGCCAATACGACAACGGCGTCGGCTTCGGCCAGCGGCGCGTGCTGCTTGTCTGGGGCAGGCTGGTCTTTCCCAACGGACGCTCCATTGTTCTTGAACGCCAGCCTGGCACTGACGTCCAAGGCTATGCCGGCCTTGAGGACGGCGTCGACTACCATTGGGCCGAGCTGTTCAAGGCAGCCGCACTCACCACCATCCTTAGCGTTGGCGCGGAGGCCGGCTCGTCCGGCCAGGAAAGTGACATCGTGCGCGCCTTGCGCGGCGGCGCCTCCGACAGCCTCAGCCAGGTGGGCCAGCAGATCGTCCAGCGCCAACTCAACATCGCACCGACGCTGACGATACGGCCGGGCGTCAATGTGCGTGTGGTCGTTACGCGCGATCTCGTGCTAGAACCCTACGGAGGCTGAAAATGGCCAAGCTGAAGCTCGGTCCGATTGCAGACGACAAGCCGGTCAAGGTCACAGTGGAACTGCCGGCGCCGCTGCATCGTGATCTGTCCAGATATGCTGAGATCCTTGGGCGAGAATCGGGTCAGCCATCCACTGATCCTCTTCGCCTTATTGTGCCCATGCTCGAGCGATTTATCGCGACGGATCGCGGCTTTGCCAGAGCCAAGCAGGAGCGGAAAGGTTGAGGAATCACCTCGCCGCAAGGCAAAATGAGCAATGCCAAAGGGCGCGATCGCGTAGATAAATAAGATATAAGCGATGCCTATAATGCCGACGCGTCAGCTGGCAGCCAGCGGTCCTGGCACCCAGGCATGTGATTTGGATCGAGCCAGCCGCTGCCGAGACTCCAGGTCGGCCCAGCCGTTCAAAAATGTCGTGCCAACTTGGCGACGGTCATCTTCAAGGTGCAGGTGGGGCAAGGCATCTTTCGCCGATGAGAGCTATGCCAGAGGACAGTCGCCTTCTGTCGTGTGGATGCCGCTTGGTGGCACAGACAGCATCAATTCTATCCGAGACGTCTGGCTGGGATCGAATCCAAAGCGTGCTGTCCTGCGTCTTATGACCGGTCTCGGCTAATCGCAGGCCGACCAACTCGGCGAGCTCCGGAATTTGCTCCACGCTAAGATCGCTTGTCGCCCTTCAATCACTTCCCCATACACCTATCAACATCTTGAGAAATCGCTCAGCCGCCGGCGACAAGGTGCCGCCGCGGCTGCGAACCACGCCGACGGTGCGCGATATCTCGGGATTGCGGATGGGGCGGGTGATCAGAAAACGGATGGTCTTCTCGAGGGGTTGCCATTCGTGGCGGCACCGAAATCCCGAGGCCTGCATCCACCAGCCCAAGCGAGGTGGAAAGATGCGTTACCTCGTAGAACCAGCGAATGGTCCATTAACCAGAAATCTCCAATCCCCATGATTTCCGGGCTTTGATGGCACGCGGGATTTTCCTGTTCGCCCCACGCACGAAGATCTGGTAACCGCTTTTGCTGCCGCCCTCTCATCCAGCCGTCGGACGCAACACACGGTTTGAATATCGGAGTACGCAGAGCGCAATTCTGCACCTCAAGGGGTAATCTAGGCTTGGCCTCGCGTGCGCAGCCATAAGCCCCCGCCTATCCTAGAACCGCCCTGCGATGAAGCTTTGCGCCTTAGGGCCGACACAATGAGGTAGAGCGCCTGTTGGACTTGGGTTAGGCGGCGGGCGCAGCGCCGATACGGTCGGGAGCTCGCAATAGCCCGCTAGGATGGGGCAGCCTCCTTCCATTGACGCCAGGCCCTTTCGCTGCAAGGATTACTTTAAGGTTTTGTTTACCACACCGTAGCCACGGCGTGAACAGGAGGTGTGATTGGAACCGTATCTGGGTGCGAACCGTCTTAATTGGGATGATCGAGCCGAAATCCATTCGACCGATTCTACCGGCAGCTATCAGATCGAAAATGTCCTGGCTGGCGGGTCCAACCTCTACGAACTGGAAACGGGCGAGGTTGGTGATATTGTCGGCAAGGACATTATCCATTTGCAGTGTCATATCGGGCTGGACACAATCAGCCTGAAGCATCTTGGTGCGGGCAGCGTTACCGGTCTCGACTTTTCGCCGACAGCGATCGCGGCTGCGCGGGATTTCGCTGCGAAGGCGGGCACGGATGTACGATTCGTGGAAGCGCCACTATACGAGGCTGTCGAAGCGCTAGGCAAGACATTTGATATCGCGTACGTTACCTGGGGCTCGGTAAATTGGCTGGACGACGTGTTCCGCTGGGCGCGGATTGTTAGTGCTCTTCTGCGACCGGGCGGACGGCTCTACATGGCCGAGGGCCATCCACTAATGTTCCAGTGTGATCGCAAGGCTGCAGCGCTGGAGTTGAAACACGACTGGCGAACGCCGATAGCTAGGCCGCTCGCCTGGAATGAGGATCTAACCTATACCGGCGACGACCGCATTCTGAAACATTCGCGCTATTATGAGTGGATCCACCCGATTAGTGACGTAGTGAATGCGCTAATTTCAGCTGGGCTGACGCTCGACTTTCTAAATGAACACGACAGAGTATCGTGGCAGCACTTTTCGTTCGCGGTGAGGGCAGGCGCCAATATGTACCGCTTGCCAGAGGACACTCCCAAGATCCCAATGGCCTACTCCATTGGCGCGACCAAGAGGAGCATCGGTATGGCTCTAGTTGCTCCGACGGTCTCCGAGGCCCACTAGCAAACCGGCGTAGGCGGCGGACTCACTGTGTAGAGAATATCCTTGATGCGGCCTTGCCGCCGCTTTCAAGGGACATCGTCGCACTCCACACATGCGGCAAGGCGCTCGGCGCGTCCGGCGCACTCGTCATCGGGCCGGGACTGCTGTGCGACTATCTCGTCAACCGCTGCCGGCCTTTCAGTGAGGTGAGAGCGCGGCAAGGGCGAGCGACACTGACCCTTAATAAGGCGTTCATCAGCGCGACTTCGCGCCGCGACTTCCGGCGCCCCGTCTTTGGCCTTGGCGTATGCGTTCGGGCTGGTGTCTGGGGTATAGATCAGGCCGACTTTGTTGCCCTCGCACTTCTTGCAGAGAAGCTTCGGCCGGATGTCCCACTCCATGGCCGGCGCATCCGAGCCTAAGCGGTCGCGGCGCTTCGCAAGGTCGAGTTCCTGGTTATGATGACAGGCCGGGTTGTGGCAGTGAGCCGTAACCTTCATCTTGTCATCGATCAGCGATTGGAACGTCCAGCCTTTGCTCATCCGGCGGATATAGCGCGGTCATGGCCATGCCGCCGTCGCGGTGGATGATCGCGTCCAGGATAGTTTCATAGACACTGCCGGTGTCTTCCTCGACACTGCCTATGCCGATCGCTTCGGAAAGCCCAGCTTCGGTGAGCACGACTATTTCACCGTGGATGATGGCGCTCTCGACACCGAGCCGTTTCGCCGCGCTGGCCAAGTCGCGATATTTCGCCGTCCAGTCATAACCGTTGCGCGGATGAAATGGCCAACCCTAAGCCGAAAACTAGCAGCGATCCGACATCTGACCTTTGCCCCTACGACCTTGCCTTCTTTATGGAAAAGCACGGGCTGTCGAAAGATGCGGCGGGAGTGATCCTGCACACCAACGGCCCGTCGCGACAACGATGCGACTATGCGGCGGAGGCGTTCCTGCGTTTCAAGCTTATGCGCGAGACGCGAGCGAAGCCGCCGGCTCCAAGCATCAAATGAAAACCCCGCCGACCGGAGTCAGCGGGGATTTCGAATGCTGATCGTAGACCGCAGATCGCGGCAACGAGGTCAAACTGGAACACCTACCCGAAGCCAATTGAGGCCCCCAACGATGATAAGCAGCATGGTGACAATGTTCAGCGCGTGCTTCTCCTGAAATTGAATGACGCAACCGAACGCCGCCTATCGGACAATGTCCCCTTGCACTTTTTGTAGGATTTCCGATCAATCTCGGCGTCGGCAAATCGGGCGCCATAAGATCGGGGGTTTCGGTCCTGACAGGTCCGGCTACTTCATGCGAACCTGTGCGACGCTGTCTTTGTAGTCCTCTTTCGGGTCGCCCATCCCGAGGAAAAGCTTTAGCCCGGCGACAATGCTGGATGCATCTTTCCAGATTTCGGCGTCCGCAGGATCGAACCTGAGTAAGCACAACTTCGGGTCTTCCTTGCCCTCCTCGAACCAGGCGGCGACGAAGCGGTTCCACAAGCGGTCGATGACTGCCCTATCATTGTCGATCCTTAGCGTGCCTTGAACGGTTGCGAAGAGGTCGTGTCCCTTGGCGGCATAGACCAGTGTCGCTTCCTTCCCAGCTGCAACGGCCTCGGCTAGGTCGGTATCCTTCGCTGTGAAGAAAAAGATGACGTTGCGATCACCGTCGAACTGCGCTGTCATCGGTCGAGGGTGGGCGCCTCCGACGCCAATCATCGCCGTCATGTCGGACCGGATAGAGTCCCAAAACTTGCTTCTGAATTCCTCATTGTTGTCAGTCACGGCATCTCTCTCCTGTGAGAAAGCCCAACGCCGGGTACGTGCCTTGGTTCCTCAGGCGAAGCTCGCTATTAAGGCGAACTTGCGTCTTCATATCGAGTTGGCCTTTCTCAACGGAGGAAAGTGCCATGCCAAAAAAACCCGTTTTGATAAAGACCCGCGGGCGCCACTTGTATTTCGTAAGCATCGGCGAGATAGTCCGAGCGGCTCGACACCATTGAGTCTGCAGGTTTCGATCAGCGACGCGATGACTGCCCAGTGTTCGGCACCGCCGTCGGAGCAGCCAAGAGCGCGTTATTGCGGCTGAGTGCGATGGGTCGGCTGGACCGCTCGACCGCGTTGCTGTCGATCTCGATCCGGCCGTCGTCGAGCAAGCGCGAGAGGCCTTCCCAGCGCGAATGCATAACGGATCGCCTCGGCGAGCTTCGCCTTCTGACTGATCAGGTCGAGCTTTTCGCGCAGCAGGGTTCGAGATCGGCGACAACTCAAGCGCTCTTTTCCTAGCGCATGGCGAGCCGTTCGTCAGCCGATCGGCCGCGGATGGCGTCCTCGATCTTGTATAGCTCGGCGATCCGGCTCAGCCTCGCTGGCAATCGGCGCGGGACCAGCGCCGGCGCACGTGCGCCCTGCGTCTGGAGAGGCTTAGGCTTGGCATGCGATAGTGTCGATGTCTATTATCCGCAAGCCGAGAGCATCAGGGTGGTACCGGACAATCTGGCGACCGACACGCCTACGCGAGCACCAGAACAGCTAGCTGGTTCCTAGGCTGAATGAGCCTTGCATTCTTGCATTGCAAGCGCTGTTCTCAAGGGCCACGGACTTGATTTCGGGCGCACAGATGTAGGCCCAGGGCAGCAGGTCGTCGATCTGGCTGTTTGGGTGGCAGTTGACGATCGTGGTGAGGACGGCCAACCAGAGAGGTAGAAACTGCAAAGTTTTGCAGATCAATGAAGGTCAAAATTAATTAATGAAAGCTAATGTTCGGCCGTCGGGTCCATCCAAGCACCTGAATTCCAGGGGAGTTTCACCCTATTGGCTCTTTTCGGTTTTCGGTTCGGCGATGTAAAGCGGGCCGTTTTTTCGTCGGCAAATATTCCGGCCGCAATGGCAATTTTGGTTATCGCCATCGGTGCGGCATATGCAGACCATCAGAACACGACGGTATCGGATCAAGCCGACCGTGCCGATGTCCTGGTTAAGGTCAATCTTGTCCGCGCCAAACTTGAAAGGAATATTAGCGGAAACCTTCAACTCGTGCGCGGGTTGGTCGCTGCGGTCGTAACTGAGCCGTATATGGGACAGCAACGCTTCGCTTCACTCGCCAGCAACCTGTTTGGCGAGGGATCGCAATTGCGTAACATTGCCGGCGCGCCCGATCTGGTCATTTCCCTGATGTACCCGATGAAGGGAAACGAAAGGGCGATGGGCCTCGATTACCGGCACGATGAACGGCAGCGCGAGGCGGCGCTACGGGCACGTGACGAACGCAAGCTGGTTCTTGCTGGCCCCGTTGACCTGAAGCAAGGAGGCAAAGCCTTAATCGGCCGATTTCCAGTTTTTGTGCCGAGTGCAGGTAATACTGAACGATTCTGGGGCATCATTTCCGCAGTTGTCGATCTACAGCGCCTTTACGAGGCGAGCGGACTATTTGACGATGATCTCGGGATTGACGTGGCCCTAACTGGTAAGGACGCTCTTGGTCCAAATGGAGTTCAGTTCTTCGGCGATCCTGACATACCTAAGGGGAATCCAGTGATAGCTGAGGTTCTCCTTCCGTCCGGTTCGTGGCAGATCGCGGCTATCCCTAAGAAGGGTTGGAGATCGACTCCAAGTAACGCCTGGTTCTTGCGAGCTGTCATGGCAGCAGCCGGAGCCCTGATTGTGAGTCCTTTTTGGGCAACAGGCCGTCTGCTTGTCGAAAGAGAACGCAATTATGCGGAATTACGGCGGCTGTCGCGGCGCCTCGAACTCGCACTGGAGGCATCGGCCATCGGGGTTTGGGAGCATGATCTCGCAACCAACGATCTCTCGTGGGACGCCCGGGTCAATGAAATATACGGCAAACCCTGCGATGGAGGGAGCCGCGGCTACACTGATTGGGCGGGCGCGATTCACCCTGTGGATTTGGCAGGCGCCCACGCGGACTTCGACAGTGCCGTCGCCAGCGGTGGAACCTATTCGTCGGAGTACCGAATTGTTCGTCCGGATGGCGAGATTCGTCATGTCCGATCCAAGGCGGTCATATACCAGGCCCCAAACGAGACACCCAAAATGATTGGTGCTGAATGGGACGTAACAGCAGACGTTCTGCTGAACAGCGATCTGGTTCGCGCAAAACAGCTGTCCGAGTCGAAAAACGCGGAACTCGAGACGGTCACGGCGCGCATAGAGCATATCGCGCTTCACGATTCGCTGACTGGTTTGCCCAACCGCCGTTACCTCGACCAGAGATTGGAGGAGTACGCGGCAAACGCAAGGCGCGATGGCGGCTCTGCGGCCCTGCTTCACATCGATCTTGATCGGTTCAAGCACATTAACGATACGCTTGGCCACGCCGCAGGTGACGCAATGTTGGTTCACGCCTCTGCCATTCTGCGATCCAAGGTCGATAATCGGGGGTTCGTCGCGCGGATCGGAGGTGACGAATTCGTTGTCCTGTGCTCGATAGGTAACGATATCAAACAACTGGCGCAGTTGGCAGAGGGGATAATTAGCCAGATGCGCGAACCCGTCTTCTACCAAGGCCATAGGTGTCGTTTTGGTGTTAGCGTAGGAATAGCAGTCGACAGCGCGAAACACATCGAAGCCAAGCAACTGTTGGTGAACGCGGATATCGCGCTTTACCGCGCAAAGAGGCGTGGGCGCAATCGATACGAATTCTTCACGGAGGCGATGCAAAGCGAAATTGTCGACACAAAGCGGATTGCCGACGAAGTTCTCGGCAGCCTCGAGCGCAACGAGTTCATAGCCTTCTACCAGCCTCAATTTGACGCAAAGACGCTCGAAATTGTAGGTGTCGAGGCGCTTGCGCGATGGAGGCACCCAAATAAGGGTATTCTAGCGCCGGATGTCTTCCTCAGGATTGCCGAGGAACTAAATGTCGTCTCGACGATCGATCGATCCATACTGAACCAAGCGCTTTCAGATTTTGAAGAATGGTCTGCTGCTGATCTTCAGATACCACGTGTATCGGTCAACGTTTCCGCACGGCGCCTCCAAGATGAAGGACTTATAGAGAGCTTAGAAGAACTCAAGATAAAGAACGGTACAGTTTCATTTGAGCTAATAGAATCCATTTTCCTTGATGGAGACGATGATCTGGTGAGTTGGAATGTCGATCGGATCAAGGAGCTTGGCATTGATATAGAAATAGATGATTTTGGCACCGGCTATGCCTCCATAGTCAGCCTGCTCAAACTGCAGCCTCGCCGGTTGAAGATAGATCGACAACTGGTCATCCCAATAGTGGCATCGCCGAAACGAAGGCAGGTCGTCTCGTCGATCATCGAAATCGGCAGGTCGTTGGGCATTGAGATCGTAGCGGAAGGCGTCGAGACGATGGACCACGCACGTGTACTCAAGGGCTTGGGCTGCGATAGACTGCAAGGCTATGCCTTCGCGCAGGCGATGGATTCCAACGATCTAAAGGCCTTTGTTCAATCTCGACGGCTACGCGCGGCCAGCCAACAACTAGGGGGCGCCATATCGAGCAACCTAGCCAGACGGATCAGATCATGATCCTGGAAGGTGGCTACTCCCCGATATGATGAGATACGGGCTCTGTTACGCCCACGTCTTGCAGATGAACTCGTAGGGCATGAGACCCTGAGGGTCTTGAGCCTGCGGGCGAAGTTGTAGGCGGCGACGAAGTCGGCGAGATGAGTGCGGAGTTGATCGTGGCTCTCGTAGTAGAAGCGCTTGACGGTGGCGTCCTCGATGCACGATTCGGGTCGAGCTTGGAATGGCGGCGGCCACCGCTGGCCTTTGGGCATCAGGCTCTCGGTCTTTTGATAGTTCCTCATCAGGATCACCACGAATGAAAGTGCCAACGGGCCCACCATTGCGGTTCTGAAGCTCCGTCGCTGCCATATCCTCCTCCACAACATCATCGCGTAAGCTCAACCCCTGAGGCGCAGCATAGCACCAACGGGTGGGCCTGTGATAAACACCTCGATCCGACCTGGGCACCCCTAGTCGCTGGCGACGCTGCCATCACACCCAGTTCGCCGGCTGCGCTCATTCCACGAATATCGGCCTTAGGGGGATGTCATCGATATCATGGCAAGCGCACTCCCCTGGACAGAGCCGAGGGCCCAAAGACGCGGTGCCGAAATGCAGACGATTGGCAGTTCCGATAGGCAGGCTTTCTGGACCCAGCCCGCCCCGGTTATCCAGAGCTCATCCATTCACAACCCTAACGTGCTGCTATCTCAAGCCCGCGCCTTCGCCATTCGGTGGGCGTCATCGACGTCTGCGCTACGAAAACCCGCCCGAAATGTGAGCTATCGTTAAAGCCGCAGGAAAAGGCGATCTCAGTCACCGACCGGTGTGCGGCATCCGGAGCGCCAAGCAACTTTGCGGCGCGGGCGATCCGCTCCGAAAAGACTCGCTTCATTACCGTCTCGGCACGTTCGGCGAATATCCGTTGCAGAAGCCGGCTGGAGATGCCGAGCTCGCGGGCCAATGGCACCGGAGCAAGATGGGGATTACTGCAACGAAGTTTAATCAGGCGGCACGCGCGGACAAAAATTGCCTCGCGCCAGGCCTCGGACGGCGTTGGCTGCTCGGCCCATGCTTCCTTCAATGCCTGGGCGAGAAGCTCAGTCGCATGGTCCTCGAAAAGCACGGCGGCCTCGGGCGAGATCTCATCCGCAACATCCAAGCCATTCAACAGGTAACTAGTCAGGAGACGTGCAAGCGGCCGATGGCGCTGGAGTAGGGAGCAGTGAACAAGGTCCGGGCGGGCCACACGCGCCGACAGAGCCTCCCTCGGAAGGCGCACGACCAGCGAGCACTTACCCGCATCGAGGGACGTGTCGAACGCCATCTTGAACTCGCGTAGGGGATCGCCCACGAAGCCCTCGCCGACCAAAAGTGTAGACTGCTGTTCGGCGCGCTCTAGCTGGCAATTTCCCCGGAGCTGAAGCTGCACGAAGAAGTAGGGCCCCTGCGATCTCGAGATTTCCGCGCGGGTGCGTGAATAGCTGGTCGCCACGGCACCATCATATTTCATGAGACCGATACCGCCGATCGCCGCTAGTCGGATTTCTCCATACGGCGCATGCTCAACTGGCTCCATGCGAAACTCAAGCGCGGTGTGGGCGATGCGGTCGCGCCAAAAGTCAAACCGCTCACCTGCCGGTACGCCCTGGGTCGTGATCACAACCATTGCGTTCCCTCTCAGTCGAAACGCCGGTCACTGCCAGTCGAGCCTTCGGGACATGGTTTGCGTAGGCTCTTCCAGCATTATGACGGAAGCGGCAGCCTTTTGCTAGCAAGTCTGCCTCCTGGTGATCCTCAGGAAGGAGGGAAGACATGAGCAGGGATTACGACGCCATTGTCGTTGGCGCTCGCTGTGCGGGTGCCTCGACGGCTATGCTGCTCGCGCGGGCAGGTCTCAGAGTTTTGCTGGTTGATAGATCCGCTTTTCCCAGTGAGATTGCGCACGGCCATTTCATCCACCGGCATGGTCCGGGTCGACTGAAGAAGTGGGGATTGCTCGACCGCCTCCTCGCCACCGGCTGCCCGCCGAGCACCACTTTTGCGCTCGACACAGGTGAAGTGCGGCTGGTTGGCAAGGATCTGGTTCATGATGGCGTCGCCTTCGGCTATGGCCCGCGCCGAAGCGCCCTCGACTGGACACTCGTCAAAGCGGCGATCGACGCAGGTGCCGACTTTCGGCCGAGTTTCGCCGTAACGGAGTATGTCTTTGACGATGATCGTGTAGTCGGTTTGCGGGGGACGGATCGCTCGGGGGGCAGGCTTCACAGCGAGCGGGCTTCGATCACGATTGGTGCGGATGGTCGGGGATCGCAATTGGCGCGCACTGTGCGTGCTGCCGAGTATGATGTGGTTCCCACTCTCACATGCTGGTTCTTTTCCTACTGGTCTGACGTGCCGGCCACCGGGCTCGAAGTTTATTCCCGACATGAAAGGGTGATCTTTGCGTTTCCAACGAACGATGGGTTGATTGCAATATTCGTCGCGTGGCCTATCTGTGAGCAATCTGCCGTCCAATCAGATATAGAGCGTCATTTCATGGCTGCGATTGACCTTGCTCCGGAACTTGCCGCGCGGGTGCGGGCGGGACGTCGCGCCGAGCGGTTTCGGGGCGCAGCACACCTGCCGAACTTCCTGCGCACCCCTGGTGGCCCTGGGTGGGCACTGGTCGGTGACGCGGGCTGTCACAAGGATCCGTATCTTGCTCTGGGCGTCTGCGACGCCTTTCGTGATGCAGAGCTGCTGGCTATTGCTGTCGAGGATGGCTTGTCAGGCAAACGGCCGCTTGCCTCGGGGCTTTTGGAATATGAGCGCCGCCGCAACGAGGCGACGAGCCCGGAGTATCAGCTCAACCTCCGCCGCGCGCGGTTCGAACCGCCGACAGAGGATGAGTTGAGCGCACAGCGGGGCCTCGTCGGTAATCAGGACGCCACCAACAGGTTCTTCATGGCTAGCGAAGGGATGATCCAACAGGAAGCTCCGATTCCTCTGCACGGCTGCCGCGAACATAATGCACCATCAAGTCTTCGATCAATTCGCGACCAATGGCGGCGCAGTTGGTCACTCGAGCTATGACCAACTGCGCGATTTCGTGGTGAACAGCGTCTGGGCGCCGCCCCGGCGGAGCGCGTTGCTCGGTCGGTTGAAGCAAAATCCACAGGTACCACAGCAGACCACTGGCGATCAGGCCTGCAGAATTGCCAGTTCGCTCGGAGCGCCGAGCAACCACGGTTGCGGGAGATCGCGCTCGTGGATATCTCCATTCGGCGCGGGCCGCCGCAGAACACATCTCTGCGTCGATACCATTGGTGCGTGTCTCTCGCGCCTTGAGCCCACCGGGTCGTCGAACTCGCCAAACGGATCTAAGATGTCTTGCGCTCCGAAATCGACTGGACGGATATTGGCCCCTGCATGCGCTGCCAGCATCGCATAGTCCGAGCCGGCTTACACAGTCGCCGCGGCCGATTCCTGGCTGCAGCCAATCGGGGGCAGATGTTTGAAGCAGTTCCAAAGGGAAGGCTTCAACGACAGATGCGGCTCTTGAAAATCGAAGACCTAAGGTTGTGCCGATGCGCCGCTGTGAGCTTGATAAAATAGCATCGTGGTACGATATATGTTCGAGTGATCATCTTGGTGAGGCCGCCAATGTCATACGAAGCATGGTTTTCAAAGCCGGTCTCGGTCGCGACCGGTCTGAGCGGGGACATCCGCACGCTTATAAGCGCTCAGCAAGCTATACAACTCCTGACGACCAACTGGCGCGACACCGGGAGCGAGAAACACATCGCTGCCCTACGGGTCTGCCGACAGGCCGTGCGGGGCGGAATTTCGCCCGACGTGGCGAGAACGACCTTTGTGGAGGCGGCTCGGGCGGCACATATGCTAGTTGAATAGCGCGCCAAGCTGCGGATTTTGTGTGCAACGGTGTCGTTCCCCGATTGTGGCTCCTCCTAAGGCTTGTTGAGATTCGGGATTCCCCCTGAGCCTGGATTGTGATTCAAGCTTTGGATGGAACGATTTGTGCTGACGGACGCCCAATGGGCGAAGATGGAACCGCATTGCCTGGGTAAACCGTAAGACCGTATGTCCGCCTCTGCCGGTGAGGTGGCTCGCCCTACACTGCGCGTCCGAGGGTTGCTCGGGCGGTCCGAGCCGATCCTCATCACAGGAGGACGAGCCGTGGCAGATTATAGGGAAGCATTTGTCGGAATTGATGTCGCGAAGCTGAGGAACGCCATCGCGATTGCGGACGCTGGCCGGGAGGGAGAGGTTCGCTTCTTCGGCGAGGTCGACGCATCGGATACGAGCATGCGCCGAGTTATCCAGCGGATCGCCACCAAGTTCGACCGGGTGTATTTCTGTTACGAGGCCGGCCCGACCGGATATGGTCTCTATCGGCTGATCCGTTCGCTCGGCTATGAATGCATGGTGGTCGCCCCGTCGCTGATCCCGAGGAAGCCTGGCGATCGGGTGAAGACGAACCGCCGGGATGCCCTTGGGTTGGCTCGACTGCTGCGCGCCGGCGAACTGACGGCAGTGTGGGTCCCAGATGAAGGTCACGAAGCCATGCGGGATCTCGTCCGCGCCCGGGCGGCCGCAGTCGAGACGCTTCGCGTCCACCGGCAGCATGTGAGCGCCTTCATGCTCAAGCACGGACGGATCTATCCTCGCAGGAAAGGCTGGTCGATGCGCTATCTGCGCTGGCTGCAGGAGCAACCGTTCGATCACCCGGCGCATCAGATCGCGCTTCAGGAAATGGTCGAAGCAGTCCGCGTCTCGAAAGAGCGAGTCGAGCGACTTGAAGGTGTGTCGAGGAGTTCGTTCCGACCTGGTCACTGGCGCCGATCGTGCGGGCGCTGCAGACCCTGAGGGGCGTAGACCTGATCGTTGCCGTGACATTCGCCACCGAGGTTGGTTACGTACAGCGGTTCGAGAGCCCGCGCCAGCTCATGGGTTATCTTGGCCTCGTTCCTGGCGAACGATCGACCGGCGAGACAGTCAGGCGGGGCGGCATCACCAAGGCAGGGAACGGTCGCGTTCGCCATATGCTGGTCGAGAGCGCATGGACCTATAGGCATCCGCCGAGGGTCGGCAAGGCGAAGCTGTACCGGCTGGAGCAAGCGCCACCCAGGCTGCGCGAGATCGCCTGGAAGGCGCAGACCCGGCTGACGACCCGATATCGGATGTTGAGCGGACGGGGCAAAAGGACAACGGTAGTCTGCACCGCGATCGCCCGCGAACTGGCCGGCTTCATGTGGGCCGTTGCCCGGGAGGCGCAAGCAACCTGATCTGGTCGCCGCAGCGACATACATCATTCGCGCATGGGCGGAGGCGGGGCCACGGCAGGGGAATGCCCGTCAGACGCTTTGTGGCCGGCAATGGTCGACGCCCGCAGTAAGATAGGAACAGCTCCGGACGCACAATCGGGAATGCGGTAGCCAACCCGCGCATCAGAGCTTGATCACCGACGTCCTTCAGTTCCGCCTCCACCCATGCGCGATCATCAGAATGAGCAGCCGTTCCTCGGATCGGGCGACCCCCTGTGTTCCAGACCTTGACAGCGGACATCAGAGCGGTGTTTCGGGACCACCTTTCGGGAGTGGTCGCGATCTGGGAGGTTGCCGGTTCTGCATTGGGATCGGAGATCGACTTGTGTCTGGTCTTGACTTTACGCTTGACCCGGAGCGGCAACCTCGACGTTTCGAGGTGATCAACGGTGCCGGCGGCCGGCGTCAGTGGTCGGTGGATGACAAAGCACGGATCATCGCAGAGACGCTGGAGCCGAACGCAATCATTTCCGAGGTCGCCCGCCGCTATGGCCTCAGGCCGCAGCAGGTCTTCGCCTGGCGCCGGGAAGCGCGCAAACAGGCTGCTTCGGTGCAGCAAGATTCTCCTGCCTTCGTGCCGGCGGTTGTGGCGGCGCCGGAACCTGTAGCTAGGCGTCCATCGAAGCAGCGGAAACGGAAAGCCACCCGAGACGCCGGCGTGATCGAGCTTGAGATCGACGGCATCGCCATGCGCGTTGGCCGGGGTGCGGATGCGAAGACCGTGACCGCGGTGATCCGCGCGCTGAAGGCGACGACGTGATTGGGCCGACGGGTGCGGTCAAGGTCATGGTGGCGACGAAGCCGGTGGACTTCCGCAAGGGCGCGGAGGGGCTGGCTGCGCTGGTGCGCGAGACGATGGGGGCCGATCCGTTCAGCGGGGCCGTCTACGTCTTCCGGGCGAAGCGGGCGGACCGGATCAAGCTGATCTTCTGGGACGGCACCGGAGTCTGCCTTTATGCCAAGCGTCTGGAGGACGGCGAGTTCCGCTGGCCGAAAGTGCATGACGGCATGAAGCGGCTGACGGCCGCGCAGTTGTCGGCGCTGCTCGAAGGTCTCGACTGGCGGCGGGTCCACGAGGCGCGCCGGACCCGCGTTCCGGTTCAGGCGGGCTGACCCGCGACGAAGTGAATCAGCCCGGATTCCGCTGTCGCGGGCTGTCGGCGAATATGGTCTGATCCGGTCATGGCGATGACGGCTGACCAGCTTCCCGACGATCCGGACGCGCTGAAGGCGATGGTCCTGGCGCGCGACGTCGAGAACGCCCGCCTGATCCAGATCATCAAGGAATTGCAGCGTCACCGCTTCGGCCGAAGAGCTGAGACGCTTCCCGAGGATCAGTTGCTGCTGGGGCTCGAAGAGGCCGAGCAGATCGAGGCCGCCGACGAGGAAGAGAACGAACAAGCATCTCCCGCAGAGCGTCTGGAGCGCGCCAGGAAGCGCCGGACGAACCGCGGCGCGTTGCCACCCCATCTACCGCGGGTGGAAATGGTCGTCGACATCGAAGATCATGCCTGTCCGGGCTGCCGCAATGGCCTGCATCGGATCGGTGAGGACGTGAGCGAGCGGCTCGACATCGTTCCGGCGCAGCTGCGTGTGGTCGTCGTGCACCGGCCCAAATATGCCTGTCGCGCCTGTGAGGAGCTCATTCAAGACGACCGGCACACCTTGTGTCGATGGGACCCGGCCATGAAGTATTCGTGCGCGCGAAGATATTCTCCTCTTCGGCTCCGGCGCGTCATCTCGCCTGGGCTGAGGTTGTCCCTTAGCGACGCCCAGGTTCTTCAACGAAATTGTCTCAGACTGACCGGACGGACTCGTTAGCCGCGACTGGCCCGCTTCTAGACCTTCCGACCTGACGGCATCAACAGGCCGAACAGGAGACTGCACCCGACCAATGTGCCAAAACGCCAAATTACCTCTTGCAATGCGGAGCCATCCACAGAGAACTCATAATCGGGCAACACGACGGAAATCCGGCCTGGCCAAAACCTGATCATCGTGACCGATACGGCCACCTTACCCATTTGTTGGCCGAACTACACGTTACTCGAAATCTGTTGTTGCTCATGGTGCTCATCAAGTAGTCGTCTGAGCATAGGCTCGATGCGCGAGAGCTCATCGAGATGCGCCGCCGACAGCTCGGCAAGACGATCTTCGGCGTGCTCGGTCAATCGCAAAAACACGCGGCGCTGGTCATCTTTGTCCTGATCTCTCGAGACCAATCCCGCCTCTCCAAGGCGATTGACCAGCTCGACGGCGCTGTGGTGGCGGATGCGCAGGCGTTCGGCCAGTTCGCCAATCGTGACCGGCCCGCCACCTGGAAAGCCTTTGATGGCAAGCAGCGCCTGATGTTGACGCGGGGTCAGGCCGGCTTCGTTGGCCTGGGTCTGGCTGAATTCGAGGAAGCGCCGGATCAGGTAACGGAATTCGGACAGGCGCTGGTAATCGGCCTGGGAGATGGCGGGGCGTTGCTTTTGCGGAACGGTCATTTCCGATCTCTATCGCCCTTTCCCGAAAAAGCTCAACGGCCAGCGCTACCGTCGTCCAAAATGACGCGGCGGAGTGGCGGATATCAGTCTTGAATAATTATATCGTATTACGATACACAGCGCCCGACAACAGGATGGCGCGCGGCGCCTCCAGAAAGCTGGGCTCGCCACATGAAATCCTCGGAAAATCACAACCTTCGCGACTTCACCACCGATACGCGCGTGCTGCTCATCGCGACGATCGCCGTAGCGGTTGCGACGGCCGGGCTGTTTGCCGGGATTGCACTGCTGAAGCTGATCCGGCTTGCCACCAACATTGCCTATTTCGGCCAGTTCTCGCTTGCCGAGCTGAAACTGCAGGACACGCCGCTTGGGGTTGCCGCGGTCATCGTTCCGGTGATCGGCGCTGATTATCGGCTTGATGGCCAGATACGGCAGTGAGAAGATCCGTGGCCACGGCATTCCCGAAGCCATCGAGGCCATCCTGCTCGGTCGCTCGCGGCTCGGCGCCAAGGTGGCGATCCTGAAGCCGCTGTCGTCGGCGATCTCGATCGGCAGCGGCGGTCCGTTCGGCGCCGAGGGCCCGATCATCATGACCGGCGGGGCCATCGGTTCGCTGATCGCGCAGATGCTGCCGGTCAGCGACAATGAGCGCAAGACGCTGCTGGTGGCGGGCGCAGCGGCAGGCATGACCACCGTCTTCGGAACGCCGATCGCCGCGATTATGCTGGCCGTGGAACTGCTGCTCTTCGAATGGACGCCGCGCAGTTTCATTCCGGTCGCCGTCGCGGCCATCATTGCCGAGGTCGAGCGCACCATGCTGCATTTGCCGGGGCCGATCTTCCCGTTCCAGGGCAGCATGGTGTCGTCGTTCACCGGCCTGGGCGGCTGGGTGCTGATCGGGATATGCGCCGGGATGCTGTCCGGTTTGCTGACGCAGATGGTTTATGCCTGTGAGGACGCTTTCCAGAAGCTGCCGATAGACTGGATGTGGTGGCCGATGATCGGCGGCCTTGTGGTCGGCATTGGCGGACTGATCGAGCCGCAGGCACTGGGCGTCGGTTATGACAACATCGCGGGCATGCTCGACGGCCGCCTGATCGCCACTGCCGCTCTTGTCCTGCTGGTGGTGAAGGCGATCCTCTGGTCGGTGGCGCTGGGCTCAGGAACATCGGGTGGCGTGCTGGCGCCGCTGTTGATCATGGGCGGCGCCATGGGCGCGGTTCTCGCCGGCATCCTGCCCGAGGCGACACCCGGCTTCTGGCCATTGCTGGCGATGGCGGCGACCATGGGCGGCACCATGCGCGCGCCGCTGACGGCGACTTTCTTTGCGGTCGAGCTGACCGGCAATACCCATGTGTTGGTGCCCTTGATCACCGCTTGCGCGGCCGCGCATGCCGTCACCGTGCTGTTGATGAAGCGATCGATCCTGACCGAAAAGATCGCCAGGCGAGGGCATCATCTGGTTCGCGAATATCGCGTCGATCCGTTTGCACTGACCAGGGTGCGCGAGGTCATGACCACGCAAGTGGAGAGCGTGCCGGCGACGATGACGCTGCATGGCGCGGCCGCCTTCCTGACCGCGCCGGAGACGCTGCATCCGAGCTTTCCCGTCGTCAATGAATACGGCCATGTGCTTGGCGTCATCGATCCACCGGCGATCCTGCGCTGGCGGCGCGCGGGCATGCACCGCACCATGACGCTCGGCGAATTGCTGGCCGGCGGCAAGCTCACGCTTGCCTATCCGGACGAGTATCTTGAGGGTCTTTCCGACAAACTGCTAATGGCCAACGTCTCGCATTTGCCTGTCGTCGCGCGTGAGGACGCGCGGCTGATCGGCTATGTCGGCTGGAAGGATCTGATGCGGGTCCGGTCGAAGAAGCAGGCCGAGGAACGCGATCGCTCGGCCCTCGTAGGCTTCGCGGCAAGAGGCAAATTTTAAGCCTTTTTCAAGAAATCGGGTTCGGCCTGAAAAGAATGTCGCCAATATGTTGGGATGAACCACGGAACGATACGGGAAGAATTCTGATTTCGGCCCACGAAAAACTCAATAAAATCAACGATTTCAATAACGCCTTCCGGGCGCGCCATTGTCGTTAATTATCAATGCTTTGTAGGGTGGTTCGCCACGAGGTTCGCCAATAGGTTCGCCAAGCATCGGCTTGCGCGTGACGAGACCCACAGGGCCGATGGCGTGATGAGGCTGCGCTGTGATCCGAGACTATACGGATAGCGATGACGTAGATTCCAACTTGCTGGAATGGATCAGACGGACTGGCACTATCTAGCTGCTGCGGCTGCCGTTCAAAGGATCTTGGCCGGCATTTGATATATAAGCGGAACCTTATATTTGCGGCTGGTTTCAGATGCAGCAGCCCCCGCTGCTGGCCGAGGGCCCTAACCCTTGGCCGGGCCCGCATCGCTCCAGCGGACGGTCCCACTCCAAAGTTACAGTGGTCTTCGCCTTGGTCTGCAGGGCCGTTTTGCCGCGATGCGAGCCGTTTCATGCCCGCGGCGCGAGCCAGCAGGTCGGCCTTTCTCTTGCCGCTTATGTCACTCGCCCGATGAGCTTCCTGCCTTCCCCTCCGCGAGCCGGAATGCGTAGTTGTTCCGGATGTGGTTGTTGAAATAGCTGCCCTTGGCAAACGCAGATTGAAACGCGGCAAAGGCCTCAACCGGTACGTCCAAGAACTCGTAGTGCTTCCCACTGGCTACAAACCAGACCGAGAGCACCCGCGTGTTTGGGTTATAGTCGAACTTGCTGATCGAGGTCGACGGCATGGTTGAGGGTCTTCGGCAACCGCCGCGCTCCTAGTGGCGTCGGAGGCCTTGAAACCCCCGACCTTTAGCTCCCATTTGCAACGGACGCTTCCACGGCCGCTAACGGGGCTTCCAAGCTCCAGATGACCCCACGCGGCCCGTACTCGAGATTTCCCTGCCCTCCAACCGCCGCGGGCGCCACCCGCTTCAGGACCACGGTTCCAAAGCCGACCTGTCCGATATTCTGGACTTCCGGCCCATCGGTTTCGGCCCAGGTGAGGTGAAACAGCTTCGAAGCATCGGAACCATTGATGCCCCACGTGACCGAAATCCGCCCCTCGTCGCCCGAGAGCACTCCGTATTTGGTCGAGTTGGTCGCCAGTTCATGGAAGGCGATCCCGAGATACTGCACCGCATTGGGACTAAGGACCAAGGATGGGCCTGACATCTCGATAACGTCACCCCGAGGAAAGGACTCGGCTTGCGCCGCCAACAGGTCACGGATTGTGGCGCCCTTCCACTCGGCCGACACCAGCAGGTCGTGGGATCGCGACAGTGCCATGATGCGCTCGCGCACCTGGGATTCAAACTGCTTGGGCGTCTCCGATCGCTTGTTGGTCTCCCGGATCATCGACAGGATGACCGAATACTGGTTTTTCACCCGGTGGTTGACCTCGCGCATCAGCATGCGGATGCGGTGCTCGTTTTCCCTCGCCGACGTGATGTCCCGCGCAATCTTCGAAGCGCCGACGATCTGCCCAGTTGCGTTACGCACGGGCGATATCGTCAGCGAAACCGGAACCAGGCTGCCATCCTTGCGCTGGCGGGTCGTTTCGAACGGTTCGACACGTTCGCCACGGCGAATGCGTTGGAGAATTCGGGGTTCTTCGTCCTGGTGGTTATCTGGAATCAGCATGGTCACCGACTGACCGATCGCTTCGTCGGCGGTGTAGCCGAACAGTCGTTCAGCGCCATGGTTCCAGCTCTTGATGATGGTGTTGAGATCCTTGCTGACGATCGCGTCGAACGAGGACTCCACGATCGCCGACAAGTGCTGCCTGGCTTCTTCCGCACGCTGGCGGTCCGTCAGGTCGAGCAGCATGTTGACCGCACCAATGAGGTTGCCTTGCTCGTCTTGCAAAGGTGTGGGGTAGGGTAGGAACGGAAAGAAGGATCCGTCCGGACGCTGCGCTACCGCCTCCTGATTGCGAACCGGCCGGTTTTCCTTGAGCGCGATAGCCATCGGACACTCGTCGTGCGGCAGTTCCTGGCCGTCGGCAGTGAACAGTTTGAACGTCACACACCATTTGTCTTTGCCCACGGTGGGCTCCCTGCCTGCCAGATCGGCAGCGGCGCGATTGTAGTAGGTAATGGTGCCGTCCTGGTCAGTCGTGTAGATCGCCACGGGGAGGCTTTCGAGAATCTGGCGGTAGGTACTGTCGTGCTGCCTGAGCTGCGTCCGTGTCCGCTCAAGGTCGGTTACATCGACCGTAAAGCATCTCGTGTTGACCAGCTTGCCGTCCCGGTAATGGCCGCTCGACGTGATTTCGACATGCTTGATCGATCCGTCGCGGGCTCTCAAACGCGCCGGATATCTCGCGATCCGCTCGCCCCTGCAGAGGCGATCCAGAATGTCCTCTATTACGTGGCGGTCGGGATAGAAGTCCGCGATGTGGCGGCCGAGATAGTCCTCTGCCGGATAGCCAAGCAGATCGAGCTCAGCCTTGTTGGCTTGCAGAATAATGCCGTCAGGGCCCACTAAGTGAAGCGCGACGGCGCCATTCTCGAAAAAATCCTGATAATCGAAATTCAGGCTGTCGTGACCGGAAATTTCCGGGTTCTTGAAGGCGACAACATTCGCCTGCCGCAGTTCGTCCATCCCGGTCCCCAATCTAGCTTAACCGCCAACAACGCGGCTCGTATAAACTTTGTTCCACGATCGGTACTTTTTTTGAGCCTTGCGCGGGCCATATTGCCATCCGGCCGCGATCGCAGTTAACTTTGATGGCCAAGTTCGGACGGCAACGACTCGTCCCATTATGCTAAATTTATGAACGTGCTGAGCATGGAAAGTCCTTTGGTCTTGGTCGCTGACGACGAAGCCTTGATCGCTTTGGACCTGGAGTGCGCGCTTTCCGAGGCAGGTTTCACGGTGGCGGTTGTTCCGAGGCAAATCTGTTTCTGAAGGAACACGCGCCTGCCGCCGCCGTTCTTGACGTCAGTCTGTCGGATGGCGAGTGCCATGAGGCGGCTAAGACGCTGGCAGACTTGGGCGTACCCTTTGTAGTCTACACTGGCCTTAGCGTTGAGGCCAGCCATGGAGCATTCTCACACGGAATTACAGTGTTGAAGCCCACCGAGTCGGCAGAAGTGGTCCGGCTTCTCAAAGGGATGACCGCCGCGCGGCAGCAAAAGATGACCGGATAGCTGTGCTCAGCCGGCCGTGTAGCTGGCTAACGCAGGCGTTGCCGGAGCAGCAGCCGCGCCTCACGTGTGGCCGGGAATGAAACACTGGCGGAGTCCATTGCCAGGGAGACCGGCTCACCGAGGATCAGGCGCGCGAGCTTATTCGCCTGATCGGCAACGACCGCAATTCCCTGCTCCGCTTACCGTTGTCCTTGTCGTCGCCCATGGTGAATCCGATTGAAGACAATGTCGGCGGCCTGACCGACTTCATGGCCGAGGCGGTAGAACTAAGCCGCAGAGAAAAATAGCGAATCCGGCTGGCGCGAGTGACGACCCGGTCGACGACGTGCGCGCGGCGGCCGCACGCCGAAGCAGATCGAAGGAGCCTGCCAAGCTTTTCTCGCCGCGAACAGGCTGGATTGGTCGTTCTGCCGAGCCCACGGTGGCGACCCGCTGCTTAGCTAGTATCCTGAAAAGCGCAACATTGTACCACAACCTTTGCCTGCCTGCTCAGACGCACATAATGAGGTTGACTGTGCTGTCGAGGAACAACTTAGAGGTTGGTCTCGCCTTGAAATTGGTCCGATATTCGAAGCCGTATGCAGGGGTTGCTCCAGGAACTCGACGTCCAAGAACGCGGGTTGACATTGCGGGCCGTCAAAGGATTAGCGGAACTTAATCTGCTGCGGCAACTTTATCTGGCATGAACGAACCGCCGAACCGTAAGACACTTGTACCCGACCCTCAGCCAAGGCGGGAGGTGAGCAAGGGGATATTGGTAGCGGCCGCGGCGCTGCTTCTAGTCTCTTTCGTTCTGTTCGCTTTTTGGTTCCTTCAATGAGCAAGCGCGGAATCGACTTCTTAGAAAAATGGATGGCGGAGCATCTGCCTTCGCCGACGATCCGACTGCAACTTGCCGATCAGGCTATTAAGGCGGCGGAAAAGAGGGCATCAGCCTGGAAGAGATGAGCGAAGAGGTCAGCAGCGTGTTCGACGTCGTCTTCGATGCGATGCAGAACCGCTTCAGATGATTTCGAAAGAACTCGCGGCCAATGTCGAGAGTGTAGCCAATATGAGCATCGCCAAAGGTGTGAAAGTTTCTGCAAGAAGGCTCACCTAGACGCGGATCCAAGGCTTGTCGGATCAACGATCCTTCATGCGCAGGGAGCCACGACTTTGTCACGCCGGCAAGCGCTGGCTCTCCACGATGCGCATCGGCAGTAGTCTTTGGGCAGCATTCAGCCTTTCGTCTTACGCTAATAAGACCGTGGTCCCATAAGGGAACCCAACGGACTTGGGCACGTTTGCTGAGGGTTGGAACGCCAACAATACTCCCGCAGGAAGCGCTGTGTTCTTGAGGTTAAATTCCCCATTATCCAGGAGATGGATCATGAACAGCATTATATGGTTGGTCGGAGCGGTTGTAATCGTGATCGCTATACTTAGTTTCTTTGGCCTACGATGAAAGGTCTATTTATCGAACGCTGGCCGAAATCGGAGGAGTGCACAATGAAAAATGCTGTAATCATATTGATGATGCTGGTTCCGCTGGCAGCCTGTTCGCGCACGGAACAAGGCGCGGCAGTTGGTGGCTTGGGGGGTGCTGCTATTGGTGCCGCGGTAGCTGGCGATCCGGTCAAAGGCGCCGTGGTGGGCGGAGCGGCCGGGGTCTTGGCCGGTGCCGTAATCGGTCATGCCAGCGAAGCTGGCCAATGCAGGTATCGCGATCGTCACGGCCGGGTCTACATTGCACAATGCCCAGAGGGATATTGATCGCAAAAGCGCCTGATTCGAAACGCTGGCCGATCGGGGTCCGCCGACAAGCTAGGCGCTAAACGATCATGAGACCAGAATGTCGAACGATTGTCGGAGGGACTTCCCGCGCAGGTGGGTCGGAGGCAGTGTCTTCGATAGCTCTTGATGCCCGGTTGCTGAAAGCCGACACGACATCAAGGGCATGGGGCACGAGGTCCTCCTAGCGATGCAAGGTCGCCCGATAGAGGAGCGCAATTCGTCGCCCTCCGGACACTTGGGGGCGACGAGCGCGGTTCCAGCGCTACGACCGACTGGAGCAGCCAGTTCGGGTAATACAGTCGCATATTGCCGGCGATGCCTCGTCCCGTCGTGCGGCCTATGCGGGCACTGATTTCCTGCACGACAGACATTAGGGGATAACTGAATAGCATCGTCCAGGAAAGGCCGAAGCCGAATTGGGCGCCCGCCTGGGAGTAGGTGGCAATGCCACTGGGATCGTCATCGGATGCGCCTGTAATGAGACCAGGCCCGAGCACCTGAATTAGCCTTGGCTTTGACGGCCCGACAACGGGATTCGCTGTTTTCGCGCTCAACTGATGGCCTCGAAACCGCCCTGAAATCAGATCGTTAACGCGGCGGCTGGACAAAAGCTCCAGAGCTAAAGCTTTTTATAGTAGCACTCGCACTATTCTCCGGGCCTGTCGGCTGGGCGCGGTATCGGGAGATGGTGAAAATGGCAGCAATGCCGCCCAGAGCCGTCTGACGTCCCACCGCTAGACGCTCCCACCTCGACGCCGGATCCCGATCTTCTTTCCGAAGAGCTGCCCGACCCCAGCCCGAGGGTGCGGGAAGTTGGGTGTGTTTCGGCAGGAACCGCGAACGGGAAGGCAAGCTCTTCCACCGATCCGTTCTCAAACAGGCGTAGCGATGCAACGACCTGCAGAAGGAATGTTCCATCAGCAGCGGAACCCCTTGGCGAGCGTCAAGAATCTTAGCAAGGCAATCATCAAGGAGCCGGAAAGCCCCGGCGCCGAGATCAAGCGCAAAGATTCGACCGACAAGGATGCCGGGCAAGCTCCCGTTGCACCCAGGACGTCTGGTGGGGTTATCGATCAATAAGACAGGAGGGATCGAAATGCCCGACGACGACAACCATCGCGAAACCGGAGCGACCAAATATCCGGCCAGGACTGGTCCGGATCCTTCCGAGGCGTTCTCCCAGGACGCAGCTGGCAACGAGAAGCCGAAGGGTGGGATGGGACTGACGCGTCCTGTAGACGACGTCAATGACAAGACCCACCAGTCGGACGGTCAGAATCCACCTCGCTCCACGACGAGACAGGAAAAGAAGACGCGGCCATGAGTGTCGTCAATCGTAGCCTGGACGCTTGAAGATGGCAGCGATTACCAATGCTTGTGAACCAGCCAAAGGCCTGATTTCCACGCTGTTTTCGATGATGCCGGTTTCGCCATCCGAAATATCCGGGCGCTGGTTGAGTAGTGAGCTGAACCCCAGGACGCCATCGGCAGCCTCGCCATCACCGATCGAGGCGACGCCTGCCACCTCCAACGCCCGATTTGCGAAGAGCTTGTCGAGAGTGGGGAGACCCTCCCCGTTTCGAAATCCCGGACCGTTCCTTCGCTGACATTCGACTTCGCACCCAGCCGGGTTCGTGGCCAGTCTCGCAGTCCCCTTGCTGGACGGCATTGCTCCCGCGCCAGTCTGATCACAGATAATACCTCGCTCGCTTTCAGCCCGCGCCGGTATGCGTTTTGGCGTGACGCGATTCTTGGCTGTCGAAAGCCCTTTCTGCCGAGGCTCTTCTTCAGCAACGCAGCCGCTGCCTTATGCTTTTCTCTGCCGTCGGCGCCACATTCTATTGTCGGTGGCGAGACCGCTGTCACTCTCAGGGTGGGCTAGCGATGGAGTGCCTTCGACAGTGAAGACAATTCCAGCGTCCTCAAACGCCTGGCGCATGGCCGCGATATTATTGGGACGCGGTTTCCTAACGCCATTCTCAAAATCGCTGATCGTCATTTCGCTAAGATTGGCCTTTGCGCCAAGTCGCACTCGCGACCAGTTCAGCAGGGATCGTGCTGCTCGTAATTGATCCGCTGAGAGTAGGTTTCGCCTGTCCATAAGCATTCAAACATTTAAGATGGCTAATATGTTCCTTGACCTTTGCGACGATCTGAGGCGTCCGCGCTGAGCAGGCACTGACAGTGGATCAGGCGAACCAAGCTCTCGGAGCAGCGTGCTACGACAGCAGGTCCAGGCCGGAACATTAGCGCCCTCTAAGGGTTAATTCGGCTGTGGTCTGAATAATTATTGGCTGTGGGCCGATGGCGGTACTGGCGTTCGATTTCGTCTATTTTTCTGGCCTAACCGCAGACGACGTTCTAGGCAGCGTCGTTTCGCTGCTGGCGACTGCTCTTCAAAGCTTTGGCTACGGACCACCCCAGCCGATAGGTCGGTTTCATGTTCTCGCGCCATCGACAGAATGGCGCCTCGACGCACTTCTAAGAGATTGCGATCGCGTGTGCAAAGCTAGTATGCCCCGGTCAGCCAGATCGCATCACGCCCGGCTCCTCGATAGGCGCATCGCTAATCCCATCTGAAGCGGCGTCCGGATTGACGGGCAAGAGATCGGAAAAATTGACCGTGGCAACCAGATACCCCGCTTCATCATAGACCCTGGTAATTGATCCCGATTGCTCGCTCCCAGGGTCCTCCACGATTGCTGCGCGTGCCTTTTCGATAGCTCTCGGACTGGCCATGTCCGCGCTGGCGAGTTCTTCCTCGAAAGCTGTGGTCTGGCCAGACGCGGTCGTCTCAAAACGAAATTTTGGCATAGGAACCTCCTGTTCCTAGGCAATGCCCATGCGCGGGTTGCGTTCCAAGGGAAACAGAATTGGTGGGGAATGCAGCTAAGATCGCCGCGATCGCAATAATCTTGTCGCCACGATGGTCAGCAAGCCAGTGATCACAATCCAGGCCTGTATCTCGCGTTGGGTAATTGTTCCGACATCTGATACCTGCTTCGGCAAAGCTTTCTGCGCAACTATCGGTCGAAGGTCGGACCGACTGCCGAGACGCACCGAATAGGCTCGCGTGAATTCGGCGCCGAGCAAGAAGATCTCCGACGAATAGTAAACCCAGAGCAGTACGACCAGTAGGGCGCCGGCCGCCCCGTAGGAGGATGCGGTTGCACTGGTTCCGATGTACCAGCCGATAAGGGACTTGCCGACGGTGAAGAGCAAAGCGGTCACCACCGCACCAATTCCGACATCGCGCCACTCGAGAGACCGGTCCGGCAGAATTTTGAAGATCGCGGCAAACAGAGCGGAAATCAGGACGAATGAAACAATGCCGTTTATCAAGGCGAGGATGAATGTGCCGAACGGCAGATGGTCATTGATAACAGCGCCAAGCGCGGAAATCGCAGTGCTCGCCGCCAATGAGACAAGCAGTAAAAACCCCAACGCTGCAACCAAGCCAAGGCTGGCGGCCCGCGCCCGGACCAGTCGCGACAACGACATGGCGGGAGGATCAATCTTCCAGATCTTGTTAAGCGAAAGCTGCATTTCGCCAAAAACACCTGAGGCTGTGACAAAGAGAGTGACGATGCCTACCAGCGTGGCAAGAGTGCCCGATGTTCTATGAGAAGCGCTTTCAATGGTGGTGCGCAGAAGATCTCCGGTTTGCGTACCCATCACGCCTGCAATTTCGGCTGACAAGGCGACTTGAGCTGCGTCATGCCCGAAGACAAGTCCGGCAATCGCAACAACGATCAACAAAATGGGGGCCAAGGATGTAACGGCATAGAACGCCATCGCCGCGCCGTGGCTAAGTGCATTATCGTTGATGAACCCGAGGATGCTATCCTTGCCAAGAGACCAGGCTTCGCGTGCCACTCGCATTGGGAACCCCCTTTTGCCTGAGAGGAACCTAGTGCTGTGGGTGGCGAAAACGAGCCCGCTGCCACGTGCTGGTAGTGCTTGACTCCAGCAGCGGAGTTGAACGGCTTCCCATCCACTGTAGATCGGACGCCAGGGATGATTCGTCGACGAAGCGCGAGGTGATGCTGGCTAACGAAAATCAGGGGCGCCGAAGCGCCCCTGCGAGAGTCTACCAACCTTGCCTCGAATACCAGTCGTCAACGTCTCGCCGGACCCGGTCCTTCTCGATGCCATATCTCTCCTGGATCTTGCCTTCGAGCTGATCGCGCTTGCCTGCAATGCGATCGAGATCGTCGTCGGTGAGTTTGCCCCGCAGGCGGAGCGAGCAACGCGGCCGGGTTTGCAACTCTACCAGCAGTTCGGCGGGCGGTCGCCACAGACATTTCTTTCGCAGCGCCACCTCACCGTGTTTGGCGCCGGCATGACTGGGCGTGTCTACGGCTGCTGTGTCGAAGACCAGCCATTGGTGGGTCGGGTCCATGGATCGCAACGAACCTCATTTTGGCGCTCCCAAATATCAGCGCCTTAAAATTCGTTGCGCCGAATGTTCCCAACTCTGTCGATAAAAGGGCGAGAGGACGACTGGCCACTACATAATTTCAAGACGCCGAGCGCCAGCGAAGGCTGGGCTGGAGGTGGCTCAGGCCGCATGGGCGCGCGCCCAAAAACGAAAATCGCAATGTCTGAGTGATCGGCGGGGCTACGGCCGCCGTCCGGTCTCTAGCGGTCACAAAGCGTCGTGTTTCCCGGAGCGAACCAGGTGCGACTTGAAATCTCCTTCCTTACGGAACTCGGCGCATTTTTCGAAGTTTCGGAATCGCTCATTGTGGGCGTTTTTGAACAAGGAGACTGCACATGGCCACGCCAAAAAAAGCCAATGGCAACAATAAGGACCTGGAGGACCTTCTCCTGGACGGACTAAAAGACATCTATTACGCCGAGAAGAAGATTCTGAAAGCTCTGCCAAAGATGGCCAAAGGAGCATATGACGAGCAAGTCTCAGCCGCCTTCCAGAAACATCTTGCAGAGACGGAGGGACAGGTTGAGCGCCTGGAGGAAGTCTTCGAACTTCTCGGCGTTCCCGCACGCGGCAAAACCTGCCCCGCCATTGATGGCATCCTTGAGGAAGGGTCCGAAATCCTTGAGGAATATAAGGGTTCGCCCTCGTTGGATGCTGGCCTGGTCGGGGCCGCGCAGGCGGTAGAGCACTACGAAATCGCCAGGTATGGAACTCTGATCGCTTGGGCGGCCGCCTTAGGTAAGGAGGATGTGATCGAGCTGCTCGATGCGACCCTCGAAGAGGAAAAGGCTACTGACGACGCCCTCACGGCGCTCGGCGAGGCGGGAGTGAACGAACGCGCAGCCAGCCAGGGGGCGGCTTGACCATTCTCCACTGGCCTGGGCAGTAGCTTCGAGGCCTTGCGCATTGTAGGGAGATTGCCATGCGTATCTACAAACAACTGCAAAGTCTTTTTCTTGAATTTTCTGCCGCTTTGGCTAGGCGGCGCGCCCTAGGTGACGCCTATCGAAATAGCGTGATGCAACCTGTTTTATCTCAAAAGCCGAAGTAGCCCCGCAGGGGAAACGTTCCGGTATATTCATGTCGAGGAAATGGGTGGCGATTTTCGGATCGCCACCCGCTTTTTTAGGTGCCTCCATAACCGTTCAGGGTCGTGTACGTGCTCGCGAGACGTTGAAATTTCCAACCGACGAGAGCGGTCCGCGAAAGCGATCTCAAGCGTTGGATATTCGTCTGTAGCCGGTTTGAGCTTGCCCAGCCGGCGGCAAGACTGCGACTCTGCCGGGTCGCGGATGGTTGTTTCGCCGCGACCATTAGGCCGCGCCTTGCAGATTGTGACGCCTGGCGCGGCAGCGAACCAGCTAATTTCTAGCTCGGCAACTCGGCGTCTTCCTGCGGGTCTTTTAACACCGGGGGAAGGACACGTGACCGCGGGAGCATTGCCACCCGGACTTTACTCAGGACCCTCTTACCGGAGCCGTCTGCCCAAAAGTCGCTTCGAATGCCCAACTGTCGTCTTGGTTCCTCGCGATCGCTGAGCTCCAGTAACGTCAGCCTGATCTGTGACTGAACTAACTCGGGATTGGGAACCTTTGCTGATCTAATGGGCGAGGCTCAACGTCCCAAGGTATGGCAGCCCCGGCGGGTTTGTCACGAGTAAGACAAGCACTTCATTGCGCAATCGACTCGGGCTCCGTTGGGGCAAGCGCAGCATTATGCGGGGTGCTTGCCGAGGGTAGTCGGGCCACGCACCGGTCAAAGCTGCGACCTCAGCCAACTGGCAAACCAGTCTGTAACCTTTTCGCTGAGGGGCCTAGCCTGCCATTCTTCTAGGCTGATCTGCCTGCACCGCTCAAGATCTTGATTGAACAAATCGATTTGCGTCCGAGCAAAATCCTTGCCGTAAACGTTCAGCGTGGCTTCGTCGTTAAGACGCAAGGAACGCTCGTCCAAATTGGCTGAACCAAAGCTCGCCCAGACGTCGTCAACGATCAAGAGTTTGGGATGGTACATCGTGGGCTGGAACTCGAAGATGTGAACACCTGCTCTAAGCAATGTGCCCCAGAAATACCGCGAACTCTTTCGGGTCAGTGGCACGTCGGTAATGGAACTGGGCACGATAACATCAACCGATACGCCTCGTTTCCTAGCGTCCAGGATCTGCTCGAGGGCGATGTCGTCCGGTACGAAATAGGCCATCCCGATACGCAAGTGATCTTCAGCAGCGGCGATCGCTGCCAACATCATCAGTTCCATGTCCGCCGAGCCATTCGGCTGCGAGGACAGGATCAGCTGGGCGCCCAGTGTTCCCGCTGGTTGGAGCGGAGGATAGAACTTCTCACCCTGCAACGTCTCCCCGGTTGTCTCCATCCAGTTTTCCGCGAACGCCGTCTGAAAAGCTGATACGGCCGGTCCTTCAATTCGGTAGTGGGTATCGCGCCACTCATCGGGGTTGCGAGCATTTCCTCTCCAATTGTCAGCGATGCCTACGCCACCGGTGAATGCGACCCGTCCGTCCACGATCAGCAACTTGCGGTGGGTGCGATTGTTTACGCGATCAAGCGTATACCAATGGATGGGCCGATAGCGCTCGAACTTTACGCCGGCACTTGCCATGATGCGGATGAGGTCTTCATCGAACGGAAGACTCCCGACCCAGTCGACCAGAACGCGGACCTCAACGCCCTCTTTTGCTTTCGTGGCAAGAGACGTCGCGAACTCATAGCCGACAGCCCCAGACCAGTAGATATAGGTCTCCATATCGACCGTCGAATGAGCGGCTCGGACTGCTTGGAGCATAGAAGGAAAAATCTCGTCCCCGTTGACGAGGGTCTGGACAGCGTTCGAACTGAAGATGTGCCCTTGCGAGAAGCTGCTCATCGTCTTGGCGAATTGTGGATCCGATGCGTAAAAACGGTGGGGCACGGGCGATTGCACAACGCGCTGGTCTGGAATTACATTTATGGTGACCACCGTCAGCAAGCTTGCGACCACAGCAACGGCGACGTACAGGAGCCCCTTCCGCAAACGTCCGGATTTGCCCGCTTTGACGTTTGTGGGTGAAGCCATGCGACCGAAAGGCGGCAGCTCAGTTGCCATCTCTCAAGAACTTACAAAGGGGCGCAGCTTGCCCGCGTTGCTTGAGAGCACTCCCCGACAAAGATAGCGTTCGCGTAGAACTCTTAGACAATCGTCTAGCCTTTGTTGAAGCGCGTACAAGCGCTGATTGACGAGACTGACAGACGAGTGTTTTCGCTGAGTTCCTTCAGTCTCATACGGAGATCCTCGTCCATTTTTGCGTTCTCCCCTGTTTAGCTTTTGGAGCAACGCGCATTATGACAACCCGTTCCACCGCAGCGAGACTGGACAATGGGGGACCAAGACCACATTTGGGTTTTTCGCCTGCTCTTCGCTTCTGCTGCAACGAGGAAGCGCTCGATTTCGTCCTGCGAAAGCTGCTTGGAAGGTTTGGTTCTGGCCGTTGGCGATCTCCCAAGAGCATCGTCGGTCCCCTCCTGGCGTACCACAGCGAGCACTACCAAGCGCTTCGTGAGGTCCACGGACCGCTGTTGAAGTCCATCGAGACCATCACCGGTAAGAGGGCGCCGTTCATCCAGCCGAACATGACAGGGCCGCAGCGTCCTAAGGCTGAGTAGGGCCGAAATGCTTAGTTGCGCAATCTAATATCTAATACGTTGTTCAGCGCGGGGAGGAGATCTAATGCGGCCTGCACCCCCCAACAACAGCCCTGGGCCGCACCGGTCGGCTATTCCCAATTGTTGGGGTAGCGGTCGCTTCGCGCGTCCGGTCTCTTTGTTTTTCTAGAAACCGCTGGGCTTGTTCGCCCCACTCGGAAGCCGCGATGTCGTGTTCCTGAGCGAACTTACGGAAAGCCTTGCGTAGAGCGTCAAGGTCAAGAGCCCAAAGATGTTCGTCTCTATCGTTGTTCAACGTCGCCACCAACTCCAATGAATTGATGTTTGACCCCCAAATGAAGTCTTCAGGATCCAATCTGTAGCGCAACGGAGGTCAGCGCTTATAGCCGGGTGATCTTATCTAGCCCCAAGCGAATCCGCTGGCCTTCCGCAAAGGCTAGTGCGAACGATTCAAGCTCGAATGATCGGGTAAGTTCTTGGTGTTCCTCGACCACTCGGACGAACCATTCCCCACAGGCTTCGGCCACTTCAACGCTAGGTCGGACGTTGTCATTCAGGTATACGCTGTCCATTGCAATTCTCCTCCAACAGCAATGGGAAATGTCCATTTTTATAAGTCCGCCGAAATCGGGAATTCAATAAAAAAAGATGGTACGAAACCGTTACGTCTCCTCGCGAAAATCCTGCAGCGAGGCGTTGCGCAATCTTCTTCGCCGTGCAAGCGGCGGCCACTACAATCTCATCGACCATATCACCACCAGCGCTACCACGATGCCGACGAGACAGTATGCGACCCAGACGCTGGTATTGCAGGGCATGGCTTTAATCAGCCAAGGCGGCGTTGTGATGCTCAATCGCATCGAGGATAGTTTCATAGACGCTTCCGGTTTCTTCCTCGATCTCGACACTACTTATGCCGATCGCTTTCGCTTCAGCAAAAAGCTTGTCGGCCAATTCGCTTACCGAAATGATATCGGGGCCGATGGTCTCGGGGACGTTGGCCGAAATCCACGTGTGGAGGAAGTTGGTGCCGCGGGCGCTCAATCAAAGCCCTCGGCTCGAGGCATAAAGCGCCTGAGAGGACATCGTTGTCCGGGAAGCCGATATGCCGGTCCGCCGACGCGGATTGTAGCGCGCTTTCAATATCAGCCCAAGCATTGGGCTGGGTCACCATCTTCAATAAAGATGGGTGCAAGCCAGGCCAATGATCACAAGACTGCTGCGGCAGTGATCGAGGATTTGCCCCGCCGCCAAATCCCGCTCGCAGCCTTCATCTTCTGGATCAATGAGTCTTGACCTAGCTGGGAAGGCGGCCACGGTCATGGCAGCCGCCTCGATTTTTAGACGTGGTGCGTCCTCAGCTTCCTGGCAGGCGCAGGCTCAATGCCGTCCTCCATGAGAATGTCCTTCTTGCGAGCGAACGCTATGAAGACGCCTCGTGCAGTCTCCGGGTCGACATCGCCAATCAGCGCGGCTTTGCAAGCGCGAATAGCAGCTTTCTGCTCCGGGCTGTTGCCACACCATTCCGCTGCGAATTGATAAGCGTCTGCGACCGTGTTGAGTTGGCGTGGAAAGCCTAATCCTACCCACACCCGGACTGGCTTTTCGAAAGGTTTCGATAGCATCATGACCTCCTATCAGGCCGTCACTCCTCCGCCTTGGCGACCCTTGCCTGTCATCCACGGCATTGTCATGGACACTTCCTCAAGGATTTTGGCTGCTTTGGCAAAACCGCTGAACGCGTCTCTGGCTGCGGACAGCGGATAGTCGCTATCGAAAGCCCGCTGGCAGGCGCGCAATGCAGTCTGGTGAATGGGGCCGCGCCTGTCCTTCGGCCATTCATAGAGAAATTCCAGAGCGTCCTCGAGACACGCGATTTCCTGAACAAGGTCCTTACCGCTTTTGACGAAGACGGCGTTTTGAAACATCCGATCGTTCATCTGTTCCTCCAAGTCGAACGAACATTGAGCTTTGTGTTAACGCGAGCCGACACCAGCTCCGCGCGAGGTCGATATGGGTTTCAGGATTTTTGCCTTCAAGAGGGCGCCGCCTATGGTCAACAAGCCGCTGATTTCAACTGCCGGCTCGACGATATCGCCGATTGCGTTAGGAGTTTGAAAATCCCTTCACCGCTCATTCACATGCGCTGGCTCGTTCCAGCTACTCCAGACCGATTGCTCGCTGCCCCATGACGGTGGCGGGCTTTTTCGTTGTGTTAGCGGAACAGCATATAAGGCCATCGGTTGATTACGCAGCAGCACTGCTGCTGGCCAGGGTCCGCAAGACTTGGCCGGGCCCGCGTCCTGCCTTTGGTCGCGGGCCCGCAAGGCTGCACACACAGGTGGCGCAAGCCGCCGCAAAGAAAGTATGACTTGCCCACGCGTGGGCAACCAACCCTTATCGGCTGAATTTCCTCAAGCACAGGCGAGTGCAGTCCAAATGCCCATTCTCTGACGAAATGCGTGACCTGTATTAAGTTCGAGTGTCCTTATTGCTTTATTCCAGTCGTCATAAGACTCCTGGCTTAAAGTGATCGCCGGTTTCGCTGGATGCGGCGAGTTCGGATCGGCTATTCAGACAAGCTCGTTTTCTTGAAAAGCAACGGCAGAGGCAAAAAGAAATCGCACGAGTAAGCCTACGCCCATCGTTGAAAGCACGTGTCGTAAACCGTTGATTCAACCATTGCTGGTATTTTGGATGGGTGTGGGAGCGGCTCCGACAGTGCGGCTTGGGTTGGGGCTGTCGGAGCCGCCTGCGCAGCCGGGTAGGATTTGACCGCGCCGTCCTATTTTGGGACAGCGCGGTCAATGATTCGTTAAAATGTTCCGGAACTAATTAAGCGCGTGCTAATTGAATCCGCCGGGCGTGGGTCAGTTCATGCGTTTGAAGTTTGTCGATCCATTGGATGCCGACCCTCGTGGAGAAACCACCAAAGGGGAGCGACTGGATTCACGAGGTCAAGTTCGACGGCTACCGATCGCAGATGGTGATCGACGAGGACGGCACGCGCATCTTTCCCGCCGAGGGCTGGACTGGACTTCGAAATATCGAGACCTTGCCGCCGCCAGCGCAGAGCTTGGCGCCGAAAGCGCGATCATCGACGGCGAGATCATCGTACTCAACGACAAAGGCCTGTCAGACTTTGCAACTTTGCGGAAGGTCATCACCCGCCGGCAGCACGACCTCTATTTCGTCGCCTTCGATCTCCTCCACCTCAATGGCCACGATCTGCGTGACATGGCCCTGGACGAACGGCGAGAGATCCTTGAAAGCATGATCCCCGCCGACATTCGAATCCAGTTCCGATATTCGAAGCCCTTATGCAGGGGTTGCGCTAGCAACTCGGTGGCAGGAACGGCAGCTAATAAATGTCTCGGCAGCCTAGCTGCTGATTTTGAAAATCCCGCCGGATGGGTCTTGTAAAAATCGACGTTTCCCGTTGCTTTCTAAAGAGCTTGCGATGGACGACGTCCAAGTCAACAAGCAGCGCCATGTTGAATTGATCGAAGCCGGCGGCGAATAGTTTGTCAGCGTGATCGACGGCGACGAAGAACTCACCCGTACTTTCGAGATTGAGTCTTTCGCTTGGGTACCCAAGACGGCTCGGCCTTGATCGCATCATCCGGATTTGACCGGCGCTCGGATATCGCGGGCATCTTCGATCCCGCCATCAGCCGTCCGGAAGTGGATTCGAATGGCAAGCTCGTTCATCAATTTTCCCGTAGAGACAAGGCCGAGTCTGCTTTTGAGAGTCAGGCATCGCGCAAGCCTTGTGAAATCGGACGAAATCAGCATTTCAAGGCTCGCCGCCCCCGGCCGCGAGTCTCATGGATGTCGGATTGGATTCGGGATCTCGTTGCTGGCCGTCCTGCAGGAACGAAGCAATGAGGTCATCGCCGTCAATCCGGCCGCTTATGTCCCCCATGATCGATGCAACTTTTTTGAAGGCCTTCATATCCGTCTCTGTTATGCGGTCGCGCATTGTCGCTTTGAGATCAGCCACGCGGGTTTGAGGGCTGGCGAAATCTCGACGTCATTCAACATTTCCATTGTCCTAGGTCGCGTGGTGAATTCGCAGCCCGCCGCCACAACTGGCGGCGGGCTACAGCAATTCGATCAGTCGTAGACCTTGATAATTTTGCGGGTGCCTGGGTCGACCAGAACCGTGCGATTGTCGACCACGACGTAGCGGTATTTGACGTCGGGAACCTCATGAAGTTCCACCGTGTCAGGAAGAGCGGTGCCAACATTCAGCTCCACGCCCGGAAGCTTAACCGACGCGAGCGGCTGCTTCTTCACGTATTCGCGAACGACCGTGTCCTGTTCCGGTGTGATGACGACATCCTGTGCTGCCACGGCGCCTACGCCGGCCAACAGCAAGAGCGCCGCAGCGGCGCTTGTGAAATGCATTCGCATCTATTTCTCCTCTGGTAACCTGGCGACGGCACCACGCCTGTTCGCCTGCCAAACGAACTCGAACTCAGATCGAATGTTCCTGCACCAGACTTCAGTCTGATGCCGGATCGGACCAAGTGCCGTCGCTGAAACTCGATGGTCGTACTCGGGGACTAGACGGATCGGCTTAAGCCTAGGGGCGTTGTTTCCCCAAATTCGGAGAAGACAGATGGATAAAAGCGTTGGCCAAGCACGCTGGTTGCTCTTTCCAATTTTCGCGACCGCCGTCACGTTTCTGGTGATGGCCATGACGCTTGGATGAAAGCCTAGCCAACATCAAAACCGCGGCCTACTACCAGTCCAGATATCGGCCGCTTGATGCGACATAGATGCGACATGTCGCCAAAAAGCTAAACGAAATCAATCGCCAGCAGCGGACTGAAAAGCCGCGGTGGTTCGAATCCGCCTCTGGGCACCATATTTTTCCGAAGCAAAAACAATAGCTTGGCAGGGGGAAAAGGTCGCGACTTGATCGATTTCATGTTGCGTTATGTTGCTACTGGCTACCATTGATTACAAACAATTCCCGCCTGCTATCGGCAAGGCCGTGCGACATGGTTGCGACATGCCGGCAAGAGAAATTCCACCATAGCCTTAGTCATCGACCAGACGCCAGCTATAGGTTCCTGCACCATTGATTTGCAGCTGTTCGCCAGCCACGCCATCGCGAACATAGCAACCCCAGGCAAATCCGTATGGCCACTTCTTGATCACCACGCGCTCAACCCGCATGAAGTGGGTGGGCGATTGGAGCCATGACTCCTTGAGCGCCTTAAACGGTACTGTACGCCCCTTGAATTCCCAAAGCTGAAAGATGTTGCGCGAACCGACCATTTCGGTGAGCGGAGGGCCAGGTTCAGGTTCTGCGTCGGCGCCTTCGCGGAGCTTTACCAGGCGCCGTCTAGAATCCTCAAGAACACTGTGGCAGAGCCGGCACAATGTCACCAAGGCGCTCTCAGGAACAAGCAATGGATTGCCGGTTTCGCTGTAGCCCCAATTGGTCACCCCTTCAGCATCCGTCGCCGAGGGTCTCCAATGATGGATGTTGAGCAGGTCAACCGACAAGCCATTCCGACACTTGCGGCCGTCGCGCTCAAGACCCTCTCCCGCAGCGCGAGCCAGTCCGGGTCGTGGTAGTCGAGAGGCCGTCGCGGCGTATCGCTTGTCATTGTCAACTTCTCGCAAGAATGACCTAAATCATCACGCTACTCTCAAGTCGACAAGCCTGATCGGCCGCTGAAGGAGCATGAAAAAGCCCGCCAGCGCGAGGCATCTGTGAATTTTGTCACAGACGCCATCGACGTATCGGCGTAGGCTACGTGCAGTTTCCTGCAGCGGTGAAGGGAGTGCTCCAATGCTTGTGAACCTTCCTATGCTTGTGAATCTTCCTCTTGTCGCAGTTGGTCCCCTTGCCTATTGGCTCCGTCATCGAGCCGAGCAGAAGGCGCTGTTGAAGGCAACGGACGAGTTGAGAGAGTCACCAGACGACATGCTCAGCGACATCGGGATTTCCCGTGACGACATCACGACGTTTGCGTTCCGCAGCTCGGCGTCGAGACGTAGGGGCTGAGCAATGAGAAGGCCCGCAACCGTGAGGCTGCGGGCGTTAGTTCGGGAGGAGTCTCAGGGGCGGCTCCCCTTCTTTGCCCCACTGACGACGGTACGCCTCACTTAGCTGGAAAAAAAAGCTCGCAGCGGTTGAAGCTCTGCATATTCGAGCTGCGTGACTTTTCTGCCACATAAGAAAAGCCCGCCACCGATGAGACAGCGAGCAGTCGGATATCGCGGAGGAAAAAGGCCCGGAAGCTGAAGCCGCCGGGCCCAAACACCAGGATGTCTCTCAATGAAGACAGCCGAGCATATCATTTAAGACGGTGCTAATAAACCCGGTCATGGCGGCAATTAGTCAAGGCGGCGCAGTGATCGCCGTCACGATTGCCCGGCAGATCGAAGTCTTGCGACTTTCACCGCCGAAGCTGTGCCTGGACGCCATGAACTTGTGCCGGAATTCGTCAGCAGTGCGAAGCCTATCCTTAAGGGTCGGCAATTCGCGACGCGTCTCGGCGATCTTGGCGAAGAGTTGGGCGACATCGCTTTGAAATCTGCTTAGGCTACTCATAGCGACACCAGCACTTCCTGCGACTGGTCAGTTTCCCAAGTGACGGGTTCGCAGTCGCATTGATCTGGCTCAGCGTCGTGGCCGTCCTCGTCGTCGCAGTTATCTAGCTCTAGATCATCGAGGCAGCCGAGTGATGGCTCGTCGTCGGCTGTGTCTTCCAGATCGCAATCCGCCTCCATGAGATCGAGTGCCGTTATCAGGCTCATGGCGCGGTCTAGGAGATCGTTGAGGCGCTTCTCGACAGACTGGCGCCAGACGCGCGGGTTCATGCCTTGGCGACGTCGCCCATGACGATAATGGGTCGGCGGGAGAATCTCCCGATGATATGGCCTCCCTCGGCAGCGGGCATAGCTTCGCCGGCCGCCGGAACTGGTGTGTTCGGCATGGTTTCGTCCTTTCAACGAAAAACGTTTACAGTTCTTGTAAACCGTTAAACAATCGCCGTGTCAACGGATTTCGTTTATGGTAGACGAATTTCGCGGAACGGGAGAGGTAGCAGTAATGTCGATGACGCCGTCCCAGTCGCGCGCAGCACGAGGCTTGCTTGACTGGTCGCAACAGAAGTTGGCGGACCAATCCAACCTTAGTGAAAGCTCGGTTCGCGACTTTGAGAAGGGGCGCCGGGTACCATCGGTCAACAACTTGGCCGCTATACGCTCTGCCCTCGAATCGGCCGGCGTCGAGTTCATCGCTGAGAATGGCGGCGGCCCCGGCGTGAGGCTGAGGAAGCCAGGGGCGTAGCGGAGTGTATCATTTTAATACAATCCACAATTGGTAGACTCCTACGATGCATCGGCAGCTAGTGTCTCCGTCAGCCAAAAAAGGGAGGGAGGCGCCTTGAACTGGGAGGAACGATGTTGTCTGTTCAAAATGAAGACTATCGAACGAATAGAGCCGATTATCAGATTGCCGCGATGAAAGGCCGAGCGACCGCGGATGACGATCACGATGAGATACTGGCAAGAAAAAAGAAGTCCATGTGGCTAAGAGATCGGCGATCCGCCAGATTGGCCGCAAATCAGTATGAAAGCCTGCCAGGACCGAGAGCCAGACCGCGCGGCTAGTAAGCGCGTCCGGAGTTCGCCACTTCCATCTGCTGAAATCGTCAAGCGCGCCCTTGCGGTGGCAAAGCTGCGCGCTTCCTTTGCACCATTCTTTGAGGGAAGGGAACAATGGACGAAACGGTCGACCAGTATGAAAAGCGAGTGGCAGAGGCGAGGCTGACGTTCAGCCGACGCGAAGAAGCAGCCCGAATGCACACTTCCCAAATTCAGACATTTGCTTCGGATGCAATGAAGGCGCCGGCCTTGGTTGCCGCCGGCGGCGTTGCTGCCGCACTTGGTTTTACAGCGCCAACTACGCTCGGCTCTCAAGCTTCGTTGGGCCGCTGTCCTGCTCATCGCGGGTTCGATCGGATGCTTAATGCGAAGCGGTTTTCTTTTTCTCAGCATCTTGCGTTGAAGTATCCAAGGAAGGGGGATTCACAGATTCGCGGTTTCGATCTACATTGCACCTTTCCGCTGCCCTCAGAGAAGCCCGCCAGGACGTTTGGCACCCTGTCCGCGCCTCTCCCTCGATCTGGTCGGCAAGCTCGCTCTCTAGGGATCGCTACAGGCCTAGGCGTTGGAATTGGAATGGCGATCGCGGGTTAGCTGTCCTTCGCTTTGCCATAACCGGTCGGACTGGTGTCGGGCGTATAGATCAGGCCGACGTCGATCCCGTTACATTTCTTGCAGCGAAGCTTCGGCCGTATGTCCCATTCCATGGCCGGCGCATCCGGGCCGAATCGGTCGCGGAGCTTCGTAAGGTTGAGTTCCTGTTTATGGTGACAAGCCGGTTTGTGGCAGTACGCCGTCACCGTCATCTTGTCATCGATCAGCGATTGGAACGTCCAGCCTTTTCCTATCTGGCCCATATCTCGCGGTGACGATCAGTCTGCCAAGCTGCCGTCGCGGTGTTGCATCGCGTCGAGGATGACCTCGAACACGCTGCTCACTTCCTCAGTGATCTCACCGACGCCGATGCCCGCACTGTCGGCGGCTCTCATAACTTCGTCGGCCAGATCGCTGATGGCGACAGGATCGTCGCTTATGGCGTCGGGCAGATGATCTGCCATCCATTTGTCGAGGAACTTGATGCCGCGGGTGCTCATCGAGTCATAAGCTCGACCCTGGTCTTAGGTTCCGTCATCGACAATGCCCTTTACCGATGCATGCCGCAGTTTTGCCTCGCCCCGCAGATGCTTGACCCTCGCCTTGATACCGGGCTTCAGCCACTCGACACCGGTCATCGCCTTCGGAACACCATCCAGTGCCTCTCGCGCGGCCTGCACCCTTTCCAAAGCCGTTCGCGGACATCGTTCGGCAACGTGATGAACGCCGACCCTGCATACTTGCCGCCTTGCCCCATCAAGGCCATGGCGGGCTTGCCCGGCTCACGCTTGACGCCAAGCAGGTCGAGTTCGCTGAATTCGTAACATTTGATTTTCAGCCAGGCGTCGGACTCGCCGCTCCTGTAGGGCGCACCGCGGCGCTTCGACACCATGCCTTCGAGGCGCAGCTTCTCAATGCCTTGGAAGAATGCAGCGCCGCCGCCGTCAACATGCTCGCTGAATTGGATGATACCGTCTGCCGGCTTGACCAGATCCCAAAGCATCGCCCGCCGCTCAACGATCGGCAGCGCCCTAGTCTTTACCGTCGAGGTGCAGGAGGTCAAAGGCTACGAATGCCAACCGTTCGGCATTCCAGGCCATCGCCGAGCGCAACGCATAGAAATCCGGGGCGCCGTTTGGTGTCGGTGCAATGACCTCGCCATCAATGATTGCCGACCGTGCACCGAGCGCCTCGGCGGCTGTCACGATCGGCCAATAGCGCAACGTCCAGCCAATCCCGGTCTTCGTGTATGCCCGCGCGCCGTCCCAGTCGATGATGACCTGCGTCCGGTACCCGTCGTACTTGATTTCGTGGATCCAATCATCGCTTTCGGGCGGCGTCTCGACCAGGCGCGGCAGTTGCGGCGGGACGAATTTCAGCCTTCCAGGGCTGGGACTTCTACGCATGCACACACACTCCAGCGACGGGATCCAATTAGCATGCGCTTAAATAGTTCCGGAACATTTGAGACGAGTTGCATGTTTCAATGGCTATGAAGATCGAAGCCGACGATTGCCGGGCAGCGCTGACGCTCATCCGGCGCACAATCGAGGATCACTGCCCGCCTGGCGTGCTGCCGAGCGAGGAAGCGGTGAATGGTCTCTATGGGCCGGGTCTGATGGACGAGGCCGAGGCATTGGCAGCTGCCATCGTCGCAACGATCGACCAAATGCAATTGCGCGTGATGATGAAACCGCCGACCAAATAGACCGACACAGGGAAGCCCGCCAGCGCGCGTTAGCCTTGCCCGCTGTCCTACACCGCCAATCTCGCGCGGCTAGATTGCGTCCTTCGTTTGTATGTTTCGCCCATGCCCGCTTTGGCGCGTTATAGATTCCAAGCCGGTTTTGAGGTCTATGCCCCGGCTAGGCCCGGCGCGTACTTGGCTCTCCTCGGCCAAAGGTGCCGGGCCGCACCGGATAAAGGTGTGCGTTCCGAAGGTCTGCAGCAAGGAAAATTGGAAGGCGATCCTTGCACGTTCGCCTCCAAAACCTAGCGCCTCTTCCCCTTCGGCGTGATCTCCTCAACCCGCACATTGTCGCCAATCTCCTTGGCCATATCGAACGCCTTCTGCTTGTCCTTGGTGGTAAGCACGGTTCGCTAGTGCGGCTTGTCAAAAACGCTGACAACGTAGGTCGTGGCCTCCGGTTTTTCGGCCATCTGGATCAGCCAGCCAAGCCGGCGGTGTGATGCACGATCGCGTCCAGGATAGTTTCATAGACACTGCCGGCGTCTTCCTCGATCTCGACGCTCTTGATCCCGAGCGCCTTAGCATCGGCGAACAGCTTGTGCGTCAGCTCGGCGACTGAGATAATGTCGGCGCTGACCGTTTCGGGGACGTTCCCGGAAATCCATTTGTGAAGGAAGTTTGTGCCGCGTGTGCTCATGAGTGAATAAAGCGCCTCCTTTTATTAAGTTCCACTCATATACATTCCGCTAGGGAAGAACGCTTGCCGGTAAGCGAAAGAGTGGCCCGCGCCGCTTATCGAAAGGGAAGCGCGGGCCGACCAAGATCCGCACCTTGGCCAGCGGCTTTAAGCCCGGGAGGCGCAGACGCTGCATCCACAACCACCCGTATATCGCAAAGTTCCGACACGCACGAAAAAGCCCGCCACTTAAGGCAGCGGGCTCCGATCGTCCATGGAGGTCCGATCTCCAGGGGACGAGAAAGCCGTTCAGTCCAGTGCATGAAGCCAACTAGACTTTGTGCCGCTCATCTTGACGCTGGCGTTGCCATGCCTAGCCCACCAAGTTAGCCGCGAAGGCGTACTCGAAAATGTGGCCGCGCTTCTCGTCGGTCACTCTGATCCACACCGCCTCGTTTGTGCGCAATGTGACGCTGCTTTCCGTTGCTTCCTGGGCTGCCCTTAGAGGCGTTGTCGCGTTGACAACGTGGGTAGCCGTGACGGCATCGCCGTTCATTTCCTCGACATGATACTTCGGCAACTCGGCCGCTCCTTAATTATCCAGCTCAAGCGGCTCATGATCGGGCTGCTCGTGCCACAACACTTGCCGAATGTCGCGCCGGTCGACGCGCTGACCGCATATTGGGCATTCGTGAAAATGGTCGTGGCCGTTGCCGGGCCTCTGAGGTTTGCCGGGGAAAGGTGGCGGTCCGAGATCTGCAATTCGTGTCATGACCGACCGAACCCGGCTGCGGCGTAAAGGTTCCCAAGTGGGAACCATTTCAGCACCTGCTAATTGAATGGGCGGGTGTGGGTGTGTTTATGAGTTCGTCGAGCCTTTGCTGCCGACCCTTATGGAGAAGCCTCCTGAAGGCGACGAATGGATTCACGAAGTCAAGTTCGAGGGCTATCGTTCCCAGATCATCATCGACGATGAGGGCGTCCGCATCTTCACCCGGCGCGTGCTGGACTGGACGTCGAAGTATCGTGGCCTCGCCAAGGCGGCCGGCGACCTAGAGGTAGAGAGCGCGATCATCGCCGGCGAGAAACCTGAATGAGGCCGGACTGTCCGACTTCGGTGAGTTGCGCAAGGCGATAACCCGCCGGGAGCATGATCTGTATTTCGTGGCGTTCGATCTTCTCCACCTAAACGGCCACGATCTGCGGGACAGGAACGTCGACCAACTGGTTGAAGGCGAAATGCCACGCGATCGGCGAGTTCGATCTGCTGGGCGTCGAGCGTGAACCAGGCAAGCATCCTTCGCGCTGCTGGCCGAGCGCGGCACTGGGCGCTATGTTGGCTCGGCTTTCATCACTCTGAACCGCGAGATGCGAGAAACGTCGGTGGAAGCGCGTTCAGGAGCATGCAGGACCGGCGCCAGCGGGCATGAAGCGACCGGCGACGCAATGGGTCAAGCCAGGGCTGATCGGCCGTGTGAAGCACTTGCGCGGCGAGGAGGACTTAGGCCACGCTTCCCTGCAAGATTTTCGGGAGGAGGAGGACTAGCTGTTTGATCCCGCACTTTGATGGTGCACCATTGTCGCACGAATCAAGGGAAGCGCTATGGGCCAGGTTCTGCACGGGAGCGCCACGACGACTGAGGCGATCCGTCGAGCGATACAACATAGTCAAGAGAGCCTGAGAGCTCTGGCCAGGCGCTACGGCATCAACCAGAAGACGGTGGCGAAGTGGAAGAACCGGACCTCGGTCACCGATGTGCCGACTGGCCCGAAAGAACCAAGGTCGACGGTGCTGTCGATCGAGGAGGAGGCGATCATCGTCGCGTTCCGCAAACACACGCTCCTGCCTCTGGATGATTGCTTCTACGCCTTGCAGCCGACCATTCCGCACCTGACACGCTCTTCATTGCATCGCTGCCTGCAGCGTCACGGGATTGGACGGTTGCCCGATGTCGAAGGCGACAAGTCGGCCAAGAAGAAGTTCAAGAGCGACCCGATCGGCTACTTCCACATTGATATCGCCGAGGTGCAGACCGCCGAAGGCAAGCTCTACCTCTGTGTCGCTGTCGATCGCACGAGCAAATTCACGTTCGTGCAGGTCGTCAGGAAGACGGGCCGGACCTCGGCAGCGGCCTTCCTCACGGCCCTGATTGAGGCGGTTCCCTACAAGATCCACACCGTGCTCACCGACAATGGCATCCAGTTCACCTTCCCGCAGCGATACCCCGATGGGCCGACGGCGCGTTATGTGACGCACATGTTCGACATGCGCTGCCAGGAGAACGGAATCGAGCACCGGCTTACCAAAGTGAAGCACCTTTGGACGAACGGGCAGGTCGAGAGGATGAACCGCACGATCAAGGAAGCCACGCTCCAGCGATATCACTACGACAGACACCGGCAGCTCGAAGCCCATCTCGCCGACTTTGTCAGTGCTTACAACTTCGGACGAAGGCTCAAGACCCTCAAAGGCCTCACACCATACGAGTTCATCTGCAAAATCTGGACAAAAGAGCCTGAGCGATTCAAGCTCGATCCGAGCCATCAAATGCCGGGACTGAACAACTAGATGCCGATCAGACGAAAAGCCGTGGATGCCGGCATTTTTGATCCTGACGAATTGGCCTTTCTGGGAGAGTTTTCGCGCAGATGAAAACCCATGACCAATCAGCCGGTTCTCAGAGCAGACTGGCCGCTCGGATAATAGCCAATTTTATGGCCGGCGTCGTTGACGAAGCGGAGCTGATTACTCTTTCAAGGCACCTCTGGGCCGCTAGAGCGGGGATCCCAGGCGCAGTCGCTCACTTTCTGCGAAATCCTTTGGCATCTTGTTCGAGTTCGAATTCACGCTTTTTGAGTCGACCTTGCTCAACGATTTGGACGATCCACTGACTGCCGAAAAAAATGACCGAAACGCGGGCAGGCCCATTACAGAGCTTGGCCATTGTTAGGACTACCCCTTATCGACAAGCGGCGTTTTCGTCTACGGTGACCGGGACGATCTCTTCGACAGGCTAGCGGTTCAAGGGTCAATAGAAAATCGGCGCCACATGGCTTTCGATCAGGCGCACGTGTTCGGCGTCGACAGTCACCAATGGCCGGAGGCTGACGGTCACCTTGTCGCCGTCGATGCGCGTGACCGGCCCGATTAATTCCATATGCTGGCCAATCACAGCCTTCGAAGTCGAATCGACAACAGAATGCGGGAAGTCGTAGGAGGGGATCGTCACGCTTTTCGAGATCTTGCGACCACGCGTTAGGGCTGAGCGCCGCGCTTTAGTTTACCCGTCGAACTTAGCGCTTAACGTCTCCCGATGATGAAGTGCCTGCCTGGGCTCCGGCTCACTGTCCTCGTCTTCGTCGGCGTCCTCTCCATCATAGGCAGGAGGCGCCTCGAGCAGATCGATTCGTTGCTGACCCCAACGCTCTGCCGGGCCGCTTGGAGTGTCACCGGCAGACGGGTTCATGCGTTGCCTTTTTTGTTCGAAAAGTGCGACCTTGGCCGGATAGCCAAGCCTGATCTTCGCGCCGCATTGGTCGCAGTTGAACTTCGATATCACCTTGAACCACGAGCCTTTCTTGACCATCACATGTGAACAGCTGGGGCACACAAATTCCAGGTACTCGTCATTCAACTCATTCGAAATTAAGCTCCTCCCCAATACAACGACGTGAACGACACTGCCAACGTGGCGCCTCCGCAAATGTTCCGCGATCCGACCTCAGCAAATCGCCCTCAGACCTAGGTCCTAAACTCAGACAAAAAAGTCCGAGAAATGGGACGGTAGGGAACACTTGTGCAACAGCTGAATTGAATGGCGACCGCCGATCACCGTCTCTTCATCGCCGGTCTTTGGTTCCGCCGCCTTCCTTCCCGAGGGCGGCGGATCATTTTTGCAATAGTTCCGCTTCGCGCCCAGGGAGGATTGAAAATGATGAATGACGTCGAAATTTCGCCAGCCCTCGATACTCGATTGGCCTCGCTCAGGGCTAGGATGCGCGATGCGTGCATCACAGAGGCAGACATCAAGACCTTTCAGAAGGTCGCAACCATCATGGGTGGAGAGAGCGGCCGCATTGACGGCGATGACCTAATTGCAGCTTCTTTCGTCCTCGACGACAAGGCCGATCACCCGTAAATTCTCCCATGCATCGACAGTGCGCGTGGGTGGACTCGCGGGGTTTAAGGTGAAGGTTTTCGATAGACTTGAAGCGCTACTCGATGCGGGCGAACCGCAGGCAGCGTTAGCAGAGGCACGCACCGTAGTGCTTGAAATCGAGCGCCGGTCAAACGTGGTCGCGGGCGCAGTCGACGATTTCTTGATCGACCTGATGACCTTGGCGTTCGTAGCCGAAGCGTATGGCAATCACCTTGCCGAGGCCGCTCACAAACTCGCTCGGCGAAGGCTCTCAAAAGTCAGGCTGCTGACTAAGACCTGATGGGCGGGCTTAATGTCTCATGGTTCGGCTCCGTAGCCCGACGACAGTATGCGGCCCGTGCGTCTCCTGGCGGCTCGGTGTGGCCTGCAGACAGCGTTTCTCAACCCGCTCCCGAAACAGATCGAGGTTGCGCTGCTTCTGGCGCTCTCGCTCGAGCCGATAGCGCTCCGGCAATGGTTGCCAGTCCTTAGGCGCGGCATGGCTATCGCCGGCTAGATCGCGTCCTTCGTTTGTATGTTTCGCCCATACCCGCTCGGGCGCGTTATAGATGCCAAGCCGGTTTTTGAGGTCCATGCCCCCCGGCCAGGCCGGCGCGTACTTGGCTTCCTCGGCTAAGGTGCCGGGCCGCCCTGGAGTCGGGCTTGGCGTCGGCATTGCCATGGCGATTGTTGCCGACCGTAGCGACCGCGTTGGTCATCGACAAAGCCAATCCTTGTTCAGCGCCTTTTCCCTGCTTAAGACGCGGCCGTTCCAGTTCCTCGACGACGTCTCCTACTCGCTGTATCTCTGGCACTGGCCGATAGCAGTGTTTTTCACACATTGGAGGCCGTTTCGAAACTCGCTCCGGAGAGCAAGGTGGTGGGGGTCTTCCAAGCCGGACTTCCCCAATCCGTCGACAAACAGGCGAAGCGATCGGCCTGTGGAGTGGCCTGGCTATTCTTGCCGCAAGTGTTGGTCTGGCTGCTGTTTCGAAGATTCATGTTGAGGATCGTTTCGGTTTCCGGCAAACGTCGACACCGTCACGTTTCAAGTTCGTCGGGTTGGCCGCTGTTATTGCTCCCGTCCCGCTAGGGCCACTGGTCGCCTTCTGCGCGGTCTCTATGGAGATTGCGCGACAGCAAGCACTGATCTCCAGCAATCCAGACGATTATCCAGGCGCCAGAAGCATTGTTCGCCAACGCACCCGTGCCGAAAGTGAAGGCCTATGCTCCGTCGTTGCCAACGATTAAGAGGGACCTGCCAACAAGGGAAGGCTGCCGACCGCCGTCCGACGGAGTGGAGCCTCTCGGTTGCCAGTTTGGCGACCCAACCGGGGGACTCAAGGTCTTTCTGGTTGGGGATTCGCATGCTGAACAGTGGGTGCCAGCCTTTGTCAGGACAGCATCGGATCGTGGCTGGAATGCGAAAAGCTTTGCCAAGCCTGGCTGCCGCTATTCCCGACCATGATCCTGTACGGGATACTGATCGTCCGTTTCCGGATTGCCTGAGTTGGGGGCAATACTTGATGCGAACTATTCAACAGCAAAAGCCTGACATCGTCATTCTGGGGCAGAGAGATAATCTTCGTGCCTATTCCGACGACGGCAAGCAGGTCCCTGTCAGCGGTACGCTGGTACAACTGTGGCGCAAAATCGAGGCGCTGGGCTCCAAGGTGGTCGTCATCGCCGACACCCCATATTGGGGAGTGAAGCCCGAGCTATGCCTCGGGACCGGCATTGCACCATTCCGTATAGGCCCGTCGCAGGGTCGGACCCTGTCGTCCTCGCGCAGCGCTCTATCCACATGTGGTACTCGTCGATTTCAATGACATCGTGTGCCCCAGCGGCGATTGTCCCGCGGTTATCGGCAATGTCTTTGTCTGGCGTGACACCGATCACCTAACCGCAACCTATTCACGCTCTATGGCCGACATTTTTGGCAGGCGCATCGAGGCAATAGCAGTGAATTAGCTCGGACGCAGAAGCCCAATGATGTTCATGAGCTTTGACCTTGGGCGATTGGCGGTAGATTGTTTACGCGGCAGCACCAATGCTGGCCAAGGTTCCACAAGACCGCCCCGAAATTGCTAAAGCCAGACTCCCACACCGGTGGTCGCAGTGTCCTCCGTCAAGGCACACACTGCCGTCGTTACAGCATGTTTGCCTTCAATGGGTTGACAATCACGCCGCAAGCTCCATGCTGCAGTGCAACATGGCTAGCTACGAAACCAGCATCATCAGGTCGTCGCGCATCGAATGCCTGGACGGGCTTCGTGCGCTTGCGGCGATCTGGGTGCTTGTCGGGCACTGCCTGCTTTTGACCGGCTGGCAAATTCCGGTCCTCGGCGAGCCGGATCTTGGCGTCGACCTGTTCATCATGCTGTCCGGCTTCCTGATGGTGTTCCACTATCAGCTGCGCCAGGACAAGGAACCCTGGCAAAGACCGCAAACCTGGCTGAAATTCTGGACGCGCCGCTATTTCCGCATCGCGCCGCTGTTCTACGTCATGCTTTTCGCGGCGCTGGCGCTTGGCCCCTATCTTTACGATTGCCGGATCATCATCGACGATTTCCTGTCGCGATCGCACCAGGCGCCCGAACGCTACCTCGACGGCGGCCTGAAGAACATCGTTGCCCATCTCACCTTCCTGTTTGGGCTGGTGCCGAACCTCGCCTATCGCACGCCGCTGCCCGACTGGAGCCTGGGGCTGGAGATGCAGTTTTACGCGGTGTTCCCGGCCGTCATGCTGCTGGTGCGCAGGCTGGACTGGATCAGGAGCGCCATCCTGGTCGCGGCCGTCGGCTGCGCCATTGTGTTTGCGATGCGGCTGCTGTCGATCCATTTTCCGATGCCGTCCTTCCTGCCGCTGAAGATGCAGATCTTCCTGTGCGGGATGCTGCTGGCCGGCATAGTGCATCAGAGCCAGCCGCGGCCGATCCTCTACCTGGCACTGGCGCTGCTGTTGGCGGCGCTGCCCTTTGGCGGCGACTACGGGCTGGGCAAGCTTCTGGTGCGCGAAGCGCTGGTGGCGGGCTTCTTTGCGCTGGTTCTCTACCGCATGCTGCCGGGAAAGGCGGGAACGCTGGCGCGGGCGATCGCCGTGACGCTCAGCAACCGGTTCTTCCATCTGATGGGCGAGCTTTCCTTCAGCATCTACCTGATCCATCTGCTTGTGCTGCAGCCCGTCGCGGCGTTTTTCATCAGCCAATACGGAAACGAACTGGCGGCGCCGTTGCGCTTCGCGATCGTCGTTGCCGTGGTGCTGCCGACGGTGACGCTGCTGTCCTGGATCACCTACAATCTGATCGAGGTCCCCGGCCAGAAGGCTGGCCGCTTCGTCGTCCAGCGCTTTGGCCGCAAGGGCAGCGCGGCGGCGCTGGAGAGGACGCCGGCGGAGTAGGGCGCGAAGTCAGCCGGGGTCTCCTCGAACTGAATTCACCCTAGAACTGGGTCACGCCCTCGCGTGCGCGGCGAAGTGAAAGCCAATACCGCAGCAGGGCCCGGATATTCTTGTCGTAGACATAATGCGCGAATGCCGAGACCGCGATGATCAGGGTGGATGTCGCCAGGATGAACGGCAGGCCGTGCTCGTTCCATGAGATATCGGTCACAGCTTCGACCGCGGCGTTCGAAAGGCGGATGAGCGGCGTGTGAAGGACATAGATGGCGTAGGAGATGTTGCCGGAGAAGAGCGCAATCCAGCGCCAGAAACCGGAAAGCCGCAAGCGCGAGGCCACGAGAACGAGCCAGGGCCAGATCAGGACAATAACCACCAGACTGTACAACTGGACATGTTCGGCCGGATCGAAGCACATCAGCGCTCCGCACAGCACCAGCAGGACCAGCATATAGAGATTGCCGTCCCGGCTGTCCGCGGTCGCATACCGGTTGAGAAAGACCCCGAGAAAGAACGAGAAGGTGATCCGGGCGGGAGCCGCGATCGTGTTGTCCCAGTAGGCGCCGCCGCCAAGCACGACACCATGCCAGGCCATCAGCACCAGGGCCAGCAAGCCGACGCCGATAATGACAGCCAGCGAACGCGCAACCAGCCTTGTGGCCAACGCGGCAAAAAAGGCATTGGCGACGAGTTCATAAAACAGCGACCATGCCGGACCATCAAGCGGGAAAAGCAGGTCGGGAGCCGTCGAGAGCGCCGGCGGCGTCGGTAGGAAAAGAACGGAAAACCCAAGGGTTGCAAGCAAATCCAGCCGCGAATACGCACCGATCCCTTGTGTCGCGATGATTGCACCGACGCCGATCATTGCTAGGCCGAGTGCGGCGAAGTAGAGCGGGTAGAGCCTGAGAAGACGGGTCTCCGCGAAGCCCCAGAATGACATGCCTTTTCGGAACTTGTCGTCGTAGGCGTGGGCGATCACGAAGCCGCTCAGCAGAAAAAACAGGTCCACGGCGAGGAACCCTGAAGGCGCCAGATCATATCGCCGGCCCGTGTACTCGCTGAAGTGGCCGAGCATTACCAAGACGGCAGCAATGCCCCTAAGTCCATGCAGCGCGTCGAAGTGGGCCGTCCTTGAATCCCGCGTCTCGGTCATCCCGTTTCCGTCAGTTTTACTTTGCCTATCTACGCACCGATTGCTGCGATGCACAAGAAAGTTTTGCGGCGCACACTCAACCGACTGGCCGCGGGGCTAGAAAGCCTGATCGTCCCGCAGTCGGGAAAATGGCATGCGCTGACCATCGCCAGGCCAGGAGGGCGAAATGATGCGGGCCGATCTCGCAACAACCGTCGGCTACTACCGCCGCCCGTCCTATGGGATGGCAGGGACAAGAACGCCCGACGGCTTCGCGCCGCACAGTGCCTTTAAGCAGTTGCGAGGGCCGAGGTGGTGCAGTGTATGATGGGATTTCTGACGCTCGCCGAGACGCAACTGGCGCTGCCGGAAGCGGCGCGGGCGGAGGAGTAGCTCTTTCCTTCTCCTCTTGTGGGAGAAGGTGGATCGGAGTGCGGCACCGAGACGGATGAGGGGTGTACCGGCAGAGTGGGGTCCCTCATTCGTCGCCCTCGCTAACACCTTCTCTCACGAGGAGAGAAGGTGTTAGCGAAGGCACTTCGCTCAATAATCGCCGTTGTAATACCGGTCGTCGCAGGGCGCGGTGTAAATCCGGCCGTAGCGATCCTGGTAGCGGCAGAGCTGTTCGCCGCGGCGCTGCGGCGTGGTGGCCTGGCCGATGACGGCGCCAAGCAGGGCGCCGCCGGCGGCGCCGATCACCGTGCTTTTGGTGTTGCCGCCCAGCGCCTGGCCGGCAAGCGCGCCGGCGCCGCCGCCGATCAGCGCGCCGGTGGTTGCCCTCTGCTGCTGTTCGGTCTGTGTCGCGCAGCCTGCCAGAGCGGCAGTCATGAGCACAGCGGCAATGGCTTGTCTGATGATCATCTTGGAACTCCTTTGAAGCCCCAAACGCGGACCGGGGCGAATGGTTGCCAGTTGCTGGCGCATTGCGGCTAAACGGCGGCGTGCCGGCACACGAAGTGTGTCACGGTTTCCCGGGCGTTGATGAAGTTGGTTTCCAAACGGAGAAGGGTAGCATTCGACACAAACTGGACGGGAGTTATCAACCAAAGGACAGGTCACCTCTTGTTAGCATGTAATCTCGGCAGGACAGCACAAGCGATGGACGAGGTTGCAGCGGCCCTAAAAGCCCCCTCAGGCAGGCGCATGATGCGTGCGGCCCAGTATCTGCGCATGTCGACAGACCACCAGACCTATTCGATCGACAACCAGCGAGATGCCATACGAGACTACGCCGAGATCATGGGCTACGACATTGTCGCAACCTACGAGGACGCCGGTCGTAGCGGTCTCAACCTCGGAGGCCGTCCCGGCCTTCAGCGGTTGCTGGCCGATGTCGAAGGTGGAAGAGCCGATTTCGAATCGGTGGTGGTGTACGATGTCAGCCGCTGGGGACGGTTCCAGAACATCGATGAGAGCGCCGTCTATGAGTATCGGTGCCAGATGGCCGGCGTCCGGATCGAATTTTGCGCCGAGCAATTCGCAAACGACGGCAGCATCGGCTCGGATGTACTCAAAGCAATCAAACGCAGCATGGCTGCCGAGCAGAGCAGAATGCTCTCGCAAAAAGTCTTCATCGGCCAGGCGAGGTTGGTCCGGCTGGGCTTCCGGCAAGGCGCGAAGGCCGGCTTTGGCCTGCGGCGCTTGCTTGTCAGTCAACACGGCCGCTCAAAGGGAATCCTTTCATCGTACGAATACAAGAGCCAGCAAACGGATCGAATAGTTCTGGTGCTCGGACCGCCTGACGAGATTGCGGCAGTGAGGTGGATCTTCAGTCACTTTGTCAGAACACGCAAGACAGAGCTGGAGATGGCAAGACTGCTCAACAAGCGCGGCGTGCTCAGCGATTTGGGGCGACCATGGACGCGAGAATCCGTGCACTCGGTGCTGACCAACGAAAATTACATTGGCAACAGCGTCTGGAACAAGCATTCGGCCCGGCTGAGAAGCCATCAAGTCCACAATCCCCCGGAACAGTGGGTGCGGGTGGAAAACGTCCTGGAGCCTATCGTCGACCGCAAACTGTTCGACAGGGCGCAGATCGTGCTCAAGACCATCTATCGTCACATGACCAATGACGAGATGCTGGCCGCCCTTAGGGCACTTTTGGCTCGCCGTGGCGCCTTGTCGTTAGCCATGATCGACGCCGATTCCGAATGCCCCCCGTCCCAACGCTACCAGTGGCGTTTTGGAACCATTGTCAAAGCCTATGAACTGATCGGATACGAGCCATCCAAAAACTACCGCTACATCGGCGTGAATCGGCGCCTGGAAACAATGAGGCTGCGGGTTATCGGGGATCTCGTGGGCGCGATGGAAAGGCAGGGTGGGGTCGCTGCCCATGACATGGCGACAGACCGCCTGCGGATAAACGAGGAGATCACCGTGGCAATCACGATTGGACGATGCAGGGTTTCCAGTTTCGGCTATCCACGCTGGTTTTCGAAGGCCGATCAACGGCCGCTACCGGATATTTTCGTCCTGATCCGTATGAATCCCGGCGACCTGACCATTCGGGACTATTTGATTGCTCCTGCGCATGCGAGCGCGGGCAAATCGGAACTGCACGCCATCAATGGGGCACTGCTGGACACCTATATTTTTCCCACGCTCAACCCAATTATCAGGCTGGCAGAGCGAGAGCCTGTCGGGGGGGGCGACTTGGTAGTCAAACGCTTAGCCAAGGACGCCGCCTACCGTGAGCTGGAAAATGGCGGCGACAGACATGCGAGGAATATTGCAGCTGGCGCAATAGGGTCCAAAAAGAGGCTTCGTTCGCACGAATTTTTGGCGACCTACAATACGGAATGCAAACGCATGCGCGATTTCGTCACCGAAGCGGCAAAGTCTGAACAGAGCCTGGACCGGATCGTCGCGGCGCTCCACCTGATGATGCGCGACAAGGAATTTTGTACCATGTTGGTGTCTGAGGGCTTCGGGACAATGCCAAGGCTACTGGCACATAGGTTGCGTGGCGCGACCCGCGAGCCGCAAATGTTCTGCCCTCCCGGGAAACCCGCTTCCGAGAACGGCGAGAACCGGAAACCCGTTAACGGAATTTGCCCTGATGTCATCGACCTGCTTCGGGACGCGCCGGTGAAAACAAAAATCTTCGGGTTTCTCCAGAAGGTGCTGCCAGTCAGGCAATTGGAGATTGCCCGGCTGATGGTGGCGATGAACCGGGTCAGGATCACCTACGCGAGGCTACTCGTCGCTCTGACACCACAAGCCCTGCTGGCCAAAGATTTTAATCTCTCAACGATCACCACACAGGCTGAAGACCAGCGCGGCGCGATGGTGTTCGAGGTCGGCACGCTGAGTCATGCGGTTCTAAGCGCCGTAGAAAATCATGGCCAAGTGGGCCTGGAGCTTGTCGCAGCCAACCGTTTTTTCGACCGGATGATGGATAATTCCAGAGTGGTGCGATATCTCGCCAGGAACTTTCCGGGTCATTTTGAAGAGTTCCACCGCTTGTCAATGCCATGCCTCGAACAAAGGGGCTAGACATGCCCCGCCCGGGTTTCGACCCTTCATGCCGTGTCGCCACTAGCCTTGTTGGGGCTGCTTCTATTCCATGTCCGGCACATCGCCGCTGACAAAGAGCGTGGTCGGCGGCCCATAATCTCCAAGAGCAGGATCTGCGTCGCGGCTCCAGGCCAAGACGCCGACATGGCTGGTTGAGAGGCCCTTGGCGGTGCGGATCGCCCGGTCTTCGCTCTGCTGGTCGGTCGGGCCATAGGCTGTGAAAAGCTCGCCGTCGTCGCCTCGATCAAACGCGACGACTACAATCAACTTCGGCTTGGCCTGAGTGGGCAGCACGTTGTCCGACATTCACATCTCCTACAGAAACCGTTCGCCTTCAGCGCGGTGCTCGAAACAGAACCAATGGGGTGTCTGCTTAGGCTTCGCGAAACCCCAGCCAGCATCCCTGCCGCATCCGTAGTGCTCGCAGAAATGATGTTGAATTCCCGGCGAGGTCACGTGCTCCTGCCTGGGCAGTCTGATTTCGTCGCTCATAGCAGTTTGATCGGTTCGATGAGCCCGGCGTAGTCGTTGGGCTGTTTGTTGATGGCCGCCGCATTGACCTCTCGGCCGACCCGATAGAACTGCAGGCTTCCATCAATGTCGTGACGCAAGATGTCCTTTAGGTCACCGGCCGGCGTCTGGGGATCCAGCCAGGCGTCGTAGTAGGCTGGATCGAGGATGAGCGGCTGGCGGTCATGGATCTGATTGACGGGCGCGGCGGACGGCTCAGTGATGATCGTGCAGCTGGTGACTTCAAGGTTTGAGTTGTATGCCCACAGGCCGGCGAAGGAGAACGGTGCGTGGCCGGGCTGGAAGATCAACCAAGGGTCTTTCTTGCCGTCCGCAGGCGATATCGTCCATTCGAAATAGCCATCAGCTGGGATGAGACAACGCTTTGACTTGAAGGCGTCGCGAAACGCCGCCGTCGTGTCGACGCCTTCGATCCGAGCGTTGAACATCGCGGCCTTCGGCATTTCCTTCGCCCAGAAGGGCACCAGCCACCAGCGGCCGGTCCGAAGCTTGTGATTGCCCTCATCGCCGGCGGTGATGAACGGTACCTCATCGGTAGGCGCTATGTTGTAGCGTGGAGCGTCATTGCGGCCGACCTCAGCCGGCGCCGTCAGCCGGTAGAGGCGGTGGATTTCCGACCACGATAGATATCGGGTGTAGCGACCGCACATGGCGTTGTCCTAATTTAACAGCCCGGCGCTAATTCACAGCCCCGCGCGCCAGGTTGGCATAGGCTGTCTTGAATTCGCGCTCGATCTGGCCTTGCACGATCCGGGACAATTCCTTTGCCTCTCCCTCATTGGGCATGAGGCTGACGATCAGATCGGTCATAATCCAGGCGGTCGCAAAGATGGCGCCGTCCGGCGAGAGCTTGTTCAAGATTTCGCAGGCCTTCTTGGCCGCCTTCTCGATTTCCGAACGGTCGCGCATGATAGTGGAAGTCAGTTCATCCTGCCGTCCTTCAGCGGTGTAAAGCACCTCAATCACAACGATTTCTCCCATTCACTGTGGCAAGCCAGCCATCGCTTCTTTGATGCCTCGGCCCGCCTCCTGTGGCTATCCTGGCAACAGTGAACAAAATAAGAACAAAATAGTCAACCCCGGCTTGACGAGATGCGAAAATGCTCCCATTTCCAGGCATGCCGGAGCAACCAGAAAAGTGGCCGAAGGGCGTCCCTTGGACGTTGTTGCATGCCCACGACGCCGGGCAGGTAGCACGCATCCGGTGCGGGCATTGCAACATCAAGCGGTTCTACAAACCGAAAGAGTTGTGCGAGGTGCTCGGCAACGTTTCGATTGATCAGGTGCGAGCAAAGGTTCGTTGCGAAAAATGCGGCCACAAGGAATCAATGAGCGCGGAACTGTTCCACCCGGTGGGGCAAGAGCATGTGACGATCAGGTACCGACGCCTGGTTGAGATTCGATGGCAGCGGCGGGTAATCTGGAAAGATGAATGAATCAACAGAAAGGGCGCCCATCGGGCGCCCTTTGAGATTACAGGTCCTTGAATAGAGATCCCGATCTACCAACCTTGCATCGAGTACCAGTCATCGATGTCTCTCCGGACCCGGTCCTTCTCGATGCCGTATCTCTCCTGAATCTTTCCTTCAAGCTGATCGCGCTTGCCGGCAATACGGTCCAAATCGTCGTCAGTCAGCTTGCCCCACTGTTCCTTGACCTTGCCCTTGACCTGCTTCCAGTTACCTTCAACGCGGTTCCAATCCATGGCCGTGGCCTCCTTGGTTGCACAGCAGTTGAAACGCCGGCAGCCCGGCTAGGTTCCGGTGGGAGACCGTGGCTTGACGGAACATTAGCCGCCGCAGATGGTTGAGGCCTGCGGAGGGTGGTGCCCTCCATCGCTCGCCGAAGATCGGGCCTCCGATCGGCCCGCGCCGTTCCCGAAGAGGCGCGGGCTTTCCAACTCGCCAAGGAGCCCGAATGACCGACAACACGACAGCATCAGGCCTTTACCGATGTCCAGGTAATTGCATGGCCGGAACGTCCCGTCACCAAGACTGTTGTGACTCACCTGGTACGTGCTCCCTCAGCGTTTGCCGGTGACCAAGATGAATCTATCATGGTCGGCCCGCGCCGCCTTGACCGAACGCGCGGGCCACTTGACCCTGAAAGTCCCCGTTCGAGCAAGGCAACGCCGAAGATCGAGGGCTAACAGGGGTGATTATGAAAAAGCGTGTTTATGAAAAGCCTGGACAAGAAGAGCAGGCTGACATCGGTGACGGCGTCACCGCAGGCTGCTCCGGCGGTGGCAGAGCCGACGCCCACCTAAGAGCTTAGGCTATTCCACTCAGAGCCCGCAGGCTCCTGCTGGCGGACCTTTCGATAGAGCCAGCAGGCGTCCTACGGGGGTGACGCTTCCTAGCTCCGCTTACCAAAAGAAAGACCCGCCGTCCAAAGTCAGCGGCCATCTCCCTCATACTGCGCTCCGATTCCAAGGATCGGCCCCGCCACAACCCCGGAGCCCGAGCGCTGACAAACAGCATAGGAGGTGCCGGGCGGCTGAGGGATCGCCGGCCTTCACCGCTTTGTAGATCGCGCGGTGCTGGGCCAGCAGCGCCTCGCGCGCGCCGGGCGAAGGCGGCGTGGGAGGCACCGCTGAGCGGACGTTCACCCTCGACCGAAGCTGCCTGCTACGGCTTGTCGGACTTTGCGAATGAAATCGATTTATACTCGAGGCCGTTCTTTGATCGGAGGGCCGTTGGAGAAAGCGGCCATTGTCCGGGTTGGTCAATGCTGCTGTACCGGGCAAAGTCATTCCTCCGCCACGTGGCTAGCCGGTGCCGGCAGCGTTCCAAGCACACTCAAACGCCGGCACCGAATGCGAAAATCCCTTCAGCCGCCGCCGTTTGGTTGGCACAAAAATACCGGGGCTGCTGTGCTCGTGGTGTATGTTCTCCGAAACCAGAATCTGGTCGGTAGAAGCTGCAGAGCATAGTCGAGCAGCAAGTTGGACGGTAGAGCCGAAGAGATCGTTGCTGTCCTCGACCGGCTCACCGCAATCCAACCCTATTCGGATATGGATCGGCTCTGCATTTCCGCGGTTGTATCGATCGAAACCCTGCTGAATTGCGATCGCGCAATCGACCGCCTCCGCAGTGGAGGCAAATGATGCCATAATGCCGTCGCCGGTGTGCTTCACCTCACGGCCGCGTGATACGTTCAAGCACCTGCGCACAATGGAATCATGCGCTCGAACCATTTCCGTTGCCACCCGGTCACCGAGACGCTCGGTCATTTTGGTCGAACCGACGATGTCGGTAAACATGATTGCTCGATGTCCTGAGTCTAAATCAGCGGACGAATGGCCGGAGGGCGGCTCCGGATCCTGAATCCGTCCGAGAAAGGCCTCCACTGCGGAAAGCGCCACCTCGACAACCTCACCGGCAACGTGACCATGGGCCTCGCGGTGCACGCACTGGGCGGTGTCTTTGTCAGGCGCATCGACGAGACAGAAAGTAGTCCCCCGGTTTTCGTCGAACCAGTAGGTCAGGAATTTTACGCCATACTGATCCTGGATTTCGAGGTCCTTGCGATGCGCCTCGGCTATTTCTGCAGCCGTCGTTCCTTTGAGATCGTGCCGGTCCATAAAGATCGCCATGGTCCATTCTCCTAAATGTTTCCCCTGATGTCGATCTCTAGTATTTTATCGACATCGTAAGTCAGCGCCTACGGACCCGACACGAAGACGCAGGGAAACAGGAAAGCTCGCTGTCCCCATCAGAGTGCACTATCCTGCACTCGCTAGAATTCTATACCGTACCCCGAAGTCAGGGCACCCTCCGAACCCTCGGGAGGTTGCTGGGTTGTGTGATGTCCGTTTCAGAGTTTTGAGACAGATGGCGGGCTGATTTAGTGGAGGCTCTGGCTCATCAGGGTTGTCATTTTAGGGGGCGGCTTTGCGATGATGCAAGCGCCGCAGTTCGATGGTCTTTCGCTTGATCCCTTCTCGTTGCAACAGGATGGTCTGGCCGCGTCCGAAGTAAACATCGGCCGGATTGAGATTGTCCGCCCGGCTGACCCGACAATGCCCAAAGACAGTGTGAAAGACAATCCTCAGCCGCGACGTCGACGGCCAGTTGCAGTTCAATCGGGTTGGCCGCGAGGTCAGGCGACAGTCATCAACGAGGTGCCCAACGACCATCCCGCGTTGGTCGGGCCGGTCAACTCGTTATGAGCGATGTGGTGACGAAGCGCGGGCCGATCGGAGGGAGCACCCGATCTCAAGCAGGCGATCGAAGTGTCATAACCTGCCGCAGCATCAACCTTTAGCTAGTGCGGTGGGCAAGCTCGCAACACATCTTCTCGCAATCGCCAGTCCGCCTTCGATGGTGTTGGCCGGGTTTCCTTGGCCAAGACGCGGGCGGCCTATTGTGCGGAACCGGAACGTCGTGTGAGAGCAGCCGGCAAGGGCTATCTTTGATTAGGCTGGGCACGCCTCGAGGATGGAAATAGGTCCCCGGGTCTGAATCACTCGTTCAAGGCGCAGCCCAGCGGCGTCGAACAAGCTTGCATATTGGGCCTGCGTCCTCTCCTGGCCGCCGGTGACGGCGAGCATGACCACGTCGATGTGCTTGATCTGGTTCGGTTCGTCACCTGACGGCACGAGGGTTTCGGCAACAAGCACCCTGCCGTTCGGCAGCATTGTCTTGCGGCAATTTCGCAGGATCTCCGCGGCACGCCGATCGTCCCAATCGTGAACGACCTTCTTGATGAGGTAGGCATCGCCGGCGGGAACGCTTTCAAAAAAATCGCCGACGACAAATTCGGTACGCGGCAGGTCGCCCCCGGCACCCTGGCGCGCGGCCGCGACGCCTGAAGACAGATCGAAAAGCACGCCGCTCAAATGAGGGTTGCGGGCCAGGATCGCCGAGAGAAGCTGACCATGCCCGCCGCCGACATCGACGATGCGCGTGAATGGCTTGAAATCGTAAGCTTCGGCAATGGCCTCGTTACTGCCTTGGCTCAAGGCGACCATGGCGCGCTGAAACAAGGCAGCTTGCTCCGGGTGTTCCGACAGCCAGTCAAACCTTGGGCTCCCGAACACCTTGTCGAAGGCCGGCTTTCCGGTGCGGACAGAGTGCAAGAGTTGCTCAAAGGCGAGATAGGCCTCGCTGTTGATCATACGGACGAAGTCACGAGGACCCGGTCTATCGGAGCGCAGCACCGCACCAACCTCCGTCAACTCAAAATGACGGGGCAGAACTTCCTTAAACACCCCTTCCGGCGCGAGAAGTCGCATTACACGATAAAGCGCGTCAGCATCTGACTGAGTGGCAGCCGCCAGTTCATCCACCGATTGCTCGTTGACAGCAAGGAGATCGGGGATGCCGAGTTCGACAATGACGCGCAGCGCCTGCGACACGGCGAATCCAAAGCCTAGCCTCATGATCTGTTGTGATGGATTGAGCATGACATCCCTCCGATACGCGCGGAAGTTTAGCAGGCTCTGAATGATGAGTCCTGCATGCCCTGCTTGGATACCGGGTAGCCCCTAAGGTCGCCCTGGGCGGACCCTTATCTGGCAACGGCGCAATTGAAACAAAATCCCTGACCCCGTTATTTCGGTGCCAGGATTTCTGGTACCGTCATCGTGGCAGATCCGCCGATAGCAACCTTTACTTTGCAGGCGGTGCCCGTCTGGTACCTGCAGTTCGCATCGCGTCGGGATAATCCAAAATCATTTTTTGAGACGAATTGTGCCGCAAAGCCGCGCGAGATTGTGCTTCGCACTGCGGAAGATTGGTGAGCCGACGCGGGAACATGGCGAATAGTTAATGGTGCGCATCGAGATCATCGCGAGCCCCCACGACGCCGAGCGTATACAACCCAAACTACGCAGCCGGGCCGCCCGTCTTTAAAACTAACCCACCAGGCGACCGGGGGAGACCGCACCCTTTGCCCGATACCGGGTGCGGGCCTCTCTAGGAACGCCTGCGGGGGGCTGGCGGCGCCTACCTGGCACTGCTTGAACTGCATCCTCTCGACCGAGCGGCGTCAAACGCGCATTCTTGTGAATGTTCATCCGGTTCCGTGGACATTGAAGCTTCCCAACTCATCATACTCGGTCCGAACAGTTGACGCGGCGTCCTGGATAATCGAGCAACCGCTTGTTTGGATCGAGCTGTGCAACAAAAATCCAAGTCGCGCAACCAAATCGACATGTGCTGTTCTCGCTGCGGAGCGCGCGACCATAATTATGAGCACTGCCCGCATCTGAACAATGGCAGCCTGTCCGAAGCGCCTACGCCTTCGAACAAGGCCGATGACCGGCGCAAGCAACAGCTTGCGGTTCGCAATCCAAACCAGGTTGTTAAACCGCACGGATTTGTTGAAACTGACTAAAGTCGTCTGCCTACAGCGCAAGCCAGACTGCGGCGCTGAGCACATTCTGCCAGGTCCCAATAATCGGGCGGTCAAAAGGGCCGGAAGCCCGTCGCTCGCTGTCTCCCGGCCGGCGGGCGTTTTTCGTCCCAAAAACCGCCGGAACAGGAAGGCCCTTGCGAGTCTATTAAGTTTGTTCTCGGGTGCATTTAAGGCGCACTAGCGACGCGCAACTGCATGGCCGCGCTTTCCCGGAGCCGCTCCTCGTTAATCCGCCTGGCACCGCGCCATTTGAGATCGGATGGGAACGAATGTGGCAGCGCCAGTTTGGATAGCGACGGGATACCATGGAGAATTGCAATGACACGCCGACCAAAGATTTTGGCCAGCACCGCACTCGGGTTGCTCGTCGCCTCGGCGCCGTTCGGGTCCCCGCTCAGCAGCGCAGCATTCGGCGCGGCACGGTTCATCACATCCGCATCGCCAATTTTTGTCAGGTTAAAGTGTATGGAGGGCGAATCCGAAGAAGTCTGCGCGCTGAGGCAGCAGGCACCGTCCGAAAACGCTGCTCCACTTCCAGCGACCGAACTACAGCCAACTCCAAAACCTCAGGAGCAGCCAAAAGAGGCAGCTCCCGTTCCAGAACCCACTCCACCGGCTGACCCGTCCGCGAAGCAACAGCCTGCTCCACCGGCCGAGGCCGCGCCGGCGTCGGAGGCTGTGCCAGCGCCCACCGACCAGCCGGCCCCCGACAAAGCTCCAGTCAAGCAGATCAGGCGCCTTTGCCCATCCCGGCTCCCCAGGCGCCTGCGACCACCGCTGAGCCTGCATTTGCCCAGGGCGAACAGCCGGCTGAACCTACGAGCAAGCCAGAAAAGAAACCAGCCGCCGAGGAGCCTGCCGCCGAGGCGCCTGCACCAAAGCAGTCGGTGACTGGAGAACAACCTTCAACCGATCAGCAACCTGCAACCTCCCAAAAGCCAGCCAATGGTGAGCCGGCGGCGCCCGCCCAAAGCGAAAAGCCAGTCCAGGGCGAGTCGCCAGCCGATCCGAACGCTGCACCAATCCTCGATAGCCAAAAGGATGTAAAACGTCCCGGCAAGGACGGCAAACCGCCTGCTCAGCAGAGCGATGACGGTCAGGCCACTGCACCTAAAGCTGCCCCTGCAGACGCTGGACCACCCCCTGCGGACGACAAGGCAGCGCAGCAGGAGATCAAGCCGGAGAAGATCGTTCCGGTGACGGAGGAAAAGGGTACCCGCCGTGACAAGGCGCCAGATAGCCAGGCTCTGGAGCGTCCAAAAGGCGCCGATGTCCTCACGGAAATTGGCGGCCGGGTCATCATCCAGTTCAACAGCCAGACGATAGTCGAGAGCAACGAAGCGCCGCGAATGAACCGTGGTGCCAAGGATGTGTACTACGAGGATTTGCCGGGCGGCCGCACCCGCGAGACGATCGTTCGCGACAACGGCAACCAAATCGTCACCATCCGCAACCGCTATGGCGACGTCATCCAGCGCTCCCGCATAACGCCCGACGGCCGCGAGTATGTGCTGAGCTATGTCGACGAGCGGTTTTACCAGGACGTGCAGGATTGGCGCGATCCTGGAGATGACTTGCCACCGATGCGGCTCAACATCCCGCGCAAGCAATACATCCTGGAGTCGGAATTGATAGAGGATCCCGGCGACTACTACACCTTCCTCGAGCAACCGCCGGTGGAAAAGGTCCAGCGCCTCTACTCGGTCGACGAGGTTAAACGCTCGGCGCGTGTGCGCGACATCGCCCGGCGGGTTGACCTCGACACGTTGAATTTCGGGTCCGGTTCAGCGATGATCTCGGACAGCGAAGTCAAAAAGCTGCAAGGCGTTGCGGACGCAATGGAGCGGCTGCTGAGGAAGAACCCGGCGGAAACCTTCTTGATCGAGGGCCATACCGATGCGGTCGGTAGCGACAATGCAAACCTGGCCTTGTCCGACCAGCGAGCCGAGGCAGTTGCCGAGGCCCTCACCAACGCCTTTGGCATCGCGCCAGAGAACCTGACGACCCAAGGCTACGGCGAGCGCTATCTTAAGGTGAACACGACAGGGCCCGAAAGACAGAACCGCCGCGTCGCTATTCGCCGCATCACCCCGCTTGTGGCGCCCGTCGCCAGCGCCAACTGACCAAGACAATCTCGCGATTCGGTAACGCTCGCCGAATCGCGAGACCCTTGAAGGCCAAGGAACCAATGGCCCGGCCACTCCGATGACCGAAGATGCTCGTCTTTCAAGCCCCGACGGGCTTTTAAATACTTTATTTACCGTGCGGTTTTAGCATCCCGCCTGCGGCTAAGTTCCAGTCCCGCATTTCAGGCAACACCGCCCGTCGCTCTCAGTCACCTAAGAGCGACGGGTACCTTCTCAGGCAACAAAGCCCGGCCCGCCGCTTATTAAAAAGGCCTGGACAAGGCTAGCTGCCCGCTTATCTGGGCCCCCCGTCTGGTTGCGTGCGGAGCTCGGATGTCCAGCGAATTCAACTACAAGCAGAAGAAGGTTCGCGGCGACCGGCAACACCCCGACCGTGAGCCCCTTCCCCTTCGCCACTGCGCCTTGGCCACACCGCTTGGCGAAACGGGCGGCGATGGGGGCGAGGGGGCCGCCTCCCGCATTAGCCTGATGTTGTCTGTTACCGTAGGGCGGAGCGCCTGCCGTCTTAGGAAAGGGCGGCGGTGACAGCAACGACATTGTCTCTACTCCGCGGATTCTGAGGTGATGGATTTGATTGTGAAACTGTACTGAAGGCGCCATGCAGGGCAAATGAGCGAACTCATCGCTGCGGGAAACGGCCGGGGAGCTTCGACGGATCGGCTGCCGCAAATAGGACATACAACGCACAAACAGCCTGACCCGACGGCCACCGTGCCGGACTACCGCGATGAGCGCGGTGCGCGCCGGGACGGAGCGCGGGCTGTCGTTGACGACAAGACGCCTCAAATGATCTGGGCCTGGACGACCGCCGTCCGGCCAGGATCGAAGTTAGCCAATCAAGTTCGGTAAGCAGGCATTCACTTCAAAGCGTCCCACCCCCCTCTAGTTGGGCGGATCGCCCCGGTATGTGGGCATCCATTCGAAGAAGCCGTTAGGCGCCTTTTTCAGCTGGCGGTCTGCTCGATCACGCACTCGGGTTGCTCTCTTTCATGATGATGAGGTCTTTGCTGTCGAGTTTGCATCTCGGTGCCGACGCTTCCCGAACAGGAAGCGGTTGCGGCCTTGAGTCGAGCGGCTGAAGCTAGCCAGAGTCATTGCGCGCCGGGGCCGACGGCGAGTTCATCGAGATCTTTGGCTCACAGTTCGCACCTCGTCTCGAGCCCGCGCTAGAGGCATTCGAAACGTGAACCGTGTCTCGACATTGGACGACTCTGCCGTCAACGTTCCGCCATGGGCTTTCGCGATTTCAGAGGCGATGTGCAGGCCTAGACCAAGTCCCTGACCGCTGGCGCCACCACGGACGAAGGGCTGAAACAGGCGTTTCATGGCAATTTGGGGAATGGGCTTTCCCTTGTTCCCGACCCAGAGCACGAATTCGTCCTGCTCTGTGATAGCCTGGAGCCTGATCGCCTGATTTCGATCACCATGCGTAAGCGCGTTGCCGAGAAGATTGGACGCCAACTGACCAACCCGGACATGATCGCATGGGACCGGCTTCGAGATCGCAAAATCTGCCTCGATGTTCGCGTCGGGGGAGGCTGCGCGCAGTTCACCGACAACCTGCTCCAGGACCGGCTGCAGCGGTTCGCTCTTGATATTCAGGCCGATGCCACCGCCAAGGCGTCCTCTCGCGAAATCGAGGACATTGTCGATAAGACCCGCCATTCGCAGGATGCTGCCCTGAAGCAGGTCGAGCAATCGCTCCCCCTGCGGGGTCAGGCGCTCCCTGCGCAACATGCGGAGTGCACCGCCGAACGAAGCAAGGGGATTGCGGAGATCGTGTCCAAGTATAGCGATGAACTGTTCCCTTAGTTCCGACATCTCGCGCTCGCGCATCAGGCTTTCCTCCATGCGGAAGCGTTCCTCGACAGCATGTTGGATTCGGGTTTCAAGGCTGGCGTTGAGGGCCTGGAGCTCGCGCTTGGCCGCCTCGGCCGCGGCCCGAGCGTCCACGAGCTCGCGTTCATAACGGCGGCGATCGGCCGCCTTGGAGATAGTAATCCGCGTAAACAGCAGACCCCCCTCATCGTCGCGACGCTCCATGGCGTTGGCCAAGACAGGAATTTTCGAGCCGTCATTCGTGACGAAATCGAGCGCGACCTCGTTGAAAAAACCTTGCATGCGCAGCAAGGGCGCAAAATGAGTTTCAAAAAAAATGCGGCCGGCGACGTTCAAAAGATCGTGCAACCGCTTCTCGCAGAGTTCATGCTGAGAGAAACCGATCCAAGCCGAGAATGTCGCGTTCGCCTTGACGATCCTTCCATCGGGCGCCAACGACAAGTAGCCGCACGGCGCATTCTCATAAAGATCCTCGAGATTCTCCACGGGTGTCATGGCCATCGCCAACTACACAAAACCGTCGATAGCCGAGATAACCTCCTTGGGTGCGCTAAGGTTCGGGCAATGCCCGGTTGCATTGAGGATGGTCATCTGGCTTTGTGGGAGACGATCGTGCACATAGCGACCCACCTGTTCCGATGCGATGACGTCATCGCGGCATTGGAGAATGAGCGACCGCGCCCCCACCTTCGGCAGGTCAGCGCGATTGTCGGACGTGAACGTGACACGCGCGAATTCCTTGGCGATGTCCGGGTCAGTCCGGCAAAAGCTGTTTGTCAGTTCTTCTGCCAACTCTGGCCGGTCAGGATTGCCCATGATCGCCGGCGCCATGGCAGCCGACCAGCCCATGTAGTTGTCCGCTAGCGAATCGAGCAATTCCTCGATCTCCGTCTCTGTAAACCCGCCGACGTAGTCCCCGTCATTGATATAGCAAGGGGAAGGGCCTACGAGGACCATGCTTTCGAATACATCCGGCGCTCGTATTGAGGCTAGGACGCCGATCATCGCGCTCACTGAATGCCCGACGAAGATTACGTCCCGCAGTTCCAACTCTCTGGCAATCTCGATTAGGTCCTCAGCATACCCCGATAGGGAGGCGTATTTGTCGGACCGGTAAGCCGTCAGATCCGAGCGACCAGCGCCCACGTGGTCGAAAAGCACAACCTTAAAGCGCGGCTCGAAGGCCGGATGAACAAGGCGCCACATGTTCTGATCGCAGCCAAAGCCATGGGCAAAGATGACTGGACGGTCGCCGGAGCCGGTTATGCGGACGTTGTTTCGATGAAGTACGGACAAGGTTCGGGCTCCTGGAAATTGGCTCGCTGCAAACGGCTGCAGAGGCAGACGCGCACAGCCTGACGGGATGGCGGCCTTTCCCACGCATATTGATAGGCTTTTGCAGCGCTTACAATCACTCGAGAAAATTACCACAGGACAGGAACGAAGCACCGACCTCAGCATTGTAGCAAGTTAAGGCGGAGTCAGGGATATTGCACCGGGGGGTAGGGTCCGATGTCGAACATTGAAGAGTGTCCCAAGCCCAGTCGACCGCAAGGCGAGTTGGATAGCCTGGTCGCTGCGGCTCCAGGTACGCTGGATGCCATACCTGGTGCTGTTTATGTTTGCGATCGCGATGGTTGGCTTGTACAACGCCGAAGCCGCAGAATTGTGGGGACAAGCGCCGGTGCTCGGACCGCACGGGGACCGCATCTGCGGCTCGCATCGTCTCTTTCGGACTGACGGCGCGCCACTGGCCCTGGACGATTGTCCAATGGCCATCGCGTTGGAAACCGGTGCCCCGACCCGCAATGGCGAGGTGATGGTCGAGCGGCCGGATGGCTCGCGGTTCGTTGCCCTCGTTAACACCCGCCCACTGAGAGACGACCGTGGAACGATCCAGGGGGCGATAAACTGCTTCCAGGATATTTCCGCACATCACGCGATAGCCGACGATGTCCGCCGCAAGAGTACCGAACTCGAGGATTTCTTCGACAACAGCGCCGTAGGTCTTCACATTGTCAGCGGCGAGGGCATCATTGTGCGAGCCAACAAGGCCGAGCTTTCACTCCTTGGATACACCGCGGAGGATTATGTTGGCCGCCACATTGCGGAGTTTCATCTGGATGCACCAGTTATCGGCGACATCCTTCACAAGCTCTCCTGCGGTGAAAGACTGGAAGCCTATCCGGCCCGGCTTCGCGCAAAGGATGGTTCAATCCGGCATGTTGCGATCACGTCCAACGGGCGGTTCGAGGATGGCAAGCTCGTCAACACCCGGTGCTTTACGATCGACATGACCGGCCTGCATGACGCCGAGGCGGCACGGCGCGAGAGCGAAGAGCGGCTTTCGGCAACCTATGAGGCGGCCACGGTTGGTCGCCGAAGCCGATGCCGAAGGCCGCCTGCTCCGGGTGAACGATGCCATCTGCAGCATGCTGGGGCGGTCCCGCGAGCAGCTTCTGAACCTCACCTTTTATGACTATACCCATGCGGACGACGTCGCGGAGGACGCATGCCTTTACGGGCGCCAGGTAAGGGGCGAACTCGATAAGTATGTGCTGCGCAAGAAAGCCTACAAGGGCGACGGCACGCTGGTCTACCTCGATATCCATAGCTCGACCGTTCGGGACTCGTCAGGCGCGTTCCGTTATGGGGTGCGTGTGATTCAGGATGTCACCGCCGCAAAGCATATGGAGGACCGGATTCGCGAGAGCGAGCAGCGCATGCGGGACCTTCTGGAAGCATTGCCGGCGGCCGTTGACACCACTGATTCAACCGGGTGCATCAAGTTCTATAATCGCGCTGCCGAGGAGATGGCGGGCCGGACGCCCGAAGTGGGGGACATGTGGTGCGTCACTTGGCGGCTCTTCAATCCCGATGGCAGCCCGCTTCCCCACGACGAATGCCCGATGGCGGTTGCCCTCAGGGAAGATCGGGCCGTGCGCGGCGCCGAGGCAATCGCCGAGCGACCCGATGGGACCCGGGTGCCGTTCATCCCTTATCCCACGCCTCTGGATGATGCGGAAGGAAAGCTGATAGGGGCGATCAATATGCTGGTGGACATCAGCGACCGCAAGCAGGCCGAGAACCGCCAGATGATCCTCATCGACGAGCTCAATCACAGGGTCAAGAACACTCTGGCCACCGTTCAGTCGCTGGCCAGTCAGACCGCGCGCCATGCCAAAAACGCGGATGACTTCTACACGCGCTTTGAATCAAGATTGCTGGCGCTGTCGCGTGCGCATGATCTGCTGACACGGCGGCATTGGGAAGATGCGCCGTTGGATGGACTGGCACGGGAAGTTCTCGAACCTGTGCTTGGCATGGTTGCCGACCACCGCATTTAGATTGTTGGTCCAGGCGTCAAGGTCGACACAAGGGTAGCGCTCAATCTCACGATGACGCTCAATGAATTGGCGATCAACGCTCTGAAACATGGATCACTGTCGTCGGAGACCGGCACTCTATCCTTCACCTGGGACGTTCAGAACCGACCGGATGGCACGTTCCTCGTCCTCGACTGGCGCAAGAGGGGCGGGCTGACGGTGAAGCCTCCGACCCGCCGTGGCGTCGGCACCCGGCTTATGGAGCGGTGCATCGAACGCGACTTGGGGGCGACTTCGACCTTGTCTTCAATCCCGAAGGCGTTTCGTGCCCAATTTCCTGCCAGATAGCAGCGAACAGGACATGAAGCAGTTTTCGGCGATCAGTCCTCATAGTCGAGGATGAAGGTTTCGTCGCTTTAATGATCGAAGACATGCTGGGTGAGCTCGGTGGTGAGGTCGTGGAGTCGGTGGCGGAACTTGCCGCGGCATGCGAGGCTGCATCAAGGTTGGACATTGATGTTGCCATGCTCGACGTCAACCTAGCCGGACAACTCGTTTTTCCAGCGGCCGCAATTCTTCAACGACGTCAAATTCCGGTAATATTCAGCACGGGATACGCGCCGACCAGCCTCCCTGCCGAATTTAGTGGCAATCAGGTACTGAACAAGCCTTTCGCACTAGCGGACCTTCAGAAGAAGCTGGCGTTGGCTCTCGGTCGGTGACAGCTGCAATCGTGAGGTCGGGATAGCTGTTCCAGTGGCGGCTGGAGCAGCATCCACAGCCAATTGGAACCGGATGGCAGACTCGTTAGTCTCCGCAGCGATAAGCCTAACGCCATCTCCCATGCCAATGCGGACTGTTGTGACGGAGCCTAACCTTTGCGCTCTTACCTTGTCGCCAGCCGTGGAGCTTTCTTGCCTTTCCAACTAATCTTGCTGGTAGTAAGGTCAGGTGTCTGCTGGCATTCAGAGGCGGAGATACCCGAGCGGCCGCAGCGCCCGGATAGGAGTTAGATCCGGAGGTAGCCATGCCGTCACTTGGCAAAATAGTTCCAGAAGACGTCCCACTCCAACTTTCGGAACTGGTAGACAACGACGCTCTGATCGATAGCCTGCCCGCTGGCGTGTACGTGTGTAACCTGAACGGGCAGATTATCCGGTTCAATCGCGCGGCTGCCGAACTCTGGGGCCGCGAGCCCCGGTTGGGAAATCCGGAAGAGCGACACTGTGGCTCTTGCCGACTTCTTGGCCTCGACGACCGACCGATCTCTCACGCAGAGAGCCCTATGGCAGTGGCGCTTGCCACTGGGCATGGATGCCGCGACGAGCGCGTCCGGATGGAGCGACCCGATGGAAGTCGAATCACGGCCCTTGTTAGCGTTGAACCGCTGAAGGACCACGGTGGACGCAGGGTTGGAGCGGTAGGTGTCCTGCGGGACATTTCGCCACCAGTGCACGCAGCGGAAACGCGAGGTGGCAGGGTCAAATGGCTCGAGCAGATCCTGCGCTCCTTGCCGGCCGCAATCTATACGACAGATGCCGCGGGCAGGATTACGTTCTACAACGATCCCGCGACCGAGATGTGGGGCGTGCGACCTGAAATTGGCCGGAACGAGTTTTGCGGCTCCTGGAAGCTCTATTGGCCCGATGGGAGACCTCTGCCACATAATGAATGCCCCATGGCGATCGCTCTGAAAGAGCGAAGGGCAATCCACGGTCAGGAGGCGGTGGCAGAGCGGCCCGACGGCACACGCGTTTCCTTTCTCGCCTATCCCACGCCCTTGTTTGACGAGGCAGGATACCTGGTTGGCGCCGTCAATATGCTGGCTGACATTAGGGGGCGCAAATTGGCCGAACTCACCAGTCAGCGACTGGCTGCGATCGTTGCGTCTTCCGATGATGCGATCCTCTCCAAGGACATTAACGGCGTCATCACAACCTGGAACCGTGGCGCCGAGCGTCTCTACGGCTATTCAGAAGACGAGGTCATCGGAAAGCCGGTCACCATCCTTATCCCGAGCGACCGGCAGGACGAGGAGCCGGAGCTTCTCGGCCGAATTCGGCGCGGCGAACAGATCGATCATTACGAAACCGTCCGGCGGAAAAAGGATGGCAGTTTCGTCGATGTCTCGCTTTCTGTCTCACCAATCGTGGATTCGACTGGTCAGATCGTCGGAGCTTCGAAAATCGCACGCGACATTTCCGATCGACGGCGCGCCGAAGCGCAGAAGGATCTGTTGCTCGGCGAGATGAATCACCGGGTCAAGAACCTGTTCGCTTTAGCCGGCGGTCTGCTCAATCTGAGCGCCCGGGACGCGGCCTCGGTTCCCGATCTGGTTTCGAATCTCCAGGGGAAGTTCCTGGCCCTCGCCCGGGCGCACGCGTTGACTCTGTCGACAGCCGTGGAACCTGACTCCCATGGCATTGCGACGTTGCATGCGCTCGCCCTGGAAGTAACGAGGCCCTATCTTGCCGGCGAGGGCGTAGATTGTCGGATCGTTGTAGCGGGACCCGACATTCCGCTGGGCCGGACAGCGGTCACGAACGTCGCTTTGCTCTTTCATGAGTTTGCGACGAACGCGCTCAAGTATGGCGCTCTGTCGAATCCCACTGGTCAGGTACGCGTTGAGTGCTCCCTCAGGGCTGACGATGTTAACATTACATGGCATGAAGCTGGGGGAACTCCGGGCCCGGAGGAACCGGAGCGTGAGGGGTTTGGCAGCCGCTTGACGCGAGCAACCGTCAGCGCCCTTGGTGGGAGCTTCTCGCGGCACTTTACGAGCACTGGGCTTGAGATTCGAATGACCTTGTCACAGGCAAAACTATGCGAGTGACCAACGGCAGGGATCGCAGCGGTGAGGGGTTGGCCCAGCGAGGCTCTCGGAGCTTCCATAGGCTTTGTCGATGGAGCCTCTCCTGGGCGACGCTCAGCTAAAAGCATCGCTGCCGATCATGCTATGCAGGTATTCAATTCGATAGACTCCCTGTTTGTTGATTGCCACTGAGAACTGACCCGGCAACACAAGATATTTCCACCGATGTGATTTTTCATGGAATGAGGACCCTGTTTGAGGGGTGATTTTCATCCAAACGGGACCCCTTAACGATGGGGTCATCAAGATGCCTCCAGTTGATCGGAGGCATTTGTGTTTTGGATGTTGGTTGTGGAGACGATTGCAAAGATACGCCGGCTGTCGCTGGTGCAGGGAAAGTCGATCAAGGCGATCTGCCGGGAGCTGAAGATCTCCTGGAAGGTGGTGCGCAGGGTTTTGCGTTCCGAGGCAACAGAGGTCCGCTACGAGCGCAAGCACAGCCTTATCCCCGGATGGGCGATGGCGTGACGAGTTGGATCGGCTGCTATCGGCGAATTCGGCCAAGTCTCTGCGGGAGCGGCTGACACTGATCCGCATCTTCGAGGAGCTTCGCGGCCTCGGCTATGACGGCAGCTACAGTTCGGTGTGGCGGCATGCTCAAGGTTGGGAGGCGGATCGCGGCAGCGCCGCGGCCGAAGCCTACATTCCGTTGAGCTTTGCGCCGGGCGAGGCCTACCAGTTCGACTGGAGCCACGAGATCGTTCTGCTCGACGGCGTGACGGTAACGGTGAAGGTGGCGCACATGCGGCTTTGCCACAGCCGTATGTCTTCGTCCGGGCCTATCCGCGCGAAACGCAGGAGATGGTGTTCGACGCCCACGACCGGGCGTTCGGCTTCTTCCGCGGCGCCTGCACGCGCGGCATCTACGACAACATGGAGACGGCGGTGGACGCGATCTCCATCGGCAGGGATCGCCGCTACAACCGCCGCTTTGCGCAGATGCGGGCATTGCCTTGTCGAGCCGGAGGCCTGCACACCAGCGGCCGGCTGGGAGAAGGGGCAAGTCGAGAACCGGGTCGGGCTGGTGCGCGAGCGCTTCTTCACACCGAGGCTGCGCTTCAAGACGCTGGAGGATCTCAACGGCTGGCTGGCTGGCTGACAAATGCGTTGCCTATGCCAAGGCACATCGGCATCCTGAACAGGGCGAGCGCACGGTCTGGGACGCCGGTCAACGAGAGCCTGATCCGCGCCCTCGCCGCCGGTGCCTTCGTCGCCGATCAGCGCAATGTCGTCCTGGTCGGCGGGACAGGCACCGGCAAGTCGCATCTGGCGATCGCCATTGCCCGTTCTCTCATCCGCAACGGCGCACACAGGCGCTTCTTCAACGTCGTCGACCTCGTCAACAGGCTCGAGACCGAGACCCGTGCCGGCCGGCAGGGCCGCATCGCCGATCATCTTACCCGGTTCGACTTCGTCGTCTTCGATGAACTCGGCTATCTTCCCTTCGCCCAGGCCAGCGGGCAGTTGCTCTTCCATCTGGTCTCGAAGCTTTACGAACGCACCAGCGTCATCATCACCACCAATCTCACCTTCGGGGAATGGCCGAGCGTCTTCGGCGACGCCAAGATGACAACCGCTCTGCTCGACCGCCTCACCCATCACTGCGAGATCGCCGAAACTGGCAACAAATCCTGGCGCTTCAAGAGCCGCTCTCAAAGCTGAAGTCCGAAAGCAAATCAGTCGCGCCCGATCAGGCTGTGCAACCCCGACTAGCTTCGCTTGATCGGGCGCTTACCGGCGTGCCCTCAACACCCCCAATACCGGGGTCCCTTTTGCGCGAAAAGCCAGGGTCCCGATTCCACGATCATTGACACTCGGGTCATCTGTTCGTCTTCCGCAGCAAGAATGCCTCGCTCCTGAAGATCCTTTTTTAGGACGAAACGGGTCTGTGCTGTTCACCAAGATTAGGGCCACGGGCAGTTCATGTCCGCGCCTGGCCTTGCTCCGCTAAACAATCAACGGATGGGAACCGATCCTTCCCGCCCATGTTGTCGGATCGAAGGGACATTGCCTTGTCATCAGGAGATGAAGGATGAAACGGCTTCTTATTGGTACTGCCATGATGGTTCTTTGCACCGGTCTCGCTCTCGCTGGGACGACGGGGACATCGTCGAGTGGCTCCTCCACCACGAGTGGCACCTCCACCACAACCACAACCATGCCGACGACAGATAACAGCATGGATTCGACCACAACGAAGTCGACCAACTCCAACTCAGCAAAGGATTGTGCGCCGGGCCAACAGAGTGGAAGTGCAAAGCAGGCGGCTCCTGGCCAGCAGGACACCAGCGCCAAGTCCGCAGCCCCAGGTCAGATCAAAACCACCACGGAAGGCTGTTAGCTGGAGGGGTGGCGGTCTACGATCAGCATTCGAAATCCCCGCTGACTCCGGTCGGCGGGGTTTTCATTTGATGCTTGGAGCCGGCGGCTTCGCTCGCGTCTCGCGCATAAGCTTGAAACGCAGGAACGCCTCCGCCGCATAGTCGCATCGTTGTCGCGACGGGCCGTTGGTGTGCAGGATCACTCCCGCCGCATCTTTCGACAGCCCGTGCTTTTCCATAAAGAAGGCAAGGTCGTAGGGGCAAAGGTCAGATGTCGGATCGCTGCTAGTTTTCGGCTTAGGGTTGGCCATTTCATCGATCCAATTCAAGGGGTTCGTGATCCGGTTGCGCGTGCCACAACACTTGCCGAATGTCGCGTTGGTCGACCTCTTGGCCGCAAACAGAGCAAACGTAGAAACGATCGTCACCGTTCGACTTTGGCCCATGGTGATTAGAGGGTCCAACGTCAAAGATTTTCGTCAAGATCTTCTCCTGGTAATTTAGCGCCAGTTCCAGCAACTCTTCACCGTTCTCATCGCGCAAGATGAGCTTAGCTAGTGAGATCCGCCAGCCGTTAAAATCTCTTTCATCAATTCCGCAAGGTCGACGACAGCTTCATCTTTTGCCGTTTCGAAATCCGGCGCATCGGTACCCTCATCGTCAGCGATCAGGTTTCCGTCTTCCCAGAAATCGAAAAAATAATGCGGCATGGGCGACGAACTTGGACGCGGACGAAAGGTTCCCGTCACTAGTCTGGCTAATCTTTCCGCGTCGGAATTCGATGACCTTTCCTTCGGGCTCGGGCTCAAGCGGCTCGTGCCCAGGGCCTTCATGATAACACCTGGCGAGCATCGCGCTGGTCGACCAACTGGGCCGCAGTGTGGGCAGTTGTAGAAAAAGCCGCCCTCATCGACTGGCGTAGTGCTTGCCAGGGCTTGGCGGGCTTAGATCTGACAGCTCCGTCACGTCTGTAAGTCTCCGCTAACGTCATCCAGCATTTTGAGTGCAGCACTCTTGGCAGCGGGCAGCAATAGACGCTGGTCGATAGCGGCGGCCTTGAACGCCGCGAAAGCGATAGCTGGGTTGCAACTGCCGTCTTTGGCAGCGGCGATTAGCCGGCACGCGTCCTTGTAAGGCGCCGCCGCCTTGTTTCGCCATTGACCTTGAAGTGCAACCTCGGCCGCGCAGATTGACGACACACTTATGGCTTTTCCGTCCACCAGCTTGATGGACAGCGGTAGAAAGTTGCCCACGGCCTGACCTCCCGATCGTTGTGAGCCCACAACGTCGCAAGGTAATTTTGGTTTCCAGACGGGAACCATTTTAGCTTAATCTATTGAATCGTCGGGTGTGGGCGTGTTCATGCGTCTTTGTCGAGACCCTTGTCGAGAAGCCCCCTGAAGGCGACGAATGGATTCACGAGGTCAAGTTCAACGGCTATCGCTCCCAGATCATTATCGATCACGACGTCCGCATTTTCACGCGCAACGGTCATGACTGGACGGCGAAATATCGCGACTTGGCCAGCGCGGCGAAACGGCTCGGTTTCGAGAGCGCCGCCAAGGCAATCTTTCATTTGATTGACGAAGCCGGCATCGAGGGCATGGTTTCGAAGCGGCGCGACAGCAAGTACCGGAGCGCGCCATCATCGACGTGAAATAGTCGTGCTCAACGAAGCTGGACTTTCCGACTATCAGGCGTTGCGCAAGGCGATCACCCGCCGCCAGCACGACCTCTATTGCGTCGCCTTCGATTTGCTCCACCTCAACGCTCTTGATCTGCGGGCTATGGACCTCGAAGACCGGCGCGAGATCCTGGAGGGTATTATCCTCTCTGATGACCGGATCCGGTTCAACCAGCCGCTGTCCGGAGACGGATAAATGTCATCCAGCTCGCACACTTGAACGATTTGATGCCCTTAAACCATGAACGAGTTTTCGATGGATGCTTCGCAAGTCGGGCATCTATAGGTCATTTTGGCAGACAAGAAACTGCGCGACGTGGCATATGTCCCTCCGAAAACGGTGAGAGCTTTAGGCTCGGTGCAACAACAATGCTTGACCGGTAAGGCGTCCAACCTCTGGAGCTGCCGGGGCACAGGTGAGCGGAAGTCATCGTAAGATTGGCGACGCGGTTTCGCCGCTCTCGGTATGCGTGGCGGAACCGCTGCTGCCGATTTCAATGCCTGTAGAAGGTGCGTGACCAGTTGCAACATCGATAAGCGCACGGAGTTCTTCGGCTGTGAACTCAAGCTCGTATTTATAGGGGGAGCCGTCGGGGTAAATGCCGCCTGTATCAATCGACAAGACGACACAAGCCTCCGCTTTCCCGGGCTTAACGTCTTCGGCAAATAGCGATCGATGGAAAATTGTGCGAGATGAGCCTTCTCGTTTCGCCGGCCTAACTCGGATTTGCATGCTAACCTCCCAGCTGACATCATTATTCAAAAAACATCCGATTTATTCAAAAAACATCCGATTTGCATTCTCGTTCCCCCGCATTGCCGTTTCGTCCGATTCCGTACTATGGATGACGCCGACCGGCAAAGTCGCACCCTGCATTTGAGTGACCGAAGCTGCGGTTCGTCCGCGTGGTTGAGGAACACCAGGGAATTAGCCGCTCATTTGACCGAGAATGGTATGCCCTTGTCTTTGCGGAAAGCCAGCGCATTCGCCTGCATCTCGATAAAGGTTGTGCGGCTTTAGGACTTCTTGAGTATACGCGCTTCGCGCAGAAGCGAGGGCCAATTGTGCGGCCCAAGGAAGCTGACAAGCTCGGCCGCCTGCGCTTCGGTGATACCGGTTTCTTTCGCCAAACGTCGGACGGCCAGGACGACCAGGTCCGACGACTTGCCGATTTCCTCAACCATTTTAGAAATCCCCTCCGAATGACCCAACGATAGCCGACAGGAAATGGTTCCGGAGGCGCTGCCCACGAGGCGCCAAAATGAAAAGCCCGTCGCAGCAGCTAATGAGCGTAAGCGCCGAGCCTCTTATTTCTGGCGGCTACACTCTCGAAGAGATCGCGGCGTCCGATCCGGGGGGCGTCTTATCAAGGGCAAACTTGGTCGGCCCGCGTCTTGTTGGAGCGCGGGCCAGATCCAAGCTCATTTCACCCGGATCGCTTGGCCGCCTTTGTGGCGAGAGACTTGGTCTTTGATAGCGGATTAGCTCCCTCATGTGCCAAGCGTGCTTCTCGCAACTTTGCTGTCTTCGCCTCCCGGGCGGTGCGTTCAACGTTGATCACCTCTTGAGCAACTCTTTTGGCGCGAGCGTCCCGGTCAGTGTCGATCCTGCGCGTCAACTCAACTGTCCGCCTTGAAATTTTTTGCTTCCTTTTTGCCCTTTGCCCTGCCGTGTTTCTCAACGAGGACCTTGGCTTGCCGTATTGAAACATCGGTGGTTTCCGCCAGATGCATCGCTTGCCTCTCCGAGAGGCGGTTGTCCTTCTTCCCTTGTTTGGTCGCCATGGTTGTATCTCCTGGTTGCTCGACCTTAACGGGCGCGGCGAGCGTCCTTGGAAAGCAACGCGGAGACGGACATTGCATGGGAACAGGAGGTGCCCCATGCCCAAATTCCGCTTCGAGACCACCGCGTTCGATCAAACCACGACAGTAGAGGAGGTGTTGGCCAGCAGCGACCTTGCCAGCTCAAAGGCAGCCGAACTAGCAAATGCCGCCCTCAAGGCGGCTGCGCCCACAGGTGGTGATGCATTCGGGTCAGTCACCAAGGTCTATGACTGGGTAATCTGTTAGCCACGGCAAGTTCCGCTGATGTCATTCGAAACAGTGCGCAGCTTGCCTCGCAGGACGCAGACGCCTCAATGGACGAGCCTGGTGTAATGCTGTCAGGCTAGACCAGCGCAAGGGCGCTCCGCCTCGGTCGGGCAAAGCGCGAAGGCGGCGCCGGACTTCGGCGTGAATACCACCGCGCTCAAAGCGGAAAAGAAAGCCTTCTTCACAGTTCCGGGGAACAAGTAGCCGCTCCGCAGGTTGCTGAGCAGCTTATTTCCAGAGCAAGCCCAAAGGAGAGCCGCATGGCGCGCAAGGCAGCCGATCCCAACGTCGCTACGATTCACGACCAGTCCCTTGTCCGGGGGGAGGGCGGAGAACTGCACCAGGTTGCGAACAGCAAAACCGACATTCTGACCACTGCCCAGGGCGGCCCAATCGCTGACGACCAGAATACCCTCAAGATCGGCGCGCGGGGCCCGACGCTCATTGAGGACTTCCACTTCCGCGAAAAGATTTTCCACTTCGACCACGAGCGCATTCCCGAGCGTGTCGTCCATGCACGCGGTTACGGCGCCCATGGCTTTTTCGAGACGTATGAATCGCTGTCGAAATATACGCGCGCCGACATCTTCCAACGCGCAGGTGAAAAGACGCCAGCCTTCGTGCGCTTCTCGACAGTTGCCGGCAGCAAGGGCTCATTCGATCTCGCGCGCGACGTGCGCGGGTTCGCGGTCAAGCTCTACACCCAGGAAGGCAACTGGGACATCGTGGGCAACAATATCCCGGTGTTCTTCATCCAGGATGCAATCAAATTTCCCGATGTCGTTCACTCCGTCAAACCTGAGCCCGATCGCGATTTTCCCCAGGCCCAGTCTGCGCACGATACGTTCTGGGATTTCATCAGCCTGACGCCCGAATCCATGCACATGATCATGTGGGTGATGTCGGACCGCGCGATCCCCCGTTCGTTCCGATTCATGCAGGGGTTCGGCGTGCACACCTTCCGGATGCTGAACGCCGCTGATGAATCTACATTCGTCAAGTTCATTTGGAAGCCGAAACTTGGCATGCAGTCGGTGGTCTGGAACGAGGCCGTTAAAATCAACGGAGCCGATCCGGACTTTCACCGCCGGGACCTCTGGAACGCAATCCAGTCGGGCGCTTTCCCGGAATGGGAGCTATGCCTGCAACTCTTCGACCAGGAGTTTGCCGACAGCTTCGATTTCGATGTGCTCGATCCGACCAAGCTGATCCCGGAAGAGCTTCTACCGCCCATCCCCGTCGGCCGGCTCGTCCTCGACCGTATGCCCGACAACTTCTTTGCCGAGACCGAACAGGTGGCGTTCATGACGCAAAATGTGCCGCCGGGCATCGACTTCAGCAACGATCCGCTTCTGCAGGGCCGGAATTTTTCATATCTCGACACTCAGCTGAAGCGCTTGGGCAGTCCCAATTTCAGCCATCTGCCTATCAATTCTCCGAAATGCCCATTCCATCATTTCCAGCAGGACGGGCATATGGCGATGCGCAGCCCAGCTGGTCGTGCCAACTATCAGCCGAATTCGTTCGGCGAGGGCCCACGGGAATCGCCGGATCGCGGCTTCCGTACGTTTGCCGACGCCGAGGGAGGTCAAAAAGTCAGGCTGCGCCCCGAGAGCTTCGCCGATCACTACAGTCAGGCAAGCCAGTTCTTTAACAGCCAGACGCCGACCGAGCAGCGCCATATTGCGATGGCATTGACCTTCGAGCTGAGCAAGGTTGAAACGCCGGTCATTCGCGAGCGAATGATTGCCCATCTCCTCAACATCGACGAAGGCTTGGCATCGACCGTGGCCGATAAACTCGGCATTGCCGATCTGCCAAAAGCAGCGGATGCAGCGATTGCGCCGCGAAAGGATCTGGAGCCGTCACCGGCGTTAAGCATCGTCGAAAATTGCCCCGACAGTTTCGAGGGCCGCAAGGTGGGCGTGTTGGTGAGCAACGGTATCGAGGCCGCCCTGTTCAAAGCGTTGCAGGCTACGATCGAAAAGGAAGGGGCCACGATGGAAGTCATTGCCCTGAAGGTTGGCGGGGTGCAGTGCGACGATGGCACCATGATTATCGCCAAGCATATGATCGACGGCGGCCCGTCCGTGCTGTTCGACGCGGTGGCGCTATTGCTCACCGAAGAAGGTGCCGAATTGCTAACCAGAGAATCGGCAGCCCGGGATTTCGTGGCGGATGCTTTCGCCCATTGCAAATTCATCGGGTTTTCAACCGGAGCGGTGCCACTCCTGGCGAAGGCAGGGGTCGAGCCAGCTGTAGATGAAGGACTCATTCCTTTGGCTGATGGGGATGCAGTGGAAATCTACATCGAGGCGTGCCGCAAACTGCGACTGTGGGCGCGGGAAGCGAGCGTCAAGCTTTAATGGGCAGCTTCCTCCCCATCCGGCAGCAAGCAGCCGGAGGGGGTTGTCTCAAGCTGAAGGAAGCAGTCGTGACTGACGAAGAAATCCCGACGCCAGGCATCAAACGCGAAGGCCAACGGCGCGCTCGCGTGCGAATGCGGTGTAACGGAGGAGCAGATACGACAGATAGTCTCCGTGGTCAGAATGGATCGCGGATCGATCCTGCGGGAGGCCCGGCTTCTTCTTAAACGCGGGGCGTAGCCAAGCTGCTTTTGCTTATGTCGCTTCAAGCACGTGTCGAAATCGCAGCGGAGGATGAAAAGTGGCCGAAGAGAAAGATGCACCCAGCAAGCAGGTGGAAAAGGACGCCCAAGGGCAATATTCGCGAGGCGACCATGGCCGGAAAAACGATGGCATGGCGAGCGCCAAACCGCGGGCGTTGCCGAACGAGCCATCGCACAACGCCGAGGCGGAAAGACACTGACGCCCGACGTCGGCGCGATTGACGCTCAAAAGGCCTTGATTCCCGTTGGTGCCGTTGCGTCCTATCGAACAGGGACCCCCGGCGAAAGATGGCGGCGCCCAAATCACAGTATTTGTGCCGTACTTCAGATCGGCTGTCCCGCCGAATGCCTGCGGGGCGACGCGTCTAAGCACGACACTGCCGAAGCCGTTTTTGCCGATCGTTTCGATCTCAGGTCCATCCTGCTCTGCCCACCTCAATCTAAGTGTTTTATGGCTGCTCCCTGACTATCTCCCATGAGACTGCGATGTTGCTTTCATGGCCGAACAACACCCATACTTGGCGGAGTCGTGCAAAGTTCGTGGAATGCAACGCCGATTTGTTGGACAGCATTAGGACTGAGAAGGACGGGGAGACCTGCCATTGCAATTGCGTCTTCCCGGCAGAAGGGGGACGGCCTGGGCCAGGAGCAGTTCGGAAATAGTGGCACCCTTCCAGTCAGTAGAGACCAACAAATCGTGCGATCTCGACAGTGCCATGATCCGCTCGCGCACCTGCTTCTCAAACATGCCGGGTTTGTCCCGACCGATTGCTGGTCTCCTACAACCTGATGGACCACAACACCACCAGTGCCACCAAGATGCCGACCAAAAAATATGCGACCAGACGCTGGTCATGGGTCTAGTGCAATGTTGGGCGCGCCAGGTTGCGTCGGACCATGATATCGACGAGACCTTGACGAATATCATCCCAGCTTTCGACTATTTCGCTTTCACTGATCCCAGCCGCCTTTGAGTCAAGGAACAGGCGCGTCGCGAGATCAAGGAGCGACACGTCGTCAACGGAACGTGCGTTGAGAACATCGTTTCTTTCCACCCACCGATGCAGGAATCGAACAGCTCGCTCACTCATTCGGACACTCCCGGGTCAAAGTGAACTATCGCGTCCACCAACGTTCGATAGAGGCTGGAAACTTCCTCATCGATCTCTTCGCGCTTGATCCCGAGCGCCTTCGCATCGGCGAAAAGCTTGTGGGTGAGTTCGCTCACGGAAACGGCGTCGGCCGTTGCCGTCTCTGGGATGTTGCTGGCGATCCAGCGATCCAGGAAGTTGATGCCGCGTGTGCTCATTTGACCCTTACGCGACGGGGTCAAATCCGTTCCCGCGATTTTCATTTATTGAAATAACTCGCAATCCTGTGTCCGGCTTGCAAGGCCGCGCTGACTGGCGATGTCGATGCCGAAACCGCTCAGGGTGTCCTTATGGACTTTGCTCGTAAGAAGGACCCCCTCGTTGAGGATACAATTCGGCCTTTCGAACATCGCCTTCGTACGTCAACCACGTCAAGTGGAGGTTCGGAAGAGGGGGCGAACGGCGGGCCCACACTCCCCGGTAGATGCGATTAAATGGTGCGATGGCGCATTTGTCCCCGGCCCTTGTTTACCTATTTGGCTCGACGAACGGCGATGCGCTCCAGCCGGTCGTCAAGATGAGCGACGCTTCAAACATCTGGGCTCCGTTGTCACTTCTGACCTTAACCGTGATTTTTACCAGGTCACGGTCAGGCATTTCATCGCGCGCAACATCGTGCAGGATGCGCAAGGCCTCTCCTCGAGCGCGATCGCGCGACTCGAAAAATTGGCCGTCTTCGTCGAGAACCAGACCGTCGCTGTTATAGACGTCGAAGAAATATCGGTTCATTGAGAAATCCCGGCACGTCATGTTCTAAATCTCCTCGATGAATCGTGGTTCCGTCGCTGCTGGCGTTTTGGTATAAATTACGTCAGATATGCTGGCCTCCCTGAGAAATGGCGGACTTGCAGCTCTTCTCGCTTGATCCGCCAAGGCGGTTGGCGCCTCATCTCCTATGCCTCGAGGCGCTGATGCTTGAATCTCTTTTTTGCGGCTTGAACAGCACGATGTTGTCTCAGATGCCGAACGGGCTTTATTAACCCAGACGATCTCAATCGGACGTGATTTCGCCATCGGCCAGGATCTGGTATCTGCGGGATCCGACCTATAGTACCCTGCTGGTCGAGGGACTGGCAGCGCGCTACAAAGTGCTGGAGGATGGCGGCCGACAATTCATGCGCTTCAGGTGCCGGGCGACTTTGTCGATCTCCACGCTCTCCTGCTCAAAACCATGGACCACGGGATTATCGCCCTGTCGACCTGTCGTGTGGTTTTTGCAGATCATAGTCTGCTGCGAAAGGTCACGGAGACGGCGCCACATCTCACGCGACTCTCTGGTTGGACACGCTGGTCGACGGAGCAATCCACCGGGAATGGATCGTCGCTATGGGGCGACGGTCGAAGATTTCCCATCTGGCCCATCTGATTTGCGAACTCTACGTTCGGTTGAAGGTGGTGATTCGGACAACCGGCGTATTTCCGTTTGCGGCTGACGCAGGCCGAACTCGCAGACGTGTTACGATTGTCGGTCGTTCATATGAACCGCATCGTGGGCGACCTTCGCAAGCTCGGCGCGATCACCTGGGCTGATCAGTCGTTGACGATCGTCGACTGGGCGCGCCTCCAGGCGATCGCCCAATTCGATCCGACCTTCCTGAGTATGGAACGAGGTCCGCGCTAGCTGGCGGCCGTTCCCCACGACCGAGGGCTTGGCGTCGTCGAGAGGTTATGACGCCGCTAGAACGATACCGGCTTGCGCCGAACGGCGTGTTTCAGCCCTAACGCGCCAGCGCCGTGGCATGTTCGGCGGAGCGATCGGCAAGCCGGTACTGGTTGTCGCGATCTGCCGCAACCAGTTCATGGTCGCCGGCAAGGCCGTCGATCACCAGGTCGAGGAATGCATTGCAGGCGGCAACCCAATCCATATCATCAGGTACTTCGAGTGAAAAAGTCGTGCCCTCGCCATAGCTAGCAAACAAGACAGGGCGAGAACCGCGTCCGTTCCAGCCCACGCTTAGCTCGGCCCACGAGTCTGCCAACCCTGCCCGCAGCGGCGCCGCTTTCGCTGGAAGTCTGCGGCGGCTACAACACTCTCCAAGGATCGACAGCTGCAGGTCAAATCCTCGCAGCTGGATCATGGGCGATCTCCCCAACCCTTTTCGCGGCGCACGCCACCAGCCGCTCTGTGCAAGCACGGGATGGCCGAACGATTGCGTGTCCACCAGAGCTGAAATGGCGTTGGCTAGAATTGTTCTGCGCGGAGAATCCGCTCTGATGTCAAACACGCCGCATTCATAGTATCCATCCTCGCGCATCATCATGGAATTCCAATCCACAGCACCGAACAGTGACCAGGCCGTGACGGCGCGCACGTCGATACCCTCAGCGGCGCATTCGCAGGCAGCCTGCCATCCCTCCATGAACCATCGCAGCTGTTCCTCACGGGTGCTGGCATTGTGCGCTTCTCCGATTACCATCGGCAGCGCGTAGCGGCGCCACACCTCGCGCAGGCGCGGGCCAAATCCAACTTCGGGGGCCGGTAGGCCGGCACGGAAAGCAGCAATATCGACATACGATTCGATGCCGTTGCCCCCTACAGCTTCCCGAAGATGTCGTTCGACGCGATGATCGAGGAACCGGTCGCTGGTGAGGTAGTAATCGAGGCCGATTAGGTCCGGAGGGCAGGGCCCGGCCTCCAGCTCTGCCAGATGGGCGGGATCGATATCAGCGCTAATAAGCCGTTCGTGGAACGGATGGCGCGGACCGACACGCCCACAAAGCAGATCCAGCGATAGCCATCGCCGGCCGTTCTCATAATCGGCCTGGTATGCAAGCTCCGGCGTCGCAAATATCTTTCCGAAATCCTCCGTCTGCATAAGGCGGGCTTCGGGGACAATCTTGCGGATGGCCGACATTGCCTTTGCGATCGCTCGGCATTGGGCGACCAGAAGCCGGAAACAACTTGGCTCGTCCGCGCGGTGCGGTTGCCAAAATCCATAAAGACCGCTGAGGCGAGCTGTCGTCATCGGTTCGTTAATCGGCGTGAAAGTCCTTATCCACGGGTACCGACGTGCGAGCCGACCTGCAAACGCCGCGAGACGATCGGCAAAATCGGGCGCGAGAATGGAGGTCCAGGTTGGCCCGCTTCCATGGTGGATAAGGGCCGCAATTGGACTGATGCCGAGTTGGCGCATCCGTTCGAACCGCTCCTCCAGCCATCCCCAGTCATCCTTGCCCTCAACAGCCTCGACGTGCTCCCACAACGCAGGGTATCGAAGCGTTTTGATGCCGAGGGAAGCGACCAGATTCAAATCCTCGATGCGTTTTGAGTGCCCGGTTTCGGCGAGCTGATCGCGCAGCGTATTGCCGACACGAACCACGCTGCATTCAACGCCGCCCCAGACCTCCACCATGACTACCCCGCCGCACCTCTGGCGAGGGACAGCCCCGGCGTACCCGTCTTCTGGATGCGATTGAAAGCGGTCAGCGCCTGACCAATCACTTGGTCCATATTGTAGTATCGATAGGTTGCCAGCCGACCAACAAAGACCGCGTCGGTTTGCTGAGCAGCGAGTGCCTCATATCGCTTATAAAGCACTTCATTCTCCGGCCGGGGCACCGGATAATAGGGATCGCCGTCATCCGTCGGATATTCGTACGTCAGACTGGTTTGTGGATGCCGCTGCCCCGTAATATGCTTGTACTCCGTGACCCTGGTGAAGGCCTCGGTCTGCGGGTAGTTGACGACCGCGACCGGTTGGAACCGTCGCCTGTCGAGCGTGACGTGCTCGAAGCGCAAAGACCGGTACGGCAATTTTCCCAGCCTGAAGTCAAAGAATTCATCGATTGGACCGGTATAGATGAGGCGCCGATACGGGATGACCTCTCGGACCTCGCGGTAGTCCGTTTGCAGCATCACCTTGATATTGCGATGGGACAGCATCCGTTGAAACATGCGTGTATAGCCACCGGCCGGCATGCTCTGGAACGCGTCGGCGAAATACCTGTCATCGCGATTGGTTCGAGTCGGCACGCGCGCCGTCACTGACTTGCTCAGCTGCGAGGGGTCGATCCCCCACTGTTTTCGCGTATAGCCTTGGAAGAACTTTTCGTAGAGTTCGCGTCCCACAGTTCCCACGACCACGTCCTCGGCGGTGCGGATTTCCTCCACGCTTTCCCTGCGTTCGGCCAGAAACTGCTCCATTTGCTCGGAGGTGAGGTCAAGGCCGTAGAGACGATTGATTGTGTTGAGGTTGATGGGGATTGGCACAAGCTGACCGTCTACCTTGGCAAGAACGCGGTGCTCATAAGGGCGCCATGCCGTGAATTGGGAGAGGTAGGCGACAATGGCTTCAGCATTGGTGTGAAAGATATGCGGCCCATAGCGATGCACCAGAATGCCGGCTTCATCGTACCAATCGAAAGCGTTGCCGCCGATGTGACTGCGACGGTCGACGACCAGCACGGTCTCTCCGCGCTGACTGGCAAGGCGCTCTGCCAAAACGCTTCCGGCGAAGCCCGCGCCGACGACAAGCCAATCAAACATGGTCGACCATCCGGCTAAATTTGGGAAGGCGCAAAACCTTCGCGGACTTGAGCAAATCCTGCATGGCGCTCCAGGTCGAGTCCCAGGACATTTCCGAGAGGAACGCGTCGACCCTGGCCGTTTCACTACAACCTTTGCATAGAGCGGTGCTGAGGGCGGCTGGCATTGAGCCTGTATCAGCAATCTCGACGAGTCCGCGACGACCGTAGGTTTGCACCACATCGACGATGGCAGTCGAGACGACGGGCAGTCCGCCGGCTAGGAACTCAGGCGTCTTCGTCGGACTGATATACCGAGTGGCATCGTTCAAGGCGAAAGGCATCCAGCCTACGTCCCAGCCGGCCATGTATCTGGGCAATTCGGCATACCGCTTAGCGCCCAACCAATGAATGTTTGGGCCGGCGGGTAGCGTGGCCGGGTCGATCTTGACCACTGGACCGATCGTGACGAACTGGACCGTAGGCATCGCTGCAACGGTTCGAGCCATCAGGTCGATGTCGAACCGCTCGTCGATGACTCCGAAGAAGCCTACGCGGGGATGGGCAATGGTCTGCTGGTCTGCGGGGTCTGCCTGAGGGCGGCGCGCTTGATGGAAGTGTGCCGTGTCAATGCTGCTTGGAAATGCATAGACGGAGTGATGCCGTGTGCGCTTGGACTCGTAAAGGCTCATGCCGCCCGTGAACACGACGTCGGCCTTGCTGAAGAGTTGCTCCTCCAGTCGCGTAAGTTCGGGAGGTGCGTTTTTGAAGGCAGAAAGTTCGTCCATGCAGTCGTAGACGCAGACATCCTCGTGCAGCGCCGTCGTGAACTTCAGGGCCATGGGCGTGTAGTACCATGTCACCAAGTGGTCGTGCTCGATGCCCGCCACGAGATTCTCAAGCAGAATGGCGATGGCTCTATCGACCTCAATTCCGGACACAAGGTGCGGGAGTATCGGCGTCGTAACTTCCAGGCCTGGCGCAACCGTCTTGCGACGGAGGAGAGGGCTCGGGACGGTCTCGAAGACGGGTTCTTCGAAGAACACCACGGTGTAGTCTGCCGCGGCGCGCGTCATCAAATGCTGCGGGCGTTGAAAAACAAAGTCCCACCGCAAATGGGAAAAACATATCAGAAGGGGGTTATCCAAAGGCACGAGCAGTGGGTTGGATACAGTATGATCCATTGCAACGATCCGCATTAGGGTTAGCTTATGGTGGATCAAGCTCCGTCCGCAGTTCGGGTTCCACGGCGACGCGGAATTTTGTCTTTCTTAACCAGACTTTTGAGGCACCACGATTTCTCGTTATGGCTGGAACGGGCACCGCCTCCGTAAGTTGTCGGCGAGGAGGCGCCAATGATTGTCGATGCACACCTTCATACGTCGGGCCGAGAAACGGCGGCAGATGTGCTGCAGACGCTTGACGATGCTGGCGTAGACATCGCCTTCCTGCTGGCACCGTTCCTGACACCGCCCTATTCGCTTGATGACCGGGAGTCGTTGCGCGCTGGCAACCGCTACCTTTCCGACCTTGTCAAAGGCCACTCGGATCGGCTCGTAGGGTTCGCGGTTGTCAATCCGCTCCATCCGCAATCAGCCGACGATCTTGAGGAGGCCGCCGCGCTTCCCGGTATTTGCGCGTTGAAGATGGTTCCGACCGGTTGGTATCCGTATGATGAGTGCGCTCATCGCGTGTACGCAGTCGCGGCAAAGCTCGATTTCCCCATCTTGTTCCACAGTGGAATCTTCGTTGATGGCCGCTCGGGACGGTTTTGCCGTCCCTCCTTCTACGAGGCGGTTCGTGATCATCCCGGCCTTCGCGTCACCTTGGCTCACCTTGGCTGGCCATGGTGTGACGAAGCCAACGCAGTCGGCGTTATCGATCGGATAAATGGCGTCGACCCGGCCGCGAGCCAGTTCCGCTTCGACCTGTCATTTGGGCCACCTCCCATCTACCGCGAGGAGGTCTTTCGCAAGGCAATTGACGTGATCGGCCCACGCTCGCTGCAATTCGGCAGCGACCGCTTTTTGCCGTGCAGTGGTGCTCATATTCGCGCGGCAATAGAAGAGGTTATGGCAATTCTCGATCAGCTCGACGTGGCAATCGAGGACCGAAATGCGATCATGTCAGAAACTGCAATGGACTGGCTGAAGCCAGGCCTGTCCCAAGGAGGAAAGTGATGACCCGGACACCGCGGGTACTGCCAGGCGGCCAGACTGATGAGCGCACGCATGTCCTAGAGGTCTTGGGAAACGCCATAGTCGGCGGCATGGAAAACTATGTGCGCAACCTGGCTGCAAACCTACCATCGAACGAGTTCAAAGTCTCTCTCCTGTGTCCATTCGAGAGCCCTTATACCGTGTTGCTACGGTCCGAAGGGCGAGACGTCTATATTGCGCCCCTCCGTGACGATCCGCCTTGGCGGACGGTCGAACTGATTTGCACACTGGTCCGCGAAACTGGCGTCGACTTGCTCCACGCTCACCTGATGAATGCGCATACCGTTGCGGCAATGGCCGGGCGCCTTTGCGGGACCCCGACCGTAGCCACGTTGCACGGCATGAGCCTTCATCCGCAGGAAATCAGTGTTGCGCGCACAACCGGGAGCCACACCATTGTGGTGTGCCGTGAAGCCTGGTCACAGGCACTTGCTGTCGGGTTGGCGCCTGAACGCGTAAGCCTTGTTCCCAACGGCGTCGACCTCGCAATGTATCATCCCATGTCCGCTGACCCCGCGGAGTTCCGCCGAACGATCGACGTAGGTCCCGCCGATTTGCTGATTGGTTTCGTTGGCAGGCTTGCCTGGGAAAAAGGCCCCGACAAATTCCTCAAGGCAGCCGAGTACATTCTGCAAAGGCGGCCCGAAGTACATTTCACAATGGTTGGGACCGGGTTAATGGAGAAGGATCTCGTCGCTACCGCACGACGCGCGGGGCTGGAGTCGCGCATTCATATGATTGGGCTTGCGCGCGAACCACATCGGATTTATCCGGCACTTGATTTGCTTATGCATACTTCGCGCGCAGATGCGATGCCGCTCACCATCCTGGAGGCCATGGCGTCGGGTGTGCCGGTGGTGGCGATCGGCGTCGGCGGCGTACCGGAAATTGTCGCCACAGGCGAGACCGGAATTCTTGTGGGCACCACCGAATGGCCCGGTATCGTTTCGGAATATCCTGGTGACTGGGAGGGCGTGGCCTTGGCGGCGCTCGCCTTGTTATCCAACCCGGCTAGGCTGAAGTCGATGGCTAGTGCCAGCGTGAGGCGAGCGCAAGCCTGCTTCGACATCCGCCAGTCGGCGATCATGACCAGCCAGATTTTCCGGCAGTTGCTAGGATCTCGTACCGACAAGGCCCGCCTCCACTCCGTTCCCTGACTTCAAGTAGTCAGAATTTGGTTGCCCTGATCCCGGTAATGACAGGGTACAGGGGATCCACAACGTCGAGGCTTGCGCGATCGATTTCCTCGAAAGCGAGGCCCTGCAGAAAGGCGGTAGCGGCCAGAACATTGCCAAATTGCTGTACCTCTACTCCGGCTGAGCCAAACCTTTCCTCAAACAGCCGTCGTGCAGCACTCTGGGTCATGGCCCAGAACCACTTTTCTGGTCCGTCATGGGCGTCAATGGAAGTGATGCCCGGTACCGTGGCCAACACCACCCCTGCAGGTGCCAAGGCGCGATGAACCGTAGCAAGTGCACCTCGCACGTCGTAGATCATGTGCAGCGTCTGGGTCACGATGATGCAGTCAAGGCGCCCGCCCTCCACGGCATTCACGTCCTGAAGATCGATACGCATTGTGGCGTGAGGATTTGCACTCTCTGGCGAGTCGATAATGTCGGAAGTCACAACCCGCTCCAGGCCAAAACGGAGCGTGTAGACATTGTCGCCGATTTCCGCGACACGGCCACGGATATCCTGTGCATGGCGCTGCAGGAAACTCTCGATGTAGTAACGGTCAAGCGGCATGCCGCGATCGCCGCCAAATTTCCGGCTCAGGGGCTCGACCCCCCCGAGGTCTCCGAAGGCCACCGTACCGGGCACGGGGACGGCTCGCATGGGATTCAAACCTTGTGGCCGCGGGGACGCGAGATTCTCGTTGAGATACCCTCGTCAGCCATCGGCTTTCTTCCTCGCTGCCTCCGGATTTTGCCCGGTCGGAGCTTTACTTTTTGCGTCCTTCGAGTGAGCTGCCGAGGCAGGGCCGGCGCCAGTCGCCTTACGCATGTCGCCGCTGCGCTTTTCCGGTTGTTGTTTTTTCCCAAGGAGCCCCGAAAAATATCTGCCGAAGAATCCCATCATTTCCTCCTCGCTTGAGTAATTCAGCTACGTCTAATACGAATTTGCATGGAGGTAATTTGTTCCATCCGCATGCGAAGCTCTGCAGGATTTCCGCCGAGGGCGGTCGCAGCCAGAGAAGCGGGCAGGGACATAGGGGTTGGGCCCCGGGGGCTTGGCAGCGCATCGCGACCTTTGAGATTCGTTGTCGGCTCCGCGACTCTATGCGTTCGAAATCGACAGGACGGCCGGTCAACATCGCCATACCGACGTGTCCTCACTTTAAGGCTCCATCGCCAGTGTCGATCTCGCCAGGATCCACGGGCTCGGCTATCGATCAGAGAGCCGTTTGTAACGACCGATCGCACTTGGGTAACGGCTTAAGTGCGCGTTCGCCTGCCGTCCCTGCGTCGGCTTTGCCTGCCTCAGAGAGATATCATTGCCAAGCGATCGAGAAAGTCGATGCCGCGTGAGTTTGGCCTACGACCTCAACTGGCGCCATGGATTCCGCTCTGGTCACGATCTTTGCCCAGGCGCAAATCCCTCAATCGCGCGGTCTTCGCATCCCGTGCTTGACGCTCGGCATAGAGAACCTTTTTTGCTTCGCGGTCGGCCCGTTCGAACTTTTCTTTGTCCACACTTCGCTTTTTCAAAACAGCCTCCTTTGTTTCCGACGCAAAGAGTGCTGTGGTGGAAAATGCGCGAGAACAGGGCCGATTTCCACCTCATTTGTTAACCATGAGACGGTGTGATCGATTGTCGTGTTGGACACGAACTGCATCAAGCCGACGCCGAAGTCTCATCTTGACGTTCGCCCAATGCGCGCGGGTTTCATGGGCGCCGACCCGCTCTCTGATGGTCGAGGAAGGGGCAATGCAGGGCAGAAGGTCACAGGAGCGGTCGGGGCAATACCCTGCAGGCGAATTCGCATGGAGGCCGGTTTGTCCGAGAAGTCGGCCAAGGTCATTCTAAACCTGTAGGACCGTCCAAACCGGCATGCGACGCTGCCGCAATGGCTCTCAAAAAAGCGCTTGCACAGCGCAAGGCTAGCCGGTTGATGAACCTCCTATTATCGACTAGGCCGAGCTGTGGACCTGTCCGCCCTGGTTGCAGGAACTGTTCAACTCAACTCGTGACGTTCAGACGGCGCCTTTTTTTGAGGCTTGTGAACAAGGGCCAGATTGCAAAGGTCAACGAGCCTCAGACGCTCCACCAGGTCTGAAAGAAGCAGGGCGGCTTTAACCACCCTGAGAGTTCCGATCAAAGATCGCGTCCACGTTTATCCCGCTGCATGTCTTCACCGGTGTAAACGTCGGCGTTGGGGTCGAAACCGGTCCAACCGCCAGCTTCATATTCGTTGCGTCTGCCGGCGACGTCGACCGAATTATATTGCTTGAGGATTTGTTCGGCATTCGGAACGAGGTCGTCCTCGACTCTAGCCGTGACCATCGTCCCGCCGCGACGAACGCCCTCCGCATAAACATGGGCGTCGCTTTCCGGCACGCCAGCGTTCGTCATCGCGCCGACGATGCCGCCAGCAGCACCGCCAACCACGGCGCCGCCCAACGCGCCCACGGCGGTGGCGGCCAGCCACCCTGCTGCAACGACTGGTCCGACCCCGGGGATGGCCATCAAGCCAAGGCCGGTTGCCAGACCGCCTGCGCCGCCAATAACGGCGCCTACGCCAGCCCCAGTAGCTGCGTCCTCGCCGGCTTCGCTTTCGTCGCCCTTGTGCCATCCGGTTGCGTTGTTGGCCACTATGCTGATGTCATCGCGCGGCACACCTGTGACCACGAGCTCGCTAACGGCATCATTGGCGTCGGCGTATGTGTCAAACAGTCCTGTTACGGTTTTCATCTGATCTATCCTCGTGTCTGATTAATTCGTGCCGGCAACAACGTTGCCCTGGTAGTCGAGCGCGATCGGCGCAGACTTGCCGTCTTTGTTCGCCGTCCCGCGCCAGATGCCCTGATCGTCTTTCTTCAGGGCAGAAACGTCGGTGTAGCCGGCCTTTTCGATCGCGCTCTTAGCCTGGGCTTCCGTAAAGCTGTTGGCGCCGGGTACAGGCGCTGCCGGATTAGTGGCGCCGCTGGTGACCGCCGGTGTAGTGCCATCAGAAGCAGGCGGCGTCCTTGCGACCTTCTCAATCATCTCTTGGTGCATCTTGAGTGTCGGCAACGTCTCGGACGCAAAAGATTTCAGGGCGGCGTTGTCGCCGTCCTTGGCATAGGCTTGGAATAGGCTGACCGCATCGGCGTGGGCCGCCTTTTGCATGTCGGCGTAAGGTGCGTCCATTGGGGCAGCGCCTGACTGGAGCTTGTCGATATCGCTCTTGTGAGCAGCGTCGAGGTCCGCAGGCACCTGCAACTTCTGTTCGCCGGCGATGCTCTCAAGCTTGGCATTTGCGGCGCCATGATCGGAGATCATCTTCTGGGCGAATTCTTTGAGGCTTTGGTCCTGCAATTTGTCCTGGGCAACCTTGCTCGATTGGACTTCGAACATCCCACCTATCGCGGCTTTCGTGACGAAGTCCTGGGCGGTATCCGCGGCGAGCGCGGGCAATGCGATTACCATTGACGCTGCCAACGATAGCGACGCCAGGCGGAGGGGGTTTCTCATAACGGTGTTCCTTAGTTAGGGATCGATTAAATCCAAACCTGCTTGCGGCGGGTTTGTTCCAGGCAACACAACAAAGCGCGCTGTCCGCGTTCAGACGCATTGGCGCAGTCAAAAGGACTTTTGGCCCGGGTGTTCAAGGCAAGAGTGTGGTGGCTGGCAAATCCATGGCGAGGAGATACGTAAGTTTTCCGGTGCCGATCTTTGGAGCGGCCACCGATACCGGATGCGCCACGGAGAACGAACGGCGGGATATCAAGCGCTAAGCCGAACCTATCAGCATAAAGATGCTGCCTCGCCACCGCTACAAGGCGGCACTTCAAGCATGCACCGGTCGGCTCACCAATCCGGAGCAGATCGAAGCCGCTCGCCAAGCTTTTCTCGCCGCCGCGGAAGAGGCCGGTTTGGTCGTTCTGGATACTGAGCCCGCAGTGAAGGCGACACGCCGCCCAGCAGGAAATGGAAAGCGCAAAAACCGGGCGCGGATGGAGGAAGAGGAAGACTTTTTGATCCGCTTCCTGGCGCGCGAAACGGGAATCACCGAAACGCAGGCCCTCGACCTCATCAAAATCGACCGGTCATCATTGCTGAGTGAGGCCAGGATTCTGAAAGCGCAACATTGAGCCGCAACCTTTGCCTGACTGGTCAAACGCACACGATGATGTTGGCCGGGCTATCAAGAACCAGTCTTAGAGTCAGAGGTTGTGGCCGTACATGAGTAGGATGCTTACCATGGGCAACGACAAAGACGACCGTAAGCGTGTGGCCACGAATGAAACACTCGCGCAGTCCATTGCCAGGGAACCGGCATTACCGAGGATCAGGCGCGCGAGCTTATTCGCCTGATCGGCACCGACCGCAATTCCCTGCTGCGTGAGGCGCGGCTCCTCCGGCAACGCCTGCGTTAGCCAGCTACACGGCCGGCTGAGCACGGCTATCCGGTCATCTTTTGTTGTCGCCCGGCGGTCATTCCTTTGAGAAGCCGAACCACTTCCGCCGGCTCAGTGGGCTTCAACACGGTAAGTCCATGGGCGAATGCTCCATCGCTACTCTCGACGCCCAGCCCGGTATAGATCACAAAGGGCACGCCTAAGTCAGCCAGCGTTTTCGCCGCCTCAAGGCACTCGCCGTCCGACAGCCTGACGTCCAGGACCGCAGCGGCAGGCGTGTGATCGGTGAGGAACAGATTCGCCTCGGAACAGGACCTCGCCACCGCCACCGTGAAGCCTGCCTCGCAAAGCGCGCACTCCAGGTCCAAAGCGATTAGGGCTTCGTCGTCAGTGACCAGGACCAAAGGGCATTCCATGCTGGGCATATTCTCATGTTTAGGGATAAAAAACGAGTCGCAGCCGCCTGAGCTTGGGCATCAAATCATCTGGTCGAGGTGGAGATGCCAAGGCCAGCGCACACGCCGAGAACCAGCGACCTTGGAACGAACTGGTACGAGCTGCGTTACGGTTGGTTAAGCTGATCGGGGACAGGGATGGACGGACTACCGCAGGCGAACGTTATCGCCTTCAAGAACCCGGAGGTGTCCGGCTACGCCAGCCTGAATTTCGATTATCAGGATTTTTTCGAGAATGGCGCCGTCGCGCTCCACCTGGTGAGCGCAGATGGGAACATCTTGCACGCCAACAAGGCTGAGCTCGACCTCCTGGGTTATTCCGCAGAAGACTATGTCGGCCGACACATCGCCGAGTTCTACCCCGACCGTGACACGATCGACGAAATTTTAGATCGACTCACCCGCGGCGAGAGGATCGCGAGATATCCGGCGCGGTTGAAGGCCCATGACGGTTCGATCAAGCATGTCGAAATCACCTCGAGCGCTCATTTCCCGGGACGGCAAGTTGGTCAACGCCAGATGCTTCACTGTCGATGTAACCGCTCTGGAACAGACGCGCTCCGAGCTCAGGCAACAGGACCGGACCTGGCCTTCCCGTTGCCATTTATACGACTGATCAGGATGGGACTATCACATACTACAACCGCGCCGCGGCCGATCTGGCGGGACGGGAGCCCGCTATCGGCAAGGACAAATGGTGCGTGACCTTCAAGCTGTTCACCCCCGACGGCAAGGATTGCCGCATGACGAGTGCCCGATGGCGATTGCGCTTAAGGAAAACCGGCCGGTCCGCAATCAGGAGGCCGTAGCGCAGCGTCCGGACGGGTCCTTCTTTCCGTTCCTGCCGTACCCCACGCCGCTGCAGGATGAGCACGGCAACCTCATTGGTGCGGTCAACATGCTGCTTGACCTGACGGACCGCCAGCGTGCCGAGGAGGACAGGCTGCATCTGTCAGCTATTGTGGAATCCTCGTTCGACGCCATCGTCAGCAAGGCTCTCAACACCATCATCAAGAGCTGGAACCATGGCGCCGAACGACTGTTCGGCTACACCGCCGACGAAGCGATCGGTCAGTCGGTGACCATGCTGATTCCAGATAACCACCAGGACGAAGAATCCCGAATTCTCCAACGCATTCGCCGTGGCGAACGTGTCGAACCGTTCGAAACGACCCGCCAGCGCAAGGATGGCAGCCTGGTTCCGGTTTCGCTGACGATATCGCCCGTGCGTAACGCAACTGGGCAGATCGTCGGCGCTTCGAAGATTGCGCGGGACATTACGTCGGCGAGGGAAAACGAGCACCGCATCCGCATGCTGATGCGCGAGGTCAACCACCGGGTGAAAAACCAGTATTCGGTCATCCTGTCGATGATCCGGGAGACCAACAAGCGATCGGAGACGCCCAAGCAGTTTGAATCCCAGGTGCGCGAGCGCATCATGGCACTGTCGCGATCCCACGACCTGCTGGTGTCGGCCGAGTGGAAGGGCGCCACAATCCGTGACCTGTTGGCGGCGCAAGCCGAGTCCTTTCCTCGGGGTGACGTTATCGAGATGTCAGGCCCATCCTTGGTCCTTAGTCCCAATGCGGTGCAGTATCTCGGGATCGCCTTCCATGAACTGGCGACCAACTCGACCAAATACGGAGTGCTCTCGGGCGACGAGGGGCGGATTTCGGTCACGTGGGGCATCAATGGTTCCGATGCTTCGAAGCTGTTTCACCTCACCTGGGCCGAAACCGATGGGCCGGAAGTCCAGAATATCGGACAGGGCGGCTTTGGAACCGTGGTCCTGAAGCGGGTGGCGCCCGCGGCGGTTGGAGGGCAGGGAAATCTCGAGTACGGGCCGCATGGGGGTCACCTGGAGCTTGGAAGCGCCGTTGGCCGCCGTGGAGGCGTCCGTTGCCAATGGGGGCTAAAGATCAGCGGTTTAGCCCTGGTCGGGCGGTCATCAGTCAATTCGCTTGATGCGACCTCCATCGAGGCGAATACTCCGGTGTTGCCGCCCTGCGTTTCAAAGCCCGGTCAGCAGGTCGTCCATGTGCCGAGGAAACACGCGACGACTTCGTGGCGGACGGCTTCTCATTGCAAGTTCATTGGCTTCACGCCCGACGTGCTGCTATGAGGCCAGGTCTTCCGGGCCGTTCGCCGCACCATTCACCTTAAAAGTGATCGTGTACGATCGGGCTGCATGCAGGTCCGCTGGGGCGGGCCGCTTTTCGGCGCGGGCATCCACGGTTGTTGAAAGCGCTCCCCGTCGAGAGTTCCGCACTCGACGACAACTTTCGCGCCGCGACCACTTGCGCTCCGCAGACCGTTGAATTTGCCGCCGGATGCAACAGAGTCTTGCGTACAAGCAGCCGACCAGCAAAAGCAATGGCCACGACGATATTCCCGTGGCCATTCTTTCGGTGGGGACTGGGAGATCAAGCCGCTTTTTGCTGCTCAGCCGCCCTGTCATTCACACCGGCCTCGCCGAGGGACGTTAGGGCCTCGTCAGTGGCCTTCTCCTCTTCAAGCGTGGCGGTGAGGAGTTGGACGATCTCATCCTTGCCGAGTGATGTCGCCCAGGCGATCAGGGTGCCGTAACGTGCAATCTCATAGTGCTCGACCGCTTGCGCGGCGGCGACAAGACCCGCGTCGATTGAGGCCGAACCCTTGTATTCATCCAGGATATCGGATCCTTCCTCGATGATTCCGTCGATGGCGGGGCAAGTCTTGCCGCGCGGGGCAACGCCAAGGATATCGAACACCTGCTCAAGACGCTCGACCTGGCCCTCGGTCTCGGTAAGGTGTTTCTCGAAGGCGGCGGAAACCTGCGAGTCGTCCGCGCCCTTGGCCATCTTCGGCAGGGCTTTGAGAATTTTCTTTTCGGCGTAGTAAATGTCCTTGAGGCCGTCGAGGAATAGGTCATCGAGGCCCTTGGTGCTGGCATTTGCTTTCTTGGTGGCTGCCATATGACAATCTCCTTTGGTTGAAATCACCCCTTCGGGTGCTAATCCAACTCTAATCGTCACGGCGGGTTCCTCCGAAAGTCAGGTGTGATGGGTTTTTCTTTTCGGCGTTGGTCATTTCTTCCGATCCCGAGAAATAGCACCCGGACCTTGTGCGAGCTGGCTAGCGTTGGCGATAAGGAGTCTGCCTTTCCCCTGCCGGAGTTACATCACGGCCGCCCAACCCTCTGACCCGTGAGGAAGGGACCGTGGCCATTATCGATCCCGACCTTCACATCGACCAGATCAAGGTGAAGACACAGGATTTCGAATAGGGGCGTAGAAGGAATGAGCGCTCAAAACGGAAGTTAGCATCTTGTTATGCATCTGCCGGATCGGCACCGGTATGCGGTCGAAGGTCCAAGGGTTGGTCCTCCAGCAAGCGTCGCATTGCCATAGCATTCTTTGGCGCAAAGCCGTCATAGTCGTTATTGAAATAAACCCAGGCTCTCTTGGCGCCGCTGACTCGAATTTTGTCGGCCCATTTTGTTAGTTCATCTGCGGTGTAATCATGCCGATACCAACGCTCTGGACCGTGGAGCCGCACGTAGACTTCATCGGCGGTCCGTACCAGGACATTCGGAAGACGAGGGCCGCTGCATGAGCAAAAGATTGTACCCGTCGCTCGAAAGGCCGAGTAGACAGTTTCGTTCCACCAGCTGCCGTGACGAAACTCCACAACATTGCGCCGGGCGGGGTCGAGTTGGACGAGAATGCTGTTCAACCTCGCCTTTGTAAAATGGTAGCTGGGCGGGAGCTGGAACAGAAAGCAGCCCATTCGCTCATCCAGGATATCGGCAATCATCCCAAAATCCGCCACGAGGGTTTTGGTGCCCTTGAACCTCTTGATGTGGGTGATCAGCTCGCAGACCTTTACCGTATAGACGAACCTGCGGTCTCCCGCTTGCCGAACCCAGCTTTTGACATTTGTGACGGTTGGCCACGCATAAAACGATGCATTGATTTCGACAGTGTCGAACTGGTTCGCGTAGTGATCGAACCACTCGCTTGTGGGCAAGTCCGTCGGGTAAAACTGTCCCTGCCATTTCCAGTAAAACCACCCCGAGCAGCCCACATAGATGGATGCCTCCAAGTCCGACACGGTATGCCCCCCGCGCTCTGCGCTTTCCCCGGCCACGCGGGCAATATGCATTTTTTCGGCACGCTCTATGTTTTCGATTCGCTGCTTCTCCCTGCGCAGCCGACGCCTTTCGCGGCGCTCATCAGGCACAAGTTCTTTCCGCTTGATGGCTTCCACATCCATGAAAAAGTCCTTCCGGCCGTAACGCGGCTGCAGCCGGATGGCTCCGTCCCGCCATGCTGATCGCCATGCAGGTGACACATGCCTTGACCGTGCCAGGTGGCCTTAGTCTCAGAGGGATGGCCAAAAAATCGGGCGTCGGTCTTCATAGACGGTGCGACCAACGCCATATGGCCACCCAGCCTCCAAAACGACACAAGCTCGCCCCCCGAGACCGCACTGCGGCCGTCAACCGGCAGCTATGATCCAGGAACCGGAAAACCACCTTGCCTAAAATATCAGACTAACTTCGAGTGCCGTCCCCCCTCATTCGCAAGGTGGCAGGAGTTGCCGCCTTGAGTGATTGCTGATGTTGACGCCGGAGCAGATGCGCCGGATCGAGCCCTATTTTCCTTTGTCGCATGGTATGCCGCGTGTAGATGTTTGCCGGGTGCTGAGCGGCATCGCGTTAGTAATCCGCAATGGCCTTCGCTGGCGAGATTCTCCTTCCGACTACGGTCCGGACAAGACCATCGACAACCGCTTCATCCGCTGGAGTCGGCTGGGTGTGTTCAACCGCATCCTGGCGGAACTGGCCGCGCAGGGCGGCGAAACGGACAATCTGATGATCGATGCCACCCATCTCAAAGTGCATCGCACTGCCGCCCGCCTCCTTAAAAAGGGGCTCTATCCCGATGTATTGGACGCAGCCGAGGCGGACTGACCACCAAGCTGCAAGTGGTCTGTGACGGCAAGGGACGTCCGCGGCTGCTGCATCTGAGCGAAGGGCAGGCCAATGATTACAAGACTGCTGCGGCAGCGATCGAGGATTTGCCCGCCGCCAAATCCCTGCTCGCCGATCGGGCCTACAGTTCAGCGGCCTTCCGCCAGGCGCTCGTCGAGCGCGGTATCACGCCATGCATCCCACCCCATGCCAAGCATCGTGTTCAGCACAGCTACGATTCTGTCCTGTACCGACAACGCCACAGGATCGAGAACATGTTCGCACGCCTCAAAGAAGCACGCATCCACACCAGTTACGACCAGTGTGCTCACACCTTCCTGTAGGCGATCGCCTTCGCTGCAGCCTTCATCTTCTGGATCTATGAGTGCTGATCCTAGGCGTATACAGTGCCGCTTCCCGGTGAGTGAAGACCGGTCAATGCCTGGCGGTTACCGCTTTTGCGCTGGGCCAACTTGCCGGATCGCACTACTCGATCACCGCCAAAAGCATTGTGACCGCCGTCGACCCTCGTCGAGGCCGTTCGGGTCTACCGTTGGCTCAGCGACGCGCCGCCCTGGGTTACGTTTGGGTGGATTGAGTCGTCCGCGCGCTGGCTGCGCGCGTCACCCCGTGGGCTACCACATGCCCCGCAGGCAATCATGAAAACGTAACCCCGCAGCGATGCCGTCGCAGCGCTCAAGAAGGCCTACAAGATCTCAACGCTGCCGCCAGTGTGCGACTCGCCGGTCGTTTCGCCATGATCGATGAAGGGCTGGGTTCCAGCTCTTACCTTGGTCGCCATCTCTGCCTAGCGACAGCGGGGAAAACATGTTTCCGACCCGGCCTGCGCAGGGGGCGGAGTCGATTGGACCTTTGGAAAGGAGCGGGCATTTGGGTTATGATCCTGACGACTATCGTGCCAATTTACACCCGGTAGCGGACATTCCAAATCCGCGGTCAAACGGCCGCTTTGCGCCGGTGGGTTCAATAGGTCATTGCAACATTCTTAATCTGAGAGGATGAGGAGGTGTTGCATGGTGACGTAATGGATCTGGTTTACGTCAGCGCAGAAGGCCGAGCTTTGGGAGCGATGGAAGCAAGGTCAGAGCATTTCGTCGATCTCGCCGCACTGGACCGCCGGAACAAGACCGGCGTTCAGCGGATCGTATCCTTACAGGGCGGCATTGCTCCCGTCAGCAAGGCGTAGAGCGGCCTCGGCGCTCGGGCTGGCGGAGCGCGAAGAGATCTCTCGCGGGATCGCGGCGGGTCTCGCAATCCGCGCTATTGCACGAAGTCTCGGGCGATCCCCATCGACAATATGTCGCGAGATCTCGCGCAATGGCGGTGCACAAACGTATCGTGCAACCCGGGCTGACAAGCATGCTTGGGAGCGAGCGCTGCGCCCGGAGCAGTGTCGCCTGGCATGCTCTGGACGGCTACGATGGCGGGTAGCGCAAAAGCTGGCGCTGCAATGGTCGCCGGAGCAGATAGCGGGCTGGTTGAGGCGAGAGTACCCGGACGATCCAAGCATCCGGATATCTCAGGAAGCGATCTATCGCAGTCTATTCGTCGCGCGGGGTGCTCAAGAAGGAACTGACAGCGCATCTGCGTACCAAACGACAGATGCGCCTCGCCAAAGGCGCACAGAGCCGGACGGGGCAAGAACAAATACTCGATCTGATCTCCATCCGCGAGGTTGTGTGCGTCAAGTTCTGCAAAAAGGGGCGCCCATGGTAGAGGTCATGCGGCTTGGCGCAGAGCGAGCTTCTTGTGCTCGCGCAGATCATCCATGTTGATGTAGCGGTTGGCCTCCATCCAGTTTTCGTTGGTCTCGACAGCCAGCGCCCTGACCAGGCGCAGGCAGCTTTGGGCGTTGGGAAAGATGCGCACGACATAGGTGCGCCTGCGGATTTCCTCGTTGAGGCGCTCCAGCATGTTGGTGGACTTCAGGTGCTTGTGGTGCTGGCGCGGCAGGCAAAAGAAGGTCAGCGTGCGTTCGATGGTCTCCTCCACCCATGTCAGTCAGCCGCGGATAGCGGCCCGACCATTTGGCAAGCCATGCGGCGAGATCGGCCTTGGCCTCGGCGAGATCGCGTCGATCGTACAGCCAGCGCAGCTCCTGCAGGCAGTCGTCGCCATGCTTGCGCGGCAGATGATCGAGCGCGTTCCTGAGGAAGTGCACGTAGCAGCGCTGCCAGGCCGCTTCCGGCATCACTTCGCCGATCGCCGCGACCAGGCCGGCATGATCGTCGGAGACGACCAGCTCGACGCCCTTGAGGCCGCGCGCCTTCAGCGCCACGAGGAAGTCCTTCCAGGCCGAGCGGCTCTCGCGATTGGCCATCTCCACGGCCAGAATCTGGCGCCGGCCGTCCCAGTCGATGCCGACCGCGATCAGCACCGCCTGGCTGGTGACGATGCCGGCCTCGCGCACCTTCTCGTAGCGGGCATCGAGGATGAGGTAGGGGAAGGGCTCGTGAAGCGGGCGCTCGGCAAACGCCTTCAGGCTCTCGTCCAGGCGTTTGTTGATGGCCGAGATCGAAGAGGCCGAGAAGGCATGGCCACAAAGCTCTTCGGTGATCGCCCTGACCTTCCGGGTCGACACCCCTTGCACATACATCTCCGCAAGCGTGGCAACCAAGGCCCGCTCGGAGCGCTGGTAGCGCTCGAACAGTTCGGTGGAAAAGCGGCCGCCCCGGTCCTGCGGAACCCGCAGCTCAAGCTTGCCGACCCGCGTGACAAGCGTGCGGCCGTAATAGCCCGAGCGATAGCCCAGCCGCTCCGGCGTTCGCTCGCCCTTCGAAGCGCCTAGCGCCTCATCCATCTCCGCCTCGAGAACTTCCTGCATCACCGCACGGATCACTTCGTGCAGCCCATCCGGGTCCGAAAGCAAAATGTCTTTGACGGCAGCGCCGGCGGTCTTACTTTCGGTCTTGGTCATGGTGGCGTTCCTTCCAGGGAATCGGTGACGTTGAGCATCACCAGCCTGCCATGACCGCCCCCTCTCAGCGAATTTGCAGAACTCTCAGCACACTACCCATCCGCGATCCAGCAGTGCGGACGCTAAGGCGCTTCCCGCAGTGGCCGGTGTGGTCCGTTGCCGCCACGGTGGACCCCACTGCACCGGCCTTCCTCTACGGCACCCGCCGGCCTCGCGTCAGACGGCTGTCGATAGAAGGAATCGGCGATATGCGGGAACCGAGTTCAGAGGCCGACGTTTTTCCTCCAGGTCGCTTTGCGCGTGTTGAACGGAGGAAATTGAGATGAACATCAAAATGTTCACGACGGGCGCGATAGCTCGCAATGATGACGGGATAAGCGCTGACTGGTAACACGTCGGCGCTTGATGATCCGGCAGATTTCAAGATCGCATGGATGGGCGGTGCTGAAAGACTGCGGAGACACCACGCTCAACAAGTCGCACGCGGATTTCTGCACCATGGCGAAGAAGATGGGCGCCTGAAATAACCTCCCGTGGCGCGGAAACGACAAGCTCTAAAGGCGTAGTTCCCGTATTTGAGCCCGTCCCTAACGGGCCCTTTTTTCGCGAGGGTGTTCGAGGTGATCGCCGACGCCCTGCAGCATCGCGCAGGCGGTAGCGGAATTGGCTGACATGCGGAAGTCGAAACGATTCTGGATTGCAGCAGAAATCCTGGCAACTCTTGTTATCGTTGCTCTGGTGATGTTCCTGTCTGTTGCCGCGCTGGCGCTGCATTGAGCCTGAACTCCCGACTGAGACTGCGCCGCCGGGAAGTCACTTTCCACTAATTAAACGGCGCACGCTGACCGGTGATTTTTTCGATCGACTTCAACAGTGGCTCGTGGATGTTTGGAAGGTTTGTTCTTGCCATGGTAGCGAACTCCACTTGAGGGGATCGCCGCAACGAGGACTAAAACCCTACGTGCCTTCGCAGCACTCGCTCCGGAACCGGACGGGCGCAGTCTGTAACACGCCAAGGTTTATAGGCTGCAATGGCCGACGCCAGTGGTTGGGAACCGCGGGTTGGCAGGCGCCGGCCACACGCTGCCGGAGCGGCGGCGGAATAACCGCCAGCCGCGACACGACAGGTTGTCCGCGCCTTGGGCTTATTATAATAGTATAACTCGAACTGGTCAGGGGCGGAACAGACATGCGCTGCGATTTTCGAGGCAAGGTAGCGCTGGTCACGGGAGCCGCGGGGGCGATCGGCAGTTCCATCGCCAAACGCCTGTCGGACAATGGCGCCGCGGTCGTCGTCGCCGATATCAACAGCGACGGTGCGAGCCAGGTCGCGGCCGGTTTAAGCGATGCGATCGCTTGCACCGTCGACATCCGCGATGCCGCCTCCGTCGGCCGCGCCATCGCCGCCATCAAGGACCGCTTTGGCCGCCTCGACATCCTCATCAACAATGCCGGCGTCAACACGCTGGCGCATCGCGTCACATTGAATGAATTTCCCCCTGAGGAATGGGACCGCATCACCGGCATCGATCTCGACGGTCTCTACATCATGAGCCGCGCGGCATTGGCGCCGATGCTCGCCGCCGGCAAGGGCGGGCGCATCGTCAACATCGCCTCGGTCGTCGGCCTCGCCGCCATGCGGCTGCAGAGCCCGTTCGTCGCCGCCAAGGCCGGCATCATCCATCTGACACGGTCGATGGCCATCGAACTCGGAGCCAAGGGCATCCTGACCAATGCGATTGCGCCGGGCTCGGTGATGACGGCGCTGACGGCAAAACTGTTTTATGGCGACGATGGAAAGTTTGCCGGCCGCACCCAGGAATTTCTCGCCCATGTCCCACTCGCGCGACCGGCCCGGCCCGAGGAGATCGCCGAGACCGTGCTGTTCTTGGCTTCGCCGGCCGCCAGCTACATCAACGGCCAGGTGCTGGCCGTCGATGGCGGCTGGACGGCGGGGTACATGATGTGAGTGAGGCCATGGAAATCGATCTCGCTGGCGCTGCGATCGCGCTCGATGGCGACAGCAACCTGATCGCCGAGGCAACACTTGTTGCGTTGCTGGCCAATGGCGGCCGGCTTGTCGAAGGCTTTCATGCGCGTGAGGCCGACATCCTGCTGATGTCCTATCCGTTGCGGCCTGGAACGGTGGCGGGCGATCCGCGATCGCTTTACGCCGATGCGCGCAAGGCCGCGGTGACCATGACCGAGCGCGGCAGCGGTCGCATCGTGTTCCTGCTGTCGGTGACCGCCGGCATGCCGATGCGCCGTCACCCGCACTTCTCCATGGAGAACGCCTCGATCCTTGCCGGCATGCGCACGCTGGCCATGGAGTTCGGCCCCAAGGTGCTGGTCAATGCCGTCGGCGTCGGGGCGGTCGAGGATGAAACCATGGTTTCCGGCGACAAGGCGATGCTCAGCCACACCCCTGTCGGCCGCGCCGGCACCATCGAGGAAGCGGTTGCAGCCGTTCTGTTCTTCTGCGATCCCCTGAACACCTATACGACAGGCCAGATGCTTTGTGTCGATGGTGGATGGATGGCAGGCTATGGGCGCAATTTCTGAACCGTTGATGCTGAAAGCCGAAACCGGCCGGCCAATCACGTACCGACACCGTTCCCAATAAACACAGGGTCAACAGGGGATAAGTGTGGATGAGGAGCGAACTCAGCCTTCCGTGATCACACCATAACCGGATCCTGACCAATCGGGCATGTGTACAGCGCGGCGGACCTGTTCCGCTTGTGGCCGGCGCCAACCATGGCGCCGGCCATTCTCAACCTGCGGCCGGTCACTCATTCCTCCAGATTGGAACGCGGTTGATCTAGATCGCGACCAAGCGGCGGATACGAAGGCACACTACCTCTCGACCGGTCGGTGAGAACGCTTGTCCCTGCCGTTTTCGCAGTTCATTCGATGCGCCAGGGAATCTACGTCGACATCGCCGAAAATTTGGATCAGGTCATCGGGAAAGTAGTTGTACAGCCGCTTGCAGTAGCGGCACTGGCCGCCTTCCATCGTAAAGATTGGACACGGATAGTCTCGTCGTTTCGGCGCATAAGTTTCGGGCATCCCCTGAAATGAGGAACATATTCCTCGGCAGTCAATAGCACCTTGACTCAATCGTTCTCATTTTGTTCACTTTTGGCAAAGACCCAGCCATGAAACCGATAACCGCCACCGAATCCGAACAGCCCGAGATTTACGCACGGTAAGGCGCGAGTTGTCCGCCATACACCGGTCAGTCAACAAGATGGGTAAGCAGATGCGTGGCCTATCCGATGTCAGTCAAAAGGCGGCCATTGCCGAACTGACGGCCATATGGTGCTTGGCGAATCCGGAAGACCTCGATCTGGCTTTGTCGCTTTCTGAGGCCATACGCCATCAGACCGACATCTATAGCCGGGAAAGCAAAAAACGCCCGCGGCGCGCGCCACTGATGGTCCAGCGGAGCCGGAGGATCCTACCGCGCCGAATAACCACGCAATATCCGCCAAACTATTTTGCGGGCGCGACCGGCAGCGGCAGGCCAGACGATTGATCCCTGGTACCATCCGTCCCGCTAATGTCGGACGTACCCTTTACATCATTGGACGTATTCACGCTTGGCGCTTGGTAAGCGCTGTCGGACGGAAGATTAGCGTTGGGATCAGTGACCCCGGTCCCCGCCGACGCAGTTGTCGAGATCAGCCCCACGGTCAGTGCAATAGCAGCAAACAGCTTCATGCGTTCCCCCCTAGTCCTGTGGCTTCATAGCGTGGTGCTTCCGCTGCGTCACTCAGGCCGCCTCTGCGTTACGGGCGATCAGAGGCCCTGCGCAAGAGCATCGTCGGTTCCGCTTTTAGATTACCACAGCGAGCACTACCGCGCGCTTCGTGAGGTCCATGAGCCGCTGTTTAAAGCGATTGTGACCATCACCGGTCCAGTGGAATGGGACAGGGCCGGCAAGGCCTCCTGGCTGGGTAGCGCCTATCGGCTCTTAACCTTGCCTGTCGTTTGAGACCCGGTCTTTGACGAGCTGGCCTCTTTGAGAAGTCTTAAAGCTTCATCTCGGGTAAGGCCGCACCTGCGGGCATAGAAATCGGCCTCGGCCACACGTTCGCGGTCGATTGGCTCCTCTCGGATCTTCTTTGCCTTCTTAACCACGGTCCATATCATAGAGCATTTGAGGAGCCTAAAAGGTTAATTCCGCCGAGCCGCCGTGCGGTAATGCCGCTGTCTAGCCGGATAGGCGCCCATCGCATCCGGTCCCCTAAAACTTCACTTCATCGACCACCTCACCACCAGCACCATCACGATGCCGACGAGACAGAAAGCGACCCAGACGCTGGTCATGGATTGCAGGGCATGGCTTTAATCTGCCATGCCGGCGTTGTGATGCACGATCGCGTCGAGGATCGCTTCATAGACGCTGCCCGAGTCTTCCTCGATTTCGACGCAGTTGATCCCGAACGCCTTAGCATCGGCGAACAGCTTTTGCGTCAGCTCGGCGACTGAGATAATGTCGGCGCCGACCGTCTCGGGAACGTTGCCGGAAAGCCACTCGTGAAGGAAGTTAGTGCCACGTGTGCTCATCTCTTAACGCTCGTCGGCTCGAAACGGCATTAAACGTCTGGGCGGAGCATCGTTTTCAGGAAAGCCGATATGCCGGTCTGCCGGCGCGGATTGTAGCGCACGTTCAATATCAGCCCAGGCCTTGGGCTGGCTCATCATCTTCAATAAAGCGGGGTGCAGCCCATCCCCGCGCGCTGCTGCAATTTCATGCATTGATCTAAAGAGCAACATGGGGACGCATCCGTTATCCAGTGAGACCTGGAAAAGCAACGACGCGTGCGAACCGATGTTCCAGTAGGAAACAAAAAAGCCCGCCCCGCCGACGCCACAGGACGCAAAAATCCCAGAAGGAAAGGGCGGGCTAGAACGGATGGGAGTACCATAAATTCAGTCGTCTGATTATGAAACGTGTTAAAAGTCAGCGATGTCCAGCTTGACAACGCCGCTAATGCGAAAGCTCGAAAGCCTAGGTCGACTTTCATCAGATGAACGCGAGAGCGTCGAAGCTATGAAGCTTGTCGGTAAAGAGTTGAGTCCCGGTCAGCAAGTTGCGCTAGAATGGAACGAGCCAAGCCGCTGCTGCTTGGTGGTTGAGGGGCTCCTGCGGCGGTACAGCAATTTGAGCAACGGCACTGTGCAAACACTGTCAATTCACGTCCCGGGCGATATACCTGATCTGCAGGGCCTGCATCTTAGAACCATGGATCACACACTCGCGTCGATCGGTGGAAGCAAGGTTGCCCTCCTTGCACACCGCGAAATCCTCGACGTTCTCCGTAAATCACCTCGCCTTGTAGCTCTATTTTGGCGGGAAAGTTTAGTTGATGCAGCCGTCGCGCGCGCGTGGGTAAAGGTGTTAGGCGGCCATGACGCGTTAGGGAGGTTCGCCCACCTCGCCTGTGAGCTTTACGTGCGCATGAGAGTGATGGGCCTGGTAAGCGACAATTCTTATCCCTTACCAATAACCCAGGTTCACCTCGGGGAGACTATCGGGGCGAGCGTCGTTCACGTAAATCGCATTTTGAAGAAGCTGCGCGATGACCGCCTTTTAGTTCACAAACGAGGGCGGCTGGTCATTCTGAATTGGGACCGCTTAAGCGAGGTCGCAGACTTCGATCCCGCGTACCTAAACCTCCGAGAGCCGCTCTATTTGGATCTAACGCCAGCGGGCGGTTAGTCGTCTCCGTCCGTAGATTGTGTCGCAAATCTCCCTTCGCAGTGACCGCAACAAACCGCTGGGAACTGCGGTCTTTGAGTTTCCGGCGACCGGCCCGGTGCGGCGATAGTCAGCCACAGGTGACGCGACGTTCTTAGCTCCCGTCGCTAGTCGCTGCTTCGGCCTCCAGGATGGCCAATTTAGCTTTGATCTCTTCCGGGTCTGCATGTTCGAGCCCAACGACATCGTTCCTAGTTTCGTTAAGCGCCACTATGATCTCGTCCAGCTTCGCATGGATGGCGGCTGTGTCGCGATAGCCTTGGATCAGCACCACCCCAGTGATGATGATGGCTGCAACCGACAGGGCATATGTGACAACGTTTGTGAGACCGAATGGAACCAGCGCCGTGCAGATCACCATAGCTACAATCATCAGGTAAAAGCCGGGGGGTCGAGAAAGAAAGTCCGCTGCAAGGAAGAGGAGACGGTTCATTCCTGGCCTCGCTTCAATATTCGCGCTTCTCGCACCACGGACGCATAATCGTAGCCTACCATCGAAGCTATTGATCGGATCTTGTCCTCAGGGAGACCCGTTTCGCAAGCGACTCTGCGCACAAACTCGGCCTTGGGATCGAGCTGTTTCTCTTCGTTAGGGTCCATGCGGTTCACCATTCGGTAGCGCATACTCAGCGTCCGAAGTGAACAAATGTTCCAACGGCTGCAAGGAATTAGGAGTGCGAGACCAGTTTCTTGTCCACCCCGACAGTGTCCGGCGTGCCGGCAGGCTTGTTGATATAAGTCCTTAAGGAACACCGGATCGCTATGCAAAGCGCTATGCACGACAAATGCACGCCTTGCTCGATCAGCCTTTTTGCCGCTACGACGGATCCGCCGTCGGTGAGGCGCGGATGTCCAGAACAGCTGCATCAGCGAGATAATCGGCGAGGTAGGTCTCAGCTTCTTTGCAAGCTCGCAGCAGTGGAGAAACCAGCCTCGACCAACGATACCTCGAGGTCGAGTCTGATCAAAACCTTGTCTTCAAGCACCAAAACGACGGGTGCGGGTATAGGCCAGGAGGCCTCTTCGCCCTCAGGCCGATACGACCGATTGGAGGAACTCAACAGCCTATTCGTCTTCGCGAAAATCCTGAAGCGAGGCATGCCTCAGGTCTTCCTCGCCGCGTAGATGCTTCACACGGCCGATCAGGCCCGGCTTCACCCATTGCGTAGCCGGCCGCTTCATGCCCTTTGGCGCCGGTCCAGAGTGCTCCTGAACGCGCTTCCATAAGCGGTCTCGGATTGCACCGCGTGAGTTGATGAAGGCGGAGCCGACATACTGCCCGGTCTTCCGATCGGCCATCAGCGCGAAGGCTGGCTTGCCCGGCTCTCGCTCTACGCCGAGGAGGTCGTATTCCTCCACCATGTAGCTCTTGATCTTCAGCCAACTGGTCGACCGGCCGCTCCGGTACTTGCTGTCGCGCCGCTTCGAAACCATGCCCTCGATGCCGGCTTCATCGATTAGATGGAATATTGCCTTGGCGTCTCCGGGCAGCGCCTGGCTGAACTGGATCCGGTCATCAGGGAGGATAATACCCTCCAGGATCTCGCGCCGGTCTTCGAGGTCCATATCCCGCAGATCATGACCGTTGAGGTGGAGCAAATCGAAGGCGACGAAATAGAGGTCGTGCTGGCGGCGGGTGATCGCCTTGCGCAACTCATGATAGTCGGAAAGCCCAGCTTCGTTGAGCACGACTGCTTCACCATCGATGATGGCGCTCTCGACGCCGAGCCGTTTCGCCGCGCCGGCCAAGTCGCGATATTTCGCCGTCCAGTCATGACCGTTGCGCGTGAAAATGCGGACGTCGTGATCGATAATGATCTGGGAGCGATAGCCGTCGAACTTGACCTCGTGAATCCATTCGTCGCCTTCGGGGGGCTTCTCCACAAGGGTCGGCAACAAAGGCTCGACGAACTTCAAACGCATGAACTGACTCGTAAATCCAGGATTCAATTAGCTTTCGCTGAAATAGTTCCCGGAACGTGACGCCAGCTTGAAACAAAGTGCGGCGAGCGACGTTGGGGGTCGTCACCTGTCAACCGAGGAGCACTGACATGACCGACGACAAGAACAAGCTTGGCTATCAGGACCGCGCTCGCGTCAGCGGCGATGAGGAGTATGAAGTTGGCTATCTCGCCAGCAAGTTCGGTCTTGCACCCGACCAAGTGCGGGAACTTATCAAGAAGCATGGCAACAGCCGCGAAACACTGGAGCAGGAAGCCAAGACGCTAGGAAACCGCTAACTGACTGCGTACCTTCGAAAAAGGAGCCTGTTAAATGCTCGCAGGGGATATTGCGGAACGGCGACTGAAAATGCTAGTGGAGCAGTACGTCGAAGTACGGAAAAAGAACCATGACTTCGTGTCTACGGAGCTTGCCTCCAAGGCGATCCGGCAGCTTATTTCGCCGCCGATTGGGGCTGAGGCCCTTGATAACATGATTGCGAAATACGCCATCCGGCATGGGCTAACCGTTCGCTTTGACGGTAAGGAAAATCGCCCGACATGATCAGATCGCAAAAAAAGCCCGCCGGCCGAGCCAGCGGGCGAATTCACAAGGTGCAGCCTTGCACCATCGACATTGGCCGACGTAACACCCGGTGGCAAGGGGTGACGAACCATTCTCCGCAGGCTTCGACCACTTCGATGCAAGGCAAGGCCTTGCGGAAGGGAACTACGTTATCCATCACAGCCTCCCTACGAAAAGCAATGGCAACGTCGAATTTCATAAGACCGGCTAGCGGCGGTTTTCAATATCGAAAGTTCGGCTCCCGAGCCGCTCCCTGCCATCCGAGTCCCTAGCGCAACCCCTGCATGATGGCTTCGAAGATCAGGCCAATTTCTTCATCGATCCTGCCCCGGAATGCCTTGGGTTTCCGCCTCCCATCGCGTCCACTGCCAATATCGATAACCAGCAAGACCGGATCGACAATCGGATTGTCAGGCAAACGGTCTGATATTCTGTGATAGAGAAAATCACTCCCGCGCTTGCTCATTCTTCCCTGAAGTCTTGCAGCGAAGCATGCCGCAGGTCTTCCTCGCCCGGCAGGTGCTTTACACGGCCGACCAGGCTCGGCTTGACCCAACCCGTCGCCGGCCGCTTCATGCCCTTCCAGGCGGCTTGGGGTGGCCTACAGACGGCGTTTCTGCACTTGCTCCCGGTCTAGAGTTCGCGCTGCTTCTCTGCCTCACTGGCCAGCCTGTAGACCTCGGGCAGCGGTTGCCAGGCAGCCGACTTAACCTTCATTGTCGATTGCGGCTGCCGAAAGCCTCAGTGTTCGATCCCGACGACTTTCGAACCCGTGGAAACACGTCGAGATGTTGAGCTTAGGGAGGTGCACCACGCGCGCCGGCCACTGTCGCCCGACCCCTTGCCACGGCGCCCAGCCTTTCCCAGGACGCTCAATAAGCTCGTGGTCTTGCAAGGAGCACCTCACCGCTGAAGGTCCGGCAGATCTCACATAAGTCGCGGCTTATCGGCCTCAGATCGCCGCAGAAAGGTCAAGGGAACATATTAGCCAAGCGAAGTTGAAAATGTTGGAGCACCACCAAACACTAGATAGCTATGAAGGTGATCGGCCATGCCTCCGACGAAGTGGCGGTCGGCTCCTGGACCCATTAACAAACAGAGCTGAGCCCGCTGTGCAGTTCGTCGGATGCACCGGGCGCCTCCTCCCCTGCTATGCGCCTTACAGCCTAAGGGGCGCCTATCACTCCAAAGGCCAGGAATGGCTGCTCGCAACAGGAAGGCCAGGGGATTAATTTGTCCTGTTAATCAACGTAACCGCAAGGTTCGTCAGCTTGTTGTTGGTGGCTTTTTCCTGGTCGAGGATCTCGCTGAGCAACTTGTGCGCCTCATCATGCCCAAGATCCTTTGCCCATTCCCGCAGCGAGCCATACCGGGATATCTCATAGTGTTCGATTGCCTGACAAGCCGCATGCCCCATGCATTTGTCATCGGGCGACGCATTTTGAGCCCCAGTTGCATTGGAGTTCACTAGCAATGCACCAACGCTTCCGATGTTCCGGGTGGGAGCTACATCCCTCAAAATCTGAGAGCTGGGACAGCCTATGGTGATTGCGGCGTCGACATAAGCGCTGCAAGAGGGCTGTGAAAAGGCGTGTGATCCCAAGGATCACACGCTTAAATCAGGAATAGAACGCGCAAGACCGATTGGCGTTAGCGTCTAATCATTCGGGCCACGGCAATCAAAATACATGCCCCGATGAAGCCGGCGACAAGATAGCCAAGCCAGCCGGCCAACGATACGCCCAGCAACCCGAGAAGGACGTTGGCGACGATGGCGCCGACGATCCCCAGAATGATGTTCATGAGCACGCCCATATTGCTTTTCATGAACATCTCGGCTAGCCAGCCGGCGATACCGCCGATGACAATAGCAGCTATCCAACCGACACCTGAATTTTCCATATTTTCCCCTTTACTTGAACCGAAATTGGTTCGGCGGGAAAACGTGTCATACGCCAATAAAGTTCCTCCGGCCAGCTGCCAGCTTCCGCCTAGCTCTTGAGGTGACGACGAAGCAGTCGGATGTTGCGGTTGTTGGCTTTAAAATAGATATCGAAGATTGAACCGAGAACAGGAACGCTTCCCCCTACCGTATCAAGCAGCACGTTCCCTAGCATGCGGGCGACCAAGCCATTTCCAGCACCGCAGTTTCGGGCTCGCACCACGATATATGCCGAGACTAGGCTCGTCGTCACATCTCCGAGTACGGGCACCAGACCCACCAGGGCGTCCAGTCCAAAACGAATTGATGTTCCTGGAATGCGCCAGCGGGAATCAAGCAACGCGGCCAATAAGTCCAACTCGACCATTGCTCTTGCCACCTCAGAATTGCGATGGTCCTGCCGGCTCGTCTCAGCCGCCGGGCGTGTGCGGTTTATCAAATCGCCCCGGTCTAAAGCTGTGGCTCTAGACATTGCCCTGGCCGGTTGAATTCTTAGCTTGTGGCCTACGCGTGGGCACGTCATCAAGCAGGGTCGTCTCATCAGGGGGCAACTGACCATTTGGCGTCATCTTATTGACCGCCTCGGGTAAATCCCGGGTGATCCTGCTGATGAGTTCCTCACGCGAAAGGCCGGTCTGCATTGAGAGGGACGTCAGCGTGTCTTCGTCTATTGCCGCTTCCACGTCGCTTGGCTGGATAGGCTGGTTTGGCCCGGTGCCAACCCAAGAGTCGACCTTCGATTCTGCACCTGCCCCCCTGAATCGGTCCAGGATGTCACCGAGCGCTGTCCCCGAGACGCCTTTCGATATCTGATCCAGAATCCCGCCTTGCGGGTCGTTTGTAGTGCGATCTCCCGCCCCACGGATCATGTCGCCGATCTTGTCGCGATTCTGGTATGCCAGGACGCCAAGCATCGCGATCGCCAATCTTCCCAGATTTGCCATTTTTGTCTCCTCCACGGTTCAAATGGGGGAAGGGCTCAGCTTCACAAAAGTTCCGTGAGCGACGATCTAAATGTTGGGTATCGTTGCCGCGCTATCCGGGAGTCGTCCGACTGATATTAGGGCCGCTACGAGGTTACGCTTGCGCTAAAGCCTTGAATTCCAATGCCTTGGGCCGAGTTCACGGAACCAAAAAAGCCGTGCGGCGTCATATAGGCAGGTCCCATCCGGGGTGAACTCGATGATCAGGCTCGTTGTTGTCGCGGCGGCGTTCCTCCTCGCTTGCGGCGCAGCCGAAGCGGCGAGGCCGGATCTGGCTGTCGTCAACCAGGCGCAATTGTCATCCGACACTGCAAAGTGTTTCAGTCCAGCCGTTCTGAAGGCACAAATTCTCTTGGACCGCGCGCGCTTCTCGCCAGGCCTGATCGACGGCCACCTTGGTAAGAGCTTCACCAAGGCGATCAGCGCCTTCCAGACGGCGAACGGATTCCCGTCCGATGGCAAGCTCACCCAGGAAACCTGGGACAAGCTGCTGGCCACCTCCGCGAGCCCGGTCCTGATCACCTTTGGGCTGACGCGCAAGGATGTGCGCGGACCTTTTACAAAGCGAATTCCGGCTCGCCTGGAGCGCATGGCCCGGCTGTCGAGGCTCGGCTATCACAATGCGGCCGAGAAGTTGGCGGAGCGCTTTCACAGCAGCGAGCCCCTGTTGCAAAGGTTCAATCCTGGCATCGGCTTGAGAAAGGATCGGCACGAAGTTGCTGGTCCCTGATATTGGTCGGGGCGATCCTCCCGCCATTCCCGAGGTTGAGATCGACAAGGAGGCTTGCGTGCTACGCGCGCTTGATCCTCCCGTAAAGCGCTCGCTGTCTACCCCGCCTCGATCGGGAGCGACGAAAAGCCCGCGCCGAGTGATCAGGCTGAGGTCAAACGCGTGGTGCACAATCCGACCTATCACTACGATCCCCACTTCGCTTTCAAGGGCGTCAAGACCAGCGCCCCTTCACCATTGCTGCCGGCCCTAACAATCCGGTGGGGTCTATATGGATCGATCTATCGATCGAAAGCTACGGCATTCACGGCCCGAGCCCGGCAAAATCGGGAAGACCTTCTCTGCATCAGGCTGACGAACTGGGATGTCGAAGACCTCGCCTCGAGGGTACAAAAGGGCACGAAAGTTACCTTCAAGGGCGCAATGGCCCACGCAATCGACAAACCCAAGTAGGCATACCCACCAATCGGTCATTTTGACCTGATTCAGAAAGCGGGACGTCACCTACCAGGCCTCGTCAACGTTGTCGACGTGGCACGCAAGGACGGATTCTGCTGGCGCTTCGTCCTGCTGTCGGGAATGGGAGCTGATCGCCCCTGGCTGGCAGGCAATCCTCAACCCCTCTCAAGGGAACCTGGAGAAAGTATGGTGGATCGCGGGCTGCCGCAAAGGGCTATTGGCTTCATCGATTTGACGCCAGCATCCGCTTCAATGTCCCATCCCGAAGCCAAAACTGATGGAAGAGAGCAGCCAAGGCCTGGACCGAAATCAGAGGCGCGTGATCTTAGAGGACCACGCGCCTTCCAAATCAGTAGCCGTCCGGGCACCGAGCCACGTAAACTCTTCCATACCTATCGCGGTATCTGCACTGGCCGGCTTCGCTGGCGTGCCCAATGACCGCCCCGGCTATCGCGCCGACTGCGCCGCCAACAACCGCGCCTTTGACGGGGTCGCCTGCCACGGCGGCGCCTACTGCTGCGCCGCCCAATCCGCCGACGGCAGCGCCCTGTTCGGTGCGCGAACATGCTGCGAGCGGGATAAGTAGACTCAAAATAAGAAGCGTCTTTTTCATTGATTCCTCCTTAGGCCATTATTAGCCATAACTTAAATGCGCGATCGGGTTTTTTGATCCACCGACACCCGCTGCCAGCAAGCGAAAATCAGATCAGGCATGTCGCATTTGCAGTCATCGGGCCTGATTTTCATTCGGCGTGCGACGTCCACCAACGCGGCACCGTCTCCTTCAATACTATCGACGAGTTCGCGAGCTTGATCGGGGTCGATGCCGGTTTCCCTTGACAGGAGGAAGACACGGAACGACTTCTCTTCAGATGGAACAGGCGCAACATACCCGCCCCCATCTTCAGCCAGACGCTTGGCGCGCTTCCGCGGTGTGCGCTTCCTCTGATCAGATGCCGTGAGCGGGTCGACGGACATGGCCACGTCGTCTGCTGGGCGAGAAACGCTCACTATCGCTGTCTTCGATCTGCCGCTTCTTCTTCGAGCACGATAAGCTTTTCCCGAATCTCCTCCGGCTCGGCGTGCTCCAATCCGACGACATCGTTTGTGGTTTCATCCGGTGAAACGATGATCTCATCGAGGCGTGGATGGCGGCGGTGTCTCGGTAGCCCTGAATGAGCACGATCCCCGTGATCACGGTAGCCGCTACTGAAAGCGCATAGGTAACGCATTTGTCATGCCAAAGGGCACCAGAGCGGTGCACGCCACCATGGCTATCATCAAGGCGTAGAAACCCGGTGGCCGCGATAGGAAATCGGCCGCCACGAAAAGGATGCTCCTTGCCGCGGTCAACAAGGCAATCAGGGCAGCGAGGGCGACGCAAATTGGCACTGCCCCAAGTAAGCCTGCCTCCAGGAACCGGACTTCTTTGTCGCGAAACATTAGTTCACCCCACGCTCACCAGTCAGGACAGAGGGTTCGATCGCCATTTTCCGCTGCAGTAGAACTCACAGCGCAGCAATGGGCCAAGCAGATGTTGGGATCGTCAGCCAAGGGATATTCCAATCATTCCTCCTGCAATCTGCATCTAACAACGAACGCAGGCAGTGGCTGTTCCGGACAGCACAATCCGCAAGACCATTGCGTCTTGTTCCTGGCCCGCAACTGCCAGGTCAAAGCGGCGTGTTTTCATTGGCCTGCCGGGCGGCTTGAGCCTCGGCAACGTCGATCGCGCAAAGCTCATTGCCGGCCTGGTCGCGCACGCGTAATAGCCATCCGGTCAGATCGTCAGCGCCGGGCTCCAGATCGACCAGCATGTCGATTGCGCAACGGATCGCTTCGGCACGAGCGGCCTCAAAACTTGGCATTTCGGCAGGGGGAACCTGGCGAGCCTGGTCCCCATCGCGATATTCGAACGTGTAAATACTGCTCTCCCCCGAGTGGATATCGTCGCGTTCCGCAGAACCATCCGACACGTCGTTCCCGTTGACGGGCATCTCGAACGTTGCGGTCTGGACAAGCAGGGCTTTTGCACGGTCAATTGCGCCGAGCGCGCCGTCGGCGTGTTCGCCTCGCGCCATTTCGACGGCGACAGATTCCCCGCCCTCACCTTCAAACACCACTCGAACCAGAGGCAGGCCGGAGGGCGCGGCCGCAGGTCCAATGTTGATTCCAACAATCTGCATGGGAATTCCTTCAATTGTTCAGTGATGAACAGCCTTACGCCACTGCCGATCAGCGATTTGGCTGATCGTCGTCTTCATCCGCGCGGCCGAGATAGTCGCTGGCTGCCGTCAATACGGACAGGAATGTAGCGGCGTATCTGGCAAATCCGAAGGTCTGTGCGGCGGCCAATTTCGCACCGCGCGCATATTCAGCGATAAACTTGTCCGCGGCATTCTGAACTTCAGCTCCAGCCTTGCCGAACAGGGCGCGCTCTTTTGCTGTGGGCTCGAACGCCTTGCCGATAATGTGGCCAAGCAACAGGCCTCCTGCAGATCCAGCAAGTACCTTCGCACGCATTGAGTTTGTGATCGCCTTGGGCGTATGGGCTTCGTGTCGAATTGACGCTGCGTCCGAATGCGTGGTGCCGGCAACCAGATCGACAGCGTCACGAGCGGCGCTTGCTGGGCCGCGGGCACTTCGCCTGCCGGCGTCAAACACCGCAACTGCGCCCAACGCGACTGCTGCGGCGGCGCCGCCATTATCCTTCACCGCGTCGGACACGCCGCCAAGCGCCTTCGCAAAATTCCGCTTGGCGTATCGGGTCGACGCATCGACCAGATTCCGGGGCTGCAGCCGCCGGCTTATTTCGCTGACAGGCTCAAACAAGGCCTGCCGTTCTGCGCGGCTTTGCAGCATGATCTCTCGCATCTCTTCACTGGGTTGAGCCAAAACGCATCCCCTGTTTTAGTGCTGCGATATCGGTGCGCACCTGGTTGACGGTCTCGACCGGTGTGATGGTCAATCCCGCCAGCGCTCGCTTGGCAAGATAGAGCAACAGCACTCCTCCGACCCCCAGCAAAACACCGACCGCCAGACAAGCGACCATCGGATTTACGCCGACATGGATCATCGCGAGGATCAGGAATTGGACCATCGCGAGCGCTGCCAGGAGAAAGAGTGCTAATGCGGCGATGCCGCATGCACCCGACGAGACGATCGTCGACGTCTTGACCTTCATCTCCGCCTGGAGAAGACGAAGATCGAGGCGCATCAGCGAAGCGAACTGGCTCAGCCCTTCGCTGAACACGCTCCCTAAGGGTCGGCGATCGGAACCATCATCCATTTGGAGTGCTCTCCTCTCAGGAGCGATCGGAGCTTCGCATGATGCGGGTGAGAACCACACCGGCCAGGATGCCGACGCCGAAAAAGGCGGCCGGTTGTCGCTGCGCGAATTTCGTCACTGAGTCCAGCAATTCGCCCACGTTGCGATCCCTGATATCCGACGAAATCCGTTCCACGCCTTCGGCCGCGCTGCGGACCATGCCAGCAACCTGTGGGGATTGCTTCTCGATGCCGTCGGCTGCTTCTTTGACGGAATGGGCGATATTAGCGATCGCGTCGGCGCCCGCGGTCTTGTTCGTCTCCACCGCTTCCTTGAATGCTCCAGCAGCATCCGATGCCACCGAGCCGGCATAATTTTTCGCGTCAGTCGAAACTGACGCGGCGGCGGTTTTGAGGTGCGTTGCGGTTTCAGCCGCGCTTGACTTCAATTTGCCGAGTGCTTCCTTGCTGGTGCCGGCTTTCTCGGCATCGGTGGTGTGAAGCCATTCCAGGTCGCTTGAAGCTCCGCTGAGGTCGATTGGTGTGTTCACGATTTTTCACTCCTGTTGTCGTGAATTGAACTCGGCCAACAGCAACCAGTTCCTACCGCAAACGAATATTCCTGCCGCCAAATTTGCCGCCCGGACCGGGGCGTCGCAAGTGGCCTCAGGTACCCCTGACTTCGTATCGCCGATGGACAACCCCGTCGGCGGGCCAATCCAGTCCGGACCAAGGGCAGCAACCTGCCGACGTTCAAATGACGAGCTGGCAGCAAAGGAGGAGCGATGGGCAAAGCCAACGACCAGCACCGAACCGGATACGGACACCTGCCCCTACGAGCTGAATTTTTTTTGCCTACAAGCACGTCCTGTCCCGGGAGACGCCGGAGGTCATTTTGCGCAACGACGGGCCATCCCGGCCGCGGTGCGATTGCGCGGCTGCAGCCAATCTTCGCTTCAAGCGTTTGAGGGACATGAGAGCCAAGCCGCCGGCGACGAGCAACAAATCCTAGAGTGCCATGACGGGAAGCGCTGGTCTGCGACTGACTTCAGATCGAAAGCAACACGCAATACCAAAAAATACGATTTGCCTCTGGTACGACAAGGACGCGGAGGCTGCGGCTCGGTTTTACGTCGAGACCTTCCCGATAGCGAAGTGGGTGCCCGTCCATCGCGCACCAAGTGACGTTCTGTCCGGAAAGAAGGGCGACGTCTTGACGGTCGAATTTACCGTCGCTGGCGTTCCCTGTATCGGCCTCAATGGCGGCCCAGCGTTCAAACAGAGCGAAGCCTTCTCATTCCAGATCGCCACCGACGATCAGAAAGAGACGGACCGCCACCGGAATGCAATCATCGGCAATGGCGGCCAAGAAAGCGCCTGCGGTTGGTGTAAAGACAAGTGGGGCGTGTCCTGGCAAATTACACCGCGCACACTGACCGAGGCGATTGCGGCCGGCGGCGACGAAGCCAAGCGCGCGTTTGATGCGATGATGGACATGAAGAAAGTCGATGTCGCAGTGATTGAGGCGCGTCGCGGCTGAGGTTCGATCGCGCCGAGGGGCCATCTGCGAACGTCAGGGAACCAATGATTCTGCTGCGAATTGTTAGCGGGCGCTAACAGTTTCGTGGGAGGGATATAATGGGTCGTCGAGATTGCTTTGGCGTGCTGGGATTCCGATTCTGATGATCATTCTCGTCATGCTGTTCGCGCGCTAGGTGCCACTTGGCTGACCAAAGGCGCCCTAGAGTGCTCGTTGTTGAGGACGAAGTGCTTGTCGCCATGCTCATCGAAGACATGTTGGCGGACTTGGGATTTGAGGTTCTCGGCCCCGCAATGCGCCTTGACACTGCACTAAAGATGGCGAGGGAAGAAACGTTTGATCTCGCGGTTCTGGACGTCAATTTGGCGAATGAACAATCCTTTCCCGTAGCCCATCTGCTCCAGGAGCGAGGTATCCCTTTCTTTTTCGCCACAGGCTACGGTCTGCGTGGACTGGACGAGCGCTTCAAAGAAGTCATGACACTTCAAAAGCCCTTCGAACCGCACCAACTCGCAGATGCAATTTCCTCGGCCTTACCAAGGCGGGATAAATAGATTCATTTTCTAGATCACACTTGATTAGTCTCAGCATGGTGATTGGCGCGCCGAACAATGTGGGGATGAAATTGCCTCGTCTCTCAGCTCGATTGTATCTCCTGGGTCTGATAACAGCCGCGGTTGTACCGGTTTGGCTCTTTGCTGCTTACCTCCTCGCGCAATACGCGTTGAACGAGCGGTCGCGTTTCGAGAGTGAGGCGCTGCAGGTCGCGCACCAGATGTCACTCGTGGTCGAAGGCGAGATTACCAACCTCGCCACGGTGGTAGACGGTCTGTCTAAATCCTCCGCTATGTCTCGAGGCGACCTGATGACGCTGCACAAGGAAGCGGCCCGCTTGGTGCTGGGTACAGATCGCATCATCTTTTTGCGTGACGTAGGCCGCAACCAGTTGCTCAGCACTCAGGCGCCCTTCGGCACCGCCTTGCCGCCAGTCTCTGCGTTGTCAACATCGGAGATAGCCAAGCTAAGGTCCAATCTGCCGATCGTCAGTGGCGTCTATGCGGTTTCGGGCATATATCGAATTGCAGTCTCTATTCCTGTGCGTGGCCCGAACGGCGAAGACTGGCTCCTCGCCATTTCGGTCCGCACCGACCACATTCGCGACATCATGATGCCGGCTGTGCCGGAGGGTTGGACTATTGGAGTTGGTGACCGGGAGGGCGCCTATGTGGCAAGGTCCTCGCTTCACGAGGAAATGACCGGTAAGCCGGGCTTGCCCGAGTATCTGGAGAAAGTAGCCGGCCGCTCGGGGACGTTCACCTCCCGCAACTTTCAGGGCATGACGCTGCTGGCCGGCTACTACCGCTCCGGCGCCTCCAACTGGTTCTACACCGCAAACGTGCCGCTCTCGATCGTTCAGGCACCTCTTTGGCGATCCCTGTCAGCGATCGCCGCCCTTGCCCTTGTGGCAATGTTGATCTCTTCCGCACTCACCTACGTGGTCGGCAAGGGGTTCGCCAAGGCGGCCCGCGATCTGGCTAGCCGCGCTAATGCCTTGGGACAAGGCCGACCGGTCAAGGCCATGTCCACCGCGATCTCAGAGTTTGCAGTGATCGCTGACGCGCTTGTCGCCGCCGAACGCGCGCTTGCTGAACGCGAATTCGAACTGGAAGCTGTGCTGGAAACGGCGCCTGCGGCGGTCTGGTTCACCTACGATCCCCAAGCACGCCGGGTGATACGCAATCGCTTCGCCGCGGAACTCATGGGTTTGCCGACCGACACTCGGAAGTCCTTCGGCACGACCGATTTGGTCATCGACACGATCGCCCTGCAGGATGGCCATACTGTGAGCCGCGAAGATCGGCCGCTCAGCAAGGCGATGCGCGGCGAGCAGACAGACAATCAGGAATTTGCTTACATCCTTCCGAATGGCGTTCAGCGCACACTTCTGTCGAGTGCCCGCCCGATCCGCGGCACTTCTGGCAAGGTCATCGGCGCCGTGCAGGTCAGCCTCGACATAACCGCACGCAAGCAGGGCGAAGAACAGCGCAGGCTCCTTGTTAACGAGCTCAATCACCGTGTGAAAAACACCTTGGCGGTTGTTCAGTCCATCGCGAGCCAAACCCTGCGCAATGCCACCAGTTTGCCCGAGGCGGGACGCTCGCTCACAAGCAGGCTCGTCTCCCTCGCCAAGGCACACGATATCCTGACGCAAGAGAATTGGAGCGGTGCCGATCTGAAGGAAGTCGTCACGGCGGCACTTTCACCGCATGCCAATAGGGAGCGCTTGCAAATCTCAGGGGATGCGGTCTGGCTTTCCCCTGCCCTGGCACTGTCCCTGTCATTGGGTTTCCATGAGCTGGCCACCAATGCAATCAAATACGGAGCACTCTCGTGCAAGGAAGGAACCGTCTCCATCTCCTGGGCGGTGAGCCGGCGAGGGGAGAGCAAGCACGTTCGAATTGAATGGCGCGAGCTGGACGGCCCCCCTGTGGTAGCCGTCGAGCGCAAAGGATTCGGTACGCGGATGCTTGAAGGGCTTCTCGGGCCACAATCGGTAGGGAACGTTACCATTACGTTCGAGCCGACCGGGCTCGTTTGCGTTTTTGAGATTGAGCTGGGAGAATCCGCGGGACCCGATAACGCGTCCTGAGCTCAGCGCGAGGTGTGCCTTTCGCCCGATCTCTCGTTCCACCTTGCACAGCCCGCGCACAGGACTCGACAGACTTCCCATCACGGGACGAGCTGAGCGCGCTATTAAGGTCTGCGCATAACCATACTGTAACGCGAGACCCTCCCATCGGGAACGAAGCGCGAAGCCGTCAGTCCGATGCACCGCCGGCAAAGAACGTCATCCGGTATTTTGCGGAGAGGATCGTTCAATGACGCGATGTCTTTCAACGCGACGATGTCAAGGTCCTCGCGGCATTGATCAAAGTGGATGCCGATGACCGTCTGCCTAAGGAAGGTGCCAGGCGATCTGAGTGCCGCGGAAAAGTGCGGTTCAGCCGCCCGGCACCGTGGCACGAAAAAGGCTCCCCGAAGGAAGCCTTGGCGGTGTGGCCGAGAACCTCTACCAAACAAATTATCCCACATTTTGTGCGTGCAGCTCAAGCTCGTCTCATGGCGAAGGCGCGGCTTGACGGTCTCGGCGAACAGAGCGGCGCGCAAGCCGGACTCAGCGCCGATGTAAAGTCGTTGGCGCCATCTAACTCAGATGTGTGAGATCTATAAGTACCAGTCGTCTCTTACTGTATGAAGGGACTATTCGGACCAAATGCTCACCGGCGCTGCATCACCTCAAGGATGACGTCGACCACGCTGCCAACTTTACGAGGTTCCTCCGTTTGAACCTCCTCGTCAGGCGCGCTGTACATCGTCTGGCCGTCATTGCATCCAAGTAGATCCGGGTCGTGGGGCTGGCTAAAGCTGAGATTCAATCGGAAGGTAACGGACCAAGCCCGCCAGGATACGGCGATAGAACCCGGCTTCTGGTTCATCCGTGAAGTCCTGCATTTTGCCTCCGTCACAGCCGTGCCAGTGCAGAACATTGTGCTTCAGTTCGAGACGGTAACTCGCTTCCGGAGATACCTCTGATTGGAATCGATCCCGCAGCTCAGCAACCAATTTCGCATCCTCAAAGAGGACGCCCATTTCCGAATTCAAAGACACCGACCGCGGATCGAAATTAAAGGAGCCGACGAAGCCGGTCCTGTCGTCAACGGTGAATGCTTTCGTGTGCAGACTGGCGCCCTTTGAACCAAACACCGAGATTGACGGCTGACGGCTGAAGGGTTGAAGCTCGAAAAGTTTGACGCCCTTCCTCAGCAGCCGCTTGCGGTAGTTTGCGTAAGCGCCATGGACCGCGGCGACGTCTGTGGCGGCCAGGGAATTGGTCAGAACCGAGACGTCAACACCGGCACCGACAAGGTCCAGCAACATCGCGGAGCCTCTTTTGCCAGGGATGAAATAGGGAGACACAATTTCCAGACACTTGCGTGTCGATTGAATGATGGGGCGCAGCTCTTTCATAAGCCAGCTGCGACGTCTCCAACCACGAACCTTCTCAGGTGGATCGGAAATAACCCGCACACCCTCCACCCAGTGAACATCGTTGCTGGCCGCGATAAACTCTACGACAGAGCCTCGGTCCCCAATGCCGTTCAAGAATTTTGACTCGGTTTCGGACTCGTTCACTTCGAACCGTTTGACCTGCTCATGCTCCGTCGCTGAACCAAGTGTCTTGATTGGCTTGGATTCTTCGCATGCCCAGAAGGCATCAAATATTGCCGCCGTTTGCTGTACTGCAGGCCCCATGAGCAGCATGTCGAGGTCCTGGAAATTGGTCTCTGCCGCATCGAAATAGGCATCGCCAACATTGCGCCCGCCGACAATGGCAAACCTGTCATCGGCGATCCAAGCCTTGTTGTGCATCCGTCTTGTCAGTGCAAAGAGCCGCAACAGCACTTCCACGCCACGCATGATCCGGCCGCTCCTGATGCCGCTCGGATTGAACAACTTCAATTCGATGTTTGGATGATTGTTCAGCGCCCAATAGGCAGCGTCGTTTTTGCGCGGATTGACGTCGTCAAGGAGCATGCGCACCCGCACGCCGCGCTCAGCGGCTCGAAAAACCTCCTGCAGTAACAAACGGCCAGTGTGGTCATCGTGCCAAAGGTAGTACATGAGGTCGAGCGTGCGCACTGCGCTCCGTGCCGCCAGCACGCGCACGGCGAAGGCGTCATAGTTGTCCGAAACAAGCAGCAAGCCGCTCTTGCCGGCCTTGATGTTGTCGTCTGCGGTTTGAGAAACCGATACGTCCATGAAAATTGGCCACCTTCGGACGGCGGTCGCAGCCGGCCCTGCTCAAAATCATAGCAAGAACCCGTCACTGCCATTCTGGTTGCATGTCCAGCCGTTTAATAGCCTGGAGCTGCCCGTCAAATGATCCGTCAAAATGACGGCGAACCAGCGGTGGACCACCTAAATCCTACGGCCGGTTCAGGTTGATCTCGCTGATGACAATGTTCTTCCCGGTGGATGGGTCTTTGTCGGTTGTCGTCAGACGCATCCCGTTGTCGCCAACCTTCTCCAGTTTCAACTGCGCAGCCCGGTCACCATTGACTTCTTTCGCCCAACGAATGCCCAGCACCAAGGCGTCGCCTGAACGATTGCCATTGAGTCCAGCCGGGCCGGTGCTCGATCCGGTATAGGTGCCCGTATATGTCTCGCCATTTGTCTTGACGTCGGCGCCGATGGCTCGCGAAAACACGACGTAGCCTGTACATTTGCCATCAAGTGTCAGCGAGCTCACTGTAGCGCTGGACGGAAATTTGCAATTGATCTTGATGGGCTTGGAATCGGCGTCGGTTTTCACCGTGCCCTTGCCAACCCAACTCCCGGCGAATGATTTCAGAAACGCGCCATCGTCGGCATGTGTGGGCCCTGCGATGCAGAGCATTATTGCCGCGAACCCGCCTAGGGATTTCTTCATGATAAGTATCCTTCAATTCAACAAAGTGGATGATAGGGGAATGGCAAATGCCATCCGCCTAGGCGGCGGCAACTGCCTTCTCTATCTCCTGAGCCGAATGGCCCGTGAGATCCTTGGCGATTTCGCCGATGAGCACGGCTGACAGTTTCTGATGGTAGTGTTTGCGCAGTTCGCCAAGCGTTCGGGGCGCGGCGATGATGATCAGATTGTCGATCTGCCCGCCAAGAACCTGGCGGTTGAGCAGGTCGGCAGTTCCGGCTGCGAAGCTATCTTCCTCGATCCGGCTGTTGTCCGGGTTGGCGGAGCTGCTCTGATGCCGGGCGCCGGATCCCTTGTTCTCGTTTGTCACGTCCTCAACTGCCGAGGCAGTCAGGCTGGGATTGGCCTGGTCTCCCGAATTGCGAAACAAATTGAGCTTCTCGCCATCAGCTACGGCTACGGTCGCTCCCTTGGGGATATCCATTTTTATTGATCTCCGAGATTGCGCCAGCCGGTGGCGAATCCGGTTGATTGCCCGCTGACGTCAGTCTCAACGTTTCAACGCGTTATTGGATGCCTTTCGTGAAGTTGGGTCGAAACCGGATGTCCCCGCTTTTCGAAAGGCCGGCAGTGGGCAGCACTCGGCCTAGCGAGGCGAGCGCCAGCCCGAACAAGTTGAAACCCTCAGACTCAAGCGAAGGAGCGATCCGCTGGTCGTGCAATGCGGCCATTTGAACTGGCAAACCTAGTCATCAGGATCGTTGGTGCTAGGGGCAGGCTGCGCATTCATCAGCGTAGATAGGGCGGTGATGATCTGGGGCAGGAAGAATGGCTTGGTGATCATAACGCTTTCAGGGACGCCCTCGGCGCCCCAATGGATAGCACTGTCGCCGCTCACGTAGACGACGGGGATGCTCGAGTTGGCCTGGCGCAAATGCCTCGCTATTTCCCAGCCGGATTTACCAATTCCCAGGCGGATGTCCGTAACGAGGCCCTTGAACTTGGTTGGATCCGCGTCGAACGCCGCCAAAGCCTTTTCGGCGTCATTAACGGCTATAACTTCGAAACCCGCTTCCTGCAGCGCCGTCTCGACGTCAAGCAGGATGAGCGGCTCATCCTCAACGACCAAAACCGCACCGATACTCATTTGTGAATGTCCCCCATTGCGCACCACTACGGTTCAAACTGGGGTTTGGTTCCAAAAGCACACGAATAGCCCGATCTTGCCACCGTCGCCGGAGGGCACATCCCCAACCAGCGAAGCGGCCTCACCAAACGGAACAAGCTATGGAGGATGCGAGACCACCGGAGCTATATCGGCGCTGTGGTCGATGCGTCGATGGCTCTGACGGCCGGCCGAGTTGTCACGCTACGCTCGGGAAGTCTGATTGGAATTGCAAGCGTTGCGATACGGTCACGGGTCGCTCGGCTGCTCGCTGAGCGCAGCCTCATCGAATTCCGACTCAAGCTCATCACTTACAGGCTTGGGCTTCACCGCACCCGCGCCAAACTCTCCATCAAAGCCCTGCAACCATGCATCGGCGTAATCATGCCAATAGTCAGGCACGGCTCTGTCCTTGCCGTCCTTGCGTGCTTGCGCGCCATACATCCACGCATAGCCGGCGCGCTCCTGGTCCTTTTTCGCCACGGCCATTCAGGTCTCTCGGTCAATCGTCTGGGTTGGTGGAACGTCTGTCCAATATTCCGAAATCTGCGGAACGGGACCCGCTTTCAGCTTCCAGAAATCCTTCCGCAGCCAAGCCACGCCTGAGCAATTCCCGGACCGCAGCAGCCCTGCTAGGCATGCGTTTCTGAAAGCGCCAGGTATCGAGCGCCGTGAATTCCTTAGCGTTGAGCATGACCTGAAGACGTTCTGGTCGCTCAAGATTATCCGCCACAGCTGCCTCCAATTGGTCGTTGAGTGAAATGAGTAACTTACCCGTGTGCCTCATAAGACCTAAAAGGGCGCGTAGGTTCCAAAGGCGTCAAATACATTTGATGCATGCCCTACTCACCATCATCAAATTCATCCAAAGGCGTAACCTACTAACTTATTGATTTAGCTATATATTATTTTGGAATTTACTTGCTTTCAGATTATTTCGGCTGCATGTTCACATCCGAGGGAAAACCCAGTCCTTGGGACAGGAGTTGACCATGCAATATTCCACAAGCCTGCGAGATGATCTCAACCAGATGGTTGTGGACGAGATTCGAAAGTACGGGATCGTGAACGTACCGGTAATGGCGGAGCGCATTCGAGCCCAGCAACCGGATGAAGGTTTCACCGCCCTTGATGCAGAGCGCTTAGTGTTAGGTTTCGCAGCCCTGTATTGCGCACCCATTGAGTTTGACAGCACGGGGTGTGCCTGGCGCAAGCGAAGGCCGGTGTCGGCGGTTAACGATGGTCTGCTGTTAGAGTTTGTCGAAGACGGCGATATGGCAGCGCTTGCCGGCCAGCCCGCGGCTGGGATCAAGGCAGCCTAGTGCTGTCGCAGGCACGGAGCCCGTCAAACCTTGCCTGTACATCCTGCAGCAAAGGGGATGCCGAAATTAGCCTTCGCCTCGCATGAAGGCCCGCATCGGACTGTTTCGCCCTATCAACTCTGCATGGAGTGCAAAGAGCCTGCGTGTGCTCTTCAAGGTCGAGTTCGCCACGCGCCTCAATTTTCAATAGGTACTCCCTTGACTCGACGCTCGCCCGAGCCGGTCGCGGGATGGGCACATATGGCCATAGCGCTTGCTCTTCTATTCGGTCTGTAATCTCGCGGTCGTTCCAGGTGCTGCCCGCGCTATGAACAACCTGATGGAGCACCTCGTAGGCGTCCTCATGGGCGTCGATGAGCGCCTGCAACTCCGGTGCGGTGGCCTCAACGCGCCAAAGATGGTTCAACGACAGACGCGACGGCGGCGAACGCAAGAAGTGTGCGGGGGGTGACTCCGGGCATGCGACATCCCCTTTTCTGTCTGACAGTTTCCCGGTACATTATAGCATCAGCGCAACAGCTCGCGGAGGTGCTCCGCGGAGCGAGCGCATTGTCTGCTGACAAGATGGCAGAAGCGGCTGAGCTGGCCATGCGGGATATTTGAAGCGGGAGGCTTCACCGCCGAAGGGCGATATCCAAGCCCTTTTCCAAGTCATCAAAGGGCTTGGCCAAGCGGGTGGCACTCGTCTGTGTGTCGGATGGAAGTTCGGTATAGCCCGTGGCTAGAATGGCAGGAAGATGGGGGCGCTCGGCCCTAGCCAGTTCTATGAGCTCGGCCCCTGTCATGCCTGGCATTGCGTGATCCGTGATCAGCAAATCCAGCTTCGCTTCACCCTTCAAGATCTCCAGCGCCCGCGTGCCTAAGCTTGCCTCCAAAACCGCATGGCCCAGATCCTCCAGCATTGCGACCGTGTTCATCAGGACAAGCGGGTCATCGTCGACAGCCAAGATTGATATCGCACGCCGGTTTGACGTGTTTGGTGGTGGCGTCAGGGCCGTTTCGACCTGAGGCTGAGCCAGAGCTGCGGGAAGCCAAATCTCTACTGTCGTCCCGGCGCCGAGTTGACTGTGAACGATGAGGCGGCCTCCTGACTGCTCGGCAAACCCCTGCGCCATTGCGAGACCCAAACCCGTCCCTTTGCCGATGCCTTTGGTCGTAAAGAAGGGCTCAGTCGCCCGTGCCAGCGTTTCGGCGTCCATTCCCTGGCCAACGTCTTTCACCGAGAAACGGACATAGCGGCCTGCTTTGAGCCTGTGAAGATTGAAAGCGTCCAACTCCTCCGCCTGAGCGCTAATGACGAGTGGCCCACCAGAAGGCATTGCATCTCGCGCATTGACTGCAAGATTCAAAAGTACTGACTCCAGCTGGTTGGGGTCAGTCACAACACTGGGCAGCGACAGGGGAAATTGGGTCAAAACAGGGATAGACGGACCGAGAGCCCGTCCAAGCATATCCGTCATGCCACGCACGAGTTCAGGAACAGAGACCGTTTGTTGGTCAAGGTCTTGGCGGCGTGCAAACGCCAAACATTCGCTGGGTTAGCGAAGAGCCCCTCTCCGCAGCCTGCAAAGCGTTGTCCAGGAGAGACACCAGTTTTCGGATCATTGGACAGGCGCTTCCGTATCATCGAGAGGCTGCTCAGGATCACCATCAAAAGATGTTGAAGTCGTGCGCGACCCCACCGGTGAGCTGACCTATCGCTTCCAGTTTTTGGATTTGGAAGAGTTGTTCGCGGGTTTGCTCGAGCTCTTTCTGAGCCTTGCTGCGTTCGGTCACATCGCGGGTGATTTTGGCAAAGCCAATCAGCTCCCCGCTGTCATTTCGGATTGCATCGATGATCACATGGGCGAGAAACGTCGTTCCGTCCTTGCGTAAACGCCAAGCTTCCCGCTCGAAACGTCCTTCCTTTGCGGCGATCGTAAGGCTCTCTTCCGGAAGCCCAGCTTTTCGGTCAGCCTCGAGATAGAAGCGCGAAAAATGTTCGCCTAGAATCTCGTCGGCCTGGTAGCCTTTAATCCGCTCCGCCCCCAGGTTCCAGCTGGTTACAAATCGCTTCGGATCCAACATGTAAATGGCGTAATCGGCTACGCTCTGAACCAAAATTCGAAACTGTTCTTCGCTGCTTTTCAGTGCCTGTTGAGCGCTTTGTCTTTCAGTCAGGTCCCGGGTGATTTTGGCAAATCCGACCACTGAGCCGTCGGCGCCACGCACGGGATCGATAACCACGTGCGTCCAGTACTCCGTGCCGTCCTTGCCGCGCCACCCTTCGCCCTCGAACCGTCCCTCAACCGCGGCCGTTTTCAGCGCACGCTCGGGCAACCCTGAGGTCCTATCCCCCTGCCTGTACCGATGATCTCGACTGCGCTGTACCCCATGGATTTTTGCGCGCCCGGACTACAGCTGCTTACGATTCGTTTGCATCCAGAAGGTACACCGCATAATCGGTGATAGAATCGATGAGTAGGCGATAGCGGTCCTCAACAGGAAGCGATGAGGTAGGCTGCTCGATTGACAGTTTTTGCAAGTTCCTGCTCCCGTAACAGCTAGAAACGCTAGCGCTAACCCTTGGTTCCGTTCTGACAACGGTGGCCTATCTTCTGAAGGTGTGGCTGCCATCGGAAGGTTCGCCATAGATCTCGGCAATATTCCAAGCGATGGCGCTCCGAGCGCACCCAACAAGACGCCCAGAACAGGCCGCCCAATGCGCCCAGCGAGCTTTGTTTTCTGGAGTGTCGTTCGTCATAAACGCACCCTGGGAGGGGCGCGGGCCGGCCAAGATTTGAGGGAAATCCTGATCGGTGGCAGGGGCCGATGAAGGCCTCCCGCTTGTGCCTCCACAGAAATGAGGACGTTCCGGTCAAATACAAAAAAGGGCCGTCGGCGTTCGCGAGAGGTATCAGCTTTGCCGGGGAACGAGATCCTAAGGCGGCGGTTAACCGGAATCGCGGATACGGGAGTAAAAAATGGGATTCTTTGGCAAATACTTTTTCGGCCTCGGCCGCAAAAAGTCTGACGACAAGCAGCCGACCGGCGACATGCGTAAGGCTACGGGCGCCGGCCCAGCTATTGCAGCCCATTCAAAGGACGCCAAAAGCTCGGCGGCCACAGGACAGAACTCGTCGGCGGCGAAGAAGAAATCGGACAACTGAGCGTGGGGTGCGTTAGGACATGGGACAGGTCTCCCGATCGAGGTCGCACTTGGCTACGCCGTAGCGCCAACGATGGTTCGTCGCGGCGCGCCGGCACTGATAAAACAACAGAAGCTGGCGCCCCTCGGTGGCGAACGCAATTTCTGGACCTGAGGTAGTGGGTCAGTTTGCGGGGCCCCAGAACCTTACCATGCGGATGCATATGCGCCGCTTCACGCGCCTAACCAATGGCTTTTCCAAAAAGGTGGAGGCTCATGCCAATGCGGGTTGCCCTGCACTTCATGTATTACAATTTGTCCGCATTCATGCTTCGCTGCGCGTGACGCCGGCAATGGCTGCCGGCGTCACTTACAAGCTTTGGGAGATCGCCGACATCGTTGCGCTGATCGAGGCGGGGGAAGCCCACAAGCCGTTGGTTCGGTCCCTATAAGAGCGCACTTAGCTGGCGACAATCAGCTTCTGGACTTCGGCCCGATCCTCCTGCGACCATTGCTTGGGGTCTTCGCCGTGGGCAACCTCGCCGTGAAGCTCCACATGCTTCATGACCTCCGAAGCAGTCTCCGCTGTGAAGCTCGCCGGACAGCTCTCATTCCCCGGATAATCCCTGCATCGATACGTGTACGGCATCGCTGCCTCCGTATATTAGAGAACGCTTTAGGAGAGCGAGCGAACGCGAGTTTTGTCAACGGAATTTCAAACTGACCCACTACCGGACCTGATGATTGATGGTCAAAGGGGCGAGTTTGGGCTATGTGAGCCGGTCCGGGCAATCAGTACTAGATCGCTCTCTCATACGATCGCTGGTCTCCCGTTACGGAGGCCTCAGCCTGTCGCAAGGCATCGTTAATGTCGTCGATAGAGACCAGGGCTTTAAGCATAAGCTCGAAACGCGACAGCCATCAACAGGCCTTCAAGCTGAAGATTGGCGACATTTATGGCCGGGTCTTCTCTTCGTCGCTCGGCGACGCCTGACTTGGATTTTGGCCATCTGACTGGTGTGTCTTGTCATCGACGTCGTTTACAGGACGCGTCAGCCCAATCCCGTCTTTCGGCTTCTTGTTGCCAGCCGCGTCTTGCGAGAACGCGTCCGAAGGGTCCGGGCCGGTCCGGGTCGGATATTTCGTCGCTCCGGTTTCGCGATGGTTTTCGTTGTCGGGCATTTTGATCCTCCTGGCTGATGGATCGATAACCACGCCAGACGTCAAGGAGTTCCGCGCCTCATGGAACATTCCTCCCAGCAGGTCGTTGGCCAGCAAAGGAGATCGTTAGAATGGGCAGCATCAAAGACCTCAACAAGGCTATTATCAAGGAACCTGAAAGCGCCGGCGCCAAAATCGAACGCAAGAATCCGAGCGACAAGGATCCCGGCGGAGCCACAAAACTGCGGGAGCCGCGAACGGGAAGGCAGCCTTCTACCGATCCGTTCTCAAACCGGCGGAGCGATGCACGGCCGGTAAGCGGCAAGACAACGCGCCCAACCGAGAAGCCGGAGAATAGTCATGCCGCCCGGACCAGAGCGGACTGACGACCCGCCGGTAGACGCACCAACCTGGGCGCCGGACGTACGTGAACCTGATCCCGATCTTCTTCCAGATGAGCTACCCGTCCCCAATCCCGACGAAAACCGTGACCCGCCAAAGCGAGCTCTGACAGAGCAGCGGCGACGTAGTCAAAGCTCGCTTCGCGTCGGCCTCTGTCACTGCCAGGATTGTCGGCGCGTGAGCGGCAGCGCGTTCAACTTCTTTGGCGTTTGGTCGCGATCGTTTATGAAGGAACGGGAACCCTCACGACATTTGAAGGCCGAAGTTTCTGCTCCGTTTGCGGTTCCCGTGTCGCATCGCTACGCGATGACGAGGCGGAGGCCATGCTCAGTGCTCTCGACCTTGCTCCCAGCGATATCATCCCGGGCTACGAACTCTGGCTCGCGCCGGGAACCGTGGCTGATGAATCTGCCATGGCCGAACAGTATCAACACGATCGCGAGCCGCGCACCATCGATGCTCCGCCGATCGAATCTGACATTCCAGCGCCGGCGCAACAGCCTGAGACTTAGTGTCGTCCCTAGGCAGTTGTGGCGGTTTCCTGAGCTGGGACCCGTTTTCGAGGGGCGACCCGGAGAGCCGTCATGTTTTCAATATCTGGTCGAACGTGCACTGCTTTGGGCTCTTGTCAGGGCGCCATCGCATAAGTTTTGTGCCATGCCGAAATCGATCGCCAGTGATGTGATCGAAGCGGACTTCCACTACGAGTTCTGGACGAACGGGCTCCCACTGTCCGCTCCTTTCCGTGCTCCACCGGCTCGGGCCGCCGGGGGCTTTGCCAGTAAATCCTGGGGGCGATCGCAGCGCTTCAAGTTCCCGCGTCAGCGTTGAACGATCTTGCCGGGCGATCGTCGATGTAAATCCCACGTGGTCGAGTTTGCCTTGGTCGTTGTAGAGGCCAACTAGCAAGGAGCCGACCTCGCGGGAGTTCGCCAGGTACCGAAATCCCCCGACCACGCAATCGGCCGTACGCAGGCGCTTGACCTTGACCATGGCGCGCTCGCCGGGCCGATATTCGCCATTGAGAAGCTTGGCGACAACGCCATCCGTTGAACCCTGACCGGATTCGCTTAGCCACTTCGTTGCAGTCCCCAAATTCTTCGTACAGCGCGACAGCTCAAGTCCGCTGGCCGGCTCTGCCCTCACCAAGGCTTCCAGCGCCGCGCGTCGTGCCGACAGCGGTTGATCCATCAAGCTGGCATCGGCACTGGCCAGCATGTCGAAGAGGATCAATTTGGCTGGGGTCTCGGCCGACAGTTTCCGAATCCTGCTTTCCGCTGGGTGCAGCCGCATCTGCAGCGCGTCAAACGAAAGGGAGCCTTCAACTTCAATGACGATCTCACCATCGACCACAAACTCCTGCGCATTCAGGTCGCGCAACATCGCAACTACCTCGGGAAAGTATCGGCCAAGTGGCTTGCCGGATTTCGCCCTTAATTCCACCTCGTCGCCGGCTTTGAACGCCAGGCAGCGAAACCCGTCCCATTTGGGTTCGTACTGCCATTGGCTGCTGTCATCAGGCAGCGCGTCCGCCGACTTTGCCTCCATGGGTTCAGTGTCCAACGGAAGGCCAAAGGACGGTTTCACAAGGTTCGATGTCATGCGGCCAGCTTTGCTGAACCCAGCCGCTTGATGGCGGTGGCGATCGACCGTTCGCCATCGTCATAGTCGGCCCAGGCGACGGTCCTTTTCAGGAGGCCCGGTACGGTTCGGACCGTGTATTTCTTCGGATCGAGATCCGCCTTGACCTGCCCCCATGTCAGCGGCATGGAGACGGTCGCGCCTTCCCTTGCCCGCGGTGACAGCGGAGCAACGGCAGTCGCCATGCGGTCGTTTCTGAGGTAGTCGAGAAATATGCGTGACGTCCGCAGCTTCTTGGCCATGTTGACGAGGTAGAGATCCGGGCGCTCAGCCGCCATCTGCATACAGACAGCTTTCGCGAAGGCCTTGGCGTCGGGCCATGTCGTCTTGCTGCGCTGGCTGGCCAGTGGCGTGACGACATGCAACCCTTTGCCACCCGTCGTCTTGCAAAAACTCACCAGGCCCAGATCTTCGAGGCGATCGCGCATTTCCTTGGCGGCTGCGACCACCTGCGCAAAGGAGACTTCCGGACCAGGATCCAGATCGAAGACGAGCCGGCCGGGCACTTCCGGATGACCGGGCTGGCAATTCCAGGGATGCAACTCAAGGCCGCCTATCTGGGCGATCGCTGCCAGACCCTCAACGCGGTCGATCTGCAGATATGGCTTGTGGTCGCCGAAGACTTTCACCAGTTCCAGCAGATTGGACGTGCCTGGCATCGCGTGGCGCTGGAAAAACTGCTCGCCTGCGTAGCCGTCCGGGGCCCGCACAAGCGAACAGGGGCGGCCTTTGAGATGTTTGATCATCCAAGGCCCCACGGCCGCAAAGTATTCTGCAAGATCGAGTTTGGTGACAGCGGTGCTATCGCCGGCGTTCGGCCAGAGCGGCTTGTCCGGCTTGGAAATGATGACGCCCATAACGACCGGGCTTTTTCCCGTCCTGCCAGTCACCTTGCCGGGGTCGGCAATCTGAGTCTCCTGGGGGTCGGCTGGGCGCTCGGCCTCGACTTCTTTCGCTGGCTTGTCTTCGCGAAGGCCCTTGAAGGCTGCCTGCCTGATATTGCCGCCGCCGGTCCAGCCGGCGAACTCGATTTCCGCAACCAGTTCCGGCTTGACCCAGAACACGGTCGCATCTTTTTTCGGTGCGCCATCGCCAGTAAACGGTGACTTTGCAGCCTTCATCTCCTTTAGCCTTGGCAGCAGCTGCTTCACCTTCGCCTCGCTGTAGCCGGTCCCGACACGGCCGATATAGGCGAAATGCTCGCCGCGGTTGACGCCGACCAGCAAGGACCGGAACTTGCCATTGGTGGTCGACCAGCCACCGATGACCACCTCATGCCCGGCGCGGCATTTCGATTTTGCCCAGGTGTCGGTCCTTCCCGAGACATAGGTTGCATCAGCCTTTTTGGAGATGATGCCTTCAAGCGCGAGTCGACAGGCGGACTGCAGCACCGCGTCGCCGCCATTGGTGAAGTGCTCGACATAGCGGATGAGATTTTCAGTCCCGCGATCGACGTCGCCGAGCATCTCGCTCAGCCGTTCCTTGCGCTCAGTGAGAGGCAGCTTTCGCAGATCGACACCATTTGCGAACAGCAAATCAAAGGCGAAGAAAATCAGATCCTTTGTCCGGCGCTCCGACAGCGCGGCTTGCATAGCGGCAAAATCGGGCGCCCCGTTTTCGCCGACCGCCACGATCTCACCGTCGATGATGGCATCGGGAAGGCTGGCGGCCTCTTTCGCGATAGCGCCGAATTTCTCTGTCCAGTCCAGGCCCTTCCGAGTCCTCAGCGTGGCGGCGCCATCTTCGACACGCATCTGGACGCGATAGCCATCGAACTTGATTTCGTGGACCCAGTTCGAACTGGCCGGCGGCCGGGAAAGCGTCGCGCAGAGTTGTGGAGGGATGAATTCGGGCATCGTCACCGCGGATGCCCTAACGGCTCGCTTTGGCCGTTGAGACGGCTTTGACGCTTTGGCGGCGCGCTCGTCTGCAGCGTGGCCGCGATTGCTGTCCCACACGGCATCAGCATCGGCCACCGAGGAGCCTTGCATCATGAAGGGCTTGGGTCCGGCGCCTTTGCCCGCGGCAATCTTATTCATGCTGCGTCCGGAGGCGACAGATCGGTCCTGCGCCAGCACCGCATCGCCATTGCCATCTGTCGCGTATTTGTCGCGGTGTTTGATCAGCAACCAATTGGTCCGCTTGCCGCCATTGCGGTCATGGTTCATCCGCACCAGGACGAAGCTGCCGTGCAGGCGCTTGCCGTCGAGCGTGAACTTCAGATCGCCCTTTTTCAGAGCCTGTTCGGGCGACGTCGAGCCTTCCGGCTCCCAATAGCCGCGATCCCAAAGCTGCACGGTGCCGCCACCATACTGGCCCTTGGGGATCGTGCCTTCGAAGTCCCCATAGTCTAACGGATGGTCTTCGACCTCGACCGCTAGGCGCTTGTCCTGAGGATTCAGTGACGGCCCTTTGGTGACGGCCCACGACTTGAAGACACCGCCGAGTTCCAGCCGCAGGTCGTAATGCAGACGCGTGGCATCGTGTTTTTGGATCACAAACCGAAGCCGGTTTGATTCCGCGATCGACGTCTCGCCGCTAGGCTCTTTTGTCTTCGAAAAATCCCGCTTGGCCCGATAGGTGGAAAGCTCGCCCGTTTTCATGGAAGTGCCCCGACTAATGACGCAATGCCAGGACTCAACGCGGTGAGGGAGTTTTGGTTCGTCTTTGCTGTGACGGTAATTCCACGCGCCGTGGGACTGGCGCGTTGTCGCACGCTTGCCAGCCAGCCGGCGGCATGTCGTGCGCACCGGGGCGAACGTGTGGGCAGGTCAGCTAATGACGGGCCCAGTGGTATCTGCAGAACTGCTCGTGGAGCTGAAAGCTGGACCGCGACGACGAGGCGGCGCCAATGCGGCAATCGCCATTGGCGACAAGCTCGGCGGCAAGGGCACGGTGGCGCTGACAAGTCGACGCTGGTCAAGATCCTCAACGGCGTGCACCCGGCCGGCTGCTACACCGGCACCATCAAGCTCGACGGCCGGCCCGTCAGTTTTGCCTCGCCCGCCGATGAGCGGTCGAACGGTGTCGGCTACACGTGCCGCAGCCCGACAGTCCGGCCACCGAGCCGACGGACAGGTCGAACTCGCCGGCGACCAGCAGGATGGTCTGGCCGATGGCAATGATGCACGCACTCCTCAACCTCATTAAGATTATAATTTTATAACTTGTCACGATGAAAATTCGCATCTCGGGGACAGCTTGGCGCATCGCTGGAAAGCGCCCCTTGCAACCGCTATGAATGGCTGATGTCGCGTGATCCGCAGGTCAGCGCTGGATCGCGCCTTCTTGGAGCATGGTGATGACCGATAGACCGCCGGCGGGCGAGAAGAAGCCGCAGCGCCTTGGCGTCCGCGAGATCGCCAAGCGCGTCGGCGTCGCGCCGATGACAGTATCGCGCGCGCTCTCCAATCCCGACATGGTCTCGCCGGAGACGCGCGCCAAGGTGCTCGAGGCTATCGAGCAGGCCGGCTTCGTGCCCAATCGGTTGGCGTCGAGCATGCGCGGCAATGGCCGCATGATCGGCACCGTGGTGCCGCCGCTGATCAATTCGGGCATCGCCGAACAGGTGCAAGGCATGTCGGACGAGTGCCATAAGAGCGGCTATTCGATGCTCCTGGTGCAGGGCGAATTCACGCAGGAAGCCGAGGAGAAATCGATCCGCAATCTGCTCGGCTGGCGTCCGGTCGGCATGATCCTGCAGAGCTTCGTGCAAAGCGAGGTCGCCCGCGCGCTTCTCAAGAGCAGCGGCGCGCCGGTGGTCGAGATATCCGAGATCAAGGGCCGCAAGCCGATCGACATGGTGGTCGGCGTCTCCAATTTCGAGACCGCCTATGCCATGACCATGCATCTGGCGGCCAAGGGCTACAAGCGCATCGGCTTCGTCTCGACGCCGATTCATGGCAATGACCGTCTGCAGCAGCGCCGCACCGGCTATCACGCCGCACTCACCGAACTCGGCATCAAGAACCATGACGACATGGAGGTCGAGGTGCCGATCACCGCCCAGGGCGGCGCCGAGGCTCTGGTGACGTTGACCTCTCGCCACAAGGACATCGACGCCATCTTCTTTTCCAGCGATACGCTGGCCGTCGGCGCCGTGCAGGAATGCCACCGCCGGCGCTGGGCGGTGCCGGGCAGGATTGCCATTGCCGGCTATGGCGACATGGATCTGGCAGCACAGCTTTATCCGCCTTTGACCACGGTGAAGGTCAACCGCTACGAAATGGGCCGTCGCGCGGTGCGGCAATTGCTGGCAAGGCTCGGCGGCAACACCAAGGTGCCGACCATCACCAGTCTCGGCTTCGAGATCGTCGACCGCGAGAGCGCGTGATCAGGTCTGCGGCTTGTTTGCCGGCTCTTCATGCCGCCCGAGCCGCTTTTCCCAGCCTTCGGCATGGACGTTGAGATAGGCGTGGGGATCGTAGGGGTGATCCTTGATGGCATTGATGTTGAGATCGATGCCTAGGCCCGGCGCGTCCGGCAGTGACAGCTGGCCGTTGCCCGGGTTGACGGTCGGATACCAGGTCACGAGGTCGCGCGTCCACGGCTCGTTGAAGGCGTCGAAATGCTCCTGGATGAGGAAGTTCGGCACCGCTGCCGCCAGTTGCAAACACACCGCTGTCGCCACCGGCCCGCCGCTCTGGTGCGGCGCGATATGGCTGCCATGCGCCAACGCCAGATTGGCCACCTGCATCGACGGCGCAATTCCGCCGAGCGACATCGGCTCCGGTTGGAAGATGTTGACGCCGCCGCCCGCGGCCAGCACGTAGAACTGGCCGACCGTGTCATACATCTCGCCGGTCGCCACCGGGATCGGCGAGCGATGCGCCACTTCGTGCACCGTCTCCTGCCTGTCGCGTGAGGTCGGCTCCTCCCACCAGTAGATATCCAGATCGGCGAATTTTTGCGCTGCTTGCAGGGCGGCGATCTCGGTGAAGCGCGCATGCACGTCGATCAGGATCAGCGTGTCCTTCGGCAGCTTGTCGCGCAGCGTCCGGCAGATGGCGTAGGACAGGTCCAGCTCCTCGCGCGAGATAAAACCTTGCGCGGTGCCGAACGGGTCGAGTTTGAACGCCTTGAAGCCTTTGGCCAGCACCGCCCTGGCTGCTTCGAGAAAGGCCTCCGGCGTGCGCTCCGTGCGGTACCAGCCATTGGCATAGCCGAGCACGCTGTCGCGCACCCGGCCGCCGAGCAACTGGTGGATCGGCACGCCGAGGCTCTTGCCCAGAATGTCCCAGCAGGCGACCTCGACCGCCGCGATTACCGTGCGGTGGATATGGCCGCCGTCGAGCGAAACGCTGTCCAGCATGCGCTTGGCCAGCGCATTGATGCGGCGCGGATCCTGGCCGATGGCGAGGTGCTTGAGCTCATGCACACCGGCTTCGGTGGTCTTGATGAAGCCGTTCAGCGTGCCTTCGCCGATGCCGTGAATGTCCTTGTCGGTATGGACTCTGACGAACAGCCAGTTCTTCCAGCCGGCGCCGACGGCAAAGGTCTCGATCTCGGTGATCTTCATGCGGAACCCTAACTCAACGCAGTGATCGTCGCGATGACGGCCTCGGTGGTCAGGCCGTATTTCGCCTGCAAGGTCGGCACCGCGCCGCATTCGATATAGCGGTCGGGCAGGCCGATGCGCGTCACTGTCTTCGCAATGCCGGCATCGAACAAGGTCTCGACGACAAGGCTCGCCAGTCCCCCGACCACGACATGGTTTTCTGCCGTGACAATACGGCCAACTGAGCCGGCAAACTCGGCCACCGCTTCGGCATCGAACGGCTTTATGGTCGGAACATGCAACACGCCGACGGAGATCCCCTGTTTGCGAAAGGCGTCCGCCGCGTCCAGCGCCCGCTCGGTCATGAAGCCGGTCGAGATGATGCCGACATCCGAGCCTTCGCGAAGCCGACGCGCCTTGCCGATCTCGAAGATATGGCCGGGTTCGAACACGACAGGCACGCTGCCGCGCAGCAGCCGCATATAGACCGGACCCCGATGTTCGGCGATCGCCTCGGTCGCAGCCTCGATCTCGGTTGCGTCGCAGGGATCGATGATGGTCAGTCCCGGGATCATGCGCATCAGCGCCAGGTCCTCGATCGCCTGATGCGTTCCGCCATAGCCGGTCGTCAGGCCGGGCAGGCCGGCGACGATCTTGACGTTGAGGTTGGAGTGGGCAAGCGCGATGGCGATGAAATCATAGGCGCGCCGCGTCGCGAACACGCCGTAGGTGGTGGCGAACGGCACCTTGCCGGTGCGCGCCAGCCCGGCGGCGACGGCGACCAGATTCTGTTCGGCCATGCCGACATTGAAGAAGCGGTCCGGGAAGGCGTCGCGAAACGGCAGGATGTCGGTGTATTTGCCGAGGTCGGCGGTCAGCCCGACGATATCGGGGCGGCTCTCGCCCAGCCTGGCCAGCGCCCGGCCGAACGGCGCTTCGACGCTCCGACGACCGCCGCCAAGCGCTTCGTCCTGGCCCAGGGCCAGCGCGCGTCCGGCCTCCATCGCAGCGCCTCTCATTGGGCTGCTCCCACGCCTTTTTCGAATTCGGCGATGATGCCGTCCCACTGCGCCACGTCGATGCGGAAGAAGTGCGATTTCTCGCTGCTCTCGATGCGCGGCACGCCCTTGCCCGGCAGCGTGCGCAGCACGATCGCCTTCGGCTTGCCGTTGCGTTGCCGTGCACCAGCCAGCGCGCCGACCACCGCCGTCATGTCGTTGCCGTCGATCTCGAATGTTTGCCAACCGAAGGCGCGCCATTTGTCGGCCACAGGTTCCATGTCGAGCACGACCGGTCCGTCGGCCTGGATGCCGTTGCAGTCGATCAGCGCCACCAGCCCGTCGAGCCTGAAATGGCTGGCCGACATCGCCGCTTCCCAGGTCGAGCCCTCCTGCATCTCGCCATCGGACAGCTCGACGAAGACGCGCGCGTCGGAACGGTCGACGCGCAAGCCCAGCGCCTGGCCGACACCTTGCCCCAGACCGTGGCCGAGCGAGCCGCCGATCATCTCCACGCCGGGCGTGGTGTCGAGCGTCGACATCTCAAGCCGGCTGTTGTCGGCGCCGTAGGTGGTGAGTTCCTCGACCGGTATGATGCCGGCCTCGGCCAGTGCGGCCCACAGCGCGATGGAATAGTGCCCGGTCGACATCAGGAAGCGGTCGCGATCGGGCCAGGTCAGATTGTGCGGGTCATAGCGCAATTCGTGGAAATAGAGCGCCGCCAGCGTATCGGCGATGCCGAGACCCTGGCCGATATAGCCTTGGCCCTGGCCGCGCGCCATGGTCAGCAGGTGGCGGCGCAGCCGCCTTGCCTTGTGTTCGAGCGCGCCGATGTCGGCGCTGCCGGGAGGGGAGTTTCGCAGCATCTGATCAGTCCTTGTCGAGCCCGCCCGACATGTTGAGCCGCTCGGCGGTCATGTATTTCGGCGCGTCGAGGCAGAGCCAGACGACCGCTTCGGCCACTTCGGAAATCTCGGCGCGGCGGCCGAGCGGGATGCGGCGAGTGCGCTCGTCGAGAAAGGCCTGCAGATCGTTGCGGCCGTTGGCGCGGGCGAGATCGGCCTCCGTCGAGCGCTGCATCTCGGTGTCCATCATGCCCGGCGCCAGGCTGTTGACCAGCACGCCATAAGGCGCCAGCGCCACCGCGGCGGCTCGGGTGATGGAATCGACGCCGGCCTTGCTCGCGGTGTAAGCGGTGTAGTCCGGCAGCGCCATGCGCGAGCCCGGCGAGGTGATGTTGACGATGCGCCCCGAACGCTGCTCGCGCATCACCCGGCCCGCCGCCTTGCAGGCCATGGCTAGCGCCGTGACATTGAGCGCCAGCGTGCGCGTCCACGCCTTGAACGTGGCGTCGAGGAACGGTTCGATCACGCCATAGCCGGCATTGTTGACCAGGATGTCGATGCCGCCCCAGCGCGCCACCACTTTTCCCACCGCCGCTTCCGGCGCATCTTCCCTCGTGAAATCGCCTGTTATGGTCTCGGTCTCCGCGCCGATTTCCCTGATTTGCCGGGCGGTTTCGGCCAGTCCTTCGCCATTGATGTCGGCAATTGCGACGGCACAGCCGCGCCGGGCCAACTGGATCGCCACCTCGCGGCCGAGGCCGCCGGCGGCACCGGTGACCAATGCTCGTTTTGGCGTGATATCCTGAATTTCGGCAGGCAAGCGAACACCCTCCCGGTGGCCATCTTGACGGGATTGATACCGGTACCATAAATGGCTGTCAACGGCGATGTGCTATTGTCCGTTGGCCGTGCGGTCTGGTCGGTATGTATGGGGAGGAAAAGATGAAAGTCGTCGCGCTCGAAACGCTGCAGCTGGCGGAATTTCCGTTCCTGTTCTGGCTGCGCGTCCACACCGATGCCGGCCTCATCGGCACCGGCGAGACCTTCTGGGCGCCGGGGCCGGTCGCCTCCTACATCCACGACAATGTCGCCGCCTATCTCCTGGGCAAGGACCCGCGCGACATCGAGTTGCATGACCGCACGCTGGGCAGCGTCTATGTCGGCGCGCGCGATTCCGGCGCCGAGGTGCGTGGCAATTCCGCCGTCAACATCGCGCTGTGGGATATCTATGGCCAGGCGCTCGGCGAGCCGGTCTGGCGGCTGCTTGGTGGTCGTACCCACAAGACCGTGCCGATCTACAACACTTGCGCCGGCTACAAGCATGTCCGCGCCACCAAAAAGAATGCCCTGTTCGAACGTGGCGAAGACTGGTCGCTCAAGGCTGGCGATTCGAATGAGGGACCGTATGAGGATCTCCTCGCCTGGCGCTACAACGCCGGCGATCTCGCCAGGAGCCTGAAATCGGAGGGCATCGGCGCCATGAAGATATGGCCGTTCGACATCGCCGCCGAGGCGTCGAAGGGCACCCGCATTTCGCTTGCCGATCTCGACAAGGCGCTGGAGCCGTTCCAGAAGATTCGCGACGCCGTCGGCCGCGACATGGAAATCATGGTTGAACTGCACGGCCTCTGGACTTTGCCGCCGGTGCTGCGCATCGCTGAGGCGCTGAAGCCCTACGACGTCACCTGGCTGGAGGAGCCGATCCGCTACAATGAGCTCGACGCCATGGCCGAGCTTGCCCGCCACACCTCGATACCCGTCGCCGCCAGCGAAAGGCTGGCTTCTCGGCAGATGTTCAAGCAGCTGATCGACAAGCGCGCGGCTAGCGTGATCATGATCGACCTTGCCTGGTGCGGCGGGCTCTCGGAAGCGCGCAAGATCGCCAACATGGCCGAGGCCAGCGAACTGCCGGTGACCTTGCACGACTGCACCGGGCCGATCGTCTATGCCGCCAGTTGCGCACTCTCGGCGACCTTGCCGAACGTCAACTACCAGGAAGCGGTGCGCGCCTACTTCACCGGCTGGTACACCGAGATTGTCGCCGACATTCCACCGGTCATCGATGGCCATGTCGCGCCGCTCGAAGGGCCGGGGCTTGGTCTCAGCCTGCGGCTGGAGCTGTTCCAGCGATCCGACGCGACGGTGCGCATTACGAAAATCTAGCCGTCATCAGGCTCTCTTCGGAGCCAGTAGACATTATGCTATTATAATCTATGATGGGCCGAAGCGGGCGATCTACAAGCTCGTTGCCGGCGCTTTGCCGCCCGGCACCAGACGGATTCAGGGAGGCTTTGGTGGCAATTTCTGCGGCGCGCGCACGCGAGTATTCCAGGGGTGCGCCAAACCTCCCCGACCGGAAGATCCTGCTCGACCTGTTCGAACGCATGGTGCTGTTGCGCCGCTTCGAAAGCATTGCCCAGATCGCTTGCCGCAAGGGCGAGACTCCCGGCTTCCTGCATCTCTATATCGGCGAGGAGGCGACGGGCGTCGGCGTCTGCGCGCATCTGCGCCCGACCGACTGGGTCACCTCGACCCACCGCGGCCATGGCCATGCGCTGGCCAAGGGCGGCAATCCCGGCCGGGTGATGGCCGAATTGTTCGGCAAGGCCGACGGCATCTGCGGCGGCCGCGGCGGCACCATGCATCTCTACGATCGCTCGGTTGGCCTGTTCGGCACCAACGGCATCGTCGCCGCCGGCATCGGCCATGCCGTCGGCATCGGCCTGAGCGCGCGCCAGCAAGGACGCGACGACGTCGGCGTCGCCTTCTTCGGCGACGGCGCCGCCAACCATGGCGGCTTCCACGAAGCACTCAACTTCGCCGCCGTGCAGCGGGCACCGGCGGTCTTCGTCTGCGAGAACAACCTCTACGCCACGGCGACGCCTCTCAACTCCGTCACGCTCAATCCCGAGATCGCCACCAAGGCCGCCTCCTACGGCATGCCCGGCGTGGCGGTGGACGGCAACGACGTCTTCGCCGTCTGGCTGGCGATGAAGGAAGCCACCGAACGCGCCCGCGCCGGCAAGGGCCCGACGCTGATCGAGGCCAAGACCTACCGCACCGTCGGCCACCATGAAGGCGATCCGGTCATCGGCACCTACCGGACGCAGGAAGAACTCGACGCCTGGATCAAGCGCGATCCGATCGACATGTTCCGCAAGAAGCTGATCGAGGAGTATGGCGTCGCCGATGCGGAAGCACTGGCGGCGATCGAAAGCCGGATCGAGAAGGTCGTCGAGGAGGCGCTGGCCTTCGCCCGCAACTCGCCCGAGCCCGATCCGGCGACCGTGCGGCTGCATGTCTTTGCCGATCCGATCAACCCGCCGGCTGCCTTGGCTTGGCGCGCCGTCGGCGAGACACGCACGCAGGGCTGGCTCGAAGCGGTGCGCGACGGCATTGCCGAGGAGATGCGCGCCAATCCGGCGATCCTCTATTTCGGCGAGGGCACGGGCGAGCGCGGCGGCAGTTTTGCTCACACCAAGAACCTCTGGCAGGAGTTCGGCGCCGAGCGGATGGTCGACACGCCGATTTCCGAACAGGGCTTTACCGCTGCCGCCGTCGGCGCCTCGGCCACCGGCGCCCGCACCGTCTCGGACCTGATGTTCGCCGACTTCGCCTTCGAGACCGCCGGGCAGATCTTCCTGCAGGCGGCCAAGCTGCGCTACATGACCAGCGGCCTGATGAGCGCGCCGATGGTGGTGCGCGTCGGCGCCGGCGCGCTGCGCAGCTCCGGCCCGCATCACAGCGGCATCTATCACCCGGTCTTCGCCCATGTGCCGGGGCTCATCGTTTGTGTGCCCTCGACCCCGGCAGACGCCAAGGGGTTGATGAAGACGGCGCTCAGGGCCGGTGATCCCGTCATCATGCTTGAACCCAAGGCACTGTTTGCCTCCAAGGGCGAAGTGCCGGTTGGCGAACATTATGTGCCGTTCGGCGTCGCGCGCATCGCACGGGCCGGCACCGACATCACCATCGTCGCCGCCGGCCAGATGGTGCAGCGCGCGCTGGAGGCGGCGCAAGCGCTGGCCACCGAAGGCATCGAGTCCGAAGTGATCGATCCGCGCACCATCATGCCGCTCGACATCGAGACAATCGTCGCCAGCGTGCGCAAGACTCATCGGCTGCTCATCGTCGACGAAGCCTGGGCAATGTGCGGCCTTGGCGGCGAGATCGCGCAAGCCATCAACGAGCTCGCCTTCGACGAACTCGACGCGCCGCCGGGAAGGCTGCACACCGCGCCGACCTCGCACCCCTTCGCGCCGGTGCTGGAGCGCGCCATGCTGGTCGACACGGACCGCATCGTCCAGGGTGTGCGCGACGTCATCGCGGGCAAACCGCCGGTGCCGGATCACTGGTACACGGTTGGCCTGAAAAGTGCTGCGCCGGTTAAGCCTGCGCCTGTCCCGGCCAAGGTGGCGCAGGCTCCGCCGCCAGCCCAGGCGCCCGCCAGCGACGACGAGCCGATAACGATGCCGTTCGGCGATCTCACCGTCAGCGAAGGCACCGTCGTCAAATGGCTGAAGGCGGTCGGCGATGCGGTCAAGGAGGGCGAGCTGATCGCCGAGATCGAGACCGACAAGGCCGTCGTCGAGATCGAAGCGCCGATCAGCGGTAAGCTCAGCGCGATCGACCAGCCGGTCGGCGCCGTCGTGCCGATGGGCGGCCGTATCGGTGGCATCAAGAAGTAGTCACCATCCAGCATGAAATCCGAAGGGCTAGCATGAAGATCCTGTGCGCCAACTGGCAAGCCGTCGACGAAGCCGAACTCGAGCGTGAGCACTATCCCGACATCGAGCTCATCCTCGCCCGCTCGACCAACGACAAGGCCGCCAGTCTCGATCCGGCTGTCTGCGAGACGGTCGATGCCGTCATCAACTATTCGCCGACCCACAATCTCGCGGCCGCTCCGTCGGCCTTTCCCAAGGCGAGGATCGCGGTGCGTTCCGGCGTCGGTTTCGACAACATCGACACGGCGGGCTGGGGCGCACGCGGGATTCCCGCCTGCAACGTACCGGACTACGGAACAACGGAAGTCGCCGACCACGCCATAGGCCTGATGCTGGCGCTGACGCGCGGCACTTCAGCCTATGGCGCGGAGCTTTCCGGCAATGGGGCAGAAGGCTGGCATTTCTCCAAGGCGCCGCTGGTGCGCCGGCACAAGGGCGCTACCTTCGGCATTGTCGGGCTTGGCCGCATCGGGCTGGCCACCGCCCGCCGCGCCGCCGCCTTCGACATGAAGGTTGTGTTCTACGATCCGCACCTTCTGTCCGGCGTCGACCTGTCGACCGGCTATGAGCGGGTCCATTCGCTGGCCGAGCTGATGGGGCGGGCGGATGTGGTCAGCATCCACGCGCCGTTGGGCGAGGAGACCCGCAAGCTGCTTGGCGAGGCCGCCTTCGCCGCCGCCAAGCCCGGGCTTGTCCTCATCAACACCGCGCGCGGCCCGATCGTCGATCTCGATGCACTGGAAGCCACCATGCGCGAGGGTACAGTCGCGGGGGCGGGGCTCGATGTGCTGCCGAACGAACCCGGCGATCTTGACCATCCGCTGCTGGCGGCGTGGCGCCGCCGTGAGCCGTGGATCGCCAACCGGCTGATCGTCACCCCGCACGCGGCCTTCTACAGTCCGGCCTCGATGCGCGACCTCAGGCTGAAATCGATCGAGGTGGTGCACGCCTATCTCGCCGAGGGCCGGCTCACCAACTGCGTCAATTCAGAGTATCTCAAATGAACATGGCGGTGGCGCAGTCCCAGCGGCTGGCTGTTTCGCCCTATGCACGCCGCCTGGCGCGCGAGCGCGCGCTCCCGCTTGAAACCCTTCGCGGCAGCGGTCCCGGCGGGCGCATCCTGGCAGCCGACGTGCTGGGTTTCGTTCCGGCCGCCGCGCCGGTGAACCTGCCCGACATCGTCGCCCCTTCTGTTGCTGCTCCCCGCATTGCCGCCTTTACGGCGTCGGTCGCGTTGACCGCGCTGCGAGACCTGCTGGCCGCGCTGGAGAGCACGGGGAGAGCGTTCGACCTCGACGATGTGCTACTGCGCGCGGCGGGTCGTGCATTTGGCGAGATCCCGGATGTCGCCAAGGTCGGCGACACTTCGGTGGCGCTGGAACTGGCAGGCCGGCAGGCGGTCTTTGCGACCATTCCTGAGATGTCCCTGACGCTGCTGCACGCAACGCGGCTTGCTGCCCTGGCTGACAATCGCGACTACGCCGAAATGCCGGCGCTGCTTTCCATCCTCGTGCTGCCGGCGAGTGACATCCGGCCGGTGATGCTGCCGCTGCTGCCGGGCCGCGGCATGCGTCTGGCTGTCTCGGTCAGCACGGCAGGCGACCATGCCGAATGCTTGCTGACGGCAGATACGGCAAGCGTTGACGAGGCGGTCGCCGCGGCGTGGTTCGCCGCCCTGAAATCGGCGATCGAACACCCGCTCCGGCTCTTCGTCTAGGACGGTTGATGGTCATCAGCCTTGTCTAGCCTCGAGGGGACGAAGCTATTATAAAAGCTTCGACACAGGCGCGACGAGGCTCATGGACAACTCCGTTCCCACCATCGACAGTCTTCCCCGGCGCACGCTCGGCCGCTCGAACGGGCCGCTCTATCGCCAGCTCGCCGACATATTGCGCGAGCCGATCGGCAACGGCACCTTTCCCGTCGGCGGCGAGCTGCCGAAGGAGGCGACCATCGCCGAGCATTTCGGCGTCAGCCTGATCACCGTGCGGCAAGCGTTGCGAGACCTCGAGGCCGATGGGCTGATTCGGAAGCGGTCGGCGAAACCGGCGGTGGTCACGGCGCGCAATCCGTCGGTCAATCTGAGCTGGAAATTCAAGAATTTTGCTGACATGGCGGCCTTCACCAAGGACGCGCAGCTGACGGTGAAATCCTATCGCAAGGAGGTTTCCCCCGTGCTCCAGCGCCATTTCGGCATGGCCAAGGACGAGGCGGGTTACTGCTTGCGCGGCATCCTGTCGGTGGGCGAGCAGAAGAAGGCGCAGATCACCAGCTATTTCCCGCCTGCTGTCGGAGCGAAGCTGAAGCGGGACGATTTTTCCGACGTGCTGATCTTTCGTTCGGTGCAAAGGCATCTCGGCCTGAGGCTGGACGTCGCGCATGTCACGGTCCGCGCCGAAATCGCCGACGAGGCCATCGCCGAAGACCTCGGCGTCGCTCTCGGCAGTGCGGTCCTGAGCGTGGAGATGCTTTATCAGTCAGCCGACCAGCAGAGCATCGAGTTCACCATTGCCCGGCATCCGGCCGATCTCTTCAGCATCAGCTACGACGCGCCGAACGATTTGGCGTGAGCCCCGATCGGCGGGCCTGATCGGCAGGACTGTCGCGTGCCGATTTCCCCGGCTCGCCCATGGACAGCTTTATAAAATTATAATAGCATCATAGCTAGGATGACGGCTGCGCGGAGGACCACGATCGAACGTGGATGCGTCGCCACTTCCCACGCTTGGCATTTGCCCGGTGCATGTCACCAAAATGCACAGCGGTTCCGGGGTAACGGCATGCACAAAAACAAAGTCTGTCCATAAGGGGGGTGCCTGCAAGGCACATGATAGGCGGCGGCGTTCGCGCGGCCGACAATAAACACGGGAGGAGGAAGTCATGAAAGCGGGCGTATTTTTCGCCGGCCTTGCGGTCATCGCGACGATTTTGCTTTCGATCGGTGCCGTGCCGGCCAATGCACAGGACAAGAAGCCCTACACCATCTATCTCTCAAACAATTTCGTCGGCAATGACTGGCGCCAGCAGATGCTGCGCAGCGCCGACATCGCGGTGAAAAAACCGCCGCTGGCCGGTCGTGTCGATCTGAAGGTCGAAGTGGTCGAGACCACGGTCCAGGCGCAGATCAATTCCCTCAACAACATCATTCGCAACAAGCCCGACGCCATCGTCATCGATGCCGGCTCCGGCGAAGCGCTCAACCCGACGATCCAGAAGGCTTGCGATGCCGGCATTCTGATCATCGCCTTCGATCAGATCGTCAGCGCGCCCTGCGCCTACACGATGGAGTCCGACTGGGGCCGGGCGCCGCGCGTCGAGGCCGAATGGCTGGTCAAGAAACTCGGCGGCAAGGGCAAAATCCTCGTCGACCGCGGGCTTGCCGGCGCGCCGATCTCCGCCCAGCTGCAGGGTGGTTTCGAGGAGGTCATCAAGAAATATCCCGGCATTGAAGTGGTCGGCTATTTCAACGGCGACTATGCGCTGGGACCGGAACAGGCCGGTGTCGCCAGCCTGCTGGCGGCCCACCCGCAAATCGACGCCATCTTCGTCCAGGGCTACGGCGCCGGAGCGCTCAAGGCGTTGCAGGACGCCGGCCGTCCGATCGTTCCGATCACCGGCAGTCCGTTCAACCTGACGACGACGACCTGTGCCCAGACGGAAGGCGCCCAGTGCATTCTGGCGCCCAACCCTGCCTATCTGTCGGCCGAGGCCCTGAAGCTGGCGGTCGAGATCCTCGACGGCAAGAAGCCGACGCAGAAGAAGATCCTGCTGCGCAATGCCTTCCTCACCACCGATCCGATCGCGTCGGAATTGTTCCCCGATGCCGCCATGCAGAAGATCGAGGTTGGCAAGAACGCCTTTCCGGATATGGCTCCCGGTCTGTTTCTTCCGGTCAGCCCGGACTGGGTTGAAATCACCCCTGCCGAGGCCGCCGGCGCGAAATGAGCGACGCCTGCAAATCGGCGGCGAAAATGGTCGCCTCGAAGCGCCTCCAATGCGCCTTGGCTTAAATTGACAAGGCGTATTGGTACCGGTATCAATTTATGTGCAGCACCCATCAAGATGGCGAAGTCCGTCGCTGGCTGATGCAGGAAACACGAAGGAGGAGAGACCATGAAACTGAGGACAGTTTGCTTAGGATTGGCAGCTGTTGCCATGTCTGCAATCGCCATCAGCACGGCGCCTGGCCGTGCCGAGGACAAGAAGCCCTACACCATCTACCTCTCGAACAATTTCGTTGGCAATGACTGGCGCCAGCAGATGGAGCGTGTCGCCACCGTTTCGGTCAACAAGGGGCCGCTGAAAGGCCGCGTCGACCTCAAGATCGAGAATGTCGAGAACACCGTTCAGGCGCAGATCAATTCGCTGAACAACATCATCCGCCAGAAGCCGGACGCCATCCTCGTCGATGCCGGTTCGGATTCGGCCTTGAACCCGACCATCAAGAAGGCCTGCGACGCCGGCATCGTCGTCATCAGCTTCGATCAGGTGGTGACCGAGCCCTGCGCCTATGCCGTCGCTTCCGACTGGGACCGCATCCCCTCCGTCATGGCCGAATGGATGGCCACGCAGCTTGGCGGCAAGGGCAACATCATCCTCGACCGTGGCCTTGCCGGCGCGCCGATCTCGGCACAATTGCAGCAGGGCTATGAGAAGGTGCTGGCCAAATATCCCGACATCAAGGTGGTCGGCTACTACAACGGCAACTACGCGCTCGGGCCGGAGCAGTCGGGGGTAGCGGCACTGCTTGCCGCCAATCCCCAGATCGACGGCATCATGACGCAAGGCTACGGCTCGGGCGCCATCCAGGCGCTGAAGGATGCAGGCCGGCCGATCGTCCCGGTCGTCGGCTTCTCCTACAACGTCGCCGCCCTGACCTGCGCGCAGACTAAAGGCGCCAAGTGCATCCTCGGCTCGAATCCGGCCTATCTTTCTTCGGAAGCGATCAAGCTTGCCGTCGACATTCTCGACACCGGCAAGAAGCCGGCCGAGCGCTCCGTCTCGGTCAAGGGTGATTTCGTCACCACCGATCCGTTCGAGTCGAAGCTCTATCCGGGCACCAAGATGATCAAGATCGCGGTCGGCGAGAATGCCTTCCCCGACCAGGCGCCCGGCCTGACGCTGCCGATCACGCCCGATTGGGTCGAGATCACCGCTGCGGAAGCTGCCGGCAGCAAGTAACATCATGTGACCACGACCCTGTCTCCCGACATCGCAGGATGTCGGGAGAGCTTTTCGAAGGCGCATTCATGGACCTCGTCACCGTCAAAGGCCTGTCCAAACGCTATGGCGGCATCGTCGCGCTGAGCGAAGCGACATTCAGTGCCCGCGCCGGCGAAGTGCACGCGCTGCTCGGCGAGAACGGCGCCGGAAAGAGCACCTTCATCCAGATCCTGTCCGGCGCGGTGCAGCATGATGGCGGCTCGATCCTGGTCGACGGTCAGGATTATCGTCCCGCCAACCCGGATGCTGCCCAGGCGCGCGGCATCGCCGCCGTCTTCCAGGAACTGTCGCTGATCCCCGACCTCAGCGTCGAGCAGAACATCTGGTTTCGCCACGAACCAAGGACGTTTCTGCGCACCATCAACCGCGCGGAGATGCGCCGCATGACGCTGGCGCTGCTCGACAAATACAAGTTCCCGACGCTGCGCCCCGAGCAGGAGTTGCGGCGGCTGACACTGGCCGAACGCCAGATCGTCGAGATCGCCAAGGGCCTGGCCAAGGATCCGCGCATCCTGATCCTCGATGAGGCGACCTCGGCGCTGCCGGCGCGAGAGGCGGAGTGGCTGCTCAAGCTCACCCGGCAACTGGCCGCCGAGGGCAGGCTGGTCATCTTCATCTCGCATCGCATGGCCGAGGTGCGCGCCATCGCCGACCGGCTGACCATCTTCCGCAATGGCAGCACCATTGCCGTGCATGAGGCCAATGCGGTGTCCGACAACGAGATCGTCACCCAGATGATCGGCAGGCATCTCGACCGACTCTACCCCGAACGGATTGCCACCGCGACCGATCGCATCGCGCTCAGCGTCAAGGGTTTTTCCAGCGGCAGCCGGCTCTCCGGCGTCGACTTCGCGCTGCGCGAAGGCGAGGTGCTCGGCGTTGGCGGCCTGCAGGGTCACGGCCAGCGTGAACTGTTCCAGTCGCTGTTCGGCGCCAGCAAGGCCAGTGGCAGCATCGAACTCTGGGGCAAGCCGGTTTCGATCGGCAATCCGCGCCAGGCGCTGATCGGCAAGGACGGCATTGCGCTGGTGCCGGAGGACCGGCGCGGGCAGGGCCTGCTTCTAACCAAGAGTGTGCGCGAGAACCTGACCCTGTCGGTCATCAGGCGTTTCACCGAAAACGGCTTGCTGAGCCGGCAAAAGGAAGCCGCCCTTGTCAAGGAGATGGTTGATTTCCTGCGCATCAAGGCCGGCACGCCGGAGCAGCTTGCCGGCACGCTTTCAGGCGGCAACCAGCAGAAGGTGATCTTCGGCAAGATGCTGCTCACGCAAGCGCGCGTGCTGTTGCTGTACGACCCGACGCGCGGCGTCGATGTCGGCACCAAGGGGGAGATCTTCCAGCTGATGCGGAATCTCGCGGCCAAGGGCTATGCGATCCTGTTCCATTCCAGCGACATGCCGGAACTCGTCCATGTCGCCGACCGCGTGCTGGTGATGCGCAACGGCGGCATCGCAGCCACTCTGGGGGGTGAGCGTATATCGGAAGCAAGCATTTTGCGCGCCGCCATGCTTGAAAGCGAGGCGGCCTGAGGCATGGTGATGTCAGTCGCAGAGAGACCTGTTGAGATGGCGCAAAGGCCGGCCGAAATGAAATCCGCCAGGCTAGGCATCGACTGGCGTGGCCGCGCGCTCGACCGCGCGCCGTTCCTGGTCGCATGCCTGATGCTGGCCCTGATCGTTGCCATCTATGGCAGCCTGCAATCCGGCGTCTTCTCGCTGGACGAGATCAACCTCGACACGGCGGCGGCGATGACGCTGATGCTGGCGGCAACCGGCCAGACCATCGTGCTGGTGCGCGGCGGCATCGATTTGTCGATCGGCGGCATGATCAGCCTCGGCACGGTGATCGCGGCGACACGCTTTACCGATGACCCCTCGACCGTCGCCTTGTGGGCGCTCGTCATTCTGGCGATCGGCTTCCTGATCGGCGCGTTCAACGGCCTGCTGATCTCGCTGCTCAAGCTGCAGCCCTTCCTGGTCACGCTCGCCACCTGGTCTATCCTCAACGGCGTTGCCATGATCATCCTGCCGACCGATGGCGGCAGCGTTCCCGGCTGGTGGGTCAGCTTCGGCTATGCCCAGCTCTTCGGCCTGACCAGCCCGGTCTGGATGCTGCTGGCGCTTTTGCTGTTCTGGTGGTGGTTCCGGGCGACGCGCGTCGGCGTCACCATCCAGGCGACAGGCTCCAACGAAAAATCGGCCTTCCTGTCGGGCGTCTCGATCACCCGCGTCAATGTCATCACCTACGGTCTTTCCGGCCTGTTCGCCGCGGGAGCGGCACTCTATCTGACGACACAGACCGGCGCCGGCTCGCCGACCATCGGCAAGGACTACATCCTGCCTTCGGTGGCGGCGGCAGTCATCGGCGGTGTCAGCCTGTTCGGCGGCCGCGGACATCTGGCCGGCACGCTGATCGGCGCTTTCGTGCTGACCCTCATTGGCAATCTGGTCTTCGTCCTGCATGTGTCGAGCTACTGGCAGCCGGTTGCTTCCGGCGTCATCCTTCTGCTCTCGGTGCTGGCGAGTTCCGTCGCCGAAAAGGCCGCAAGGAACCGTGTCCAATGAGCGCCTTCCTCGCCCGCAACCGGCTCATCGTGCTTGCCTATGCCGGCATGGTGGTGCTGCTCCTGGTCACCGCTTTGTTCTCGCCGGGCTTCCTGTCGGTCTCCAATATGCGCTCTACCGTCGTGCTGGCGGCCTTTGTCGGCATCGTCGCGCTCGGCCAGACCTTCGTCATCATCGGCGGCGGCATCGATCTGTCGGTGCCCTGGGTGCTCAATTCGGCGGCCATCGTCATGGCGCTGCTGTGCGGCGGCCAGGATCTGCCGCTGGTCTGGGTCATGCCGCTGCTGCTGGCCGGCGGCGCGTTCATCGGGCTGGTCAACGGCGTTGGCGTTGCCCAATTCGGCGTACCGCCAATCATCATGACGCTGGCCACCAACGTCATCCTGCAAGGGCTGATCCTGGTGCTGACCGGCGGTTCGCCGACCCCATCGGCGCCGGCTTTGATCCAGTACCTCTCGGTCGGGCGCATTGGCGGCTTCCCGGTCATCGCGCTGATCTGGCTTGCCCTGACCCTGGTGGCGACGCTGCTGCTTTCCAAGGCGGCGTTCGGCCGCCATCTCTATGCGCTCGGCACCAGCGCCACGGTCGCCGAATTCTCCGGCGTGCCGACAGCGCGCACCACCATCCTGACCTATGTCATCTCGGGCCTCACCGCCGCCTTTGCCGGCATGTTGCTCACCGGTTATTCCGGCCAGGCCTATCTCGGCATGGGCGACGCCTATCTGTTCACCTCGATCGCCGCGGTCGCCATCGGCGGTGCCTCGATCCTTGGCGGCAGCGGCCATTATCTCGGCACCGTCGCCGGCGCCATGGTGCTGACAATCCTCACCGGACTGCTGCCGGCACTGAACCTGTCCAGCGGCGCACTGCTCATCGTCTACGGCGCGGTGATCCTGCTCACCGTGTCGATCGGCAGCGAGACCTTTTCCGGGCTTGGCGGCAGGCTACGCGGAAAAGAGGGCTGACCATGGTCGAGATCACCTGTGTCGTCGATGCCAGGGCCGAACTCGGCGAAGGCACGCTTTGGGATGCCAAGGCCGGCGTACTCTGGTGGATCGACATCTGGAAGAAGCTGATCCACCGCTACGACCCCTCGACCGGCAAGGACGATGTCTTCGAGACGCCGGAATATCTCGGCTGCCTCGGCCTGCGCGAGAAGGGCGGCCTGGTGCTGACGATGACCGACGGCTTCCATTTCTTCGATCCGGCGACCGGCACATTCGAAGCGATCGTCGACCCGGAAGCGCATATGCCGAAAACCCGCTTCAACGACGGCAAGCCAGACCGCCAGGGGCGTTTCTGGTCGGGCACCATGTTCGAGGTGCCGGGCCAGCCGATCGAATTCATCGGCGCGCTCTACCGGCTCGATCCAGATCTTTCCGTGCACAAGATGATCGACGGCATCGGGTGCTCGAACGGGCTGGCCTGGAGCCCGGATTCGAAGATCATGTATTTCTCCGACAGCCATGCCGGGGCGGTCTGGGCCTATGATTTCGATCCCGCCACCGGCGACATCGAGAACCGCCGCACCTTCATCGACATGACGGTGACCGGCGGCCTCGCCGACGGCGCCACCGTCGATGCCGAGGGTTGCTATTGGGTGACCATACCGGTGACCAGCAAGGTCTGCCGCTACGATCCTGACGGCGAATTGATGCAGACGGTGATTCTGCCGACCGACCTGCCGACCTGCTGCGAATTCGGCGGCAAGGATCTCGACATCCTCTATGTCACCTCGGCGGTGCTCCGGCGTCCGGCCAGCCACTTTGTCGGCCAGAAGAATCCGGGCGGATTGTTCGCGCTCGACGTCGGCGTCAAGGGCCTGACCTTGCCGGCCTTCAAGGGCTGACTAGACGGCCGACATCATCAACGGCGTCTCTACCTTGCGTATCGTTCCGGTGGCGAAACGACGTTCGAGATGGCCGGCATAGAGCGAAGCCAGCACAAAGCGAAGTAGATCAGCGACACCGTGCCGAACACCATCACCGGCTGGAAGGTCACCGTGTTGACCTGCGTGGCGGCGCGGGCGAGCTCGGTCAGTCCGATCAGCGAGGCGATCGACGTCGTCTTGACGATCTGCACCATGAAGCCGACGGTCGGCGGCAGCATAAGCCGCACCGCCTGCGGGATGATCACCAGCCGCAGCGTCCTGATAAAGCGGAAGCCGAGCGCCGTGGCCGCTTCCCACTGCCCCTTCGGGATCGCCTCGATGGCGCCGCGAAAAATCTCGCCGAAGAAGGCGCCGCCATTGAGCGAAAAGGTCACGGCCGCCGCCACCCACGGGTCCGGCCGGTAGCCGAGGAAGGACGAGCCGTAATAGGCCATGAACAGCTGGATCAGGATCGGCGTGCCCATGAAGAACTGGATGTAGCCGGCGGCCAGCCAGCGCAGCGGCCGCGCCGGCGCCACGCGGATCGCCGCCACCACGAGGCCGATCAGGCCGCCGCCGGCAAAGGCAATCAGCGCCAGCAGGATCGTCCAGCGCGTCGCCAGCAGCAGGAACATCAATTCGTTGGGGCCGAAATCGCGCAGGCTCATTGCTTCCACCTGAACATGAGCTTGCCGATACCGGCAAAGAGCAGGCTGGCGGCCTGCACCAGCACGAAATAGATGACCGCGATGATGATGTAGACCTCGAAGCTGCGGAAGGTCTGCATGACGAGGTTGTTGGCGACCGCGGTCAGCTCCTCGGCCGCAATGGCGCCGACGATCGAGGTGCCCATGATCTGCAGGATGAACTGCGCCGACAGCGACGGGTAGACGGCGCGCGCCGCCGGCACCAGGATGACATGGCGGATGATGCGGTAGCGGCCGAGGCCGAGCGACTTGGCCGCCTCGATCTGCCCTTCGGGAATGGATTCGATACCGGCGCGCAGAATCTCGGTGGCGTAAGCGCCGAGATGGATCGACAGTGCTACGACGGCCGCCGTGTTGCTCGACAGCTTAAAGCCGAACAACGGCAGCGAGAAGAACACGAAATAGAGCTGGATCAGCAGCGGCGTGTTGCGGATCAGCTCGACATAACAGGCGATCGGCCACGACAGGAAGCGCGGGCCGAAGCTGCGGCCGATGGCGCCGAGGATGCCGATGGCGGTGCCAAACAGGATCGACAGCGCAGCCAGTTGGATGCTCTTCGCCAGGCCGCGCAGCAGCAGGTCGAGATGGATGAGGATCGGGCCGAATTGCAGGGCGGTTTGCATGGGCATCCCGTCACGAGGTCAGGCAAGCGGGGCCGATGCTACGGCGGCCCCGCCACGGAACAAAGCGATCAGAAAACCGGCAGCACCGGCAGCGGCTGGTTGCGATACTTCATCGACAGCGCGTCCAGTGTGCCGTCGGTCTTCATGGTGAACAGCCAAGTGTTGATCCACTGACGCAGATTGTCATTGCCCTTGGGGACGCCGATGCCGAAGTAGAAGGTTTTCAGCACGTATTTCTGCTCGAAGGCGTCGCCGTTCTCAGCCTTCTTAAGGTAGATCTCGCCATAGTCGCCGCCGCCCATGGCGTCGATCTGGCCGGAGATCATGGCCTGCATCAGCGCCGGCTGGTCGTCGAAACGCAGGATCTCGATACCCGGATTGGCCGCTGCCGCAGCAGTCAGCAGCCCGTCCGGCGCAGTGCCGCGCGTCAGCCCCACCTTCTTGCCGACCAGATCGGCATTGCCTTTGATCGCCATGCTCTTCGGCGCGATGACTACGGCCGACTGGCCAGCATAAGGAATCGAAAAGTCGATCTGGATGGCGCGTTCCGGGGTGATCGAGAAGATCGAGATCACAGCGTCGACCTGCTTGGTTAGCAATGCCGGGATGCGGCCGGGCGAGGTGACGGTGACGAACTCGACCGGAACGCCGAGCGCCTCGCCCATCTTGTTGGCGACGTCGATGTCGAATCCGGCTGGCTTCAGATTGGCGTCCAGAAAAGCATAGGGCGGCGTCGTTGTGTCGATGGCAACGACCAGTTTGCCGCGCGTGATGATCTCGTCGACCGACGCCGCCCAACCGGTGGATGGCAGCAGCAGCGATGACAGCGTCAGAACCAGGCTGACCAGCAAGGCGCCAACCCCTCTCAGGACATTCCGCATGTTTTCCTCCCCAGGCATATTTTTCGCCACGCCCCTCCCATCAGCTTCGTCGGTGAGGCGCAAACTGCCGACGATGCACGGCAAGACTTCATGTCCCGCCTGTTGGGTTTCTCCCAATAAAATTATAATATTATAATCTTTATAGCTTGTCTACGCGCTGCAAATTCGGAGAAGGCGGCTAAGCACCAATGCCCACCGGCTCTGTCGGTTGATGACGGAGCGGGGCCATCAGAGGCCCCGCCACTTGCTGGAAGAATTGATCAGAAAACCGGCAGCACCGGCAGCGGCTGGTTGCGATACTTCATCGACAGCGCGTCCAGCGTGCCGTCGGTCTTCATCGTGAACAGCCAGGTGTTGATCCACTGGCGCAGATTGTCGTTGCCCTCGGCAACGCCGATGCCGAAATAGAAGGTTTTCAGCACGTATTTCTGCTCGAAGGCGTCGCCATTCTGCGCTTTCTTCAAATAGATCTCGCCATAGTCGCCGCCGCCCATGGCATCGATCTGGCCCGACACCATCGCCTGCAGCAGCGAGGAATAATCGTCGAAACGCAGGATCTCGATGCCTGGATTGGTTTCCGCGGCCTTGGTCAGCAATCCGTCCTCGCCGGTGCCGCGCGTCAGCCCGACCTTCTTGCCGACGAGATCGGCGACACCCTTGATGCTGGTGCTCTTGGGCGCGATGACCACCGCCGACTGGCCGGCATAGGGGATCGAATAGTCGATCTGGATAGCGCGCGCCGGCGTGATCGAGAAGATCGAAATCACCGCGTCGACCTGCTTGGTCAGCAGCGCAGGGATGCGGCCGGGCGAAGTGACAGTGACGAATTCGACAGGAACGCCGAGCGCTTCGCCCATCTTGTTGGCGACCTCGATGTCGAAGCCGGTCGGCTTCAGATTGGCGTCGAGAAAGCCGTAGGGCGGCGTCGTTGTGTCGATGGCGACGACCAACTTGCCGCGCGCGATGATATCCTCGACCGACTGCGCCGAAGCGATCGACGGCTTGAGCGCCGACAGCGCCAGCACGATGCCGGCCAGCAAGGCGCCGACCCTTCCCAGGAAAGTCCGCATGTTTTCCTCCCATGCATTTTTTGGGCGCCTCGCGTCGATATCGCTCGTGCGGGGCGCAGGCCGCGCGACGACGTAAAACAGGATCGGTATTTCGCTGGCTTCCCCTTGCAAAACCGGAGCGCAGCATCCCTCTGCGACTTATAATGGTATGCTATTATAATATTTTAAGCTTGTCCAGGAACGTTGCCACGTCGCGCCGGCGGCGTCGTGCCAAGACCGACAAGATCGATGGCGAGGCGTTGGTGCGCTGCTCGCCTACAAACGAGGCGAGCCGCGCGTGTGCGCGATGGTTAGGGCACCGAGCGTCAAGGAGGAGGACTATCGGAGCATCGGCCGTGAACGCAAGGTTCTGGTTGGTGAGCGGACCTGCCATTTCAACCGGATCAAGGGCCTGCTGTTTGCTCAGGGCATCACCGGCTACGACCCGCTGCGACGTGACCGGCGACATCGGCTTGAGGAATTGAGGACCTGGGACGGCCGCGCGCTGCCAGAACATCTGAAGGGCCAAATCCGTCGCGAGCTCGACCGACTCGAACTGGTGATAGCTCAGATCAAAGAGGTGCAGGCGGAGCGCGCCGTTCTGCTGGCAATCGAAGTCTCCGAAACTCCAGCAACGACATTGCTCGATCTCAAGGGTATCGGCCCCGAGTGTGCCGCCATCCTCTACGCGGAAGGGCTGTTCCGGCACTTCGATAATCGCCGGCAGGTCGCTGCCTATACCGGGCTCGCGCCGACGCTTTGGCAGAGCGGATCGGTCCGAGCAAGGGGTCTCGAAGGCCGGCAACCCCCGGCTGCGAACGACGATGATCGAGTTGTCCTGGCTGTGGCTGCGCAATCAACCGAGTTCGGCGCTTACCCGCTGGTTCCGAGAACCCCTGATACGCAATCCGGGGCGTCTCAAAGACAACCATCGTCGCGCTTGCAAGGAAGCTGCTCGTAGCGCTGTGGAAATACGTGACCGCGGGCGTCGTCATCGAAGGTGCTGTCATGAAGGCTGTCTGACGAGATCACACCGATACACTCATACCTCGAGGCCTGATCAGCCTCGGCGGATCCTGGAGGCGAACCGAGATCCCAGCTGGCTGACGCCGTATAGGCGTTCACCCGACCGCGCACAACTGCATGACGGCGAGTTGATCCTTACCTTGATATTGCCCCGCGCCATGTCGATGATCAATGACCGGTCAACATGAATTCGACCCCGAAACGCTATAGATGGGTGCTGGCAGTGTTGGGTTGCCTTGTGGGGCTAATGTCATGGCGGCCACTACGGGTGAGTTTGGTCCCCGCGCGGAGGTCCCTACTGGCATATTAGCAATCGCGCAATTAATCCGTATGGACTAGCCCCCGTTGGTGGCCTTACCGGTCCTGTCCCGTTCCGCTGGATAACGGCGCCCTCTTGTCGGTGATCGTTCTCGATCGACTTCAGGAGCGGCTCATTACTCTTGCTGCCAGAGCTTCCCCGGCACCCTGTGCGATCTCAGAACATGGCTGCCAGTCTTGCCGCGATCTCGCGAATTGGCGCTATGGAGCCAGCTTTTACTCCACGATCTTCCAATACGAATCTTTGCGGATCACCTTGCCGTTGCGGAACGTGTAAAAGTCGCAACCACGTACCTCCTTTTTCACGCCCTCGCGGGTAGTGCCGGTGAGGATCCATTTGGACATGCCGGTATCGGCAGCCGCATCGACGAAATGCTCGCCGTCGCCGTAGTGGACATCGGGTAGGCCTTCGAAGCGTGTTGCCAGGGCGTCACGTACGCTGGGCTTACCCTCGAAGCGAGAGCCCCAGGGGCTGCTTCCCCTCGGCATCTCCAGGACGCAGTCGTCGGCAAAGAATGCCATGATGCGATCGAGGTCGTGCGCGTTGAAGGCTTCGCATAGCTCCGTCAGTGTCGATCGAATGTCCATCCGCCTGTCTCCTGGATAACCGATTGCGTGCGCGTTCGAAGTACGTCACTGGCGACGGGGCCGGTCAAGACCTCCGACGCTCCGCCCGCTAGCAGGAAGCGAACCTACCGCTTGGGTGCCTCATAACCCCCGAATCATCCCCGCCACCTTGCGCGATCTCTCCTACATCGCCGCCTCTGATACGGGTGGTGGATGAAAAGACGATAGATCACGCTCTCGACCTCCTGACGCAGTATCGAAGTATCGTCGGAATTCCAAAACGGTCCACCGCATACCTTGTTGATTTCTTTCGCAATGGTCGCGCGTTTCGCGGCTGGTTCGTCGGCGAGGATTGGCTCCTCGGGATCCCGATCCCAATCATTATCATCCTGGGGCTCTTGGGATATTTGCATTAGCCCACCGCTCGCAACGACCGAAGCCCCGCTTCGGTCGGGCTTCCTATTTGCTGAAATTCTGTTGACCTGTCGCCAAGCTCCGGGCCGCTTCGTCGATCGCCTCGCGGTCATTGCCCAACATATCGATTAGGTCTTAGGCTTGGTCGCCAGTAGGCCGGTACGCATCGCCAAAGCTTCTACCGTCATGACGTCGGAACTGGCGGTCTCATCGCGGCGCGGCTTTCTCGACTTGGCCGATAGTACCGTCGCTCCAACGGCGCTTGGTTCTATAAATGCCTGCTCAGCCTCCAGTTGCTCCTCGCGCTCGATTTCTGCCTCAGCCCGGTGCCAGTGTTCCTCCGGGTCGCCATGCCCGCCGCCTTCGCGCTCCCAAATTTCGTATGCCCGTTGCCGAATTCTTTGGTGCTTCCTTGTTGGATTTCCACCAACGCGGTGAGCGTCGAAACGATCCAGCACGGAACGATGATTTGGGGGTGAAGTGTGACGGCGAATTAGGATTCCGAGACCCGACATCTTGTTGAGGGACAAACAAATGCTCCGCCGTGACTAGACTCAACCTATCGTACTAGCGAAGGTTCCCATGTTGCCGGGGTCGCCTCGCGTGGGTTTTTGTTGTCGGCAGCGTGTTTGAGGTCATTTTTGAGGCGATGTAAAACCGTGCCGGCAGCTTGGCGGACTAAATTTTATTCCATGTCGGGAACGTCACCAGCGGTGAAGAGCAGTCGCCAAGGGCAGGGTCTCCTTCGCGGCGCCAGGCGATAACTCCAACGTGGCCGGAAACCAGACCCTTGGCTGTCCGGATGGCGCGGTCTTCGCTCTGTTGATCGCTGGGACCATAGGCTGTGAACAATTCGCTGCGGCCATTCCGCGGTTGGGAAGGGGATCGTCTGGCCAAGGGCCGATATCTTTTAGAGATCGAGGCGCGCGGCGCACTCGACCTCGCAGAGCATATGCAGGCTTTTCTCCGATCGACGATGCGGAAGGGATGATACGACCGGCGCGGGCGATCAGCTGGAATGACTGGTATGCGCTCATCCAGCCACTCGCGAGCGCCTGCGGACTCCCCGAAACCAGCCATTCGTTCATCCGAGCCAGCGCAACGATGCCTAGCCAGATGGAACTGCCTGCGCAGTGGCACCAGAGGTACAGCGAGGCGCTGGGTTTCGCAGTTGAGTGCAAGAAACACCTCCTAACCTCGCGGGATGACTCTATCGCATGCTCAACCCAAGCGACCGTGATGGCCAGTGCGCAAAGCGCTTCCCGTTGCATTGCCTTTCGGCACGCATTTGTGACGGCGGTGATGATCAGGTTCACCGCCTGAATTGATTGCCAGTGTCATTGTGCGACGCCCAGAGCGGGCAACGTTCGCAACGTGGAACAATCCGACAGCCGGCGAGTTTCAAAGATGAAGGGCGATCTGTTTCGGAGGAAGACCAGGATGAAACGCGTCCTTGCCCAAAATGCGGTGCGATTGATGCTGGGCGGCGTAGCCGCCTGTCTGTTCACAGTCGTCGAGATTCCCAACCCGATTATGCCATTGTCGCTTGTGTCCGAGGCGGGGGCTGCCACCCAGGTTTCGATTAGCACATTCTATGAAGACCTGTCTCCCCATGGTGATTGGGTTTCGTACCACGGCGCGTCCGTTTTCGTGCCGGTTGATGTACCTGACGATTGGCGTCCGTATACCGTTGGACACTGGGCCTATACCGAGCAGTATGGTTGGCTGTGGGTATCTGACGAGCCATTCGGCTGGGCGACGTACCATTACGGCCGGTGGGGCTATGCCGACGATATCGGCTGGTACTGGGTACCGGGCACTCGTTGGGCGCCAGCATGGGTGAGTTGGCGTCGTGACAGGGAGCACATGATTTGGGCTCCGCTGCCGCCGCGCCGCGATCCGGATTTGATTTCAATCGAGGTGACTTTCGACACGACGCCTGATTATTACTGGGTTGTGGTCCCCACCCGCGAATTCCTGGCTGCCGACATTTCTACCGTCATTATCCGTGATGAGCCGGAGTTTGTGCGCATCGTCGAGGCGGCCGAGCCGGCCGGGGACGTGACGATCCAGAACAACGTGGTGATCAACAAAATCATTGATGTCGACGTGATCGAAAAAGCGACGAATCAGAAGGTGACTACCGTCAAGGTTAGCAAGACCAACGCGCTCGAGCAGTCCGGCAAACTGGAAAACAATACGGTCGCTGTCTTTGAGGGGGAGGTGAAAGCCGACCCCAAGGCCAAACCTGCCAAGCTCAAAGACATCGACGAGGTGAAGCAGGTTCAGTCTGGCCGGAAATCAAAGCCGACCGAAGGCGCTGCAACGACCGAGCAGGCCAAGCCCGAAGAAACCACCAAGCCTGAGAAGCCGAAGGTCGGCGAGCAGCCCGCCGCCGAGCAGCAGCGGGCGGAGCCCGAAAAGGCGGCCAAGTCTGAGAAGCCGAAGGGCAAGAAGCAGCCCGCCGCCGAGCAGCAGCAGGCCGAGCCGGAGCAGGCGGCCAAGCCTGAGAAGCCGGAGGGCAAGAAGCAGCCCGCCGCCGAGCAGCAGCAGGCCGAGCCGGAGCAGGCGGCCAAGCCTCAGAAGCCGAAGGGCAAGAAGCAGCCCGCCGCGGAGCCGCAGCAGGCCGAGCCCGAGCAGGCGGCCAAACCTCAGAAGCCGAAGGGCAAGAAGCAGCCCGCCGCCGAGCAGCAGGCCGAGCCCGAGCAGGCGGCCAAACCTCAGAAGCCGAAGGGCAAGGAGCAGCCCGCCGCCGAGCAGCAGCAAGCCGAGCCCGAGCAGGCGGCCAAGCCCAAGCCACAGAAGCAAAAAAACAAGGCGTGCGATCCGCAGACTGACGCGAACTGCTAGCTGTGCGCTGAACGGCAATGCGTGAAAAGCTGCGAACCCTCGCCACTTTCCTTCGCTGCCGACTGGAAGCGCGTAACGCCGGTCAGCGAACACAGGATAGGCATGCAACCCGAAGAGGGTGAGCCGTTACCTCGCGCCCCGAGGCTATTTCGAAAGGCCTGACATTGTCCGTTACCCATCCTAGGTTTGTCTCGGCAGAGGTCGTTATCTAGAAAAGCGATGAGCACCCGAGGTGCCGACTTTCTGTACAAATGGATTTCCGAACATATGCCGGAAGGGCCAACCGACGACCCGGGCCGGCTTGTGACCGATATGGCAGACCAGGCCCTGCGGGCGGCCGCCGTCGAAGGCATCCCAATTCAGGAGATCGATGAGGAGATCGGTAGCGTTTATGAAGCGATCATTCATGCCGTTGAACATCGCGACGGCGGTCGCGCGGATTGAAGATTTTGTGGCTGCCTCAGGCGGTTCGCGGTCACGACGAGAAGTTTACCGGCACCGAGCCAAAACCAAAACTCCACTACGGCTGAGCTGACCGACGATAAAGCTTCTCCCGTCTACTGCTCGGGAGCAACTCGGTTGCTGGCATCGAGGCACCTTTGCGGTCTGAGCACATGCGGCCATTTGCGATAAGTTGCTGAGCTTTTACGAAATTGCTGAATTCGGGTGGATTGACCATCCGAAAAATAGTGTCTCGATTGAGGAGCTAGACGGCCAATGGGATGTGCAGGTCATGGAAGAAGGCGCGGTCACCCAGCATCTTTTCGGGACCGAAGACTTCGCGAGAAATTTGCGGCTCGTCAGTGAATAAGGTTTAATCCCAAACCGGCTCTGTCGAAGAGCTGGCGAAAGCCAAAAGTGTAATCTCGGTCAGCCGTTGTTGCTTGCCGCCACGGCGGAACAGGTTGTCAGCAGGCACGTTCCTCCAAGGCCTAACCTTGGAGAACACAAATGGACGACGACCTCCGCAGGAGACTTAAGGACCTCAGCTTCACTTTGCAAAATCGTGCGACAGAGCTCTCGTTAACCGGTGCTAGCGGCGACATAGCCATCCTCATGTCAGGAGTCGCGATCACACTTGAGGCTTTGCTCGTCGTAGCCGAAGAGGCCAGAACCCCACGCTCCGGCCCATCCGTCGCGCCTGACGCCGGATAAACATCTCCTAGGCCTGGAGAGGTTCAACCGATGGCAATTACCGAGTACTGAAGGCCGCCAGCCTCGGGTTAGCAGCCGGCTCGCAGGAGCCAGGAGCAACGGGAACCGCCTGCCTACTCTCCTGCCTCCTTCAGCGTGTCACTGTGCGCCTGCTGTTCGCGCTCCCATCTTTGGCTCTCGTTGGCTTCCTCTTTGTCCAGCTCCTCTCGTCGCCGTCTGATGGAGTTCGTCGTGCTCTCATGGCGGCTACGAGCGCGCGCGAACGCGGCATTAGCCTTGGCGATCATCCGCTCGCGTTGCTTCTTCGCACGCTCGCTCCTGGCCTCCGCCTTTGCGCGATCCAGGGCCTCACGTTTTCTTTCCCTTTCGAGAGCGGCCGCCGCGTTCCGTTTCGCTTTCTCGTCGGATTTCATGTCGACGTGCTTGCTGGTGTCCGCGCGCTGCCCACGACCCTGCGGAGCCCGCTGGACCCCCTCCGGTGCTTTCGGAAGCACAGCCTTTTCAGTGAATTTCCCATGCGATCCGACCGGCCGCCGCAACACCACGCCTGGCGCGGCCATGGTTGCTTCCACCACTTTGGGGTCTTCTGTCGGTTTCGCGAATCCGCGTTTAAAGATGTCGGGATCGGCACCCCAGGCCTCTGCGGCAGCTTTCATCGATGGTGCTGCGACGGCAAGGTCAAAGAAGCCAATCGAGGTTTGATAGACTTTTAGTTTCTTCGCCATCCGATGGAGACCTTACAAGTGTCCTTGCGCTTTCAAGCGACCTTGCTCACTGGATCGTATGTTTCGGGGGCAAGAAAGGGAATGATCGAATTTTTCGGATCGGATGGAAATCAAGCGGAAAGTCCCGTGCTCTAACAAAATAGCTGCATGATAACAGTCTGTTGGCGCTCTCATTCGGGGGGTGTCATTTTTATGGCCGGCCTCTTGAAACTGAAAAAAGGGAAAACTAGGTCACGGTGGCGTCAACACTGATGTGTCTCTCCGCGCAGCGGGTATCGGCGGCCTCCGAGGCATTTGGTGGCGGACCGGGAACACTTTCGACGATCCATTGCTATGTGATGAAAACAAATTGTTTTGGAGGTGGAGACATGATCACTGGCCGGTTGTGAAAGGCCGCGCTTTCTGCTGCTCGGTCCGCTCCAAATCCTGCACCGTCGAGAGTAAGCGCAAGCGATGACTAACAGGCGGTTTGACACGCCGGTAACCTGCTAGTCGGAATGGGTTTCCGACTAGATCGAGAGCGTGGTGGGAGCGTATGCCCTGCTTCAGGATTAGCCGGCCTGCAGCCGCAAAGCCGGCGTCGCAGGCGAGAGCGCGCCGGAACCGTCCGCGCAACCCTGATTGCCTTCGTCCGCCGCCATGGTTCGTCGGCGCCCGCGGGTTTGGCTGGCGGCGCGTCCAGGACAAGCAACACCGTCTGAACGATTGACATCCGACACGACCTCGTGCGGAGACCAAGCTGCAAACAACAGGAAACGTGAGATGACGATAGACACGAAGGTGAAAGAAACCAGAGCGTTCGAGGCGGATGTTTCGAGGCTGCTGCACATGATGGTGCACTCTGTCTATTCGGATAAGGACGTCTTCCTGCGCGAACTGATTTCCAACGCCGCCGACGCCTGCGAAAAGCTGCGCTTCGAAGCGGTCAGTTGGCCCGAATTGCTAGCTGACGACCCGAAGTTGCGGATCACCGTTTCCGCCGATGCCGATAACAAGCAGATCACCGTCGAAGACAACGGGATAGGCATGAGCCGTGACGATATGGCCGAAGCATTGGGCACGATCGCGCGCTCGGGCACGCGCGCCTTCGTCGAACGCGTCGGCGTAGGCGGCACGGCCGACGATACGCAGTTCATCGGCCAATTCGGCGTCGGCTTTTATTCCGCCTTCATGGTGGCCGAACGCGTCGATGTCACCAGTCGCCTAGCGGGAAGTGACGAGGCCTGGCGCTGGTCGTCCGACGGCAAAGGCTCTTACGAGATCGCGCCGGCCCCGCTTGAAGCAGCCCCCATGCGCGGCACTCGCGTCGTTCTACACCTCATGGACGACGCCATCTCCTATACCGGATCCTACCGGCTTGAGCAGCTGGCCAAGTCGCAGTCGGGCCATGTGCCGGTGCCGATAACGCTCATCGAGAAACCCGGCGCCGACGCGCGCGACATTGCCGACGGCACGGCACTCTGGGTTAGGCCGAAGAGCGAGATCAAGCCCGAGGAATACACCGACTTCTACCGCAGTGTTGCGGGCCAGTATGACGAGCCGGCCGCCACCATTCATTTCCGCGCCGAAGGAAGGCAGGAATACAGCGTGCTAGCCTTCGTGCCCGGTTCGCGTCCCTTCGACCTGTTCGACCAGGACCGTAAGGGCCGTCTGAAGCTCTATGTGCGCCGCGTCTTCATCACTGATGATGCCGACCTTCTGCCACGCTACCTGCGCTTCGTCCGCGGTCTGGTCGATTCCGCCGACCTGCCGCTCAACGTCTCGCGCGAGATGATCCAGGAAAGCCCGCTGCTAGCCTCGATCCGCAAGGGCCTGACAAATCGCGTGATTGGCGATCTTGGCAAGCTGTCGGAAAACGAAGCTGAGGCCTATTCCAAGATCTGGGAGAATTTCGGCATTGTCCTCAAGGAAGGACTCTATGAGGACTATGAGCGGCGCGAGCAATTGCTGAAACTCGCCCGCTTCCGCTCGACCGCTTCGAGCGAAGGCTGGCGCAGCCTCGCCGACTATGTCGCCGCGATGAAGGAAGGCCAGAAAGCGATATTCTTCATGGCCGGCGACGACCGCGCCCGGCTCGAAGCCTCGCCTCAGCTCGAAGGGTTCAAGGCGCGCGGCATCGAGGTGCTGCTGCTCACCGATCCTGTCGACAGCTTCTGGGTGACGATGGCGCCGGACTTCGAGGGCAGGCCCTTCAAGTCGGTGACGCAAGGCGTGGCGGAGCTATCGGACATTCCGCTGCTCGACGACGGGAAAAAGCTGAACACGGCGGCAACGCCGGAGGTCGATGCCTTCTTGGCGTTCGTGAAGTCGGCTCTCGGCGACGCCGTCTCGGACGTCAAGGCCTCCGACCGCCTGACCGAAAGCGCGGTCTGCCTTGTCGCGCCCGAGCACGGTCCGGACCGCCAGTTCGAGCGGCTGATGAACGCCGCCGGTCGCCTCGACAGGGCGGCCAAGCCCATCCTGGAAATTAATCCACGGCATGAGCGCGTGCTGGCGCTCGCCAGCCTTGGCGAAGACGAGCAGGCCTTTAAGGACGATGCAGCCCACCTTCTCTACGACGAGGCCCGCGTGCTCGACGGCGACAAACCAGCGGACGCCAGTGCGTTTTCGCAGCGTCTGGCGCGGCTGATCGCGCGCGGGCTGACCAAGTGATAGTCGCTCACTCCATAACTGATCCTTCCTGATTGGTGCGGCAATCGACCCGATTTGGGTTACCGCATCCAGTCCAATGGCTCGAACCGAGGCGGAGACGGTTTGGAACGCGGCACTCAGCGTCGCTATGATTTGATGCTCTCGGGCCGCCCAAATCATGCCAGCTTTTTCACGCTGAGCAACCTACTTCGCTGGGCGTTCAGGAAGGACGCTTACCAAGACAGTTGCGCTGGCACATTGGCGCAATCTTGAAGAGCATCGCTCGATAATGGCCAGGGGGCGTGACGGCATAACTGCCCGATTATGATATGCGGCCTCTAATGTCTCCATTGTTCGGCTAGCGCTATCCAGCGTCAGGTCCACTTCACGACATGGCCTTGCGCGTCATAGGGTCGCCAACAAGTGCTCCGACGGGATTTCTTGCGTGACAACTTCGAAGCCGGCAAGTCTCGATGACCCGAAACTGGTTGAGAGGGCAACATCAGTCGCGTCGCAACCCGTCGCCATCAGGATCCTACCGATTCGAGGGCGGTTATGCCGAGCATCAAATGTGAACCAGTGACCGCTAAGATATGCTTCGAACCACGCGCTGAAATCCATGGGATCCGGCACTGGAGGCACGCCGATGTCGCCGAGATAGCCGGTGCAATAGCGCGCCGGTATATTCATGCAGCGGCATAGCGAGATGGCCAGGTGCGCAAAGTCGCGACAGACGCCGGCTCGATCTTCGAAGGCGCCATAGGCGGTCCGCAGCGGATTGGCGGCTTGGTAATCGAAAGCGATGTGATCGTGCACGAAATTGCAGATCGCCTGAACCCGGGTCCATCCAGGCGTGGTGTTGCCAAAGTTCGCCCAAGCGAGGTCGCCAAGCCGATCGGTATCGCAATAGCGGCTTCCAAGCAGAAACCTAAGCACCTCGTCCGGGAGTTCCTTAATATCGTGTTGAACGGCGTTCGGCAGGACAACGTCGGACTTGCCGGTGTCGTATATCTCGAAGCTCGTCGATATCGTGGTCAGCCCTGCTGGCGCTTCTATTCTCGTGCATGCGTTGCCGAAAGCATCAATGTAGCCGCGGGCCTCGATCGGGCGATCAAAACCTATGACCTGTTCCGTGAGCAGATCGACGCGGCGTGAGGGATGGATCTCAAGGACCAGCAGCATCGGTGTCGGCTGCGAGCATTCGTAGGTAAGGCTGAAACCTGCGCGGATCCGCATCGATGCTCCAATGTTCTAATCCAGGAACTGGGCAAACTCCGTGTTTGCCAAACAGTTCCTGAGAACATCGGACAGCGCTAATTTTTTGTTGGCGTGGTTTCCTTCGCCACCTTCACCTCCACGCTCATGCCCAGAAAACTTGACGCGCTTCCGTAGTAGCTTCCAGAAAGTGGGGCGGCTTGTCGGGGATGGCGAGCCACAGCCACCCTGATCAAATCCCGGTTGCCGACAATGCCGTTGGTTGGATCAAACTCGATCCAACCGGCCCCGGGCAAGTAGACTTGGCACCAGGCATGCGTTGAGCCTCCGCCGCGGACAGCATCACTGTCGCGGCTCGGCACATACACATAACCGGTCACGAAACGAGCAGCAAAGCCAAGAGAGCGAACGGCTTCCATCATGAAAAGCGCAAAGTCCCGGCATGTGCCCTTGCGCAGATGCAAGGTCATGAGCGGTGGTTGCGTTCCAGTTTCGAACCGACGGGAATAGACGAAGCTCTCGTGGATGGCGTAGCAGAGGGTCATCAACAGTTTTCCGGTCTCGGTGTGCCCTCCGGCCCTGACAAACTGTCGTGCCCATTTGCCGATCTCGTCACCATCATCGGCGTGATGGCGCTCCATTGTTTGCGCGAGGTCGGCTACCTCGTCGGGGTCGTAGGAGAATGGATAGTTCAACGCGGCCTCATCGATACGGAAATCGGGCGCATGCTGAGGTGTGTGATCGAGCCGATGTCTGTCGCAAAATGAAGTTCATTGGCCGAGCCGTGGAAATCGATCACGGCTACGCAGTTTCCGAAAACGTCATGGATCCATCGAACCTCCCTCGGCTCGGGTCTTACGGATAAGGCGTGATCCAGGAGTCGTTGATCGAAACTGTCGCGCGGCCTGAACATGAGCCTGTGCTCGCCAAACTTCACAGGCTGGTTATAGCGATAGACAGTGGTGTGCTTGACAGAAAAGATCGGCATCGGCGTCCGTCAAATGATCCCTGGCATGTTTACATCAACCTAGTGCCTAATCGGACCTTGAACGAACTATTTCCGCTTCTAGCGATCCTCCCGGCAGTTGTCGTGAAAACTCAGCCGCTGGCCGCCTTGTCAGATGGATCCTCGCACTCCAGTCGGAAGTTGACAGCCAGTGATGGACGCCACCGAGGGTTCTTGGAGATCGTTCCTCAGGTTGGATGTCGCGTCTAGCTGCACGCGTTCACATGACGCAAATCGCGGGCGCGTCTACAACCGGGCATGCAAACGACTGCGACTTACGATTCGGGGACTGGCACTTTCACAATCGTGAAAGACAAATGGCGCGGGACCTTCCCGATTGCCGATCTTCCAAAGTGGCTCGACTTTTACCGCCACCAACGCGAGCGATACCCTGCTCACGCCGCCTCCTATGACAGTGACGTTAAGGCGCTGGAAGCACTCGTCGCTGATCTGGAGAAAAAGTAAGCCCGCTGCCTGGCCGGGGGGCTTGGGGTTAGGCGCGGGCTTTAGGCGGAGGGCGGGCTTTCAAGTGCGATCCTGCGGCGCATGATCGACACGCTTGGAATGCAGGAAGGAAGGTCGGGGCCAAACGAGCGCTGAAACCGAGACAGGTATGGGCGATCCGCCGATTGTCAGCGGCGGCGAAGTAGTACCGTTTGGCGATGTGCCGTTTGGTCCGATGCGGCTCTCGTTACGCGGAAGCTTTTCGATTTCGAAACATCGGCACAACGCCATAGCGCTCGGCAAATGATCCGCCGCTAGGAAAAACTGCTCGGCCGGATTCAGACGCGAGCGTGCCAGGCCAATCAAATCAGCAATACCTGAAGCGATCCATGGTGTAATCCGGGTAGGCGTCCATCGTGTCGAACAAGTCGATCAGGTCAGCGGTGTCCGCCAATATTCCAGACTGAACCAGCACCGTGGACACGCCGGCAGCAAGTCCGCCGGCGATGTCGTGTTCGACGCTGTCGCCGACGCAGACCACGGTGCTGCGGTGCGGATTGCCTACCAGCGCTAGCGCGGTGTGGAATATCGCGGGGTAAGGCTTGCCGATACGCGTGACGCTACCACCGAGGTTCTCGTAGAGATCCGCCAGCTGGCCGGCACCGAAGCGCGGCCCCACCGTCGTCAGCATGATCTTGTCCGGGTTGGTGCAGAAGCATGCCACCTGCCGCGCTGCAGCCGGTGCAAGAAGCCTGCGGTAGTGGTCAAGATCGTAGCGGTCGCCCTCGCTGGCCGAAATCAGCACCAGCCCGGCATCGTCACCGTCCTCGGTCAATGCAAAGGGCAGACCTTCGATCGCCGAGCGGTCATCGTCGCGGCTTATCAGCAGGCATTTCGTGTTTGGCAGCAGCCTTCCGGATGCCGCCATGTCGTGAAAGAGCTCCCATGCTACCTCGCCGGAAGAGACAAAATGGTCCCAGCTTCCTGGTTCGAAGCCGAGGTTTAGCAGCCGGCTCTCATTAGGCCCTGCCCGCTTGCCCGAGTTCGAGATCAGCACAATGGTCTTGCCGGCGCGCTTCAGGGCCGACAGTGCTTCCACCGCGCCTGGATAGGGGCTGGTGCCATCATGCAGCACGCCGAACTGATCGAGCAGGAAAACGTCATAGCGCTCGGCCAGCGGCCTGATGCCGTTGAGGTGTTCGACTGGTTTGGCGCTCATAGAAGCCCCGCCATGCTTGCGCCCATTAGCGCCAACCGCGCCGTGCCGGCAGCGGCTTCGTCCGAAAGCGGCGGCAGAAAATCAACGCCCAGTCTACGCTGCCGGATCGCAGTCCAGGTGGCATTTGCCGCACCGCCACCGACGCTTCTGACCGACCTCAGCCGCGGCGCGCCGAGCTCTGCGAGCCTGTCATAGCCGAGCGCCTCGATCGCCGCGATACCCTCCAATATCGCTTTCAGAAAGTCGGCGTCCTCCACCGGTCGCGGCACAAGCCGCGGCGGCAGTTCCGGATCGGCGATCGGAAAGCGTTCGCCTGCAGCCGCAAGAGGATAATAGTCGAGGCCGGTTTCGGTCATCGGGTCGATCGCCGTGCTTAGCTCGATGATGCGCGCCAGAGGGAAATGCTGTTTCAGCACCTTGCCGCCGGAGTTCGATGCGCCGCCGGCCAGCCAGACATCTCCAAGCCGATGGCTGTAGATGCCGAAGCGTGGCGCCGAGATAGGCCGATCGGACAGGATCTTGACCGTCAACGACGACCCCAGCGCGGTGACGCCGTCACCGATGGCCGCGGCACCTGTCGCCAGGAACGAGGCACAGCCATCAGTCGTGCCGGCGACGACGGCCATCTCGCGCGGTAAGCCGAACATATCCGCGGCATCCGCGGTGAGCTTGCCGACGACATCGCCCGGCCTGGCGACACCGGGCAGCAACTCCATGCGCATTCCGGTCGCCGCAATCCAGTCCGGCCAGGAGCGGGCCGCGGCATCGTAACCCGTTTTCAAGGCATTGTTCTCGTCGCTGACATCGAGGCGACCGGAGAATTGTCCAGCGATCCAGTCCGCCTGATGCAGCACCGCGGCAACGCCGGGCGTGCGCTGGAACCAGAGCGCCTTGGCGAGACCGGACGTCGCCCCAAGTGCGGCACTGGTCGCTGGGGCTTCGCGAGCGATAGCGGCCAGAATGGCGTTGTCGGCGACCCTATCGTGGTACATCAGCGGCCCGGCCAGCGGCCGCCCGGCGCCGTCGATCGGCAGCAACGTGCCTGAAGTGCCGTCAACAGCGATCGATCGGACCGCTGTTCGATCGATGCGCGAAAGCAACTCCGCCAGCGCTGCGCCGACCGCGGACCACCACACTGCTGGGTCGCGGGCATTCTGGCCAAACGACTCGAGCGGAACGGCGGACCGGGCGGCAATGGAAAAATCCGGACGCATGGCGACGGCCCGCGCACCGGACGTGCCGATGTCGATGCCTATGGCAAGCGGCGTGTCAGCGGCTGGCGGCATTGAGTTTCTGACGATACTTCTCGGCGTCCCAGTTGATTAGCTCATCATTCTCGGCGGCGGTGAGGTAGTTCAGCCGCGCCGCAATGTCGATCCGTGCCGTCACGTCGGCAAGGCAGCGTTGCATGGCGTCGGCGCCGGCACTGGCGTCGCCGCGCATCAGCACGCCCAGCCCGGGAAACAGGATCGCCGCGGGCTTGGCACCGCACCGCTCTGTGACGCGCGGCACATCCTCACCGGGCTTCGCCAGCGCCGATCCCCGGCCCAGAAAGATGACATGATCGGGATAGAGGCTGCCCCCGGACGCCATGCGGCGGCTTTCGGGATCGATGGCGACCGCATGCGCCTCGATTTCCGCCGGCAACCTGTAACCGGTGTTCCCAGCCAGTGCCGTCAATGCCGCAACATCCGGTTCCACCACCTGGCGTGCCGGCCGCGCCAGAAGCAGCGTGACGCGGCGCAGCAGCACTTCGACCTCGGCGACGGTATCGGCCGCGACCACCAGCCCGTGATTGGCAAGGATTAGCACGTCGACCCCCGGCTGAAGCCGCGCGGCAATACCCTGCGCAAGCGGCAGGCCCGGCCGGAAATAAGGAACATACGCCCATTTGAGACCATTGAGGCGTTTGGCGGCTTCCACCTCGCAATCGGCCTGTACCGCCAGCGAAATGGTTTCGACGCAATGGACATGCAGGACGACGCGCTGCGGCATCAGCGCGTGAACGGTGGTTTCAATCGAAGGGCGCAGGCGGCGGACGTTGAGCGTCTCGATGGCGAAGATCTGCGGCTGGTCGGCGGCGCTGTCATGCTGTTCGACAGCCCTGAGCAGTGGCGTCATCGCCACCGGTACCATGATGTCTTCGGAGAGCGCATCCTTGAGCCAGGTGCCGGAAGCCTTGATCCACAGCGTGTCGCCGGCTTTCAGCGAGGTGTTGCCGCCGGCGGCCTGGGTCAGATTTGGGCTGCGCCCGATGCTGGCTGAAAGCGATCGCAAAGCAGCCATTTCCTGCGCATCCGCATAGGTCGCCATGGCCCATTTCCTCTATCAGCTCCGCCAGCCTCGCAGCTTCGGATACACCGTCGCGGGGCGAATGTTGATGTTTGTATCGCAGACGCGAGCGACTTACGTCAACAGTGATCTAATATCATCAAACGTTCTTGCAATCAGAGAGCATTTGAGTAAGTTACATCAAAGGCCGTGGCAAAACGGCTTCCGGGAGGAAAAACGATTGAGCGACTCCGGCCGCCAGCGTCAGATCGTCGAGTTGCTGCGGGATCGCCCCTTCGCATCGGTGCGGGAGCTGCAGGAGCGGCTTGGCGTGTCGGCGGCGACGGTGCGGCGCGACATCGACAAGATCGACGAGGCCGGCGAAGCAAGGAAGGTCTATGGCGGCATCTCGGCGCTCGATGGTTCTTCGCACGCGGGTGTCGCCTATGCTAGGCCCTATGACGAGAACCGCGACCTTGCGGTCGAGGCCAAGCGGCAGATCGCCGCGCTCGCAGCGACTATGGTGCGTGACGGCGACGCCGTCATCGTGCATGGCGGTTCGACCTGCTTTCATCTCGGCGTCAAGCTCGCCGATCGCAACATCCGGCTCTACACCAACTCGATGCCGCTGGCGGCCTATCTCAGCGACCACGGCCATTGCAGTCTGACCGTCGCCGGCGGCGACCTTTACCGCGAGCCGGGCATCATCCATTCGCTGACCCAGGCGGTGCCGTTCTACGCCTCGAAATTCTTTATCGGCGCGCAAGGCATCGGCCAGGACGGCTTGCTGGAATCGCACCCGCTGCTGGTCCGCTCGATCGTCGAGCTCAGCCTCTGCGCCGACCAGATCGTGGTGCTGGCCGACAGCCGCAAACTGTCGATCCACGCGCGCAACGTGGCGCTGCCGCTATCGCGCATCGGCACGCTGGTCACCGATGACGGCCTGTCCGATACCGATGCGCGCATGCTCGAAGACGCCGGCGTCATGGTGCGGATCGCCTCTTCTTCGGGAGGCGGTCAGTGAACATAGCCGTCCTCGATTTCGGTAAGACCAATTCGAAGCTGTTCGTTTTCGCCCCGGACGGGCGCATCCTCGACGAGCGCCGCACCCAGCCGAGCTGGATCCGCAAAGGCGGCTTCAGCGTGCTCGACGAGGCAGCACTTCACAATTGGGCGGTTGGCGCCATCGATGACGCGGTCGGTATCCACAATATCGATGGGCTGATGGTATCGGGCCATGGCTGCACCTTTGCCCTCGTCGATGAGGCGGATCTTACGCATCCGATACTCGATTACGAGCAGGAGCCGCCGGCTGATATTGCCGCGCAAATCGATCGCCGCGTTCCAGATTTCGCCGAGACCTTCTCGCCACGGTTGCCACTCGGCTTCAACTACGGTCGCCACATGCTGTGGCTACAGGCGGTGCAACCCGGTGCATTCACTGCCGCGAAATCGATCCTCGGCTATCCGCAATACTGGAGCTGGCGGTTTGGCGGCCGGCCGGTATCGGAAGTGTCCTATCTCGGCTGCCACTCGCATCTATGGGCGCCGCGCAATCGCGATTTCTCCTCGCTGGTCGACGCCGAAGGCTGGCGCGGCCAGATGCCCGGCTTCGAGCGCGCCGGCGCGGTGATCGGCGAGCAGCGCTTCGGCCAGGCCCCGAAGCCGGTCGCCATCCACAACGGCGTCCATGACTCGAATGCCGCGCTCCATGCCTATCGCGGCCAGCAGCTTGGGCCGGTGACCGTGGTCTCAACCGGCACCTGGGTCATCGTGCTCAATCCGGACTGCCCGATCGACGCGCTCGACGGCGAGCGCGACATGCTGGTCAATGTCGATGTCGACGGCGGCCCGGTGCCGACCATCCGCTTCATGGGCGGCCGCGAATTCGCCACGATCAGCCCCGGCTGGCATGGCCCGATTGCTCCGGCGGCAGTGCAGCGGGTGATCGATGCCGGCATCATGGCGCTGCCGAGCTTCGCGCCGGGCGGGCCGATGCCTCACCGCCGCGGCGAACTGGTCGGGCGTACATCCAGTGCCGAGGAACGCGCAGCCGTGGCGCTGCTCTATGTCGCGCTGATGGTCGATCGGTGCCTCGAGCTGATCCATTCCGACAACACCGTGATCGTCGATGGCGGCCTGAACACTGGCGGGATGCTTGCCTCGCTGCTGGCGCAATTGCGACCGGGGCAGGCTTTCCTGCAGGGAGCAACGCTCGAGGGCAGCGCCACCGGTGCCGCCGCACTTGCCTTCGAAAGCACCGGACGCGCGTTTGCCACCGAGGCGCCGGAGGCGGTGCGCCCCGCAAGCTTCGGCGGCCTTGCCGGCTACCGCAACGACTGGCGCGGCCTCGCCGCTGACCGGCGTGCAGCCGGAGCAGCCTCTGGAGGCGCACGATGAGCGCCGCCGCCCGGATCGATACGGCCCGCCAGCCGGTGCTGGAAATGCGCCACATCTCCAAGACGTTCGGCCCGATCCGCGCCTTGCAGGATGTATCGCTGATTGTCCATGCCGGCGAACTGCATGCATTGATGGGTGAGAACGGTGCCGGCAAGTCGACCCTGATGAAGGTGCTTTCCGGCGCCTATAGGCCCGATCCCGGCGGCGAGATCCTGATCGACGGCGTGCCGGCCGCCACCGGCGACCCGATCAAGGCACGCGCCCAGGGCATAGCCGTCATCTACCAGGAGCTGTCGCTGGCGCCCAATCTGTCGGTAGCGCAGAACATTTTTCTCGGCAACGAGCCGCGACGGTTCGGCATCGTCGACCGCGAGCAGTGCAATCGGCGCGCCGGCGAGATCATCGCGCGGCTCGGCGTGACCTTCTCGGTCCGCACCCCGGTCGCAAGCCTATCGCTAGGCGAACGCCAGCTGGTGGAAATCGCCCGGGCGCTGTCGACCAATGCGCGCATCATCGTCATGGACGAGCCGACCACGTCGCTCACCTCGCGTGAGACCGACCGGCTGTTCGAGGTGATCGCGACGCTGAAGTCGCAAGGCATCGCCATCATCTACATCAGCCACCGCATGGAAGAGGTCTACCAGCTCGCCGACCGCGTCAGCGTGCTGCGCGACAGCGGCTATGTCGGCACGCTCGACCGCTCCGATCTGAACGCCTCGCGCCTGGTATCGATGATGGTCGGGCGCGATCTGTCGACCTTCTACAAGAAGGATCACCGCCCGCCGGACGAGAAGCGCGCCGTCGCGCTGTCGGTGCGCGGCATGTCGGACGGCAATCTCGTAAAGAATTGTTCTTTCGACCTTCACAAAGGCGAGGTGCTGGCACTGGCCGGCTTGGTCGGCTCTGGCCGCACCGAACTGGCACGGCTGATCTTCGGTGCCGACCGGCGCACATCTGGAACGCTTGAGCTCGGCGGCAAGCCGATATCCATTGATTCGCCGCGCGAGGCGCTCGACGCCGGCATCGCCTACCTCACCGAGGACCGCAAGCAGCTTGGCCTGTTCCTCGACATGTCGATCTCCGACAACATCAGCATGGGCGTGCTGGCCATGGATGCGAAGGCCGGTGGTTTGCGAGATTTCAATGCCGCCGAAAGGCGCGCCGCCAAGGCGGTCTCCGACCTCTCCATCCGCACCCGCTCGGTGCAGGCCAATGCCGGCTCGCTGTCGGGCGGCAACCAGCAGAAGGTGCTGCTCGCCCGGCTGCTGGAAACAGAGCCGCAGGTCGTCATCCTCGACGAGCCGACCCGCGGCGTCGATGTCGGTGCGAAGTCGGAAATCTACCGGTTGATCGACAATCTCGCCAAGAAAAGCATCGCCATCCTGATGATCTCCAGCGAATTGCCGGAGGTGATCGGCATCGCCGACCGCGTGCTGGTGATGCGCGACGGCGCCATCGCCGGCGAGGTGACGGCGTCGGAGGGCGGGCCGTTGCGCCAGGAAGCGATCATGGAACTTGCAACGGGAGCGGCTCAGCGATGACCGACAAGGTGGCCGACACGACAAAAGCGGACGACCGGGCGGTCGGCAGGAGCAGAAGGTGGCGCACCACCTTCGCCGCACTCGGCATGCTGCCGATCCTGATCCTGCTGGCGGTCGGCTTCCAGTTGATGAACCCGCGCTTCTTCACCCAGACCAATTTGCTGATCGTCATGCAGCAATCGTCGATCAACATCGTGCTGGCGGCCGGCATGACCTTCGTCATCCTGACCGGCGGCATCGATCTCTCCGTCGGCTCGATCCTTGCCGCCTCGGCGATGGTGGCGGTGATGGTGTCGCTGGTGCCCGATTGGGGACTGCTGGGCGTGCCGGCGGCCATCCTTGTCGGCCTCGGCTTCGGCGTCATCAACGGGTTGCTGATCGCCTATATCAGGCTGCCGCCCTTCATCGTCACGCTGGGGTCGCTGACGGCCGTGCGCGGCGTTGCCCGCCTGCTCGGCCAGGATACCACGGTGTTCAACTCGGACCTGCCGTTCGACTTCATCGGCAACGGTTCGCTGTTCGGCGTTCCCTGGCTGGTCATTATCGCGCTGGCGGTCGTCGTTCTGTCCTGGCTTGTGCTCAAGCGCACCGTGCTCGGCACCTGGATCTACGCCGTCGGCGGCAACGCCGAGGCGGCACGGCTGACCGGCATCAAGGTGCCGCTGGTGCTGCTCTTCGTCTATGGCGCTTCCGGCCTTCTGGCCGGTCTTGGCGGCGCCATGTCGGCGGCCCGGCTCTACGCCGCCAACGGGCTGCAGCTCGGACAGTCCTACGAGTTGGATGCCATCGCCGCGGTCATTCTCGGCGGTACCAGCTTCGTCGGCGGCGTCGGCTCGATCTGGGGCACGCTGATCGGCGGCCTGATCATCGCGGTGCTCTCCAACGGGCTCATCTTGGCCGGTGTCTCGGACATCTGGCAGTACATCATCAAGGGATTGGTCATCATCGTGGCAGTCGCCCTCGACCGCTACAGGCTCCAGGCAGGAGCAAGAACGTGATGGCCCTTAGTCGCCGGCAAGGGAGCCGGTTTCATGTGTAACGCACCGTGAGAGGCGCGGGGCAATTGGAGGAAAGCAATGAAGACCATCGCTAAACTGCTCTGCGGCGTCGCCCTTGCGGCCGTCGTGACCGCGCCGGCATCGGCCAAGGACCTGAACAAGGTTGGCATCTCGGTCGGCCTGCTCGGCAACCCGTTCTTCGTCGCCACGATTAAGGGCATCGAGGACGCAGCCAAGAAGATCAACCCGAACGTCCAGGTGACGTCGGTATCGGCCGACTACGACCTCAACAAGCAGGTCTCGCAGGTCGATTCCTTCATCGCCGCCGGCGTCGACGTCATCATGCTCAACGCCGTCGATGCCAAGGCGATCGCGCCGGCGGTGAAGAAGGCGCAGGCGGCCGGCGTCATCGTCGCCGCATTCGACGTTTCGGCGCCGGGCGCTGACGTCACCGTGATGACCAACAACGTCAAGGCCGGCGAAGAGGCCTGCCAGTACCTGGTCGACCAAACCGGCGGCAAGGGCGACTACGTCATCCTCAACGGCCCGGCATCATCGTCGATCCTGGAGCGGGTCAAGGGCTGCAAGGACGTCCTTGCAAAACACCCCGACATCAAGATCCTCTCCGACGACCAGAATGCCGAAGGCTCACGCGACGGCGGCCTGAAGGTCTTCCAGTCGCTGCTAACCCGCTTCGACAAGATCGACGCGGTGTTCGCCATCAACGATCCGACGGCAATCGGCGCCCAGCTTGCGGCCAAGCAGCTCAACCGCTCGGAGTTCATCTTCACCGCGGTCGACGGCGCGCCGGATATCGAAAAGGAACTCGCTTCCGGCACGTCGATGATCAAAGCCTCGGCTTCGCAGGATCCCTATGTGATGGCCGGGCAGTCGCTGACAATGGCGGCTGATCTGCTTGCAGGCAAGAAGCCGGCCGAGGCCACCGTGCTCCTCGACCCGAAGCTGATCACGGCCGAAAACCTGAAGGACTACAAGGGTTGGACCGCGGCCCGCTAAACGTCCTTCAGAAGCGTGCGGCCGGGGTCACCGGCCGCACGTCTTGTCAGGCATCGGCTCCGCGTCTGGATCCGATGCGCAGAAGCCGGAGACGATGATGTCGCGTATTGGAATCCATTCTTTCGTTTGGTCGGCGAGCTCGGCACAGGCCAACCTCGAACGCACGCTGGCCAACACCAAAGAGGCCGGCTTCGACCTCATCGAATTTTCTTATCTCGACCCGGCCGATGTCGACATCAGAGGGCTGGCCAGACGCATCGCCGATCTCGGCCTCGGCGTCGCGATCAGCATCGGATTGCCTGGTGATGGCGACATTTCGAGCGCCGACAAAGCGATTGCCGCGCGTGGCGTCGAGATCCTCAAGGACACCATCGCGCTGACGCGCGATCTGGGCGGCCAGAAGATTGGCGGCATTCTCAGCACCAGCCACGGACTGCAGACGCTTGCGCCCACGCGTGATCAGTGGCAGCGCAGCGCCGGCACGCTGGCCAAGGTCGCGGAGACGGCGAAGGCGGCCGGCGTCACGCTCAATCTCGAGATTGTCAACCGCTTCGAAAGCAATTTGCTCAACACCGCCGCGCAAGGGCTGGCCTTCATCGAAGACACCGGGTCGGACAATATCTTCCTGCATCTCGATACTTTCCACATGAACATCGAGGAAGCCGATGTGGGGCTGGCTATCCGCCATGCCGCAAGCAAGATCGGCTATGTCCATATCGGCGAGAGCCATCGCGGCTTCCTTGGCACCGGCAATATCGACTTCGCCGCGATCTTCGATGCGCTGACAGCTATCGGCTACAACGACGACCTCAGCTTCGAATCCTTCTCGTCGGAAATCGTCGATGAGAACCTGTCGAAGAAGACCGCCATCTGGCGCAATCTGTGGACAGACAATCTGGCACTCGCCAAGCACGCGCGCGCCTTCATCGGTCTTGGGCTGGAGACGGCACGGCGCAAGGCAGAGCTTGTTGCATCGAGACACCGTCCTTAGCGGGGCGCTGCCAAAGCATTGCAATTTTGCCATATGGGTAGGCGAGACGTAGATTGCGCACCAACGCTAACGTCAGAACGAGTGGGCATGATGCGCGCGAAGCATGGGCGCGCCGCAAGAATTGGACGACCGGAGCACTTGGGGACTTTCCGGCCGTCGACCGCTGCTTGGTAGGCCTCCTTGAAACCCGCCTGAAGGGGGCCAGCAGGTGAACCACGCTCCTTCGTCCGATAGCGCCAGCGAACTTTGTGCGGTTTCACTCGGCCTTCAGCACTGGGTGTCTGGTCAGCCAGTCACGAATGATCAATCGGACGGCTTCGGGACGCGAAACGTCATGCTCGGCAACAAATTGATCGACGCCCGCCAGTATGTCGGGTTGGAGACGGGCCATGATTGGCGCGCCGGTCGAAGCGCGATCAGCCCGCAGATATGGAAAGAAGCTTACGAAGATCGTGCCTTCGCTCAGCTCTGAAATTGTTTGACACGCTCGCGCACTTCGGCGAGCCGTTCATCTCTGTTGTGGAGATCCTGCAAAGCACGCTCCAAGTGATCATAAAGAGGAAGCAATGCCTCGCCTTGCTTGCCACGCGCGACTATGATCTCTGCAACGCGGTCGAGCGCTCGCTCGATGCGCTCTGGGGTAACTGGACGAGGAGAGGTTGAGTACCGCCTCACAACATTGCCCCCTGTCAAAATCATGAAGTCAGCTTCTCTGAATCTGAACAGGCGCTTCGTCAAACGCCTGAAGGTCAAAACATGCTCGATTGGTATCGATAGTTGATGAAGCCGCAAAAAAATTGTTGCGACGATTTTTTCCTTTAACATCAAAACCATAATTTTTTTGACGGTCTTGGTGTCGGCATTTAAATGTAATTCAATTAGTTATAGGGTGTTTGAACAATCGAGTGGGAGTGAGGGTCGCCAGCGATCCAATATCCACGCCGTCGCGGAGGTCCGGCCGCTCCTCTAGGTGTGGAGCCTCAACAGGTTGTCCTCGGTTAGAGCGAGGCGACTGATAGGCGTTTTGGACTTTAGGCTGGCATGTGGCCAGTGCCAATTGTACCGATGCAGCCAATTGGGCAAGTCTTGGGCGCGGCATCGGGATGTCGGATAGGCGAATGGCGTAGGCCCATTCCCTGAGCGCGGTCTGAATGAAGCGCTCGGCCTTGCCGTTGGTCTTGGGCGTGTATGGTTTGGTGCGGACGTGCTTGAGGCCGAGATCGCGGCAGGCCTTGGCGAAAGCTTCCGATCTGTAGCAAGATCCGTTGTCGGTCATGACCCGGGCGACGGTGATACCGAGGCTTTTCGTAGTAAGCGACCGCCGCCTTGAGACAGGCGGCGGCCCAGCGCATGGAGAGGCAACTTATGTGACCGATGTTTTTTTCATTCTTAATTATACCCTTAACTATACATTCTATGCTGCGGTTTAGGCTCAGAACTGGGGCCGGTCCAATAGGCGAGTGAGGGCAACATGAAGGGTATGGTATTCACCGAGCTGCTGGGCTTCGTGGAACAGACCTATGGGGCTGATGCGGTGGATGACCTCATAGAGGCTTCCGATCTGTCGAGCGGTGGCGCCTACACCGCGGTGGGTACTTATGACCACAAGGAGATGCAAACTCTCGTCACCACATTGGCCGTGCAAAGCCACACGCCCCCAGACGATTTGCTGGGTTTATTCGGCCAGCATTTGATCGGGCGTTTCAAGGCTTCGTTTCCCGACTTCTTCAGGACGGCAGCCACCCTCTTTGATTTCCTCGAAAGCATCGATAGGCACATCCATGTGGAGGTGCGCAAGCTCTACCCCGATGCCGAGCTGCCCGAATTTCGGGCCGAGCGCGTCGGTCATGGGGCAATGAACCTTGATTATCGCAGCAGCCGTCCCTTCGAGGCGCTTGCCTCCGGCCTCATTCTTGGCGCGGCTCAGATCTACGGTGAGACTGTGCGAATAGAGCGAAGCTCCCACGAAAACGGCGGCGAGAAATTCGTTCGTTTTTCGATCCAGAAGACAGGTGCGATAGCTTAAATGCTCTCGGAAGCCGGCCATTTCGAGGACCGCGTTGCGCGTCTCGAACGGCGTCTCCAACGCGAACGGCGAGCACGTGAAGCGGCCGAATGGCTGCTCGAGGCGAAGTCGCTTGAGCTCTACAACGCCAACAGCCACCTGACTGTGCTGGCCAACGATCTCGAAATGCGCGTCCTCGATCGCACTCACGAGTTGGAGGTCTCCCGTCAGCAGGCCCTGTTCCTTGCGGAGCGCGATCCTCTGACCACGCTCGCCAATCGGGTCAGTTTCGCTCGCGATCTGGACGCGGCCATCAATGCGGCCCATGTTCAAGGTGGCTGTGTACAACTTCTGTTTGTAGATCTCGACCGGTTCAAGGAAATCAACGACAATTACGGTCATGCCGTAGGAGACGCGGTGCTGCTGGCGGTTGCCGACCGGTTGCGGGCAATCTGCAAGGAGCAGGAGGTGGCGGGCCGGCTGGGTGGTGATGAGTTCGGTGTTATCTGCGTGACGCCAATTCACAGCGAACGTGCCCGCGAGATCGCGGCGAAGGTCATGGAGGCCATGAGCAGGCCTATCGATTGTGGCCGCCTGCAGTTGATCGTCAGTTGCTCGGTCGGTTTTGCAAGCTTCCCCGGCAATGCCACGGATTCGCCAACGCTGCAGCGCTTCGCCGATATAGCTCTGTACCGCTCCAAGTCGGCGGGGCGCTCGACATGGACGGAATTTGACGAAACGATGGCGGCAGAGCTTGAGCACCGCCAGGGCTTGGAAGCAGAATTGCGCAGCGCCGTGGCGGCGCGAGAGATCGAGCCGTGGTATCAGCCGATTATCTCCACCCAGAGCAACAGGATCGTCGGGGTGGAGGCGCTTGCACGATGGCAGCATGCCGAGCGCGGGCTCATTCTTCCCGGGCTGTTCATCCCGCTGGCCGAGGAAAGTTCGTTGATCGTCGAACTCGGCAAGGCGATGATCGACCGCTGCTGCCAGGAGATGTATCCGCTCATCCGCGAAGGTCGGCTCGACTATGTGTCGATCAATCTATCGACGCGCCACTTGCGTTCGCCCTCGGTGGTCGAGCAGATCGCCGCGACGTTGGCTCGTCATCGCTTTCCGCCCTCGGCGCTTCAGCTTGAAATCACGGAAAGCCTGCTGCTCATTGATTTCGAGCAGGCCGAGGAGCGGCTTTCACACTTTCGCGCGCTCGGCATCCGAATTGCCCTCGACGATTTCGGAGCGGGCTATTCAAGCCTTTCATACATCAGGCGATTGCCGTTGGACGTTATCAAGATCGATCGCTCCTTTGCCAGGGACATCAGCTCCGACGGGCAGGCCGAAGCGGTGGTCAAAGCGATCGTTCAACTCGCACAGGCCCTGGACCTGCATATCATCGCTGAAGGCATTGAAACCGAAAGCCAGGCGCTCCGGCTGACCAGCTGCGGCTGTTTCGTCCAACAGGGATATTTGTTTGGCAGGCCGATGCCCTTGAGGGGAATCACGCAATATCTTGAGGCAGGTGCGAATCCGATGCATGCCACCCAAAGATAGGATGACGTTTTTCTAGCGTCCCCCAGGCGTTGCCCCAACCGGTTTGCCACGACCGACATTGGCCAAAGGGTTTGAACTACACTGGATGCAAAGGTCAGCTTTCAACCCTCATCATCCCGAAAGCTGACAATGCGGTTTCGTGAAGAGTTTCGGGCGCCGGCAGGCGCACGAAAGTCCCCGAAGAACGAACCCGCGGGCCATGGCCGGGAAAAGGCTCGCTGGGCACCTCCATGGGCGCAGAAGCCGGCTGGACACCAAGCATTTCGATTTCGGCTGGGCACCGGCCCGGGCGCTGGGGCCATGGATCGCGGCCGTCGCGGTTCAGGTCGCGACACCGGCCTACTGGCCGCTCGCCATGATGCTGAGGCTGCTTGCGGCGAACTTCTTCGCCGGAGGCCTCATTGCCCGCGCCGTCGGACGCTACGAACATGCGGTCCTGCCAATGGTCGACCTTCTGTCGGGCGACACAGATGTGGTTCTCGATGCAGGATGCGGCGCCGGGCTAACCACGATCGCGCTCGGCCGTGCATTTCGAAGAGAAAGGATCGTCGCGCTCGACCGCTTCGATCCGGACTATATCGAAGGCGGCGGCCGGGCGTTGCTCGAACAGAACCTGCGGCTCGCCGGGCTGACCGGGCGCGTCGACATCGAACTTGGCGACCTGACTGCATTACCTTTCCCGGAAGGCCGTTTCGACGCCGCCGTGAGCGCCCATCGATCGGCTCGGCCCGCAAAAGGAACAGGACTGCGTGAGATATTCCGGGTCTTAAACCCAGGCGGGCGATTTCTCCTCATCGTCTGGGTGCCCGGATGGACCATGTTCGCGATAGTCAGCGTACTCGCGCTGCTTTTCTCGGGCAAACGCGCCTGGCGGCGGATGGCAACGAGCGCCGGCTTCGAGTCCTGTGGCGAAGGTATGCTCAACGGCAACTGATTTGTCGTACTCAAGAAACCGGGAGCGTGATCGGGTCTGGAGCCGGTCCGTCGCCGAGACCATGTGCGACAGGAGGGACGAGCGTTCGGAACGGCGCGCACGCCTATTCGAACTGATGGACCGTGTTGCACGGATCAAAGTATGGACGACAACCATCCGGGGCGCGTGTTCGCTTGCGCATCACCGCGTATCAAATTAATGGAAACCCGGAGAGGACTTGGTGCCTCTGCAGGTGAAAAGTGCTGACCTTCCCAGGGTTCTATCTTGCGTCGTGCCTGCTCGCGCTTGTTGCGCTCGTAGCTGTGCTCGAACTCGGCCTGCTTCCGGCACTGCTTTCGGGCCTTCTCGTGTTTAACCTCGTTCATTTCGCCGCACCGATGCTCCATCGAATCGGGGTCTCCAGCAGCCTGACGAAAAGCCTTGCGCTGACCTTGGTGGCATTGATTTTCACGCTCCTGATAGCCGCCGCTATCTTTAGCGGCGTGTCGCAATTGACTGGCGGTTCGGAGAACGTCGTGACGCTCCTCAAGAAGATGGCCGAGATCATCGATACTGCGCGCGTCCATCTCCCAACCTGGGCGATGGACTATTTTCCGTCGAATATCGAGGAACTGGAAGTCTTCGCTGCCCGGTGGCTCCGCGAACATGCTGGCCAGCTTCAACTCGTCGGGCGGGATGTCGGCGTCCTGGTGGTCCACATTATCGTCGGCATGGTGATCGGCGGCTTGATCGCGGTGAGCTCGGCGGCGCCATCGGGCGAGCCCGGCCCACTGGCGGACGCGCTGGCGGATCGTGTCAACATTCTGAGCAAGGCCTTTCGCAACATCGTGTTCTCGCAAATCCGGATTTCGGCGTTGAATACGTTTCTGACTTCGATCTATCTCGTCGCTGTTCTACCGTCCTTCGGCATCGATCTGCCATTCATCAGGACCATGATAGCGCTGACTTTCGTCGCCGGCCTTCTGCCGGTCATCGGCAATCTGATCTCCAACACGGTGATCGTGGTTGTCAGCCTCAGCATCTCCTTCCTTGCAGCGCTAGGCTCGCTTGCCTTTCTCATCGTCATTCACAAGCTCGAATACTTCGTAAACGCCAAGATTATCGGTTCGCGGATCAATGCGCGTGCCTGGGAGCTTCTTCTGGCGATGGTTTTCATGGAGGCCTGGTTCGGTATGCCGGGTCTTGTCGCTGCGCCGATCTATTATGCCTATCTGAAGGCTGAACTGACGATGCGCGGGCTGATCTAGGGTTAGAGCAGCTGGCGATTTGACGACGGAAGCAAGTGGGAAACCGCGCACCCTTGACTAGCGTGACATACGAAAAAGTGCCCTTGTTGGAGCGATGACGGTACTTTTCGAGACTGCTTGGGCGCGTGGCCCAACGTCCCAAGTGAAAGAAATTGCCCGATTGGTCCTGATAGTTGGTGAAACCTCAAAATATTTTTTGCGGCGATTTTCCCTTTAGAATCAGAAGCGTAACTTTTTGACGGTCTTGATGTCGGCATTTACGCGGCGCTGAAAAATATTTGCCAGTGATTTCAATTGGTTATATCCTATTTGAACAATCGAGTGGGAGTAGGGGTTAGCGTAGTCTGGAGTGCTCCGGCGTAGTTTTTCGCAGAAAAAGCAACGATTTGCGGTTCATTTTATTTACAATCGGACCTACATCGTCAGCTGAAGCCATCAGCTACTTACGTCACTGATTCTTTTGACATCAAACCAGGACCACGTTGGACGTGAAGACTAGCAGATTTATTTGACGGTACTTTTGACCGTACTTTTCATACGCGGCTCAACGTCCGAGAGAAGTATCGTCACGGATTTTTCGGACCTGACGGTACTTTTTTCAAGTCAACATTTTGAAATATATAAAGAAATCGCCCGCGGATAACGTTTCCGCGCTGACGGTACTTTAGCATGTCCGGCATCGACCAAGGCCATTTGTGGACGCGGGCCGAGCTCGTGACACGGTAGTTGAGCTAATTGTGGCCTCTGCCGGTCGAGCCGTCATTCTTGGAACGTCATTATCCAGTTTTGGGGCTGGATTTTGATATTGTGCCGCATGTCGGCCGTTGCGATCAGCTTGCCGTTGCGCGGAAGCTGACCGTGGGCGACTAGGTCTTCAGCCCAAGAACCTGCCATTTTGGTCGAGCCGAGCGCCGATATCATGGGCGCGGCTCCTTCAACTATTAACTGTCTTGCAAACTGCTCGTTGACGCGTCCGCCCTGCTAGAGTTAATAATATGCTAATATAAGGGGCGCCTAAATCCGTGGCCAGCAACCACGAGTTGTAGGATGCAGTTGGGGTAGGGCGACGCAGCGCAGCGACCGGTGTCGTTGAGCGCACAAGAATCGAGTTAACATCCGTCCGTGAATGGCCAGCTTGAGGCGTGCCGTTCCGAGCGCGGCTGTGTGCCTGGATAACGGCGACAACCATGCCTCCCCGGACTCGCGCGACTATTCTTCGGCTGGAAGCAGCCGGTCTAACAGTACTGTCAATGAAACAGATGATTGGGCATCTGTTCTTAACTACTAGGGGGGTTGAAATGGCTACTCAGGTCACCGGTGCCGGCGGCACCACGACGTCGTTCTCCAACACGCCGCAGGCGAAGGACGATCTTCTTGCCTTTTCGGAAGATGCCACTGGCGTCTTGATCCTGAATGTATTGGCGAACGATCTGGGAGGAACGGCCAAACAGCTGTATTCCATCGACAACGCAGACAGTCTTACGACAGCAACGAAGATATACGCGCCGGCAGATCTACTGGCGCGCGACATCACGTTCTCCAGTGATAGTGCAGCGCTCGCCGCGCTCCCCGCGACTGCCAATACGAGCCTTCTAGGCGCTCGCATCTGGATAAGCGCCGATGGTACGATCCACTACAACAAGGCTGATATCGACGCCCAGGTGCAGGCACTTGGGCAGGGGCAGGTTCTCACCGACAAAGTGACCTACGCCATTCAGCTCGGCAATGGCACGCTAAGCTGGGCCACGGCTACCATCCAGTTCACCGGCGCCAATGACGCGGCGGTGATCACTGTCAATGGTGCCGAAGACACCTCGGTGACGGAAAAGAGCGGTGTCGCCAACGGCACGCCAGGCGACGCCTCAGCCTTCGGCGATCTCAATGCGACCGATGTCGACAATGCGGCGACCTTTAACGTGCAGGCCGCCGTCGCCAAGACCTATGGCACCTTCTCGATCGATGCGAGCGGTGCATGGAGCTATACGCTCGACGACAACAACGCGGTCGT
>NZ_JAFCGY010000079.1 GCF_016836705.1 Mesorhizobium caraganae | reverse complement strand
TGTGGACGTCTGCGACAGACGCTGGCACACCCCGAAACACAAATCCCCATAGCTCACCGCGCACGGACCGCGGGTTCCTGCATGAGAGGCTTTCGTACGCCTGACGGCACCCGAAACCCTTCAGCAATGTCGGTCGTTGAGGACACCTTTTCCACTGCCCAAGAGCAGTCGTCGCCGACAGTGAAACGGTAGGGCAAGGTTCGCTATTGCGGACGTGCACAGATCGTGGCGCCTATGTCGGTTTTTAGCACTGCCAATTCCGGACATCAGTTTTGGACGCAGGCGCGGTCGGCCTGCCAAAAGAGCCAAGCGGTTCCGGCGGAGGCGCAGCTTCGGTTAATTGAACCGTTTCCGAACCACAAATCGCTCCTGGTGATACCCGGGGCGGCGCGCCAGCGGGATTTACATATGGCACGTACCGCTGAACCTGATACTCTAGGCTTCTGTGAAAATCCGGATTTCCTCATGGAGCGCCGACTTACTGCGATCCTCGCCGCCGATGTGGTTGGCTACAGCCGCCTCATGGGGCTGGATGAGGCTGGTACGCTGTCGGCTCTGAAGACGCATCGGCGCGAGATGGCCGACGCCAAGATCGCCGAGCACCGGGGCCGCATCGTCAAGCTCACCGGCGACGGCATGCTTGTCGAGTTCCCGAGCGTGGTGAACGCCGTTGCCTGTGCCACGGAGATCCAGCGCAAGATGCGCGAGCGCAACGTCGAAGTGGCGGAGGACCGTCGCATCGAGTTCCGCATCGGCATCCATCTCGGCGACATCATCTTCGAGGACAACGACATCTATGGCGACGGCGTCAACATCGCGGCGCGCATCGAAAGCATCGCCAAGCCGGGCGGCGTCGCAGTGTCCGGGTCGGTCCGCGACAATGTCGGCAACCGGCTCGATCTGACGTTCGAGGACACCGGCGAGCAGGCGCTCAAGAACATCGACCGGCCGGTCAGGGTCTACAACGTCAACCTCTTCCAGGCCGCTCCGCCGCCACGCGTGACGAGCGGCGCTGCGCAACCCAAGTCGGGGCCGGCGAAGGAAAAGCCGTCGATCGCCGTCCTTCCCTTCAACAACATGAGCGGCGACCCCGAGCAGGAATACTTTTCCGACGGCATCACCGAGGACATCATCACCGACCTGTCGAAGATCTCGGGGCTGCACGTCATCGCCCGCAACACGGTGTTCACCTACAAGGGCAAGCCTATCAGGGTACAGCAGGCAGCACAGGAACTCGGCGTCAGATTTGTTCTGGAGGGTAGCGTGCGCAAGGTTGGGTCGCGCGTGCGCGTCACGGGACAGCTCATCGACGGTGCGGATGGCGGGCACGTCTGGGCCGACCGCTACGATCGCGATCTGACCGATATTTTTGCGATCCAGGACGAGATCACTCACACCATCGTCGACCAGCTGAAGGTCAAGCTGCTGCCGGAAGAAAAAGAGGCGATCGAGCTGGCGCCGACTGAGAATGTCGAAGCCTATACTTACTATCTCAGGGGGCGGGAGTTTTTCCACCGCGGTTCGAAATCATATTACAGGCTGGGCAGGCGAATGTTCGCCATGGCGATCGAGCTCGACCCGCTCTATGCGCGCGCCTATGCCGGTACCGCCGATTGCGACTCGTTCCTCTTTCTCGACTATAGCGAGGAGGTTTCGCTCGAGGGCATCCTCGCCAACGCTGCGAGGGCGCTCGAGATCGACAGCGGTCTGGCCGAAGCGCACGCCTCCCGCGGACTCGCCTTGGCGGTCGGCCAACGCTACAAGGAGGCCGAAACGGCGTTTGAACGGGCGATCGCAGGCAATCCCAATCTGTTCGAAGCGCATTACTTCTACGCCCGCTGCTGCTTCGCACAGGGTAAGCTGGAGACGGCCGCCACTCACTGGGAGCGCGCGGCCGAGATCGACCCCAATGACTATCAGTCATCGATGTTGCTCGTGCAGGTCTATCGCTCGCTCGGGCGAAATGTCGACAGATTGGAGACGGCTCGCAGAGCCCTCGAGCGCGCGGAGCGGCAACTGGCGAGGAACCCTGAAAATGCCCGGCCCGCCTATCTCGGCGCCAACGCACTCTTAGAATTGGGAGAGTTCGATCGGGCAAAGGAGTGGGCGGCGCGCGCGCAGGCCATCGATCCCGACGACGTCCTGACCCAATACAACCTTGCTTGCTTTCATAGCATGCTTGGCGATCGCGATCGGGCGTTCGACTTGCTCGAAAGGGTGATGCCACGGGCCCACCATGAAATGAAGGCTTGGGTTCTGCACGACTCCGATTTCGACCTGCTTCACAACGATCCACGCTGGCAGAAGGTGCTCGATCTTACCACCTAATACGGTTGATCGGCGATGATCGAGCGCACCGAAGCGGCAACTTTCCAAGTGTTGCCAGACTAACAGGTCAAAAACGTGAGAGGGTACAGACCGTGACGGCCCCTTCGTCAGCGGCCGAAGCCGGGGCGCCGCCGCGGTGGTTGCCGACCTAGGGTTATCTTTGGGTCCCGACGCAGACCATCGCCTCAGTGCGCTTGAGGTCAGATCAAGCCACCAGTCGAACAGGAGGGGTCCGCACTAGCTTTGTGGTTAAAGCTGCCCGTCTGCTGACGGCCCAAAGGTGCCTGTCGGCTACGCGCCTCATGCACGAACCCGCTTCGCGGGAGGGGCGCCTCGTTCTGAGATGGCGCGACAGGTATTGGTCTTGAGCGGGTAGAAGCTGCGATCCGACCATGGAGTTCCTTCAACGAGAGGAACTTGC
>NZ_JAFCGY010000078.1 GCF_016836705.1 Mesorhizobium caraganae | reverse complement strand
CCTAGCACTACTTTGGCAGATTTTTAGTTCTGGGAGCGTTTTGAGGATTCCCAAGAGCGGTTTTGCGTGATTCATGAGAGGTCGGCTGTTGGAGGGGCCGACCATGAACAGGGATTGGCAACTCGATCTGGAGCGGTGGCTTGAGCCGTTCGTCTCGGCGTTGAGGCACAAGACGCGTGCGCGGATGTGTCCGGCCTATATTGCTGGGCTGATTGGCCTTGGGGATCGCAAGAGCGTCCAACCGATGGCGGCGCGCGACGCAGGCGTCAACTATGACCAGCTGCACCACTTCATCGCGAGCGGCGTGTGGGATGCTGCGCCGCTGGAGAAGGTGCTGCTCGCGGAGGCCGACAGACAAGTTGGCGGGAACGATACGTGGCTGATCGTGGACGACACCGCGCTCCCCAAGAAGGGGCGCCACTCGGTCGGCGTCGCGCCGCAATATGCCTCGGCGCTTGGCAAGAACGCCAACTGCCAGACGCTGGTGTCGCTGACGCTGGCCTCTGGCGAAGTGCCGGTCATGGTGGGGCTGCGGCTGTTTCTGCCCGAGAGCTGGACTTCCGATCCCGCCCGGCTCGACCGTGCCGGTGTGCCCGAGGACCATCGTGCCTACAGGACCAAGCCCGAAATCGCGCTGGCCGAGATCGACCGGGCTCGCGCAGCCGGCTTGCGCTTTGGCTGCGTGCTCGCCGATGCCGGATATGGCTTGAGCGCCCCCTTCCGGCAGGCGCTCACCGAGCGCGGCCTTACCTGGGCCGTCGGTATCCCGTTCAAGCAGAAGGTCTATGCCGCCGACGTGGCGATGATCTTCCCCGTTGCCGGACGCGGCCGCCCGCGCCGCCGGCATATCCCCGATGTGAAGTCGATGACCGCGCAGGCGATGCTGGAAAAAGCCCAATGGCGGACGGTCAGTTGGCGGCGTGGCACCAAAGGCCGCCTCTCGGCGCGCTTCGCCGCTGTCCGTGTCCGGGTTGCAGATGGCCCACCCCAGCGCATCCGCGACATGGGCGCTCAGCATCTGCCCGGCGAGGAGGTCTGGGTGATCGGCGAGCACCGCTCGACCGGCGAGCGCAAATACTACCTCTCCAACTTGCCCGCCGACACCCCGCTCAAGCAGATCGCAGGCGCCATCAAGGCGCGCTGGGTCTGCGAACAGGCGCATCAGCAGCTCAAGGAGGAACTTGGCCTCGACCACTTCGAGGGGCGCTCATGGACGGGCCTGCACCGGCACGCGCTGATGACGATGATCGCCTACGCCTTCCTGCAATCTCGCCGCCTCAAACACGCGGAAGGGGGAAAAAAGAATCCTCGGCCCGCCGCCCCAACCGAGCCTACCCGCCGTCAGGCAAGCCATCCTCACCGCGCTCGCGCAGCCGCCCCCAATCCGTTGTCCCCACTGCCGCAGAACCCTCTCCGCTAAAAATCTGCCAAAGTAGTGCTAGCACTACTTTGGCAGATTTTTAGTTCTGGGAGCGTTTTGAGGATTCCCAAGAGCGGTTTTGCGTGATTCATGAGAGGTCGGCTGTTGGAGGGGCCGACCATGAACAGGGATTGGCAACTCGATCTGGAGCGGTGGCTTGAGCCGTTCGTCTCGGCGTTGAGGCACAAGACGCGTGCGCGGATGTGTCCGGCCTATATTGCTGGGCTGATTGGCCTTGGGGATCGCAAGAGCGTCCAACCGATGGCGGCGCGCGACGCAGGCGTCAACTATGACCAGCTGCACCACTTCATCGCGAGCGGCGTGTGGGATGCTGCGCCGCTGGAGAAGGTGCTGCTCGCGGAGGCCGACAGACAAGTTGGCGGGAACGATACGTGGCTGATCGTGGACGACACCGCGCTCCCCAAGAAGGGGCGCCACTCGGTCGGCGTCGCGCCGCAATATGCCTCGGCGCTTGGCAAGAACGCCAACTGCCAGACGCTGGTGTCGCTGACGCTGGCCTCTGGCGAAGTGCCGGTCATGGTGGGGCTGCGGCTGTTTCTGCCCGAGAGCTGGACTTCCGATCCCGCCCGGCTCGACCGTGCCGGTGTGCCCGAGGACCATCGTGCCTACAGGACCAAGCCCGAAATCGCGCTGGCCGAGATCGACCGGGCTCGCGCAGCCGGCTTGCGCTTTGGCTGCGTGCTCGCCGATGCCGGATATGGCTTGAGCGCCCCCTTCCGGCAGGCGCTCACCGAGCGCGGCCTTACCTGGGCCGTCGGTATCCCGTTCAAGCAGAAGGTCTATGCCGCCGACGTGGCGATGATCTTCCCCGTTGCCGGACGCGGCCGCCCGCGCCGCCGGCATATCCCCGATGTGAAGTCGATGACCGCGCAGGCGATGCTGGAAAAAGCCCAATGGCGGACGGTCAGTTGGCGGCGTGGCACCAAAGGCCGCCTCTCGGCGCGCTTCGCCGCTGTCCGTGTCCGGGTTGCAGATGGCCCACCCCAGCGCATCCGCGACATGGGCGCTCAGCATCTGCCCGGCGAGGAGGTCTGGGTGATCGGCGAGCACCGCTCGACCGGCGAGCGCAAATACTACCTCTCCAACTTGCCCGCCGACACCCCGCTCAAGCAGATCGCAGGCGCCATCAAGGCGCGCTGGGTCTGCGAACAGGCGCATCAGCAGCTCAAGGAGGAACTTGGCCTCGACCACTTCGAGGGGCGCTCATGGACGGGCCTGCACCGGCACGCGCTGATGACGATGATCGCCTACGCCTTCCTGCAATCTCGCCGCCTCAAACAAGCGGAAGGGGGAAAAAAGAATCCTCGGCCCGCCGCCCCAACCGAGCCTACCCGCCGTCAGGCAAGCCATCCTCACCGCGCTCGCGCAGCCGCCCCCAATCCGTTGTCCCCACTGCCGCAGAACCCTCTCCGCTAAAAATCTGCCAAAGTAGTGCTAGTCACCTG
>NZ_JAFCGY010000077.1 GCF_016836705.1 Mesorhizobium caraganae | reverse complement strand
GGTGGGTTACATCTCTCGACTGGTGCGCGCGTCCATGCTCGAAACGCTGGGTGAGAACCATATCCGGATGGCTCGCTCTTTCGGGATTTCGGAATGGCGCATTGTTTACCACTACGCTCTGCCGCTTGCGATCTTGCCAACGGTAACCATCTTGGGCGTAGGGATCGCATGGCTGCTGTCGGCAGCGGTGTTTGTCGAGGTGGTGTTCGCAAGACCCGGGATCGGCGCGCTGATCGTGCAGGCGGTGAACACGCGCAATTATCCAATTGTTATGGGCATTGTCGTGGTCACCACATTCCTTGTCGTCATTTCAACAACGGCCTCCGATCTGGTCAATGCAAGCCTTGACCCGCGGGCTCGGGAAAAGCTCTGATATGACAAGCATTGACACGAATGGTACAGAAGCTCCAGCAAGGCACTATCCAGGTGCCCTCGGAGGCTTCCTGCGGCAACTGCTTAAAAACCGTCTGGGCATGCTTGGCGCGGTGCTTGTCCTGGTCGTGGTGGCGAGCGCAATCTTTGGTCCGCTCATCGTCACACATGACCCTATCCGCATTATGGTCGGGCCTCGTTTGGCGGGCCCTTCAGCAGATTTTCTTCTTGGCACGGATCAACTCGGCCGCGACACCTTTTCGCGTACCATCACGGGCGGCCGCATCCCGCTTCTCGTCGCGTTTGCATCCCTCGGTAGTTCGCTGGCAGTCGGCCTTGTGCTGGGGCTTATCGCGGGGTTCGGGCCGCGCTGGCTCGACAGTCTTCTGCTACTATTCTTCGACACGATCCGCTCCTTTCCCGGGATCATATTTGCGTTGGCCATCATCGCGCTTCTTGGCCCCAGCATGGCCAGCGTCATTCTTGTCATCGCCATCACCTCGATGCCGATCTATGCGCGTGTCGTGCGCACCCAAACGCAAGCCCTGCGCAACTCCGATTACATTGACGCGGAGCGAAGCATGGGCGCTGGCACGACGCGTATCCTTGCTGTCCACATGCTGCCTAACGTGGTTGGGCCGCTTCTTATTCTTGTGAGCATGGATGTGCCTGCGGTGATTGCCTTTGAAGCAGGTCTGGGCTTTCTCGGCATGGGTGTGCGCCCTCCGACGCCAGACTGGGGAGCGATCCTGAATGATGGCTACAGCTATATCAATCAGACCCCCTGGCTGGTTTTTGCCGGCGGCATTCCAATCGTGGTCGCCACGCTGGGCTTCACATTCCTTGGCGAGGCATTGCGTGACATATTCGATCCCAAGCTGCGGAAAGACCTATGAGACATGAGGATCCGATGCCACACATGTCCGCCCGGCCGCTTCTCGAGGTTCGGAACCTTGGCCTCGACTTCGGCTCGCCACGCGGGCGTGTTCATGCTCTGCGCAACGTCTCGCTCGACGTGCCAGCCGGACAGGTAGTCGGGATTGTCGGGGAAAGCGGATCCGGCAAGTCCACGCTTGCGTATACGGTGATGGGTCTACTTCCAGAAAACGCTCAGGTTACTGCCGGCAGTATCATATTCGAAAGACGCGACCTGCTTACGCTGACTGCCCAGACGCGACGCAGTCTGATGGGCGATCGCCTCTCCATGATCTTCCAGGATCCGATGACCGCGCTCAATCCGGTGCGGAACATCGAGAGCCAGATGATCGATATCCAACACCACGAACAACGAGGCCGTAGTGAAAAGCGCGATCGAGCCGTCGACATGCTCAAGCGAGTCGGAATTCCCGATCCGCAAAGCCGCATCGGGAATTATCCGCATCAGTTCTCTGGTGGCATGCGCCAGCGCATCTGCATTGCCATGGCGCTTTTGGTGAAGCCGGCGCTGCTCATCGCCGACGAGCCAACCACAGCGCTTGATGCAACGTTGGAAGTCCAGATCATACATTTGCTCAAGGATCTGCAAAGGGAGATCGGTTGCTCCATCCTGTTTGTCTCCCATCATCTCGGCGTCGTCGCTGAATTGTGCGACCACGTTGCCGTCATGTATGCGGGCGAGGTGGTGGAGCAGGGGGCGGTGCGGGACATCTTTCATAGTCCGGGCCATCCCTACACTCGGGCGCTGCTTGAGTGCGACCCTGGACGGATCAAACAACGGACGCGCAATTTGCCGACCATCCCGGGAGAGGTCCCCAGTCTGCTCGCAAGCAAAAAGGGATGTATCTTCCACCCGCGGTGTCCTCACGCCTTCGATCGCTGCGTGCATGAGACGCCTGGCGAATACCGTGTCGCTGCTGACCAGGTTGCGCGATGCCACCTGCTCGATCGAGCCGGGATGGTTGCGGCATGAGTGCGTTGCTGAGTGTCCAGGACCTGCGCGTCCGCTTCCGCACCATGGGGTCACTGAAGGCTCTCACCACGGGCACGGCAGACCCTTTCATTGAGGCTGTGTGCGGCGTCTCCTTTGAAATCCGCAAGGGCGAAACGCTTGCCCTCGTCGGCGAAAGCGGATCTGGCAAATCCACCATCGCGCGCACGATCATCGGCCTTCAGCCGGCTGTTAGCGGCAGCATTCGTTTCGACGAACAGGAACTTATCGGCCTTAAAGCGGCCGAACGAAAGTCCTACCTGCGCCGCATGACGATGATGTTCCAGGATTCCGTGGGCTCCCTCTCGCCGCGGCTGACCGTGCAGTCGCTCCTCACCGAGCCATTCCGCATACACGGCGTGAGCAATCGCGATCTCGGTGCCGAAGCGGAGCGCCTGTTGCGCACGGTCGGCTTGCCGGCGGACTTTGGGCGCCGCTATCCCCACCAGCTCTCTGGCGGTCAGGCCCGGCGCGTCAGCGTCGCTCGTGCCCTTGCACTCAACCCAGACCTGATCATCGCCGACGAGCCCACAGCTGGGCTCGACGTGTCGGTCCAGGGCGAGGTGCTTAATCTGCTTGCTCGCCTCCAGGATGAACTCGGGATCGCCATCCTGATCATCACCCACAACCTAAACGTAGTCCGCCACATGGCCGATCGTATGGCGATCATGTATCTCGGGCGCATTGTCGAGATTGGCTCAACCCAAAACATCTTCGATCATCCCCGCCATCCTTATACGCAGGCCTTGCTCTCGGC
>NZ_JAFCGY010000076.1 GCF_016836705.1 Mesorhizobium caraganae | reverse complement strand
ATACAAAAAGGCCCGCACGAGGCGGGCTTTTTTGATTTGGTTGCGGGGACAGGATTTGAACCTGTGACCTTCAGGTTATGAGCCTGACGAGCTACCGGGCTGCTCCACCCCGCGTCAACCTTAGAGGTAAGCCGAAGCTTACTGGATTAGAAGAGCCGCCAAATGAAAGGGCCGCTTTCGCGGCCCGTAGTCCCGTTGGCGGGCCTCGATGCATGTCGCCCAAAAGTGTTGAGCGGTTTTGGGATAACGACATGCATCAACATAATCGTAATGAGAAGATTCCACTCCATCCGATTTCTGGATCGAGAGTTCAACGTGCGTTTGGCAGACCTGGCAGCGACCTACTCTCCCGCGTCTTGAGACGAAGTACCATCAGCGCTGGAGCGTTTCACGGCCGAGTTCGGAATGGGATCGGGTGCAGCCGCTCCGCCATAACCACCAGGTCGGCAAAACGCACGTTATATCGAGAAGCTGGGTTGGGGATTAGGCAGTAGTCAATAGTGAGCAGGGGATACCCGCTCGCTATCGGCTTGTGCCGTTTGCCTGTCTTTCCGTGCCAAGGCGACATCTACAGTTGGCTTTCGGGCGTAGCCCGCAAGCGCGACTGCGCGTCGCCGGTTTTCCGGCGCCCTCGCGGAGCGTCCGGCCGAAGGCCGATACGACGCGTGAGCGCTGGTCAGACCATTTGACTTCGTCAAATGAGCATAAGGAATGAGAACGATCAAGCCGATCGAACTATTAGTACCGGTAAGCTTCAAGCGTTGCCGCTCTTCCACACCCGGCCTATCAACGTGGTCGTCTTCCACGGTTCTCAGGGAATACTCGTTTTAAGGTGGGTTTCCCGCTTAGATGCCTTCAGCGGTTATCCCGTCCGGATATAGCTACCCTGCTATGCGGCTGGCGCCACAACAGGTCCACCAGAGATCCGTCCATCCCGGTCCTCTCGTACTAGGGACAGATCCTTTCAATATTCCTACACCCACGGCAGATAGGGACCGAACTGTCTCACGACGTTCTGAACCCAACTCACGTACCGCTTTAAATGGCGAACAGCCATACCCTTGGGACCTGCTCCAGCCCCAGGATGCGATGAGTCGACATCGAGGTGCCAAACAACCCCGTCGATATGGACTCTTGGGGGTCATCAGCCTGTTATCCCCGGCGTACCTTTTATCCGTTGAGCGATGGCCCTTCCACGCGGGACCACCGGATCACTATGACCGACTTTCGTCTCTGCTCGACTTGTCAGTCTCGCAGTCAGGCAGGCTTATGCCATTGCACTCAGCGAACGATTTCCGACCGTTCTGAGCCCACCATCGCGCGCCTCCGTTACTCTTTAGGAGGCGACCGCCCCAGTCAAACTACCCACCATACATTGTCCCGGACCCGGATAACGGGCCGCGGTTAGACATCCATAGTAATAAGGGTGGTATTTCAAGGGTGGCTCCACCTGAGCTGGCGCCCAGGTTTCAAAGCCTACCACCTATCCTACACATGCCACTACGAATGCCAATGTAAAGCTATAGTAAAGGTGCACGGGGTCTTTCCGTCTAACCGCAGGAACCCCGCATCTTCACGGGGAATTCAATTTCACTGAGTCTATGCTGGAGACAGCGGGGAAGTCGTTACGCCATTCGTGCAGGTCGGAACTTACCCGACAAGGAATTTCGCTACCTTAGGACCGTTATAGTTACGGCCGCCGTTTACTGGGGCTTCGATTCAGAGCTTGCACCCCTCCTCTTAACCTTCCAGCACCGGGCAGGCGTCAGACCCTATACGTCGTCTTGCGACTTCGCAGAGCCCTGTGTTTTTGATAAACAGTCGCTACCCCCTGGTCTGTGCCACCCTCCTCTACTTGCGTAGAAAAGGGTCACGCTTCTTCCGAAGTTACGCGTGCAATTTGCCGAGTTCCTTCAGCATAGTTCTCTCAAGCGCCTTGGTATACTCTACCTGACCACCAGTGTCGGTTTCGGGTACGGTTTATAAGGAGGAGCTATTTCCTGGAACCGCTCCGCTGCCCGTTCAATCCGATAAGATTGGACAACTTGTGCGATCCGTCACTACCTCCAAGCCCACGAATATTAACGTGGTTCCCATCGACTACGCGTTTCCGCCTCGTCTTAGGGGCCGGCTAACCCTGCTCAGATTAGCTTTAAGCAGGAACCCTTGGTCTTTCGGCGGGGGAGTCTCTCACTCCCCTTACGTTACTCATGTCAGCATTCGCACTTCTGATACCTCCACCACCCCTCACGGGTATGGCTTCATCAGCTTACAGAACGCTCCGCTACCGCTTGGCCCTTGCGGACCAAACCCTAAGCTTCGGTGTATGGCTTTAGCCCCGTTACATTTTCGGCGCAAAGACCCTTATTTAGACCAGTGAGCTGTTACGCTTTCTTTAAATGATGGCTGCTTCTAAGCCAACATCCTGGTTGTTTTGGGATCCTCACATCCTTTCCCACTTAGCCATAACTTGGGGACCTTAGCTGTAGGTCAGGGTTGTTTCCCTTTTCACGACGGACGTTAGCACCCGCCGTGTGTCTGCCGACTAGTACTCCCAGGTATTCGGAGTTTGGTTAGGTTTGGTAATCCGGTGAGGACCCCTAGCCCATCCAGTGCTCTACCCCCTGGGGTATTCGGTCGACGCTCTACCTAAATAGATTTCGCGGAGAACCAGCTATTTCCGAGTTTGATTGGCCTTTCACCCCTAGCCACAAGTCATCCCGAACTATTGCAACAGTTATGGGTTCGGTCCTCCAGTAAGTGTTACCTTACCTTCAACCTGCTCATGGCTAGATCACTCGGTTTCGGGTCTAATGCGACGAACTGAACGCCCTGTTCAGACTCGCTTTCGCTGCGCCTACACCTATCGGTTTAAGCTTGCTCGTCACACTAAGTCGCTGACCCATTATACAAAAGGTACGTGGTGACCCTTGCGGGCTCCCACTGTTTGTAGGCAATCGGTTTCAGGTACTCTTTCACTCCCCTTGTCGGGGTGCTTTTCACCTTTCCCTCACGGTACTAGTTCGCTATCGGTCATGCACGAGTACTTAGGCTTGGAAGGTGGTCCTCCCAATTTCAGACAGGATTTCACGTGTCCCGCCTTACTCGAGGACGATTGATCGCATTACGCGTACGGGGCT
>NZ_JAFCGY010000075.1 GCF_016836705.1 Mesorhizobium caraganae | reverse complement strand
TCACCCACTATGGCCCTACTTTCCAGAAGGTTCCGCTTGTCTCTCAATCGCCACTGGCCTGGTCCGGGTTCGCTCGCCACTACTTCCGGAGTCTCGGTTGATGTCCTTTCCTACGGGTACTTAGATGTTTCAGTTCCCCGCGTTCGCCACTTTATCCCTATGTATTCAGGATAAGTTACCTATTATCGATACTTGGAAACCACAGTAGCAGATCACTCTGCTACTCTGATTTTCCAAGTACCTTAGGTGGGTTTCCCCATTCGGAAATCTACGGATCAAAGGGTATTCGCACCTCCCCGTAGCTTATCGCAGCGTATCACGTCCTTCATCGCCTGTGCATGCCAAGGCATCCACCAATTGCCCTTAAGACACTTGATCGTTCTCATTGCCAATGCCCACCCGCGCGATCTCGAAGAGATCGTCGCCTGAACCAGATCCTGTGCGGGATCCAATTCGATGTCATTGGCACAAAAAGACCAGCTTCTCGAGATCGGTTCGAGGGCGCGGTTAGGCAAACCCATCATATGCAGGAGATTGAGCGTCTCCTGCGACAAATCACGAACCTTTCGGCTCATGAAGTTCGAACAAATCTTCTCTTTACGATGTCAAAACAGAACAGGCGGAGAGCTCGTTGCTCGCCGCAAACCTTTTTACGAATGACTTTTCTCATCTCTACTCGACACCTCCGCGCGATCCGCAGGATCGTCGCGAACCGCGACAATCCCTTCGGAATTGCGCGAGTGGTGGAGCCGGACGGGATCGAACCGACGACATCCTGCTTGCAAAGCAGGCGCTCTCCCAGCTGAGCTACGGCCCCTGATTGTTTCCCTGATACTCTATCGAGGAGATCCGACAATCCTTGCGGATTGCGAGCGACAACCCTTCGGGTTGCACTAGAGATGGTGGGCCTGGGAGGACTTGAACCTCCGACCTCACGCTTATCAAGCGCGCGCTCTAACCAACTGAGCTACAAGCCCTAAAGACCGCGCTCTGCCAGTAACGAGCTGGTGACCTCGAGGCAAAGCCTCGCAAGGCCGACCGGCCGTCGCGGCTTATGCCGCGCCCTCGCGGAGCGCCAGCGGCCGCCCATCTTAATCAACAGGGGGCCGCGGTACGGCGCGCGAGCGCTGATCCAAAGTCATTCGCTGAAGAAAGAGAAACGAAGGCGGCAGACCCGCTTAAGGTATGCGCGACGGTCAAAGTGACTCTTTGCCGTCTTGTTCCAAGAGAACCGAAAGGCAGAGGCTCATCAGATGAGCGTTTCCATTAAGGTTCTTCCTTAGAAAGGAGGTGATCCAGCCGCAGGTTCCCCTACGGCTACCTTGTTACGACTTCACCCCAGTCGCTGACCCTACCGTGGTCGCCTGCCTCCTTGCGGTTAGCACAGCGCCTTCGGGTAAAACCAACTCCCATGGTGTGACGGGCGGTGTGTACAAGGCCCGGGAACGTATTCACCGCGGCATGCTGATCCGCGATTACTAGCGATTCCAACTTCATGCACTCGAGTTGCAGAGTGCAATCCGAACTGAGATGGCTTTTGGAGATTAGCTCGACCTCGCGGTCTCGCTGCCCACTGTCACCACCATTGTAGCACGTGTGTAGCCCAGCCCGTAAGGGCCATGAGGACTTGACGTCATCCCCACCTTCCTCTCGGCTTATCACCGGCAGTCCCCTTAGAGTGCCCAACTTAATGCTGGCAACTAAGGGCGAGGGTTGCGCTCGTTGCGGGACTTAACCCAACATCTCACGACACGAGCTGACGACAGCCATGCAGCACCTGTCACCGGTCCAGCCGAACTGAAGGTTCCCATCTCTGGAAACCGCGACCGGGATGTCAAGGGCTGGTAAGGTTCTGCGCGTTGCTTCGAATTAAACCACATGCTCCACCGCTTGTGCGGGCCCCCGTCAATTCCTTTGAGTTTTAATCTTGCGACCGTACTCCCCAGGCGGGAAGCTTAATGCGTTAGCTGCGCCACCGACAAGTAAACTTGCCAACGGCTAGCTTCCATCGTTTACAGCGTGGACTACCAGGGTATCTAATCCTGTTTGCTCCCCACGCTTTCGCACCTCAGCGTCAGTACCGAGCCAGTGAGCCGCCTTCGCCACTGGTGTTCCTCCGAATATCTACGAATTTCACCTCTACACTCGGAATTCCACTCACCTCTCTCGGACTCGAGATACCCAGTATCAAAGGCAGTTCCGGGGTTGAGCCCCGGGATTTCACCCCTGACTTAAATATCCGCCTACGTGCGCTTTACGCCCAGTAATTCCGAACAACGCTAGCCCCCTTCGTATTACCGCGGCTGCTGGCACGAAGTTAGCCGGGGCTTCTTCTACGGTTACCGTCATTATCTTCACCGTTGAAAGAGCTTTACAACCCTAGGGCCTTCATCACTCACGCGGCATGGCTGGATCAGGCTTTCGCCCATTGTCCAATATTCCCCACTGCTGCCTCCCGTAGGAGTTTGGGCCGTGTCTCAGTCCCAATGTGGCTGATCATCCTCTCAGACCAGCTATGGATCGTCGCCTTGGTAGGCCATTACCCCACCAACTAGCTAATCCAACGCGGGCTCATCCATCTCCGATAAATCTTTCTCCCGAAGGACGTATACGGTATTAGCTCCAGTTTCCCGGAGTTGTTCCGTAGAGATGGGTAGATTCCCACGCGTTACTCACCCGTCTGCCGCTCCTCTTGCGAGGCGCTCGACTTGCATGTGTTAAGCCTGCCGCCAGCGTTCGTTCTGAGCCAGGATCAAACTCTCAAGTTTTGAAACTTTGATTGGCTTTTATCTGGTCACGCTTTGAATTGACGAGAACATTCACACCTAGACACTCACGTGTCTTGGTAGACTTTATTCTCTCAAAACGTGTCCGCCAAAGTCTCGTTCGAACCTTCTACCCCTGGCGGGATAAGAGGTTCAGCAGGACTCTGCCGCCCACGTTTCTCTTTCTTCAATATTCAATTTTCAAAGAACAGACCCCGCTTCACGCGAGGTCGTGGCCCGTTACGCTTGTGGCTTCGGGGCCGTCCGAGTGTCGCTTACGCGGCTCTCTTGAATTTCACAAGGGCTTATTCAGAAGCAAACTGCTTCGCCGCCAGCGGCGCACCGCCCTCGTTCGTGAGGCGTATATAGTCGCCACCCACTCAAACTGTCAAC
>NZ_JAFCGY010000074.1 GCF_016836705.1 Mesorhizobium caraganae | reverse complement strand
GAGCAGACCACCCTGCTCAAATGCCGCGCTGGCAGCACCACCCGCCAATAGCTGGTCGAGAAGCTCGTTCGGTATCGCAGGCTCTTTGCGTCGGGACATAGTGGGATTCCTTTTTACCCATTATGCCGCCCGTACACGGAAATCCTGACAGTCCCCCCGGCTGCCGCGCCTGATTGATGATCTGTCCCTGGCCAAAGGCGATGGCCGCATCGCCGCGCGCATGAAAAGCCTCGCCAGGGTCGATCTCCTCATCCTCGACGACTGGGGACTTGAACCCCTCGACGGCAATGCCCGTCATCACCTGCTCGAAATCCTCGAAGACCGGTACGGGCGTCGCTCAACGCTGGTGACCAGCCAGCTCCCGGTGGCCCGTTGGTTCGATCTGATCGGGGATCCCACCTACGCCGATGCCATACTAGATCGCCTCATTCACAACGCTCACCGGCTCGAACTCAGCGGCGAATCCATGCGCAGGTCGACCATCTCCGCTGCCGCTTGACCGGACCGCAAACACGGTGACATCTTGAACTGACGATCAGGTGCTCCACCTGCGCGCGATCAGATAGGAACGCTGCGCGGCATCAAATTGGAATACATGCGCGCGATCATCGGAATCCGCAGTCTTGCGATCGACGATCGGCACCTTCTTGCCGGAATAGTCCACAAGACCTTGTCCCCGGCAGCATGCTCCTGGCGCATCGTCGGCGAAAGGCGCTGCTCGAAGCCGCGGAATAGCTCACAGAAACGACTGTAGCCATAACCATCGGGATGGACGCTGCGATATTCCTCCCAGAGGATCAGCAGCGTCACGCCGGGCTTCTTGAGCTCGATGGAAAGTTCAGCCCAGTTCGGCTCTTCACGTCGCCGCTGCCCCTGCTTGACGCCAGCCCTGCTGAAAAGCCGATGCTCCAGAGCATCGTCCGTCAGTTCTCCTGGCAGCGGCCAGATCAACCCAGCGGCCTTTGCCCGATCCAGATTATCTTGCACCGTGCTTCGGGCGATCCCGAGCATCACCGCAATCTCGCGTACGCTTGTCCCGCCGGCAGAGAGCCGCAGCATCTGTCGTATGTGTCGCATGGTCAGCCTTCTCTTTGACGGCATGAAAGTCCCCTCGTGAATACAGAGGAGCTTCATGCCAAGGTTGCTGACCCAAGGGCATCGTCAGGACGGAAAAACCGTCCGGCAATTGATCGGAATGCTGTCCGGCTTCAAATCGGAATGCCGTCCGGATTTTGATCGGAATCCCGTCCGGTCATTCCCTGGAATCCGCAATCGAACCGATCTGGATCGGGGAAACCAGCTGTTGCCTCGGTGCTCTCAGCAAGCACGTGAGATTTGGGGACTGTCAGAAACTCCTTGCACAACGGACCGCAACCACAGAAGGCAACACGACAGCTGAACCCCAGGAACTTCCGCTCCTCCGGCCGCGCCACCGCGCTCTTCGCCTCGTTGTCCTTCAGCCGCAGCTTCCTAGTCAGGAACCGGTCTTACGGAAGCCATGACCCGTTCGCCCGCGCGGCGGCTGCGAACATAGATGTTGCAGTCGTCCGCGTAGCGGCGAAAACGGTGGCCACGTCGGGTACTCCCCTAGCGAAAAGGGTGTCCAGGAATTGCCGAAACACGCAGCCCGGACCTGTGAGTGCGAAGGCCGAATGGCTGAGCTACTCGACCATGATCTGAGACGCGAAACTTTTCGCAACCGGCTTCGCTTGCCCAATGGTTGGAGGCCCGACAAAGTTGTGACAAAGCAAACAGGCAGAACCGGACGCGAAAAGCCGACGAATTGGATTGACACCGTTTTTTGAGTTGGCACACCTCTTGCGCTTTGAACTGCGACGTTCACCCACCAACGGAGCCGTTCGATGTCCGTATCGACGATTTCGCTAGAGAGTTATCCCTCGACCAGTTGCTCGCGACGGAACGGGCCTATGCAGGAGACATTATCGGCGCGTTGGAATCTCCTGTCTTCAGCAGCCACAGCGCGCGGTCACTTAATATGCGCGCTCAGTTCTATGGCGACCCGCCTTTTTGCATGGCGAAGCGCAGGTGCACGTTCGCGAGCGACATCGTTTCAAGCTTCTGTGCTTGCACGGAACACATTTCGCGGTCGGCGGGAGACTAGACGTATTCGGTAACGGCAACGCAAATCTTTCTAATAGTACGGGATGAAGGTAAGTCAAGCAAATCGCTAAACCATGCGGTAGGAGAATCGAACATGTCTGATGAATCAACTTATGGCGAAATCTACGCTCCAATCTATGAAGAATACACCACCGTGCAAGGTAAAGTCGCTGAGGTAGACGAGACGGTCGCCTTTCTTGAGCGACATTGCAACGGAGGCAGCGCCCTCGAACTGGGTATAGGCGACGGGCGCGTGGCAGTGCCGTTGAGCGAGCGTGGCGTCAAGGTCGAAGGTATCGATAATTCAAGCAGCATGTTGAAACTTCTCGCCAAGCGTACCGATTTAATTAAGGCTTGGCAGGGAGATATTGCCCATTTCAGCTCAGAGCAACGCTACAATTTGGTGTATTGCGTTTATTTCACGTTCCCGCTGCTTTTCACACGCGAAGCGCAAATAGCTTGCCTCCGATCTGCCGCGGAGGCGCTAGATGATGAGGGGGTTTTGGTGATAGAACTGGGGGTGCCAGGCTTGAATCCTCTCGTCGCCGGCCAGCACACTACAACGGCGCGGCTAGTGGATCATGAGAATACGATCGTCAATGTGTCTGTCCACGATCCACTAAACCAGAACTTGATTTCAACCCTCCTCTGGTTTTCTGGTACGTCGGTCAGACGTTTACCGCAACGCGTTCGTTACGTTTATCACCAGGAGCTCGATACCATGGCCGAATGCGCGGGGCTTGAGCTGACGGAGCGGTGGGGAGATTGGTCGAGAGGTGCGTTCACCAAACGATCCGAACGTCACATCTCGGTCTACCGCCGAAGCAGCCCGTAGTCCAGGGACCTTCCGCGGCCAAAAAGCCTTAAAATAAGCGTCAATTGCAGGTATCGCTTTAGCATTCTTGGGATATTCGCTGTTCGCAGCTCTGGATGCGCTAGATGTTCAGTCCCACAGTGTGATGGTAGCGTTGATGCCGCCATCGACAAGGACAGACTATGGGACAGACACTTCACGGGAGCGCCACGACCACTCACGCGGTCCGAGCTGCGATACAGCGATCG
>NZ_JAFCGY010000073.1 GCF_016836705.1 Mesorhizobium caraganae | reverse complement strand
CCAGAAAACTTCTATCCGCGTCGCTCAGAACGACGACGTCCGCCTGCCTGCCAACCATCGATCAAACTCCTGCTCTTGTGACAGAAGCGGAACAAAATGAACCTTACTTTGGTTCCAGGTGACTAGGTCTCTGATTCAGACTTGAGGTGAACGTAGCATTTGTTAGGGATTTTAGGTCGCAAAGGTTCTGTGAAATGACTTGTAGAATCTGTTGCACCGTTTGATTGCCGGCGGCGTGGCATGGAGCGTCTCAGCGAAATTCGGTGGCTGTGACGTCGCCATTTTGCGCAGGGAGTGGTCCTGCTTTGCGTGCGCTGATATGTGGCGAGACTGCATGCCCGCTTTACCCCGCATCGAGGGACGAAACAGCAGACGGAGGGATCGAATAGCTACAATTATCGTCATCAAAAAAGACGACGCCGCACGCTGACACATGCGCGCTCGAATGCTCGCTGGAAAAATCCTTGACAGCCTCATTTATCCATAAGTGGAGTTGTTTAAGAAAATTATGCAATATTCCATGTCCAAGTCGTGCCAGCGGGGTTAGACGGTGATTTAAGCCAGAGGATCCTAGCCCACTGACGAGAGCGACAGTCATGCCGGCGACATGTGGTTCGTTGGCGGGATCGACGTATGTCCTAGTTCCGACCGCCTCGATGACCGCGTCACCGTCAGCGAGATGCGTTCCAAGCCTATTGCGGATTTTAATCCGGCGCACCCGCCCGCCTCGACCATGATGCGCCGACCTTCGGCCGGCTTGGCGGCCGCGAGAGCACGGCCTTAAATGCGGCGACAGCATTTTCGGTGAGCCTGATCATAGGGCGACCTCCGCTGATGCGTTCGGAAGGTCTCCAGCATGGAACGCGCCAGAAAGGAAATTATCATTAAAGCAACGGGTTAGCAGATTCATGTTCCTGTCGGGTATCCGACATTGACACGTCGTTGTCCTTTTGCCGGTAGCCTAATAGGCCAGCTCCGCACCGGAACAGGGAGGCTAGCACCCAGTATTTACGGACTGTGGCGCGGAAAACCCTCGCGGCGCGGATCTCGCTGCGCTGATCCGCGTTCAAAGGCTCTGAACTTTCCATCTAATCGATAAGAGTTCATCCGTCCTGTGGATGCATTGCATCGAAACAATCGATTTTACGACGAGTAACGGACATGAAAAGACGCCGCTTCGAAAGGCGACGCCTACAAGGAGGTTTCTCCCGTCGTGCGGAAGATGGAGCGAAGTCCTTCTGGGTCTGATGCCTAAGGCACAGCACACTCGATGTAATCCGCACGCTCTTAACATCACCCAGGCCTCAGACCCTAGCTAAGACGGTCATACAGCGTTGATTGCACCGCGAATTGTAGCGCGCAGTTAGTCTTCCTACGCGCCGTTGACGATTCCTGCCCACACGCTTCATTCACGGAAAATATCAGAAATGAGTTCACCTCGGCGTACAGCATTCATTACAGGTATCACCGGCCAGGACGGCGCGCTGCTTGCCGAACTGCTCCTATCGAAGGGCTACATGGTGCATGGCCTGAAGCGGCGAGCCTCGCTGATCGGGAATACCCAGCGCATCGACCACCTCTATCAAGATCCTCATGAGGATCATCCCGACATGGTCCTACATTACGGGGACATGACGGATGCGACAAACCTGATCCGTCTCCTGCAGGAAACGCAGCCCGACGAAATCTACAATCTGGCTGCGCAAAGCCATGTGCAAGTCTCATTCGAGACCCCCGAATATACGGCCAATGCCGACGCTCTCGGCACACTGCGGCTGCTGGAAGCGATCCGCATTCTTCGCCTCGAGGAAAAAACGCGGATTTACCAGGCCTCCACATCCGAACTCTACGGTTTGGTCCAGGGTGTCCCGCAGGGGGAGACTACCCCGTTTTATCCACGCTCGCCGTATGCGGTAGCGAAGCTATACGCCTACTGGATCACGGTGAACTACCGTGAGGCATACGGGCTCTATGCAAGTAACGGGATACTGTTCAATCACGAAGGGCCGACGCGCGGCGAAACTTTCATCACGCGCAAGGTGACCCGTGCAGTAGCTGCGATTATGGCCGGCAAGCAGGACTGCCTCTATCTCGGCAACCTCGAGGCAAAGCGCGACTGGGGCTCGGCGCGCGACTATGTCGAGGGCATGTGGCGCATCCTGCAGCACCACGAGCCTGACGATTTTGTGCTCGCGACCGGCGAGACGCATTCGGTCCGCAGCTTTGTCGAGGCTGCCTTCAGGCGGGTCGGGAAGGAGATCGTCTGGGAAGGCGAAGGCGTTGACGAGGTGGGCCGCGAACGCAGGAGTAACCAGGCACTGATCCGCATAGACAAGCGTTATTTCCGTCCGACCGAGGTTGACTTGCTGATCGGTGATGCCTCCAAGGCGGCCACCAAGCTCGGTTGGAAGCCCAAGACCTCGTTCGATGAGCTCGTCTCGGAAATGGTCGAGGCCGACTGCCGCGCCTACGGGATCACGCTCGCGTGACGTGAAAAGATAATGATTTCGCCGAGGGCAAACACATTTGGGTCGCCGGTCACCGCGGCATGGGTGGGTCCGCACTGGTGCGCCGGCTGTCTGGCTTGCCCGAGGTAAAGATCCTCACGGTCGACAGTCGTGATCTCGACCTGACCGATCGCGCAGCGACGACCGCCTAGGCCGGGGCACAACGTCCCGACATGGGTTTCATGACTGCCGCCAAGGTCGAGTCCTGGCCAAAAAACGAACGTCCGGTCAGCTTCCTCCAGGACAATCTCACGATCGAGCTCTCTACGATCGCGGCCGCATTCGGGCAGCGAGAAATTTTATGCTGCTCGGCTCGTCCTGCATTTACCCAAATTTGCGGCATAGCCGATCAAGGAAAGCGCTCTAAAAGGGACGTTGCCTGACCTGCCAGCAAGCGGTTTCCCGAATCGACGGTCCACTGCACACGGAAACCCACCCGAACTGGGCAACTGTCCATCGACGAAGGTGCGCGGCTTTGCCCCTTCTTAGAAAGCTTGCTCGCCACGATCCAGATGGTACTTTCGGTCGGTGAAGGCGAGTCGCCCCGTACCGGACCAATCGCCGCGGGCTTTGATCCCTCGGTTTCGGATACTCCGCAAAAGCTTCTATTAATATCCTTGGGTGCCCGACAGGCACCGTCAACCCATGATCAAGGAAGGCCGCTATGGCGATGGCAGTAAGGAACTCCGACTCCTACATCATCAAAGGGGGTAAAGAGGGCCGGGCGCGCCTTGCCGTCATTTCGCGCGTGCTGGCGCCTTCAACGCAATCGGTGCTTGATCGCTTCGAGCCGCTTTCGGATTCCACTGTGATCGACGCCGGCTGCGCGGGCGGAGATGTGAGCTTCGAGTTGGCGCAGCGGGTCGGGGCTAATGGCCGCGTCGTCGGCATTGACTTCGACGAAAGCAAGCTTGTGCTTGCGCGCCAAGAAGCCGCCGCGCGCGGCATCGGCAATATAGAATTTCACAACGCGAACATACTCGACCCCTGGCCGGCGGACGGAGCCGCGCTGGTTCATGTCCGCTTCGTGCTCACGCATCTCGCCGATCCTGAACGACTCCTCGAACGGGCATGGGAGGCGCTCCTGCCAGGCGGCGCGATCGTTACTGAGGATATCGACCACGGCAGTCAGTTCTGCGATCCACCCTGCCCGGCTTTCGACCGCTACGCCGAGCTCTATGTCGAAGCGGCCCGTCGGCGCGGCGCCGATCCTTTCATCGGGCGCAGGCTTGTCCGCCTCCTTGAAGGCGTCGGGTTCGCGGATGTCGACTCAGCACTGGCGCAGCCATACGGCCGACAAGGGGACGTCAAGCAGGTTCCGATGCTTACTTTCTCGGCTATTGCTAACGCACTGACGTCATCGGGTATTGCCACCAGCGACGAGGTCGGTCGTGTCACAGCCGAGCTCGACGCCTTTGCAGCGCGGCCAGATACCACAATGTCTTGCCCGCGCATCTTCCAGGCTTGGGGCCGAAAGCCTGTGGGCGCTCAGTTCCGACCGTCCAAGAGCGCGGCCATAAGCTGTGACCTGCCACTGAAGTTTCATCCAGTGGCGATTAGAGCCTCGGCCGTTTCTGTTACGCCGTATGGCGCGGGTTGAGCAACCGGCGCAGACGCGAAGCCTGCAATGAGCGCAGCGTCGGAGCCGGTT
>NZ_JAFCGY010000072.1 GCF_016836705.1 Mesorhizobium caraganae | reverse complement strand
CCACGTCTCGCAGGACCAACTCAACGCCGTCGCCCTGCGGCTCAATCAGCGCCCCCGAAAAATCCTGGACTTCGAAACGCCGGTCGATAGGCTACAGAAGGTGTTGCAATTACCTATTGAACTCACCGTCCAAAAGCTGATCTAGGCTTCCGGCGGGTCGCAAGGGGCGTTCGAGCGGCGAAGCCTCCGGCAGGACGACGACCCCTGCCATCAGGTCGGAATGGCCGCCGATGTATTTCGTTGCCGAATGCATGACGGCGTCGGCTCCCAATTCGAACGGGCGCTGCAGGACGGGCGTCGCCCAGGTGTTGTCCACAACAGCCAAAGCACCGGCCTCACGCGCGATGTCACATGCTGCCCGGATATCCACGATGCGGATGAGCGGATTGGAGGGGGTTTCGATCCAGACGAGGCCGGTGGGCGCGGCACCGACAGCCGCGCGCAAGGCGTCCATGTCGCGCATGTCAACGGCGACGAAGTCGAACCGGTGCCCGATGTCGGTTTGATCGATCAGCGACCGGATGCCGAAATACATGTCGTCCGGGCGACGATGCGATTAACCTTGCTAGCATGCCCCTCGAACACCGCGGTGATCGCGGCCATGCCGGACGAAAAGGCGACAGCGGCCTGGCCGCCTTCGAGCGCAGCCATCGCCGTCTCAAAAGCGTTCCGCGTCGGAGTGTCGTCCCTGATATATTCGTAGCCCGACGGGAAGGAGCCGTCCGCGCTTCGCTCGAACGTGGTGCTGGGATGGAACGGAAGGGTGACGGCCCCGGTGGACGGGTCGACCTTCCGGCCCGCGTGAATCGCCTTGGTCTCCAGGTACATGGTGTGCTTCCTCAGCTTGATTTCAGAAGGAATAGGGCTGGAAGGACCGGGAACATCGATCTTGGCGTTTCGAGACGGCCCGGTTGAACTGTCCGCACCGGTCATTATAGTGACCGTATGCGATGCGTCAGTGAAAGTCAACATAATGACCGACGATGAAATGGCAGAGGCAACGGAGAGACAACTTGGGACCGCACTATCACTGAGGGTGCAGCATCTGCGCCGAGCCCAGAACTTGAGCCTGGATGGACTTGCTGCGCTCTCGGGCCTGTCGAAGGGCCATCGAACAGGGAAGGGCCAATCCGAGCATCGGGGTGCTGTGCCATCTGGCGATCGCCTTCTCTCTGTCAGTTACCGATCTGTTGGGCGCCTCCTCCGAGGAGCTCACAGGTGGTCCGATAGAGCGCGCCAATCCCGCTACACTTTGGAAAACACTTCGAGATCTGGTCCTGGACGATTGTGCCCGGCGACATTCATCGTTCGGACCCTCACAGCCGGGGCACCCGTGAGCTTCTTTCGGTCGTGCGAGGAAGTCTCAAGATCACCGTCGGCTCAGAGACTATGACATTGCAGGCTGGCGAAGCCGCGCGGCTCGTCACCGATCAGCCGCACTCCTATGCTGCCGCGGACGATCAGCCTGTTTCGTTTTCAATGGCTGTGCTCGAACGCGCAGAGGAGACATGACCCATCCGTCGCGATCCGCTTCGGATGGATCTGGCTCTTGCGCAACCGCCATCGTGGCGATCGCACAAGACATCCGGCGGCGGCTCAAGGGAGCGACTTCAAATAGCGAATGCTGCGTCCGGGACTGACAGCCTGCGCCGCGTGCACGATGGCGTTCGCATCGAGACCGTGGTGACGATAGAGGTCTGAAATCGTGCCGGTCTGGCCGAAATGCTCAACCCCCAGGGCCTTGACGCGATTTCCATAGACCCCACCGATCCAGGCGAGCGTCGCAGGGTGACCATCGATCACGGTGACGATCCCGCAATCGCGCGACAGCGGCGCTAGCAGACGCTCAATGTGGCTCGTCGCGTCGACTGTTCCGCGCTGCCGGGCACGTTCCGCGGCCTGCCAGCCCGCATTGAGCCGGTCCGCGGATGTGATCGCCAACAGCCCGACATCGCGCCGGTCTTCCGCAAGAAGACCTGTCGCGGCAATCGCTTCGGGCGCGACGACGCCCTGGTAGGCGATGATAACGCTGGCGTTCGGTCCGGGCGGGCGCAGCCAATAAGCACCGTTGACAATGTCGCGCGCCAGCTCCGCCCCCATGTCGCGATGAGGCTGCTCCAAGGGCCGTGTGGACAGGCGCAGATAGACCGATCCGCCGGTCTGATCACGCAGCCATGTTGTCTCGTCTGGGTCGCCCTCGCCGTTCCGCTGCATATAGTCGAAGGCGAAACGCATGATCACCGCAAGCTCATCCACGAAGGCCGGCTCGAAGGCGCAAAGCCCGTCCTGCGCCATGCCGATCAGTGGCGTGCCGATTGACTGGTGCGCTCCTCCCTCGGGGGCGAGGGTCACGCCGGAGGGCATGGCGACCAGCAGAAAGCGCGCATCCTGGTAGCAAGCATAGTTCAGCTGATCGCGCGATAGATGAAGGGATCATACACAGTCCCGATCGGCAGCAACCGCACGCCATTCACGGAATGCGACAGCCCTAGCGCCCCGAGCATAATCATGAGATTGGATTCGGCGATGCCGAGTTCGAGGTGCTGCCCCTTGGGCCCGAACTCCCAGGTGTAGGTTGAAGGGATACGCTCGGCCTTGAAGGTATCGGCCATGCTCTCGCGGGCGAAGAGTCCGCGCCTATTGACCCAAGCGCCGAGATTGGTCGACACCGTGACGTCCGGGGAAGTCGTGACAATGCGCTCGGCGAGCGGCGTTTCACTGCGCGCGATCTCGTTGAGGATCTGGCCGAAACCCATTTGGGTTGAGACCTGCTTGCCCCCCTGTGCCGGCGCGGGCAGTGCCTCGGGAACCGGAATCCCGGGCGCGGTAAGCCGGCGCCGGCCCTCGCTGAAGAACGGCGCTTGGGCGATGAAGGCCTCTAGTTCTGCCGGAGGCAACGTCGCCGCGGCCCATTTGTCCCATTCCTCGCCGGGCCGGACTCCCATCCGTTGGCGGAAGCCTTCCATCTGGGTAGGCGTCATCTGGCCGGCATGGTTGTCCTTGTGGCCGGCCAGCGGCAAGCCGTAACCCTTGATCGTGTAGCAGATGAAACAGACCGGTCGGTCATGCTGCGAGGCAGCCTCGAAGGCTTCGAGAAGGCTCGGCAGGTCGTGGCCGCCCAAGTTGACCATGAGCGCCTGCAACTCGTCGTCGGAACGACGCTCAATTAATTCGGTAACCGGTCCCTGGTCGCCAATCTCGTCGAGCAGCCGCTTCCGCCAGGTCGCACCACCCTGAAAGGTGAGCGCCGAATAAAGCTGGTTGGAGCACCGCTCGATCCAATCGCGCAGCTTCTCCCCTCCCGGTTCGGCAAAGGCGGCCAGTTGGAGGGAGCCATGGCGCAGGATCACCACGTCCCAGCCGAAGTTCTTGAATATCTGCTCGAAGCGCTGCCAGAGACCTTCGCGGATGACCGCGTCGAGCGACTGACGGTTGTAGTCCACGATCCACCAGCAGTTCCGCAAACCGTGCTTCCAACCCTCGATCAGGGCCTCGTAGATGTTGCCCTCGTCCATCTCGGCGTCGCCGATCAGGCTCACCATGCGCCCCTCGGGCCGACCTTTCATCCAACCGTGGGCGGACACATAGTCCTGCACGAGGGAGGAAAAGAGCGTCTGTGCGACACCCAGGCCCACCGACCCGGTCGAGAAGTCGACATCATCCACGTCTTTGGTTCGCGAGGGGTAACTTTGGGCGCCCTTATAGCCGCGGAAATTTTCGAGTTTCTCGCGCGTCTGATTCCCGGACAGGTACTGAATTGCATGGAAGATCGGCGCAGCATGGGGCTTGACCGCCACCCGGTCCTGCGGACGCAACGCAGAGTAATAAAGCGCAGTCATGATCGTGCCGAGAGAGGCGGAGGACGCCTGATGGCCACCAACCTTGATCTCGTCGCCTTCGCGGACGTGGTTGGCATGGTGGATAGTCCATGCGGCAAGCCACGAGACGCAGCGCTCGATCTGGCTGAGATAGGCGAACTTCGATGTCATCCAAGTCTCCGCAACTGATGCGTCGCACCGGTGCTTCCAGATAGGGCTGTCTTCACAGATCGAGTCTCAGCACGCCGGTTGCGCGCGATATACATGGGATAAAACGATGAGTCCGAGCGTCCTTGGACAAGACAGCATCCCGATGGAGCGGCTGCCCTTCCAGAATTCCGCATTCGCAGGTTCCGCAAACGCCGTTCTCGCAGGACGCCATGAGCAGCACGCCAGCGGCGCGCAACGCCGCGAGTGCCGAGGTATCGGCCGCGACAGGAACCACTGTCCCATCGCGGAGGGTGATCGTGAAAGGTTCGGGTGGCGCACCGTCCTGCTCCGGCGGCTGAAAAGCCTCGAAATGCACGGTTCCTTCCGACCAGTGCGCGCTCGCCCGCTCCACGGCCGCCATGAAGCCAGGCGGACCGCAATAATAGAGCTTTGCGTCGGGGGAAGGGGTTGATAGCAAGGATTCAAGATCCTGCCGGGTCTCAGGTTCGTCGTCAAAATGCAGCCACACAGTGCTACGGTCGAGCTCCTGCTCGATGACCGACAACAAAGGCATGAGTGCTCGGCTGCGGGTGAAGT
>NZ_JAFCGY010000071.1 GCF_016836705.1 Mesorhizobium caraganae | reverse complement strand
GGAGGATTCCTCCTTTTGCAATCTGAACTCCCAGAAGGCAAAGGGCTGGCGAGTTCGTCTGCGGATCTTGTTGCGACTGCACGGTCAATCGCCTGCTGCTTCAAGCGTAGAGTCCAGACATCGTTGAAGCCGCGCTCGCCATGTTGGATCGCAGACCGTCGCGGCGGCGCGTCACGCTCGGCGCCGACAAGGCCTATGACGTGCGCGCTTTCATCAGGGATCTGCGCGAGCGCAAGGTCACACCGCACATCGCCGTCGACGGCCATCTGAGCAAAACCGGCAAGCCTCGCGTGACGGCGATCGATGGTCGCACGCGCCGCCACGCCGGCTATGCGGTCAGCCAGCGCCGCCGCAAGCGGATCGAGGAACTGTTCGGTTGGATCAAGTCCTTGGCCGGCATGGCCAAGGTCAAGCTGCGAGGATGCGCCCGTGTGGGCGCGGCCTTCACCTTGAACCTGGCGGCCTACAATCTGGTCCGCTTGCCCAAGCTGCTGGCAGCGCCGGCATGAGCCTCACCGGCCGCTGGCGAATCGTCGCGATGCCTGACTATGTCGAGGACTATCGCGACATGATGGAGCCCGCCTACATTGAGTTCGCGGCGAATGGCTCCGGCGAATTCGCTTTCGGTTGCGTCACCGGGCAGATCTTCGGCATGAGCGACGGCAACAATGTCGCCTTCTCCTGGCAAGGCAATGACGAAATGGACGAAGCCAGGGCAATGGCTGGGCTGAAATCCAACCAGACGGCTCTATCAACGGACAGATCTGCTTCCATGGTGGCGATGAAGCAGACTTCGTCGCTCGCAAATGGACTTCTTCAACAGATGGGGTGATTGGGGTCTCGCCCGAGCCAGATTGAGGGCGGCTGCTCTTGTCGAGATGTGAGAACGTGGTCGATGTAGATCGCCACAAACATCAGGAGGAGCAGCCATGAAGTATTTTGCCGGACTTGACGTGTCTTTGGAAGAGACCGCGATCTGTGTCGTCGACGAGAGCGGCCGGATCGTGAAGGAAGGGCGGGCGGCGAGTGAGCCGAGGGCGCTTTATGAGGCCCTGCGGAAAATTAATCTGCCGCTGGAGCGCATCGGGCTCGAAGCCTGCTCGCTGACAGCCTGGCTTTATGACGGTATTCGCGCCGAGGGATTGCCGGGGATCTGCATCGAGACCCGGCAGGCCAACGCGGCGATGAAAACGATGCCGAACAAAACCGATCGCAACGATGCCCGCGCGCTTGCGCAGATCATGCGCACGGGCTGGTATCGGCAGGTGCATGTGAAGAGCCGGCAGTGTCGGTTCTGGCGGTCCCTCCTCGTGGCGCGACGCACGGTCCTCAATGAAATGCGGACGATCGAAAATGTCGTGAGGGCGATTTTGCGGGAGGTCGGCATCAAGCTTGGCACTCCAAGCCGTGCAGCCTTCGCTGATCGCGTGCGCGAACTGATTGGCGCAGATACGGTCATTATGGCGCTTGTCGAGCCGCTTCTGGTGATCCTGGCCACCATGCTGCGCGAGTTCGGGCGACTGACAAAGCAGGTCCTCATTATCGCCCGCCAGGAGCAAGTCTGCCGGCGACTCATGAGCGTTCCAGGTATGGGACCCATCACCGCGCTCGCCTTTCGTGCCACGATCGATCGGCCGGACCGCTTTCGTCGGTCGAGGGATGTCGGCGCGCATCTGGGTCTGACCCCGGCACGTTACCAATCGGGCGAAACGGACATTCAGGGCAAGGTGAGCCGATGCGGTGACGAACTCGCCCGCACGGCCCTCTATGAGGCGGCTCATTCGCTGCTCGTGCTCAGCAAGAAATGGTCGAGCCTCAGAGCGTGGGGCATGAACGTCGCCAAACGGCGCGGTATGGCTCGAGCCCGAGTTGCTGTTGCCCGCAAGCTCGCTGTCATTCTGCATCGCATGTGGAGTGATGCAACAGAATTCCGCTTCGGCAAGGCACCCGGCCGCGTATCGGCATGAAATAGGGATAACGGGCCAACGAAGGAGGAGTTGATTCCGCCCGAAAGGGCGTGATCCGGATCGTTCCCGTGGGGACGATGGGCAAGGTGATCTCGTTAGCAGGCACGATCCTGGGCCGAACTCTCCCAAGGTCGTTCAACAGATTGAGACGCCTCGCTCTACTGACCCCATCATGCGGCGGCCTAACGTCGACCGCGAAGAGAAGCGAGTGACCCGCGGGGCGACATGGTCCGGAAAAATATCAGGAGGAGCTTGACCTCAACGACCCCAATCAGAGAAGAAGCCTGCTAGAGCAGAAGGGCCAAGTCAAAATCCGGTCCATATCGAGCATGTCTTCGCCGAGAAGAAAAACCGCATGAGGCTCTCTATTCGCATCATCGGCATCGCGCGCCGGCCCACCGTCACCCTCACCAACGTGGCCTTCAGCATGAAGTGATGGTGCTGGCTGCACAGGCGAACTGCATCTGCGCGAGGCGATCAGGCCGAAATCACCGCCATGAACCTACAAAGCCGAAGCGAAAGCGCTGGGGCTCAGGCCCGCTCCGCCACCTCGAGGATGGACGGTCCGAAATGCGCAAGTTTCCGGAGGTGTCCGATTATGGCCGGTCCACCGAGGCAGCCGCCGCGTTGCACAAGACGAGCCCGGTGTGACGAAGCCGCCATCCTACCCGCGCAGGACAGAAAGCTCATGGCGAGACTTCCGAAGGGCCGGCGACGAACATTTGTCAGGAAGGTCGTAGAGCTCGAGCGGGGCTGGTATGCGCGCTACGATTATTTGGCCGACGTGAATAATAGCTGCCGTTCAAGCTCCAGGAGCTTTTTCGATCTGGCCTTCAAGCGCTTTGCTGGAATACCACAGAATACGCCCCAGCTATCCAGAGGCTTTGTTACTAGAGACAACGCCCCGACCGACGATCCTTCACCTATGTTGCATCCGGGAAGAACGACAGCCCCTGATCCAATAATAACGTGCCTCCCTACATGCACCGGAGCAAATGTGAGGCCAACGAATTCTCTAGGAATAGTTGCGTTCGTTAGATAGTTCCCCATGTAATCGTCCGTGACCGAAAATATGCGAACGCCGGGGGCAAGTCCGGAAAAATCATCAAGTGTAATCGTTCCATCTCCGCTCAAACAGCATCCAGATGCGATATTAACGTAGTCTCCGATGATAATTGATCCACTCGAACAACCAATGATAACGTTTGCACCAATTATGACGTTATTGCCGATAGATACGTTTTTTGCCCCTATGACTATACATGTATCGACGATTCTCACATTCTTTCCGACCGCGCTAAACCCAACATCAACCAATTCATTTTCAGATAGATATGAAGGTTCGAGTGTCGCACAGCGCTTGGAGCGCCTATCATTTCTGTCCATTTCTTCTCTCCGAAATTGGATGATGGCGACTTTCGCGCGGAGGTAAACTGATGTTTGTACTCCGCTACTTCGTTTATACAATTACTCGTAGCGTATCAGAATAGACTGCCTCTATCAAAAGATTTTCTATTAAACAATCGTGAATGTTTTTGTAATTGTACCTATTCGCAGAGATTTAGAATTGCCATGCCCGAGCTCGGGGGAGGATTTTCAGAAGGCCGGTCAATCAACGATGGCTTGTTGCTCTCGTGAACGGGTTCTGTGGCCTGGTAGTCGGCGACCGGCTCCGTGGTCGTTCGCACATGCCGCCCATTACCTCTTCGGCGCGCCAGCAAGCTGCGGCGTGGCCCGGGACGAGATCACGCAGGCTGGGTGTCTTCTCGCGGCAAATGCGGTGCCAATCCATTACAGGAAAGTCTGCAACAGAACCAAATTGCCGACAACCGCAGACTTGGAGCCGGCCGACAAGCCCCGGAACAACAGGGTGTTTTGCCATCCTAGCACTTCGTCGATACAGGCTACAGCGCTGGAATTTTTGTTGAGACCCGACAACGCTTTGGAGTAGATTTGATTGGGCCTGTTCGTCGCGACATGCGCTGGCAAGCCTTGGCGGGCGAGGGCTTCACTGCCGACGCCTTTCAAATCAATTGGGATGAACGCCGCGTCACAGTCCGCGGGGGCGTACAGTTCTAGTTAGACTGCTGCTACCGACAATGGGGCAACCTCGGTAGTCAAGATCAAGTTCTCCCGCAAAGACTGCGGTGCTTGCTCCGATCGCATCGATCGCGCAGGGGCACATGCAAATCGGCGCAGCATGACGCTGCGCATGCAACATCAACACGAGGCGCTGAAGGACGGCCGCCAACGACAGCAGACAGCCGAATTCGCAAAACTATATGCCTGCCGAGCTTGAATCGAAGCGACAATATCGTACGCGGTGCGCGCCTTCGGCATGCGCCACGCCCGCTACATCGGTCAAGCCAAAGCCCACCTTCAGCATCTTGCCACAGCCGGGGCCATGAATCTCATGCGTTTGGCGCGCTGGATCACCAAAGACCCGTCGCACGGACAAGGACATCGCACTTCACACGTCTCATGGCTCAAGCAGCCCCGGCGTGACTTCGCCAACAGTATCAAATATGCGGAAGAACGTGCGCTCTTGCTCACCATCTGCCGAAGGAGACAAATGCCCATGACCCGCCCTACTTTTGCCCGTCCTGCGGCGCGGACAAGCTCGGCCGGATCGGCGCCGACGAGCGCGAACTCCTCGAAAAGGGCCCGTCCCACGTCAAGCGGTTCGTGCGTGTGCGTCCGAGATTGGCCGCCGCGTGCGCCCCGGAAGGCTGAGACATTTCAAATCGCGCTGCTTTGTGCAGTCGACAGTTCAGCAGTCGAGGCATTTTGGCGCAAACTTTCCTCCACCAGGGATTACTTTCCAAGTCAGGCGTTTGTTAGAAACGCCAGCGAATCCTTCGGCCTTCTATGCGAACTTTGATCCGGCGGCCGTACAGGCCCGGCATAGCCATCGGCGTCGGCAACGAGGGGCGCATCCTGCTCGGCGGCAATCACCGCCCTGAAGCAGGGCGTCGCTTGAGGTCGAGGCACACATTGTCTCCATCACTGATGGACATTCCACTGCCACGGACCTCGGGACGGCGGCGTATGGCGCAATTGCG
>NZ_JAFCGY010000070.1 GCF_016836705.1 Mesorhizobium caraganae | reverse complement strand
AAGCGGCAGAGCGTAGTGGTAAACAATGCGCCATTCCGAAATCCCGAAAGAGCGAGCCATCCGGATATGGTTCTCACCCAGCGTTTCGAGCATGGACGCGCGCACCAGTCGAGAGATGTAACCCACCTGTCGATACCGGGTCAATACTCCCCAGAAGTGCCGTTTGAATCTTCCTCAGTCTAGTGTTGCCGCCGGTCCTCCGGGGCGCCCCGGAGGACCGGCGGCGCGTCATCACCGATACTGCTCTCGATGGTCGAGAGGGGAATGGCGGTGATCAAACTCGGGGAGATAGTCATGATCTTGGATATGCACCGGCAGGGACTGTCGGTGTCAGCGATCGCCAGGCAGACCGGCGTCGATCGAAAGACAATCCGCAAATACATCGAGCGTGGCCTTGAGGCCCCTGCCTATGGACCAAGGAAGCCTCGGGCGACGGTAATTGATCCATTCACCGCCTATCTGCGTGAACGGGCTGCTGCCTATCCCGGCCTTAGCGGTCGGCGGCTCTTGCGAGAGCTGAAGGATCGTGGGTATGCCGGGGGCTACACTACCGTCACGGACTTTCTCAGAGACGTTCGTCCGACCTCAGAACCCGGCTTTGAAGTTCGGTTCGAAACAGCTCCCGGCGAACGGGCCCAGGTGGATTTCGCCCAATTCCATGTCGTCTTCACCGACGAGCCGGCAACCCCCAGGATCGTCTGGCTGTTTTCTATGGTGCTGGGCTATAACCGTCTCATCTGGGCGCGCTTTGCTATGCATCAGGATCTGCCGACGTTGCTGCGATGCCACGCCGCGGCGTTCGATGCGATCGGCGGCGTTCCCCGCGAGATTCTTTACGACCGGATGAAGACTGCCGTCATCGGCGAAGGCGAAACGGGCGGCATTGTTTATAACCGCGCTCTGCTCGATCTCGCCCGCCATTTCGGCTTTCATCCAAAGGCCTGCAAACCATATCGCGCCAAGACGAAGGGAAAGGTCGAGCGACCATTTCGCTATATTCGTGAAGACTTCTTCCTGGCGCGCTCGTTTCGCAACCTTGATGATCTTAACACCCAACTGCGGCAATGGCTGGATGCCGTTGCTAATCCGCGCGTGCACGCCACAACGCAGCGCGTCGTCGTCGAGGCCTTCGCGGAGGAGCGCCTTCATCTGCGTCCCTTGCCGCTGGCTCCCTTCCGATCCGTTCTGCGGCTTGAGCGAAGGATATCCCGAGAGGGCATGGTGAGCGTTGGTGGAAACGCCTACAGCGTGCCCGACGCCACCAGAAGGCGGCTCGTCGAAGTTCACACCTTGGCCAATGAGGTTCGAATCTTCGAAGACGGTGCGCTGATTGCTGTGCATCCGGTGTTGGAAGGTCGCCATCAGCGCCGCGTCGAACCAGGACACAGAACCCTTCGCTCACCGCCGCGATCGCGCGTCAACAATGACGAGATCATTCTTCATGGATCCGGAGACCGGGTCACACAGCGGCCGCTCGCCTTCTACGACGCCGTCGCCAGAGCCATGGCGCAGGAGAACCGCCCATGACGCCGCTCTCGATGCCGTGCCGTCGATGATCGACCGCATTCGCCATGACCTTGTCGGCTTGAAGATGCCACGTGCCCTTGAAGCGCTCGACCATATTGTCCGCCGCCTGGAGCAGGGCGAGCTGTCGGCACTCGAAGCGATCGATATTCTCCTTTCCGAAGAACTGACCCTGCGCGAGAACAGTCGCATAAAGACGGCGCTGCGGATGGGTCGGCTGGCAACCATCAAAACGCTCGCCGGCTTCGCTTTCTCTTTCCAGCCCTCCCTCGATCGCGATCGGATCTTCACGCTCGCGCAACTGGGTTTCGTCGAAAGGCACGAGGCCGTCCATTTCCTCGGGCCGCCGGGAACCGGCAAAAGCCATCTCGCCGTGGCGCTCGGCGTCGAGGCTGTCAAAGCGGGCAAGAGCGTCTACTTCTGTACGCTTGCCGATCTCATTGCAGCGCTCTCCAGGGCCGAGCGCGAGGGACGGCTGCAAGAACGCATCCGCTTCTTCTGCAGGCCAGGTCTGCTGATCGTCGATGAGATCGGTTATCTCCCGGTCATCGCCGGCGGCGGCAACCTGTTCTTCCAGCTCGTCAACGCCCGCTACCGCGTGCCGCGTCTGGCCCACCGCCGTACAATCCCGTTCTTCTCGCAGATCCTTTGCTTCGTCCTTACGTGAGGGCTCGACGGTCAACATGATTATTGCATTTGCTTCTCCCTTGAAGATGGTCCTGCGTCGGCATCGTTTGGGTCCGGAGCTTAACTTTCCCGCCGCGAATGCCGCGTCACTTACATACGGTCGCGCCATTATGAGCGCGCGCACCACAATCCCTCTTGCACGAGGCGTAGCCCGGCGAGACGCACCTGAAACGCGGCAGCGACAGGCTACCAAAGAAGAAGACGGTCGCACTCCTCTTGTTGCAGCCGACCAGTGATGTCGGCGGCAATTCCTTATCGACTATGCCGCAGCTGGCGCTTCACCGCGAAGGTCGGTGCCTGCCGGCACTACCCCGTCTTTGACATAGCGCCAGAGCGCGGTCAGTAGTTTTCGGGCCATTGCCACGATCGCGATGCGCCGCCTGCGTCCCGTCAGCGTCCCGGCGCGATCGCGAAACCACGCGGCCAGTTCGCTGCCTGACTGGTAGCGAAGCCAAAGCCAGGCGAACTGGATCATCGTTGTTCGCGCGCGAGGGTTTTCGGCCCGGCTGATGTTCCGATCCCTGTCCATCCCGTGACTTTGGTAAGGCATCGGCGTGATGCCGACATAGCTGGCAAGTTGCCTCCGGTTGTCGAACGAGCGGTAGAATACCTCGCGCATTAGAACGGCCGCGAAGTTCGCGCCAACGCCCCGGATGAGACATGGGCTTGCGATCTTCCTGCAGGTCTCATCCGCCGGATCGACATTCGCCGCCTCGTCTCGCTCAGCTTCGACCTCCGGATAAACTCCAAGGTCATGACGAGCCGTCGAACGTAGGCGATCCAGCTCGGCCCGAAGATGGTGCGCCAGCTCTCGGCCGTCGCCGGTCCTAACAGCAGCAAGATCGCGCTCCCATGAGCGCAGAGACGGCCTTTTGTGGATTCCCTGCGTGAACAGCAATGCCTTCTCGATGCGTAACTTCTCATGCACCAGATGCTCGCGCTCGCGTTGAATGCGCTTGGCATTTTCCTCATCTGGTGTCGGTACACGCACCATGCTGCATCCTTGTCGATCCCGTGAAGGTAGGCCGACAACTGCATCAGCGCGTCGGCGCTCACCAGCGCCGTTTTGGCGGGCGGCGCCGGCATGGCACACCGCCACCGTCGAGGATGTCGATTACCGTGCCGTGCGCGGCCTGGATCGCTCTTCCTCAAGCTCGCCACCGGCGACTGATCCGTGCCAGGCACAATCTACTAAATACGGGCCCCTGCGGCGTCGGCAAAAGTTGGCTTGCTTTCCAACGATGCCGACCTTGAGCCGAAGGTGCGCAGCAATCCGCGAATGTCATTCTCGATGGCTATGGCTTTCTTCTTCAGCAACTTGCAGTCCGTCAGCAGCATCCGCCGCTTTTGGCTCCTCAGCGTCTTCACATGCACGGGCCTGAACAGGTTGACCCGCATCATCTGCGCGATGCCGCGCGCATCGTTACGATCGGTCTTGTTGACCTGCGCTTTCAGGAATGCCTTCGCATGTCGGGTCTCGATGCAAGTCGCCGGCAAGCCCGCCTCCGCCAATCCGCTGAACAACCATTGCGACAACGGCCCGGCTTCAAGTCCGATCCGAACGAATTGCCACGCAGGATTCTTCAAGGTTTGAACGAGGTCTTCCTGGTGGCTGGGGACTTTCATCTCACCGCAGATCGCACCCGTTTCATCCACGATGCATATCGAGGTCTCTTCTACCGAAACGTCCAATCGGCATATCATGCTGCGCTTCCTTTCCTGATGCTTGTGGCTGTTCCAAACAGATCACGTTCTATCATCAGCTCGAAGCGCAGGACCTCAGACCCGGTTTCCAGGAATGGGCTCAAGCCGAATATCCCATCTGTTGCAAATTGCAAATTTTCGTTGGGCCGAAGCAGGATGAGATGGCGGCCGTACTTAGGCGGCGGCGAGGATGTCGAACGGCTCGGCCACTGACGGATTAGGATTGAAGGCAAACCTCGCCTGTCGCTTGCGCATCACGTGGACCATTTCGATGCCGTCGAGGATGATGCTGGCGGTGGCGGGAGATTTGAATCCGAGCATCGGCCGCCCACGCCGCTTGATCCGCCGGTGGTCCTGCTCGATCCTGTTATTATCAGGCATGTGTAGGTCTGACTGCGGATTCCGACGAAGTCGGCCATGCATTCCGATTTGAAGCCGGATGAAGCCGGCCACCCTTTGCGTCATTTCTCATGGGTCTGGAGGATGATGTTTCGGGATGAGCTGCAGGTCAAGTGGCGGGCTGATCGAGATCAGCGCGCTTGGCTTTTCTCGGGCTCTCACCGGTAAGCTCAATGCCGTACCATGGTCTGACACCGCGGCGAAAACAATCTGGGGAAACAGATATCAACGGCCGCGTATCTCATTGGGGAGATCGCCTCTTGCGCACCTATCTCTACGAGGCGGCAAGCGTACTCATGCATCGAACGAAGAAGCGGTCTTCGTTGAAGGCGTGGGGCCTTCGTCTGTCAACGCGGATAGGTATGAAAAAGGCGAAAGTGGCGGCTGCTCGCAAGATCGCGGTTCTGCTCCACTGCCTCTGGGCTGACGGCACCAGCTTTGAGTGGGGCGGAGAAAAGATGGCGTGACAGATCCGCACTCGATCCCAATCGCAGGCCCGTTTCCGGAACCTGTGATGTCCCCGCCAGGACCGCGGTTGTGGTGACCTCGTTGAATCGGCTGACGTCGACTTCGAACTTCGTTGCACACGTTGAGGCGCCCGACCCGAACATCATCATGAGGCATTCGACCTCGGAAAGGACCATGATCCCGGCGATGACAGAGCGAAACTCACGAGCGCTTCCAATCCTTCCGGTTATTTGCGTTATACGAGAAAGGGGCGAATGGTCTAGAGCACGTCCTGTGATCGATGAATCGATTGTGATGTGACGGCTGCGTTTTGTGCTGATTCAACATCCACCTCGATGGAGGTGGACAATGGGAAGAGCATTGAGCGGAGATCTTCGGTCGCGGGT
>NZ_JAFCGY010000006.1 GCF_016836705.1 Mesorhizobium caraganae | reverse complement strand
GTCATTCTCAATGCAAAAGCACGCGACGCGCGAAACGAGTTCGCAAATGCAACTTGACACCTCAGATAGTCGCTCATCCGTCTCGGCGCTGCGCGCCGATCCACCTTCTCCCACAAGGGGAGAAGGGGAGGTCCGTGCTACACCGGCCGATAAACCTTCTCAGCCGTGTTCCAGAAAATATCGGCCTCAGCCGCCGCGCCATGCCTAGCCACTGCATCTCGGTGCGCCTTGATCAGCTCGGCGTGGCTGGTCCAAAGTTTCTCAATCGGGAAGTTCGAGCCGAACATCAGGTGGTCGCTACCCAGAATGTCGATCGCATTGTCGACGATGTAGGCGATCAGATCCGGGTCGTTGCGGTGCACGAAGGTGCCGAGTCCCGACAGCTTGGCGTAAAAATTCGGCGCGGCTGACAGCGTGCGCAGGCCGGCTTTCCAGGCTTCGGTCGTCTCCGGCTCCATGCCGGTCAGCATGCCGGCATGGGTGAGGATGAAATTGGTCTGCGGGTTTTCGCCGACCAGCGTCAGCCCGTCCTTCATCTGGGCGGGAAAGAGCTGCAGGTCGAACGACAGGCCGTAGTCCTTCAGCCGCGCCACGTTGGCGCGCACCTTTGGGTCGATGACCTGGTCGGCCGAGGTGGCGAAGCGGAAGGCCGGCGTCTCATGCCAGTGCAGCTGCATGCGCACGCCGCGCAGCAGGGGGTATTTCATCAGCCGGTCGATCTGGTGCCGGACGTCGTCCACGGTCATGTCGGCATAGCCAACAATGGCATGCGGCCAGCCGGTTTCATCAGCAGTCTTCTGCAGGAAGGCGACCTCTTTTTCGAAATCTTCCTTGGCCCAGTTGGTCTGGACATAGACCGCCTTTTCGACGCCGGCGCCTTTCTGGTCGTCGAGAAACTCCGTGATCGGATAGTCGCGGCGGATCGGCTCGTACGGCCCGAAGATGCGCGGCACCATCGGACCGACCAGCCAGGGCTGATCCTGCTGGCGCCAGATGTGGAAATGCGCGTCGATGGCTTTCTGCATCACGATACCCTTTTCCAGATTGTCGATGCCGCCGGGGCAGGGCGGGCGAGCGACAGGATGAAATCGGTGAGGCTGTTCAGCGACGAGCCGTCGATGAGATCGTCGAGGTCAGGCAGGATGGCGCGCAGCGCCGCTGTAGCAGGCTGGAAGCGCGGATCGCCGGCCAAAGGTGTTGCCAGCGAAAGCCGGAAGGCGCGGGCGCTCAGGCGGCGTATCGCGGTTTCGAGATCGGCATGGTCGCCGCGTTCCAGCGCATCCGACAGGATGACGACTGCAGCACCGCGCGCGAAGGCCGAGAAGCGCGGCACCGAGAGAAAGGCGAGCAGCGTCGGCCCCATGCGCGTGCCGCCGTCCCAATCGTCGACCAGTGCAGCGGCGCGCGCCAGCGCCTGGTCACGATCACGGATGCGCAGTGCCGACGTGATGCGGGTGAGCCGCGTGCCGAAGGTGAAGATTTCCGCGCGGTCGGCGCCTTGCACGGTCGCATGGGCCAGTTTGAGATAGTCGGCAGTATGCAGCTTCATCGAGCCGGAGATATCGATCAAGAGCAGCAGCTTGCGCGGCACGGTCTGGCGGCGGCGCAACAGCGGCGAGGGGATGTCGCCATCGGCGCTGACGATTTCGCTGAGCGAACGGCGCAGGTCGAGCGTGCCGCGCGAACGGGTGCGCATGGTGCGGAAGGAGCGGCGCGCGGGCAGCGCGGAAGCGAGCTTGTGCCGGAAGCGGCCAAGGCCATCATCGTCGCGCTGGAAGTCGCGGCTGCTCAGCTGTTCGATCGCCGACGACAATTCGCCACCTTTCTCCTGGCGCGTGGTCTGGTTCTTTTCCTCGCGCGTGCCGTGATCGTCCTTGATGCGCGTTTCCTCGTCTTCTTCGCCTGCGATCGAGGGTCTGGCGTCGCCATAGAAATGGCTGCGGAAATGCGCCTCGAATTCGCCGCGGCGGTCGGGTGAGGGCGCGAGCGTTGCGAGCGCCGCCTCGCGGATGTCGGCCATGGAGCGCGGGCCGAGCAGGGTAACGGCCTGCATGAAGCTGGAGACTTGCTCGGGTGCGATGGGAAAGGCGTGGTGGCGCAGCAAGCGGGCGAAGCCGAGCAAGGGTTCGGCGGCGCGGGGCAAGCTCTCCTCGCCCGGAGAGGATGCCGGCAGGCAGGTGAGGGGTGGCGCCACCTTCTGCCCATCATGGCGCCGCCCCTCATCCGCCCCTTCGGGGCACCTCCTCCCCGTAAACGGGGCGGAGGGGTCGTTGAGGTCCCGGCTCACGCCAGCGCCTCCTCGACGATGCGGCCTAGCTCCGGCGTTATCCCGGACAAATCCTCCTCGTCCTTGATCAGCACGCCGATGGCGCGGCGGAAGGCTTCCGGCCACGGGCTGCCGCCCTTCTCCAATATGGTGGCGGCGTTGGCCCACTCTACGGCCTCGGAGATGCCCGGCGGCTTGGCGAGCGGGCGGCCGCGGATCTCCCGCACGGCATTGGCGACCGCACGCGCGGTGGCCTCGGCGACACCGCCGGCGCGCAGCATGATGATCTCGGCCTCGCGCTTTGTGTCGGGATAGCCGATCCAGTGATAGACGCAGCGGCGGCGCAGCGCCTCGGCAAGTTCGCGGGTGCGGTTGGAGGTCAGGATGACGATCGGCTGCGCTTCGGCGCGGATGGTGCCGCGCTCCGGGATGCTGATCTGGAAATCGGAGAGGAATTCGAGAAGCAGCGCTTCGAATTCATGGTCCGAGCGGTCGATCTCGTCGACCAGCAGCACGCGCTGCTCGGGCGCCCGCAGCACTTGGAGCAACGGCCGGGCGATCAAAAAACGGTCGTCATAAATGTCGATCTCATGCTCGCCGGCATGGCGGATGGCGAGCAACTGGCGCTGGTAATTCCATTCGTAGAGCGCATGCGCGGCGTCGATGCCTTCGTAGCATTGCAAGCGGACCAGATCGCGCCCGAGCACTTCTGCGATCGCCTTGGCGGCTTCGGTCTTGCCGACGCCGGGCGCGCCTTCGAGCAGCAGCGGCTTGCCGAGCCGAATGGCGAGGAAGATGGCGGTGGCAAGACTGTCGTCGGCGAGATAGCGCGAGGCGACGAGATGCTGCGCCACCGCCTCCGGGGAGGTCGCGACAGTCTCGGCAGTCACCTCCGGCATTTCCAGTCCTCAGCTCGCCGCTTGCGCCTTGAGCGCGCGCAGAATGCGCTCGGGCGTAATCGGCAGCGTGTCGATGCGCACGCCGACGGCGTCGAAGATGGCATTGGCGACAGCGGGTATTTGCGGGTTGGCGCACATCTCGCCCGGTCCCTTGGCGCCATAAGGGCCGTCCGCCGATGGGCGTTCCAGCACGATGATTTCGGTCTCTGCAAGGTCGCCCGGCCCCGGCATCAGATATTGGTTGAAGTCGGTGCCGCCATGGTCGCGGTTCGGATAATAGGGCTCGGTCGTCTCGTAGAGCGCGTGGCTGATGCCCATCCAGGAGCCGCCGACCAGTTGCTGCTCGACCATTTTCGGGTTCAGCGCACGGCCGATCTCGAAGACATTCTTGACGGTCAGCACAGTCACCTCGCCGGTCTCGTCATCGACCTCGACCTCGGCCACCGTGCAGGCATGGGCATAGCAAGTCGACGGCTTCATCGCGCCGGTCTCCTTCTCGGGATAGGAGCGCGGGATCAGGAACATGCCGCGTCCGGAGATCGAGCGGCCGCGCTTGAAATGCGCCGACAGCGCGACGTCGAAGATCGAAATCGACTTTTGCGGCGCGCCCTTGACCAGGATGTTGCCTTCGCCATCGGTTTCGAGGTCGGAGGCGTTCACTTCCAGCTCTTCCGCCGCCACTTCCAGCATCACCTGGCGGGCTTCCTTGGCCGCCTGGATGACGGCATTGCCAGCGCGATGCGTGCCGCGCGAGGCGAAGGTGCCCATGCAGTGCGGACCGGTGTCGGTATCGGCGGTGTCGATGATGACGCGGTCGGTGGGCACACCTATCGTCTCGGCGCAGATCTGCGCCATGATCTGCTTCAGGCCCTGGCCGAGATCGACGGACGACAGCGTGACCATGAAATTACCGGTCGGCGTCGAATGCACCAGCGCCTGGGTCGGATCGCCGCCGAGATTCATACCTGTGGGGTAGTTGATCGCGGCGACGCCGCTTCCGCGCCGGATCGCCATCTCAGGCTCCCTTCTTATAGGAGGACATCGCCATGTATTTTTCGGCCACCGGCCAGTTGGCGGCGCGCGAGGCCTCCTGCATGCACTCGATCAGCGCTGCGCCTTCGGTCGGCTGGTGATGCGCCTTCATGTCGCCGTCGCGATAGGCGTTGATGAAGCGGAATTCGAGCGGGTCCATGCCGATCAGCCGCGCCAGCTTGTCCATCTGCACCTCCAGCGCAAAGTCGCCGATGGTGACGCCGAAGCCGCGCATGGCCGACGAGGGCGTGCGGTTGGTGTAGACGCAGTAGGTGTCAATCCAGACATTGGGGATCGTATAGGGCCCGGGATAGTGCGCAGCACCCTTCTGCGCGCCATAGGGCGAGTGGCGCGAATAGGCGCCGGCGTCGGTGTAGCCGGTGACTTTGCGCGCGACGATGCGGCCATCCTTCATCACGCCGTCCTTGATGACGACCTTTTCGGCCGCGCGCGGTGACGAGATCTGCATTTCCTCCTCACGGCTGTAGATGAAACAGACCGGTCGTCCGGTTAGTTTGGCGCCGAGGATGGCAATCGGCTCGACGATGACATCGACCTTGCCGCCAAAGCCGCCGCCGACCGTGCCGCCGACGAAATGCAGCTTCGAGCCCGGCATCTGCAGGATGATCGAGGCGTTATCGAGGGTGAAGAACATCGCCTGCGTGTTGGTGTAGCAGGTGAAGCGGTCATTGCCTTCGGGCACCACGACGCAACCGGTGGTCTCGGTCGGCGCGTGCTCGATCGGCGAGGACTGGTAGCTCTGCTCGAGGATATGGTCGGCTTCGGCAAAGCCTGCCTCGACATCGCCGAAACGCACCTTGCGGCATTCGCCACTGTCGTAGAGATAATAGTTCTGACCGTGGTATTCGTTGACCAACGGTGCGCCGGGTTTCAGCGCTTCCTCCATATCGAAGACGGCCGGCAGCACCTCGTAGTTAACCTTGACCTTGGCGGCGGCTTCCTGCGCCGCGCGTTCGGTCTCGGCCAGTACGGCCACCACGGCCTCGCCCTTCCAGCGCACCTTGCCGTCGGCCAGCACCGTCTCGTCCTCCGGGCCGATCTGGATCAGGATCAGGATGGTATAGACATTGTGCGGCACGTCCTTGGCGGTGAGGATTTTCACCACGCCCGGATGCTTCTCGGCTTCGGAGGTGTCGATCGAGCGGATGCGGGCGTGATGGTGCGGGCTGCGCACCATTTTCAGGTGCAGCATGCCAGGGAAATTGCGGTCGGCGAAATAGGCGGTCTTGCCCATGACATGGCCCGGCGAATCCAGCCGCGGACGCCCCTGGCCGATCTCGTGCAGGCCGTCCTTGCGCTGATCGGCGAAATAGCTCTTGCGCAGTTCCATTCTCTTGGTCCCCTCAGAGCATGATGCCGAAAAGTGTGAAGCGGTTTTCGGACGACATCATGCTCTATCTCTTTGATTTAGAGCCGGATTCAGATTTCAGGTCGATTCGACCTGAAATCATCCGGCTCTAGGCGGCGTTCTGCGAATTGGCGCGCGCCGCGGTCAGCACCGCCTGGATGATCGGTTCGTAACCGGTGCAACGGCAGATGTTGCCGGACAGCGCCTCGACAACGTCGTCGCGGCTGGGATTGGGCGTGTGGTCGAGCAGCACCTTGGCCGCCATGATCATGCCCGGTGTGCAGAAGCCGCATTGCGTGGCGAAGGCGTCGAGGAAGGCGCGCTGCAGCGGATGCAGAACGCCGGCTTCAGCGAGGCCCGATGTCGTGGTGATCGTCGCGCCGTTGCAGGTTTCGGCCAGCGTTAGACAGGAGAGTTTTAACTCGCCGTCGATGATGACCGAACAGGCGCCGCACGTGCCCTGATGGCAGCCGCCCTTCGGCGAGGTGTCGCCGATTTTGTCGCGCAGCGCATGCAGCAGCGTCGTGCCGCCCTCGACGAATTCGGCCTTCTCGCGGCCGTTGAGCGTGAACTGAACCGGAACCTTTGCCATGTTTTCCTCCCAGCGCGCCTGCCCGATTGATCGGACAGACGCGCGCCCCCCTAGCCGTGGTTAAGTAAGCAGCAGACGACCGAGATGGACCGGCAGGACCTCGGCGCGATACCAGGCGCTGGCGATCGGATCGGTGATCGGCGAAGTGCCTTCACCTGCCGAAGCCAGCGCTGCTGCGATGCCGTCCCGGTCAAGCCGCTTGCCGATCAGCGCCTTTTCCGCCGCGCGTGCACGCATCGGCCGGTCGGCCATGCAGCCGAGCGCGATCCGCGCCGAGGATATTGCGCCGTCGCCGGCCTGTTCGAGCGCGGCGGCGATGCTCAGCACCGAGACGCCCTTGGGCTTCACGCGCGACACTTTCAGGAAGCGGAAGCTCTCGGCCTTCGGCAGCGCGAAGCTGACTGAGTTGACGATGGCGTGGTTGTCGTCCCGCTTGGCCAAAAAATCCCCAATCGGCAATTCCCCATCATCGGTGCTGACCGTCGCATCCAGCGCCAGCAGCGTGACGGCGAAATCGCCGTAGGGCGCCGGCGCAAACAGATTGCCGCCGACCGTCGCCATGTTGCGGATCGCGGGGCCGCCGACCGCGCGCGCCGCTTTGGCGATGGCGCCGAGCTGCGGATGGCGGGCGATGGCCGCCATGGTCACGGAGGCGCCGATGCGGGCTTTGCCGCCGGCGATCTCGATGGCCGAGAGCGAGGGGTCGGTGGACCGGACAAGGCTGGTGACGGAGACATCGCCTTCATTGGTGGCGCGCACGACCAGCGTGCCGCCGCCGAGATAGCGCGTGCCGGACGCCTTCAGCGCTGCGTTGGCATCCCTGACGGTCGGAAAGGTCTGGAGGGCAAGCGCCATGGCAGTCTCCCAAGCTCAACTTTGGCCGGAAAAATGGCTCTTCAGCGCGTTGAAGCCGCCCTGGAAGACATTGGCGCCCATGCCGGCGGCGATCTTGTCGGCCTCTTCGGGCGCGGCGTCGAAGCTGGCGGTCCATTCGGCGTAGGTGCGGTCGCCGTCGGTCACGCGACGCAACTGTAGCGTCGCCTTGTGATTGGTCAGTGGCTGCGGCGTCTCCAGGATGGAGTAGCTGACGCGGAAATTCTCATCGGAAAAGTCGAGGAGCTTTTCGCGAATACGGGCGCCGCTGGCGAGCTCGAAATTGCGCACGCAGCCGATGGTGCCGGCGTCCTTGCCGTTCTCGATATGGCTTTCGACCATGCGCGGATGCCAGCCCGGCAGGCCGTTGAAGTCGCGAATACGCGCCCAGACCTTCTCGACAGGCGCGTCGATGACGCTGGATATGGTGACATCAACCATGAGCTCGTTCCCTAGCAATCGAATCTACATTCAAGGTAGGGCGGCGGCCGGTGCCGCGCTTATCAATGGGTCTTGCGGCCCTATCAAGGAGTCTGAAAAACGAGCGGCTCGCTCAGGCCATCGCCCGCGCCGCCTCGCGGTAAAGCGTCGGCGGCACTCCGACATGGTCGCGGAAGAAGCGCGAGAAATTGCCCTGGGTGGTGAAGCCGAGATTGCAGGCGACCGAGATCAGCGGCTCCTGCGACCACTGCAACTGCCGCACGGCTTCCTCCATGCGCAGCGTGTTCCAATAGACATTGGGCGTCAGATTGGTCTGTTCCTTGAACAAAGCGAAGAAATGCGGCCGCGACAGGCCAACGCTGCGGGCGACATCGTCGAACGAAATACGCTCGCAGACATTGGCTTTCATCAGCTGGATTGCCTTGCGGACGCGGAAATCCTGCATGGTGTTGATGCGGATGCGTGCCTCCTGCGGCGCCGAGGCATCGGCGGCATCAAGCACGCTATCGATAAAGCGCTCGATCTCGTAATTGGCGATGTCGTCGACGCTTTCATTGTCGCTTAGATGATCGAGCAGATTGGCGGCGGCCTGGTGCAGCCAGGGTTCGAGCGTGATCGCAGCCTGGGCAAACAGCGGCGCCGACGACGGCAAGTCGCGGCGCCGGCGCGCCCAGTCTGGATCGATATAGAAGGCGAGGAACAGGCCGGGCCTGCCATTCTGCGACAGGACATGGCTGTGCGGCTGGTAGGAGTTGATCCCCGCAGCGGTGCCGGGTCCCAACGCCACCGTCTCGCGGCCGATGGTCATCTCGCCGGCCGTGCCTTCCAGCCAGATGATGATATGTGCCTCGACATGAGCATGGGTGACGAAGTCGCTGGCGACATTCAGGACAGAAACATGTCCGAACCGGCCCCAATAGAGCCTGATCGCGTCCGTCATGGGTATATCCTCCCGCAGACGACTGGCCTCCCTTCGCCTGCACCCGGGATTGTGCGGCTGAGTTCGGGCTCCCGTCAAGGCGCGGGGCCAAAGCAGCCGTGTGCTACCGGCAGTGGTGGCGGATTTTCAGACTGAGCGATAGGTACCGAAACCAACAGCGGTCGCCGCCTCCTAGTTCTGAAAGGCCGGCTCCGCCCCTCATTGTCCTGCCGGACATTTCTCCCCGTATAGTGACGGGGAGAAAGATGCTCTCATTTCTGATTTCGGCAATCGCCAACGTTGCAAGAAAGGCGCTGAGGGAACGGTCAGCCCCCTTCTCCCCGTCACTATACGGGGAGAAGGTGCCGGCAGGCGGATGAGGGGCGGCGCCAGCCTTGGCCGAGAAATCCGTCCATCAAACCGAAGCCGTCATGCCGCCGTCGACATAGAGCGTGTGGCCGTTGACGAAGGACGACGCGTCGGAGGCGAGGAACACGGCGGCGCCGATCAGCTCGTCGACATAACCCCAGCGACCGGCAGGCGTGCGCCTTTCCAGCCAGGCGGAGAATTCCTGGTTGTCGACCAGCGCCTGGTTCATTTCGGTGCGAAAATAACCGGGTGCGATGGCGTTGATCTGCAAGCCGTATTTCGCCCAGTCGGTGCACATGCCCCGGGTCAGGTTGCGGATCGCGCCCTTGGTTGCCGTATAGGGCGCGATGTTAGGCCGGGCGAGTTCGCTCTGCACCGAGCCGATGTTGATGATCTTGCCTTTTCCGCGCACGATCATGTTGCGGGCGACCGCCTTGCCGGCATGGAAGGCGCCGGAGACATTGGTCTTGAACAGCCGCTCCCACTGCTCCTCGGGAAAGTCCTCGAGCGGGGCGCGAAACTGGATGCCGGCATTGTTGATCAGGATGTCGATCGGACCGATCTCGGCCTCGATGCGGGCGACATCGGCATCGACGGCGCGAAAGTCCGTCACGTCGAAGGTCGAGGCGTGCGCCGTGAAGCCGGCATCGCGCAAATCTGTCACTGCATTGGCAACCTTGCCGGCATCGCGGCCATTCAGCACGACACTGGCGCCATGCTCGGCAAGGCCGCGCGCCAGCGCGAGGCCGATGCCTTGGCCGGAGCCGGTGACCAGCGCCAGCCGGCCGCTAAGGTCGAACAGGGATTTCGATGTCAAAGCAATGGTTTCCAGCGGAAGGTTCAGTCATTGCGCCTGAAGTTGCGGATGCGATCGAACAGCACCGCAAGCAGGATGGCGCCGCCGATGAACACACCTTGCCAGAAGGCATTGATGCCGAGCAGGCCAAGGCTGTTGCGGATGACTTCGATGAGTGCTGCACCGACAATCGCGCCGAAGGCCGTGCCGACGCCGCCGGCCAGATTGGCGCCGCCGATGACGGTGGCGGCGATCACCTGCAGTTCCATGCCGGTGCCGAGATTGGTGGTGACGGCGCCCAGCCACCCAGTCTGGACGATGCCGGCAATGCCGGCCGCCAGCGCCGAGATCATATAGACGGCAACCTTGATCTGCTTGACGGGAACGCCGGTCAGCGTCGCCGCGTGCTCATTGCCGCCAATGGCAAAGATGTGCCGGCCGAATTTGGTCCAGCGCAGCGTGAAGCCGGTGATCAGCGCCAGAAGGATCATGTAGAGCACCGGATTGGCGATGCCGAACACCCAGGCGCCGCCGCCCAGCGCCAGAAGCTTGTCGTGGTCTGGGCCGAACTGGAAGACGACCGTGTTGTTGGAGGCGACCATGGCAAGGCTCCGCGCGATCGACAGCATGCCGAGCGTCACCACGAAAGGCGGAAAGCCGAGATAGGCGATCAAAATGCCGTTGAAGGCGCCGATGGCGAGCGCGGTGGCGATCGAGGCGAGGATGCCGATTTCGATCGAATAGCCGGCATGCATGGTGACGGCCAGCACCATTGACGACAGGCACAGCACCGAGCCGACCGACAGGTCGATGCCGCCGGTGATGATGACGAAGGTCATGCCGAGCGCGATGATGGCGACGAAGGTGATGTTGCGGGTGATGTTGTAGAGGTTTTTCTGCGTCGCAAAAGCGTCGGTGGCAAACGACAGGAAAATGCAGGCGAGGATGACGGCAATCACCACCCAGAAGGTCTGGCTGGCGAACATGCGCGAGAAAAAGCTGTGCTGTTTCTGCGCGATCGTCTGGTCAAGCGTGACTGCCATTGTCGACATTTATCCCCCTAATCAGACCTGTTCGATCGCGCCGGTGATCAGCCCGGTGACTTCCTCGGGCGAACTGGATGCGATCCTCTTGTCGGCGACTTTCCTGCCGCGCCGCATGACGATGACGCGATCGGCGACGTCGAAAACGTCGGGCATGCGGTGGCTGATCAGCACCACAGCGATGCCCTGGTCGCGCAGATGGCGGATCAGGTTCAGCACTTCGGCGACCTGGCGGACCGAAATTGCCGCCGTCGGCTCGTCCATCAGCACGATCTTGGCCTGCGACAGCATGGTGCGGGCGATGGCCACTGCCTGGCGCTGGCCGCCGGACATCTGCTTGACCAGGTCGCGCGGCCGCGTCTCCGATTTCAGTTCGGCAAAAATCTGCCCGGCGCGCTTGTACATGGCGGCATAATCGAGGATGCGGAACGGGCCGACGCCCCGGCGCAATTCGCGACCGAGATAGACGTTTGCCGCGGCGGTCAGATTGTTGCACAGCGCCAGATCTTGGTGGACGATCTCGATGCCGTGCTGGCGCGCCTCCACCGGCTTGTGCAAGATCAGCTCCTTGCCGTCCATCTGCATCGAGCCGTGGCTCGGGCGGAAGTTGCCGGCGATCATCTTGACCAGCGTCGACTTGCCGGCGCCGTTGTCGCCCATCAAGCCGACGACCTGTCCCGGCTCTATGGACAACGAAACGTCGTTGACCGCCTGGATGGCGCCGAAATGTTTCGAGATGTTGGTGAGTTCGAGAACCGCCACCAGCCTTCTTGCCTCCCCGTGACTTGGATCTGGGATGACGTTTGGTTGAAACGTCATCCAGATCCAACGCTTTGTTGTTGGAGCATGATCTCTTCCGAAAACCGGTTCCCACTTTTCGGGATCATGCTCAGACCGCCGGTTCTGCCCGCGGCCTCGCTCGCCCAGCTCCTCCCGGGACAGCGATGTTGAATTCCATTTACGCAAATGACTGCACGGGCGTCAATCGGCAGACGGAATCTAAAAATCCGTTTTGTAGGACAAATACCATTGACGTTGGCCACAAGCCGATATTAGCTGGAGGGCGGAGGAGTAACCTGCCGACCCCGTGCCGGTTTGCGTGTGGGATCAGCAGGAATGCATCGGTGCCAGCCGGCCTCTTTTCGAACCGGCTGACCGAAATGAAATGCTTATCGACCTGGCTTGCCGACTGAGCGCTCGCATAGCGACCCTCGGTCACCGTATTCCGGGTTGGTTCGTGTGGCGGGCACGTCGTGTCCGTCTGTTTCCAAGGGAGGACTGATATGAGGAAAACAGTTTTGCTTGCCGCCGTCGCCGCCATGGCGCTGGGCGCCGGGCCGGCTTTGGCCAAGAAGCAGCTCGTCATCGTGGTGAAAGGTCTCGACAATCCGTTCTTCGAGGCCATCCACCAGGGCTGCGAGAAGTGGAACAAGGAAAACGCCAGCTCGGAGTATGAGTGCTTCTACACCGGGCCGGCGTCGACATCCGACGAGGCCGGCGAGGCGCAGATCGTGCAGGATATGCTGAGCAAGGCCGACACGGTGGCGATGGCGATTTCGCCGTCCAACGCACCGCTGATCGCGCAGACGATCAAGACCGCCAATCCGACGATCCCGATCATGACCGTGGACGCCGACCTGGCCAAGGAAGATGCAGCACTTCGCAAGACCTATCTCGGCACCGATAACTACCTGATGGGCAAGAAGATCGGTGAGTACATCAAGAAGGGCAAGCCGAACGGCGGCACGATCTGCACCATCGAAGGCAATCCGGCGGCCGACAACATCCTGCGCCGCGCGCAAGGCATGCGTGATGCGCTGTCGGGCAAGGAAGGCCTGGCGGCACTCGCCGGCGAAGGCGGCTGGACCGAAGCCGCCGGCTGCCCGGTGTTCACCAATGACGATGGCGCCAAGGGCGTGCAGGCGATGACCGACATCCTCGCCGCCAACCCGAAGCTCGACGCCTTCGGCATCATGGGCGGCTGGCCGCTGTTCGGCGCCCCGCAGCCCTATCGCGACCTGTTTGGGCCGCTCAAGGACCGCATCGCCAGCAATGATTTCGTCATCGGAGCCGCCGACACGATCGGCGACGAAGTGGCGATCGCCCGTGACGGTCTGGTCACGGCGCTGGTCGGTCAGCGGCCGTTCGAAATGGGCTACAAGGCGCCGTCGGTGATGATCGATCTCATCGAAGGCAAGGCCGTCGCCGATCCGGTGTTCACCGGCCTCGACGAATGCACGAAGGATACGGTCGACACCTGCATCCAGAAATAGCCAGCGATACCGGGGGCGCCCTTTCAGGGGCGCCCCGTCATTTTCCTCAGGGACAAGGACAGGCAACATTGTCGGGGCGGCAAGCTCCGGCTTTGACGGGCTCATGCGTCTTGCTTTCGGCGAAGGGCACGGACAATTCCGGACGGTTTCCCTGCGACAAATTGCCGATGCCGAAGATGCCGGACGACAGACCAAGAAGGCGATCCGCCACGATTGATGTGCCGGCCGGCCCGGTTGCCACCGCTGTTCGACGACCGGATACGGTCTGGCCCCCTGGCTCCAGTGTACACGCCTCGCTGGCCAACGAGATCGGGCTTCGGATCGTGCGCGGCGACTATCCGCCAGGCGCCATCCTGCCAAACGAAGCCAAATGGGCGGAGATGTTCAACGTCAGCCGCTCGGCGGTGCGCGAAGCCATCAAGATGCTGATGGCCAAAAGCCTGCTGGCTTCACGGCCCAAGATCGGCAGCTGGGTCGAGCCAAGGGAACGCTGGAACCTGCTCGACCGCGATGTGCTGGCCTGGTATGCGACCGGGCCGGACCGGGAGGCGTTCCTGCGCACGGTGCAGGAGTTCCGTCACATCATTGAACCGGAAGCCAGCGCCTTTGCCGCGATGCGACGCAGCGACGAGCAGATGGCCGAGATCAGCCAGGCCTGCCGGGAAATGGGCGAGGCGCTGAGCCTGCAGCAGCGTATCCGCGCCGATACGCGCTTTCATCTCACGATCCTACGCGCCTCCGGCAACGATCTTTTGGTGCCGCTCGGCGTGCTGATCGAATCGGCGCTCGACCATCTCTTCGTCTTCACGACCATACAGGTCAGCGACCAGCAGCACGCCCAGAAGCTGCACGAAGCGATCGAGAAGGCCATCCGCCTGCAGCGGCCCGACGCGGCCCGCAACGCGGTGCGAAAGTTGCTGGCCAATACGGATGAGGGGATCGGCAAGGCGCGGCGGTGAGGGGCAGGCTAATCTCCCCCCTTGTGGGGGAGATGCCCGGCAGGGCAGAGGGGGGCGCTGTCCCGCCGACCTTTCAACAGGATGATACCTGCGCACGTCCTTTGCGAATGGGGGTCAAGCTGAAAGCTTACGTTCCTTCGCGCCCCCCCTTCTGTCCTGCCGGCCCCGGCCCTTCGCTGTCGCTTCGGGCGTTCGTCGTTCGGAAAGCCAAGCAATTGGCTTCCCGTCCGCTTCGCGGACCACTCCTCACCCCCCACACCGGGGGAGATCGGCTGATCAGATCGTCTGCTTCTTGCCGTCCTTGCTTGGCATGAGATCGACGCCGTTCACCTTGGCGATATGCGTGGCCAGCATCGGCACGAACTGCTCGGCCGGCCCGGTAGCGTGGGCGCCGGCGAAGGAATTCTTGGTGGCGTTGCCGAGCGGATTGGCGATGCCGGCCGCACCCGCCATTGATTCCAGATAGGTCAGGTCCTTGAAGGCGTTGGCAATGGTGAATTTATGCGCGTCGCGGTCGCCTTCCAGCGTCCAGCGCATGAAGGTCTGGTAGAAGCCGCAATCCATGCGGCCGTTGCGGATGACGCTGTCGAAGCGCGGCGGCGATATGCCGACCTTCTCGGCCAGCGCCAGCGCCTCGGAATAGATCGCGGCGTAGCCCAGCGAGATGAAGTTGTTGAGCAGCTTCATACGGTGACCGTCGCCGGTGTTGCCGATGTGGACGATGCGCCCGGCCCAGGTTTCGATGACAGGCTTCAAACGAGCAAACAGCGCGTCGGGCGCGCCGACCATGGCGTCAAGCGTGCCTTCCCAGGCTTCCTTCGGAGTGCGGCTCAGCGGCGCGTCGACAAAGTCGACGCCGATCTCCTTGAGTTCCGCCGCCAGCGCCACGGTCGAGACCGGATCGGAGGTCGAGCAGTCGACGACGACCGAGCCCTTCTTCAGGCCCTCCTTGAGGCCGCCGGGGCCGCGGATGATGGCTTCGACCTCGCGCGAGCCGGTGACGCAGATGAAGACGATATCGGACGCCGCCGCCACGTCGCGCGAGGTTGCTGCTTCCTTGGCGCCGCGGCCTAGCAGGTCTTCCGCCGGCTTGCGGTTCTTGCGGCCAAGGAAGGTCAGCTTATAGCCCTTGTCGACGATGTTCTTGGCGATGCCGTGCCCCATCAGGCCAAGGCCGATGAAGCCGATCTTTTCGCTCGCGGCAGTCGTGGTCATGTCTTGAAGTCCTGTTGCAATGATTGATGTCTGGCGCCGCCGTTTTGCCGGCGAGGGTGGTTGCGGAATGCCATATTGTCTGACAATACACAGGAATCCTAGGCATTGGAGACGAAAATGACGAAGCGGATCATGTTCACCGGCGGCAGTGGCAAGGCCGGGCGCCATGTCGTGCAATATCTGGTCGAGCAGGGCTGCCAGGTGCTCAACATCGACACCAAACCGCTCGACAATCCCAAGGTGCGCACGCTGATCACCGACATCACCGACAGCGGCCAGGTGTTCAACGCGCTGACGAGCTACATGGGCCTGCATGAATTCGACCCGTCGCTGCGCTCGCAGCCGGTCGATGCCGTCGTGCATTTCGCCGCCATCCCGCGCATCATGATCACGCCCGACAATGAGGTGTTTCGCATCAATGCGATGGGCACCTACAATGTCATCGAAGCGGCAGTGAAGCTCGGCATCAAGAAGGTGGTGATCGCATCCAGCGAGACGACCTATGGCGTGGTATTCGCCAACGAACCGCGCGACCCCAAATATTTCCCGCTCGACGAAGAATACGACGTCGATCCGATGGACAGCTATGCGCTGTCCAAGGTCGTCAACGAACACACGGCGCGCGCCTTTGCGCAGCGCAACGGCACCGACATCTATGCGCTGCGCATCGGCAACGTCATCGAACCGCATGAATATTCGCTGTTTCCGAAGTGGTTCGCCGATCCGGGCTTCCGCAAGCGTATCGCCTGGAGCTATGTCGATGCCCGCGACCTCGGCCAGATCACGCTGCGCGCGGTGGAAAAGGACGGTCTCGGCTTTCAGGTCTTCAACGCCGCCAATGACGACACCTCGTCCGACCTGCCGACGGCCGAGCTGTTGAAGCGGTTTTACCCCAATGTGCCGGTCAAGGCGGAACTCGGCGAATATGAGACGCTGCTCTCCAACCGCAAGGCCAGGGACATGCTCGGCTTCCGTCCCGAGCATAGCTGGCGCAAATACGTCAAATAGGGCTGGCGAATAGGGCTTTGGAGGCAAGGTTGTAACCTGATCTGTGCACAGCCTCAGGCTTTGCCGCCAACGCCCTTTCCTCTGCTTGACAGCTTTCGAAATCCGGACTTTGTGGACGCATGAGGGACGGAAAGCCGAATAAGGGAAAGAAGCCCGACAAGGCGGCGGCCGCCGAGCGCCCGGCGGCGCTTCGTCGGGCCGACGCAACCCGGGTGCCCGGCTCCAGCGTGCATGCATCGCTGGCCAGCGAAATCGGACTTCGGATCGTGCGCGGCGATTATCCGCCGGGCACCATCCTGCCCAATGAAGCCAAATGGTCGGAAACCTTCAACGTCAGCCGCTCGGCGGTGCGCGAAGCGATCAAGATGCTGATGGCCAAAAGCCTTTTGGCATCACGCCCCAAGATCGGCAGTTGGGTTGAACCCAGAGAGCGCTGGAACCTGCTCGACCGCGATGTGCTGGCCTGGTATGCGACCTCGCCCGACCGCGAAGTGTTCCTGAAAACGGTGCAAGAGTTCCGCCACATCATCGAGCCGGAAGCGACAGCGTTCGCCGCCATGCGGCGCACCGAGGAGCAGATGGCCGAGATCAGCCAGGCCTGCCGCGAGATGGGCGAGGCGACCAGCCTGCAGGAACGCACGCGCGCCGATACCCGCTTTCATCTCGCCATATTGCGCGCCTCCGGCAACGATCTGCTGGTGCCGCTCGGCGTGCTGATCGAATCTGCCTTCGATCATCTGTTCACCTTTACGACGCGTGAACTCGACGATCTGCAGCACGCACAGCAGCTGCACGAGGCTATTGAGAAAGCCATCCGGCTGCAGCGACCGGAGGCAGCCCGCAACGCGGTGCGCAAGCTGCTCGCCAATACCGACGGCGTCATCAACACCAGATAGAAGCGGGGGGCCCGCAGGCTATCCTGCCAAATGCCGCTTGGTCAGCGCGATCAGCAAGGCCTGGTCGCGGGCGGCGTGCTCGGGCGGGTTGACGACTTCGTCACCGTTGACGATCGCGCCCCAGAAGCCGCGCATCTCCTCGACAAAGGCTTCGCCGTAGCCGGCGCGCAGGTCTCTGGTCGATAGCGTATGGCCGTCCGACGTCTTGACCGTCAGCCGGGTCGGATGATGGTTGAGCCAGGGCGATGGGAATTCGAGCTCTAGGCTGGCATCGTCGAAGAACAGCGTGATGCGCTCCTTGTAGTCGGCAAGTTTCGGCACGGTGAGATGCGTCATGGTCCATAGCGCCTGGTCGTCGAGCAGCTTCACCGTACCCTGGCCGCCATCGCCATTGGCGAAGATCTGCGCGCCGACGACCTCGCCATCGGGCACGCCGAGCGCGTCGAGCAGGCCATGCACGGCATTCACATCGTGAATCAAGGCGGAGCTGTAAGCGCCGGTAAACCCACGGAAAGCGAGATCGGTCAGAGGCTGGCCGATGGCGCGCTCGACCTGTTGTTTCTGCTTGCCTTGCGCGGCAGCAATCAGGTCCTTCGGAATGTCGTTGCCTCTGATATAGCGCTGGTGGGCGATGAAGGGCCAGGCATCGGGATCGTTGACCTCGACCGAGACGGAACGCAGCGTCTTCGCGGTGCCGGGCAGCGAGGTAAGCGCCAGCCGGTAGCTCGGATCGAAGCGCTTCATGTAGCCTACCTGCATGACCTTGCCGGCCTTGTCGCGTGCGGCAACGATCTCGGCGATCTCCTCCGGTGAATAGCAGAGCGGCTTTTCGCAGAAGACATGCAGGCCGCGCTGGAGTCCGGCCAGCACCTGCTCGTGATGCAGCGGGTCGGGCGAGCCGATGACGACGGCGTCGAGCTTCTGGTCGAAGAGCTGGTCGGGCGTTTCGAAATTGGCGATGCCGTGAGTGTCGGTAACAAACTGCCGCGAGACCTTCGACGGATCGGCGACGCCGACCAATTCGAACAGATCGCTGAGCCGCAACAGGTTTGGAATGTGCTCGACCTGCGAAATCATGCCGGCGCCGATGACACCGACCCGTATCCTGCTCATGCAATGTCTCTCTTGATGGTCTGAAACGTCACGGCGCCGCCGATGGTCGATTGCCGATCTGCGCCAGCAGGCCGGCGATCTCCGCTTCCACCGCCTTCAAATCTTCGCCGCCCGACATGATCGAAATCACCTCGTCGCGCGAGATCTCGGATTTGGCGTAGGTGCCACGGTTGCGGCCGCGGTTGAGCAGCGTGAAAGTGTCGCCGACGGGGTAGGCGTGGTGGATGTTGTGGCTGATGAAGATCACCGCCAGCCCGCGCATGCGCGCCTCGATGATGAATTTCAGCACCATTGCCGCCTGATGCACGCCGAGCGCCGATGTCGGCTCGTCGAGGATCAGCACCTTGGCGCCGAAATGCACGGCGCGCGCGATCGCCACCGACTGGCGCTCGCCGCCCGACAGCGTGCCGACGGCCTGTGTCGGGTCGCGCACGTCAATGCCGATGTCGGCCATGGCCTGGCGGGCTATTGTGTTGGCGCGCTCCTTGTCGATACGCGAGAAGGGCAGACTGCTCTTCGTCGGCTCACGGCCGAGGAAGAAATTGCGGGTGATCGACATCAGCGAGATCATGCCGAGGTCCTGGAAGACCGTGGCGACGCCGAGGTCCTGCGCATCGCGCGGGCTGCGGAAGGCGACCTGCTTGCCGTCGACAAAAATCTCGCCCTTGCTCGGCCGATGCACGCCCGAGAGCACCTTGATCAGTGTCGACTTGCCGGCGCCGTTGTCGCCGAGCAGGCAGTGCACCTCTCCGGGGTAGACCTTGATGTCGATGTCCTGCAGCGCGCGCACCGAACCGAAATTGACGGACACACCGCGCAGTTCCATGGCTGGCTGAATGGCTTGAGTCATTTGCCGCCTCCGCGTCCGAGCGCCTTGAGGCGGATGTAGTTGTTGACCAGCACCGCCATCAGGATGACGATGCCGAGGAAAACCTTGAACCAGTCGGTGTCGATGCCGGTGTAGAAGATGCCCATCTGCACCAGGCCGAAGATCAGTGCGCCGAACAGCACGCCATAGACGGTGCCGTAGCCGCCGGTGAGCAGCACGCCGCCGATGACCGCGGCGATGATGGCCTCGAATTCCTTGAGCAGGCCGCGCGTGGTGTCGGCTGAGCCGGCCTCCATGACCTGGATGGTGGCCAGCAAGGTCGCGGCACAGGCGGTGTAGATGAACAGCGCGATCTTCACCCGGTCGACCGGCACGCCGACATTGCGGGCGGCATTGAGGTCGCCGCCGGTGGCGAAGATCCAGTTGCCGTATTTGGTCTGGGTCAGGACATAACCGGCGAGCACGGTCAGGCCGAGCCACCAGACGATCGACATCGGAATGCCGACGACAAAGGGAATGCCGTCGGTGCGGGTGGCGATCCAGCCTTGCGTACCCATCCAGTGGAAGAAGCCGGTCAGGAGATGGCCGTTGAACAGGCCGGCGGTGGCCGGGTCCGGCGCGCCGTCGAGGATGTATGGGATCTGCGTGCGGCCGGTGACGGCGCGGGTGATGCCGATCGACAGGCCGCGCAGGATGTAGAGCGAGGCCAGCGTGACGATGAAGGAGGGCAGGCGGGTCTTCACCACGATCAGGCCGTTGACGTAGCCGGTGAGGATGGCGACCGCGAAGGCGCAGGCGATGCCACCCCATAACGGCAGGCCCCAGTATTTGACTGTCAGCCCGATGACGACGCCGGCGAAGCCGACCATCGAGCCGACTGAGAGATCGAACTCGCCGGCAATGATGAGGAGGGCCGCGGCGGTGGCGATGATGCCGAGTTCGGCCGCCAGCGTCAGGAAGGTCATCGACCCCTGCAGCGAATAGAGGTTCGATGCTCCCGGCAGCAGCGCGAAGATGATGATGGTGGCGATCAGGCCGCCGGCCGCACCAGCTTCGGGCCGGCGCAGCCATTGCGTCAGCCGGCCGGTGCTGGCCAGCCTTTCATCGGCGCCAACGGCGCGCTTCGACGTCATGCCGAAACGGTCCTTGACCGGCCCTTCTGAAGGTATCGCCTTGTCTTCCACGGCTGCCATTAGGCTCCCCAATCGCTCACTTCGCAATGTCGACCAGAGATCGGGGAGCGCATGGCGGCTCCCCGATCCGTTTGGTTTCTTGCCTGGAGCGTTTCACCGTTTCTCTTGTTTCGCGCAATTCCGGACGGAAAACCGCTTCACACTTTTCCTGGAATTGCTTTAGCGGATGCCGTCCTTGGCAAGCGCCAGGATCGCCTTGGCCTTGTCGGGTGAGTCGATGAACAGCGGGCCGGTATAGGCGTTGTTCTGCGGCCAGAAGCCGTGCGTGGCGTGCTCGACGAGATAGATCACCGGCAAATAACCCATCAGATATTGCTGGGCGTCCATGCCGAAGCCCATTTCGCCGGCGACGACGGAATCCAGAACTTCGGGGCTGATGTCGAACGTGTAGAGCTTGATCTTGCCGAACAGTTCCTTCTGCCGGAAGAACGGGATCAGCGGATTGGCGGCAGTGGCGCCGAGGGCGAACACGGCCTGGGTGTCGGGATGCGCCGACAGATAGGCTTCGGTGCGGCGCTGGATGTCGGCCGGATCGGGAGACACGGTCAGGACTTCGGTGCCGCCGCCGGAAGGCTTCAGCCCGTCATTCAAGCCCTGGCAGCGCTGGTCGAGGCTGACATTGCCGACCTCGTGGTTGATGCAGACGACCTTGAGCGTGCCTTCCTTGGCCAGCCGCTCACCGGCCTTCTTACCGGAATCATATTCGGAGACCGTGCCGACATACATTGTCGTCCCGAGCTCTGCGCCTTCCTTCTCGCCGGAATCCAGAACCACCATCGGGATGTTTGCGGCGAGACCCGCCTTGACCGATTTGCCGAGCGCATTGGCGTCGGCAATGGAGACGGCGATGCCGTCGGGATTGGTGGCGATCGCCGCATCGAGCAGGCGGGACTGCTCGACCACGTCGAACACCTGCGGCGCGTAATATTCGACCTTGGCGCCGGTGAGTGCGGCCGCATCATCGACACCGCGCTTGACCACCGACCAGTAGGGATCGGAGGCCGAACCATGCACCACGAAGGTGATGCGGACATCTTTCGGGTCCTTCAGGCCGACCGCCTGCGCGACACCCGCCAGCATACTCATCGAGACAAGCGCGCCGAGCGCCAGTTTCAGAACGGTCTTCATGTCATTCTCCCATTGTCGTTGCAGTTCCAATTCCCTCTTTGCGCCGCAGGCCGAAGGATCGGCTTACAGCGCTGACCGGGTGGCCGCTTTGCGGGCCTTTGCCGGTGTCGATCTTCCAAGCCTTGCACGAAGCTCTTCGCGCAACGGCTTCATGCCGATGATGTCGATGTCCTGTGCGTCGAGCCAGTCGCGAAAACTCTGGTCACGGAACAGCTCATATTCCTCGGTGCGGATGTAGGCGGAGCGCGGCTCGATCAACTCGAGCTCGCCCGGCGCGTTGAAATGCAGGCAGAAGAAGGTCAGGCCTTCACGCACGCCTTCTACCAGCGCCTTGTAGGCAGGCTCTATCGGCTTCGAACGCGGGCGGCCCCATGTCGTCTGGATGGCGGCGTCGAAGATGACAAAGCCTTTAGCGCGGGCCTCCGCGACGCCGCGCTGGAATGCCGCTTCGGTGACGCCGACCAGATTGTCGTTGGGCGAATAGGCCGACAGGGTTTTGGTCAGCAGCACCGGCAGTCGGTATTCCAGGCCGAGCCTGATGTAGACGTCGCAGAACTCGGGCGACAGGGCCGCGCCCATATGGGCGTCGAGATGGGTGACGTCGATGCCGGCGTGATAGGCGGTGTCGATCTGGGCGCGCAGTTCGGTCTCGACTGCTTGTGGTGCCGCCTTGCGGCGGGTGGTCGCGACATCGGGCCAGAAATAGCCGAACTCGTCGGTCAGGCCGGCCGCGCGCGACGGCGAGGTCAACGGGCGCCATTTGTACTGCTGCTTTTCGCTGTTCAGCGTCAGGTGGACGCCGAGATCGAGGGCAGGGTCCGCAGCTGCCGCTTCGGCCATCTCGGGGAACCACGGGCAAGGCACCATCACCGCGCCGGAGCTGCAGGCGCCCAGCCCGGTCAGTTCGAGGAAGGCGCTGTTGGCGCCATGGCACATGCCGACATCGTCTTCATGCAGCACAAGCTGTCGCCTTTGGGCATTTATGGGGGCATTCATGAACGGCCACCGTTTTGCCGGCACGCCGGTTGCGAGGGTCTTCCAAAGTGTGTCCCGTGCTGCATGGAACCGACCGTTTGCCCAACTGGACGCGATGGAACGCCCAAAGCCGGCTTTCCAACAGGGCCACTTCAGCGAATTCGGATGGGTACGATTTTTCCGCGGGGCTTGCATTGTGGAATGCCGATTTCATTCGTTATGCCCACATTCGGCGTCAAACGCGTCCTCGCGCACCCGGGATGGCTTGGTCCGATCGCGGCGGAGTGGTTCTTTCAAACAGCGCCGGCAAGCGTAGAGCTTTCACACCATCAAGCGATGTGGAGAGCTGCCATGTACACCGCCGGCGAAGAAGAGATCGAAGCCATTGCCAGGGTGATCCGCTCGGGCGCGCTGTTTCGCTATGGCGACAACAGCGAATGCGACCGCTTCGAGGCGCGCTATGCCCGGCATCTCGGCGTCGAGCATTTCGCGCTTGCCGCCAGCGGCACCTATGGGCTTGCCGCCGGCCTGATCGGCCTCGGCATCGGGCCTGGCGACGAAGTGCTGGTGCCGGCGCACACCTATATGGCGACGGCAACCGCCGTGCTGTCGGTTGGCGCCATACCGGTCATTGTCGATATCGACGAGAGCCTGACCATCGATCCGGCAGCCCTGCGCGATGCCATCGGTCCGCGCACCAAGGCGGTCATCCCGGTGCATATGTGGGGCGCGGCCTGCAACATGAATGCCATCATGGACATCGCTAAAAAGCGCGGGCTCCTGGTGCTGGAAGATGTATGCCAGGGCATTGGCGGTGGCTATGAAGGCAAAAAACTCGGCTCGATCGGCCATGCCGGAGCCTATTCCTTCAACTACTTCAAGAACATGACGTCGGGCGAAGGCGGCGGCATCGCCGCCAGCGATCCGAAGGTGGCGGAGCGGGCGCGCTGCGCCATCGATCCCTGCCATTTCTACTGGCAAGGCCGCAGCGACAGCATCAAGCCGTTCGCCGGCATCGGCGCGCGCGCCTCGGAACTGATGGGCGCAATGCTCAATGTCCAGCTCGACCGTCTCGATGGCATCATCGAGGCGATGCGGGCGGAGAAGAAGAAGGTGCTGGCCGGCACGCGCCATCTCGGCAACCTCGGCCTGACGCCATCGCCGATGAACAGCCCCGATGACGACTGCGCGGCGCAGGTGATGTATCTTTTGCCGAGCGAACAGTCGGCGCAAACCTTTTCCAAGACCATTCCGAGCGTCATTGCCGGCAAGACCGGCCGCCACAATTTTACCCAGTGGGACCAGGTGCTGATGCATGAGGGTGCGCATCACCCGGCGCTCAATCCCTACACGCTGCCGGAAAACAAGGGTCTGCGGCTGACCTATGCCGACGATCTCGGCAAGGGGTCGCTCGACATCCTCAACCGCACGGTGATGGTGGCAATGAACCCGGCGCATGGCGATGCCGATATTGCCGATATGATCCACAACATCGACGCGGCAGCCCGCGTGGCGCTGGAAAACGCCTCGCTGGACGATGTCGAGGTGCGCAAGGCAGCGCCAGTAGATCTGCAGAAGTTCGACAGCGTGAATTGAAGCGCGCCGCTCTGGGCCGGCCTACTGCCGGTCCAGCCGCATGAAGGCGGCACGCAACGCCAGCACGGCGCGCAGGATCTGGCGTTCGTCCATCGCGGCATAGCCGAGCAGCAGGCCGTGTTCCGGCTCGCTTGAATGGTAGTTGATCGAAATGCCCTGCACGTCCAACCCTTCCTTCACGGCGGCGGCGACGACGTCGCTGTCCTTGTAGGGTCTTGTAAAACTCGCCAGCAGCTGCATGCCGGAATCGTTCTCGGTTACCGTCAGCCATTCAGACAAATGTTCCTGGCAAAGCTTGACGAAATTGGCCTGCCGGCGCGAATAGAGCCGGCGCATGCGCTTCAGATGCGTGGCGAAGTAGCCTTGCGTGATGAAGTCGTTGACCGTGGCCTGCAGGATCAGCGGCGCGAACTGGCCGGTGATGGAGACTGCGCGGTCGAAGGGCACCGACAGTTCGCGCGGCACGATGAGATAGCCGATGCGCAGCGCCGGGATCAGCGTCTTGCCGAAGGAGCCGATATAGACGACGCGGTCGGCATGATCGAGGCCGCGCAAAGCCGGCACGGGCCGGCCACGAAAACGGTACTCGCCGTCATAATCGTCCTCGACGATCCAGGCGCCGTGGCGCTCGGCGATGTCGAGCAGCTGCAGTCTCTCCTCGATGCGCATAATGGTACCGAAGGGCCATTGGCAGGACGGCGTCACATAGATCAGCCGTGGTGGCGGCAGCTCGGGGTCGGCGAGGTGCCAGCCGTGCCGGTCGACCTTCAATGGCGCGAGCCTGGCGCCGCTGGCGAGGAAGGCGCTCTTGGCGCCGAGATAGCCGGGCTCCTCCATCCAGACATGGTCGCCTTCGTCCATCAGCACGCGCGAGGCGAGGTCGAGCGCCGCCTGCGCGCCGGTGACGATAATGACCTGGTCGGCGGTGCAGTTGATGCCGCGCGACAGGCTGATGGTTGAGGCGATGGCCTGGCGCAGGCCCGGATGGCCGGCAAAGGAGAGATAGCCAAGCAGGTTCTCGTCACGGCTGCGCGCATTGCGCACCAGAAGGCTCGACCAGATGGTGAAGGGGAAGGATGCCGTTTCCGGCACCCCGGGATGGAAGTTGATGACGCCGGCATTGCGCGGCGGCTGCGGGCCGTTGACGATGGTCTGGCCGCGCCGCGACAATTTTTGCGGAGCGGCGAGACCGGCGCGCAGCGAGGCCGGCGGGCGCTTCTGCTGGATCGGCGCCACCCAGGTGCCGGATCCGGCGCGCGCCTCGATGAAGCCTTCGGCAAGCAACTGGTCGTAGGCGGCGATCACCGTGTTGCGGCCGACTTTCAGATCCTCGGCCAGAGAGCGGGTCGAGGGCAAAAGCGTGTTCTGCTGGATCTGGCCGTCGAGGATGAAGCGCCGCAAGGCGCCGTAGATCTGCCGGTGCATCGGCTCGTCCGAGGCGCGGTCGACCGACATGATGTCGAGGGAAAGGCGCATATGGTCGGCCAAAGTCTAGTCTCCGCCGAACCTGGCTGCGCGGGCGATCTTCTCTTCGTTGAGAAGGCAGACGGTGTCGAGCACCAGCCGCCTGGTTTCGGGATGGACCTCGCGGCTGTTCTTCAGCGCGCGATGCACGGTGGCGGCGCCGAGTTCCGCCTTTTGCGCAATCTCACGGATGGTGCAAAGCCGTTCCATGCCGAGTGCCGCCTCGAATGCCATATCGCTCCTCCACCTGCATCAAGGCATGGCTTGCCGCCAGCCTCAAGCTGGAAACTCTGCGGCCGGAAACTCCGGGGTCTAAAATCCGACCTCCCAAGCCGGTGCCGAGAATTGCGATCCGCGCCGCCAGGGGAGGACGGCGGCGCGGATCGCCGGGCGCTTTCGCGTCGCTACCCCTACCGAGGCGCGCGCCCAACCGGCCAACCACCAGCCCCCCGGCGATGGTCAGGCCAAGTCCCGTGTCGCTACCTCAAACCCGGCCTTGCGGGCCGTGGCGAGAAGCGAAGCGTAACCCTTCGTGGCGTAGGTCAAGGGATGCGCCTTGGCCGGATCCTGTTCGGCCTCGACGACGATCCAGCCGTCGTAACCGCGTTTGGCGAGTGGCTGCAGCAGCGACAGGAAATCGACGGAACCGTCGCCGGGCACGGTGAAAATCCCCTCCATCACCGCAGCCATGAAACTCATGTCCTGGCGCCGCGCTTTTTCCAGCACGGCAGCGCGGACGTCCTTGCAATGGAAATGCACGATGCGGTCGAGATGTCGGTTCAAGAGAGAGGCCGGGTCGCCGCCCGAAAACAGGCAATGGCCGGTGTCGAACAGCAGGCCGACGCTTTTGCCGGTCGCAGCCATCAGCCTGTCGACCTCGTCGTCGGTCTCGACGATGGTGCCCATATGATGATGGAAAGCCATGCCGACGCCGAAGGCGGCCATACGGTCGGCGAGCTCAGTCAGCTTCTCGCCATAGGCCGCCCATTCGTCATCGGCCAGACGCGGGCGCTGCGAGATCGGGGCAAAGATGCCGTCATGCCGACCGCGTGATGTGTCGGCATAGACGACAACCTTGGCGCCGAGGTCGCGCAGCAAGGTCAGATGCGGCGTGATGGCGGAGAATTCCTCGTCGACCGTGCGGTCGAGAATGCGACCGTCATACCAGCCGGAGACGAGTTCCAGCCGATAGGACGACAGGATCGCTCCAAGCTCGTCGCTTCGCCTGGGAAATTTGCCGCCGAGCTCGGTGCCGCGATAGCCGGCCTGCATGGTTTCCGACAAGCATGTCTCCAGCGGCGTGTCGCCGCCGAGTTCGGGAACATCGTCATTGCTCCAGGTGATGGGATTGATGCCGATCTTGACCGTCATGCCGCCACTTTGCAGGCTTGGGGAACGCAATGCCGAGGCTGGCAAACTGGAGGGAAAGAGGACCTGTCACTAGGTCCAGTTCAGGCGAGTTTGGCAGAACCATTCGTGAGGCTTAGGCCTGCTCTTGCCGACCGAAGGCCACGCGCAGTTCGTCCTTGGCGTCCTCAAGCACTTTCCGGCGCGCCTGCGGCAGGTTCTTGCCGACTCGGTTGATATAGAAATTCAGCATCGACATGGCCGACTGGAATGGCTCGGCCTTGCGCCGGTCGCTGTGCTCAGCCGAACGTTTGAGCGAAGCCGCGATCTTTTTGGCATCGTCGGCTTCGAAGATGTGTTCCTCGAGGTCCATCGCGTCGCTATGCTCGGTCACCTCGGCTGACCATTTTTTCTTCGCGGTCATGGCAAACTCCTTCCTGTCGCAAAACTCAGACAGAGCGTTGCCGGTTCCCGAAAAAATCGCCTGGCCGCTGGAGCCACGGATCGGGCCGCTGTGGCGCTGCCCGTCGCCGCGAATGCGCCGATAGTGGCGGTGGTCGACTTCCCGGAACCGCGGACAGGAAACGCCTTGACCCCCATCGTCGCCAACCCGGCGAGCAACCCTGGCATCGACAGCTCCTATGCCTGGATGCGTCTCGCCATCTCGATCCTGCTGGCGACGATTGGCGCCGTCGGCATGTGGGCCGTCGTGGTGGTGTTACCGGCCGTGCAGGCCGAATTCGGCGTTGACCGCGCGGCGGCATCGATGCCTTACACCGCAACCATGGTGGGCTTTGCCGCCGGCAATGTGCTGGTCGGCCGCGCCATCGATCGCATGGGCTATTGGATCCCGGCGCTGATCTCCTCGGTGGCACTCGCCGCCGGACTCCTGCTCGCGGCGGCGTCGACGTCGATCCTGCAATTCACTCTTGCCCAGGGGGTGCTGATCGGCATTGGCTCATCGGTGATCTTCGGACCGTTGATCGCCGACATTTCGCACTGGTTCAACCGTCGACGCGGCGTCGCCGTCACGGCGGCGGCCGCGGGCAACTACCTCGCCGGAACGCTCTGGCCAACCATCATGCCGACGCTGATCAAGGCGGAAGGCTGGCGCTTTACCTATGCCGCCATCGGCGTCTTTTGTCTGGTCACCATGATACCGCTGGTGCTGTTGCTGCGGCGCGGCGCTCCGGACGCGGCAGCGGCCGGCTCGCCGGGAAGCCGGCCTGTACAGCCAATTTCAATCTCGCCGGCGGCACTGCAAATGCTGCTGGTCATCGCCGGCCTCGGCTGCTGCGTGGCAATGTCGATGCCGCAGGTGCACATCGTCGCCTATTGCATGGACCTTGGCTACGGCATCGCGCATGGCGCCGACATGCTGTCGATCATGATGGCCGCGGGCGTCGTCAGCCGGCTCGCCTCCGGCTTTGTCGCCGACCGCATCGGCGGCGTTAAAACGCTGCTTATCGGTTCCGTGCTGCAATGCCTGTCGCTGCTGTTTTACATCCCGTTCGACGGGCTCGCCTCGCTCTACGTCGTGTCGCTGGTGTTCGGCCTGTCGCAAGGCGGCATCGTGCCTTGCTATGCCATCATCGTGCGCGAATACCTGCCCGCCAAGGAGGCCGGCCAGCGTATCGGCATCGTCATGATGGCGACCATATTCGGCATGGCGATCGGTGGCTGGATGTCGGGCTGGATCTATGACCTGACCGGCTCCTACGCCGCGGCCTTCCTCAACGGGATCGCGTGGAACCTGGTCAACGTTGGAGCTATCCTGCTGCTGATTTGGCGGGCGCGGCGCCCGGCCATGGTTACGGCCTGAAGACTTCAGCCGGCGAGGCCGCAACCCTCGGTAGTGTCTCAGTTTGAAATTTGCCCGCCTTGACGATGCCCGTCGAATGTTGCTGATCATTCACGTATGATGGGCGGCAATCAGTCATGGGGAGGCAGCGAATATGCGAACAATCGATATTTTTGCGGCCGGCGCTCTGTGCATCGTGCCTTCCAGCCTGCTGGCGGCCGATGGAGTTTCCGTCGAACGCGGTTTGTATATTTCGATCATAGGTGGCTGCCATTTCTGCCACACGGAAGGATACCGTGAAGCCGATGGGAAAATCGACCCGGAGAAAGCATTGAAAGGCTCTTCCGTTGGCTGGCAGGGTCCATGGGGCACGACCTATGCAGCAAACCTCAGGGACTTGGCGATGGGCTTTAACGAGGACAAATGGGTCGACCACCTCAAGAACAAGGTCAATTTGCCGCCAATGCCCTGGTACCAAGTCCAAGCCATGAGCGACAGCGACTTGCGTTCGGTGTATCTTTACATCAAATCACTCGGACCACCCGGCGAGTTGGCCCCGTTTTACCGGGAGCCCCGCAAGGAGCCGAGGACACCTTATGTCACACTAGTGCCACCTCAGACACCGAAGAGGAAGTAACGACCTATCGCCCATTCGGCTTCGGCGTTATCCTCCTCGATCTGCGCCTTAACGCCGTCCTGGGCCATCGTAGCAGCTATGGGCGACCACCCCGTCTATATTCGCCGGGGTCGATAAATGCCCCTGCCCACAAGTTGCGTTTGGCACTGCGGGCTTCGCGCTCTTCGGCAAGGTATCGAGGCGCTTGTTTGTCGGCGACCGCCAATCCGTGTTTCACCAGGTCGCGCGCGAGATCGATGCTCCCAACGAAGCAGACGCCGACATCATCGTCATAGCGGTCCTTGCCTTCGATGGTGCAGGATACATCCCCAGAGGCAATGAGATGGCGAATGTGGTCACGCGCATACCTGCCGCAGGGCCAGATCTTGTCAGCGGCATCAAACATGGCTGGGAAAGTTCGGGGGCATCGATACCGAGTAACTGAACACGTTTCTTGTCATGCCACAGCGTGTCGCCGTCATGAGCAAACCAATGCTCCACTGCAGACACCGGGCCACAGGTCAGCACGAAGGCGAGAGCGAGGGTCAACCTGCACATGGCCGATGGACCGTTTTGAAATTTCCCTTTCCGCGATCACACCATACTCCTATGAAGCTGGCCGGCCAATAGCGGGGAACCGTTAAGCCGGCCAGAGAAAAGGCCGACCTAGCTTTTTGGCAAAACGGCCCGCTGCCCAACTTTGTCAAGGAGTTGGAAACCGCCATCAGCTTGACAATCGTCAGTTGCTGCGCGACGCCAAGCTGGCATGGCGTAGTGGGGAAGCCGGACAAACATGGCGACAGAGACGACGAAGTCGCAATCGCGCGCGGTGCAGAGGGCAGGACCGTGACCAAGCCGCGCTCGCGCCGCGGCGGCGGCCGCCCGACGATCGCCGATGTCGCGCGCAAGGCCGGCGTCGGCGCCATCACCGTGTCGCGAGCGCTTCGCGAGCCCGACCGCGTCAGCCAGGATCTGCGCCGCCAGATCCAGGCCGCCGTCGACGAGCTCGGTTATGTGCCGGACCCAAATGCGCGGGCGCTGGCCTCGGCGCGTGCGGATGTGTTCGGCGTGCTGGTGCCGTCGCTCACCAACAATGTCTTCGCCGAAGTGGTGCGCGGCATCTATGACAGCCTGTCGGACGGCCCGTTCCGCGTCCAGCTCGGCAACACCCATTATTCCGGCCTCGAGGAGGAGCGCCTGCTGCAGGTGTTCGCACCACAGCGTCCGGCGGCGCTGATCGTGGCCGGCATCGACCAGACACCGACCTCGCGAAAACTGCTGGAGAGCGCCGGTTGCCCGGTGGTGCAGGTGATGGAGACCGGGCCCGATCCGGTCGACATGCTGGTCGGCTTCTCGCATTTCGACGGCGGCCGCACGGCGACCGAGCACCTGATCAAGGCGGGCTACCGGCGGATCGGCTTCATCGGCGCGCGCATGGATCCGCGCTCGCAGCGACGCCTTGCCGGCTATCGCGCGGCAATGGAGAGGGCCGGCCTGTTCGATCCGCGGCTGATCACCACCACGCCGCTGTTGTCCAGCGTGACGCTCGGCCGCGAGCTGCTTCGCGATGCGCTGGCCAAGATGCCGGCGCTCGACGGCGTCTTCTGCAACAATGACGATATCGCGCTCGGCGTTCTGTTCGAATGCCATAGCGCCGCACTCGACGTGCCGAAGACAATCGGCATTGTCGGCTTCAACGACCTCGAGATGATGCAGGCGGCGTTCCCGCCGCTCACCAGCATCCGCACCCCTCGCTATGAAATCGGTCGCCGGTCTGTTGCCATGGCGCTGGCGGCGATCGCCGGGCGAAGGCCTGAGCAGCGGGTTGTCGATCTTGGTTTCGAGCTCAAGCCCCGCGAGAGCACGGAACGCTGAACACGCTTTGGCGACTTCAGCAAATGGTGCTTTACACATCGTCATGGTAGCGCTACCATTTTATCAGACAGGCGTTGTGGTTGAGGAGCCACGCCTGTTTATTATACATAAGCAACAGCTCATGCTTGTTTATTATGTATAATATGCTAGGTTTCGTTTCTCGCCCGTGAAGCGGCGAGGGGGAGGGATCGGGCCGGCTTCGGGCCCTTGAGACGTGCCGCCGGCAAGGCTGGAGAGCCTTCGCCGGGCGTGGAAAATAGCCACGACAAACAGCATCAAGCAGCATCAAGCAGAACTGCAAACGGGAGGAATATCGATGATCAAGTCACTTGTTGGCGGCATCGTTGCCGCCACTGCATTCGTCATGCTGAGTTCGTCAGCCATGGCCGAACCTGAAGTCGTCAAGGGACCAGCGGCCGAGCCCGACTGCTTCGCGCCGTGGGCGGCCGATACTCAGTTCTTCAAATTCCCCAAGAAGGAAGGCCCATACCGCATCGCGCTCGCCAACGGCTATATCGCCAACACCTGGCGCATCCAGATGATCCAGACGGCCAAGGCCTATGCTGCGCAGAAGGACGTCGCGGCAAAGTTGAAGGAATTCAAGGTCGTATCGACCGGCGAGGATGTGCCGGCGCAAATCTCGGCGATCAACAACTTCATCGATTCCGGTTTTGACGCCATCGTCGTCAACGCGCAGAATCCGACCGCCTTCGGGCCGGTCATCAAGCGCGCCAAGGAAGCCGGCGTCGTGCTGGTCGCCTTCGACAACATCCTCGACACCAAGGACGCCATCAACGTCAACGTGGACCAGAAGGGTCTTGGCGCGCTGTGGGGCAAATGGCTGGTCGACCATATACCGGATGGCGGCAAGATACTTGAAGTGCGCGGCGTTGCCGGCACTTCGGTCGATACCGACCGCCACAACGGCATCCACGAGGTCTTCGACGCCTCGGGCAAGAAATGGGACGTCACCGAAGTCGCCGGCAAGTGGGATGATCCGACAGCGCAGAAGGTCACGGCTGACGCGATCGCCACCAATGGTCCGTTCGTCGGCATCACCGGCCAGGGCGGCGACACAGGCATCGTCCAGGCGATGATCGACGCCAAGCATCCTTTCGTGCCGTTCGGCGGCGAAACCGAGAACGGCTTCCGCAAGTTCTGCGCGGCGCACGCGGCGGACGGCCTGAAATGCTCCTCGGCCGGCACCGGCCCTGCCCAGGTCGCGGTCGCCATCAAGACGGCGATCGCCGCACTTGAGGGTCAGGTCGTACCGCAATCGGTCAAGCTGCCGCTCGCCATCGTCGAGGATCCGAACTTCAAGGAAGGCCAGGACTACTTCCCTGACCAGTCCGACAATTTCTTCGTCGGCAATTCCTTCCCGACCTGCGGCATCAATTTCACCGCGCAGGAAATCATGGGCCAGACCAAGGCGGACCAATAGGCTGCACATTCGGCGCCGCGGGATGCTCCGCAGCGCCGAACCATTTGCCATCTCAATCCATAAAACTGCCCCGGAGGGCTGATGGACGGTGCGGTTCCACTCTTTCGCATGGAAGGCATTTCCAAGCGCTATGGCGGCGTGCGTGCGCTGGAGAAGGCCGAACTTTCGGTCACGTCAGGCAGCATCCACGCCATCCTCGGCGAAAACGGCGCCGGCAAATCGACGCTGATCAAGGTCATGGCCGGTGTGGTGGCGCCCGACGAGGGGGCCATGACGCTGGACGGGCGGGAGGTCAGCTTTGCCTCGCCGGCCGCCGCGAACCAGGCCGGCATCGTCTGCATCTTCCAGGAATTGTCGCTGGTCCCCGAACTCAGCGTCGCCGACAACATCGTCATTTCCGACCCGCCGACCCGGTTCGGCATGATCGACCGCAAGGCGCAGCGCCGCATCGCCGAAGAGGCGCTGGCACGCGCGGGCGCGGCCGACATCCATCCGCTGGCGCTGGTCAAGGATCTTCCGCTTTCGAGACGGCAGATGGTCGAAATCGCCAAGGCATTGGCAAGGAAGCCGCGCATCCTGATCCTCGACGAGGCAACGTCGGCGCTGGCTGCCGCCGATGTCGCCAAGATCTTCGCGGTGCTGAAGCGGTTGCGTGGGGAAGGGCTGGCACTGCTCTACATCTCACACCGGATGAACGAGATCGCAGAGCTCGCTGACCAGTGCACGGTGTTTCGCAACGGCCGCAATGTCGCCAGCTATGTCGCCGGCTCCAAGAGCGACAATGAGGTCGTCGAGTTGATGATCGGGCGAGAATACAGCCATATTTTTCCGCCCAAGCCAGTGCGCCTGCCGGCTACTGCCGCCCCGGTGCTCGAAGCGCGCAACCTGTCGTGGACAGACCGGCTGGACAATGTCTCGCTGACCGTCGCGGCCGGCGAGGTGGTGGGCCTCGGCGGCCTCGACGGCCAGGGCCAGCGCGAGTTGCTGCTTGCCTTCTTCGGCGTGCTGCGCGGTCTCTCCGGAGAGATCCTGATCGATGGCAAGCCGGTGGCGATCGCCAGCCCGGCGGCGGCGCGCGACGACCGGATCGGCATGGCGCTGATCCCCGAGGATCGCAAGACGGAAGGGTTGATGCTGCCAATGACGGTGCGCGAAAACCTGTCCTTCGCGGCTCTCGACCGGCTGTCCAAAGGCGGCATCATCGACCGCGCCGCCGAGCAGCGGCTGATCGACGACATGGTGGGGCTGCTGGCAATCAAGACGGCGGGCCTCGACATTCCGGTCGGCGCGCTGTCGGGCGGCAACCAGCAGAAGGTCGTCATCGCCAAATGGCTGATGCGCCAGCCGCGCATCATCCTGCTCAACGATCCGACGCGCGGCATCGACGTCGGCACCAAGCAGGAGCTGTATCAACTGATGCGCAAGCTCGCGGACGCGGGTGCCGCTATCCTGTTCTACTCGACCGACTATGACGAGCTGATCGGCTGCTGCGACCGGGTGCTGGTGCTCTATGACGGCGCGGTCAAGCGAGAGCTGGTCGGCGCCGAGATCACCGAACGGGCGCTGATCGCCAGCGCGCTCAACATCCATGGTGGCGACGCCACCCCCAGGCACGGAGCGGACGCGTGAAGGATTGGCGCTACTGGCTTGCCGAACAACGCGGAACGCTGCTGGCGTTCGCCATCTTCATCGTCATGTTCGCGATCTACACCGCGAACCATCCGGCGGGATTTACCGCCAATGTCGTGCAGACGGCCTCCAACAAGGGCGTGCTGCTCGCCTTCGTCGCCATGGCGCAGACGCTGGTGGTGATCACCGCCGGCATCGACCTTTCCGTCGGCATGATCTTCACGCTGACCAATTGCCTCGCCTCCTGGCTGGTCATCGGCACCGGCCTCGAGACCGCCTTGGGCGTGGTCGCCGTGCTCGGCACCGGGCTGTTGTGCGGCGCGATCAATGGCGCCATCGTCATCTACGGCCGACTGCAGCCGATCGTGGCCACCATCGCCACGGGTGCCGTCTATTTCGGCATCGCACTGCTGCTCAGGCCGTTCCCGGGCGGCTCGGTCAATGAGGATCTGGCCGATGCGCTCACCGGGCGCCTGTTCGGCGTGGTGCCGGCGAGCCTGGCCGCGCTGTTTGCGGTGGTGCTGATCGTCTGGGTGCCGTTCAGCCGTTCGGTGCTTGGCCGTGCCGCTTACGCCGCAGGCTCATCCGAGACGGCGGCCTACATGTCAGGTGTGCCGATCCGGCGCGGCAAGTTCGCCGCCTACGCGCTTGCCGGGCTGCTGGCGGCGATCGGCGGGCTGTTCCTGACCTTCTTCACCTATACGGGCGACGCGGCCTATGCCAGCGGCAACGCCTACACGCTGTTCTCGATCGCCGCCGTCGTGCTGGGCGGCGTTTCGTTGTTCGGCGGCAAAGGCAGCGCCATCGGGGCCATCTTCGGCGCGCTCGCCTTCCGCACCATCGGCGACCTGCTGTTCGTCTTCGATTTCGACCCGCTCTGGCAGCCGCTGTTCCAGGGCGTTATCCTGCTGATCGCGGTCAGCCTCGGCGCCTTCGCCCTGTTTCGGGTCCGCAACCGGCTGGAGTGGTTCCTGTGAGCGAGACGACCATCGGCGGCATCGCCGGGCGCATGCCGAAATTCATCCGCCGCGCCGATCCGGCGGTGCTCACCGCCTTTGCCTGCATCGTGCTGTTGCTGTTTCTCGGCAGCCTCTATTCCAGAAGCTTCCTGTCACCGGAATATCTGTTGCAGCAGCTCAAGGTGGCGTCGTTCCTTGGTGTCATCGCCACTGGCATGATGCTGGTCATCCTGCTCGGCCAGATCGATCTGTCGGTGCCGTGGTCGGTGGCGGTCGGCGCCATGATGGCGGCGGCGGCCGCGGCCTATGGCCCGATCGGTGTGGCGCTGGCCATTCCGTTTGGCATCTTTTGCGGCGTGCTGATCGGCGTCGTCAACGGCATCGGTGTCGCCTATCTGCGCATTCCCTCGATGATCATCACACTCGCCACCAACGCCGTCGCGCAAGGGCTCATGGTCGTCTATACAGGTGGCTTCTCGCCACAGGATTCGGCCACCGGCGCCATGCGTTATCTCGCGACAGGTTTTACCATTCCGGGCGTGCCCAACGCCGTCATCATCTGGGCGCTGATCGGTGCTGCGATGGTGCTCATGCTGACCCGCACCAGCTTCGGCCGCAGCGTCTACGGCATCGGCAACCGCGAGCGTGCCGCCTATCTCTCCGGCATCGACACACGGCGCGTGGTGATGATCGCCTTCGCCATATCGGGCGGGCTGTCCGCCTTTGGCGGGGTGCTTCTCGCCGGCTATGCTTCCAAGGCGGCGCAGTCGATGGGTGACGCCTATCTGCTGCCGTCGATCGCCGCCGTGGTGCTGGGCGGCACCTCGATCCTCGGTGGGCGCGGCTCCTATCTCGGCACTGTCGCCGGCGTCATCCTGATCACGCTCCTGCAATCCATCCTTTCGGTCATGCAGATGCCTGAAGCCGGCCGACAGATCATCTATGGCGTCGTGATCGTCGCCATGCTCCTGCTCTACGGCCGCGCGCCGGCAAGCCGCTGACCGTGGACGAAAAGACGGCACAGGCGCCAACAGGCGCTGCCGGCTCAGTGCCTCGGGCCATCGTGGTGATGGGCGTCGCCGGCTGCGGCAAGTCGGCCGTCGGCAAGGCGCTGGCAGCAGCGGAAGGGGTCGTCTTTGTCGAAGGCGACAGGCTGCACCCACCCGAAAACGTCGCGCGCATGGCGAGCGGCGAGCCGCTCACCGATCAGCTTCGCGAAAGCTGGCTCGATGCCATTGGCGAGCGGATCGCGGACCTGGCCGGCAGCGGCCAGGGCGTGGTCGCCGCCTGCTCGGCGCTGAAGCGCAGCTATCGTGAACGTCTGCGCGGTTTCCGCCGAGATATCGTTTTCGTCTATCTGGAGATCGATCCCGTCACCGCCAAGCGGCGCGTCGACGCCCGCAAGGGGCATTTCATGCCGGCCAGCCTGGTCGACAGCCAGTTCGCCATCCTTGAGCCGCCTGGCGCCGACGAGCAGGCGCTGACGGTCGACGCCACACGTCCAGTGGCTGACATCGTTAGCGCCGTTGCCAGCCTGCTGGCCGGCGCAAAATCATGAACCACCCTCATCGGGCAAGGCGTTTTCCGGCCGTTCGGTGAACCGGTCGGCACCGGACCAGATCATCATTTGCTCGGGGTAGAGTTTCAGCGCCTCCAGTAAGCGGTCGCGCTTGAGCAGGATGTACTCGGCCTGCAATGCCATGTTCTTGGCGCCGCCGGTCCTTGTCGTGGGCTCAGCGGTTCCCGCCTGGGCCGGCACCAGTTCGGGACTCAGGACGGCGTGGTACTGGCGGAACGGATCGGTCTCGAAGGTCGACATGGAAAACAGCGCCGCCTTGCCTCTGGCGGCGAAATTCGTCGGCGCCGAGGCGAGGTGGGTCCAGCCGCTCTCGCCAATCCCGACTTCGGTGAATGTCGAACCGGCATGCACGGTGTTGGTTACCAGCACGACGCCGTTGTTGCCAAGGATCTTCTGGATCCGGCCGGTGACCTGGTAGGCATCGCCGCGATCGAAGACGATCCGGCTTTTCAGGAAACGGTTCTCGACCCGGACCATTGGCGGGTTCAGGAAGCGCAGGCCGAAGGTCGAGTCGGAGATGCCGTGAGCGCTGACACTGAGCTGGTGCGCCGCGATGCCGGCTTCATAAAGCGCGCGCTTGCCGATGATGGTCTGGGCCGTGAATTGATCGCACCAGATGATGGCGCCGTGGCCGCGCGCCAGCGCCGCTTGCAGGCCCTCCAGGCCCTCAAGCCGGATATCGGGTGACCAGCGGCGGCCGACGAGATGCGCGGCAAGCAGCAATCGCCTGCGGTGGTTGGCGTAGAGCAGGGCCCTGAACTGCCTTTGCGCATCGATGCCGTTGCCGAGCACCGCGCGCGTCGCGGCGGCGTAGCGCACGAAGTCCTTGCGGATATGGCGCTTGAGGCGCAGCCCCGATACGCGGCTGCAGATCGCTGCCCACCAACTGACCGGCAGCAATGCCGCGACGCCGAAATAGAAGGCGGCCAGCACCAGCTCGCGAAAATCCCTGTTGTTGAAGGTACGCAACTTGCCGGGGCGAACCAGCTTGCGGCTGAAGAAGCGCACATGCTCGGCCCGCTCGGGCACCAGGAGATCGGCGATGATTTCAGTATGGTAAATGACGGCGGACGACGGTGTCCGATCGGCTTTCCGGGATTTTCCCAACCACGGCAGCCTCATCCGATCGGTGTCCACCTGTTCTTGCGCTTCCGAAAATCGCTTTACTGCGTGTGCCACGAGCGCGCAATCGGCGCCCGCAGGCCATGGTGAACGCCATTCAAGGTTCGAACTTATCTAGATCTGCGACGTCAGTTCGACCGGAAAATCGTCATTGTCGGCGTCGCGCATGGCGGCGAGGCTTCTGTTGTCCAGCACCTCGGCGATGGCCTGGCGCACCTCCAGCATCATGTGCCGGACCTGGCAGGTCGCCTCGTCGCAATCCTCGCAGCGCTGGTACTGGGTGCGGCTGGCGCAAGGGATCGGCGCGAGCGGTCCGTCAAGCACGCGCACGACGTGGCCGATCTTGATCTCGGAAGCGGGCCGGGCGAGGCGATAGCCGCCTTCCTTGCCCTTGCGGCTCAGCACAAAACCGGCATTGCGCAGCTCGCCCAGAATTGCATCCAGGAATTTCTTCGGGATGTTGTTGGCGACCGCAATGTCGTTGACGAATGCAAGCTGGCCGACCGGCAGGCCGGAAAGATGCACGAGGGCCTTGAGGCCGTATTTGCCTTTTTTGGTAAGCATGCCCGATTCAGTTCATGAAAACCCCAACCACCCGCATCTGGCGGTTGTTTGTGTGCAAATCATGACGTTTCGCCTGAACGACCCGGTTTCGCGTAGAACAAGCCGCCCGGTTGAGAGGTTAGGCATAAACGCGTTGATTCTTTGTAACGTTTTTCACATATGCCGCCGGATTCGGGGGAAGCTGTTTGTTCGGCGCGCAAAAACGAAAAAGCCGGCAAAGAGCCGGCTTTCTTGTTCCGTTTCAGGTCGGGTGCTGCTGATATCAGCGGCTGCCGTAGGTCTGGTCAAGCAGGCCGCCGGCGGCGAAGTGTTCCTTCTGCACCTTGTCCCAGCCGCCGAAGACCTCTTCCACCGTCAGCAGGCGGACATCGGGGAAGTCAGCCTTGTATTTGGCCGCGACTTCAGCATTGCGGATTCTCAGGCCATTTTCAGCCGCAATATTCTGGCCCTCCGGCGTGTAGAGGAAGTCGAGATAGGATTTAGCCAGATCGCGCGTGCCGTGCTCGTCGGCGACCTTATCGACGATCGCCACAGGAAATTCGGCGAGCAGGCTGACAGTTGGGGTAACCTGTTCGAACTTGTCGTCACCATACTCCTTGCGGATGCCGCGCGTTTCCGACTCGAAGGTGATCAGCACGTCGCCGATCTCGCGCTGGACGAAGGTCGTGGTGGCGGCGCGGCCGCCCGTATCGAAGATCGGCACGTTGTTGAACAGCTTGGTGACGAACTCTTTCACCTTGGCGTCGTCGCCCTTGAAGGCCTCCTTGGCGTAGGCGGTCGCCGCCAGATAGGTGTAGCGCGCATTGCCCGAGGTTTTCGGGTTGGGGAAGATCACCTGCACGTCGTCGCGCACGAGGTCGTTCCAGTCCTTGATGTGCTTGGGATTGCCGGCGCGCACCAGGAAGGACGGCAGCGAATAGAAGGGCGAGGCGTTGTCGGGGAAATCCTTCTGCCAGTCGGCGGAGACCAGGCCCTTCTTGACCAGGAAGTCGATGTCGGTGACCTGGTTGAAGGTTACCACGTCAGCGCCAAGGCCTTCGGCGATGGCGCGCGCCTGTGCCGAGGTGCCGGCATGCGACTGGTCGACGGTGACGCCGGGATGGCCGGCGATGAAAGCCTTGTTCATCTGGACAAACAATTCGCGCCCGACATCATAGGAAGCGTTGAGCAATTTGTCGGCCGACCAGGCTTGCGAGGAGGCGAGGAACAGGCTGGCGGCGGTGGCGACGCTGAGGAAAAATCGCTTCATGAAAAAGGCTCCTTGGGAATGCCGGTTCGAATGCACCGATATAATGCGCCAACATAATAGGACCATGTCCAGCGCCGCCAGACACGGGGACGGGGCCTGCCATCTGGTGGTGAGAAAAAGTATTGCCGAAACAGCCGGTTGGTAGGATTTCCTTCCAATGCGTCGCAGAATGATTGCATCTTGCCGTTTTGGCATATACATATGGCATATACAAGGATGAGCAGCCATGCCGCAACACCGCCATTCAACGCCGCCGAGGGAAGCGAAGCTCTTTCGCAACAACCGCAGCCAGGCGGTGCGCATTCCCGTCGAGTTCGAGCTTCCCGGCGAAAAAGTCCTGATCAGCCGCGACGGCGACCGTCTGATCATCGAGCCGGTCCGCAAACCCGGCCTCACGGCACTGCTTGCCCAATGGGCGAAAGAGCCGCCGCTTGGTCCTGAAGACGACTTTCCCGAGATCCGTGATGTGCCCGTCAGGCCCGAGGACATCTTCTGATGCGTTTCATGCTCGACATCAACATCATCAGCGACATGATCCGAAATCCGGCTGGCAAAGCCGCCGGTGCGGCGGCTCGCGAGGGAGACGGCGCCCTGTGCACCAGCATCGTCATTGCCTCGGAGCTGCGTTATGGTTGCGCCCGCAAGGGATCGGCCAAGCTGCTCGCCAAGGTCGAGGAATTGCTGGCGGAGTTACCTGTGCTGCCACTCGATGTGCCGGTGGATAGCGAATACGGCGCACTTCGTGCCGAGCTGGAGGCCCGGGGCCAGCCGATCGGCCACAATGACCTTTTCATTGCTTCCCACGCCTGTGCGCTGGGGATCACGCTGGTAACAGCCAATACCGGCGAGTTCAGCCGGATTAAGGGCCTTAAGGTCGAGAACTGGCTGGAGTAGCAACTGATCGAGGATTAGACGTCGAGGACTATGCCGCCGGGAAAAGCTTCCACCGCCGCGGCCTGAACGCCACCCGGCTCTTCTGCGCCGCTGGATGGTCGACGGGGAGTTCGATCTCGACGCGCTGGCGTTCGCCGCCAATTTCGAGTTCGACGCGCCTGGTGCCGGCGACGCGGCGGCTGGCGGCGACCGTGCCGGCGATGCAGCCGCTGCACCCGTCGAGCAGTTCGACATCGTGCGGGCGGAAGTAGAGGACTGCCTCGCCACTCGGCGCATGCGGCGCGGACAGCCCGATCGGCCGGTCGGCGATCCAGACCTGGCCGTCCTCGACCTTTACGGGAAGCGTGCTCGATTCACCGATGAAGGAGTAGACGAAGGGTGAGTTCGGCGTGTCGTAGATCTCGTCGGCCGAGCCGACCTGCTCGATCCGGCCCTGGCTCATCACCACGACACGGTCGGCAAGCTCCAACGCCTCTTCCTGGTCGTGGGTGACGAAGACGGTGGTGTGGCCAGTGCGGTCGTGGATCTCGCGCAGCCAGCGGCGCAATTCCCTACGCACCTGCGCATCGAGCGCGCCGAACGGCTCGTCGAGCAAAAGCACTTTGGGCTCGATCGCCATGGCGCGGGCAAGCGCCACGCGCTGGCGCTGGCCGCCGGAAAGCTGTGCTGGGTAGCGCTTTTCCAGGCCGGAAAGCTGGACAAGGTCGAGGAGCTCTGACGCGCGGCGGCGGATCTCCGCCGCCGGCGGGCGCGACGGCCCATGCCGGACCTTCAGGCCAAAGCCGATATTGTCGGCGACCGTCATGTGCCGGAACAGCGCATAGTGCTGGAAGACGAAGCCGACATTGCGCTCCTGGATCGACTTCTGCGAGGCATCGTCGTCGCCGAAGAAGATCTTTCCGCGCGTCGGCCGCTCGAGCCCTGCAATCAATCTGAGCAGTGTCGTCTTGCCGGAACCCGACGGCCCCAGCAGCGCGATCAGCTCACCCGACTTGATGTCAAGCGATACGTCATGGAGGGCCGGGAACCGGTCAAACTCCTTGCGCACGTTGGCAACGCGAACTTCCATGAAAATCCCTCTATCAGTGTCCGCGCGTCGCGGCGATCTCGGCGCCGTAGCGCATCTCGAGAAGTGTTTTCAAGACCAGCGTGACCAGCGCCAGGCCGGCAAGCAGCGAAGCGACGGCAAAGGCGCCGACGGCGTTGTACTCGTTGTAGAGGATTTCGACATGCAACGGCATGGTGTTGGTCAGCCCGCGTATGTGGCCGGACACGACCGAGACCGCGCCGAATTCGCCCATCGAGCGGGCGTTGCACAGAAGCACGCCGTAGAGCAATCCCCATTTGACGTTGGGCAGCGTCACATACCAGAAAGTCTGCCAGCCATTGGCGCCGAGCGAGAGCGCCGCCTCCTCATCGCCATTGCCCTGTTCCTGCATCAGCGGGATCAGTTCGCGGGCGACGAAGGGGAAGGTGACGAAGACGGTGGCAAGCACGATGCCCGGCACGGCGAACAGGATCTGGATGCCGTGCGCCTTCAGCCATTCGCCGAGCAGCCCCTGAGCGCCGAACAAAAGCACATAGACCAGGCCTGAGATGACGGGCGAGACGGAGAATGGCAGGTCGATCAGCGTGGTCAGGAACGCCTTGCCCTTGAATTCGAACTTGGCGATCGCCCAGGCGGCGGAGATGCCGAAGACAACGTTGAGCGGCACGGCGATGGCCGCCACCAGCAGGGTCAGCCGGATCGCCGAACGCGTATCGGGATTGGACAGCGATTCCGTGTAGGCGCCGAGGCCTTTGGCCAGCGCCTCGTGAAAGACGATGATCAGCGGCAGGAGGACGAAGATGACGAGGAAGGCGAAGGCCACCGCCATCAGCAGCAGCCGCACCGGCAGGCTTTCGGTCACCGCCGCCGACTGGCTCTCGTGATGCGGCTCGTAGGATTTGATTTCGGGGTCAGCCATAGCGCTTGCGACTCCATGACTGCGCCAGGTTGATGACCAGCAGCATCAGGAACGACAGCAAAAGCATGATCGCGGCGATCGCGGTCGCTGCCGGATAGTTGTACTCCTCCAGCCGGATGACGATCAGAAGCGGCGCGATCTCCGACTTGTAGGGCAGGTTGCCGGCGATGAAGATGACCGAGCCGTATTCGCCGACGCCGCGTGCGAAGGCCAGCGAGAAACCGGTGACGATGGCCGGCGCCAGTCCCGGAAACAGGATGCGGGTGATGATCTGGAAGCGGTTGGCGCCAAGCGTGGCGGCCGCCTCTTCCACTTCCTTGTCGATCTCCTCCATGATCGGCTGCACCGTGCGCACGACGAAGGGCAGGCCGATGAAGACCAATGCCACCACGATGCCGAGCGGGGTATAGGCGACCTTGATGCCAAGCGGCGCCAGCAGATGGCCGATCCAGCCATTGGGCGCATAGAGCGTGGTCAGCGCGATGCCGGCCACTGCCGTCGGCAGCGCGAAGGGCAGGTCGACCATGGCGTCGACGATGCGGCGGCCGGGGAAGCGGTAGCGCACCAGCACCCAGGCGACGAGCGTGCCGAAGACGACGTTGACAGCCGCCGCGATGAAGGCGGCGCCGAAGCTGATTTCGAGCGCGTTGAGGGTGCGGCGGTCCGTGGCGATCGCCCAGAAATCGGTCCAGCCGAGGGCTGCCGAACGCCAGATGAGGCCCGACAGGGGAATGAGGATGATAAGCGTGAGGTAGGCAAGCGAGAAGCCGAGCGTCAGTCCGAAACCCGGAATGACGCTCGGCTGTCTGAACCGCCACCCCGCCTTGGCGGGTGCTATGGTCATGTGGTCCTGATCTAGATTTTAGCTCACTGGGCCGGCTTGTAGATCTGGTCGAATATACCACCGTCGCCGAAATGATAAGGCTGTGCTTTCTTCCAGCCGCCGAAAAGCGGATCGTCGATGGAGATCAGCTTGATTTCAGGCGTCTTCGGAATATCCGCCGGATCCACCAGTTCGGGCTTCGCCGGACGGTAGTGGTTCTTGGCAATGATCGTCTGGGCTTCCTTGGAGTAGAGCCAGCCGAGATAGGCTTCGGCGACCTTGCGGGTGCCCTTGGCGTCGACATTGGCGTCGACGATCGCCACCGGCGGCTCGGCCAGGATCGAGGTCGGCGGATACACGATCTCGAAATTGTCGGCGCCGAATTCATTGAGTGCCAGATAGGCGTCGTTTTCCCAGCCGATCAGCACGTCGCCAATGCCCTTTTGCGCGAAGGTGACGGTCGAGCCGCGGGCACCGGTGTCGAGCACCGGAGCATTGGCGTAGAGCTTGCCGACGAATTCCTTGTTCTTGGCTTCGTCGCCGCCGTCATTGGCGTTGGCGTAGGCCCAGGCGGCGAGATAGTTCCAACGCGCGCCGCCCGATGTTTTCGGGTTCGGCGTGATCACCTGGACACCGTCCTTGACCAGATCGCTCCAGTCGTGGATGCCCTTCGGGTTGCCCTTGCGGACCAGGAAGACGATGGTTGAGGTGTAGGGCGCCGAATTGTTCTCGAACTTTTTGCGCCAGTCCGGATTGATCTTCTTAGACTTGGTGACGATGGCGTTGATGTCGCCTTCAAGGGCCAGCGTCACCACATCGGCGTCGAGGCCGTCAATTACGGCGCGGGCCTGGGCGCCCGATCCGCCGTGCGATTGCTGGATGGTGACCGTTTCGCCGGTCTCGGCCTTCCAGTGGGCGACAAAGGCCTCGTCATACGCCTTGTAGAGTTCGCGTGTCGGATCGTAGGACACGTTGAGAATGGTGGTATCGGCAAACGCGAAACCGAGCGTGCCGAACTGGATCGATGTGGCGACCAGTGCGCCGAGCAGTTTCCTGAAATGAGGGTTGGTCATTTCCGCCTCCGTTGATGACGGCTGAACTCTATCGAATTGATAGAAATTAGATGCATTCAACGTTGCCTTTTTTGCCCCCTTGAAGCAATTTTTCGCCGATATTGCGCGCTGAGAGGAAACATTTTCCTCATATTAGCCTAGGCCGACTCAGGCCGGTCCGGCGCTATGTAGAAGCAGCCAGCGCGGAGGCAAGACTGTTGCGGCGGAGATTCGTCGAAGCAGCTGGGTGGTTTCAATTCGCAGTGACGGGGAAGTCGAAGCGCTGCCTCGGAAACGGCTCGTTTGCCAGCGTGTAGTGCCACCATTCGCGCGCATAATTCTTGAAGCCGCCGGCGCGCATGGCATCGAGCAGTCTTTTGCGGTTGGCCGCCGCATCGGCCGCGAGCGGGCGGTGGGCAGTTTCGCTCGCCGGATCCAAACAGTCGAAGCTGGTGCCGAAATCGAGCGTGCCGGCACCCGTAGCACCGCAGGCAGCGGATGATGTGCTTTTGCCATCGCTGCGGGCAATGGCGACATCGACGGTCGAACCGCGTGAATGGGTGGACAGTTCGCCGATATAGCCCTTGGCGATGAGGTCGCCGCGCTTGATCTTGGGATACCATTGTGGGTCGGACGGGCCGCCCTCCCTGGTCCATTTGCCCATGTCGGCGACGGCGCGAGCCGGCCGGTAGCAGTCGAAGACGACCAGCGTCAGGCCGTCGAAAGTGAGCGTCTTTTGCACGCGGGACAGCGCTTGCGCCGCCTGCCTTGTGAGGATGCAGACCGGCGCGTCATAGCCGTCGGTCTTGCGATGCAGGAAGTTTTCCAGGCCGGCATAGCGGATGTCCTGGCGGATTGTGGGATCGACATCGGCAAGGCGGACAAAGCCGGCGGGCAGGGGATCGGCGGAGGCGGGCAGAGCGAAGACGAAAGGCATGAGGACGCAAAGTCCAATGCTTTGAATCGCCTGACGGAGTCTATTCAACGAACACCTTCACGCTGGCCGCGCGGCCCACAGCGTCAATGACGGTGAGCGTCGAATAGCCGGCGCCGTCGGGCAGCCAGGTCGCGGTACGGCGGCGGTCGATGCCGACGAGCGGCTTGCCGTTGGCGAGCCAGCGGAATGGCGCGCGGCCGCCTTGCAGCTTCAGCACCAGCGGCGAAGCATCGGCGGAATTGGTGGCGAGATCGACGCGGGCGCCGTTGGGCGGAAAAATGATCGTCGGCGCCGGCTCGGTCGGGCCTGCCTGTACCAGCCCGTCGGCGCCGGCGCCGAAGCGCGCCAGTGTCACCGGCAGATCTTCGCGCCTGGCCTTGACGACGCCGGCCGGCTGGCTGGGCAGCGGCACGGCGGCGAGGCCCGAGCGGACAAAGCCTTCGAACAGGATGGGGGCGGCCGAGATATAGCCGGACAGGCCGGGCACCGCGCCGGCATCGGCGCGACCGACCCAGACGCCCAGCACGTAGCGGCCGTCAAAACCGACCGACCAGGCGTCGCGATAGCCGTAGGAGGTCCCGGTCTTGTAGGCAATGCCGCGCTGCAAGGCGCCCTCGGGCGGCTTCACGCCGGACAATATGTCGGTGATCTGCCAGTTCGCCTGGGCGTCGAGAATGGTGGCGGTGGTGCGCTCGGCATTGGCGGGCTCGGTGCCGTCATGCAGCGTGTTCGCCTTGCCGCCATTGGCGAGCCCGGTATAGAGCTGGACGAGATCGCGCAGCGTCACGCCGACGCCGCCGAGGCCGATGGCGAGGCCCGGCGCCTCGTTGACCGGCAGCACCGGGCTGACGCCGGCCTGGCGGAAGCGCGCCATCAGCCGTGCCGGGCCGACCGAATCAAGCACACGGATCGCCGGCACGTTGAGCGACAGCTGCAGCGCCTGGCGGATCGAGACATCGCCCTGGTAGCCCATGTCGAAATTCTTCGGCCGGTAGCCGCCGAAATCGACCGGGCTGTCCTCGATCAGCATTTCCTGCGCCACCAGCCCCTGCTCGAAGGCGAGGCCATAGATGAACGGCTTCAGCGTCGAGCCGGGCGAGCGCACGATCTTGGTCATGTCGATCCAGCCGGAGCGGCTGGCGTCGAAGAAGTCGGCCGATCCGACTTCGCCGAGAATGTCGCCGGTGCGGGCATCGGCCATGACCATGGCGACGGAGAGGCGAGGGCCGAGCTTGATCGCAGCATCGCGCGCCACCTGTTCCAGCCCTTGCTGGACGCTTTTGCGGATCGTCAGCTGCAGCGGCTTGCCGGGCACGGCCTTGGGCAGCATGGCATAGGCGGCGTGCGGCGCCAGCGCCGGCAGTTTGCGGCGCAGGCCCGAGACATCGTCAAGTGCTGCACGCGCTGCCTCACGCTCGCCAAGCAGGCCTGATGAAACCATGCGGGTCAGCACGCGGTCGCGGGCGGCGTGCGCGATGTCGAGATTGCGGTCGGGCCGGCGCTTTTCCGGCAATTGCGGCAGCGCTACGAGCAAGGCGGCTTCCGAGACCGTCAGCCGCTTCGGCTCCTTGCCGAAATAGGCGAGGGACGCGGCGCGCACGCCTTCGAGATTGCCGCCATAGGGCGCCAAGGTCAGGTAGCGTTCGAGGATCTCTTGCTTGGACAGCCGCCGCTCGATCTGGATGGCGCGCAGCATCTGCTTGAGCTTGGAGCCGAGGCTGCGGCTTTCGCGCGGCTCGATCAGCCGGGCGAGTTGCATCGACAGCGTCGAGCCGCCCGAGACGATATGGCCGTTGGTGACGAGCTGACCGGCAGCGCGCGCCAACGCCAGCACGTCGACGCCGTCATGGTCCCAGAAACGTTTGTCTTCATAGGTGACAAGCATGTCAACGAACTGCTTGTCGACCTGGTCGAGGTGTGTGTCGAGCCGCCAGTAGCCGTCCGGCGTGGCGAAGGCGCGCAACAGCTGGCCGTCGCGATCCTGGACTTCGGTCGAGACGGTGAGCTTTTCGGGCAGCGGCGGCGGGAAGGCGCGGTCGAGCTGCCAAAGGGTGGCGGTGGAGAGGACTGCAAGGCCGGCGACAGTAGTTGCTGTGATGGCTATGCGGCGAACGAATTTCCTGGAGAACATGGCGCCGCCCCTCATTGTCCTGCCGGACATTTCTCCCCGTATAGAGACGGGGAGAAAGACGCTGTCGCCGATGGTTTCGCCAATTGCCAACGTGGCAGAACAAGCAGCGAAATTCGCGATAGTCCCCTTCTCCCCGTTACTATACGGGGAGAAGGGGCCGGAAGGCGGATGAAGGGCAGCGCCATCGCTACGTCTATCAAGGCGCCTTAAGGCGTCTTGATCTCCATCATGCCGGCGGCGGTGCGGGCCGAGTACTGCGGCCGGTACATGTCCTCCACCGTGGCTGCTGGATGGGCATAGGTGCCCGGCGTCACCGCACGCACGACATAGGCCAGCATGATGTTGCGGTCGCCGTCGCCGTCATTGGGGTTGAATGCCGCGACGAAACGGTCGTCGCGGAATTCGAGATGGGCGGCGTCGGTCTGCGCCAGCCAGGTGAAGTTCGACAATTGGGCGCTGGAGACCAGGCCCGGATTGTCGATTTCGAAGCCGGCCGGCAACAAATCGGTGATCAGCAGGCGCGACGGCCAGCGGTTCTGCTCGTAGATCTTGAGCACGACCACATAGCGTTCGTTCTGCGTCGCCTCGGTGACGTTGGCCTCGGTGCCATCGAGCTTGTAGTAGGTGCGGTCGATCGTGAAACCGTCGCCGCCGGCCGGTAAGGGCTGGGCCGGCGAGGCGACCGTGGTGACGACCGCCTGCAGCGGCGTCGAGCCGGTGTTGGCGATGGTCAGCGGGCTGTCGGCGATATCGCTGCCGCTTAGCTGGGTGGAATACCCCCCGGCATGCTGCGCGCCGTTGACCGACAGCTTGATCGAGTCGTTGCCCGACTTCAGCGCGCGGGCCGCCAGAAGCATCCAGGACTCGTCCTGCGTGCTGGTCCAGCGCGCATCGGCGCGTTCCCTGGCCACCAACCGGATCAGCTCCGGCACGATGGTCGGCACCGGCTTCGATTCGGCGGCGAGCGCCAGAATCGCGGCGCCGTCACGCAGCCGCGAGCCATAGTCGGACCGGTAGTAGTCGTATTCGGTGGTCGACTTGGCCAGCTGCAGCGCCGTCTGGAAGGTCGCTTCCGAACGTTGCGCGTCGCCGTAGAGCGCCAGGCTCGCTGCCAGCTGGGCGACGGCCATCGGGCTTGAGAAGGCTTCGAGCTTGGTGTCGGCGTAGTAGCGCAGATCGCCGACCGAGGCCTTCTTGTTGCGGGCCAGAACATAGAGCGCGTAGGCGATTTCGCTGCCGCGATCCTGGACGTCCTGGTCGTAGCCGACCGAGTTCTGCAGATTGCTCAACGCCTGGCTCATCGCCAGAGCCGGCACGTCGTAGTTCTGCTCGCGCGCCCGGGTCAGGAAGTCGGTGACATAGGAATCGAGCCACAGATCGCCGGAGCCCGGACCCCACAGGCCGAAGCTGCCGGCCGAAGCCTGGTAGCTCAGCACCTTGTAGATGGCGGCCTGGACACGGTCGTGCAGATCGGGGTCGCTTGCCATGCCGATGGAGGACGCCAGATCGTTGACGTAGAGCAGCGGCATGGCGCGGCTGGTGGTCTGCTCGGCGCAACCATAGGGGTAGCGGTCGAGCGTCATCAGCAGCGACGGCACGTCGAAGGCGGCGGCCTGCGAAACGCCGACGCTGACCGAGGCGCCGTCGAGAAGGCTTGCCGCGAGCAGCTCCTTGTCGACGCGCAGCGAGCCGCCATTGCCCTTGAGGTCGACGACCAGACGGGTGGTGACAGGCAATTGCGCCGGGCGCACCGGGACGTAGAGCGTCTGTTCCACGGCGGTTCCGTCGCCATGGGCGAGTTTGATGGTGATCGAGGCATTGCCCGCCGTCTGTGCAATCAGCGGCACGGTCAGCGTCTGGCGCTTGCCTTTGGCCAGCGTCAGCTTTTCAGGCAACGGCTTGTCGCCGGTCGAGAGGTCGCCTGTCGTTGCGATCGACAACGCATAGTCGCCCTCCGGGCCGTCCGTGTCGGCGACGTCGAGCCGCATGACAGCGGCATCACCCGGCGCCAGGAAGCGCGGCAAGCCGGCCGTGATCACCACCGGATCGCGGACAATGACGTCGGTCGAAGCATGGCCGACCGCATCCTTGGTCCAGGCGACAGCCATGACGCGCACGGTGCCGTTGAACTGAGGGATGTCGAAGTCGATCCTTGCCTTGCCGTCGGCATCGAGCTGGACCGGGCCGGAGAAGAAGGCGACCAGCTTTTCAGTCGGCGGGCTGCCTTGCGTCTGCATGGCGGCGCCGTCACCGCCGGTCCTGAGCTTGCCGGTGGTGCCGAGCGAGCCGTCGATGAGACGGCCATAGATGTCGCGGACTTCAAGCCCCAGCATGCGCTGGCCGAAATACCAGTCCTCCGGATCCGGCGCCTTGTAGTTGGTGAGGTTCAAAATGCCAACATCGACGGCCGCGACCGTGACGTAGGCATTGCTGCCCGGTGCAACGCCAGCCACCGAAACGGGGATCGACAGCTGCTGGCGCGGCATGGTCTTGTCGGGCGGCGTCAAGGTGACGGCGAGCTTCTTCGAGCCCGGATCGACCGTCAGCCATTTCACGCCGATGGCGCGCGCCGGCATGCGTGTTTCCTGCGCATCGCCCGGCCTGAACAGGGTCGCGGTGATGTAAGCGCCGGCGCCCCAGTCGTCGCCGACCGGGATGTCGACGGTGCTGCCACCGGCCGGAACGGTTGCCGTGACGGTCTTGAGCAGCTTGTCGGCGCCGATGGTGACCAGCAGTTCGCCGGCAAAATGCGGCGATACTTTTAGCTTGGCCACTTCGCCGGCGGCGTAGCTGTCCTTGTCGAGGGCGATTTCGAGCCCGTCGGGGGTTTCGGTGGAGGTCGAGGAGACATACCAGCCGGCGTCGAACTCATAGCTGGTCGCCGGGCCCTCGGGGTCGGCGGTCTCGATCTCAAGCCGGTACTGGCCCCAGTCGACCGGCATCGTCACGGTCGCCTCGGCATCGGCGCTGAGATCGACCTGGCCATTGGCGATCGACTTGGTGAAGGTGACCGGCTCGTAGTTCCAGGAGTTGTTGTTGCGGTACCACTGGTAATTGCGTTCGACCTTGACCAGCGACCACTGCGCGCCTTTCAACGTTTCGCGTTTGCCGTCGGGATCGACCGCGATCAGGCTGAATTTGGCGGTGCCGCCCTGCGGCACTTCATTGTCCTCGAAATCCGGACGGATGCCGATCATGTGGCCTTGCGGGCGAATGCCGATGTGGAGCGAGCGCTCAATGGCGCGGCCGCCGGTTTCGCGCATGCGCACCGTGACCTTGGCGTCGACCAGCTTGGTCGTGGCGGGCAACTGGTCGACCGTGACCGGGAAGGTCGCCTTGCCGTCATCGCCCACCACGGGAAGACCGGTGAAAGGGGTGACCGAAGGCTCGGCCGACTGTTCGTCGGCGAGGCCGAACGAATAGCCGGCGAAACGGTCCCAATCGCGCGCCGTCGACAGCGTCAGCTCGCCTTCGAGCGCGAGGCCGGCGGCCGGCGCGCCATAGAGGAAGCGGCCGTCAATGTCGATGTTGGCGGTTTCGCCCTGTGCGATCTCCTGCTTGTCGGACTTCATGTCGAACTCGATGCGATCCGGCACGAAGTCTTCGACTAGGAACATCTGGCTGGAGACGGCGGCCTGCTTGGGATCGGTGTAGATCGACACCGTCCAGGTGCCGCGCATGGCGTTGGCTTCAAGCGGCAGGTCGACGGCATAACCGCCGGCCGAGACGCCGTCGGCGACAATGCGGCGGTTTTCGACGCCGTCGGGACGGGTGAAGATGAAGGTCAGCGGCAGGTTCTCGACCGCCTTGGAGGCGCCGTCGCGGGCAAGGGCTGCGACATGCACGTCCTCGCCGGCGCGGTAGATGCCGCGTTCGGTCCAGGCATAGACATCGAGCGCGCCAGGTGCGGCACGTCCGGAGACGCCGCGATCGGAAAGATCGAAGCCGGCGCGGCCCATGTCGAGGAAGACGAAGTCGTTGTCGCCCTGCTTGGCCATCAGCACGGCCGGCACCATGCCGCCGTCGCCGCGCGTCAGGCCGGGGTTGAAGACGGCATGGCCTTCGGCGTCGCTGGTTGCGGTGCCGAGGATTTCATTGTTCCTGGCCAGCAGCGTCAGTTCCGCGCCGGCAATCGGCTTGGCGGTGCCGAGCGAGCGGGTAAAGACGTTGAGCCCATCCTGGCCGGTATAGGTCGACAGGCCGATGTCGGAGACGACGAACCACTGTGTGGCAAGCGAATTGTAGCTGTCCTCACCATTGTCGTTGACCGGCTGCGCGGTCAGCACGTAGACGCCGGGCTTGCGCTGCGGCAAGGCCTCGTCGACCGGGAACGAGGTCGTGACGTCCTTGTTGAGGTCGTTGGCGATGTCGAGCTGTCCCTGCCAGACCGGTTCGCCCATCTGGTCGGAAATGCTCGAGATGTCGTAGCCGTCGAGCTGCTTCAGGAACTGGTAGCCGGACAAAAGCTGCGCCAGCGAACGATCGCCGATGCGATAAAGCTTCATCTGCGCGGCGGTCATGTTGACGGTGACGACCGGGATGCCGCGACGGGCGCCGGCCGGCAGTACGAAGCTGTCGCCGGTGAAGCGGGCGGACGGTGCGCGGTCCTGGACATAGATCGACAGCACGACAGGGGCGGCGGTGACTTCGCCGATCGCCGCAGGCAGGCCGGCGCGGAAGGTCACTTCGTAATGCTGGCCGTGTTCCAGGCCTTCGACGCAGATCTGCTTGTCCTTGGCCTCGACGCCCTTGGGCGGCTGGTTGTCGACGGTGACGAACTGGGCATAATCGACGCCGGTCTTGACCAGCTCCTCGGAGAACTGCGCGCAGATGCGCGGCGCGCTGGTGTCGGCATCGATGGAGTGATCGATGACGCGGAAGCCCTTGCGGGCCTTGAGATCCTCATATTCTGCCTTGACCGCCGGCGAACTGACCAGCGCGAGGCTCGCCTCATAGGCCTGCAGGGCCGGACGGTAGAGATCGCGGCGGTCGAGGCCGTTACCCATCAGTGCCAGCACCTCGGCGCGGGTCTTGGTGGTGCGCAGCAATTTGTAGGCGTTGAAGGCTGCCGACGTACCCTTGACCGGCAAATTATAAGCTCCCGAGCTGCCATTAGCCGGCTGCTGGGCAAGCGTTTCGCGGGCCAGGCCGAGCCACAGCTGGGCGTCATCGGGCAGGACCGAAACGGCAGCCTCGTATTTGTTCATGGCCTGGGCATGGTCGCCGGTCAGTGCGGCCTGTTCGGCCGCGGCGCGGAGCGCTTCCAGACCCTCGGTCGGCTTGTCATAGGCCGGATCGGTCAGCTTGTTGCGGTACTGCTGGGCCTGATCGGCCATCCAGTTGGGAAAGAAGGCAAGTTCCGGCGGGGCGCCGATATCGGGGTCACCATCGACATTGACGACCTTGCCCGCGATAGCGCCGCTGAAGGGTTTCAACTGGTTGTAATCGGATTTGAGGAAGCACCACTTGGCCTTGTTGTTGTAGGTGAAGGCGCGGCAGGCGGGGTCGCCGAGGCATGTGGTCTTGCACTGATCGAGGCTGACATTCTGGTCCGATCTGAGATCGAAACCGAAATAGTCGGAATTGTTTGAGGTCACCACCCGGCGGGCTTCGGCCGCTTGCGCGACAGCTCCCCAGGCGAAAAAGAGAAGGATCAGGATAGACAGACCACGGGCCGCGCGCATTGCCATAACACCCTCCAGACACTGCTGACGTCCAAGGCTTGTTCAAGCTTCAGTCAAGCTTGTCAACACGAGGACGGGCAGGTTTCCGCCTGCCAACGGTTCCCAAACCGGCAAATGGCCGGTATGCCGACAGTTCATCCACAGGGAAAGGGATCACGCTTTCTTGCGGCAACGCAGAAGGTGTGAATTCCAAGCCCTGCCTATTTCAGACAATTGGATTGTGGCCCCTTTACGAGCGCTTCAAAACTTCATTCCAATTTTAGTTTTGTAACCTAGGTTGTCTTAATGCCGGCGTGTGAAGCGCAGATGTCGAAAGGAACCGCGCCACGGCGTGCGCTTTCGCGCGCGCTGATTTTGGCGTTGGTGTGCTCGACCGTGCTCGCCTCCGAATCGGGGTCGGCGGCGGCCTTCGAGATTTTCGGCATCAAATTGTGGGGTTCGTCTAATGACGAGGACGCCGATATCGTCGACCCGCTGCGCTATTCCGTCAGCATCGAGGCGCCCGATGCCGACAAGGACCTGGTCAAGAAGCTCGAAAACGCCTCGACGCTGAAAGCCGACGAAGAGCGTCCGGTTTCCGGTTCGCTCGGCCTCCTAGCCAAGGCGCGCAGCGACCGCGAGCAGCTGGTCGCCGCCCTCTATTCAGATGCCCGCTATGAAGGCGTCGTGACCATCACCATCCAGGGCAAGGCGCTCGACGATTTGCCTCCGGATGCCGAATTTACCGGTCCGCAGCCGATCCCGGTGGTGATCAGCATCGCCAGCGGGCCCAAATTCACGCTCGGCAATATCCGGCTGGAAGGCGATGCCGCCGGGCTTGCGAGCGCCGATTTCGGCCTGATCGCCGGCGGCGATGCCGGTTCGGGCGCCGTGCTCAAGTCCGAAGCGCTGATTGTGCGGGCGCTGAAGCAGGAGGGCCGGCCGCTGGCCCGGATCACCGATCGGCAGATCGTCGCCGAGCACAACACCTCGACGCTCGACGTGACGCTGACGGTGGCCGCCGGACCAGTAGCCGGCTATGGCGACACCACCGTCGAGGGAACCGAGAAGGTCGATCGCGAGTTTACCGAATACATGACCGGGCTGAAACGCGGCCGGAAATATTCTCCTGACGAGATCGACGATGCCCGCGACCGGCTGCTCGGGCTGGAAGTGTTCAACAGCGTCACGCTGAAGGAAGCAGACCAGCTAGACGCCGATGGCAACATCCCGATCGGCGTCCAGGTCAGCGAGCGCAAGCCGCGCTATTTTGGCGTTGGCGGCACGTTCTCCAACACCGAGGGGCTCGGCCTCGAAGGCTATTGGGGCCATCGCAATCTGTTCGGCCGGGCCGAAAAGCTGCGCATCGACGGCAAGATCAGCGGCATTGGCAGCAACGATCTCAGCGAACTCAACTACAATGCCGGCATCATGTTCGAAAAGCCGGGGGTGGTCGGGCCAGCTTCAAAATTCATCGCCAGCGTCAAGACCGTGCTCGAACATCCCGACGCCTACGACCATTTTTCGGTCAAGGGCAGCACTGGCCTGTCCTACGACATCGACAAGAAGCAGACGGTTTCGGCCGAAATCGCGCTCGACTATTCCAGGGTCACCGACACTTTCGGCAAGCACAAATACCTGATCGCCAGCATTCCGCTGCAATATGTCTATGATAACCGCGACAACCGCCTCAACCCGACCAGCGGCTTCAGGGTGCTGGCCTATGCCGAGCCGAGCTACGACATTATGAGCGGCGCCGCCTTCCTCAAGCTGAAGGGCGAGGGGTCGGCCTATCAGTCGCTCGACACGGCTTCGAAGTTCGTGCTTGCCGAACGCGTCGCGCTGGGTTCGATCGTCGGCACCAGCCTCGAACATGTTCCGGCCGACCGGCGCTTCTATTCCGGCGGCGGCGGTTCGGTGCGCGGCTATGCCTATCAGGGCATCGGTCCCAAGGACATCGACAATCAGCCGATCGGCGGGCTTTCCTTCTTCGAGACATCGGTCGAGATGCGTATCGCGCTCACCGACACGATCGGCATCGTGCCGTTCGTCGACGCCGGCACCGTCTCGACCAAATCGACGCCGGACTTTTCCGACATGAAGGTCGGCGCCGGCGTCGGCCTGCGCTACATTACGCCGTTCGGGCCGCTGCGCATCGACGCCGCCCTGCCGCTCAACCGCGACCGTGGCGATCCGCGTTTCGGCATCTATGCCGGCATCGGACAGGCTTTCTGACGATGAAGATTTTGAGACGCATCCTTCGCCTCTTTTTCTACACGCTGCTGATCGTGCTGGCGGCGGCCGTCGGCGCGCTTGTCGTGCTGACCAAGACCGAGCGTGGCCGCGAAAACCTCGCCGGCATCATCTCGAACATAGCCTCATCAGGGGACAGCAAGGTCACCGTCAGCGGCATTGACGGCATCTGGTCGGGCGCGCTGACGGTGGACCACGTCGTGCTGGAAGACCGAGAGGGCGCATGGCTGGTGGCGCGCAAAGTGGCCGTCGACTGGTCGCCGCTGGCGCTGCTGTCGAAGAATTTCAGCGCCGACCGTATCGCTGCCGAGCGCATCGAGCTGGCACGGCTGCCGGTTGCGAGCACGGAGCCTGCCAAGAGCGGGTCGACTGGCCTGCCGGTTTCGCTCGACATCAGAGCGATCGATCTGCCGCAGATTGCGCTCGGCCAGCAACTTGCCGGCAGCGGTATTGCCGAACTCGCGGCCAAGGGATCGGCCAAGGTCGATGCATCGCCGCTTGCGGTTGAGACTGTGCTCAATGTCACCCGCCATGACGGCAAGCAGGGCAATGTCGACGCCAACATCCATTTCGCGCCCGCCGACAACAAGCTCGACCTCGATCTCAAGGCATCCGAACCGGCCGGCGGCATCATTGCCAATCTGCTCAAGCTGCCGGGCGCGCCGCCAGTCAACATCGTTGTCTCCGGCACCGGGCCGCTGGCCAACTGGAGCGGCGTCGGCACTTTCATGGTCGACGGCCAGATCGTCACCCAGCTTACCGGCCGTCATCAACTGACCGACAAGGGCAACCGGATCGAGGCCAAGGGCGACGGTTCGTTCGAAGGGTTTCTGCCGGAACAGTTCAAGTCGCTGTTTGCCGGCAAGACCAGTTTCGACCTCGCCGGCACCGCGACCGCGGCCGGCGGCGTCGACATCGAGCGCGCCACGATCGAGAGCGGCGCTGTCCACGGCACCGCCTCAGGCATGGTCGACCCGAAGGGCGCCAGCGACCTTTCGGTCGAACTCGCTTCCAAGGGCGAGCCTGTCACGGTCAATGTCGGCACCCCGGCACAACCGATCATGGTGGCCATTAACAATATCACGGCGCGCGCGTTCGGCGACGGCAAGGCGCCGATGATCGACGCCGGCGCTTCGCTCGTCTCGGTGGTGGCGGGCGGCTCCCAGGTGAACAATCTGGATGCGCGGATCCATTCCGATGGCTTCGACATTGAGAACCGCAGCGGCCCGGTCAGCGTGTCGCTGACGGCGGCCGGGCTGAAGACCGACGTGGCGACGCTGGCGCCGCTGATCACCGGCAAGCTGACGGCCTCTCTGGCCGGTACGGTCAGCAAGGATGAAATCTCGCTCGATGAAGGCACGCTGCGCAGCGATGCGCTCAATGCCGGGCTGACGGCCAAGGTGACGCTGGCCGACCTCGCCATGACGCTGAAGATGAATGCCGATGCGGTGTCGACGGCATTGCCGCCGCAGATCAGTTCGCTGCTTGGCGAACGGGTCAAATTCTCGGCCACCGCCACCCGCGATCCGCAAGGCTCTTTCGCCGCCAATTCGATCGAGCTGAGCTCCGGTTCGCTCAGCGCCAGCGGTACCGCCAGCGCGCAAGGCAGCGACATCCAGGCCGACATCAAGGGCAAGCTCGGCGACGTCTCGGTGTTGTCGCCGCTGGTTGGCGTGCCGGTCGCCGGCGGCGTCGATTTCGCGCTGACGGCTAGCGGCGCGCGCAATGCACCGGACTTCAGCGTTTCGGCCGACAGCGCCAGCCTGACGGCGTCGGGCCGGACGGTCAAAGACATCAAGCTGACCGCCTCGGGCAAGGCGGACATCGCAAGCCCGGCGGCGCAAGTCTCCCTGACCGGCTCGGTCGATGAGCAGCCGCTCGCCGTCAAGGCGGCGCTGGTGACCAGCGAAGGGAAGCGCTCCATCAACGGGCTCAGCGTGGCGCTGGGCGACAACAAGGTGTCTGGCGATCTTGCGCTGGACGATCATTTCCTTCCGCTGGGCACGCTGACGATATCCGCTCCCGACATCGCGCCGCTGGCGTCGCTGGCCGGGCAGACGGTGGCCGGCGACATCGGCGGCACCGTGGTTTTCGCCAAGGACGGCGAGGCGCCCACCGTCACCATCAATGCGGCCAGTGTGTCGGTTGCGCGCGGCGATGTGGCGGCCAAGGCGATCACCGTCAGTGCGCTGATCGCCAACTATCTCGACAGCCCGGCGATCTCCGGTACGATCAAGGCCGACAGCGTGACCTCGGGAACGACCGTCGTCAGCGGCATCGGCGTTGACTTGAAGCGCGACGGCGACTGGACCAATTTTACCGGCGGCGCGACCATCTCAGGCATCCCGGCGACGGCTGCCGGGCGGGCGAAGATCGCCGGCGGCACGACCAGCGTCGAGATCACATCCGGCGAAGCGACGGTGCGCGGCATCAAGGCGGCGATTACCGAGCCGTCGAGCCTGACGATCGCCGATGGCATCACCAACATTCAAAGGCTGGTGGTCGATCTCGGCGGCGGCTCGGTGACGCTGTCGGGCACGGCAGGCCAGACGCTCGATCTGGCGGCAACTTTCTCCGCCTTGCCGGCAGCCCTCGCCAATGATTTTTCGCCTGGCCTCGACGCCGCGGGCACGCTGGACGGCACGGCGCAAATCACCGGGGCGTCGGCCAATCCGGACATCCGTTTTAATGCAAGGCTGGCTGGTGCCGAGACCAACCAGACCCGCCAGGCCGGGCTCGGGCCGCTCGATCTCGATGCGGCCGGCAGTTATTCCACGGCAGGTGGCGTGGTGTTGGACCGGGCGACGCTGTCAGGCGAAAAAATCTCGGGCAAGGCGGCCGGGACCATCAACCCGAACGGCGCCAGCGATTTTGCGCTCGACCTGAAATCATCCGGTCCGAGCCTGCCGCTGACGCTCGGCAGCGCGGAAAGCCCGATCAAGCTCGAATTGCAGGCGCTGTCGGTGAAGGCGGCGGGGCAGGCTGCGCAAGCCAAGCTCGACATCTCGGCGGTGTTGCCCTCGGTGGCGACGAATTTCACCAAGGTTGAAGGCATCGCGCTGGCACTGCATTCCGATGCGTTCGATGTAAAAAGCCGAACCGGTCCGATCTCGGGCACGGTGACTGCGGAAAAGATCGGTCTGGACAATCCGACCATCGCACCGCTGATTGCCGGCAAGATCACCGCCAAGGTCGCAGGCAGCCTGGCGGCGGATGCCATCACCATCGACAGCGGCTCGGTGCAGGGCGATGCACTGCGCGCAGCCTTCAATGGCCGCGTTTCGTTCGCCGACGGCGCCATCGACCTCAACCTCAAGGCTGACGCCCTGTCGGCGGCATTGCCGGCAGCGGCGCGCGGCGTGCTGGCCGAGCGGACGCAGCTCAGCGCTACACTCAAGCGCGATACGCAAGGCAATGTCAGCGCTAGTCCGGTCAAGCTGCTATCGGGCGCGCTGACCGCCGACGGCCAGGCCAGCCTCGCCGACAACAAGCTCAACGCCGACATCAAGGGCGCTCTATCGGACATCTCGCTGCTGTCGAAGGATGCCAAGGGCGCGGTTGGCTTTGCGCTCAACGCGCAAGGGCCTGTCATGGCGCCGGACCTGTCGCTGACGGTCAACAGCGACCGGCTGCTGGTTGCGGAACGCGAAATCACCGGGCTGAAGCTGACCGCCACCGGCAAGGCCGATGCCGCCAGCCCGGCGGCCAATGTGCAACTGACCGGCAATGTCGCCGGACAAGCGCTGCAAGGCAGCGCGGTGCTGGCGACGGCCGACGGCAAGAGCGCCATCAACGGCCTGCTGCTGTCGCTCGGCAAGAACAGGATTTCCGGCGATCTCGCGCTCGACGAGGCTTTCGTGCCGGTCGGCACCATCGCGCTCGACCTGCCCGACATCGGGCCGCTGGCAGCGCTGGCGCTGGAAAAGGCCGAAGGCGACGTGCGCGGCACCATAGCCTTCACCAAGAGCAACGACGGCGCCAACGTTGCCGTCAAGGCTTCGACCGCGTCGATCACCCGCGGGGACTTGCAAGCAAAAACGGTGTCGATCGATGCGCTGGTCGCCAACTATCTTGCCGCGCCGGTCATTTCCGGCAAAATCCGCGCCGATAGCGTCATCTCCGGCGGCACCGCTATCAGCGGTATCGATGTCGACCTCAAGCGCGACGGCGACTGGACCGGCTTTTCCGGCGGCGCTACCGTCAAGGGTATCCCGGCGAAAGCCGCGGGCAGGGTGAAGGTCGCTGGCGGCATCACAACCATCGAACTCGCTTCGGGCCAGGCCACGGTGCAGGGCATCAAGGCCGCCATCGCGCAGGCCTCGACCGTCAGCATCGCCAATGGCACGACGACATTGGACAGGCTGGTGCTCAATCTCGGCGGCGGCACGGCGACGGTGACCGGCAAGATCGGGCAGGCGCTCGACATCAATGCCGCGCTGGCCAAGGTGCCGGCCTCGCTGGCCAACAGTTTCTCGCCGGGCCTCGATGCCGCCGGGTCGATTTCCGGCACCGTGAAGGTGTCAGGCGCGCCGGCCAATCCGGCCGTTGCCTTCAACATCGACGCCGGCGGCGTGCAGACATCACAGACCCGCAGCGCCGGCCTCGGCGGCATGAACATTTCATCGTCGGGAACGTTCGCCGGCAAGAAGCTCACCTTCAATGCCGACATCAGCGATGGCGCGGGTCTCGGCCTCAAGGGCGGTGGCAGCGTCACCACAGCGGGAACGCCGGCGCTGGTGCTCGACTTCAACGGCAAGGTGCCGTTTTCCTTCCTCGCCGCCAAGCTTGCCGCACAAGGCCTGTCGCTCAGCGGCACGGCCAACGTCAATGTCCAGGTGCGCGGCCCGGCGACGTCGCCCGTAATCGGCGGCACGGTCAGCACGTCCGGCGCCCGTCTGGTCGACGCGCGCTCGGGCCTTGCCGTCAATGATATCGCCGCCGACGTCTCAATCGGCAACGGCGTCGCCCGGATCAATCGCCTGACCGGCACGCTGTCGACACGCGGCAGCCTGTCGGCCAGTGGCACGGTCGGCATCAATCCGGCGCAAGGTTTTCCGGCCGACCTGTCGATCAAGCTGGTCGACGGCCGCTACACCGACGGGCGGGTGGTGACCGCCAATCTCGGCGGCGACCTCACCATCAAGGGGCCGCTCACCTCGGCGCCGGTGATTTCGGGCACCGTCAACCTCGCCAAGACCGTCATCACCGTTCCGGAGAAACTGCCGGGCTCGCTGACGGCACTCGGTGTCAAGCACAAGAACGCGCCCGCCAGCGTGCGGGCGCAGGACAAGGCCTTGCGCCCGGCCACTGCCAGCGGCGGGGGCGGCAGCGGGCTTGTCCTCGATGTCACCGTGAACGCACCGAACCAGATCTTCATCCAGGGCAGGGGTGTCGATGCCGAGCTTGGCGGTTCGCTGAGGCTGACCGGGCCGGCATCGTCGCCGCAAGCGGTCGGCACTTTCACCTTGCAGCGCGGGCGGCTGTCGATCCTCGGCAAGCGCCTGACCTTCACCGAAGGCACGGTCGGCTTTTCCGGCTCGCTGGTGCCCTACCTCAATTTGACCGCGACATCGACCACGACCAGCACCACCGTGACCATCGTGGTGTCGGGCGAAGCGACCAACCCGAAATTCACCTTCTCCTCGGTGCCGGCGCTGCCGGAGGACGAGGTGCTGGCGCAATTGATCTTCGGCCGTTCGATGTCGAACCTATCGCCGCTGCAGATCGCCCAGTTGGCCGAGGCCGCGGGGCAATTGGCCGGTGTTGGCGGCTCGACCTCGCTGCTTGAAAATTTGCGCAGCGCAATCGGGGTCGACGATCTGGATGTGACTACGGACGATAAGGGCGGCACAGCCGTGTCGGCGGGCAAATACCTCAACGACCGTACCTATGTGACGATCCAGAAGGGCGACAAGCCGGGATCGGGCAAGGCGACGATCGATCTCAATGTCGGGCGCGGCGTCAAGCTGCGCGGCGAGGCCAACGATGGCGGCGAGGCCAAGGGCGGCATTTTCTACGAGAAGGAATATTGATCGTTCGGCCGGATTTGGCCTCACAGGCGGCTTGAGCCTGGCACTGGCGGGGCCTCAGTAAATGTTTCAATTTAATCGACGAAACGAGATTCCTGAGGAATCCGTCAGGCAGTAGCAAATTTGCGCCAAGACTGTCGTTATCACGCGAACCGCTCCCTTATCAAAGTTGCACATTCGCTAACATGTTCCCACTCCATGCCGCTTTGACATCGTGGCCTGGATGCGGAATGTTAAAAGGCGGAAAGCCAACAATGGGAGTTAAGTCATGACAATTTACAAGAGTAATGGCGATCGCGTTCCGGATCACATCCTGGCCATGGCCGAAGAAGCCAAGGCAGGCAAGGTCGATCGCCGCGAATTCCTCGCTCTGGCCAGCGTCTTTGGCGCGTCCACAGCGATGGCCTACGGTATGCTCGGCCTGGTAGACCCGACGCCCGCCAAGGCCGAAGAAGTTCAGGGCAAGAAGGGCGGCATCCTCAAGGTCGCCCAGTGGATCAAGGATCCCAAGGATCCGCGCAAGGCCGACTGGTCGGAAATCGCCAATGCCGAGCGCCAGGCGCTGGAGCCGCTGGTCAAGTACACGACCGAATACACGTTCCGCCCCTATCTGCTCGAAAGCTGGGACGTCAATGACGACGCCACCGAGTACACGCTGCATGTGCGCAAGGGCGTGACCTGGTCGAACGGCGATGCCTTCAACGCCGACGACGTCATCTTCAACCTCAAGCGTTGGGCCGACAAGAAGGCCGAAGGCAATTCGATGCCAGGCCGCCTCGGCACGCTGGTCAAGGACGACAAGCTTGACGAGAGCGCGGTGACCAAGGTCGACGACATGACGGTCAAGCTCAAACTCGGCAAGCCGGATATCGCGCTGATCCCGAATATGTGCGACTATCCTGGCCTCATCGTTCACAAGAGCTTCGACGAGAAGGGCGGCGATTTCAAAGCCTGCCCGATCGGCACCGGCCCGTTCGAACTGGTGTCCTACGACGTCGGCCAGAAAGTGGTCTATAAGCGCCGCGAAGACAACAAGTGGTGGGACGGGGAAGTCTTCCTCGATGGCATCGAATTCATCGACTACGGCACCGACCCGGCGGCCATGGTCAGCGCTTTCGAGGCCGGCGAAGTCCACACCAATTTCGAGACCTCGGCCGACTATGTGTCGATCCTCGACGGCATGGACCTGGTGAAGTCGGAAGTTGTGACCGCGGCCACCATCGTGTGCCGCACCAACATCAACAACAAGCCTTACGACAACCAGAAGGTGCGCCAGGCCTTGCAGCTCGGCGTCGACAACGCCGTGGTCCTCCAGCTTGGTTACGGCAATGCCGGCACCGTCGCCGAGAACCACCATGTCTGCGCGATCCATCCGGAATATTACGAACTGCCAAAGATCGCCCGCGATCCGGCCAAGGCCAAGGCCCTGATGGCCGAATCCGGCCAGGCCGATTTCGAGCATGAGCTGATCACGGTCGACGAGGACTGGCACAAGAACACGGGTGATGCGATCGCCGCCCAGCTGCGCGACGCCGGCATCAAGGTAAAGCGCACGGTGTTGCCGGGCTCGACGTTCTGGAACGACTGGACGAAGTATCCGCTGTCGATGACCAACTGGAACATGCGCCCGCTCGGCGTGCAGGTTCTGGCGATCGGTTACCGCACCGGCGAGGCCTGGAACGAAAGCGCCTACGCGAACGCCGAATGGGACGCCAAGCTCAATGCCGCGCTCGCCGTTTCCGACGCTGCAAAGCGCAAGGAGATGATGAAGGATATCGAGCAGATCCTGCAGGATTCCGGCATCATCATCCAGCCCTACTGGCGCAAGCTCTACAGCCACTCGGTGAAGGCGGTGCAGAACTACAAGATGCACCCGACCTACGAACGCGACTACGGCAAGATCTGGCTCGACGAGGCCTGATCGGACCGATCGGGAGGGGGCGGTTCGCCTCCTCCCCATCACTCCTCGCATGGGTCCAGGACCTGAAGCCGGCGCAGCAAAAAGTTGCGGACTCTTCAGCAAGGACCATGCAATAAAACAGGGTTGATCGCATCCGAGGGCCGGTTTGAGGGCCAACTCTGCCGGCAACGGCAAAGCTGGTTTTCCAAGCTGGCTCCAACCCCAACCAGACCGGCAGGGGGACCGCCATGCTTTCTTTCGTAATCAGGCGCCTGGGCACCATGGCATTGACGATGCTGTGCCTGACGATGATCGTCTTCTTCCTGATCAATCTCGAGCCGAATTTGAAGAAGCTGGCGATCAGCCAGACCGAAATGCACACCTCGGCCGAGCAGCTCGAAAGCTGGCTGGTCAACCATGGCTATCGGCAGAACTTCTTCGTGCGCTACGGCCAGTGGCTGGGCGTCCTGCCCAAGCAGCCGGTGACCGATCCGGCGACGGGCAAGCCGACGCAGCGTTTTTCCTTCTGCAATGACCCGCTGGAGCCGAAATTCTCCGGCATCCTGGAAGGGGATTTCGGCTGTTCGACCAAGTTCAAGACCACCGTTGCGTCAAAGCTCTTCCCCGCACTCGGCGCCACCGGCATACTGATGCTCTGCGTGCTGGCGGTGATGGTACCGATTTCGCTGCTGATCGGCATTTTGGCCGGCATGCGCGAGGGCTCGCGAACGGACCGGACGCTGTCCGTCGCCTCGATCGCCTCGACGGCGACGCCCGAATATGTGTCGGGCGTCATCTTCACCGTCATCTTCGCCTCCTGGCTCGGCTGGCTGAACGGTTCGGCCGCGTCGGCCAGCCAAGGCATCACCTTCTACAATTTCACCCTGCCGGTGATGACGCTGGCGATCTACGGCATCGGCTATATCGCCCGCATGACGCGCGCCTCGATGGTCGACGTGATGACGCAGCAATATATCCGCACCGCCCGGCTGAAAGGCCTCTCCTTCGGCAGCGTCGTGGTCAAGCACGCGCTGCGCAATGCGCTGATTGCGCCCTTCACCGTCATCATGCTGCAATTCCCCTGGCTGCTCACCGGCGTCGTCATCGTCGAGGTGATGTTCCGCTATCAGGGCTTTGGCTACACGCTGGTCGAGGCTGCGGGCAACAACGACATCGACCTTTTGCTCGGCTGCTCGCTGGTCTCGGTATTCATCGTGCTGATCACGCAGCTCATCTCGGATGTCGGCTACGCGTTCCTCAATCCGCGTATCAGAGTTCAATAGGGGTCTGGGCAGATGCAGGTCGAATATATCGGCGCCTTCAACATCGTGCTCGGCGTGATTGCGCGCTTCTGGCCGGTCTGGCTGGGGCTGGCCCTGGTGATGGGGGCGAGCTTCACCTACAAGAAAAGGCTCGGCCTTTACGGCCAGCTGTTCGACAGCGGCGTCGGCATTGTCGGCGTCGGCATCTGCCTGTTCTGGCTGTTCACCGCGATCTTCGCGACGACCGTCGCGCCCTTCGATCCGCTTTCCCAGGTGCCGATCATGAAGGACGCGCTGCCGGGCGGGATCGAGCCGGTATCCAAGCTCATCTACTATTTCGGCGGCGACAAGCTCGCCCGCGATGTCTTCTCGCGCATGGTCTACGGCAGCCAGATCGTGCTGATCATCGCACCGGCGGCGACGGGGTTCGCACTGATGGTCGGCATCACGCTCGGCCTGCCTGCCGGCTATTACGGCGGCAGGATCGACACCGTGCTGTCGTTCCTGGCCAATCTGGTGCTGGCTTTCCCGGTGATCCTGCTGTTCTACCTGCTGGTGACGCCGGGCATCATGGACACGCCCATCCCCTACGCCATGGCCGGGCTGTTCTTCCTATTTCCGATCATCTTCTTTTCCGTGCTGTTCTGGACCCGCTACAAGAACCGGCCGGATCGACTTTACATTCTCATGGGACTGACCCTGGTCATCGGGGGCTGGGTCTATGCCGGTCTGGTGTTCGATGCCGATCCGTTCAAGATCATCCACATCGATCCCAACCAGCTCAACATATTCGTGGCGGTGGTGTTCGCCTCCAGCCCCGGCGTGTTCCGCATCGTGCGCGGCCTGGTGATGGACATCAAGACGCGCGACTATGTGGCAGCAGCGCAGACGCGCGGTGAATCGCCCTGGTACATCATGCTGTGGGAAATCCTGCCCAATGCGCGCGGACCCCTGATCGTCGATGCCTGCCTGCGCATCGGCTACACCACGATCCTGCTCGGCACGCTGGGGTACTTCGGCCTTGGCCTGGCGCCGGAGAGCCCGGACTGGGGCACCGCGATCAAGGACGCCAGCCGCCTGCTGCGCTCCTTCATCCACCCGGCGTTGCCGCCGACGATCGCGCTGATGTCGTTCGTACTGGGCTTGAACCTGCTCGCCGACTCGCTGCGCGAACAATCGATGAAAGACTGATCTGCGGGTTCGGCCCGACGCATGAAAACAGGATTGGAGCGACCCATGAATGAGGCAGTTCGAAATCCCGGAGAACCGATCATCGAGATCGAGAACCTGTCGATCTCCTTCTTCACCCGCAAGGGCGAGATCCCTGCCGTCATGGATTTTTCCTGCACGGTGATGCCCGGCGAAGCGATGGGCATCGTCGGCGAATCCGGCTGCGGCAAGTCGACCGTGTCGCTCGGCATCATGCGCGACCTCTCCAACATCGGAAAGATCGTCGGCGGCAAGATCAAGTTCCAGGGCAAGGACATGGGCGAGCTCTCCGACGAGGAGCTGCGCGCCATTCGCGGCAACAAGATCGCCATGATCTACCAGGAGCCGATGGCCAGCCTCAATCCGGCGATGAAGGTCGGCCAGCAATTGATGGAAGTGCCGCTGATCCACGACAAGGTGTCGAAGGAAGAGGCCTATACCCGCGCGCTGGACATGGTGCGGGCGGTGAAGCTGCCCGATCCCGAGCGCATGATGCGCTCCTATCCGCACCAGCTCTCCGGCGGCCAGCAGCAGCGCATCGTCATCGCCATGGCGCTGCTGTCAAAGCCGGCGCTGCTTCTGCTCGACGAGCCGACGACGGCGCTCGATGTGACGGTGGAGGCCGGCATTGTGGACCTGGTCAAGGGACTGGGCGAAAAGTTCGGCACGTCGATGATCTTCGTGTCACACAATCTCGGCCTGATCCTGGAAACCTGCGACCGCATCACTGTGATGTATTCGGGCGAAGCGGTGGAGACCGGCAAGATCAAGGACGTGTTCGACCGGATGCGTCATCCCTATACGCAAGGGCTGTTCCGCTCGATCCCGCTGCCGGGCGCCGACAAGAATTCGCGGCCGCTGATCTCCATTCCCGGGCAATTGCCGCTGCCGCATGAGCGCCCGAAGGGCTGCAATTTCGGTCCGCGCTGCCACCATTTCGTCGAGGGCGTCTGCAACGCCGCCGAAATCCCTATGATCGAAGTCGCCGGCCATGAAGGGCATTTCTCGCGCTGCGTGCGCTTCAACGAGATCGACTGGGAAGCACTGCCGCCCGGCGCCAAGAAGGTCAATGAGAAGGTCGTGCCCGGTGCCCCGGTGCTCAAGATCGAGGACCTCAGGAAATACTACAAGGTCGGCGGCAGCGAAGTGTTCGGCTCCAGCGAAGGCCGCGTCGTCAAGGCCAATGAGACGATCTCGTTCGTGGCGCGCGAATCCGAGACTGTCGCCATTGTCGGCGAGTCCGGCTGCGGAAAGTCGACGCTGGCCAAGGTGCTGCTCGGCCTGGAGACGGCAAGTTCCGGAACGGTGACGCTCGGCAACAAGGAGATCCAGTCGACCAGCATCGAGAAGCGCAGCGTCGATACGGTGTCGTCGATCCAGATGGTGTTCCAGAACCCGTTCGATACGCTCAATCCCAGCCACTCCGTCGGCTCGCAGATCATCCGCACGCTGGAAAAATTCAATGTCGGCAACAACGTCGCCGAGCGGCGCAAGCGCATGCTGGAACTGCTCGACCTGGTGAAGCTGCCGCGCGCCTTCGAGACCCGCAAGCCGCGTCAGCTCTCAGGCGGCCAGAAACAGCGCATCGGCGTGGCGCGCGCCTTTGCCGGCGACGCCAAGGTGGTGGTGGCCGATGAGCCGGTCTCGGCCCTCGACGTCTCGGTGCAGGCGGCGGTGACCGAATTGCTGATGGACATCCAGCGCAAGAACAAGACGACGATGCTGTTCATCAGCCACGATCTGTCCGTCGTGCGCTACATCGCCGACCGCGTGGTCGTCATGTATCTCGGCTATATCGTCGAGCAAGGCACGACCGACCAGATCTTCGCGCCGCCCTACCACCCCTATACCGAGGCGCTGCTGTCGGCGATCCCGATCGCCGATACCAGTGTGGTCAAGAAGCACATCGTGCTGGAAGGCGACATCCCGTCGGCGATGAACCCGCCATCGGGCTGCCCGTTCCAGACGCGCTGCGGCTACAAGAAACTGGTGCCGGATAATCTGTGCGAGACCAAGGTGCCGCCGGTCAAGCATCTCGGCGACGGCCATATGAGCCTGTGCTGGCTGTCGGACGATGTGCTGGCGACGATGGAGCCGGTGATCAAGTTCGACAAGGAGCACGCGGCGCATGAAGGCGTGCCGGAGGATGCGCCGAGTACCGGGCCGGTTTCCACTGGAAAAGCACCTAACCGGCCGCGAGGCAAAACGGGCAGCGCGGAGGCCGACCAGATCGGGGATGCCGTGGAGCAGGGCCAGGCTGGGATGCGAGCCCGTCGCCACAAAGTAGTCGACGAGGCTTCCGAAACCGGTGTTAAGAAGCCGAAAGATACGACAAGGCGGCACTAGACCAGAAAGGTGCTAGTTGCCGCATTGCTGGAGCTGAACGGCATAGTCGCGGGCCATCTTGTCTGTCGCCCGCGCATAGCCCTGCACGCCGGCATCGCCGCGGTTGCCGCGGCCATAGGCGTCCAGCCGAGATAGTAGGCGAGGTGCAGTCGCGGAGGGGCCGATGTACATTCTCTATGGCGGTGACTTCACCCGCGCTCCTCTCGTCCAGTGGGTGCTCGAGGAAGGCAAGATCGACTATGAGCTCAGAAAAATTGACATTCTGAACGGTGAGCACCGCAGCGCGGAATTCCTGGCGATAAATCCGGCCGGGCTCGTGCCGGTGCTGATCACGCCTGAGGGCGAGGCGCTCTACGAGGTGGCCGCGCTGATGCTGTACCTGGCCGAACGGCATCAGCTCACGGAGCTTGCGCCTGCGGTGACCGACCCGGACCGTGGTCTCTTTCTCTCGACGTTTTTCCATATCGCGGGAGACATTCAGTCAGAGATGAAGCGCTTTCATTTCCCGCACCGTTTCTCGCTGCGAAGACACGACGATGCCGCGATACAGGAGCTCGCCAAATCGATGGTTCTCAGCCGCCTGAGTGTCATGAACACGAGGCTGGCGGCAAGAGGCCCCTATGTCCTTGGCTCCCGCTTTTCGCTTGCCGATTTCTATCTGAGTTTCTGGATCGCCTATCTCGATCGCCAAGCGGCGTGCGAGCAGTTTTCATCGATTGCCAGGCTGTACGATCTGGTCCGATCCCGTCCCGGTGCAACGCCCTATATCGAGGACACTGAAAAGGCGGCGGATGCGTATGCGTTGATGATGAAAAAGCATCCGGGTGGCGTCATAGCCTGATCGATCCGACGGCCTTTGAATGGGCGACGCGTTCAGCTGCCGCACTGCTGCAATTGGACGGCATAGTCGCGGGCCATCTTGTCTGTCGCCCGCGCATAGCCCTGCACGCCGGCATCGCCGCGATTGCCGCGGCCATAGGCGGTCCAGCCGAGATAGTAGGCGAGATAGAGATTGTAGGTGTCGTTGCGGGCGACGCCGAACGTGTCGGCGGTTTTTGAGTGATACCAGCCGACGAAATCGACGGCATCGGCAAACTTTGTCCGCCGCGCCGCCCAGCTGCCGGTTTCGCTCTGGTATTGCGACCAGGTGCCGTCGAGCGCCTGCGAGAAACCGGTCGCCGAGGAGACGTGCTTCCACGGAATGAAGCCGAGCAGCTTGGTGCGCGGCGGCCTGGCATTGCTCTTGAAGCCGGACTCCTTGCGCACCGTCGCCATCAGCACGGGGACGGGGATGCTATATTTCTGCGAGGCGCGTTCGGCTGCCGACTGCCAGTTGTCGAACCAGCCGTCATTCTGGTCGAAGACGGCACACACATTGTTGATATGGTTTGGCGGCGTCGCGCAGGCCGACAACGCCAGCAGCACACCAACCGCTACAATTTTACTAAAACTCGACCTACGCATGGGAAGACGAATAGGCCGAAATCATAAAGGGAATCTTGCGGCGTTTCTTAACGGGTTGCCGGCTCGGCTGCGCCGACTCGAGGCTGTGTCATTATTCCGACCCTTTGCGTCGCCTTTGTCTTCATCGGAATCCGGAAATGCCGCCTTGGCTAAAATCGCGCCCGCGAAGGGCGTATTCCTGACAGCCCCGCCATGGCGCCGGCGCTTTGATGCGGCGCATGAATGAACCAAGACGCAAGCGCGGCGCCGAGCGGACCAGCAACCGGGGGCCGTCGGCCATCCCGCAACTGCCGCTGCGGCGCGTAACCAATCCCTATCCGCCGATGGCAATGCTGTCGGCCGACCAGATAGAGGCGATCCATCAGGCCTCGATGCACATTTTGGAGAATTTCGGCATTGAGGTGATGAGCCCGCGGGCGCTGTCGCTGTTCGAGAAGGCCGGCGCCACGGTCGATCATGCGACGGCGAATGTCCGCATCGACAGGGGCCTGGTTGCCGAGGCGCTGAAGACCACCAAGTCCAGCTACCGGCTGACACCGCGCAATCCGGCCAACGCCATCCATCTCGGTGGCAACACGATCAATTTCACCCTCGTCGCCGGGCCGCCCAACGTGCATGACATGGAGCGCGGCCGGCGCGCCGGCAATTTGCGCGACTATGCCGATCTCACCCGGCTGGCGCAGCATTTCAATTGCATCCACATGCTTGGCAACCAGGTCTGTGCGCCAGTGGAGCTGCCGGCCAATACCAGGCACATGGACACCTATTTCACCAATCTGACGCTGACCGACAAATCCTTCCATGTCTCGGCGATCGGACGCGGCAGGGCGCTGGACGGCATCGAGATGATGGCGATCGCGCGCGGGCTGACGCTGGATGAGATGCGCGACGATCCAGGCATCGCCACCATCATCTCGGTAAACTCGCCGCGCCGCTTCGACGAGATGATGGCCGAAGGGCTGATGACCATGGCCGAGTTCGGCCAGTCGGTAGCGGTGACGCCGTTCACGCTGATGGGGGCGATGAGCCCGGTGACGCTCGCCGGCGCGCTGGCGCAGCAGAACGCCGAAGCGCTGTTCGGCGTGGTGCTGACTCAGCTGGTGCGCCCTGGCGCGCCGGTCATGTATGGCGCCTTCACCTCCAATGTCGACATGAAGTCGGGCGCGCCGGCTTTCGGCACGCCTGAAAACACCAAGGCCAACATTGCCTCGGGGCAGTTGGCGCGGCGCTACAATCTGCCTTACCGCACGACGCCGGGATCGGCCTCCAACGCCGCCGACGCGCAAGGCGCCTATGAGACGCTGATGGCGCTGTGGGGTGCGGTGCTCGGCCACGGCAACCTCGTCTATCATGCCGCCGGCTGGCAGGAGGGCGGGCTGACGGCATCGTTCGAGAAGCTCATCATCGATGTCGAGATGATCCAGCACATGATGGAGTTTCTGCGGCCGATCGTGGTCGACGAGGCGGAGCTGGCGGTCGAGGCGCTGGGCGCAGTGCCGACCGGTGGCCACTTTTTTGGTGAGCCGCACACGCTGGAACGTTATGCGACGGCGTTCTACCAGCCCATGCTCTCCAACTGGCAGAATTACGAGGCGTGGCAGGAAGCCGGCGGCCTCGACACGACGGCGCGCGCGACGCGGTTGTGGAAGAAGGCGCTGGAAGACTATGTCGAGCCGACGATGGATCCCGCCGTACGCGAGGCGCTGGAGGCGTATGTGGCCAGACGCAAGGAAGCGATCGGGCAGGGCGAGCCTTGATGCCTTCCCATCCTGATTCATCCCATCGTCCCAACTCGCTGATATCAGAGAAAAATCCATGAAATCGCATGCAAAGGTGGTGGTCGTTGGCGGTGGCGTCGTCGGCTGCTCGGTTCTGTTCCATCTGGCGCGCCATGGCTGGACCGATGTCGTGCTTCTGGAGCGCGATGAGCTGACTTCGGGCTCGACCTGGCATGCGGCCGGCGGCATGCACACCATCAATGGCGATCCCAACGTCGCCAAGCTGCAAAAATACACGATCTCGCTCTACAAGGAGATCGAGGAGCTGTCGGGCCAGGCGACCGGCGTGCATCTGACCGGCGGCGTGCTTCTGGCGGCGACCGAGGCGCGGCTCGACTGGCTGCGCGGCGTCGTCGCCAAGGGGCGCTATCTTGGCATTGATCTCGAAGAAATCTCGGCCAGTGAGGCGGCGGAACTGATGCCGCTGCTTGATCCCAAGCAATTTGTTGGCGCCGTCCGCAACAAGGAGGACGGCCATCTCGATCCGTCCGGCGTGACCCACGCCTATGCCAAGGCGGCGCGCAAGCTCGGCGCCGAGATCGAGCGCTTCACCAAGGTTGAGGACATCGTGCGTCGGCCCGACGGGCTATGGCGGGTCATCACCAACAAGGGCGAGGTGGTGGCCGAGCATGTCGTCAATGCCGGCGGCCTGTGGGCGCGCGAGGTCGGCCGCATGGTCGGGCTGGAACTGCCGGTGCTGGCCATGGAGCACATGTACCTGATCACCGAGGACATGCCGGAGGTCGCCGCGTGGAACGCCAAGACCGGAACGGAGATCATCCATGCTGTCGATTTCGACGGCGAGCTTTATCTGCGCCAGGAGCGCGGCGGCATGCTGATGGGTACTTATGAGAAGGCCAACAAAGTGTGGTCCGAGTTCTCCACACCGTGGAACTTCGGTCATGAATTGCTGGAGCCCGACATCGATCGCATCGCGCCGTCGCTCGAAGTCGGCTTCCGCCATTTCCCGGCCTTCGAGAGGACCGGCATCAAGCAGATCATCAACGGGCCTTTCACCTTCGCGCCGGACGGCAACCCATTGGTCGGGCCGGTGCGCGGGCTGCCGGGTTTCTGGGTCGCCTGCGGCGTCATGGCCGGCTTCAGCCAGGGCGGCGGCGTCGGTCTCGCGCTGTCCAACTGGATGATCGAGGCCGATCCCGGCGCCGATATCTGGGCCATGGATGTTGCGCGCTATGGCGACTGGGCAACGATGGCCTACACCAACGCCAAGGTGCGCGAGAATTATTCGCGCCGCTTCTCGATCCGCTTCCCGAATGAGGAACTGCCCGCCGGACGAGGGCTGAAGACCACGCCGATCTACGATTTGTTGTCGGCCAAGGGCGCGCAATGGGGCGTCTCCTATGGGCTGGAAGTGCCGCTCTGGTATGCGCCCGAGGGCGTCAAGGACGAGTTCTCGTGGCGGCGCTCGAGCGACTTCACACACGTCGCAGAGGAGGTCGCCACGGTGCGCGATGGCGTCGGCCTGGCGGAGATTTCGAACTTCGCCAAATACAAGGTGACGGGCGAGGGGACAGCCGCCTGGCTCGACCGGATTTTTGCCTGCAAGCTGCCCAGACCTGGCCGTATGACGCTGGCGCCGATGCTGAAGGACGACGGCAGACTGATCGGCGATTTTACGCTCGCCAACATCGGCGACGGCGAGTGGTTCATCGCCGGTTCCGGTATCGCCGAGCAGTACCATATGCGCTGGTTCGAGTCGCATTTGCCGCAAGACGGTACGGTGTGCATCGAAGCGCTGGGGCAGAAGCTGACCGGCCTGGCGATCGCCGGGCCGAAGGCAAGGGAGGTGCTGGCGAAAGTCAGTCGTGCCGATGTGTCCAATGCGGCGTTTCCATTCATGGCGGTGGCAAAAATGGATATCGGCATGGCGCCGTGCCTGGTCGGCCGCGTCAGCTATACCGGCGATCTCGGCTACGAGATCTGGGTGGCGCCGGAATATCAGCGCGCCGCCTTCCAGGCGCTGATGGCGGCGGGAGAAGAGTTCGACATCGGCCTGTTCGGCTCGCGCGCGCTCAATGCGCTGCGGCTGGAGAAAAACTATGGTTCATGGGCGCGCGAGTATCGGCCGATCTACGGGCCGCTGGAGGCCGGGCTCGATCGCTTCGTTGCCTATGGCAAGGAGGCTGATTTCATCGGCAAGGCGGCGGCTCTGGCCGAGCGCAAGCAAGGCGGCAAGCTCAGGCTGCGCACCTTCATTGTCGATGCCGACGACGCCGATGTCATCGGTGACGAGCCGATCTGGTTCGGCGGCGCGGTGCGCGGCTGGGTGACGTCAGGCGGCTATGCGCATCATCCGAAAAAATCCGTCGCCCTCGGCTATGTGCCGAAGGAGATCGCCGACGAGAGCGACGGCTTCGAGATCGAACTTTTGGGCAAGCGTCACGCCGCGCGCATGCAGGCGGCGCCGCTGTTCGATGCGAATTTCGAACGGATGCGGGGATGAAGTTTCACCCCCTTCGTCTCGCCCCTGAGCGGGTCAGCCGTTGCGGCGGTTGTCGAGCGCGAAGGCGCCGGCGCCGGCAAACACCAGATAGAGGAAGATGAAGCAGAACGAGATGGCGGCGTCGCCGTTGTTGTTGATCGGGAAGAAGTCGCGCGGGTAGTGCGCCATGAAATAGGCAATGGCCATTTCGCCGGCCAGCAGGAAGGCGACGGGGCGAGTGAGGAGACCGAGCGCCAGCAAGATGCCGCCGGCGAATTCGAGAATCGCCGCCGTCAGCGTCAGGCCGGTGAGGGCATGCGGCTCACCGCTGCTCACCGGGAAGTTGAACAGTTTCTGCGAGCCATGCTCGATGAACTGCAGGGCCGTCATGATGCGCAGGACGCCGAGGGCCTGCGGCTGAAACCTGGCGAGACCGTCAAAAAGCTTCATCTAACTCCATTTTTCCAACCCTTCGGCCCGGCCATAGATGATCACTTTGCGTTGGACCATTCACTTCCCGGGGCCCGCAATCAACAATCGGTGATTGGAAATTGCTTCCAATCGGACTTCGATATTTGTTCGCGGTATGGTTGCATTTATATCGCTATGGTTGTATATCTGTCTGTAGACTCTCCAACCAAATGGGTTCCCCTGGTCATGAAAAAAGTCGTCCTCAGCCTGTTCGCAATCCTTGCAGGCACCAGCTTCGCCATGGCCGCTGACGGCGGCTGTGATGCTTTCAAATGGCCGGTGGAGCGCGAGCAGGCACTGTTTGCGGCAGCGCCTGCTACGCAGTCCGGCGCTGCCCTCGCGGCTGGCGAGGCCGCGGACCTGGCGCTCGAGCCGGTCGATGCGGTCAGCTATGCCGTGCCGCCGGAACGTGCGCCGGCAGCCGGAACGTTTGGCGCGACGGCGAGCGTGACCGTCCCGCCGGAAGGCGAGCTGCAGATCAGCCTGTCAGGCGAGGCCTGGATCGATGTGATTCAAGACGGCCATGCCACGAAGTCGGCAGCGTTCAGCGGTGTGAAGACCTGTCCCGGCATTCGCAAGAGCGTGCGATTCAAGCTGACGCCGGGCGCAGCCACCATCCAGCTCAGTGGCGCCAAGGACGAGAGCATCAAGGTCGCGGTGCTGGCGCCGGAATGATGCGCTTCCTCATCGCACTGGCGTGCGATGAGAGCAGTTTCGTGTTGATGCGCCTCTGGCCGGATCAGCGTCCCGGCGCGATCAGCGCGAAATAGGCGCCTTGCGGATCGGTGAACTGGGCGATCCATTGGCCGGTCGGCACCGGCATCGGACCCATGACGATCTTGCCGCCATTGTCGGTGACGCGTTTTGCGGCGGCGTCGATGGCATCGACATTGAAGTAGAACAGCCACACCGGCACCGGCAGCTGCTGCGGCTTGTTCATGATGCCGCCGCCGGATTCAGGACCGGCCGAGAAGGTCTGATAGATGCCCATCTCGCCGATGTCCATGCTACCGGCATCGGTCCAGCCGAACTGGCTGGAATAGAAATCGAAGGCAGCCTGCCGGTCCGCCGCATAGAGTTCGTGCCAGCCGACATGGCCGGGTGTCGTGGCTGGAAGGACGGGCTGGTCGGGACCATTGGGCTGCAGGAACATGAAGGCAGCGCCTTGCGGGTCGGCGACGACGGAGAAACGGCCTACACCGGGAATGTCGTCGGGTTCGCGGTGAACAGCTCCGCCGGCGGCCTTCAGCGCCTTTGTCGATGCATCCGTATCCTTGGTATGGATATAGCCGAGCCAGGCCGGCTTCATGCCCATTTTGGCGGCGTCCTCGGGAATGGTCATCAGCCCGCCGACGCCACGCTCGGCGGAGTTCATCACGATGTAGCGCGGCATCCCGGGCGTCTTGTCGAAGGGCTCGGCCCGCCAGCCGACGACTGTGGTGTAGAACGCTTGCGCGGCATCGAGGTCGGTGGTCATCAGTTCGTACCAGAAGAAGGGCATTGGGGTTTTCGGCATTTCGGTCTCCTCACCTTCATGCATCGATCGTTGTCCGATCCATCAAAGGACGATTTCAGCGGCGCAAATCCGACAGCGCGCATGAGAAAATTCAACGGCTGCGTTGACATATCGTTCCGCATTTCGTCGCGCCCGGCGGCTTGCACGTGCGGCGGTTTTCGCCTTTCCTTTAGGGAATGAGGGGTAGTCGTTTCATGCGCCGGATGTCGCTCACGCCTGAGCTTGTGTCACTGTGTCATCGGCAGGAGGTCGATCCCGGACCCGACGGCAGCTGGACGCAGCTCACCGACGAGGACTTCCGCACGCTTGCCTTACAGCTTTCCGATGAAGCCGATGCGGGGCCGTTATGGGTGTTCGCCTATGGCTCGCTGATCTGGAAGCCGGCTTTCGAATCTGTTGAACGCCAGCGCGCCACCGCATTCGGCTGGCATCGATCGTTTTGCCTCGACATGGTGCGCTGGCGCGGTACCGCAGCACAACCGGGGTTGATGATGGCGCTCGAACGCGGCGGGCGATGCGATGGCGTCATCTACCGCCTGCCCGACGGCGACAAGCCACAGCAGATCGAAAGACTTTTGCGGCGCGAGATCGACGACCATGAGAGTGTCAGCTCGGTCCGTTGGGTTCCGGTGCGCACGGCGCAAGGGGTGGTGCGGGCGCTCGGCTTCTGGGTCGGGGTGACGGGCAGAGGCACATCGCTCGGGCAGCCGCTGGACCGGGTGGCGCGGGTGTTGGCGCGGGCTTGCGGCCATGTCGGCTCGGGTGCCGAATATCTCTACAACACCGTCAGCCACCTCGAGGAATTCGGCATCCGCGACCGCAATCTGTGGCGGCTGCAGCAACTGGTCGCCGATGAGATAAGGTCGATCCATGGCGGCGCTCCAGGCTCTAGCTTTTCGCCCGCGCCATAGGGGCATAACATGAGTGAAAAAATCATGTTATTATCGAGGCTTTTCAGTGCTTTGCGCCGAAAATTGACCAATTGATAAAAAAATAAAACGTGCTAGCCTTCCCCAAAACGAAAACATGGGGAACTGACGATGCCAGAAGGCCAGTTCAAGGACGGTATTGCCGGTGGCCGGCTGCCGGCCGACCAGTATGCCGAGAATTTTTCCGACCTGCATCCGCCGCTCGATCACCACGAGGCCCTGGTCGAATCCGACCGCTGCTATTTCTGCTACGACGCGCCGTGCATGAATGCATGCCCGACCTCGATCGACATTCCGCTGTTCATCCGCCAGATCTCGACCGGTAACCCGATCGGCTCCGCCAAGACGATCTTCGACCAGAACATTCTGGGTGGCATGTGCGCCCGCGTCTGCCCGACCGAGACGCTGTGCGAAGAGGTCTGCGTGCGCGAAGTGGCGGAGGGCAAGCCGGTGCAGATCGGCCGTTTGCAGCGCTATGCCACCGATGTCGCGATGGCCGAGCACAAGCAGTTTTATCCGCGCGCGGAATCGACCGGCAAGTCGATCGCCGTGGTCGGCGCCGGGCCGGCCGGCCTTGCCGCCGCCCACCGGCTCGCCCGCCATGGCCACGAGGTGACCATTCTGGAAGCCCGCCCCAAGGCTGGCGGCCTCAACGAGTACGGCATCGCGGCCTATAAGAGCATCGACAATTTCGCCCAGGCCGAGGTCGACTATGTCACGGGGATCGGCGGCATCGACATCCAGAACGGCAAGGCGCTCGGCCGCGACTACCAGCTGTCGGACCTGATCCGGAATTACGATGCCGTTTTCCTCGGCATGGGGCTTGGCGGCGTCAATGCGCTGCGCGCCGAGGGCGAGGATGCCGACGGCGTCACCAATGCGGTCGAGTTCATCGCCGAACTGCGCCAGGCCAGCGATCTCGCAAGCCTGCCGGTCGGCCGGCGCGTCGTCGTCATCGGCGGCGGCATGACGGCGATCGACGCGGCGGTGCAGTCGAAGCTGCTCGGAGCCGAGGAGGTGACGATCTGCTACCGGCGCGGCCAGGAGCATATGAACGCCTCCGAGTTCGAGCAGGATCTGGCCGCCGCCAACGGCGTCACCATCCGCCACTGGCTGCAGCCGAAGCGGGTGATTGTCGAGAACGGCAAGGTGTCGGGCATCGAGCTCGAATACACCGCCATGAACGGCGACAAGCTCGTCGGTACCGGCGAGCGGCTGACGCTCACCGCCGACCAGGTGTTCAAGGCCATCGGCCAGAGTTTTGTGCTGGCAGCGCTCAACGGCAGTGGTGCATCGATCGAACTCGAAGCCGGCCGCATCAAGGTCGATGCGGAAGGGCGCACCTCGCTCGCCAATGTCTGGGCCGGTGGCGACTGCATTTTTGGCGGCGACGACCTGACCGTCTCGGCCGTGGCCCAAGGGCGCGATGCGGCTGAGAGCATCAACAGGAGTCTGACACAGGGATAGAGATCATGGCCTCGGTGGAATCGGGCATCGCCCGTCACTACGACGTATCGGGTCTTGAGCAGCACATCCTTGCCGTGCTCGCCGATACCGGTGTGGACATTGCCCATCTGCGCGCCGGCGATCTCGAAGCGGTCGACGAGTTCCACATTGGCGGCGTCGCCGCCACCAGGGAACTCATCGGTCAGATGGGGTTGAAGCCGGGGGCCAAGCTGCTCGACATTGGTTCCGGCGTGGGTGGTCCAGCCCGCTTTGCCGCCAACAATACCGGCGCCGATGTCACCGGCATCGATCTGACGCAAAGCTATGTCGATATCGCGACCAGCCTGTCGAAGCGGGTGGGAATGGCCGACAAAGTCCGGTTCGTGCAGGGCAGCGCGCTGGACATGCCGTTCGGCGACAAAAGCTTTGATACGGCCATGATCCTGCATGTCGGCATGAATCTTCCCGACAAGAAAAAGCTGATGAGCGAGGCGGCGCGCGTGCTCAAGCCCGGCGGCGTCTTTGCCGTCTACGATGTGATGCGGCTCAAGGCCGGTTCGCTGACCTATCCGCTGCCATGGGCATCCGACGAGAGCATGTCCTTCGTCGCCACGCCCGACGACTATCGCTCGGCTGCCGCGGCTGCAGGGTTCTCTGTAACCGCCGAGCGCCCACGCGGCGCCTTCGCCATCGAATTCTTCGCCACGATACGGGCGCGCATGGCTGCGGCGCAGGCGGAAGGCAAAAAACCGCCGCCCGGCGTTAATCTTATTATGGGCGAGAACGCCCGCACCAAGATCGCCAATCTCACCGCCGCGCTTGAAGGCGGCATTCTTGCACCTGTGGAAATGCTCCTTCGTCTCGGTTGAAAGGGACCTGTCATGGCTGACATCCGCAACAATTTCGTCGGCATCAAATCGCCCAATCCGTTCTGGCTGGCTTCGGCGCCGCCGACCGACAAGGCGTATAACGTCATCCGTGCGTTCAAGGCGGGATGGGGCGGTGTGGTCTGGAAGACGCTCGGCGAAGAAGGCCCGCCGGTGGTCAACGTCAACGGCCCGCGCTACGGCGCGATCTGGGGCGCCGACCGCCGCCTGCTCGGCCTCAACAATATCGAACTGATCACCGACCGCGATCTGCAGGTCAATCTGCGCGAGATCAAGCAGGTCAAGAAGGACTGGCCCGACCGCGCCATCGTCGTCTCGCTGATGGTGCCCTGCGTCGAGGAGAGCTGGAAGGCGATCCTGCCGGTGGTCGAGGAGACCGAAGCCGACGGCATCGAGCTCAATTTCGGTTGCCCGCACGGCATGTCGGAGCGCGGCATGGGTGCGGCGGTCGGCCAGGTGCCAGAATACATCGAAATGGTGGTGCGCTGGTGCAAGGCCAACACCCGCATGCCCGTCATCACCAAGCTGACGCCCAACATCACCGATGTGCGCAAGCCCGCGCGTGCGGCACTTGCCGGCGGCACCGACGCGGTATCGCTGATCAACACCATCAACTCGATCACCGGCGTCGACCTCGACAGTTTCGCGCCTCAGCCGACCATTGACGGCAAGGGCTCGCATGGCGGCTATTGCGGCCCGGCGGTGAAGCCGATCGCCATGAACATGGTGGCCGAGATCGCGCGCGATCCCGAAACCCACGGCCTGCCGATCTCCGGCATTGGCGGCATCACCACCTGGCGCGACGCCGCCGAATTCATGGCGCTCGGCGCCGGCAATGTGCAGGTGTGCACGGCGGCGATGACCTACGGCTTCAAGATTGTGCAGGAGATGATCGCCGGTCTGGAAAACTGGATGGACGAGAAGGGCCATGCCTCGCTCGACGACATTATCGGCCGCGCCACGCCCAACGTCACCGACTGGCAGTATCTCAACCTCAATTATGTCGCCAAGGCACATATCGACCAGGACGCCTGCATCAAATGCGGCCGCTGCCACATCGCCTGCGAGGACACCTCGCACCAGGCGATCACCAACATGGTCGACGGCGTCAGGCACTTCGAGGTGATCGAGGCTGAATGCGTCGGCTGCAATCTGTGCGTCAATGTCTGCCCGGTGGAAAACTGCATCACCATGGAGCCGCTGGCCGCCGGCGTGATGGACCAGCGCACCGGCAAGCCGGTGTCGCCGGTCTACGCCAACTGGACGACGCATCCGAACAACCCGATGGCCAAGGTGGCCGCGGAGTAGGGTTCTTCTTCGCGGTAGCTTAATCGCCCTGTGCATCCGCATCGGGCGATTTTGCATGTGCGCAACGCTTGGATTTCAGAGGTCAGCGCCGCCCCTCATCCGCCCTTCGGGCACCTTCTCCCCGTGAACGGGGAGAAGGCAATTGCACGGCCGCTGTCGCCTTTTCCTGCGCCGTCAGTAATTGGCGAAATCATCGATGACGGCATCTTTCGCCCCGTTTACGGGGAGAAATGCCCGGCAGGGCAATGAGGGGCAGCGCCAACTTCGAGTCTACGCGCGGAGAATTCCTTTAGCTCTCCACACCACCGTTGGCACAACGAATAACATCGTCACGAACACGTGAAATTCTCCATTTTCCTATTGCTCATAAAATTTATCCACGATAAAATGTATCCATGAATAGGAGATCGACACCATGAAGCTGGGCGAGGGCGTTGAGGCGGCCATCCATTGTGCGGCCACGCTGGCCAGCGTGGAGGGCAACAGCACCCTGCCGGGCGCTGCCTTGGCAGAGTCTTTCGGCCTGTCGCCGAGCTATCTCTTGAAGCATCTCAACATGCTGACGGCGGAGCGCATCCTGGAATCGGTACCCGGGCCGGCGGGCGGTTACCGGCTGGCGCGGCCGGCCGAACGCATCACGCTGCTCGATATCGTGCTGGCGATCGAAGGGCGGGAGCCGGCGTTTCGCTGCGGCGAGATCCGCCGCAACGGGCCGGTCAAGCTCGACGCGTCCGCCTATGTAAAACTGTGCGGCATCAACGCCGCGATGCTGAAGGCCGAGCGCGCCTATCGCGCTGCTCTCGCGGAAACCCGGTTGTCCGACATCGTGGCTGACTACCAGGCAGAAGGCGATCCGAGATCGATCGCCGCCAGCTGCGCCTTTGTGGCGCGCCATCAGCGGCCGCAGAAATCCGCTTCGACCAAGCAAGTTTAATCCTCGCCAGAGAGACGTGAAAGGAAAGACAATGAAACAGAGACTGCAATTCTTCGCCAAGGCGCCGGAAATCATGAAGGCGGTGTCGGCGCTCAACAAGGCGGTCGACGAATGCGGGCTGGAAGTGGGCCTGCTGCATTTGATCAAGCTCAGGGCGTCGCAGATCAATGGCTGTTCCTACTGCGTCGAGATGCACAGCCGCGAGGCGCGGCGCGACGGCGAGACCGAGACGCGGCTCTACCTGGTCGCAGCCTGGAAGGAATCGCCACTGTTTTCCGAACGGGAACGTGCGGCGCTTGCCTGGACCGAGGCGACGACCCTGATCGCCAACAATGGCGTGTCGGATGAGCTCTATGCCCGCACGCTCGCGCATTTCTCTGAAGAGGAACTGGTCAAGCTGTCGGTTGCGATCGGCATGATCAACACCTGGAACCGGCTCTGCATCCCGTTCCACGCCATTCACCCGATGCCGGCCGCCAAAGCAGCCTGACCGTCCGGTTTAACAATGGAGCGCCGTCGAGAGGGCGGCGCTCCGACTGTTTTTAGGGGAGGGTTTTATGCCTGTCGATTTGCCTTTGACCTTGTTGTTTATCGGCCGCCTGTTGCTCGGCGGCGCCTTCGTCGTCGCCGGCCTGCGCAATGTTCAGAACGAGACCTTCCTGACCGGGTTGATGGCCGCGCGCGGCGTGCCGCAGGCCAAGCTGGCGCTATGGGCCGGCATCGTCCTGCAGACCATTGCCGGCGCGCTGGTGATGGCAGGTGTGTGGACCGCGATCGCAAGTGCTGTGCTGGTGCTGTTTCTCATCTCGGTCACGCCGATGTTCCATAATTTCTGGGACCATCAGGGTCCGGACCGGGCATCGCGCATCAATGGCTTTGTCGGCAATGTCGCGCTGGCAGGTGGTTTTCTGACGCTGATTGCGCAGTCGCTGTAAGGTTATGCCGCAAAGCGCAGGCCGCCGTCGCAGGTCAGCACCTGGCCGGTCACAAAACCGTTGGAGACCAGGAAGGCGATCGCGCCGGCGACGTCTTCGGCGTGGCCGATCCTGCCGACAGGCGTCTTGCCAGCATAGTCGGCAAACACCGCCTGCCGCTGGTCATCAGGCAAAAAGTCCCACCACGGCGTATCGATGACGCCGGGCGCGACGACGTTCACACGCAGCGGCTTCAACTCGACCGCCAGGATCGGCACCACCGTCAGCAGCATGCCGTTGACGGCGGCGATGCCGGCAACGCCGGGCGCGGTCAGTTGTGCCGATACCGCCGATATGAAGGTCACCGATCCCGATTTGTTGAGCGTCGGCAAAGCCGCCTGCAGGCAAGACAGTTGCGGCCGGACTTTCTCGTCGACGCCACCGGCGACGTCGGCAAGGTCGAGGCTTGCGAACGGGCCAAGCCCCTTGCCGCCGCTGGCGGCCAGAACGAGGTGATCGAAGGTTCCGACTTCTCCAAAGAATTGGCGTACTTCGTCCGGCTTCGAAGCATCGAAGGCAGCTTTTTCGGCGGCCCCGCCGAGGCTCTTCCAGGCGCTGGTGAGTTTTTCCGGATTGCGGCCGGTTATGGTGACCTTCATGCCCGGGCCAAGCAGTTTGCGCGCGGTCGCCAGTCCGATACCGGACGAGCCGCCGATGATGATTGTGTGTTGGATGTTGCTGGTCATGAATGCTGTTCCTTCGATTTTGCGGAGGCTTGGCCGACGAGGTCGAGGCTTAGAGCTCGCAATTGTTCTCGCGCCTTCGCGTCATAGGCCTGCGGGTCGGCGCGGGATTCCTTCTGGCCATCGAAATAGAGGCCGCTGCGGCCTTCAAGGGCGGGCGATGTCGCGAGGTTGAGGATGGCGTCGGCGCCGGTCTCGACTGAACTCCACGGTGTCACACCGGCCTGGCGAACCATGGTCGTGTTCATGTAGCTCGCCGGATGCAGGGCGTTGACGGTGACGCCGCTGCCTTTCAGCTCCTCGGCCAGGTCGATGGTGAACAGGATCTGCGCCAGCTTGCTCTGGCAGTAGGCGCGCACGCCGTCATAGGAACGGGTCAGCATGACATCGCCGAAATCGATCGCCTGCTGGCCGGCCGAGGCGACGTTGACGATGCGCGATGGCGAACTCGCCTTGAGCAGCGGCAGCAGTTCCGACGTCAGCAGGAAGCCGGCGAGATAGTTGATGGCAAAGCGCAGTTCGAAGCCGTCGGCGCTGAGCTGTCGCTTGGCGCCGGCGGTGCCGATGCCGGCATTGTTGATGAGGATGTCGAGCCGGTTGGTTCTGGCAAGCACGGCCTCAGCGAGGCGGCGAACTTCGGCCAGCGAAGCGAGGTCGGCGGCGAGGAATTCGGCCTTGCCGCCGGCGGTTTCGATTTCGGCGACGGTTGCCTTGCCGCGCGCGGCATCGCGGCCATGCACCAGCACGCGGGCGCCGGATCCGCCCAGCCGTTGGGCGACGACGCGGCCGACGCCGTCGGTCGAGCCGGTGATGAGGATTGTCTTGTCTTTCAGATCCATGTCGGAGAGCCTCCATATTCGCTCTGGATAACAAGATGGGGCGATCGGCGCGCCGCAAACAGTTCAAACTTTATCCTGGTATCGGTACTGCTATACTGCGCCCCATGGACGTTTCCGCACCATCACCCGAAGACAGCCGCCGGCGCGAGCTAGGCGCCTTCCTGCGCTCACGCCGCGAAAGGCTTTCGCCGTCGGCCACCGGCATCGCGGCCGGTGCCAGGCGGCGCACGCCCGGTCTGCGCCGCGAAGAGGTGGCGATGATCGCCGGTGTCGGCACGACCTGGTACACTTGGCTGGAGCAGGGCAGGGACGTGCGGCCTTCCGTCGAGGTGCTGACGGCGCTTTGCGAGGCCTTGCGCCTCGACGCCGCCGAGAAGCGGCATTTGTTCACGCTGGCCGGCCGCCAGCAGCCCGAGCGGCGGCGCATCACCCCGGTCAAGGTCGAAGGTCCCCTGCTGCACATGCTGCAGAGCCTGGTCCTGCAGCCGGCGTATATTGTCGGGCCGCGCTGGGATGTGCTGGCCTGGAATGCCGGGGCCGTTGCCATTTTCGGCGACTACGGTCTGTTGGAGGGCGATGCCCGCAACATCCTCCATGGCGTGTTCACCGATCCGCACCGGCGCCACCTGCTGGTCGATTGGGAACAGCTGGCGCGCGCCACCCTTGCCGCGTTTCGCGCCGAGAGCGCGAAATACACCGGCGATCCGGATTTCGAGCGGCTGATCGCGCTGATGATGCGCTCAAGCCCGGAATTCCGCGAATGGTGGCCGCAGCGCGATGTGGTGCATCGTCTGTCCGGCAAGAAGTATCTGCGCCACCCGATCGCCGGCGCGATGGCTTTCGAGCATATGAGCCTGTCGATCGACGACGGTTCGGACATGAAGCTGATTGTCTACACGCCACTTGCCGAGCAGAATTCGGTTGCGAAGCTGGAAGACCTGTTGAAGGCGCAGCCGAAGGAGCTGCGCAGCGCCTGACGCCCAAAGTCAGCCCTTCGGCTTCAGCCCGTCGATGAACAGCTGCTCCAGGAACCGCGCCGCATCCTCGAAGCGGCCGTCGCCGCCGCGGTCGGCGCCGAGCACGGCGCGGACCTGGACGTCGAAATCCGCATAATGCTGCGTCGTCGCCCAGATCGAGAAGATCAGGTGCCAGGGATCGGTGCGGGCAATCTTGCCTGCACGCATCCAGCCCTTGATGACATTGGCCTTCTCGTCGACCAGCGTTTTCAGTTCGCCTTCCAAAAGCGGCATGATGCGCGGCGCGCCCTGCAAAATCTCGTTGGCGAACAGCCGGCTTTCCCTGGGAAAATCGCGCGCCATTTCGAGCTTGCGCCTGATGTAGCTCCGGAGCTCGGTCAGGGGATCGCCGATATCGTCGAGTTCGCGCAATGGCGCCAGCCAGGTCGCCAGCAGCCGCTCCATCAGCGTCTCGTGAATGTCTTCCTTGCGGCGGAAATAGTAGAGCAGGTTCGGCTTCGACATCCCGGCGGCTTCGGCGATCTGGTCGATGGTCGAGCCGCGAAAGCCGTTGGTGGAGAAGACTTCGAGCGCCGCTTCCAGGATCAGTTCGCGCTTTTCCTGCTGGATGCGAGTGCGGCGAGGAGCGGAGCCTTCCATGGCGTCGGTCATACGGCCAAGCCTTGGTCGCGCGGGTCATCTGGACCAATTCTCTGGACCAGTTTTTCCCTGAGCCGTGGAGCGCACTTCGGAGGCCGCATTTCCGCTAGTAATCCCTTGACCGCCGACAGGGCGGTGCTAACGTTTGTCCAATCGGTCAAAATTTGCGTAGCATGAAAACGCAGCAAAGACCAAGCGTTGGAAAGACCAAGCGTTAGCCGCACCGAAACAGGTTACAAGGGGAAGTCTTGGTCATGTCCAACCGGCTGAAAGTCACGCCGAACGATCTCAGCGCATTCTGGATGCCGTTCACGGCAAACCGGCAGTTCAAACAGGCGCCACGCATGTTCGTGTCCGCCAAGGACATGCACTACACCACCAGCGATGGCCGCAAGGTGCTCGACGGCACCGCGGGTCTGTGGTGCGTCAATGCCGGCCATTGCCGGCCCAAGATCACAGAGGCGATCCAGCATCAGGCCGCCGAACTCGACTATGCGCCGGCCTTCCAGATGGGCCACCCCATCGTGTTCGAGCTGGCCAACCGCCTGGTCGACATTGCGCCCAAGGGCATGGACCATGTCTTCTTCACCAATTCCGGCTCGGAATCGGTCGATACGGCGCTGAAGATGGCGATCGCCTATCACCGCGTGAAGGGCGAGGGCGCGCGCACCCGCCTGATCGGCCGCGAGCGCGGCTATCACGGCGTCAATTTCGGCGGCATCTCGGTCGGCGGCATCGTCAGCAACCGCAAGATGTTCGGCACGCTGCTCGGCGGCGTCGACCATATGCCGCACACGCATCTGCCGGAGAAGAATGCCTTCTCCAAGGGCGTGCCGGAGTATGGCGCGGAGCTTGCCAATGAGTTGGAGCGCATCGTTGCGCTGCATGACGCCTCGACCATCGCCGCCGTCATTGTCGAGCCGGTCGCCGGCTCCACCGGCGTCATCCTGCCGCCGAAGGGCTATTTGCAGAAGCTGCGCGAGATCTGCACCAAGCACGGTATCCTGTTGATCTTCGACGAGGTCATCACCGGTTTCGGCCGCCTCGGCGCGCCGTTCGCCGCCGACTACTTTGGCGTCATGCCTGACATCATGACCACCGCCAAAGGCGTTTCCAACGGCGTCATCCCGATGGGCGCGGTGTTCGTGAAGAAGGAGATCCACGACGCCTTCATGACCGGCCCCGAGCACATGATCGAGTTCTTCCACGGCTACACCTATTCGGGCAATCCGATCGCATGTGCGGCGGCACTCGGCACGCTCGACACCTATAAGGAAGAGGGCCTGCTCACCCGTGGCGAGGAGCTGGCGCCGTATTGGGAAGACGCGTTGCATTCGCTGAAGGGCGAGCCGCACGTCATCGACATCAGGAACATCGGCCTGATCGGCGCGATCGAACTGGCGCCGATCGCCGGCAGCCCGACCAAGAGGGCCTTCTCGGCCTTCGTCAAGGCGTTCGAGCGCGGCGCATTGATCCGCACCACCGGCGACATCATCGCGCTGTCGCCGCCGCTGATCATCACCAAGGGCCAGATCAACGAATTGATCGACCATGTGCGTGAAGTGCTGCGATCAATAGACTAGTCTATTCAATCAATCGGGCGGTGGCGGGAACCGCCGCCCGGTTGATGGTATGAAATGAGAGGACTTTGAATGGCCGCCCCAGGCGAGAATCTGCGAATCAATTCAGACCGTTTGTGGGATTCCATCATGGAGATGGCGAAGATCGGCCCCGGCGTTGCCGGCGGCAACAATCGCCAGACCGTGACCGACGAGGACGGCGAAGGCCGGCATCTGTTCAAGCGCTGGTGCGAGGCGGCCGGGCTCGAAATGGGTCTCGACGAAATGGGCACCATGTTTGCCCGCCGGGAAGGCGCCGATCCCAGCCTGCCGCCGGTCTATGTCGGCAGCCATCTCGATACGCAGCCGACCGGCGGCAAATATGACGGCGTGCTTGGCGTGCTCGGCGGGCTGGAGATCATCCGTTCGCTCAACGATCTCGGCATCACCACCAGGCATCCGATCGTCGTCACCAACTGGACCAACGAGGAAGGCTCGCGCTTTGCCCCGGCGATGATGGCCTCCGGCGTGTTCGCCGGCGTGCTGGAGCAGGCGGACGTGTATCAGCACACCGACAAGCAGGGCAAAAAATTCGGCGAGGAGCTGGAGCGCATCGGCTGGAAAGGCACCGAGAAGGTGGGGGACCGAAAGATCCACGCCTTCTTCGAATTGCATATCGAGCAGGGGCCGATCCTCGAGGATGAAGGCATCGATATCGGCGTCGTCACCCATGGCCAGGGCCTGAAATGGCTGCAGGTGACGCTGACCGGCAAGGAGGCGCATACCGGTTCGACGCCGATGCCCAAGCGCCGCAATGCCGGGCTCGGCATGGCCCGGGTGATCGAACTGGTGCACGAGATCGCCATGGACTACCAGCCGGATGCCGTCGGCGCGGTCGGCCACATGGAAGTGTTTCCGAACTCGCGCAACATCATTGCAGGGCGCACCGTCTTTACCATCGACATCCGCTCGCCGGAAAAGGAAGTGCTGGACGCGATGGACGGCCGCATCCGCGAAGGAATCGAAACGATCTGCGAGGCGCTCGACATCCAGTACAAGGTCGAACAGGTCGGCGCGTTCGATCCGGTGACCTTCGACGCCGGTTGCGTCAAGGCAATCCGCGACGCCGCCGATCGGCTCGGCTATTCGCACCGCAACATCGTCTCCGGCGCCGGCCACGACGCCTGCTGGATCAACCGCGTTGCACCGACCGCCATGGTGATGTGTCCCTGCGTTGACGGGTTGTCACACAACGAGGCCGAGGAAATCACCAAGGAATGGGCCGGCGCCGGCGCCGATGTGCTGTTCCACGCGGTGGTGGAGACTGCGGGGATCGTGGCGTGAGTTATGGGTGAGCAGGACGATCTGGATTTTGATGCCTTGCTCGCGCTTATTCGCAAGGAGATCGACGAATACAATTATCAGGCGCTTACAGAAGATCGCACGGATCTAGTGGGAGTGCCGGTAACGCAAGATCGTATTGATGCTGACCTTGCTCGGTTTCGTTCGGCATTGGTGAAGCCTTACTGGATCGACGTTGTTCGTCGTGACACGATTGAGGATTTGGAGAACGAGACGCCCTTTGCCGAGAGATGCGCGGTGGTGACAGACGATAGAGACGGCTACCTGTTGGCTTATGTGCACCAAAGGCGCGAGTTTGTTCTGGTTGACCGAATGGGCGATCAATACGTGACGATCGGCGTACGAGGTGATCCGGTCGGTTGTTATTTGGCAATGTAGTGGTTGGCAGGGCAGCCGTCGAAAAGAGCTGGCGCCTCGACTGTCGGAACAGGGGAACAAGAAAATGACCAAAGTCATCAAGAACGGAACCATCGTCACCGCCGACCGCACCTGGAAGGCCGATGTGCTGATGCAGCACGGCAAGATCGTCGCCATCGGCTCCAACCTGCACGGCGACCATGAGTTCGACGCCACCGGCTGCTACGTCATGCCGGGCGGCGTCGATCCGCACACCCATCTCGAAATGCCGTTCATGGGCACCTATTCGGCCGACGATTTCGAATCCGGCACGCGCGCAGCGCTGTCAGGCGGCACGACGATGGTCGTCGATTTCTGCCTGCCGTCGCCGAAGCAGTCGCTGCTCGAAGCCTTGCAGATGTGGGACAACAAGACGTCGAAGGCGTCCTGCGATTATTCCTTTCACATGGCGATCACCTGGTGGGGCAAGCAGGTGTTCGACGAGATGGCCGCCGTCGTCGACAAGGGCATCACCTCGTTCAAGCATTTTATGGCCTACAAGGGTGCGCTGATGGTCGACGACGACGAGATGTATGCGTCGTTCCAGCGCTGCGCCGACCTCGGCGCGCTGCCGCTGGTTCATGCCGAGAACGGCGACGTGGTCGCCGCACTATCGCAGAAGCTGCTCGCCGCCGGCAACAACGGCCCGGAGGGGCATGCCTATTCGCGCCCGCCGGAAGTGGAAGGCGAGGCGACCAACCGCGCCATCATGATCGCCGACATGGCCGGCGTGCCGCTCTATGTCGTGCATGTCTCCTGCGAGCAGGCGCATGAGGCCATCCGCCGGGCGCGGCAGAAAGGCATGCGCGTCTTCGGCGAGCCGCTGATCCAGCATCTGACACTCGACGAGAGCGAATATTTCAACAAGGACTGGGACCATGCGGCGCGCCGCGTGATGAGCCCGCCCTTCCGCAACAAATTGCACCAGGATTCGCTGTGGGCCGGCCTACAGGCCGGTTCGCTGCAAGTGGTGGCAACCGACCATTGCGCCTTCACCACCAAGCAGAAGCGCAACGGCGTCGGCGATTTCACCAAGATCCCGAATGGCACCGGCGGGCTCGAGGACCGCTTGCCGATGCTGTGGACCACAGGCGTCAACACCGGACGGCTGACGATGAACGAGTTCGTCGCGGTAACCTCGACCAACATCGCCAAGATACTCAACATGTATCCGAAGAAGGGCGCCATCGTCGAAGGCGCGGATGCCGACATCGTGGTGTGGGACCCGAAGCGCAAGAAGAAGATCACTTCGAAAAAGCAGCAATCGGTGATCGACTACAACGTCTTCGAAGGGTTCGAGGTGACCGGCCTGCCGCGCTTCGTGTTTTCGCGCGGTGAGCTGTCGATCGAGGAAGCCGAGGTCAAGGCCAAGCCCGGCCATGGCGAGTTCGTCGCCCGTGAACCGAACGCGGCGGTCAACCGGGCGCTGTCGACCTGGAAGGACATTACCGCGCCACGCAAAGTGGAACGCACCGGCATTCCGGCGACGGGGGTCTGAGGTTGCCGAATTCCGCAGCGTTCATCTCACTGGTCGTGGCGACCGTCATCGCTGGTCCGGCAGAAGCGGCCAGCGTGCTGGTTGGCTCCTGGGGCAACGATGCCGGCTGCGTCGTCGCAAAGGCCGGTTATCAGGACGGCGACGACTATATCGTGCTGACTGCCGAAGGCATCGAGACCTATGGCAGTGGCTGCCGGTTCGCGCAGCAATTGACCTCGGCGCCGGGTACCCAATCGCTTGATGCGAGCTGCTCAGCCGAGGGCGAAGCGGGGACGACGGCTGAAACCGTTGTGGTCACCAACAAGGGAGAGGATGGTTTCTTCGTGACCATTCCCGGCCTTGACGAAATGGGGCCGCTGCAACCGTGTTCGTGACGTTGGATTTGGGGGAATGAGCGTGCGTGGTTTTGGTCTCTCTTTAGCGGTGCTTGCCGTTCTGGCTGCGGGCCAGGCTTTCGCGGCAGGCATCGATCTGTCGAAACCCTATGGCGACAAATATGGCTGCATCAACCGCAACGGCCAGGAAGTCGCCGCCGATCAGATGCTGCTTTTGACCGACGAGGCATTGGTCACCGCCGCCAGCGCCTGCACATTCACCGAGAAACAGGCGCAGGCCGACGGTTCGCTGGTGGTGACGGCAACCTGTGAGGCGGAAGGCGAAGAGGGACAGGAGCCTACCAAGTTCACCATCAAGCATAGCGCCAAGAACGCCAAAAAGCTGACGATTGTCGACGAAGACGGCAACGTCATGGGGGAAGTTGCGCGGTGCAAATGACGGCGATCCCGTCAGTGTCAGGCGACCAACGCATCCAGTTCCGGCAGCAGGACGACGCTTTCCTGTTCGTTGGGATCGGTGCGGGCGATGACCGCCGAAGAGGGGGCATTGCTCAGATTGGCCGGCAGATGTGGCACACCGGCCGGGATGTAGAAGAGGTCGCCGGCCTTGACGATGATGTGGTGCTCCAGCCGGTCGCCATACCAGGTGTGAACCTCGCCGGAGAGCACGTAGATCGCCGTTTCATGGCTTTCATGCAGGTGCGCCTTGGCGCGGGCGCCGGGCGGCATGGTGAGCACGTGCATGCAGATGCCGGAGGAACCGACGGACTCCGCCGCGATGCCGGCAAAATAGGTCAATCCCTGCTTGCCTTCATAAGTGCTTTCAGGACGGATAAGGTGACAGGTGGGTTTGGGCGACATCGGCAAGGCTCCGGGCGTCGATGATGGGGATTGGACGAGTGGAAAACAACATCAACGCAAATGCAACGGCATTTCGTCCTGCGCGGCAGCGGCTGCGAAAGGCAGGCTGCGGCCAATGACGGGAACTTCGCCAGCCGTCGTTTCGGCAAGCAAACTTGGCCTCACCTTTCAGACCAATGACGGTCCGGTGCAGGCGCTGTCCAATGTCGACCTCACCATCGGCAAGGGCGAGTTCGTTTCCTTCATCGGCCCGTCCGGCTGCGGCAAGACCACCTTGCTGCGTGTCATCGCCGATCTGGAGAAGCCGACCTCGGGCACCATCTCGGTCAACGGCATGACGCCGGAGCAGGCGCGCGAAAAGCGCGCCTATGGCTATGTCTTCCAGGCGGCCGCGCTTTTCCCGTGGCGCACGATCGAGCGCAATGTGGCGCTGCCGCTGGAGATCATCGGCCTCTCCAGGGCCGAGCAGGCGGAGCGCATCAAGCGCACAATGGAACTCGTCAATCTCTCCGGATTCGAGAAGAAATACCCTTGGCAGCTTTCCGGCGGCATGCAGCAGCGCGCTTCCATCGCCCGCGCGCTCGCCTTCGACGCCGATCTGCTGCTGATGGACGAGCCGTTCGGCGCGCTGGACGAGATCGTGCGCGACCACCTCAACGAACAGCTTTTGGAACTGTGGGCGCGGACCAACAAGACGATCTGCTTCGTCACCCATTCCATTCCCGAGGCGGTGTATCTGTCAACGCGCATTGTCGTCATGTCGCCGCGCCCCGGCCGTGTCACCGACATCATCGAATCGACGCTGCCGAAGGAGCGGCCGCTGGATATCCGCGAGACGCCGGAGTTTCTGGCGATTGCGGCCCGGGTGCGCGACGGCTTGAGGGCAGGGCACAGCTATGATGATTGAGGGCCGTCATGAGCGAGCGACCAACCATGCCTTCGTCATCCTAGGGCGAAGCAAGGAGCGAAGCGACGCGGCGCAGACCCTAGGATCCATGCCGTTACTTCTATGCTCCGCGGCGGTACAGAACGGTGCACCCTCCGCCGCGCCTTCGAAGGCGAACATTCTCGACCGCTTATATCCCTTGGCCAACGTCACGGAATGGATCCTAGGGTCTACGCAAGCCGCTTCGCGCTTGCTTCGCCCTAGGATGACGAAGTGTGAGCGTCGCGATCACTTCACCTCGGCTCGGTGCGCGGCTTCCGTTATGCGAGCGCTATTCCATGGATAGCTTCCGCGACAAACTCATCCCCGTCACCTCGATCCTCCTGGGTGTGGTCGTCCTCTGGTACATCTTCGCCGTCGTCCTCAACGCGCCGTTCCAGCGCGACCTCGACCGGCGTGCCAACGAGACCTCCGGCACCGTCGAATTCATCGGCAAGACGCTGTCGCAGCCCAAGCCGACGCTACCGGCGCCGCATCAGGTGGCGGTGAATTTCTTCGAGAACACCTTTCTGCGGCCGATCACCTCGACCCGCAGCCTCGTCTACAATGCCTGGGTGACGCTGTCGTCGACGCTGCTCGGCTTTGCCTTCGGCACCGCGCTCGGCATCATCATCGCCGTCGGCATCGTGCATGTGGCGACGCTCGACCGCAGCCTGATGCCGTGGATCATCGCCTCGCAGACGATTCCCATCCTGGCGGTGGCGCCGATGATCATCGTCGTTCTGGCGGCGATTGGCGTGACCGGCCTGATCCCGAAGGCGATGATCTCGACCTATCTGTCATTCTTCCCGGTGACGGTGGGCATGGTGAAGGGCCTTCGCTCGCCCGAACTCATGCATCTCGACCTGATGCATACCTACAATGCCAGCGCCTCGCAGACCTTCTGGAAGCTGCGCGTGCCGGCATCGGTGCCGTTCCTGTTCACCTCGATGAAGGTGGCGGTGGCGGCGAGCCTGGTCGGCGCCATCGTCGGCGAACTGCCGACCGGTGCGGTCGCCGGTATCGGCGCGAAACTGCTCGCCGGCGCCTATTACAGCCAGTCCGTCGACATCTGGTCGGCACTGGTCGCAGGCTCGGTGGTGGCAGCACTTCTGGTCATGGTGGTCGGCATCGCCGGGCGCCTCGTCGACCGCGCCATGGGCGGGAGGCCGGCATGAACTGGCTGAAGCCATCCTGGCAAGCGGTGCTGGCCATTCTCCTCTGCCTTGTCGCTCTGGCGCTCGGCGCGATGTCTAAGCCGGAAGCGGCTGCACTCGCGGACCCGGCTGCCAGCTTCGACTACTCCTATTTCGGGCTAAAGACCCCGATGATCGGCCTGGCCGTGCTGGCGGGGCTGATCTCAATGCTCAGGATTTCGTCTCTGGCTGAGGCTGTGGTGCTGTTCATCGGCGCCCACCTCGTCGCCTGGATGCTGATCTCGGGCATCACCGGTTTCGAAGGCACGGCATTGGCGCCGTATTTCCTGTTGCTCGCCGCTGCCTGGCTGCTGGCCTGGCGCTGCGTCGCGGTGCTGTCAGGGCTTCGACCGACGGCAAAAGGAGAGCGGATGGCGTTGCGGCTGATCATCCCGGCGATCTTCGGTGCCTGGATTCTGATCATCTGGGAAGCGGTGACGCGCGGCGCCGGCATTCCCTTCATCCTTTTGCCACCGCCAAGCGCCATCGGCGCGCGCATCGCGAGGTCCCTGCCGGTGCTTGGCGCCGACGTGCGGCAGACCATCTTCAAGGCGGTGATCTTCGGTTATGTCGTCGGCAGCAGCGCCGGCTTCCTGGTGGCCATCGCGGCCGACCGCGTGCCGTTCCTGCGCCGTGGCCTGCTGCCGATCGGCAACATGGTCTCGGCGCTGCCGATCATCGGCGTAGCACCGATCATGGTGATGTGGTTCGGCTTCGACTGGCCGTCCAAGGCAGCTGTCGTCATCATCATGACCTTCTTCCCGATGCTGGTGAACACGGTCGCCGGGCTTGCGGCCTCCGGCCATATGGAGCGCGACCTGATGCGCACCTATGCCTCGAGCTACTGGCCGACGCTGCTGAAACTCCGGTTGCCAGCCGCGGCGCCCTTCATTTTCAACGCGCTGAAGATCAACTCGACGCTGGCGCTGATCGGCGCCATCGTAGCCGAGTTCTTCGGCACTCCGGTCGTCGGCATGGGCTTTCGCATCTCGACCGAGGTCGGGCGGATGAACATCGACATGGTCTGGGCCGAAATCGCAGTTGCAGCCCTTGCGGGTTCGGTCTTTTATGGCGTGGTCGCTCTTATCGAGAGAGCCGTCACGTTTTGGCATCCCTCTGTCCGTGGTGGATAGGGCGGTGGGTTTTGGGTGTTAACTTCAGAGGGTAAAAACATGAAAAGACTGATCATTCCGTTGCTGGCCGGCGCGATGTCGCTGGCCGCGTTCCAGGCCATGGCCGCCGACAAGGTGACCTTGCAGCTGAAATGGGTCACGCAGGCCCAGTTCGCCGGCTATTATGTCGCCAAGGCCAAGGGTTTCTATGAGGCCGAAGGCCTCGACGTCGACATCAAGCCGGGCGGTCCCGATATCGCGCCTGAGCAGGTGATCGCCGGCGGCGGCGCCGACGTCATCGTCGACTGGATGGGTGGTGCATTGGCCGCGCGCGAAAAGGGCGTGCCGCTGGTCAACATCGCCCAGCCGTTCAAGAAGGCCGGCATGGAACTGGTCTGCCCGAAGGACGGCCCGATCAAGACCGAAGCCGATTTCAAGGGCCACACGCTGGGCGTCTGGTTCTTCGGCAACGAGTATCCGTTCTACGCCTGGATGAACAAGCTCGGCCTCAAGACCGAAGGCGGCCCGGACGGTGTCACCGTTCTCAAGCAGAGCTTTGACGTGCAGCCGCTGATCCAGAAGCAGGCGGATTGCATCTCGGTCATGACCTACAACGAGTACTGGCAGCTGATCGATGCCGGCTACAAGCCGGAACAGCTGACCGTGTTCAACTACTCGGCGATGGGCAACGACCTGCTCGAAGACGGCCTCTATGCCTCGGAAGACAAGCTTAAGGATCCGGCCTTCGAGGACAAGATGGTGCGTTTCGTGCGCGCTTCGATGAAGGGCTGGAAATACGCTGTCGACAACAATGACGAAGCCGCAGGCATCGTCATGGACAATGGCGGCCAGGACGAGAACCACCAGAAGCGGATGATGAGCGAAATCGCCAAGCTGATCGACAATGCCGACGGCAAGCTCGATCCGGCGACCTACGAGCGCACCGCCAAGGCGCTGCTCGACCAGAAGATCATCACCAAGGCGCCGACCGGCGCTTACACCACGGCGATCACCGACAAGGCGATCAAATAAGCCTGGTTAGGTCGTTTCGATCTTGAGAGCGGCGAAGAGCGGTTCGAAAGAACCGCTCTTTTTCTTTGTTTGATGCATGTCGTTGCCCCAAAACCGCTGCACACTTTTGGGCGACATGCATTGTCAGAGGCGCCGTTCCTTTATGGTGTTCATGACGAAGCTGGTCTCGATCGAGGCGACGCATTTCAGCCGCGCGATCTTTTCCTTGATGAAGCGCTCGTATTGGTCGAGGCTGCCGGCCACCACCTTCAGCACATAGTCGCGCGAACCGGTGACGAGGTGGCATTCCAGCACCTCTTCCCAGCCCCGGATCGCCTCCTCGAACATGACGATCTCGTCCTCGTTCTGGCGGCTGAGCCTGACGGTAGCGATGGCGACCATGCTCCAGCCGAAGGCGGCGGGATCGACAAGCGTGGTATAGCCCCGGATGATGCCGGCTTCCTCCAGCCGCCGCACGCGCCGCAGGCAGGGCGAAGGCGACAGGCCTATGCGTTCGGCCAGCTCATTGTTGGTGATGCGGGCGTCGGCCTGCAATTCGCGCAGGATTTTAAGGTCGAAATCGTCGGCTATCTTCTGCTGCAATTTTGCTCGCTCCTGGCAGTTTGTTGCGGGGCTGCAGCCATGCGAGGCCGAAAATAGCAAGGACTGGTGGATCGGGATCGCATAAATTGCCGCGCGAGACTCCTCCAGAACGCAGGAAAAGCCATGACCGCGCCACGCCCGTCGAAAACCCATATCGGCAACCACAAGCTCCACCCCGAGACGCTGATGCTGAGCTATGGCTTCGATCCGCAGCTGTCGGAGGGCGCCGTCAAGCCGCCGGTGTTTTTGACCTCGACCTTCGTGTTCAAATCGGCGGAAGAGGGGCGCGACTTCTTCGACTATACCTCCGGCCGCAAGGAGCCGCCGAGCGGCACGGCGTCTGGACTGGTCTATTCGCGCTTCAACCATCCCAACTCAGAGATCGTCGAGGACCGGCTGGCGGTCTATGAGGGAACGGATGCCTGCATCCTGTTTTCGTCGGGCATGTCGGCGATCGCGACGACGCTGCTTGCCTATGCCCGTCCGGGCGATGTCATCCTGCACTCGCAGCCGCTTTACGGCGGCACCGAGACGCTGCTGACGCGCACGCTGTCCGGCTTCGGCATCGGCGCTGTCGGTTTCGCCGATGGCGTCGACGAGACGGCGGTGCGCACTGCCGCCGATGCTGCCGTGGCCAAGGGCCGCGTCTCCGTCATCCTGATCGAAACGCCGTCGAACCCGACCAACAGCCTGGTCGATATCGCGCTGATCCGGAAGATCGCCGACGAGATCGGTGGCAAGCAAGGGTCGACGCCGATCATCGTCTGCGACAACACGCTGCTCGGTCCGGTGTTCCAGCGGCCGATCGAACACGGCGCCGATGTGTCCGTCTATTCGCTGACCAAATATGTCGGCGGCCATTCCGACCTGATCGCGGGTGCGGCTATGGGCAGTAAAGCCGTGACCAAGCCGATCAAGGCGCTGCGCGGCGCCATCGGCACGCAGCTCGACCCGCATTCCTGCTGGATGCTCGGCCGCTCGCTGGAGACGCTATCGATCCGCATGGAGCGGGCCAACGACAATGCGCGCCTGGTGGCTGAATTCCTGCGCGACCATGCCAAGGTCGAGAAGGTGCATTATCTGCCGTTCCTCGACGAGGATACGGCCGCGGGCCGCGCCTACAAGGCGCAGTGCAGCGGCGCCGGCTCGACATTCTCTTTCGATATCAAAGGCGGAGAGAAGGCGGCCTTCGCTCTCCTCAACGGGCTGCAGATCTTCAAGCTGGCGGTGAGCCTCGGCGGCACGGAATCGCTGGCCAGCCACCCGGCGGCGATGACCCATTCCGGTATCCCCTTCGATGTGCGCCAGCGCATCGGCGTGCTGGAGACCACGGTCAGGCTGTCGATCGGCGTCGAACACCCGGACGATTTGATCGCCGACCTGACGCAGGCGCTGGCGAGCGTCTGAGTGTTGGCATGACGGAAATCCAGACAAGCGGCAATTGACCGCCCCTTTGTTCATGCCGCCGGTAACATCTGCGTGTGCCGGGATACATCGTGTCGTTCATCCGTTGGGGTGATGCATCCGCGCGCCGGGGAGCCGCAAGGGATGCTGCAATCAACGGAGGTCTTCATGCGTATCCAATCCTTGCCGGTGCTTTCGGCGCTCGCTGTTTCGACAGCCCTGCTGTTCGCATCTCCGGCCATGGCCGAAATCGTAAAGTACAAGGCGACGCTCGATGGCGCTCAGCAGAGCCCGCCCGTCACTACCAAGGGCAAGGGAACCGCCACTCTCACATTCGACACCACCAAGAAGAAGCTCAGCTGGAACGTCAAATATTCCGGCCTCAGCGGCCCGGCGACGGCGGCGCACATTCATGGTCCGGCGGCGATGGGTGCGAACGCAGCTCCAGTGATCCCGTTCAAAGGCAAGCTCAAGAGCCCGATCAAGGGTTCGGCGGAACTGACCGATGCGCAGGCCGCCGACCTGGCAGCCGGCAACTATTACGTTAACGTCCATACTGCCGCCAACAAGGATGGCGAGATTCGCGGGCAGATCGAAGCCGTGAAATAACCCAATCAAACCGACAAAAAGGGGCGGCCGACCGCCCCTTTTTTCGTCAGGCCTTGTCGCGGATCTGCGTCATCGTCCGGGTCGGCGTGATCGCCTCGGGATCGAGCCTGATCTCGACGATAGCCGGTTTGCCGCTGGCGCGCGCGCGTTCGAAGGCGGGCGCGAAATCGGCCGTCTTCTCGACCGTCTCGCCATGGCCGCCATAGGCGCGGGCAAGGGCGGCAAAGTCCGGGTTCTTCAGGTCGGTGGCGACGACGCGGCCGGGATAGTCACGTTCCTGGTGCATGCGGATGGTGCCGTAAATGCCGTTGTTGACGACGATGACGATGATCGGCAGGTCATACTGGACAGCGGTGGCGAATTCCTGCCCGTTCATCAGGAAGCAGCCGTCGCCGGCAAAGGCGATCACGGTGCGGTCCGGGTGCAGCGCCTTGGCGGCGACCGCAGCCGGCGTGCCGTAGCCCATCGAGCCGGAGGTGGGAGCGCCTTGCGTGGCGAAGCGGCGGAAGCGGTGGAAGCGATGCACCCAGGTGGCGTAATTGCCGGCGCCGTTGGTCAGAATGGCGTCGTCGGGCAGCACCTTTTCCAGGTAGTTCATGATCGGTCCCATCTGGACCGGGCCAGGGCCGCTTTCAGGCGGCGTCGACCAATCGAGATAGGCGGCATGCGCCTTCGCTGTCTCATCCGCCCAGGACGGCGTACCAGCCGGCTTGCGCTTGGCAAAAGCTTCGACGAAAGCCAAGGGCGAAGCGTTGATCGCCAGCGTCGGCCGGTAGACGCGGCCGAGCTCGCCGGCATCGGCGTGGACATGGACCAGCGTCTGGTCGGGGTAGGGGCTCTTCAGCAGCGTATAGTCCGAGGACGGCATCTCGCCCATGCGGCCGCCGATCAGCAGCACCAGATCGGCCTGCTTGATCGCCGTTGCCAGCTTCGGATTGATGCCAATGCCGACATCGCCGGCATAGTTCGGGTGGAGATGATCGAACAGCATCTGGCGGCGGAAGGAACAACCGACCGGCAGCGACCAGGCCTCGGCAATAGTGCGCATGCGTGCCACCGCTTCCTCGTTCCAGCGCGTGCCGCCGAGGATGACGAAAGGACGCTTGGCCTTGCCAAGCTGCTTCTCCAGTGCAGCGAGCTCGGTCTCGCCCGGCCGCGTTTCGACCGGTGTGTGTGGCAAGGCTGCGGGCGCTTCGACCAGACTGGTCAGCATGTCCTCGGGCAGCGAGATCACGACAGGACCGGGGCGGCCTGAGGTTGCCACGGCGAAGGCGCGGGTGACGAATTCCGGGATGCGCGCGGCATCGTCGATCTCGACCACCCATTTGGCGATGTCGCCGAAGAACCGCTTGTAATCAACTTCCTGAAAAGCTTCGCGCTCCTTGGCGTGGCTGGCGACCTGCCCGATGAACAGGATCACGGGGATCGAATCCTGCATGGCGATGTGAATGCCGGCCGAGGCGTTGGTGGCGCCGGGGCCGCGGGTGACGAAGCAGATGCCGGGCTTGCCGGTCAGCCGCCCCTGGCAGTCGGCCATCATGGCAGCGCCGCCTTCCTGGCGGCAGACAATGGTGCGGATCTTGGAATCGTGGAGCGCGTCTAGCACGGCGAGATAGGATTCGCCCGGCACGCAAAAGATGCGATCGGTGCCGTTGGCCTCGAGTGCGTCGACAATCAATTGTCCGCCGGTCTTCATTTTCCAGATTTCTCCAGTTCGGCAAGGATTTCTTCGGTGTGTTCGCCAAGACGCGGCGAAGGGCGCTCATAGACCAGCGGCGTGCCGGACATCACCATCGGCGCGCGCACCGAGGGCAGACGGTTGCCGTGGCCGTCGTCGAGGTCGAGGCGCATGCCGCGCGCAATGGTCTGCGGATCGGCGAACATCTGGCCGATATTGTTGATCGGGCTCGCCGGCACGCTTGCCGCTTCGAGTTTCGCCAGCAGCGGGTCGCGATCCCAGTCCTTCAGGGTCTCGATCATGTGCTCGCGCAATTTCACCCGGTTGGCGACACGGGCCGGGTTGGTGGCGAAATCGGGATCCGCCGAGAGATGGTCGAGACCGACAGCGGCGCAGAATTTGGCGAACTGGCCGTCATTGCCGACCGCGAGGATGATGTGGCCATCTCTCACGGGCACCACTTCGTAGGGCGCGATGTTCATATGCGCATTGCCCATCTGCACCGGCGACTTGCCGGAGACGAGGTAGTTGAGGTTCTGGTTGCCGAGTGCGGAGATCTGGGTGTCGAACAGCGCCATGTCGATGTGCTGGCCCTCGCCGGTCTTTTCGGCATGGCGCAGCGCTCCCTGGATGGCGATCACCGAATAGAGGCCGGTGAAGATATCGGAAATGGCGACGCCGGCCTTTTGCGGCTCGCGCCCGGCCTCGCCGGTGATCGACATCATGCCGGCCATGGCCTGGATGATGAAATCGTAGCCCGCGCGGGGTGCGTAAGGCCCATCCTGGCCGAAGCCGGTGATCGAGCAATAGACGAGGCGGGGATTGATTGCCTTCAGGCTCTCGTAATCAAGGCCATACTTTTTCAGCCCGCCGAGCTTGAAGTTCTCGATCAGCACATCCGAGGTAGCGACCAGCCGGCGTATCGTTTCAGCACCCTCAGGCGTCGAGAAGTCGGTGGCGATGGAGCGCTTGCCGCGATTGCACGAATGATAATAGGCGGCCGACAGGTTCTCGCCGTCATGGCTCATGACGAAGGGCGGCCCCCATTTGCGGGTGTCGTCGCCGCCATCGGGGCTCTCGACCTTGATGACATCGGCGCCGAGATCGGCCAGCAACTGCCCGGCCCATGGCCCGGCCAGGATGCGGGCCAGTTCAACGACGCGGACGCCTTTCAGTGGAGGTTCAGCCATAAATCACCAGAGCGGGTCGGAACCGCAGCCTCTATCAATCCGGGATGCCGCTGTCACGAGCCTTGCGCTGGGCCAGCGATGTCACCGGTTCAGCACGCTGTTGGCCCAGGCGGCAAAATCGTCCATGACGATGTCCCGGTTCACTTCGTTCAGGCTTTCGTGGCGGGTGTCGGCGTAAACCTTTGAAAGCAGATTCGAAAAGCCCATCGCGCGCATGCGTTTGGCGAGATGATCGATGGCTTTGCCATAGTCGGAAGCCGGATCTTTTTCGCCGCCAATGATGCTGACGGGGAGGTCGCGCCTTATGCCGGCAAAGCCGGAATCCTTGCCGCCATTCTGCGCCATCTGGACGACGTCGCGCCACATCGAGATCGAGGCATCCCAGCCGCAGAGCGGGTCGGCGACGTATTTGGCCACTTCCGTTTCGTCGCGCGACAGCCAGTCGAACAGCGTCTTGTGGTTGGGCACCGCCTTGCCCCAGGCCTGGAAGGTCAATCGGGGCAAGATACGCGAGGGGACATCGGAGCCGAGCCTGAAGCGCTCATAAGCCAGGATGGCGAGCGCAAGCTGTCCAAGCAGGCCTTGCGAGAAATTACCGTTCCAGATCGCGGCGGCGTGAACGCGCGGCGAGTGCGCCAACAGGTAGTTCAATGCCACCGACGCGCCAAAAGAATGGCCGAACAGGATGACCGGCAGGCCAGGCTGCTCCTTCGCGATCAAATCGTGGACGGCGTCGACATCGGCGATCACCTTGGCGGCGCCGTCGGCGCCGGCGAACCTGCCGAGCGGCGCATCGGGCGCCTTGGTCGCGCCGTGGCCGCGGTGGTCATGGACGTAGACATGAAAGCCGCGCGGCGCGAGGTAATCGGCAAAGCGGGCATAGCGCGCGGCGTGCTCGGCCAGGCCGTGGTTGATCTGGACGACGGCGCGCGGAGGGCCGCTGGTGTGCTTCACATAAAGGTTAAGCGCGGCCCCGGTCGGTGAGGCCAGCGTCGTCTGCCTGTCAACTGCCATGTCTCGCTCCCTCCGCGACTGTTGGGCGACGGCGCGACCGACGTCAAGGGGAGGTCGGGAAGCGTCAGCCGCACCTGGTGGAGATTGTTTTTTGCGGCGGACGAAAGAAATCGTAATTCTGACATGTCGTACGTTTCTAGCTTGCGGCATGAAACGCTAGGAGTTCTGGAATGCGGATATCGGCGATATGGGCTGCGGTGTTGGTGGCGCTGGCCAGCGCAGGCATGGCGCGAGCCGACGTCAAGATGAGCGGCTCTTTCGTCGCAGACGCTGCCTGTCCGGCAACGCAGGCGATCAAGAGCGGCAAGAACCCGGGCAATGTCTCGACGACTGCCGGGCAAAGCTACGATCTGCTGGCCGGCAACAAGGATGCGCCGTCGCATTATCTCATCCGTGTGCCGGGCGCCGATCCGGAACGCCGCTGGGTCAAGATCAGCTGTGGCCATGTTTCCGGCGGTAGTGCGTCGACCCAGCCGGCCGTGCCCGCCGATCAGGGCAAGCCTGCGGCTTCGGGAAAGCCCGAATATGTCTTTGCGCTGAGCTGGCAGCCGGCCTTCTGCGAAACCAAGTCGAGCAAGCCCGAATGCCAGGCGCAGACAGCCGGCGGTTTCGACGCGTCGCATTTCACGCTGCACGGGCTGTGGCCGCAGCCGAACGGCAACTTCTATTGCCAGGTGCCGGCGAGCGACAAGGCCAATGACAATCCGGCCCACTGGGCCGACCTGCCGCCGGTCAACCTCGATGCCAACACGCGCGCCGAGCTCGACCAGGTGATGCCGGGCACCGCCTCCAAGCTCGAGCGGCACGAGTGGATCAAGCACGGCACCTGCTATGGCAAGAGCCAGCAGGAGTATTTTGCCGAGGCGCTGAACCTTATGCGGGCAGTCAATGCCTCGCCGGTGCGTGAGCTCTTCACCAAGAATGTCGGCAAGCAGCTGACCTCGGACCAGATCCGCAGCGCCTTCGACAGCGCCTTCGGCGCCGGAGCAGGGGCGCGGGTGCGCGTCTCCTGCCTGGTCGATCCGTCGAGCGGCAGGCGGCTGATCGGCGAGCTGACGCTTGGCCTGACCGGCCCGATCGGCCCGGACAGTTCGCTGGGCAGTCTGATGCTCGCCTCGGCGCCGACGACCAAGGCCGGCTGCCCGAAGGGCTCGGTCGATGCGGCCGGGTTCCAGTAGGATATCCGCCTGTCGCTTGGCAGTGACGCGGTGATATGGTCTGGATGCATTTCATGCGACGGGGGTTGCGATGGGTGGCATGAGTTCAGGCGCGCTGGCGCGGCTGGCTTTCTGGGCCAAGGGAATGATCGCAATCCAGGACGGCCGCATGGAGTGGCCGGGCTTCTCCTATACCGAGGCCGAATGGGCGCGCATGCGTGTGCTCGCCGCGCCGATCGGGGCCGGCCGTTACCAGCTGTTCACGATGGTCAATGCGGTGATCTTCATCGCCATCGCCGCGCTCGGTGTCGTGTGTGTCTTCCTGCCGCTGGCAACCCTCTTGTTTCCGGTGCCGGCCGAGACGAGTGCGCTCAAATTCTCGGCTCTGCTGGCGGCCTATGCGTTCCTTATCATCGGTATTGGCCTGCCGATCTCGATGCGCCTGTCGAGCATGCTTCTGGCCTCCAGGGAGATGCGCGCCGGCCTTGTCGCTGAGGCCGGCGACGAGGCGCTGGCGGCAAAAGTATCCTGGCAGATCAACCGCATCACGCTCATCATGTGCGGCCTGCTCGTGCCCGGCATCCTGCTGTTCATCGCTCACGACGTCGATGCCGGTCCGATCATCACCACGCTGAAATGGCTGGCGATCGTGCTGATGGCCGTCTCAGTTGCGGTCGGCGCGTTGCAGCAGCGCAAGCGGAGCCAATAGGCGTCAGTGCTTCACGCGCTTGTGCCGGGTGTCCACGCGCCGAAAATCTTCGGCATCGTCCCTCGTTTCGCCGACGACGCGGTCGCGGCCGGTGGACTTCGCCCTGTAGAGGCGTTCATCGGCAAGGGCGAAGAGATCGGCAAGCGAGCCGACCGTCTCGTTGACAGTGGCGATGCCGGCGCTGACACTGATGTCGAAGCGGTTTGCGCACCCCTTGACCGCATGACGGATGTTTTCGCCGAGCAATCTGGCGACCGGATGCGGTTGCGAGCAAAGGATGGCGAATTCCTCGCCGCCGATCCTGAAAACCTGGTCCTGCGCGCCGGCTGCCTGGGTCAGCACCTGGGCGATCGATCTCAGCACCCTGTCGCCCTCGGCGTGGCCGAAGCGATCGTTGATCGATTTGAAATGGTCGACGTCGACGATCAGCAGGCTGAGCGGCTGGGCCGTGCGCAGGCTGACGGCGACCGAATTTTCGCCATCGCTGTCAAAACGTCCCCTGTGCAACAGACCGGTGAGGCCGTCACGGCCGACATATTCGACCAGGGCTTCGTAGCGCTCGCGGTAGGTCAACGTATCGAAAACGTCGGACAATCCACGCGGCGTCACAACGTGCCGCGTCTCGAACCATCTGAGATAGGCGACCAGCATGGCGCTATAGGTAAAGGCCGCGCCCATTTTGGCGAACCAGCCGCCGAAAAAGACTGCGATCGGCGCGCCGGCGACAAAATGCAGGGCGGTGAAAAATCCCACCTGGTCGAAGGTCAGCACGCAGGCGACGCAAATCAGGATGCGGGTGAACGGCGCCTTGCGCAAATAACGCCCGAGCTTTTCGTAAAGCAGGATGATCAGGATGGCGTCGATGAAGAGCAGCGTCGTGCCCCACACCATCAGCCAGCCCATCTGGTCGATGAAACCGATATCGGGAAGCTTGCCGTCGGAAAGCGCCGAAATGTCATGCAGGCGCAGGATCAGGACTAGCCCGATCATCAGCGCATTGCCGAGCAGCAGGCCATAAATGGGCTGCCGCACCGTGGCCGCGTCTTCCTTCATGTAGAGCAGAAGCAGCATCACCAGCTTGCCGGAAAACAGCACCGCCGAACCCGGCGAGACCATGCCGAAGGGCAAAGCGACGTAGAAGACGCTAGCGAGGTAGGTTTCCAGGAAATGCATGGCGCCCAGCGCGCAGACGAAGACGCCGAGGCCGATGCGATCCCTGAAGCGGAACAGCGTGATCATGACGCTGAAGTAGACCACAGCTTCGGCAAGGAGCAGGAAACTGTTCAGCACTGCCGTCGGTCCGATCTCTCTTTCTCGAAATCGCGGAAAGCCAGCGATCGATCCTGTTTTGACGCTGAAGGGTTAACCGGAGATTTCAGCGCGCCCTGCGACCGGCGGGAAACTTAACGTGCGGTGTACACCTTGCTTGAAATGGCAAAAGCGATTGCCGTTCGGCCCGGCATCGCCTACATAGCGCCCAACCTCCATTCAATCCGACATTTTCGGTCAACTGTCAGGGAAAGCGCGCGTGGCACGCCAGTTCATCTATCACATGGCCGGCCTCAACAAGGCCTATGGCACCAAGAAGGTGCTCGAAAACATTCATCTGTCCTTCTACCCGGACGCCAAGATCGGCATTCTCGGCCCCAACGGCGCCGGCAAGTCGACGATCCTCAAGATCATGGCCGGCATCGACAAGGAGTGGAGCGGCGAAGCGTGGCTCGCCGAAGGCGCTACCGTCGGCTACCTGGCGCAGGAGCCGGCGCTCGACCCGAACAAGACGGTGTTCGAGAACATCATGGAAGGCGTCGCAGCCAAGACCGCCATCATCGAACGTTACAACGAACTGATGATGAACTACTCCGACGAGACGGCGGACGAGTCCGCCAAGCTCCAGGACGAGATGGACCGGCTGAACCTGTGGGATCTCGAACAGCAGGTCGAGATGGCGATGGAAGCGCTTGGCTGCCCGCCCAAGGAGGCCGACGTCACCAAGCTTTCGGGCGGCGAGCGCCGCCGCGTCGCGCTCTGCCAGCTGCTTTTGCGCCAGCCCGACCTTCTGCTGCTCGACGAACCGACCAACCATCTCGACGCCGAAACCACGGCCTGGCTGGAAAAGCATCTGCGCGCCTATCCGGGTGCTGTGATGATCATCACCCACGATCGCTACTTCCTCGACAATGTCACCGGCTGGATCCTCGAGCTCGATCGCGGCCGCGGCATTCCCTATGAAGGCAACTACACCAAATACCTCGAAGCCAAGGCCAAGCGCCTCAAGCAGGAAGGTCGCGAGGACGACGCCCGCCAGCGCGCCATCGGCCGCGAGCGCGAGTGGATCCAGTCGAGCCCCAAGGCCCGCCAGACCAAGTCCAAGGCGCGTATCCAGGCGTTCCAGGATCTCTTGGATGCAGCCGACAAGCGGCGTCCGACAGATACGCAGATCGTCATCCCGCATGGCGAACGGCTCGGCAATGTGGTGATCGAGGTCGACGGCCTGTCGAAGGGGTTCGGCGACACGCTCTTGATCGAAGGGCTGGAGTTCAAGCTGCCGCCGGGCGGCATTGTCGGCGTCATCGGCCCCAACGGCGCCGGCAAGACGACTTTGTTCCGCATGATCACCGGCCAGGAAAAGCCGGACGCTGGCACGGTCCGCGTCGGCGAGACGGTCAAGCTCGGCTATGTCGACCAGAGCCGCGACGCGCTCGATCCGTCAAAGACCGTCTGGGAAGAAATCTCGGGCGGCGCCGAAGTGGTCAAGCTCGGCAAGTTCGAAGCCAACACGCGCGCCTATTGCGCGTCGTTCAACTTCCGTGGCGGCGACCAGCAGCAGAAGGTCGGCAACCTCTCCGGCGGCCAGCGCAACCGCGTGCATCTGGCAAAAATGCTGAAGACCGGCGGCAATGTGCTGCTGCTCGACGAACCGACCAACGATCTCGATACTGAAACGCTGGCGGCGCTCGAGGACGCGCTGGAAAACTTCGGTGGCTGCGCCGTCATCATCTCGCACGATCGCATGTTCCTCGACCGTCTGGCCACGCACATCCTCGCCTTCGAGGGCGACAGCCATGTCGAATGGTTCGAGGGCAATTTCGAGGATTACGAGCAGGACAAGATCCGCCGGCTCGGGCCCGAAGCCGTCAACCCGCACCGCATGACCTACAAGAGGCTGACGCGGTAAGGCTGGCAGCGATTCATTGCAGGCGGTGTTCGTTTGACCTAAATTGATCGGGTGGAGTCGTCCATGATCACTGTCAAACTGCCGCCAAAAATCGAGAAGCTGCTGGCCGACATGGCCAAGGCCAGCGGCCGCACTGTCGATAAGGTCGCGACCGACGCGATCCTCGAGGCCATCGAGGATTGGCACGACGCTGCGATTGCGGATGAACGCCTGAGAGACGATGACGGTGTGCGCATTCCGCTGGATGACGTGCTGCGGAAGCTCGAACGTCGTGAAATCGAGGAGCGTCGCAAGAAGCCCGCCGCTGAATGACCTGGCGTGTCGAGTTCACGCCGCGCGCCGAGAAAGACATCGAACGGCTTTCCACGAAAGATCAACGGCGCATCCTGGAGTTCCTCACTCAAAGAGTTTCGGCGCACCCCAATCCGAGGGCCCTTGCCAAACGCCTGACGGGCACCAAGGAAGAGGCTTGGCGGTTTCGCGTCGGGGACTACAGGATCATTACTCAGTTCCAGGACAGCCGGCTTGTCGTGCTGGTCGTGGAAGTCGGCAACCGTCGTGAGGTCTATCGATGAACAGCACAACAAAAAAACCCGACTGGTCCGCCGCCCAATATTTGAAATTCGAGGATGAGCGCACGCGGCCCGCGCGCGATCTTGTCGCGCAAGTGCCCGTCGATTTCCCGCGCCGGGTGGTCGACATTGGCTGTGGGCCGGGCAATTCGACCGAGCTGCTGGTCGAGCGTTGGCCGGATGCGCAGATCAGCGGTTTCGACACCTCTCCTGACATGATCGAAAAGGCGAGGGCGCGCCTGCCCAGCGTCAATTTCGACCTTGCGGACGCCTCGACATGGCAGCCGGCAGAGCCGGTCAACGTGATCTTCGCCAATGCGGTGTTCCAGTGGCTGCCGACCCATCCGGCTGTCTTCCAGCGGCTGATGGGCTTTCTCGCGCCCGGCGGCGCGCTCGCCGTCCAGATGCCCGACAATCTGCTTGAGCCCTCGCATCAGCTGATGCGCGAGACCGCGGCCGAAATGCCGTTCGCCGTGAAGATGGCGGGGGCCGCGCGCGGGCCGTTGCCGCCGGTGTCGTTCTACTATGACCTGCTGTCGCCACTCTCCGACCGGGTGGATATCTGGCATACGGCCTACAATCATCCGCTGGCCGACGCCGAAGCGATCGTCGAATGGGTGAAGTCGACGGGGCTGAAGCCTTTCCTCGATCCGCTGGACGCCGGCGAGCGCGAGATGTTCCTCGACAGCTACACGGCCAAGATTGCCAAGGCCTATCCGAAGACCGCAAACGGCAAGGTCCTGCTGCGCTTCCCGCGCATCTTCATCGTCGCCAAGCGGGCCGGCTAGCACTCTGGAGAATGCCGACCAATGTCCTCGGCTTAAGCCGGCGTAAACCGGCCGGGTGAGAAAAGTGTTGCGTCGCGCCTCTTCGTCGCCCACATGAGGACGACAACGCCTGCGCATGAACGGACTGGAAATGCATCGCGTCATCATCAGCGGCATCGGCGTTGAAATCCCTGAAGCCAAGATCACCAATGAAGAACTGGTCGCCAGCTTCAATGCCTGGGTCGACATGGAGAATGCGCGCCGCGAGGTCTCCGGCGAGACGCTGCTGCAGAAATCCGACAGCGCCTTCATCGTCCACGCCTCGGGCGTCCAGACCCGCCATGTGATCGAGCGCGAAGGCATTCTCGATCCGACCCGGATGGCGCCGCGCATCCCGGCACGGCCCGACGATGCGCTGTCGCTGCAGGCCGAGTTCGGCGTCGCCGCGGCAAAAAAAGCACTCGACCATGCAGGGTTGAAACCGTTCGATATCGACCTGGTGATCTGCTCGGCTTCGCACCAGCAGCGGCCCTATCCGGCGATCGCCATCGAAATGCAGGAGGCGCTGGGCACCAGCGGCGCCGGTTTCGACATGGGCCTCGGCTGTTCGTCGGCCGCGGCCGCCTTGCACATCGCGGTCAATCTGGTGCGGACGGGCGCGCACAAACGCGTGCTGGTGGTTACCCCGGAGATTATCACCGGCCATCTCAACTTCCGCGACCGGCAGACGCATTTCATCTTCGGCGACGCGTCCGTGGCGATGGTGGTCGAGGGGCTGGCCAAGGGCGAAAAGCGCCCGGGACGCTTCGAAGTGCTGGACACGCGCACCTGGACGCAGATGTCGAATAACATCCGCACCAATCTGGGCTACCACACCCGCACTGCCCAGGACGATCCTTACATGATAAGCCTAGAGGGCAATCTGATCAAACAGGTCGGCAACAAGGTGTTCAAGGAAGTCACCGTCGCCGGCCACAAATTCATCGTCGAATTCCTGGCCGAGCACGGGCTGACGCCGCAAGCCGTCCGGCGCTTCTGGCTGCATCAGGCCAATGCGCGAATGAACGCGATGATCCTGAAGCTGGCCTTCGGCCACGAGGTCGACCATGACCGCGCGCCGATGGTGCTGGAGCGGCTCGGCAACACCGCCGGCGCCGGCGCCATCATTGCGCTCTCGGAAAACCACGCCGACATGAAGCCCGGCGATTTCGGCGTGCTCTGCGCCTTCGGGGCGGGGTATTCGATCGGCGGTGCGCTGTTGCGGATGCTTTGATCCAGAGCCTGATCCATCCCGATGCTTCAAAGGAAGTTGGACGGCGACTCCTTAGTGCCTGTTCCATCCCGATAGAATCGGGATGGGGCTCTAACTTATTGTTTGACCATTGTCTCCGAAAACCGGATTCCACTTTTCGGGATCATGCTCTAGTACAGGAATTAGTACGGGTGCCCTCTTGAATATCGGCACGAGAAGGGAATTTCTCAGCCCAAAGGCATAATCCCTCTGCTCCGGCATTGAGCGCCGCTCCGCTCTCAGTCAAGGAATAGACGACCTTAGTCGGAGATCCTGGATAGACTTTTCGGTTCACAAGGCCGCCAGCCTCCAGGTCACGCAATTGCTGCGTCAGCATCTTTTCACTGATCGCCGGATTCGACTGCCTCAATCGGCCGAACCTGCGGGGCGCTGCGCCGAGCTCGCAAAGGATATTTATCTTCCACTTGCCCGCGACCATTTTCATCGCTGTCGAAAAACCATTGTCCGTAGGCGTGCTCATCTCATTCTCCTTACCTGCGGGTAACCACTTACGCCTCCGTGCGTATTGGCGCCACGCCGTCCACGTCATAGCTCCCTCAACGGCAAGCGTGCCGAATGTTGAGCCAATCGATATGGAGTGTCGGAATGAAGCCTGCAATCAGTGTTTTGGGGACCGGACGTATGGGATCGGCGCTTGCCCGCGCGCTGCTTCAGGCGGGATACCGCACGACGGTCTGGAACAGGTCCGCGGAAAAGACCGGGCCGTTGGCTACCGCAGGCGCCACCGTCGCGGCATCCGTGCGGGAAGCCGTTGACGCGGCTGAGATAGTCGTCGTGAACGTGACCGACTATTCGGCAACGGCCGCGCTGCTGCACAGCGATGACGTCGCCTCGGCGATTCGGGGCAAACTGGTCCTGGAACTGACTTCGGGAACGCCCCATGGGGCGCGCGAAGCAGGTCGATGGGCAGTCGAGCACGGCGCGACATATCTCGATGGCGCAATCATGGCCACCCCGGACTTCATCGGTACTGACCACGGCACGATATTGGTCTCAGGCACACGGCAGGCCTTCGATGCGGGCAAGGAAATGCTTGGTGCGCTCGGGGGAAATGTCCAACATATCGGCGAGGATCTGGGTCTCGCGAACGCGCTTGACAGCGCATTGCTCGCTCTCATGTGGGGAGCGCTGTTCGGCGCACTTCATTCGGTAGCGGTATGTCGGGCCGAGAAAATCGACCTTGACGAACTGGCGCGGCAGTGGACCGCGAGCGCATCCGTTGTCGACGGACTTGTCGCCGACCTCATCAAGCGGACGAATGCTGGCCGTTTTGCCAGCGACGACGAGACGCTCTCGTCAATCTCGCCGCACTACAGCTCATTCCAGCATCTCTTGGAACTGATGCAGGCGCGCGAGATCGACCGCTCGGTGGTCGATGGCTACGACGGGATATTCCGGCGGGCGATTGCGGCGGGCCATTTGCACGATGATTTCGCAGCGTTATCGCAATTTCTGGGTAAGGCCGGATAAGAGATCGTCGTACCGTCGGCCGCAAAACGGTGAGCCGATTGCGGCAAAAGAACGAGGGTGCGCTCTGGCATTGTTGCCCAAGCACGATCCCGAGTCAGACCTGATCTATGGGGCCAATAGAATGCCTTTGACGCAACTCATCGATTCGTATTGTGCTGCTTGGTCGGAGGAGAACGGCCAGCAGCGGCGGGCGTTGTTGTTACCGATCTGGAGCGATGGCGCAACATACACAGATCCGACAGTCCATGCCATTGGCGCGGAAGAACTGCTCGCGCACATCACAAGAATTCTGGCCAAGCAGCCCGGTGCCCGCATTTTGCGGACAAGTGACGTGGATGTGCATCATGGGGTCGCACGCTTCGCGTGGAAGTTTGTGATGCCGGATGGATCATCTTTTCCCGAGGGTTTGGACATTGCCTTTCTCGACCCAGGCCAGAAGCGCATAACACGTATCATCGGCTTCTTTGGGCCATTAGTAAGGTCTCCAGGCGGAGCTATTTTGCACGGCAGGTAGAGCCAGCTAGTCTAGCTCGGTGCGAACGGCACCAGCATCGGCACCCGGCGGGCATAGTCGTCATAGGCGCTACCCAGTTCGCCGCGCAAAAAACGCTCCTCAAGCTTCGCCTTGACGACGATGCCTATGGTGAGAAAGACCGCGCCGGCGATGCCCCAGACCGTGCCCTTGGCCGCCATGGTGGCCAGGATTGCCAAGAGCAGTCCAGTGTAGATCGGATGGCGGACCAGCCCGTAGGGGCCGGTGTCGATGACACGGTGTTGGGCCTTGGCCGTGACCGAAGCCGACCAGAGGCGGCCGAGATGCAGCCGCGCCCACCATGCGAATAACAGGCCAACGGCAATGAGCCCGACGCAGATCCACGCTTCGGCAAGGGTCGGAAACCAGAACCGCAGCCGGCCGGCATAGCCATGCGCGGGAATGAACAGCAGCACCGCGCCGATCATCCACAAAGCGCGATAGCGAAACTCCGCCTGGATGCCGGCGCGCTTTTGCGCGGGGTCGGACCAAAAGGCGGCTACGAACCAGGACACGACCCAGATCAGCCAGAGCAATGCGATTGCCGTACCGGGACGCATGGGAGATCTCCACCGACTGTCTCACCATGAAGCCGGCGCAGCACGGCGGCAATGCGGCGCAATACGGGACCGGTGCCGCTTTCAGGTAAGAAGATCGTGATCCGCGCTCATTGCCCGGAGAACATCCACTGCACGCCAAAGGCGTCGATCAGCATGCCGAAGCTGGTTCCCCAAATTTGCCGTGCCAGCGGTACAGTGATCCGGCCGCCTGAGGCCATGCGGTCGAAAAGCTCCCGCATTTTGGCCGGATCGTCGAACTCCAGCATCATCGCGGAGCCCTTCATCGGCTCCGCATCGTCATTGTCTGACGCGTGAAACAACACGCCCGGGCCTTCGAACCGCGCATGCAGGATTTTTCTCCGCATGGTTTCGGTCCGCACCGGCATGCCATTGTCGCCCCAGCGCAGCAGGATGGTTGCCCGGCCGAGGCCGCACGCTTCGTAGAAGGCCAGCGCTGGCTTGCAATTGGTGGTGAAGAACAGCGAAGGGGAGAGCCGCACCGGTTTGTTCCTGCTCGGTGGCGTTTGCCGTATCACTGCCCCGCCGCAGTAGCGGCAGCGATGAGGGCCTCACCAGTAAATTGCCTGTCGCCGATACCCCAGCCGCCATCAGGCGCATTGACGATGTTGATCCAGGTGTTTTCTGGCCTGTGGCCGGGCACGCAGAGTTCGGCGACAATGCTGGCGGCAGCGGCGATGAAGGCGCTGCGGGCTTCAAGCGGGCCGAGGCCGATGTTGGGCAATTTCAGCTCGACCATGACGACAGGCCGATTGGCGCCACCGGCATAGATGTGCTGCGGCGGCAGGATGTGGACAGTGCCGCCGACGATCGCGGTGAAGAACGGATTGCCGGTGGCGCCGGAGGCCTCGATGAGGGCGGCGCTGAGACGCGGCAGGATCTCGCGCTCTCCAGCGTGAGTCAGTATGCCTTGCGGTGCGGTTACGGTGATGGGCATTTTATATCCTCTCCTGGCGATCGCATGGACTGCAGTTGCTGCTTGCCATGTTTCGTATCGATTGTTACGTTACGTGGAGAAGATGAGTCAATAGGTTTCGTATCGATCGCTATGGATAATTTGGAAAAGCCGCGCGGCGGCCGGCCGCGTGCCTTCGATCCCGACCGGGCACTGGATGCGGCGATGCATCTGTTCTGGGAGCATGGCTATGAAGCGACGTCGCTCACCATGCTGCGCGAAGCGATGGGGCTGACGCCGCCGCAAATCTACAACGCCTTCACCGACAAGGAGACGTTGTTCCGCAAGGCGCTTGAGCGCTACCACCAGACAGAGATCGGCTTTGCGCTTGAGGCGCTGAGCGCGCCAGTGCCGACCGGAGAGGCGATCCGGCGGTTGCTGCTCGGGGCGGCGGAAGCCTATTCCAGGCCCGACAAGCCCGGCGGCTGCCTGTTTGTCAGCGGCGCGCTGGCAACCTCGCCGCAGGCGCAAACCATTGCCGACGAGCTCAAGACCTATCGCAAGGCGAGCGAAGCGGCGATTGCGGAGCGGCTGGCGGACGGCAAGGCGGCAGGTGATTTGCCTGAGGAGCTCTCCGCCGAAGGTCTCGCCAAGTACATAGCGGGAGTCATGAACGGCATGTCGATCCAGGCGCGGGACGGCGCTTCGGTGGAAGAGCTGCGCGCTTTTGCTGAAACGGCTCTTGCGGCTCTGCCGGTCGAGGGGCAAAAACCAAGGGCATGATTCAAAAACAGAACGCCACACCGGACCTTTTCTTCGAAGCTGAGAAGCCGGTCGAAATCATCCCGGCCAAGAAGCTTTCCGCGCGCTCGGCGACACTCTACCTCGCCGCATCAGATCATTTCCAGACGCGTCCGGTGGAAGCATTGCAGCTCGGCTTCGACGGCATCGACGGCGACTACCACGCCGGCGTCACACGACGCTCCGGCGGGCGCGAGCCCTGGTATCCGCGCGGCACCGAAATGCGCAATGAAAGGCAGTTGTCGATCGTGGCGGCAGACGAATTGGTGATCGTTGCCGGGCGGATGGGGCTGGCCGAAATCAAGCCGGAATGGATCGGCGCCAATCTGTTGATCGAAGGCGTGCCGCATCTCTCGATGTTGCCCTCAGGCACGCTGCTGTTCTTTACGGGTGGCGTGACGATCAAGGTCGATGCGCAGAACGGGCCTTGCCGCCTCGCTGGGCGCTCGATCGCCGAGAATGCCGGCATGGCCGATGTCGAGGCCGGCGCGCTGGCTTTCCCGAAGGCGGCCAACCGGCTGCGCGGCCTGGTCGCCTGGGTCGAGAAACCGGGTTGTATTACCACAGGTGAAGAGATTTCGGTGCGCGTGCCCGAACAGTGGATTTATCGACCGTAGCTCGGCGATACGAGAGCCGGCTGCGCCGCTGGGACGGCGCAGCCGGATTTAACAGACGTGTTCAGGCCGCCTTGCGGTTCTTCTTCGCGCCCTGCGCCTCGATGGAAACGTGGTCCCACTTTTCCCAAAGCGCGATGCGGTTGGCGTATTCCTGTTTGATCATCGGCAGGCCGCCGTCGCCGAAGAACACGCGCAGCGGCGGCTCGGCCGCGTCGACGATTTCGAGCATTGCCGGTCCAGTGGCATCGGGATCGCCGGCCACGGCGCGGCTGCGGCGCTCGGCCATGGCGGCGCGCGCGGGCGCATAGGCCTCGATGGCTTTCGAGGTCTTGGCCGAGGCGCCGGACCAGTCGGTCGAGAAGCCGCCCGGCTCGACCAGCGTCACATGGATGCCGAACTCAGCGACTTCCAGGCTGAGCGACTGGCTGAACGCTTCGAGCGCCCATTTCGAGGCGTGGTAGAGGCCGAGCGAGGCAAAGGCGTTGACGCCGCCGATCGACGAGATCTGGATGATGTGGCCGGAACGCTGCGCCCGCATGATCGGCAGCGCCGCCTGGGTGACCCAGAGCGCGCCGAAGACGTTGGTCTCGATCTGGTCGCGGGCTTCCTGTTCGCTGACTTCCTCGATGGCGCCAAAATGGCCATAGCCGGCATTGTTGATGACGACGTCGAGCCGGCCAAAGCGCTTGTGCGCCTCGGCTATTGCCGCATCGACGGCTTTCTTGTCGGTGACGTCGAGCTTTATCGCGGCGATGCTGTCGCCGTATTTTGCGACCAGATCGGCGAGCGTGCCGGCATCGCGGGCGGTCGCGGCGACGCGGTCGCCACGGGCGAGTGCTGCCTCGGCCCAAACGCGGCCAAAACCTTTCGACGATCCGGTGATGAACCAAACCTTGCTTGTCATGATGTGGAATCCTTGCCCATGCGGGCCGTGAATTGGGGATGGAAACGGAGGCTTCTCCGTTTCTGCCATATACGGCGCATCGCGCGATTTTCCAGAGGCGAGGAGGAATCTTTTTGCCCCGACCGTCCGGCTGAGCAAGGCGCTCGGCTGGTCAGGGATAGCGCACCGGGCTCGACCAGGCCGGGTCGTCATGCTTTTGCCAGTAGAGCGCCATCAGCCGGCTGGTGATTGCGCCTATCTTGCCGTCAGCGACAGGCGTGCCGTCGATCACCGTCACCGGCATGATGCCGCCGGCGGTGGAGGTGATGAAGACTTCGTCGGCTCCCCTCAGCGCGGCGACGCTGACATCGGCCGGGGTGGCGGCAAGGCCGGCTTCGGCGCAGAGATCGAAGACAGTGCGCCTGGTGATGCCGGGCAGCACGCCAATGGCCGGCGTCGACAGGCTGCCATCCTTGACGCAGAACACGTTGAAGCCGGGGCCTTCGGCGACATTGCCGTTGAAGTCAAGAATGAGCGCCGTCTCGGCGCCGCAGTCATAGGCGTCGTAGAGTCCGCGCACCAGGTCGAGCCAGTGGTAGTTCTTGATCGCCGGGTCGATCGAGGCCGGCGGAATGCGCACCTTGTCGCTGATGGCGACATGCAGTCCGCGCCGCAACTGCTCGGCATTGGCGACCGAACCGAACGGCACGGCAAATGCCATGAAGCGGTTGACCGCCTGGCGCGGATCGCGGCTGAAGGTCGGCGAAGCGCCGCGCGTGCACAGCATCTCGACATAGGCGGCGCGGTGGCCCGAGAGCGCCACGCAATTGTGCAGGATTTCGCTCACCCCGTCGCGGTCGAATGGGACCGTCATGCGCAGTTTCTGCAAGCTGGCGAAGAAGCGGTCGAGATGCAGGTCGAGGCGGAAGAAGCTGCCGTCCCAGACATGCACCGTGTCGTAGGTGGCGTCGGAATGCAGAAAACCCCAATCCAGCACCGAGATTTTTGCTTGCGACATCGGCAGATAGTGGCCGTCGAGGAAGGCGATACCGTCGGGATAGGAATGCGGGTCGATATGGCGCTCGGACAGGGTCGGCAATGGCGCAATGCTACCTGCTGCTGCGCTTCGGTTCATGGCGATTGGTCCCTTCGGCTCAATGCGGGGATGATCAGGCTAGCGGCCTTCAGTCGACGGCATAGGGCCACTCAGGCAGCGCTGTTTGTCCTAGGTAGCACATTCGATTTGCCCTATGGTCAGCCTTGAAAATATCCGGCCGCGAGGGGGCAACATGGGCAGATTTTTTCAGACCATCATCTTTGCAGTTTTCCTCGTCTTCGTCACCGGCGAGGCCTTTGCGCAGTGCGCTCGCGAGGGAGAGGAGCTGTGCCAGAACGGCCAGACCTATCGCTGCGAGAAGACGGGCAGCGAGTTGACGCCGATCTTCCAGAACGTGCCTTGCGTGGTCAACGCGACGGGGCTCAACGGCATCTGGACCGGCAGCGGCCATCAGAGTCCGGCCGGGGCTGCCGGCGCCGACTGGGCAATCGCCATGACCATTGGCGATGGCGCTGCGTCGATCGATTATCCTTCGCTCGGCTGTGGAGGATCCTTGACCCAGATTTCCCGGGACGAGAGTTCGGCGGAATACCGGGAAAATATCGCCTACGGTCAGGACAAGTGCATCGACGGTGGCGGCATCACCGTCAGGTTTTTCAAGGGAAACCTGTCCTGGACCTGGGTCGGGCAGGCCGACGGCCAGCCCTACAACGCCGTTGCCGTGCTGAGCCGGCAATAGCCTAATGCATGTCGCTCAAAAGTGGTCCCGGTTTTGAGAGAACGACATGCACAAAAACAGTCATTCCTCTTCATCGTCGGCGTCGAGCAGGCGGGTGGCGCGCCAGCGGGTCAGCACCATGTTGGTCTGCTCGATGACGAAGAACCGCGCCGAGTCGCGATCATAGCCCTCGGCCAGCAGTTTCTCATAGTCGGTATGGCCGTGCCTGATATGGGCGATTGTCGCCAGCCATACGGCAATGCTCGGCGGCAGCGTCTTCATATGCACCGCACCAGCCTCGGCGCGGATTTTCTCCATGTCGGCATAGGGCGCCAGCGGCAGCAGCGCGGTCAGCGCCTTGGCGATGGCGCGGCGGCGGCCGGTCGGCGCGCTCATGTCTCGTCGTGCCCGGCAATGGTCGCCCCGGCAAAGGCATCGGTCGAGGCGAAATAGGGTTTGATGTCGATCACCGGCGTGCCGTCGAGCACATCGATAGCGTCGATATCGATGCGGCCTGTATCGATGTCGACGACGGTCAGCTTGGCTACGTGCAGTCCGATCGGGTTCGGCCGGGCCGGGGAGCGCAACGAGAAAACGCCTTTCGGTTCAGCCGCATGGCGGGGTTTCTGGACAATCAGTCCCCGCGGTGCGTGATGCAGCCAGGATAGGATGATGATGTGGCTGGCGCGCTCCAGCGCAAGCAGGCCCTCGCGATAGGGTGGGTCGATGACAACCGTCGCCGCCTGTCCCGTCTCGCGGGCCGCGCGCATGTTCTTCGGGCAGCTTTCCCGCGATGTCCATGGCGAGGCGATGCGGCCGATGAACACGATGTGGCCATCCGGCGGCATGTCAGCCGGGTCTGACTGCAGGAGCTTTTCGCCGTCGCGCGTCTCGAACATGGCTTTCGCCTCTAGCATAGGTTTCCAGTCGATCGTGACGGAAAAGCCCTTTCCGGCCATGGGGATCACACGTGCGGCATTTTCTTGTCAGGAAGCGACATAGGTCTTGCCATGTCGTTAAAGCTGACATAAACATATGTTTATATCTTTTCAACGAGAATACGCCAATGCATGTCTCGCTCGATACCATGGTGGATACATTGAAGGCGGCGGCCGAATCGAGCCGCCTGCGCATCTTGGCGCTGTTGTCGCGCGGCGACCTTACCGTGTCCGACCTCACCGAGATCCTCAGCCAGTCGCAGCCGCGCGTGTCGCGCCATCTGAAGCTGTTGCTGGAAGCAGGGCTGATCGGCCGTTATCAGGAAGGCTCCTGGGCGTTCTTCCGGCTGTCAGATACCGATTCCGCGCGCGACTTCGTCATGGGGCTGGTCTCCGGCATTCGCGGCGCCGACCCGCAGGTCGAGCGCGACCTCGAGCGGCTGGCGTCGGTCAAGCGCAAGCGGCAGGATCGCGCCGCCGAATATTTCTCCGAAAACGCTGCGAGCTGGGACCATATCCGCTCGCTGCATGTGCCGGACCGCGCGGTGGAAGCAGCACTCCTCAAACTGGTCGGCAAGCGGCCGTTCCAGTCGATGCTCGATCTTGGCACCGGCACCGGGCGCCTCCTTGAGATCTTCTCGCCGCTCTACCGACGTGGCGTCGGCATCGATATGTCGCGCGAGATGCTGACGGTGGCGCGCGCCAATCTCGACAAGGCCGGCATTGCCAATGCGCAGGTCCGCCAGGGCGACATCTTTGCGCCGCCGGTCGAGCGCGATGCCTTCGACCTCGTCACCATCCATCAGGTGCTGCACTATCTCGATGACCCGGCCCGCGCCATCCGCGAGGCGGCGAGGCTGCTGCGCCCGGCGGGCCGGCTGGTGATCGTCGACTTCGCGCCGCATGCGCTGGAGTTCCTGCGTGATCAGCATGCGCATGTCAGACTGGGCTTTTCCGATCGGCAGATATCGGAATGGTTTGCCGAGGCTGAACTCGACCTCGAAGATGCCCAGGAGTTCGAGCCGCGCGGCAGCAACGAAGCCAGGCTCACCGTCAAGCTGTGGCTCGGCCGCGACCGCCGCATGCTGATCGCCGAACCTTCCAACGACTCTTTGCCGGCCAAAGCATACCAAATTGGGGAAACCGCCTGATGAACCAGTTCCGCTTTTCCCGCCGTCCCGACATTGGCGACAAGGTCCGCGTCTCCTTCGAGTTTTTTCCGCCGAAGACCGACGAGATGGAGGCGAGGCTCTGGGACACCGTCACCAGGCTGGAGCCGCTAAAGCCGAAATTCGTTTCGGTGACCTATGGCGCCGGCGGCTCGACGCGCGAGCGCACGGCCCGCACGGTCAAGCGCATCCTCAACGAGACGACGCTGACGCCGGCGGCGCACATGACCTGCGTCGACGCCGCCCGCCATGAGGTCGACGCCGTGGTTCGCGAATTCGCCGAGATGGGCGTGAAACGCTTCGTCGCCTTGCGCGGCGATCCGGCGGCGGGCGTCGGCACCGCCTACCGGCCGCATCCCGATGGCTATGCCAATGGCGCCGAACTGGTCGGCGCGCTGAAGGGCGCCGGCGATTTCGACATTTCGGTCTCGGCCTATCCGGAAAAGCATCCGGAAAGCCCTGACTTCGCCACCGACTTCGACATGCTGAAGCGCAAGGCCGACAATGGCGCGACGCGGGCGATCACCCAGTTCTTCTTCGACAACGATCTCTACGAGCGTTACGTCGAGAAGGCGCGCCGCGCCGGCATCTACATCCCGATCGTGCCCGGCATCCTGCCGGTGCACAATTTCACCCAGGTCGCCAATTTCTCGGCACGCTGCGGTGCGCTGGTGCCGGCATGGCTGGCCGAGCGCTTCGAGGGGCTGCAAAACGACCCGCAGACGCATGCTTTGGTGGCATCGGCCGTGGCCGCAGAGCAGGTGCTCGACCTTGTCGAGCGCGGCGTCAGCGATTTCCACTTCTACACCATGAACCGGGCCGACCTGGTGTTCGCGATCTGCCACATGATCGGCATCCGCTCGCACGAAACGGAAGTGGCAGGGTCGGCCGCGGCCTGAGCTTCATCGTGGTGTGAAACGGTGATCTGTAATGCAAAAGGCCGGGCGAAAAACCCGGCCTTTCGAATTTGTGGGCTATTTGCTGCTATCTTCTTCCGCTCTGGCGGTTACGGAAGAACGCCTATGATAAGGGCGCCAATGAAGGCAAATGCAGCACAGATCATCAATGCGTTGATTGGCCTCGTAAGTCCCATGTCATAGCCTCCTCTATGAAAGAGCTATGGGTGGAGTCTAGGGTCATTTGTGCCACAGGCAAGCGGAAAATATGCTGCAATGCGACGCGATTGTGGAATTTGCGACCTGCCGTTTGGCGTTAGGCATTGAAACTCTTCGGCAAATGCCCGCTGGCGGGCTGTGAATAAATTGTGACGGGTCTGTGGCAGAAGCGTGGCGTGGCAGCGCTACCATCCCAATTCTAGCGCCGACCAAACAACCGTCCGTCGATCGTCACCAGGCCGAAGGCGATCAGCGCCATGCCGCAGAACTCGAACAGAGCGAGCCGCTCGCCGAGGAACAGCAGGCCCAGCAGGATGGCGCTGGCCGGGACGATGAGCGTGACCAGCGAAGCGTTGGTGGCGCCGGCAGAGGCGACGAGATTGAAATAGAGGATGTAGGCGAAGGCCGTGGAGAGCAGTGCCAACGCCAACACCGCCGCCCAGACCGGCGGCGAGGCCGAGAACAGGCCGGCCGGGCCGTAGGTGAACAGCACCACCGGGATCATGATGATGGTCGACGCCGTCAATTGTCCGGTGGCGATGACGGGTGAGGGCACGCCCTTGAAGCGGCGGGCGATCATCAGCGCGACAGCGTAGGACAGCGAGGCGCCGATCAGCGCGAACTTCGCCCAGACCGGGCCGCCGAGCCCGGCCAGCAGGCCGGGGCCGATCATGACCGCGGTGCCGGCGATGCCGAGCCCGATGCCGGCAAGCTTGTTCCACGACAGCTTTTCGTCCGATGTCAACGCATTGGCGAGGATCAGCGTCCAGAACGGCGTCGTCGCATTGAGCACCGAGGCGACGCCGGCGCCAAGCGCGGTCTGGCCGGCGAAGATCAGCGAGAACGGCACGACATTGTTGGCGAGCGCCAGCAGGAAAAACAGGCCGGCATGCGGAAAGGCGAGGCGGAAGGACGGGCCGCAAATGGCGAGATGGAGCTGCAGCGCGATCGCCGCGATGGCGACGCGAAACAGCACCAGCACCAGCGGGTGCATCTCGGCAACGGCGATGCGGGCAAAGAAGAACGAGCCACCCCAGATCGCGCCGAGCAGCAGAAGCTGGCCCCAGTCCCTGAGCGTCATCGGTCCGCGCTGCACGGATGTCGTGGCAATTGCCATTTCGAATCGTCCTCCCCAGACGGCGCGAGCGCCAGTCGGTCAGGCAAAAGGCATATAGGGTCCAGCGACAAGGGCCACCCGAAACCTGATCGGATGGAAGACCTACCCATTTGGACCTAATGCCGTAGCATCAGCGCCGCGAGACACAGAATTGTTTTCTTTAGCCGCTAGCTTGGATTAATTGTGCGCAGCCGAGAAGTCAGGGGATTCGTCCATGCAGCGATTCGAGAACGCCCGCGAGGCGGCGCTGGCGCTTCGTCCTGACGACCCGGTCTACTGCTTTCGCCCGCAGGTGCTGAAGGCGGACGCCAAACAATTCATGGGCATGTTTCCAGGCAAGACCGCCTATGCGGTCAAGACCAATGGCGAGCAGATCGTGCTGAAGGCGCTGGTCGAAGCCGGCGTTACTGCCTTCGATGTGGCTTCGCCCGGCGAGTTCGCCGCCGTGCGTGCGGTCTCACCCGATGCCGAGATGCTCTACATGCATCCGGTCAAGGCGCAGTCGGACATCAAGTTGGCGCTGGAGAAATACGCCATCCGCGTCATTTCGCTCGACCATGAGGACGAAATCACCAAGCTGACGCGTGTGGTGCGGGCGCTCGACATCGATCCGGGCGCCATCAGCGTGTTCGTGCGCATCCAGACCAAGGGCTCGGCTGCTTACGAACTGTCGAAGAAGTTCGGCGCCGGGCCGGCCTATGCGGTGGAGCTTGCCGAGCGGCTCAACCGCACCGGCTACAAGGTTGGGCTTTGCTTCCATGTCGGCAGCCAGATCGAGGATCCCGACACTTATGAGCGGGCGCTGGCCTCGGCCGACTGGGTGCGCAACCGGTTGACCTTCGACGTGGCCGGTCTCGACGTCGGCGGCGGTTTTCCCGCCGAATATGGCCATGATCCCAACCGCAAGCAGGTCGAGATGCCGTCGCTCGGCCAGATCATGTCGCGGCTGTCGGGCGACCTCACGGAATATCAGTTCGACCAGGTGCCACTGGTGGCCGAGCCCGGTCGGGTGATCGTCGCGCGCTGCCTTTCACTGATCGTGCGCGTGCTGCTGCGCAAGGGCAAGCGGCTCTACATCAATGACGGCATCTGGGCGTCGCTGTCGGATTCATGGACCGGCAAGATCACGCTGCCCGCCCGCTTCATTCCCGATCCGGCGATCCGCTCGCGCAATGGTGAGGAGAAGAACATCGTGCCGTTCAAGGTCTGCGGCGCGACCTGCGATTCCGTCGACATCCTGTCGAGGCCGTTCTGGCTACCGGAAACCGTCGACACCGGCGACTGGATCGAGATCGGCCATATCGGCGCCTATTCGCTGTCGCTGAGAACCCGCTTCAACGGCTTTTATCCCGACACTTTCGTCGAGGTGACGACGCCCTTCGACGAAGGCGATGCGCCGCAGGGCTTTGCCAGCCTGGAGACGATGGCGGATTAGGCCACCCCGCCACCGGCCTGGATATTCTCGCCGGTCAGCCAGCGGGCCTCGTCGCTGGCCAGGAAGACCGCGACATCGGCAACGTCGCGCGTGGCGCCAATCCTGCCGAAGGGCGACATGCCGGCGGCCACGGCACGATCGCGCTCGGGAAGCAGGTCCGTGTCGGTGAAGCCCGGCGACAGTGCATTCACGGTGATGCCGCGCGCCCCGAGTTCCCGCGAGAGCACGCGGACGAATTGTTCGACGGCACCCTTGCTGCCGAGATAAAGCGCCGTCTGCGTGAAGAACATCTTGGTGCCGCCAGTGGAGACCGCGATGATCCGACCGCCGTCGCGCACACGGCGCGCTGCTTCCTGAAGCGTGAAGAACGTGCCCTTGGCGTTGGTTCCGAAGACAAGGTCGAAATCGGCTTCACTCACCTCGATGGACGGCTTGATGATGGCGACGCCGACATTGGCAACGACGATATCTATCGCGCCCAATTGGTTCTCGGTCTCGTCGAACAGGCGACGGACATCGGCAAGAACGGAATGTCGGCCTCAATGGCGATTGCCTTTCCGCCCTTGCTGGCGATAGCGACCACGACCTCGTCAGCTGCTTTCCGGTTGCTGACATAATTGACGACGACGGCAGCGCCCTTGGCCGCGAGCCCCTCGGCGATGGCTCGCCCGATACCGCGCGAACTGCCGGTGACCAGTGCGGTTTTGCCTTGCAAGGACTGGGACATGATCAATTCCTTCAACCGTTCAGGCCCGCGGTCGGCAGGCCGATGGTCGAGAAATAGGGCAATACAACTGATCAGATAATGGCCTATTATCTAACTGGCTTGTTAATCCAGGAATACACAATGCGCGGTTCCGAATTCTCCCAGCTCAAGGCATTTGCCGCGATCGTGGAGGAGGGCAGTTTCGTTCGCGCCGCGGCGCGGCTGCGTGTGTCGCCGCCGTCGCTCAGCCAGTCGATCCGGCAGTTGGAGGCTCGTATCGGGGTCAGGCTGCTCAACCGCACGACCCGCAGTGTTTCACCGACCGCTGCCGGCGATACGCTGTTTTCCCGGCTGGCCGCTGCATTCGGCGAACTGGACGGTGCTGTTGCCGACGTTCAGTCCGGACGAGACCGGCCGGCGGGATCGCTGCGCATCAACGTGTCGCGCGTCGCGGCGATGCGTTTCATCGCGCCTATCCTGGGAGACTTCCAGCGCGCCTATCCCGAAATCGCGCTGACGGTGATCGTCGACGACATGCTGACCGATATTGTCCAGGGCCGGTTCGACGCCGGGATCCGTCTCGGCGAGTGGCTGCACAAGGACATGGTGGCAGTCAAGCTCAGCGAGGATCTGCAAATGGCGGCGGTGGCTGCCCCGGCCTACCTTGAAGGCCGCGCAATTCCCCGTCATCCCCAGGATCTGCACCAGCACCAATGCATCAATTTTCAATGGCCGGGCGGCGGCAACATCTACCGGTGGGAGTTTTCGCGCGGCAAACGGGTTCTTGAAATCGCAGTCCAGGGCAGCCTGACCGTCAACGACACCGAGCTGATGCTGAATGCGGCGCTTGGTGGAGCAGGTGTCGCCTACATGATCGACTATCAGGTCCAGCCGTCGATCGGGGCTGGCAGGCTGGTGAGATTTCTTGAGCCCTGGTCGCCCAGCTTCCCAGGCTTCTTCCTGTATCACCCAAGTTCGAGACACGTCCCGCCGGCTTTGCGAGCATTTATCGATTTCGTTCGGGCAAGAACTAGAGAATAGGGAATACAGCTTGGGGAGGTTCTACTGCCTGCGCCCTGCTGCCTACTTCTTCACAACTTCCCCAACAGTTCCGGCGTCGGCCAGCCATCGACCGGCATGCCAAGCCGCATCTGTTCCTTGCGGATGGCTTCGCGAGTGTTGGTGCCCAGAATGCCGTCGACCGTGCCGACGTCATAGCCCCTGGCTTCGAGCTTGGTCTGCAATTCCTTCATTTGATCACCATTGAGCCCGGTTTCGGGATTGCGCGGATCGAACTGCTTTGCCCCTGCCAGCCGTGCCGCGAGGTTTGCCGCCGTCAGGGCGTAGGTGAAGGACTGGTTCCATTCGAGATAGACGTCGAAATTGTCATAGGCGAGGAAGGCCGGGCCCTTGCGGCCCATCGGCAGCGCCAGGCCGGCCTTCAGGCCGTTGTCGATCAGCGGCGTGCCGTCGGGATTGGTAACGCCCCAGGCGGCCCATTGCGACAGCGGCAGTTTGTTGGTGCGGCCGGTCTGCTCCCACGGCATGTCCTCGGGCACGCGCACTTCCTCGATCCAGGGCTGGTCGCGTTTCCAGCCGCGCGACAGCACCTTGTTGGCCGTGGTCATGATCACGTCGGGCACGCTGCGCCTGAGGTCGACGATGCCATCGCCGTCGCCGTCGACGCCGCGCGCCAGATAGTCGGAGGGCAGGATCTGCGTCTGGCCAACCTCGCCGGCCCAGGCGCCGGTGACGTCGGCCGGCACGACACCGCGATCGATCAGCATCAAGAGCGGCACCAGCTGCGGCCTAAACAGCTGCGGGCGGCGGCAGTCATGCGACAGCGTCACCAAGGCGCTCAGCGTGTGGAAATCGCCCTGCACGGCGCCGAAATCGGTCTCCAGCCCCCAAAAGGCGGTGATGATCGGCGCCTGGACGCCGAACTGCTGGTCGGCGCGGGCAAAGACGTCGGCGTATTTCTTCAGGTTGGCCGCACCCTGCTTCAGCCGGTAGGCCGAGATCATGCGGTTGGAGAACTGGATGAAGGTCTGGCCGAAGACGCCCTGGGCGCGATCGCGCGCCAGCACCTTGTCGTCGATGTTGGCGGCTTCCAGCGCGTCGAGGCCGATAGCGCCGACACCGGCTGCCTTGGCTTCCGCCGCGACGCCTTGTTTCCAGGCTTCGAAGTCGCCGCCGCATTCCTGCGCTGCCGCCGGCATGGCCGCGGCGCTGAGCAGCAGGGCCGCGAGCAGCCCGGAGCGCAGTCGGTTCTTCGACTGTTTCCGGCCCTGATATCCCTGTGGTTGCAAATCGGTTCGCATGAACCGTCGAAAAGCAGGCGGCAGCGCCGGTGTCAACGGGTGTTCTGCCGCGGCCTGCGGTTTCGGACGGCTTCGCTGCCGTTGCACCGGTGTCAATGCGTGTTCTGCCGCAGCCACTTTTTCCAGGCAGCTTCGCTGCCGTTGAAGACGTTGATATCGGATTTGCCGGTCATGCCGGGAACGATGCCGGTTCCGGTGTACTGCCAGAAGGTGAACGGGTGGCTGCCATATTTCTGGCGGGGATGGCCGGCAACCGAGCGCAGCCAGTAGGGATAGCCGCGGAAAGTCGAAAGGTCGTTGTCGTCGAAGAAGTCGACCGAGGTGTAGATGATCGGCTTTTTGCCATATCGCCGTTCGACGATTTCGAGAAAGGTGGTCATCTCCGCGCGCACCGTCGCCGAATCCGGACGCAGCCGGCAGGTCGGCGATTTCGGGTTCCATTCCATGTCGAGCACCGGCGGCATGGCCGAGCGGTCGACAGGCACGTTTTCGATGAACCAGCGCGCCTGGGTGGCGGCCGGCGTGCAGAAATAGAAGAAATGATAGGCCGCGCGCGGAATGCCATTGGCTTTGGTGCGGGCCCAGTGCTCGTTGAAATACTCGTCGAAACGATCGCCGCCCTCGGTCGCCTTGATGAAGGCGAAGGAGATGCCGCTGGCCTTGGCTGTCGGCCAGTCGACCGACGTCTGGTACTTGGAGACATCGGTGCCGTGAACGGCGTAATTCCAGGGCGCGCCGCTGTCCCATTCATGCGGCTTGGAGTCTTCGAAACGCGGTGCGTGCACCGCAACCGTCGGGCTGCTCGAAGGCGACATCGACGGCACGAGATCGCCGGCGGTCGAGCAGGCGGCCAGCAGCGTCAACGTGATGAGGGCCGCGAAACGGCGCATCGCATTTCCCGAGCCGGAATCAGCCGGTCGCTGTTGGGTTGTTGTTGCAGGTGCCCCTCAGGCGATCGCCCCACAGCATCGCCCGATTCTCTATTTCTCGTGCATGTCGTTATCCCAAAACCGCTCAGCACTTTTGGGCGACATGCACCAGTGATCGCCGATCATGGTTGATAACAGGTTGACGGCGCTCGACAAGAACACCGATTTTGCGGAAGCAATGGCGGCAAATCGATGACATAAACCGAGCCGCAAGCCACCGGACCGCGGAAAAGCAGGGACTTAAAAGATGCGGGTCGTCGTGAAGATCATCAAATGGCTGCTTGGCCTGGTCGTGCTGGCGGTCGCCGCATTGTTTGCCTGGCTCTACATCGCGCCGCCGGAGCTGATCCGCGTCGGTTCGGGCTATTCGGCCAAGATCGTCTGCTCGAATGTTTTTATCGCCGGACGTAACCCCAACGAGGTGCTTGCCGTCGACGTGCAGGCACCTGGCCATCCACTGCTCAGGCTTATGAAAGTGTCGGTCGACAAGAACAGGGGGACCGTCTCGGCCGGGCTGCTCGGCTTCCTCGGCAAGAGCGTTGCCGTCGCGCGCGACGGCTTGGGTTGCGCCTCGGTCCCCGATGGCGATGTCGGCAAGGTACGGCGCACGACAATCCCCGCCGAAGCGTCGGCAACCACCAGGGGCGATCTGTGGCCGGAGGGAGATCGGGTCGATGCCTCGCAGAATCCCGAGATCGGCAAGATCCTCGACGATGCAGGGATGACCGGAACCGGCATGCGGGCTGTGGTGGTGGTGAAGAACGGCCGCATCGTTGCCGAGCGCTATGGCGACGGGTTTTCGGCGAAGACGCCGCTGCTCGGCTGGTCGATGACCAAGACGGTCAATGCCGCGCTTGTCGGCACGCTGGTCAAGGACGGCAAGATGGCGGTGACCAATCAGGGCCTGTTCGTCCCCTGGAAGGCGGACGGCCGCGCCGCCATCAGTCTCGCCGACATGATGGCGATGTCGAGCGGGCTGGAGTTCAACGAGGATTATGGCGACGTCGCCGATGTAACGCGCATGCTCTATCTCGAGCCCGACAAGGCGGGCTTCGCCGAATCCAAGCCGCTGACCGGCGAAGTGGGTAAGGTCTTCTCCTATTCGAGCGGCACGGCAGTGATGCTGTCGCGGCTGTGGCAGGACGCGATCGGCGACAAGGCGAAGGCGCTGGCTTGGCCGCGGACAGCGCTGTTCGCGCCGCTTGGCATGCAAAGCGCGGTGCTCGAAACAGACGAAGAGGGCACCTTCGTCGGCTCATCCTATCTCTACGCCACCGGCCATGACTGGGCGCGCTTCGGCCAGTTCCTGCTGCAAGGCGGGGTGTGGAACGGCAACCAGATCCTGCCCGCCGGTTTCGTAGACTGGATGAGAGAGCCTGCACCTGCCTCGAAAGTCTATGGCAAGGGGCAGTTGTGGATCGAAGCGCCGGGCGACGAGGAAAATCCTGGCGCCGGCGTCGCCGCCGGCCTGCCCAAGGATACCTACTGGATGGAGGGCCATGACGGCCAGACGGTCGCCATCATCCCTTCAGAGCAATTGGTCGTGGTGCGGCTCGGGCTGACGCCGACCAAGCTCGGCTACCGGCCGCAGGTGATGCTTGGTGCGTTGGTGAAGGCGCTGCATTAGACTCTTGGCTGCGCGATCACCGCCAACCAGGCATAACCGCGATAAAGCGTGCGGAAACGGAAGGTTGCGCCGGTTCGCCGAGATTCCGATTCCAGGACTTCGCGCAGAGATTCACGCGGGGTGACATGGAATTTTTTGAGCCAGCCGCGCAGCAGAGCCCGAAACCAGCGGGGCAGGCCTTCCTGCTGGCCGAAATCGATCACGTGCAGCGAGCCGCCGGGCGCAAGTGCTGCAAGCGCTGCTGAAACCGTCTTTTCCCAGCCAGGGATCATCGACAACGAGTAGGACACGAAGATGCGGTCGAAACGCTCGACGCCGAACAGTGTCTTGGCGTCGAAATCGGTGGCATCGCCGCGCGCCAGCACGACGCGACCGGACAGGCCTTCACGGCCAATGGCCTTGCTGGCCGTCTCCAGCATTTCCGCCGAAATATCGAGACCGAAGAAGCGCGCCTCCGGATAGCGGCGGGCGGCAAGCGCAATGTTGCGGCCGGTGCCGCAGCCGAGTTCGAGCACTGTGCCGTTCGCCGGCACGTCCAGCCCCGATATCATCTGGTCGCGGCCGAGCAGGTAATATTTGCGGGTCAGATCGTAGATATGGCGCTGCCAGCGATAGACGCCGTCCATCAGTTCGGCGTGGTCGGCCGGCAGCTCGCTCGTGCTCATGCCGGGCGCTTCACATAGAGGTGGAAGCCGCCATAGATGGCCGAGCGGTCGCGGGCCGAGTAGTCACGCGAGGCCTCGTCCTCATAGTTCCACTGGTCGAGCAGCGAAGTCGAGACGCGGCCGGGCAGCAGGCTGGGTTCGGCCGCGGTGCGGAAGATGACGCGGGCACCGACCGAAGCGGTGCGGGTGATCTCCGACCACAGCGCGTTTAGCTGGTCATCGGTCATCCAGTCCTGCGCGTCGAGCAGGATGAAGCGGTCGACGGTCCCGGCGTCCTTGCCGGCCAGGAATTCGATCAGATTGGCGTGGTGGATGCCGACGCGATCGACATTGTTGCGGATCGCCTTGTAGTTGGCCTCTTCGAGATAGGCGGGCAGGGCGGCCTCGCCCGGATTGGGATAGCGGCGGGCGAAAGCCTGCCAGGCGAAGTAGTTGTTCTTCAATGGAAAATCGCAAGCGAGCTTTTCCAGCCGGGCCTTCAGCACGCTGGCCATCGAACCGTCGCCCGAGGTGATCAGCGAATCGTACTGCGCCGGCGGAATGCCGAGACCGAACAGCGAGGCCTTGCGCGATGTCGCCCATCGCAACAGCTTCTTGTCGAAGACCGGCGCCAACTCTTCGTTGAAGAAGCGACGCTGGTCGGCAATGCTCTTCGACGCCATGATGCCGGCGGGATCGACACCGAAGAATTTGGCGGTGCGATGGCCCATGGCGATGAACAGGCCGAGCAGGCCGGTCTGGTAGAAATTGCGGTCGAAGACGGTGATGCGCCGGCGGCCGCGCCAGTTGCGGCGCTCCCAGTAGTGGCGGCTGACCGGGTCGAGATGCGGCGCGATGAAGCGGTCATAGGCTTCCGAATTGTGGCTGGTGTCGGCGGCGCCAAAGAAGCGGAACAGGTCGCCCTGTGAAGGCAGATGCCGCACCGCCTCCAGCTTCATCCGGTTCAAGGCGATGTGGGCGGCGTTGAGATCGACCGCATCGACGCGCTCGGGCGACCGGGTGAGATAAGCGAGGATGTTGCAGCCGCCGGAGGCGATGGTGACGACGCGGTGGCCGTGACCAAGCTGCATGGCCTCCATGTCGACTTCGGGGTCTTCCCAGATCTGCGGGTAGACGAGGCCGGAAAACAGAAGCGCAAACAGCCGCTCGGAAAGGCCGGCCTTCGACAGCGGGCGGTTCTGGTAGACGGCTTTTCCAACTTCCTTGCCACGGCGAAAGACCAGATCTGCCGAAACGTCCGTCATGGCTAATGATTCCCCGTTTGCTTTGGCGCAAGCGGGTAGCGCAGCGTCATGACAGGCCGGTGACAGGCTGTTGACTGGCCGGATATCAGCTCCCGGATATCAGGCTTTGCCAAACCCTCCCGGCGTCGGCGTCGTCAGGATGACGGCGTCACCGGCGTCGAGCAGGGTCTGATCGCAGGCCATCAACGTCTCGATGCTGCCGTCCCTGCGCCGCACCTCGGTCGAGCCAACCTCGCCATCGCCGCCGCCGTCCAGGCCTTGCGGCGGCCGGTTACGGTGCGAGGACAGGATCGCGCATTCCATCTTTTCGAGGAAACGGATCGTCCGCCTGGTGCCGTCGCCGGCATCCCATTTGCCCTTGCCGCCGGATCCCTGGCGGATGTGGAAATCCTCGAGCAGGACGGGAAAGCGCAGTTCCAGCACTTCCGGATCGGTGAGGCGCGAATTGGTCATGTGGGTGTGGACGCCGGAGGTGCCGGCAAAGCCGCGGCCGGAGTTCATCTGCCCGGCCGGCGAGCCGGAACAGATCGTCTCGTAATACTGGTACTGCTTGTTGCCGAAGGTCAGGTTGTTCATCGTGCCTTGCGCGTTGGCCATGGCGCCCATGGCGCCGAACAGCGCGTTGGTGACATGCTGCGAGGTCTCGACATTGCCGGCGACAACGGCGGCGGGATAGCTGGGTTTCAGCATGCAGCCGTCGGGGATGATGATGTTGATTGGCCGCAGACACCCGGCATTCATCGGTATCATGTCCTCGACCATGACGCGGAAGGCGTAGAGCACCGCTGCACGGGCGACGGGCTCCGGCGCGTTGAAATTGTTCTTCATCACAGGCGACGTGCCGGTGAAGTCAACGGTCGCCTCGCGCTTTTGCCGGTCGACCGTGATCTTCACCTTGATCACCTGGCCGGTGTCGGTCGGGTATTCATATTCTGATGCGTCGGGCAGCCGCTCCAGCACGCAGCGCACGCTTTCGGCGGCATTGTCCTGGACATGGCCCATATAGGCTTCGACGACATCGAGGCCAAAATGGGCGACCATCTTGCGCAGTTCCGCCACGCCCTTTTCATTGGCTGCGATCTGCGCCTTGAGGTCGGCGAGGTTCTGGTGCGGGTTGCGAGCGGGGTAGGGGTGGTCGGTGAGCAGCGTCTGCAGTTCCGCCTCGCGGAATTTTCCGCGATCGACAACACGGAAATTGTCGAACAAAACACCTTCCTCGTCGACGGTAGTGGCGAGCGGCGTCATCGAGCCGGGGGCCGTGCCACCAATGTCGGCATGATGACCGCGTGAGGCGACGTAGAAGAGGATTTCCTCCCCCCTTGAGGGGGAGGTGGCGGCGGAGCCGCCGGAGGGGGTCGCCTCGGCAGTGCTCGGCGCTCTTGCGGTGCCTTCTGAGAGGACCCCACCCGGCCGCTGCGCGGCCACCCTCCCCTCAAGGGGGAGGGAAAAGACCGGCGTCACCACGGTGATGTCGGGCAGATGCGTACCGCCATTGTAGGGGGCGTTCAGCGCAAAGACGTCGCCGGGGTGGATGTCGCCGGAGTTCAGCCGGATGATGGTTTCGACCGAGCGGTCCATCGAGCCGAGATGCACCGGGATGTGCGGCGCGTTGGCGACCAGCGCGCCGTGACGGTCGAAGACGGCGCAGGAAAAATCCAGCCTTTCCTTGATGTTGACGGAATAGGCGGTGTTCTGCAGCGTGACGCCCATCTGCTCGGCGATCGACATGAAGAGGTTGTTGAAGACCTCCAGCATCACCGGATCGGCTTGGGTGCCGAGAGCCGCAGCGCGCACTTTCCGTTCCGTGCGGCGAATGACAACGTGATTGAGATTGGTGATTTCGGCCCGCCAGCCCGGCTCGACGACGATGGTCTGGTTCGGCTCGATAATGAGAGCGGGTCCCGCGACCAAATTGGAGGGGCGCAGGTTTTCGCGGCGATGGATGCCGGCCTCATGCCACCGGCCTTCGGTGTAGATGCGCCGCTTTCCGGAAGCGCCGGCTTCAACCCGTGCAGGTCCTGCGGGCGCATAGGCTTCGGCCCTGGCCTCTGCGATTTCGCTGCCTTCGACGCCAACCGTCTCGACGATCATCGGCTTGTCGTCATAGACGAAACCAAACTGCGCCTTGTGGACGATCTCGAAATCGCGCCTGGCCTGGAAGATCGAGTCCTGCTCGAAATTCACCGGCAGCGTCGTGTCGGTGCCGTCGTAGCGGATGTGCAGAACCGGCTTTGCGGCAACTTTATCCTCGGCGATGCCTTGCGCCGCGAGTTCGGCGATGACGGCCTTTTTCAACGTGGCAATGAGGCTGTCGATCTCTGACCTGGACTCTTCCGCCAGCGGCTTGAGCAGCGCCTGCTGGCGCGACGCGAAGATTGACGACAGGCCGATGCCGTACGCCGACAGCAGGCCGGAGAAGGGGTGGATCAGCACCGCTTCCATGCCGAGCGCGTCGGCAACCAGGCAGGCATGCTGGCCGCCGGCGCCGCCAAAACAGTTCAGCAGGTATTCGGTGACGTCGTAGCCGCGCTGGACGGATATCTTCTTGATGGCGTTGGCCATGTTTTCGACGGCGATGGTGACAAAGCCTTCGGCGACGGCTTCTGGGGTGCGGCCGTCGCCGATTTCGGCGGCGAGTGCGGCGAATTTTTCGCGTACCGCGGTCGCGTCCAGCGGCTGGTCCTGGCCGGGGCCGAAAATTGCGGGGAAAAAATCGGGCTGCAGCTTGCCCAGCATCACATTGGCGTCTGTGACGGCGAGCGGGCCGCCGCGCCGGTAGGCGGCCGGGCCGGGATTGGCGCCGGCGGAATCCGGCCCGGCGCGAAAGCGGCCAGCTTCGTAGTGCAGGATCGAGCCGCCGCCGGCAGCCACGGTGTGGATGCGCATCATTGGCGCGCGGATGCGCACGCCAGCGACCTCGGTGTCGAAGGCGCGCTCATACTCGCCGTCATAATGGGCGACGTCGGTCGAGGTGCCGCCCATGTCGAAGCCGATGACTTTCTCGAAGCCGGCGAGCTTCGCCGTTTCGACCATGCCGACGACGCCGCCCGCCGGACCGGACAACAGCGCATCCTTGCCCTGGAACATATCGGCGGCGGTGAGCCCGCCCGACGACATCATGAACATGAGGTGGGGGGACTGGCTGATCTCCCCCCTTGTGGGGGAGATGCCCGGCAGGGCAGAGGGGGGCGTGACAGAATGAGGCGCTGGCGGGACAGCGCTCCCCTCTGTCGGCTTCGCCGACATCTCCCCCACAAGGGGGGAGATTGGCGCTGCACCCAGCTCTCCCGCCACCCTTTGCACATACCTCGACAGGATCGGCGAGAGATAGGCATCGACCACTGTCGTGTCGCCGCGACCGACCAGCTTGATCAGCGGCGAGACCTCATGGCTGACCGAAATCTGCGAAAAGCCGATCTTCCGGCAGACTTTCGCCACCGCCTTCTCGTGGTCGGGGTATTTCCAGGCATGCATGAAGACGATCGCCACCGCATCGATGCCGTCGGCGCGGGCCTTTTCGATCGCAGGACGGCAGGCGGCGATGTCGAGCAGGCGCTCGACATCGCCATTGGCCCGCACGCGTTCGTTGATCTCGATGACACGCTCGTAGAGCTGTTCGGGAAGGATGATCTCCTTGGCGAAGATATCTGGCCGCGCCTGATAGGCGATCTTCAGCGCATCGCGAAAGCCCTTGGTGATCAGCAAGAGCACGCGGTCGCCCTTGCGCTCCAAAAGCGCGTTGGTGGCGACGGTGGTGCCCATCTTGATGTCGCCGATCAGGCCGGGCGGAATGGCGGCGCCCGATTTCAGACCGAGCAACTCACGGATGCCGGCTATGGCCGCATCAGGGTAGGCTTCGGGATTTTCCGACAGGAGTTTCCTGGGATGCAACCCGCCGTCCGGGTCGCGCCCGATCACGTCGGTGAAGGTGCCGCCGCGGTCGATCCAAAAATCCCATTTCTTGTCCACTCAGAGCTCCGGCATTTCATTTGGTTTCAGACTGTTAGGGCATGATGCTGAAAAGTGTGAAGCGGTTTTCGGACGACATCATGCTCTACTTTTCTGATTTAGAGGCGAATTCAGATTCAGGTCGATTCGGCCTGAAATCATCCGCCTCTGGGCGCCATCGCCCGAGCTGCAATTACCGCCTGGGATGTTACATCAGGAAATGCAACGTTACGAAACTCATGGCCGTCTGATGCATTTCCTCGTCGAGCGTTCACAGCAATGTGAGCGTGTAGTGAAGGAGAGATGTTATGAAAAAGCTCATTCTTGCGTCCGTTTCTGCCCTGGCCCTGCTCGGCGTTGCCGCCTGCAGCGACAGCGGTACGGACAACACCACCACCCAGAGCACCAATCCGCCGGCGGCCGAACAGCCGATGCAGCCAGCAAACCCCGATACCCCGAAGCCTGCTGAACCGGCTCCGGCAACGCCTGCTCCTGCCGCCCCCGCGCAGTAGCAGCAGTCTCGGTCACTTTGATGTGACGAGAGAGGAGGCCGGCTTCGTGCCGGCCTTCCTGCATTTAGGGCCGGGGCCGGCCGTTTCGTGGGCTACGATCGGCTCATTCCTATGATTTGCGATCTGGCGCGTCAGCGTTTGCGTAAATCGATCCACCCTGCGGCGCTGTCTTGGCTTGATAGCGGTGGCTGGCGGCCCTAATAAGCGCTCATGTCGATTTGGGATCGCCTTGGCGAGTTCATCAACCGCGTTTCCTCTTCAGCCAATTCGGGCATCGCCGAAGTGGTCGAGGCCGTGCGAACTGTTTTTTCCGGCGATGCGGATCTGCGCCGGCGCGTTGCCTTCTCTGTGGCGATGATTGCGCTGTCGGCCAAGATGGCCAAGGCCGACGGTATCGTCACCCAGGACGAGGTGCGGGCCTTCCAGGAAATATTCGAGGTGCCGAGAGAGCAGACCCGCAACGTGGCGCGGCTCTACGATCTGGCTAAGCGCGACGTTGCCGGGTTCGAGACCTATGCCGAGCGCATGGCGCAGATGTGCGGCTCGGGCCATTCGAACTGCGTCATGCTGGAAGACATACTCGACGGCCTGTTCCATATCGCCAAGGCCGATGGGCTGGTGCATGAACGCGAAGGCATTTTCCTGCACCGCATCGCCGAGATTTTCCGCATCGACGAGGTGCACTACGAGGCGATCATGGCCAGGCACGTCAATCTTGGCGCCGGCGACCCCTATGTCGTGCTGGGCATCGAGCGCGGCAAGTCGTTCGAGGAGGTCAGGAAGCGGTATCGCAAGCTGGTCTCCGACAATCATCCGGACCGGCTGATCGCGCGCGGCCTGCCGCAGGAGTTCATCAAGATCGCGACGACCAGGGTCGCGGCGATCAACGCGGCCTATGAAATGATCGAGCGGGGCCTTAGGCACGCATGAGCGGCTTCCTGCCCGACGAGCCAGGCGCCGAGGTCAGGGTATCGCCGAATTTCGGCCCGCGGCGCGAGACGCTCAGACCCGACATGATCGTGCTGCACTATACCGGCATGGCGACGGGTGCCGCAGCCGAAGCGTGGCTGTGCGACCCCGCCAGCGAAGTTTCCTCACACTATCTCGTCCACGAGGACGGCCGCATCGTCCAGATGGTGCGCGAGAGCGACCGGGCCTGGCATGCCGGCGCAAGTTCCTGGTTCGGGCGCACCGACATCAACTCCTGCTCGGTCGGCATCGAAATCGTCAATCCCGGCCATACGCTCGGTTATTCGGCCTTCCCCAAGCGGCAGATCGAAGCGGTGATTGGCCTCTGCAAAGGGATAATCGGGCGGTATTCTGTCGCGGCTCAACGCGTGCTCGCCCATTCCGACATCGCGCCGGGGCGCAAGATCGATCCGGGCGAGAAATTCCCCTGGAGGGTGCTGTTTGCGGCGGGGGTCGGCCATTTCGTGCCTGCGGCCCCGATCCGGCACGGCGCGATGCTGAAAGTCGGCGATACCGGCGCCGAGGTCGAAGCGCTGCAGTCGATGCTGGCGCTCTACGGCTATGGCGTGGAGATATCCGGTGTCTTCGACCGCCAAACCGAAATCGTCGTCGAAGCGTTTCAGCGGCATTTCCGGCCACGCTTGGTGGATGGCGTCGCCGACGGTTCGACGATCCGCACGCTGCAAAGCCTGCTGACTTCCCTTAGGTCAGCTGCGTCTAAATAATCTTGTCCTGATATTATAGTTACAGCCTGTCACTGAAAGTGAATTGCCTCGCCTTGTTCGACACCAATTCGGCCCTCAAAGGCAGTTCGTGCAAGTTATCGGACCTTCATCCCCCCGGAAGTCCCGATATTGATTAGGCGTTGCTGCGCGAAGATCTTCGCGCGGCTCAAACAGAACAGGACCACATGCAGAAATTGACCGTTGTAACGGCAGCTATTGCTGCCGGCGTGATGACTTTTGCCTTCAGCGCGGCCGATGCCGCACCACTGAGCCAGAGGGCAGACCAGGGCTTCATCGCCACCCCCGCCAAAACCGCCATGACGAAAGCGAGCCCAAAAGCCAAGAGGACAGCCACTGCCAAAGTGCAGAAGGCAGCCGTGGTGAAGGTCAGAAAAGCGACGGCCAAGAGGCATTTGAAGCGCGGCAGGAAGAGCATCGACCTGTCGACGACCGCGTCGATCGGCCCAAGCACCGCTGCGGAATCGACGGCGGCGGCCGCGCTCGGCGGCCAGTATTCGGCGATCATCGCCCGCTACGCGGCGGCCGAAGGCGTGCCGGTATCGCTGGCCAAGGCGGTGATCAAGATCGAGAGCAATTACCGGCCCAACATCGTCGGCAGCGCTGGCGAGATCGGTCTGATGCAGATCAAGCCGGCAACGGCGCGGATGATGGGTTACAGCGGTTCGGCCAAGGGCCTGTTTGATCCCGACACCAACATCAAATACGGCATGAAATATCTCGCCATGGCGCGCAACCTCGGTGGCGGCACCACCTGCGGCACCATCCTGAAATACAATGCCGGTCATGCCGCGACGCGGATGAATCCCGTGTCGGCCGCCTATTGCGGCAAGGTCAAGGTGCAGATGGCGGCCCTTGGATCTCCCGCATAAGTCTGCTTTTTCATTTGCGTTTTCGCACGTGAACCCCTTTATACGCTCTGCCAGCTGGCCGGGCGGCCGCACCCGCAAAGCCGAAAGGCTGCGGGTGAGGAAAGTCCGGGCTCCATGGAGACACGGTGCCGGTTAATGGCCGGCGGGGGCGACCCCAGGGAAAGTGCCACAGAAAGCAAACCGCCACGATTTATCGGGGTAAGGGTGAAAGGGTGGGGTAAGAGCCCACCGCGCGACTGGCAACAGGAGCGGCACGGTAAACCCCACCGGGAGCAAGACCGAATAGGGACGGTGCGAGGGGAAACCTTCGAGGGCTGTTTCCGGCCCACCGTCCGGGTAGGTTGCGTGAGGCGCATGGCAACATGCGCCCAAGATGAATGGCCGCCACGTCCTCGCTCCGCAAGGGGCGAGGGCCATACAAAACCCGGCTTACAGGCCAGCTGGCAATTCTCCGCGATGTCGAAGATCTTTGGAGATTAGCAGGTTGCGCCCTTGGGCGCGCCTATTGATTCAATCGGCTCGTCAACTGATTCCGCTGCTGGGATCGTTTGGGGGCAACGGCATTCTTGAAGATGGTGCGATTAAATCGTACCATCGGATAGATGGATCAGGAGCGTGCCATGGGTCAGGTCGACAAACGTAGCATCACGCTTTCGCCGGAGCTGGCGGCGGCGGTAGACGATGTCGTGGCCGCCGGCGAATATGCCTCGGCCAGCGAAGTGATCCGCGACGCGCTCCGGCAATGGAAAGACCGCCGCGACCTGCTCGGCTACACGGTCGAGGAGTTGCGCAAGCTGGTGCAGGAGGGGATCGACAGCGGGCCGGGACGGTTTGCGTCGATGGATGAGATCAAGGCCGAAGCACGCAGACGATTGAGAGGCGATGACGCAGCATGAGGTTGCTGCCCATCGTCCGCAATGCGCGCGCAGGACCTGATCGCTATCTGGCTGCACGTTGCACCAGACAGCGAGCCTGCGGCCGATCGGCTCCTCGATCGGATTGAGGCACGCTGGCAGCAACTGGCGACGTATCCATGCTCAGGCGCACCGCGTGATGATATCGCCCCTGGTATCCGCCATCTGATCGTTAGCGAATATCTCATTCTGTATCGCGTCCGAGAGGACGCAATCGAGATTGTTCGTGTCTTGCACGGCAGGCGCAATATCGGCGCCGACGACGTCGTCACCTAAGCGGTCAGCTCAACCGCTGATCTTGTCCAGCGAAGCCTCGATCGCCTGCCAGAGTTCTTCCACTGGCTCGCAACCGACCGACAGGCGCACGAATCCGGGCGGAACGGCATCGCCGCGTTTGGCCCGCCTCTCGGCCGAGGTGTGGACGCCGCCGAAGGACGTTGCCGCCTGCATCAGCGTGCAGTTGTTGATGAAATCCTCGGCCTTGCCCTCTGAGGCGAGTTCGAAGGAGACGAGAAAACCGAAACGTTCCATCTGGGCGCGGGCAAGATTGTGCGAGGGGTCGCCTTCCAGTCCGGGATAGCGCAGGCCGGTCACCGCGCGATGGTTTTTCAGGCGCTTTGCGATCTCCTCCGCCGAAGAACACATGCGGTCGAAGCGCACATCCAGCGTCTCCAGGCCGCGATGGAGCAGCCATGCCTCGAACGGGCCGGGAATGCCGCCCGCTGTCTCGCGCCAGCCGGTGACGGCGGCAATGATGTCTGGGTTACGGCTCGCGACATGGCCGAACAACACGTCGGAATGACCGTTGGCCGCCTTGGTGTCGGCGGCAACGACGACGTCGGCGCCGAGATCGAGCGGGCGCTGGCCGAACGGCGTCATCGTCGTGTTGTCGACGACGACCGTTGCCCCCGCGCGGTGGGCAGCCTCGGCGACGGCTGTGATGTCGCAGATGTCCAATCGCGGATTTGACGGGGTCTCCGCATAGACAAGGCGGTAGCCGTCGAAGCCGTCGTCGAGAAAGGTCGATGTCGGCCTGAGATCATAGGTGATGCCGAATGGCTTCAGGAAACGCTCGGCCAGCGCGCGCGTGGCATGATAGCCGTCCGAGGGCAGCAGGACGCGGTCGCCGGTTTTCAGCAGTCCAAAAAACACCGCCGAGATCGCCGCCATTCCCGAGGGGAAGCCGACGCATGGAGCGTCTTCCAGATGCGCCAGCATATGCTCGACCGCATCCCAGGTGGAGTTGCTGTAGCGACCGTACTGACTGTAGCCGGCGCTATCGCCTGGATTATGGAAAATGGCAGCCATGGTCAGCGGCAAAGGGATGGGGTCGCCCTTGGCAAGCCCGTCGCGACGCAGATGGGCAAGGGAGGCCGCGCGTGACCTGGCTGTTTCGGACATGGATTTTCTAACCTTGTTGCTTGGCGGAAAGACGGCTGACGCTATGCGCGGTAGCGATGCGCGGCAAGCCGCTTCCGGTTGGGCCAAGCCGCTCTAAACCCTTCGTTAGGCTTAATGGACGATAAAGACGGGAGCGTCGTCAAAGCTGCTCTCACCGGTTGTGGCGCGCGCGTTTGTGAAGCCTGATCCCGTTGACGCCCATAGTGCCCCATGATATCCCATTTCGACACCAAAGCCTTCGTTCCGCGTCAGGGTAAAGCGTACGCCAATCGGGCAGCCGCGGCGGCTGTGCGTTTGCAGGGTTTTGCCGTTGGGACCGAAGCAGATTTTCGGCAGGGGACGCGCCTCACTGGCGCGGACGAAAACATGGAGAGGGGTGCGGCGGCGGAAGCGGCTGTAGAGTGTCATGGACCGGTTTCTGTCAAGCGCGGTGAACAGGATCGATGCGAAGGGGCGGGTCTCCGTTCCGGCGCATTTCCGCGCGGTCGTGCAGAGACGCGGCTATTCGGAGCTCTACGCGCTGCGCGGCCTGGATGTCCCGGCGATGGATGTCGGCGGGCTCGACCTGCTCGACCGCTACGAGCAGCGCATCGCGCTGGAGGATCCTTTCCTGCAGACGGCGAACGACATGTCGTTCTTCTGCCATGGCGACGGGACGTTCCTGAAACTCGATCAGGACGGCCGCATCACGATGAGCGATTTCATCCGCGAGCACACGGGCATCTCGAGCGAAGTGGCTTTCGTCGGCCGCGGCAATTTCTTTCAAGTTTGGGAACCCAGGCGGCTTGCCGCCTACGGGGCGCAGGCGCGCGCCCGGCTTTTGCAGCTTCGGCAGGGGACGAAGCCTGGGGAGCGACTGGAATGATGGCGGATCACGGCGATGATATCAGCGCCGTTGGCGGATCGGCCCGTCACATTCCGGTCCTCCTTGCCGAAGTGCTGGAAGCGCTCTCGCCCAAAGCTGGCGATGTGATCGTCGACGGTACCTTCGGCGCTGGCGGCTACACCAAGGCGATCCTGGCAAGCGGCGCCTCGGTGGTGGCGATCGATCGCGATCCGGACGCCATCGCCGCGGGGCGGAGCCTGGAGCAGCAATCCGGAGGCAGGCTGAGGCTGGTGCAGGCGCCGTTCTCGACGCTCGACGAGCAGGTCGAAAGCGCCGACGGCGTTGTGCTCGACATCGGCATTTCCTCCATGCAGGTCGACCAGGCCGAACGCGGCTTTTCGTTCCGCGCCGACGGGCCGCTCGACATGCGCATGGCACAGGCCGGCTTGAGCGCTGCCGATGTCGTTAATTCGTTCAAGACGGGCGATCTTGCCCGCATCTTCGGCTTCCTTGGCGAGGAGCGCAACGCCGGCCGTATCGCCCGCATGATCGAGAGCCGGCGCGAAAAACGCCCGTTCGAGCGCACGCTCGACCTTGCCGACGCCATCGAGACGCATATCGGTCGCGCGCCGAAGGACAAGATCCATCCGGCCACCCGCGTCTTCCAAGCGCTGCGCATTTTCGTCAATGACGAGCTTGGCGAACTGGCCAAGGCGCTGGTGGCGTCAGAGCGCGTGCTGAAGCCCGGCGGGCGGCTTGCCGTGGTGACGTTCCATTCGCTGGAAGACCGCATCGTCAAGCGCTTCATCGCCGACCGCGCCGACGCGGTGACTGGCTCGCGCCATATGCCCGAGGCGCATGCACGCAGCGCCACCTTCCGCAAGGCCGGTGGCGGCGTGACGCCCGGCGACGCTGAAATAGCAGCCAATCCGCGGGCGCGCTCCGCCAGGCTTCGCGCTGCGATCCGCACCGAGGCGCCGGCGCGCGCCGGCGATCTTTCGATTTTCGGCCTTCCAAAGCTTCCAGGCATCCAGGCGCCGCGAGAGAGGTGAACAATTGTTTCGAACCAGCGACATAGTCCTGATCGCCGTCATGGTCTCGGCCGCGGCCCTGACCTACAAGGCCAAGCGCGAAGCCGAGGAACAACTGGCTTCGGTGCAGAAGATCGAGGCGCAGATCCGCTATGAGGAGGATACGATCGACCTGCTCAAGGCCGACTGGAGCCTGCTGACTCAGCCGTCGCGCCTGCAGAAGCTGGCTGAAACCTACAAATCGCAGCTCGCACTCGAGCCGGTCAATGCGCGGCAGATCGTCGGGATCGACGACCTTCCGGCAAAACCGCTCAACATCGAGGACCTGTCGTCGCAGCGGCTCGGCGGCATGGCCGATAATTCCGGCAAAGGACCAGCTGGCAAGGATCCCGTGGTGACCGGAGCCATCGTGCAATGACCGTCGGGTTTCCAATGAGCGTCAAGCTTCCGAAGATCGGTGGGTTGCTGAAGCGGCGCGCAAGGACCGGCGAGGACGGCTCGATCGTCGTCGAAGGCGCGCGCAAGGCGACCGGCGGCAAGGCCAAGACCCGCATCATCATGACGATGGCGGTGTTCTTCGGCATCTATTCCACCATCGCCGGACGGCTGGTCTATCTCGGTTTCCAGAACCCCGACATGTCGAACGGGCCGCAGAGCCGGGTGACGGCATCGCGGCCTGACATTGTCGACCGCAACGGCGAGGTGCTGGCGACCGACATCAAGACGGCATCGCTGTTTGCCGAGCCGCGCCGCATCGTCGATGCCGATGAGGCGATCGAAAAGCTGTCGACCATTCTGCCCGATATCGACCCCGAGCAGACCTACCACAAGCTGAAGAGCGGCGCCGGCTTCGTCTGGCTGCAGCGGCAGCTGACGCCCAAGCAGCAAGCCGACATCATGCAGCTCGGTATTCCAGGCATCGGCTTTCGCACCGAAAAGCGCCGCTTCTATCCGGCCGGCGTGACCTCATCCTACATTGTCGGCCTCACCAACATCGACAATCAGGGCATCTCCGGCATGGAGAAATACATCGATGAGCAGGGCTTAAGCGACTTGCAGGCCTCTGGCCTTGCGGTGGCGAAGGACCTGAAGCCGGTGCAGCTTTCGATCGATCTGCGCGTCCAGCATGTGGTGCGTGACGAGATCGCCGCCGGCCTCGAACGCTATCGCGCCATGGGCGCCGGCGCCGTTGTGCTCAACATCAAGACCGGTGAAGTGGTGGCCATGGCCTCGGTGCCGGATTTCGATCCGAACAATCCCTTTAATGCGCAAGACAAGGACCGGCTGAACCGCATGTCCGCCGGCCTCTACGAGATGGGCTCGACCTTCAAGAGCTTTACCTCGGCGATGGCGCTCGATTCCGGCAAGGCTAACATGAACAGCCGTTTCGACGCGTCGCATCCGATCCGTGTCGGCCATCAGGCCATCCACGATTTTCATGGCAAGAACCGCGTGCTGTCGCTGCCGGAAGTATTCCTTTATTCCTCCAACATCGGATCGGCCCGCGAGGCCGAGCTGGTCGGCATCGAGGGGCACCGCGAATTCCTGCATCGCCTCGGCCTTTTGGACAGGATGCAGACCGAACTGCCTGAGGTCGCACGCCCGACCGAGCCCAAGGTCTGGAAACAGGTCAACTCGTTCACCATCGCCTTCGGCCATGGCGTGTCTACGACACCGCTGCAGGCCGCGGTCGGCTGCGCGGCACTGATGCAGGGCTACCTGATCCAGCCGACATTCCTGGTCCGCAGCCAGCAGGAAGCCATGGCGGTGGCCAAGAGAGTGGTCAGCGAAAAGACCGTGGAGGGTATGCGCTACCTCTACACGCTCAATGCCGAGAAGGGCTCGGCCAGAAACGCCAGGGCCCCTGGCTACCGCGTTGGCGGCAAGACTGGAACGGCCGAGAAAGTCATCAATGGCCGCTACTCGAAGGAACTGAATTTCAACACCTTCGTCGCCGCTTTCCCGATGGACGATCCGCAATATCTGGTGTTTACGATTGCCGACGCTCCGCACCCGGAAAAGCCCGGAATGACCGACGTTGCCGCCAACAATGCGGGGGTTATGGCCGGCAATATCATCCGGCGGGCAGCGGCCATGCTTGGCGTGAAGCCAGATTTCAGCCATGAAAATGGTGCAACGCTGGTTTCCTATCAGTGATTCTTAGGGCGCGCCGGCAACTGCGCGCTATTTTGTTGCGATGAACGGGGTTCGATGCACCTGAAAGATTTAGCCGGTATCCTGCCTGTCGAGGGAACGTCTTCCCGCGATCTGGAGGTAACCGGGATTTCGTCGGATTCCCGCCAGGTCAAACCCGGCGTCGTCTTTTTCGCGCTCGCCGGCAGCAAGGCGGACGGCGCCGCCTATGCCGCCGATGCGGCAAAACGCGGCGCGGCGGCGGTTGTCGTGGGTAAGGCCAGCGCGATTGCCGGCCTGTCGGTTCCGGTGCTGAGCGTCGATGATCCGCGTCTGGCGCTGGCGCTGAGCGCCGCGCGCTTCTTCGGCAGGCAGCCTGAAACCATGGTCGCGGTGACCGGCACCGCGGGCAAGACATCGGTCGCCGCCTTCACCAGGCAGATCTGGGAGCAGGCCGGTTTTGCCGCCGCTTCGATCGGCACCACCGGCGTGGTGGCGCCGGGCCGCAACGAGTATGGATCGCTGACCACGCCCGATCCAGTGGCTTTGCACCAATTGCTCAGGGAATTGGCGGAGGCCGGCGTCACCCATGCCTCGATGGAGGCCTCCAGCCATGGTCTCGACCAGCGCCGCCTCGATGGCGTCAAGCTCGCCGCCGGTGGTTTCACCAATCTCGGCCGCGACCATATGGACTACCATCCGACGGTCGAGGACTATCACCGCGCAAAATTGCGCCTGTTCGATGCGTTGCTGCCGAAAGGCGCGCCGGCCATCATCTTCGCCGACGATCCGTGGTCTGCGCCGACAGTCAAGGCAGCGCAGACGGCCGGGCTCAAAGTGCTGACGGTCGGTCGCCACGGCGATTTCCTCAAGCTGAAGCGGGTCGAGCATGAGCGCCACCGCCAGCGTGCCGAGGTCGAAGCCGATGGTGTGCTCTACGAGATCGACCTGCCGCTCGCCGGCGACTTCCAGATCGCCAACGCCCTGGTTTCGGCCGGTTTGGCGATTTCCACTGGAACACCAGTCGCCAAGACCTTGATGGCATTGGAGAAACTCCAGGGGGCGCCAGGCCGGCTCGACCTTGTCGGCGCGACTACCAATGGTGCGCCGGTCTATGTCGACTATGCCCACAAGCCGGATGCGCTGGAAAATGTGCTGGCCGCTGTGCGCCCGTTCACCACCGGCCGCGTCATTGTCGTGTTCGGCTGCGGCGGCGACCGCGACCGGGGAAAAAGGCCGATCATGGGCGAGATCGCCACACGGCTTGCCGATGTCGTCATCGTCACCGATGACAATCCGCGTTCGGAAGTGCCGGAAACGATCCGCGCCGCAATCCTGGCGGCGGCGCCCGGCGCTATCGAGATCGGCGACCGCCGCAAGGCGATCCACGATGCCGTCGCCATGCTCAAGGCCGGCGACACGCTGATCGTTGCCGGCAAGGGTCACGAAGAAGGCCAGACCATCGGCGCCGAGACATTTCCTTTCTCAGACCATGAGGAAGTTCGCTCGGCGCTGCGGGAGCGGGCCGCATGAGCGTGCTCTGGACTGCCGATGCGCTGGTTGACGCCATGGGCGGACGGCCGCTCGGGCCAATGCCGGAGGGCATATCGGGGATCTCGATCGACAGCCGCAGCCTGCAGCCGGGCGACGCCTTCTTCGCCATCAAAGGCGAGACGATGGACGGCCATGATTTCGCGACCGCGGCGATCAAGGCCGGCGCCGGCGTTCTGGTTGTCGCCGAAGGCAAACTGCCATCGCTCGGGCGGCTGACGGCGCCGATGATCGTCGTGCAGGATGTGCTGGCGGCACTCGAAAAACTTGGCGTCGCCGCGCGCGAGCGTTCCAAGGCGAAGATCATCGCGGTGACCGGCTCTGCCGGCAAGACCACGACCAAGGAAGCGCTGCGCCATGTGCTGTCGGCCGTCGGCAAGGTGCATGCCTCGGCGCAATCCTTCAACAATCATTGGGGCGTGCCGCTGACGCTGGCGCGCATGCCGGACGATTGCGACTATGCGGTGTTCGAGATCGGCATGAACCATCCCGGCGAGATCCGGCCGCTGGTCAAGATGGTCCGGCCGCATGTCGCCATCGTCACGCTGATCGCCGCCGCACATCTCGGCTTCTTCAAAAATCTCGACGAGATCGCCAAGGCCAAGGCCGAGATTTTTGAAGGCATCGAGCCCGGTGGTGCTGCCTTGCTCAACCGCGACGATGGGCGCTGGAAGCTGCTCGACAAAATGGCGCGTGCCGCCGGCGTCGAACATGTCTTCGGCTTCGGCGAAAATGCCCGTTCGACCTACAAGCTCACCAAATGCGAGCTGCATGCCGATCATTCCGACATCACCGCAAGGATCGGCGGTCAGGACATCGTCGCCCGCATCGGCGCGCCCGGCCGCCACATGGTGCAGAATGTGCTCGCGGTTCTCGGCGCGGCGCATCTGGTTGAAGCCGACATCGGCAAGGTGGCGGAGGCGCTGGCCGATCTCTCTGCCGAGCGCGGCCGCGGCAAGCGCCACGTGCTGCGCCATCCCGGGGGACCGATCACGCTGATCGACGAGAGCTATAACGCCAATCCGGCGTCGATGAGTGCCGCCATGGCGCTGCTCAACGCGACACCAGTGTCGGGCGAGGGCCGCCGGATCGCCGTACTCGGCGACATGCTCGAGCTCGGCGAACATTCGGCAAAGCTGCATGCAGCCCTTGCCGATCTGATCGTCGGCACCGAAACACGCAAAGTCTTTCTCGGTGGCCCGGAGATGCGGGCGCTGGCCGATATCCTGCCCGACGAGATCGAAGCGGACTACCGCGCCGGCGCCGAGGATCTGAGGCCGGTATTGCTGTCGGCGCTGAAGCCGGGCGACGTGGTGATGATCAAATCGTCGAAAGGCATCGGGTTTTCAAAACTGGTCGATGCCTTGCTCGGCAAATTTCCGGCTGAAGCCGCAGGCACGAAACAGAACTAGTCCGGGGAACGGAATCGCATGTTTACATTGCTCGTCGATTTTGCGGACAAGATCTCGGTCTTCAATGTCTTCCGCTACATAACCTTCCGCACCGGCGGCGCGCTGATCACCTCGGCGCTGATCGTTTTCATCTTCGGACCGACCATCATCAATTCGCTCAGGCTCAGGCAAGGCAAGGGGCAGCCGATCCGCGCCGACGGGCCGCAGACGCATTTCAAGAAGGCCGGCACGCCGACCATGGGCGGGCTGATGATCCTGTGCGGCATCATTGGCTCGTCGCTTCTGTGGGCGAACCTCTCCAGCATCTATGTCTGGGTGGTGCTTCTGGTGACGCTGGGCTTTGGCTCGATCGGCTTCTACGACGACTATCTCAAGGTGACGAAGCAGTCGCATCTCGGCTTTTCCGGCAAGGCGCGGCTGGCGCTGGAATTCGTCATCGCCGGCATCGCTGCCTGGGTGATCATGCATAATGGCCAGGCGCCGTTCTCGTCGTCGCTGACCTTCCCCTTCGCCAAGGAATTCATCGTCAATCTCGGCTGGTTCTTCGTGCCGTTCTCCTGCTTCGTCATTGTCGGCGCCGGCAATGCGGTGAATTTGACCGACGGCCTCGACGGGCTGGCGATCGTGCCGATCATGATCGCGGCGGCCTCCTTCGGCGTCATCGCCTACCTCTCCGGCAATGCGGTGTTTGCCGAATATCTGCAGATCCATTTCGTGCCCGGCACCGGCGAGCTGGCCGTTGTGCTCGGCGCCGTCATCGGCGCCGGCCTCGGCTTCCTCTGGTTCAACGCGCCGCCGGCGGCGATCTTCATGGGCGACACCGGTTCGCTGGCCATGGGCGGCCTGATCGGCACGGTTGCGGTCGCCACCAAGCATGAGATCGTGCTGGTCATTGTCGGCGGATTGTTTGTCGTGGAAATCCTGTCGGTCATCATTCAGGTCGGTTACTTCAAGATGACCGGCAAGCGCGTCTTCCTGATGGCGCCGATCCACCATCATTTCGAAAAACTCGGCTGGACCGAAAGCCAGGTGGTGATCCGCTTCTGGATCATCGCCGTCATCCTGGCGCTGGTCGGCCTGTCGACCCTCAAGCTGAGATAGGAGCCCGCTTGATCCCCGCCGCATCCTTTTCGGGCAAACGCGTTTCGCTCTTCGGGCTCGGTGGCTCGGGGATCGCCACGGCGCGCGCGCTGATCGAGGGCGGGGCCGACGTTCTGGGCTGGGACGACAATCCCGACAGCGTCGCCAAGGCCGCCGGCCAGGGCATTGCTACCGCCGATCTGCGCGGCGCCGATTGGGCGAAATTCTCGGCCTTCGTGCTGTCGCCCGGCGTACCGCTGACCCATCCCAAGCCGCACTGGACGGTGGAACTGGCGCGCGGCGCCGGCGTCGAGGTAATCGGCGACATCGAGCTGTTCTGCCGCGAGCGGATCGCGCGGGCGCCCACGGCCCCCTTCATCGCCATCACCGGCACCAATGGCAAGTCGACGACGACGGCGCTGACCGCGCATATCCTGAAATCGGCAGGCCGCGACACGCAGATGGGCGGCAATATCGGCCGCGCCATCATGACCCTCGATCCGCCGCAGGCGGACCGGCACTATGTCGTCGAATGCTCGTCCTACCAGATCGACCTGGCGCCCTCGATCAATCCGACGGCCGGCATCCTGCTCAATCTGACGCCCGATCATCTCGACCGCCATGGCACCATGCAGCACTACGCTTCGATCAAGGAGCGGCTGGTCGCCGGCAGCGAGACCGCCATCGTCGGCGTCGACGATTCCTGGTGCGCGCAGATCGCCGACCGGCTGGAGCGGGCGGGCAGGCAGGTGATCCGCATCTCCAAGCGGCTGCCGCTGACCGATGGCTATTTCGCCGACGGCTCCAATCTGATGGAAGCCGTGCATGGCCGCTACAGCCGTGTCGCCTTCCTCGAAGGCATCGGTTCTCTGCGCGGCCAGCACAATGCGCAGAATGCGCTTGCCGCGGTGGCCTCCTGCCTCAAGGTGGGCTTAAGCCTCGGCGAGATACAGGCGGGGCTCGAGAGCTTCCCGGGCCTTGCGCATCGCATGGAGCAGGTCGGCCGCAAGGACCGCGTGCTGTTCGTCAACGATTCCAAGGCGACCAATGCCGATGCGGCGGCGCCGGCGCTGTCGAGTTTTCCGCGCATCTACTGGATCGCCGGCGGGCTGCCCAAGGAAGGCGGTATCGAGCCGCTGCGCGGGTTCTTCCCGCGTATCGCCAAGGCCTATCTGATCGGCGAGGCGGCGCCTGCTTTTTCGGCGACGCTGGGCGAAGCCGTGCCTTATGAAATCTCGGGCACGCTGGCCGCCGCGGTCGACCATGCCGCGAACGACGCGGCCAAGGATGACAGCGGCGAGGTGGTGGTGTTGCTGTCGCCGGCCTGTGCCAGTTTCGACCAGTTCAAGAATTTCGAAGTTCGCGGCGAAGCCTTCAGGCAAGCTGCGAATGCTATCGAGGGTGTGAAACCCATCGGAGGGGCACGATAATGCAAAGCCGTCTCGACAAAAGCCCGGTTGCAACCTGGTGGTGGACGATCGATCGCTGGTTCCTGGCGGCATTCCTGTCGCTGATGGGCTTAGGCATCGTGCTCTCCTTCGCGGCAAGCCCAGCGGTGGCCGAACGCATCGGCCTCGACAGTTTCCACTTTGCCACCAGGCAGATCATCTTCACCGTGCCGGCGCTCGGCGTGATGCTGGCGGTCTCATTCCTGGAATCGCGGCAGATTCGGCGCATGGCGTTGGTCATCCTGTGCATCATGCTGGTGCTGATGGTGGCGGTGCTCTACATCGGCGTCGAAGTGAAGGGCGCGCGGCGCTGGGTGTCGTTTGTCGGCATGTCGATCCAGCCGTCGGAATTTTTGAAACCTGCCTTTGTCATCGTCTGCGCGTGGCTGTTTGCCGAACACAAGCGCCAGCCTGACATTCCAGGCAATTTGTTCGCGATGCTGCTTTTGATCCTGGTCATCTCGCTTTTGGTGGCGCAGCCCGATCTTGGCCAGACCATGCTGGTGACCGGCACCTGGGGCGTCATGTTCTTCATGGCCGGCCTGCCATGGCTGTGGATCATCGCGCTTGGCGCCACCGGCGCCAGCGGCCTGTTTGCCGCCTATACGGTGTTCCCGCATGTCGCCGCCCGCATCGACAAGTTCCTGACCGGCGAAGGTGACACGTTCCAGGTCGATATGGGCCGCGAGGCGCTGATCAACGGCCACTGGTTCGGCGTCGGACCGGGCGAGGGCACGGTCAAGCGCGTTATCCCCGACGCGCATGCTGACTTCGTGTTTTCAGTCGCCGGCGAAGAGTTCGGGCTGATCATGTGCTTCTTCATCATGTCGATCTTCGCCTTCATCGTGCTGCGCGGCCTCAACACGGCGCTCAAAGAGCATGACGATTTCACCCGCTATGCCGTCGGCGGGCTGGTGACGGTGTTCGGCCTGCAGTCGGTCATCAACATGTGCGTCAATCTGCAGCTGATGCCGGCCAAGGGCATGACGCTGCCGTTCATCTCCTATGGCGGCTCCTCGCAGATCGCCATTGCCATCTCGATGGGCATGGTGCTGGCGCTGACGCGCAAGCGTCCGGAAAAGCGCAAGCAGATGGGCTTTGCCCTGTCGCAACGCGCTCTGCCGGCGGAGTGATATGGCGCGCGGTGTCATTCTTCTCGCGGCGGGCGGAACCGGTGGACATCTGTTTCCGGCCGAGGCGCTGGCGCATGAGTTGATCGAACGCGGCTGGAGCGTGCATCTGGCGACCGACGATCGCGCCGAGCGGTTTGCCGGCCATTTCCCGGCCGCCGCCATCCATCCGATCCAGTCGGCGACCATGGGCTCGAAAAACCCCGTCGCCTTGCTCGGCGCTTTCTGGAAAATCTGGCGCGGCGTGCGCCAGGCGTCCGCCGTCATCGGCAGGATCAAACCTGACGCGGTCGTCGGCTTCGGCGGTTATCCGACCCTGCCGCCGCTTTATGCGGCGACACGGCGCAAGGTGCCGACGCTGATCCACGAACAGAATGCGTTGATGGGCCGCGCCAACCGGGCGCTGTCCGGTCGCGTCGATGCCATTGCCGGCGGCTTCCTGTCGGAGGATGAAAGTGCTGCCGGCGCCAAGACGGTCATCACAGGCAATCCGGTCCGGCCGCGGATCCTGGAGGCGGCAAAGACGCCGTACACGACCTCCACTGGCGAGGAGCCGTTCCGCCTTCTGGTGTTCGGCGGCAGCCAGGGCGCGCAGTTCTTTTCCGACGTTATGCCGGCGGCCATCGCACTCCTGCCGGAGGCGCAGCGCAAGCGGCTGGTGATCACCCAGCAGGCCCGCGCCGACGACGTGGCGCGGGTGAAGGCTGGCTATTCGGCACTTGGCGTCCATGTCGAGGTCTCGCCCTTCTTCACCGATATGGCGCAGCGCATGGCCACCGCGCATCTGGTGATCTCGCGCTCCGGCGCCTCGACGGTCTCCGAGATTGCTGTCATCGGCCGGCCGGCGCTGCTGGTGCCTTATCCCCATGCGTTGGACCATGACCAGGCGGCGAATGCAGCCGCTCTTGCCGCAGCCGGCGGCGGCGAGGTGCATCCGCAATCGTCGCTGTCGCCCGAGCGCATCGCGGCGCTTGTTGGCGGGCTGATGGACAATCCCAAGCGGCTGGCGACTATGGCTGCCGGCGCAAAGTCAGCCGGCCGGCCGGACGCGGCACGGTTGCTCGCCGATCTCACAGAGGCTATTGCGTCCAGAAAACCCGTATCGGATTTCAGGAAGGGGACGCATTAATGAAGATGCCGCAAACCATCGGCCTTGTGCATTTCATCGGCATTGGCGGCATCGGCATGAGCGGCATCGCCGAAGTGCTGCACAATCTTGGCTACAAGGTGCAGGGCTCCGATCAGGCCGACAGCGCCAATGTGCAGCGGCTGCGCGACAAGGGCATCGAATGCTTCGTCGGCCACAAGGCCGAGAATATCGGTGCTGCCGAAGTGGTGGTGGTGTCGACCGCGATCAAGAAATCCAATCCGGAGTTGAAGGCCGCGCGCGAGAAGCTTTTGCCGATCGTGCGCCGCGCCGAGATGCTGGCCGAACTGATGCGCTTCCGCCAGGCCGTCGCCATCGGCGGCACGCATGGCAAGACGACGACCACCTCGATGGTGGCGACGCTGCTCGACGCCGGCGGGCTCGACCCGACGGTTATCAATGGCGGCATCATCAATGCCTATGGCACCAATGCCCGCATGGGCGATGGCGAATGGATGGTGGTCGAAGCCGACGAGAGCGACGGCACCTTCCTCAAGCTGCCGGCCGAAATTGCCGTCGTCACGAACATCGATCCCGAGCATCTCGACCACTATGGCAGCTTCGACAAGGTGCGCGAAGCCTTTCGCCAGTTCGTCGAGAACGTGCCGTTCTACGGCTTTGGCGTGATGTGCACCGACCACCCGGAGGTGCAGGCGCTGGTAAGCCGCATCGAGGACCGCCGCGTCATCACCTATGGCGAGAACGCGCAGGCCGATGTGCGCTTCACCAACCATCGCATCGCGGGCGCTGCCTCCGAGTTCGACGTGGTGATCCGCGACCGCAAAACCGGCAGCCAGACGACGATATCGGACCTGCGCCTGCCGATGCCCGGCCGCCACAATGTCTCCAACGCGACTGCGGCGATCGCGGTTGCGCATGAGCTCGGCCTGTCGGCCGATGAGATCAAGAAGGGGCTGTCGTCCTTCGCCGGCGTCAAGCGGCGCTTCACCCATACCGGCTCGTGGAACGGCGTCGAGATCTTCGATGATTACGGCCATCACCCGGTCGAGATCACAGCGGTGCTGAAAGCGGCGCGCAGCGCCACCAAGGGCCGCGTCATTGCCATTGCGCAGCCGCACCGCTTCACCCGCCTGCACGATCTGTTCGACGAATTCTCAGTCTGCTTCAACGACGCCGACACGGTGATGGTGGCCCCGGTCTATGCAGCGGGCGAAGAGCCGATCGACGGCGTGAGTTCGGAGGCGCTGGTGTCGCGCATCCGCTCCGGCGGTCACCGCGATGCGCGATATATCGACAGTGCCGCTGCCATCGCCCCCACCATCCGCGAACTGGCCAAGTCCGGCGACTTCGTTGTCTTCCTCGGCGCCGGTAACATCACCCAATGGGCCTATGCGCTGCCCAGGGAACTTGGCGGTGCGGTCTCATGATGCGCGGCCAGGATCTGATCGACAGACTTGGCGACCGGCTTGCCGGCCTGCGTGGTCGCATCACGCCCAATGCCGAGATGGACAAGATCACCTGGTTCCGCGCCGGAGGGCTGGCCGAGGTGCTGTTCCAGCCGGCCGACGAGGAAGACCTTGCCGCCTTCCTGCGCGCTGTGCCGGAGGAGATCCCGCTCACCGTCGTCGGCGTCGGCTCTAACCTCCTGGTGCGCGACGGCGGTATTCCGGGTTTCGTCATCAGGCTTTCGGCCAAGGGTTTTGGCGAAGCCGAGGTCATATCGCCGACCGGCATCAAGGCGGGTGCTGCGACGCCCGACAAACGCGTTGCGACCGTCGCCTATGAGGCCGGCATTGGCGGCTTTCATTTCTATCACGGCATTCCTGGCGCCGTCGGTGGCGCGCTGAGAATGAATGCCGGCGCCAATGGCGTTGAGACACGAGAGGTGGTCGTGGAGGTGCGGGCGCTCGACCGCAAGGGCAATCTGCACACGCTGAGCAATGAAGACATGGGCTATGCCTATCGTCACTCGGCAGCACCTGCCGGGCTGATCTTCACCTCCGCCATTTTCGAAGGCGTGCCGGAAGACAAGGCGGCGATCAAGGCGGCCATGGACGCCGTCCAGACGCATCGCGAGACGGTGCAGCCGATCCGCGAGAAGACCGGCGGCTCGACCTTCAAGAATCCGGAGGGCACCTCGGCCTGGAAGGAGATCGACAAGGCCGGCTGCCGCGGGCTGATGATCGGCGGCGCGCAGATGTCGCCGATGCACTGCAACTTCATGATCAACACCGGAACCGCGACCGGCTACGACCTCGAATATCTCGGCGAGACGGTGCGCGCCCGGGTGCTTGTAAATTCCGGCATAAGGCTGCAGTGGGAAATCAAGCGCCTCGGCAGTTTCCGCCCCGGCCACGCCGTTCAGGAATTCCTCGGACAACTCCTGTAGGCACCTTAGCCCAAGCTGAAGTTCATGTGATGCTTGAACTTCAAACGGTCTGAAACAACAGCGCGACCGTTGCCCGAAAGACTCAACCGCACGCTTTTTGCCGCCGTTTTCGCGGAAAGTGAATCTGTCGGAATCATAAGCACTTGCCAGCGAATCAACTCTCTGATTCTCTGCCCTAAAGCGTTTCCTGATTTGAGTCGTTCGACGCGTCGACCGCGTTTTCCGTCTGGGGGGCAACCTGCCGGGAGACTCGGACTCCATCTGGTCGCTGAATGCGTGGTTGCGGGCCCGCCGTGAGAGGATGACGGGATATGAAGAACAAGCATGTGGCTGTCCTCCTGGGCGGATTCTCGTCCGAGCGGTCCGTGTCTCTGTCTTCGGGAAAGGCGTGTGCGGATGCGCTTGAGAAGGAAGGCTACCAGGTTACCCGCGTCGACGTTGCGCGCGACGTCGGCGCCGTGCTTGGCGAGCTCAAGCCTGATGTTGTCTTCAACGCGTTGCACGGTCCGTTCGGTGAAGACGGCACCATCCAGGGCATCCTCGAATATCTGGCCATTCCCTACACCCATTCGGGTGTGCTCGCCTCGGCGCTCGCCATGAACAAGGAGCAGGCCAAGAAGGTTGCCAAGGCTGCCGGCATCGCGGTGGCGGAATCGAAGGTTGCCAGCCGCTTCGCCATTCAGAACAAGCACCCGATGAAGCCGCCCTATGTGGTGAAGCCTGTCAATGAAGGCTCAAGCTTCGGCGTTGTCATCGTGCATGAAGGGCAGTCGCATCCGCCGCAGGTCATCGGCTCGTCCGAATGGAAATATGGTGAGACCGTCATGGTCGAGCGCTACATCCATGGCCGCGAGTTGACCTGCGCCGTCATGGGCGATGTGGCGCTTGGCGTCTGCGAGATCATTCCGACCGGCCATTCCTTCTACGACTATGATTCAAAATACGTCGCCGGCGGATCAAAACACGAAATCCCTGCTAAAATTTCACCGAATATTTACCAAAAAATACAGACACTGGCGCTCAAGGCACATCTGGCTATCGGCTGTCGGGGCGTTTCCCGGTCGGACTTCCGCTATGACGATCGTCACTCCGAAAACGGCGAAATTGTCTGGCTCGAGATCAACACTCAGCCGGGCATGACTCCGACGTCTTTGGTGCCTGAAATCGCCGCCCAAGCGGGGCATTCGTTCGGCGATCTGTTGAGTTGGATGGTGGAGGACGCTTCGTGTCTGCGTTGAAATGGGGACAGGACAAGGGCAGGGGCGGCGCCGGGCCGGCGCTGTTCGGCATGCCGTTGTCGTTCGACCATTTCGTGCTGCCGCGCGTGCTGCGCCGGCCGGTGCGCGTGCTGGCGCGCCTGGGTGGCGGCGAGTTCGTCGCGCCGCGCTTTTCCGCGGCCATCTTGTCCGCTTCGCTCATCGCATCGAGCAGCCTCTATGGCGCCATTCTCGGCGGCCATGCCGACGACATCGTCCAGAGTATCACCGCCCGCACCGGCTTTGCCGTCGACCAGATCAAGGTGGTCGGCAACCGCCAGACCTCGGAGATCGACATACTGGACCGGCTTGAACTCGATGGCTGGACGTCGCTGATCGGCTTCGATGCCGAGGCAGCGCGCGAGCGCATCGATACGCTGCCCTGGGTCGAAGTGGCGGCGGTGCGCAAGGTCTATCCGCATACGCTGGAAGTGCGTGTCGAGGAGCGCGAACCCTTCGCGCTCTGGCAACAGGGCTCGGAGCTTTCCGTCATCGAGCGCTCCGGCGCGGTGATCGCGCCGTTCTCGGGCGGCAAGCAGGCCTTGCTGCCGCTGATCATCGGCACCGGCGCGCCGGCCAAGGCGCCCGACTTCCTGGCCAAGATCAAGAAGTATCCAGAGCTCGCGGCGCGGGTCAAAGGCTATATCCGCATCGGCGAGCGGCGCTGGGACCTGAAGCTGGAAAACGGAATCACCGTCAAACTGCCCGAGGATGGCGAGGACCAGGCGATCGCCGAGCTGGTTCGGATGGATCATGACAACGGTCTTCTGACGCGCGATATCGCCGCCGTCGATATGCGCATCTCCGATCGCCTGGTCGTGCAGCTGACGCCGGAAGCGGCGACGCAGCGCCAGGCGGCGCTCAACGAAAAACCGCAAAGCCTCAAGCGCAAGTCGGAGACGAAGATATGAGCTGGCTTGGCGGCAACAGCGATGCCTCTTCGCGCCGCTCCGGCACGCTGACGGTGCTGGATGTCGGCTCAAGCAAGGTTTGCTGCGTGGTGGCGAAACTGAAGCCGCGCGAGGACGGCAAGCTGTTGCGCGGCCGCTCGCACCGCATCCAGGTGATCGGCATCGGCCATCAGAAGTCGCAAGGCGTGAAGTCGGGCGTGGTCGTCGATCTCGACCGCGCCGAGCACGCCATTCGCCTGTCCGTCGACGCCGCCGAGCGCATGGCGGGACTGACGGTGGATTCGCTGATCGTCAACATGACGGCCGGCCGGCTGAAGAGCGAAACCTATTCGGCCACCATCAACCTTGGCGGCCATCAGGCCGATGAGGCCGACATCAAGCGCGTGCTTGCCGCCGGCGCCAAGCAGGCGCTGAAGGCCGAGCGCGACGTGATCCATTCGCTGCCGGTGGGCTTTTCGCTGGACGCCGAACGCGGCGTGCGCGATCCGCGCGGCATGGTCGGCGACCAGCTCGGCGTCGACATGCATGTGCTGACCGGTGACTCCGCACCGCTGCGAAATCTGGAGCTCTGCATCAACCGCTCGCATCTGTCGGTCGAGCGCATGGTGGCGACGCCCTATGCCAGCGGACTTGCGGCGCTTGTCGATGACGAGCTCGAAATGGGCGCGGCCTGCATCGACATGGGCGGCGGCACGACGACGATCTCGGTGTTTTCGGAAGGTAAGTTCGTCCATGGCGACGCCATCGCCATCGGCGGCAACCACGTGACGCTGGACATGGCCAAGGGCCTGTCAACGTCGCTCGACGCCGCCGAACGCCTGAAGGTGATGCATGGCTCGGCGCTGCCCGGCAGCGCCGATGACCGCGACCTGGTGTCGATCCAGCCGATCGGCGAGGAAGGCGAGATGCCGCTGCAGATCCCGCGCTCGGTGATGACGCGCATCATCCGCGCCCGCATCGACGAGACGCTGGAGCTTTTGCGCGACCGGCTGAACAAGTCGGGCTACGGCAATGCCGTTGGAAAACGCGTCGTGCTGACCGGCGGCGCCAGCCAGCTTGCCGGCCTGCCCGAGGCGGCGCGCCGGATTCTGGGACGCAATGTGCGCATCGGCCGACCGCTCGGTGTGGCGGGGCTGCCCGAAGCCGCCAAGGGGCCGGCTTTCTCGACGGCGGTCGGACTGCTGATCTATCCGCAGATGGCGAGTTTCGAGAGCCATCCGGCGAAAGGAATTTCCGGTCTCAGGATGACCGGAACGGGCGGAAAACTGCATCGCATGAGTCAGTGGTTGAGAGACAGTTTCTAATTGACGGGGACAGCCCCATAGGCGGCCGCTGCGGCGAAGCGGCGGGAAAGGCAAAGGACGGAGACAATGACCATCAATCTGCAAAAGCCGGACATCACCGAGCTCAAGCCGCGGATCACCGTGTTCGGTGTCGGCGGCGGTGGCGGCAATGCCGTCAACAACATGATCACCGCGGGCTTGCGCGGCGTCGAGTTCGTCGTGGCCAACACCGACGCGCAGGCGCTGACCATGTCGAAGGCCGAGCGGCTGATCCAGCTAGGCGCACATGTCACCGAGGGCCTCGGTGCCGGATCGCAGCCGGAAGTCGGCCGTGCGGCGGCTGAGGAGTGCATCGATGAGATCATCGATCACCTCTCCAACACCCATATGTGCTTCGTCACCGCCGGCATGGGCGGCGGCACCGGCACGGGAGCTGCCCCAGTCGTTGCCCGCGCGGCGCGCGAAAAGGGCATCCTCACCGTCGGCGTCGTCACCAAGCCTTTCCATTTCGAAGGCCAGCGCCGCATGAAGACGGCGGATATGGGCATCGAGGAACTGCAGAAATGCGTCGACACCCTGATCGTCATCCCCAACCAGAACCTGTTCCGGCTGGCCAATGACAAGACCACCTTCGCCGACGCCTTCGCCATGGCCGACCAGGTGCTCTATTCCGGTGTTGCCTGCATCACCGACCTGATGGTCAAGGAAGGCCTGATCAATCTCGACTTCGCCGACGTTCGTTCGGTGATGCGCGAGATGGGCAAGGCGATGATGGGCACCGGCGAGGCTTCGGGCGAGGGCCGCGCGATGGCCGCCGCCGAGGCAGCGATCGCCAACCCGCTGCTCGACGAGACCTCGATGAGGGGCGCCAAGGGCCTGCTGATCTCGATCACCGGCGGCCGCGACCTGACCTTGTTCGAAGTCGACGAAGCCGCGACCCGCATCCGCGAGGAAGTCGACCAGGACGCCAACATCATCCTCGGCGCCACTTTCGACGAGGAACTCGAAGGCGTCATCCGCGTCTCGGTGGTCGCGACCGGCATCGACAAGTCGGCGGCCGAAATCGCCGCGGTGCCGATCTCGATCCGCGCCGTGCCGCCGCAGCAGAAGCCGGTCAGCCGTCCGGCTCCGGCCGCGGAAGGCCGGCCGGCGCCGGTCCAGCAGACCTATGAGACGCGCGCGGCCGATCCGGTCGCCGAGGCGATTCAGCTTGCCGAAGCCAATGCGGCGGCAATGGCTCGTCCGGCGCCGATAGCCCAGGCGGAAGATTTCCGCCCGCAGAGCAAGATCTTCCAGGCCCCACCTGCCCAGCCGCAGCCTGTCGTGCAGCAGGTGATGCAGCCGGCGCCGCTCAGGGAAATGCCGCAGCCGGTGGCTGCCGCACCCCAGCGCATGCCGCGGGTGGAAGATTTTCCGCCGGTGGTGAAGGCCGAAGTGGAAGCCAAGGGCCGTCCGGCCGACCATGAAAACAGCGGGCCGATGGGGCTGCTCAAGCGGCTGACCAACGGACTGACGCGCCGCGAGGAAGAGCCGGCCCGACTGCAGCCGGCACAGCCGCGCGAACCGAAACTGCGCCAGGCGGCACCGGAAATGCGCCGCCTTGCCAGCCAGGATCCGCAGCTTTATGCGCCGCGCCGTGGCCAGCTCGACGACCAGGGCCGGTTGACGCCGCAGACCAGGTCTGCCCAGGAAGACGACCAGCTGGAGATCCCGGCTTTCCTGCGCCGCCAGGCCAACTGAGGCGTTAACGGTATGTAACACTTGTTAACAGGCAGACGAGAGAATCGTTTGCCTGTTAACGCTTAAAGTGGTTTGAAAACAAGGCGTTACGGTGTGACGCTCACAGGAGGTCGCGGTTACATAGAGTAAGAAACCGTGATTTGGAGTCTCCCTGACGGGCCACTATCTTTGCCGCAGCACTTTCGGTGTGCTGGGATTCGGGGAGTTGGCCCTGCCTGCCGATAATCAAGAGCCGCGCCCTTCGGGGCTATAAAGCGGACATGGGCGTTATGGGCTATGGGGTTTGTCTTGCAAGACTACCAGACGACACTTAGATCGCGTGCGACGCTGACCGGTACCGGCGTTCACAGCGGCAAACCGGTCACCGTCAATTTCCTTCCCGCGGACGCCGACACGGGCGTGATCTTCCACCTTTCGACCGGAAGCGAGAGCCGCGAGTTCCGTGCGCTGGTTGCCGAAGTCGGCGCGACCGATCTCTGCACCATGCTCGGCGATCCGGCAGGCGAGCATATCGCCACCGTCGAACATCTGATGGCGACGCTGTTCGGACTCGGCATCGACAACATCGTCATCGAGATCGACGGCCACGAGGTTCCGATCCTAGACGGCAGCGCGGTGGCGTTCGTGGAGGCCATCGACCAGGCCGGCATCGAGACGCTGGCGGTCAAGCGCCGCTACATCAGGGTGGTCAAGCCGGTTCGCATCGAGAACGGCGCCTCCTGGGCTGAATTCAGGCCCTATAGCGGCACGCGTTTCGAGGTCGAAATCGATTTCGAGAGCCCGGCGATCGGCCGTCAGCTGTTCGCCTCCGACATCAATCCCGACGTCTTCCGCCAGGACATTGCGCGTGCCCGCACCTTCGGTTTCATGAAGGACGTGGAGCGGCTGTGGGCGGCGGGCTATGCGCTGGGCTCCTCGCTGGAGAACTCGCTGGTGATCGGCGACGACAACCGGGTGATCAATATGGGCGGCCTGCGCTATCCCAATGAATTTGCCCGCCACAAGACGATGGACGCGATGGGCGATCTGGCGCTGGCCGGCGCCCGCTTCATCGGCTGCTTCCGTTCCTATCGCGGCGGCCACCGGATGAACGCGGCGGCCCTCAGGCGGCTTTTGTCCGACCGTTCAGCCTTCGAGGTCGTCGAAACCACACGCCGCGAGCGCGGCCGCACTGCCGAGATGAGCGCCGTTACCGGGCCTGTTTTCGCGCCCTGGGTGATCTGATTCTTAACGATTTTCTGGCTTTCTGAGCGTCGGCTGGTGTTGCACGGATGCATCACCGACTGGTGAAAGCGCATAGCTTTCGAGGCAACACCAAGCCGCCACAAAAATGTGCGATTGGCTAGACATAGCGTTGCTGGGCAAGACAGTTATGGTTTATGGCTGCTGCCGTCGATTAGACGCATGTCGCTCAAAAGTGGGGACCAGTTTTGAGGGAACGCCATGCGAAAGGCATTGAAATAACGCCGAAAGGGCGCAATCCAATCATGTTCTTCACGCGAGTTGGTCAATCGAAAGCGCCGTATCGGGCTGTTTTCCTGGCGCTTTCGATAGTTGTGCCATCGCTGTTCCTGTCGGCCTGCATGTCGTCCGAGAAAGACGTCGATTTGTCGACCTATGTCGACCAGACCGAACCGGCCGACGTCCTTTACAATCAAGGCCTTGCCAATCTCAACGCCGGCCGCCTGGATGAGGCGAGCAAGAAGTTCGACGCTGTCGACCGCCAGCACCCCTATTCCGAATGGGCCCGTAAATCGATGGTGATGGGCGCCTTCGCCGACTATCGCGCCGGCCACTATGACGAGGCGATCGGCTCGGCCAAGCGCTATCTTACGCTCTATCCGTCGACCGACGACGCCGCTTATGCGCAGTATATCATTGGCCTGAGCTACTACCGCCAGATCAAGGACGTCACCCAGGACCAGAAGGAAGCACGCCAGACCGTGCAGACGATGCAGGATCTGGTAACGCGCTGGCCAACTTCGGAATATGTCGACGACGCCAAGGAAAAGATCCGTTTTGCCAACGACCAGCTCGCCGGCAAGGAGATGCAGATCGGCCGCTACTATCTCGAACGGCGCGAATACATCGCCGCCGTCAAGCGCTTCCGCAACGTGGTCGAGAACTATTCCAACACCCGTCATGTCGAAGAGGCGCTGGCGCGCCTGACCGAGAGCTACTACGCGATGGGCTTGACCTCGGAAGCGCAGACGGCCGCGGCCGTGCTCGGCACCAACTATCCCGACAGCCAGTGGTACAAGGATTCCTACAAGCTCTTGCAGAGCAATGGGCTTGAGCCGCGCGAGAATGCCGGGTCGTGGATATCCAAAGCCGGAAAGCTGATCACCGGCGCCTGACGCCTGAGCATCGACTGAAGCGATCACAGCGCTTTTCGGATTGATCCGACGCTCAAACAAAAAGATAGTGCGGCGCTGCGACTCCACCGGTCGCATGCCGCATTGAGGCGCGTCGCGCCTGAAGTCTTTTGTTTTGTGCATGCCGTTGTCCCAAACCGGTCCGCTTGGGGCGACATGCGATAGGTTCGGGTTCTGATGCTTTCCAGACTGTCGATCCGCGATATCGTCCTGATCGAGAAGCTGGATATCGACTTCCAGCCCGGCCTTTCCGTGCTGACCGGTGAAACCGGCGCCGGCAAATCCATCCTGCTTGACGCGCTGTCGCTGGCGCTCGGCGCGCGCGGCGACGCCTCGCTGGTGCGCCATGGCGCGGCGCAGGGCCAGGTCATTGCTGTGTTCGACGTGCCGCGCAACCATCCGGTGCGTGCGCTGCTTGCCGAAAACGCCATCGAGGATGACGGCGACATCATCCTGCGCCGGCTGCAGACGGCGGATGGCCGCACCCGCGTCTTCGTCAACGACCAGCCGTCCAGTGTCACCCTGATGCGCGACATCGGCCACGCGCTGGTCGAGATCCACGGCCAACACGACGAGCGGGCCCTGGTCGATCCTGGCGCGCATCGCGAATTGCTGGACAGCTTTGGCGGCCATCTTGGCGCTGCCCGCGCGACAGGCGAGGCGTGGCGCTATTGGCGCGGCTGCGAGCAGGACTTTGCCCGGCATCGCGCCAAGGTCGAGGCGGCGGCGCGCGAGGCCGATTATCTCAGGGCATCGGTGGCTGAGCTGGCCAAGCTCGATCCGCAGCCCGGCGAGGAAACGCAACTGGCGGAACTGCGCGCCACGATGATGCGGGCGGAAAAGATCGCCTCGGAAATACACGACGCGCAGGATGTGCTGTCAGGTCCATCCTCGCCGCTGCCGCAGCTGGCCAGCCTGCTCAGGCGCCTGCAGCGCAAGGCCAACGAAGCACCCGGCCTGCTTGAGGATGTGGTGAAGTCGCTCGATGAGGCGATGCTGTCGCTGGATGCGGCACAGTCCGGTGTCGAGGCGGCGCTGCGCGCCACCGAATACGATCCGCAGCGGCTGGAGAAAGCGGAAGAGCGGCTGTTTTCGCTGCGCGCGGCGTCACGCAAGCACAGCGTGGCGGTCGACGATCTGGCGCAGCTGCGCGACACGATGTCGGCCGACCTTGCCGATCTCGATGCCGGCGAGGAACGTCTGCATGGGTTGGAGAAACAGGCCGCCGCGGCGCGCGAGGCCTATGACATTTCGGCGGCCCAGCTGTCCTCGCTTCGCCATGCGGCTGCGATCGGCCTGACCAAGACTGTCATGGCCGAACTGCCGGCGCTGAAGCTCGAGCGGGCCGAGTTCATCGTCGGGCTGACCAGCGATGGCGAAAACCGTATGGAAGAAGGCATCGATCAGGTCGAGTTCTGGGTGCGCACCAATCCCGGCACAAGGCCAGGCCCGATGATGAAGGTTGCGTCCGGCGGCGAGCTGTCGCGCTTCCTTCTGGCGCTCAAGGTGGCGCTGGCCGACCGTGGCTCGGCGCCGACATTGGTCTTCGACGAAATCGACACCGGGGTGGGCGGCGCCGTGGCCGATGCCATCGGCCAAAGACTGGCCAGGCTGTCGACTCGTGTGCAAGTGCTGTCCGTCACCCATGCGCCGCAGGTGGCCGCACGTGCGGCGACGCATTTCCTGATCTCCAAATCCGGCGGCTCGGACAAGGTCGCCACCGGCATCGCCGAGATGGACCGGGCGGCGCGCCAGGAAGAGATCGCGCGCATGCTGGCCGGCGCCACCATCACTGACGAGGCGCGCGCAGCGGCGGAGCGGTTGCTGCGCGAGAATACGGCGGCGGCCTAACAACCGGCAGATGTCCGAATTGGCTTTTCCGGAAAGAGTCAGGATATGGCGACATCCTGCTGTTCGGGTTTGATTTTTCCACAGCCTATCTCGCTGACAGCAAATCCTGATTTATAGTGGCCCACCAGAATTCGAGGACCGCGCCGCATGTCTGAAAAACCAGTCGAATCGTTGAGCGAAAGCGAAGCCGCGGATGAGCTTGCGCGGCTGGCCGAGGAGATCGCCGGCCACGACCGGCGCTACCATGCCGAGGACGCGCCGACGATCACCGACGCCGAATACGATGCGCTGCGGCGGCGCAACCTTGCCATCGAAGAGCGCTTTCCCGGTCTGGTGCGCGAGGATTCTCCCTCGCTGCGGGTCGGTGCCGCGCCGGCCGAAGGCTTTGCCAAGGTGCGCCATGCGGTGCCGATGCTCAGCCTCGCCAAGGCCTATACCGACGAGGACGTCACCGATTTCATCGAACGTGGCCGCCGCTTCTTCGACCGTGACAAGGATCTCGACATCGCGTTTACGGCCGAGCCGAAGATCGACGGGCTGTCGGCGTCGTTGCGCTATGAACGCGGCATGTTCGTTCAGGGCGCCACGCGCGGCGACGGTGCGGTGGGTGAAGACATCACCGCCAACCTCAGGACCATCGCCGACATCCCCGCGAAGCTGAAAGGATCGGGCTGGCCCGAGACCATTGAGATACGCGGCGAGGTCTACATGACCTATGCGGAGTTCGAGGCGCTGAAGGCGCGCTCGGCGGCGGTCGGCGGCCAGGACTATGTCAATCCGCGCAACACGGCTGCCGGATCGCTGCGCCAGAAGGATGCCTCCGTCACCGCCAGCCGCAATCTCAAATTCTTCGCCTATGCCTGGGGCTACACGACGGCAGATCCCGCGCCGACGCAGTACGAATCCGTGCAGAAATTCGCCGAGTGGGGCTTCAAGGTCAGCCCGCTGATGGTGCGGGCGAAGTCGGTCGAGGATCTCATCGCGCAATATCACAAGATCGAGGAACTGCGCTCGTCGCTGGGCTACGACATCGATGGCGTCGTCTACAAGGTCGACCAGCTGGAATTGCAGCGTCGCTGGGGGTTCGTTACCGGCGAGCCGCGCTGGGCAGTTGCGCACAAATTCCCTGCCGAACAGGCGATGACGACGGTGCAGAAGATCGATATCCAGGTCGGTCGCACCGGCACGTTGGCGCCGGTGGCGCGGCTGGCGCCGGTCACGGTTGGCGGCGTGGTGGTCGAAAACGTCACGCTGCATAATGAGGACTACATCAAAGGCTTCGACAGCAACGGCTTGCCGATCCGTGACGGCATCGATGTGCGCATCGGTGACACGGTTGTCATACAACGGGCAGGCGACGTCATTCCGCAGATCGTCAGCGTCGTCATCGACAAGCGGCCGGGCGATGCGGTGCCTTACGAATTCCCCCATACCTGTCCGGTCTGCGGCTCGCCGGCGACGCGCGAGGTCAACGAGAAGACCGGCAAGGAGGATTCGCGCCGGCGCTGCACCGGCGAGCTGATCTGCGCCGCGCAGGCCGTGGAACGGCTGCGCCATTTCGTGTCGCGCGGGGCGCTCGACATCGAGGGTCTCGGCGCCGAAAACATCGACCTGTTGTTCAATTCGGGGCTGGTCAAGACCGCCGCCGATATCTTTACCCTGAGGGATCGCCGGCCGGCGGTCACCAGGGCGCTGGCCGAGCGGCGCGAGGAGCAGGCGAGGCGGCGCGAGGCGGCATCGGGCATGGCGCGCAAGAATGTGCGCGGTGTCGAGGACCGCAACTATGAAGGCCTCGACAAGCTGTTCGCGGCAATCGATTCGCGCCGCGAGCCGGAACTCGACCGCTTCATCTTCGCGCTCGGCATCCGCCATATCGGCGAAACGACAGCGGCCGTGCTTGCCCGCACCTTCTCGACCATCGAGGATCTGATCCGCATCGGCAAGGAGACGGCAGCGGCGGAAGATCCGCACAGTGTTTTCCCCTCGATCAACGGCATCGGCGACACGGTGATCGATGCGCTGCGCGATTTCTTCGGCAACGAGCGCAATGACGACGTGCTCGACAGACTGCTCGAGCAGGTCAAGCCGAAGCCGTACATCGTCACCGTCTCGGCCGACAGCGAGGTTGCCGGCAAGACCATCGTCTTCACCGGCACGCTGGAAAAGATGACCCGGTCCGAAGCCAAGGCGATGGCGGAACGGCTCGGCGCCAAGGTAGCAGGTTCGGTGTCGGCGAAGACCGACCTCCTGGTGGCCGGGCCGGGCGCGGGCTCCAAACTAAAGCTTGCCAGCGAACTCGGCGTCGAAGTCATCGACGAGGACACATGGTTGCAACGGGTCGGCAAGGCATGACCGGCGGTTCGTTCAAAGGGTTTGGCCAGAAAGCCATCCCGTTCCTGAAGGCGCTGGACTTCCACCAGAGCCGCGAATGGTTCCAGGAAAACCGGCCGCTTTACGACAGCGAGCTGCACGAGCCGCTCTGCGATCTGGTCGAGACGCTGACGGAGCGTTTTGCGGCGGCGGGGCTCGGCCTGCGCGGCGACCGCAAGAAGTCGCTGTTTCGCATCAATCGCGACGTGCGCTTCGCCAAGGACAAACGGCCCTACAACCAACATCTGTCGGCCATCCTGTCGCCGGACGGCACCAAGATGGAGCAGGGCGTGTTCTTCGTCTATGTCGGGATCGACCGCTGCTTTGCCGACGTTGCCTGGTGGAACCCGGAGCCGCCCCTGCTGCTGGCGATGCGCAAGGCGATTATCGCCCGGCCAGCCGAGTTCCGAAAACTGCTTTCAACGCTGAAGAAAAACGGCTTCGAACTCGAAACCGAGGGTCGGTTGAAGCGCACGCCGCGCGGCTTCGAGCAGGTCAACGAACCCGATCTTGTCGACGCCATCCGCAACCGGCACTTCTATGTTCAGCACATGATCGATCCGGCCGGCATCCACGCGCCAGCGCTGGTCGACGAGCTTGTCGATTTCACCTTGCGCGCCAAGCCGTTGCTCGACTGGGGCAGGGCGATCCAGGGCACCGCGCTGCGGAGCTAATCCAGGGCACACTGCACGGCTACATCCGCATCAAAAGACCGCCGTCGACGGCGAGTTCGATGCCGGTGATGTAGCTTGCCGCGTCGGAAAGCAGGAAGAGCGCGGCATTGGCCATGTCCTGCGGCGTGCCGATGCGGCCGAGCGGCGCATAATTGGCAACGGCAGCGCGCTTCTCCTCGGTGTCCCAGCGCGCCTGCAGCGGCGTCAGCGCCATGCCGGGGCAGATCGAATTGGAGCGGATGCCATCGCTCGCCAGCTGCATGGCCAGCGACTTCGAAAGCGCACAGACGCCGGCCTTGGAGGCCTGGTAGGCATCCTGCGGTTTGGGATCGCCGCGATACCACTGGATGGTCGAGAAATGCACCATGGCGCCGCCACGCCCGCCCGCGCGCATGTGCGGAACAACCGCGCGCGCCGTGTGTACGAAGGACTTCAGATTGATGTTGAAGACCTGGTCCCAGACATCGAGATCCATTTCGAGGGCCGACTTGTCGCGGCCGAACCAGAGCACGCCTGCGACATTGGCGAGATAATCGATGCGGCCACGCGAGCGGCCGGCAGCGTTGATGGTCTGTTCGACAAAGGCTGCGTCGGTAAGGTCGCCCTGGGCGAAGGTGAGCCGGTCGTCATAGGCGGCAAGCGATGCCGGACGCGGCTTGACGTCGATGGCGGTGACCGAAGCGCCAGCATCGAGCAACGCCAGCGCGATCGCCTCGCCCATGCCGCCACCCGCCCCGGTGACAATCGCATGCCTGCCGGTGAAATCATAAGCGATCATCTGAACCCCCTCCGCGCCTCGCAACCTGTTACATCAGTTTCGCTGATTTGTTGGCTCAAGCGAATTCGTCTGACTTTTCAAACGTTGGCTCCTACATAGCAGCGCGACCGGGAAATGTGACATGTCGGCAGAGACCTTAACCGAAAAATCTGTGGCCAGCGATTTATGGGACGGCGTGCGGCTGTCGATGCCGGTGGTGGTCGCCGCGGCGCCGTTTGGGCTGCTGTTCGGCGCCATTGCCGTCGATAATGGCTTTTCCGTTTTCGAAGCTTCCTTGATGAGCGCGCTGATCTTCGGCGGCGCCAGCCAGATGGTCGGCATTGAATTGTTTGGCCAGCATGTCGCGCCATGGCTGATCGTGCTCTCGATCTTCGCGGTGAACTTTCGTCACGTGCTCTATTCCGCCGGCATCGGCCGGCGCATCGCGCACTGGCCGGTGATCCAGCAGGCGTTGGGCTATTTCGTGCTCACCGATCCGCAGTTCGCGGTGGCCGAGCGCAAGGCCGAAGCCGGCGAGACCGTTGGCTTCGCCTGGTATATGGGGCTTGGCCTGCCGGTCTATGTGTTGTGGGTGATCGAAAGCGCGCTGGGCGCAGTGTTCGGCAAGCTGATCCCGGACACGCACGCGCTCGGCATCGACTTCCTGCTGCCGATCTATTTCCTTGGCCTGGTCATGGGCTTTCGCAAGCGGCCGCTATGGCTGCCGGTGGTGATCGCCAGCGCTGCCGCGTCGATCATCGCCTACAAGACGGTCGGTTCGCCCTGGCACGTTTCCATCGGCGCCGTTGCCGGCGTGCTTCTGGCCGTCATCTTGCCGCCGCACCATAGCGGCGTGGAGGCAAACCGATGAGCACCACCTTCTGGATCATCATTGCCGGCGCGATCGCCACCTATCTCACGCGTGTCGGCGGCCATCTGGTGATTTCGCGCTTCGACCATATCCATCCGCGCGTCGAGGCGGGTTTGAATGCCGTGCCGGCGGCGGTGCTGACGACGTTGGTGGCGCCGGCGGCCCTTGGCGCCGGGCCGGCGGAATGGGCGGCACTGGTTGTCGCCGCTGTTGTGTCGCTGCGCGGCGGGCTGATGGCCATGTTTCTGGCCGGTGCGGTGGTGCTGATCCTGGCGCGGCAGTTTGTGGGGTAGAAATCGGCCGACAATTACGAATTGTCGGCGCTGCCCCTCATTGTCCTGCCAGACATTTCTCCCCGTATAGTGACGGGGAGAAAGGCTGCTTTCGCCTATGATCTCGCCGACCACCATCGTTGCAGAACTGATGCGGTCTTCGCGGCCAGATGCCTTCTCCCGTCACTATACGGGGAGAAAGCGCCGGCAGGCGGATGAGGGGCGGCGCTGGCTTCTAAAGTAACAGCGTTCAAATCTTCGCGTCGTGCGGCAGCGGGGCGGTTGCTTTCTCCAGCCAGGCCAGCGTCTCGCCGTCGAGCATCGGGCCGATCTCAGCCAGTACGCGCGCATGATATGCGTCCAGCCATTGCAGCTCTTCCCGCTGCAAGAGCTCGGTCCGGATGAGCCTGACGTCGATTGGCGCCAGCGTCAGCGTCTCGAAACTGTGCATGGCGATGTCGCCGCCTTCGACCGCTTCGGCCGGCGTCACCAGGATCAGGTTCTCGATGCGGATGCCGTAGGAGCCTTCCTTGTAGTAGCCGGGCTCGTTGGAGAGCATCATGCCGGCGAGCAGCTTTTCGGTGCCGGTGCGGGCAATGCGCTGCGGCCCTTCATGCACGGCGAGATAGGAGCCGACGCCATGGCCGGTGCCGTGCGCGAAGTCGCAGCCATGCTTCCACAACGCCATGCGCGCCACCGCGTCGATTTCGGAGCCGCGCGTGCCCGCCGGGAAGCGCAGCGTCGAAATGCCGATCATGCCCTTCAGCACCAGCGTGAAGCGCTCGCGCATCTCTTCGGTCGGCTGGCCGATCGGCACGGTGCGGGTGATGTCTGTCGTGCCGTCCTGATACTGGGCGCCGGAATCGAGCAGGAACAGCTCGCCAGCCGCGAGCTTGCGGTTGGTGGCGCGCGATACACGATAGTGCATGATGGCGCCATTCGGGCCGGCGCCGGAAATGGTGTCGAAAGAGACGTCGCGCAGCGGCATCTGCGTTTCCTCGCCGGTCTGCCGGCGCGTCTCTTCCAGTTTGGTGACGACGGTTATTTCGTCGAGCGAGCCCGGCTTCTGCCGCTCCAGCCAGCACAAGAGTTTCGCCACCGCTGCCCCGTCGCGACGGTGCGCGGCGCGGCTGCCGGCGATCTCGGCCTGGTTCTTGGTCGCGCGCGGAATGCGGGCGGGATCGGGCGCGGCAACAAAGGTTCCGCCATTGTCCTCGACCAGCATTCTGAGCTTTTCTGCCGCCAGCACCGGGTCGAGCGCGATCTTCGCGCCGCCCTTGGCAAGGGCGACGACAGCCGCCTCGAATTCGTCGGGCTCATGCAGGTCTCCAAGCTGGCTGAGATAGGCGGCGACGGTGCGCGAAAACTTGCGCTGGTCCATGAACAGCTGGTGCTTGCCGTCGGCTGCGAGGATCGCGAAACCGAGCGCCAGTGGCGTGTGCGGCACGTCACCGCCGCGGATGTTGAAGGCCCAGGCGATCGAGGAGGGGTCGGTCAGGACGGCGTGCGTGGCGCCGTCCTTGGCGATCGCCGCTGCCAGCCGCACCAGCTTGTCCTTGGCCAGTTCGCCCGCAAAGCCGATCGGGTGGATCTCGACCGACGCCACCGGTGGTGCCGGCTGATCCTTCCAGATGATATCGATCGGGTTCTTGTCGAGCGGAACCAGCGTGGCGCCGGATTGCTCGGCCGAAACATTCAGCGCCTTGACCTCGTTGATCGTGTGCAGCCAGGGGTCGAAGCCAAGTCGCGCACCCTTGCCGAGATTGTCCTTGATCCAGGACGCTGGCGGGTTGTCGACGAGGCTCTCGATGGCGAAAATGTCGAGATCGACTTCGTGGCGGACCTGCAGCGTGTAGCGGCCGTCGACGAACATGAAGGCGCGGTCGCGCAGCACAAGGGCGACGCCGGCCGAACCGCTGAAGCCGGTCAGCCATTTCAGTCGCGCCGAGCGGTCGGCGACATATTCGCCCTGGTGCTCGTCGGCGCGGGGCACCAGAAAACCATCGAGCCCATTATCCGCCAGCCATTGCCGCAGCAGCTTCACGCGCGGCTTGCCGACGCTGGGATCGCCGGCGGAGTCAAAGGTCTGGAACATGATAGGCCTCCTCAGGTGCTTGGCTTGAGCGTAGCGCATGCCCCCGAAAACCGGAATCGATTTTCGAAAGAGCGGATTGGTCCAAAGCGCTCGACTTAAAGCGCGTCGCGTCTGAACGGATTCAGGCGACGCCCTTTAAGGATTTATTTTATGCATGTCGTCCTCTCAAAACCGGGACCACTTTTGAGCGACATGCATTAGTGTTTGAGGTGGATCGTCACCCAGCCTTCGCGGTGCAAGGTCCTGACATGGCGAAAATTCTGGCCGACATAGGCCGAGATCACCGCGTTGCATTGGCGATCGAGGATGCCGGACAGCACGATCGAGCCGCCGAGCCGGATATGCCTGGCCATTTCCGGCGCCAGCCGCATCAGCGGCCGCGCCAATATGTTGGCGACGATGAGGTCGAAAGGCGCGCGTTTGCCGAAGACCGGGTGATGAAAACCGGGCGACGTCACGGTTTCGACCAGCGCCTTGACGTGGTTGAGGCGGGCATTGGCGGCGGCAACGCTGACAGCGATCGGATCGATGTCGGTCGCCAGCACCGGAATATGCGCCAGCTTGGCAACTGCGATCGCCAGCACCGCGCTGCCGGTGCCGAGGTCGAGAGCATTCCTGGGATGCTCGCGGCGCACAACCCGTTCCAGCATTTCCAGGCAGCCGGCCGTAGTGCCGTGATGGCCGGTGCCGAAGGCAAGGCCGGCCTCGATCTCGATGGCGAGTTCGCCGCTGTGGCGCTTCCTGCGGTCATGCGCGCCGTGGACGAAGAAACGCCCGGCGCGCACCGGCTTCAGCCCTTCCAGCGAGCGTGCCACCCAGTCGATATCGGGCAAGACCTCGCGTTCGATCGGCTTCGACAGGGAAAGGCCAGAAAGGATATCTCTGAGCCGTGCCTCGACCGCGTCGACATCGCCGTCGGCATAGAGCGAGACTTCATGGATGTCGCGGTCCTCGTCGACTTCGAGCACGGCGAGCGGCAGGCCTTCATCCTCGAAAGCCATTTCGAGCGCGGCAAAGATGCTGTCGGCCTCGACCTTCCCGGCCGTGAAATGGAGCCTGGTCTGCGTCATCAGCTTTGGGCGCCTGCCGCCAGCCGCTTCAGCTTGGCGATCGCCGTGTCGGCGCTCTCGCCGTAAGCGATCGTACCGGCGAACTCGCCCTTGGCATTCAACAACAGCACAGAGGCGGTGTGGTCCATCGTGTAGTCGCCGTCGCCGGTGTCGACCTTTTTCCAGTAGATGCTGAACGACTTCGCCATCGCGTGCACCTTGTCGGGATCGCCCGATATGCCGACGATGCGGTCGGAAAAATTGCTGACATAGGTGTTCATCACCTGCGGCGTGTCGCGCTCGGGGTCGACGGTCACGAAATAGGCGTTGAGGGTCTTGCCGTCGTCGCCCAGCGTCTTCAGCCAGCCGGCAAGTTCGAACAGCGTGGTCGGACAGACTTCCGGGCAATGGGTGAAGCCGAAGAAGACGACGCTGGGATGGCCTCTGAAGGCAGCTTCGGTGATCGGCGCGCCTTTCTGGTCGACCAGCGTGAACGGCGCTCCGAACGGCTCGCCGCCATAATGGCCCTTGTACCAGTCGAAGGTGAGCCAGCCGATGCCGGCCGCCATCAGGACGAGAATGCCGACCAGGATTGAACGCATCATCAGGAAGTGTCCGTCGTGATTTCTTTTAGGCGCCGGATTGGCGCCTGCGGCGGAAGTCTTAGCCGGTAGCGGCGGTCAAGGCAAAGATGCCGCGTTGCCGCAACCGGCTCTCGATGCTGCCTCGCACGCGGCCGGAGTTACCAAACGGTAATTTGACCGGTTTGGGCCTCTACCTATCTTGACAGTCTGTTCTCTTGCTGTGGAACCAGCCAATGTCGGATATGTCTGTGGCTTCCTACTCGAAAACCCAGATATGGCTGCACTGGAGCATTGCGGCGCTGATCCTGATCCAGTTCCTCGCCCATGACGGCATGGAGCACGTGTGGCGTGCCTTTCGCAGGGGGCAGGAGGCATCGCCCGGTGATGTGCCGCTGGCCTATCTGCATGTCGTGATCGGTCTGGCCGTGCTGGTTCTGGCTGCGTGGCGGCTTCGGCTCAGGGCGACGCGCGGCGTTCCGCCGGTATCGGGTATGGAGCATCCGGTGTTGAAACCGCTCGCCAAGGCGACGCATTTCGTCATCTACGCCCTCATCTTCATCGTCCCGCTCTCGGGCGCCGCCGCATGGTTTGTTGGTGTGCCAGGGGCAAGTCTGGTGCATGTGCTGGGCAAGAACATCCTGCTCTATGTGGTGCTCTTGCATACGGCAGGCGCGCTGGTTCAGCATTTCGTCTTCAAGACCGACGTGCTGCGGCGGATGCTGGCATTCCGGCAGGCCTAGCTTGCAAAGCCAGGCTGCTCGCCCCACCTGAGACCCGGCAACCAGAACCTGAGGAGGCTCCGTTGCAGAGACGGATTGGGCAGAAACTGATCGGTGGCGCATTGGCCGCATGCATTGTCCTCGGCGCCGGCGCTGCCGCGGCCGAGGAGGTCGGCAAGGTCGGCGTCGACTGGCTCGGCAACGACATCATCGTCGAGGCGATCAAGGACCCGAAGGTCGACGGCATCACCTGCCACGTCTCCTATTTCGACCGCGGCGTCATCGACCGGCTGCAGAAAGGCAACTGGTTCGAGGACCCGTCGGATTCGTCGATCTCGTGTCGCCAGACCGGGCCGATCACCATCGGCGACATCGACATGAGCGAAGGCGGCGAAGAGGTGTTCAAGCAAGGCATCAGCCTGATCTGGAAGAAGCAGGTGGTGAACCGCATCTATGACAAGAAAAACCAGACGCTGATTTATCTCTCGCATTCACGCCAGGTGCAGGACGGCTCGGCGAAAATGTCGGTAACCACCGTGCCGCTGTTCGGTCAGAGCGTGGTGTGGACCAACGGCCAGCCGAAATAGGGCGGACTCTGGGCTGTCTGGCCGCGCGACAATTGCTTCCGCGTTGCGGCAGCAATTGCGCGGGACAATTGCTTCCGCAATTGCGCGGAGGTAAATCCGCGCCATGGACCGTACTGAAAACCTTGTCCTCAAAGACCCTGAACCGCGCATTCATCCGACGGCCGAGCTGAAGGCGTGCAAGCTCGGCCGCTATGCCTCGATCGGCGAGCGGGTGGTGCTGCGCGAGGTCAATGTCGGCGATTTCTCCTATTTCGAGCGCCACGCCGAGGCGATCTACACGACGATCGGCAAATTCTGCTCGATCGCCGCCAACAGCCGCATCAACGCGCTGGAGCATCCGATCGAGCGGGTCACGCAGCACAAGCTCAGCTACCGCCCGAACGAGTATTTCCGCTGGCTGGGTGTCGACGCGGCGTTCCGCGAACGGCGGCAGGCCAAGGCCGTCAGCATCGGTAACGATGTCTGGATCGGCCATGGCGCGGTCATCATGCCGGGCATCAGCATCGGCAATGGCGCCATTGTAGGCGCCAATGCGGTGGTGACGCGGGATGTGCCGGCCTATGCGATCGTCGCCGGCGTGCCGGCCAAGCCATCGCGCCGGCGTTTTACGCCTGAGATCGCGGCGCGGATCGAAAGCCTCGCCTGGTGGGACTGGCCGCCGGAAAAACTGGCGAAAGCGGTTCCCGACATGCAAGCCCTGGCGATCGAGGACTTCCTCGATCGCTGGGAACAGGAGCGCTCCTGAGCGCAGCGGTCGGATTAGCATGCCGCCAGCTCTCGCCGCGCGTGCGCGTCTTTATCGACTGGCTGGTCGAAATCCTCGCACCGAAATTCCGAGACAGCGCGCCTGTTGGGGGAGAGAGCCGCCGGTCTACGGCAACAACCCCTTCCGCTATGCGGGGGTGGCGCAGCGGAAGGGGCTTTGGAGGTAAACCGCTGTGAAGCGGAAGGAACAGGCTCTCCGGCCTGCACAGGGACTATGGCAAGAAACCCATAAGGCGGCTTTTCCCGGCGCTGCGCCTTTGGCGTGTGTTCAATTGCATCAGCGATATCACGCGCGACAGGGAACCGGGAGCGGCTGCCGGTTGTTTTGCTGGAGCGATGAATGCGGCTCCCATCGGGTCGAACTCATGAGGGATTTTGAATTGGAAAAGCTGTTCACCAAGATCGCCAACACGGTTGCTCATCTGGCCGGCCTGCCGCTGACCTTTGTCGGCTGCTGCGCGATCGTCATCGTCTGGGCGGTCAGCGGGCCGTTCTTCGGTTTCTCCGATACCTGGCAACTGGTCATCAACACCGGAACGACGATCATCACCTTCCTGATGGTGTTCCTGATCCAGAACACCCAGAACCGTGACGGCGCCGCGGTCCAGGCCAAGCTCGACGAATTGATCCGGGTCGGCAAGGGCCACAACCATTTCATCGGCATCGAGCATCTGACCGAAACCGAGGTCGAGGAAATCAGAGACAAATGCGAACGCGCGGCCAAGCGTCATGACCGCGAGATCGCCGAGCAGGCCGCCAAGAAAGCCGTGGCCCAGAAACGCGCTCCAAAAAAACGCGCCGCGTGAACCGTTGCTCAGCGCTCCATGAAGGCGGCGAAGGCGTCCTTGTGGTCGGGGTGCCAGCGCGAGAGAGCAGGGCGGTTCTCGATGATGTCGCCGATCGCCCAGGCCATGCGTTTTTCGTCCGTCGACCGCTTCACCTCATTGTCGGGGCACAGGATGTAGAAATCGCCACGCGTGAGCGAGGCCAGCATGAAGTCGATCACCTGCTCGCCGGTCCAGGCGCCGGCCGGTTTTTCGGTCGCGCCTTCGGTGATGCCGGTGAAGGTGAAGCCGGGGATGAGAAGATGCGCCGCAACCTTCGCGCCTGGTTCGTTGCGCAACGCATGCGCCAAGCCTTCGGTGAAGGTCTTCAGCGCCGATTTGGAGACGTTGTAGGCCAGGTTGCCGGGTGGCGTGGTGATGCCTTGCTTGGAGCCGGTGTTGACGATCAGGCCTGGCTTGCCCGACGCCAGCATGGCTGGCGCGAAGGCCTCAACGCCATGCACGACGCCCCAGAAATTGATGTCGATCAGCCGCTTCCAGGCGTCGCCGTTTTCCCAGGGCTTTCCCGGATTGTTGCCGACGCCGGCATTGTTCATCAGCAGCGAAACAGTGCCGAAGGCACTGTGCGTCTTTTCCGCCAGCTGGCCGAGTTCGTCGGCCTTCGAGACGTCGGTGGCGACGGCGAGCACGGCATCCTCGCCGGCGATCGCGGCGACCGCCTGGCGGGCCGCATCGAGGCGCGCGCCGCCAATGTCGGCCAGCACCAGCTTCATGCCCATCGCCGCAAGCCTCTTGGCCGCGGCAAGGCCGATGCCGCTGGCGCCGCCGGTGATAACGGCGACATTGCCTGGGCTGAGGGAGGGCAGAGCGGACTGGATTTCGGCATCGCTGGTCATGGTCATGTCCTTGTTTGGGGTCGCGCCGAACTTAGCGCGGGAAGCGCTTCGTGCAAGCCTGTCCAGCGTGTTCGGGTTGACCGTACAGGCGCTGGCTGCGCATGGTGCGGCTGAAAAGGGAGACTGCCGATTGACCGACTGGATCGCAATCCTGAAGGAGCAGACCGCTACCGGCGACCAGATGGGCCGCGAGGTGCCGCAGATGCTCGCCAATCCCGATATCAGCGAAGCGCAGGTGAAGACCTTGTTTTCGGCGTTGGAAAAACAGGCCGAGTTCGTCGAGAAATTGCGCATGGCGCTGGAAAAGTTCGGCCATGATTTTTCGATCATCAAGGCGGCCGAGCGGCTGGAGGAGCGCTATGCCGATCTTGCCGCTTCGGTCGCCGAAAAGTTGAAGGCTATGCGCAAGTAGCGCCAGCTACTTTTCGATCACCCTCGAAAACCGCGTATCCGGCACGAACCAGACGGCAGCCACCAGAAAGTAGATCGCGACGCCGATCCACTGGTTGACGAAAGTCAGCAGCACGGCTGTTATGTAAAGCGCCACCGAAATCTTGCCCTTGCGATCACTGCCCAGCGCCTTGGCGAAGGCGGTGTCGTTGCCATGCAAATGGTGCAGCTTGGTCACAAGAATCCTGTAGGCGACCCCACACAGCACGAGGTCGACGCCATAGACGGCGACAGGGACCGGCGCGAAATGATTCTCGCCCATGAAGGCCGTCGTTGCCGGGATCAGCGACAGCCAGAACAGAAGGTTGAGATTTGCCCACAGCACGCGGCCGTCGACGCGTTGCACGGTGTGGAACATGTTGTGCAGATTGTTCCAGTAGATGCCGACATTGATGAACGACAAGACATAGCTGAAGAAGATCGGCCACAGCGGGGCCAGCGCGGAAAGATCCTCGCCATGCGGCACTTTCAGCTCCAGCACCATGATGGTGATGATGATGGCGACGACGCCATCGGTGAATGCCTCGACCCTGCCTTTACCCATGGTTTCTCCCTCTCGTTGGACGGACGTTACGGGAGGATTTCGTGCAAGACCATCCTGACAAGATTGTCAGGAGCGGGTTCGGCAGGCGGAACGGCAATCCTTACATAGACGTTGGGCTTCGATCGGGGCGTTGGGGCAACTGGCCGGAGTTTGCTATGACCAGCTATGCCGAGACGACGACACGCGGCCATGAACTCGGCGGCCGTGCCGCGATGACTGCGGTTGCCGCCATGATCGCGGCGCTGTTCGCCGGCAGCACCGCGCTGACGCCGCTTTACATCATCTACAAGCAGGCTTTCGGTTTCTCGCAGATCACGCTGACGCTGGTCTACGCCGTCTATGTCGTCGGCAATCTCGGCGCATTGCTGATGTTCGGACGCTTGTCCGACGGCATTGGCCGCCGTCCTGCGGCGCTGGCATCGATGGCGGTGGCGGTGGTCAGCGCGCTGGTGTTCCTGCTGGCCGAGAATGTCGCCTGGCTCGATGCGGCCCGCATCCTGAGCGGCCTTGGCATAGGCATCGGCGCGGGAACAGGCACGGCCTGGCTCGCCGAGCTGATCGAAGGCAAAGACAAGTCGCGCGCGGCTGTCATCGCCACCAGCACCAACTTCGTAGGCCTTGGCCTTGGCGCGCTGGCCTCTGGGCTGCTCGCCGAATATGCGCCCTGGCCGCTCAGGCTGACGTTTACGGTCTATCTGGCGGTGCTTGTCATGGTAACGCTGCTGATCTGGCGCACGCGTGAAACCGTCTTGCAGCCTGGGCGACTGGCCGATGTTTCGCTGCGGCCACGGCTGTCGGTGCCGGCCGATATCCGCGCCGCCTTTGTGGCGCCGGCGGTGACCGGCTTCGGCGCCATGGCGCTGGTCGGCTTCTATGCAGCGCTGGCGCCGAGCATTCTGGCGCAGCAGCTGCATGTAGCCAACCATGCCGAAGCAGGCGGGCTGTTCTTCGAACTGTCGATCGTGGCCGCAGCCACAATTCTGGCCACGACCAGACTGCCCAGCCGTGCCGGCATGCTGGCGGCGCTGGCACTGATGATCCCCGCAGTGGCGCTGGTCGTCGCAGCTCAGTTTTTTGCCTCGATGTCGCTGATGATTGCCGCCACTGCTCTCTGCGGCGTGGCGGCGGCACTCGGCTATCGCGGCGGTCTGCAGGTGGTGAGCCAGATCGCGCCGGCCGACCGTCGCGCCGAAGTGGTGTCGGCGTTCTTCATCTGCTGCTTCTGCGGCAATGCGCTGCCGGTCATCGGCATCGGCCTGTTGTCGAATTGGAGCAGCCCGACGACGGCAAGCCTGGCCTTTGCCGGCATGATCACTCTCTTCTCCGTAATCGCGTTGGGAGTCGGCGCAAAATACGCGCGCTGAGAATCACCCGTTAGGCGTCTCGGGCGCCATGTTGGCTCGCTGGCGCGGTATGCCGAGGCCGGTGTCGGGCGGCTCGCCGGCCGCCGGACGGTCCTCGATCATGTGCATGGTGCGCCAGCGGCCGAAGCCCTGTTGGCGTTGGACGTCGCGGTCAGCGCCGATTCGCCGAGAAAGCGGCCGACCCAGACGGCGTTGATCGAACCGTTGAGCGATTGCAGCACGTTGGAGCCGAGCACCGGCAGCTCGAACAAAAGCAGCGTGCGCGGGATCGGGCCGCTGGTCAGGTTGACGGGGCGCCGGCGCGCGGGCATTTTTTCGTCCATGGGCTGCTCGGCGAAGGTTCCTCTCAAAGTCCGCCCGGCAATGATTGCCGATTTAACGGGCAAGGTCGATGCGCCATCGGAACATTCCGCCCGGCTGCCTCGCGCCAATCAGGTTCTCAAAGCATCCGGAATGGGCTATGGATCGACGCCGCGTGGGGCCGCAAACCGGGGGGACCATGTCCGACAATCCGCTTTTTTCCGAGCGCCTGAACCGGCGCGCGTTTCTTGGGGCATCCGCCTTGGGCGCCGCTTCCGTGGCGCTTTCGGCCTGCACAACCACGGACGTGGTGCCGCCGCCGGTGGCAGCGCCGCCGCCGCCAAGCGATTCGGCTTTCGGCGCTGCCGAAAGCATGTACGCGGCACGCGTCGACGAGGGCTATCAACTGCCGGCGATCCCGATATCCAAGCTCGATCCGAAGTTCGTGCGCCAGATCGTGACCGACCCGACCGGGGAAAAACCGGGCACCATCGTCGTCGATACGTCGGAGCATTTCCTCTATCTGGTGCGCGATGGCGGCAAGGCGATCCGCTACGGCGTCAGCCTAGGCAAGGCCGGGTTCGGCTGGACCGGCAGCGCCGTGGTCCATGCGCGCAAGAAGTGGCCGGTGTGGACGCCGCCGCCGGAAATGATCCAGCGCCGCCCCGAGCTGGCGAAATACAAGGACGGCATGCCGCCGGGACCGCAGAGCCCGCTCGGCGCCCGCGCTCTCTATCTCTTCCGTGACGGCAAGGACACGATGTACCGGCTGCATGGCACGCCGGAATGGGATTCCATCGGCAAGAACGCGTCGTCGGGCTGCGTGCGCTTCATGAACCAGGACATCATCGACCTCTACAGCAGGGTCAATGGCGTAACCCAGGTCCATGTGCGCGCGAACTTCTCGGTCGCCGGGGAGAGCTCCGCCGTGTCGAACAGGACCGCCGAGCCGATCGATGCCGGCGTGCCGAGGGATGCCGAAATCCTGAAATAGGACATCAGCGGTCCGCTGATCGCCGACAAAAAACGGAGGCGCCCGGGCGCCTCCGCTTTTTGTCTGTTGTATACGACTACTTCTTGGCGAGGCCCGGCAGCGTGACCTGATAGACCAGGAACATGGTGTCGACATCGGCGCCGTCCTCGGCCTTGTAGGGCGCGCCAACCTGGAAGCCGTCCTGGGCGAGGAAGTCGTTGTCGTTGCCGACGAACAGGAAATAGTCGTCGGGCAGCACCGGATCGAGCACGCTGACCACCGACATCGCTTCCCACTTTTCCGAGAGGTTGTTCTTGTCGTTCGGCTTGCCGTCATGCAGGCCGAAGCGGCCGAGTTCCTTGTTGTCGTTGATGTCGATGAATGGTGTCAGCTTGGCCGGCGTAACCGACGGATCGAGCACGCCCTTGGGTGCAACCGGCTTGTCGGCGGCATCGAAGGCGCCGCCGGCAATGTCGGTCGCGGCCGAGACGTCGACGACGAAGATCTGGCGCACGAGCGAGGTGTCGCCCTTCACCCCCTGGCCGTTGCCGCTGTCGCGCGCCAGCATCAGGAAGGTCTTGTCGGACAGCGCCACGATCTCGCTCTGCGCGGCGATCTTGGTCTTGCCCTTGTCGTCCTTGAACACCGGCAGCGGAACGACATATTCGTGCACCAGCTTGAGGTGTGCCGGGTCGGTGGCGTCATAGACCAGTGCGCGGGTGTTCTGGCGCGTGGCGCCGGAATCGCCGCCATCCTGTCGGGGCGCCGACTGCAGCACCGCGATCAGCGACTTGCCGTCCGGCGTCAGCGCCATGCCTTCGAGGCCCTGGTTGTTTTGACGGCCGGTTTCGGGATCCTTCGGATCGGGTTCGGCGGCACCCGGGCCCGGATTGTCCGAGGCGAAGTTCGGCTTGCCCTTGCGCATCGGCACCAGGGCCGCCGGCGGCTGCATCGCCGACATCAAATGGCCCTCGGCCGAGAAGCGGTAGATGTTGGGGCCGTATTCGTCGGAGATGAACATGGTGCCATCGGGCAGCCGCGCGATGGCCTCATTGTCGAGCGCCAGCTTGCCGTTGGCCTCGGGCAGGATCGGCATGTCGCCGTTGGCCGCGCGCACGCCGTTGAGCGGATCGAGGCCGGTGGCATCGGCGCCCTTGTCGTCGGTGAGCAGGATGGAATCGGCAAGCGTCGCCTTGACGCCGGTCTGTTCCTGGCCGGCGGCGGGCGTGGCGCCCAGCGCGGTCGGCGTGAGCTCGATACGAATAGTGTTGAGGCGCGGCCGGTAGTCGGTGGTGCCGACGACATTGTAGCCGCGGTCGGGCAGCAGCCAGAGCGAACCCTTGTAGCCATTGGCGTCATGCGTCCAGCTCGCGGCGTCGATCGACATCCCGGAGCCGGAGCCGAAGGTCTCGCCGAACTTGTCCTTCAGGTCGGCCGGGATGCGGCCGACGCCGACCAGGCCCTTGTTGACAAAGCTGACACCGCCAACGGTGGCGGTGCTGTCGGCAAGGGCAGGGGTCAGGGCGGTAAACAGCGCCAATGCGGCGCCGAGCGACAGGGTTCGGTGCGAGATTTTCATGGAGATCCTCTTTGTGACAAGCCTTGAGCGGCGCAAAGGGCCCCGCATCGCATCGACGATGTCGCAAGCGCCCTCCCGCAAAGCGGTCTAGGACGCGAACATGATACTTGCGTGACAGAGCGGGCGTCGCCCTACGGCGGGAACCATTCCTGATCTTGGTCCGTTGCAGCGAAGCCTTGGCGCTGCTTGCAATCGGTCGGCGAGGCAGGGGATCAGGAGAGGACGAAAATGGGTTTCGACCAGTATCACGAGCCGCCTGAAGAGCTGACGCAAAAGGTGCGGACCTTTGCCCGCATGATCACCTCGCTGATCGAGGAGGCGGAAGCGATCGGCTGGTACGAACAGCGCATGTCGGTGGAAAAGGACCCGCAGGCCAAGGCGATCATGAAGAACGCGTAAGGCGAGGAGTTCAAGCATTTCGGCATGGATCTCGAATTCCTGCTGCGCCAGAAGAAAGACTGGCGGGCAGAGCTGAAGGAAATCCTGTTCACCACGGGCGACATCGTCAAGGCCGGCGAGAAGGGCGAGAAGAAGGTGGATTGAGGCGGACCGGCCTACATCCCGCGGCGAATCAATCGCTGTCGCGCGCAATCAGTTCCAGCGGCCAGACTTCGCGGATGATGCGTGTGCCTTCGGGGCCGGCGAAGGCGGGGAGCGAGGCCAGCAGCATTTCGGCCAGCCGCCGGCCCATGGGCTCCAGCGACGGACGGAAGGCGGTCAGCGCCGGCGAAAAGTAGCGGCAAAGCGGCGTGTCGACGATGACGATCACCGCGATGTCGTGGCCGGGCCTGATGCCCATCTCGGCCAGTGCCTTGCAGCCGCCGAGCGCCATGGCGTCATTGTTGAAGATGATGGCCGTCGGCCGGTCCTTGGAGAGCATCACGCGCGGCGTCACCTGGTAGCCTCCGGCCTCGTTGATGAAGCCGTCCGCGATCAGGCCGGGGTCGACTTCGATGCCGTGCCGCTTCAGCGCCTTGCGGTAGCCGTCGAGGAACAGGTAGCCGAAGTTGAGATCAAGCGAAGGGCGGATGGCGGCAATGCGGCGGTGGCCGCGCGCGACCAACCGGTCGACGGCTTCATCACCCGCCCTCTCGAAATCGATATCGAGCGAAGGATAGGTGTCGTCGCCGGATTGACTTCGGCCAAGCGTGGCGAAGGGAAAGCCGGCCTTGCTGAGATAGTCGATCCGATCGTCTTCCCGCCGTGTATTGGCCAACACGACCGCGTCGGCCCGGCGCGTCTCAACCACGCGGCGCAGCCTCTCCTGCTGATATTGGCCGGGCTCACCCATGACGACCATCAGATCCAGGTCATACTCGGCGAGCCGCGCCTGCAGACCGGTCAGGAACGGGATGAAGAACGGTTCGCCATATTGCTGGTCGTCGGGATGCGGTTGCAGCATGAAGGCGATCGAATGGGTGGCGCCCTGTCTGAGGCTTCGGCCCGACTGGTTCGGGGAATAGTTCAGCTGCTTGGCGGCGGCGAGCACGCGCTGGCGGGTGTCGGCATTGACGTCGGCGCGGCCGTTCAGCGCCCGCGACACGGTGCCGATCGAAATGTTCAGGTGACGCGCAAGGTCGTGGATGCTGGACGCCAAGGACTTCTCTCCGCCGACCCTTGGCTAGCACCGGCTGCCGCTCAGGCCAAGGCTTCAGGATGATTTTTGCAAGCAGCCGATTGACATTCTACGCCATCGGGTGTGTTGTCGTAAACGTTTACGGAAAAACGTTTACGGTGATGCCGCGAATGCCGTGACATTCGGTCTGGAGGGACCGGACGGGAGGAATGCCGGATGATGAACGCCGTCCTCGTCGGCTGTGGTGCGATGAGCAAGGCCTGGCTTGATGCCGCAAGGCAAATCGACGGGCTCGCCATTGTCGGCCTTGTCGATCTCGACGCCGGACGGGCGCAGGTGAGGGCGCGCGAATACGGGCTGGACGGCGCCGTCATCGGCACCAGCCTCGATGCGGTGCTCGACCAAACCAAGCCTGACGCCGTGTTCGATGTCGTGATTCCCGCCGCCCGCCGCGACGTCGCCTTTGCCGCCTTCGCCCACAATTGCCATCTGCTCACCGAAAAGCCCTTGGCCGATACTCCGGAAAACGCCCGCGCCATCGTCGAGGCGGCGCGCCGGGCTGGGCGCATCCATGCCGTGGTGCAGAACCGGCGCTATGTCGCCAATGTCCGGCGCATAAGGCGGTTTCTCGACTCCGGCGCCATCGGCAAGCCGACCAGCATTCACGCCGACTTCTTCGTCGCGCCGCATTTCGGCGGCTTTCGCGAAGAGATGGCGCATGTGCTGCTGCTCGACATGGCGATCCACACATTCGACGCCGCCCGCTACATGGTGGGCGGCAATCCCGCCGGCGTCTATTGCCAGGAATGGGAGCCGGCCAATTCCTGGTATCGGCAGGGCTCGTCGGCCAGCGCCGTCTTCGACCTCGGCGGCGGCAAGGTATTCACCTATGCCGGCTCATGGTGCGCCGACGGCTTTCGCACCAGCTGGGAAGGCAGCTGGCGCATCGTCGCCGAGCGCGGCAGCCTCATTTGGGACGGCAATGACGGCCTGAAGGCGGAAGTGGTGGTGCCGGGCCGCGACGGGATTATCGACAAAACGCAGGCGATCGAAGTGCCGGCGCTCGATCCCGCCGACCGCATTGGCGGCCATCTCGGCATCATCAGGGATTTCATGCGCGCCATCGAGACCGGCACCGAACCGGAAACGCGCGGCTCCGACAACATCAAAAGCCTGGCCATGGTTTTTGGCGCCATCGAAAGCGCCGAGACCGGCCGGCGCGTGGCGATTACACAGGAAGGACCATGATGCCAAACCCGCTTCTCGACATCCGGATCGGCACCATGGTGCGGGCCAATCTCGACGACCCGGCAGCCTACATCAAGCAGATCCTGCCGCTCGGCTTCGAGAGCATCCAGCCCTTCTTCTGGCAGACGCTGGGCGGCAAGGATCTGCCGCGGCTTGCCGGTGAGATTCGCGAGGCGATCGGCGATGCCGATGTCAGCGTGTCCTCGCTCGGCGTGTTCGGCAATCCATTGGAGGATGGCGAGGTCGATCGTGGCGTGCTCGCGGCCTGGGAAACCGTCATTGACAATGCACATCTGTTCGGCACTTCCACGGTCAGCGGCTTCACCGGCCGCCTGCGCGGCAAGAAGCTGACCGACAGCCTGGCGCGCTTCCGCGAGGTCTGGAGCCCGCTGGCAAAACGCGCCGCCGACAAGGGCGTGCGCATCGCCTTCGAAAACTGTGCCATGGACGGCAACTGGGCCGCCGGCGACTGGAACATCGCCCACAATCCGGATGCCTGGGAACTGATGTTCAACGAATTGCCCGACGACAATCTCGGGCTGGAATGGGAGCCCTGTCATCAGCTCGTCTACCTGATCGATCCGATGCCGCAGATCCGCAAATGGGCGCCGCGCATCTTCCATGTGCACGGCAAGGACGCGACGGTGCGCTGGGATGTCATCCGCGAGCATGGCGTGTTCGGCCGGCTGCCCTTCGTGCAGATGCGCACGCCCGGTTTCGGCGACAGCGACTGGACGCGGGTGATCAGCGAATTGCGGCTGGCCGGCTATAAGGGCGCCATCGACATCGAGGGTTGGCACGACCCGGTCTATCGCGGCGATCTCGAAATCACCGGCCAGGTGCGGGCGCTTGAATACCTGAAGCAATGCCGGGGAGGAGCAACCTATCTGCCGAACCCGGCGTGAAGGAGCGGCCGGCGGGAGGAGCCGGCCGGAGAAGAGTGTTGAGCACTGCCGTAAGCGAATGTCGAAACCCCTCGGCTCACCGAGGACAAAAGGGAGGAACGTGCATGAGCATCGCAATGAGAACGACACTTCTGCGCTCGACCGTCGTGGCCGCCGCCACCGCGCTGTGCGCCGCCATCTCTACCTTGCCGGCGCGGGCGCTTGACGCCCAGTGGTGCAAGGATGTCCACATCCGCTTCTTCGTCGGCGGCGCCGAGGGCGACGCTTTCGGCACCATCGTCTATAATGGCGCCAAGCAGGCGGCGGCCGATCTCGGGCCGAAGGTCGACTACATCTTCTCGCAGTGGGACGTTGAGAAGATGGTGCAGCAATTGCGCGAAGCCGTCGCCGTCAAGCCAAACGGCATCGCCATGATGGGCCATCCCGGCGACGCCGCGATCATGCCGCTGGCCGAGCAGGCGCATAAGGACGGCATCAAGATGATGTACCAGAACGTGCCGGTGCCGAAGGTAGTGGAAGCGTTCGGCGGCGGCTATGTCGGCGCCCAGCAGGAACAGCAGGGCCGCGCGCTCGGCGCCGAGGCGTTCAAGCTCGGCAAGCTCAAGTCCGGCGACAAGGCGATCATGATCGGCCCGTTCGAGAACGAGGCCCGCGGCGCGCGCGAGCGCGGCACGGTGGCCGCGTTGAAGGAGGCCGGCGTCGAGGTCATCCAGCTGTCATCGCCGCCGAGCGGTGAGTGGGCGTCCGACCCCAATCTGGCGATACCGGTGATCACGGCAGCGCTCCTCAACAATCCTGACGTCAAGGCGGTCGGCTATCCCGGCGGCCAGATGCTCGGCAATGTCGCCACCTACATGCAGGCGGCAGGCCGCAAGCCCGGCGACATCTTCAATTTCGGTTTCGACACCAGCCCGCAGATCGTCGAAGCGTTCAAGGGCGGCTGGGTGCAGCTGACGGCCGATCAGCAGCCGTTCCTGCAGGGCTACCTGCCGATCCTCAGCCTCTGCCAGCAGGTGGTGCTGGGCTTGGCGCCGATGAATGTCGACACCGGCGCCGGCTTCGTCACGCCGCAGAATTACGAGATTGTCGCCGAGCTCGCCAAGCAGGCGCTACGCTGACCTCCCAAGCTGCCGGCTGGGCTCAAGCCCAGCCGGCAGGACCGCTGGCGAGAATGCCGGCAAGCGACAATGAACGCGAGGATCGCCATGGCCGAACGCATCATCGAACTGCGCGACATCAGCAAATCCTACGGCCAGGTCTATGCGCTGGGCGGGGTCAATCTCAGCGTCGATCGCGGCGAGGTGGTCGGCCTGATCGGCGACAATGGCGCCGGCAAGTCGACGCTGATCAAGATTCTGTCCGGCGTCGTCAAGCCGACCAGCGGCGAGATCCTGGTGCGCGGCAAGCCGGTGACCGGCTGGAGTGCTGCGCGCTCGCGCGACGCCGGCATCGAAACGGTGTTCCAGGACCGGGCGCTGGCGGTGCAGCAGACCATCGTGCGCAACATCTTCATGGGCCGCGAACTCACCGGCTTCATGGGCTTTCTGAAGGTCAACAAGGAGATCGAGGAGGCGAGTCGGCTGATGCGCGAGATCGGCTTCACCTCGAAAGTGTTCACGCCGCATTCGATCGTCGGCCAGCTGTCGGGCGGCGAACGCCAGGGCGTGGCGATCGCGCGCGCCATCTACAAGCAGGCGGAGCTTATCATCCTCGACGAGCCGACGACGGCGCTGTCGCTGACTGAGACCGCCAAGGTGTTCCACTTCGTGCGTCAGGTGCGGGCGAGCGGCCGCTCGATCCTGTTCATCGGCCACAACATCCACCATGTCTTCGACATTGCCGACCGCTTCGTGGTGTTGGACCGCGGCAAGGTGGCGCTGACCGCCGACCGCACCGAGGTCAAGTCGGCCGAGGATCTCATCAATTTCATGGAAGACGTAGCACACCCCGGCGGATTGCCGGGCTTGCACGATGCCGGCGACGCGGAGAGGGCAGTGCGATGAGCAAGACCATGGAACCCGATCTGCAGAGCTCGCTCGGCGGCGAGGCAGCGCGACCTGAGTGGAAGCACCCGTCCGATCACTGGCTGCGCGGCTTCGTCATCGATAATCGCGCCGCTCTCGGCACGCTCGCCGTGTTCATAGTCATGATGGCGGTGTTCCTGGTCGCCAACCCGACCGTGTTCACCACCTGGTATCTCTACAGCTCGGTGCTGACGACGCTGCCGGTCGCGCTGTTCGTGGTGGTGCCGCTGGTCTTCGTCGTCACCTGCGGCGAGATCGACCTGTCGTTTCCGGCCACCATGGGCTTTGCCTCCTGGGTGTTCGCCCTGGTGGTGCAGGCCGGCTATGATCCGTTCCTCGGCATAGCGGCAGCAATCGTCACCGGGACGCTGCTCGGCTTCCTCGTCGGATCGCTGGTCGTCTATGGCGGGCTGTCGTCGCTGATCGCCACGCTCGGCATGAACTTTTTGCTGCGCGGCCTGATCCAGATCATCAACGAGGGCAAGTCGACGGCGCTGACCGGCCTTGCCGACAGCTGGGCCTACAAGATCTTCTCCAGCCAGGTGTGGGGTATCCCGGTGCAGATCTTCTGGGCGCTCGCCTTCGTCGTTTTGTCAGCGATGCTCTACAACCGCCACCGCTTCGGCGCGCAGGTCAGGGTGGTCGGCGACAATCCCGACAGCGCCCAGCAGATGGGCATCGACGTCAAGCGTGTGCGGGTGAAGGTGTTCGTCTTCGTCGGCATCGGCGCTGCGATCGCCGGCACGTTTTCGGTGATGATCAACTTCACCTGGTGGCCGACGGCCGGAGACGGCTATCTCCTGCCGGTGCTGGCCTCGGTGTTCGTCGGCGGCACGCCGACCTGGGGCGGCATCGGCACGGTTGCCGGTGGAGCCATCGGCGCGGTCACCGTCGCCTTCATCCAGACCGGTGTCGTGGCGGCGGGGCTGAGCGGCTTCTACGTCCAGTTCTTCAACGGCCTGATCATCATCCTGTCGCTGCTGGGGCATAAGTGGAACCAGGCGAGGTATCGGTGAGGGGGTAGCCGTTAAGGCAGCTCACACCGCCGCGACAAACCCGTCCAGCACGCGTTTCTGGCCGGCCTTGTCGAAGTCAATGGTCAGCTTGTTGCCTTCGATGGCCGAGATGTTGCCGTTGCCGAATTTCTGGTGGAAGACGCGGTCGCCGACGCTGAAGGGGGACGGCGTGTCGGCGACGGATTTGGCGACCAGTTCGCCGTCGATGGTGCGGCCTTTGACCGAGGTGCGGCCGGCGCCATAGCCGGAGTCGGTCTCGCCATAGCCGATGCGCTCGACCTGATGGCCGGAGCGCGAGCCCCAGTTGCGGTCGGTCGCCTCGGTGCGGTTGGCCTGCGCGCGCTGCCAGCCCGGCGTCGCATAGGTGTTGGAGAAGGCGCCGGATTTTTCCGCGCCGACATTGTCGAAGCGCGAAGCGCCATAGGGGTTCTGGCGGCCACCGCGTCCTGAAGCAAACGAGCCGCCGCCATAGGAATTGCCGTAGCCGCCATAGGAGTTGCCGCTTTCGGCGACCTCGACATGGGCGTTCGGCAACTCTTCGAGGAAACGCGACGGGATGGTCGACTGCCATAGACCGTGGATCTGGCGGTTGGAGACGAACCAGATATGCAGGTTCTTCTTGGCCCGCGTCAGGCCGACATAAGCGAGCCGGCGCTCTTCCTCCAATCCGGAACGGCCGCCTTCGTCGAGCGCGCGCTGATGCGGGAACAGGCCTTCCTCCCAGCCGGGCAGGAAGACGGTCTCAAATTCGAGGCCTTTGGCCGAATGCAGCGTCATGATGCTGACGGCATCGAGCCCGGCATTCTGCTCGGCATCCATGACCAGCGCGACGTGCTCAAGGAAGGAGCGCAGCGACTCGTATTCCTCCATGGAACGGACCAGTTCCTTCAAATTTTCCAGCCGGCCCGGCGCTTCGGCCGAGCGGTCATTCTTCCACATGTCGGTGTAGCCGCTCTCCTCCAGAATGGTCTCGGCGAGTTCGGTGTGCGGCGTGGTTTCCAGCGCCTTCTGCCAGCGCTCGAAATTGGCCGCGACTTCGCGCAAGGCGGCGCGCGGCTTCGGCTTCAGCTCGTCGCTTTCGGCCAGGTTGCCGGACGCTTCCAGCATCGGGATGCGCAGTGCACGCGCCGTGTCGTGAATCTGGCGGATGGTGGCTTCGCCGAGGCCACGTTTGGGCACATTGACGATGCGCTCGAAAGCGAGGTCGTCGCCGCCATTGGCGACAACGCGGAAGAAGGCCAGCGCATCGCGGATTTCCATACGCTCGTAGAAGCGCGGGCCGCCAATGACGCGGTAGTTGAGGCCGAGCGTGATGAAGCGGTCTTCGAAGGCGCGCATCTGGAACGAGGCGCGGACCAGGATCGCCATGTCGTTGAGATTGTGCTTGGCGCGCTGATAAGCCTCGATGGTCTCGCCGACGGCGCGGGCCTCCTCCTCGGAATCCCAGGCGGCGTGGACATGCACCTTCTCGTCGTCCTCGGCGACCTTTTCGGTGAACAGCGTCTTGCCGAAGCGGCCCTCATTGTGGGCGATGAGGTGCGAGGCGGTGCCGAGTATATGCGCGGTCGAACGGTAATTGCGCTCCAGCCGGATGATGGTGGCGCCCGGAAAATCCTTGTCGAAGCGCAGGATGTTGTCGACCTCGGCGCCGCGCCAGCCATAGATCGACTGGTCATCGTCGCCGACGCAGCAGATGTTTACGGTGGAGCGCTGGGATCCCTCCCCCTTGAGGGGAGGGTGGCCGGGCGAAGCCCGGTCGGGTGGGGTCCGTGCGGCAGCGCTCGACGCCCTGGTGGTGCCTTCTGCGGCGACCCCCTCCGCCCGCTTCGCGGGCACCTCCCCGTCGAGGGGGGAGGATTGCGGCCGCTGCGCCAGGAGCCGCAGCCACATGTACTGCGCCGTGTTGGTGTCCTGGTATTCGTCGACGAGGATGTATTTGAAGCGCTTGTGGTATTCCTTGAGCACGTCCGGATTGGCGCGGAAGATGCGGATCGGGTGGCAGAGCAGGTCGCCGAAGTCGCAGGCGTTGAGCGTCTGCAGCCGTTCCTGATAGGCCTTGTAGAGCTCGCGGCCCTTGCCGTTGGCGAAGCTGCGCGCATCGCCTTCGGCGATGTCGGCGGGACCTTGCCCCTTGTTCTTCCAGCCGTCGATCATCTGCGCGAACTGCTTGGCCGGCCAGCGCTTGTCGTCGAGGCCTTCGGCCTGGATCAGCTGCTTGATCAGCCGCACGACATCGTCGGTGTCGAGGATGGTGAAATCGGATTTCAGCCCGGCAAGCTCGGCGTGCCGGCGAAGCAGCTTCACGCCGATCGAGTGGAAGGTGCCGAGCCACGGCATGCCCTCGACATTGCCTTCGCCGATCAGGATGCCGATGCGCTGCTTCATCTCGCGCGCGGCCTTGTTGGTGAAGGTCACGGCCAGGATCTGCGACGGGAAAGCCCGGCCGGTGGCTAGGATGTGGGCGATGCGGGTGGTCAGCACCCGCGTCTTGCCTGTGCCGGCGCCGGCCAGCACCAGGACCGGGCCTTCGGTGGTTTCCACCGCCAGCCGCTGCTCGGGGTTGAGGCCGCTGAGATAATCGGGCGTATCATTGCGGCCGCTGCGGGCCGCCATGGCGCGCGCGGCGATCCCTGACGGGGCCGCGGGCCTCGCATTCGGTTCGTCAAAGAAAGGCATGTCTTCCGAAAAGCCGGACATCGTCCCCGAATGTAGTGATTCGGCAGCGAAAGACCAGAAGTGTCTACGTTTTGTTCTGGTTTGGAAGCCAGATTCTCGATGGTGGTGGGAATATTATCGCTGCCGCATCCGACAGCCTGTGCAAAACCTTTCGCCCGGCCTACCTGGCTGCTGCCCGCATACGCTCGCCGACCTTGTCGGCGACATAGACGGCATCCCGCGCCGCGCCATGGATCATGGTGGAAGAGGTCGAGTGCTGGAATGAAGGTCGCAGATATAGAGGCCGCCAAGGGCGACCCGATCGCCCAGGTGCCGACCGAGATGGTCGTTGCGCATGTCCAGCGCGCGACCGGTCAAAATCTCATGGATGTGCTGCACCGCTAAGCCGTCGCGAAAGGCGGTAAAAGGGACCGCCTTGTTTTCACCCTATGCTGGCAAGCCAAGCTTGACACACGCGGCCTGCGGGAGAAAGCTGGCGACAGGGCAGGGACGGCTGCCTGAGAGGCGCCGCAAAGCGCAACAGTCGAAGGAGTATCGTCTTGGCTGTGGTCATCACCTCCCTCATCCTGTTCCTCATCGGCCTGGCACTTGGCGGCGGCGGCGTCCGGCTCGTGATGCTGGGCGGCAGCTGGTATTATGTCATCACCGGTCTCGCCTTCCTGATAACCGCCTGGCTGCTGTTCCGGCGCAAATCGACGGCGCTGTGGCTCTACGCTGCGATCGTGCTCTGCACGCTTGCCTGGGCGGTGTGGGAAATCGGCTTCGACTGGTGGGAACTAGGCCCGCGCGGCGGCGTCATCGTGCTTCTGGCGCTGTGGCTGCTGACGCCGTGGGCAAGGCAGGGCCTCACCGGCCCCGACGCGCGTGCGCCGCTCATCCTGGCCGTGCTCGCATCGCTCGCAGTGGCCGGCTATTCGATGACCGCCGATCCCAAGGACATCGCCGGTGAGCTCAGCGCCGACAAGGTAACGCCGACTGCGGATCTCGGCGGCAATGTGCCTCCGGGCGAGTGGCACTTCTACGGCCGCACGCCCTATGGTCAGCGCTATTCGCCGCTCGACCAGATCACCCCGGACAATGTCGCCAAATTGCAGCCGGCCTGGACCTACCAAACCGGTGACGTCAAGGGTCCGGATGACGTCGGCGAAACCACCTATCAGGTAACGCCGCTCAAGGTGGGCGACACGCTCTACATCTGCACGCCGCACAATTTCGCCATCGCCATCGATGCCGCGGCCGGCAAGGAGAAATGGCGCTTCGACCCCAAGATCAAGCTCGACAAGGACCGCCAGCACCAGACCTGCCGTGGCGTGTCCTACTACGCCGATGCCAAGATCGCCGCTGGCCAGCCCTGCGCGACACGCGTCTACCTGCCGACCTCGGACGCGCGGCTGATCGCGCTTGATGCCGCCAATGGCCAGGTCTGCCCGTCCTTTGCCGAAGCCGGCACGCTGAACCTGTTGACCAACATGCCGTACCCGAAGTCGGGCTACTACTATTCGACATCGGCGCCGCTGATATCAGGCGGCAAGATCATTGTCGGCGGCGCGGTCAACGACAATTATTCGACCGAGGAACCGTCCGGCGTCATCCGCGCCTTCGATGTCGACACCGGCGCGCTTGTATGGAACTGGGATTCCGGTAATCCGGACCAGACGACACCGCTGGCGGCGGGCCAGACCTACACCCACAACTCACCCAACATGTGGTCGACACCGAGCGCCGACGAGAAGCTCGGCCTTCTCTACGTGCCGCTCGGCAACCAGACGCCGGACCAGCTCGGCGCCGGGCGCAGCGCCAATGTCGAAAAGTTTTCCTCCTCGATCACCGCGCTCGATCTTGCCACCGGACAATTGCGCTGGGTGCGCCAGACCGTGCATCACGACCTCTGGGACATGGACGTGCCGGCGCAGCCGACGCTGATCGACATCACCACGGCTGCCGGCCTGGTGCCGGCGCTGGTCGGGCCAACCAAACAGGGCGACCTCTATGTGCTCGACAGGCGCAGCGGCGAACCGATCATCCCGGTCAAGGAAGTGCCGGCGCCAGGCGGCGCCGTCGAGGGTGATCACACCTCGCCGACGCAGCCGGTTTCGGACCTCTCGTTCAATCCGAAGCCGCTGACCGGCGCCGACATGTGGGGCATCACCATGTTCGACCAGCTGGCCTGCCGGATCGAATTCCAGGGCTTGCGCTATGAGGGCCGCTATACCCCGCCTTCCGTGCAGGGGTCGCTGATCTATCCCGGCAATTTCGGCACCTTCAATTGGGGCGGCGTCGCCGTCGACCCGGTGCGGCAGGTGATGTTCGGCATGCCGACCTATCTCGCCTTCAAATCGCAGCTCATTCCGCGCGACCAGGTGCCACCGCCGGATGAAGGTCGCGGCAGCGAACAGGGGCTCAACCGCAATGAGGGTGCGCCATACGCAGTGGTGATGGGGCCGTTCCTGTCGCCACTCGGCGTGCCATGCCAGGCGCCGCCATGGGGCTATGTCGCAGGCGCCGATCTCAGAACCGGCAAGATCGCCTACAAGCACCGCAACGGCACCGTCTACGACATGACGCCGTTGCCGCTGCCGCTGAAGGTCGGCGTTCCCGGCATTGGCGGACCGATGATCACCGCCGGCGGCGTTGCCTTCCTGGGTGCGGCCGTCGACGACTATTTGCGCGCCTATGATGTGACATCGGGCAAGCAGCTCTGGCAGGCCAGGCTGCCGGCCGGCGGGCAGTCGACGCCGATGACCTACACCGTCGCCGATGGCCGCCAGTTCGTGGTCATCGTCGCCGGCGGCCACGGCTCGGTCGGCACCAAGCCGGGCGACTATGTGATGGCGTATACGCTGCCGAAGTAGGCCTGATCAGAGCCCGAGATGGCCCTTCAGGATGCTCTGGGCGTCCATGGTATTTCCCCTCGGCTATCAGTTAGCGGGTTTTGGAACGGCGCTGGTCGACCCGGACCTTCACCATCCGCTTGGCTGCTTCCGACGCAGCGGAGCGCAGGGCCAGCAAGGCGGCTGCGGCAATCACGAGCGCGCTTAAAAAGATCGGAGTGGACAAGGTCATGGCGTTGTTCCTTCTCGTCTGGCTGCCGCAACGGGCGAAGCCACAATCAACTTCCCCTGATATTGTGGCGGCACCATCAACATTCTCTGAAATGACCAAAATGTGATGGCCGCGCGGTTGGTGCAGCTGACTTGTGCCAACTGCACGGCCCGACGACGAAAGCGTCACTGATCCGTGACTGGACCGTGCGAGCTTGCACCCTATCTTGACCCGCAAGGTCATACCGGAGTGACCGCAAGATCATCCCGGAGTGACCCGCAGGTCATCCCGGAGTGACCATGAGGTCATCTCCTAGCGAGGAGCATGCCATGACGAAAGCCGCCGCCGAAGCCACCAAGCCTGCCATCACGACTCCTGCCATTAGCCAGGCGATGATCGATGCCTATGACGAATACACGCATCTGACGCTCGACCGCCGCCGGTTCATGGAACAGCTGACCAGGCTCGCCGGATCGGGCGCCGCAGCCGCCGCGATCGCGCCGCTGCTGGCCGCGAATTCGGCGCAGGCGGCAATCGTCGCCGACAATGATCCGCGGGTGAAGGCGCAGGATATCACCTATCCCGGCAGCAGCGGCGAGATGAAGGGCTATCTGGTCAAGCCGGCGGACCAGTCGGGCAAGCTCGGCACCGTCATTGTGGTGCATGAGAACAGGGGCCTCAACCCGCATATCAGGGATGTGGCACGGCGGGTGGCGCTTGAGGGTTTCGTGGCGCTGGCGCCGGATTTCCTGTCGCCGCTCGGCGGCACGCCCACTGACGAAGACAAGGCGCGCGACATGTTCACCAAGCTCGACGCCAGCCAGGTCACCGCCGATGGTCTGGCGACCATCGCCTATCTTAAGGCCGAGAAGGACGGCAACGGCAAGGTCGGCGCCGTCGGCTTCTGCTGGGGCGGCGGCGCGGTCAACGATTTGGCCGTCAACGCGCCGGATCTCGCGGCCGGCGTCGCCTACTACGGCATGCAACCGAAGGCCGAGGACGCGGCGAAGATCAAGGCCGCGCTTTTGCTGCACTATGCGGGACTCGACGAGCGCATCGATGCCGGCATCGATGCCTACAAGAAGGCGCTCGACGCCGCGCATGTCGAATACACCGTCTATGTGTATGACGGCGTCAACCATGCCTTCAACAACGACACATCGGCCGCGCGCTACGACAAGAAGGCAGCTGATCTGGCCTGGGGCAGGACGATCGCTTTCCTGAAGGAGAAGCTGGCTTAGTAGACCGGTCGACGCCCGGCGGGGCAATGAGGGCAGTGCAGGCCGGCGTCAGGCGTGGCCGCGTTTCATGCGCGCCTGCTTCAGGATGGCGCGCCAGCGAATCATGTCGAACGGGATCGGTTCGTTGCTGTTGGCGATGTGGAAGATCTCGTTGTTGACGTTCTTCAACGAGCGCCAGAAATCATAGTCGGTGATGCGCGGATCGGCAGCCAGCCTGTCCACTTCGACCTTGATGTCGGTTTTCATGCACGTTCCTCGAACCGCCTGTGCCCCGCCGCCCGCATCGCAACTCGGATCGACCCGTTCTCAAACGGTCCGCTGAGTCGTTCAATGGCTCAAATGGTTTGTTAACGTTAAAAGCTCGGTAAGGTTAACGCGGGCACGGAAGCGCATCAAGCGGTCTTGCGGCGAATACCGATCGAACGGCCAGCGCGCTCGGGCATGGGCAGTGCAGAATGGGCGGCGCGCATGGCTTCCACCTTGGCCTGCACGTCGGCGGGGAAGGGCGCGACCTTCGGCCCGGACATGTCGACATGCAGCGACAGGGTTTCGGAGGTGGCGGCGAGCCAGCCGTCGACATGGCGGATTTCCTGATAGGCCCTCAGCCGCTTGTCGTCATGGTCGATCAGCTGGAACGAGACGACGACCTTGTGCTCGAGATGCAGCTCCTGCACGTAGCAGACATGCACCTCGGCCGTGTAGATGGTGAGGCGCCGCTCCTTGACATAGTCCAGCCCCATGCCCATTGCCGCAAAGGCTTCGTCCGAGCAGCGGTCGAACAGCACGTTGTAGTAGGCCATGTTGAGGTGGCCGTTATAGTCGATCCAGTCCTTCTCGATGTCCATGGGCTTGGAGACGTAGGGGGCAGGGATGGACATGAGAACTTCCGTGTTCTGGTGCTGGACCGAGTTCTGGTGCTGGACAGGCCGCGGTAGGTGAGACTACGCATCCATAATCGCATAACAAGCGTGGACGCTGGTCCATTCGCGGAGGAATTCATGGCTCTGAGCGACCTCAACCCGGTCGAACGCAACGAGGAAGGCATCGCCGCCGTGCTCGGCATCCTCAAGCAGCAGTTCGGCGAACGTTTCCAGACCGGCGAGGCGATTCGCTCGCAGCACGCGCATACCACTACGTATATTCCGACACAGGCGCCCGACGGCGTTGCGTTCCCGGAGACGACAGAAGAGGTGCAGGAGATCGTGCGCGCCTGCGCCGCGCACCGCGTTCCTGTCATCGCCTTCGGTGTCGGTTCCTCGCTTGAGGGCCACACCAACGCGCCGGGCGGCGGCATCTCGGTCGACACATCGCGCATGAACCGCATCCTGGCGGTCAACCCGCAAGATCTCGACTGCACGGTCGAGCCGGGTGTTACGCGGGAGGACCTGAACCGTCATCTGCGCGACACCGGGCTGTTCTTTCCGATCGATCCCGGCGCCAATGCTTCGCTGGGTGGCATGGCGGCGACACGGGCCTCGGGCACCAATGCGGTGCGCTACGGCACGATGCGCGAGAATGTCTTGTCGCTGACAGCCGTGATGGCCGATGGCGAGACGGTGACCACCGGCAAGCGGGCGAAGAAGAGCTCTGCCGGCTACGACCTGACGCGGCTTTTGGTCGGCTCGGAAGGCACGCTCGGCATCATCACGTCGCTGACCTTGAAGCTGCAAGGCATTCCGCAGGCGATCTCCGGCGGCGTCTGTCCGTTTCCAAGTCTGGAGGCGGCCTGCAACGCGGTCATCGCGACCATCCAGATGGGCATTCCGGTGGCGCGCATCGAATTGGTCAACGCGCTGCAGATGCGGGCGATGAAGAACTATTCCAAGCTCGACTATCCCGAGAGCCCGTGCCTGTTCGTCGAATTCCACGGCAGCGATGCCGGCGTTGCCGAGCAGGCGGAAACTTTTGGCATGATCGCCGAGGAGAATGGCGGCGGGCCTTTCCTGTGGACCAGCGTCGCCGAGGAGCGGACGAAATTGTGGAAGGCCAGGCACGACGCCTACTGGGCATCGCTGACCTTGCGGCCCGGCACCAAGGGCCTGTCGACCGATGTCTGCGTGCCGATCTCGCGGCTGGCCGAATGCGTTGCCGAAACCGAGGCCGATATTGCCGAAATGGGCCTGGTGGCGCCGATCGTCGGGCATGCCGGCGACGGCAATTTCCACGTGCTGGTGCTGATGGATGTCAACGATCCCAATGAGATCGCGCTGGCGGAGAAATTCGTCTCGCGGCTCAACATGCGGGCGATCGCCATGGACGGCACCTGCACCGGCGAACACGGCATCGGCCAGGGCAAGATCGGCTTCCTGCGCCATGAGCTCGGCCATGGCGTCGATATCATGCGTTCGATCAAAAAAGCACTCGATCCGCAAGACATTATGAACCCGGGCAAGATATTACCTGCATAGCCGAAATATGAGGGGCGAGGGCGGCAATGCGGTACGGAACCAAGACTGTGGAGCCCCTGGTTATAAGGGCATCGCGCGGCAAGACATTGCTGATGTTGCTGGCCAGCCTTGTCTTTGTCCTGGGCAGCGCTTTCATGATCTATGTCTCAAAGGACGACGACACCACCGTGCTTTGGTTGTGCATGGCCTTTTTCGGCCCGTGCGCGCTGGTGTTTGCCTGGTTGCTTGTGCGTCCCCAGATGCTGGTGCTGAACGGACAAGGTTTCATTCTCGGCGGCGGTCTTGTTCGATCGCCGAAGCTGGTCCGCTGGCAGGACATTGAAGGTTTCCACGTCTATGATCTGCCCAAAGCCGGTGAGATGATCGGCTATAATTTCGCACCGGGCGTCAAGAAAAGCTCCGTCATGCGCAGCATCACCAAAAGCCTGGGGGCCGAAGCCGCGTTGCCCAAGGGCTGGCCATTTTCGCCCGAGGAGATGGCCGTGCTGCTGAACGAATATCGCCGAAGGGCCATGGCGGGATAAGACCGCTGAGCGCGAGCTGCGTCGTTGCCCGGGGAGGGCGAGTAGATGCCGACATCGGAGGCCCTAATACCGATCGACGTGCCGCTATCGTCCGCCGGCGCGCCCTTGCCGCATGTTTTTGCCGATGAGGGCAGGCTGTTCGTTGCCTACATTGCCCACAGACCGGATCCGTCATTCGACGGCACCAATCCGCGCTCGGTTTCGCCCGCGACAGAAAGCCAGTCGATCGCAATCCTGACGGCAAACCCTTATCTGGCATTTCAATTCGGCCCGCCGAACGACGAAGCCATCAGCGGGCACCGTCTCTATAGGCTGGGGTTGCAGCCTTATTCGGCGTTCGAAGTCCTCAATTCGTCCTGGATCGCGTCCCTGGAAAAGGCAAATCGGGTTCACTCGTCCCACACGCCGGAACTGTTTTCCGCTTACCGGCATTTCATCCTGACGTTCCAGGATTCGACGCTGGAATTCATTGCAAGGAGCTTTTCGGGCAGCCTTCATCAGGGGGCGGTCCTGCCGACGTTGATGGAGGCGGCCGGATCTCGGTGATCGGGCGCACCGAGATGGGCCAACCGCGATGTGTCTGCCAGATGAATTGCCTCTTTATCGACACGCTGATGCGGGTAGAGTGCAGTTGGCTTTCAATCAACCCGTTCGGAGCTGATGCTCGCACGCCTGTTCGTGATCTTCGGTGGCTTGTTTGTGCTGGTGCTCTGTGCAGCACTGGTGGTGCCGTATTTTATCGACTGGACCGGCTACCGCGCCGAGTTCGAGCGCGAGGCGAGCGCCATTCTCGGCCGCAAGGTGACGGTGCAGGGCGACGCCACGGCGCGGCTGTTGCCGTTCCCCTCGGTGACCTTCTCCAACGTCACCGTCGCCGGCGGACCTGGCGGCCAACCGGCTATGACCGTCGAGACGTTTTCGATGGATGCGGAACTGGCGCCGTTCCTGCGCGGCGAGGTGCTGATCTTCGACATGCGGCTGGTGCATCCGAAGGCGACAATCGACATTGCGGACAACGGCACGGTCGACTGGGCGATGCGGCCGTCCTCGCCCTTCGACCTCAACCAGATCTCGATCGAGAAGCTGACGGTGACGGAGGGAGAGATTGCGCTCCGCCATGCCGCCGGCGGCCGCAGCCATCTGATTTCTCAGATCAATTCGACCATCTCTGCCAAGTCGCTGGCAGGGCCGTGGCGCATGGACGGCACGGTGCTGCTCGACGGCCTGCGCTCGACGGTCGTCGCCTCGACCGGGAAGGCCGAGGGCAATGGTCAGATGCGGCTGAGGCTCAAGGTCGATCCGGACGCCTATCCGCTGGTCGTAGAGACCGACGGCAATGCCGGCATCGTCAACGGGGCTGCCGTCTATTCCGGCCAGTTCAAGATTTCCGGTGCTGACAAGAACGATAAAAATCCGGTCGAGCTGCGCGGCAGCGATGGCGAGGTTGTTGAGATCAATACGGGCAAAGTCAGCGCCGGCAAGCCCGATCCGGGGTTTCGGCTGAACGGCAAGTTCTCGCTCGACCACCAGAAACTCGGCGTCGACGAATTCCGTTTCGACACCGGGCCGCTCGACAATCCCTATACCGCCGACGGCAAGGCTTCGGTCGATCTCGGCCTGAAGCCGAGCTTCGCCATCGAGGCCAATGGCGCGCAGGTGCAACTGGATGAGGCGGTGGGCGCTGAAAAGGGCGCCGGCCTGACACTGGACCAGCGCATTGCCGGGATCGAGCGGGCGCTGCTCGACCTTCCGAAGCCGACCATTCCCGGCACCGTCGAGGTCAAGCTGCCTGCGGTGGTGGCCGGCGACACCACGGTGCGCGACGTGCATCTCTCGGCCGGGCCGGTCGAGGGTGGCTGGTCGGTGAAGTCGATGGCTGCGACCTTGCCCGGGCGCACCACGCTGGAAGCCAGCGGCATGCTTAGCGTCCAAGACCATTTCGGCTTCACCGGTTCCATGCTTCTGGCGGTGGCGCAGCCTTCCGGCTTTGCCGCCTGGCTGTCGAAGGATGTCGACGAGGCGATCCGCCGCCTGCCTGCCGCCGGCTTCAAGGCCAAGGTCGATCTGTCGGAGAAGCGCCAGGCGTTCAGCGATCTCGAACTGATCCTCGGCAAGGCAAAGTTTTCCGGCCGCATCGATTCCAGCCAGCCCGACGACGCCAAGCCGTCGGTGCTGATGCGGCTCACGGGCGGCGAACTCGATGTCGACGGGCTGACGGCGTTCGCCTCGATCTTCGTCAGCGACAAGGGCGCCAACCGCTTTTCCGACCGCGACCTCGATTTCCAGATCAAGGCCGGGCCGGTCAGCGCCGGCGGGCTGACTGCCGACACGGTCGATACCGCGCTCCGGCTGCGCGATGGGCTGCTCGAAATCGACCGGCTGTCGATTGGCGGCCTGGCCGGCGCGTCGATCAGCGCCACCGGCCGGATCAAGGATTTCCCGGCCAGCCCGACCGGCAAGCTCGACGCCTCGGTGGTCGCCGTCGATCTAAAGCCGCTGATCGACATTGCCGCGCAACACTATCCCGACAATGATGTGCTGAAGGGACTGGCAAGCCGCACTTCCGCCTATCCCGAGCTGTTCCAGGACGCGCGCGTCGATCTGGTGGCAAGTGCCGCCGACAATGGCGACGGCACGACAGGGCTGGCGGTAAGCGGGCAAGGCAAGGCCGGCGGTTCGGCCTTCTCGGCGTCGCTGTCGGGCAAGGGTGCTGCCGGCCAGTTGCTCGACGCGCCGGTGACTTTGACCTTCAACGCCAAAAACCCCGACGCCACGGCGCTGCTGGCGCTCTACGGAATGCCGGCGCTGCCGCTCGGTATGCTCGGCCAGGCAAGTACCGACATCTCGGCGAAAGGCACGCTTGGCGGCGGCCTGGCGACGAGCTTCAACCTCGCCGCCGATGATTTCAAGGCGACGTTCGACGGCACCGTCGCCGAAAGCCCGCAAGGCGCCACCGTCAAGGGCAAGATCGGCCTCGACGCCTCCGATATCGAGCCCTGGCTGATGACCACCGGCGTCGGCCTGCCGGGCATGGGCACCGGCACATCGACCTCGCTCAGCGCGGATGCCGATTTCGGCAGTGGCCTTCTGGTGTTGAGCGGCCTCAGCGGGTCCATCAACGAAGCGGCGGTGTCCGGTGACATCAATCTCGACGTGAAGCAGGGACTGCCGCATCTTGCCGGTGCGCTGGCGCTCGACGAACTCGACCTCGACCCGATGGCGGTGGCGCTGTTCGGCGACCAGTCCTTCATCGCCAGCAACAGCAACTGGCCGACGGCGCCGTTCAGCCAGAAGTCCAGCCTGCCGTTCACCGCCGACCTGGATCTGACGACAGCCACGCTTGCCGCCGGGCCGCTGGCCACGGCCTATGACGCATCGCTGTCGTTGAAACTCGACCAGGAAGGCATCCGCGTTTCGGACCTGAAGGCAAAGCTGCTCGGCGGCGCACTCACCGGTCTGTTCGAATTGAAGAACACCGACGGCAACGGGCTGTTCTCCGGTCAGATGAAGCTTGCCGGCGCCGATCTCACGACCGTGCTGCCCAATGCTGGCCTGAGCGGCAGTGGCGATTTCTCGACGGGCCTGTCGACCAGCGGCAAATCTGTTGATGCAATGATCGCCGCTCTGTCCGGCTCCGGCACGGCGGCGCTGAAAGGGCTGACCATTGCCGGCGTCAATCCCGATGCCTTCGGCGCCTTGATCGCCAAGGCCGATACGATCGGGCGCAACATCGACGTGGCCAAGACCGCGGGCTTTGCGCCTGACATTGCCGGCGACGGCAATTTTGCCGCCGGTGATACCGACATCGCCTTTACGGTTGCCGGCGGTACGCTCAGGGCGCCGCCGGTCAAGCTGGAAAACGCTGGCGCGGCATTGTCCGCCGACATAATGGCGGACCTGAACACCAGTACCGTCGCCGCCAGGGGTACGATCACCTACAAGCCCGGCGACCAGGCGCTGGTCGGGTCGGATCCCTCGGTCAATTTCAGCGTCGACGGGCCGTTCGGCGCGATGAAGAAGCTGTTCGACAGCGAGCCGCTGGCGCAGTTTTTGACGCAGCGCGCGCTGGAAAAAGAGCAGCAGCGGGTCGAGGCGATGCAGGCTGCACTGCTCGAGAAGCAGCGGCTGCGGCGCGAAGTGCGCTACTACGCTGCGCTACAGACCGAACGTGACAACGCGGCTGAAGAATTGCGCAAGCAGGAAGAAGCGGCGCGGCTGAAAGCCGAGGCCGACGCCAGGGCGAAAGCTGAAGCCGACGCAAAAGCGCAGGCCGAAGCGGATGCCAAGGCCAAGGCGGATGCGGAAGCAAAGGCCGATGCCGATGCGAAAGCGCAGGCGGAAGCCGACGCCAAGGCCAAGGTAGACGCCGAAAAGAAGGCGCAGGCCGAGCAGCAGGCAGCCGAAGACGCCTCCAAGGCCGAAGCCGAACGGAAGAAGGCTGAGCAAGCAATGCGGATTGCTTCGCAGGAAAAGGCCAGGCTGGAGGCCGAACGCAAGGCTCAGGAGCAGGCACCGAAGGTCGACCGCTCACTGCCCGGCGTCAATGACGGTACGGCCCCGGCGCCGCCAAAGCCCAAGACAAATCCGTTTTCGGTCGACAATCTGTTGAAGTCGCTGGGTAACTAGCCCAGTTCAGCGCATCCCGCGCTTGGCCCAGTCCAGCACATGCAGCCGGAGCGCCGAGGACAGGTTGGCGTCGCGCGGCCTTGTCTCGTCGATTTCGGCGACAAGGGCTGCAAGCGTCAGCTTTCGCGCTGCGGCGATGGCGACGAGGTCGTCGTAAAAGGGTTTTTCGAGCGAATAGCTGGTGCGGTGGCCGCGGATCGTTACCGAGCGTTTTTCGACCGGGCTCACCGCGGGTTGCCCATCAATCGCCCTGGTCTTCCGGGCGTTCGCGGCGATGGCCAGCGACGAACTTCTCGGCCTTATCTGATGTCAGCCGGTCGCGGGTTTTTTCGGCTTTGGAACGGCCGTGCAGAGCGCGGTTCTCGCCGGCGAGTTTTTCCATTTCGGCGCGCGCCTTCTGCTTGCGGACCTGGCGAAGGTTGACGATTTCGCCCATGTCGCGCTGTCCGCGCTGCTATTTCTTGCGGAAGGCGTCGAGCGACACGACGTCGGCGCCCTTGCCGGCGGCGGCGTCAGCCACGGCGGGCTTTTTCTCGGCTTCGGCTGCGGTGGCCTTCTTCTCGGCCTTTGGTTTTTTCTCGGAGACGATGGCCAAGGGCTCTGGGGCCGGCTGGGCTGGCGCTTCGTCTTCCGAGGGAATGTCGGTCTTGACGTCGAATTCAAGTTCGAAATTGACCGAGGGGTCGTAGAAGCCGCGCACGGCCGAGAACGGGATTTCCAGCTTTTCCGGCACGTCGGAGAAGGACAGGCCGACCTCGAAGCCGGTATCGGTTACCTTGAGGTCCCAATACTGGAACTGGATGACGATGGTCATCTGTTCCGGATAGCGCTCGCGCAGCCTGGACGACACGCGCACGCCCGGCGCGCCGGTCAAAAAAGTGATGAAGAAATGATGATTGCCGGGAAGGCCGGTGCGCGCGACTTCGGCCAGCACCTTACGCATGACGCCGCGCAATGCCTCCTGGGCCAGAATGTCGTAGCGGATGTGGTCGTCGGCCATGTGCTGGTCGGGTTCCGTTGAATCGTCCGCATAGCTGTAATCAAGCTTGAGGGCGGCGTAAACCGGATATAGATCGCTGGTGCGCCGAAGCGAGGCCCATCAATGACGATTTGATCGCTGGATTTGATTCGTTCAGGCGCTGGCCAACTGCTTTTCCACCGCTGCCGCTGATCGGCGCTTGCCGAAGGCGCGAAGGAAGGTGCGCACGCCGTGGGTGGCGGATTGCAGCACTTCATCTTCCGACGGCATGCCGCCGAGCATGAAGGTGGTCTGCAGTTCGGCGTTGGCCAGCGCCAGGAACTGGCGCGCGGCGACGTCGGGGTCGTCGACCGCGAGGTGGCCGGCATGGGCGAGGCGGGCGAAACGGGCGGCAAGTGCGGGCCAGGTCCGGCCTGGACCCTGGTCGCGCCACTCGGCGAACAGTTCGGGATAGCGCTCGCCTTCGGTCTGGATCAGCTTGCGCAGGAAGCGTCCGTCGCGATTGCAGATGCAGTTCTGGTTCATGCGCACGGCGAAGCCGATCAAATCGGCTTCGAGATCCTTGGGCTGGTCGGGGAAGCTGGCGAAGGTGGCGAAGATGCCGGCATTGCAGCGCTCGGTCAGGTCGCGCACCACGGCCATGAAAAGCTTTTCCTTGTCGCGGTGGTGATTGTAGATGGTCTGGCGCGAGACGCCGGCCTCCACCGCGATCAGATCGATATTGGCGCCGGCAAAGCCTTCGCGGCAGAAGACCGAGGCCGCCGCATCGATGATCGACATACGCTTGGCCTCGTGGCCGCGTGGCGGGAAAATGTCAGGAGAAACGGCAGGCTTCATAAAAATATATATAGAGGTGATTGACGAATTAGACAAGACTGTCTAAATTTGTGGACATAAGAAAACGGAAATTTACTCCAAGGGGACGAATGAATTCGCCCCCGGGATGTCGGATTTCCACGGGATGGAACGTCCTGGGGTTAGACGTCGCTTGCCGGCGGCAACCAGATTCGAAAGAAGCCTTTATCATGAGTCCCAAATTCCTCCGCATCGCGGTCGTGCTCGGCTTGTTGTCCGCCATCGGCCCTTTCGCCATCGACATGTATCTGCCCGCATTGCCTTCGATCGGCGAGGATTTGCATGCCGGCACCGCCGCCGTGCAGATGAGCCTGCTGATTTTCTTCCTGTCGATGGGCTTCGGCCAGATCGTCGTCGGGCCGATCTCCGACATGGTTGGCCGCAAGCTGCCGCTCTATGGCGGCTTGGCGCTGTTCATGGTCGGCGGCATCGGTTCGGCAATGGCGCCGACCATCGAATGGCTGATCGCCTTTCGCTTCCTGCAAGGCCTCGGCGCCAGCGCCGGCATGGCGGTGCCGCGCGCCATCGTGCGCGACCTGCACACCGGCACTGAAGCTGCCAAGCTGATGTCGCTGTTGATGCTGGTGTTTTCGGTGTCACCGATCCTGGCGCCGCTGACCGGCAGCCAGATCATCGAGAATTTCGGCTGGCGCGCCGTGTTCTGGACGGTGACGGGCGCGGCCCTGCTGGCGACCATTCTTTTGGCGACCTCGCTCAAGGAGACGCGGCCGGCGGAAGAACGCGTCGGATCCTCCTTCGGCACCGCACTCGCCGGTTACCGCTTCCTGATGGGTGACCGCAATTTTCTCGGCCTGGTGGCGATCGCCGGCTTCGGCATTGCCAGCTTCTTCGTTTACCTCTCGAGCTCGTCCTTCATCCTGATCGACCATTACGGGCTGTCGCCTTCGGTCTACAGCGTGTTCTTCTCGATCAATGCGGTGGCTTTCATCGGCATGTCGCAGCTGACCGGGATGCTGTCGGAACGTTTCGGCCTGAAGCGCGTCGTCTGGGTTGCGGTGACCGGCTATGCCACGACCATGGTGGTGCTGTTTGCAATCATGGCGACCGGCGTTGACCGGCTCGATGTGATGGCGGCGCTGCTGTTCGTCGGCTACGGCTTCCTCGGCCTCGTCATCCCGACGACGTCGGTGCTGGCCATGGAAGAGCATGGCGAGATCGCCGGCACGGCCTCGGCGCTGATGGGCACGCTGCATTTCGCCATCGGTGCGCTGGCCATGGGCGTCGCCGGCATCTTCTTCGACGGCACGCCGCTGCCGATGGTGGCCGGCATTACGCTGTGCGCCGTGATCTCCTTCACGCTGGCCAAGCTGACGCTCGGCCGCACGCGCGAAGCCGTTGAGGCCCCGGCGGAGTAAGCCAATCGCAATCGATGGGAAAGGCCGGGTCTGACCCGGCCTTTCTCATATGCCGCGCCCGGCTTCGGCGAGGTGGCGAAGCCGGCGGCTTTCAGCGCTTCGATCAGCGTGGTCTTGCCGGAACCGGGACCGCCGGTCAGCACGAAGAATCGATCGGAACAGTTTTGCATCTCTTCCATGGAGAAGGGCGCACGCGGCTCGACAGCTTCGCGGCCCATAGCCAGGCAAAGTTCGACCAGCGCGGCAGCCTGCGTTGCGTGCAACATATTGAGAGGGAGAAGTGGAGGTTTCTGTTGCCAGGTACCTCCGAACCCCGCCTAGAAGTGCGAACCTCTAGGGCTTGATTTGAAGCGTTCGCACTGCATTAAGCAGCGAGACGAGCTTCCGCATAGTTGTCGTTGGCAACTATAAGTTTAGCCCGATGACGGTGGTACAATGCCGGGCAAAAGTACGATCTTTACACCTTCGTCGATCCTATTTCGCCCCCAGCAAAAACCGCGTCGTCGTCAAAGCGGCTTTTGGTGGAGGCGCCGGGTACCGCCCCCGGGTCCGAACGGCTTATTTCATCGCCCATTTATCGCCATAGTCGGTCAAGCCGACAAAACGAATATAGGGGGTCGTCGCACGAAATGAAAGGCCGCAATCGCGCTTCTTCCCAGAGCCAAACTGTGACGCCGAGGGTTGACTTGGACACGGTCTCAACCGAAGCTTTGCGCCGGTGAGGAGTATCGACCTAGCGCACAGGTTGCGTAGCGCGCCACAGCCCCTCATCGACTGGATCCGTGGCGCCGACGAGGGGAAGTCTGATGGCCGACTATCTTGCGGATGTGAAGAAATACGACGCCGGCGCCAACGCCGATGCGGTCGAAAAGATCGTCAAGCATCTGGGCATTGCGCTCAGGAACCGCGATTCCTCGCTGGTATCCTGCACCGACCCCAAGGAACTCGAGCGCGTGAAGACCAACTGGGTCGCCAAGAAGCTCGGCGTCGCCGACGGCGCCAAGGCGGATGCATCCATCGAAAAGACCTGCAAGGCGATGGCTACCGACAACACCAAGAGCCGCGTGACCTTTTACTATCTCGTCGCCAAGGATCTGGGCAAGCTGGGTTCTTTGTAGAGATTATCTCTGACAGGCAGAGCGCGTTTGATTTGCTCCTCACTGGACGTCAGCGCCGCCCCTCATTGCCCTGCCGGGCCTTTCTCCCCGTGTAGTGACGGGGAGAAAGGGCTGACCGCAGCCTTGGCGCTCTTCGTGAACGCTTGTGATTGGCGAAACCATCGGCGACAGCGCCCCTCTCCCCGTCACTATACGGGGAGTTGAGGATCGGTCCGCGAAGCGGACGAAAAGCCAATTGCTTGGCTTTTCGAATGACGAACGCCCGGCAGGCAGGTGAGGGGCAGCGCCAACCCTTGAAAGAGTGATGGGGGCAAGCCGCGTCTGGTGCCTTTTGATGTGTTCGGCGGCCCGCCAGTCGGCTATTATCACGAAACCCCGAATCGAGGCGAAGCCGATGCGCCAATATCTCGACCTCTTGCAACATGTCCTGGACAATGGCGCCGATCGCGGCGACCGCACCGGCACTGGCACGCGTGGGGTGTTCGGCTACCAGATGCGCTTCGATCTCAGCCGCGGCTTTCCGGTCACCACGACCAAGAAGCTGCATTTGAAGTCGATCATCCATGAACTCCTGTGGTTCCTGGCCGGCGACACCAACATAAAATACCTTAACGACCATGGCGTTTCGATCTGGGACGAGTGGGCTGACGAGAATGGCGATCTCGGCCCGGTCTATGGCAAGCAATGGCGCTCCTGGCCGGATGGCCATGGCGGATCGATCGACCAGATTGCCAATCTTCTCAAGGAGATACGCAAGAATCCGAATTCGCGCCGACTGATCGTTTCGGCGTGGAACCCGGCCGAGGTCGAGGCCATGGCGTTGCCGCCCTGCCACTGCCTGTTCCAGTTCTACGTCTCGGAAGGCAAGCTGTCCTGCCAGCTCTACCAGCGCTCGGCCGACATCTTCCTCGGCGTGCCCTTCAACATCGCCTCCTACGCGCTGCTGACCTTGATGGTGGCGCAAGTGACCGGGCTGAAACCTGGCGATTTCGTCCACACGCTGGGCGACGCGCATCTCTATTCCAACCATTTCGAGCAGGCGCGCGAGCAGTTGCGGCGCACGCCCAAGGCGCTGCCGACGCTGTGGATCAATCCTGACGTGAAGGACCTGTTCGCCTTCCGCTTCGAGGATTTCCGGCTGGAGAACTATTTCGCCGACGCCACGATCAAGGCGCCGATCGCCGTATAGCTCTTCGTTTCCTCAATCAATACCGACCATGACGTCCGATGCCTTGATCACGGCATAGGTCTGCTTGCCTTTTTCGAGCTTGAGATCGGCGACGGCCTCGTTGGTGATCGAAGCGGTGACGACCGAGCCGCCGACGTCGATGCGGACATGCGAGGTGGTGGCGCCCTTGACGATCTCGGTGACCGTTCACTGGAGGATGTTGCGTGCGCTGATTTTCATGGGGCTTCCTTTGCAAGGTTCTGTTCCTGTCAAAAACCAGAACAATCGATGCCGAACAGACGCTTTCGACGGCTGCGGCCTTCCCTTGTTATATTCATCCGGATATATCGATCCTAGGCTTCGAGCCGGTCGGATTTCAAAACCCAGGGAGAGTTTTCATGTCGAGGCACAAAGGTTTTGGATTGAGAGCGATCGCGGTCGGCGGTTTTGCCGCGGCGCTGATGGCCGCGGTGCCGGCCGCGCATGCGGAAGGCAAGGTGATCGTGTTCGCGGCGGCCAGCCTCAAGGACGGGCTCGATGCGGTGAACAAGGCCTGCGAAGCCGATGTCGGCGAGGCCGCGACTATCTCCTACGCCGCAAGCTCGGCACTGGCCAAGCAGATCGAGGGCGGGGCGCCGGCCGATGTCTTCATCTCGGCCGATCTCGACTGGATGAAATACCTCTCCGACAAGAAGCTGACCAAGCCGGACACCGAGGTGAAGCTGCTCGGCAACCAGATCGTGCTGGTGGCGCCGAAGGATTCGACGGTTGAAACCAAGATCGAGAAGGGCTTTGACCTCGCCAACCTGGTCGGCGACGGCAAGCTCGCCATGGGCGACTTCAAGGCGGTGCCGGCAGGCAAATACGGCAAGACGGCACTTGAATCGCTTGGCGTCTGGTCGTCGGTGGAGGGCAAGGTGGCGCAGGCCGAGAATGTGCGCGCCGCATTGAAGCTGGTTTCGATGGGTGAAGCACCGCTCGGCATCGTCTATGCGACCGATGCGCATGCCGACAAGGGCGTCAAGGTGGTCGGCACCTTCCCGGAGGATTCGCATCCGCCGATCATCTATCCGGTTGCCCAGATCGCTGATTCAAAGGACAAGGATACGCCGGCCTTCCTGAAGTGTCTGCAGTCCGCCAAGGCGGCGGAGCTGTTTAGGGATCAAGGTTTCACCGTGCTCACGCCGAGCAATTAAGGTAGCGCCTGACGCATGAACTGGCTGCTGGACCTCACTCCCGACGAATGGAATGCGGTCCGGCTGTCGATCAAGGTGGCGACGGTGGCGATGCTGTTCAGCCTGCCACCGGGCATCGCGATTGCGCTCCTGCTTGCGCGCGGAAAATTCTGGGGCAAGACGCTGCTCAACGGCGTGGTGCATCTGCCGCTGATCCTGCCGCCAGTGGTGACCGGCTATCTCTTGCTGCTCACCTTCGGTCGTCGCGGGCCGGCCGGTGCATTCCTGGCCGAGCATTTCGGCATCGTCTTTTCGTTTCGCTGGACGGGCGCGGCTCTCGCCTGCGGCATCATGGGCTTCCCCCTGATGGTGCGGGCGATCCGGCTGTCGATCGAGGCCGTCGACCGCAAGATGGAAGCCGCCGCAGGCACGCTCGGCGCCAATCCGCTGTTTGTGTTCGCTACGATCACGCTGCCGCTGATCCTGCCCGGGCTGATCGCCGGCTCGATCCTGTCCTTCGCCAAGGCGATGGGCGAGTTCGGCGCCACCATCACCTTTGTCTCCAACATTCCCAACGAGACGCAGACGCTGCCTTCGGCGATCTATACTTTTACGCAAGTGCCGGGCGGCGATGACGGGGCGCTGCGGCTGACGCTGATCTCCATCGTCATTTCGATGGCGGCCTTGGTTGCCTCGGAAGTGCTGGCGCGGCGCGTTGGTCGGCGGATGGACATCGAATGAGCGTCCTTGTCGACATCAGCCATCGTCTCGGTGAGTTCGCCATCGACGCGCGCTTCGAAAGTGCCGGGCGGCTGACGGCGCTGTTCGGGCCCTCAGGCTCCGGCAAGACGACGTTGATCAACATGATCGCCGGCCTGATCCGACCCGACAAGGGACGCATCGCGGTCGACGGTCGTGTGCTGGTCGACACCAGCGCCGGCATTTTCGTGCCGAAGCACAAGCGCCGCATCGGCATGGTGTTCCAGGATGCGCGGCTGTTCCCGCATATGAGCGTGGCCGGCAATCTGCGCTATGGCCGCTGGTTTGCGCCGGCGGCGGAGCGCTATGCCAATATGGACGCTGTGGTCGACCTGCTTGGCATCGGCCACCTGCTTGATCGGCGGCCGGCAAAACTTTCCGGCGGCGAGAAGCAGCGGGTAGCGATCGGCCGGGCGCTGCTGGCCAGCCCGAAGCTGCTGTTGATGGACGAGCCGCTGGCCTCGCTCGACGATGCGCGCAAGGCTGAAATCCTGCCCTATATCGAGCGGCTGCGCGACGAGACCAAGCTGCCGATCGTCTATGTCAGCCACTCCGTCGCCGAGGTGGCGCGGCTGGCGAGCGACGTGGTGGTGATGGCGCAAGGCAAGGTCGCTGCCTCGGGCCCGACCGGCGCGATCATGCAACGGCTCGATTTGTTGCCGGCAGAAGAGCGCGGCGAGGGCGGCGCGGTGCTGGACACCAAAGTGCTGCGCCACGACGAGGCGTTCGGCATGAGCGTGCTCGGTTCGGCGGCGGGCGAAATCCGGGTGCCACGGCTGGCTATATCGGTCGGTGCGCCGGTGCGCATTCGCATCCGCGCCCGCGACGTGATGGTCGCCACAGAACAGCCGACGGGCCTCAGCGCGCTCAACATCCTGCCGGGCATCATCGTCGCGGTAAGTCCAGGTGAGGGGCCAACGGTCGAGGTCGGCATCGACTGCAACGGCGCGACCGTGCTTGCCCGCATCACCGAGCAGTCGCGACACGCGCTGAGCCTCCAGTTGGGGAGCAAGGTGTTCGCGGTGGTCAAGACGGTGAGCTTCGACAGGGCCAATACCGCTGCAGGTCTGCCGGCCGAAGCCCATGGCTGATAGCCGCTATATCGTTTTGGAATAGCGCTACGGATCGAGAGAGGCTAATGTGACCGTGGAGGACACGACATGCCGTCGCTGAGCTTGCGGATAAATCTCGATCCGGACGGGCGCATCGGTCCGGGCAAGATCGAGCTTTTGGAGCAGATCGCCACCTTCGGCTCGATCTCGGCCGCCGCGCGCGGCATGGAGATGTCCTACAAACACGCCTGGGACCTGGTCGAGGACATGAACCGCGTGTTCGGCAAGCCGCTGGTCGCAGCGCAGACCGGCGGCCGCAAGGGCGGCGGCGCGCAGCTGACCTCGGTCGGCTTGGCGGTGGTCAGCCGCTTCCGTGCCATCGAACGGGCGGCGGCCGCGGCAGCGGCCACGCATATGGCGGCATTGCAGGCGGAGATTGATGCGGGGTGAGAAGGGGGAGTTGAAGAACTGGAGAAATGAAGAACTGAAGAACTGAAGAATATGGGAGTGGATGTTGGACGCTAGGCGTCTCCTGCCCTCCTTACCAATTCTTCAGTTCCTCATTTCTTCAATTCCCCTACTCCCTGCCCTCCGCTTTGCGCAGCAGATAGGTGTCCATGATCCAGCCCTTCTTCCGGCGGGCTTGTTCACGGATTTTCTCGATCTCCTCGCCGACATCACCTAGGCGGCCGGAGAGAGTGATTTCGTCGGGTGTGCCGAGATAGGCGCCCCAGTGGATGATCAGATCCTTGTCGGCCAGCGCGTTGAAAGCGCATTTACCGTCGAGCATGACCACCGCGCTGCCGGCATTTTGCGGCATGCCTTGCTCGGTCAGGCGGCGGCCGGTGGTGATCAGCACGGGGTCGCCGATACGGTTCAGCGCCATCTTGTGGCTGGCGGCGAGCGCCTGGACGGCAGTGATGCCGGGAATGACCTCCAACTCGAACCCGACATTGCCTCTGAGCCGCACCCGCTGGAGGATACGCAGCGCGCTGTCGTAGAGAGAAGGGTCGCCCCAGATCAGGAAGGCGCCGCAGCCGTTCTCGGCAAGCTCGTCGCGGATCAGGCCTTCGTAGATTTCGGCGATCGCCTCGTGCCAGTCGTCGACGGTCGAGCGATAGGATGGCGCCGGCTCGGCGCGCACCGGCACGTCGAATTCGACGCGGCGCGATTTCGGGTTGGTGACGAAACGGTCGCAGATATGCCGGCGCAATTCGGCAAGGTCGTTCTTGCTTGCGCCCTTGTCGGGAATAAACAGGACGTCCGCCCGGTTCAGGCCGTCTATCGCCTGCACGGTCAAATGGTCGGGATTGCCGGCGCCGATGCCGATGACGAAAAGCTTGCGCATGACGCGAACTCCTGCCCGATAGCGGTCTCAGTGTCCAGACAAGCATGTGCGCAAGCAATGGCGACCGCGGAAGGGCTTTGAAACACGGCCTTGAAACGGCTAGGATCATCCCGGCATTCCGGCCGAGAGGGCTTCCATGTTCCGATACGTTCTGACCGCGGCGCTGGCGCTTTCAGCCACGCCCGCACTGGCCAATGATTCGGTGGCCGAACTCAGCACCGGCGGCCTTATCCTGTCCCGCAGCGATGCGGTGGCGATGCAAAGCGAGGATCTCTTCATCTCGCCCGAAAAGGTGACGGTCGACTATGTCTTCCACAACAACACCGACAAGGATGTCGACGCAATCGTCGCCTTCCCGTTGCCCGAGATCGAAGGTGATCCGGAGGAAATGCCGGCCATCCCGGAAAATCAGAGCGACAATTTCCTTGGCTTTGAGGTGACGATCGATGGTGTGCCGGCGAAGCCGCAGCTCGAGCAGAAAGTGTTCGCTGTCGGCATCGATATCGGCGCCGATCTGAAGGCGCAGAACGTTCCGTTCAATCCATTCGGCGATGTGGCCAAGGCGGCGCTGGCGAAGCTGCCGAAGGCGGTCGCCGAGGATTGGGAGAACCGCGGCATCATCATCGAGGATACGGGCAGCGACGGTACTGAGGCGAACAAGGTCTATACACCGTGGTGGCAGTTGCGCTCGACCTATTGGTGGCGCTCGACATTTCCGGCCAACAAGGATGTCCATGTCTCGCACCGCTACAAGCCGAGCGTCGGCGGGACGTCATCGGTCAGCTTCTTCTATGACGGTAAGTTCCAGGGCAGCCAGTATGCTGCCTACAAGGCCCGCTACTGCATGGACGGCGGCTTCGAGAATGCGGTGCGCAAGGCGGCCAAGGACGATCCGGACGGTTATCCCAAATACTATGAGAAACGCATTGCCTATATCCTGACCACCGGTGGAAACTGGGCATCCGGCATCATCGGCAAATTCAAGCTGACCGTCGACAAAGGCAATCCAAAAGCCCTGATCTCGTTTTGCGGCGAAAATGTCAAAAAGGTCGGGCCGACGACGTTCGAGCTGACGGCGCGGGATTTCTATCCCGAGCACGACATCGACATTCTGCTTCTCGAACCGTCGGACAGCAATGGCGGGGACGCCAACTGATGGAGCTCGCGATCTATGTCGCCATCGCCGAGAACGGCGTGATCGGGCGCGACGGCGGCCTTCCGTGGCGGCTGTCCACCGATCTCAAGCGGTTCAAGGCCGACACTATGGGCAAGCCCGTCATCATGGGCCGCAAGACCTATGAGGGCATCGGCCGGCCGCTGCCGGGCAGATTGAACATCGTGGTGACCCGCGACAAGGCCTGGCGCGCCGAGGGCGTTGAAACAGCAAATTCGCTGGAAGCCGCGATCCAGCTGGCCACGGTGCGTGGGCGTTGCATGAGCGGCGTCGACGAAATCTGTGTCATCGGCGGCGGCGAGATCTATGCGCAGGCGCTGCCGCTTGCCGACCGCCTGCATGTCACCCATGTGCTGGCCAAGGTCGACGGTGATGCGCATTTCCCTGACATCGATCCGGGCAGCTGGCAAATTGTGCGTTCGGAGGGTTTTCCGGCCGGTGAAAAGGACAGCCACGCGACGCGCTACACGGTTTACGAGCGCAGCCGCTCAATGACACAGGTGGCCTCATGACGGATAACAAGCGTCAGCCGCTCGGTGCGTTCATGGATTTACTGAGCGCGGAGATACGCTCGCGTATGGGAAATGAACCCGCGCGTGAAGCTGCGCACCAGCGGATCTTCGGCAACACCGCGCTTGAGGCGCCGCAGGCAAGCGGTGAGCGACCCCAGCGCCAGCCGGCTTGTCGCCACCTTCCGGCATGCTTTGCCGAGCTTGAAACGATCGGCGGCAATCTCGGCAAGCTCGCCGCCGCGCTGCGCGAGATCGAGCCGCATCTCAGCTGGAACAATCAAAGCGAGCGTCGCAAGTCGGCGGTGCTGGCCGAGAATTACGCCGATTCCTTCATTGTCGGCCCGGGCGGTTTCGTCCCGAGCGGTCAAATCGAGATCGGAGTGTCGGTCATGGCGCCGCACACGACATATCCAGATCATCGGCATCCGCCGGAAGAGCTTTACCTGGTCCTGTCGCAGGGTGAGTGGCGGCAGAATGCCGAGGCGTGGCATGAACCCGGGGTCGGTGGGGTCGTCTACAATCCACCTGACATCGTTCATGCCATGCGCGCGGATGCCAAGCCGCTTTTTGCCATTTGGTGCCTTCCCCTCGACAATACGCCGCATTCATAAGGCGACTTATTGAAATTTGCTGCTTGCAGCGGTCCAAATCGGACGGTGCAGTGTCGGATCGCGTTGAAAGCGCATCGCGGCGTCCCTATAGAAGAACAACTGGATTTTGCGTCGCAAGGCCGGCGCTGAGGGAATTCCAAGCGAAAGGACATTCATGCCCTGGAACGACAAGAGCGGTGGCGGCGGCGGCCCATGGGGCGGCGGCGGCAATCAGGGACCCTGGGGGCAGGGACCAAAGGGGCCTGGCGGCCCGCAAGGGTCACCTCCCGATCTCGAGGACATCATCCGCCGCGGCCAGGACCGGCTGCGGCGCGCGCTGCCCGGTGGCGGCGGCGCCAGCCCGGCCGTCTTTGCGCTGATCGCAGCGGCACTGGTCGTGCTGTGGGCGTTCAAGGCGGTCTATACCGTGCAGCCGGACGAGGTTGCGGTCGAACTGCGCTTCGGCAAGCCGAAGCCGGAGCTGTCGCAGCCGGGTCTGCATTTCCATTGGTGGCCCGTTGAAACCGTCGAGACGGCCAACATCGCCGAGCAGCTCGTCGATATCGGCGGCGGCGGCGCGACGAGCGGCAACACTTCCGGGCTGATGCTGACCGGCGACCAGAATATCGTCAACGTCCAATTCTCGGTGGCCTACCAGGTCTCCGATCCAAAGGCCTATCTGTTCGACGTCTCCGACCCGGAAGGCATGCTGCAGCAAGTCGCTGAAAGCGCCATGCGCGAAGCAGTCGGCCGGCGACCCGCCCAGGACATTTTCCGCGACGATCGCCAAGGCATCGCCGCATCGGTGCGCGAAATCATCCAGACGACGCTGGACGGCTACAAGGCCGGCCTGAACGTCAACGCGGTTTCGATCGAGGACGCGGCGCCGCCGCGTGAAGTGGCGGACGCGTTCGACGAAGTGCAGCGCGCCGAACAGGACGAGGACAAGTTCGTCGAGCAAGCCAACCAGTATTCCAACCAGAAGCTCGGCCAGGCGCGCGGCGAGGCGGCACAGGTCCGTGAAGACGCGGCGGCCTACAAGAACCGTGTCGTGCAGGAGGCCGAAGGCGAGGCGCAGCGCTTCATCTCGGTCTATGACGAATATGCCAAGGCCCCCGATGTGACGCGCAAGCGCCTTTATCTGGAAACGATGGAGAAGGTCCTGAAAGACTCCAACAAGGTCATCGTCGAACAGGGCAATGGGCAAGGGGTCGTCCCCTATTTGCCGCTGCCGGCGCTGCAGCCGAAGGCGCCGGCGCCCCTTGGCGCCACGACCGGAGGAACCCAGTGATGGCCAATCGTCTTCCCATCCTCGCCGTCATCGCGGCCGTGCTTCTGTTCCTGATCTACTCCTCGGTCTTCGTGGTCAACGCGCGCCAGCAGGCGCTCGTGCTGCGGTTCGGCGAGATCGTCGATGTCAAGAATGAACCCGGCATCTATTTCAAGGCGCCTTTCGCCTTCTTCGATGCCGACAGCGTGCAATTGATCGAAAACAGGGTGCTGCGCTTCGATCTCGACAATATCCGCGTCCAGGTTTCGGGCGGCAAGTTCTACGAGGTTGACGCTTTCATCGCTTACCGCATCTCGGATCCGCGCGTGTTCCGCTCCGCCGTGTCCGGTCAGATCACATTGGCCGAAGCCCGACTGAGGACGCGTCTCGACGCAGCGTTGCGCCGTGTCTACGGTCTGCGCGACTTCGAAGCGGCGCTCTCGGAAGAGCGTGCCGTGATGATGCGCGAAGTACGCGATCAGCTTCGGCCGGACGCGACGTCGCTCGGCCTGCAGATCGAGGATGTGCGCATCCGCCGGACCGACCTGACGGCGGAGGTTTCGCAGCAGACCTTCGACCGCATGAAGGCCGAACGTCTTGCGGAGGCCGAACGGCTGAGAGCGCGCGGCAAAGAGGCCGCGCAGCGCATCACGGCACGCGCCGACCGCGAGGTGGTGGAAATCGTCGCCGAAGCGCGCAAGGAATCGGAAATCCTGCGCGGTGAGGGCGAGGCCCAGCGCAGCGCGACTTTCGCCGATGCCTACAAACGCGATCCGGCCTTCTTCGACTTCTACCGGTCGATGAATGCCTACGGCACGGCGCTGGACAACTCCGGGACGACGATGGTGCTGTCGCCGAACTCGGAGTTCTTCCGCTTCTTCCGCAATCCGGATGGCACGGACGCGAAGCCTGCGGCCCCGGCGGCACCTGCCGCGCCGGCAGCGCAACCTGCACCCGCCCAGTAGGGCGGTGCAGGATTTTCTTGCGGCCATAGGCCTGGTCCTCGTCGTCGAGGGCCTGGTCTATGGCGGTTTCCCCGGCCTTGCCAAACGCCTTGCTGGGGAAGTGCTGTCGATGCCTGAAAATGCGCTGCGCATCGTCGGGCTGGCGGCCATCGCCATCGGTGTCGGCATTGTCTGGCTGGTGCGTGGCTGAGGAACGCTGTTATCAGGTGTAACGGAGGATTTATCCTCCTGATGTGGCCATAGCCGCAGATGTGCCGTATTTCTTGCCAACATGACGCGACGCGGCGTTTTGCCGAAGCGCTTTTTCTTTCAGCAATTCCGGGAGGCTCTCGATGACATCCAACACCCTTCTGCGCGCGGCGCGGCGGACGTTCATCGCAGGTGCTGCGGCACTTATGGTCGGCGCGCTTGCCGTTCCGGCTTTCGTGACGCCGACGGTGGCTGCGGACGGACCGGCTTCGGTCGCCGATCTCGCCGAAGGCCTGATCGGCGCGGTGGTCAACATCTCGACCTCGCAGACCGTGAAGGGCACGGAAGGTCCGGGCGCGGTGCCGATGCCGCAACTGCCGGAGGGCTCGCCGTTCCAGGATTTCTTCGACGATTTCTTCAAGAACCGTGGCGGCGACAAGGATGGCGGCTCGCAAAAGGTGCAGTCGCTGGGCTCCGGCTTCGTCGTCGATGCCGAGCAGGGCATTGTCGTGACCAATAATCACGTGATTGCCGATGCCGACGACATCGAGGTGAATTTCTCCGACGGCGTGACGCTGAAGGCGACTCTGGTCGGCACCGACACCAAGACCGACGTCGCGGTGCTCAAGGTCGACCCGAAGGGCCATAAGCTGACGGCGGTAAAATTCGGCGATTCCAACAAGATGCGCGTGGGCGACTGGGTGATGGCGATCGGCAATCCGTTCGGCCTCGGCGGCACGGTGACGGTCGGCATCGTCTCGGCCCGCAACCGCGACATCAATTCCGGCCCCTATGACGACTTCATCCAGACCGACGCCGCCATCAACCGCGGCAATTCCGGTGGGCCGCTGTTCAACAGCGTGGGCGAGGTCATCGGCATCAACACGGCGATCATCTCGCCGTCGGGCGGCTCGATCGGCATCGGCTTCTCTATCCCCTCGCAGCTTGCCTCGGGCGTCGTCGACCAGTTGCGCCAGTTCGGCGAAACACGCCGCGGCTGGCTCGGCGTGCGCATCCAGCCGGTGACCGACGACATCGCCGAGAGCCTCGGCATGGCGACCGCCAAGGGCGCGCTGGTGGCCGGCGTCATCAAGGGCGGACCGGTCGACAACGGTACAATTCTCGCCGGCGACGTCATCATCAAGTTCGATGGCAAGGACATCCATGAAATGCGCGACCTGCCGCGCGTCGTGGCGGAAAGCCCGGTCGGCAAGGCGGTCGACGTGATCATCGTGCGCAAGGGCGTCGAGCAGACGGTGAAGGTGACGCTCGGCCGGCTCGAGGACGGCGAGAAGCTCACCAGCGGCGAAGACGGCACGACCGACGAGGACAAGGGCGGCGACAAGGCGCCGGCGGTGTCGACGGCTTCGGTGCTCGGCATGACCGTCGGCGAACTCAATGACGAGACGCGGACCAAGTTCGGCATCGCGGCTGATGTCTCGGGCGTCGTCATCACCGACGTCACCAAGGATTCGGCCGCCGCCGAGCGCGGTATCCAGGCCGGCGAGGTGATCACCGAGATTGCCCAGGAATCGGTCGCGACCCCGAAGGACGTCATGGACCGGATCGGCGCGCTGAAGGAGCAGGGGCGCAAGAATGCGCTCTTGATGCTGGCGTCCAAGACCGGCGAGTTGCGGTTTGTCACGATCCGGATGGATTGAGTCCGGTCAGGCCTGCAACGATCTGATTTCGAAATGAAAAGGGCGGCTAGCGAGCCGCCCTTTTTCGTGCCTGCCAGTCCTTGCGCGATAGGGCGTAGAGGACATGCCGCTTGAGATGCGGGTGGCTGTCAGGGATGGATGGGTGGTCGAAATCGCGAGCCGGGTCAGGGCTCATGCCAAGACGCTCCATGACGGCCGTCGAGCGGCGGTTGGCTGCGACGGCGAAGGAGACGATTTCGTCGCGGTCAAGCGTTTCGAAGCCAAAGGCGAGCCAGGCTTCGGAGGCCTCGGTGACATAGCCCTTGCCCCAGAATTCCGGCGCCAGCCGCCAGCCGATCTCGATCGTATCGGAAGGCATGGACGGCACGTGATCGGTCTCCAAGAGGCCGACAAAGCCAATGCATTCGCCCGTCGCGGCAATCTCGGCGGCGGCAAAACCAAAGCCGTCCTTGGCGATCCAGCCCCGAAATTCGTCCATCTTGGCATCCGTCTCGACACGGTCGCGGCGGAACGGAAAGAATTCCATCACCCGCTCGTCCGAATTGATGCGATGGAAGAGCTCGCGGTCGCGTTCTTCCCAGTTGCGCAGGATCAGGCGTTCGGTGCGCATCGGTTTCATACGACGAATTCCTCCTGCCGGTAGCCCTGCACATAAAGCAACGCGGTGAGATCGCCATGGTCGATGCGGACCTTGGCTTCGGCGGCGACGGTGGATTTGGCGTGCAGAGCAACGCCGGTGCCCGCAAGCCGGATCATGTCGAGATCGTTGGCGCCGTCGCCGACGGCAATGGCGTCGGCCGGCGTCAAGCCTAGGCGAGCCGAAATCTCGTTCAGCGCATCGGCCTTGGCGGCGCGGCCGAGGATCGGCTCGGCGACCAGGCCGGCAAAGCGCCCGTTTTCCTCGATCAGGCGGTTGGCGCGGTTTTCCTGGAAGCCGAGCATGTCCGCGATGCGGCTGGTGAACACGTCGAAGCCGCCGGAGACGAGTGCCGTCCAGGCGCCATTTGCTCTCATCGTCTGCACCAGAGAGCGACCGCCCGACGCCAGTGTCAGGCGGTTGGCGATGATGCGGTCGACAACGGCGGTATCGAGGCCTTTCAGCAGCGCCACGCGTTCCCGTAAGGCGGGCTCGAAGGCGATCTCGCCATTCATCGAGCGCGCCGTGATGGCGGCAACGTGATCTTTGACGCCGATCTCGTCGGCCAGTTCGTCGATGCATTCCTGGTCGATCATGGTCGAATCCATGTCGGCGAGCAGTATTGTCTTGCGGCGCGTGTCGGCCTGCTGGACGATCACGTCGACAGGCTCGGAGGCAAGCGCAGCGCGCAAGGCGGCAATCGTCTCAGTGGTTTCAGCCCCTTCGGCCAACACCAGATCGCACGCAACGCCTTCACCCAGCCAGCGAACAGCGCTTGCGCCGACCGAGCGTGAGGCCATATTCGCAAGCGAGGCCGACACGGTGCGGCGGACGGGGTGGGATACAAGCGTGGCAATCAGCGGCATAGAAAATTCCAGGCAGGCGGGCGAGGGCCGCGTGAAGAACGCGATCCTGATAGCCGGGCCGACCGCCAGCGGCAAGTCGGCGCTGGCGCTCGATCTCGCCGAGCGCAAGGGCGGCGTCATCGTCAACACCGATTCCATGCAGGGCTATTCGGTGCTCGATGTGCTGACGGCGCGGCCGAACGCGGCCGAACTCGGCCGCGCGCCGCACTTTCTCTACGGCCACGTGCATCCCTCCACCGCCTATTCCACCGGTGCCTGGCTGCGCGACGTGATGAAGCTGATCGATGACGGTACGCTTGCCCGGCGGCCCGATGGCCCTCCCTTTGAGCGACCGGTGATTTTCGTCGGCGGCACCGGGCTTTATTTTCGCGCCCTTGCCGAGGGCATTTCGGAGATGCCGGACATTCCGCAGCAGGTGCGCGACCGCTGGCGCTACGAGTTGAAGGAGCAAGGCGCGGCCAAGCTGCATCGCCTCCTGATGCACGAGGATTCGGCGGTTGCCATGCAGCTGAAGCCGACCGACGGCCAGCGCATCGTGCGGGCGCTGGAGGTGCTTGACGCCTCCGGCCGCTCCATTCTCGAATGGCAAGCGGCGCGTGGCCGGCCGCTGATCGACCGCGACAGCGCGCGTTTCTTCGTCATCGAACCGGACCGCGCGGCCCTTGTCGAGCGGATTGAGAGCCGGTTCGACCGTATGCTCGATCTTGGCGCTCTCGATGAAGTCAAACGCCTTGTGGCGCTTGGCCTCGATTATGATTTGCCGGCGATGAAGGCAATCGGCGTTCGCGAACTCTCGGCCGCGATGGCTGATAACATCAGCTTCTCTGAGGCCATCGAACGCTGCAAGGCCGCAACGCGGCAATATGCCAAACGGCAAACGACGTGGTTTCGCCATCAGCTGGGGCCGGAATGGCTAAGATTGCAGCCCGGTGACGACCCGAACACAGCGATTTGATTTTCCTGCTGCTAATGCAATTACAGAAACAGGAGCTGAAATGAACATTCCCGTTCCGGTTGTCTGGATTAACAGTCCGTAAGGCGCCGTCATGCCATAAATCTGGCGGGTACTTTTCCAACGGGGAGCAGATGCGTTTCCACAAGGCGGAATCCGCATTTTTCGTCTTTATTTTCGTGATCCTCGCCGCAGGCCTGGTGACACTTCATGCCTATGGTCTTTTGCAGGGCATCGCCGCCGACATGGATACGGCGTCCCGCATCGAGAGGATCGTCTACCTCAACAGGCTGCTGTTCATCACCGGGGTGCTTCTGGCTACTGCGCTGTTCTTCGGCGTGTTCTTCATCTACCCGCTGATCCGCAGACAGGCGACGGAAGAGGGCAAGCTGCGGGCGATGACGGTGTCGCTCAGCGCCCGTTCGGAAACGTTGCAGCATGCGGCGCTGACCGATGGTCTCACCGGCATGCAGAACCGGCGCTATTTCGACGATGCGCTGAAGGAATATCTCGAAGAATTCCGCCGCATCGAGAAGCCCGTCGGGTTGATGATCCTCGACCTCGACCATTTCAAGCAGGTCAACGACACACATGGCCACGATGTCGGCGACGAGGTGCTGAGGGCAGTCGCCAATTGCCTCAAAGGCATGACTCGCTATCACGACGTGGTGGCGCGGCTCGGCGGCGAGGAGTTTGCCGTGGTCACGCCCAACATGGATGCGGAGTTGCTGGGGAAATTCGCCGAACGCATCCGCAAGGCGATTGCCAACATGTCGGTGCTGTCGGGCAATGTCCGCCTCAAGATCACCACCAGCGTCGGACTTGCTGTGTGGGACCGCAAGGAAACGGCCGAGGAATTTTACCGCCGCGCCGACCGCCAGCTCTATGAGGCGAAGAGGCAGGGCCGCAACCGCGTCTGCGCCTAAAATCCCGAAGAAGAATTCATGAGGCCGGTTGCCTGACGCGGCTTTCTCGACTTCCGGTGCTCATATGTGGACGGCCCCCTGCTTGCAAGGCTTGGTGAGATAGTTTGATCGGATCGCTTGCGCTCATATGTCCGGCCTTTTGCGCGCGGATATCTGAGCGCGGGCCTAGATGGGCTACACGGATGGCGAGTTCCAAACACGTACACGGCAATGACTGCCAGTGAGCACCTCGGAAAGCCTCGCTCGTCCCGGTTCGACCGGTCACACCATCTTCTCCTTTGCTTGCAAGTTCCAACATCGACGTCGAGAGCGAGCTCGGTGTCGAATTCCTTAATGCTGTTACGACTGCATAGGCGCGGGACAGGTGGCGCCGATGGGACGGTATTGCTCGCCGCTGACCATCAGCTTCCAGGCGATGCGGGCCAGTTTGTTGGCCAGCGCCACCGCTGCAAGCTTGGGGGCTTTGCGCGCGACCAGGGCCGCCA
>NZ_JAFCGY010000069.1 GCF_016836705.1 Mesorhizobium caraganae | reverse complement strand
CAGAAAACTTCTATCCGCGTCGCTCAGAACGACGACGTCCGCCTGCCTGCCAACCATCGATCAAACTCCTGCTCTTGTGACAGAAGCCGAACAAAATGAACCTTACTTTGGTTCCAGGTGACTAGGGCTACTTCCCCGGCTTGAGCTTGCCGAGTTCAGACAGCATCGCTGCCCCTGTCCGGATGCCATCGATGAATCGCACGATCTCCAGATTCTCGTTGGGTGCGTGATTGGCCTCGTCGGCATTGGCGTAGGGGACGACGAAGGCCGGCAGGCCGAGGATCTTGGTGAAGACATAATCCGGCAGGCTGCCGCCCAACGTCGGGTAGAGCAGGGGTTCGACGCCGCGCGCAGCCACGATGGCCCGCCTGATCGGCTGGGAGAATGGCGAGTCCATCGGCGTCTTGGAAGGCAGCATTCCGTTCAGCGGCACGAACTCCACGTCTGGCGCATGGCGCTCGACATGGGCTGCGACCTTTTCGAACACGTAGTCCGGCGTCAGCGGCTCGACGAGCCTGATGTCGCATTTGGCAAAAGCCTCGCAGGGCAGCATCGTCTTCATGCCGGGGCCGTCATAGCCGCCGTGAAGGCCGTTGATGGTCAGGGTCGGATGGAACATCAGCCGATCATAGTAGCCGCGGTCTCGCGGTGCATCGAGTTCCATGAGGCCGAGATCGGCCTTCACCGCGTCGAGGTCGAGCGGCAGCCTCGCGACCGCATCGCGCTCGTAGTTGGTCGCCGGGATCACCGGCTCGACCAGACCCTCGATGGTGATCTCGCCGTCGGCGTTCTTCATGGTGCCGAGGAGGTGGACCAGCTTCCAGATGGCGTTCGGCACGACGCCGCCGAAATTGCCAGAATGCACGTCGCGGTTGGCGGTGTTGGCGCGCAGCTCGAAGCCGGCCACGCCGCGCACGCCGTAGGTGATGATCGGCATGCCGGATTCGTGCAATGGCCCGTCGGAGGTGACGACGAGGTCGGCCTTGAGCCGCTCGGCATGGGCGCTCACGAATTCGGCGATGTGCGGGCTGCCGATTTCCTCCTCGCCCTCGAGCAGGAAGATGACGTTGCACGGCAGCTCGCCATGCACCGCCAGATGAGATTCGAGCGCCAGCAGCTGCGCGAAATGCTGGCCCTTGTTGTCGCCGATGCCACGCGCGTAGATGCGCCCGTCACGGATCGTCGGTTCGAAGGGCGGGCTCGTCCAAAGTTCCAGCGGATCGGCAGGCTGCACGTCGTAGTGGCCGTAGAGCAGCACGGTCGGCTTGTCGGGCGACACGTTGCGGCGACCGAGCACCATCGGATGGTTGCGCGTCGGCACGGTCTCGGCCTCCATGCCGAGCCCCTTGAGGATTTCGACGAGCAGCGCTGCAACTTCGCCGATACCCAGATTGTGGGCGCTGATGCTCGGATGGCGGACATAGTCCATCACCCGGGCGATGAAGGTTTCGCGGTTCTCCTCGATATGGGCGAAGACCTGATCGAGTTGGGCGTCGACCGTGCTCATTGAACGGCTCCGTCGTGGCGGGTGAGGATGATGGCGCCGCTTTCGTGCACGCTGCCCGACCAGCCGCCGGGAACCAGCGTCGTGGTGTCGAGCTGGGTCAGGATGACGGGGCCCTCGAAGCGGGCACCCGCGCCGAGCGCCGCCCGGTCGACCAGCGGCACGTCCTGCGCACCGCTGGCAAAATGCACCAGCGCGTGGTCGTAGGCAGCGAATGCTCCCGAAGCGGCTAGTTGCGTGCGCAGCGGCTCGGCCGTCTTGCCGGTTGCCTCGACACGCAGGGTGACGAGTTCGATGGCGGCATCGAGGATGAAGCCATAGAGCGCGCGATGTTCGGCGGCGAAGGCTGCTTCCGTTGCAGCACGCGTTCCTTCCCAGGCAATGGCGATCTCGCCGCCCTGGCCGTGATAGCGCAGCAGCGCCACGCGGTGCGTGCCGCGTTTTTCCTCGACGACGCCCTCAAGGGTCAGCCAGACTTCGGCCTGGCTTTCGAGTTCGGCAAAGATAGCGTCTGCCGCCTTGACGTCGATTGCACCAGCCTTGGGAAGCGTGCGGCTGAACTCGGCCTTGAGGTCGGCGGCAAGCAGGCCGTCGGCGCACAGGATGCCGGGAGCGGGCGGGATCATCACGCTTGAGATGCCGAGCAGTTCGGCCAGCGCGCAGCCGTGCAGCGGGCCCGCGCCGCCGAACGGAACCAGCGTGAACTGGCGCGGGTCGTGTCCGCGCTCGACCGAGACGACGCGCACCGTGCCCACCATGTGGTTGTCGACGATCGCCAGGACGCCGCGGGCAGCAGCTTCGACCGACAGGTCAAGCGGAGATGCGACGCGCGTCTCGATGACGGAACGGGCAGCGGCAACGTCGAGGCCCATGCGACCGCCCAGCAATTTCGAAGGCAGATGACCGAGCACGACATGGGCGTCGGTTACGGTCGCCTCGAGCCCGCCATGGCCATAGGCCGCGGGGCCCGGGCGTGCGCCGGCACTGCGCGGTCCCACCGTCAGCGTTGACTCTTCGACAGCGGCAATGGATCCGCCGCCGGCACCGATGGTGACCATGTCCACCATCGGCAGCGGAAAAGGCCACTCGCCGACCTTGCCGTTCTGGGTCAGGCCGATCTTGCCGTCCTTGATGAGGCAGATGTCGGCGCTTGTGCTGCCGATGTCGACGGTGATCAGGTCGTGAATGCCGCAGGCGGCCGCGATGGCGCGCGCGCCAACGACGCCGGCGGCCGGGCCTGAAAGGGCTGTCAGCGCCGGTGCTTGGCGGATTGCTGCCGCACCGGCAACGCCGCCATTGGATTGCATCAGCAGAAGCGGTGCGCTCACCTTCTCGTCGACGAGGCGCTGTTCAAGCCGGCCGACATAGGTGGTCACGCCGGGCATGACAGTCGCGTTCAGCACTGTCGTCAGCGAGCGTTCATATTTGCGCACGACCGGCAGCACGTCGGTCGAGATGGTGACCGCGATGCCAGGCAGTTCAGCGCGCAGGATCTCGGCTGCGCGCCGCTCATGCGCTGGGTTGGCGAAGGCGTGCAGGAGGCAGATGCCGACCGCTTCGATATCCATGGCCCGGATTGCCTCGGCGGCGGCGAAGACACTGGCTTCGTCGAGCGGCGACAGCACGTCGCCGTCGGCAGCTACACGCTCGTCGATCTCGACGATACGCGAGGCCGGAACCGGCCGCTCGGGCTTGACCCAGGTGTAGAGATTGGCTTTGCGCGGGATATCCTGGCGGCCGATCTCCAGCACATGGCGAAAGCCGCGCGTGGTGACAAGCGCGGTGCGGGCGCCCTTGCCTTCGAGGATCATGTTGGTGGCGACCGTTGTTCCGTGCAGAACCTGGCCGAGCGCGGATGCCGGCGCGCCGGCGTCGGCCAGTGCGAGACGGATGCCGGCAAGAAACGCTTGCGACGGATCGGAAGGCACGCTGGGTGTCTTGGCACGCCAGATCTGGCCGGTCGTACGGTCGAGCAGCGAGACATCGGGGAACGTTATGCCGATGTCGACGGCGATGGACAGGGCGGAATCAAGCGAGGACATCGACATACTCCTGGCGATGGAAACGACGGGTGGCCGGGCGCGACGCGCGTGCCTTTGCGGTGGCCTCGATGTCCAGCGAGTTGCCGGACAGGACGACGCCGTAGAGGCGCTCGGCTGCCTGGCGGCTGACGTAGCCGCCCAGAACGTCCTGGAGGACGCTGTCGGCTGCCCGGTCGAAGGGATGGCCGTAGGCGCCGCCCCGCCGGTCTCCATGCGCAGGACGTCGCCACGCACAAGGCGATTGCCGTCCGACAGCGGCGCAAGCACGCGTTCGCGATCGGTGCCGGGGTTGACGATCGCGCGTCCGCTACCGCCGCTCATGCCGCCGTCGATGCCCCATGGCGGGTTCTTGACGCTGTCGATGCGCCCGGCAAGCATGGCGTCTTCGGCCATGATCTCGTATTCGCGGATGATGCCGCAACCGCCGCGGAACTGGCCCGCGCCGCCCGAATCCTCGACCACGCCGTAGTGGTGCAGGCGCACGGGATAGCCGACTTCGAGAAACTCGACCGGATAGTTCTCCTGCGCCACGAAATAGACCGCGTCGATGCCGTCCGACGCGGGCCGCGCGCCATAACCGACGCCGATGCCGTCTGCGAGCAGGAAGCGTTCGAGCTCGCCGGCCTCGTCGCGGAAGTTGCCACGCATGATGCTGATGACATAGGCGGAGTTGGCAGCCGGGGCGCCGCCTTGGCGACATTGAGCAGGCCGTTCATGGCCGAGATCACGCGCATCGCGGTCAGGCCGCGCATGCCGAGCGGTGCTGGAAAGCGCGGCTGCAGGAACGAGCCTTCGCGCAGGCGCATTTAGTCGATCGCATTGGGGCCGCCGGCTTTGCAGACCTGCGCCGGATCGCCGCCCAGGTAGTAGAGGCCAAGCGCCATGCCCGGAACGCCTGGGTTCATCAGATAGTTGATCGGCCCCGGAGCCTGGTCGTCGCTTTCGGTCGCGTCGAAGATGAAGCGGTCGTCGCCATCTTCGCCTTTCTCGCGCGTCAGTGCGAAGCGGACCGGGTCGGCCTGCGGGCCGGTCACAAGCACGTCACGCGCGGGTCCGGTGCGGGTATAGAAGGCGGCAAGCATGTCTTGTCTCGAACTTTCCTGAAGGCGGTCTTCCAGAACAGGTGGCAGGCGACCTTGCGCGTTCCGCTCTGGCGCAACTGCGGGGTTTCGGTCGAACACCGGTCGAAGGCGTAGACGGGATCGAGCGAGTTCATCGCGCTCTGGGGGATCAACTCGATGTCGCGCCAGCGCAGGGCATTCATCTGCCGTTCGGGGATGGCTGCGATGTCCTGGCCGTCAAACAGGATCTGGCCGCCGGTGATGCTGAGCATCGTCGGCAATGATCCGCGTCAGTGCGCGCGCCACGGTGGTCTTGCCGCAGCCGGATCCGCGTCCGAAATCTGCGAAAGCGGTCGCTGCTCTAACGCTACCTCGGTTTCGCAGGTGAGTGGGAAATGGCATTTGAAGCGATGCTCCGTGTTATCCGAGTTGGCTGCAGATTCGGGGAAAACCCGGCTGCAGATGTCTTGCGCGTACTGGCACCGCGTGTGGAACTCGCAGCCGGTTGGCCGTCTCAGCATGCTCGGCACCTCGCCCTTGATTTCGATGCGGTTAAGAAGGGCATCGGGATCGGGCACCGGATTGGCCGAGAGCAAGGCCTGCGTATAAGGATGGCGGGGATGATCGAAGATGTTTTGGGTTGAGCCAATCTCGACAATGCGCCCGAGATACATGATCGCCATACGATCGGCCATGTGGCGGACTACGTTTA
>NZ_JAFCGY010000068.1 GCF_016836705.1 Mesorhizobium caraganae | reverse complement strand
GATGGTCATCCGCATTGCACTCGCCCGCAAGCTGCTCGTCATTCTCAATGCAAAAGCACGCGACGCGCGAAACGAGTTCGCAAATGCAACTTGACACCTCAGATAGTCGCTCATCCGTCTCGGCGCTATCGCGCCGATCCACCTTCCCCCACAAGGGGGGAAGGAAGAAGCTCCCCTCGAAACAAAACGCACCAAAACGAAACAATTCCGCCATCGGTGCGGCATCGTGCCGACACAATCGGAGCCGATAAGCGCGCCGGAACAAGGGGTTGGGGCCATGACTGCGGCACAGAAATTCGATATCAGAGACGACGGCTTGCATGAAGTCCGGCTGCGGCCGGCCGAGAGCCGTGCGCCGGTGACGGCGAGCCTCGGTCCGTTCGAGGTCACTGCCGACGAGCGCAAGGGCTCGACGATGCGCGAGGCGCTGATGACCGGGCTGCTGGTGATCTATCCGGCCTTTGCGGCACTGGCGGCGATTGTTGCGGGGTTGTTTTTGACGGGCGCGAGCGGAGTGTGAGCTTACCCTCCCCCTTGTGGGGAGGGTCGACGCGTAGCGTCGGGGTGGGGGGCAGCGCCAAGGGACCCCCACCCGCGCCTTCGGCGCGACCTCCCCACAAGGGGGAGGTAGGGGGACAGCGCTACTTCGGCCGTTTGAACGCCTTCCTGTCCTTCTCGACCTCCTTGCGGCAAACACACCCTTCGAGGTGGTCGTTGACCAGGCCCATCGCCTGCATGAAGGCATAGACCGTCGTCGGGCCGACAAAACTCCAGCCGCGCTTCTTCAGTTCCTTCGAAATCCTGACCGAGACCGCCGTCGTCGGATTGGCGCGCAGATGGGCGAGGTCGACGATTTCGGGTCGCTCCTCCTTGCCCGGCTCGAATTTCCAGAACCAGGCGGCCAGCGAGCCGAACTCATCGACCATTTCCCGCGCCCGTTTGGCGTTGTTGATGGTCGAGACGATCTTGCCACGGTGGCGGATGATGCCGGCATTGCCGAGCAGGCGCTCGACATCCTCGTCGGTGAAGGCGGCGACCTTGTCGAAGTCGAACCCGGCGAAAGCCTCGCGAAAGTTCTCGCGCTTGCGCAGGATGGTCAGCCAGGACAGGCCGGACTGAAAGCCTTCGAGGCAGATCTTTTCGAACAGCCGGCGGTCGTCGGCCACCGGCCGGCCCCATTCATGGTCGTGGTAGTGCAGATAGTCAGGCAGGTTGCCGTGCCAGAAGCAGCGCATGATGCCGTCGGGGCCGGCGACCAGGCCGGTGTTTCCTTTTTCCATAGTCAAAGATCCATTCGTTAACGCGCTGCCGCGCTGCATTTACCGCGGCTTTACCAGATTCCTGAACGCGGCGGTAACCACACCAAAAGGTTTACTGACAAAGCAGCATTTTACGCATTCCGATTCATGTTTCGGTTGCGGCTTCACGCCAAGGATCGCGCAACCGGGGGCAAGTTCCGCCTCCGTCCGTTCGACGATCAAGGTGCGTTCCGATGAAGATCTTTTTGCGTTCCGTGCTCGGCGCCGTGGCCATTCTGGCCGCCGGCGTCACCTCGTCTGCCGCCAACGACCGCTATGCCGACAGGCCGCCGGTGATGGTAAGCCCCGACCTTTCGGCACCCTGGGTGCTGCAGCTTGGCCGCGCGCCCGGCATCGTGCGCCAGAGCCGCCAGGTGATCCAGCAGCCGCGCGTTCGCTATGCACAGCCGGCGCAGCCCGACCGGGTGCGTACCGCTTCGGTGCAGGCTCCGGCCAAGCGCATGGTGATGCGGCCGCAGATCAACCCGCTCTATCTGCCGCAGGAAGTCGCCTATGACGGCCCGCAGAAGCCGGGCACGATCGTCATCGATACGACGCAGAATTTCCTGTTCCTGGTCGAGAAGAACGGCAAGGCACGGCGCTACGGTGTCGGCACCGGCAAGCCGGGCTTCGAATGGTCCGGCACGCACAAGATCACCAATAAGCGCGTCTGGCCCGACTGGCGCCCGCCGGCGGAGATGATCAAGCGCGAGGCCGCCAATGGCCGTTATCTGCCGACCTATCTGGCCGGCGGCGAGGAGAACCCGCTCGGCGCCCGCGCGCTCTATCTCGGCACGACGGAATACCGCATTCACGGCACCAACCAGCCCTGGACGATCGGCGGCGCGGTGTCGTCCGGCTGCATCCGCATGCGCAACGAGGACGTGGTTGACCTTTACGAGAGGGTCAATGTTGGAACGACTGTTGTCGTGATATAGTCGGCTAGCGAATCAGCTGGTCCGGAAGGCTAGACCTTCAGGGATCGGCAAGGGGTTTACGGGGGACGGGCCGTGTGGGGATGCGGCCAGTCAGGAAAGGGCAGCACGGGAAACCGCGCTGCCCTTTTTCTTTGAGGTAGGACCGGCTGCGCCTGGGCGAAGCTGTGCCAGAACGTCGCGCCGGGGGGATGACGGTTCGCTTTCACGCTGCCCTTGCCACATTTCCCCTGCTATAGGGGCGGCCAAATTCGCTACGAAGGTCCAGCCATGTCTCAGCCAGACGACAGCCGCTATCTCCGGGGCGGCCCGGTCGCCCAGCGCATCATCGCCGCCGTGCGCGAGGATGCTGCCATTGCTACCGCCGAGGGTTTTCCACCCAAGCTTGTGTCGATCACCGTCGGCGATACCGATGCGGTCGATGTCTATGTGCGCAACCAGCGCGCCAAGGCCGGGCTCGCCGGCATCTCCTTCGAGGAGCGGCGCTTCGCCGCCGACATAACCGCCGGCGAACTCGAAGCGGCGATCCATGGCCTCAACGCCGATCCGCGCGTCACTGGCATCATCATCCAGCGGCCGGTGCCTGCACACATCCCGATCAAGACGCTGCAGGCGGCGGTGCATCCGCTCAAGGATGTCGAAGGCATGCATCCGGCCTCGATCGGCAACATCGTCTACAACCAGCTCGACCTCGCGCCCTGCACGGCAGCCGCCTCGGTCGAGCTGCTGAAGGAAACCGGCCTCGACCTCAAGGGGCTCGAAGTCGTCGTCGTCGGCCATTCCGAAATCGTCGGCAAGCCGATCGCCTTCCTGTTGATGAGCGAAGGCGCGACGGTGACGGTTTGCCATCACATGACACGCTCGGTGGCCGCCCATGCGCGCCGGGCCGACGCGCTGTTCGTCGCCGTCGGCAAGCCGAGGCTGATCAAGGCCGATATGGTAAAGCCCGGCGCCGCCGTCATCGACATCGGCATCAATTCCGAGATCGGGCCAGACGCGCAGAGCCGCATCGTCGGCGACGTCGACACCGAGAGCGTCAAGCACGTCGCGTCCTGGATCACACCCGTGCCGGGCGGCGTCGGCCCGATCACCGTGGCGATCCTGCTGCGCAACACCATGGTCGCGCTCAGCCGCCAGCGGGCACGCTACCAGGCGACGTATGGCGTGGTGGACAGGCTGGCGGCGGAGTAAGATGCGGCGGCGCCAAGCCCCCTCCGCGAAGCGGCCGGATGAGGGGGCTGGCGCCTACGATCGTCTTCTTACTCCACAGCGACCAGCCTTCCCTCGGAGACGCCGTCCGGCTTCGGGCCGCCATAGGCCCAGTCCAGCAGCTTGATCGTGTGCACCACCGGCAGCTTGGCGGCCGAGGCGATCTGGGTGATGCAGCCGATGTTGCCGGTGGCGACGATTTCGGCGCCGGTCGCCTCGATGTTTTTCACCTTGCGGTCGCGCAGTTTTGCGGAAATCTCCGGCTGCAGGATGTTATAGGTGCCGGCGGAGCCGCAGCACAGGTGGCCCTCGCGCGGCTCGCGGACGACGAAGCCGGCCTTGGCCAGCAGCTCCTTCGGCTGGCGGGTGATCTTCTGGCCGTGCTGCATCGAGCAGGCCGAGTGATAGGCGACGACGGTGCCCGGCTTGCGCACCGGCTCCGGCAAGTCGAGGGACGAGAGATATTCGGTGATGTCCTTGGCCAGCGACGACACGCGTGCAGCCTTGTCGGCATAGGCCGGGTCGAGCCGCAGCATGAAGCCGTAATCCTTGATGGTGGTGCCGCAGCCCGATGCGGTGATGACAATCGCATCGAGCCCGCCCTGGTCGATGGCACGCGTCCAGGCATCGACATTCTGCTTCGCTGAGGCGAGGGCTGCTTCCTCGCGACCCATATGATGGACCAGCGCGCCGCAGCAGGCTTCACCCTGCGGCACCACGACTTCAACGCCAAGCCTGGTCAGCAGCGCGATCGTCGTCTCGTTGATGGCGGGATCGAGCACCGACTGGGCGCAACCGGTGAGGATGGCGACGCGGGCTCTTTTCGTCCCCTGCCCGGCATGGATGCCGGGAGAGGCCATTGGCGAGGCGGTCGGGATCGAGCCCGGCGCCAGCTTCAGCATCGCACCGAGCGGCTTTAGGGCCGGCAGCTTTTCGAACAGGCCGATGAACGGCTTGCCCAGCTTCGCCAGTTTCAACGCGGCGCGGAAGCGCTTGGGATAGGGCAGCACGAAGGCCAGCATGGCGCGCGTCAGCCGGTCCAACAGCGGCCGCGTGTAGGTCTCCTCGATATGGGCGCGGGCATGGTCGACCAGATGCATGTAATTGACGCCCGACGGGCAGGTGGTCATGCAGGCCAGGCAGGACAGGCAGCGGTCGATATGGGTGACGATCTCCTTGTCGGCCGGACGGCCGTTCTCCAGCATGTCCTTGATCAGGTAAATCCGCCCGCGCGGTGAATCGAGCTCGTTGCCAAGCGTCACATAGGTGGGGCAGGTCGCGGTGCAGAAGCCGCAATGCACGCATTTGCGCAGGATCTTTTCCGATTCCGCGACGTGTGGATCAGCCAACTGGGCAAGGGAGAAATTGGTTTGCATCTCTTTTCTCGTCCTAGGCCATGCGGCCGGGGTTGAGGATGGCCTTGGGATCGAACTCAGCCTTGAGCCGCGCCGACAGCGCCGCCAGATGCGGCGCCTGCGGCTCGAACACCGGCACGGCGGCGCGATGCGCGGGCGCGGCGCGCACCAGCGTCGCGTGGCCGCCGCCATGTTTTCGGATCAGCCCGCGCAGCAGGCCGGCCTCGGGGTCGCCCTCCTCCATGCGCAGCCAGACCAGCCCACCCTGCCAGTCGTAGAAGGCGCTGACGCCGATCTGCATGCGCAGCGTCAGCACCATCTGGTGGGCCTGGGACGGCGCCATGGAGACGCGCCATACCGGCTTTTCAGTGCCATCGGCGAATGGCGCGCAATCCCTGACGTCGCGCCAGACTGCATATGAGGCTTCGCCCGCAATCTCCTGCAACGGGCCGGCGTTTTTCAACAGGGTCTTCAGCGCCTCGATGCGGTAGGCGACCGAAGGACCGAACCCTTCGACGCGCAGCAGCGTCGCGGCATCGTTGCTGAGACTGCCGCCGGCAACACGAGCGGCAATGCGTTCGGGCAGATGGGCGGCGCTCGACACTTCGGCGCTGGAGCCGAGCGCCAGCGCCATGGCGCTTGCTGCGGCATCGTCGAGCAGGCCACGCACGGCGAGCGTCACTTCGGTCTCGGCCGCCGGCAGCACCTTGAAGGTGACGTCGGTGAGCACGGCCAGTGTGCCCCAGCTGTTGGCCATCAGCTTCGACAAATCGTAGCCGGTGACATTCTTGACAACGCGGCCGCCGGATTTGAAGGCTTCGCCGCGCCCGGCAACGGCATTGATACCCAGGATGTGGTCACGCGCGGCACCCGCCTTCAGCCGGCGCGGGCCGGACAGATTCGCGGCAAGCACCCCGCCGATCGTGCCTTTGCCCGGCGCGCCGCCGAGCAGCGGACCGTAATCCATCGGCTCGAAGGCAAGCTGCTGGCCGTTTTGCGCAAGCAGGCTTTCGATCTCGGAGAGCGGCGTGCCGGCTTTCGCCGACAGCACCAGCTCAGCCGGCTCATAAAGCGTGACGCCGGTAAGCTTCGACAGGTCGAGCGTGTGCTCGCTCTGCTGCGGCCGGCCGATGCCGCGCTTGGAACCGTGGCCGACGGTTTCCAACGGCGTTTCTTCCGCCGCGGCCCATTGCACGGTGGAGAGAATTTCGGTGGACGAGGTGGGAGTGAAGGTGGTCATCGTAAACTCTGGTTCCTCGCCCCCGCAAAGCGGGGGCGAGGAACCGAAATTGTTAGACGCTCCCATCAAAACCTCGGAATATCCGGAAATGCCACCTGCCCGCGATGCACATGCATGCGCCCCAATTCCGCGCATCTGCGCAGTTGTGGAAACACT
>NZ_JAFCGY010000067.1 GCF_016836705.1 Mesorhizobium caraganae | reverse complement strand
AATGCCGCCACGTGAATGGTCCATGGCAAAGGCCCAGTTCGCCGTAATCTTCGGTGAGCGCTTCATCAGGGCCATGGCGGCATAATGTTCAACCGCCCGCCCGTACACGGAAATCCTGACAGTCCCCTTTTGAACAAGACGGGCTCCTAAGAAACCGAAGTGCCGTCAAGCCTGCATCAGCTTACCGAATAGGTGCGACAAAACCTCATTTTTCGCCGTGCCAATTTTCCCTTAGAGGGCTTTCATTTTAGGAACGTATTCAGACTTCGCACTTGTCAGACTCGACGCGGTGTCAGCGATGGATACCGCATCGATTTCGTAGTGCTGATAAAGATCGCTTAATGGGCCGGCTGGCCGAAATGCTCGACCCAACGGCTGACTGTCTTGTGACCCATCACCCCACCCAGCCATGAGAGCGTTGCTGGGTAGCCGTCAATGACGGTGACAATCTTGCAGTGGCGCGGCAATTGCCTAGCAAGGCGCTCAGCATAACTCAGTGCGTGCAGATTGCCCCGGGCACGTTCGCGCTGGGCGGCGTGCCAACCGGCATTAAGGCGATCGGCCGACGGGATGGATAGGACGCCGATGTCGCGCCGCCTGTCGGATAGCATGCCCGCCGCTGCAATGGCCTCGGTTCCGACCGTCCCCTGATAGGCGATGATGAGATCGGCATTGGACCCGGGTTCCTTCAGCCAGGTCGCGCCATCGATCACCTCTTGGGCGAAATGTGGGTTTGGTTTGCGGCCCGGCTGCTCAATCTGACGGGTGCTGAGGCCAAGGTAAACCGAGCTGCCGGTCTCGTCGCGCAGCCATGTGCGTTCGTCGGGATCGCTATCCCGTCACGCTGCAGGTAGTCGAAGGCCACCCCATGACGATTGCAAGTTCGTCGGCGAAGGCCGGCTCAAAGCTCGTCAGCCCGTCCTGGCTCATGCCGATCAGCGGCTGAGCGATTGACTGATGCGCGCCGCCCTCGCTCGAAAGCGAAACGCCAGACGGCGTGCCGACGACGATGAAGCGGGCATCCTGGTAACACGCATAGTTCAGGCATCGAGGCCACGCGACACAAAGGGGATCGTAGAGCGTACCGATCGGCAGCAACCGCTCGCCGAACAGGGAATGGGAAAGCCCAGCCGCGCCCAACAACAAGAACAGATTCATCTCGGCGATGCCGAGCTCGATGTGCTGGCCCTCAGGCGAGAAATCCCACTTTTGGGCGCTCGGGATGCGCTGGTCGCGGAAGACGTCAGCGAGTTCCCGACGCGCGAACAACCGGCGGCGATTAACCCACGGTAAGAGATTGGTCGAAACCGTCACGTCCGGCGAGGTCGTGACACTGCGGGCGGCGAGTTCGCTGTCGGATTTGCCGATCGCATCGAGCATGCGGCCGAAGGCGGCCTGGGTCGAGATCTCCTCGCGCACCGCGGCCGGGCTGACGGCAACGGTCTGCGGAATGTCGACGCGCTCCGCGCGGTAGCGTCGGTGACCCTTAGCAAAGGACGGCACGGAGTCGAGGAAGGCCTGTATCTCTATCGCTGAGCCGTCCAGCCCCTCGAACCGCTCCCATTCGCGGGCCGGCCGGACCTTCATTTGTTCCTGGAAGGCCTGCATCTGTGCAGAGGCCATCAGCCCAGAATGATTGTCTTTGTGGCCGGCGAGCGGCGTGCCATAACCTTTACGGTGTAGGCTATGAAGACGGTCGTGGTCGATTCCGTTGAAGGTTTCGATCAGCGTCTCGAGACAGTGTCCGCCGAGATTGTTCATTAGCTCCGACAGTTCGTCATCGGAGCGCCGATCGATCAGCACGCTTACATTGCCCTGGTCGCCAAGATCGTCGAGCAGGCGCTTGCGCCAGGCGGCGCCGCGCTGGAATAACAGCGCCGAATAGAGCTGGTTCGAGCAGGCGTCGATCCATTCCCTGACCACCTCGCCGCCGGGCTCTTCGAAGGCAGCACGCTGCAATGCGCCGTAATTTGAGCGTGCCGACATCCCAGCCGAATGCCCTGAACACCGTCTCTATTCGATCGCAGAGACCCTCGCGCACGACACCGTCGAGACTCTGGCGGTTGTAGTCAATAATTCACCAGCAATTGCGCAGTCGCGCTTCCAGCCTTCCTGCAGCGCCTCGTAGACATTGCCCTCGTCGAGTTCAGCGTCGCCGACCAGCGCAATCATTCGGCCGGGTTTATCACCGGTAGCGCTCCAGCCTTTGGCGGCGATGTAGTCTTGGATCATGATGCGAACGGCGTGATCCCGACACCGAGTCCGACGGAGCCCATCGAGAAATCGACATCGTCCACATCCTTCGTGCGGCTAGGGTATGACTGAGCACCGTTATAGCCGCGGAAGTTCTGCAGCTTCTCAAGTGTCTGATTGCCCATCAGATATTGGATCGCATGAAAGACCGGTGATGCATGAGGCTTGACAGCGACGCGATCCTGCGGCCGCAACACATCAAAATATAGCGCAGTCATTAGCGACACCATCGAGGCCGAAGATGCCTGGTGGCCGCCAACTTTCTCGCGCCGGTTCGCCTGGTCGGTCATCCAGCAGGCGAGCCAGAGAGTCTTCCTTTCTAGTCGCAGGAGCGTTTTGAGGTCACGGGTTGCCTTGGCCATTCACCGGTTCTCTCTTGCTGTGTTTCTTGGCAATTTACCGCGCTTCTGGCGCTGTTTCCTCTCCGCTTGACAAGTTAGCGCCAGAAACTGCCACACATGGATCGGAATACAGATGACATCTGCCAAGTTGGATGGACCGCAAGATGCTGCGTGAATTGCAGGCCAATGCACGACTGACGAACCAGGAGCTAAGCGAAAAGGTAGGCCTCAGCCCGTCCCCATGCCTAAGACGCCTGCGCCGATTGGAATCCGAGGGGATCATCACGGGCTACTCAGCGACACTCGACGAGGAAAACTGGGTCTGCCAGTCGCGATTTTCATGTCTGTGAAATTGGAGCGCCAAATCAATTCCGCACTCGTCGCCTTCGAAACCGAGATCATGAAGCATCCTGAAGTTATCGACTGTTGGCTAATGACGGGCGACAACAACTATCTCCTTCGAGTTTTGACTCCCGGGTTGAAAGAGTATGAGATATTTCTGACAGGGACGCTGACTAAGGTTCCCGGTATCGCCTCCATCCAGTCTTCGGTTTCGCTCAGGCGTGTAAAATCTTCGGCATCGGGCATCGTGCAGCGCATCCCTGACCCCAGCGCCCGCGCGAGCCTATCGGCCTACCAATGTCGTGGCGCAAGCCCACTGCGCCAAGCCGCACCGCCCTGAAATAGCACGGCAGACTATAGCTAGTTAGGACAGGCGTGGATCTACGCCCCCTCGACCGTTCACCGCCAAGGCTCACACTGCGATCACAACTAAGCTAAGGTCATCAACTTGAGAATAGCCGGGACATGCAGTAGCTGTCCAACCCGCCCACCGCTCCGGCCTAGGGCGCGGAATTTCAATGACCGGTTCTACACATGTCTATGGAATCTTCGCTCGAACTGCCCACTGACCGCTGCTTTTAAAGATGTAGATTACGCTGGGCAGTGGCTTTGGTTCGCGCGCGCATATCGAATGGTGGTTATTTCAAATGACTTTGTCCCATGGGGGCGGACGCCATGCTCGATTTGCCCGGGGTGGCCGCTTAAGAATTCGCGTGCTGGCCGCGCGGCAGAAAATTCAGGCGGTCACCATGGGAGTGCTTCGGAAAGAAACCGACGACATAGCCATCGCGGTGCTGCAGATCAGCAGCCTGCGCCCTTCGGATGTCATCGCCCTTGATGCACCTCTGCCGCGATGATCATCGGTCCCGATGAGTTGCGCCGGCGCATCCGGAATGTTCATCGGAACGCGTTTGTAGCCGACCCATTCACCGGCATTGTGGCTTCCGTTCGCGCATTTGGCTCGCAACGCGTCGCATATGTCTCCCCTTACCTCGCGGTATTTGCAGCATCCATTTCAGCAGCCGGCGCAGTTTGGTGAACACGTTCCGCTTTCCAAGTGTATTACCTTTCCAAAAAGTCGTCTATCGTCGCTCTCCGATCGGGAGATGCGCAAGATCCGCGGCAACCGGGCGTGGTGCGGCTCGCCCCTCGACCAACTCAACAGTGAGCGTTAGAATGAAGCATATTGGGATTGTCGCGCATAGCGCTGAAGGATCTTCTCTCTGCTATCTAGAGATTTGCCACGGAGGCTCGTCAGAACTGGGGGATCATATGCATCCCGAGGTTACAATGAGCGTAATTCCCATGGGGGCTAGCTTGGCGGATTGGGAGCTTGAAAGTCTACAGCCGATCCGCGCGAGACTGTTGTTGTCGGCAGAGCGCCTCAAGGCGGCAGGATGTGATTTTTTCGTATGTCCGGACAACACCGCTCACCTAGCCCTTGAGTCAGCCGGCCCAGAATTGCCTCTACCTGGACTTCATATCGCCGATGTGGTCGTCTCGGAGGCGGTGCGGAAAGGTTACTCGAAGCTCGGTATCTTAGGCACAAAATGGACAATGTCTAAGTCGATGTACTACGAGGCTGCTCGGCGAAGAAATATCGCAGCTATTGCACCGAATCATGAAGATAGTCATTACATTAATCATACAATCTTCTCCGAACTATGCAATGGCATTGTGAAAGAACCGACGATGAAGAAATATGTTGATATTATTGGCAGATTACAAAAGGAAGGTTGCAATGCTGTTGTGCTCGGCTGCACGGAGATTCCGTTGCTTATTTCAGCCGAGCAATCGCCTTTGCCAATTTTGGACTCGACCCGCCTGCTGGCTCAATACGCGTTAAAGGTGGCATTAGGTCAGAAGCATATTCCAAATTGGCGAGGGGGGCAGGTCGAAATCGTTGTTGATCAATGAAACATTATTTGAGGGCCTTCGGTGTGTATGGGAATTAGCTATGAACGACTATGCACATTTAACATCAAATCCCGATGGGGTTTGCCGAAAGACAACCGAATTTCTACAGCGCGCCGATAAGAATATTGGGATTTGAAGATCTTGGCCAGGATCCTTTCAACCGATTCTTTCCCAGGAAAGCGTGAGCAACGCCATCACGTGGTGACCGCTGGTTTCAGGCCACGGGTAGCAGATCATCGATCCAGCTTTGTTGGTGGCCGGCGACGATGCAGGTGATGACGTCGGCGAGGTATACGATTAAGGGATTCAGCCTGTCACTCGTCGGCCACAAAGACAATCATGCCGGCCTGATGACGCTATCGATCGCCTGCCAAGTCGGAGGTATCGCATGCGGCGGCGTATCTGCAATGGTACGCCGAAGAGGCCAATCGCATCTATGGCGAGACGATCTCCGCTCCCTCGACCGATCGGCGGCTGCTGGTGATCAAGCAGCCGATCGGCGTTGTTGGCACGATTACGCCATGGAATTTTCCCGCATCGATGGTAGCCCGCAAAATCCGGCCGAGCGTGCCAGCGGGTTGTGTTGCAACGTTTTGAATACCGGCACTGTTGCAAGGGTTAAGGATAAAACATAAGGGGCTGTCCTAGGAGATTGAGAGTTTGATCCAGGTCTTGAGGGTCTGCAAGAGCTGGCGTGGGATTCCGTTGTATCGACGCAGATGCCGCTTGGCCTGGCTCCAGAAATTCTCGATGCCGTTGATGTGGCTTCCCGACGCGATGACGAACGTCTTCTGGTGATTGATCCGATGATGTCGGAAGCCGGCGATGTCGAGGACGTCGTAGGCATGAAAAGAGTCTGAAAAGACGATGGAATCGGGCTCGACTTTGGCCTGGATGATAGGAATGAGTGTAGTTCGCCGAGAGTCCAGGATCATCTTCGTATAGACCCGGCCGCTGCGCTTCAGGAGGCCGAAGACAGCCACCTTGCCCGCTGCGCCGCGCCCGCGCATGCCCTTTCGACGACCACCGAAATAGCTCTCATCGACCTCGATCTCACCCTAAATCGGCGATTCATCTTCGATCTGGAAGGCGATTATCTCCCTGAGCCGATGGTAGAATAGGGCTGCGGTATTCTTGTTGACGCCGACCAGATCAGCAGCGGTTCGCGCTGGCGTACCCGCAACGAAATGTTCGCACAGCCGAGCGGTCTGATTTGTCGAGAGTGGACTGGGCATCAACGTCCCCTTGTTTAAGGAAACGACGATGGCGATGGAATGGACGATCTCGATCGTACGCATACGACGAAGGCCGCATGATTGGCACGCGCGCGTGGGCGCGGCGGGCTCTATGATGGCGATGCGTGAAGGTCAGGCGGCCTGCTGATCGGCGGCCTTGTCGGCTTCGCGCAGGCGCTTC
>NZ_JAFCGY010000066.1 GCF_016836705.1 Mesorhizobium caraganae | reverse complement strand
AAAGCTCATCACAACCCTCAACGCCATGGTCCGAGACAACAAACCCTGGAGCCCAGCTTCAATCTGAAACACGGTTGCTCATCCGTCGCCTTCGGCGACACCTTCTCCCACAAGGGGAGAAGGAAAAAGGGCCGCTCAAATCACATTCAATTCCCGAAACGCCCTGCCCTCGGCCACCCGTTGATACCCAAACGCCGAGCAATCCACCGTCCGGTAGCCGCCATGGACGATCAGTTCGGCCAGCGCCTTGCCGACGGCCGGCGCCTGCTGCAGGCCATGGCCGGAAAATCCGTTGGCGAAAATGAAATTGCCGACTTCCGGGTGCGGTCCGATCACCGCGTTCTGGTCGAGCGTATTGTAGTCGTAATGGCCGGCCCAGGCGCGTGTCGCCTTGATCGCTTCGAAGGCGGGGATGCGCGTCGCCAGCACCGGCCAGATCACCTCTTCGAACAGCGGCCAATCGACATCGAAATCCCTGGGGTCGGCCGGGCCGTCGCCCTCTTCCGGCTCGGCGCCGCCGGTGAGATAGACAGAGCCTTCCGGCCTGACATAGATGCCTGAAGGGTCGACCAGCAGTGGCATGTCGGTATATTTTTCGCGCGCCTCGAACACAAAGACGTTGCGCTTGCGCGGCTCGACGGGCAGCGTGAGCCCGGCAAGAGCCGCGACTTTGCCGGCGTTTGGACCGGCGGCGTTGACGACGATGCCGGCCTCGAGTTTTTCGCCATTGTCGAGCGTCACGCCGGTGACGCGGCCACCCTGCCGCTCGATACCGGTAACATCGGCGGCGATGAAATCGACCTTCTTGTCGCGCAACGCCTTGCGGAACAACGTCAGCATGGCATGCGCGTCGAACCAGCCCTCGCCGGTGCGGCCGAAGGCGCCGGCGCTGATGCCTTCCGTCGACAGCCAGGAAAAGCGCTTTGCCAGCTGGTCGGCGTCCTCGAGCAGAATGTCGGCGCCCTCGGCAACCTGCGCTTCGTGGTTGGCCTTCAGGATCGGCAGCCCGGCCTCGCCGGCCAGGATCAGATAGCCGCCCTCGCGGAAACCGATATCGGCGTCAGTGCCGAAAGTCTCCTTCAGCCGCCGGAACAGTTTTAGCGTGAACTGCGACAGGCGGATGTTTTCCGGGATCGAGAATTGCTGACGGATCGAGGCCATGGACAGCGTCGTCGCCGCATGGGCGAATTGCGGATCGCGCTCGACCAGCGCGATCGAGCCGGAAAAGCCTTCTTCGCGCAGATAATAGGCGACCGAGGAGCCGACGATGGCTCCGCCGATGATGACGATGTCGTAGCGCACTCTTGTTCTCCAATCCGCTGGCCTTACGCGGCCGGCAAGGAAACCTCGAAGCGCGTGCCGCGCCCGGAGTCAACCAGCGCGATCGTGCCATCATGCGCTTTCAGGAGGGCCAGCACGATGCCGAGGCCCATGCCGGTGCCGCCGGATTCGCGCCGCGTGGTGAAGAACGGTTCGAAGATGCGTGCCCGGTTGCTCGGCGAAATGCCGGCGCCGTCGTCGCTGACCGTAATGGTTGCCTTGCCATCGGCGCCGGCTGCCGCCAGCAAGACCTGCGTGGCGCCATGCCTCGCCGAATTGTCGATCAGGTTGGCAAGGACGATCGCCGCATTCTCGGCCGAGATGCGCAGACCTATCGCGCCACCCGCCTCGACGTTGACCGCCAGCCTGCCATCCACCGGCAGCAGCGCCAGCGCTGCATCGAGCGATGTGCTTTCGCCGCTCGGCGCCAGGTTTTCGGCGCGCGCCAGGTCGAGCAGGCGGCGAACCAACAGGTTGAGCCGGCCGGCATCGGTGACGATGTTGCCGGAAAACCGCTTGCGCTCGTCCGCATCCATCGCCTCGCCGGAATCGCGCAACAGCTCGGCCGCGCCCTGGATCGCCGTCAGCGGCGATTTGAGCTCGTGCGAGACATGGGTGGCGAAAGTCTGGATGCTGTCGGAGCGCGCCTGCAGCTTTTCGGCCATGTCGAGGAAGGCGGCGGACAGTTCGGCCATTTCGCGCGTGCCGTGGTGGTCGAGCGGCCGGATCGCATCACGGTCACCAGCGGCAATGCGCCTTGTTCGCTCCATCAGCGCGTAGATCGGCCGGCTGACGGTGCGCAGGAAGACCAGCGCGATCAGCAGCGTACCGCAAAGCATGGCGATGGCCGCCAGCGTCACCTTGCCGCGCTCGCCATAGAGGTGTTTGACGATGTTGTTCGGCGTCCGCGACAGATAGATCACGCCGGCGACCCGGCCATCGACTGCAATCGGCATGGCAACGAAGACGCGGACTTTGGTGCCGCGGCTGACCGAATACAGCGGCGGCGGTGGCTGGTCGGGAATGCGTTGCCTGAGCACGCTGGCGTAGTGGCCGGCAAGCGCCTCGCGCACCTCCTCGACACCGCTGAGCGACAGGCCGACCTCATCGCGCCCGGCAATGACGATGCCCTTGGGATCGAGCAGCCGGAAGCCGGCGAGCGTGGTCTTTTGCGTCGTGTCGAGAATGCCCGACAACCGCGCGCCGATCGCCGCAAAGGCCGGATCGGTGGCGGCGGCGATGCCGGCGGGCCGGGTCGGCAGCAAATAGTCGGAGGCGAGATCGAGGCTGGGCTCGATCGGCTGGTAAGGCGAATCGTCGCCGCGGCTGGCATCGTCGTTCTCAGCCTCAACCGGCCCGCCAAGCTTGTCCGGGGAAATGCCGGCGTCGCGCACATCCTGCGCATAGATGGCGGCAATGACGGCGCCTTGCGCGATCAGCTCGCCCTCGGTCTGGCGGATCAGCTGGTTTTCATAAAGCCGAAAGAAGAACAGGCCGACCAGCGGCAGCGCCAGCACCATGATGAGGATGGCGAGAACCACCGTGGCCAGCCTTGGCCGCCATTTGGTGCCGATCCATTTGGCGTCGCTCAGGCGCCGCATCGGCCGAGCCGGAAGCCGACCCCATGCACGGTCTCGATGGCGTCGAGACAGCCCGCCGCCGCCAGCTTGGCGCGGATGTTGCGGATATGGCTGTCGACAGTACGGTCGGCGACATGGATGTTGGCGGCATAGGCGCTGGCCACCACCAGGTCACGTCCCAGCACATGCGCCGGCCGTGCCAGGAAGCCTTTCAGGATCGAGAATTCGATCGCCGTCAGCGCCAGTGCCTTGCCGTCGAAACTGGCGCCATGGCTGGCCGGTGTCAGGCTGAGCTTGCCATGCGCAAAGGCCCTGTCGTCGGCCGGCTCCGGCACGGCGCGGGCGCGGCGCAAAATGACATTGACACGCGCCACCAGTTCGCGCGGGCTGAACGGCTTCGTCACATAGTCGTCGCCGCCCATTTCGAGCCCGAGGATGCGGTCGATTTCCTCGTCACGCGCCGACAGGAACAGCACCGGCACGTCCGAGCGTTGCCTGAGCCGCCGGCAGACCTCCAGCCCGTCCATCTCAGGCATGCCGATGTCGAGCACGACGAGATCGGGCTCGCGGCGTTCGATCGCCTGCAGGGCGGCCGCGCCGTCAGACACGGCCTGTGTCTTCATGCCAGCCTTTTCCAGTGCAAAGCAGATGATCTCGCGTATGTGCGGATCGTCGTCGGCGACCAGGATCTGATGCGGCATGAATCTAGCGGTCCGGCACTGAAGGTTGCGAGGGTTGGGTAGGTTGCCGAGGTGGAGGAAGCACGAGCGGGCCTCTTTTGTCGAGAACCTGCACGAGCCTCCAGGCGCGAAAGCTCCAGGCGCGCCACTTCTTCTGTTCGGCGATATAGTCGTCGGCCGTCTGCAGGTCGACCACCCAGGTGGTCAGATGTCCGGTCTGATGCATGTAATAGCGGTCCAGTGCCGGCAGGGCGACGGCGCCGAATGAGCGCAGATACTCGGCATCGAGCGGGGTGCCGGAGCCAGACATTTCAAGCGAGTGGTCGACATTGAAGTTGGCGATCATTGCGGCGAAGTTGATGAAGCAGCAGGCATAAAGCGTCGCCGATAGCGTCAGAAGATTGGCCGAGAACAGCCATTCGTTGGATTTTCCGAGCGCGATGCGGGCGATGATCAGCGCAAGCCCTGATGCCACCAGCCCCATCCAGACGAAAGCGGCGATGCGCCAGTAGGTTAGCGCATAGACGCCGATATAGAGATCGAGCCGCAGGATTGACGAGATGACCAGCACGATGTTCTGCGCCACCCAGGCATAGACCAGCCGGCGGATCAGCGGATCGCTTGATGTTTCGCTGCCCGGCCGCAGCGCCGCCAGCACGAAGCCGGCGGCGAGCAGCGCGGTGGCGATCAGCGGATAGGCACCGCGATGCGCATAGGCGGCATAGCTCATGCCATCGGGAAGGGCGACGCCACCCCAGAGATAGGCGGCGTCGAGCCCGGTCTGCAGCGCAAACAGCGCGTTGAAGACGATCAGCGCGCGCAAGATGGCGCCTTTGCCGAAGACGATATCCTCGACGACATGCCGCTCCGGTTTGGCCGCCGGCTGGGCGCCGGCAAGGTTCTGCCTCGGCCGCGGGATAAGACGCCGGAAGCGCGGCAGACGTGGCCGCAGCAAGGCCCAGACGCAGGCGAGCACGATCAGCCAGAAGGCAATCCGCGCCAGCTGGATGAGATCGAGGAGCTTCATCAGGTCGATCAGCGACAGCCAGTAGTCGATGACCGGATTGGCGGCGCCGAACAGCGTGAGGAAGACGGCGCCCAGCGTCAGCGGCATCACCCAGACCGCGATGGACGCGAACCGGATCCGGCGCCGGCCGAAGCGACGCGCCGTCTTGCGCCAGCGGATGAAATCCCGGATGAACCGCAGTGGCACCGCCAGCAGGAACAGCGCGATCTGGACGGCAATGCGGGCGATGCGGTGTTGCAACCGCCCGGCCAGCGACAATGCAAACACCACCATGGCCACGAGCGCGACCGAGACCGACAGCGCGCTGACATTTTCAGCCAGCGGCAGCAGCGCGACCAACAGGCAGGCCGGCTTGAGCCACGGCATGGGGGAATTGAGGGCAGCGGGATGCACGGCGACAACCGCGCCGGCCGTCACGATGGCGAACAAAAGGACGGTGATGCCGATGGGCTGGTCGTAGAAGAAAAAATCCGCCAGCGCGACGAGCAGGACGGCAATGCCGAAGCGGCTGCAAAAGCTGACGAACGATGTCATGCGCGGACTTTCCTGGTGGGCTGGATCCGGCCGACGGGCGGATGCCTGGGGATAAAAGGGAGCAGGCTTGCCTCCGGGCGATGGCGGGCCTCCGGCCGCGGCGGATCGACCAACCACCAGCTTTCGCTGCGCAGCCGGTAGGGCAGGGACCAACGGTGGATGTTTCGCTGTTGCATGCCGCCCTTTGTGGTGGCTGCGCATGGATACGGCAGGGCACAGCGGAGGAGGTTTTCCGCAGAAACGTGCAGTTTTCGTGCAGGAACCAGCCCCCTTCTCCCCGTTCACGGGGAGAAGGTCCCGGCAGGGGGATGAGGGGCAGCGCCGACTTCGGGCAATCACCAGCCGCACCCTTGCCTCACCCGCCTGTAGCCGGCATAGATCGAGCATGGAACCCTACCGCCCGCGCCGCTCTGTACTCTACGTCCCCGCCTCCAACGACAAGGCGCTGGCCAAGATCGCGACGCTTACCTGCGATGCCGTGATCATCGACCTCGAAGACGCCGTTGCTCCCGCCGACAAGGTCGCGGCGCGTGAAAAACTGGCGGCTATTTTCGCCAGCCGGCCGAAGCGGCGCTGCGAGATGATCGTGCGCGTCAACGCGCTGTCCAGCGAATGGGGCAACGATGATTTGCTGGCCGCGGCGAAATTCGAGCCCGACGGCATCTTGCTGTCCAAGGTTGCCACGCCGCGCGACATCCTCGAAGTCGGCGACGTGCTCGACGATAATTTTGCCCCCGATAGCGTCAAACTCTGGGCGATGATCGAGACGCCCAAGGCCATGCTCAACATCGGCGCCATTGCCGAACTCGGCCGCGATCCGGCCTCGCGCCTCAATTGTTTCGTTACCGGAACGAACGATCTGGTCAAGGAGACCGGCATTCTGGCCACACCCGACCGGCGCTACCTCGTACCATGGCTGATGCAAATGGTGCTGGCTGCCCGCGCCGGCGGCATCGACATGCTGGACGGCGTCTCCAACGATTTTCGCGACCTCGATGCTTTTGCGCGCGAGTGCACGGAAGCCGCCGCCATGGGGTTCGACGGCAAGACGCTGATCCACCCGGCCCAGATCGAAGCCGCCAACCGCGCCTTTGCACCGGCGCCCGATGCCCTGGCCGAGGCGCGCGCGGTGAAAGATGCCTTCGCCTTGCCGGAAAATGCCGGCAAGGGCGTGATTGCGCTGAACGGCAGGATGGTCGAACGGCTGCATCTGGTGCAGGCCGAAAAACTGCTGGCGAAGGCCGCCGCCATCGGCGCATGATTACCGAAGCCGGCTTCGAAAAAGATCCCGCCCGACAAGACAACCTCAGGACAGGACTTGAACCATGAGACTTTACCGCTTTTTATCCGCGCCCGACGATTCAACCTTTTGCCACAAGGTCACCGCGGCGCTGAACAAGGGCTGGCACCTCTACGGCTCGCCGACTTACGCCTACGACAAGAAAACCAAATCGATGCGCTGTGGCCAGTCGGTGGTGAAGGATATTGACGGCCAGGAATACGGGCCGGATACGAAGCTGAGCGACTGGTAGGCTTTGCAAGCACCGACGCAGGCTGTGTTGAGATTCAGGTCAGGCCGAGCTGAGAGTGGCTGTACCGAGAACCGGAGCGGAGCGTACTTTTCGTATGTGTTGGGGTGGACGGCCCCCGACGGCATCGTGATGTGCCAGAATGAGGTCGTTGCAGATCTCATCAAGGGAGACCGTCCGTGGAT
>NZ_JAFCGY010000065.1 GCF_016836705.1 Mesorhizobium caraganae | reverse complement strand
CCCGCGACCGAAGATCTCCGCTCAATGCTCTTCCCATTGTCCACCTCCATCGAGGTGGATGTTGAATCAGCACAAAACGCAGCCGTCACATCACAATCGATTCATCGATCACAGGACGTGCTCTAGCATCGCAGCCGCTGTTTCAATTTCCTCTATCAGCCGCAATCATACCGCATCTGCCTCGTCAAAACGGCTGCACGTTTAGAACAGATGCCAGCGATGGGGATCACCGGCAGCTCACGCGGGCTGGGCGCTCAGGCCGCTCTTCTCGATCGCATACACGGCCGCTGCCTTATCGTTATCGGAGGTATCGCCCGTAATACCTACAGCGCCAAGCAGGTCACCGGCTTTGTCGCGTACCAGAACTCCACCAGGAACGGGAACGATCCTCCCGCGGACACGGCAGTAAGTCCGGCTACGAAATGGGGCCGGTCGGCCGAAGCCTTGTCGAGCCAGCGCGAGCCGAAGCCCACGGCCAACGCAGCGTAGGCTTTTCCGGTCGCTATCTCGAAGCGGAGCATCGACGCTCCGTCCTGCTTCTGGAACGCGATCAGGTGACCGCCGGCGTCGAGGACCGCAACGCTCAATGGCTTGAGGCCCCTCTTGTGCGCGGCGGACAGCGCACTCGCGATGATCATGTTGGCGGCTGCCAATTTCAATGCACTCATATCAGTTCCCTTCAGCACGCTCGCAGACGGTCCTTGCCTTCATCTCCAGCCTTCGCGCATGCAGCACCGGCTCCGTGTGGCCGCTCGGCTGCTTGCGGCCCTTGAAGATTAGGTCCCGCGCCGCCATGAAGGCGATGGAATTGTCGAAATCCGGAGCCATCGACCGATAGAACGGATCCCCTGCGTTCTGCTGGTCCACCACCGCTGCCATGCGCTTCAGTGTTTCCATGACCTGGTCGTGCGTGCAGACGCCATGGTGCAGCCAGTTGGCGATGTGCTGTGAGGAGATTCGCAGCGTCGCGCGGTCCTCCATGAGCCCGACATCGTTGATGTCCGGCACCTTGGAGCAGCCGACCCCCTGATCCACCCAGCGCACGACATAGCCGAGGATGCCCTGGCAGTTGTTGTCGAGCTCCTTCTGGATGTCTTCGGGCAACCATTTAGGACGCGGCGCGACCGGTACGGAGAAGATGTCATTGAGGCTGGCGCGGGGCCGGCTGCTGAGTCTGTCCTGCACGGCCTGGACGTCGACCTTGTGGTAATGCGTGGCGTGCAGTGTCGCGGCAGTCGGCGAGGGCACCCAGGCGGTGTTGGCGCCGGCCCTCGGATGCGCGATCTTCTGTTCCAGCATCGCCGCCATCAAATCGGGCATCGCCCACATGCCCTTGCCAATCTGCGCCCGGCCCTCGAGCCCGCAGGCGAGTCCGATATCGACTGTTTCATGTCGTTCTTGCGAATCATCGGGCCGGCTTCCATCGAGGTGTGGATCTCGTCGCCGGTGCGGTCGAGGAAGCCCGTATTGATAAAGACGATACGCTCCTTCGCTGCGCGGATGCACTCCTTGAGGTTCACCGTGGTGCGGCGCTCCTCGTCCATGAGGCCCATCTTCATGGTGTTCGGCATCATGCCCAATGCCTGCTCGACACGGCTGAACAGTTCCACCGCGAAGGCGACTTCGGCCGGCCCGTGCATCTTCGACTTGACGACATGCATGGAGCCCGCCGGCGAGTTGGCTTTCCGTCCCTTCTCGCCGACGTCATGCAGCGCGATCGCCGCCGTCATCATCGCGTCCATGATGCCTTCCGGCACCTCGTTGTCGTCGCGGTCGAGCACGGCCGGATTGGTCATCAGGTGGCCGACGTTTCTCACCAGCATCAGCGACCGCGCCCTGAGCGTGAACGGCTTGCCGTCCGGGCCGGTATATTCGACATCCGGTTCGAGCTTGCGTGTGAACGTCCTGCCGGCCTTGGTGACCTCCTCCTCAAGGTTACCCTTCATCAGGCCAAGCCAATTCCGGTAGACGGCCACCTTGTCCTCGGCATCCACCGCCGCGACCGAATCCTCACAATCCATGATCGCTGTGATCGCCGATTCCAGCCGCACGTCCGAGATGTCCGCCACGTCCGCCTTGCCGATCGGCGAGGCAGGATCGATGACGATCTCGATGTGCATGCCATTGTTCCGCAAGAGGAAGTGCGTCAGCTTGTCCGCCTGGCCCCGATAGCCGGCGAACTGCTCCGGCTTCTTCACCTTCACCGCCTTGCCGCCGACGGTGGTCAATGCCAGCGCGCCGTTCTCGATCGCGATCGTCTTGACGTCGCTCCAGCTCGCGCCGGCAAGCGGCACGCTCTCGTCAAGGAACTTCCGCGCCCACGCGATCACCTTCTTGCCGCGCGCGGGACTGTAGCCCTTACCCTTCTCGGCGCCGTCCTCTTCCGGTATCGCGTCGGTGCCGTACAGCGCATCGTAGAGAGAGCCCCAGCGGGCGTTCGCGGCGTTCAGCGCATAGCGTGCATTCATCACCGGCACGACGAGTTGCGGCCCGGCGACGGTCGCGATTTCCGGATCGACGTTCTTGGTCGCGACGGTGAAATCCGGCCCCTCCGGCACGATGTAGCCGATCTCGGTCAGGAACGCCTTGTACTTCGCTAGGTCGTCCGGCGCGCCATTGCGCCGGTGCCATTGGTCAATCTTCTCCTGGATATCGTCCCGGATGGCAAGCAGCTCGCGGTTGCGCGGGCTGAGATCGTGCACAATTGAGGAGAACGACGCCCAAAGGGCCGAGTTGCCGACACCCGTTCTCGGCAAGGCCTCGTCGCGCATGAAGTCGTGCAATTCCCTTGCAATCTTCAGTCCGGCAATCTCGACCCGCGCGGCATGGACAGGTTTCCGACTCATTGGACGCCCCCTAGGCTGCCGGCCGTGTGGCGACGGGAAGGTCTGCCGCAACGGCTTGGACCAGCATGGCGGAGGTCGCAGCTGACAGGGTCCAGCCGAGGTGGCCATGGCCGGTATTGTAGAACACACCCGGCGCACGTCCCTTCCCGACGCGGGGCATCATGTTCGGCATCATCGGCCGCAACCCGGCCCACGGCACGACGCGGTTGGTTTTGACACCCGGGAAGAGTGTCCGCGTCCACTCGACCAACGGCCTGACTCGGTCATCCCGGATGTCTCGGTTGAGGCCGTTGAACTCGGCGGTGCCTGCCACCCTAAAGCGTCCTTCGCCGAGGCGGCTGGTCACGATCTTCGCACGGTCGTCGAGAATGCTCACCCAAGGCGCCGCCTGCGCTGACGGGTCGTCAAGGTGGACGGTGATCGAGTAGCCCTTCACCGGATAGATGTTGAGGCGATCGCCAAGCATGGCCGCGAAGTCGCGGCTGTCCGAGCCCGCACACACCACGATCCCGTCGGCTTCGATGACCTGTTCGGCGGCCCGCCCGCCGGAGCTGTGGGTGGTATAGGCCAGCCGGAACCGTTCCCGCCGTTCGATGCGAGTCACAGTCGCGTCATAGAGGAAGGTGCCGCCCCGCTTCGCGCAGGCCAGGGACAGGCCCGTGGTGTATTTGTGGATGTCACCGGTCGAGTCGGACGGCGTGTAGAAACCGGCATGAAAGTCAGCGCGCAGGGCCGGTTCGATGGCGGCGATCTCTGCCGCGGTCACCGGTCGCCGGTCCAGCCCGCCTTGAACGAGCATCTCGTTCACTTTCGTGGCGTGGTCGAAGCCCGCTTTGTCCCAATAGACATGAAGGATGCCGCGGCGGACATGGTCAAAATCGATGCGCTCCCGCTCCGCGATCTCGAACAGGTACTCGCGCGCGGCGATCGCCAGCCGGGTAGTCGCAATGGTGTTCTCGCGATACCGGGCGATGTTAGACACGAACTCCGCGAGCCAGCTGTACTTGTGCCACGAGGGCGCTAGGTTCATCAGGAGCGGCGCGTCGCGCCGGACCATCCATTTGACCCCTTTGAGGATGGTGGACCAATGGTTCCAGACTTCGGCGTTGCTGGCCGAGAGCTGGCCGCCGTTGGCGTATGAGGTTTCCATCGCAGCATAGCGTTGCCGCTCGATCACGGTCACATCGTAGCCGTGCTCCAAAAGGGCGTACGCCGTCGAAACGCCGGTGATGCCGGCGCCAATTACAAAAATCTTGGGCATTTCACTCTCCAGACAGACCAGTGGGTGCGGGTCGCAACCCGCGGCTTATCCCCAAATCTGTCTCTGTACCTGAGAGTTTAACCGGATAGCGGGCCCGGCTTTCCCCTTCGGTGGACGCTCTGGGCGTCTCTCTCCAGATCGTTCGGCGGCACGGTCACTTTTGCCTGAGAGTTTCCTTGGGGGGTTGCTCCGTCGGCGTCGGCACTTGCCGAACTCTCCCGTCCTGCCTTGTGAACAGCCCATTTGTAGGATGACTGCCTGCACTTTCGACGGTCAATCCATACGTCAGCGTGAAACGACGAGACCAATCTCAACGGTTTTTGAAACGGAAGAACCATCCGAATGCACATTGAGCGGCATCCGTGAGACACCAGCGCACACTTGAGGCACGATGAGCTTGGTCCAAGGCGGCGGTTTGCTCGTGAGATGCGCGGTTCGAACATTTAGGAATTGAGCGCCGTTGCGCGACCAACGCATCTGTCGCTTCTTGCACATGCGTTGGTTGATCAACTGGTTCACGGTCGATTCCACATGGGCGGTCGACAACCGCTCGCCTCTTCGCCGATGTGACGCCAAGGATCCAATGTTGCGATAGACGTAGCTCCGGAATTCCTGGAAGCGTTTGTAGAAATCGTCGATTGTGGCCGTATTTTGCCCGGCTGCCTCGGCTTCGAGACGGTGAGCCAGGATAAGGCCGGCCAGCCGGGATATTGCAATCATCCAGCGGGTATGCCGGGATCGACCGTGGTGCCACAGGTTACATCGAACGCTGCGCAAGGCGCGGCCATATCGCCTGAATCGCGTCTCGGCATCGAGATTGCCGAGTCCGAGGGTGTGATAGACAGCCTTCTACATCCAGGAGATCCGTCGATCGAGGTGAAACCAGTCCAATTGATGTTCCATGGTGCGCTCAACCAGTCCCCGGCCAGACGTTGCATCGCGTCTTCCCCGTCGGACAGGACTGTGAGCTTCGTAGCCGGCCCAGCTCGGCGCAGCGCCGATCGAATGCGTTCCCGGGCAAGACCCGTCGAGATCGCGGACCGCGGCGAAGATCTCGCCGTTACAATCCGGCACCTCGATCCGGCCAAGAACGACCTCGAAATGCTGTCGCTGCATGCGCGTTCGGGTCGCGGCGACATATGCGCCATCGCTGCCCTCGACCATGTTCTCGGCGGGATTGGTTGCCGCCGATCTCTCGGAAATTTCGGCTACGGTTTCCGCCTCGCTTTGCTGTCCGATTTCGAGAACGCGATTGCGGATCGTGGCATGATTGAAGCTGTCGGAATCCGGCAGAAACTGCCGTAGCAATTTCGCTGCCTGGCAATAGGAGAATTCACCACCAAGGCTGACCTGCAGATGGCGAAGTTCCGGCGTCGAGCGATGCGGAAACAAAGACGTCACAGGCGAAAGATCACCAACCTGTCCGCACGGCGTCGGCGATCCTTGATCGGGTCGCGTTCGCCCGCAGGCATGCTCGCTTTTGCGATATCCCGACTGGGCGGCTTCATTCTGTCTCATCGTCTCGAAGCCGAGGCAGCCGGGCAAAATACCGCCACAATCGACGATTTCTACAAACATTTCCAGGAATTCCGGAGCTACGTCTATCGCAACATCGGATTCTTGGTCGACTACGCGTCACATCGGCGAAGAGGCGAACGGGTGTCGACCGCCCATGTGGAATCGACCGTGAACCAGCTGATCAACCAACGCATCAAGAAGCGACAGATGCGTCGGTCGCGCAACGGCGCCTAATTCCTGCTCAATGTTCGAACCGCGCATCGGAACGGCAGGTTGGAGCGGTACACGGGCCTCGCCAAACCTGGGGCAATAGACCGGATTCCATGTTCCGCTCCGGGCGCGAGTTCGCCGCCTGGCCTGGGCCCCGCACCTCTCGCGCCGCACGCTAGCGGGCACAAGCCTGTCCTCTGTGCGCTCTTGCTCACCATCTGCCGAAGGAGACAAATGCCCATGACCCGCCCTGCTTTTGGCCGTCCTGCGGCGAGGACAAGTTCGGCCGGACCGGCGCCGACGAGCGCGAACTCCTCGACAAGGGCCCGTCCCACTTCAAGCGGTTCGTGCGTGTGCGTCCGAAGATTGGCTGCCGCGTGCGCCCCCGGAAGGTTGAGACATTTCAAATCGCGCTGCTTTATGCAGTCCACAGTTCAGCAGTCGAGGCATTTTGGCGCAAACTTTTCTCCGCCAGATATTACCATTTCCAGGTTAGGCGTTTGTTAGAAACGCTAGGCGAATCCTGCCCATAAGGGCCTTCTATGCGAACTTTGATCCGGCGGCCGTACAGCCCCGGCATCGCCATCGGCGTCGGCAAAGAGGGGCGCTCCTGCTCGGCGGCAATCACCGCCCTGAAGCAGGGCGTCGCTTGAGGTCGAGGCACACATTGTCTCCATCACTGATGGACATTCCACTGCCACGGACCTCGGGACGGCGGCGTATGGCGCAATTGCGGACCGAGCCTGATGCTGCATGTGGGCGGCATCGAAGTTGGGGCGATTTCGCGGAACGACCAAGCGATCGACCTTGCCGAGCTCATGTCTGTTGGCGTCGACCCGCTCCACTGCGCGACCATCGCATTGAAGTCCGCGCTCATTTCCGTGCGGCGTTCGAACTGATCACGCGCGAGGTGATCAGGGTCGGCGCGCGGCGGGATGGTGGGATCTGCCGCCCTGTCAAAAGCAGAGTACCGCCATGTCCGTCGACCGATCTGGCCGCTCGACGACATCAAGTTCTAGACGCCTACCCATAAGGGACCTGACCAATCAGAAAAAGTTTGTCAGAA
>NZ_JAFCGY010000064.1 GCF_016836705.1 Mesorhizobium caraganae | reverse complement strand
AACATCTTGGCTGCCCATCCGCTCGACAAACCTATCGCCAGCAAGATGCGAAGGGCAAACTGGAGCAAAGACTTCTTCTATGACCTCTTTACTCATATGCGATAGCCCTGCCCTCGAGGGGGAGATGGCCGGCAGGCCAGAGGGGGTCGGTTCGACTAGGCTCGGCCCCTTGTCGCAGACGCAAGGAGGTTAGCGCTTCACGCGCGGCGACCCCCTCTGTCGCCTTCGGCGACATCTCCCCCTCAAGGGGGGAGATCAGCAGCGTCACCGACCATGCCCATCGTTTGAGGCGTGACACTTGCGTCGCCCGATGCCAAGACTCCTTTGCTGCTGCCTCTTGAGAATCCCATGTCCCTCAACCTCGTCGAAGCCTCGATCGCCGACCTGCGCCGCGCCCTGGAGGACGGCACCGTCACCAGCGTCGAGCTGGTTGGCGCCTACCTCCGGCGCATTGCCCACTATGACCGCCACGGCATTGCGCTGAATGCGGTGCCGGTGCTCAACCCCAAAATGTTCGAGGAGGCGGCCGCGTCCGATCTGCGGCGCCGCAACGGTGCCACGCTCGGGCCGCTCGACGGCATCCCCTACACCGCCAAGGACAGCTACAAGGTGAGGGGCCTGACGGTGGCGGCCGGCTCGCCGGCCTTCGAGCATCTCGTCGCCAATGAGGACGCCTTCACCATCGCGCGGCTGCGGGCCGGCGGCGCGGTCCTGATCGGGCTGACCAACATGCCGCCAATGGCCAATGGCGGCATGCAGCGGGGCGTCTATGGCCGCGCCGAAAGCCCTTACAATGCCGGCTATCTGACCGCCGCCTTTGGCTCCGGCTCGTCCAACGGCTCGGGCACCGCCACCGCCGCCAGCTTCGCCGCTTTCGGGCTCGGCGAAGAGACATGGTCGTCGGGCCGCGCGCCGGCGTCAAACAACGCGCTGGTCGCCTACACGCCCTCGCGTGGTGTCATTTCGGTCAGGGGCAACTGGCCGCTGGTGCCGACCATGGATGTGGTCGTGCCGCATACGCGCGGCATGGCCGACATGCTCGAACTGCTCGACGTGATCGTTGCCGACGATCAGGAGACACGCGGCGATTTCTGGCGTGCGCAGCCTTGGGTGCCGATCCCGAGAAGCGGTGATCTCAGGCCGCCAAGTTATACCGGGCTGGCGCTGGAAGGCGCCCTCAAGGGCAAGCGCCTCGGCGTGCCGAAAATGTATATCGGCCGCGATGACGGCGCAGAGCGACCGATTGAAACCCGCGCCTCGGTGCTCGACCTCTGGCGGCAGGCGGCAAGCGATCTGGAAAAGCTTGGAGCTGAAGTGGTCGAGGTCGATTTTCCCGTCGTCTCCAACTACGAGCGCGACCGTCCGGGCGCGCAAACCATGGTCGAGCGCGGACTGGTGCCGGAAGCCTTCGCCGAGCGCGAAATCTGGGACCTCTGCATCTGGGGCTGGGACGATTTTCTGCGCGCCAATGCCGATCCGGCCATCCCCGATCTGGCCTCGGTCGACGGCCCCAAAATCTTCCCGCAGCCGCCGGGCACGCTGCCCGACCGCTATGGCGATGACGGCTTCGATCTGGCCGACTATGTCACCCGCGCCAGGCAAGGTGTGACGCCGCTCCGGGACATTCCCACGCTGGCGGAAGGACTCAAGGGGCTGGAAGCGACGCGGCGCATCGATTTCGAGGACTGGCTCGATGAGCATAAGCTCGACGCGGTGGTGCTGCCGGCGGTCGCCGATGTCGGGCAGGCCGATGCCGACGTCAACGAAGCCTCGGCAGACCTTGCCTGGCGCAACGGCACCTGGGTCGCCAACGGCAATCTGGTCTGGCGCCATCTCGGTATCCCGACCGTCACCGTGCCGATGGGCACGATGGCCGATATCGGCATGCCGGTCGGGCTGACCTTCGCGGGCAAGGCCTATGACGATGTGGACCTGCTGCGCCAGGCCGGCGACTACGAGCGCGCTACCCGACGACGCACCGCACCGCCGCGCACGCCGGCGCTGGCGGACGATGTGTTTGCCCAACGCGGTGGAATGAAGGCCAGTGATGCGCCGCCGCTGACGCTTACGATTGCTGCCGAGACGAGAGATCTGGGAGATCAGGCAGAGATCACCGTTACGGTCGAACTCGAAGCTGCCATCGGCGTGGAAAGCGCCAGCGTCAAGGTTCATGTCAATGGCGAGCCCGTCGCCATGCAGCGAAGCAGCGCAAGTTTCCATGGTCGCATCGTGGTGCCAGCTGTCGAGTATGAGCGGACGCACAGTGTGTGGCGCGGCGCTTACGGTTCGATCGTCACCGCAATCGTGCGGCTCGAAGACGGACGCACCGCCGGCGCTTATGTGGTGACGGGCGGAATCGGGTGAGGGTACAGCTAATCTCCCCCCTTGTGGGGGTTGAGGAGCGGTCCGCGAAGCGGACGGAAAGCCAATTGCTTGGCTTTCCGAGTGACGAAAGCCGGCAGGCCAGAGGGGGTCGGCTCGACTGGGCTCGGCCCTCCTGCGGCAGATGGAGGTTAGCGCTTCACGCGCGGCGACCCCCTCTGTCGCCTCCGGCGACATCTCCCCCCTCAAGGGGGGAGATCAGCGCCTTGACCCTCCCACCACCCGCGCTATCTTCGCGCCATGTCAAAACTCGCTCCCCTCATCGTCATCGATCTCCAGACCAACATGTTCGACGGGCGCGTCGAGCCGCCGATCCACGATGCGCCGGGCATTGCCCAGCGCACCCGCTCCCTGATCGACTGGGCGCGGCGCGAGGGCCGCAAGGTCGCTTTCATCAGGCATGACGGGCCGGCCGGCGATCCGCTGGCGCCGGGCGAGCCGGGCTGGCCGGTATGGCCGGAACTCGGCCAGGCCAAGGACGAGCCGACCTTCTCCAAGACCGTGCGCAACGCCTTTTCCAATCCCGAGCTTGGCGCATGGGTGGCCGGGCAGGGTGCTGATGAAGTCGTGCTCGCCGGCGCGCAGACCGATTTCTGCATCGCCGGCACCGTCAAGGGCGCTTTGGCCGAAGGCCTTGCCGTCACCGTCGTGTCCGATGCCCATTCCACGCTGGACACGCCCGACGCAACTGCTGCCGAGATTATCGCCCGGTACAATGCCGACTTCACCGATGCCGGCGCCACGCTGGTGACGACCAAGGCGCTGACCGGCAGCTGAAGCGCACGAATCTCGACGAAGACAGGAGGCTGCCTTGCCAACCCTGACCTTGCCGGCCGAAGGCGGCTGTCGCTGCGGACGCGTGCGGCTGAAAATTTCCGCAAAGCCGCTTTTGACGATGGCCTGCCATTGCACCGGCTGCCAGACCATGTCGGCCAGCGCCTATTCGCTGAGCGCCGCCATTCCCTCGGACGGCTTCGAGATCACGCAAGGCGAGCCGGTGATTGGCGGCCTGCACGGCGCGTCAAAACACTATTTCTGCGCCTACTGCATGACATGGATGTTCACCCGCCCCGAAGGCCTCGACTGGTTCGTCAATCTGCGCCCGACCATGCTCGACGAGCCCGGCTGGTTCACGCCGTTCATCGAGACATGGACCAGCGAGAAGCTGCCCTGGGCGGAGACGCCGGCGGTGCACAGCTACGAGGCGTTGCCGACGCTTGAGGCGTATGAGGCGTTGGTGGCGGAGTTTGCTGGGCGCTGAACGCTGCTGATCTCCCCCCTTGAGGGGGAGATGGCCGCAAAGCGGCCGGAGGGGGTCGGTTCGACTGGGCTCAGCCTGATTCTGTAAATTACGTTGGCGCTTCACGCGCGGCGACCCCCTCTGTCGCCTTCGGCGACATCTCCCCTCGAGGGGGATGAGCCCCACCAAAAAATTCCATCGAATCGATTGCGCAAACGTTTCGATCACCCTAAGCTCCTGCAAAATCCGCCGATAGAGCGGACGGGAAACGCATAGGGAGGAGCGCTTGCAGGCGCTGCATTTTATTGCCGACAATGGCTGAAGTGGCGCGGCGCGCTGGCGTGTCGGTGTCGACCGTCTCGCATGTCGTCAACAACACGCGCTTCGTGTCGCTGGAGAAGGCGAAGCTGATCAACGACGCCATTGCCGCCATGGGCTATCAGCCCAACGAATTGGCGCGCTCGCTGAAGGCCTCGACCACCAACAGCGTCGGCCTGGCGATCTCGGCGATTTCCAATCCCTATTTCACCGACATCATCTGCGCCGTCGAGGCCGAATGCGCGCGGCTCGGGCTGATGGTCTTTCTCTCCGACACGCAGGAAGACCCGGACCGCGAGCTGCAAGTGGTGCGCGCCTTCCACCAGCGCCGCGTCGACGGCGTTATTCTGGCGCCGTCGGGTTCGCCGCAGCGCGCCATCGACTATCTCGCCGACAAAAAAGTGCCGTGCGTTTTGATCGACCGTTTCGCCGACGACCGCTTCGACCAGATCGGCGTCGAGAACGACACGGCGATGCGGGCGCTGATCGACCATGTCGCGTCCTTCGGCCACAAGCGCATCGGCTACATCGCCGGACAGCCGGGGCTGGCGACGACGCGCGAGCGCATCGAGGCATTCCAGGCTTCGCTCGCCGCCAATGGACTTGAAAGCGTGCCGCACTATGTCTCGCCGGAGAATGTCGACACGGCGGCGGCGACCGCATCGACGCACGCGATCCTTTCGCTGCCCACGCCGCCCACCGCATTGGTCACCGGCAACAACATGACGACGATCGGGGCAGTCCGCGCCATACGCGAAAAGGGTCTTTCGATCCCGCGCGATCTGTCGCTGGTCGGCTTTGACGATTTCGAATGGGCCGACTGTTTCGAGCCCAGGCTGACGCTGATCGAGCAGCCCTGCACCGAGATCGGTCGGCAGGCGGCGGCGCTGCTTAGCGCCCGCATCGCGTCGACCGCGTCCGCGCCGCGCTCGGTGCGGCTGCAGGCAACGCTGCAAACCCGCCAATCCTGCGGGAGGCCGAAATGACCGCGCCGCTGCTGGTGATGACAGGCGCGGTAAAGCGCTTCGGCGGCGTGCAGGCGCTGCGCGGTGTCGACTTCGACCTCAAGGCGGGAGAAATCCACGCGCTGCTCGGTGAAAACGGCGCCGGCAAGTCGACGCTAATGAACCTTCTCTCAGGCGTCTACACGCCGGACGAAGGCACGATCGAGATCGACGGAAAGCCGGTGCGCTTCAACAACCCGCGCGAGGCGCAAGCCGCCGGGATCGCCACCATCTTCCAGGAGCTCGACCTGGTGCCGTCGCTCGATGTGGCGGCCAATCTTTTCCTCGGCCGCGAACTGATGCGTCCGGGCGGCTTCCTCGACGTGCCGGCGATGCGCCGCGAGGCCAAGAAGCGACTGGAAGCGATCGAGATCGCCATCGATCCAGGGGCGATGGTGGCGGATCTGTCGATCGGCCAGCGCCAGGTGGTGGCGATCGTCAAGGCGCTGTCCTACGCCTCGCGCGTGCTGATCATGGACGAGCCGACGGCAGCCCTCACCGTCGGCGAAGTCGAGCGGCTGTTCGACATCATGAGGAAGCTCGCCGCCACCGGCGTCGGCATCGTCTATATCTCGCACCGGCTGGAGGAAGTGCCAGGCATTGCCGACCGTGTGACGGTGATGCGCGACGGCCGTGTCGCCGGGATTACCGAGCCACACGCGCCGCAGGCCGAGCTGGTGCGGCTGCTGGTCGGGCGTCCGCTCGACGAGCTTTATCCGCAGCGTGCCAAAGGCGCGGGAAAACCGCTGCTCAGCCTGCGCGATGCAAGCTTCAAGCTCGCCCGCGACAGCGCCGGCTGGCAGGCGCCGCAGGGCGTGTCGCTCGATGTCCATGAAGGCGAGATCGTCGGCCTTGCCGGCATTATGGGGGCAGGGCGCACCGAGCTGCTCTCCGCGCTCTACGGCACCGGCCTGTCCGGCCACTGGGAGGGCGAGGTCGCCATATCGGGCCGGCCGGTGAAACTCGACTCCATCAAGGCCGCCCGCCACGCGGGCATCGCCTTCGTCACCGACGACCGCAGGGGCTCAGGCCTGATGCTGCGCATGGCGGTCGGCCTCAATCTGGTGATGTCGGTCATCCGGCGCATATCGCCGAACTGGCTGGTCTCGCCGCGCCGCCAGGCCGAGGCGGTGAAGGAATCTTTCGGCCAGTTCGACATCCGCCCGAAAAACCCGGACATCGCCGTCGGCGCGCTTTCCGGCGGCAACCAGCAGAAGGTGGTGCTGGCCAAGGAAATCCTCGGCAACCCGCGCTTGCTGCTGCTCGACGAGCCGACACGCGGCGTCGATGTCGGCGCCAAGGGCGAGATCTACGCACGGCTGCGGGCGCTTGCGGCGCAGGGGCTCGGCATACTGGTCGCGTCCAGCGAGATGCCGGAGCTGATTGGTCTGTGCGACCGCATCGTGGTGCTGCGCCAGGGGCGCAATGTGGCGGAATTCATGGGCGGCGTCGACGAGCACACGGTGCTGGCCGCGGCAAATGGCAGGGAGGCCTGATGTCTGACGAGAAGATTTCAGCGGCAGGCGCACCCGTGACGGCGGCGCCTCAAAAACATCGCGACCCGCTGGCGCTGATCGTGCGCTTCCAGAGCCTGATCGGCCTGGTGCTGGTGGCGATCGGCGGCATCATCTTTTCGCCGCGCCGCCACGGCGAGATCCTGTTCCTCAACCCAGACAACATTGCCAACATCGTGCGCGCCGTGTCGGAGACCGGCATCATCGCCATCGGCATGACCTTCGTCATCATCACCGCCGGCATCGACCTGTCGGTCGGCGCGGTGCTCGGCCTGTCCAGCGTCGTCACCGCCTCGATGATGATCTCCGGCGGCTTCGGGCTGATCCCCACCATCCTCGCCGTGCTGGTCATGGGCATCGTCTTCGGCGCCATCCAGGGCACCATCTCCACCCGTTTCCGGCTCGAACCCTTCATCGTCACGCTGGCCGGCCTGCAGGCCGCGCGCGGTCTCGCGCTGGTCGTCTCCGGCAATCAGTACATCAACATCTCCTATGGCGACGGGCCGGGCCTGGCGCCGCCGGTGTTTGCCGTGCTGGGCGAGCGCCTGTTCAACAACACCGTGCCGGTGGCAACGCTTGTCTTCATCGTCTTTGCGGCCATCGCCACCATCGTCCTCAACACCACGCGCTTCGGCCGCTATGTCTTTGCGGTCGGCGGCAATGAGCGCGCCGCGCGCATCTCCGGCGTGCCGGTCTCGATGGTCAAAATCTCGGTCTACGCCATCACCGGCTTTGCCGCCGCCCTTGCCGGCATCGTCCATGCCGGCCAGTTCAATTTCGGCAGCGCCAATGACGGCATGGGCTATGAGCTGACAGCCATCGCCGCCGTGGTCATCGGCGGAACCAGCCTGTTCGGCGGCGCCGGCTCGATGGTCGGCACCGTCGCCGGCACCATCATGCTGGGCGCGCTCGCCAACATCCTGCAGCTCAACAACATCACGCCCGCCATGCAGTTGCTTGCGACCGCCGCGATCATCGTTCTGGCGGCAGTGCTTCAATCCCTCGTTCGCCGCCGCGAGGGCTTGGGTCGTTAATGCATGTCGCGCAAAAGTGAAATCGGTTTTGCGACAACGACATGCATCAACAAACAAGGAGGAAGACGGCGAAACGTCAACCAAGGTCTGGCCCCCCGGCCCGACGAGGAGGAGAGTGAGTTATGAGAACCATTACAAGAGCATCGACCCTCAAGGCCGTGCTTCTGGCCGGCGCCGGCCTGTGCATTGCCGGCACCGCCGATGCCGCCGAGCCGCTGGTGAAAGCCTGCGCCAAGGACGGCCAGTTCATCATCGGCTTTTCGCAGGCCAACAATGCCGAGCCCTACCGCCAGCACGTCAATGACGAGCTGGAGGCGGCTGCCAAGGAAGTGCCTGGCTTCACGCTGCAGATCGCCGACGGCGCCGGCAACGTCAACACGCAGACCTCGCAGGTCGACAATTTCATCACCCAGAAGGTCGACATCCTGCTGATCTCGCCCTTCGAGGCCGCACCGCTGACGCCGGCGGTGAAGCGCGCCATGGATGCCGGCATCCCGGTCATCGAGCTCGACCGCAAGACGGTCGGCGACCCCGGCAAGGACTACACCGCCTTCATCGGCGGCGACAATTACAAGATCGCGCTCGAGGCCGGCAAATACACCGCCAAGACGCTGCTGCCAGATGGCGGCGAGACGGCCGTGCTGGAGGGCCTGCCGAGCTCGACGCCGGCGGTGGAGCGCCTCAACGGCTTCAAGGACGGCGTCAAGGAAAACGCCAAGATCCAGGTGGTGGCCGAGCAGGCCGCCGACTGGGTGCCGGACAAAGCGCAAGTCGCCTTCGCCGCCATGCTGCAGGCGCACCCCGACATCAAGGTGCTCTACGCCTCCAACGACATGATGGCCGCCGGCGCGCTGCTCGCCGCCAAGGGCGCGGGCAAGGACGTCAAGATCATCGGCACAGACGGCCTGCCAGGCCCGGCCGGCGGCATCGAGGCGGTTGCCAAGGGCGACTGGGCCGCGACCTTCACCTACCCGACGGGCGCCAAGGAAGCGATCGAGATGTCGAAAAAGATCCTGCTCGATTGCGCGACTGAGGTTGAACCGACGGTGACGGTGGAGACGACTGCTATCACGGCCGAGAATGCCAAGCAGCTGATGGGGAAGTGAGGGGGCGAGAGCCTGGCATTGAGGTGATATGGCAAGGCCCCGGGAGGGGCCTTGTTTTTTTGGGGCAAGGCTGATCGTGCGAGAATGGCAGCTTCGCGCCTCATGCACGAACCCGCTTCGCGGGAGGGGCGCCTCGTTCTGAGATGGCGCGACAGGTATTGGTCTTGAGCGGGTAGAAGCTGCGATCCGACCATGGAGTTCCTTCAACGAGAGGA
>NZ_JAFCGY010000063.1 GCF_016836705.1 Mesorhizobium caraganae | reverse complement strand
TGATCAGCCGGAACCAACTGATCCAACGTTACCATCTCAAGTGCGGTCTGTTCAGGGGCGGGTCGCTTCAACATGACCCAGTGAATCAAAAACCCCCGGCAAATGCCAGGGGTTTGTCAGCAGTCTGAGGGCGGCCTAACGGCCGCCCTTTTCTTTTGTGCCGGCCTTTGCTGTGATGCCAGGCAGATGAATCGTTTGCACAAATTATGAGCATTATTACCATACGAGCCGCGCTGGAGGGCGACCTCGACCGAATCACCGAGATCTACGCCGATGCGGTGAGGCATGGCACGGCGAGCTATGAACTGGAGCCGCCGAGCCGCGCCGAGATGGGCGCGCGCTTCGACAGCCTGACAACTGGCGGCTTCCCCTATCTGGTGGCGGAAAAGGACGGCGGGCTGCTTGGCTACGCCTATGCTGGCGCGTTCCGCCCGCGCCCAGCCTACCGCTTCATCGTCGAGGATTCGGTCTATGTCGCGCCTGACGCCAAAGGCCGGGGCGTCGGGCTGCTGCTGATGCAGGCGCTGATCGAGGCGTGCCGGGTCGCGGGTTTTCGCCAGATCATCGCTGTGATCGGCGACGGTCACGCCGACAGCGCGTCGGTTCGGTTGCATGAAAAGCTTGGCTTTCGCCATTCCGGCCGTCTGGAAGGTTCCGGCTACAAGCATGGGCGCTGGCTGGACACAGTGTTCATGCAGCTGCCGCTGAATGGCGGGGCAACGGCTCCGCCCGATCCGGATTCGCTGCCGGAGCGGAAATTTCGCGAGAGTCTTGGCGGGAAATAGACTGGGAAACTTAGGATTTGGGAACTGGAGAATTGATGAACTGAAGAATTGGAGAAAAAAGGGACTCAGTCCTGGAGAAATCCCGTCTTCTCAATTCCTCAACTCTCTATTTCTTCAATTCCCACTCAGGCCTCGACAACTCTCAGCTTGGGATCGAACACGCCGAGCACGCGGCCGAGTTCCTGGCCGCGCTTGAGGATGCGGCCGCCGGCAGCGATGACGGCGAACGCGCCTTGCCGTCGCGCGAGTTTCGGATCCTTGACGATCTGGAACAGCGGCACTTCGCTGGCTCGGCGGAAGACCGAAAACACAGCGCGATCAGCGAGATGATCGATGGCGTAGTCGCGCCATTCATTGGCGGCGACCATGCGTCCGTAGAGTCTCAGGATCTCATCGAGTTCACGCCGGTCGAAGCGAACCGGCTGGTCGAGGCGTTCGCGTCGCGCCTCCTGCAGCGGGATCAATATTGCGGATGAGTCCCCATCCTCCGCTCCACCGCTGCTGCGATCGGTCATACCGCGATCCCTTTAAAAATGAATCTCGCTTGCAGAAGTTGGCGTGTTCGCGGTGGAATTGCAAGACCCGGCTAACCATCCCCGGGCTGCGCTGTTTTCGCAACGTCCAGTCACTTTTATAAAACGCGGTGTTTGAATTGGTGATGCTCCGCCACATTCCTGCCTTATTTTATCCGCGCTCATGCCCCAATGTCCGACGAATTTACCGGCGTTGCCTGAGACGGTTCGGTCCGGCACCGGCTCGTAAACCCCAAGCCCCCCGCCCACGGGTCTGCGTCGGATCGAACCAACCTCGGACTTTCCTTAGGGAGAGACCGGGTGCGACGATCCCAAAACCTAAATGACCGACGTCAGAAGCAAGCTGACGTCGGTTTTTTGTTGGGCGATGCGCTTCCCTTCTCCCACAGGGGGAGAAGGAAGAGGTGGCGCTACGGCTTGTGAATAAACGCGGCGCCCAAAATCGGGCCGGGCAGGCCGTCCTTGCCGACCGATTGCAGCAGCACGGCGCAGCCGCCTTTCTTGGCGATCTCGGTCATCGGCAACTCATAGCGCTGCGCCTTGCCGTGCCACATGCCGGCGGTCTGGATGCCGGTGACGGCGTTCCAGTAGGTCATGCTGCGGCCAGTGTTCTCGCCCTTGGCGATGGTAACCGTCTGCGGCGGTTCGAAATAGACGATGACGACATGGGCGTCGCTCGGGCCGCTGCCGGCGTCGCCGGTGTCGATCATGACGCGGTCGCTGGTGCGGCTGACCTTGATGCTGACCCGCATGCCTTCGCCGGACTTCTCCATGCGGGCAAGCGCACCGTCGACCTCCCTGCGGCTGGCGCCGTTGACATGGCTGCGACCATTGATGACGGCTTGCGGCGTGTACACCGAGCGGGTGCCGAAGGCGCGCATATAGTCATATTGCCGGTCAGTGTTGTCCTTGTTGCTCAGCGTGTCCTGCCAACCGAGATAGTCCCAGTAATTGACGTGGTAGGCGAGCGCGACGACGTTGTCCTTGGCTGCCAGCTCGGCAAAGAAAGCGTCGGCCGGCGGACAGGAATTGCAGCCCTGGCTGGTGAAAAGCTCGACGACGCCCAAGGGCCTGTCAATCTGGGGCTTGTCGGTCTGCGGCTTGTCGGCCTGGGTGGCGCCGGACTCCTCGGCAAACCCGGTCCCGGCAAGCGCCGAGAAGGCCAGCGCGAAAGCCGCAAGCCGGAGAGGTTGTCGAGGTGCCATGGCCGTTCCGATTCCCGCCGGTGACGCCGGCCTTGTTCTGGTTGCCCAGATTTGTGGCAGAAGCGACAGTCAACGGGAAGTCACGTTGCGGTGAAATTTTTGCTGCCGCAACCGCGGGTATGGCCGCTACAGGACGGTGCACTTCACCGCCCGGTTCGATCGGGAGCATGGCATCAGGAGCTTGCGGCAGATCTTGCTGAGCCCAGCCGGTTTTTACTGCAAGCAAACAGGGCGGAACTTCCGTGCGCCCGGCCAATGCTTTGGAAAGACTGGGCGGTAGGCAGTATGCAGTAGGCAGTAGGAGGCCTTATTCCCTACTGCCTACGCCCTGTTCCCTACGCGGCCAGATCGCGCAGCACGTATTGCAGGATGCCGCCGTTCTTGAAGTAGTCGAGTTCATCCAGCGTATCGATGCGGCAGATGATCGGCACGTTCTTCACCGTGCCATCGCCATAGGTGATCTTGGCGATCATCGTCTGGCGCGGCTTGATGGCGCTCAGGCCGTCGATCTCGACCATCTCGTCGCCCTTGAGGTTGAGCGAGGCCCATGAGGTGCCTTCCTCGAAGACGAAGGGGATGACGCCCATGCCGACCAGGTTGGAGCGATGGATGCGCTCGAAGGACTGGGCGATGACGGCGCGGACACCGAGCAGGTTGGTGCCCTTGGCCGCCCAGTCGCGCGACGAGCCGTTGCCGTATTCGACACCGGCGAAGATGACCAGTGGCACGCCTTCCCTTTTGTACTCCATCGCCGCGTCGTAGATCGATTCCTCTTCCTTCGACGGGTAGTGGATGGTGTAGCCGCCCTCGCGGCCGTTCTCGCCCAGCATGTGGTTGCGGATGCGGATGTTGGCAAAGGTGCCGCGCATCATCACCTCGTGATTGCCGCGCCGCGTGCCGTACTGGTTGAAGTCGGCAACGCCGACGCCATGGTCGGTGAGGTATTTTCCGGCCGGCGACGCCGCCTTGATCGAACCCGCCGGCGAGATGTGGTCGGTGGTGATCTTGTCGCCGAAGAGACCGAGCACGCGCGCGCCCTTGATATCGCCGATCTTGCCGAAACCGGCGGTCATCCCAGCGAAATAGGGCGGGTTCTGCACATAGGTCGAATTGTCGTCCCAGGCATAGGTCTGGCCTTCCGGCACCTTGACGTTCTGCCAATACTCGTCGCCCTTGAAGACGTCGGCATATTTGCGGGCGAACAGCTCGCGGGTGACGTTCTTCTCGATGAACTCCTGGATCTCGGCCGAGCTCGGCCAGATATCCTTGAGGTAGACCGGCTTGCCGTCGCGGCCTTCGCCAAGCGGTTCGGTGGTGAGGTCCTTGGTGACCGTGCCGGCCAGCGCATGCGCGACGACCAGCGGCGGCGACGCCAGGTAGTTCGCCTGCACGTCGGGCGAGACGCGGCCTTCGAAATTGCGATTACCGGAAAGGACCGCGGCAGCGATCAGGCCCTTGTCGTTGATGGTCTTGGAGATCGGCGCCGGCAGCGGGCCGGAATTGCCGATGCAGGTGGTGCAGCCGAAGCCGACCAGGTTGAAGCCGATCTGGTCGAGCTCCTTCTGCAGGCCGGATTTTTCGAGATATTCGGCGACTACCTGGCTGCCGGGCGCGAGCGACGTCTTCACCCAGGGCTTTTGCTTGAGGCCGAGGCGGTTGGCGTTGCGCGCCAGCAGGCCGGCGCCGATCAGCACGCTCGGGTTGGAGGTGTTGGTGCAGGAGGTGATGGCGGCGATGACGACGTCGCCATGGCCGAGATCATGGTCGGTGCCTTCGACGGCGTAGCGCTTGTGGATTTCGGCGGCCTTCTTGTATTCAGTCTCCATCGCCTTGGCGAAGCCGGCCGGAATGCCTTCCAGCGCAACGCGGCCTTCGGGGCGCTTGGGGCCGGCCATCGACGGCACGACCTCGCTGAGTTCAAGCTCGAGCAGGTCAGTGAAGACCGGATCGGCCGAGCCGGAGTCACGCCACATGCCTTGCGCCTTGGAATAGGCTTCGACCAGCGCGATGCGGCTTTCCTCGCGGCCGGACATTGTGAGATAGCGGATGGTCTCGCCGTCGACCGGGAAGAAGCCGCAGGTGGCGCCATATTCGGGCGCCATGTTGCCGATGGTGGCGCGGTCGGCCAGCGTCATGTTGGAAAGGCCGGGGCCGAAGAACTCGACGAACTTGCCGACGACGCCCTTCTTGCGCAGCATCTGGGTGACGGTGAGCACGAGGTCGGTGGCGGTGACGCCTTCTTTCAGCTTGCCGGTGAGGCGGAAGCCGATCACTTCCGGCAACAGCATGGAGACCGGCTGGCCGAGCATGGCGGCCTCTGCCTCGATGCCGCCGACGCCCCAGCCCAGCACGCCAAGGCCGTTTATCATCGTGGTATGCGAATCGGTACCGACGCAGGTGTCGGGATAGGCGGTGGTTTCACCGTCCTCGGTGTTGGTCCAGACGACCTGGCCGAGATATTCGAGGTTGACCTGGTGGCAGATGCCGGTGCCGGGCGGCACGACGCGGAAGTTGCGGAACGCTTGCTGGCCCCATTTCAGGAACTTGTAGCGCTCTTCGTTGCGCTCATATTCGAGCTCGACATTGCGGGCGAAGGCCATCGGCGTGCCGAATTCGTCGACGATGACCGAATGGTCGATGACGAGGTCGACCGGCACCAGCGGGTTGATCTTCTGCGGATCGCCGCCGAGCGCCTTGAGGCCGTCGCGCATCGCCGCGAGATCGACCACCGCTGGAACGCCGGTGAAATCCTGCATCAGGACGCGGGCCGGGCGATACGCGATCTCGACGCCTGCAGTGCCCTTGTCGGTCAGCCAGCCGGCAACCGCCTGGATGCTCTCCTTGGTGACGGAGCGGCCGTCTTCATTGCGCAAAAGGTTCTCCAGCAGCACCTTCATCGAATAGGGCAACTGGGCGATGCCGGTGAGGCCGTTCTTCTCGGCCTCGACCAGATTGTAATAGACATAGTCCGCGCCACCCACGGTGAGGGTGCGGCGGCAATTGAAACTGTCGAGGGATTTTGACACGTGCGGTCCGTCCTTGTCTGTTCAGCCTGAAAGGGAACGGACGCCGATGGGCATGCAATCACGCGCAAAGGTGCGGGTACGGCCATTTCCGCTGTCCGCTCCCAAGCAACCCGAGCCGTTCAAGGCGGCGCGTGCGCTGGTTCGGCGCAAATTCTGTTCCCATGCCGACCGCTGGCACGGATGTCCCGCATATAGAGAATTTTCTGGAATAGTTCTAGACAGTCGACAGGCAATTTTGTGCGATGCGGCAGCTGTCGCACGGTAAAGTTTTCGGGACGGGCAAGGATGCGGCTGATCGCCGAAAATCTGGGCGGCGAACGCGGCGGCGAGACGGTCTTTTCCGGCATCGGCTTTGCGCTCGAGAACGGCCAGGCGCTGGTCGTCACCGGACCGAACGGATCAGGCAAATCGACGCTGCTCAGGACCATCGCCGGGCTGCTGCCGAGGGCTGAAGGCGATGTGCGAATCGAGGGCGGCAGCGAGACGTTTCCGACGATCGCTTCGGCCGTCCATTATCTCGGCCATCTCAACGCGATGAAGACGGCGCTGAGCGTGATGGAGAATCTGCGCTTCTGGCGCGATTTCAATGGCGATGGCCAGTTGGGTGTCGAAGAGGCGCTGGAGACGGTCGGTCTCGGCGGCATCGGCTATCTACCGTTCGGGTACCTGTCGACCGGGCAGAGGCGGCGAGCCGCAATAGCGAAATTGCTGGTCAGCCATCGGCCCTTGTGGCTGCTCGATGAACCGACGGCGGGGCTGGACAAGGCTTCGGAGGAAAGGTTCGCGGGGCTGATGGCGAGGCACTGCGCGGAGGGCGGGATTGTTGTCGCGGCGACGCATCTGCCGCTGGGGTTGGATGGGGCGCAGGCGTTGGCGATGGGGGAAGCCGCTTGATGTCGGTCCTCTACGTGCAAGAACGCCTTCCTCAACAAAGGACCACGTCGTAATGTGGTCCCTCTTCCTCCGCGACATCCGCCTCTCCATCCGTGCCGGCGGCGGAGCGTTGACTGGCGTCATCTTCTTCCTCGCCGTCATCGCCACCATCCCCTTCGGCGTTGGGCCGGACCTGAAGCTGCTGGCCCGTATCGGTCCGGCGATCCTGTGGATCGGCGCTCTGCTCGCCTGCCTGCTCGGCCTCGACCGGCTGTTCCAGGCCGACCGCGAGGACGGGTCCCTCGATCTTCTGGTGCTGGGCAATGACCGCCATATGCTGGCGCTGACGGTGCTGGTGAAGTGCCTGGCACATTGGGCGGGGAGCGTTCTGCCGCTGGTGGTCGCCGCCCCTCTGCTCGGCCTATTCATGAACATGGAGCCACTCAGCATCGGCGCGACGGCGCTGACCCTTCTGATCGGCACGCCGGCAATCACCTTCATCGGTGCGGCGGGCGCGGCGGTGGCGGTGGCGCTGCCGCGCGGCGGGCTGTTGATCTCGGTGCTGGTGCTGCCGCTGACCATTCCGGTGCTAATCTTCGGCGTGTCGGCCAGCTACGGCGCGGTGGCCGATCCCGACCCGTTCGCGCAGCCCTTCCTCATTCTTGCCGCGCTGACGCTGTTTCTTGCCGTGCTGGGGCCGGTGGCGGCAGCGCTGGCGCTGCGGCATGGAACGGATTGACGTGGCGGCTGCGGCGCAGCGGCCAATTGCGAAGCCGAAGCTGCAAAGCTATGGGAAGGCCATGATCGAGCACGGCGAAGCGACAGCGGAAGGGAAGCGGGCTGCATGAGCGCACACGCCCTTTATGTCACCGCCGCCTATTGCATCACGGCGATCGTGCTGGCCGGACTGATCGGTTGGATCCTGCTCGACCAGCGTGGCCGCAAACGCGAACTGGCAGAACTAGAGGCAGCAGGCGTACGGCGGCGTTCGGACAAGGCCAGCACCGGGGCCAGCACTGGGGCCAACAAACCATGAGCACGGAAAGCGAAACGCCGGCGCCGCCGCGCCGCCGCCTGATTGTGCTGTTGCCGCTGCTGGTTTTCCTCGGCCTTGCGGGGCTGTTCCTGTTGCAGCTTTTGTCGGGGCGCGACGAGGCGGAAGTGCCGTCGGCGCTGCTTGGCCTGCCGGCGCCGCAGACCAATTTGCCGGCGCTGGAAGGGTCAAACCTGCCCGGCCTCGATTCAAAAACCTTCGCCGGCAAGGTGACGCTGGTCAATGTCTTTGCATCGTGGTGCGCGCCGTGCCGGGAAGAACATCCGGTGCTCCTGGCGCTGTCGCAAGACAAGCGCTTCGTCATGGCAGCGCTGAACTACAAGGACGAGCCGCAAAACGCGCGCCGGTTCCTCGGCGATCTCGGCAATCCGTTCCAGGCCATCGGCGTCGACGAAGCCGGCCGAACGGCCATCGACTGGGGTGTCTACGGCGTGCCGGAAACCTTCGTCATCGGCAAGGATGGCAAGATCGCCTACAAGCATGTCGGGCCGCTGACGCCTGATACGGCGCAGACGCTGCTTTTGCCGGAGATAGAGAAGGCGCTGGCGGCACCGGGCTGAGGCACCGGAAACGCGATGGACGAACGAGACATCCGCGATCATTTTCTGGCTCAGGCGAAAGGCTGCGACGGGCTTGGCTCGCCGTTCACCGCGAAACTATGCCGTGCGCTGGCCAAGGTTCTCGACGCAAACACCAGGACCGGGCAGGCGGTGCTCGGCTGGCCGGGCGACGCGCGCGCCGACGGCCTCTCATTGCGGCTCTGCGGCGCGCTGCACGCGTTGGTCCTGACGGGTGCAGATGAGCGACTGACACAACTTTATCCGCCCAACCAAACAAGCGAAGATGAGATCGCGGCGGTGCTGCCGGAAGCAATTGCGCGATCCGACGAGCGGATCGTCGCTGGCCTCGCCGGCGCCCCGCAGACGAATGAGATCGCCCGGTCGGCGATGCTGCTGCCTGGATTTCTGACGGTCGCGCGCGAAACCGGCTTGCCGCTGGATCTGTTTGAGATCGGCGCCAGCGCCGGGCTCAATCTCCTGTTCGACAGCTTTCACTATCGCTATGGCGATGCCGAGTGGGGCGACCCGGCCTCCCCCGTCCGGTTGGCGCCGGAGGTGCGTGGCCGTGCTGTTCCGCTGACTGGAGACATCAACGTTCGCCACCGCTCCGGCTGCGACATCGCGCCGGTCGACTTCGCCGACGCGGCCGCGCGGCTACGGCTTCGGTCCTTCATCTGGGCCGATCAGGGAGCGCGGCTGGCCCGGCTCGACGCCGCGCTGTCACTTGCCGAAAAGTTGCCGCCGCTGCTTGTCAGGGCGGATGCAGCGGAGTTTGTCGAGAAGGCGCTGGCCGCACGGCAGCAGGGCGGCGCCTTCGTGCTCTATCATTCGATCATGTGGCAATATTTGCCGCGGGCGACAAAGGATGCCATCACCGCCACCCTGGAGCGGGCGGGCAGACAGGCCACGGCCGATGCGCCTATCGCAAGGCTGAGGATGGAGCCGCGCGATCCCACAAAGAAGTGGGCAGTGCTCAGCCTTACCCTATGGCCGCGCGGCGAGACACGCCGCCTGGCCCATTGCGATTACCATGGCCGTTGGATCGAATGGATCGGCTGAGCCCGTTCGCTCAGCCGTAGATCTGCTTGCGGACCTGGTAGAGCATTTCCGAGCGATCGGCGCGCAGGTCGGCGAGGTCGCGGCCGGAAAGGTTCTCGATTTCGGCGACGAGGCGGTTGTAGTGCTTGCGCTTGGCAATCGAGGTGCGCGCGCGGGTCATGAGACTGTCGAAGATCATAGCAAGGTCCTTTCGTGCCGCATATCAGCGGCGAATTTGTTCCTCCCTTGACTGTACGCAGCATGACATAGGAATGGTGCGATGCAAAAAGAAGATGTTGCAATGCACCATTGCACAGAGCGCATAGCCGGTTAATGCAGCGCTAACATCACCGACCCGGCCGGGCAGGCTGGCGAGCCAGCCAGGCCGCATGCCTTTTGTCTTACAAATTGCGCATGCGCCATCTTGCCTTCTCGCCCGCAGGCTGGCTTGATCCGCGCGTCACGTGATGCCCGGAGGAAAAGCATGGCGGCCGCAGACCATTACGAAATTCTCGATCCGCGTTTCGCGCGGATGTTCAATGGCAACGCGCAGGTGGAAAAACTGTTCACCGGATGTCAGTGGGCGGAAGGGCCGGCCTGGTTCGCTGCCGGCCGCTATGTGGTCTGGTCCGACATCCCCAACAATCGCATGCTGCGCTATGACGAGACCGACGGTAATGTCAGCGTGTTCCGTCAGCCCTCCGGCAATTCCAATGGCAACACCGTCGACCGCCAGGGCCGGCTGGTGACGTGCGAGCATTCGGGCCGCCGCGTTAGCCGCACCGAGTATGACGGCTCGATCACCACCATCGCGGCCAAATGGAAAGGCAAGCGGCTGAATTCGCCAAATGACGTCGTGGTGCGCTCCGACGGCTCGATCTGGTTCACCGATCCGAGCTACGGCATCGACACTGACTATGAGGGCGACAAGGCCGAGAGCGAAATCGGCGCCTGCTACGTCTACCGGGTCGATCCCGACAGCGGCGAGGTCGAGGCTGTCATCACCGACATGGTCCGGCCGAACGGGCTTGCCTTCTCGCTCGATGAAAGCCAGCTCTATGTCGTCGACACCGGCCGCACCCATGGCGCACAAAACCCGGCGCATATGCGGGTCTTCAACATCGGCAAGGGCGGCAAGAAAGTGTCGGGCGGCAAGGTGTTCGCCGACTGCACGGCCGGCCTGTTCGACGGCTTCCGGCTCGACGAGGCCGGCCGCATCTGGACCAGCGCCGCCGACGGCATCCACTGCTACGATCCCGACGGCACGCTGATCGGCAAGGTCAAGGTGCCGGAAGTCACCGCCAATTGCGTGTTCGGCGGCAACAAGCTGAACTGCCTCTACATCGCCGGCACGACGTCGCTTTACATGGTGCGGCTGATGGTGAATGGAGCCAAGACCTATTGAGGCTGCTGGAAACACTTCTCTGGCGGCCCTTGATGGCGCTCCTGCGCATGCCCGCGACGCCGGTTGCGCTGCGGCTGCCGGAACCACCGCCATGCGGTTCGCCGGAGCGGATTTCGAAGCCGTCTGCCAGTGGCGGCATCAGGCACACCTCAAGGGGAGGACGTCATGCCATTCGTCAACATCCGCATCGTCAAGGAAGTGATCGCCGCTGATCCGGCGGGCAAGAAGGCTGACATCGCTAGAAAGGTAACGGCGGCCATCATGGACGCCACCGGGCTCGGCAACGACGATGTCTGGGTGGTGTTCGAAGAGGTCAATGCGCGCGACTGGTATGTCGGCAAGACCGATGTCGAGACGCTGCGGAAGGGGTAGACGCCTTCCTTCTCCCCTTGGGGGGCCTGTTGCGTAATTGGCTGGTTGTGATTCTCTGAAGGCGAAAGCCGGGAGAGTCGCAATGGCGGTTAAGCGGACGGGACAATTGAGCCTGGTTGAGGCATTTCTGGGTGACAGGCTTGCGAGC
>NZ_JAFCGY010000062.1 GCF_016836705.1 Mesorhizobium caraganae | reverse complement strand
GCAGCCGACTTCCTGCGCAAGCTAATCGAACTGGTGCCCTACAAGATCCACACCGTTCTCACCGACAACGGCATTCACTTCACAGTGCCCGGAGGCGCAAGCTGGAGCGTCCCCGAGATCAGGGCGATGATCGAGCGCAAGGAAATCTTCCGAGCCCATTCCTTCGACGTGGCCTGCGCCCGCAACGATATCGAGCACCCCACCGTGCGCCGCTACTACTATGAAAACCATGATCAACTGCGTGCCCACCTGGCAACATTCCTCGACGCCTACAATTTCGCCAAACGCCTGAAGAGCCTTAGCGGCCTAACCCCCTTCGAGCACATCTGCAAAATCTGGACTGAGCAGCCGCAAAGGTTCAGGCTAAACCCAAGCCATCACATGGCGGGACCGAACATCTAGTATCGGCAGGTGCATTTCAAGAGCCGCCAGTGCCGGCTGTGGCGCCCGCTGCTGGTGGCCACCGCAGGTGCTCAACGAGATGCGCTTGATCAAGAACTGGTGCGGGTGATCCTGCGCGAGGCCGACATCAAGCTCGGCACGCCGTCGCGCAACGCTTTGCGGGCCGCGTGCGCGAGCTGGCCGGCGCAGATGGTGAGGTGATGGCGATGGTCGGGCCGCTCCTGGCGATCGCAAGCCACGATGTTGCGCGAGTGCGGGCTTCTGACAAAGCAGGTTCTCCCCACGCCAAGCAGTTCAAGCGGGCCAACAAGGCGCTACGCAGGCTCAAGACCTATGCGGCCCGACCCTTCGCGACATCTCCCGCCAGATCGCCGGCGATGCGCAGCTGGATGCGCTCTTCAAATGGCTGCTCTACCAGGCCGTCACCGCTTTCGAGCAGCGTCAGCGCCAGCGCGGCCGCAAGATCTACAGCCTGCACGCGCACGGGTTGGAATGCATCGGCAAGGGCAAGGCCCATGCGCCCATGCGCCCTACGAGTTCGGGGTGAAGGCGTCGGTAGCCACCACGCTGAAGCGCTCGAAGGGCGGCCAGTTCGCCCTGCAGGCAAAAGCGCTGCCGAGCAATCCCTGTGACGGCCACGTGCTCGCAAGCGTCATCCCCGACAGGGAAAAGGCCATCGGCAATGACATCAGCCGCATCCTCGCCGACGCGGGGCTATGGCGGCCACAACGCACCGGAGAGCCACAAGTTCAGGGTCTTCACCAGCGGCCAGAAACGCCGCGTCACCCCGGCCACCAAGCGCCAGATGCGTCGCCGCTCCGCGGTCGAGTCCGTAATCGGCCACATCGAGGCCAAGCACCGGATGGACCGCAACTACTCGCCAGCAAGCAAGGCGACGCCGTCAACGCCATCGTGGCCGCCGCCGACCATAATTTCTTCCTCGTGCTCAGGTGGCTGAAGGCTCTTTTGTGGCTTCTCATCGCCGCCCTCCAAAGTCAGCCGAAGGAACTCGAAGCCCGATTCCTCTCATTGTTCACGTCCGACGAATTCTGGGCGCGCTAAGCGCGGCTTTCAATTGTTCCTCCGTGTTCTCTGTGTCGCCGTGGTGGATCGTTCTTATGCAGGCTGCCGTGCGAGCCTGAGGTTCGAGATGCGGCCGAAGTTAAAGACGAGGGCGGTGACCTTGCCGCCAGGCCCGCGCTCGAAGCGCAGCGTGCCGCTCCGCGTCTCGTTGAGATCGGGCACGCCGAAGGCGAACACATCCTCAAACAGTGGCTGCAGCGGGGAGATCGGCGACCGCGGATATGAGCGTTCGATCTGCAAGGAGAGCGCGCCGCCGGCGCTCTCGATCCGATAGGCGAAGGGCAGATCCGGCCCGGCATAGACCCCGACATAATCCGCGCGCGGCGATGCGGTGAGAGCGGGGGCCGCCGCCCGCTCGAAGGTGAGGCGCTGGCCGCCATCGGCTTCCGCCTCGATTCGCTGCGGCCGACCGGCGTCCATTTCGGCGATGGTGATCGAGAATGGATGCGGGCCGACCAGCGTCTCGAACCGGTCGGCGGCGACCGGCACGAGGCCGAAGCAGTAATCGACCACCTCCGCCCAGAGCCGTTCGCCCTCGGCCGATAGCACCAGTGTGTGGCCTTGCTTGCGGTCGTAATACCGACCGACGAGGTTTTGGACCGGTGGCGTCCTGGGCGCAGACGGCAGCGGCTTCAGGCGCTGGCCGAGCACTAGGTCGGCGATGCGTCGCGTCGCCACGGTCGGTTCGAAATCCTCGCGGTTGCCCATGACGATGATGCCGAGATCGGCATCGGGGAAGTGGCAGAGCTCGAGCCTGTAGCCGGCCAGCCCGCCGCCATGCATCCAGAGCGCTTGACCGCGGTAGTCGAGCACGCGCAAGCCGAGCGCGTATCCGATCCTCTCGCCCCAGCGAGTGACCCCTCGGGTCGAGAGCCGCTGCATCAGATCCTTCGGCATGAGGCGGTTCTGCCGGTAATTGGCGTGCCACAGTATCAGATCGTCCAGGGTGGAGACGATGCCGCCGCCGCCGCTCAAGGTGATGCCGAACTCGTCCTTGCGGAAACGACCCTGCCCGTCCGGCTTGTAGGATCGCGCGAGCGACGGCGCCAGCTCGAGATTGTCGTCGCAAAGGCGGGTCGAGCGCATGCCGAGCGGCTGGAAGATCCGTTCGGAAAGGAAGCTGCGGAGGCTCTGTCCGGAGAGCCGCTCGATAATGAACGTCAGCAGCTCCCAGTTGGCGTTGCAGTAGCGGAAGCGGTCGGCAGGCGGAAATTCGAGCGTGGTCTGCCGGGTGATGAGGTCAAACAACTCGTCGCGGCTGATCGGCTGCTCGAGCGTGATGCCGGAGAGCGCCAGCAGGGTCAGATGGTCGCGGAGCCCGCTCGCATTATTGAGCAGATGGCGAAGCGTGATCTTGTCGGAGAAGCGCTTCAGCTCCGGCAGGTGCTTCTGCACCTCGTCATCGAGCGAGCATTTTCCGGCCTCTGCCAGCATCAAGACCGCGGTCGCCGTGAACTGCTTTGTGATCGAGCAGATGTAGAACAGCGACGAGGCGGTGACCGGCTGGCCATGCTCGAGATCGGCCAGGCCGTAGCACGCCTTGTGCACGACGGTGCCGCGGTCGATGACGGCGACCGCCGCGCCCGGCTCTCCGGCTCGATCCCAGCCGGAGAAGACCTCGTCGATGGCGTTGATCATGGGCTTGCCTCGGTCGCTTTCGTCAGACCACGCCGCCGGGCGTCCAGAGATAGTCATGTTCCAGTTCCCTGACCCTTTTGAGCTAGTGGCGCGGTGTTGACACCACGAGCGAAAGATTCACCGCTCATTTAAGCAAAACAGCTGAGCGGGCGGCGAAATCTTAGAAATCAGTAGCACCTGGGCAAGAACAGTTTGCGCCAAAATGCGTCGAATGCTGAAATGCGAGCCGCACAAAGCGGTTGCGGTTTGAATGCCGCCGTCGTCCGGTGCTGGAGGCAGCGCGCGGATCCCGGCGAAACCGTCCAGGCGATCGTCGACATAATTGACCGCGGATTCAGTTTGGTGGAAGCGCTACGAGCGCCGAGGGTGAATGTGCGGCCAGCGGCCTGCGCGTTCAGTCCGAATGATCGGCCGAAACACCGTCTATTGGCGCTGGCGCTGACGTAGGGTCGCTGCTCGGCCTGCGACAGATTGCGGATCGTCATGTCTTCGTTGATGCGTCGGCGCAGAGGGCCTATTTCGGCATTGGGTGATCTCCTGTCTGAGAGGTGGAACGCAACGATTACGATCTTCTCGGAACGGAGGCGCATTGCGCGACATCCTCCTTCGCTTCGCGGTAGCGCTTCGTTCGATAATCGGTTCACAAGGGCCGCATCTCGCTCTCGTCTTTGGCGAAACGGACCCGCAGAAAAATGGCTAACACCGTTGGGACCCTCGTGCTTCGGACCGCGGGATCCAGCCGAATGAGTATTGCTCGGCCGGAAGGGTACAGCCTGGCACGCTTGACGGCGGTTTTAGGCGGTGACCAATCTCATGGCCCCATGCGGATTGTCAGCCTTTCCCTGCTTCCGCCACGGAGGATCGTCTCGGCGGCATCAGCGAGCAATTGGCAGCCGAGCACCAAGTCGGCGTCGTCTGTGTTTTCGGTCCAATGGCGGCTGATACCGCCGATGCTTGGCACGAAAAGGATAGCGGCTCAGTATACGGGCGACGACCTGTGCGTAGTGACTGGCGCCGCTTGGGATCCTCAACGATGCATGGCGCGCGGCCACGTGAGTCCGAGATGCTCTCCCAAATCGCTCCATCGCCGGAATCGACCGAGATCGTCGATGGCCGTCTTGAAGGCCAATGCTGTCACCGGACCCACGCCAGGAATGGTCATGAAACGGCGGCACGGCTTGTAGTTCGCGCCACCCGAGCCGGACGTCGAGTACACCGGGCCGGGCGGCAAGCTCGTCACGCTGCGCTCGTGCTCGCTGATGCTGGCGCAATGTCGGCCACCCGATGACCAACCCGGCCGTGCTCAACCGCGACGGCAACGAGGTGAGCGATCTTGATCTGGCTCGCCGCACGGGTTCAAGCCGCGGCTGGCTGATGGCTATTGACTCGAATCCGATCTCTGGCGCCTCTAAGTGCAATTGGAGGTTCCAGGCTCGCTGTGAATGGAATTCGATCGGCGATCATATCGCTACGCTCACCTGTCTCGATTTCCGATCTTCCATCGTTCACGACCTCGAGCCTCGCAAATGCGCTCACCATTCGAGAGGAAATCCAGGGGCGGTTCGCTCATGGCGGTGCACCGGAGGTAATCGACATGTTGGTCGCGACGCTGACGGGTCAGAAGCAGATCGGGATCGATCCGGGATGGTAACCGACCTGCTGAAAAACCCGGCTCATGCCGGGGCATTCGCCTACGGTCGCAAGCGCATCCGGCCATCGCGTCCATCATCCGAGCACCCGCAGAACAGATCGCGGCCGATGCAGGAATGGAGGATTGTCATAAGGACGAGGTTCCGGTTTAATTGAGCTCGGGAACCCTCGAAAGAACCCAGGACATCCTGCGAGACAACCGGAGCGACTGTCTGCGCGTCAAGGGGCGCGGTGTCCTTCGCGACGGCGCGGTCCTGCGGCACAGTATCACGTCTAGGTGGGCTCTGGCATTGTCAAACACCTCGTCGAGCACGGCGGAAACGTCTCTTGCCATGCCGGTCTTTTCCCTTTTGACACTCCGCCATGCGACGGCGAGATACGCAACTGCAGCAGACCGCGCGGCGCATTTCAAACCACGCCGCTCTGTGCGGCTCGCATTTCAGTAGTTGATGCATTTTGAAGCAAGCTCTCCTCTCCCGGGTGCTAGCGTTCGCAAGATGCCACCGCCCAATCAGGCGTTTACAACAGCCGGCAGGCGAATCCTTCGATCGTGGTATCGACAAGACCGAATAAGCGCGGGTCAACGGCGCCAGTGGCTCAAATGGGAGGACTGAACATGACAATCTCTCGACGCAATCTCTTCAAGGTGGGCATCGCCGCCGGAACGGCGTTGTCGTTCCCTTCCGTCCTGCGGGCGCAAACTTCCCCCGACCGAACGGTCCGTATGGTGATAGAGAACCTCAGTGTGTTTGACCCGGTCGTTACAACGGCTGACGTCACCTTCACCCATGCCTTCGCGATTTACGATACGCTATTCGGGACCGATTCCAAGTTTGTGCCCCATCCGCAGATGGTGGGAAAGTGGGACGTATCCGACGACAAGAAAACCTATACGTTCGAACTCCGCGATGGTCTGGGCTGGCACGACGGCACCGCCGTTACCGCGGCGGACTGTGTGGCCTCGATCCGTCGCTGGGGCCAAGTGGCTCCCGGCGGGCAGTTGCTTATGGCGCGGGCCAAGGATATTTCGAAAAAGGATGACAAGACCTTCACAATCGCGCTCAAGGAACCGTTGGGGGCTCTGCTCACCATCCTGGGCTTCCAAGGCCCATTCATCATGCGCGAGAAGGACGCTAGTCTTTCTCCAGCGGAGCAGGTGACCGCGAATATCGGATCTGGGCCGTTCAAGTTCAATCACGCTCTTGCCAAGCAAGGCGCGAGCTTCACCTACGACCGCAACGAAAAATACGCACCACGCAACGAGGCGCCCGACGGACTGGCCGGCGGGAAGGTCGTAAAGGTCGATCGTGTCATTTGGGACACCGGCTTATCCGCCGATCAGCAGACTGCATTCGCGGCGTTGCAAGCAGGTGAAATTGATTTCTTGCTCTTGCCGCCGGTCGATCTCTTAGCGATGATCGAGAGCGATCCCAACCTTGAACTCCAAGTTCTCGACAAGGCGGGCAGTGACATGTTCGTGCGCATGAACTGTCTGCAAAAGCCGTTCGACAATGTGAAGGCCCGCCAAGCGATGCTTCACCTGGTCGATCAGGAGGCTATGTTGCGCGCCGCGTTTGGTGACCCAAAATACTTCCGCACCGTCACTTCGATGTTTGGAAACGAAACGCCGGTATCCAATGACGAAAATACCGGATGGTTCAAAAAGGGTGGCGATCCAGAAAAGGCCAAGCAACTGTTCAAGGAGGCGGGATATGCAGGCGAGAAAGTCGTCATCCTGCAGCCCACGGATTGGAAGGAGGCAAGCAATGCCTCTCAGCTTCTGGCAGCCACATTGCGGAACATTGGGGTCAATGCCGAGCTTGCGCCAAGCGACTGGGGCGGGGTTGTCGCTCGCCGCGCGAATAAGGCCCCCATTGAAGACGGAGGCTGGAGCATCTTCATCACTGGGAATTCTGAAGCGAGCCTCGGCAATGTCATCACCGACGTCACCCTGCCCATGAATGGCGAAAAAGGTTGGTTCGGCTGGCCGCAGAGCGGCGAATATGAGGCTCTTCGGGTCAAATGGGCGGATGTCGAAACGCTCGAAGAGCGCAAGGCGCTGGCACGCAAGATGCAGCGAATATGGTGGGACTATGTGCCGCAGGTTCTGATAGGTCAAAGTGTCGTGCCAATCGCGCGCCGCAAGACGCTCACAGGCCTCATCGGCGTGCCGGCGTGGATTCCGTTTTGGAACATGCAGAAGACCTGAGACGCAATGGCCGCCCACTCGTGCCGTCGAATCGTGCATGCCGCCGGCGACGCCACAGGCCGCGAGCTGGTCCGCACATTGGCGGCCGCCGTGCGGCGCGTGCCGTCAATCACAGTCCTGGAGGGCATGGAGGCGCGCCGCCTGTTCGTGGAAGATGGCGCAATCGCCGGCGTGCTCGCGGTTGGAAGCAAGGGCGCAGTCACAATGTCCACGTCTCGCGTGGTGCTCGCGACCGGCGGTATCGGCGGCCTGTTTAGCGATACCAGGAACCCGATTGGCTCATGTGGGCATGGCCTGGCGCTCGCCGCATGCGCTGGGGCAGAACTCGCCGACCTCGAATTCGTGCAGTTCCACCCGACCGCGCTCGACGGTCCGCGGCGGCCGATGCCGCTGGTGAGCGAGGCGGTGCGCGGCGAAGGCGCGGTGCTCGTCAACGATAAAGGACAGCGATTCCTCGCCGACGCGCCTGGCGGCGAGCTCGCATCGCGCGACGTGGTCGCGCGGGCCGTGTGGCATCAGCTTGCTGCCGGGCGTCGCGTGTTTCTAGACGCCCGGCAATGTCTCGGTCCGAGATTTGGGAAGCGCTTTCCGACCATCGCGCAGCTTTGCCGAGAGGCAGGCATCGATCTCACCATCGAGCCGATACCCGTGCGCACGGCGGCGCATTATCACATGGGCGGCGTGGCGGTGGACGCTACCGGCCGCACTTCCGTCGAAGGCCTGTGGGCATGTGGCGAGGTTGCATGCACGGGGCTCCACGGCGCCAACCGCCTCGCCAGCAACTCGCTCACGGAAGCGGTGGCGACAGCCGGCTGGGTTGCCGAAAGCGTCGTCGGCGCATCGCCGGGCTGCCGCCGGCGCTTGTTGTATACGCTCGTGCCCCCGCGGCCAGACCCTTCGTGCATACGCCCGGTCGTCTCCGCTGCACTCGGCATCATCCGGGACGGCGAGACGCTGCGCGAGGCCGCAGCCGCACTGCTGCAGATCGCCACTGTCAACCAGGCCGCGTCCGATCCGGCTTTGGTGGCGCTGATGATCGCTATCGCGGCCCTGGGGCGAGAAGAGAGCCGCGGTTCGCACTATCGGTCCGATTTCCCCGGGCGCGATGCAGATGCACGCTCGTTACGGCTGACATTGCGCACGGCAATCCAGGCCGCGGTCGCACTCGGCTGGCGGGCCCCGACACGGAGCACCTGACATGAAATCATTCTCACCCCTTCCCGCGACCCTGATCGAACCGATCGTGCGCAGCGCCCTTCTGGAAGACCTGGGCAGATGCGGCGACCTGACCAGCGATGCGGTGATCCCCGATGATTGCACGGCCACGTTGCTGCTCAGGGCGCGGCAGGCGGGTGTCGTTGCCGGGCTCGATCTGGTCGCGTTCGCCTTCCTGCTTGTGGAGCCTGCGGTCGACATGCACATCTGTCGCCCTGACGGCAGCGATGTCGCGGCCGGCGAGACCATCGCGAAGCTGTGCGGACCGGCGCGGGGCCTGCTCACGGCCGAGCGCACGGCACTCAATTACCTGTGCCACCTGAGCGGCATTGCCACTGCCACCGCGGCGATTGTCGACGCCGTGCGGGGCCACAAGGCGAGGATCGTGTGCACACGAAAGACGACGCCCGGGCTGCGCGCGCTGGAGAAATACGCCGTGCGGGTTGGCGGCGGCGCCAATCACCGCTTCGGGCTCGACGACGCCGTGCTGATCAAGGATAACCACATCGCGATCGCCGGGGGCATCCGCACGGCAATCGAGCGGGCGATCGCCGCCGCAGGCCACATGGTGAAAATTGAGGTCGAGGTCGACACGCTGGAACAGCTCGACATCGCGCTTGGACTGGGAGTCGACGCGGTTCTGCTGGACAATATGTCAGTCGACGATCTCACTCGCGCGGTGGCAATGGTTGGTGGCCGCGCCATCACCGAAGCTTCCGGTCGTGTTACGGAAAAAACCGCTCCCGCGATCGCTGCCACCGCCGTCGACCTGATCTCGGTCGGATGGCTGACACATAGCGCGCCGATCCTCGACATCGGCCTGGACATCCCCGTCGACGGGAACATCTGCACGCACTTGAACTGATTGAAATGGAATGAAGCAGTATCAGGTTTGGAACTACGCGCGACGCCGGAAGGTGCTCGACGCGAGCCTCACGACGCATGCGGCGGGCCCTCCAACGACCTGCGGTCCCAGCCTGCTGGCGGCGCCAGGGGCGGTGAAATAGCCCCCGAAATGATCCGGACACGATCTCCATCTTGATAAGGGATAGGAGTAATGTGATGTCTATGACTGGTAGCATTCCGAAGATTGAGATTCTGGACGGCCGCGAGCGTCGGCGGCGGTGGACGACGGCCGAGAAGCTGTCGATGGTCGAGGAGACCTACGCGCCTGACGTGACGGTGAGCCTTGTCGCCCGGCGCAACGGCGTTCAACCCAACCAGCTCTTCCACTGGCGCAAGCTGCGGCGTAAGGGGCGCTGACTGCGCCGAGGGTGAGGTCGTGGCGGCATCGGAGTATCGGGCGTTGCAGAACCAGGTGCGCGAGCTTCAGCGCCTGCTCGGCAAGAAGACGATGGAGGCCGAGATCCTGAAGGACGCGCTCGCGGCGGCGGGCTCAAAAAAATGTTGCGGTCGTTGTCGTGGCCGAACGGCGGTTCCCGATGAAGGCGGTGTGCGAGACGCTGGACGTCGCCCGATCCAACATCTCCGAGCGCTCGAAAGGCCGCGAACGGGGGCGAATTGGCCGTCCTCCCAAGCCCGATGGCGCCTTGGTCGCCGCTGCATCCTCAACGGTGCGGCCTCCCGCACCTGCAGCCCGGTGGCCGGGTCAATCTGCAACTCCACCTACCTGGACGAAGCGCAAATCAGCCATTTTGACGACTGAAATGGGTAAGCCACTTGCAGAGACGAAGTCTGAAATTGCCCACGCTGCAGCCTCTCTCCAATGGTATGCCGAGGAGGCCAATCGCATCTATGGCGAGACGATTTCGCCGCCATCTAACGACAGGCATATGCTGGTGATCAAACAGCCGATTGGCGTGGTCGGATACCCCTTGGAATTTTCCCGCCTCGATGGTCGCGCGCAAGATTTCGCCGGCGCTTGCCGCCGGCTGCGTGATTGTTCTGAAACCCGCGGAGCAAACACCTCTCGTCGCCGGTGCTATGCTAACTCTTGCCCGGATGGCGGGTTTTCTTGTTGGCGTTCTCAAATGATCTACGCATCGGAAGGCGATGCTGGCGGCGAACTTTACTCTAACCCCAAGGTTCGCAAGAATCAGCTTCACTGGGTCGACCGAGGTCTGGCGGCTGCTCATGAGGCAGTGTTCGGACCAGATCAAAAGAACCAGGCGGGCCGAACCCCGACCGCCACCTTCCTCGAGGTTCCGTGGCGGCCGTCCCCCTACAAAATCGATATGGAGCTACACCTCGAATGCAATCCTGCGATGGCACGAAGAGCGGCAGGACGAGTGCATTACATCGCGCACACCAGCCCGTACGGAATTGCTTCGGGGAGAATTTTCACTGACGCTTTGCCCCGCGCATTTCGATCAAACACGGATAGATTATGACCCATTTGTATCCTGGGTCTTTGCAATTTGGCGTCCATATACGGGATCGCGACCTTAAAGTTGCGCGGGTTCTACGAACAAAACGTCAGTGGATGGCAAGTCATGAGTCGCCGTATTGTGGTTGTCGGCGGAGGAGTTGTCGGTTGCAGCGTCGCCTGGCACTTGGCGAATGCGGGCGCGGGCGACATTGTATTGCTGGAGCGCGAGCAACTGGGCTCCGGCACAACCTGGCATTCGGCTGGTAACATTACTTGGCGCCCGGTACCCAGTCACGACTCAAGTGTGCTCTACGCCTTCGATACAATAGAGAGACTTGAGCGGGAAACCGGGCAAAGCACGGGGTGGCTGAAGACTGGGCGCTTGTTTCTCGCTCAAGACGCCGATGCCATACGCACGTATGAATCGTACCATCGTGGAGCCACAATGCGAGGCATCGCCGGGCGCATGCTCTCGCGCGAGGAAGCCGGTCGCCTGCATCCTCTGCTCGATCCCGCATCCGCTGCGTTCTTTTGGCTCAATCCTCTTTCCGGCCGCGTTAATCCCGCCGATCTTACCGCTGCTTATGCGCGCGGCGCTCGGCAACGCGGGGTTCGTATCGTCGAGAATTGCAGGGCAACCGGACTGGAAATCCGTAGCGGCCGCATTGTCGGTCTCAGCACATCCACCGGCCCCATTGCCGCAGATGCCGTGGTTGTCGCGGGTGGGCTGTGGTCCCGTCTACTGCTTGCGACCAGCGGTATCGCCCTACCACAATGGTCCTGCGAGCATTTCTACGTTATCGCAGACGTAACACCGCGATTAGCTGCATCAACTCCATCCTTCTCGATGTCCGAGCGCCGGATATACGGTCGCGAGGAGGCGGGCGGCATGCTCGTCGGTTTCTTCGACGAGAACGCCAAGACGATTGATGCAGCCGCCCTACCCGATCCTTTCGCCTTCACCCTGCTTAATCCCGACTGGGACAAGATCGCGCCCTATTTCCAGAGTGCGATGGAGATTTTCCCAATTCTAGGTGACGCACCCATCCGCCGCTTCATCAATGGCCCCGAATCATTCACCCCAGATGGTTCACCCTTGATCGGGCCCTGGCCGGATGTCGAAGGACTGTTCCTTTGCACAGCTATGAATTCCGAAGGCGTCACTTGGTCGGCGATGGCAGGACGCCTCACCGCCGAGCTTGTAACCCATGTTAAGCCGAGCTTCGACACATCTCACTGCGCTCCCGCTCGCTTCGGCAGCCAGGCCGCCGACACCGCTTGGCTTCAGCGCCAGATCTCGCAACATTCGCTAGATCCGGCCAAGCGCTTAGACTGATCTGCCATTTGAAGTGGCTTGGAATTCATCATGGATTGTTCCTTGAGCGAGACGTTGGAGTTTCGTAACCCAGAGGTAGCCTCAGTTTTCGTGGTCGCTATATTCATGCGCTCCGGTCGGCCATGGCGCGCAAGAGCCTGAGGATAGATTACATCCATCGTCCGCGGACCTTGCTGTAGGTCTCATCCATATGCCACCTGCCAGTGACGGATCGCTTGCACCGGTTGAACCGCTCCAACAGTTGCGGCGAAAAGTGCACGATTAGCGATGCAGGGTGGATTGATCGACGCTCAGGCCGCGTTCGGCCATCATCTCTTCCAGGCCGCGAAGGCTGAGATTGTCGGAAAGGTACCAGAGCAGGCATCGTAGGACGACATAGTGATCGAAATGATGGCTTTTGAAGGGACTGTCAGGATTTCCGTGTACGGGCGGGCATAATGGGTAAAAAGGAATCCCACTATGTCCCGACGCAAAGAGCCTGCGATACCGAACGAGCTTCTCGACCAGCTATTGGCGGGTGGTGCTGCCA
>NZ_JAFCGY010000061.1 GCF_016836705.1 Mesorhizobium caraganae | reverse complement strand
CTCGAACCTCTCGCAGGATAGACATAATCAACGGCACCGCGGCCTCCTCTGTAGCGAGAAAGCCTCTCAAGAATCCCTCTTTTCCTACTTGGCAAGAGCCAATCAACTTATCTGCGATTCCCCTGCCTCAAGGGGGGGAGATTAGCTACCCAAATTTCCCCGTCCGCGGGAATCCCTTCGGCACCATCCGTCCGGCCGATGCCCTGGCGCCGATCCACTCCGCCAACTCCTCGCGCGACCGGGTAAACGTACGGTCGGCCGAATCCTGCCATGACAAGCCGCTCGCCAGCGTGAAGGGTTTGAGGTCGAGCAGGCCGCCATCCTTGTATTTCTGCAGGCGAACGCCCTTGCCGCGGCCCATTTCGGGGATTTCGGACAGCGCGAAGACCAGCATCTTGCGGTTCTCGCCGACGATGGCGAGGTGATCGCCCGAAACCGGCACGCAGGCCTTGGCCTCGTCGGGCGCTTTGACGTTCATCACCTGCTTGCCCTTGCGGGTGTTGGCGACGACCTCTTCCTCCGGCACGATGAAGCCGTTGGCATCATAGGAGACGAGCAGCAGCTTGCGCTTGGGGTCGTGGACGAAGGCGGTGACGATGTCCTGGTCGTTGTCCATGTCGACGATGATGCGGATCGGTTCGCCATGACCGCGGCCGCCCGGCAGCCGGTCGGCGCCGATCGTATAGAATTTGCCGCCGGTGGTGAAGACCAGGATCTTGTCGGTGGTCTGGGCATGGAAGGCGAGCTTGAGGCTGTCGCCCTCCTTGAAGGTCAAGGTCGAATGGTCGGCCAGATGGCCTTTCATGGCCCGCAGCCAGCCCTTTTCCGAGACCACCACGGTGACCGGCTCGCGCTCGATCATGGCATGGGCAATGTCAGTCAAATCGTGTTCCGGCGCGTCGGCGAACTGGGTGCGGCGCTTGCCGAGTTCGGTCTCGGGGCCGAACTTGTCGCGGATACTGGCGACTTCCCACTTGATCGTCGACCATTGCTTGGCATTCGACGCCAGCAGCGCCTCGATCTGCTTCTTCTCGGTGGTGAGGCCGTCGAACTCCTTGCGGATCTCGAACTCTTCCAGCTTGCGCAGAGCGCGCAGCCGCATGTTGAGGATGGCTTCGGCCTGGGTGTCGGTGAGCGACCAGCGGGCCATCATCACCTGCTTGGGCTCGTCCTCCTCGCGGATGATCTTGATCACCTCGTCGATGTTGAGGTAGGCGATCAGGTAGCCGGCGAGGATCTCGAGGCGCCTTTCGATCTCGCCCAGCCGATGCTTCGAGCGGCGGATCAGCACATCGCGCCGGTGCTCCAGCCACTCCTGCAGCACGCCTTTCAGCGACAGCACGTTGGGCACCTTGCCGCGCGACAGCACGTTCATGTTGAGCGGGAACCGGCTTTCGAGCTCGGTCAGTTTGAACAGTGATTCCATCAGGATGCCGGGATCGACCGAACGGCTCTTCGGCACCAGCACGACGCGGATGTCCTCGGCGCTTTCGTCCCTGATATCTTCGAGCAACGGCAATTTGCGCGCGATCAGAAGCTCTGCGATCTTCTCGATCAACCGCGCCTTCTGCACGCCATAGGGGATTTCGGTGACGACGATGCTCCAGGTGCCCCTGCCCTGGTCTTCCTGGCCCCATTTGGCCCGGACGCGGAAACCGCCGCGGCCCGTCTCGTAGGCTTCGAGGATCGAGGCGCGGCTGTCGACGATGATGCCTCCGGTCGGGAAATCCGGACCCTGGACGAAGTCCATCACCTTCGCCACCGGCGCGCTCGGGTCCTCGATCAGGTGCAGGGCCGCATCGCAAAGCTCGGCGGCATTGTGCGGCGGGATCGAGGTGGCCATGCCGACCGCAATGCCGGACGAGCCATTGGCGAGCAGGTTCGGGAAGGCGCCGGGCAGCACGACGGGCTCCTCGTCCTCCTCATTGTAGGTCGGCCGATAGTCGACCGCGTCCTCGGTGATGCCGGAAAGCAGTTCCGTCGCCACGTCGGTCATGCGCGCTTCGGTGTAGCGCATGGCGGCGGCGTTATCGCCGTCGATATTGCCGAAATTGCCCTGCCCGTCGACCAGCGGATAGCGCATGGAAAAGTCCTGCGCCAGGCGCACCAGCGCGTCGTAGATCGACTGGTCGCCATGCGGGTGGAACTTGCCCATCACCTCGCCGACGATGCGGGCGCATTTGGCAAAGCCCTGGTCGGGGTTGAGCCTGAGCAGCCGCATGGCGTGCATGATGCGGCGATGCACGGGCTTCAGCCCGTCGCGCACATCCGGCAGCGCCCGATGCATGATGGTCGACAGCGCATAGGCGAGATAACGCTCTTCCAGCGCCTTCTTCAGATCGACCGGTTCGATATGGTCACCGCCGCCATCTTCAGGCGGCAAAAGCCTTTTTCCCATGCGGGTGGACTAGCCGAGCGGATGATTCGCGGCAAGGCGGAGCTGCGGAAATCCGCAATTTGCGGCCTCCGGGCTGTGAAAGGCGGCTCAGTATCCGACGACGGATGTGACGGACTTCATGTTCCAGCTTGCCGTCCCTGTGCAACAGCACCGGTAGCAGTGCTGTTGCCAACCAACATCAATCTGTTACACGCCCTCTCTAAGGCAGGAGACGGTATTCAGGGGAGCCCGACCTTCATGACATATTCACCGCATCGAGCGAAGGCTCCCGCTCCGGTTTGCCTTTCGCCGTGATTTTCGACAAATCTGCGGGAAAGCGCCTTTTTCCCGTCCAGTTCGTCACGGAATGGTTGATGGCGCAGAACTCAAGAAAACACTTTTCAGGACTCTCTCAGGGAACCCGCGATGACAATCCAACGCTCGACACTCAAGAAACTCGCTTTTTCGACCTTCTTGCTGACTCTGCCGCTCAATGCCGCCTTTGCGCAGGACGCGGCGGTTGCCGACCGGTTGAAGGCCGCACTTGCCGTCCAGGGCGTCGATATCACCTGGACCGGGGTTACCGGCGACAATTCCAGCATGGTGCTGCAGGGCGTGTCGGTCAAACCGGCGGCCGAAAAGGAAGCGCTGCCGATCGGCGACGTCAAGCTTGAAGGCGTGACCGAGGCCAATGGCGGATTCGATATCGCGACCATCTCGACGTCCGCGTTCAAGCACAGCAAGGACGGCGTCACGCTCAACCTCACCCCCTTCGTCATTCATGACGCGAACATCCCGGCCGAGGGCGCTACGGGCCCGCTCGGCTCGATGATGATCTACAAGTCGGCCGAACTCGAAAACCTGACGGTCAAGGTTGCCGACAAGACCGCCTTCTCGGTGGATGGCGTTGCTGTCCAGATCACGCCCCCGGCCGACGGCAAGGCGATGGAATTTTCCGCAACCACGGAAAAGTTCAACGCCGACCTGACCCTGGTTGACGATGCAAAGTCCAAGGAAGCAATCAACGCCTTGGGCTACCAGAACATATCGGGCAACATCGAAATCGGCGGCACCTGGCAGCCGAGCGACGGCAAGATGGACCTGTCGAAATACGACATCTCGGTCGAGAATGCCGGCACGCTCGGCATGACCTTCGGCCTCGGCGGCTACACGGTCGACTTCGTCAAGTCGATGCAGGAGATGCAGAAGAAGATGGCGGCGCAGCCCGAAGGGGCCGACAACTCGGCGCAAGGCATGGCGTTGCTCGGCCTGTTGCAGCAGCTTTCCTTCAACGGCGCCTCGGTCCGCTTCGACGACGATTCGCTGACCGGCAAGGTGCTTGAGTATGTCGGCAAGCAGCAGGGCATGTCGGGCAAGGACATCGCCAACCAGGCCAAGGCGATCGTGCCGTTCGGCATGGCACAGCTCAACAATCCCGAATTGACCGCCGAAGTGACGGCCGCTGTGAGCAAATACCTCGACGACCCGAAGAGCCTGGAGATTTCGGCCGAGCCGCCGGCAGCGGTGCCGTTCGCGCTGATCATGGCGGGTGCGATGTCCAACCCGCTCGACCTGCCGAAGACGCTCGGCGTCCATGTGACGGCCAACGAAGACTGATCGAAGTTAGCTCCCTTCTCCCCGTCACTATACGGGGAGAAGGTGCCGGCAGGCGGATGAGGGGCGGCGCCAACGCCTGCACATTGTAGTTCGATGCTGAACCGATTGTCAGAAGGCGCCAACTGCTAAGGCCGTTCGCCAATCGCCTGAATCAGCGCCGCCCCTCATTGTCCTGCCGGACATTTCTCCCCGTATAGAGACGGGGAGAAAGGGCAGTTGCAACGCTGCCGTCAGTCCTTCTTCACCGCCGCGACGCGCAGAGAGAGCTCGCGCAGTTGCTGGGGACTGGCTTCCGAAGGTGCGTTCATCAACAGGTCGTAGGCCTGCTGGTTCATCGGGAACATGGTGATCTCGCGCAGGTTCTTGGCGCCGACCAGAAGCATGACGACACGGTCGACGCCGGCCGCCATGCCGCCATGCGGCGGGGCGCCATACTGGAAGGCGCGATAGAGGCCGCCGAAGCGCTCCTCGACCGTGGCGCGATCCAGCCCGACCGTCTCGAACGCCTTGACCATGGTTTCGGGCAGATGGTTGCGGATACCGCCCGAGGCGATCTCAAAACCGTTGCAGACCATGTCGTACTGGAAGGCCTTGATGCCGAGCAGGTCGTCGCCACCCAGCGCCTCGATACCGCCCTGCGGCATCGAGAACGGGTTGTGGGCGAAATCGATCTTCTTCTCCTCCTCGTTCCATTCGAAGAACGGGAAGTCGACGATCCAGCAGAGTTCGAAGCGCTCGCGGTCGACGAGGTTCAGCTCCTCGCCGGCGCGCGTGCGCGCGGCACCCGCGAAGGTAACGAACTTCTTCGGATCGCCGGCGACGAAGAAGGCGGCGTCGCCATCGGCAAGGCCAAGCTGCTGACGGATCGCCTCGGTGCGCTCCTCACCAATGTTCTTGGCCAGTGGACCGGCGCCTTCAAGCTTGTCGCCTTCCTTGCGCCAGAAGATGTAACCCAGCCCCGGCTGGCCCTCACCTTGCGCCCAGGAGTTCATGCGGTCGCAAAAGGCGCGGCTGCCGCCGGTCTTTGCCGGAATGCCCCACACTTCGGCCTTTGGATCGTTGGCCAGGATGTTGGCGAAAACCTTGAAGCCAGAGTCGCGGAAATGATCGGAGACGGCCTGCATCTCGATCGGGTTGCGCAGGTCCGGCTTGTCGGATCCGTATTTGCGCATCGCGACCTCATAGGGAATGCGCTGGAATTTCTGCGTCACCGGCTTGCCGTTGGCGAAGGTCTCGAAGACGCCCCGCATTACCGGTTCCATGGTCGACAGCACGTCGTCCTGCTCGACGAAGCTCATTTCGAGGTCGAGCTGGTAGAATTCGCCGGGTAGCCGGTCGGCGCGCGGATCCTCGTCGCGGAAGCAGGGCGCGATCTGGAAATAGCGGTCGAAGCCGGAGACCATGATCAGCTGCTTGTACTGCTGCGGCGCTTGCGGCAGCGCGTAGAAGGTGCCGGGATGGATGCGCGACGGCACCAGGAAGTCGCGCGCGCCTTCCGGCGACGAGGCCGTCAGGATCGGCGTCGAGAATTCGGTGAAGCCGACATCGGTCATGCGCTTGCGCATCTCGGCAATGATCTTGGTGCGCGCCACGATGTTCCTGTGCAGCGTCTCGCGGCGCAGGTCGAGAAAGCGGTATTTCAGGCGGATATCCTCGGGATAGTCCGGCTCGCCGAACACCGGCAGCGGCAATTCCTTGGCCGCAGACAGCACCTCGATCTCGCGGGCAAAGATCTCGATCTCGCCGGTCGGCAGGTTGGCATTTGTGGTGTCCGGCAAGCGTGCCTTGACCTCGCCATCGACACGGATCACCCATTCGCCGCGCACGGTTTCGGCGATCTTGAAGGCCGGCGAATCGGGATCGGCGACGATCTGGGTCAGGCCGTAGTGGTCGCGCAGGTCGATGAACAGCAGGCCGCCATGGTCGCGCACGCGATGCACCCAGCCCGACAGGCGAACCGAAGAGCCGACGTCGCTCTTTCTCAACTGGGCACAGGTGTGGCTGCGGTAACGATGCATTGTCATGTCAAAATTCCGGGGTGTTCTAGTTGCGGCCGAAGCATCAAAGCCCGGTCCAAAATTTGCGCGAAAAGCGCATGGGAGGCCGGATTTGTCAAGGCAAGCCGGGTTTGGGTCGTCTCTCTAACCGATCGTCAGCGTCGAAGTCTTTGCCAGGCTTGGCGCATTGCCGTCAGAAGTGTTTCTCGCGACAGTGCAGTCCTTGAGCAATCTGGAGATGCTTCATGTCAAAACGCACAGTCCCGCCCGGTGTCGGGCCACATTATGGCCGCGAGTTGGAACTGATGCTTCAAGGCGACAAACCAATGGCCCTATTCGGGGCCGAACCGGGTATGGACGCCGAAGATGTTGGCGACGCGGGATTCAAACCGTTTGTTGAAGAAGGCCGTATCCTGAAGTTCACCCAGATTGATCCTAAAACCTCAGTGGAGGAGCGCCGCTACTGCCTGCCGACCGAAGAATGGCGCTGCAAACTGAGCTCGTTGATCTCCAGAATGTGCCGCAGCGGAGAGGCCTTTGACATCTTCACATCGAATGATCTGGCGAGGCTTGAAGGCACTCTTCTTGGCTACTCGAAGGAAGATATTGAAGCGTTCATCGTACACGCTGCGTCGATGAAAGCGCCGAATTCCAGCACGGTTTGAACGATTGCTTTTAAGCTGGCTCCCCAGCTAGGAGCCCAGGGCCGATTGCCTGAGGCGGTGTGCAAGATGATCGACGACCAATGCCGCGCTGGCGGAAGACGTTGCGGCGCGATGAAGGCGTATCTCCGCCCCGGGCAATGGCGGCACATAACGGCCGGGATTGATACCGCGCAGGCCAGGCGCCAGCATGCTGCCTTTGACCACGGTGATCGCCAGGCCCTGCTCGACGATTGCCTCCGTGGCGGCGAGGCTCGGGCTGACATAGGCCAGTCGCCATGGCCGGCCTGCTTTGTCGAGCGCCTCGATGGCCCAGGCGCGAAACAGGCAATCGGGATAGGACAGCGCGACGGGCAGCGGATCGAGCTCCTCGACGGCACGGGTGGACGCTGCCGCCCAGATCGCTCTTTCGCGGCATATCAGGTCACCCTCGGTCGTGCCCTCTGGATGCATGGCGATGACCGCGTCAAAGGATGAGCCGAGGCGTTTGAGCAGCAAGGCGGTGAGACCGATCTCCATGTCGACCTGCACGAGCGGAAATCGCTCGGCAATGTCGGCAAGCAGGCTTGGCAGGATCCTGGTGCCATAGTCTTCCATCACCCCTATGCGAACGTGCCCGGCCACGCGCTGGTTGGAAACACGCGCAATTGCCTGCTCGTTGAGGGCGAGGATGCGGCGCGCATCGGTCAGAAAGCCCTCCCCGGCGGCCGTCAGTTCGACGCGAGCGGTCGAGCGGCGAAACAGCGCGGTGTCGAGGCGCTCCTCGAGACGCTTCACCTGCAAGCTGACGGCGGCCTGGGTTCGATTGAGCTGCTCGGCGGCGCGCGTAAACGACAGCCGGTCGGCAACGACGACGAAGGCGCGCAGCAGTTCGGGGTCGAGGCTTGGAGTATTCATAGCCAAGCATTATCAAACTCATTGCGCTTATTCGATTCCTTTCGACCAACCCGCCCGATATCGCTGGCGCTGAACTGGCAAGGTCGGGAAACAATGGAAATTCTGGGCGTGCTCGCGGCGATCCTGTCCAGCGCTCTCGGCGGCACTGCCGTCGGCGCAACACGATATCTCGCCGGCACGCTTGATCCGCTCACCATCGGCGCGGTGCGGTTCAGTGGTGGCTTTCTGGTCTTGGTCGCAGTGGCGCTCTGGCGGCGGGACACATGGCCACCGAAGATCGACTGGCTCGGCGCCGGCGCCTTGGGCCTGCTGTTCTTCGGTCTGTTTCCGGTGCTCTTCAATGGAGCCCTTGTCTACACGACGGCGGCGCGTGGTGCGCTGGCGCTTTCGACCCTGCCGCTGCTAACCATGCTTGCCGGAGCGGTGCTGCGGATAGAGCCGCCGACGATGCGCAAGATCGCCGGCGTCCTGATCGCCATGGCGGGGGTGGCCGCAGCACTCGGCACGAGCCTGGCGACGGCTCCCGCAGGTGCGTGGCGCGGCGACCTCATCATGGTCGCGGCGGCGTTCTGCATGGCGCTCTACAGCGTGTGGTCCCGACCATTCCTGTCGCGCACCGCGCCGATCCCGTTCGTGGCGTTTGGCATGGGCGTCGGTGCGGTCTGCCTGTCGGCCCTTGCGGCTTCAAACGGTGGCCTCACCCGACTTGCTGCGCTGAATGCACCGCAGTGGATCGCGAGCGGCTACCTGGCCATCGTCTGCGGCGCCTTCATTTTCTTCCTCTGGGCATTCGCGCTCGGACGCGCGACGCCGACACTGGTTGCCGTCTCCGTTGCGGTTAATCCGGTGACGGCGTCGATCTTCGGCGTCGTCTTTCTGGGCGAACAGGTCAGCGCCAACCTGCTCGTCGGGCTCGTGGCGGTGCTGGCCGGAATAGCGATCGCTTCGGGAGCCACCAGAAGGTTCCGCCTCTGACGGTCAAGCCGCTCGCGTGAACAGCCAGCGCGCCGCGCTTCCTTTAAGCAAAGTGGATCTCAGCGCCCTGACGCTCGAAGTCGGCGAGGATCACGGACGGCGCGGTCTTTTCGACCACAAGGTGGCGGATCGCGTCGGGCCTGGCGACCCTGAAGGGTGCGGCGGTGGCCAGCTTGTCATTGGTGACAGCGATGACGATGCCTGTGCTGTTCTTGGCCATGGCCCGCTTCACCTCGGCCTCCGCCGAATCGAAGGCCGTCACGCCGCGCGAGGCGTCGAGACCGCAGGAGCCGAGAACAAACAGGTCCGCGCCAAGCTGCGCGACGGCGGCAAGCGTGTCGGCGCCGACGCAGGCGCCGAGGTGGCGGTCGAACCGCCCCCCCAGCACAATCAGCTCGATCAAGGCGTGGTCCGAGAGCGCCGTGGCAATTTCGAGCGAATTGGTGGCGACAGTCAGGTCGAGGTGGCGCGGGATGGCCCGGGCGATCGCGGCATTGGTCGAACCGCTGTCGATGAACAGGGTCTGTCCGCGCGACAGCAATGCCACGGTCGCGCGGGCCAGCCGCGTCTTCTCTTCGACCGCATGGCCGGCGCGCAGGCCGACCGGCGCGGACGCGAAAGGTGCGGGCGCGACCGCGCCGCCATAGACGCGACGGCATTGCCCAGCCTTGGCGAGCTCCCTGAGATCGCGGCGAACCGTGTCTTCCGAAACGCCGAAGCGGCTCGCCAGTTCGCCGGCCAGCACCCTTCCCTCGGCTGCAAGACGATCGCGGATGATTTGATGCCGCTCATCGGTCAGCATTGCATGATCCTGTTTTCTTTATGCACGTTCTTGCACGATTTGCATGTTTGTGCAAGATATAAGGCATACTAGGCGGCGACAACCGCCGGCTCTCTCCCTTGAAAGCATCGTCATGACCTTTGGCCTCCTCCTCGCTCCGCAACACCGGGTCTATGCCGGTTTTGCGATCTACTCGTTCGGCATGGGCAACATCTTTCCGCGGCTGCCCGACATCAAGCATGCCATGGGCATCGAGGACGGCACGCTCGGGCTCAGCCTGATCGGGACGCCGATCGGCACCTTGACCGCGCTGACGCTGGCGGCGCCGATCCTGGAGCGAGTCGGCTTCCGCCGCGCCTTGCTCGGGCTGGTTCCGCTTTTGTCGGTTGCCTATGCCATTGCCGTGCACGCGCCTGGGCCGCTTGCGCTGTTCCTGATGCTGATTCCGGTAGGCCTGATGATCGGCAGCGTCGAGATCATCCTCAACGTCGAAGCCGACAGGACCGAATTCCTGCTCAAGCGCCGGATCATGAACCGCGCGCATTCGTTCTGGAGCATAGGCTTTTTCGGCGCCGGCCTGTTCGGCGCAGCACTTGCCCATCTCGGTATATCGCCGCAACTGCACCTGGCGATCGTCGTACCGATGGTGACGATAGGAATAGCGCTGTTTCTCGGCGGTTACGAACCGGCGCCGAGCCGCTTCGCCGGCAATGACGAGACGGCGCCAAGGTTGGCGCGGCCGACGCTGCCGATCCTCGTCCTCGTCGCGGTGACGCTGTCGGCGATGCTGATGGAAGGCGCCAGCATCGACTGGTCGGCGATCTACATGCGCACAGTCTTCGATGCAGGCCCGTTCGTCGCCGGCTTCACGGTGGCGCTGTTTGCATTCTCGCAAGCAAGCACGCGCTTCTTCGCCGACAGCTTTGTCGACCGCCACTCGCCAAGCGGCGTGGCGCGAGTGCTGCTGGCAACGATGGCGGCAGGTGTGCTGTTGGTCTTCTTCTCGCCCGCTCCGCTCGTGTCGATGCTGGGCTTTGCACTGCTGGGCATCGGCAGCAGTGCGATCTTTCCGCTGGCGATCTCGGCGGCCGCCCAGCGAACGGACCGCTCCGCGGCAATCAATGTCGCGGCGCTGTCGCAGATCTCCTTCGTCGCCTTCCTGCTCGGGCCGCCGCTGCTCGGCTTCGTCTCCGACCATTGGGGCATCCGTTCGGCCTTCGGCATCGGCATCCCGTTTATCATCCTCAGCCTGCTGACCGCCGGCTCGCTTGGCCGAAGGGCGGCCAGCCCTGTCGCGCCGGCGGCGGGCGAAGCGCTGGCGAGGGCTCACGAAGCTTGAACGGCCGTCGATCAACTTGCTGAAGCGGGTCGCCGGACTGACAGGAGCGACCTGAACGCCACACACTTGTTGGCGGCGGGATATGAAGCTGGCAATGGCCGCACCAATGGTTCAGAACTGCGGAGCCACCTAAGCATCGGTTTCGCATGTCTTCCATCCGCCCGCTGATCCCTCTCCTCATCGCCGCCGGCATCCTGCTTGGCGGCAACGGGCTGCAGGGCACGCTGATCGCGCTGCGTGGCGCACAGGAAGGGTTTTCCGCCTCCGACATCGGCCTGATGGGCACGTTCTATTTCGCCGGTTTTCTGCTCGGCTGCCTCGCCGTCACCCGTATCCTCAAGGCGGTTGGCCATGTCAGGACCTTTTCGGCGCTCGCCGCCACAGCTTCGGCCGGCACGCTGCTTCTGGTGCTGGTCATCGATCCGGTGATGTGGTGTGCCATCCGCTTTGCCGGCGGCTTCTGCTTTGCCGGCCTGTTCACCGTCATGGAAGCCTGGCTGAATTCCGGCGTCGAAAACAAGGACCGCGCGCGGGTGCTCGCCATCTACCGCATGGTCGATATCGGCTCGGTGACCGGCGCGCAGTTCCTGATCCCGATCTTCGGCCCCGGCGGCTTTGCGATCTTCGCCATCATGTCGATGATGATCACGCTGTCGCTGGTGCCGGTTTCGCTTGGCGACCGTTCCAACCCGACGCCGCCGGAAGACGTCAAGCTCGACCTCGCCCGCGTCTGGCGGATCTCGCCGCTCGGCTGCTTCGGCTGCATCTGCGTCGGCGTCACCAACAGCGCCTTCCGCACGCTGTCGCCGGTCTATGCCGAGCAGATCGGCATGTCGGTGGCCGATGTCGTCACCTTCGTCAGCGTCGGCATCTTTGGCGGCGCCCTTATCCAGTATCCGCTGGGCTATCTCTCCGACCGCTGGGACCGGCGCGCGGTGCTGCTGGCCACGACATGCGGCGCCCTGCTGGCGGCGCTGGCGCTGGCCTTCGTCGCCGGCGCCAATCCGACCCTCAACCTGATCATCGTCTTCATCTTCGGCAGCTTTGCCATGCCGCTCTATTCGTTGTCGGCGGCGCATTCCAACGACCGCGCCGACAAGGGCGAGTTCGTGCTGATCAACGCCGCTTTGATGCTGTTCTATTCGTTCGGCGCCATTGGCGGCCCCTTCGCGGCGTCGACGGTGATGCAGTATTTCGGACCGGGCGCCCTGTTTGTATTCAGTGCTGCGGTCTATGCCACCCTCATCGCCGTCATCCTCTACCGCATGCAGGTGCGTGGCAGCGTGCCGGCGGGCAAGCGCAGCCGCTTCACGGCGCTGCTGCGCACATCGACTGTCTTCGCGCGGCTGGCGCGCAGGAATGGCGATTCCGACGGATCGACGGATACTTGACCGAAGGGCGGCTTGACGAAAGCGCCCACGGCTGAAATTGAAAGAGAACCTTACCCGTTACTAAAAAGCGATTTGATGCACGTCATCACCACCCAAAATGAGCTCGAGTCCGTTCTCGCCGCTTTTGAAAAGTCGGATTTCGTCACCGTCGACACCGAATTCATCCGCGAAACGACATTCTGGCCGATTCTGTGCCTGATCCAGATGGCGGCGCCCGGCGTCACCGCCCTGATCGACCCGCTATCGCCCGACATCAACCTCGCCCCGTTCTTCCGGCTGATGGCCAACGAGGCGGTGGTCAAGGTGTTCCACGCCGCGCGCCAGGACATCGAAATCATCGTCCATCTCGGCGATCTGGTGCCGCATCCGGTGTTCGACACCCAGGTCGCGGCCATGGTCTGCGGCTTCGGCGACAGCGTCTCCTACGACCAGCTGGTGCAGCGCATCACCGGCGCCCGGCTCGACAAATCATCGCGTTTCACCGACTGGCGCCACCGGCCGCTTTCCGACAAGCAGCTCGACTATGCGCTGGCCGACGTTACTCATCTGATCGATGTCTACAAGCATCTCAGCGCCGAACTGGAGCGAGAAAACCGCGCCCATTGGCTGAACGAGGAAATGGAGGTGCTGACCTCGCGCGAGACCTACGATCCGCACCCCGAGGATGCCTGGAAGCGGTTGAAGATGCGGCTGCGCAAGCCGCAGGAGCTGGCGATCGTGCAGACGGTGGCGGCATGGCGCGAGCGCGAGGCGCGCGAGCGGGACGTGCCGCGCGGCAGGGTGCTCAAGGATGACGCCATATACGAGGTCGCCCAGCAGGCGCCGCGCGATGCGACCGCGTTGAGCAAGCTGCGCACCACGCCGAAAGGCTGGGAACGGTCATCGACGGCAACCGCATTGCTCGGCGCGGTCAACACGGCGCTCGCTCTGCCCCGGGAAGAGATGCCGAAGCTGCCCAAGAGCTTTCAGCCTCCCGAGGGTTCGAGCGCGGCTGCAGAACTGCTGAAAGTGCTGTTGCGAATCGTAGCCGAGAAGGAAGGCGTCGCCTCGAAAGTGCTGGCGTCCAGCGACGACATCGACCGCATCGCTGCCGAAGGCGAAGCCGCCGACGTGCCGGCGCTGCAGGGATGGCGGCGCGCCGTGTTCGGCGAGGCTGCACTGAAGCTGGTGCGCGGCGAAATCGGCATCAAGTTCGACAAGCGCAAGATCGCGGTGTTCGATTTATAGCGCCTCTTCCTTCTCCCCTTGTGGGCCTGTTGCACAGTTACGGGAGAAAGGCGTGCGGAGCGGTTTGACCGTGATGTCTCGCTCGGCTTTGCCTTTTGGGGTGGAGTTTGATGGTGGCGGTGAGGCCCTCAGGCCGACGCAGGGCGCA
>NZ_JAFCGY010000060.1 GCF_016836705.1 Mesorhizobium caraganae | reverse complement strand
TTGACGAATGTTTTTCGCACCGCCACGGGTCGTCAGATGCGCCGAAGCCCGGATGGCGGCATCATTATCAAATCAGCCGTAGCTGTCTTTGGTTGATAAAGGCCGCGTACGATTTCGCACTGCTCTTGTTCCGACCCCATCGCGCCGCTGAATTCGATAGGATCACCACCTATCCCGACCGCCTAACGCTGCCCGCGGTCGCGCGCTCCAAGTCTAATGTGGGACGCCAGCCATCGACTTTGCTCTGCGCGCTCACAACGATTCGACACACATGGCAATCCCCATGCCACCGCCGATGCACAAGGTCGCGAGCCCCTTGGGGACCGCTGCGCCGCTTCATCTCGAAGAGGAGCGTGTTGAGAACGCGTGCGCCCGACGCCCCGATCGGCTGGCCGATTGCGATCGCGCCGCCATTGACGTTGACGATCGACGGGTCCCAGCCGAGATCCTTGTTGACGGCGCAAGCCTGCGCCGCGAAGGCTTCGTTCGCTTCGACGAGGTCGAGGTCCCCGACGGACCAACCAGCCTTTTCCAGCGCCTTGCGCGAGGCGGGGATTGGTCCCGTGCCCATGATCTGCGGGTCGACGCCGGCCGTCGCCCAGGAGACGATGCGGGCGAGCGGCTGGACGCCGCGCCTTCCGGCCTCCGCCTCAGTCATCAGAAGCGTGGCGGCAGCACCATCATTGATGCCGGATGCGTTACCCGAGGTAACCGTGCCGTCCTTGTCGAAAGCGGGCCGGAGCTTCGCCATGGAATCGAGCGTGGCGCCACGGCGGATATATTCATCCTGGTCGACGGTTACCCTTGCGAGTCTTAACGATCAAGGGGATGATCTCATCGGCGAACTTGCCGGCCTTCTGCGCAGCTTCCGCCTTGTTCTGGGAGCGGAATGCGAACTCGTCCTGCTCCTCTCGGGTCAACTGCCATTTGCGCGCGACGTTCTCGGCGGTGAGGCCCATGTGATAGCCGTAAAAGGCATCGGTCAGCCATCCTTGATCAACGTGTCCATCATTTTGAAGTCGCCCATCTTCACGCCGCCGCGCAGATGCGCGCAGTGCGGTGGTATGAACCAACTTTGCGGTTCGGGCTTGCGCGCGATCGCGCTCGGCATGCAACAGATCGTGACCGGCGACTCGAACATCATCGTGGCCGGCGGCATGGAGTCGATGTCGATGGCACCCCAGGCCGTCTTTTCCTGCGGGATGCCGGCCTTCATCGCAGCCTGGCGGGTGGGGTTCTGGCCTTCGCCGGCCGGCAGCACCTGACCCAGGATCACCTCGCCCACTTCCCCCGCATCGACGCAACATCCGCGGCATCTCCGGAAGCCGCATTTCCGGCTCGTGCACGGTCGGCGATGCCGACGCCCGCCCGTTCGAGCACGGCCTTAATGACGGCCGCGCCCAGTTCGTGAGCGGGCGTGTTTGCGAAGGCGCCGTTGAAGGACCCGACGGCAATACGGCCGGCACTGGCGATGACGCGCACGGTGATCACCTTCTTGGCGTCGGTCGACTGCACGGTCTGGATGGCGTTGCCGCCGACGGGAGTGATCACCCCACACATGCTATTTTCACCGAGGCCAGATCGGTTGGTTCGATAATGTCACAAGCCCAGGACTGAACGCAGATCCACGCTAAAGGAACTTGGCTTGCGATTCGGAAGGCGGTTCGAAGCGGTGAGGCACGTTTCGGTGGTCCCACGAAATTAGCAGATCGTGTATGGAAGTTCGGCTCGTCGATCGTGGTCGATCATAATCCTGCTCGCGGCGGCGGGTGCGGGTCTCAGGGCGGCACGCTCGTCGTTGGAATTTAGCCGAGCGACCAGCCGCAGGACTGTTTCATCCACGACAGCCAGGACAGCAGAACCAATGCGAAAGATAGTCACCGGCAAGCAGTACGGCATCCACGCCACCGTGCAACCTCATTCTGCGGGCGCAGAGGCATTTGATCCATAGTAGAAAAGGAGTGAACGAACACATGCAACGGCGTAATTTGATCAGGGGATTCATAACATTGGGCGCATGCGCGATCTGCGCGCGGGCAGGTTTTGCCGTCGAGGGCGTCCACTGGAGTTATCAAGGAAAAGGCGGTCCAGAGTATTGGGGGGCGCTTGATGGCGCGAACGCCGCGTGCTCGGCCGGCGCGCAGCAGTCGCCTCTGAACCTGACAGGGGCCATCAAGGCGGATATCCCGCAGATCGGCATCGACTGGAAGGCAGGCGGCGGCACGATCGTCAACAATGGCCACACGATCCAGATCAACGTGCCGGAAGGCAGCACGCTCACCCGGGGCGGCAGGATCTCCGACCTGCTGCAATTTCACTTCCACGCGCCGAGCGAACATCTGGTGGAAGGCAAGACCTTCCCCATGGAGGTGCACTTTGTCCATAAGAATCGCGAAAGCGGAGGGCTCGGCGTGCTTGGCGTCTTCCTGACACCGGGTGCGAAAAACGAGGCACTTGCAAGCCTCGCGGCAGCTTTCCCGGCGAAGGCGGTCGCCGAGGCCTTGGTTGAGGATGTGGATCCGAACGGCCTCCTACCGGCCTCGCTGGATTATTGGAGCTACGAGGGTTCGCTGACGACGCCGCCATGCTCGGAGATCGTCGACTGGATGGTGGCACGCGAGCCACTGCAGGTTGGCGCCGCCGACATCGACAAGTTCACCGCGCTTTATCCGATGAATGCGCGGCCAGTGCTGGCGCCGAACCGCCGTTTCATCCTGACCACGAGCTGACAGACGAGCCTGCAGCGTTAAGGGGCTGGAGGACAAATCGCTCGACGAGCACCTCTGCGACATCTTAAAGATGCTCAAGAGGAAAAAGCTCCGTGCGATGTCTATCTTCGCGGAGATAGGCACGATAGGGAGCTGACCGCGCCCTGGTCGAGAAAGCTGCGATCGATCTCATCATCGCAGCTCTCATGAACTCTGCTCGGATGCCGAAACCAGAAAATAGGCGATCGCATCAAGCGCATGAAAACTGTGGCTTCCATGAAACCGATCAAGTCGTCTATTTCCGCAAGCAACTGATCTGACTTCGCCACTGCACTTAGGATCTCATTTCGCCCCTGCCGGCACTGACCCTTGAAAGGGGGAACGGCCGCGCCGCGATTTGAATCCAACACGCCGCTTTTCATACACCTTGGAAAGATAGGTGATGGCATCTTGTAAATGATGACGTGACGTGCGGCGACCTCACCACCCTGGCGCCTAGCATGGGGTAGTGTGCTGAGAGTTCTGCAAATTCGCTGAGAAAGGGCGGTCATGGCTGGCTCGTGATGTTCAACGTCACCTGATTCCCGCGAAGGAACGCCACCATGACCAAGGCTGAGTAAGACCGCCAGCGCCGCCGTCAAAGACATTCTGCTTTCGGACCCGCACGGTCTGCACGAAGTGATCCGTGCGGTGATGCAGGAGTGCTCGAGGCCGAGATGGACGAGGCTCTGGGTGCTTCGAAAGGCGAGCGCACATCGGAGCAACTCGGCTATCGCTCGGGTTACTATGGCCGCACCCTTGTCACCCGTGTTGGCAAGCTTGAGCTGCGGGTTCCGCAGGACCGGGCCGGCCGCTTCTCTACCGAGCTTTTCGAGCGTTACCAGCGTTCGGAGCGGGCCTTGGTGGCCACGCTTGCCGAGATGTACTTGCTGCGCGTTTCGACCCGGAAGGTCAAGGCGATCACGGAAGAGCTGTGCGCCATGCCCTCTCGGCCTCGTCGATCTCGGCCATCAACTAAACGCCTGGACGAGAGCCTGAAAGTGTTTGCCGAGCGCCCGCTTCAAGTAGCCTTTTGCCTACCTCATCCTCGATGCTCGCTACGAGAAGGTGCGCGAGGCCGGCATCGTCATGAGCCAGGCGGTGCTGATCGCGGTTGGCATCGACTGGGACGGCCGGCATGCCTGCAGGAACTGCGATGGCTCTACGACCGGCGCGATCTCGCCGAGGCCAAGGCCGATCTCGCCGCATGGCTTTCCAAATGGTCGGCCCGCTACCCACGACTGACGACAAGGGTGGAGGAGACCATCGAGTACACGCTGACCTTTCTACCGTCTGCCGCTCCAGCACCGCATCTGAAGAGCACCAACATGCTTGAACGGCTCAACGAGGAAATCCGCCGGCGCACTTATGTCGTACGCATCTTTCCAAACTCACAGAGCTGCCTGCGCCTCGTAAGGGCGTTAGCCGTCGAGACCAATGAAAACTGGATGGAGGCCAACCGTTACATCAACATGGACGACCCGCGCGAGCACAAGAAGCTCGCTCTGCGCCAAGCCGCATGACCAGTACCATGGCTGCCCTTTTTTGCAGAACCTGACGCACACAACCTAGCATGGCCGCATGTCGGACGACGCAGGTGGCGTGTCGCACGCAATCTCATGGCACTTGGAGAGCGGTGCCCTGGCCTCGTTTTCTTCCGGCGAGACGCGCGTGATGCCGGCAGACGGCTGACGTCGTGTCGCTGAAAAGCAGCGGTGCAGCGATGAGCCGGTGAGTTGCGGAATCGTCGCCTGAAGGGCATAGAGGCAGCCGTAAAACGGCAGGAGCGTGCGCGTGCGAAACGCCACGACCGCGGCTTCCTCCTCGGCGCTCAGCACCGATTCGGTCTCTCATCGGCGCATCATGCACGACGCTGCGCTTGCGCCACTTGGCGACAGTTTTGGGATTCGGCCCCGGGCGGCGAGTTCTTTTTCGGACTGCGTGCGTTGGTCGTGGCGCTGCCGTGAAGTATCTGTCCCATGGCCCTGACGGAATGCTGGACCAGATAAGCTGATTCCCCCGCACTCCGGGACTGAACAGTTAGCTGATAGTGTTGAATAGGCGCGCTGCAGAGGTCACGTCATAGCTGAGACTGTACAAACCTCACGGGGAAGCGCCAGCCAGGGGCACTTTCAACGGACGCTCTGTTACGCTGTCATAGTCTTAAATCCCGTCCGGCAATCGGCCGCGCCTGAGTAGCTTGGCGCGAGCCTGCTTGTAGTATTTCTCAACAGTGGCGGGGTCGACTCCAATCCGGTCACCGATCTGTTCGTAAACTTCTTTTCGCTTCATTCCGCGCTCACGGCGGCGCATGCAATCTAGGATTTCCTGTTCCCGGCCCGTAAGCCCCGAATAGTGAAAATCAGCTGCCAATTGATCCGTGGGCGATGTCCGAATGGAAAATCCATTTTGTGAAATATCCTGCAGCACCTCAGCCAAAAGTCCGCGCATCAGTCCGGTCTTGCCCACATATCCAGCTACACCAAACCGACGACAGTGGCCAGCTTCGGCAACCGAGTCTGATCCAGTGATAACCACGTGTGTCGCTGAAGGGGATGCATCAACCACCTGCTCGATAACCGAAAGTCTGTCGAACAGTGAGATTGGATTTACTCCCGGCAAGCCGGGGTCAATAAGAACGAGATCAAAGTCTTGGGACTTCATTAGAGTCTTAGCTATGTCTAATGTGGGGGCTCCAACAAGAACGCTCTCGGTGAGGCAGTTCTTAAGTTCCTGGATCAGCGCCAGGCGCATTAAATCCTGATCTTCAATCACTAAAATCTGTTGCATGCGGTCCAACTATGGCTGAAGCCTCTCACCCGCATACCCGTCTATGATAAATATGGTCGAGAAAGGCAACCTCAAAAAGGGAGGGCGGCACCCCTTTTCCAGGAACCGTAATCCGTCCATGGTGGCCGGCAAACTACAACGCGAGGTTGTGGTAGGCTCACGCCAACGTTATCGAGGGATAGAGATCATGGACGAGTTCTCTTGCAGTCGAAATGCCTCACTAAATTGGGAACGGCCGCATGCGGGTCTGATAGCCGGCGATCGTCATGTCGAACGGCGACCAGAGATGAATCTGGCGTCGATCGACCTGAACCTGCTGGTGGCATTGGAGGCCCTGCTGGAGTGCCGCAACGTCACGCATGCGGGCCACTACGTCGGCAAGAGCCAACCAGCGATGAGCCGGGCGTTGGCAATGCTCCGTGGCATATTCAATGATGATCTCTTGGTTCGAGCCTCAAGGGGCTTCGTCCTTACGTCGCAAGGCGAACGCGTAGCCCAAATGCTGCCGTCGGTGTTGAATACGATACGAAAAATGGTGAGCCTCCCCACGAGGGGGCGGCGGTCCAAAGCAACGGTGGCGATGCCCGATCACCAAACGCTCGTTTTGCTGCCACGTCTCATGCAGCGCGCGCCTCAGCTTGAGATCGTCTCCCAGTCGCTCTTTAAAGGCACCCTACAAGCACTTGAGGAAGGCGATATTGATCTGGCCGTTGGGCAGATCGCTGCCGCTCCGCTCGGCTACTTGCGGCGCAGCCTCTATACTGACCACTTCGTTTGCTTGCTGCGCCACGACCACCCGGCACTGGCGCGGGAACGGACAATGGAGAGCTTTCTGGCCCTGCGTCACGCCGCCATCAGCTCAAACTCCGGTAGCCAAGTCGGGCCAATTCATGACGAACTGCCAGAATTGGGATCTCCGGATCGGAATCCGATGAGGTTTTCGAATGTGCTAACGGCCGCGATGGTGGCTGCGACTTCCGATTTGGCCCTGGTTGTCCCGCGCCGGGCGGCGATGCGATTTTCCGCCATGCTACCCCTCACAGCGATAGATTTACCGATGGAAACGAAACCTTACGAGATCGTGCTGATCTGGCACGAGCGTTGGCATCGCGACCTGGAGCACAAATGGCTGCGCGGTGAGATCGCCGCAGCACTGACTGCAGGAGCAGGCCGACACAAGCATGAGGGACGACAGCAGAATGATGGGCCTGCAGCTTACCTTTCTAACCTAGCATGAAACAGACATCATTCTCGCATCCACGGCTATTGCAGTCGATATGAGCCGGGTCGGATGCCCCGCGAGCTGCGAAAAGATCCAGCGTGTTTTCCTAAAATCTGTTTCCCTCCGGGATCCTGGACGCAAACGCGCTGGACCAACAATGAAAAATCGTCCTCACGATCCTTCGTCCAAGACATGCTCGCCGCAAACGACATAGCGGCCAGTCAGCCAAACAGTTGAACCGACTCGATAGTTTGGCCGCTGAGACGCGAACGGAGGAGTTCGACGCCCGTTGCTTTCGAATTGGCCACTAACGTCTGATCTGACGATGATCAGCAGTACGATTGACCGGGCTCACCAGGAGTCGACCAGTGAGTATAAAGGGACCCGATTGAATTTTTCCGTATTTCTTTTGGAGTGGCAGTCGTCGTTATTTGTGCCTACACGCTGCTCAAGGGTCCGGTTCGCGTGCGTGCAGCCGGTGCCATGATCCTAAAAAGGTCCTTCAGCTCCACCACACGCCTCTATGTCGTGCTGGCGATGGCGCTGTCACTAGGTTGCTGGTCGTTTATTCGGTCCGAATACTACCGACAAGAGACCGGACAAGCGTTCGGTCAGACCTTTAAAACTCTGTGCATATCGGACCAAGCCCGGGTGGGCGTTGTGCGGATTGCCGGCTGGCTTCGTCTCGCCAGGGAGACTAGGAAAATCGAGCCGGGGTTCGGCCGCCAAGTCACATCGATCGTCAACAGTATCGACCGACTAATGACGTTTGAGTTGAGCCAAAAGGAAATCAATATTTTGCTCAAGGACCGGGAGGTCATAAAAACGCGGATTATGCCAATCGCGCTAGTCGGCAGAGACTATGACGAGGCTCTCCGACACACGGAGGAAATTGAGCACGATTTGTCCGAAATCGCTAGTTCAGCAGATGCTCAACGCAGGAGCGTGAAAGAGAAAGCACGAATCTCGATCGCGGCTACCCGCAACCGCTTCATTTTCGCACTTGCGCTCGTTTTGGTTGTTATCGGCTTCATAATAATTGCGCATCGTGCCGAGTTTGTCAGGCGTCGCGATGAATACATTCGGTCCTTTTCGTTGCTACATGCGCATATGACCCGATCACGAATTATTGCGCTTCGATTGTTTCTCGACTATTTTAATAATCGGCATTCACCGTCGTTCGAAATGCTTAAGGCTGCACAAGACGCGGTAAAGGAGCTCGAAGGTATCAATAACGGGCTCATGCGGATCGCCAATTCAGAGCGAGACCTTCGCACCCAGCCACTCGGTAAAATTCTTCAAGAGATTAGTTGTGCATTGGACACTTACGTTCGGTTGGAAATCGAATCTGACGCACAAGAATTGCAAGTACCTGGTGCCCAAGTGCGCTTGATCGTCGAAGAGATCGTTAACAACGCCGTGACCGCTGTTCGGGGAAAACAAAATAAACAGATCACGATCCGTGCGAGCCTTCTCAATCGACGCTTCTTGTTCGCGCACAGGCTTGTCATTGAAATTGCGGATAGCGGCGGTGGTATGACCTCGGATATTTTGGACAAAGCCGCAACGCCATTCTTTTCGACCCGAGGGGGGTCGCACGTCGGGCTCGGTTTGACAGGTTGCATTGAAATGGTGAACGCAATGCGCGGCAATGTTAGAATTACTTCCACGCCCGGGGTCGGCACTATCGTGCGCATTCTGTTGCCGATTGCTCCCAAGAGATGACACTCGCGTAACCGAGGCACGCATGATCTATGTCGTCCCGCTGAACCACTCGCGTGCTGACGGCAGAACCTAACGACGGCCTCAAAAAGAACGAGCGTTCTCGATCCGCGGTGTGCAAGGATCGCCCGAAAGTCGTCATGGCGGCCGAGTTTGATCGTCGTTTCAAGTCACGAGTCGAAACCACGACATCGGTGCACCGTGCGTTGATCCGCTAAACAGCGCCCTCCCGCGACCATAGCCCTGCACGGTCGAATTGGAAGCCTCCCCTCGCAGCTCGCCCCACAGGCAGTCCATCGAGGCCCTATAGAGGGTCGCGTTGACCACCATCCGCAGAAGATCATTAACGCAGCCCGCGCAGCACGCCGCGACGTTCCGGCCGGGTGTCTACATTGCAACATCTGGCTCGCGAAAGCCCACTCATGCCGCGGCGGATGACGACCGCGAAGACATCCCTGCCCGGCAGCCATGGACGCGGCGCGCCAAAAGACCGGCCGCCATCAGAATTGCTCGCAAGGCTCCCTCGTCTCTGGTTGGGGCCGGAGCGAAGAACTGTTGCAAGAAGTTGGCACAGTGCCCCGCCGATTAGGCAACCCGTTCCGACTACCGGCAGAAGAGGTCCGCGAACGCTCGTCGTGCCGTGGTGGAGGTCGCTATGAGCGGCTTCAAACCGGTGGTCGGGGAAACACTGCCCCGTGAAACACGGTCATGCGCCGTTGATTCGACAAGGGTCCCTGACCATGTCTCACGAGCATGATGGCATATGGATTTGCCATGGGTAGGAACGCTCGGCCGGCTGTAGGATCGGACATCCTTGATCTGGCTACAGGAGAGACGGCAATGGTAAACCCAGGACAGGCCCAGCCGGGCGGTACTTCCGACGACGACGATCCAGCCCCGGACCCGATGCAGTGGTTGGGAGCCCTGACCGGGGCACAGGGCACGGAAGCGTGGATGCAGCACTACTACTTGCTGCAACAGCAGCAAGCGGGGCAACCAGCCGAGCCACAGCAAGCAGCCGAGCCACAGCAAGCAGCCGAGCCACAGCAAGCAGCAGCCGAAAGACCGCGGCGCCGCCCGCGCCGCCCGCAATATATTATCTCTGATGAAGACGAGAAGCTGATCAAGGCGGCGGCTGGGGCGTCACTGGCTCGCGGGAGGACGAGCGAGAATACCGTCCAAAACTATTGTAGCCATCTCCGTGCTTTGTCTGCAATTCTCCAGCCTCTCGGGCTGAGTCTTGCTGGCCTTGATGGCGATTCGCTGCGCCATTATGCTCAAGAGTTTCACCCGCCCGCCCTAGCGGCGGTGGGTATGCTTGAGACGCACCTCTGGCAGGAGAGTTCGCGCGCTGGGGAAAGCAGCTCTCGGCCGCCAGTGGATCGGCGCCGCGCTCATATTGTCTCTGATGAAGACGAGGACCTCATCAACGCGGCGGCTAAGTCGGCACTGGCTCGCGGGAGGACGGGGGAGGAATCCGTCAAAACATATTGTAGGGGGCTCCGTGCGTTGTCTGAGGCGCTCCGGCCTCTCGGGCTGAGTCTTGCTGGACTTGATGGCGATTCGCTGCGCCAACATGCTGCAGCGCTTTTCCCGCGCGCCATCGCGGGATTGCGTATCCTTGAGAGGCACCGTCAGGAGCTCAGGCAGGAGAGTTCGCGCGCTGGGGAAGGCAGCTCTCGGCCGCCAGTGGATCAAGCCGCGCCCTCACCGTTGAACACTTTCGATCAAGAGGAGATTTGGGCCGCGGTGGATGCGGCGGATCAACCCGCTCCGTCGCCGCAAAGCGTCAATTCGACGGAGTTTTGGGCAGGAGTGGATCAAGCCGGCCAGTTGCCCGCCGACAGTTTCAATACAGCGAACTTTTGGCAGGGGATGCCTTCACCCGCCTATTCGCCGGCACAAAGTGTAAATCAGCCAAGCCCGCCAACGTGGGATCAAGACATTGGGGCATCGATCTTCGGCCCGACATATCACCAGCCAGCTCCCTTCGATTTCGGAGAGTACGTCCCCCCGAATTGGGAAGACGGCTTTCAGGCGCCGATAGACATGTTGCGCCAAATGCACTACCGCGATCTACTCCCGAGCCAAGCCAGCAAATGATGACTATCTACATCAGAGGGCAGCGCTGCACGGCCATGTTGGGCCCAGAAGGACGAAGCCACATTCTTCTCTACCGGCAGTAAGAAAGCGATGACTGAGCAGTGGATTGCGGTGCGACAATGAAGCTGCGAGCGCGTATTGCCTCACCGTGGAATGCTCCCGACCGACATTGTCCGTTGCCTCATCATAATGTTCCCCACGACTGGGATCCGGATCAATTCGTCATCGGCTCGATTGCCGGCTCGAACTGCATCGCGCCGAACACCATTGCGTGCGCCTTTTCCTTTCGCCAGATCTTCAAGCGGCGCTGCAACGTGCGCAGCAACTGATCGGGATATTGCCCCGGACGCTCCGCCTGCAGACGCTCCAGCGCGGCTCGCCCGGCAGGGCTCTTCGTCAAACCACGCTTGCAGTTCTTTGGTGACGAGGGCGAAGGGATCCGGTCGCCGACGGCCCCGTTTTTGCTTCGGCTTGGCTTGCGCGGTTGGGCGGATTTCACCCTCCTTCCAAGCCGTCCGCAGGCCCGACAGGAACCGGTCGAGAGACGGATCGGCCGCCACAACCGATGGCGTGCCGGACCTGTCGGCGATGTCGACGAGGCGCTGCTGCGCCATTCGCATCTTGCTCAGCAACCGGACAGGGCAAGAGCCGTACTCTCTCCAGAGCTTTTGAAACTATCCCATCCAAGTCGCGCCAAAGGCGTTCCGCTCCCCGTTCAAACGAGCAAAATGACTGTCCTCGCCAAGTCGGAAGCGATTGGCGGGCTGTTGTTTGTTAGAAGCCGGGAGCTGAACACGCGTAGGGCGTAACATTGAGCGGCTAGGCCGCCGGTGCGGCCAAGTCGAGAGAGGTTTTGATGCGCTTCAGCTCGCTGCCGACAATACCGATCCCGTCCCGCAGCGTCTTCCCGACCAGGATAGGAGCGAAGGCAGCAGGAGGATTGTCAAGTAGTTGGACGAATTCGTTACCGTCGAGGTCGTGAAGGACCGATTCGACGATCGCTTCACCGCGCGCGATCACGTCAACTCCTGGCTCGGCTTCTTGCTCAACTAGAGTAGTGAGCTGGTTCGATACCGCATCATTGACCTTCACGATAATGTCCTCGATAGGTTTCCAGGTTCCACCGAGGGATTCGACATCGTACTTCTCGTTGATTTTGCTCTTCGTCGCCTCCCATTGCACCGACACCGCGTCCAAACTCGCTCGCCATTTAGCTTCGATGCTCCGAATGGTCGCGACGAAATCCCCTTCCAGCTTGTCCGTCTTCTTGAGACCAAGCAGGGCGATCAGTTGATCATCCTTGCCCAGCCGCTGCTCAACCACGGCAATCAGACGCTCCAAAATCTCGCGCCTGCTGCCGACCGGCCCTTCTTCCTTGGGCCATTGCGAAGATACGATCATCGCAATTCTATCAGAACTCGCCTTTTCGATAGTATACGGCAGCTGTCGCTCTTGAGCCCTTGCCTTGGTCATTCGGAACAGGGTTTCCACGACCTCTTCCTTTTCGAGAGTGTCTCTCGGAACGCTGTCAAGATCGATCCCATCTACCATGACCGCTTCGATACCGGTGGTGCCGTCGCCAACGCCTGCCTCGTTCGACTTTCCGGGACTATCCGCCTGCATCTCGTCTGCGTCGACCGCCTCGTCAACGTATTGGAGATTTCGCCGATTGTCGTCGTAGGCCAGCATCAGCAGCAACCGGCAAGTGAAATTGTGGAGGGCATTCTCCCGCTGTTCCACCGGCGTCGCAGCCAGCATCCCGTTGAGCCAGTCGGCGATTTTTTCTGTCAGCGGGCCCAATTCGGCGGTTTGCATTAACCCGCTTTGCCGACTAAGGCTAATGGCGTGAGCTGCGATTGACGCTGCCGAAGTTGTAATGGTTTGCTTGATCATCTCGGAGAGAGCCTCCTCGGCGCCTCCCGCTGGGTTCTGTTTAGCGAACTCCTGATAGTCATTTTCCGGTAAGTCGTCAGAGTTATCCTGAGCAGCTACTTCGAATCGATTGAGGTCTTCTTCATTAAGGGGTTCCGCTTCCTGCATGACTGGCAGGCTCACCCTCAAGTCTTTGAAATACATTTTCATCTGCATTTTTGCCGTCTGGAATTTGCCCTTGGCCATCCGTGCCAGAACAACGTCCTTTTCGTTCATTCTCCCTGTGCCAGACCCCAGAAACTTGAACTTACTGGGTTTCTGAAGTCCTTCAGGAGCTTTATATTCCATGCGTTCGAGAACCGTTCTCAGGCCGGCCAGGCCTTTCTTTCGCACCAAAACAACTGGAATTGGCTTCTCATGGGCGGCGATTACAACCGTGCCAACAGCGAAGCAGAACTCCAGCCCGTCTCTGGACCTATTCATCAGGTTCAGGTACTTTTTGGCCATATCTTTGCTGTGTACTTGGTTCATTTTATGTCTCCACACTGGTTGTCGTACATTAAGATAGGTTGACGGATGGATGAGAGGCCCCGTCGTCTGCCCAATTCCGAGTTAAGACTCGGGTCAACGGCATTGAAGCTGAGACAGGCCGAAAACTTCATCGGCCTTCGAGCACCAGCGCCGTGCTGGCGAAGCCTTCATTTCATGCTGACGTATTTCATGAGTCGTTCGATGGCCTGATGAGAGATCAGCGGAAACCAGCAACTTGCTGGGAGATGAAGAACGGGTTCAGCCACTCAGCTTGCATTGGCACACGGTCTATTGCCGCCAGAACTTGATCTGCCGGCCGTCCTCGGACTGGCGATTCGTGCAGATGAAATCCAACTGGGACGGCACCTTCCGCTTGAGCGGCAGGACACATTTGAAGCAGCATTGGCTGCAACAATCGGCCTGGCGGATGAAGTCGCCCACCCCGGGTCCGGCGGGATCGTCGTGGTCGGAAGTACCGCCCGGCTTGTTCTGTTCCGGTTTCATTGCCGCCTCTTATGTAGCCAGATCAAGGACGTCCGATCCTACAGCCCGCCGAGCGTTTCTCGCCATGCCAAATCCATATGCCATCATGCTCCCGGGACATGGTCTTTTCCAACCTGCGGCGCATCACCGTGCTTCACGGGCAACGTTTGATGCGACCTCCACCACGCCAAGGGCACTGTGCCAACTTTTTGCAACAGTTCATCGCTCAGGCCCCATCAAAGCCGAGGGGGCATTGCGGACAGTCCATGGCTGCCGGGTAGCGACGTCTTCGCGGTCGCATCAGCCCGGTAAAGGACCGCGCTGGTAGTCCCGCCTCCGTGAGCCGCGAATAAACTGGATCCCGGGTGCCGACGCCCTCCTTTCGGCAGAAGGCGCCGACTAGTCACCTGAATCTGAAGTTCGGTTCATTGTCTTCTGGCAGAAACGCTTGACCGATGCGAGGATCTGGTCGGCGGATTTGACCCACTTGTAAGGGGTGGGGTTTTCGTTGTGGGTTTCGATGAAT
>NZ_JAFCGY010000005.1 GCF_016836705.1 Mesorhizobium caraganae | reverse complement strand
ATGTGGACGTCTGCGACAGACGCTGGCACACCCCGAAACACAAATCCCCATAGCTCACCGCGCACGGACCGCGGGTTCCTGCATGAGAGGCTTTCGTACGCCTGACGGCACCCGAAACCCTTCAGCATGTCGGTCATTCCGTCAGACTTGACCGCCTGCCAAAAGCGGACATGCTGGTGCCTACGCTGAGGTCGCGGTTACCTACGCAGACGAAGCGCTGATGCGATTTGCGCACAAATCAGCGTACATAGAGTGGAGCGAAATTTGGGGGCTAGGACATCTCGCGGCACTCATCGGGACGATCGATCCGGCGATGCAGCAGATCACGCGGCGCTGTTCCTAAAAGCTGTGACAGTGGTCCGCCTGTTGCCTGACATCCATAGTCGGACCGATCACCGGAATCGCCGCGTCAGCCAGCGCACCAGCGACCAGCCGCCCGCTTGCATTTTTTGGCCTTTGCTCGGCGGGCTGAGCGCTTCTCCTCCAAGTCGCTTCAACTGCCTTGACAGAAACCGACGCAGAATGCGCTGGTCGTAGAGGTCCGCCGAAGCGTTCCGCAGCAGCACGCGCTGCGAAAAGACGCGCAGCAACTCGGCTCCGCCGCGGCCGGCAGTGGTCCCGGAGAGGATCGAGATGGTGCGGCGGGCCGACTCCATCAGCTGCAGTCGCGCCGCTGCGTCAGGGGGCGGCCTCGGCGAATATACGAGTGGCGTAGGATCGACCAAACCACGAATAACCGTTGACTCAAGATTCCGCCAAAGCCAAGTTCGGTGAAGATCAACTTCAGACGCCGCTTCGAACGGCACGGTGAAAAGAGTTTTGCGAAATGCGAAAGTCGACCATTCGGGTTCGCTTCCGGGCAAAATCCTCAGATTGACGTCATTCAGGCCGTCCTTATCGCTGCCAGCCATCCGGCCGAAGACTTCCGCCTCGTTGAAAGTGAGAAACGATACGCACGCAGCGCCGGGATCTGCCGCTAGATGCGCAAGCGTTAGGTCTATCCTGCGGACGGTGCTGATGTCCTCGACATAGGACAGCAGGCAGATGTCATGCCGCGCATGCGACATCGCGAGATTCAGGGCGGCGCCAGCCGTCATGGAGCTGCCGTCCAGGCAGATCAGGCGGTCGTCATCTGACCACACCTGCCGCATCGCAGCGGCGTTGCGATTGCCGGGAGACCGGTCGACAAACACGAGTTCAAACCTCTGGTTCTGCTGCCGCCGGAGCGATTCGCTGAAAGCTTCGAGGTGGGCTCGGCCATCGCTCGTCACGACCAGTATCGAGACCCAGTCGTCCAACTTGCTTGCCGCCGTGCTGCCGCGATCCCAGATCCTTGTGACGAGGCGACTTGCATGTTTGCGTCGCAACAGTTTGCCAATGCCGGACGCGACGCGGAAAGGCTCGCGACTGGAGAATTCGACAAATGCGCGATTGTCCGCGATGGCAGCGCGCTTAAGGTCCACATGGGCGATGTCGCTTGCATAGTCGTGACGGAGGATAGCGTCAGGCTCGTAGACAAATGCCAAAGGCCCGTGGAACCGCCACAGACGCGCGCAGAGATCGTTGCCCTCATGGCCGGCAAGTAGCGGGTTAAACCCACCGGCCTGCAGGAAACAATCGCGCTGCCAGATCGATACGCCTTCGCAATTGATGAACGTCGGTCTTCGTACGGCGCCGAGGTCGTAGTGCCCTTCGCCTATACCTCCCGTATGCGGGACGACCTTCCCGCGCACGGCGACCGCGCCAGTCTCCGCCATGCATAGTTGCAGAGCCGCGAGGCAGCCCGGTTCGATGATGCCGTCGTCGTCGAGAAAGGTCACGGCGGGACCGCGCGCCAACAACGCACCAAGATTCCGGCCAGCGGCGCAGCCTATGCTGAACGGCGGCTTTAGCCCCAGGAATGACGGAAAATGCCGCTTGGCGCTGTCAAAAAGCGCAGAATTTCCGTCGTCGACCAGGATCAATTCATGTGTCTGGCCCGCGCAATCCGCTGCGAGGGCCTCGAGCGCTCGGTCCACGTCGGGGTGGTCGCGGTGGCTGAGCACGACGATGCTGAGTCCCGGTCGGGTAGGCGGTTGACCGAAAAGGTGTCGCGCCGACACTTCGGCAAGCCGCTCCGTAAACCCTTCGACCAGCCGCAGCGCGTCGTCGAAACGGCCCTTGGTCCTGGCCTCTCGAGCCGCGTCGAACGCGCGGCGCAGGTCGGCGACATCCTGCTCTCGCGCCATCAGCCCCGTCCGCGTCGGCTCGACTTGGTTGGATGCGAAAGAGCGGCGATGGCCTTCGACCAGAATCCAGGCCGAACCTTGACGCCGCCGTCACGCGTCGCGCGCTGCGCCTCGGATGACATCAGCGCCAGCCTCTCTCGGCCTTCTTGGACAGCCGCCGGAGAAACACCGAATTCCCTGACGGCGGTTTCGAAGAAACGCGCGAGAAACTTCTCGCGGAGTTGGGGCGCGGCTGATGCAAAATCCACCTGCCACCGCTTGCGTATTTGGGCATTCACAAGCTGATCGGCGATCATGCTCAGGAGTGGCCCGATTTCCTCCTTTTGGACCAGCGGAAACGCATATTTGAAGACGCCAAGACCGTATTCGAGCGTGAATGCCAGCATCTCCTCTTCCGGCATCGTCAGCATCTGCATGCCGAGTGAATCAGGCCGGTTGCGCCGGAAGTAGAGGATACGGGGAATCCTATGCAACTCGCCCGCTCGCGCCACGGCCACCGTCCATGTGGTGGCGGAAGTTATAGGCAGCGCCGACACCATCGCTGCGCGGCGGACCAAACATCTGATGGCCGCCGGGTTGGCGCGCCGCGCCTGCTCGAGAACGCGCTCTAGGGCGAAGCCGACAACCGATTTGTGACGGACGACATCGTTGCGGGTGCCGAAATGCTGCATGTCGCAATAGACGCTTGCGGCTTCCGGATGGCGATCAGCATAGTCTATGAGCACTTGCAGATAATCCGGCGCGCAATGATCGTCGTGCTGCCAGTAGCAGAAATAATCCTCACGCAATTGGCTGGCGAGCCAGTTAATGTTGCCGTTCCAGTGCAGCCGACGCTCGTGCACCACAATCTCAAACCGAGGGTCGTCAGAAAATCTCTTGCAGGCCTCGTATGATCGCTTGTCGGCGCCGTCCACGGAGATAAGGACGCGATAATCGCGAAACGTCTGCGCCTGCACCGACAGCAACGTGTGCTCAACGTGCTCCCATCCCTCGAACAGGGGCATCGCGATTAGGATCCGCGCTTTCGTCATACTCTTCGTCGCTCTGCAAAACGTCCGGAAACCGGGTGCGTCGACGTCTCCGCGACGATGCGACGGGCGCACTCCTCGGCAAAATAGGGGGCCATGGTCAGCTTTCCCGGATCAACGCTGTGATAGGCACCAACCGAGGTGACGCCGATCTCAAAGCGATGGTGCAATTCGCTTGCGGGGTCGTCGATATCTGTCTTGCCCCAGGCGACGATCGGCCCGCCACGCACCACGACATCCGAAAGCTCGTCGATGGCGTAGTCGGAAAGAACAGAATGGATGGCGGCAAGACCGGAATATGTCCCCGCTAGTATGGACGAGCGGGAAGGTTCGCCGGGAACGATAGGCCAGAAGGGCGGCTGGGCCTCGAACGTGCGCGCCGTCAGACAGCTTGGATACCAGGTGAGATAGACGGTGCCATTGCGGTAGCGGACAACTTCGCCGAAAGGCCCGAGCACGATCGTCATCGACCTGGCCGGTCTTGCCCCAGGAGGTGGCCGGAAGCTGACGCCGTATTTCAGTCGATGAATCCAAGTTCGTCGCGGCCGCATCCCTGCTGAACTGTCGATCGCTATACGCCCGTCCCATAGCGCATTGACGACGTGGTCGAACTGATCTCTCTGAATGATCCCATTCGATGTCGTCGTGATTTCCCGCCGGTCTGGATCGACCGAGGTCACCAAGCGGTTCGTCCGGATCTCTATGCTCGGCGTTGTCGCAATTCGTTCTTTGATCAGTTCGGCAAGCGCTACCGGATCGATCGCGACCTCTGGCGATTGAAATGCGGCCAACGCCTCGCCCGTTAGCTCGCGCTCGAACTCACTCTTCGTCCAACGCCTTATCGGACTGGCCAGATCCGCGTTGAAGTAGGCGCCGCGCCGGCCACCGCCGGCCTCCTGGATGAGCGTGTGGACGGCCTGCAGATATGCATGGATTTGGTCGGGCTCCTGCTGGGATTCTCGATGGACGACATAGGCGGCGGGGTCCGACGTCTCGAAGGCGGCGATTTCGAGCCCGAGCCGCTCGCTGAGCAGCGGCGCGAATGCAAGCGCACCCCGCATCATCATCCTGGCCGTCCGCAGAGACGGATCTCCCCCATACATATAGCCGAGGTGAACCTTACCCTCGTTCGCCACTGCGGCGCGGGTCAGCAACGCCGGGTTGCGGTCGAAAATCGTGACGCGCGCGCCGCGGTCGGCAAGAGCCATCGCTATGCAGCAGCCTTGCAGGCCGCCGCCCATCACACCGACGTGAATCAAAAGGGTTCCACCTTCGGCACAAAGACGGCGATGGAGTGCTTCACCTGTCTTTCCCCGCATTCCCCTGACGTCAATCCTAATGCCACATGCAGCCCCTTGCTCGTTGAGTAGGCGTCGGATCGGCGCCTGCACGTAGGACTACCGAATGACGGAATGCGCGTAAATATGCTAGGGTCGACAGGGCGAGACATCGCGCCTATGACTCGGCGGCCGGGTTCTTAATGAAGCCCTACTCATCGACTGCGATTTTCTCGTCACCAGCCGGTCAGAGGACCCGCGTGCGACATGAGCACGCTTATCTCACGTATGCGAGAGGTCCTGCTTGTCACTTGTTGTCACGCGTGCGCGATGACCCGCCTTCTCGCGCTCGCCAACCAGTAGCCGCCAGTCCGCTTCCGGCCCAGTTCAGCCATCAACTTGTCCGTTCTCCGCCTGCCGTTCTCTACACCTTCCCCTCCGCTGGCGTCGCCGGCGTTCCAATCAGTGTATGCCCGCATAAGCGCTTGTCCTGTTTCGTGGCGATCTCCCGCGCCAACCTGACCTCCCTGGAACCAAATCCCAGCCTAAACTGTTCCAGTTTGATTCGACGCCGCCTGCCGGTTGGGCGAGCGGCGCATTTGAGGAGCTTGCATCATGACCATCTCATCCAGCTTTCGTTCGCTTGCGGTTGCGGCAATCGCCACGGTTGCTGTCAGCGCTGCCAGTGCCGCGCATGCCGATAGCGGCACGATCCGCTTTGCCGTCTACAAGGCGGCCTTCTTCGTCGGCGGTTCCGGCGGCGAGGGCACGCTGACCTTCCATGGCCGCTCCTATCCCATCTCGATCGGCGGCGTTTCGGGCGGCTTCGCCTTCGGCGTTTCCAAGACCTATTTCCGGGGCACCGTGCGGCACATCAGAAGGGTCCGCGATGCGACCGGGGTCTACGGCGCAGCGGGCGGCGGCGGCGCGCTCGGCAAAGGCGCCCAGGTGATCGTCATGACCAACGACAAGGGCGCGCAACTCGAGCTTACGGGCAGGCAGGTGGGCCTGCAGGTGAATGCGGATCTTAGCGGGATGGCGATCTCGCTGAAGTAGGGGGCGGAGCCAGCCCGGTGCGTCCTGGGTTGGTACGCTCGCCCAGGCCTATGGCAATCGCGTGTGAAAGGCCCTCACCCGGATTGCCCCGAATTGCCCTTCGCAATTCGGTTGGCAATCCGGATGAGGGGGAACTTGTTCCCGTGCGCTTGCCCTGAGTCCTGGATGGGTTGGCCGAACGCAGCATGGGGCTCTGCCCCTACCGCTCCTCCACAATCCGCAAATACGCCGCCGTGACAAACAGCACGATCAGCCCGAACAGGATCCGCCGCGCTCCCTCCGGCATCTGCAGGATCGTCAGCAGCGTCGTCAGCACGGTCAGGATCAGCGCGCCGATGATGGTGCCGGTGTAGCCGCCGCGGCCGCCGAAGATGGAGGTGCCGCCGATGACGGCGGCGGCGACCGAGGGCAGCACCAGCGGTTCGGCGAGCGACAGCGAGGGGGCCTTGATCAGGCCGATATAGAGCAGGCCGGTGATGCCGGCGAGCACGCTGGAGGTGACGTAGAGCGCGGTGATCACCTGCCAGTATTGCACGCCCGACAGGCGGGTCGCGCGCTCATTGTCGCCGATGGCGTAGAGCAGGCGGCCGAAGCCGGTGCGGGCCAGCGTGAAGACGATCAGCGCGGCCAGCGGTAGGAACAGCAAGAGCGCGTTGGGGAAGCCGTAGGTCACACCCGTGCCGAGCCAGGCGAGGAAGTCGGGGATTTTCGCGCCCGACGCGATCACCGTGCGCTGGTAGACCTGCAGGCAGCCGGTGCCGATCAGGCTGGTGCCCAGCGTCATGATCAGCGGGTGGACGCGGAAGACGCCGACGCCGATGCCGTTGACGAGGCCGATCAGCACTGCCGGCATCATCGCCAGAAGGAACGCCACCGCCGGGTCCTGCTTGACCACTTGCGTCGCCATGATGAAGGCGCTCATCGTCGCCACCGTGCCGACCGAGAGGTCGATGCCGCCGGTCAACATGGTCATGGTCTGGCATCCCGCCAGGATCGCCAGCGGAATGGCGAATTTGATGGTGTTGGCGATCCAGCGCTCGTTGACGATGCCGGGGCGCAGGATCTGCAGGATCACCACCAGGATGACGAGCAGGATGACCAGCGGGATGAGCGGCCGGTCGGCCATGAAGCGTTTTAGGCGGCGGCCGAAGGGGACGGGGGTGATGCCGGTGCTGCTCATGGGGTGGCTCGCGGTGGGGTTGGCGCGACCTCCCTTCTCCCCTTGTGGGAGAAGGTGGATCGGCGCGCAGCGCCGAGACGGATGAGGGGTGCGTGACGGAACGAGGCGGTGGCGTTCCCTGGAACACCCCTCATCCGACCTCGCTTCGCGAGGCCACCTTCCCCCACAAGGGGGGAAGGAAGAAGCGCGCGCCTACTCATCATTGCCGCCCCCGCATGGTGATGAACGCGCCGAACATCACCACCGCCACCATGATGGCGCCCTCGATGATGGCGGTGACGTTCGGATCGATGGCGAGCAGCGTCAGGTCGGTGCGCACCAGGCGCAGCACGAAGACGGCGACGATGGGGCCGAGCAGGCCGCCCTTGCCGCCGCCGAGCGCGACGCCGCCCAGCACGACTGCCGCGACGCTGGCCAAGAGATACGGGCCGGGGATGGGGGCGCCGATGCCGGTGCTCATGGTCAGCGCCAGGCCGCCAAAGGCGGCGAGCAGGCCCGACAGCGCATAGGCGATGATGCGGGTGCGCTTGACCGGCACGCCTGAGCGGAACGCCGCCAGTTCGCTCGAGCCGATGGCGTAGAGGGAGAGGCCGAGGCGCGAGCGCCTGAGCGGTATCCAGATGATGCAGAGGCAGACGATCAGCACCAGCAGCGCCTTCGGGACCCAGGCGTCGATGGCGTCGGGCAGGCCTGGGATCGGCACGGTACCGGAGATCAGCGCCTTCAGCCATTCGGCGATGCCACCGCCCGGCGCGTCGAGCACCAATAGCGCCGCGCCCTGCAGCACGAACAGCATGGCGAGCGTGACGACAATGTCAGGCACGCGGGTCACGACGATGAGCAGGCCGTTGAGCGCGCCGAGCGCAAAACCCATGGCGAGCACGAAGGGCACCACGAACAGCGCGTATTCCTCGCTCGCGCCATTCATCATCGAAGCGGCGGTGACGCTGGTCAGCGCCATCATGGCGGCGACCGAGAGGTCGATGCCGCCGGCGATCACCACCACGGTCTGCGCAGCGACGGCGAAAGCGTAAGGCAGCACGGCGCGCGCGAGCGAGCCGAAATCGTTGCTGCCATAGGCCGGCTGGATGATCCTGGTGGCGATGAACAGGACGATGAGCAGGGCGAAGAGGCCGACGACCCAGCCCTGGCGGCGCAGGAAATGGCTCATGGCGTCGCCTCCGGGGCATCGGAGGCATGGGCGGTGGGATCGGCCAGAATACCGATATCGGCCTTGGCGCCGCGCGGCAGGCCGTAGGCGGCGCGCATCAGCGCCGGCTCGTCGGCCTCCTCGACCGGAAAAATGTCGACGAGGCGGCCGCCGAAGATAACGATGACGCGGTCGCAGACACGCTGCACCTCTTCCAGCTCCGAGGTGTAGAACAGCACCGACTTGCCATTGCCGGCGAGCTCGCGCAGCAGCTTGTAGATCTCCTGCTTGGTGCCGACATCGATGCCACGCGTCGGGTCGAAGCACAGGATGGTGCGGGCGTCCGCCGCGATCCAGCGGGCGATGGTCACTTTCTGCTGGTTGCCGCCGGACAGGCGCTGCACCTCGCCCTGCGCGCGGGTGTCAATCTGCAGCCGTTCGATGGCGCTGAGCACCGTCGCGCGCTCCTTGCGCATGTTGATCGGCCCCCAGTTGCGGAGCGCCGCAGAGAAGGGCAGCGCGATGTTCTCGCGCACCGAGCGCTGCATGGCGAGCGCCTCGGATCGGTCGCCCGGCACATAGGCAATGCCGGCGCGAATGGCGTCGATCGGGTGCGAAAATTTCACGGGGGCGCCATCGACTTCGATGGTGCCGCCGGAGGGACGGATCGAGCCGGCAAGGGCGGCGAAGAGTTCATCCTGGCCCTGGCCTTCGAGCGCGACGACGCCGGCGACCTCGCCATCGGCGAGATCGAAGGAGACGTCGCTGAGCTTGGTGCCGACGCGTAAGTTTTGCACGGCGATGCGCGGGCGGGCAGCGGCGGGCGCGGCCTTCTGCGCGGCGCTGCGCGCGGCGACATGGGTCTTGACGATGCGGGTGCCGAGCATCAGCTCGACGATCTTTTCCTCGACGCCCGGCACGATGTCGACGACGCCGACGGTCTCGCCGTCGCGCAGCACGGTGGCGCGGTCGCACAGCGCCGAGATTTCGACGAAGCGGTGCGAGATGAAGATCACGGCGCGGCCCGAATCGCCCTGGCGGCGCACCACTTCCAGTACCTTTTCGGCGAGGTTGGCGGGGAGTGCCGCCGTCATCTCATCGAGCAGCAGCACGTCGGGTTCGACAGCGAGCGCCCGGGCAAGGTCGAGCACGCGCAGCACGGCCAGCGGAATGTCGCGCGCGGTGTCGCGCAAATCGAGGTCGGCAATGCCGAGTTCGCGCACCCAGGCGCGGAACGGCTCGACCGGCGTGCTGGTCAGCCTGAGATTGGATAAGACGTCGAGATCGGGGATCAGCGACGGTTCCTGGTAGACCGGCAGCAGCCCGGCGCGGCGCGCGGCGGCGGGCGAGCGAATGTCGCGCGCCTCGCCGCGGATCAGGATGCGCCCGGCATTCGCAGGAATGGCGCCGGTCAGGATCTTCACCAGCGTCGACTTGCCAGCACCGTTGGCGCCCATCAGAGCGTGGACCTCGCCCGGCAGGACGGAGAGCGACGCGTTGCGCAACGCTGCAACCGCGCCGTAGTTCTTGGCGACACCGGTGGCGTCGAGGAGGGGGCTGGTGGTCAAAATCGCGGTCTCGATTTGTGTGCTCAAATAACTGCGAATGTCAGCTAAAACTGCTTACTCCCCCGGCCCCTTGCACGCGATGATCTGCTCCTTGGTGTACGTCGTCCACTCAGGGATCGAGATCGAGACCGGCCATTCCGGGCTGAGCGACGGGTCGGCGGCGGCTTTCAGCTTGGCCTTGCCTTCGTCGGTGGCGTTGTCCCACAGCTGCGGGTCGACCAGCACGGTCTGCTGTGCCGGCTTCTTGCCGTCGAGGATCTGCAGCGCCAGCGTCACGCCGGCACCGCCGATCGAGCCGGGGTTGGTGACGGCAGCGCCGACGAGGCCCTTGACCGAGCTCAGCTGGCCGACGAAACCGGCATTGTCGGCGCCAACCACCGGCACCAGCGGCGCCTGCGATTCGACCAGCGCGTCGACGATGACGTTGTCGATGCCGGAGGTCCATACGCCGTTGAACGGCGTGCCGGTGGCGAGGAACGACAGCATCTGCTGCTTGGCCTGGTCCTGCTGCCAGCCGGTGAAGACCTCCTGCGCGACCTTCACGTCGGGGTTTTCGGCCAGCGCCTTCTTGAAGCCTTTGTCGCGATCGGAGTCCGCCGAAGCGCCGGCGGCGCCGCGCATGTAAAACACTTCGCCCTTGCCACCCATCTGCTGGAACAGCCACTTGGCGCCGAGATAGGCATACTGCTCCTGGTTGTTGGAGATGATGTAGGCCGACGGCTCGGTGACCGCCTGGTCGACGGCAACGACGACGATGCCGGCCTTGGTGGCTTCTTCCAGGCCCGCCTTGATGCCGGCGGGATCGGCGGGGTTGACGACGATGGCGTCGACCTTGGCGCTGATCAGGTTGCGGATGTCTTCGAGCTGGCCGGCGGCGTCGGTGTTGCGGTGGGCGATGTTGAGTTTCGTCACTTCGCCGGACGCCAGCGCCTGCGCCTTCATGGCGCAGACCATCTCCTCGCGCCAGCCATTGCCCTGCACGGTGTTGGAAATGCCGATCGTGTATTTGCCTTCCGCCGACGAGACGCCCACCGAGGCGAGCAAGGCAGCGCCCGCAAGCAGTGGAACCATGGTCAGTATCTTCTTCATGTCAGTACTCCTCCACATTGTTTTTCAGTTCCAGGGTTTTGCGCCTGCCGGATTGCGATAGGATCAAACCAAGTTGTTACCTCGTCATTTGACGAAGGGGCGCAGCACGTCGCGGGCAAGCAGGAAACCGCGCTTGACCTGATCGTCGCTGCCTTCAAAGCGTCGGTCCTCGTGCTCGATGATGACCGAGCCGTCATAGCCGGCACGGTAGAGGCCGGAGAAGAAGCCGCTCCAGTCGACATCGCCCAAGCCCGGCATGCGCGGCACCTGCCAGCCTATCCCGGCCGAGAGGATCCCGCGCTCATAAAGTCCATCATGATCAATCATCAAATCCTTGGCGTGTACATGCAGCATGTAGGGGCCGAACTCCCTGATGAAGCGGGCCTGGTCGATCATCTGCCAGACCAGATGCGAGGGGTCGAAATTCATACCGACGTCCCCGCCCCACGCCTCCAGGATGCGGCGCCAGACCAGCGGCGAATAGGCGATGTTGTGCCCGCCCGGCCATTCGTCATAGCTGAAGATCATCGGGCAATTCTCGAAGGCAAGCTTGACGCCATGGCCGCGCGCATAGGCGACGATCTCGGGCCAGACTTTCAGCGCGTCCTGCCAGTTGACGTCGACGGTCTTCGAGGCATCGCCGCCGCAGAACGTGTTGACCACCGGCACGCCCATGTTGGCGGCCAGCGCGATGACCTTCTTCAGATGACTGATGACGGCCTCGCGATGCGCGGCGTCGGGATGCAGCGGGTTGGGGTAGTAGCCGAGGCCGGAGACCGTCAGCTTCTTCTCCGTCAGCGACGCAACGATCTCCTTGGCCTGCGCAGGCGAGGTCGAAGCAGCGTCGATGTGGCTGGTGCCGGCATAGCGTCGCGTCGCGCCGGACGTTTTCGGCCAGCAGGCAATCTCCAGCGCCTCGAAGCCGGCCGCGTTTGCCCAATCGGCGACTTCGGCAAGTGGCGTCGCCGCGAACGGTGCCGTCAGCAGTCCAAGTTTCATAGTGCCTCCCCTGGTCGTGGCTTCACGACCGGTACCTATAATGCCGATTGTTTGGATCGCTTCAACCGTGCGACCTCATCTTGTTCAAGACTGTGCCGGACGGCCGCCATCGGATCGTCCGATAGCAGGTCGCCCAGCGCCGATGTGACGGCCGCGCGGAACGTCTCGTCAGCGGCGAGGGTGGGGTCGAATATCCCGTCGATGGCGAGGATGGCGGACGCCAGCGCCTGCGCATCATGGCCGGTCGTGTCGGCGATCTCGGCGACCTTGCCGGCATAGGGATCCGACACCGGCCAGCGTTTGCCAAAGCGATCCGAGGCCTGGATGAGATAAGTCATCCAGCCGGCGACAGGCACCGACAAAAGGCCGATGCTGCCGCCTTGGCTCAGCCGTTCGCGGATCGGGTTCAGCAGGCGCTGGACGATCTTTTGCGAGCCGTCGGTGGCGATCTGGTGGTTGCGGTGGCGGATTGCGGTGTTCTTCAGCCGGGCAAGGCTCTGCTCGACATAGGCGAGCGGCAGGATGCCGGGCACCGGCATCAGCGTTGACAGCGTTTCTTCGACCAGCATGCGTCGGATGAAGTCCGCCAGCAGCGGGTCGGCGACGGCATCCGATGTGTGTTCGAGCCCGGCCAGCAGGCCAAGTGTGGCTAGCGTGGTCTGGGCGCCGTTCAGCACCCGCATTTTGAGATGCTCGAACGGCGTCACATCGTCGACGAAGGTGGCGCCGACCAGATCCCAGCGCGGCATGCGGCCGGCGAATTTTTCCTCGATCACCCATTGCCGGAACGGCTCGCCGACGGCGACAGCGCCGTCGCGATAACCGAACCATTGCTCGACACTGTCGAGGTCGGCCTGCGTCACCGCCGGCGCGATGCGGTCGACCATGGCTGAGGGGAAAGCGACATTGGCCGCGATCCACTCCGCCAGCCCATTGCCGCGCCGTTCGGCAAAGCTGCGCACGACATTGCCGAGGATGACGCCATTGGTCGGAATGTTGTCGCAGGAGAGCAGTGTCAGCGGTCGGCCATGCGTGGCCTGGCGCAACTCCAGCGCCCGCACCAACAAGCCGGGCACGCTGCGCGGGGTCTCGGGGTGGGCGAGGTCGTGGACGATGTCGGGATGGGCGAGGTCGAGTTCGCCGCTCGACGGGATGTGGCAATAGCCCTTTTCCGTCACCGTCATCGTCACCAATTCGATGTCGGGCGAGACCAGCACGCCGAGCGCCGGTGCCGCACTCTCCTGGCTGTCGACCACCCGGACGATGCTGCCGATGACGCGCGCCTCGATATGGCTGTTTTCGCGGATCAGCCTTGTATAGAGCCCGCTCTGTCGTCCCAGCGTGTCGGCGAGGCTGGGCGGGCGGATGTTGATGCCGACAATGCCCCAGCGGTCGAAGCGCAGCGACAGAAGATCATCGGTGTATTCGGCCTGATGGCAGCGGTGGAAAGCGCCGACACCGAGATGCGCCATGCCGGGCGCCAGCATCGTGCGGTCGTAGGACGGTGTCTGGACCGATGCCGGCAAACGGTCGAGCAGCGCCGGCCCGAGTGTCTCGGTGGAAGCGCTCACCGGTTCGCCCCGATCACCGCCTGCTCCTGGTCGATCACGGCGCCGGTCATCGGCCCTGCGGCGTCGGAGAGCAGGAAGACGGCAAGACTGGCGATGTCGTTGGGCGTCAGCAGCCGGCCGAAGGGCTGCGCGGCGTTGGCCTTGTCGAGCCAGCCGGGGCCGTTGCCCAAAGTCTCGGCCTGCATGATGCGTTCGGCCGGCGTGTCGGTCCAGCCGACATTGATGCCGTTGACGCGGATGCGGTCGAAACGGTGGGCGTTGGCGGCGTTCTTGGTCAGTGTCGCCAGCGCGCCCTTGGTGGCGGAATAGACGGCAAGCTCCGGCGAGCCGCAATGGGCGTTGATCGACAGGATGTTGAGAATAGCGCCGCCCTGGCGCCGCTCCTTCATGTCGGCAATGGCCGCCTGCATCAGGAAGAACGGCGCGCGCGCGTTGACGGCAAACAGCGCCGCCCAGTCGTCGAGGCTGGCGTCGAGGAAGGAGGCGCGGTCGGTCAGGCCGGCAGCGTTGACGAGGGCATCGATGCGGCCGAAGCGCTCGATGCAGGTCTGCGCCAGAAGGGCAGGGGCTGCCGGGTTGGCAAGATCGGCGGCGACGAAGATGGTCGGCGTGCCCAATTGCGAAAGCTCGGCGGCCACCGCATCGCCGCGCGTCTTCTCGCGCCCCGTGACCACAAGCCCGGCGGCGCCGGAACGCGCCAGCATCTCGGCAATGGCGCGGCCAATGCCTTGCGTCGACCCGGTGACCAAAGCCACCTTGCCGTCCAGCCGAATCTCCATTCCTCCTCCCGGAACAAAGTTTCTATTTTTCTAGATATGGAATGGTAATTCCCGATAGTCAATTGTGCCAGTTGTGCTCCGTGAGAAGCCAACTCCCTAAGTCAGCGCTGCCCCTCATTGCCCGGCCGCAACCTTGGCGCTTTTCTACCCTGGAAATTGGCGAAACCGGCGGTGACCGCGCCCCTCTCCCCGTCACTATACGGGAGAGGACGCCGGCAGGCAGGTGAGGGGCGGCGCCGGCGCGATTGCCCCACAGCACTCATTCGCCGCGCCGCGCCACCCCGTGGACCAAAGCCATTCCCACCGCGAGCGACGCGGCGAGCGAACGGAAGCCGGCGAAGTCGGATTCCACCACCTCCAACCAGGCGTCCGACAGCGGGATCAGCGGGCTGAAAGTGCTGTCGGTGACGGTGACGATGCGGGCCTTGCGCTCATGCGCGACCGCGACGAGATCGGGCGTGATCGAATTGTAAGGGCTGAAGGAGACGGCCAGCACCGCGTCCTGGCCGCCGATGCAGCCGATCTGGTCGAGCGCGGAGGAGCCGACATTGTCGACCAGCACGTTGCGCACGCCTTGCTGCGAGAGGGTCAGCGACAGATAGGCGGTGACGGGAAAGGCGCGCTTGGAGCCGATGACATAGATCAGCTCGGCATCCGCCAGCAGCGCCACCATCTTGTCGAAACTCTCGACATCGAAGCCGGTCTCGATGCGGCCGAGCGAGGCCTGCGATGCCCCAACCATGCCATGCAGGAAATGCAGGTTGGGCTCGGTCTCGGTGCGCGGCTCGCCACGCCCTTCCGGCCATGATCCCTTGATGTGTTCCTTGAACAGGCCCTGGAAATCGGAAAAGCCGGAATAGCCGAAGATCTGCGCAAAGCGCACCAGCGTCGAGGGCTGCACGCCGGCCTGTGCCGCCACCTGCGCGATGGTGCCGAGCGCGACGTCGCTCGGATGCTGCCACAGGAAGATCGCCACCTGCCGCAGCCGCTTGGGGAAATGCACCGTGCCCGACGACAGCACGGCGCGCAGCTCCTCATAAGTTTGCGGCTGGATATAACCCAGTGCTGCCAGAGAGCGTCCCCGCTTGCGTGTCGCCGCCTCGTCGGCGATCGATCGTCCTGACTTGCTTGCCCCACTCATGATTTCAGGCTAGCGCGATACGATCGTTTTACAATATGAAAATTGGAAATCGTGTTCGTAAGCGGTGAGGCTTCCCAACGTCGTCATCCTAGGGCGAAGCAGGAGCGAAGCTCCGTCGCGGAGACCCTAGGATCCATGCCGCGACGCTTGTCGAGGAATGCGACGGAAGGGAAGATTCTGAACCTTCGCAACGCCTTGAAGTCACGGCATGGATCCTGGGGTCTGCGCTGCGTCGCTGCGCTCCTTGCTACGCCCCAGGATGACGAAGCCACACGTGGAGGAGTTTGAAATGGTCTACGCAACATCGGACGGATCGGCCGGCAAGCGGCTGAGGGTCGGCATGGTCGGCGGCGGGCGCAATGCTTTCATCGGCGCCGTGCATCGTCTAGCCATGCGGCTCGACGACCAGATCGTGCTGGTCGCCGGCGCGCTGTCGTCCGACCCGGAAAACTCCGCCGCTTCGGCGGCCGAGATCGGCATCGCGCCGGAACGCAGCTATGCCGATTATCGCGCCATGGCGCAAGCCGAAGCCGCGCGGCCGGATGGTATCGAGGCGGTCGTCATCGTCACGCCAAATCATCTGCACGCGCCGATCGCCACCGCCTTTCTCGAGGCCGGCATCGACGTGATCTGCGACAAGCCGCTGTCGACGACGCTCAGCGACGCCGAAGCATTGGTGGCGCTCGCCAAGGCGAAAAAGCGCCGCTTCGTCGTCACGCTCAACAACACCGGCTACGCCATGGTGCGCCAGGCGCGCGCGATGGTGGCGGCGGGCGAACTTGGGCGGATCGTGTCGGTGCATGGCGCCTACATCCAGGACTGGCTGACCAGGCCGATCGACGCCGAGGGCCAGAAGCAGGCGGAGTGGCGCACCGATCCGGCGCGCGCCGGGCAGTCGGCGGTGCTGGCCGATATCGGCGTGCACGCGTTCAACCTGGCAAGCTATATCTCCGGCTGCGAGGCCGAGGCGGTGTCGGCGGACCTGTTCACCGCCGTGCCCGGGCGCAGGCTCGACGACAATTCGCATATGCTGGTGCGCTGGACCGGCGGCGCACGCGGCACGATCCTGGCCAGCCAGACCTCACCCGGCCATTACAATGATCTCTCCGTGCGCATCTATGGCGACAGAGCCGGGCTCGAATGGTCGGGCGGCCGGCCGGAAGAATTGCGCTTCTCCATCTATGGCGAGGAAACCCGCACGCTGGTGCGCGGCGGCCATGGCTCGACGGCGGAAGCCCAGCGCGTGTCGCGCATGCCGGCCGCGCACCCGGAAGGCTATATCGAGGCCTTCGCCAATTTCTACCGCGACGCCGCCGACATTATTCGCGCGCATCGCTCCGGTGGGGTGGTTGATGCAGCAAGGGCCGCGCAGGTGCCCGATGTTGTAGATGGAGCGCGCGGCGTGAAGTTTGTCGCGGCGGCGGTGGAGTCGAATGCGGCGGGTGGGGCTTGGACGGTGGCGCGGTTTGGGTGAGGGCGGGGGCGGTGGGCTGCTGTGGTTTAGCGGCAGCGCCACGTATATGGCGCTAACGACGCGCCGCGATACAACATCGCGCCCACCGACGAAGTCCCGTTCATCACCGCCAGTGACGACGGAAACCACAATCTTCGGACCGGTCGCTGGTGGCTGGTGCCATTCTGGGCAAAAGAGATGCCCAAGGCGGCGATGTTCAACGCCCGGATCGAGGGCATCGACACGGCGCCGGCGTTTCGAGATGCCTTCAAGTCGAAGCGCTGCCTGATTCCGACCGATGGCTTCTATGAGTGGACGATATCGCCAGCAGACGGCAAGAAGGACCCATGGCACATCTTCCAGCCGGGCCACGCGCCCTTCTCGTTCGCTGGCCTGTGGGCCTACAATTCGAATCTTGAGATCACCAGCTGCACGATCATTGCCGAGCCGTCCGCGGCGCCAGTCAACCAGGTCCACGATCGCCAGCCGCTCATCCTCGATCCGGCTTACTACGAGGCCTGGCTGGACCCCAAGTCGCCTGCTGGCGACCTGAAGGACATTCTCAACCATGACATTGACGGGCAGCTGCAGTTCTATCGAGTCGGCTGAGAGGTCAATGCGGCTGCCGTCAACAAACAGCCCAACGACTACTCAGGGCTGATCGAACCGATCAAGCTGCTATGAGTAACGAAATCAGAGTACCGGAACCGTTCGAGCCGCCGCGGGTCCATGGCCGATCGAGAACCATCTCTGCGAACATCCTGGCGCCGCGTGGGAGCTCCCCACGACCGGTTACTTTAGTCCCGCCATGCGCATGCCATGCGTTATCTGTTCAAGATCGGCGGGGTCTCGCCACCATTCAGACCGTTCGAAGTCCGCTATGGCAAAATCAGGCTTGAGGCGCAGCACATCTGCGGCCGACTGTTTCGCCTGATCGATATTGCCCAGCCGAGCCTGACAAGAAGCAATGTAGCAGGGGAGCCACCAGTGCCAGAGGTGGTCGATATGCTGAAATGCTTCGAGGGCCTCGGCGTGGCGCCTCAACTGCAGAAAGGCCACTCCGCGGCACCCCCAGTACCAAGCTGGCGGAAAGGGATCGCGGCGAAGATCTGCCTCCAGACTGCCCAGCGCTTCCTCTCCGCGTCCCGTAAAGGCCAGCCACAGCCCTCGAAACATCGAGGCATACACGTCGTTCGGATTAAGCGCGACCGCTCGGTCGAGGTGTATCCCTCCCTGCTCATACTGCCTCATCTTAGAATAGATGAGGCCGAGTTGCCGGTGACCGCTCGAATCCAACGGATCGAGCCGTACCGCCGTTTGTGCGGCACGAAGGCCTTCCTCCAGATCTTCTCGCCGCCCATGGTCCGAATGGAGGACATAGGCGACACCCGCCAGCCACGCATGGGCTTGGGCGTGGGCCGGGTCGAGCTCGATTGCGCGGCGCAGGAACTGGGCGGCGGTTTCCGAATCGAACCGTATCGAACGCTCCCGCCCTTGCAGAAAGTGATCGTGGGCCGCCCAAAGCTGCGGTGGCTTGCGGCCTGACTGCTCGGCACGGGTGGAGGTGACTCTCCCGACCAGCGTGCCGACGATCATGGATACGACTTCGTCCTGCACCGCAAAGATATCTTCGACATTGCGGTCATAGCGCTCTGCCCAGTGATGCTTTCCGCTGGACACGTCGATCAACTGGGCGGTGACCCGCACGCGATTGCCCGCCCTGCGCGTACTGCCCTCGACGATGAAATCCGCGCCGAGCCTATGGCCAACTTCCTTGGCGTCGAGCGCCTTGCCTCGGAGCGCAAAGGAAGAATTCCGTGCGATCACCATGATCTCCCTGAATCGGCTCAGCTCGGTGATGATGTCCTCCGTGATCCCGTCTGAAAAATAGTCCTGCACCGGATCGCCGCTCATGTTGTCAAAGGGCAACACGGCAATTGACGGTTTGTCCGACGTGACCGCTGGCTTGCTCGGCGCGACAACAGCAGGACGGACCAGGTAGGCGCGCACAGGCGCTTCGATGTTCTTGAGCTGGCGGTCACCCAGGGGCTCGAATGTGCCATTCACCTTTTTGGCCACCTGTTCGTACACGTTTTGCGACATGCAGATGCTGCCGGGCTCGGCCAGGGACTCGAGTCGCGCGGCAATGTTGACGCCCTCTCCATAGACATCCGTGCCCTCGCCGATCACGTCGCCCAGATTGATGCCGATCCGGAGCATGATCCGGCGCTCGTCGGCCACGTCGTCGTTGGCATCGGCCATCCTGGCCTGCAGTTCGAGTGCACTGCCGACGGCATCAACTGCGCTGACGAACTCGACCAGAACACCGTCGCCCATGAGTTTGACGATGCGTCCGCCATGAGATCGCACGATGGGCTCGAGCACGTTCCTGCGGCGGTCCTTCAGCGCCGCGAGCGTGCCGGCCTCGTCCGCCTCCATGAGGCGCGCATAGCCTACGACGTCGGCGACCATGATCGCGGCGAGCCGGCGACGGATGCCTTCTTCGGACATTGCGACCTTGTGGGCGACCGGGCTCCAGTGAGACAGAATGACGTCACTAAGCGCGCTTTCTTGGCGGTCGACGGCATTCATTATGTGCCTATGAAGAACGAAATGCGAGCCCTATGGCGCGACTGAAGGTCCGACAAGGGTCGCATCGAGCCGTTCTGGTATCGTTTCGGCAAGAGTCCCGCGTGCGGCTTGGCGCCAAGTCCAATCTTAGCGAAGACACGATCCGCGATTTTGAGATCGGCCGCAGAAGAGGCGGCGAAGCAGCTTCAGGAACTGCCGATCGGTGCCCGCCAGGCACTCGCCGCGATGTTGCTCGAAATGCGGGACGACGCGCGAACCCGCGCTCAGGAAAGCTGGCGGAAGCACAAGGCACCGATGGCGCTCTATTGGAAGTGCGTCAGAAGTTGATGCGGTTGGCGAAGGCGATGCCGACGACATTGACCAGCGTTGTGACAGCGATGAAGCCGACGACCCATATCCAGGTCGGAACCGCAGGGAAGGCGGAAGTGAGATAGGCCGCACCAATCAGCCAGATGACCATCGCCAGGAAGAAATAATCGGGCAGCACCGCCCATCCGACGAGGAAGCCGATGTTGGGGCTGACCGAGCGACGGGCATAGGTGTAGGCCGAGCCGGCTACGGGATAGACGCGCGCCATGACGCCGTAGCTTGATGGCGGTGAGCAGGATGGCCGCGGCCGCTATGAGATAGGCCATGGCGGTGGTACCCTGGCTTGCCGTGGCCAGCGCGCCAAAGGTGCCGAAGACGATCATCGGCGTCATATAGGCCAGGCCGAAAAGCACGACGGACCAGAGGCCGAGCGCGCGGTCGAGTTTGATAGTGTCTTGCATTGTTCCGCCTCCGGGAAGCTTGTGTCCGATGCTTTTTCCGGAGGCTGCCAGAAGAGCAGGCGTCCGGTCGCATTTCTCGAAGTTGAGGCGGAGCATGACTTAGCCGGCGCAGCGCGGCCATAACCCCAAGGGATTATGCGGGGAGACGCTCGGCGAGGCGTGGACGGGTAAAGATCCACTTAGGATAGCCGGCGCATGTATTGGGTGGTGCGGGTCCGAAGAAAACAATCAGGCTTTTTCGGATTATCCGCTCAACGCCGCTTTGGGCGACCACCGGGGGATTTGTTGCCGCGCGGCCCGCTCTGAACCGGCGTATTGCCCTGGTTTTCCTCGGATAGTTTGCGCCAGCGGGCCAGGCGCTCGGGGTCGAGTGTGCCTGCCTTCAAAGCAGCCTGCACCGCGCAGCCCGGTTCGTGGACATGGGTGCAGTCGCGGAATTTGCACAGCGGGGCAAGCTCGGTGATTTCGGCAAACAGCGTGTCGATGCCGGAAGCAACGTCGCTGACGTGCAGCGTGCGCATGCCCGGCGTGTCGATCACCCAGCCGCCGCCGGCAATGGCGTGCAGCGATCTGGCTGTGGTGGTGTGGCGGCCCTTGGCATCGTGCTCACGGATGCCGGCGGTCTGTTGCGGCGTTTGCTGCGCCGATCCGGCCAGCGTGTTGACCAGTGTCGATTTGCCGACGCCGGAGGAGCCGACCAGCGCCACCGTCTGGCCCGCGCCGCACCAGACGGCGAGCGCGGTTGCGGCATCCGCTATGCGCGGGTTCAGCATCACCACGGCCAGCCCGCGCTGCAGGGCCGCGGCCTGGCGTTGGTACGCCTCTGCGTCTTCGGCCGTGTCGGCCTTGGTCAGCAGGATCACCGGCATCGTTCCGGCCTCGTTGGCCAGCGCCAGATAGCGCTCGAGCCGGGCGATGTTGAAATCGGCATTGCAGGAGGTGACGATGAACAGCGTGTCGACATTGGCTGCGGCCAGCTGCGGCACCCTGCCGCCCTGCGTGCGGCGCTCCAGCACCGTCTTGCGGGTCAGGCGGCGCCGCAGCAGATGCGTATGGGGCTCGACAAGCACCCAGTCGCCGACGGCGTAGTCGCCGGTGTTCGCATTCGCCGGCAGCGTCAGATCGGTTGGCCCTGCCTGGGACAGGCCGGCCAGGCGGTCACGGTGCACCGAGGCAATGCGGGTCGGGACGAGGTCCGCCTCATCGGGTTCAAGCTGATCGCCGAAGAAATCCGTCCATCCGAGGCTGGCTAGGGTGGCTGTCACAGCCTTGACCAAGGGGACGGTGTCGCAGGCATCGAGGGTATCCTTGGCAAATGGGCCGACAACAGCCTTTTGAAGCAGGGCGATGATCCGAGCCGTTCTATGGGCGGCGCAGTGATGTTTGGCAAGCCGGGTCCCGCGCGGGCGAGCAGAGCAAATGGCTGGAGCTCGACACGATCGGCGCCTGGATTGGGCCGAATTTCAAGGAGGGCAATTACAAGAACAACCGCCGGCTGCTGTTCTTCCCCGAGGCCGACGTCGGCACATGGAGCGATCTGGCAGCCGCCGATCCCGATCCGTTTTTGGATGAAAAAGGAGCGCGCCGCGGCCAAGAAAAAGAAGAAACCACCGCAGGGGTGAGCGGAGTTCGCGCTCGCCTGAGCGCGCTGTCTTTCTTGCGAGGGGAAGGGGATGGCCGGCGCCACAGGGGGCGGGGGGTTGGGATGGGGTTGCCTGAAGCACCGGCCAAAGCGGGACAAGTCCCACGCCCAACAAGCTAGCAGAGGTTGGATCGGTTCATATGGTGTGATCGCGGAACTGGCGCAAAAGCGCTTTCGCATCGCCGCTTCGGTGCCGCCGAAGGCCGCGCAACCGGGGGTTTTCCGGTGGGTTGCGTGGGTTGCGCAAGCGCCGGTTGAAGGCCTGATGAACAGCCGTGGTTTTGAGTGTTGTTTCCGGCGTCGCGCAACGGATTGTATGATCGGTCATTAATTCTCAGCGCAGCTTGTTATTGTGCAGTGCAGCAACGATATTGCTGCGAGTGCGTCGTGCACGACTGCCATTCCGGCGCGCAAGGATACCGATTTGCGAAATATATCCGATACGATCGCTCGCCTAAGCGCGATACGCGGCCGGCCGGTTGGCTCCGGGCAGAGCAAGGACGATCATCTCTCAGACATGACAGGCTTCGGGTCCAATCCCGGCGCCTTGCGGGCGCGGCTCTATCTTCCGAAGAATCTGGCGCGGCAGGCGGCGCTGGTCGTCGTGCTGCATGGCTGTACCCAGACTGCCGCCGGCTACGATCACGGTTCCGGCTGGAGCGAGCTCGCAGCGGAGCAGGGTTTTGCCGTGCTGTTCCCTGAGCAGCAACGCGCCAACAACGCCAATCTTTGCTTCAACTGGTTTGTGCCAGGCGATATCAGCCGCGACAGCGGCGAGGCGGCGTCCATCCGCCAGATGATCGAGGCGGCTGTCGTCACGCATGGTCTCGACCGCAAGCGGATCTTCATCACCGGCCTGTCCGCCGGCGGCGCCATGGCGGCGGCGATGCTGGCGGCATATCCCGAAGTGTTTGCCGGTGGTGCGATCATCGCCGGGCTTGCCTATGGCAGCGCCTCGACCATCCCCGAAGCCTTCGACCGCATGCGCGGCCATGGCGGCCCGTCCAAAACCGAGCTGCAGCGCCTGTTGCGGGCGGCCTCGTCACACAAGGGGCCGTGGCCGAGGATTTCGGTGTGGCAAGGCTCGGCCGACACCACCGTCGTGCCGGCCAATGCGGACGCGGTGCTGGCGCAATGGCAGAGCGTGCATGGCGTCGGTGAGAGGCCGACACGCACGGAAAAGGTCGACGGTCAGACGCGAAAGGTCTGGTCCGACAGCAATGGGCGCGATGTCTTGGAGACATACACCATCGCCGGCATGGGCCATGGCACGCCGCTGAAGACGAGCGGCGACGATGGCCTTGGCGGAGCAGGGCCGTTCATGCTGGATGTCGGGATTTCCTCGACACGGCACATTGCCCATTTCTGGGAGCTGACCGAGCCAAAGGTGCGACGCAAGGCGAATGCCGAAACCGCTTCAGGTGCCGCGTTGCAGCCTTTCGCGCCGAAGGAAAAACCGCGCGCGGTCCGTGTCGACCCTACGCCGGAACCTGCCAACGCGCGCGGCACGGCAGGCCGGATCACCAAGGTCATCGAAGATGCGCTGCGCGCAGCGGGGCTGATGCGCTAGCGTTGGCGGCGGACGAGCTTACGGGCTCGCCCGTCGTGCTCACTCCTTGCGAGCAGGGACCGGCGACGGGACGGGCTCTTCCCCCTCGACGCTGTTGTCGTTCACCCGCAGAGCGTTGCCCTCCACCTTGTTCGGTTCGGCATCGGTGCGCGGCTTCGGCGGCGCCGGCAAGACAGCTTCGTCGCGCTCGCTCGCGCTGTTGTCGTTGACCCGCAAGGCCTTGCCTGTGACCTTCGTCCGATCGCTGTCATCGTTCATGTCGAACTCCTTGCTTGTGCCAACCAGGGTCACGCTTGGCTATGCCATCTTCACCTTCGGCTCGCGCGCCCATAGGCGCAGCGCACCGAGGGCCGACAGGAAGCCGGCGACATCCTCGGCTCCGGAAAGGGCAACGCAGCCCTCGTCGAGGCTATCGGCAATGCCGGCCTTGTCGAGTAGCGGCGATGCGGCTTCGACATAGCCGATGAACTTGCAATGGGCGAAAGCATCGGCGACGAAATCGCGCGCCGTGGATTCCTTGACCAGATCGGCCATCGCCGCCTTGGATGGCAGCAAAGCGACCGCATCGTAGAGCACGGACGGGCCGCCGCCGATCATCTGCTGCGCCTCGATCAGGCTGCCATCGCTGGCTCTGGCGCCGCCGACCTTGGGGGCGATGATTTCGAACACCGCACCGGCCTTGGTCAATCCAGCGGTCAGCGCCTTGAGAAGTGCGGCATCGGTGCCATCGGTCACCAATATGCCGAGCTTGCGGCCCTCGAAACGATCGGGGCCGTTGGCAACGATGCTGAGCGAAGGCGCGGCAGCCAGATCCTGCCGTGTGGCGATGGCCGCATCGGCCGGTTTCGGCATCGCCTTGAGGCCAAGCCCGTCGCCGACCTTCTTCGCCAGCCCTTCGTCGATGTTAAGCATGTGGGAGACCATGCGCTCGCGAATGACAGGCGTCTGCACCTTGCTGAGCTCGAAGGTCAGCGCTGCCGCGATATGGCCTTGCTCGGGCGGCGTCTGGCTGATGTAGAACTGCCGCGCCTGGCTGTAGTGGTCGGCGAAGCTTTCGGCGCGGATGCGCTGTTTGGGACCCTGTTCGGTTTCGGCAAAGGAGCGGAAGCCGCGCAGCGGCGATTCCCTTGGGCCTTCGCCGAAGGAGTTCGGCTGGTAGTTTACCCGGCCGACCGGATTGCGCATCGCCATATGGCCGTCCTGCTGGAAATTGTGGAACGGGCATTTCGGCGCATTGATCGGAATGTGGGTGAAGTTGGTGCTGCCCAGCCGCTTTATCTGCGTGTCGAGATAGGAAAAATTCCGGCCCTGCAGCAGCGGGTCGTTGGAGAAGTCGATGCCGGGTGGAACGTTCTGGGTCATGAAGGCGACCTGTTCGGTCTCCGCGAAAAAATTGTCAGGCATGCGGTCGAGAACCAGACGGCCAACCGGGATCGGCGGCAGGATCTCTTCGGGGATCAGCTTGGTGGCGTCGAGCACGTCGAAATCGAAACCGTCCGCAAAATCCTGGTCGAACAATTGCAGCTGCAATTCCCACTCGGGAAACGCGCCGGCCTTGATCGAGTCCCAGAGATCGCGGCGATGGAAATCGGGATCGGCGCCGTTGATCTTGACCGCCTCGTTCCAGGCCACCGACTGAAGGCCGAGCTTCGGCTTCCAGTGGAACTTGACGAAGGTGGATTCGTCCTTGGCGTTGAGCATGCGGAAGGTGTGGACGCCGAAGCCTTCCATGAAGCGGAAGGAGCGCGGGATCGCCCGGTCCGACATCACCCACATGATCATGTGCATGGACTCAGGCGTCAGCGAGATGAAGTCCCAGAAATTGTCATGCGCCGATTGCGCCTGCGGAAAGGCGCGGTCGGGCTCTTCCTTCACGGCGTGGACCATGTCGGGAAACTTGATGGCGTCCTGGATAAAGAACACCGGGATGTTGTTGCCGACAATGTCCCAATTGCCTTCCTGCGTGTAAAGCTTGACGGCGAAGCCGCGCACGTCGCGCGCCAGATCGGCCGAGCCCTTGTTGCCGGCAACGGTGGAGAAGCGCACGAAGGCCGGCGTCTTCTCGCCGGCGCGCTGGAAGATATCGGCACGGGTGTATTTGGCCAGCGATTCATAAGTCTCGAAATAGCCGTGCGCGCCGTAGCCGCGCGCATGCACGACGCGTTCGGGGATGCGTTCGTGGTCGAAGTGGAAAATCTTCTCGCGGAAATGAAAGTCTTCGAGCACCGTCGGCCCACGCGCGCCGATCTTCAGTGAATTCTGGTCGTCCGAGACCGGTCCGCCCTGGGCGGTGGTGAGGACGGGAACGTCGCCCTCGGCAATCTGATGCAATTCGCCCCCTTCGCCTCGAACCAGCTTCTGATCGTGGATGACAGCCTGATTGCTGACGCGGCTTGGAGACTTGGACATGGACGGGTTCCTTGGGTAGCGAGTGGATGCATTCCTGGGTGGTCGATAAGATGAAGCCCCGCCGCCTTTCGGCGGCGGGGCTTCGATGATCAGAGCGGGCTGGCGTTGCGCGTCCTGTCGCGTTCCACCTCGATGTCGGTGTATGGGTCGGCCTTGGGGTCGAAACCGGTCCAACCACCGGCTTCGTAGGTGCCGCGGCGGTCTTCCAGGTTGACCGCGTTGGCCTGGCCTAGGATCCGCTCGGCTTCGCCGGCAAGCTCGTCGCTGACCCTGGCGGTCACCATGGTGCCACCGCGGCGAACGCCCTCGGCATAGACATGGGCATCCTTTTCCGAGACGCCGGAATCGGTCAGCGCCCCGACGATGCCGCCGGCAGCACCACCGACCACCGCGCCGCCCACGGCGCCGACCGCGGTGGCGGCCAGCCAGCCGGCTGCGACGACAGGACCTACGCCCGGGATGGCCATGAGGCCGAGACCGGTCAGCAGGCCACCGGCGCCGCCGATGACGGCGCCAACGCCGGCACCGCCGGTTGCATCTTCAGCCGCCTTGGAGGTGTTGCCATCCTCGTACCAGTCGTCCGAATTGTTGGCGACGATGCTGATATCGGCATGCGGAATACCGCTGGCCTCCAGCTCGCCGACGGCATCGGAAGCGTCATCGTAATTGTCGAAAAGTCCGGTTACGTTTTTCATGGTCTTGATCTCCTCGATCTGGTTTCAGTCGGTTCAGTTGGTGCCGGCAACGATGTTGCCCTGGTAGTCGAGCGCGACGGTGGTGTTCTTGCCGTCCTTGGTCGCCTGGCCGCGCCAGATGCCCTGGTCGTCCTTGGTCAGCTTCGACACATCGGAGTAGCCGGCATTCTGGATGCGATCCTTGGCCTGGTCCTCGGTGAAGCTGTTGGCGCCGGGAACGGGAGCGGCTGGATTGGCGGTGTCCGTCGTGGTCACGGCAGGGGTGGTCGAGCTCGTGGCGGGGGCTGCCTCGCCCATGGTGGAAGCACCGGTGGCGGCGATCTTCTCGACCATTTCCTGGTGCATCTTGAGCGTCGGCAGCGTCTCAGCGGCGAATGCCTTCAACGGAGCGTTGTCGCCGTCCTTGGCATAGCTCTCGAACAGGGTGACCGCCTCCGAATGCGCATCGCGCTGCAACTGGACATAGGGCTTGTCGACAGCGTCCTTGGCATTCTGCAGGCTGTCGAGATCGGCCTTGTGCTTGGCGTCCAGTTCCTTGGGCACTGTCAGCTTCTGCTCGCCGGCGATGGTCTCGAGCTTGGCGTTGGCTGCGCCATGATCGTCGATCATCTTCTTGGCGAAATCCTTGACGCCCTGGTCCTGCGCCTTGCCCTCGGCGATCTTGCTGGAATCGACCTCGAACATGCCGCCGACGGCGGCCTTGTCGACGAAATTCTGCGCGCTGTCGGCGGCGAACGCGGGCAAGGCGAAGGTCATGGCAGTGGCAGCGGCCAGAGCCAGAAGCATACGGTTTTTCATGAATAGGATCCTCGTTAGGCACACATCGTGCTGAGGGGCTAACAAGTACCGGAGGGCTTTGTTCCGCCGCGCGAACGTTTATGGCGGGTACGCAACGTCAGCGGAACAAGATGGCGCGGGCAGCGTTGCACGGCTATGAGTAAAGATGCCCATCTTGTTTGAACCCGCCCGTCAGATGTCCTGGCAGGCGGGCTTTATTCATGCAGGTAGCCGGACTATTTTCTGGCTGGGCGCGAGGCAGGCTTCGGAGGATTTTGGCCGTCGGACTAATGTGTCTTGTCGTCGACGTCTCCGACGGGCCGGGTTAAGCCCATGCCACTTGGCGGCTTCTTGTTGGCCGCGGCATCCTGGAAGAAATCGTCCGAAGGGTCGGGACCGGTCCGTGCCGGGTATTTGGTGGCACCGGTCTCACGATGGTTTTCGTTCGCGGTCATGTTTCCATCCTCCTGGGCTTGATCGTAAACAAAGATCCGAGCCGCCGGTTCCGCCAATAGCTGGGCAAAGCCACGGACCTGCCTAGTCACCCGTATCGGAATGTGCCGCACCCACCGGCTTCGATTCCGGCGAGCCCTTGTGCCGCAGGACGATCGAGAGCAGCACCAGCACCGCTGTGGACAAAAATTCCGACTGCCAGTTCTGGAAAGACTCGAACCAGAGCTTTGCGTCGAAGAGGTAGCTTGCGAGCGATTGAGTTTGGCCGCCATGGCGCAGCGCCTCGGCATTCGACGCCGCCATACTCCCCCACCAGTGCAGGACGAAGGATGCTATGAACAGCACGGCCAAGGCTATCCCCAGCGAGTATGAATAGAGCCAGGACAGGATTGGCATCTGCCGGCGCATGGCCGACCGGATCTGGTCGTTGGGTCTGTCGGGATCATCGGGATCGCGGGACTCGGACGAGCCGCGCTGATAGAGCATCGCGGTCAGCATCACATAGGCCGACATCTGCAGGAATTCGCTTTCCCAGTTTTCGAACAAGGCAGCCAGGAAGTCGCCGCTCGTCACATAGGCTGCCAGGCCGACCAATGGCGCGCCGTGCTCTCGGAGATCTTCATTATGCGCGGCCTGACCTGACCAGATCATGCCCAGAACGCTGAGCAGGAACATCGCGATCAAGGCAATGGTCAGTCCGTTGTTTCGGAGGAAGGCTCTCATGCTCGTGGTCCTGTCTTCGCCTAGTGCCAGTTTTCCAGGACGTCCTGCATGGCAACGGCCTCGACCTGTTCGCTAAAACGCGATCGGTAGAGTTCCATTAGCGCATTATGGGTCTGGTCGGCCGAGCTGCAGACGGCATCAGTCACCACGACCGCCCGGAAGCCTCGATCAATCGCGCCCAGCAGTGTGGCAAGCACACACACGTCCGTCTCCACGCCCGTGATGACGAGCGTGTCGACATCCCGCCCCGCCAGCGCAGCGTCCAGGCGGCCTCCCGTCCATGGTGAATAAACCCGCTTGTCGAGCACGGTCGCGGGCGGAACGAAACGCGCCAGCTGCGGCATGATATCCACGAGCCTGCGATCGATATTGGCAAGGGTGACGTCCGCCCAGCGTCGATAATAATGCGCCCACATGCCGGTTCCATCGCCGGGCTTCTCGGCAGGGATGAAGCGGGTAAACACGGTTTGATGGGGGTGTTTGCCGGCAAGCTCTTCAATCGCCGGGAGCACCTTTTCCGCCCAGGGTACTGCCCAAGGCCCTTCGGGCGCGAACAGCCGTTGCATGTCGACGCACAGATGAAGGCAGGTTTCTCCCAGAGGGCCATGAACCAGGCCACGCGCCGCCATCCTCAACTCCCGACTACATGGATCCTCACCGCTTTCAAAACGCGGCAACCTCGGCTTGGCGCGCTGCTTCCGCCTCGGAAACGTCGATCGAGCAGAGCAGGCCGCCGTTCTCGTCGAGCACCCGCACCAGCCAGCCCGACAGATCGTCGGTGCCCGGTTGCAGGTCGGCCAGCACGTCGACGGCACAGCGGATGGCTTCCTGGCGCGCCGCCTCGAAACTTGGCATCGTCGAGGCCGGAACCTGGCGGGCGCCGTCGCCATCGCGATACTCAAAAATGTAGGTCGCACCGCTCTCGTCATTGACGGCGGTCACCGCGACTTCGTCGAAATTGCCGCTGCTTTCAGCCTCGTAGTCGTTGGCCGCCAAACCGAAGGTCGCGGACTGCACGAGCACCGCTCTCGCCCGCTCGATGGTGGCCCCCTCATTCTCGGCTGCTTGCGCCTTTGCCATGTCGACGCTGACGCATTCGCCGCCTTCACCGCAAAACACCACGCGCCGAACGGGTTGGCCGCCGCGCCCGATCGTGTCGTCGACCTCAGTCCGGATTATTTGCATGGAAGAATTCCGATCGCTGGTTGGATGCGTGAAGAGCCCCGATGCGTGAGCATCGAGGCTCCACGGCACGTGCTGTGAAGCGCCCATAAGTGCGGCTGTTTACGCTGCTTCCGCCGCGACGTTGACCGCCGACTCGGCGAGTTGGGTCAGCGCCGCATCGGTTTCCTTTTCCTCGCTCAGCGTCAGCTCGAGCAGGTTCACCGCCTCGTTGTAGCCGAGTTCCGCGGCCCAGGTGCGCAACGTGCCGTAGCGCGAAATCTCGTAATGCTCGACGGACTGTGCCGCGGCCAGCAGGCCGGCATCGAGGGCCGCCGCGCCCTTGTATTCGTCCATGACATCGGCGCCTTCCTCGGTGATGCCCATGATCGCCGCACAGGTCTTGCCGACCGGCTTCTTGCCGATGACCGCGAACACTTTCTCCAGCCGGGCAACATGCTCTTCGGTCTGGCGGCGATGCTTTTCGAAAGCTGCCTTCAGGTCACGGCTCTGCGCTGCCTTGGCCATTTTGGGCAGTGTCGCCAGGATCTTCTTTTCGGCGAAATAGATGTCCTTGAGGGTATCGTGAAACAGGTTGCTGAGGTCTTTGGAGGATGCCTTGGTCGTTGCCATTGTTGCTTGTCCTTTCTTTGGGGTGGAGTTCAGGTCAACTCCGGCATCCGGAACAGGTTCCGCCGAGATATCGATTAATCAGGGATTGGTTCTGCGCTCTTGCGAACCCTCCGCGTCCATACGGCGGGCCGGTGTCTATTTGTCCTCCTGGCGCTTTTCGATCTCATAGGTGAGCCATCGGCAGAACATCCCGACGATCGATGCCGCGGCGCCGCCGAGCAGGCAGGCAACCAGCAACGGATCTTGTGAAGCGCTCGACCAACTCACGATGGCCAGCAGGACGACACTGGCGGTCGAAATCAGATAGCCGACGCCCTTGAGCAGATGCAGAGCAGCTCTTGTCATCCTGAAATCTCCTTAGCCGGGATCTCCGTGGCGGCCTGTCCTCCGGAACATTCTTCTGGTCTTGAAGTTCCATTCGAAGCGAACCCGCGACAGAGTCACGCCGATGCCCGACTATCTGAAACTGCCGACCACGACCAAAGGCCTGGTGAGAGTGGTGATCGAGACCCCGCGCGGCGCCGCCGCCAAAATGGCCTATGACCCGGCCATCCAGGCCTTCGCCTATGTCCGCCCATTGCCGGTCGGGATGGCCTATCCCTACGACTGGGGCTTTATCCCTTCGACACTCGGCGAGGATGGCGATCCCCTCGACGGGCTGGTCATCCATCAGACGGCGACCGCCCCCGGCATCGTCATCAAATGCGACCTGCTGGGCGCCTTGCGGGTCAAGCAGAAGGACAAGGGTGGCGCCGCCCTGCGCAATGACCGCTACATCTTTTGCCCACGCAAGGAGGATGCAGAAGACGAGCTGGTCGCCGCGGACCACGTGCCCGAGCATCTAAGGCGCGAGATCGAACAGTTCTTTCGCTCGTCGGTGTCGGAAACGGGCAAGGAGATCAGGTTCAAAGGCTGGCAGGACGCCAAGGCGGCCCGCAAGTCCATCAAAAAGGGAATGAAAGCCTTCGCGACCCGCAAATGAACACCGCTCGCAGTGACATGCGGAGGTTCAGCGATCGTTGCGTTCGAGGCTGCGCGCAACCTCTGTCTGGGCGACCTGCAGCAGCGTGTCTATTTCGAACATCGCCACCGCGTGACCGCCATCGCGAATGACAAGGCGGGCGCGGTGAAGCAGGTCGGACACCGTCCGCAACGTTTCAGCATGGCTTGATGGATTCGACAAATGCGTGCCCTCCATCAGGCACAACCGTTGGATCGGGAGACTGTTCCCAAAAAGCATGTCGCTGTCGTTTTGCAGGGACTCGGCTGTCAATGGCGGGGCTGCCGTCTTCGAGTCGATCAAGCACTGGCAGCGAATGCTAAATCCGCGCGATCTTTTCCAACCCCAGCCGCATTCGCTGGCCCTAAGCGAAGGTCAGAGCGAACGCCTCGAGTTCGAACGACGTTGTGGTTGCCTTGCCGTCTTCGACCACGCGAACGAACCATTCGCCGCAGGCTTCGACCACTTCGATGGCGGGTGGATCAACTTTGTTGCTCTGGACGTTATCCATCGCAATTCTCCTCAAGAGCAATGGGAAACTCTCCTCAAGAGCAATGGGAAACGTCTATTTTTATAAGCCTCGCGCGAAGCGTTTTTCAACATCAAAAGTTAGCGGCCGGCCAGGCGAATGGCGGTGAGCGCGGGCAGCGGAACCATCCTTGTCTGTTCGCCGTTCCCTTTACTTCAACGAAAGGAACAGCCCATGGCCGACAACGAAACCCCGAAGATTTCCGCCCGAGAAGCCCAGGAGGCCCTGGAAAAGCAGGTTGCATCGCTGAAGCGCGAGATCAGCAAGATAAACCGGACACTTGCCGACCGTGCCGAAGATGCCGTCGAGGAGGCAGGTGGCTGGTATGGCAGCGCGACCGAGCGTGCGGCCCGGGCAGCGCAGCAGCTGAGATCGCAGGCGCAGACGGTATCCGAAACCGTCCAGCAGAATCCCGGCACGATCAGCAGCGCTTTCGTCCTTGGTGGCATTGCCGGGCTGCTGATCGGCCTGCTGCTCGGGCAAACCCTGGAACGCGACCGCCGCTGGTTCTAGCCGGCGGCAAAGGCGTATTTGCGGCTTGTTCCGTTCTTGCGGAATGGCCGTAAGGTTTCCTGCCCTATCGCCCGCTGGCTCGACCGGCGGGCTTTTCATTTCTGGGTGGATTGCCAATTCAGCCTCTGGCCTTGGCGCCTCGCCCAGAAATCCAGGGTTGACAACATCCCTACTAGTAGGTAGGCAGCAGCCATGAGCAATCTTGTAATGACCTCCGATCAGATTTTGGCGTCGGCGCGAAACTTCATCGTGGCGGGCGGCTACAACGGATTCAGCTACGCCGATATCGCCGGCGAAGTGGGAATCCGCAAGGCGAGTATCCACCATCATTTCCCCAGCAAGGTCGACCTTGTTCGCACGCTTGTGGCGCGCCATCGCGAGCGTACCGAGATCGCCATGGCAGATCTGGAAAGCAAATTGCCTGACCCGCTTGCACTGCTTCAAACCTATGCCGGCTACTGGGCAAAATGCATTGAAGATGCGAGCGTCCCGTTTTGCGTCTGCGCGCTGCTTGCCAGCGAACTCCCGGCACTGCCGCCTGAAATTGCCGTCGAGGTGCGGGCCTACTTCAGGTTCCTGTCGTCCTGGCTGACCAAGGTCATGCAGCGAGGCGTCGAACAGGGGGCTCTCCAATTCGCCGGCTCTGCCGAGCTGGAGGCTGAGACGTTCATGGCGACTGTCCATGGCGCGATGCTGTCGGCGCGTGCCTATGGCAACCCTGCCATATTTGACACCATCCTGACGCCAACCGTGCAACGTCTATCGGCGAAGGTTCACTAACAGGAAATCTGGCGACAGAGGGCGAGCCACGACCGATTCCCGCAACGTGCCCGCGATGCCTACCTTCTAGTAGGTATATCAAATCAACCACGAGAAAGGAAAATCAGAATGCTTGCCAACACGAATGAAACCAACCAATCCACCTGGCTCAAGAGCTACTATTTCACACGCTTTGCCGTGGCGGCCGCATGGGTGCTGCTGGCGTTCACGGTCGCCAGGGCAATGCCGTCCCTGGCAGCCATCATGCTGGTCGCCTATCCCGCCTGGGATGCGCTGGCCAACTTCGTCGACGCCCGGCGCAGCGGCGGCCTGAACCGCAACAAGACGCAGCTGCTTAACTTCATCATCAGCATCGTCACCACGGTCGCGGTCGCCATTGCGCTTGGCAAGTCCATGAATGCGGTGCTCGCGGTGTTCGGCGTCTGGGCGGTCCTGTCCGGCCTTTTCCAGCTCGCCACCGCCATCCGGCGCTGGAAGTCCGGCGCGCAGTGGGCAATGGTGCTGAGCGGCGCCCAGTCGGCGCTGGCCGGCATCTTCTTTGTGAAGATGGCGGGCGGTGCGGCGACGATCGACATCACCAACGTCGCACCCTATGCCGCCTTCGGCGCTTTCTACTTCCTGGTCTCCGCTGTCTGGCTGACGGTGAGCGACGCGCGGCGCAGGTCGGCGCAGGCCGCGGGATGAAGATACCGCACGGCTGGCGAGGATGGGATGGCGGCCTTGCGGTGGACGTGACGCCAATGCTGGCGCCGTCCCTGCTCGGAGCGCATTCGCTCGCCGTTCCGGCGGAACTGGCCGATTTCGAACTCTTGCCGCATCCCGACTGGGAACAATGGTTCATCATGGCGCACGGCGAAATCCCGTCGGCCATACAGTTCGCCGCAGTCGATTTCCCGACCCATGAACTCAACGCCAATGCCGCATTGGCAGGTGGTGGTGTGGCGCTGCTGTCGCCCACACTGTTCGGTTCTCTGTTGGCCCAAGGCCTTCTGGTCGCCCCCTTCCGTCACGTGCTGAGCGGTCCCGCTTGGCACTTTGCGCTGATGCGCGTCGACGACCGCCGCATGGCTCCGAGGCATTTCTGCGCCTGGCTGCGGGAGCAGGCCGGCAATCCGCCATGAAGATGGCGAGCGCGGCACAGGCCGCTGGGTGAGAGCTTCGCACGTCCGAAACGGCATTGCGCGCCTGGGCGTCCTCAACAGCGGAGTTGAGTTTCCTGGCCGCGGTCGTATGTTCGTTGACCGCGGTGGAGGATAACAAGTGCCCATTCGATGCAAAGCCACGGAGGCTGGCATTCTGCAGCCATCCGAACTCGAACTGTTGGGGCGAGTATTCCAGCAGCTCAAGCTCGACGGTCAGTCGCCAGAAGCACGCGAGGCTCTCGCATCCCGGATTATTGCGAACTATATGGCCGGCGTGGTCGACGAAGCCGAGCTCGTCAGTCTTTCGAGGCAGCCGCTGGGCCGGTAGTTTCCTTCCATCCCGCGTTCCGGAACGAAAGGTTTCGGTTCGTCAAATCAGAGGAATAAGGCAGTGCCGACTGACCCACCAATAGAGCGACGGTCGCATATCCGTGACCTTGTTCTGAAGGAAGCGACAATCGACTCCGGCGACGTCAGCATCAATTGTCTGGTTTGTAACCAGCACGCTCACGGTGCGGAGTTGCGGGTGAAGGCCGACATCGCAATTCCCGACCGTTTCGTGCTTCACGTTCCTGTAGATCGCACCAGCTACCGCGCCGTGGTGCGGTGGAGAAGGAAGGAGCGACTTGGGGTGCAACTCGATTCGGGAAGGCAGACATAGATGGCGGTGGCCCCTGGAAACCCCTCGGTGTGGATGTCATCCGATTTGCCCGCAATCTCCGCTCGGATTGGCCAGCCGAATCGTAACCGGCTGCGCCGATGCGGACGCTATTTCCGATCGACCGTCCAATGTCCCGTTGCCTGGCAGGCCGTTCCGCCAAAAAGGGTCTCATCGAGAGCATCTCGATCGCCCACGCCGGCCCCCAGCCAATCAATTAGGCCGGGGTTAGCTCAATCGGCCGACTTGGCACGGCAAAAGCCCGCCACTCCGGAAAGCGGCGGGCTTGGACGAACTTGGATCACTGAATAATCTTCACGATCTTGCGTGTGCCAGGATCAACCACCAGGGTTTGGTTGTCGACCACGACATAGCGGTATTTGACGTTGGGAACTTCGTGAAGTTCGACGGTATCGGGCAGAGCCGTACCGACATTGAGTTCCACGCCCGGAAGCTTAATGGAAGCCAGCGGCTGTTTGTGCACATACTCCTTGATTACCGTTTCCTGCTCAGGCTGGATGATCACATCCTGAGCGGCTGCAGCGCCAACGCCGGCGAGTAGCAAAAGACCTGCCGCGGCGGTGGTAAGATGTATTCTCATGATCGTCTCCTTTCCACTGTGAGCGAGCCCTTGCGCTGCGCGTTTCGCAGCCGGGTCTCCTGGTCGTAAACGCCATCGGATGGGGCTTGTTCCGTCAAATTTCTGCCTGTCGGTTTTGCCAATTCTCCTTGGAACAAAGCTTTTCGGTTGAGGTTTACCCAATGAAGGGACGGACACCTTTCGATGAGACTTCCTTATGAAACATATTCTGATCACCAGCATGCTGGCGCTCGGCGTTGGCTGTGGGGCAGCAGCAGCGCAGACACAACCAGCCGAGACCAAACCCGGCGCCGACGCCAATTGCGCGGCCGGCACGGCCGACTGTCAAAAAGGCTCGAAAATGAAGATGGACGAGCACGCCCAGGGTAAGCCCAAGGTCCAGACGGATGAGCAGGCCCAGGGCAAGACCAAGCTCAAGACCGACGAGCAGGCCCAGGGCAAGGCTGGTGCGGCCACCGATCAGCAGGCCCAGGGTAAGCCCAAGGTCCAGACGGACGAGCAGGCTCAGGGCAAGACCTCGACACAGACCGATCAGGGGTCGACTGCTTCCATCACCAATGTCACGGTCGAACAGAAAACTCAGATCACCCAACTCATCAAGCAGACCAGGATCGAGCCGGTGTCCAATGTCGATTTCGACATTTCGGTCGGCATCGAGATTCCCCGGCACAAGATTCGGCTTCATCGTCTGCCGGCGCGCATCGTCAAGATCGTACCCGCCTACGAAACCTACGAGTATTTCGTTTTGGCCGACGGTCGGATCGTCATCGTCGATCCGGACACGCTGAAGATCGTGCTTATCCTGACGTGACCAGTGCCCGTCGCACTGAAAAGGCTCGCCACATCGACGTGGCGAGCCTTCCATAAGATCTGCCGATGAATCAGCTGTCGGCGAACGGAACCACAAAGGCCGTTCCGCGTCATAAGGGAGGTCCTATGCAACTCCGGAGTTGACTCGATGTTTAGGCTCCTCCTTTTCGCCGTGGCGCTCGTCCTCGCTTGCGGCGGGGCAGAGGCGGCCAAGCTGGACCAAACCGCCGTCAATCAGGCCCAATTCGTCGCCAGCCCACCCAAAGGCGTCAATCCAGCTGTGCTGAAAGCCCAGATTCTTCTGGATCGCGCTCGATTCTCGCCGGGCATGATCGACGGCCGCCTTTCAGAGAACCTCGCCAAGGCGGTTGGGGCCTTTCAGGCCGCGAACGGATTCCCATCAGATGGCAAGCTCACTCGGGAGACCTGGGACAAACTGATGGCAACCTCCGCTAGTCCCGTTCTGGTGGCCTACGAACTGACACCCAAGGATGTGCGCGGACCTTTCACCAAGCGCATTCCGGCTCGCCTGGAGAGGATGGCCCGTCTGTCGAGGCTTGGCTATCACAACGCGGCGGAGAAGATTGCGGAGCGGTTCCATATCAGCGAGCAATTGCTCAGAAAGCTCAATCCCGGCATCGGCTTCAGGAAGGCCGGCACGATGTTGGTGGTCCCAGATGTTGGCCGAGGCGATTCTCCCGCCGCTGTTGCTGGGGTCGAGATCGACAAGGGCACTCGCCAGGTGCGCGTGCTTGACGCCTCTGGCAAATGGCTCGCAGTCTACCCGGCCTCGATCGGGAGCAACGAGAAGCCGGCGCCAAGCGGTCAGGCAGAGATCAAACGTGTCGTACGCAATCCCACATACCACTATGATCCGGACTTCGCCTTCAAGGGAGTAAAGACCAGGCGGCCCTTCACCATTGCTGCAGGGCCGAACAACCCCGTTGGATCGGTCTGGATCGACCTCTCTATCGAAAGCTACGGCATTCACGGCACGCCCGAACCCGGCAAGATCGGCACGACCTTCTCGCATGGCTGCATCAGGCTGACCAACTGGGATGCCGAAGACCTCGCCTCGATGGTGCGGAAGGGCACGAAAGTTAGCTTCAAGGACGAGATGGCGAACGCAGACATTAAGCTCGCCGACTAGACCACACGCACTTGGGCTGCCTAAGGGCCGAGCATGCAAGGCTACTAGGGTCTACAATCGCTTGAAGTCCGCAAGCCCCAACCGTATTCGCTGACCTTCCGCATAGGCCAGTGCGAACGATTCCAGATTGAATGATCGGGTCAGCTCCTGGTCATCCTCGACCACGCGGACGAACCATTCGCCGCGGGCCTCGATCACTTCAACACAGGGGCAAACCCAGGCGTTGAATGTTACATCATCCATTTCGCACTGCTCCCGCGGAAATGTGGCCAATCACGAATTTATGGGACCGCCGAAATCAGTTCTTCAAGTAACAAAAAGTCTTTAGAGTCTCGGCCAAATTCAAACCGACAACCCGCGCCTTCTCCCTACACGGAAGAAGCGCGCAGGCCGCCGGCTACCCCGCCCTGTCAAGCAAAGGGATTATCCGCCGGGGGACCATTGCCAGCAATAAAGTTTGACATAGTGGGGCGAAAATCCTGCGACGAGGCAATCGCGCGATAACCACCGACCTTGCGATCAGCGCGGTTCAGCGCCTGCGGGACGGCTGCGGACGAACATCGCAACATCGCACGCGGCAGGAGCATGGTCGCGGGTCAAAGCAATCGCTTGTCGAAGTTGCGTTGTCGGTTTGGTGGTTAAGCTGGCCTTGGTTTGATCACTGTGGCAAGTACGATGCCGGCGACGATGAAGGCCGCACCGACCAGGTCGTAATCGTGCAACTTTTCGCCGAGCAGAAGATAGGCGAGCATAGCGACGAACACCGTCTGCAGATAAAGCAGCATGCTCGCCCGGCTCGCGCCGAGCGTTTCCACGCTTTTGTTGTAGAGATAGTACATCAAGGCACCACCGGGACCTGCCAGATAGGCGAGCGCGAGAATGCTGTCGACGTTCATGGCGGAGCGTTCGTCGTTGAACAATTCCCACAAATGGAAAGGCAAGGCGACCAGCGCACCAGCGCCCAGCAGCAGCACGACCATCGGCAGGAGTTCGATGCCGAATTTGGCACGGCGCAAAAGCACGGTGTACAGGCCCCAGCAGAACGCGCTGCCGACGATCCACAGCTCACCAGCGTTGAACTTGAGTTGCAGCAGCGCCGTCAGGTTCCCGTGGGCAACGATGAAAACCATCCCGGCGAGCGCAACCAGCGCGCCAAGCGACTTCCACAGCCCGAGCGGCTCGCCGAGCACGAAACGGGCGAGCACCATCGTCATGACAGGCGACAGCGCCATGATGATGCCGGCAGTGGTGGCGTCGGTGTCGTTGAGTCCATGGTAGATCATACCTTGGCACAGCGTGAGACCGATCGCCCCCACGGCGACGACCTCCAGGGCGCGAGTGCGCAAAAGCCCGATCATCGCGTCGTGATGACGGTGGACAATCGGCAGCAGGATGGCGCAAGCAAGCGTCAGCCGCCAGAAACAGAGGCCCCAGGGTGGCATCTCAGGCGCCACCCATTTTGCCGCAATATAGACACCAGCCGAAAGCAGCCAGCACAGAACGGCGGCGGGATAGCCGGTCAAGGAGGATATGGGCTTGACCTCGGATTGCGCGGCTTGATGCGCTATCGGCATTGCCTGCATGTCATGCGCTCCCTTGGATGACGTAGGCCCGGCGGGGCAACATAGCCTGCGTCGTTGGGTTGTGCATCCGTTTTGAAAGGATGAGGCGCCGCCAGGACACCGACCCAAACATCAGCAGCCAGGCCGAGAAACTGGCCCACATGACACCTCTTTGAGCATATTCGTGACCCGAAGCGGAGTGGGAACGCAGATCGACATACTCACAGTCGGGAGGTTCCCGAGCTCGGTTTCACGGTTGAGAGAGCGTGAGGCGGAAAATCAGTCTGCAAGCCGCAAAACGCATGTATTCGACCCTGCTAACATTGCCCGGCAGCCGAATGGGTCTAACTATCGTTAGGCAACGGGGGGAATCAGGTGGCTGCCAATCGTCGAAACGACATCCCATCGTCCGAGCGAGGGCTAGGACGGATCCTTGCGGCCGGGAGCGCCCATCCGCGCACGGCTCTGCCCACCGTCGCAACTGTCGTCACGACGGTAGCTGCCCTGTATTTCGGTCGCGAAGTTTTTCTCCCGATTGCCATCGCGCTGCTTTTGACCTTTGCGCTGGCGCCGGTTGTCTCCGCACTGAAGCGCGTCGGATTGCCTCGGCTTCCTGCAGTCCTTCTCAGCGTGATTGGTGCATTTGCGGCTCTGGGCCTGTTCAGCTTCATTGTTGCGACGCAGGTGAGCGAGCTCGCCCAGAACATTTCGGCCTACCAGACAAACATTCTGACCAAGGTGCGTTCCCTCAAGGAGACGGGCGTTGGTGGCGGCATCATTGCCAGGCTAAGCGGGGTGATCGAGCGTGTCGGTCAGGAGATCGACAAGCAGGAGGTGACGCCGCCTGCGGCGGACAAGCCCCGCCGCGAGCCTGTACCCGTCGAGATCGTCGCCCGAGAGCGACCGCTCGAGGTCCTGCAAAACATCATCGGACCGTTGATCAGCCCGTTGGCATCGGCTGGCCTGATCATCATCGTGGTCATCTTCATGCTGCTCGAGCGCGAGGATCTGCGCGACCGGTTTATCCGCCTGGTCGGTTACGGGGATCTCCATCGCACGACACAAGCATTGCAGGACGCCGGCAAGCGGGTGGGCCGCTATCTCATCATGCAATTGGTGGTCAACATCGTCTACGCAATACCCATTGCGATCGGGCTTTGGGTGCTCGGCATTCCCAACGCGCTGCTGTGGGGTTTGCTGGCACTGGCGCTTCGCTTCGTTCCCTATATCGGCCCGGTGATAGGCGCGCTGCTGCCCTTGTTCCTCGCCTTGGCCGTGGCACCGGGCTGGTCGCTGGTGCTGTGGACCGCTGCACTGTTCATCGTGATGGAACTGGTAACCGGCAATGTCGTCGAACCGTGGCTCTACGGTTCGCGCACGGGACTTTCCCCTTTGGCCATCATCGTTGCGGCGATCTTCTGGACATGGTTGTGGGGGCCGCTCGGCCTGGTCCTTTCGACGCCGCTGACAGTCTGTCTCGTCGTCCTCGGGCGACACGTTCCGCAGTTCGAATTTCTCGACGTCCTGTTTGGCAACGAGCCCGTCCTCGAACCTCACGCCCGGCTCTATCAGCGGCTCCTGGCCGGCGATCCCGACGAGGCCACTGACCATGCCGAGGAGATCCTCGAGGAGAAGTATCTGATCGATTTCTACGACAAGGTCGCCATTCCCGCTCTCCTGCTGGGCGAGCAGGACCGCATGCGCGGCGTGATGGGCGATCAGGAGCGAAGGCAGGTGGCGGCGAGCGCCCAAATGCTTGTGGCAAATCTTGCCGACGATGCGCAGGAGGAAGCAAGCGAGGAAGAAGAACCTACAGCCACCGCGGAAGGGAGCGCGAGCAAGGAACTGGATGGCGCCGAAGAGGAGGAGATCGAGTTGCCCGATGGCAAGGACATGTCGGTGCTTTGTGCCGGCGGTCGCGGGGAACTCGATGATGCGGCGGCCGCCATGCTCGCTCAGGTGCTGGAGGTGCAAGGTGCAACAGTGGCGAAGGCAAGTTTCGTCGATATGGAGCCGGCAGGTATCCGTCATCTCGACCTAGAGACGATAGACACCGTCGTGGTCGGTTTCCTCAATCGGGACTCCCTCAAGCATGCTCGCTTTCTGGTCCGCCGACTGAAACGCGCCAAGGCAGGATTGAGAATTGGGATTGTGTTCTGGTCGGACGCGGAGCAGGGCGGTGCCGGGCAAGAAAGGCAAGCTCTGGCCGCCGACATTAGCGCCGATTTCGTAGCTGACGGCATGGTCAACGCTGTGCTTGGCGCGCTGTCTCCAGCGCCGGCCGTCCCTCTAAAAGTCGTTTCAAAACGCCGCGATCGACGCCGTCCTGCCCCTCGAAAACGGGTCCCGGCTCAGGCGACCGCCGCAACAGCCTAGCCCCGACGCTGTGTTTTAGGTTGCTGCGAAGGCCGAATGGGGTCGAGGGCCGTAGTGACGCCAATCCTCGGATAGGCGTTCATAATTATCTACAAAATCAATATGTTAGGCAAGAAAACTGGCGGAGAGAGCGGGATTCGAACCCGCGTTACGGTCTCCCGTAAACACACTTTCCAGGCGTGCGCCTTCAACCACTCGGCCACCTCTCCGTCCTTGCATTCGCGCCGGCCGGTTTTGCCGCGCGGGTTGGGGAGATGCATCCCTTTGGGAAGTGCGGGGGAGACCCGCGTCACGGGCGCCGCCAACCAGCGGATGCCCTTCCCGGCGCCCGTCAATCAAACAGGCGCGGGGCTCATCTAGTCGATCCGGCGCCGAATGCCAAGCCATAACGGCAGTCTATTCGCTTTGCCGGCCATGCATCGTTTCGTGGGGCACCAATGCCTCCGCCTCAGCGGCGCTTCGGTATCCGAATGGTGTGCACAGGCAAGGCGGCAGGGCCGGCCGTGCTTGACTTCGCCCCCGGCCACCTGTCGAGTGAGGCGGAGGCTTTGCGGGGGCAACGTCGGGACATGACATCGAGCAATGAACAGCCGGCCAGCGGGACCGTGGCCGGAGGCGTGCAAGGCAGTGGCGTGCCGGGCGGGCTGCCGCCGCCCGGGCGTTCCGACCTGTCCTTCATCCCGGTGGTCTGGCTCCTCTTCGTCATCTATGGGCTGGTCTCGGCCTGGTGGCTGGTCGGCAGTTCCGGTCTGCCGGACACGGTCTTCTATTTCGTCCTTGGCGCGCTGGCCTTCGACATCATCACTATCCTGTGGGGGCTTTATCTGCTCGGCCTCGCCTTCGGCCGTTCGGCACACTTCCCGCGCCATTTCACCTTCTGGCAGATCGCCATCATCGTCTTTCTGCTGGCAAGGCAGGCCTATGTGCTGGCCGTGCCCGAATTCGTCTTCTCCGCCAGAAGTCTGGCCATCACCGCAGCCGAAATCGGCATCGGCCTGTTCTGCATCTACCTGCTGCGCCGCGATGCCGGACCTGCGGCTGCCTATACCGCGCGGCAAGCGCAAGCGCCGTCAGTCTTCGCCTCGATTGCCGCAGCCCTGCTCGGCATCATCCTCGGCGCGGTCGTCGGCGCCGTTGCCGGCTTCGGGCTGGGTGCTGCCATCGCCGAAGTCACCGACATCAGCTGTTTCGAGGGCGGCTGCGGCTATTTTGCCGTGTTCATCGGCCTTGCCGGGCTGGTGGTCGGCGCGATTGCCGGCGGTATCCTCGGCGTCTGGCTTGTTCATCGGCGCAGCCGAAAGGCGGCGATATAGGCAGACGGGGGGCTTCAAATTCGCGTAGGCCGATTGCGCGCCGGGCCTACGCATTCTATTCCTCGTCTTGACCGGAAGGTCCTCGGGAGGAGCTTGAGGACCGGAGGAAGATTTCGATGTTGCGTTTTCTGTTTCGCCTTGCGGCTATGGTCGCACTTTCGGTTGCCGTCATCATGGCGGTGCTCGACGCGACGCGCTCGGTGGCGGCCTCCGCGCTGGTCATGACGCCGCTCAATTCGAGCTGGCTGGCGGTGTCGCCCGACACCCGCGCGGCTTTCGAGACCTTCGTGCGCGCCAAGGCTAGCCCGATAGTATGGGATGCCGGCATCGCCTGGGTGCTTGCCCAGCCCGGCTTTGCCGTGTTCGCGGTGCTTGCCTTCCTCCTCCACGCGATCGGCTACCGGCGCCGGCGGCGAGGCGGAGAATTCGCCCCGGGCTGACAGGTTTTCCCGGTGGGCAGGCGACGACAAGGCGGCAACCGTCCACGGTTGTCACCGCCTTGGGCATGCTTTTCCAAAAGGTCAAAATTCCGCGTGAATTTTGTTTCGGGCCGTGCCAGATTGCCTGGAGCGGGAGGGGAGTACGCTCCTGGCTGATGTCGAATGCCTGCCGGAGAACCGGGCAGGTCGGCGGCGCGTAACGGAAAAAATAACCGACAGGGTGTGGATCACATGAAACGTATCGTTCTCGGCCTCCTGGCCGCAACCGCAATGGTTCTTCCGGCTTTCGCCGCGGATGTCCAGCCGGCCATCCTCTACGATCTCGGCGGCAAGTTCGACAAATCCTTCAATGAGGCTGCCTATCACGGCGCCGAAAAGTTCAAGACGGAAACCGGCACCGCCTATGTCGAGTTCGAAGTGTCCAACGCCTCACAGCGCGAGCAGGCGCTGCGCCGCTTCGCCGAGGACGGCCGCAATCCGATCGTCATGGCAGGCTTTGCCTGGGAGGATGCGCTGAAGGTGGTCGCGAAGGAATATCCGGACCTTAACTTCGCCATCATCGACGATGCCGTCGACCTGCCCAATGTCCGCTCGCTTGTCTTCAAGGAGAACGAAGGCTCCTATCTCGTCGGCATCTTGGCGGCGATGGCCTCGAAGACGAAGAAGGTCTCCTTCATCGGCGGCATGGACATTCCGCTGATCCGCAAGTTCGAATGCGGCTATGTCGGCGGCGCCAAGTCAGCCGGTGCTACCGACGTCATCCAGAACATGACCGGTGACACGCCGGCGGCGTGGAACGATCCGGCCAAGGGCGGCGAGATCGCCAAGACGCAGATCGACCAGGGCTCCGACGTGGTCTATGCCGCGGCCGGCGGCACCGGCGTCGGCGTGCTGCAGGCGGCGGCGGATGCCGGCAAGCTCGGCATCGGCGTCGATTCCAACCAGAACGGCCTGCAGCCCGGCAAGGTGCTGACCTCGATGCTGAAGCGCGTCGACGTGGCTGTCTACACCGCCTTCATGGACGGCAAGAACGGCACCTTCAAAGGCGGCCTGCAAAACCTCGGCCTCAAGGAAGGCGGCGTCGACTACGCCATGGACGACAACAACAAGGCGCTGGTCACCGACGAGATGAAGGCGGCGGTCGAAAAGGCCAAGGCCGACATCATCGCCGGCAAGATCGAGGTGCATGACTACACCGCCGACAACGCCTGCCCGTATTGATAGGCAAGGACTAAGGTTCGGAACCGCCGGGTGAAAGCCCGGCGGTTTTGTTTTGGGGCAGGGCTGATCGCGTAGGGTAGCGCCTTATGCGACTTGCTCCGCCGTTCAAGGCAGAAGCGCACTTCCTGCCGACAACAAGCCCAAGAGATAACCCAGCGCAAACACCACGATCAGCGCGATGGCGATGACGGCGCCGCGCCGGCCGCCGAGCGAATGCACACCCACGCCATACGGGCGGCGCTCCAGCTTGCTGATCACCGGCGCCGGCTTAACCTCGTCGTGGCCGACCACACGCATTTGCGGCATTTCGGCGATGCGTTGCGAGATCAGCCGCCAGCGGTCGCTGCCACCCGACGGCGGCCCCGTGCGGTCGAAGACATGCATACGCTCGGCCAGCCGCATCACCGTGTCGCGGAAGGCGGGATCGATCTCCAGGTCGCGCTCGGCGCGTTCCCGGTCGCGGTCGTTCATCAGGCCAAGCACATAGTCGCCGGCACGCGCAACGGGATCGCTCTCACTGGCCATCGGCTTCTCCTTGCTACCAGTGCGGTGGTTTGGTTATCGGCACATCCGGCGCCGACTGTTCCTCAAGCGCCATGAAGCGCTCGGTCAGGGCATCGAGCTTGCGCTGCATGCGCTCGATCACCTGCCACTGCTCGGCGATTTGGCCGGACAGTTCTTCAATGGTCTTTTCCTGCTCGGTGGTGCGGATTTCCAGCGTCGTCAGCCGGTCGGCAGGCATTGTCATTCGAAATTCCCCAGGTCTCGGTGCACGCAGTTACAAAGTGATGCGACTATTGAGCCTTGTATATTAGTGAATGTGAAGGTCTCCGGCCACGTTCGAAATTGACAATCGTACCGGGATTTGTCGAGAGTGGTCGCTGCGCCGCCAATTGGCACAGACGGGGCATCATGCTAGGCGTTTTGACCAAGCGATAAAAAAATAAGAGTGGGACAGGCTGCATGGCGCAAGCCGCAATCGAACTGATCGGCATCAACAAGAGTTTTGGCGCCGTGCGCGCCAATCGCGACATCAATCTGGAGATCGCGCGCGGCACCATCCACGGCATTGTCGGCGAGAACGGCGCCGGCAAGTCGACGCTGATGTCGATCCTCTACGGCTTCTACCAGGCCGACAGCGGCGAAATCCGCGTCGGCGGCAAGCCGGCGTCGATCAAGACCTCCAATGACGCCATCGCGCTCGGCATCGGCATGGTGCACCAGCACTTCATGCTGGTCGACAATTTCACGGTGCTGGAAAACATCATCCTCGGCGCCGAAAGCGATGCGCTGTTGAAAAAGAGCATCGCCAAGGCGCGCTCCGAACTGGAGCGCCTCGAGCGCGAATACGGGCTGGAAGTCGATCCCGATGCCATCATCGAGGAACTGCCGGTCGGCCTGCAGCAGCGCGTCGAAATCCTCAAGGCGCTTTATCGAGGCGCCGAAATCCTGATCCTCGACGAGCCGACGGGCGTCTTGACGCCGGCCGAGGCCGACCACCTCTTTCGCATCCTCAAGCAATTGAAGGAACAGGGAAAGACGGTGGTGCTGATCACCCACAAGCTGCGCGAGATCATGGCCATCACCGACAATGTCTCGGTCATGCGCCAGGGCACGATGGTGGCGACGCGCGAAACAGCCAAGACGACGGTGGGCGAACTGGCCGAACTGATGGTCGGGCGGCGCGTGCTGCTGCGGGTCGAAAAGGGCGAAGCGGAAGCCGGCGCCGTCAAGCTCGCGGTCAAGAACCTGACGGTGAAGGATTCCCGCGACGTCACCATGGTCGACGACATCTCCTTCGATATCAAAGCCGGCGAGATTGTCGGCATTGCCGGTGTCGCCGGCAACGGCCAGTCCGAACTGCTGGAGGCGATTTCCGGCATCAGGCGCGCCGTTTCCGGCTCGGTCATGCTCGACGGCAAGCCGATCGATCTGACCGGGGCAGCCGATCCCGGCGAGCTGCGCGACCGCGGCCTCGCTCATGTGCCGGAAGACCGCCATCATGTTGGGCTGGTGCTGGCCTTCGAGGAGAACGAGAATTCGATCCTCGGCTATCATGACGACCCGCGCTATCTCAAAGGGCCGTTCCTCAACATCGATGCGATCATGGCCGACGCCAAGGACAAGATCGAGAAATACGACATTCGTCCCGGCAACCCACGCCTGAAGACGGCGAATTTCTCCGGCGGCAACCAGCAGAAGATCGTGCTGGCGCGGGAAATGGAACAAGACCCGGGTGTTCTCATCGTCGGCCAGCCGACGCGCGGGGTCGATGTCGGCGCCATCGAATTCATCCACAAGCGGCTGATCGCCATGCGCGACCAGGGCAAGGCAGTGCTGGTGGTGTCGGTGGAACTCGACGAGATCCGTTCGCTGTCCGACCGCATCCTGGTGATGTTTGCCGGCCGCATCGTCGGCGAACGCGGGCCCGAGGCGACCGAGGGCGAGCTTGGCCTCTTGATGGCGGGTGTCGAGCGCCAGGAGGCTGCAGAATGAGCACGCCTTATGCCAAATTGCCCGCCTGGGCCGATTATGGGCTGATCCCGCTGATCAATCTGTCGGTGGCCTTCATCGTTGCCGGTTTCGTCGTCATGCTGGTCGGCGAGAACCCGTTCCGCGCCGCTGTCATCCTGGTCGAAGGCGCCTTCGGCAAGGGAACCGGCATAGCCTTCACGCTGTTTTACGCCACCACCTTCATCTTCACCGGCCTGTCGGTGGCGGTGGCCGCGCATTGCGGCCTGTTCAACATCGGCACCGAGGGCCAGGCCTATATTGCCGGCCTCGGCGTCGGCGTGGTCTGTCTCGCCTTCGACAGTGTGTTGCCGTGGTGGCTGACCTTCCCGTTGGCGATCGCCGCCGGGGCCGCGGTCGGCGCGCTGTGGGCGCTGATCCCGGCCTATCTGCAGGCCAAGCGCGGTTCGCACATCGTCATCACCACCATCATGTTCAATTTCATCGCTGCCTCGATCATGGTCTATCTCCTGGTCGGGCCGTTGAAGCCGGCTGCCTCGCAGGCGCCGCAGACACGCAACTTCCTCGCCGGCGCAGAACTGCCCAAGCTCAACTGGATCATCGAACTGTTCGGCGCCAAGATCCGCTCGGCGCCCTTCAACATCTGCTTCCTGCTGGCGCTGGTGATGGCCTTCCTGGTCTGGCTGCTGATCTGGCGCACCAAGCTCGGTTACGAGATGCGCACCTATGGCCACAGCCCGAAGGCGGCGCGCTATGCCGGCATTTCGGAGACGCGCATCATCCTCATCGCGATGATGATCTCGGGCGCGTTGGCCGGCATGATGACGCTGAACCCGGTGATGGGCGACCAGCACAATGTGGCGATCGATTTCGTCTCCGGCGCCGGTTTCGTCGGCATCGCCGTGGCGCTGATGGGCCGCCTGCATCCGGTCGGCATCGTGCTGGCGGCGATCCTGTTCGGCATGCTCTATCAGGGTGGCGCCGAACTCGCCTTCGAAATGCCGGCGATTTCCCGCGACATGATCGTCATCATCCAGGGTCTCGTCATCCTGTTTGCCGGTGCGCTGGAGCACATGTTCCGGCCCTATGTCCAGGCGCTGTTCGCCTCGTTCAGTCCAAGGTCAGTCGGCATTGAAGCGGTCAAAGGGAAGGGCGCCTGAGATGGATGTGTTCATCGCCATCGTGCAGATACTCGACTCGACCATACGCTTGTCGGTGCCGCTGCTGCTCGCCTGCCTCGCCGGCCTCTATTCGGAACGCGCAGGCGTTTTCGACATCGGGCTGGAAGGCAAGATGCTGGTCGGCGCCTTCGCCGGTGCGGCCGCAGCTTCGGTCTTCCATTCGGCCTTCCTCGGTCTCGGCATGGCGATCGTCATGTCGGTCGCCTTCGCCCTGGTGCACGGCTTCGCCTCGATCACCCACCGCGGCAATCAGATCGTCTCCGGTGTGGCAATCAACTTCGTCGCCGCCGGGTCGACCATCATTCTGGGCCAGGCCTGGTTCCAGCAGGGCGGGCGAACGCCGGCGCTGCAGCCGGGCGAGCGCTTCGAGGCCATCACTCTGCCTGGCGCGGCCGCCATCCACGACGTGCCGATCATCGGACCGATCTATTCCGAGCTTCTGTCCGGGCACTCGATCCTGGTCTATCTCGCTTTCGCCATGGTGCCGTTCACCTGGTGGGTGCTGTTTCGTACCCGCTTCGGCCTCAGGCTGCGCGCGGTCGGCGAGAACCCGGCCGCCGTCGACACCGCCGGCATCTCGGTCGCCTGGCTGCGCTACCGGGCGCTGATCTGCACCGGTATCCTCACCGGCATTGCCGGCGCCTATCTGTCGATGGTGCAGAATGGCGGCTTCGTGAAGGATATGACCGCGGGCAAGGGCTATATCGCGCTGGCGGCGCTGATCTTTGCCAAATGGCGGCCGGTCAACGCCATGTTCGCCTGCCTTCTGTTCGGCTTCCTCGACGCGGCGGCGATCCGCCTGCAGGGCTCGCCGCTGCCGCTCATCGGCAAGGTGCCGGTCCAGTTCATGCAGGCGCTGCCCTATGTGCTGACCGTGATCCTGCTGGCCGGCTTCATCGGCAAGGCGATCCCGCCACGCGCCGGCGGCGTGCCCTATGTCAAGGAACGTTGATCCGGGCAGGCTAGTCTGGGAGGGCTGAGCCGAACACGCGGCTCGGTGCTTGAAAGGCGCGAGGAAAACGCAAAGCGCCGGGTTTTGACCATGATCGTCGGAGAGAACACCTGAATGTCGCATGATCTGTTCGAAGCCGCGCAAGAGGCCATGGCCAAGGCCTACGCGCCCTATTCGAAATTTCCGGTGGGTGCGGCGTTGCGCACCGAGGACGGCCGTGTCTTCACCGGCGCCAACATCGAGGTGGCATCCTATCCGGAAGGCTGGTGCGCCGAGACAACCGCGCTCGGCCATTACATCATGGGCGGCGGCGGCAAGATCGTGGAGATCGCCGTCATTGCCTCGCGCATGGCGAAGTGCTCGCCCTGCGGCGGCTGCCGGCAGAGGCTGGCGGAATTCTGCCGGCCGGACACGAAACTCTACCTCTGCGACAATGGCGGCGTGGTCGAGACCGTGACCATGGGGGAGATGCTGCCCTACGGATTTCGCGGTGACATTTTGAAATGAGAGTGCTGACATGAAGGAAGCTCTGGACCACCTCGTCGAAAGGCTGGACGGGCTGGCGCCTACCACCGCCATGGTGCTGGGGTCGGGCCTTGGCGGGCTTGTCGACCAGGTCGAGAATGCCGTGCGCGTTTCCTATGCCGACCTGCCGGGTTTCCCCCGCAGCGGCGTTACCGGCCATGCCGGCGAGGTGGTGGCGGGGCTGTTTGCCGGCACGCCGGTGCTGATGCTGTCGGGCCGCGCCCACTATTACGAGCACGGCGTTGCCGCGGCGATGCGGCCGGCGCTGGAGGTGCTCGCCGGCATCGGCATCACCAAGCTGATCCTGACCAACGCCGCCGGTTCGGTCGATCCCGATATGCCGCCAGGATCGGTGATGCTGATCACCGACCATATCAATTTCTCCGGTTCCAACCCGCTGATCGGCGAGCCGAGCGACCGCCGCTTCGTCGGCCTGACCGAGGCCTATGACGTCGGCCTGCGTGCGGCGATCGAACGCGCCGCCAAGGCCACCGGGACCCGGCTGCATCAAGGCGTCTATATGTGGTTTTCCGGCCCCTGCTTCGAGACGCCGGCCGAAATCCGCATGGCCCGTATCATGGGCGCCAATGCGGTGGGCATGTCGACCGTGCCGGAGGTCATCCTCGCCCGCTTCCTCGGCCTGCGCGTTGCCGCCTGTTCGGTGATCACCAACCTCGCCGCCGGGATGACCGGGGCGGAGCTGTCGCACCAGGAAACCAAGGACATGGCGCCGATCGGCGGCGCGCGGCTGGCGACGATCCTCGCGCATGTGTTCCAGGACGGTCTGCCGGAGCCGAAGGGCGACGGCGCCTGATGCTTCCGCAGGAAATCATCCGCCGCAAGCGCGACGGCCAGAAACTATCGGCGCAGGAGATAGCGGCCTTCGTTGCCGGCGTGACCTCGGGCAGTGTGTCGGACGGCCAGGTCGGCGCCTTTGCCATGGCGGTGTTCTTCAACGGCATGAGTCGCGACGAAGCGGTGGCGTTGACATTGTCGATGCGCGATTCCGGCGACGTGCTCGACTGGTCGGACCTGCCGGGTCCGGTCACCGACAAGCATTCGACCGGCGGCGTCGGTGACAATGTCTCGCTGATGCTGGCGCCGATCGTCGCCGCCTGCGGCGCCTATGTGCCGATGATCTCAGGCCGCGGCCTCGGCCACACCGGCGGTACGCTGGACAAGATGGACGCCATCCCCGGCTATATCAGCCAGCCGGATGTGGGGCGCTTCCGCAAGACGGTGCTCGAGACCGGCTGCGCCATCATCGGCCAGACCGCTGATCTCGTGCCCGCCGACCGCCGGCTCTACGCGATCCGCGATGTGACGGGGACGGTGGAATCGGTGCCGCTGATCACCGCCTCGATCCTGTCGAAGAAGCTGGCGGCCGGCCTGCAATCGCTGGTGCTCGACGTCAAGGTCGGTAACGGCGCCTTCATGGAGAAGTCGCGCGATGCGACCGCACTGGCCAACAGCCTGGTCGAGGTCGCCAACGGCGCCGGCCTGAAGGCCTCGGCGCTGGTCACCGGCATGAACGAGCCGCTCGCGTCGGCGGCCGGCAATGCGGTCGAGGTGCGCAACGCCGTCGACTTCCTTACCGGGCGGTTCCGCGACAAGCGGCTGGAGGATGTGACGCTGGCGCTGGCCGCAGAGATGCTGCAGTCGACGGGACTGGTGTCATCCCAGCAAGATGGTCTCAGGCGCGCCGCCGAAACGCTGGCCGGCGGCCGCGCGGCGGCCATTTTCGCGCGCATGGTGGCCGCCCTTGGCGGCCCCGCCGATTTCGTCGAGAAGCCGGAAAAATATCTGCCGAAGGCCGCAGTGGAGTTTGCGGTCAAGGTAACCGAAAACGGCTTTGTCACGGGGATTGCCACCCGCGACATCGGCCTTGCCGTGGTCGGGCTCGGCGGCGGGCGGACGCGGCCGGACGACCGGATCGATCATGCGGTCGGCATCACCAGGCTGCTGCCGATCGGCGCCGAGGTGCGATCCGGCGATGCGCTGGCGCTGGTCCATGCCCGCACGGATGCCGAAGCCGCGGCCGCCGCGGCCGCTGTGCTTTCGGCCTACACGATCGGGGCTTCCAAGCCGGCCGCCGACAAGACCGTCATTCGCCGGGTGCTGGCGCGCGGTTAAAGCGAGTCGGATTGAAACGATCGTTAGGGGTTCATTCAACATCGTCGGTTCGCGCCGCCCCTCATCCGCCTGCCGGCACCTTCTTCCCGTATAGTGACGGGGAGAAGGGAACTGTCCGCGACCCTGGCGGCTCTCTTGCACTGCTGGCGATTGGCGAAATCTTTAGGTGACGGCTTTTTTCTCCCCGTCACTATACGGGGAGAAATGTCCGGCAGGACAATGAGGGGCGGCGCTGCGTCTGATTGAACTGAACTCGGTTCGACGCGACGTGCATTTGTTACCCGAACCCGTGGCAGCCTACTGCACGAGCAGCAAGGTGCCGTTTTCGACCTGGTATTTTGCCAGCCGCTGCAAAAAGCTCATGCCGATCAGGTTGGTGTGCAGCGCCCTGTCGTCGAGCACCACCGCCTGGATGTTGTCGACGCTGATCTTGCCGATCTGCAGGCGGTCGATGTTGACCACGGCTGCCCTGATCGCGCCGTTGGCTGTGTTGACTTGATGGCTGAAATCCGACGGGTTGAGCGAGATGCCGATGCGGCGCGCCGTCGAGGTGTTGATGGCGACCAGTGTGGCGCCGGTGTCGATCATGCCGTCGACCTGGCGGCCGTTGAGCTTGAAGGCGGAGGTGAAATGGCCGCGCTCGTCAGCCGCCACCAGCACCTTGCGGCCGGTGGGCAACGGTGTCGCCGGTTTGTCGGGAACCGAGGCGAGGTTCAACTCGGGCTGCGGTTGCGCCGCCGGCTTGCTGGCGACGGTCGACTTCAGCAGGCCATCGAGCATTTGCGGGTTCGACTGGTAGACGATCGGGATCGACGCCGATGTTTCGGCGAAAACGCCCAAAATGAGAAGCTTGCGCAGCATGAATGGACCTTCGTGAAGGCCCATTCTTGTCCGCACATGGTGTTTGCCGCTTTAACGCCGACCCGAAACCGCCGCTTTGCGTAAACGGGCGGTAAACGGTGGAATGTCAGCTGGCTTTGCCAGCCGCCGTCATTTGGTCCCGTACATGCGGTCGCCGGCATCGCCGAGGCCGGGCATAATGTAGCCCTTCTCGTTGAGCTGGCGGTCGATTGAGGCGGTGAACACCGGAACATCCGGATGCGCCTTGGTGAAGCGCTCGATGCCTTCGGGTGCAGCCAAAAGGCAAAGGAAGCGGATGTTGGTGGCGCCGCGGCCTTTCAGCTTGTCGATGGCAGCGATCGCCGAATTGGCGGTCGCCAGCATCGGGTCGACGACGATCACCAGCCGGTCGGCGAGATCGCTCGGGGCCTTGAAGAAATACTCCACCGCCTCCAGCGTCTCGTGGTCGCGGTAGAGGCCGATATGGGCGACACGCGCCGCCGGCACCAGGTCGAGCAGGCCTTCGAGCAAGCCGTTGCCGGCGCGCAGCACCGAGGCGAAGACCAGCTTCTTGCCCTCCAGCGTCGGCGCCTCCATGGTCTCGATCGGCGTCTCGATGGTGGTCGTCGTCAGTTCGAGGTTGCGGGTGACCTCGTAGCCGAGCAGCAGCGAGATCTCGCGCAGCAGCCGCCGGAAGCCGGCTGTCGACGTCTCCTTCTTGCGCATGATGGTCAGCTTGTGCTGGACAAGCGGGTGGTCGACGACGGTGACGCCCTGCATGGGTTACTCCTGAAATTTTCGCTGCTTGCAACAACCCTAGCGACAATGCGCCGGCCAAGGAACCGCCTGGCGGCGCCGGCCACAGCTTTGTCGCGGGAAATCAGCGCGCGACGGCGTTCAGCCGCGCAAGAAGCGCCGTCTTGGTCTTCCTGTCGACGAAAGCGGCTTCGATCGCCGTGCGGGTTACGGCGGCCAGTGCTTTTTCGGTCATGGCGAAATGTTCGGCGGCGATGTCGTATTCGCGTTTCAGCGAGGTCCAGAAATAGGGCGGGTCGTCGGAGTTCAGCGTCACCTTGCAGCCGGCTGCCTGCAGGGCGGTGAAGGGATGGTCGGCGAAAGTCTCGTAGACCTTGAGCGCGATGTTGGAGCCGGGGCAGCATTCGAGCACGATGCCCTCGTCGGCGATGCGCCGTACCAGGTCGGGGTTCTCGATGGCGCGCACGCCATGGCCAATGCGCGAGGGGCGGATGTGGTCGAGGGCTGCCTGCACCGTCTCCCATCCGGTCAGTTCGCCGGCGTGGATGGTGATGCCGAGGCCGGCTTCGCGGGCGATCTCGAAAGCCCTGACATAATCCTCCATCTCGCCTATCCGCTCGTCGCCGGCGACGCCGAAGCCGGTGACCAACGGGTTGCCGCAGCGCGCGGCGAAGCGCGCCGCCTGCTCGATCGATTCGACGCCGACATGACGCACGCCGGTGACGATCATGCGGCCCTCAATGCCGGTCTTGGCTTTGGCGCGCAGCATGCCTTCGCCGAGCGCGTCGGTGTAGGTCTTGGGTGACAGGCCGGCCCTGACGGCATGGTCGGGCGAGGTGAAGACTTCAGAATAGATGGCGCCGTCGCGGGCAAGGCTGGTCAGATAATGGTCGGCGAGGCGCGCATAATCCTCCTCGGTGCGGAACAAATCGGAGGAAAAATCGTAAGCCGCGAGGAAGGAGCTGAAATCGTGCCAGACGAAGGAACCGTTCTGGATATAGGGCGAGGTGTCCTTGCCGTATTTCTGCGCCTGGCGAATGACGAGCTCGGGCGGCGCCGCCCCTTCAATATGGCAGTGCAGTTCTGCTTTCAAAGGCATTCAAATATCCCGTCGGTCAGTCCAGGTCTTGAAAACCCGCCACCTGGAAGCGCGGCTGAACACCGCGCCTTAAACAATAGCGCCCGCACCATCGATCGGCTATGGTCCCGCCGGTTTTATGACGGATCAAAATAATGTCAGTTGAGAGAACCACGGCCGCGGGCGGCATGGAAACCTCCTATGGTTTCAAGAGCGTAGGACCAGGCGACAAGCAGCCTCTGGTCAACGAGGTTTTCCACAAGGTGGCGAACCGCTACGACCTGATGAACGACCTGATGTCGGCCGGACTGCACCGGCTGTGGAAGGACGCCATGGTGACATGGCTCAATCCGCCGAAACGTCCGGGCTGGAAAGTGCTCGACGTGGCCGGCGGCACCGGCGACATCGCCTTACGCATCGTCGACGCCAGCCAAGGCAATGCGCATGCCACGGTGCTCGACATCAATGGCTCGATGCTCAGCGTCGGCCGCGACCGGGCCGAGAAGAAGGGGCTCTCCGGAAGCACCGATTTCGTCGAGGCCAATGCCGAAGAACTGCCTTTTGCAGACGCTACCTTCGACGCCTACACCATCGCTTTCGGCATCCGCAACGTGCCGCGCATCGATGTCGCGCTCAGCGAGGCATTCCGCGTGCTGAAGCCCGGCGGGCGGTTCCTGTGCCTGGAATTTTCCGAGGTCGAGATGCCGCTGCTCGACAAGGTCTACGAAGCCTGGTCGTTCAACGCCATTCCGCAGATCGGCAAGATGGTGACCGGCGACGGCGAGCCCTATTCCTATCTGGTCGAATCGATCCGCAAATTTCCCAACCAGCAGAACTTTGCTTCGATGATCACCCGGGCCGGCTTCGAGCGGGTATCGTTCCGCAACTATTCCGGCGGAATTGCCGCGCTGCATTCGGGCTGGAAGCTTTGAGGCAGGACAGTTTGCAGCGGGCCAATTTGCAGCAGGTCAATTTGCAGCAGGTTTGGGCATGAGCAGCGTCGGCGCCGCCTTTCGGCTCGCACGGGCCGGCTGGGTGCTGGTCCGCGAGGGCGTGATCGCAGCACTTCCGGGCGACGAGCTCAGCGGCCTGCCGAAATTCGGCTGGGGCATGGCGCGGCTGTTTACCCGCCGTCGCGCGCTTGCCTATGAGCGCAGCGACCGGCTGGCCAAGGCGGTGGTCCGGCTTGGGCCCTCTTACGTCAAGCTAGGCCAGTTCCTGGCGACGCGGCCCGATGTCGTCGGCAACGACATGGCGCTCGACCTCGCCATGCTGCAGGACAAGATGCACACCTTCCCGCAGGCGGAAGCTGTGGCGGCTATCGAGGGCTCGCTCGGGCGCAAGATCGGCGAGCTCTATACCGAGTTCGGCGATCCCGTCGCGGCGGCCTCCATCGCCCAGGTTCATCCTGCGCAAGCCATCCATGATGGCGTTGATACCAAGGTGGCGGTGAAAGTGATCCGGCCGGGCGTGCGGCGCCGCTTCTTCCAGGATCTCGAAAGCTATTTCCTCGCCGCCCGCCTGCAGGAGAAATACATCCCGTCATCGCGCCGGCTGCGGCCGGTCGAGGTGACCGAGACGCTGGCGCAGACCACCAAGGTCGAGATGGATCTTCGGCTCGAGGCGGCCGCGCTTTCCGAGCTCGGCGAAAACACCAAGGATGATCCCGGTTTTCGCGTGCCGTCGGTCGACTGGGAACGCACCGGCCGCGACGTGCTGACCATGGAGTGGGTCGACGGCGTCAAAATGAACGACGTGGCTGGTCTCGTGGCGGTCGGTCACGATCTCAAGGCGATCGCCACCAACCTGATCCAGTCGTTCCTGCGCCACACGTTGCGCGACGGCTTCTTCCATGCCGACATGCATCCGGGCAATCTGTTCGTCGAGGCGAACGGCGATATCGTCGCCGTCGATCTCGGCATTGCCGGGCGACTCGGCAAGAAGGAGCGCCGCTTCCTCGCCGAAATCCTCTACGGCTTCATCACCCGCGACTATCTGCGCGTGGCCGAAGTCCATTTCGAGGCCGGCTATGTGCCGCGCCAGCACAATGTCGCGGCCTTCGCCCAGGCGATCCGCGCCATTGGCGAGCCGATCCATGGCCAGCCGGCCGAGACCATCTCGATGGCCAAGCTTCTGACGCTGCTGTTCGAGGTCACCGAGCTGTTCGACATGGCGACGCGGCCGGAACTGATCCTGCTGCAGAAGACCATGGTGGTGGTCGAAGGTGTGGCGCGCACGCTCGATCCGGCCTTCAACATGTGGAAGACGTCCGAGCCGGTGGTCGGCCAGTGGATCGCCGGCAATCTTGGCCCGAGCGGACTTTTGATGGATGCGCGCGACAGCGCCAAGGCGCTGCTGGCGCTGGCGCGCCAAGCACCCGACCTCGCCGCCCGCACCGAGCGGCTGTCGCGGGAGATCGATTTGATGGCCGAGCACGGGCTGCGTTTCGACGAGGCGACATCGCGCGCCATCGGCAAGGCCGAAGCCCGCTACACCCGCTCAGGCCGGCTGGCGCTGTGGGTGATCGCGCTGACGCTGGTCTATATTGCCTGGAAGCTGCTCTAGCCGTCTGCCGGGAACGGCTTGTCTCAAAATGATTGCATTGCTATCGTTGCATCCGGCGATTTCGAGCAGGGTGCAATCATATGGCCAGCATCACCATTCGCAACCTTGACGACGAGGTCAAGGATCTGCTGCGCCGGCTTGCGGCGGAGAACGATCGCTCAATGGAAGAGCAGGCGCGGGTGATGATCCGCGCCGCGGTCGAGGGACAGCTTGGCCCCTCCGGCCGCATCGATCGGATCGAAGAGACGCTGCGCGAACTGGCAAGCGCACGCAGCCCGATAGCGCCGACTGCCGCCGCGGCCAGCAAGGTCATGTTGCGTGGCAGCCTCTCCGGCAAGCATATCCTGCTCATCATCGGCGGCGGCATTGCCGCCTACAAGGCGCTCGACCTGATCCGCCGGCTGCGCGAGCGCGGTGCAGCGGTGCGCGTGGTGATGACATCGGCCGCGCAGGAGTTCGTCACCACGCTTTCGGTCGGCGCGCTTTCGGCCGACCATGTCTTTACCGAATTGTTAGATCGCAATGACGAGCACGATGTCGGCCATATCAGGCTGTCGCGCGAGGCCGACCTTTTGGTGGTGGCGCCGGCCACCGCCGACCTGATGGCCAAGCTCGCCAACGGCCATGCCAACGACCTCGCCTCCACCGTGCTGCTCGCCACCGACAAGAAGGTTTTGCTCGCGCCGGCGATGAACCCGAAAATGTGGTCACATGCCGCGACGCGCCGCAACCGTGCGACGTTGGCCAAGGACGGCATCGCCTTCGTCGGGCCTGCCAAGGGTGAGATGGCCGAAAGCAACGAGGCCGGCGAGGGCCGCATGGCTGAGCCGCTGGAGATCGTGGCAGTGATCGAAGCGATGCTCGACAGCAAGCCGAAGCCGCTCGCCGGCCGCCGGATCATCGTCACCTCGGGGCCGACGCATGAGCCGATCGACCCGGTGCGCTACATCGCCAACCGCTCGTCCGGCAAGCAGGGCCATGCCATTGCGGCAGCGCTGGCGAGGCTTGGCGCCGACGTGCGCCTGGTCTCCGGCCCGGTCAGCATCGCCGACCCGGCCGGCGTTGCGACGACGCATGTCGAGACAGCAAGCGAGATGAAAGCAGCGGTCGAGCAGCTGCTGCCGGCGGACGCCGCTGTGTTCGTGGCGGCGGTCGCCGACTGGCGTACCGCCGGTACGGCTGGCGAGAAGATCAAGAAGGTGGCAGGTGAGGGGCCGCCGGCGCTGCAGATGGTCGAAAACCCCGACATTCTTGCCGGCGTTGGTCATCACAAGCAGCGTCCGGGCCTGGTCGTCGGCTTCGCAGCCGAGACGCAGGACCTGATTGCCAATGCCGAGGCCAAGCTGAAGAAGAAGGGCGCCGATTTCATCGTCGCCAACGACGTTTCGCACGAAAGCGGCGTCGGTCCCACCGGCGTCATGGGCGGCGATCGCAACAAGGTGCGCATTGTCTCCAAATCCGGCGTCGAGGAATGGCCGGAAATGGGCAAGGACGAGGTGGCGACGCGGCTCGCGGCGCTGATCGCCGAACGGCTGAAGACCATCGTGGTCTGAGCGGCCGCTCCGGCCGCCGATACTCACTCGGCGGCGACGCCGGGAGCGCTCGCTGCAAGCCCGGCTTTAATCGACTCCGCGATGATCCGCAGGCCGAGATCCAGTTCCTGCTCGGAGATGGTCAGCGGCGGGGCGATGCGGAAGACGCCGCCCATGCCGGGAAGCTTGACGATGTTCATGCTGAGACCGCGCCGGAACGCCTCCGCCGCGATCGTGGCGCCGAGCTGATGATCGGGCTGCTTGCCGTCCTTGACGATCTCGACGCCGAGCAGAAGGCCACGCCCGCGCACGTCGCCGACGCATTCATAGCGCTGCTTGAGGCGCGACAGCCCGTCGAACAATCGTCCGCCCATATGCCGGGCGCGGTCGACCAGCCGCTCTTCCTCCACCACATCGAGCACGGCGAGGCCGACGGCCGCCGGCAGCGGGTCGGAGACATGCGTGGTGTAGAACAGGAAGCCTTTCTCGTGCGCGGCGTCTTCGATGTCGGCTGTCGTCATCACGGCCGACAGCGGCAGGCCGGCGCCGATGGTCTTGGACAGGGTAAGAATATCTGGGGTGACGCCGTCCCTCTGGAAAGCGAACATGTCGCCGGTGCGGCCAATGCCGGTCTGCGCCTCATCCAGGATAAGCAGCATGCCGCGCTCGCTGCATTTTTGCTTGAGCGCCGCGAGGTAGCCTAGTGGCAGTTCCAATATGCCGCCGCTCGACAGGATCGGCTCGGCGACGAACGCCGCCAGGCTTCCCGTCGACTGGCTGTCGACGAGGTCGAAGGCGTCGTCGAGTTCGGTGCGCCAGTCGAGCGAACCGTCGGCATTCCTGAATCGCGGCCGGAAGGTGTTAGGGGCGGGGATGACCAGCGATCCGAGCGTGGCCGGTCCGTAACCCTTGCGGCCGGCGCTGTAGGTCGCCGAGGCCGCGGCCCCGGTCATGCCGTGCCAGCTCTTGGAGAAGGCGACGACCTCGTGCTTGCCGGTCACCAGCTTGGCCATGCGGATCGCCGCTTCGTTCGATTCCGCACCCGTCGAAAGCAGCATGACCCGGTCGAGTCCTGGCGCCAGTGCCGCAAGGCGTTCGGCAAGCTCGACCACCGGTCGCGACAGCATGCCGCTGAACAGGTGTGCTACCTCCGCGACCTGGCGGGTCACAGTCGACACGATCCTGGGATGGGAATGGCCGAGCAGCGCGCTCATCTGACCGGAGGTGAAGTCGAGGATCGGCCTGTCGTCCGCATCGTAGACGAAGGAGCCAACAGCGCGCTCGATGATGGCGGGCTCGAAGCTGCCGCCATAGCGTATCAAATGCTTCTGCGCCGCCGCCCAGAATTCGCGATCCGCGTTTTTCGACATGCCGCTGCTCCATCAAACCGACCAGAGGAAAAAATAGCCGATGGCAGGGATACAGTAAAATTGATAGTAAGCGGATTCCGATATCACTGGAATTGATATGCAGGCTCCACTCGATCTCAAGCTGCTGACGACCTTCGTGCGTGCGGCGCATTCGGGAACGCTGAGCGCGGTGGCCATACAGGTCGGGCGCACCCAGTCGGCCGTGACCATGCAGATACAACGGCTCGAGGAGGCACTGGGCCAAAACCTGTTTCATCGCAGCGGCGTGCGGCTCACCGGCAGCGGCGAGCGGTTCCTCGCCTATGCCGAGCGCATTCTCAAAATCCATGATGAAGCGATCTCGGCGCTGTCCGACAGGGGCCTGCACGGCTCGATCATTTTCGGCAGCCCCGAGGATTATCTGAGCGCCTTCTTTCCCGCCCTCCTGAAGAGTTTCGGCACGATGTATCCCGATGTCGAGATCAAGGTGGTCTCAGCGCCGACCGTCGAATTGCGGACGCTGCTCAACGCACGCCAGATCGACCTGGCACTGGTTTCGAATGCGCATGATGCACAAGGCGTCGTGCGCACGGAACGGCTGGTCTGGGTCGGCAGCAAGCCGACCTTGGATCTCTATGAGTTCGGCGACACCGTGCCGCTGGCGCTGTCGGCGTCGAACGCTGTCGACCACAGAGCGGCGTGCGAGGCCATGGCCCGCGCCGGGCTGCGCTACAAAATCGCCTACGCCAGCAACAGCCTTGCCGGGTTGATCGCGGTGGCGCGGTCGGGTCTCGCCATCAGCGTGATGGCACAGGAGGCGGTGCCATCCGACCTGCATATTCTGCCGCTGCCTCCACTGCCGCGCCTTGGCATTCTGATTGCCTTTGCCGACACCGAGCGGTCGCCTGCGGTGGAGGCGTTTGCCAATCACATCCGCAGCGTTCTTCCGTCGCTTTGACAGGCTGGCCGGTCGGGAGGCGACCGGCCAGTTCCCGGCCGTGGCCTCAGCCTGCCGCCAATTGCGGCCGGCTTGCCGTCAAAGCCATCCTCAACGCCGCCAGGCAGCCGACAATGCCGAGCGGCACGAAGGCGAGGAACAGCCAGCCCGCGACGCTGGCCGCCGCATCGCGGTTCAGCCCTGCGGAGAAGCCGCTGGCATTGGCAATGATGCCGGCAACGGCAGCGCCGACGGCGTAGCCGATGCGCTGCATGGTCGGCACGGCGGCCGAGGCAATCGTCTGCTCGCCATCGCGAGCCGAGGCGACGATGATCCGCGTCAGGAACGGCCAAGTGACGCCGAAGCCGCCGCCTTGCAGCAGGGCGCAGACCAGGATCAGCGGGATCGACCCCCACGGGATCGAGTAAGCGAAACCGGCGAGGCCGGATGCAATCATCAGCGCGCCGATGACGATGATCTGCCGTTCGCGCTCCAGCGGCGCATTGGCGACGGCAATCGACAGGATCGACCAGGCGATCGATTCGGCGGCGATGATGTAGCCGGTGGTTAGGATCGGGATGCCGTGTAGCGTGGTCAGCAGCAGTGGCCCGTAGATCGAGAAGGAGACCGTAGCCACCGAAAAGGCAGCGACCACGGTCATGCCGCTGCCGACCGGCGAGCGCCACGAAAACAGCTGTGAGGGGAACAGCCGCGAGCGCGGCTTCATGGCGTCGACGAATACGAACAGCGCCAGGCCGGCGAGGCCGAGGATGAGCAGCAGCGAGGAGCGCAGCAGGGCGACGTCGACGCCGGCGGTGGCGATCAGCACGACAGCGATGGCGAGACAGCCAAGTGCTGCATAGGGGAAGGGTGGCGAGGTGCCGGCGGCGGCTAGCGGCTTTGTCGCTTCCGGCGTGTTCAGCACGATGAAACTCGCCAGCGCCATGGCGATGCCGCCGAGCACGAAGACGCCGAAGGCCCAGCGCCAGGATAAGAGCTCGACCATGATGGCGCCGAGCATCGGGCCGCTGAAGGCGGCAACGCCCCAGATCGCCGACATGATGCCGAACAGCTGCGGCCAAATCCTGCGGTCGAACAGCCGCTCGACCGAGACGAAGGCCAGCGACACCAGCGCGCCGCCGCCGAGACCCTCGACCAGGCGGCCGGCGAGAAACACCGGCATGGACGGTGCGGTGGCGCAGATCAGCGCGCCGGCGGCATAGAGCAAAGCCGCGACCGTGACGTTGGAACGCAGCGCGACATAGCTGACCATGCGCCCCGCGGCAGCACCGGCGACGATGGCGCCCAGTTCGTAGACCGCCAGCGACCAGCCGACGAACTGAACGCCGGCGAGGTCGCCGACCATGGCCGGCATGACGGTTGCCACCATCGTCTCGTTGGTGGCGTGCAGCAGGATGCCGAGGCTGATGAAGCAGAAGCGCGCGAGGTCGCCGCTTGCCCACAATGCCCGCCAGTCGACTTTGTTGCTGGTGATTTCAGTCATTCTTTTAACCCTGCCTTTGCATATCTCGATGCCGGCGCATGGCGCCAGAAGCCAGCGAGGCTTTCCGGCGGGGCCATGCGTGCTGTTTCAGTCAGGGCAGGCTTGTAAAACCTCAACCGAGGTTGAGTTCAAGCGGCTTTTTCGCCAGTGCGATCAGTTCTCGGTGCTGCGCAGCTGGAACTGGCTGACGCCGATGGCGATGTTGATGCCGGTCTGGGTCTGCAGGCTGAGCGGCTGCAAGGTGAAGGCCTGCGAGGAGCCGCCGACCAGGAGATTGGCCCCGGCGCCGACCGCCGCCGTGACCTCGGCGCTGGCGCCGACATAGTCGCCGGCCAGCGCGCCCGGCGCATAGATGTTCTTCAGCGGCGTCAGCACCAGCCACTGCATGACGGTCTGCTTGGTGGTGCCGATGTCGAGCCCGTATTTGTTGACGGCGCCGAAATAGGCTTCCGGCGAAAAGCTCTTGTCGGCCGGGGTGAAGGTGCAGCTCAGATCCTTGCTGGAGCCGAAGATGAAGCCGGTGCCGCCGCCTATGGCGCAATCGAGCACGCCGAGTTCTATGCCCTGGTCCTGCGCTTGAGCCTGTTCTGCCCAGGCAATGGCGATGATGGCGGCGGCGGCGATGGTCTTCAGCACGGCAGTTCCCCCCAAAAAGCATACGGCGCGAAACAGTATCCTGTTCCGCGCCGCACGTAGAGGGATCAGTTGATCCTTATTTGCCGATACTTACTTGAACGAGTGGATCAGTTCCAGCGAGGTCACCGCAACCGCCACGTTGACGCCGGTCTGGGCCTGGACGCTGAGCGGCTCCAGCACAAAGGCGCCGTCCAGCCCGCCGACCAGCAGATTGGCGCCGCCGCCGGTCACCACGCTCGCCTCGGCGTTGACGCCATAATAATGGCCGGCAAGGTCGCCCCCGTCATGGCTGCGGGTGGCGGCCAGAACAGCCCACACCAGCTGGCCCTGATGCGTCTGGCCGAGATCGACGCCGAGCTTGGAGATCATCCCCGTGTATTTCTCGGACGGCCCATGGTGGTAGGGGCGGAAGGTGCAGTCGACGCCCTTGTTCGACGTCACAACGTAACCGACGCCACCGTCGATGGTGCAATCGAGCGTGCCGAGTTGAAGCTTGCCGGCGCTGGCGGGAACGACAAACAGCGTCGTGGCGAGCGCTGCGGCGCAGCCGAGTTTCTTGATCATGGGTCAGTCCTTTCGAAAAATTGCCTTCAACAACGGTTGAACGACCCGGAGCGTTCCGCTGAAAACTTGGCGCGATCAAGGCAAGGGTTAACGCTTTGCCCCTCGGTGGTTAAGATTGAGTGATGGCGTGTCGGCCAGAGCTCAGTGGCGCCACAGGCGCCCGAGCGCCGACCAGGCCTTGTCCAGCGGACCTGGGTCCGGCAAATCGACCAGCACCGTGCCGTGGAAATCCCCGGGATAGCGCCGGTAGAAGTCGATGTCGTTGACGGGCCGCCGTCCGTGAAGGGCGCCGCGCATATCCGGATGCGGCTTCAGCGGCGAGTGCGCGAGCTGACCGGCTTTCTCGACCAGCTCTTCAAAATCCTGCTCTATGAAATCATCCACGTCGAAGGCGATCTTCGACCTGACATAGCCATTGGCGTTGATGCGCTGCGCAATGTATTTCAGCATCTGCCACACCGGGGCGTCGCTGTCGTCCGTCCCGCCGTTTTCCGCGGCCAGGATGAGGTAATAGGCCGGCTGCCCCAGCCAGAACATGGTCAACGCCGTGGCCTTGTCGCATTGCGGCTGGCGCGCGAGCCAGAACAGTGGGTCGATGTCCCCATCCCAGTTGAAGTCGAGGACGGCCCGGTGCCAATCGTCGGGCGAGGCAGTCTCAAGCCAGGCGATCTGTCGCTTGATCCGGAGTTCGTTGTCATCCATCGCGGTGCCGTTCCGATGTCGCGGTCGCTTCTCCGGCTTCCATTCTGGCACGCAAAGATTGCGATTTTGCTGCGCGGGCCGCTTTGCGGCGACCTGCACAGGGACGCGAACACTGTTGGATAAAACGTTGCGGGCGACGACTCGCGCGGCGAACCGGCTGGGTATCAGCCGGCGGTGGCGGTGGCGGTGCGCGACAGGCCGTCCTTGGCCGGCTGGTAGGTCGGGTCGAGATGGACGGCTTCACGGTAGGATTTGGATGCCCGCACCTTGTCGCCGCGGCGCTCGTAGATCAGCGCCTGGTTGGCCCAAGCCTCGGCGTTCTTGCCGTCGAGCTTGATGGCCATGTTGAAGTCGGAGAAAGCGTTGTCCTCGTCATTCATGGCGAGATAGGACAGGCCGCGGCCGTTATAGGGTTCGGCGGCATCCGGCGCCAGCGAGATGGCGGTCGAGAAATCCTCGATGGCAAATTTGTGCTGGCCCTGGCTCTGATAGATCAGGCCGCGATTGTGGTAGGCGCGGGCATCGGTGGTGTCGAGCTGGATCGCCTTCTGGAAATCGTTGAAGGCCTGCTGGGTCTGGCCGGCCTTGCGATAGAGATTGCCGCGGCCGATATAGGCGGCGTCGTAATTGCCGTTGATCTGGATCGAGCGGTTGTAGTCGGCAAGGGCGGCGGCCTGGTTGCCGAGGAAGCGCTGGATCAGCGCCCGGTTCGAATAGGCCTGGTAGAAATTCGGATTGAGCTGGATGGCGGTGTCGAAGTCCTTCAGCGCCGCCTGGTACTGGCCGCCACGGCCATAGGCCGAGCCGCGCACATTGTAGCCTTCGGGATCCTGGGGATTGCGCTGGATCACCGCCGACAGCGAGGAGATGTTTTCGGTCGAGCCTTGCGCCTTGTCGATGTTGTTGAACTCGCCGGTCGGGACGCTCTGGCAACCGGCAAGCGCCAGGCCGGAGAGCAAGGCAGCCGTCAGGGCGAAACCGCGCATTGTGGTTCTGCGCTCTACGCTGATTGCGTTCATGTCTGCCCTGTCCTCACTTCAGTCGCGTCGCTCAGTCCAGGTCCCCCCTCCGGGCCGGGTCCACAGATTGTCGTAACAAAATCTAGAGCGCCGTTTGCGCGTTCAAGGGAACGCCCTTCATTCTAACGAAAAGGCGGCGCTCTAAACAAAAAGGTGGCGGCGATTCCGCATCGCGCCACCTCTGATATCCTTCGAAAAGGACGAAAAATTGGCGTTAGAACCGCGGCGGGCGCGGAGCACCACCAGGACCACCGGCGGCGCCGGCAGCAACCGGGCGCGGCGTCATCGGCAGCAGGCCTTCGCGCTGAGCGCGCTTGCGGGCCAGCTTGCGGGCGCGGCGAACGGCTTCAGCCTTTTCACGGGCGCGCTTCTCAGAGGGCTTCTCGTAGTGGCCGCGCATCTTCATTTCGCGGAAAATGCCTTCACGCTGCATCTTCTTCTTGAGAGCGCGAAGCGCCTGATCAACGTTATTGTCGCGGACGAGTACCTGCACGGGCAATCCTGTCTTTCGGGTTTGATATCAACAGGCAAGCGGCCATAGCCACATGCCTCCGCGGCGATTTACACCACGAATTGTGGCGGCTGATAGCAGAATCAGGCCGCGCTGTCCACACTCGAAATGAAGGACAACCGCCAATTTGCCACGGTCACCTCGAGATAGGGCGCCAACTAGGCGCTGGCCAGGTGCAGTCGCGCGAAATCCTCGAAGAATTCGCCGTAGTCGCAGGTGATTTCCTCCCCAGCTGCAATGTCGCGGGTCGCGGTGGCGCCACCATATTGCGAAAAGTCGGTGTTCGGCCGTTCGGCGTGGTTCATGAAGCGGCCATTGTCGACCTCATAGACCATGAAGCCGGGACGGTCGGGGCTCGGATAGGCGTAGCGGTCGAGCAATTCGCGGAGATGCGGCGGGGCCGTCTCGTATCTATCCATCGGGATCAGCCGGTCGAACTCCGGATCGAGCCGCCAGATCGAGGCGCCCTTTTTGATCGGCTCGGCGGCGAACACGCCGACGCCTTCGATTGCGCTTTGGGCGATATAGGTTCTGATCAGCAGCATGTCCGTCTCCTCACTCGAAACCGAATCGCCAAATCGCGTGGAAAAAGCAAGGCCGGTTTCGAGGCTCTATGGCTGATCGGTGCAGGCTGTGACCGCGAAATGCTTCACGTCCGGGTGATCGAGATGCCGCCATCGGCAAACAGCGCCGATCCGGTGGTGAAGCTAGAAGCATCCGAGGCCAGAAAGAGCGCCGCGCGGGCGATCTCTTCGGGCTCCGCCACACGCTTCAAGGCGTGCAGGTTTTCGACGAAAGCACGCGATTCCGGAGTCTTGAACGTGGCCGACGGCGTGTCGGTGCCGCCCGGCACCAGCGCGTTGACCCGCACGCCCTTGGGACCATATTCGGCGGCCAGCACCTGCGTCAGACCGATCAGTCCGGCCTTGCTGGCGGCATAGCTGGTCATACCGGGCATGCCGACGGTGTGACCGACAAAGGTGGAGGTGAAGATCAGCGATCCGCCGCCACGCTCGACCATTGCCGGCACCTGGTATTTGGCGCCGAGAAAGGCGCTGGTCAAATTGGTGTCGAGCGTTTCGCGCCAGCCCTTGAGCGACAGGTCCGAAATCGGACCCATTGGGCCGACTGCGCCGACATTGTTGAAGGCGATATCGAGCCCGCCAAACCTTTCGATGGCCAGATCGACAAGGGCTTTTGCACAGGCCTCTTTAGTGACGTCGCCGGCCAGCGCGATTGCCGTGCCGTCGGCTTCCTCGATTTCGGCGACCAGCGCGTCAAGCTCGGCCTGGCGGCGGGCGGCGACAACGACCTTGGCGCCTTCCTCGGCAAAGAGTTTTGCCGTGGCGCGGCCGATGCCGGAACTGGCGCCAGTGACAATGGCGATCTTATTGGCGAGTGCGAACATTTTCTGCATCCTTTTTTCGCGCCAGCATCGCCGGCAATCGGGATGGTGATCGCAGGCTGGGGCGGCGCGAGCCACCCGATACGTGCGAAGCCTGCCGAGACCTCTTTTCCACCACGGCGCAAAACGGCAAGCGCCGTCGCAAACAGCGCAAGGGTGGAAGCGCTGTTTCGCTAGTGATACACCTCGCGCGCCGGGGCCGAGTGAATGCCCCTGCCGCCATTTGCGAGGCTGAAACGTTGAAAAAATATTCGGTATTCGCCATCGCCCGCGAGGCCATGCGCGGCCATAAGGGCTGGGAGGAACAATGGTCCTCGCCGGAGCCGAACAAGGAATACGACGTCATTATCGTCGGCGCCGGCGGCCATGGCCTTGCCACCGCCTACTATCTCGCCACCGTGCACGGCATCACCAATGTCGCGGTGCTGGAAAAGGGTTGGCTCGGCGGCGGCAATACGGGGCGCAACACCACCATCATCCGCTCCAACTATCTCTATGACGAGAGCGCCGGCATTTACGACCATGCGCTTAAGCTGTGGGATGGGCTCAGCCAGGAGCTCAACTACAACGTCATGTATTCGGCGCGCGGCGTGATGATGCTGGCGCACAATGTGCACGACATCCAGGTGCTGAAGCGCCATGTCCACGCCAATCGCCTCAACGGCATCGACAATGAATGGCTAACCCCTGAGCAGGCGAAGGAATTCTGCCCGCCGCTCAACATTTCGAAGCAGGCGCGCTATCCCGTCGTCGGCGCAGCCCTGCAGCGCCGCGGCGGCACGGCGCGCCACGATGCGGTCGCCTGGGGTTATGCGCGCGGCGCCTCGGCACGCGGTGTGCACATCATCCAGAACTGCGAGGTCACCGGCGTCAAGCGGGCGGCCAATGGCGCAGTCATGGGTGTCGACACGACGCGCGGCTTCATCGGCGCCAAGAAGGTCGGCGTGGTTGCCGCCGGCCATTCCTCCGTGATCATGAACATGGCCGGCGTGCGCATGCCGCTGGAGAGCTATCCGCTGCAGGCACTGGTGTCAGAGCCGGTCAAGCCGGTGGTGCCCTGCGTGGTGATGTCGAACACGGTGCACGCCTACATCTCGCAGTCCGACAAGGGCGAACTGGTGATCGGCGCCGGCACCGATCAATATGTCTCCTATTCGCAGACCGGCGGCCTGCACATCTTGCAGCATACGCTGGACGCCATCTGCGAGATGTTCCCGATCTTCACCCGCATGAAGATGCTGCGCTCGTGGGGCGGCATTGTCGACGTCACGCCCGACCGCTCGCCGATCCTGGCCAAGACCCCGGTACCTGGCCTCTACGTCAATTGCGGCTGGGGCACGGGTGGCTTCAAGGCGACGCCCGGCTCGGGCCATGTCTTTGCCCACACCATCGCCAAGGACGATCCGCATCCGATCAACGCGCCCTTCACCATCGAGCGCTTCCGCACCGGCCGCCTCATCGACGAGGCGGCGGCGGCGGCGGTGGCGCACTGATGGCTGCCATGAGGCTTTGCGACCAACCGGCCATCGGCCACGGCGAATTTTAGGACCAAACAGATGCTTCTCATCCGCTGCCCCTATTGCGAGGAAGAGCGCCCGGAGCTCGAGTTCCGCAACGCCGGCGAGGCGCACATTGCGCGCTCGGCCAACATGGCGGGCGAGAGCGACGACGACTTCGAAAAGTTCTTCTTCATCCGCTCGAACCCCAAGGGCATCATCTATGAGCGCTGGCGCCACATCCATGGCTGCGCGCGTTTCTTCAACGCGGTGCGCGACACCGTCACCGACAAGTTCGTCATGACTTACAAAGCCGGCGAGCCGAAGCCGTCCAAGCTTCCGGGAGCTGTGAAATGAGCGGCGCCTTCCGTATCCCGAGGGCCGGCCGCCTCAGCCAGGCCAAGACCGCGCGCTTCAGCTTCGACGGCCAGTCCTATACCGGCATAGAGGGCGACACGCTGGCTTCGGCGCTGCTGGCCAATGGCGTCCATCTCGTCGGCCGCTCGTTCAAATATCACCGTCCCCGTGGCTTCCTGTCGGCTGGCGCGGAAGAGCCCAATGCGCTGGTTCAGGTCGAGCGCGATGCGGCGCGCAAGGCGCCGAACATCCGCGCAACCGTGCAGGAGCTCTATGACGGGCTCGTTGCCCAATCGCAGAATCGCTGGCCCTCGCTTGCCTTCGACATCGGCGCGGTCAACGACATTGCGTCGCCGCTGTTTTCGGCCGGTTTCTACTACAAGACCTTCATGTGGCCGAAGGCGGCCTGGAAGAGCCTGTACGAGCCGAAGATCCGCGCCGCGGCAGGCCTCGGCGTTTCTCCTGACAAGCCCGATCCCGATCATTATTCGTCGCGCTATGCGCATTGCGATGTGCTGGTGCTCGGCGGCGGTGCCGCCGGCATCACGGCCGCTCTGGCTGCGGCTGAAACCGGCGCCCGCGTCATCCTCGCCGACGAGCAGGCGGATTTCGGCGGCAGCCTGCGCTTCGAGACCGGCGCGAAGATCGATGGCCAGGACGGCTATGGCTGGGCGCAAGCGGCGATCGCGAAGCTCAAGGGCATGGACAATGTCCGTGTGCTCTCCCGCACCACGGCGTTCGGCTATTACGCGCAGAATTTCGTCGGCCTGGTCGAGCGCGTCAGCGACCATCTGCAAAGCCCTGGCCACGATCTGCCGCGCGAGCGGCTGTGGCAGGTCCGCGCCAAGCGCGTGGTGCTGGCGACCGGCTCCATTGAACGCCACATGGTGTTTGCCGACAATGACCGGCCCGGCATCATGCTGGCCTCGGCGGCGCGCATCTATCTCAACCATTATGGCGTGGCGGTCGGCAAAAATGTCGGCGTCTACACCGCCAATGACTCGGCTTATGCAGCCGCGATCGACCTGAAGAAGGCCGGCGTCAACATCGCGGCGATCGTCGATTTACGTGACCATCCGACCGGGCCGGTCATCGACGAGGCGAGGGCGCTCGGCATCGAGGTCAATTTCGGCCGTGCGGTGATCCGGGCCGGCGGCAAATTGCGCGTGACGTCGATGACCGTGCAGCCGAAGAATGGCGGCGGCGAGCGGACCATTCCGGTCGATGCCATCCTGATGTCGGCCGGCTGGACGCCATCGGTGCATCTCTTCTCGCAATCGCGCGGCAAGGTCGCTTTCAACGACGAAACCAAGCGTTTCGTGCCCGGAATTTATGCGCAGGATTGCATCTCGGTCGGCGCCTGCAACGGCACGGACGGGCTGTCGGCAAGCATCGACGAGGCCTATGCGGCCGGCGCCAAGGCGGCGAAGGACGCCGGTGCGAAAACCGCGAAGGGTACGAAGCCAAAGGTCGATGCGTCGGAAAGCTGGTCGCGCGGCATGCTGGGGGCTGCGCCCGGCGCCGGGCCGGACAAGACGGTCAAGGCCTTCGTCGATTTCCAGAACGACGTTGCCGCCAAGGACATCCGCCAGGCGGTGCATGAAGGCATGCGCTCGATCGAGCACGTCAAGCGCTTCACCACCAACGGCATGGCGACCGACCAGGGCAAGACCTCCAACATGCACGGCCTGGCGATTGCCGCCGAGACGTTGGGCAAGCCGATCCCGGAGGTCGGCCTGACCACCTTCCGCGCGCCGTACACGCCGGTGACCTTCGGCGCGATCGTCAGCCATGCGCGCGGGCCGCTGTTCGACCCGACACGCAAGACCGCGATCCATCCGTGGGCCGAAGCGCAGGGCGCGGTGTTCGAGGATGTCGGGCAGTGGAAGCGCGCCTGGTATTTCCCAAAGGCGGGCGAGGACATGCACAAGGCGGTCGACCGCGAATGCGTCGCGGTGCGCACCAATGCCGGCCTGTTTGACGCCTCGACGCTGGGCAAGATCGAAGTCGTTGGGCCGGATGCGGCCAAGTTCATGGAGCTTCTCTACACCAATCCGTGGGAAAAGCTGGAACCCGGCCGCTGCCGCTATGGCATCATGCTGCGCGAGGACGGCTTCATCTATGATGACGGCGTCGTCGGCCGACTGGCGCCGGACCGCTTCCATGTGACGACGACGACCGGCGGTGCGCCGCGCGTCATGAACCATATGGAGGATTATCTCCAGACCGAATTCCCGCATCTCAATGTCTGGCTGACCTCGATCACCGAGCAGTGGGCGGTCATCGCCGTGCAGGGACCGAAGTCGCGCGACATCATCGCGCCGCTGGTCGAAGGCATCGATATGTCGGATGAGGCGCTGCCGCATATGTCGGTGCGCGAGGGCAAGATCTGCGGCGTGCCGACCAGGCTGTTCCGCATGTCGTTCACCGGTGAGCGCGGCTTCGAGGTCAATGTGCCGGCCGACTACGGCCAGACCGTCTGGGAAGCGCTGTGGGCCGAGGGCCAAAAGCATGGCGCCACCGCTTACGGCACCGAGGCCATGCACGTGCTGCGCGCCGAAAAAGGCTACATCATCGTCGGCCAGGACACAGACGGCACGGTGACGCCGAACGATGCCGGGCTCGACTGGGCGGTCGGCAAGAAGAAGACCGACTTCGTTGGTATCAGAGGCCTGACGCGGCCCGACCTCGTCGCCAAGGGCCGCAAGCAACTGGTCGGGTTGAAAACCAAGGACCCGAAGGTGGTGTTGGAGGAAGGCGCGCAGATCGTCGCCGATCCCAAACAGGCGATCCCGATGAAGATGATCGGCCACGTCACGTCGAGCTACTGGTCGCAAAATTGCGGCCGCTCGATCGCGCTGGCGCTGGTCGCAGGCGGGCGCGACCGGATGGGCGAGACGCTTTACGTGCCGATGCCAAACGGGGTGATCGAAGTGGAGGTTACCGGCATGGTGTTCTTCGACGAGACGGGAGGGCGCCTCAATGACTAAGGCTGCTGCGAAAACCAGTGCATCTTCGGCTGAGCGCCGTCCGGCACAGGCCGGGCGCAGTGTATCGGCGAAGAACGTGAAGGTTGAGGTGCTGCCGCCGGCTGAGCGTGTGTCGCTGCGCGCGCCGGAGGCTTCCATTGCCGCGCTGTCGAAGGCGCTCGGGCTGACCTTGCCGAAAAGCCCGAAGACGTCGGCTTCGAAGGCCGGCCGCATGGCGCTGTGGCTCGGACCGGACGAATGGTTTCTGATCGACGAGGCCGGCAAGAACCTGCTCGCCGACTGCGCCAAGGTATCCGCGCTGCATTCGGCGGTCGGTATTTCACACCGCAACGTCGCCTTCGAAGTCACCGGGCCGGCAGCAGCCGCTGCGATCAATGCCGGCTGTCCGCAGGATCTGTCGTTGGAAGCTTTCCCTGTGGGGGCGGCCTCGCGCACCGTTCTCGGCAAATGCGAAATTCTGCTGCTGCGCACGGCAGCCAATGCCTTCTGGGTCGAGTGCTGGCGTTCCTTCTCCGACTATGTCTTTACTTTCCTGTCGGAAGCAGCAAGCGACGCGGCGGCGTAGAGCAATCCTTTTGGATTGCTCCGGGAACGTCTGACACGCGCGCTCGTTCTGCTTGCGCTGTCGAGGGAGAATGCCGATGCCGTCGAAATCCGCGCCGAAGTCAGCCAGGAAAACCGCCGCGGTCCGCTCGCTCGAACGTGAACAGCACCACGAGGTGAGTGCCGAAGAGGAACTCGAGGAAGGTCTCGAGGACACGTTCCCGGCCAGCGATCCGGTGTCGATCACCGCGACCTCCATCTCCGGCGCGCCGGCAAGGCCCGGTAAGGCCAAGACCGTGCCAGGGCGGAAGCCGCGGAAGACATAGTCTCTCCGCCACGGCTTGAGTTCAAGAAAACCCGGCCTGCGCCGAGGAAAAAACGGGCGGCCGGGATTTATCCTGCCGCCCTTAGTCGTTGTGCTGTTCGGTGGTCGAGCTTAATCACCTCAGAACGTGCTCGGCACGATCCACGGGTTGATCTCGATGCCGAGGCGCGGGCCCTTGGCCTTGACGTCGGACTTTTCGACCGAACCGGTCACGCTGCAATCGAGCTTGGCATGGGTCGTGGCGTCGACGCAGGTCGCGGCCGGAGCCTGCTTGGGCGAAACATTGTTGCTGGCGGCGAAGGCCGAGCCCGAGAGCGCCAGCACGGTGGCGAGGGCGAGAAGGGTCTTGTTCATGTCAGTCTCCAACGGGTAAATTGTTTTCGTACATGTACGATACAGCGTACACATACGTCCGAGGAAACTGGTTTTCAAGTAGAAAAACGTACACGTACGACAATTTTTTTGAACGCCGAAAATCGCGGACACAGCCGAAGCTGTCAGGCCGGACGTTCAATTGAAGGGGCGGGGGATACCCAGGTGCTCAGCAGGTGACGGGGGTCTTGGTCAGCGGTGGCACGTCCTGCATGGTGAGCGAGGCAAGGGTGGAATCGCACATCCGCTTCACGAAAGCCTGCGGATCGCCAAAGGGGTAAAACGGAAAGGTAATGAGCAACGAGATGGTGCCGTGGCCGACCGCCCACAGCATGGTGGCGATGGCGCGCGCATCGCCGTGCAATTTGCCGGCGGCGACGCAAGCCTCGACCCTTGAGATCAGCGCTTTCATCGCCGGGTTGCCCTCTTCCATGTCCTCATAGCTTCTGCCCTCCGGCAGCTTGGTCTTTTCGGTCATGAAGACGGTACGGTATTCGTTGGGGTTGCCGAGCCCGAAGGCGGCATACTCGGTCATCACTGCCTTCAGCGCCTCGATCGGGTCGTCGGAGGGATGTGCCTCGATGTTGCGGGCAAGTGTTTCGAACGCATCCTCGGCCAGCGCAAACAGGATGTCCTGCTTGTCGGCGAAGTAGGAATAGACCGACATCGGGGCATAGCCGACCCGGTTGGCCAGCTTGCGGATCGTCAGGCCTTCATAGCCCTCTTCCTTGACGAGCTTGTGGGCTGCGTCGAGCAGCTCGGAACGCAGTTCGGCCTTTTGTTTCTCGCGGCGTTTCTGGACGCTCAGCGGCACGTGAGTCTGCCTTCATATGGTGGGGTGTTGGCTAAATTATATACGCTGTACGAAAACGGACAAGGGCGCGGTAGGTTCCCTTGCGGCAATGGTTACCAAATCTGGGGTTGCCCAAATCGTAGCTATCAAATTGCGCCGACGCCGCCGTCCACGGCCAGCGTGTGGCCGGTCATGAAGGAATTGGCGGGGTCAGCGGCAAACAGGATGGCGGTCACGACCTCGTCCACTTCGGCGACCCGTTTCATCGGCACGCCGCGCGTCAACTCGGCCAGCGCTTCGGCTTCCGGCGCGCCGGAGATGCGCACGAAGCTGTCGACCATGGCTGTGCGGGTGTGCGCCGGGCAGACGGCGTTGATGCGTATGCCCTTGGTGGCGTATTCGGCGGCCGCCGATTTGGTCAGCCCGACGACGCCATGCTTGGCGGCGGCATAGACCGACAGTTTCGGTGCGCCCACCAGCCCGGCAACCGAGGCGATGTTGACGATGGCGCCGCCTTTCCCGTCCGATTTGAACTGCCGCTCCATCTGCGGGATCTGGTGCTTCATGGCGTAGAAGACGCCGAGCAGGTCGATCTCCAGCACGCGGCGCGCCTCGTCGGAGTCCACTTGCGGCAGGCGCACGAAGCTCTGGACGATGCCGGCATTGTTGATGGCGATGTCCAGCCGGCCGAATTTCTCCGCCGCCAGTCTCACCAGATCCTCCGACAGTTTTTCGTCCGCTATGTTGCCAGCAAGGATAGCTGTTTCGGCCTGCAGCGAGCCGGCAAGTTCGGCCAGCGCCTTTTCGTCGATGTCGGACAACACCAGGCGGGCGCCTTCAGCGGCAAAGCCCTTGGCCGCACCGCGGCCGAGGCCGCCTGCGGCCCCGGTGATCAGCACGGTCGCTCCGTCAAAACGGCCCATTGCGTCTCCCACTGTGTCTCATTGTCGATTCAGGTTCGACCGATCAGCTTGACGGCAAGATGCGACAGCAGCTTCACTGCCTCGCCATACGTCTTTGCCTTTTCGGGATTGGAGGCGTTGCCGTCGAGCGCCCGTTTGTAGACGCCCTGGCAGATGGCCGCCAAACGGAAGAAGGAGAAGGCGAGGAAGAAGCTCCAATTGTCGATGCCTGCCAGCCCTCGCCGTCGGCAATAGGCGGCGACATAGGCTTCCTCGGAGGGCAGGCCCAGGGCGGCGCGGTCAATACCGCCAAGGCCGCGAAAGCCCGAGGCATGCGGCAGGCGCCATTGCATGCACTGGTAGGCGAGGTCGGCGAAGGGGTGGCCGAGTGTCGACAGTTCCCAGTCGAGCACCGCCAGCACCTTTGGCTCGCCGGCTGCAAAGATCATGTTGTCCAGCCGGTAGTCGCCATGCACCAACGAGACACGGCCGTCATCGGCCGGCATATGCGTCTCCAGCCAGGCGATCAGCCGGTCCATGTCGTCGACGGTGCCGGTCTCCGAGGCGCGATATTGGCTGGTCCAGCGGGTCAGCTGGCGTTCGAAGTAATTGCCCGGCCGGCCGAAATCGCCGAGCCCGACGGCTTCGACATCGACATCGTGTAACGCAGCAAGCGTGGCGTTCATGGCGTCGTAGAGCGCGGCACGCCCATCGTTGCCGGCGGCTTCCGGCACGGCCGGATCCCAGAAGATGCGGCCGTCGAGGAACTCCATGACGTAGAACATGCGGCCGATTGGCGAGTCTTCCGCCGATAGATGCAGCATTCGGGGCACCGGCACCGCGGTTCCGGCAAGCGCCTTCATCACGGTGAATTCGCGGTCGACCTGATGCGCCGATTTCAGCAGTTGGCCCGGCGGCTTGGCGCGCAGCACATAGCGGCCGCTCGCCGCAGTCAGCAGATAGGTCGGGTTCGACTGGCCGGATTTGAATTTCTCGATGGAATGAAGCCCGGCAAAACCCGGAATGTGCGCTTCGAGGTAAGGGGCAAGTGCTGCCTGGTCGATTGCGTTGGCGTCGCCGCTCATGCGGTCTCCGGCTCACGCTCGATCAGCGTCAGCGTCAGCCAGCGTGCGGTCAGCGCCGGCTTCTTCGAGCCCTCGATCTCGATGGTCACGTCATGCGCCGTCTGCACCCAGCCGGACGGCCGGACCTTGACGTCGGCCAGCACGAAACGGGTGCGGATGCGTGAGCCGGTCTTTACCGGCGCCAGGAAGCGCAGCGAATCGAAACCGTGATTGACGCCCATCTTGCTCTTTTCCAGCGGCGGCATGGTCTCGAAGGTCATCGCCGAGAGCAGCGACAGCGACAGGAAGCCATGCGCAATGGTGCCGCCGAACGGCGTCTCCAGCTTGGCCCGCTCGGGGTCGCAATGGATGAACTGGTGGTCGTCGGTGGCGTCAGCGAACTGGTCGATCATGGTCTGCGTGACCACGCGCCAAGGGGAGACGCCGACTTCCTTGCCGACGCTGGCCAAAAGCACATCGAGACTGATCGGTTCCACTGCGACGTCCTCCATCTGCCGCCGACCGCGGCTCATTCCTTGAACAAGGTCAGCCCATGCTGCACCGACTGCCCGCCGTCGATCGGCAGGATGGCGCCAGTGACATAGGAGCCGGCACGGCTGCACAAATAGAGCGTTGCGCCGCCAATGTCATCCGCCACGCCGATACGGCCGATGGGGACATGGCTGCCGACATGTCTGGCCTTCTCCTCGGTGCCGGTGGCAAAGGCGGTCATGCGGCTCTGGAAAGGGCCAGGAGCGAAGGCGTTGACGGTGATGCGCCGCGCCGCAAGCTCGATCGCCAGCGTGCGGGTCAGATGGTGAACGGCGCCCTTGGACGCCGTGTATGAGTACGCATCGTCGGCCAGCGGCTGCGTTCCCATCACCGAGCCCAGATTGATGACGCGGGCCGGATCGGCATCGCTGGCGGCGGCTTCCAGCAGCGGCAGCAATTCTCGCGTCAGATGAAAGACAGCGGTGACGTTGACGGCGAACACCTTGGCCCAGCCGTGGTAGGGAAAATCCTCGAGCGAGGCGCCCCAGGATATGCCGGCATTGTTGACGAGGATGTGCAGCTTGTCGGTGCGCGCCTTGACCTCGGCGACCAGCGCGGCAATGCCGGCCTCGGTGGAGACGTCACCGGCGAAGCCTTCGGCGCGGCCGGAGGCACCGAGCCCGTTCAACTCGGCCGCGACGTTGATGCAATCCTCGCCCTTGCGCGAAGCGATCATCACGGTGGCGCCGGCCTGGACCAGGGCGGTCGCAACCATGCGGCCGATGCCGGTCGCGGCTCCGGTCACCAGCGCCGTCTTGCCGGCAACTGAGAACAGCTCGTCGAGATAGCTCATCGATCCTCCCCGCGGAAACTTCGCCTCGTTGGGCGGTTGCCGCATTGACAACATACCCGGTAGTATGTTGATCTTTTGCCCGGACGTAAAGGCCTTGAATGCAGCATCGCTGCGGAAGCAGGCGAAAGGCGAAACCGATGCTCAGCGTCGAAGCTCCACTGCTCGATCGCCCGCGCGCCGATATCTTGCGCGCCGCTGCCATCTGTTTCATGCAGCGCGGCTATGCCGCGAGTTCCATCGACGACGTCGCGCGCAGCCTAGGCTCGACCAAGGGCCGCATCTACCACCACTATCCGTCCAAGGCAGATCTGTTCGCTGATGTGTTCCGCGCCGGCATGGACATGAATTTTGCGGCGATCGAGCCGGTGCGCGCGCAGCCCGGCCCGGCGATTGGACGATGGCGCAAGATGGCTGCCATCCATTGCGGCCAGATGATCCGCACCAAGCCGTTCCAGCGTGTCGTCTGGGAAGGTGTCGAGCTTTACCTGCGCGGGGCGACCACCCCTGAACAGCGCGAGGAGTTCACCCGGCTGATGCAGTCGCGCGACGCTTACGGCCGCATCTTTCGCGAGGCCATCGCCGCCGCGCGCGACGAGGGCGACATGCGCTTCGACACGATCGGCATTGCCGAGCAGCTGATGTTCCTGACGCTGAACTCGCCGCTGTTCTGGTACACGCCGCGCCCGACAGAGACGGACGGGGATATCGAGGCAATTGTCGGCGAGGTCGTCGCGTTCGCGGCGCGCGGTCTGGGTGCGGCTGAGGAGAACACACGATGAGCGACATGAATCTCGGCATGACCGAGCGGCTGAAGCCGATCCACGCCCGCATCGCCGCCATGGTGCGCGACGAGATCATGCCGCTCGACCATGAATTTCTGAGCGAGGTCGGCAAGGGCGGCGACCGCTGGGTCTACACCACACGGCAGACCGAAATTCTCGAAGGGCTGAAGAACAAGGCCAGGGAGCGCGGCCTGTGGAATTTCTGGCTCACCGGCTCCGAGCGCGGCTATGGGCTCTCGACGGTCGAATACGCCTATCTGGCCGAGGAGATGGGTAAGGCGCATCTGGGTGCTGAAACCTTCAACTGCTCGGCGCCCGATACCGGCAATATGGAGGTGCTGGAGCGCTATGGCTCCGACGACCACAAGAAGGCATGGCTTGGGCCGCTGCTCGAGGGCAAGATCCGCTCGGCCTATCTGATGACCGAACCGGATGTCGCCTCCTCCGACGCCACCAACATCGCCATGCGCTGCGAACGGCAAGGCGACGAGTATGTGCTCAACGGGGAGAAATGGTGGGCATCGGGCGCAGGCGATCCGCGCTGCGCCATCTATGTCGTCATGGTCCGCACCGGCGGCGAGGCCGAGCCGCAGCACCGCCGCCATTCGATGATCCTGGTGCCGTCCGACACCAAGGGCGTGACCAAGCTTCGGCCGATGCAGGTCTATGGCGACGACGACGCGCCGCATGGCCACATGCACCTTCGCTTCGACAATGTGCGGGTGCCGGCATCGAACCTGATCCTCGGCGAGGGCAGAGGCTTCGAGATCGCGCAAGGCAGGCTCGGGCCCGGCCGCATCCACCATTGCATGCGCGCCATCGGCCAGGCCGAGATGGCTCTGGAGATGCTGTGCCAGCGCTCAGTCCGCCGCGAGGCCTTCGGCCAGCCCTTGGCCAAGCTCGGCGCCAATTTCGACATCATCGCCGAATGCCGCATGGAGATCGAGATGGCGCGGCTGCTCTGCCTCAAGGCAGCGTGGATGATTGATCAGGGCGATGCGCGCGCCGCGGCGCCCTGGATCAGCCAGATCAAGGTCATTGCACCGCGCGTCGCGCTCAAGGTCACCGACGAGGCCGTGCAGATGTTCGGCGCGCAAGGCATCAGCCAGGACACGCCGCTGGCGCGTTCGTGGACACATCTGCGAACCCTGCGGCTGGCCGACGGGCCGGACGCCGTGCATCGCCGGCAAGTGGCGCGCACCGAACTCAGGAAATACACGCAGGAAAAGGTGTGAGGGCATGAAAGCCATCATCGCCCGCGATTTCGCGCCGCTCGACCAGCTCGTCTATGGCGACTGGCCGGAGCCGGAGGCCAAGGGCAATACGGTCGTCATCGAGGCCGAGGCGATCGGGGTGAACTATCCCGACGGCTTGCTCGTCCAAGGCCTCTACCAGATGAAGCCGCCGCTGCCTTTCGTGCCCGGCATGGAGGTCGCGGGACGGGTGGTCGCGGTCGGGCCGGGGGTCAAATCGGTCAAACTCGGCGACCGCGTTGCCGCACTCTCGACCCATGGCAGCTATGCCGAGCGGGTGGGCGCTGCCGAACCCTTCGTCATGCCTTTGCCGCCCGATATGCCTGCCGCTGACGCCTGCGCGCTGCTGGCCGGCTACGGCACGTCGCACTATGCGCTGAAGCAGCGCAGCGCGCTCAGGGAAGGCGAGACGCTCTGCGTGCTGGGTGCGGCCGGCGCCACCGGCATCGCCGCCATCCAGATCGGCAAGGCGCTTGGCGCGCGCGTCATCGGCGTCGCCTCGTCGGAGGAAAAGCGCCGCATTGCCGCTGAAGCCGGCGCCGACATTGCGCTCGGCTACGACAATCTGAAAGAAGCGCTGAAAGAGGTCACCGGCAGCAAGGGCGTCGATGTCGGCTTCGATCCGGTCGGCGGCGAAACCTTCGACGTGCTCGCCCGCTCGATGGCGTGGAACGGCCGCCTGCTGGTCATCGGCTTTGCCTCGGGCGCCATCCCGCAATTCCCCGTCAACCTGGCGCTGGTCAAGGGCTTTTCGGTCGTCGGCGTGTTCTGGGGCGCGTTCACGACCAAGGAGCCGCGCGTCTATGCCGGCAACATGAAGGAGCTGGTCGGCTGGTATCTCGCCGGCAAGGTCCGGCCGGTGATTGAAGGCACGTATCCGCTGGCCGACGCCGCCGCTGTGCTGACACGCGTGCTGGGCCGCGGCGCATCCGGCAAGCTCATCCTCAAACCGTAAGGAGCCCCGCCATGGCGATCCCCTCCGACATGAAAGCGCTGCTGCTGACCGGCGACGGCTATACCAGGACGCCGACTGGCACTGTGCTGGAGGCGATGGAGCCTTATCTCCAGCCGGGCAGCATCGGCGTGCCGACGCCCGGACCGAGCCAGGTGCTGATCAAGGTCGGCCTCGCCTCGATCAATCCGTCCGATGTCATGTTCATCAAAGGCCAGTACGGCCAGCCACGCGTCAAGGGCCAGCCGGCCGGTTTCGAGGGCGTCGGTACTGTCGTTGCCGGCGGCGACGAGCCTTATCCGAAAAGCTTGGCCGGCAAGCGCGTCGCCTTTGCCACCGGCGTCACCAACTGGGGCTCCTGGGCCGAATACGCGGTCGCGGAAGCCGCTGTCTGCATCCCGCTGCTCGACACCGTTCGCGACGAGGACGGTGCGGCATTGATCGTCAATCCGCTGACCGCGATCGCCATGTTCGACATCGTCAAGGAGGCCGGCGAAAAGGCCTTCATCATGACCGCCGGCGCCAGTCAGCTCTGCAAGCTGATCGCGGGCTTGGCCAAGGAAGAAGGGTACCGGCCGATCGTCACCGTGCGCCGCGACGAGCAGATCCCGCTTTTGAAGGAGATCGGTGCCGCGCATGTGCTCAACGAGAAGGCGCCGGACTTCAAGGCGGCGCTGCGCAAGGTGATCAAAACCGAGCAGCCGCGCATCTTCCTCGACGCAGTGACCGGACCGCTGGCCTCGGCCATATTCGACGCCATGCCGAAGCGCGCGCGCTGGATCATCTATGGCCGGCTCGACCCGGACACGACTGTCATCCGCGAGCCCGGCCAGCTGATCTTCCAACACAAGCATATTGAAGGCTTCTGGCTGGTCGAATGGATGCGCCAGTTCCGCGACAGACGCGGCCCGGCGATCATGGAGGCGCTGAAGCGCTTTTCCGACGGGCGCTGGTCGACGGATGTGACGGCGGTGCTGCCGCTGGACGAGGCGATGGCGAAGGTGCCGGTGGAACTGGCCAAGCCGAACGGGAAAGTGTTTATACGGCCGTGACGGCACCCTTCCTTCTCCCCGTTCTACGGGGAGAAGGTGGCCCGAAGGGCCGGATGAGGGGCGGCGCCGACGTCAGTGACTGGCTTTGCTGCTGCGGTCGTCCAAGGCGATAACCTCGAAACTCCGCGCTGCCCCTCACCTGCCTGCCGGCATCCTCTCCCCGTAAACGGGGCGAGGAAAGCTAGCTACTCCGCCGGCTCTACATTGGTATAGGCGGCTTCTTCCAGTTCGCGCTTCAGCCTGGCTTCCTCATGGGTCTTCGGCGTGACGAAGCGGCCGAGCAGGAGGTAGGCGACCGGGGTCAGGAACAGCGTTGAGACCGTGGCGAGGCCCAACCCGCCGACGATCACCCAGCCAAGCGCGATGCGTGCCTCGGCACCGGCGCCGGCGGCCAGCACCAGCGGCACGCCGCCAAGGATGGTGCAGATCATCGTCATCATCACCGGACGCAGGCGGATGATCGAAGCCTGCTCGATCGCCTCGCGCACACCCAGCCCACGGTCGCGCAACTGGTTGGCGAATTCGACGATGAGGATGCCGTTCTTGGCCATGACGCCGACCAAAAGCACCAGGCCGATCTGGCTGTAGGCGTTGAGGCTGGTGCCTGACAAAAGCAACGCAAAGATCGCGCAGGCGAGGCCGAGCGGCACCGTCGCCATGATGATGACGGCACTGACGAAGCTCTCGAACTGGGCAGCGAGCACCAGCAGGATGATGACCAGCGCGAAACCGAAGATGGTGACCATGGCGCTGTTGGTTTCGCCCAGCGTCGCCGCTTCCGCCAAAGGCAGGATGCGGCTGCCCGGCGGCAGAAGCGGTGTGGCGATCTGCTCGGCGACACCGAGCGCATCGCCGAGTGCGAAATTGCCGTTCAGATTGGAGGTGATCGCCACCGAAGGCTGCTGCTGTTCGCGGGTCAGCGACGGCGGCACGGCGCGCTCGGTCAGCGTGGCGATGGTCGACATCGGCACGAAGCGGCCGTCGGCGGTCTTCAGGAAGATGTTTTCCAGATCGGTCGGATCGTTGATCGGATTGGTGGTCGAAACCAGCTTCACGCCATAGCTGCGGTCGGCGATGTAGACGTCGACGACATCATTGCCGTCGAGCATCGCCTGCAGCGTGTTGGCAAGCCCGGTGATGTCGATGCCGAGATCGGAGGCGCGCTCGCGGTCGATGGCCACCGCCAGTTGCGGCTGCGTCGGGTCGACGGAAAGGCGCGGGTTCTGGAAGCGCGGGTCTGCCTGCATCTGCGCGATGATCTTTACCGCCGTGTCGCCCAGCGCCTTGCGGTCGTTGCCGACCAGCGCGAATTGCAGGCCGTTGCCGGCGCCTCTGATGCCGAGGCTGTTGGCCTGCACCGGGAAGATGCGCACGGATGGCACCTGCCGGGTCAGCTGGGTGATCTCGGCCATGATCTCCTGCTGGCTGCGCGCGCGTTCGTCCCACGGCGCCAGTGTCATCACCATGAAGCCTGAGTTGTAGGCGCCGTTCTGGCCGGCATTTTCGAAGGTCGAGACGATCTCGCCGGAATCGCGCAGCGGCTGGATCAGCCGCTCGATCTTCTGCATCTGCTGCGCGGTGTAGTCGAGGCTGACGCCTTGCGGCGCGTTGATGCGCAAAAGCACGACGGCGCGGTCCTCGCTCGGCGTTAATTCCTGGCGGATGGTACCGAACAAGGTGAAGGCGGTGGCGGCGAACAGCACCGCGACCAGAAGCACGATCCAGGGCGCGCCAAGGCAGGCATGCAGGCCGCGCTTGTAGGCTGAATTCAGCGCGCCGCCGATGCGCGCGCCAATGCCATGGCCGCCTTCGTGGTGGAGCGATGCGCCGGTCAGCATGCGCGACGCCAGCATCGGACACAGCGTCAGCGCTACCACGCAGGAGAGCAGCACCGACATAGCGAGCACGAAGCCGAATTCGCGGAACAGGCCGCCGGTCTGTCCGGGCAGGAAGGAGATCGGCACGAAGACGGCGACCAGCGTCAATGTCGTGGCGATGACGGCAAAAAACACTTCCTGGGCGCCGAGCACTGCCGCCGCACGCGGCCCCATGCCTTCATTGCGCCGTCGCACGATGTTTTCCAAGACGACGATGGCGTCGTCGACGACGAGGCCCGTCGCCAGCACCAGCGCCAGCAAGGTCAGGATGTTGATCGAGAAGCCGGCGAGATAGATCGCGGCGATGGTGCCGATCATGGCGACCGGCATCGACAGACCGGGGATCAGCGTCGCGCGCCAGTCGAGCAGGAAGACGTAGATGACGATCAGCACCATCGAGATCGACAGGCCGAGCGCGATCTCGACCTCATGCACGGCGCCGTTGACGAAGACGGCGTCGTCGCTGGTGATCTTGATCGACATGCCCTTGGGCAGGTTTTCCTGCAGCGTGGCGACGGCCGCCTTCACGCCGGTGGAAATATCCAGCGTGTTCGATTCCGCCTGGCGGATGATGCCAAGGCCGATGCCTGTCTTGCCGTCGGAGCGCAATGAGGTCTGGCCGATGTCGGGGCCGAGCGTGACGGTGGCGACGTCGCGGATGCGCGTCGTGCCGCCGATGATGATGTTTTCGAACTCTTCCGGCGTCGTCACATCGGCTGTGGTGCGAACAATCAAGTCCTGGTTGGTGGTGGTGATCGAACCTGCCGGCGAATCGAAGGCCACAGAGCCAAGTGCCGCCCTCAAATCGGCGACAGTGAAGCCTAGGCTCGCCAGCTTGTTCTGGTCGACATCGATGCGGAAGATCTTGTCGCGATCGCCATAGACCTGGACGTCGGCGACGCCCGGAACGGCGGCCAGCTCGTCCTCGATCTGGTCCTGGACGATCACCGTCATGTCCTGCACCGACATGCTATCGGAGGTGACGGCCAGCCGCATCACCGGATCGGAGTTGGCGTCGGCCTTGACGATGCGCGGCGGATCGGCGGTGTCCGGCATCTGGTTGGCGACACGGCCGACGGCGTCGCGCACATCGGAGGCGGCGACGTTCAGATCGACGCCGTCATTGAACTCGATGGTGACGCGGCTCTGGCCGAAGGAAGAGGTCGACGAGATCGACTTGACGCCGGAGACACGCGCGACCGCGCCCTCGATCGTGTCGGTCAGCTCACGGTCGACCGTTTCGGCGGCAGCACCTTCGAACGCCGTCGACACGGTGACGACGGCTCGGTCGACATCGGGCAGTTCGCGGATCTCGACGCCGTAGAAGGCGGCAAGGCCGGCCACCGCGATCAGCGTGTTGAGCACGAAGGCCATGACCGGCCTGCGGATGAAGAGCGCGGTGAAGCCGGTTTCGCTGGCGGCGTTGGCGGTTGCGGTCATGAGCCTTCGGCGGCGTTGGCGGCGCGCTGGGCCTGGCCAGCTATGCGGACCTCGCCGCCTTCGCTGACGCTCTGGGTGCCTTCGGTGACCACCATGTCGCCATCCTCGATCTCGGCATCGATCAGCACGGTCTCGGTGTTGCGCTGGATGATGCGCACGGGAACGCGCCTGGCCTTGCCATCCTCGACCTGCCAGACATAGGCGCCGTCGGAGCCCCACAGGATCGCCAGCGGGCTGACCGCCGGATAGGTGTCGCCGGCAAAGCGCATGGTGATGCCGAACGACATGCCGGCGCGCAGCGAATCCGCCGGGTTGGCGATCGCCGCCTTGACCAGAAGGGTGCGGCTCTTTTCGTCGATATGGTTGTCGATGGCCGACACCGTGCCGGTATAGGCTTTGCTCGGATTGGCGATCGGTGTCGCCGTCAGCTGCGCGCCGACCTTGACGGCGGCGGCGAAGCGCTCGGGCACCAGGAACTCGACCAGGATGGAAGAGCGATCGTCGAGCGTGGCGATCGCCGACTGGCTGGTCACGTAATTGCCGGCCGATATCGGCAGGATGCCGACCGTGCCGGCGATCGGCGCCACGATCGAGCGGCGCTGCAGGGCAAGTTCAGCATCGCGAAGTGCCAGTTTAGCGCCGGCAAGCACCACTTCGGCATCGGCGACGGCGACCGGTGTCGCGGCATTGGAGGCCCTCAGTGATTTCACCCGCTCGAGTTTGGCATGGGCATCCTGCAAAGCGAGTTTGGCACGATCCTGCGCGATCACCTCGGTTTCGGAATCGAGGACGGCGATGATCTGCCCCTTGTCGACGCGGGTGCCGGACTGGACCAGAAATTCAACGAGCCGGCCTGAGCTGTAAGGATTGACCGTCACCGAAGCGTTGGCGCGGCCGGTGCCGATCGCCTGCAAGCGATCGTTGATGGTTGCGGTGCCCGCCGGCAAGACAACGACATTTGCCAGCCGGCCGGCGGCGTTGCGGCCGCCTGCCTGTTTCGTCGTGTCGACCGCGCCGGTCGTGGCGGGTGCCGAGGCATAGGCCCAGTCAATGCCCCAGCGTGCCAGAACCTCCGGCGCGCCTGGAAAGAAGCGCGCCCAGGCGAGGACAGCCGCGACCAGGATCACAAGCGCAAAAACGATCTGTTTCCAGGCGGCCATCGGCACTCCGGTAGGCAAAATCGACCGGTCTCCCCAAGCAAAAAACGCGCAGCGACGCACCCGGCATGGTGCGAAGCCACGGCAATATCATGGCTTTATGGCAATTCTGCCGCGGCCATGCACATTAAATCTGCGTAACGTTGCGCCTGAGGCCGGGATTGAGGCTGTCAGCGCAGTCCTTCCAGGTCGCGGATACGCTTGGCGCTGTCGGCCTCGAGCTGCCGGGTGACAGCGCCGATCAGTGTCTCGGCGACAACGAACAATGCCGCCGAGGAATCCCACGCTGACGGCACGGCGGTGCGTCCGGCGATGACATGGCGGGCGAAACGGGCGATTGGCGAAAGCCACTGGTCGGTGAACAACACGATCTGCACCCCGCGCTGGTGCGCCGTCTCGGCGAAGCGCACCAGGCTGTCCTGGTAGCGCCTTATGTCGAAGATCACCAGCACGTCGCGCTTGCCCATGTCGATCAGCCGGTCGCGCCAGATGCTTTCCTGGCCGGCAAGGTGGTAGACATCGGGCTGGATGATGGCGAGGTGGGCGGCCATGTAGCGCGCCAGCGGATCGGTGAAGCGGCCGCCGATCAGGAAGGTCTTGCCGCGTCGCTCGGCAAGCCTGGCGGCGATATCGGCAAGCTGCCTGTCGGAGAGATGCCGGAAGGTCTCGCGCATGTTGTCCAGCGTCGCTTCCAGCATCGGCGATATCGCACCGCTTGGGGACGCCGGGTTGAGCGTGCGCGATGCCGGCGACTGCAATTGCGCCGCCAGCTCGTCCTGCAGCGCCGACTGGAATTCGGGATAGTTCTGGAAGCCGAGCCTGGAAACAAAGCGCAGGATAGTCGGCGACGATACGCCGGCGGCGGCCGAGAATTCGGCGACCGTCTTCAGCCCGATCAGCGGGTAGTTGGCAATCAGCGTCTGCGCAGCCCGGCGCTCGCCGGCCGGCATCGTGCCGATGCGGTCCGAGATCAGTTCGGCAATGCTGGAAATCATGGTTTTCCCCACCCTTGGCCATGTCTACACCGCTTCCCCGAAATCGCGTTTGACAAAGCCGGATAAACTGTATGAAATCATCCACAGGGACGCAATGAGGCAAAATACGTAACATAAGATACAGCGCTCCCCAGGGGACGGCAGTATGGAGAGAGCACGGCCCGCCAGCCTTGCATCGTCTGATACCGTAGGGGTGACGAATCCCGGCGGATCCAGCCCTTTTGTGCTGACCTGCGACCACGCTTCCAATTTTATGCCGGCCAAATTCGGCACGCTCGGCCTGCCCGCCGAAGATCTTTTCCGCCACATCGCCTGGGACCCGGGCGCGCTGCCAGTGGCCCGCCGCATGGCCGCCGCCCTCGACGCGACGCTCATCGAAACCCGCATCTCGCGTCTCATCGTGGACTGCAACCGTCCGCTCGACGCGCCCGACCTGGTGCCGCCGGTCAGCGAGACGACGATCATTCCAGGCAATGCCGGCCTCTCGGATACGCAGCGCGCCGAGCGCATCGCTTTGTCGTGGCGACCGTTCCACGACACGATCGCAAAGATCATCGACGACCGGCTGGCGCGCGGACAGGAAACGCGACTGGTGTCGGTGCATTCCTTCACCCCTGTCTACAAGGGCAAGAACCGGCCCTGGCATATCGGGATCATCCATGATGACGATCGCAGGCTGGCGTCGCCGCTGATAGCGGCGCTACAGCGTCTTGCCGGCGTCACCGTCGGCGTCAACGAACCCTATTCGCCTGCCGACCGCGTCTATTTCACCCTCGAGCGCCATGCGCGCTCGCGCGGCCTGGCCTGCGCAATGATCGAAATCCGCAACGACGAAATTTCCGGCGAGACCGGGCAGCGGAAATGGGCGGATCTGCTCACCGGCATTTTTTCGAATCTGGAGCCCGAGGCGGCCAAGGGTTCCCGACGACATGCAATGAGAAGATCAGTCCAATCGGCCAGCTAGAAACAACAGGGGACGAAAATGGCAGGACCGCATACATCAGACCATGAGAGGTCGGAGGACGTAAAAACCCTCCATAGCATGGGCTATGCCCAGGAGCTGGCTCGCCGTATGAGCGGTTTCTCGAACTTCGCAATTTCCTTTTCGATCATTTGTATTCTGGCGGGCGGCATCACGTCCTTCCCGCTGGCCATGACTACCGGCAGTGGCTTCGAGGCGACTGTCGGCTGGGTCATCGGCGGCGTCTTCGCACTTGTCGTGGCTGCGTCGCTTGGGCAGATTGGCTCGGCCTACCCAACCGCCGGCGGTCTCTACCACTGGTCGTCAATTCTTGGCGGGCGCGGTTGGGGCTGGGCCACGGCCTGGATCAACCTGCTCGGGCTGATCTTCGTCGTCGCCTCGGTCAATGTCGGTGTCTATGCACTGTTCAAGGACCTTGTCTGGTCCGGCGTGTTCGGGCACGACGTATCCGCCTGGGGGTATCAGGAGCAGGTGATCGGCGTTGTGATCATCACGGTCGCGCAGGCGCTGATCAACCATTTCGGCATCAAGCTCACCACCGTACTGACCGATTTCTCGGGCTACCTCATTCTGGTCGTCGCCGTCGTGTTGACCGCGATGTTCCTGATCTGGGGCGCAAGCTGGGATTTCTCGCGGCTCACCACCTTCGTCAACAATACCGGTGATCCAGGCGCAGGATACGTTCCCACCGCACGGACGGCACTGGTCGCCTTCCTGATCGGCCTTCTCTACCCACTCTACACGATTACCGGCTTCGACGCTTCGGCCCACACATCCGAAGAGACCCACAATGCCCGCGTGGCGGTGCCGCGCGGCATGATCCATTCGGTTCTGTGGTCGCTGGTCTTTGGCTTCGTCATGGCCGTGTCGTTCGTGCTTGCCAGCCCCGATCTGGCAGCAACGGCCAAGGATGGCGCCAATGCCTGGTTCAATCTCTTCAACAACCTGCCGGCACCGTTCTGGCTGAAGAGCATCATTGCCATCGCGATCGTGCTGGCGAACTTCATCTGCGCGCTTGCCGGACTGACGTCGACCTCGCGCATGATCTTTGCCTTTGCGCGTGACGGCGGCCTGCCCGGTTCGTCGGTGTGGAAAACCGTCAGCCCGACATGGCGTACGCCGGTGGCGGCGATCTGGCTCGGAGCGGTGCTCGCGGTCGCAGCGACATTGTACTCGCCGGCTTTTGCCGCACTGGCCGCCGGCTGCGCATTGTTCCTCTACGTGTCCTACGCCATGCCGGTGGCGGCTGGCCTGCTTGCGGAGGGCAAGACCTGGACCGAATTCGGTCCGTTCCGCCTCGGCATCTGGTCCAAGCCATTCGCCGTCATCACGGTGCTTGGCGTTCTGGTCCTGATGTATGCCGGCATCCAGCCGCCATTCGACATCCTGATCAACTATGCCATCGGCCTGATCATTCTGCTCGTGGTTCTGTGGTTCGGTATCGAGTCGCGCCGCTTCAAGGGCCCGCCGATCGGCGCCGATATTGCTCGCCGCGCGCTGGAGATCGCGGCTGCGGAAAAAGCCGTTGGCCAAACGGCGGGCTAACAGCAAGACTAGATGCTCCGGCCGGCGCAAGCCGACCGGGGCAGGGCCGGCCAGCTAAGAACGCAAAGGGGACTTCAAATGGCAGCACCGGGTTATTCAGACGTCGACAAGGCGGAGGACGTAAAGCACCTCCACAGCATGGGCTATGCCCAGGAACTGGAGCGGCGGCTCAGCCGCTTCTCGAATTTCGCGGTTTCCTTTTCCATCATCTGCATCCTGTCGGGCGGCATCAATTCGCTGGCGCAGGCAACGTCGGGCGCCGGCGGCATCGGCATCGGCATCGGCTGGCTGGTCGGCTGCTTCGTCTCGCTGACCTTCGCGGTCGCCATGTCGCAGATCAGCTCGGCCTATCCGACGGCCGGCGGCCTCTATCACTGGGGTTCGATCCTCGGCAATCGCGGCACCGGCTGGGTGACGGCATGGCTCAATCTGCTCGGCCTGATCACCGTGCTTGGCGCCATCAATGTCGGCACCTGGACGTTCTTCATCGGCGCTTTTGGGCCGACGCTCGGCATCGAGGGCACGCTCACCAACCAGATGATTTTTCTGATTATCATCACCGGCGCCCAGGCGCTGATCAACCATCTCGGCATCAAGCTGACGGCGAAGCTGACCGACTTTTCGGGCTATCTGATCTTCTTCGGTTCGATCCTGATCGCGGTCGTCTGCCTGTTCTCCGCCGAGACCTGGGATTTCAGCCGGCTCTTCACCTTCCACAACTACTCGGGCGAAGCCGGTGCCAGCGTCTGGCCGTCCGTATCGAACGCCTGGGTGTTCGCGCTTGGCCTCCTGCTGCCGATCTATACGATCACCGGCTACGATGCTTCGGCGCACACTTCCGAGGAAACCATCAAGGCGGCCTCATCGGTGCCGCGTGCCATGGTCATGTCGGTCATCTGGTCGGCTCTGTTCGGCTACCTGTTCCTCGCTGCCTTCGTGCTGATGATCCCCAACATGGACGACGCCGCCAAGCAGGGCTGGAACGTGTTCTTCTGGGCTTTCGATCAGCGTGTCGGCACGGGGCTCAAGGAGTTCGTCTATCTCGTCGTGTTCATCGCCCAGCTGCTGTGCGGCCTCGCAACCGTCACCTCGGCTTCGCGCATGATCTTCGCCTTCTCGCGTGACGGCGGCCTGCCCGGCTCGGCGGCGCTCGCCAAGGTCAGTCCGACCTACCGCACGCCGGTGGCGGCGATCTGGACGGCATCGATTCTGTCGGTGCTGTTCGTCTGGGGTTCCACGCTGGTTTCGGTTGCCGGCACCTCGGCCTACACCATCGTCGTGTCCTGCACCGTCATCTTCCTGTTCCTTTCCTTCATCGTGCCGATCGTGCTCGGCATGCTGGCCTGGGGCACGCCGAAGTGGGACAAGATGGGGCCGTGGAATATGGGCCGCGGCATCTTCATGCTGTTCGGCGTTCTCTCGATCGTGTCGATGATCCTGATCTTCGTCATCGGCATCCAGCCACCGAACGACTGGGCGCTCTACATCACCGTCGGCTTCTTCATCCTGACGGCGATCGTCTGGTTCGCTTTCGAGCGCAATCGCTTCCAGGGCCCACCGCTCGGCGACATCATCGCCGCGCGCCAGGCGGCGATCAAGGCGGCCGAACAGGCGGTTGGCGAAACCGGCCACTGATACATCAGCCAAGCCATGGCCGGCATGTTGCCGGCCATGGTTTCGTTTACCCCTCTCAATCGTCCAGCGCTGGAGTGCCAAAGGAATGGCCGGAAATTTCTCGTTCGATCAGTTGAAGAAAGCGGTCTCCAATGGCGAGATCGACACGGTGCTGGCCTGTATCGTCGACATGCAGGGCAGGCTCGCGGGAAAGCGTTTCCTGGCGCAGTACTTCGTCGATTCCGCCCATGACGAGACGCATGGCTGCAACTATCTCTTGGCCGCCGACATCGATATGGAGCCGGTGCCGGGCTACAAGGCGGCAAGCTGGTCGAAGGGTTATGGCGACTTCGTCATGAAGCCGGATCTGGCGACACTGCGGCGCCTTCCGTGGCTGGAAAAGACAGCACTCGTGATTTGCGACGTGCTCGACCACCACACCCATGACGACCTGCCGCATTCGCCGCGCGCCATCCTGAAGAAGCAGGTCAAGCGGCTCACCGAACGCGGCTATATCGGCTACTTCGCCTCCGAGCTTGAATTCTATCTGTTCAACGAGACCTACGATTCCGCCCGCAAGAAGCACTGGCAGGGCCTCGACACCGCCTCGCCCTATATTGGCGACTACCAGATCGGCATCACCACCAAGGAAGAAGGCGTCATGCGCCGGCTTCGCAACGAGATGGAAGCGGCCGGCATCCCTATCGAGAATTCCAAGGGCGAATGGGGCCCGGGCCAGGAAGAAATCAATGTGCGCTATGCCGAGGCGCTCGACATGGCCGACCGCCACGTCATCCTGAAGAACGGCGCCAAGGAGATTGCCGAGTCCGAAGGCAAGTCGATTTCCTTCATGTCGAAGTACAATTATGGGCTCGCCGGCAATTCCAGCCACATCCACAATTCGCTGTGGAGCGCCGACGGCAAGACGCCGCTGTTCTTCGACAAAAAGGCGGACTGGACTTTGTCGACGCTCGGCCAGCAATGGGCGGCGGGACAGCTGAAATACGCCAAGGAGTTCACCTGGTTCCTGGCGCCCTACATCAACTCCTACAAGCGTTTCCAGGCCGGCACCTTCGCGCCGACCAAGATCATGTGGAGCGAGGACAACCGCACCGCCGGCTTCCGCCTGTGCGGCGAGGGCACCAAGGGCATCCGCATGGAATGCCGGATCGGCGGCGCCGACCTAAACCCCTATCTCGCCTTTGCGGCGCTGATCGCCGCCGGCCTTGCCGGCATCGATGAGAAGCTGGAGCTGCAGAAGCCGTTCGTCGGCGATGCCTATCAGGCCTCGCGCCTGCCCGAGATTCCGAAGACGCTTCGGGACGCCGCCGAGACGCTGGCCAAGTCGAAGATGCTGAAGCAGGCGCTCGGCGACGACGTTCTCGAACATTACGTCCACACCGCGAAGTGGGAGCAGTTCGAATACGACCGCCGCATTACGGATTGGGAACTGCACAGGGGGTTCGAGCGGTACTAGGGTAGCCGGCGAAACGTCGGCGCTGCCCCTCACCCTTACCCTCTCCCCGTGAAGAACGGGGAGAGGGGGCGTCGACGTTGGAGCTTTCCCTTCTCCCCGTCGCTATACGGGGAGAAGGTGCCGGCAGGCGGATGAGGGGCGGCACAAAGCCAGATGATTTTCGATTTTAAAAAGAAGTGCGAGGACTTAAACGATGACCGAAACGGTCAAACTCAAATCCCCCATCGATGGTTCGATCTATGCCGAGCGGCCTGTCGCCACGGACCAGGCGATCAATGCTGCGGTCGAGCGCGCCAAGGCGGCGCAGGAGAAATGGGCGCTGACACCGATCGTCGAGCGCGGCAAGTATATGCTGGCGATGCTCGAAGCGTTAGTCGCGATGACCGACGAGATCGTGCCGGAGATCGCCTGGCAGATGGGGCGCCCGGTGCGCTATGGCGGCGAGTTCGGCGGCGTTAGGGAACGCACCAACTATATGGTCGAGATCGCCGAGCAAGCGCTGAAATCCGTGCCGGCCTCCAACCCGAAGGACGGCTTTCGCCGCTATGTGAAGAAGGATCCGCTCGGCGTCGTCATGGTCATCGCGCCGTGGAACTATCCTTATCTGACCGCGGTCAACACCATCGTGCCGGCGCTGATGGCCGGCAACACGGTCATCCTGAAGCATGCGGCGCAGACGCTGCTGGTCGGTGAACGTTTTCAGCAGGCGTTCGACAAGGTTGGCCTGCCAAAGGGTGTGTTCCAGAATGTCGTGCTCAACCATGCCCAGACCGAGAAGCTGCTTGGCTCGGGCAAGATCGACCATGTCAATTTCACCGGCTCGGTCGGCGGTGGCCGCGCCATCGAGAAGGCGGCGGCCGGGACCTTCATGACGCTCGGCCTCGAACTCGGCGGCAAGGATCCGGCCTATGTGCTGCCCGACGCCAAGCTCGATCATGCGGTGGCCAATCTGGTCGACGGCGCCTTCTACAATTCCGGCCAGTGCTGCTGCGGCATCGAGCGTGTCTATGTGCATGAGAAGGTCTACGACCAGTTCGTCGAAGGCTTCATTGCCGAGACCAAGAACTATGTCGTCGGCAATCCGCTGGAGCAGGCGACGACAATGGGGCCGATGGCGCAGGCGCGCTTTGCCGACCTGATTCGCGAGCAGAAGGCCGAGGCGCTGCGCAAAGGCGCGGTAGCACATATCAATATGAAGGTGGCTAATGACCAAGCCGGTTCGCCCTACCTGGCGCCGGAAGTGCTGACCAGTGTCGACCACCAGATGAGCGTCATGCGCGAGGAAAGCTTTGGTCCGATCGTCGGCATCATGAAGGTGCGTAACGATGAAGAGGCGATCGCATTGATGAACGACAGCCCCTACGGGCTGACGGCCTCGATCTGGACGCGCGACACTGAGCACGCCATCGCGATCGGCGACCGCGTCGAGACCGGCACCGTGTTCATGAACCGCTGCGACTATCTCGATCCGGCGCTGGTGTGGACCGGTGTCAAGGACACCGGCAAGGGCGTTGCCCTGTCGGCGCTCGGCTACGACAATCTGACCCGACCGAAATCCTTCCACCTGCGCGAAGCCATCTGATTTTTTGAAAGACAAGACATGTCCAAGCTGATCTCCAAATGGAACTACCCGACCACCGTCCGCTTCGGCGCCGGGCGCATCAAGGAATTGCCCGAGGTGCTGGAAGCGACCGGCATCAAGCGGCCGCTGTTCGTCACCGATCCGGGGCTGGCGAAACTGCCTGTGGTCGCTTCGACGCTGAAGATCCTCGACGACGCCAAGGTGCCCTATGGCGTGTTTTCCGAGGTGAAGCCGAACCCGGTCGATTCCAACCTCACCGCCGGCATCGCCGTGTTCAAGAAGGGCAAGCATGACGGTGTCATCGCCTTCGGCGGCGGCTCGGCGCTCGATCTCGGCAAGCTGATCGCCTTCCAGGCCGGGCAGACGCGGCCGGTGTGGGATTTCGAGGATGTCGACGACTGGTGGACGCGTGCCAATTCCGACGCCATCGCGCCGATCATTGCCGTGCCAACGACGGCCGGCACCGGCTCGGAGGTCGGCCGTGCCGGCGTCATCACCAATGAGGCGACGCATACCAAGAAGGTCATCTTCCATCCGAAGCTTTTGCCGGCAATCGTCATTGCCGATCCGGAATTGTCGGTCGGCATGCCGGGCTTCATCACCGCCGGCACCGGCATGGACGCGCTCGCCCATTGCCTCGAAGCCTATTGCGCGCCGGGCTATCATCCGATGGCCGACGGCATTGCGGTCGAAGGTATCCGGCTGGTGTTCGTGAACCTGCCCAAGGCTTATGCCAACGGCAAGGACCTCGTCGCCCGCGCCCATATGATGAGCGCGGCCGCCATGGGCGCCGCCGCCTTCCAGAAGGGGCTGGGCGCCATTCACTCGCTGTCGCACCCAATCGGAGCGCTCTACGACACCCATCACGGCATGACCAATGCCGTGTTCATGCCCTATGTACTGGCTTTCAACCGGGACTCGATCGAGGAGCGCATCGCCCGGCTTGCCGCCTATTGCGGCATCAAGGGCGGCTTCGACGGTTTCGCCAAGGCGATCATCAAGCTCCGCAAGGAGCTCAAGGTGCCGCATGCGCTGCCCGGTCTGATCAAGGGGCTCGACATGGACAAGAAGCGCAAGGGGCTGATCGCCGACATGGCGGTGGTCGATCCGACCGCCGGCGGCAATCCGGTCAAGCTGACCAAGAAGGCGGCGCTGACGCTGCTTGAGAACGCCATTGCCGGCACTGTGTGAGGCGGCTTGCGGCGCCGGAAGTGATCTGGAAACGAGGGGAAAGGAAAGGGCAAGGGGGCAAAGGGCAAGGCAATAAACCATTAGCCGGGAAATTAAGTGGAGGCTAATTGCTACAGCCCGTTAAAAAGAGTTAACTTTTCGTGCCGCCGGGGGCCAGTTTCAAAAAGCTTTCATCTGGCTGTCACATGAAAAAGATACCGCATCGCAGGCGTCCAGCGACGCCAGTTCAACGGAGAGAACACATGTTCAAGTTTACGGGGAAAGTGCTTTCCCTATCGGCCGTCGCCCTCATGGCGACCTCTGCTATCTCGTCGGCCCAGTCCATGGATGAACTGGTTGCCGCGGCAAAGAAGGAAGGCCAGCTCACCACCATCGCGCTGCCGCATGACTGGTGTGGCTATGGCGCCGTCATCGACGGCTTCAAGGCGAAGTATCCGGAAATCACCGTCAACGAACTCAACCCCGATGCCGGTTCCGGCGACGAGGTCGAGGCGATCAAGGCCAACAAGGACAATAAGGGCCCGCAGGCTCCCGACGTCATCGATGTCGGCCTGTCGTTCGGCCCGACCGCCAAGGCCGACGGCCTTATCCAGGCCTACAAAGTGTCGACCTGGGACTCGATCCCGGACAGCGCCAAGGATGCCGACGGTTTCTGGACCGGCGACTACTACGGCGTGCTGTCCTTCCTGGTGAATAAGGACCTCGTCAAGGAAGCACCGGCTGACTGGGCTGACCTGCTGAAGCCGGAATTCGCCAACACCGTGGCGCTTGCAGGCGACCCGCGCGCCTCGAACCAGGCCATCCAGGCCGTCTACGCGGCTGGCCTTTCCGGCGGCGCGGCTGCCGGCGAAGCTGCCGGTACCGCCGGCCTCGACTTCTTCAAGAAGCTCAATGCCGCCGGCAATTTCGTGCCGGTCATCGGCAAGCCGGCGACCCTGGCTCAAGGCCAGACGCCGATCCTGGTGACCTGGGACTACAATGCACTTGCCGGTCGCGACACGCTGAAGGGCAACCCGCCCGTCGACGTCGTCGTGCCGAAGACGGGTGTCGTTGCCGGCGTCTACGTGCAGGCGATCAGTGCTTTCGCACCGCATCCGAACGCTGCCAAGCTGTGGCTGGAGTATCTCTACTCCGACGAAGGCCAGATCGGCTGGCTGAAAGGCTATTGCCACCCGATCCGCTTCAACGATCTTGCCAAGAACGGCAAGCTCCCGGCGGACGTGATGGCCAAGCTGCCGCCGGCTGAGGCTTACGCTGCGGCGGTGTTCCCGACGCTGGACGAGCAGGGCAAGGCAAAGGAAGCCGTCACCAAGAACTGGGATGCCGTCGTCGGCGCCAACGTCAAGTAAGGCTTGAAGCCAACCGGGCGGCCTCGCGGCCGCCCGGTTTTCCTCGGAGACGGTAGCCGGCGCATGACAGATCTCTCGCTTTCCGATCACGCAGTCGCCGGGAAGACCGCGCCCCCCAGCGAGGCGCGCGCATTGCGACTGCCGACGCAATGGCTCGGTGTCGCGCCATTTTTCATCTTCGCAATCATGTTCCTGATCTTGCCCACGCTCTATCTGATGCTGGGCGCATTCCAGAACGATGCCGGCGAATTCACGTTCGAAAACATAGCGGCGCTGGCGCAGCCATCGATTGTCGCCGCCTACTGGATCTCGCTCAAGGTCAGCCTTTCCTCGGCGCTGATCGGTGCCTTCGCCGGGCTCGCCATCGCCATCGCGATCGTGCGCGGCGGCCTGCCGGAGTGGATACGCTCGGCAACGCTAACCTTTTCCGGCGTTGCTTCCAATTTCGCCGGCGTACCGCTGGCCTTCGCCTTCCTCGCGACACTCGGACGGCTCGGTCTCGCGACGGTGCTTCTGAACACGGTGTTCGGCCTCAACATCTACGCACACGGCTTCAACATCCTGTCGTTCTGGGGCCTGACGCTGACCTATGTCTATTTCCAGATCCCGCTGATGGTGGTCATCATCACGCCGGCGATCGACGGTTTGAAGAAGGAATGGGGCGAGGCCGCCGCGACGCTCGGCGCCACCCAGGCGCAATACTGGCGCATGGTGGTGATCCCGGTGATCTGGCCGAGCTTCCTCGGCACGGTCATCCTGCTCTTCGCCAATGCCTTCGGCGCGATCGCCACCGCTTATGCGCTGACCGGCTCCTCCCTCAACATCGTGCCGATCCTGCTCTACGCGCAGATCCGCGGCGACGTGCTGCACAATGCTCATCTCGGCTATGCGATCGCCTTCGGCATGATCGTCATCACCGGGCTCGCTAATGTCTTCTACATCTGGTTCCGGACGCGTTCGGAGAGGTGGCTGAAATGAAGTCCGGCAAATTCTGGGCCTGGGTCGTCTTCGCGCTGGGCGCGGCCTATTTCTTCATTCCGCTGATCGCAACCGTGGAATTTTCCATGCGCATGCGGCGCGGCGCCTATTCCTTCGATGCCTATCAGATCGTGCTTGGCGACCCTCGTTTTCAGGCGACCTTTGGCTACTCGGTGCTCGCCGCCGTCTTCACCATCATTCTCGGCGTGTTGATCGTGGTGCCCGCCGCCTACTGGATTCGGCTGCGCCTGCCGCACCTGCGGCCGATCGTCGAGTTTATCACGTTGCTGCCGCTGGTCATTCCGGCCATCGTCATCGTCTTCGGCTATATCAGGATGTACGGTTCGAATTCGCCGCTGCCGTTCCTGGCGACCGACATGGGTACAAATGCCTTGCTGGTCATCGGTTATGCAATGCTGGCGCTGCCCTACATGTACCGCGCCGTCGATACCGGCCTTCGCACCATTGATGTCAGGACGCTGACGGAAGCGGCGCAGATTCTGGGCGCCGGTTGGGGCACGATCATTGGTCGAGTGATCCTGCCCAATGTGCTGATCGCGGTGTTGTCGGGCGCCTTCCTCACGTTCGCCATCGTCATCGGCGAATTCACCATGGCCAGTCTGCTCAACCGACCCGCCTTCGGCCCCTATCTGCAAAACGTTGGCGCCAACCGCGCTTATGAGCCGGCGGCGCTTGCCATCATCGCCTTCGCCATCACCTGGGGCTGCATGTCGCTGATCCAGATCCTGTCCCGGTTCGCGCCGAGATCGGCGAACCGCCCGAACTGATCGACAAAGTACTGATCGAAAGAAAAAGCCATGGCCGAACCATTCCTCTCCATCCAGCATGTGCGAAAATCCTTCGGCGCCACCACAGTGGTCGAGGATTTCAATCTCGATGTCGAGCCGGGCGAGTTCGTTTCCTTCCTCGGGCCGTCCGGCTGCGGCAAGACCACCGTTCTGCGAATGGTCGCCGGTTTCGAAGAGCCGTCGGCGGGCAAGATCGTCGTTGCAGGCAAGGATATCACCCGGTTGAAGCCAAACCAGCGCAATGTCGGCATGGTGTTCCAGGCCTATGCGCTGTTCCCCAACCTGACGGTGGCGCAGAACATCGGCTTTGGACTGAAGGTCGCCGGCATGCCCAGGGCAGATATCGATGCCCGCGTTGCCGAGATGCTCGACATCATCAAGCTGCCGCAGATGGCCGACCGTTATCCCTACCAGCTCTCCGGCGGCCAGCAGCAGCGCATTGCGCTGGCGCGGGCGATTGCGCCGAAGCCGAAGCTTTTGCTGCTTGACGAGCCGCTGTCTGCGCTCGACGCCAAGGTGCGCGTGTCGCTGCGCGAGGAAATCCGTTCCATCCAGAAGAAGCTTGGCATCACCACCATCTTCGTCACCCATGACCAGGAAGAGGCGCTGTCGATCTCGGACCGTATCGCGGTGATGTATGGCGGCAAGGCCGAGCAGGTCGGCACGCCGTTCGAGATCTACAATCGCCCGGCAACCAAGTTCGTCGCCAATTTCGTCGGCACGCTGAACGTGCTCGAAGGCAAGGTCACCGATGCCGCGGCCGGCACGGTGCAGGTCAACACGCAGGAGGTCTCGCTCAAGGGCAAGCTCAACGGGTCGAAGTCCGGCGACATGCTGTCTCTGGCGCTGCGGCCGGAGGCGATTTCGCTGGGGCGCCAGCCTGGCCGTGACTCCAGCCTGTCAGGCGAAATTTCCGAAGTGCACTTCCTCGGCTCGGTCATCCGGGTTCGCGTCGGTATCGGCGGTCACACGGTCTCGCTCGACACATTCAACAGCCCGGCAACGCCGCCGCCGGCAGTCGGCGAGAAGGCCGAGATATCGTTCTCATCGAGCGATATGCTGGTGCTGCATTAGCAAGCAGCCTCCTAGGGCGACCGAGATGGTCGATTCAAGCTGGCGCGATGAACGGCCGTATCATTGCTAAAGCCGGGAAGCGTGCTGACAATCAACAGCATCTTGCCATCCAGCCACTGCCCACCATGCCGCTTCGCCGCTACGATGGGCCATGGCTCTTTTCGAACTGACCCTTGTCCTGCTTCTGGCTGCCGTCGCGCTGACGGCGCTGTCGCGGCGGCTGGAGATTCCCTATCCGTCCTTGCTGGCTCTAGCCGGGGTGGCGATTGCCTTCGTGCCAGGCGCGCCGACGATCGAGATCGATCCGGAACTGGCGCTTGCTTTGTTCATCGCCCCGGTGCTCCTCGACGCTGCCTACGACACCTCGCTGCGCGACCTGAAACGCTACCGGCTGTCGCTGGCGCTGCTGGCGCTTGGCGCCGTTGTCTTCACCACCGTGGTGGTTGCCCTCGTCGGCTGGAAGATGGCCGGCCTGCCGATCGCGGCGGCAATCGCGCTTGGCGCCATTGTCGCGCCGCCGGATGCCGTGGCGGCGTCTGCCGTTCTCAGCCAGTTCAAGGTGCCGCACCGCATCACCGCCATCCTGCAGGGCGAGAGCCTGCTCAACGATGCCACCGCGCTCTTGATCTACCGGCTGGCGGTTTCGGCGGCGCTCGGCACGATCATGCTGAGCAACGCCATTCCGGTGATCCTGCTGGCAACGATCGGCAGTCTGGTCGCGGGCTACGTGTTCGGCCGGATCTCGCTGCTGACGCTTGGCCGCATCGAGGACGCGGCGAGCAGCACGGTGGTGCAGTTTGCCGGAACCTTTGCCGTCTGGATCATCGCAGACAAGCTCGGCCTTTCCGCCATCATCACCATCGTCGTCTACGCCATCACCATTGCGCGCAGGGCACCCCGCCGCATGTCGGCCAGACGCCGCGTCAGCACCTATTCGGTCTGGGAATCGGCGGTGTTCGTGCTCAACGTGCTGGCCTTCGTGCTGATGGGCCTGCAGGCTCGCTCGATCGTCGGCCGGCTTGCCGGCGACGGGCAAGGCGAAGCCTTTCTCTTTGCCGGAACCGTGCTGGTCGTCGTCATCGTCGCGCGGCTGGTCTGGGTGGGGAGTTACGTCGCCATCATCCGCTGGCTTGCCCGCCTCGGCAGCAAAGAGGCAAGGCGCGATCTGCCGACATTTGGCGGCGCCGTGCTGGTCGGCTGGTGCGGCATGCGGGGGCTGGTGACGCTGGTCGTGGCTATTGCCCTGCCGGCCGATTTTCCCCACCGCGACCCGATCGTGCTTGCCGCCTTTGCGGTGGTGCTGGGCACGCTGGTGCTGCAAGGCATGACCCTGAAGCCGCTGCTGCGCTGGATCAACTTCGCCCCGGACAGAACGGTCGACAACGAGGTGGCGCAGGCGCGTGTCGCCGTCATGCAGGCCGCACTCGATGTGCTCAGCCGCAAGACCTCGGCGGCGGCTGCCGTCGTGCGAGAACAGTATGAAGCTCAGCGCGTGATCGCGGAAAACCCGGACGACGCCCAAGCCGCCACCGAATACGACCGGCTGCGCCTCTATGCCATCAACCGCCAGCGCGACACGCTCGAGGAGCTGCGCCGCAACGGCACGATCGGCGACGAGGCCTATCACCGGCTGGAGGAAGAGATCGACTGGGCGGAACTGGCCGCATCGCCGGCGGGCCGGTTCCAACCGCTGACGACCGACTAGCGCCTCCTTTTTGCGCCGTCACTTTCCACGGGACGTCTCGCGGCGTTTTCCGGCGTGCGGAGGATACCGAGCCGGGCGGGAATCGGTGCATGATCGCGCGGCAAAGGCGGGGAGGCTTCTGGCACAAGCCGCTTCCATTCTCGTGCACATTGCAACCAATCCACTGAACCGCTACTGCCATCACCGAAAGTGAGCCGGATAAGCAATGAAGCTGGTCAGCTACAACATCCAGTACGGGTTCGGCAGCGATGGCCGCTACGATCTGACGCGCGCGGCGCGCATCGTTGGCGGCGCCGACATCATTGCGCTGCAGGAGGTGGAGAGGCACTGGCAGAGGACCAATGAGGACGACCAGCCCGAGGTCCTGTCAAAACTGCTGCCGGACTATCACTGGGTCTACGGCCCGGCCTTCGACATGGACGCCAGCGAGCGGCGCGATAGCCGCATCATCAACCGCCGCCGGCAGTTTGGCACCATGCTGCTGTCGAAGCTGCCGATCGTCTGGTCGCGCCTGCACACGCTGCCGATGCGCCGCACGCTGAGGCCGCTCAACACCCGCAATGCCGCGCTTGAATGCATGATCCGCACGCCGGCCGGGCCGGTGCGATTCCTGTCGCTGCATCTCGCCCATATCGCGGCGGAAGAGCGGCTGGAGCAGATCGACTATCTGCTTGCCGAACATCGCCGCGCGCCGTCCGAGGGCGGACCGTGGAGCGGCATCGATGACGAGCCTGCGCGCAACTGGACCAGCGGTGAGGTCGAGCCGGAAAATCCGATGGCGGCGATCTGGATGGGCGATTTCAACATGGAGCCGGGGAGTGCTGAATACAGCCGCATCGTCGGCAGCACGCCCTATCATCGCGGTGCCGCCTATCTCGACGGTTTGGTCGATGCGGCGTCCATTGCCAGCGAGCCGACCGCTGATTTCCACACCCATGTGAAGACCATCGACGGCAAGGTGGCCAAGCGCCGGCTCGACCATTGCTTCGTCGGTGGCATGTTCGCCGATCGCGTCCGCTCGGTCGGTGCCGATATTGGCGAGGTGGCGTCCGATCACTTCCCCCTCCGGGTCGACATCGATCTCGAAACGCCCCTGGGCTCGGGAGGTCGGTGAGCCCTCCATGACGCTTTTCGTCTTCTTCGCGGTGCTTGCCGCGGCCGCTATGCACGCGATCTGGAATGCGCTGGTCAAGGTGCATCTCGACCGTTTCCTGTCGATCACTCTGATGACGCTGGGCATGGGGTTTGCCGCGCTGTTCGTGCTGCCCTTCGTCGAGTTTCCGAAGGCCGAAGTGTGGCCCTACATCATCGCCTCGGTAATCTTCCATATGGGCTACCGGACCTTCCTGATCGGCGCCTACAAGGCCGGTGATTTCGCCCAGACCTATCCGCTGGCGCGCGGTACGGCGCCGCTGCTGACCGCGCTCGGCGGCGTTGTCGTGGTGCAGGAGATGCCGGCGCCGTTCGCCATCCTCGGCATCCTGCTGCTGTCGGCCGGAACGCTGGTGATGTCGTTTCGCGGCGGCGTACATCTGGAGCGGTTCAATCTTCGCGCGGTCGGCTTTGCGCTCGGCACCTCGATCTTTATCTCCAGCTACACGCTCTCCGACGGCAGCGGCGCGCGGCTGGCGGCGACGGCGCAGAGCTACGCCGCCTGGCTGTTCGTCTGCGATGCCCTTGGCGCGCTGGTGCTGTGCCTCATCTTTCGCGGGCCCAAGGCACTGCCCGTTCTGGCGCGTGACTGGAAGGCCGGGCTGTTCACCGGCGTGCTCAGCGGCGCCGCCTACTGGATCGTCATGTGGGCAATGACCAAGGCGCCGATCGCCTCGGTGGCGTCGCTGCGCGAGACCTCGATCCTGTTCGCCATGATGATCTCGGTCTTCGCGCTGGGCGAAAAGATGACGGGCTGGCGCGGTGCTGCCGCGCTCAGCATTGTTGCCGGTGTCGTGGCGTTGCGGCTGGGTTAGCCGAGCACCGTCATCACCTGGCCGCGCCGCTCCGGGCTGAAGCGGATGACGACGATGATGCAGACGGCGACCACGCCGGCAAACAGCGCCAGCGCATAGCCATAGCTGCCTCCGGGTGCCTCGGCGATGCCGGCCTGGTAGGGGCCGCCATAGGACGCTGCGAGATTGCCGGCCTGGTAGATGAAGCCGGGCAAGGTCGCCCGCACCGCACCGGGCGAGAGCTCGTTGAGGTGCACCGGAATGACGCCCCAGGCGCCCTGCACCGCGACCTGCATGACGAAGGCGCCGATGGCCAGCATGAAGGGCGTCGAGCTGTAGGCCCAGAGCGGGATGGCCGGCAGGGCGATCAGGCAGGCCAGTGTGATTGCATTGATGCGGCCGATCCGTTCCGACAGCGCGCCGAACGCCAGGCCGCCGACGATGGCGCCGATGTTGGCGACGATGGTGATCCAGCTCACCGTATGCGGGTCGAAGCCGTGCTGCTTCTTCAGGAAGGTCGGGTAGAGGTCCTGCGTGCCGTGGCTGAAGAAGTTGAAGAACATCATCAGCACCACGGCATACACGGCGACGCTCCAGTGCTTCTGCAGCGTTTCAAGGAGCCCCGGTTTGACGGATTTCTGCGCCTCGACGAAAGCCGGCGATTCCGGCACGTGCGAGCGGATGAACAGCACGATCAGCGCCGGCAGGAAGGAGAGCAGGAACATGGCGCGCCAACCGATCGTGTAGCCGCCGATGGTCTGCTGGTAGAGCAGGCCGTAGACCACAGCCGCCAAGAGATAGCCGGTGGGGTAGCCGCATTGCAGGATGCCAGAGACCATGCCGCGGGCGCTCGGCGGGATCGATTCCATGGCGAGCGAACTGCCGAGCCCCCATTCGCCGCCCATGGCGATGCCGAACAGAGCACGCAGCGCCAGGAAGATGCCGAGATTGGGCGAGAAGGCGGCGAGCGCGCCGATCACCGAATAGCTGACGATGTTGAGCATCAGGATGAGTTTGCGGCCGTATCTGTCGGCCAGCATGCCGAAGAAGAAGGCGCCGACAAAGCGCGTTGCCAAGGTCAGGAACAGCGCCTTGGAGACCGCGGGGACGTCGGTGTTGAATTCGGTTGCGATGTCGGTGAGCAGGAAGGTCAGAAGGAAGAAATCAAAAGCGTCGAGCGTCCAGCCCAGGAAGGAGGCAAGGACGGTTTTCTTCTGTTGCGGGGTGAGGGTCACGACGTTGCTCCAATGCATCCCCCAGGGAACGATATGTCCCTCGGCTCGCAAAAGAGAACAGCGATCAGCCGGCTTTCGAAAAGACGACGGTCACTTTTTTGAGATATCGAGATCGAATACCATCAGCCCGTCGGTGCCGCCTTCGAGTGCAGCGACCAAACGGGCGCCGGCGCGTTGATGCGCCCCATGCACCAGGTAGGCGTCGCGGGCGATAGCATCGCGGAAGTCGATGGTGAAGCCATGGCTGAAACCGCGCGCGAATGGCTCCGGGCTGACATTGGCGCTGAAATGGACCGTGTCCATGCCGTCGATTACCTGGCGCAGCGCTTCGAGGTCGGCGTGAATCGCCGACCGCTCGGCGTCGGGAACATCGCTCCGGAATTTGACGAAGACGCAATGCCTGATCATTGAGTGGCTCTCCCGAATGACTATGCGGCGCGATTGCCGGAAAACACCGCCGGCGGCAGCGGCTCGCGGCCAAGGATAATATCCGAGCCCTTTTCGCCGACCATGATGGTCGGCGCATTGGTGTTGGAAGAGGGCACGCGTGGCATCACCGAGGCATCGCAGACGCGCAAGCCTTCGATGCCGCGCAGGCGCAGGTCCGGTGTCACCACGGCCATATCGTCATGGCCCATGCGGCAGGTGCCTACGGGGTGATGATCGGTCTTGGCGGTGCGGCAGGCATAATCGATCAGCTCGTCATCGCTGGCGAGCGATGGGCCGGGCAGCACTTCGCGCAGCACGTAAGGGGCAAGCGCCTTCTGCCGCATGATTTCGCGCGCGAGTCTCAGCCCCTTGATCGACATCGCGCGATCATAGGGATCGGACCAGTAGTTCGGATCGATCAGCGGGTGGTCGGCCGGATCGCCGCTCTTCAGCCGCACGGTGCCGCGCGAGCGCGGGCGCAGGAAGGCCGAGTTCAAGGTGACGCCCGGGTTGTTCAGCTTCTCGACGCCGGCTTCGATGCCGGAGCCGAGGCCGAGATGGAACTGGATGTCGGGCGATGCGGCTGTCGGATCGGCGTACCAGAAGCCGCCGGTCTCGAACAGGCTGGACGCGACGGGCCCCTTCTTCAGCAACAGATACTGCAAGCCGGCCCATGCCGTGCGATGCAGTTTGGCGTAATTGTCGTAGGTGTGGTCGCCGGTGCATTCGGCGATGACGAACAAATCGAGATGGTCCTGCATGTTGGAGCCGACGCCGGGCAGATCATGCACCGGCGTCACGCCGACCGATTTCAGGTGATCGGCCGGGCCGATGCCCGACTGCATCAACAGCTTCGGCGAACCGATGGCGCCGGACGAGACGATCACTTCGCGTTCGGCGCGCAGGATGGTCTTCTGGCCGCCCGGCCTGTCGACGATCTCGACGCCGATGGCGCGGCCTTTCTCGACGACGATGCGGGTCACCAGCACATCGGTCCTGACGGTCAGGTTCTTGCGGGCGCGGATCGGCTTCAGATAGGCGACCGACGCGGATGAACGCCGGGCGTCCTTCTGGGTCAGCTGGTAGTAGCCGACGCCTTCTTGGGCAGCGCCGTTGAAATCCGGGTTGAAGGGGATGCCCATCTCCTGGCCGGCACGGAAATAGGCCTCGCAAATCGGAAGCGGGGAAATCGGGTTCGACACGCCGAGCGGCCCCTGGTCGCCATGAAAATCGTTGGCGAAGCGCTGGTTGTTCTCTGCCCGCTTGAAATAGGGCAGCACGTCCCGATAGCCCCAGCCCGCGAGACCCTCTTCCTTCTCCCACGCGTCGTAGTCGCGGGCGTTGCCGCGCGTGTAGATCTGGGCATTGATGGAGGAGCCGCCGCCGACCACCTTGGCCTGTGTGTACCAGAAGACGCGGTCCTGCATGTGCTTTTGCGGCACGGTCGACCAGCCCCAGGAAGCGATGCCCTTGGTCATCTTGGCAAAGCCCGCCGGCATGTGGATCAGCGGATGCCAGTCCTTGCCGCCTGCTTCCAGCAGCAATACCGAATTGCCCGGATCCTCGCTCAGCCGGTTGGCGAGAACACAGCCGGCGGGGCCGGCGCCAACGATGATGTATTCGGTCATGGCATCACCCTTACAATCGCGGCACGGACAGCGCGCCGTCGACATTGATGATCGAGCCGGTGGAAAAGCCGAGCTTACCGGCGGCAAGCGTCGCCACAACAGCGCCGATGTCGGACGCTTCGCCCCAGCGCTTTGCTGGCACCAGGCCGCCATCGATCAGCGCGTCGTATTTGGCTGTCACGCCCGCCGTCATTTCGGTGCGGATGATCCCTGGGCGCAGCTCGAACACGCCGATGTTTTCCGGCGCGAGCCTGAGCGCCAGGTTCTTCACCCACATGGACAGCCCAGCTTTCGAGATGCAGTAATCCGAGCGTTCCGGTGAGGCCATTTCCGCGCTGACCGAGGTGATGGTGATGATCGAGCGCGGATGATCACCCGGTGCCGCCAGCATCGCCTTGGCGACGGCCTGGCTGAGGAAGACGGTGCCGCGCAGATTGATGTTCAGCGCACGGTCGAAATTCTCCGGCTTCAGCTCCAGCAGATCGCCGCGCACCACGGCGCCGACGCCGGCATTGTTGACGAGACAGTCGATGCGGCCGAAGGCGTTTGTGGCGGCGTCGACCAACGCGGCGTGACCGTCGAGGTTGGCGATGTCGCATTTGATGTAGGCGAACTTGGCGCCGCGTGCGGTGATGTCGGCGGCAAGCCCATCCGGCGCTCGTTCGGCGAGATCAGCGACCAGGATGTCGAAGCCGGCATCGGCCAACGCTTGACTACAGGCCAGCCCGATGCCGCGCGCGCCGCCGGTGACGATGGCAGAGGGCCGGGTCATGGGGATATGTCCCTTCGAATGTCAGCGCCGCCCCTCATCGCCCTGCCGGGCACTTCTCCCCGTATAGTGACGGGGAGAAGGACGCCTTCATCGCAGGCTTCGCCAATCGCCGCAGGAGCGCCGGGGTTGCGGCCAGCTGTCTTCTCCCCGTTTACGGGGAGAAGGTGCCGGCAGGCGGATGAGGGGCGGCGCTGACCGATCATGCGGTAAGCTCCACCTTGCGGATGTGATCAGCCACCCGCAACGCCTGCGCGGCGATCGACAGTGCCGGGTTTACCGCAGCCGAATTCGGCAGAAAACTGCCGTCGACGACGAACAGGTTCCGGTGATCAAAGGCGCGGCAGAACGGGTCGAGCGGCGAGGTCGCCGGATCGTCGCCCATCTTGACCGTGCCGCACTGGTGCGACGGCGTGCGCTTGTCGAAGGGGCGCGACAGCACGATTGGGTAGCCGCAGGCGCGGAAGTTTTCGCGCATCACCTTGGTCAGCCCGTCGAGCGACTGCATGTTGGAGCGCCGCCACTGCATGACGATGTCCTTGCCATCGACCATGATGCGGCTTTCCGGATCGGGCAGGTCTTCGCACATCAAATACCAGTCGACGGCGTGACCGGCCATGAAATCCAGCGCGAATTTCGGCACTCGCTTGACGTTGGCCTTCAACATGTTGCCGTCGATCTTGCCCAGCAGCTGGACATTGCCGAGCGGCTTGCCGCCCTTGCCGTCGGAGAGATAATAATCGTTCAGCATCAGTGTCTTCTGGTAGACGCTGTCGTTCCTGCGGCGCGGATCGATCGCCAGCATGGCGCTCGAATTGTGGTTCATGAAATTGCGGCCGACCTGGTCGGAGCGGTTGGCGAGACCTTTGCCATCTGAGGATGGCGAACGCAGCAGGATCACGGCGGAGTTGACCGCGCCGGCGGACAGGATGACCAGTTTCGGCGCTACCTTTTTCAGCTCACCATTCTGCCGGTAGTGGATGGCCGATATGCTTTTGCCGTCCGGCGCCGCTTCGAGATATTCGACGTAGCAGCCGGTCTCCAGCCGGATGTTGGTGTCCTTGAGTGCAGCCGCCAGCGGCGCCGTCTGGGCGTCCATCTTGCCCTGGCCGGTGTTGGGGAAAGCGTCCCAGCCGGTCTTGCCTTCCTTCAGCCAGGTGTCGATGTCGACGCCGAGCGGCAGCGACGCCGGGTGCAGGCCCAGCCCCTTCAGTTCCGCGCGGGCGCGGGCGATCGGCGCTTCGTCGGGCACCGGCTTGTAGGCATAGGGGATCGAATGGAACGGCTCGGTCGGGTCTTCGCCGAGTGAGCCGCGGACGCGAAACAGCTGCTCGGCTTTCGAATACCAGGGTTCGAATTCGTCATAGGAGAACGGCCAGGCCGGGGAGACGCCGCCAAAGTGCTCCATGGCGGCGAAATCCTCTTTGCGGTAGCGGATCAGCACCGCGCCGTAGAATTTCGAGTTGCCGCCGACATAGTAATAGTTGCCGGGGTTGAAGGCGGCGCCGCCGGCCTCGCGCCACATCTCCTTGGGACGGTAGTGGCCGTCGACGAAGATCGAGCGCGTGTCGCGCGCATGCGGCGTTGCCGGCAAGGGTTCGCCGCGCTCCAGCATCAGGATCGAGGCGCCGTTGCCGGCCAGACCGGAGGCGATCGTGGCGCCGCCGATGCCAGAGCCGATGATGACGATGTCAGGATTTGTCATAGCCGTCAGCGAATGCGGCTCTCGGTCGCCGGATCGAAGAACACTGCCTTGGTCAGATTGAAGGCCAGCGGCGTGCTGGTGCCCGGCTGGATGTTGGCGTCGGCGCGCAGCCGCGCCACAACGGGCTTGCCGCCGAGATTGGTCACCGCGAACGTGTCGGAGCCCGCAGGCTCGACCACCTCGATGTGCAGGTCGGCAGTGGCGATGTTGGAAGCGTTGCGTTCGGCGCCTTCCGGATCGGTCAGCGCTTCTGGCCGGACGCCGAAGATGATCGGCTTGCCCTGGAAGGCCGAGAGGCCCGCCGGCGCATTGGCCATCGGCAGCGTGATCGGCTCGCGCGCCTCGCGCTGCAGCACCACGGACAGCGCGTTGCCCGATGTGGCGATGGTCGCCGGGATCAGATTCATCGCCGGCGAGCCCATGAAGTCGGCGACGAACAGATTGCTGGGGTTGTTGTAGATCTCGGCCGGGGTGCCGAACTGCTGCACCTCGCCGTCGCGCATGACGGCGATCTTGGTCGCCAGCGTCATCGCCTCGATCTGGTCGTGGGTGACGTAGACGATAGTGGTACCGGTGGTGGCATGCAGGCGCTTGATTTCGATCCGCATGTCGACCCGCAGCTTGGCGTCGAGGTTGGACAGCGGCTCGTCGAACAGGAACAGTTTGGGGTCCCGCACCAGCGCCCGTCCCATGGCGACGCGCTGGCGCTGGCCGCCCGAAAGCTGGCTCGGCTTGCGCTGCAGGAGGTGGCCGATCTGCAGGACCTTGGCCACCTTGTCGATCGCCTTCTGGCGCTCGTCGGCCGGCACGCCGCGCATCTCCATGCCGAAGGAGATGTTTCCGGCCACCGTCATGTTCGGATAGAGCGCATAGCTCTGGAACACCATGGCGATGTCGCGCTTGGAAGGATGCAGATCGTTGATGGCGCGGCCGTCGACGCGGATCTCGCCCTCGGTGATCTGCTCCAGGCCGGCAATGGTGTTGAGCAGCGTGGACTTGCCACAGCCGGACGGGCCGACCAGCACCAGGAAGCCGCCCTTTTCGAGCTCGACATCGATGCCCTTCAGGATCTCAACATTCCCGAAACGCTTCTTCAGCCCATCGATTTCCAGAAAAGCCATGGGTTATTCCTTCCTGATCGTTCAGCCTTTGACCGCACCAGCCATCAGCCCGCGCACGAAATAGCGGCCGGCGACGACATAGACGATCAGGGTGGGCAGCGCCGCGATCATCGCGGCCGCCATGTTGACATTGTATTCGACGACACCCGTCGAGGTGTTGACGACGTTGTTGAGCGCCACCGTCATCGGCATGGAGTCGCCGGTGCCGGCATAGGCCGACGCGAACAGGAAGTCGTTCCAGATGTTGGTGAACTGGTAGATCACGGTGACGACGAAGATCGGCATCGAATTCGGCAGCATGATGCGGCGGAAGATCTGGAAGAAGGAGGCGCCGTCGACCTGTGCGGCCTTGATCAGCTCGTTCGGGAACGCCTCGTAGTAGTTGCGGAAGAACAGAGTGGTGAAGCCAATGCCGTAGACGACGTGGACGAAGACGAGGTTGACTGTCGAATTGCCCAGACCGAAGCTGGTGCCGACCGAGTTCTGCAGCGAGACACCGAAACGTCCCAGGCTGCCGAGTATGGTCGCCATCGGCAACAGCACCGACTGGAACGGAATGAAGCAGGCAAACAGCATCAGCCCGAACACCAGCGTGGCGCCGCGAAAGCGCCATTTGGTCAGCACATAGCCGTTGAGCGCGCCGAGCATGGTCGAGATCAGCACGGCCGGAACCACCATCTTGATGGAGTTCCAGAAATAGCCCTTGATGCCGGCGCAGGTGAGGCCGACGCACGTCTCGCCCCAGGCCTTCAGCCACGGGTCGAAAGTCGGCGCCTTGGGCAGGGACAGCATGTTGCCGTTCTGGATCTCGTCCATGGTCTTGAACGACGTCACCAGCATGACGAACAGCGGCATCAGATAGAACAGCGCGAACAGCGTCAGCAGCCCGTAGATGACGATGCGGTTGAGCGTCTTGGTGCTCATGCCGCCGGAGGCCTGCCGGGAAGCAGTGGGGCGGGCAGGGGTGGCGACAGCGCTCATCGCGGCTTCTCCCGCAGTTCCGAATAGAGATAGGGCACGATGATGGCGACGATGGTCATCAGCATGATCACCGCACTGGCCGAGCCGACGGCCATTTCGTTACGCTTGAAGGTGTACTCATACATGAAGTTGGAGGGCAGCCAGGCCGAGCCGCCGGGGCCGCCGCTGGTCAGCGCGACCACCAGATCGTAGGACTTGATGGCGAGGTGGGCGAGCACGATGAAGGCCGACAGGAAGATCGGCCGCAGCAGCGGGATGACGATGCGGCGGTAGAGCTGGAAGGTTGTGGCGCCATCGATCTGCGCCGCCTTCATGATCTCGCCGTCAATGCCGCGCAGCCCGGCCAGGAACATCGCCATGATGAAGCCGGAGGCCTGCCAGACGCCGGCGATGACCACGGTGTAGATGACGAAATCCTTGTTCTTGATCCAGTCGAAATGGAAGCTCGTCCAACCCCATTGATGCAGGGTCTGCTCAAGGCCGAGACCGGGATCGAGGAACCATTTCCAGGCAACGCCGGTGACGATGAAGGACAGCGCCATCGGGTAGAGATAGATCGGCCGCAACACGCCTTCGCCGCGGATCTTCTGGTCGAGCAGGATGGCCAGGAACAGGCCGAGCGCCAGGCAGATGGCGATATAGAGAAAGCCGAAAATGCCCATATTGGTGATCGACGTGTACCAGCTCGATGGCGGGTCGGTGTCGAAGGTCCAGCCCCACAGGCGCTGATAGGCGCGCGAGCCGGTGATGACATAGGACGGGAAGGTCTTGGAATTGGTGAAGGACAGATAGATCGTCCACAGGATGAAGCCGTAGACGAACACGATGGTGATGGCGAAGCTCGGTGCCAGCACGATCTTCGGCAGCGCGTCCTGCAGACGCGAGCGCACCGAGGGGCGCGACCGCTCCGGCGTCAGCTTGATCTGGGTTGTCGCTACACTGCTCATGAGGCTCCTCCCGTTTCGGGTCGTCCGTGCTCTGCCGTCAGGCGGCAAGGCGGCCCCGTGCATACGGGTCTTTGGTCGGCATGGTGTTCAGGCCGGCCAATCCTGAGGTGAAACCTTCCCCGCCGAAGCGGGGAAGGTGTCTTTAGGCTTACTTGGCGTCGTCGATTGCCTTGACCAGTTCGGTCACGGCTTCGTCCGAGGTCTTGATCTGACCATGGACGAACTTCGAAACGACGTCCTTGTAGGCATTGGCGACCGCCGGAGGCGCGCCATAGCCCTGGGCCAGCGAGCCGAACAGCGTGCCGCCTTCATTGGCAGCCTTCAGGTCGGCGATGCCCTTCTTGCCGCACGCGTCGAAGTCGGTGTCCGGAACGTCGGTACGGGCCGGAACCGAACCCTTGACGACGTTGAAGGCCGACTGGAAGCTCTTCGACAGGGTGGCGGTGGCCAACGCGACCTGGGCGGCCTTGCGATCGTCCGGAACGTTAAACATGCCGAACATGTCGGAGTTGTAGATCACGGAGCCTTCGGTGCCCGGGAACCGATAGCACAGGAAGTCCGTGCCCGGCGTTTTCTTGGCGGCGTTGAACTCACCCTTGGCCCAGTCGCCCATGACCTGCACAAGGGCGTCGCCCTTGATGACCATGGCGGTGGCAAGGTTCCAGTCGCGGCCCGAGAAGTTCGGGTCGACATAGGTGACGAGCTTGGCAAGATTGTCGAACGACTTCTTCATCGTGTCGGATTTGAGCGACTCGTCGTCGAGGTCGTTGAAGGCCTTCTTGTAGAACTCAGATCCACCGGTCGACAGTACGACCGAGTCGAACATGGTGGCTTCCTGCCAGTTCTGGCCGCCGAGAGCGAGCGGGATGACGCCAGCCGCTTTGGCCTTGTCGAGCAGGGCGACGAAGTCGTCGAAGGTCTTCGGCTCGGCGCCGCCGATCTTGTCCATCACCGCCTTGTTGATCCACAGCCAGTTGACCGAGTGGACGTTGACCGGAGCCGCGACCCACTTGCCGTCATAGACGGAGAACTTCTGCAGGGCTGCCGGAACCGACTTGTCCCAACCTTCCTTCTTCGCCGTCTCGGTGAGGTCGCCCATGACGCCGGCCGCCGCATAGTCGAGCACGGTGTAGCCGAGCATCTGCGAGGCGGTCGGGTAATTGCCGGCCGCGACCATTGCCTTCAGCGCGGTCATGGCGGCGTCGCCGCCACCGCCGGCCACCGGCACGTCCTTCCAGGCATAGCCTTCCTTGGCCAGGTCGCCCTTGAGGACGTTGAGAGCAGCCGCTTCGCCGCCCGACGTCCACCAATGCAGCATCTGCACTTCCTTGACGTCCTCGGCATGGGCCGAGAAAGCAAAGGTCGTCGCCAGAGCCGTTCCGATAAGCAGTTTGCGCAACATCTACTACCTCCCTTGTTGCATTCACATAACCGACGGATGCCCGCCGGGTTCTTCCAAACTCAGCCGACCCACCAACCGGTGCGCTGGCCGCGATGAAACTGGATTGTTTTTTCCTCGGTATAGTCCTCGACAGCGCGTTTGCCGAGTTCGCGTCCGATGCCGGACTGCTTGTAGCCCCCGAAAGGCAGCTCGGGATAGCCTTCCATGAATGTGTTCACCCAAACCGTCCCCGAACGCACACCACGCGCCACCGACATGCAAGTGTCGATGCTGGCGCTCCACACACCCGCCGACAGACCATAGGGCGTGTTGTTGGCGATGTGCAACGCCTTATCAATCGATTCAAAAGTCAGCACCGAGAGCACCGGTCCGAACACTTCCTCACGCGCAATGGCCATGTCTTCGGTGACGCCGCGAATGATGGTCGGATCGAGATATTGCCCCGCAGTCGAGGCGAGCTGCTTGCCACCACTGTAGACATCGCTGCCGCCGCTTGCAGCTGCAGTGACGTAGCCGGCTACCTTGGCCAGATGGTCCGACGAAATCATCGCGCCGACCTTGGTGCGGTCGTCGAGCGGATCGCCTACCGTCACTTTAGCGGTGAGGGCCTTCACGGCGGCGAGGAAATCGTTTGCGATCGCCTCATGCACGATCAGCCGGCTGCCGGCATTGCAGCATTCGCCGGCGTTGAAAAAGCCGCCGAACACCGCGGCGTCGGCGGCCGCTTCAAGGTCCGCGTCGGGGAAGACGATCTGGCCGTTCTTGCCGCCGAGCTCCATCGAGACTTTCTTCAGCGACTGCGCGGCTGCAGCCATGGTCATCTTGCCGACGCGGGTCGAGCCGGTGAAGGACACCATCTCGACCAAGGGATGGCTGACCATCGGTGCGCCGACATCGGCGCCGAGACCGGCCAGGATGTTGACGACGCCGGCAGGCAGGCCGGCCTGCATCAGGATATCGCCGAGCAGGAAGGTCGAGGCCGAGGTCATTTCGCTGGGCTTCACCACCGCCGTGCAGCCGGCGGCAAGCGCGAAGGGCAGTTTCTGGCTGACGATGAGGAAAGGGAAATTCCACGGCGTAATGATCGAGACGACACCGATCGGCTCGCGCACGACCACGCCCAGCATGGCGTCGCCAAGATTGGCGTAGCTCTCGCCATGCAGCGTGCGGGCAAGCGAAGCGGCATAGCGCCAGATGTCGACGGCGCCGCCAATCTCGCCGCGCGCCTGGGCGATCGGCTTGCCGGATTCCAGCGCATCGAGCCGGGCGATGTCTTCCAACCGGGCTTCGATGAGGTCAGCCGTCTTGAGCAGGATCGCGGCCCGTTCAGCCGCCTTCATGCGCGGCCACGGGCTGGTCTCGAAAGCCTTGTGCGCCGCCTGCATCGCCGCTTCCACCTCGGCCGCGCCGGCCTGTGCATAGCGCGAAACGGTGAAGCCGTGGCCGGGGCTGTTGCGCTCCAGCGTACGGCCGTCGCGGGCATCGACATGCTTGCCGTCGATCAGGAGCTTGTAAGCCTTTGGCGCCTTGGACGCCTCAGTCGGCATGGAAATGTTGAGCGGTGCGTTCATCATGCTTTCTCTAGGATCTCGAAAAGGCCGGCTTTTGCTTCGTCTTGAAGGCGCCGACGCCGGCCTTGAGGTCGCCGGTCAGGGCAATAAAGCCGCTGGCCAGCGCCTCGGTCGCGGCAGCGCTTTCCTCGCCTTCGGCGACTGCGATCATCAGCTTGGCGGCTTCGGTTGCGAGCGGCCCGCGCTCGGCCATTTTTTCGGCCCACGTCTTGGCCTCTGCCAGCGCCTGGCCGGTCTCCACCACGCGGTCGACGATGCCGAGGGCAAGCGCGTCGGGGGCAGCAAAGACTTCACCGCCAAGCGCCATGCGGCGCACGACCTGCGCACTGAGGCGGCGCACGGCGCGCTGTGTGCCGGACCAGCCGGGGACCACGCCGATCGATGTTTCGGGCAAGCCGAGCTTCACCTGCGTTTCGGCGACGCGGAAATCGCAGGCGACTGCCAATTCCAGCCCGCCTCCCAGCGCATGGCCGGACAGCACCGCAATGGTCGGTTGCCTGAGCCTTGCCAGCCGGTCGAAGACGCGGTGGCCATAGCGCACCCACTGCACCTGGAAATCGGCGGCGCTCATTTGCGCCCAGGCCTCGACATCGCCGCCGGCGCAAAAGCCCTTGCCTTCGCCGCGGACGAGCACGACGCGCACGCCGTCAGCTATCTCGGCTTCGTTGAGCGCTGTCTCAAGCGCCCGCAACATCGGAATGTCCAACGCGTTGAACTTTTCCGGCCGACGCAGCGTGACGATGCCGATGGCGCCGTCCTGCTCGAAGCTGACGAGGCGCTCAGCCATGTGCGCCTCCGAACGAAGCGCCGCCATTGAGCGACAGGCCGATCGGCCGATCCTGGTAGAGGGCCGTCGGTGTGACCTTGAGGTCGTTGGCGATGCCGAGTGGTGTCTCGGACTGCGCCAGCACATCGCGCTCGAGGTCGATGCCCGGCGCCAGTTCCGTCACCATCAGGCCGTCCGGCGTCAGCTTCATTACGCAGCGTTCGGTGACATAGGTGATGTCCTGTCCCTGCGCGACGGCGCGTTTTCCCGAGAAGGAGATGTGCTCGACCTCGTTGACCACCTTCTTGACCTTGCCTTCGACGTCGATGCGGATGCCGCCTTCGGCCAGCGACAGTTTCGCACCGGCATTGAAGAAGCCGGAGAAGACGATCTTCTTCGCCCGCGCCGTGATGTCGACGAAGCCACCGGCGCCGGCGGTGACATGCGGCCGTGCCGACAGCTTGGAGACATTGACCGAGCCGTGGCGGTCGATCTGCAGGAACGACAGCAGCGAGGCGTCGAAGCCGCCGGCCTGGAAATAGATGAACTGGTGCGGCGAGGGCATGATCGCCTCGGCGTTCGAGGCACAGCCGAACTTGAAGTCGAGCAGCGGCACGCCGCCGACAGCGCCTTGTTCGATCACCCAGGTGACCTTGCCGTGCTGGCCTTCCTCGAGGAGGATGCGTGGCACGTTGGCGGAGATGCCGAAGCCGAGGTTGACGGCCATGCCGTCGCGCAATTCCATGGCAACGCGGCGTGCTATGACCTTCTGGACGTTCATCTCGGCGTTGCGGAAGCTCGACAGCGGCCGGAAGATCTCGCCTGAAATCGCCGGATCATAAGGCGTCAGCGTCGTCTGCAACTGATCCGGCGCGACCACGATATGGTCGACCAGAACGCCGGGCACGCGCACATCATGCGGCTTCAGCGTGCCGTTCTCGACCACGCGCTTGACCTGCGCGATGACGATGCCGCCATTGTTGCGGGCAGCGAGCGCCTGTTCGAGACCGCCGAGATAGGCGCCTTCATGCTCATAGGTGAGGTTGCCGCGTTCGTCGGCGGTGGTGGCGCGGATGATCGAGATGTTGGGTACGATCGAGCGGAAATAGAGCCATTCCTCGCCGTCGAACTGCTGCACCGAGACGATCGGCTCGCTGGCGGCCGCATTCATGGCGCAGCCCTGGTGGCGCGGATCGGCGAAAGTGTCGAGACCGACCTTGGTCAGCACGCCCGGCCGCTTGGCGGCGGCCTCCCGATGCATGTCGAACAGGATGCCTGAGGGGACGTTGTAGGCGGCAACCGAATTGTCGCCGATCATCTTCCAAATCTGCGGCGGCTCGGACGAGGAGGGGCCTGAGGGGTAGGAGCCGCACAGCGTGCGCTTCAACAGGCCGGGCTTGGCCAGATGGTCGATGCCCTTGATGCCGTACATGTCGCCGGCGGCGATCGGGTGCAGCGTGGTGATACCCTTGGGATGGCCTTCGGTGTCGAAGCGCTCGCCGATGGCGGCCAGCACCGCGTCCGGGCAGCCGAGGCCGCTCGATGAGGAGACGGATACGGTCATGCCGTCCTTGATCAGGCCGGCGGCTTCCGCGGCGGAAACGAGTTTGCTCACTTGGCGCTCCCGAGCTTGGGATCGATTGCGACCGCCTTGCCGGATTTCTCCGACTGCAACGCCGCTTCGGCTGACGCAAGCGACCAGACGCCGTCCTCGCCGGTGGCGGAGGGCTGGCCCTTTCCGCTGATGGCGGCGTGGAATTGGCGGAGCGACCGGACGTAGAGGTCTTCGTGGTCGAAACTCAGTTCCTCCTCGCCCTTGGCTGTGCGCAGCAACACCGTGCCGACCGGCTTTTGCGTCATCACATTTTTGCCGATCAACGAGCCTTCCGAACCATGCACCTCGAAGCCGGTGTCGGCGAACTTTGTGGTGAAGCCTTCATGCGACTGGGCAATGACGCCGGACTTGAAGCGCCAGATGCACATGGCGCCGTCTTCCAGCCCACTGCCGGCCATGCCGGCCGACTGGGTGAAGGCGGAAATCTCGATCGGGTCGTCGCCAAGCACGAAACGCAGCGTGTCGGCATCGTGCACGGTGATGTCGAGCACCACCCCGCCGCCGGCCTCAGGTTTGGTGATGCGCCAACCCTGCAGGTTCTCCGGCAGGTAGACGGAATGGAAGACACGCGCGGCGATCGGCTTGCCGATGCGGCCGGCTGATATGGCATCGCGCATGGTGCGGTGGGCGCCGGCATTGCGCAGATGATGGTTGGTGCCAAACACGATTCCGGCTGCCTTGGCGGCGGCGACCATGGTGCGCGCATCGGCGCTGGTCAGCGCCAGCGGCTTTTCGCACAGAACATGCTTTCCCGCCTTGATCGCGGCCTGCGCCTGCTCGAGATGCAGTTCATTGGTGGTCGAGATGTAGACGGCGTCGATGCCGGCGCCGAGCAGGTCGTCGAGTGTCGAGACGGCGAGCGGAATGCTGTTTTCCGCGGCATAGGCCTTGGCCCGCTCCGGGCTGGAGCTCATCACCGCTGATATCTCGCCACCCTCTTGCGCACGGATGGCGTTGATCATGAACTGTCTGGCGATCGTGCTGGCGCCGATCAATCCCCATCTGACGCTCATGCGGCGTCTCCCATTCCTGCAGGCGTGTTCCGGGCGCGGCGATCGGGACCGCAGCTTTCCCTGACGACCAGATTGACGGCGCCGATATGGTCCTCGGCACGCGTGGTGCGCGACTGGATCATCTTCAGCATGACATGCGCGGCGCGCTCGCCAAGGCCTGCCGTGTCCACCGAGACGCTTGTCAGCGCCGGCATGTAGTGCTCGGCCTCGACCACGTCGTCGAAACCGACAACGGCGAAATCCGCGCCAGGCTCCAGCCCGCGCTTGCGCAGCGCCAGCATGACGCCGAAGGCAACGGCGTCGTTGAAACACAGCGCCGCCGTCGGCGGCTCGGGCATGGCAAGGGCGGTCTCCAGGCAGGCGATGCCGCCCCTGCGGCTGGTCTCGCCTTCGACGACGAGCACGTCGCGCCTGGCAATGCCAAGCGTTTCGCATGCCTCGCGAAAACCGCCCAGGCGCTCCTGATAGACGACCAGATCGGCGGTGCCGCCGAAGAAAGCCAGCCGGCGATGGCCCTTGCCGATCAGATGGGCGGCGGCGAGATACGCGCCGCGATGATTGTCGGGCGCGATCACAGGGATGCGGCTGTCCGGCAGGCGGCGCATCGCGAAGACCACCGGCACGCCGGCCGTCTCGAGGCGGCGGAAGGCGCCCGGCGTCGTGCCGCGCGCCGGCGAGACGATCAGGCCTGCGACGCCCTGTTCCATCAGCGACTTCAGCACTTCCTCCTGGCGCACCGGATTCTCCGCCGTATTCGCGATGAACGGCACGATGCCGGCTGACTGGAAGACACGCTCCATGCCGACCGCCAGCTCGGCGAAAAAGGGGTTGGTGAGATCGTTGATGACCATGCCGATGACGTTGGAGTGGGCCTTGCGCAGATTGGCGGCGCCGCGGTTGTAGACATAGCCGACATCCTCGATCGCCTTGCGAACCTTGAGCGCGGTTTCAGGCCGGATCAGCCCTGAGCCTTGCAGCACGAGCGACACCGTCGATTTGGACACACCGGCCTCGCGGGCGATGTCCAGGATCGTTGCCTTGGGCCGGCTGGCCATACGGGTGGTTTCCTCCGCTTGAATTGGAAAATCTATTGGAACGTTCTAATCACTGTGCCAAACGAGAGTCAATCGGGATTCTGGGGAAGACCGAAAAATTGATGGATATGATGTACAGAAAGGCTCTTGGCCTCTTTTGACATTTGGACCGGTTCAATCTCAGGAATCATAAAGGTTCTTGATTTATTGGAACGTTCCATTTATAGGGTGCCGGAAACGGAGGTTGCCATGATCATCACCCTGCCTGCGGAGAATGGCGGCCGCGTCAGCTACAAGCTGGTGGGCGACCCGGTGGAGCCCAGAATAGGTGCTGCTTTCCCGCGCATCGCCTATGCCGCGGCGCATGTCGTCGCCGACCCGCTTGCGATGACCAATCCGTGGTCGAAGCCTGTGGTCGACTGGGACAGGACGATGGCGTTTCGCCACCATCTGTGGCGGCTCGGCTTCCGCATCGCCGAAGCGATGGACACCTCGCAGCGGGGCATGGGGTTCGACTGGACAAATGCGCAGGAATTGATCCGGCGCTCGATCGCCGAGGCGCGCAGCGTCGAAGGCGCCGATCTGGCATCGGGCGCTGGCACCGATCATCTGATGCCGGCGGCTGCCAGGACGCTCGATGACGTGATCGCCGCCTATGAGCAGCAGTTCGCTTTCATCGAAGGGCAGGGCGGCAAGGCGATCATGATGGCCAGCCGGGCGCTGGCCGCGGTCGCCGAGGGTCCGGATGATTATATCAGGGTCTACGACCGCATCCTCAGCCAGGCCGCCGGCAAGGTCATCCTGCACTGGCTGGGCGACATGTTCGATCCGGCACTGAAGGGCTATTGGGGCAGTGAGAATTTCGAGACTGCGCTCGACACCGTCGTCGCCATCATCGAGCGCCATGCCGGCAAGGTCGAGGGGATAAAGATTTCCCTGCTCGATGCCGGCAAGGAAGTCGCCTTACGCAACCGGCTGCCTGACGGCGTCGTCATGTTCACCGGCGACGACTTCAACTACCCCCAACTGATCGCAGGCGACGGGAAACGTCACTCGCATGCCTTGCTCGGCATATTCGACGCCATCGCCCCGGTCGCCAATGCCGCCCTGTCGAAACTGGCTGACGGTGACCGCACCGGCTATGACACGCTGATGGCGCCGACGGTGCCACTGTCGCGCAAAATCTTCGAGGCGCCGACCGAGTACTACAAGGCCGGCATTGTCTTCATGGCCTGGCTCAACGGCCATCAGGATCATTTCACAATGGTCGGCGGCATGCAGTCGGCGCGCGGTATCCTGCACTATGCCGATATCTTCCGCCTTGCCGACCAGGCAGGTTTGCTCGCCGATCCCGCGCTTGCGTTGGCCAGGATGAAGCATTTCTGCGCGGTCGCGGGTGTCTGAGCACAACGCAATCGTTGACTGAAAAGTATTCCCCGTGTGGGGGATTTGCGTTCTCGCGTCAAATCTGTATTCCGTTGCCGGGATTAGATGCGGACGAATGCGGCAATGACGGAAAAAGTGGCGCTCATCACCGGTGTAACCGGGCAGGACGGGGCCTATCTTGCAGATTTGCTTCTGCAGAAGGGCTATATTGTCCATGGCGTCAAACGCCGCTCGTCCTCGTTCAACACCGAGCGCGTCGATGACATCTATGTCGATCCGCACGAGCGCGGTGCGCGCTTTTTCCTGCATTATGGCGACCTGACCGACGCAACCAATCTTATTCGCCTCGTGCAGGAGACGCGGCCGAGCGAGATCTACAATCTCGGCGCCCAGAGCCATGTCCAGGTGAGTTTCGAGACGCCCGAATACACCGGCAATGCCGATGCGTTGGGCACGCTCAGGCTGCTGGAGGCGATCCGCATCCTCGGCATGGAAAAATCGGTGCGTTTCTACCAGGCCTCGACCTCGGAGCTTTACGGCAAGGCGCGCGAGGTCCCGCAAAGCGAGACGACGCCCTTCCATCCGCGCTCGCCCTATGCTGCGGCCAAGCTCTACGCCTACTGGATCACGGTCAATTACCGCGAAGCCTACGGCATGTTCGCCGCCAATGGCATCCTGTTCAACCACGAAAGCCCGACGCGCGGCGAAACCTTCGTCACCCGCAAGATCACCCGAGCCGTCGCCTCGATCCAACACGGCCTGCAGGACACGCTCTATCTCGGCAATCTCGACGCCAGGCGTGACTGGGGCCATGCGCGCGACTACGTAGAAGGCATGTGGCGCATTCTGCAGCACAGCGAAGCCGACGATTTCGTGCTGGCGACCGGCGAGGCGCATTCGGTGCGCGAATTTGTCGAACTGGCCTTTGCCGAGACCGGACGGAGCATCCGCTGGCAAGGCGAGGGTGTCGACGAAGTTGGTGTCGATGCCGGCTCGGGCACGGTCCTGGTGCGTATCGATCGGCGCTATTTTCGGCCGACCGAGGTCGACTTTTTGCTTGGCGACCCCGCCAAGGCCAAGGCGAGACTTGGCTGGTCGCACACGACCGGGTTCAGGGACCTTGTGGCGGAAATGGTGCAGGCCGATCTGGCGCGCGCGGCCGGCGGCACGCGGCAGAACAGCCGCTCCGCGTGAGGCAGGCCGATGGACGTGACATTTGAGCTGAAAGGCAAGCGTGTCTTCGTCGCCGGGCATCGCGGCATGGTCGGTTCGGCCGTCGTGCGACGGCTGGCGAGCGAGGATTGCGAGGTGCTCACGGTATCGCGCGACAGGCTCGACCTGCTCGACCAGGCCGGCGTGCGGCGCTGGATGGCCGAGCACCGGCCGGATGCGGTGGTGATGGCGGCCGCCAAGGTTGGCGGCATCCTGGCCAATCACCGGTTCCCGGTCGATTTCCTGCAGGACAACCTGGTCATGCAGAGCAATGTCATCGACAGCTCCTTTCGCAGCGAGGTTGGCAAGCTCTTGTTTCTCGGCTCGTCCTGCATCTATCCCAAGCTCGCGCCGCAGCCGATTCCGGAAGATGCACTGCTGACCGGCCCGCTCGAGCCCACCAATGAATGGTATGCGATCGCCAAGATCGCCGGGCTTAAACTGTGCCAGGCCTATCGGCGCCAGTACGGCGTCGATTACATCTCGGCGATGCCGGCCAACCTTTACGGCCCAGGCGACAATTTCGACCTTCAGAGCAGCCATGTCGTGCCGGCTCTGATGCGAAAGGCGCATGCGCTGGCGCTGAGCGGCGCCACCAGCCTCGAGGTTTGGGGCTCGGGCACGCCGAGGCGCGAATTCCTGCATGTCGACGACGCTGCCGATGCGCTGGTCTGGCTGTTGAAGAATTATACCGGCGACGGCCACGTCAATGTCGGTTCGGGAGAGGATGTCACCATTGCCGAGCTTGCCCAAACCGTCGCATCCGTCGCCGGCGTCGAGGCTACGATCGCCTTCGATACGACCAAGCCGGATGGCACGCCGCGCAAGCTGATGGATGTGTCGCGGCTGTTTGCAACGGGATGGCGCCCGCGCTACGTGCTTCGCCGTGGATTGGAACAGACATATGCGTGGTTTCTCAGCCATGTTGAGAAGGGTGACGTCCGCCTCGGCGCGGCCTGATCCCAATCCTCAGCATGCAAAGTTGATTGCCGCGACCAGGGATGACGGGCTGGGCGGCCGGCTTCTGGCCATGGTCAATGCAAAGGCGCTTGCCGATGCGACAGGCCACCGCTTTGGATTCACCTGGAAGAGAGCCGTCTCGGACAAGACGTTTCACATCGTCGATACGGTCGACAAAATATTTAATCCCGAATTCATCGAGAAACACTGGCTGGGCGAAAAGATCAGAGAGACGGATCTCGAGGTTCTCAAGAAAGGGAAATTCACCCGCGCAAGCCTGAATGCATCAGCCGGCCGAAGCTTCTTTCGGGGCTGGCTCTGCAACGATTTCAACGTTCTAGAGTCTTTTCGCGACAAGGGAAAGCGGATCGCGACATCCGAAACGATCAGGACTCTCGGCTTTGCCGAGCCGGTGAACCATGCGCTGCACGCGGCCCAGTCCTGTCAATTTCCGGGGCAAATGGCCGGGCTGCACCTTCGCAGCGGCGATATCGTTCGCGGCAAATACCGTTCGATGCTGAATTTCAACGGCAAGGTAATCCCTTCCACGCTGGCCAAGGCGATTGTGGCCGAGCTCGCGTCACAGGGTATTGCGACTCTGCTGGTCGGCCAGGATCGTGCGACGCTCGACTATCTGAGGTCGGAAACCGGCGCGTTGCTGACCGACGATTTCGGCGCCAACGAATTCGAGGATGAGACGCTTAGGGCATTTTTCGAGATGGGCCTTCTGGCGCGTTGCCAGCGGATCTACGCCGGCAGCAGCGTGTTCGCATCCGTGTCGTCGGTGATGAGCGGCATTCCACGCACCAGGACCACGGCGCTGTTCAGCCCGCCCCTGGCGGCGCAACTCATGCTCGAAGAGCTGGAGCGGCATCAGTCCGACTACCATCCATTCGAAGCGGCGTTCGGCTATCTGTCGGCGTTCCTGAACATTGAGGACGACATCAGCCCGGCCAGGGCAAGGGATATTCTCGGCAAGGCCTACGCGCTCGATCCTGAAAACGACGCCTATGCGCTGAAGATCGTGGCCTCCTATTTTCGCGAGAAGGACTACGCTTCAGGCGAAGCCGTCCTGAAGTCGCGCATGACGGCGCAGTTCGAGGCGCGTCCCAAGGTACCGCTGCCAATGCTTTTGGCCTTGTCGCGCAAGACAGTGCACGGCCACGCCATGGGCAAGGATTTCGCGTCCTATTTTGCCGCGGCGAAGGCCGGTCATCCCTATGCCACGGCCTGTGCGGCCCATATTCTGCATGACGACTTTGGCGAACTGAAGCAGGCGCTTGAGATGATCGCCAGATCGCAGGCTGCCGAACCGGCCAATGCATTGTTCAGGACGATCAGGCGTTACATCCGGCCGATCGCGACCCGTGAATCCAGCCCGCTGTTGAAAGCGCGGCTGCGGCTCTGGAAAGCCGGGATCAGGATCTAGTCTATCACTGCCTTCGCCAGACCCAGAACGGCGCGATGCCCTGGTCGGGATGGAAAAGCGATCTCCCGGGGCTGACATCAAGCGCTGGCGTCGCGGGGTCGTGGCATGCGAGATCCAACAGCAGTGGCCGAGCCAGATCCCGATCGATGGTCTCAATATCTTGCCTGCCGATATCGGCTGCAAACCGGCGCAGCGGCGTGACCAGGCACTGTCCCTCGGCAGCCTGGTGCCGCCACAAATCGTCGCCGACCGCGGACAAGACCCGCGCCAGGGCTGTCCAGCCCTGCAAGGCGAACATGGCGTCGTGCAGGTTGGACGTTTCGTTCAAAAACGAGCCGTCGGGTGCGATCTCGGCTGCCAGCCTTTCGCGGGCCTGGAGGCGGACCCTGGCCAGCGTTGCGCCGTCGTTCAGAAACATTGCGATCGATGTACGCTGAAGATCACTGAGGACACCGTGCTTGCCAAACTCCGTCGCCGGTACGGCGGCCAGCCATTTGCCGCAGCCGCCAAGCCAGGTCCGGAAGTCCTCCCGGTCCCGCCCGGTCAGCGCCCCGGCCCGCTCGACAAGGCGGATGGCATCGAGAAAGAAGTGGAGACCACCGAGCTCGAAGATACCTTGCTTTGCGCGAGACGGGTTCATCCTTGTGCCGGGGTCGATGAAGCATGTGCGTATCCATTGCGCGGCATCGGCGGCAAAGCGCTGCTCACCGAGCACGGCCGCCGCCAGCGCCAGCACGGTGGCGTCGTGCAGGACATGGCGCAGGCGGGCAGGATCGCCCGCTTGATGGAGATCGGTGCGACGAGCGCGGGCGAGCACCTCGCTCGCGGCAGTCTCGAGATGGCGGCGAAGCTCGACGTCATTGCCTTGGGATACTGCTGCAAGAACAGCGTCGTCGTAAAAAACCAGGCGCGACGGGTCGAGCCTGGCGGCGGTCGCCAGGGCATCGCAGCGGTCGATCATATCGACGATGGCTTCGTCGCGGCTGCTCCAGCGGGCGACGAAACCGGCCTTGCCGATTTCCAGATGCGAGCGCCCGGAATCCAGGCGCGCCACCCAGCCGGCCTTGTGGAAAAGCCCGGCATCGGGGGCCAGCGACGGGCGTTGGAAATCCCACGGGTCGTCGCGGAAACGGTCCCATGGTCCGGGAACGCCGAGCCGCCACAGCATTTCGACCTTGGGCCGGCGGCCATAGGCATAGTCTTCGTCGAACAGTTCGGTTGTATCGGCGCGAAAGATGATCTGGGGCTCTTCCCTGGCCGGCGGTTTGAAATTCTCGTCGAGCAGAGCCAGGTTTTCGACAATGCGCGCCATCGGCACGATGACATAGGGCAGATACGGCCTTGCCTCGATTGCCCCGCGTATCTGCCGGAATGCCTGCTCGGTCAGATAGCAGTTTCCGTCCCACGGCATCAGCCACTTCGCCCGCGTGCGGGCGATCTCAAGCGCCTTGTTGCGGGCGCCGTTGTTGTTCATCAGATAGCGGTTCTTGCTGTGCCTGATGAGCGTTTCGTAGCGCGCCGGCGTGAGTTCAGCTGATTGGCCGCTCTTGCCGGAAAACCGGAGTTGCTTTGCCGCCAGCCTGTCGATGTCCCACGCAATCCGGCTATAGGCCTCGAGGTCGAAAGGGATGCGCACAAAGCTCTGGCCGCGGCCCTCCAGCAGCCTGACGATGCGGGCCTCCTCATCCGGATCGGCTATCCGATTGACGATCCAGAACTTGTCGCAGTCAGGAAAGGCAGGCTCATTGTCGAGGATGAAGCTGGCATTGTCGAAGGACTGGCCTTTGCGGTGCCGCGGCTCGAGATCGTTGCCAATGATGCGGACGAGCATGAAGCTGTCCTTCTGCGGCGCAATCGGCAAGGCAGGGTATGCGTGACGCGCCGCCCTGATGCGAAGCCTGATGTCGCGCCTGTGTTCGAGCGTTCGCTTTGCCGCAATCAGCACGCCGCCAAGGCTTGAACCTGGCGATTGGAGATATTTCCTCGCCCGTTTGAGCTCGAGGTAGATGCGTTGCCAGGTCGACTTCCGCTCCGCCGGAGTTGACGTCATGGCCACCCGCCGAAGCGAGCGCGCCAGTGGTCGGAGATCATCGATGTCGTCACTCGCATTGTTCCCCCCGAACATCGCGTCTGTCCCCAGCCTTAAAGCCATCGCGCCCGGTCGTCACGACTGAAAATTTGTCCCAGGCATTGTCGTGCCCGCTCGCCGGCCTGCGCCGCGAAGGCTTTGCCGGCAATTTCAGTTTGCCCGTGAACCATTTCGTTGCCGCCCGCGACCAAGCGCCGTGTAGCAAACGCCGTCCATCAAGGAGAACGTCCATGTTTATCAATTCAAGAAACGTCTTTCTCGCCGCCATCGCCGTTTCGGTGCTGGCGGGTGTCAGACGGTACCTCCAAGGGAATGCGACAAGGGCAAGCCGAACCTCGACCAGTACGGACAATGCTGCGGCGCGGGCAATCCGGATTGCCGGCAAAGCGGAGGCGGCGACAAACCCGGCCACAGGCCAGATCCGCGGCCACAATGATCAGCCGACAGGCTGTCGCTCGCCCCGGCTCGCGCCGGGGCGGTTCTTGCGCCTCTAATTTAGCAAGTGGACTCGGCAATGACCTCGTTGGTATCTGTTTACCATGTCGATCAGTCCGCCTGCCAGTTGGAGGCGTCCGCACAAGACGCTTATCATTGCCAGCACACCACGTAGCGGGAGCAATTTTTTTTGCAGGAAGCTGCGCAGCACTGGCGTGCTAGGCAACCCCACCGAGTATTTTCGACATTGGGACACGCCTGATGTGACTACGGCTGAACGCTGTCTGCTGGTGGCCGAGAAAGGCAGAACCGACAACGGTGTGGTGGCCTTCAAGCTCTTCCCGGAGCATTTCGAAAGACTCCAAAAAGACATTCGTCTCTCGGAATGGTTCCCCGATCCGATATGGGTTCATCTTGAGAGGAAGGACCTGCTCGGCCAGGCAATCTCGCTCGCCAGGCCATGCAGGATGGGGTTTGGAGCAGCGGCAAGGAACCCATGAAAGATGCCTTATATTCAAGATGGGCGATCGAGGCGTCATTGGCCAAGATAGTTGCCAACAACGGGCGCTGGGCGGCCTATTTCGCCCGAACCGGAATCGAGCCGTTGCGAGTCTTCTACGAAGACATTAGCGACGAAGTCGACAATGTGTGCCAACGCATAGGCACTCGGCTGGGTCTGGCCGCACCCGTACCATCGACGGGGGATGTGGACATGAAGCAGCAACGCGACGCGCAAAACGATGATTGGCGGCGGCTGTTTCTCGCCGAGGCCGGCGACCAGAGCAGCTTTCCGGCAACGATCATCCCGACCGGGGCACTAAAGCGCAAGAAGCCGAAATGGATGTTCTGGAAGCAATGACCGGCGACGATGCCGTTCCGCAAGGATCACTGACGCGCATGCCGGATCAACTAAGACGAAGCTTTGGTCTGGATGGTGGGCGTGACAGGGATTGAACCTGTGACCCCTGCAATGTCAATGCAGTGCTCTCCCGCTGAGCTACACGCCCATCCGAAGCCGCGCATACACCATTTTTGATCCAGCGCGTCAATAGCCGGAAAAGGGAAAGAACGGCTCGTTTTGTCGCGCCGCCAAGGCGAGCGGCGGCATCGCGCCCGAAGTGCTTCAGGCGGCCTGCAGCATTTTTTCGACCTCATTGACGAGATCGCGCAGATGGAAGGGCTTCGACAGCACCTTGGCGTCTTTCGGCGCCTTGGAATCGGGGTTGAGCGCGACGGCAGCGAAACCGGTGATGAACATCACCTTGAGGTCGGGATCGATCTCGGTGGCGCGACGAGCGAGCTCGATGCCGTCCATCTCCGGCATGACGATGTCGGTCAGCAGCAGGGAGAAGGGTTCTTCTCGCAGCCGCTCATAGGCGCTGGCGCCATTGTCGAAATCGCTGACATGGTAGCCGGCCCGCTCCAGTGCCTTGACCAGGAACCGGCGCATGTCGTCGTCGTCTTCCGCCAGCAGAATGCGTGCCATCTTATCCCGTCCGAATCACCCACCCAAGCCTGCCGTCCGGCAAACCCGTTAACCATCCTGTATATGAGGAGGTGACGGTAAACATCAAGTGAACACTGGCGGCATTAATCCTGATTTGACGGGGGTCCTGACATGCCGAAATGCTGGACATGCGGCCGATGAGGTGGCAGTTTCCCATCATGATGCATCGCTGTTTCCGGGTTCGTTCAAATTGACGACGGCAGCCGAGGATTTTTCGGTCGTTCCACCCTTCGAAATCCGATCGGGCGCCGAGCAGCGCGTTCCCTTCGTCTTCAACTCACCGCACAGCGGCCGCTATTATCCCGACCGCTTCCTGGCCATGGCCAGGCTCGACCGCAACGCCATCCGCCGTTCCGAGGATTGCTATGTCGACGAGTTGTTCGGCGGCGCGGGGGCGCTCGGCGCGCCGATGCTGGCGGCGAATTTTCCGCGCGCCTATCTCGACGTCAATCGCGAACCCTGGGAACTCGACCCGCGCATGTTCGCCGAGCCGGTGCCGTCCTTCTGTAACATCCGCTCGGCCCGCGTCGCCGGCGGGCTCGGCACCGTGCCCAAGCTGGTGGGCGAGGGGCTCGACATCTATTCCGGCCGCCTGCCGCTGGCGGAGGCCGTGCAGCGCATCGAGGCCGTCTACAAACCCTATCACGAGACGCTGAAGCGGCTTTTGACCAGAACCCATGCCAGGTTCGGCTATGCCGTGCTGATCGACTGCCATTCGATGCCGGCGAGCATCAGGGTGGGCGACAGCGGCCTGCGGCCGGACTTCATCGTCGGCGACCGTTTCGGCATCTCGGCAACGGCTGCGCTGACCGAGACGGCGATCGGCCTGCTGATCGGCATGGGCTATACCGTCGCCCACAACAAACCCTATGCCGGCGGCTTCATCACCGAGCATTACGGCCGGCCGGCGCGCCATCTGCATGCGCTGCAGATCGAAGTCAATCGCGGGCTCTACATGAATGAGCGGACGTTCCAGAAATCGGCTGGTTTCGATGCGCTGGCCGACGACATGGCGCGCTTTTCGGCGGATCTGATGGCGATGCCCGACCACCATTTCGTCGACCTGCCACTGGCTGCCGAATGACGCCAGAGCGTCGGCTATTCATGAAATCCCGCGCCAGCCATGCGGCGGCGTAAAAAAAGACCGCATCGTTTGCACGACACGGTCGAAGTCTAGGGAGGAAACGCCCAAGGAGGGCATGGACAGGAAAACCTGTCCGAGAACAAATTTATTGTGCGATGCACAAATGTCAATCGAATTCGGGCTTATTTAATTCACTCTGATGTGGAAATTGCGTTTGAACAGCGCCGATGCGACATTTCTGCAACACTTATCTCAGTGATAAATCGATAAACCGGCTTGTTTTGGCGGGAATGTGCCGGCAGACCGGGTTGGGCACTCTGCAATGCGGGAGAATCAGGTGGACATCAGCATCGATTTCATGCGCCGGATCGCGCAAGCGGCGGCGGCTGAAACCTTGCCGCGCTTCCGCGCACAGGGCGCGGTGGCCAACAAGGAAAAGGGCAGTTTCGATCCGGTCACGGAAGCCGACCGCGAGACGGAACGCGCCATCCGGGCGCTGATATCGGCCGAGTATCCCGATCACGGCATTTTGGGTGAAGAGCACGGCAGCGAAAACATTTCCTCTAGGTATGTCTGGGTGATCGATCCCATCGACGGCACCCGCGCCTTCATTTCCGGCCTGCCTGTATGGGGGACGCTGGTCGGTCTCACGGTCGACGGCGACGCTGTCGCCGGCATGATGGCCCAGCCCTTCACTGGTGAGCTGTTCTACGCCAACGCTTCCGGCTCCCACTATGAAGGCCCCGGCGGACCGCGGAAGCTCGCGACCCGCAAGACGACGAAGCTCGACCAGGCGACCTTGTTCACCACCACGCCGGCGCTGTTCAAGGGCGAAGCGCGCACGCGCTACGATCAGTTTGAAAAGCAGATCCGGCTCGCCCGGTACGGCGCCGATTGCTACGCCTTTGCCATGATCGCGTCGGGAAGCGTCGACATCGTCGCCGATCCCGGCTTGAAGCCTTACGACATCGTGGCGCTGATCCCGATCATCGAAAAGGCCGGCGGCGTCGTCACCACATTCGAGGGTGGCCCGGCGGAGAAGGGCGGCGACGTACTGGCTGCAGCGACACCGGAACTCCACGCGGCGGCGATGGCGGCACTGCGCGGCTGATACTTGTCCCTGTCAACGCGGCTTGATCGACCGCTGGAATTCCGCCGGCGTTCGTCCATAGACCTGCCTGAATGACGAACTGAAATGGCTGTGGCTGGAGAAGCCTAGGTCCAGGCTGAGCGTCGTCAGATTGTCGTAGCGGCCAAGAAGGTCGAGCGCACGCGCCAGGCGCAGGCGAAGATGATAGCGGTAGAGCGGCATCGCCTCGACCTGCTGGAACACTTGTGTGAGATAAACCGGCGAGACGCCGACTTCAGCGGCAATCTCGGTCAGCGTCCAGCGCCGCGACAGATCCGAGGACAGGACGAGATTGGCGCGGTCGACCAGCTTCTGCCGGCCGGCGCTGGCACCTGCGGCATGCGAGGTGCATTCGCCGAGAGAGCGCCGCACCAGCGTCAGCGCCAGGGTTTCGGCCTCCAGCGTTTCGGCAATGTTGCGGCTCAGGCTGTGGCGCAGCACTGCCACCAGCGCCTGGGCCCGCGGGTCGATGCGGCGGCGCTGGCGGCGAAACGACAGCGCACTGCCCGAGCGCAGCTGCTCCTTCGGCGTCAGTTCCTGCAGTTGCGCCTCCTCGATGACGAGATCGAGGCAGGAATCGCCACCCTCGACCGGGTGGCTGATCCGGTAGGGTTCCGCCTCATTGAAGAACAGCAGCTGGTTGGCTTCGGCGACCGCATCGTTGCGGCCGACATGGCGCACGAAGACACCGCGATAGGGAAACACCAGATGGGTGGCGGCGGTGCATTCCTCTTCGCTCTTGTGCCGGCATTCGCCGCTGCAGACGACGTCCCTTACCCTGACGGTACCGGTGTCCAGGAGCATCTGTACCGTGAACTGCGACATGGCCGTTGCGTACCCCTTGCGCCGAAAGTTGTTCCAGTACTTTAGGCGATCGGCCTGCCCCAGACCTGTCAGGAGACTTCACCTGTCAGAGTTTTCGCAAACAGCCCGGCTCAGTCCCACAAGCGGCGCATATATTCCGTGTGGGCCTCTCCGCGCGACAGGCCAATGTCCTTGAGCTGTTCGTCGGTCATTTCGAGCAAGGCTAGCCGGCTTCGACGTCTCTCCAACTGACGGCCGACCCAATTGGCCACCGCGATGCCTTGTGTTCGCAAGGACCGCCAGAAGGTCGCGGATTGGGTTGTGGGTGCCTGTGCCAGGTGCACTATCGTTGCATGATCGGGGCGCATCGATCATGCCTCCCCGTTGCCGACCACTGAGGCGCCGGCCACCGAGGCGCCGGCTTCGTTCAGTGCAATCGCGCATTCCTCGCAGCAGACCTCGACGGTCTTGCCGCCGACCTTGACGCGGATCGGATTGGCGTCCAGCTGGCAATCGCAGGCAGCGCAGGTTTTCTCGGTCATGATGTCATCTCCTTGACGTTCAGTTCTATGTGGAGATGAGCATTCCGGTGCGGCACCGGCTGTCAGAATCTTTAGCTCTTTGCGTGCGGCTGGCGCTGCCGGGCGGTCCTCCTGACAGAAGGCTGTCAACAGGCGTAAGCTCAAGGCGTCGCAACCTGCGGCGCTGGCGGCATCAGGCAGTGGGGTCGTCCTGGCCTGGAATGAAGGCGTCGAAGGCGGCGAGCAACTGCTCGCGATAGACATCGGCTTCCTGCAGGATCTCGTGCTTGGCGCCATCGATCATCAGCAGCGAGCCGACGCGCAGACGCCTGGTGTAGGCTTCCACGGCCTTGGTCGAGACGACCTGATCGGCGCCGGCGGCGATCATGAGGAGGGGGACCTGAATCTTCGCCATGAAGTCCGGCTCGCTGATGGCTTCGCTTGCCTTGATGGCGGCCCGCAGCCAGCGGATCGTCGGGCCGCCGAGCGCCAATTGTGGATAGTCCTCGTAGATTTTCGTGTTGCGCTGATAGCGCTCAGGGTCCGATGTCACTTTGTTGACGGCAAAGGGCAGGGTCTGCCTGGGTCTAGGCCCCCAGGCAGCATAGAGCCGGCCAAGGCCGAGAAAGCACAAGAGCGAGCAGACGCGGCGCACCGTTTTTACAGACAGCGGAAAATCGGGCACCGTCAGGAATGGCGCGATCAGCACCATGCGGCGCACCCGGTTGACCATCGACGGCGCGGCGAGCAGCGCAATCACGGCTCCGGCCGAATGGGCGAGGATGTAGTACGGGCCGCGGCAGTCGGGCAGCACGATGTCCTCGAAGAACTGTTCAAGGTCGCCGGTGTAGTCGTAGAAGGAGCGGACATAGCCGCGTTGCCGGTCACGGATCAGCCGGTCCGAACCGCCCTGGCCGCGCCAGTCGAGCGTGGCGACGCCAAGGCCGCGATCGGTAAGGTCGCGGATGGTCTCGAAATATTTCTCGATGCACTCGTTGCGGCCGGGCAGCAGGACGACCGTGCCCTTCAGCGGCCGGGTGACCGCGGCAAAAAGGCCGTAGCGGATCTTCTTGCCGTCGCGCGTGGTGAAGAAGCCGCCGGCGACATTTTGCGGCGGCGGGTTGCCTGGCGTGGGGTGGAAGAGGTCCGTCATTCGGCGCTTGCGTTTGGTGGTGTCTCGCCCGGCAGGGCGTCGGCATGGTGATAGACGCCAATGGATGAAAAGCAAAGGGAGGGGCGCCAAGGGGGCGGATGAACAGCGAGTAAGGCCGGAAGCAGCCTGCGGCGGCGTGCTTCCGGCCTCTGTCGATCCGGGAGGAAGGGACGTTGCACCCGGTTCGGCCTCGTCGCGGCGCCTTCGTTCGGCGCCGCCTGGTTCTCTATCTTGATGCACTCTAGCGCCGGCCGGCTGAACGGGCGCCGAAGCGGCGGTTCATCTGCCGTTCATCGACGCCTCAATTCACAGCTGTTCAAAAATCCTTGAAATGCGCTTTTGCGCTCCCCAAATGTTGTATGCAGCCGCCGATGTTGGGGCTGCTGGTCCACCCGGAACGCCTTTTTCAGGGTTTCGTAACGGCCACACGCAAACCATGTTGCTCAACAGGAGAACACCTCATGCGTCACGTTGATTTTTCCCCGCTCTATCGCTCGACCGTAGGCTTCGACCGCCTGTTCACGATGCTCGACTCGCTGGCCCAGCCCGATGGCGCGCAGACCTATCCGCCCTACAATATCGAGCGCACCGGCGAGAACGCCTATCGCATCTCGATGGCGGTTGCCGGCTTTTCGGATGAAGAGATCTCGATCGAAGCCCACCGCAACGTGCTGACCGTCAAGGGTGAGCGCAAGGAAGACGGCAATGGCGAAGGCTCCGAGCTGCTCTATCGCGGCATTGCCTCGCGTTCGTTCGAGCGCCGCTTCCAGCTCGCCGACCATGTCGAGGTCGTTGGCGCCACGCTGAAGAATGGCCTGCTCTTCGTCGATCTCACGCGCAACATCCCCGAGGAGCTGAAGCCGCGCAAGATCGCGATTACCGCGAGCTCCGAGAAGGCCAAGCAGATCGAGGCCAAGAACGCCGCGTAATCAAGACGGCGGCGTCACGCCCAAGGGACGTAGTAACGCCCAGAAATAGAAGCGTCTCCTCCCGAGACGAAAGCGGCGCCGCGAGGCGCCGCTTTTTTGTTGCGCGGAATCTGTGTCAACCAGAACCGGGAGTTCTGGCTCTTTTGGAATAGGCGCCGTCTTCCCATGAAGGGCGATGTCTGATTTCTCGCTGACACTGACAGCCACCGTTGCCGTCACCTTCCTGCTCGCCGGCCTCGTCAAGGGCGTTACCGGCATGGGCCTGCCGACGCTGGCAATGGGCCTGCTCGGCACCATCATGCCGCCGGTCGCCGCGGCCTCGCTGCTGATCGTGCCCTCCTTCGTCACCAACTTCTGGCAGCTGTTCGCCGGACCGAGCTTTGCCTCGATCCTCAAGCGGCTATGGCTGATGATGATCGGCATCGTCACCGGCACGTTGGCCGGCTCATGGCTGCTCGCCAGCGACAACGTCAAATGGACGACCGCCGGCCTCGGTGCCGCGCTGATCGTCTATGCCGTCTATACGCTGCTGGCGCGGCAATTGACGGTCCCGATGTCGGCCGAACGGTGGTCGTCGCCCATTGTCGGTTTTCTTACCGGCCTCGTTACCGGCGGCACCGGCGTGTTCGTCGTCCCTGCGGTGCCCTACATCCAGGCATTGGGGTTGAACCGCGAGGACCTGATCCAGGCGCTCGGTCTTTCCTTTACCGTATCGACCATCGCGCTTGCCGCCGGCCTTGCCTCGCATGGCGCCTTCCAGGTCGAGCATATCGCGATGTCGTCGCTGGCGGTCCTGCCGGCGCTGCTCGGCATGTGGCTGGGACAGTTGCTGCGGCAGCGGATCAGCCCGGCGACCTTCCGGCGCTGGTTCCTGATTTTTTTGATCCTGCTTGGCCTGGAGTTGTTGGTGCGGCCTTTCTTGGCCTAGCGGCCAGTGCCGGTTGCGAGCACGGCCTCGACGTTTTGCCGATGAACGGGTTCGTATAGCGCGAAGTACTCTACCGCACCGGTGGCGAACATGTCGGCGCCGAAGGTTTTCAAATCCTGCTTCGCCAGATCGGGCTCGTGCCGGCAGCGGAGCAGTTTTTGAACGTAGGCTTGCGTGGCGGCGAGGAGGCCTTTGTCGTAGCCGCCTCGTTCTATCGCTTCGAGCGAACCGTGATTGGGCAGGATGCGGTCTATCGGCCAGCCGGCCATGCGTTCGAGATCGACCAGATGTTGCGCCAGACGATCCGCCTCGCTGACATAGGTGATCGGATCCTCGAGTGTGTCGCCTGGCAGAAGCAGGCCGGTTTCGGGCATGAACAGCACCGTGCCGTCATGGCTGTGGATTTCGACCTGGCGCAACTCGACGGCGATCGACCCAGCCGTGAGGTCAAGACTGCCTTCGAAGGTCCTGTTCGGCAGCACGAGCGGCTTGATCGGCGGAACGCCGCCTTCGATCTCGGCCCGGTTGTTCGCCAGCGCCGAGGCGGTGAGCCTATTGGCGATAATTTCGCAATCCTGAAACACCTCGTTGCCAGCAATATGATCGTCATGCCAATGGCTGAGCACGACCCGGATCGAGCTGACGCCCATGTCTTCGAGCGTCTGCCTGATAGTGCGCGCATGGGGCAGCGAAATATGCGTGTCGTAGACAAGCGCCTGTGGCCCGTCGACGATCGCATAGGTGCAGATCCCGAGGGCATAGGCGCCGTCGTCCAGCCAGTTCGGCTCGTCCGACCAGGCACGAACGCCGTCGATGCGGCCATCGTAGAAGCCCAGCACGTTTGGCGCCGGGCGAAGCAGCCGCATGGTTGAGCCGAGGGGTGGTCTGGTCATCGGAAAGCTCAGGCGATCATGTGGCCGAGGTGGTCCACCTCTTCGGTGGTCGTGGCGAAGCTGGCGACAAAGCGGTAGATCGCTTCATTGTCGCCGAGGTGGCCGTCGAAACTTTGCGGCACGCCCCATTCGTAGAATTTGGCGCCGTCGCCTTGCATTTTTTCCGCCTTGCTGCGGTCGAGAATGGCAAACACTTCATTGGCCTGCGGCAGCCAGGCCAGCCGGCCGGACGGCGCGTCCTCGATCGCCGCGGCCAGCCTTGCGGCCATCGCATTGGCGTGGCGCGCCATCCTCAGCCACAGATCGTCGGCAAAATAGGCCTCGAACTGGGCCGAGATGAAGCGCGCCTTGGAGAAGGTCTGCCCGGCGCGCTGACGAAGCAGGCGCAGGTCGCCCGCCACATCGGGATTGAGGACGACGACCGCGTCGGCCATCCAGCAGCCATTCTTGGTGCCGCCGAAGGAGATGATGTCGACACCGCTCTTCCAGGTCATTTCCGCTGGGCTGACTTCTGTCGCCGCAACGGCATTGGCGAAGCGCGCACCGTCCATGTGCAGCGGCAGCTTGTGACGGCGAGCCACCTCCGAGACAGCTTTGACGTCGTCGACGGTGTAAACGGTGCCGACTTCGGTCGCCTGGGTGATTGTCACCGCCATCGGCTGGCCGGCAGGGACGAGATCCTGCGAATAGCGCTTGATGGCCCGGTCGAGCGCCTGCGGATTGATGCGCCCCAGAGGTCCGGGGACGGGCGACATGCGCGCGCCGCCGGTGTAAAAACCCGCGGCGCCGAATTCATCGACATTCATATGCGCTTCCGCATGGCAGAAGGCGACGCCGCCGATCCGGTTCAACGACGCCATGGACAGCGCGTTGGCCGCCGTGCCGGTGGCAACGAAGAAGACCGCGACCTCGCGCTCGAAAATCTCGTTGAAGCGCTTGTAGATGGCGCGGTCGAGGTCGCCATCGCCATAGGCGGTGGCGATGCCGGCAGCATGGCGGGTCAGGTTGGCCGAGATATCGGGATGGACGCCCGCCCAGTTGTCGGATGCAAAGAACATTCGGAAAGTCCATGGCTGTTTGCGAAAAGGAGCGCGACCATGGCCGCTTCAGGGTTTGACGCGCAAGGGCCAAGGGCTGAAAAAGCGGTAAAGCCAGCGGCCGATCACGAAGGCGTGCAGGGACCGAAGTTTTCGTTTCGAGCGCGCGTCGCGTAATTTTCTGTCGCCAAACGTCCAAGATTTTTGTGAATCGGTCTTGTGTGTGCCCGGGATTTCTGCCATAAAAATTTAGGACAGTAGTGCTGTCTTATTTTGTCGCACACGTCAGGCTGGATTGGCGTATCATTTGGGCCACTCCGGCCGTTGCCGCGAGCGACGGGTAGACGGCTCGGCTGTGGCCTGTACGATACCGGATACGAGCCGGCGGCGCATCGCTCGGTTCGCCAAGGATTTCGCAAGACGTGCCGCAAGAATGAGAGCGGAAGCCAGTCGCTTCCCAAGGTAGACCAGCGCCCCAAACGCAAGAAGTGCCAGGGGCCGGAACGGAGGACAGGACGATGACGGAACTGACGCCATCTGCGATTACCGGCCAGGCCGCGCAGACGAAAGCGGCAGCCGTTAAAAATCCATCCATTACCACTGGCCTGACCAATGGCGGCCGAACCACCAATGGTATGGCCGCGCAGGGTCTCTATGATCCGCGCAACGAGCATGACGCCTGCGGCGTCGGCTTCATCGTCAACATGAAGAACGTCAAGTCGCACCAGATCGTCAAGGACGGGCTGTTCGTGCTCGAAAACCTGACGCATCGCGGCGCCGTTGGCGCCGATCCGCTGATGGGCGACGGCGCCGGCGTGCTGGTGCAGATTCCGGACCGCTTCTTCCGCGAGGAGATGGCGGCCCAGGGCGTCGAACTGCCGGCGGCGGGCCAATACGGCGTCGGCCACTGGTTCATGCCGCAGGAAGCTGCACTGCGCGCTCATGTCGAAGACATCATCGCCGAATCGGCGCAGTCCGAGGGGCTGCCGCTGCTCGGTTTCCGTGACGTGCCGGTCGACAATTCGTCGCTGTCGAAGGCGCCCGATATCGCGGCATCCGAACCGTTCCATCGCCAGGTCTTTATCGGCCGCACGGCCGACATTCCCGACGACGAGGAATACGAGGCCAGGCTGTACCTGCTGCGCAAGGTCATTTCCGGCCGCATCTACGCCGAGAACGACAACAGGGATATCGGCGCCTACTGCGTGTCGCTGTCGGCACGCACCATCGTCTACAAGGGCATGTTCCTGGCCTATCAGGTCGGCGCCTACTACAAGGATCTGTCGGATCCGCGTTTCGAGACGGCGCTGATCCTCGTCCACCAGCGCTTCTCGACCAACACCTTCCCGTCGTGGAAGCTGGCGCATCCCTACCGCATGGTCGCGCATAATGGTGAGATCAACACTGTGCGCGGCAACAACAACTGGATGGCGGCGCGCCAGGCCTCGGTCGATTCCGAACTGTTCGGCAACAACATCTCGAAGCTGTGGCCGATCTCCTATGACGGCCAGTCCGACACTGCGTGCTTCGACAATGCGCTCGAATTCCTGTTCCAGGGCGGCTACAGCCTCAGCCACGCCATGATGATGCTGATCCCGGAAGCCTGGGCCGGCAACAAGCTCATGGATGCCGACCGCAAGGCTTTCTACGAATACCATGCAGCCCTGATGGAGCCATGGGATGGGCCGGCCGCGGTCGCCTTTACCGATGGCCGCCAGATCGGCGCCACCCTCGACCGCAACGGACTACGCCCGGCGCGCTATATCGTCACCGACGACGACCGCGTCATCATGGCCTCGGAAGCCGGCGTGCTGCCGGTGCCGGAGGAAAAGATCGTCAAGAAGTGGCGGCTGCAGCCCGGCCGCATGCTTCTGATCGACCTCGCCAAGGGCCGCATCATTTCCGACGAGGAGATCAAGTCGGAGATCGCGACCAGGCACCCCTACAAGACCTGGCTCAACAACACGCAGCTGATCCTGGAGGATCTGAAGCCGGTTGAACCGCGCGCGCTGCGCAAAGATGTCAGCCTGCTCGATCGCCAGCAGGCGTTCGGCTACAGTCAGGAAGACACCAAGCTGTTGATGTCGCCGATGGCGACCACCGGCCAGGAAGCCGTGGGTTCGATGGGCACCGACACGCCGATCTCGGCGATGTCGGACAAGTCGAAGCTGCTCTACACCTATTTCAAGCAGAACTTCGCCCAGGTCACCAACCCGCCGATCGACCCGATCCGCGAGGAGTTGGTGATGAGCCTGGTGTCGTTCATCGGGCCGCGGCCGAACATCTTCGATCTGGTCGGCAATTCGCGCCGCAAGCGGCTTGAAGTGCGCCAGCCGATCCTGACCAATGGCGATCTGGAAAAGATCCGCTCCATCGGCCACACCGAGGACCGTTTCGACACCAAGACGATCGATATCACCTATGGGTCGAGCGAGGGCGCGGCCGGCATGCAGGGCGCCGTCGAACGTCTGTGCGAGCGGGCGGAAGCAGCTGTCGCCGGCGGCTACAACATCATCATTCTGTCGGACCGGCAGGTCGGTCCGGACCGCATCGCCATCCCGGCATTGCTGGCGACGGCGGCGGTGCATCACCACCTGATCCGCAAGGGCCTGCGCACCGCGGTCGGTCTGGTCGTCGAATCCGGCGAGCCGCGCGAAGTGCATCATTTCTGCTGCCTCGCCGGCTATGGCGCCGAGGCGATCAATCCGTACCTCGCCTTCGACACGCTGCTCGACATGCACAAGCGCGGCGAACTGCCGGCGGAGGTCGACGCGTACGAAGTCGTCTCGCGCTACATCAAGTCGATCGGCAAGGGCATCCTTAAGGTGATGTCCAAGATGGGCATCTCGACCTACCAGTCCTATTGCGGCGCGCAGATCTTCGACGCCATCGGGCTGAAGTCGGATTTCGTCGAGAAGTACTTCACCGGCACCGCGACGCTGATCGAAGGTGTGGGCCTGGACGAGGTCGCGGCCGAGACGCTCAGCCGCCACACCGACGGCTTCGGCAACGATCCGGTGCTGCGCAACAGTCTCGAGGTCGGCGGCGAATACATGTACCGCATGCGCGGCGAAGCCCATATGTGGTCGCCAGACGCGGTCGCCACCTTGCAGCACGCCGTGCGTCAGGGCTCATGGGATACGTTCAAGGAATACTCGGCGCAGATCGACAGCGAGACGGCCCGTGCCCAGACCATTCGCGGCCTGTTCAGGATCAAGCTGGCGGAGGAGACCGGCCGCAAGAAGGTCGCGATGGAGGACGTGATGTCGGCGGCCGACATCGTCAAGCGCTTCTCGACCGGGGCTATGTCGTTCGGCTCGATCTCGCGCGAAGCGCATACCACGCTGGCGCGCGCCATGAACCAGATCGGCGGCAAGTCGAACACCGGCGAGGGCGGCGAAGAGGCCGACCGTTATCTGCCGCTGCCCGGCGGCGGCAAGAACCCCGAACGTTCGGCGATCAAGCAGGTCGCTTCGGGGCGGTTCGGCGTGACGGCCGAGTATCTCGTCAATTCCGATGTCATGCAGATCAAGGTCGCGCAGGGCGCCAAGCCAGGCGAGGGCGGCCAGCTTCCCGGCCACAAGGTCGACGCGACAATCGCCAAGGTCCGGCACTCGACGCCCGGCGTCGGCCTGATCTCGCCGCCGCCGCATCACGACATCTATTCGATCGAGGATCTGGCGCAGCTGATCTACGACCTGAAGAACGTCAATCCGGCCGCCGACGTCTCGGTCAAACTGGTCTCGGAAGTCGGCGTCGGTACGGTTGCGGCCGGCGTCGCCAAGGCGCGCGCCGACCACATCACCATCTCGGGCTATGATGGCGGCACTGGTGCATCGCCGCTGACCTCGCTCAAGCACGCCGGCAGCCCGTGGGAAATGGGCCTTGCCGAGACGCACCAGACGCTGGTGCTGAACGGGCTGCGCTCGCGCGTCGCGCTGCAGGTTGACGGCGGCTTGCGTACCGGGCGCGACGTCATCATCGGTGCGCTGCTCGGCGCCGACGAGTTCGGCTTCTCGACCGCGCCGCTGATCGCGGCCGGCTGCATCATGATGCGCAAGTGCCATCTCAACACCTGCCCGGTCGGCGTCGCGACGCAGGACCCGGTGCTGCGCAAGCGCTTCAAGGGCACGCCCGAGCATGTCATCAACTTCTTCTTCTATGTGGCGGAAGAGGTGAGAGGGCTGCTCGCCGAGATGGGCTACACCCATATCGACCAGATCATCGGCGATAGCGACCTTCTGGAAAAGCGCGAGATGATCCAGCACTGGAAGGCGCGCGGGCTCGATTTCGGCAAGATGTTCTTCAAGCCGGACGCGCCGCATGAAGCGGTGCACTGGACCGAGCGGCAGAAGCACCCGATCGACGATGTGCTCGACCGCAAGCTGATCGAACTGGCCAAGCCCGCGCTCGAGACCAAGCAGCCGGTCAAGATCGAGGTCGACATCCGCAATGTCGACCGTTCGACCGGCGCCATGCTGTCGGGCGAAGTGGCCAAGCGTTTCAGGCACAAGGGCCTGCGCGAAGACACGATCCAGGTGAAGCTGACCGGCACTGCCGGCCAGTCCTTCGGCGCCTTCCTGGCGCGCGGCATTTCATTCGAGCTTGTCGGCGCCGCCAACGACTATGTCGGCAAGGGCCTGTCGGGCGGACGCATCGTCATCCGGCCGCCGGAAGAATCCAAGATCGTCGCGGCTGAATCGATCATCGTCGGCAATACGGTGCTCTATGGCGCCACCGAGGGCGAGGCCTATTTCGCCGGTGTCGCCGGCGAACGCTTCGCGGTGCGCAATTCGGGCGTGGCCGCCGTCGTCGAAGGTGTCGGCGACCATGGCTGCGAGTACATGACCGGCGGCATCGTCGTCGTCATCGGCCAGACCGGCCGCAACTTCGCCGCCGGCATGTCGGGCGGGGTCGCCTATGTGCTGGACGAAGCCGGCGATTTCGCCGCGCGCTGCAACATGGCGATGGTCGAGCTGGAGCCGGTGCCGGAAGAAGACGATCTGATGGAGAGGCTGCTGCACCATGGCGGCGACCTCGACCACAAGGGCCGCGTCGACGTCTCCGGCGACATGACCAGCCATGACGAGGAGCGGCTCTACCAGCTGATCTCGAACCACGTCCATTTTACGGGTTCGGTACGCGGCCGCGAGATCCTCGACGACTGGACGACATTCCGGCCGAAATTCCGCAAGATCATGCCGGTCGAATACCGCCGTGCGCTGATCGAGATGGAACGCATGCGCATGGGCGTGGCGGCGGAATAGGCTTTTGAGAACTTGCCGGGAAGCCCAGGCTTCCCGGAACTTTCAGCGACAGTTTGACCTCCGACGCAAGGTTGCCATGGCTGCCTCAAGGGGTTAACGGGTGCGGCGAACCCGCACCATCTGGACAGCAGGAACTGGACTATGGGCAAGGTAACAGGCTTTCTCGAAATCGACCGGCAGGTGCACAAGTACCAGCCGGCCTCCGACCGCATCCGGCATTTTCGCGAGTTCACGCTGCCGATGTCGGACAAGGAGGTCGAGAAACAGGCCGCGCGCTGCATGGATTGCGGCATCCCGTTCTGCCACGGGCCGACCGGTTGCCCGATCCACAACCAGATCCCGGACTGGAACGATCTCGTCTATAATGGCGACTGGGACAATGCGATCCGCAACCTGCATTCGACCAACAATTTCCCCGAATTCACCGGCCGCATCTGCCCCGCGCCTTGCGAGGAAGCCTGCACGCTGAACCTCGAGGACATTCCGGTCGCTATCAAGACGGTCGAGCAGGCAATCGCCGACAAGGCTTACGAGACCGGCCATATCCGGCCCTATCCGCCAGAGAAGAAGACCGGCAAGCGGGTCGCCGTCATCGGCTCCGGCCCGGCCGGCATGGCTGCGGCGCAGCAACTCGGCCGCGCCGGGCACGAGGTCAGTGTCTACGAGCGTGAGAGCCGCCCCGGCGGGCTGATGCGTTATGGCATTCCCGACTTCAAGATCGAGAAGCACTATATCGACCGCCGCATCGAGCAGATGCAGGGCGAGGGCGTGACCTTCCATTGCGGCGTCAATGTCGGTGTCGACAAGCCCGTGGCAGAGCTGCTCGCCGAATATGATGCGGTGCTCTATTGCGGCGGTTCGGAATCGCCGCGTCCGGCAAACATTCCGGGCGACGATCTCGGCGGCGTCTATGATGCCATGCCCTATCTGGTGCAGCAGAACCGCCGGGTCGGCGGCGAGCCGATCCAGTCGGTGGCATGGCCGTCGCATCCGATCATCGCCGGCGGCCAGCATGTCGTCGTCGTCGGCGGCGGTGATACCGCGTCCGACTGCGTCGGCACGGCCTTCCGCCAGGGCGCGGTGCGCGTCACCCAGCTCGACATCCGCCCGCAGCCGCCGGAAAAGGAAGACAAGCTCGCGGTCTGGCCCTACTGGGCGACGAAGATGCGGACGTCGTCGTCGCAGGCCGAAGGTGCGGAGCGCGAATTCCAGGTGGCGACGCTCGAATTCATCGGCGAAGATGGCCAGCTGACCGGTGTGAAGTGCTGCGAGGTCGACGAGAAGCGCAAGCCGATCGCCGGCACCGAATTCGTCATCCGCGCCGATCTCGCCTTCATCGCCATCGGCTTTGCCGGACCGGCTGCCGTGGGCGTGGCGAAGGAGCTGGACGGTCAGATGAAGATCACGACCGACAGGCGGCGTTCCAGGAATGTCGAAGCCAACGATCGCGACTACAAGACCAGCGTCGACAAGCTTTTTGCCGCCGGTGATGTGCGCCGGGGCCAGTCGTTGGTGGTGTGGGCGATCCGGGAGGGCCGCCAGGCGGCGCGCTCGATCGACGAAGCGCTGATGGGGTCGACGGTGTTGCCTCGCTAACGGTTGATCGCCGTCGTCGTATCAGTCGCGGCAGCGGCCTTCGGCGGCCAGGAGAAATCGTCGGCGCGGCCGGGTGACGCCTCGGGGGCCTTGCCTTCGAGGATCAACTTTTCGCCAGGCAGCTGCGGATTGGCCTTCGGCGTCGCCGCGGCGCCGAGAAGTTCGGTACCGCCGTCGAGCGCCGGATCGTTGAGCAGCATCGGCACCGTGCGGTCGACCACGATGGGGGCGGCGGGCAGGGACGGCGCCTCGACCGGGGCACCGGCGGGTGCGGCAGCCGTTACCACGCTTCCCGGTGCTGCCAGGCCGAGTATCTTGGCCAGCGGTTTTTCGGTGTAGAAGGCGAGCTTGCGCTTGCCGGCCTTCGAGACGTTGATGCCGTCGTCGGAGCGCAGCCGCACGGCTTGGCCGTTCATGTCGGGGCCGGTCGAGACGAAGGCGCCGTTCTCGTCGACGAACCCGTCCCAGACATCGACGAATTCGCCGCCGTTCTTCTCGGCGGCCGAATGGTAGATGTCGTTGAAGGCCAGCATGTCGGAGGTCATCTTCGGCGCCTTGAAGGCCGGCATGCCGACCCACAGATACGGCACTTTGGTCGACGCCAGCGCCTTGCCGAATGCCTCGGTCCGGCGCTCGTATTCCTTGGTCCAGTTCTCGGAACGCGGCTGCTCGCGCACGTCGTTGACGCGCATCTGCTGGCGGTCGTTGGAGCCGAGCATGACGACGACCGCTGCCGGCTTCTCCGTCTCGATCAGCGATTTGACCTGTTCGGGCCAGTTGTAGACGTCATCACGCACGAAGCCTGACGAGCCGTTGGCGCGCTCGACGATCCTGATGGCGGGGTTGGCGGCAAAGGCGGTGTCGAGGCCCTCGGCAAGGCCGCTCGCCATGAAATCGCCGATCACCAGGATGACGCGGGAATCCGGCGCCTTCTCGACAATCGGAACGGCAGGTTCAACGGGCGCACGGGGCTTTTTCTTGACCTTCGGCTTCGCCTTTCGGATATCGAGCGGCGGCTCGATGCGTTCGCTGCGGCGCGGGAACAACAGGTCGCGCAGCGACCAGCCGCGGCTCTGCGGCTGTTCCTGCGCCAAAGCCGGTGTGTGGAAAGTGCCGGCGACTCCCGTCGCCAGGACAACGATGGCCAGAACGAGGATCGGCAAGCGGAAAACGATCACACGGATACGCGCTGCCGAAACCAAGCTCCCTCTCCATCCCTTTGTGCATGACCCTCGCAGGGATCATGCGCAGATCGATGCTACAGCGTCCCTTGCGCGTCACAAATGCGCGGCACCGCAGCTGGCCCTATTTCTTTCTGAGCCATTTGAGCACTTCCATGCTCGGATACCCGTCCTGGGTCAAGCCGACCTTTGCCTGATAGGTCATGATGGCGGTTTTCGTGCCGTCACCGATCTTGCCGTCGAACTTGCCGTCGTAAAGCCCGTGCTGCGAAAGCCGTTTCTGCAACTCCTGCCTTTCCTCGAAGGACAGCTTGGTGAAAGGCCGCTTCCAGTCCTGCACCAGACCAGTAGAGCCGGCGATTTCGTCGGCAAGAAGGCCGACGGCGAGGGCATATTTGTCGGCGTTGTTGTAGGCCTTGATGACGGAGAAGTTCTTGATCATCAGGAAGGCCGGTCCGCCGCGGCCGTCCGGCACTTTCAGCGTCGCCTTGTCGGTTGCGTTCCTGAACGGCTTGCCATTGGCCCTAGCGACGCCGAGCGCCTGCCACTGCGCCAGCGTCTTCGAGCCAGCTGGCAGTTTGCCGGCCGGAATGGTGACCTCATAGCCCCAGGTCTTGCCGCCTTGCCAGCCATTCTTCTTCAGCAGATTGGCTGATGTCGCCAGCGCATCGGGGATCGAATTCCAGATGTCACGCTTGCCGTTGCCGTCCATGTCGACGGCATAATGCTGATAGCTGGTCGGGATGAACTGGGTCTGGCCCATGGCACCGGCCCAGGAGCCCATCAGGTGGCTTTCGTCGATGTCGCCGGTCTGCAGGATTTTTAGCGCGGCGACCAGTTGGGTGCGGGCGAATTTCGACCGCTTCGGGTCGCCATAGGCGAGCGTCGCCAGCGAGCGGATGACATTGCGCATGATGTCGTCGCGCTTGAGGATCTCGCCATAGTTCGATTCCATCGACCAGATGGCGAGCAGGATGTAGCGATCGACGCCGAACCTCGCTTCGATCCGGTCCAGCCACGGCTTCCATTTCTTGGCCATCTGCTGGCCTACCGCAACGGACTGATCATGGACGCGGTTGTCGAAATAGTCCCAGGCGGGCGCGCTGAACTCAGGCTGGGTACGGGCCTTTTCCAGCACCACCGGGTCGGGTTCGTTGATGCCGCGGAACGCCTGGTCGTAGACCGCGCCGGAAACACCGCCCGCCACGGCGGTGGCGCGGAAGCCGGCGACCCATTGCCGGAAACCGGCATCGGCAAAGGCCGGTCCGGCCGGCATCAGCAAGGCGAGCGAGAGGCTGGCCGCCGTCAGGACGCTGGTAAAGCGTTTTGCGGCACTGCGAACGGACATCTTTTCCTCCTTCACAATCTCAGGAAAGACCATTCATCGCCGAACCGGGTTAGGAATTAGTTTACCATAGGCGGCGCCTGGAACGAAAAGACATGTCGATGTTTTAGGCACTGGAAGTTCTCACCAGCAGCTCGTAATCCTCGATTTCGGCGTGAAAATGTCTCGAAACGGGATTGCGGAGCAGGCAATCAAACGGATAATTGACGCATGAAGCGAGTTCGCAAGGCAGTTTTCCCGGTCGCCGGTCTCGGCACGCGGTTCCTCCCGGCCACCAAGGCCATCCCGAAGGAAATGCTGACCGTCGTCGACCGGCCGGTCATCCAGTATGTCGTCGATGAGGCGCGCGAGGCCGGCATCGAACATTTCATCTTCGTCACCGGCCGCAACAAGGCGGTCATCGAGGACCATTTCGATATCCAGTTCGAGCTCTACGACACACTTGCGCAGCGCGGCAAGGACGAGCAGCTGGCCCGCCTGCAGCGGCTGCAGCCGGCGCCGGGGCAGACCTCGTTCACCCGCCAGCAGGTGCCGATGGGCCTCGGCCACGCCGTCTGGTGCGCGCGCGAACTGGTCGGCGATGAGCCGTTCGCGCTCTTGCTGCCCGACATGATCATGCAGTCGGAAAAGAGCTGCATGAAGGCCATGGTCGAACTCTATGAGGAGACCGGCAACAACATCATCGCCGTGCAGGAATGCGATCCGGCCGAAACCCACAAATATGGCATTGTCGGCCGCGGCGAGGACACGCATCACGGCTTCCGCATCACCGAGATGGTCGAAAAGCCAAAGACCGGCACCGCGCCGTCCAATCTCTACATCAACGGCCGCTACATCCTGCAGCCCGAGATCTTCACGATCCTCGAAAGCCAGGAAAAGGGCGCCGGCAATGAGATCCAGCTCACCGACGCGATGCTGAAGCTGGAAAAGCAGCAGCCGTTCTTTGGCTACCACTATCAGGGCCGCACATTCGATTGCGGCTCGCCGGAAGGATTCGTCGAAGCCAATGTCGCCTTCGCGCTGTGGCGCAGCGACATGAACGAGAACATGGCCGGCGTCATCCGCACGCTGCTCGACGAGATGAAGCCGTCCGAGCGCCGCGGCGCCGCCTTCTAGCTAACGCTGCAATTTCAGCCCCAAATAGACGCTGTTGGCGGTGTAGTTGCGCCCGGGCAGATTGCTGGTCAGCTTTTCGGTGCGGGCGCGGCTGGTGAGGCCGACATAGCGGTTCAGCCACCATGTCAGCCCGGCCTCGGCGCTCAGCGTCAGGTCATGCCCGTCGGAGCCGGTGTAGTCGCGCCAGTCGAGGCCAAGGGCGGCGTTGCCGGTCAGGTCGGCGCGGATCTGCCGTTCGCCGGTGAGGCGGCCTGAATAGAGGAGGTCGCCGCTCTCATTCGCGGTCGTCGTGTCTTCGATCATGGTCTGCGCGGTCAGGCCGATGATGGTGCCGCGTTCGGGCGACCATTTAAGGTCGGCATTCACCGACGCCCCCGAATTCGCCTCCAGCCGGTTGTCGTCGATCGCTTCCCGGAGCCAGCCGGCGGAGAATTCGCCGGCCAGTTTCTCGCCCATGTCCACTTCGACACCGGCGCGCGCGCCAAGCCGCGTCGACGACCGTTCAAAGCCGCTTGAATCGACGCGCAGATCATAGGCGCGTCGGCCGACTTCGACTTCGGCGAAAGGCGTGATGGCGGGCGAGATCTCGTAACCGGTGCGCAAGGTCGCGGTGTAAAGGGTGGAATCGCGATCCTTCTGTGACAACACGGTGCCGTCCGTCAGCTTCGCGTCGCCATAGATATCGTGGGAGACCGCGCCGGTCAGCGCGAAGCGGAGCTTGCCGACATCCTTCTTGACGGCGAGGCTGCCGTCGACGGTCTGGCGTATCGGCTGCGCGGTGACGCCGGCAATGGCGTCGGGCGAGGACGCCGATTCCGGCGCAATCTCGTAGCCGAGTTTGGCGATGGCGCGCAGTTCATTGTCGAGGTCGGCATTGAGCGTGCCTTCGATACGACCGCGCCCCTCGTTGATCTTCTGGCCCGAAATGGTGTTGCGGAAGTTGCCGTAGCCGTCGATGACAGCCGAATTCTCGCGCCAGTCGGAGGCGGCAGAGAAACGCAGCGCCGTTTCGGACAGCACCGCCGACTTGCCGCCGCTGCTGGAATCGGCGTTCGACGTGACGGTAACGCCCTGCTCCAGCGTCGGCCGGAGCAGGAAGGAGCCGACCTTGATCCCGGTTGCCGCGTACGGAGCGTCCTCTGGCTTCTTCTTCTGACCCTCGATGGCATCGGTGCGCTCGGCGCCGGGATCGAGCTTCTGCCGGTCGACGCTATCGACGGTGAGGGCACGGCGGTTGGCCGTATCCTGCTCGGTGTCGTCTGTCGTCGTGTCGGTCGGCGTTGTTCCGGTCGTGGTCGAGTCCGTGGCCTGGCCAGGCTTCTTCTTGTCGGCAGCCTTGGTTTTGTCCTTGGTCTTGTCCGCAGCGACGGCGCGCTGTTTTGCCGTCGACGGCCGGCGTGGCTGGACGGTTGGCGGTTGGTCGGCGAACGAATCGTCGGTGGCTTGCGGCGGGTCGAAAATGCTGTTTGCGCCGGCTTGTGACGGGTCGGTGTCGTCCGGCAAGGCGCCATCGCTGGCCGGCACATAGGCGGTTGGCGTGTTCTCCGTGGGGGCGGTGTTGGCAGGAACCGGCTTGACCTGCGTGTTGGCCTTGCTCAATTGCCTGGCCCGGCGCTGCTGGTCGGACAGGATCGCCGATTCCGAGACTTCACCGCGCAGCTCGGTTTCCTGGGCATGAAGCGCAGTTGGCCGCAGCAGAGCGAGCATGCTCGTCGCCAAGAGCAGAGCGCAAAAGGCTTTGCCCGTTCGACCTTTTTTCTTTTCAGGATGGGCCCGCGACATCGTCACCACTGCTTGCGCGGCGCAAGCGCGCCATACTTACCGAACCGTAAACGGGGATGGTTAACGGAGGGTTGAAGGGGTGCCTGTCAGACCTGGCCGGACGGCAATTCTGTTGGACAGGCGAACGGCAACGCGCTAATCGCATCAGCCATGCATGCGAGATCCCCAGAAAAGAAGCCTTTGGACAGTCAGGCTTCGATCGCCTCGGCGCTGAGAACGGTAGCCACGGAACAGGCCGGCGTGGCGGCATTGGCTGCCGCGCTGGAAAACGGACTGGCCGAACCCTTCGCGCACGCCGTCGACATTATCTCGCGCATCGATGGCCGCGTCATCGTTACCGGCGTCGGCAAAAGCGGCCATATCGGCACCAAGATCGCGGCGAGTCTGGCTTCGACCGGCACGCCTGCCTTCTTCGTCCATCCGGCGGAGGCGAATCACGGCGACCTCGGCATGATCGCCAGGGACGATGCCATCATCGCCATGTCATGGTCCGGCGAGAGCAAGGAATTGACGGGCATCGTCGCCTATTCCAGGCGCTTCTCGATCCCGCTGATTGCGATAACCGCAGGCGCGACTTCGGCGCTGGCGCGCGCGGCCGACGTGGTGCTGCTTCTGCCATCCGTGCCGGAAGCCTGCCCGCACGGCCTAGCGCCGACGACATCGACGCTGCTGCAACTGGTGGTCGGGGATGCGCTAGCCATCGCGCTGCTCGAAGCGCGCGGCTTCACCCCCGACCATTTCCGTACTTTTCATCCTGGCGGCCAACTCGGCGCCAATCTGATGCTGGTCTCCGAGATCATGCGGGTGGGCGATCAGATTCCGCTTGCCGTGCTGGGCACCAAGATGCCTGAAGCGGTCATGACGCTGTCGAACAAGAAAGTCGGCTGTGTCTGCGTCGTCGACGCGAAGGGCGAACTGGTCGGGATCATCACCGACGGCGATGTCGCGCGCAATTTGCATCGCAACCTGGCCGATATCGCCGTGGACGACATCATGACCCGCACACCGAAGACGGTCGATCCTCAGACTCTGGCCGGCACGGCGATCGCGCTTCTCAACGAACACAATATCGGTGCGCTGGTGGTGACCGAAAACAGGATGCCCGTGGGGGTGATTCACTTCCACGATTTGCTGCGCATCGGCGCGGCCTGAGGAAGCTCAAAGCGCGTCGCATTGGGGTGACCTACGCGACGCGCTTCGATTTTTTGCCAAAAATGCGCAGCGCGCTTTTGGGTGTTCAGACAGCCTCGACCGTCAATTCCAGATCGGTGTCGGCCGAGCTGACGACGCGCACCTGTGTGCCGGCCGGCAGGTCGGGACCGGAGACGCGCCACAGCGTGTCGCCGAGTTTTATGCGACCGCGACCATCCTTGATCGGTTCGGCAAGGGTAGCCATCTTGCCGACCATCTGTGCGCCGCGGCGGTTGAGCAGCGGCTGGTCGGTCGCGTCATGACGCCCGCCAACCAGCTTCTTGCCGGCGAAGGCCGAGACCAGCGACAGCGCCAGGAAGGCGAGGACCTGGACTTCCCAGGTCCAGAAGCTTGCGTCCCAGATCAGCAGGGAAACCACGCCGATCAACAGCGCGGCGATGCCGATCCACAGCATGAAGATGCCAGGCGCAACGACCTCCATCACCAGGAGGACAAAGCCCAGAACCATCCAGTTCCACGGGCCAAGTTCGGAAATGATGCGGTCGAACATCAGAGTGAGCTCCTATGACCTCAGTTCGCTTGATCTCAATTCTCGCTCGGGCGAACCACCGGAGGGCGGGCGGCCTGCCGTGCGGCGCCGGCGGTGCCTTCGCTGCGAAACACCTCTTTGGCGATCTCGCTAATGCCGCCGAGCGTGCCGATCAGCGCCGAGGCTTCCATCGGCATCAGCACGACCTTGCTGTTGTTGGCGGTACCGATCTTGCCCATCGCTTCGGTGTATTTCAGCGCCACGAAGTAGTTGAGCGCCTGCACGTCGCCCTTGGAGATGGCTTCCGACACAACCTGGGTGGCGCGCGCTTCGGCCTCGGCTGAGCGTTCGCGCGCCTCAGCGTCGCGGAAGGCGGCTTCCTTGCGGCCTTCGGCCTCGAGGATCTGCGACTGCTTGAGACCTTCGGCGGCAAGGATCTGCGCACGCTTGTTACGTTCGGCCGTCATCTGCCGGCCCATCGATTCGATGAGGTTGGCCGGCGGATTGATGTCCTTGATCTCGACGCGGGTGATCTTGATGCCCCACGGGTGCGCCGCTTCGTCTACGACGCGCAGCAGCCGCTCGTTGATGGCGTCGCGGTTGGACAAGAGTTCGTCGAGGTCCATAGAGCCCATCACGGTACGGATGTTGGTCATCGTCAGGTTGAGGATGGCGTTCTCCAGGCCGGCGACCTGATAGGCTGCCTGCGCGGCATTGAGGATCTGGTAGAAGGCGATGCCGTCGACACCGACTATGGCGTTGTCGCGTGTGATGATTTCCTGGCTCGGAACGTCGAGCACCTGTTCCATCATGTTCATCTTGGCGCCGATACGGTCGACGAACGGCACGATGAGGTTGAGGCCGGGGCTTAGTGTTTTGGTGTAACGACCAAAGCGCTCCACCGTATAATTGTAGCCTTGCGGGATTGTCCGGATGCCTTTGATAAGAAGCACCAACACCAGAAAGGCAAGTGCACCAATCGCAATACCGAAACCACTGAAGTCCATTTAAATCTCCCTCAGATGCCGGCCATGGGGTTGATTCCATGCAACCGACTTCACCAAACACTTAGGTGTGTTTCAATAATGTTACAATCAGGTGATCGCTGATTATTAGTGCGTAGAATACCGCAACAGTGGCGATCGATCACTACAACGTAGCGGGCTCAGGCCCAGCCCGACAGTTCGCGCCGCACCATCGCCTCGATCACCGCCATGCCTTCTGCGCTGTCGTTGAGGCATGGGATGTGGGCGAATTTCGCGCCGCCGGCGTGGTGGAAGGTCTCGGCCGCCTCGCGGCCGATTTCGTCCAGCGTCTCGATGCAGTCGACGGAAAAGCCGGGATTGACGATGGCAATCGATTTCACGCCGTCCCTGGCCAGTTTCTCGACCATCTTGTCGGTATACGGTTGCAGCCACTCCTGTGCGCCAAAGCGCGACTGGAAGGTGGTGATCAGCTTCTGTTCGCTCCAGCCGAGCTTTTCGCGCAGCAGTCGCGTCGTCTCCAGGCAATGCGCCTGGTAGGGATCGCCCTTGTCGGAATAGGGTTTGGGGATACCGTGATAGGAGGTGATGACCACCTCGGGCTGAAAGTCGAGCGTCGCCAGATGCAGCTCGATCGAACGGGCAAGTGCCTCGATATAAACCGGCTCGGCATAGTAGGGCGGCACGCTGCGGATGGCGGGCGCCGCCCGCATCTTCATCAGCGCGCGAAACAGCTGGTCGTTGGCGGTCGCTGTGGTGGTCGCCGAATATTGCGGATAGAGCGGAAAGGAAAGGATGCGGTCGCAGCCCTGCGAGACCAGCTTTTCGGCAACGCTTGCGGTCGAAGGATTGCCGTAGCGCATCGCCCAGTCGACGACGACATTGGGGAGATCGCGCAGTGCTTCGGTCAGTTTTTCGCTCTGGGCGCGGGTGTAGGTACGCAGCGGTGACTCGTCCCTCTCGCGATTCCAGATCCTGGCGTAATTGGCGCCGGACTTCTTCGGCCTCGTCGTCAGCACCAGGCCGTAGAGGATCGGATACCAGATCGCCTTGTTGAGTTCGATGACGCGCGGATCAGACAGGAATTCACGGAGGTAGCGCCACATCGGCTTGAAATCGGTGCCGTCGGGCGTGCCGAGATTGACCAGCATGACGCCGATCTTGCCGGCCTTGACCGGCGGATGTCTCGCCGGCAACGGGCCGAGCGCTTTCGCGGCTTTGGGGTCGACAGGCGTGGAAAGCGTCATGGAAGGTCTCCCGACACCGCGCGAAACCGACGATGTCGCGGCGAAACTAGCGATGCGGCGCGCGTTTTCAATGCTGCGTCTGGCCGCACCTTACCCTGAAAGCCAAAACCCCCCGTTTTTCCGGACGGGTTTTGCTGGTCGCATGCGCGAAGCGAAGTTACTTCGGCGGGATGGTCAAGGTCGCACCGACGGGAAGCCGGCGTGGCTCGTAGCCCTTGTTGGCCTCGGAGATCACCTTCCATTTGGTGCCGTCGCCATAGGCCTTCTTGGCGAGGTCCCAATAGGTATCGCCGGCGACGATGACGTGGCTGGCCTCGGCCGGCTTTGCCGGCTCGGCGGGGGCAGGCGTTGCGGGAGCTGGGGCTGCTTCAGCCGGTTTGGCCGGTTCGGTCGGCGCTGCCGGGGCCGTTTCCGCCGGCACACTCGGCGGGGTGGTGGATATGTCGCCGGAGCCTGCCGGCAACGCGGGCATCGCCGGCTCCGCCTCGGCCGGTTTTGCCGGCTCGGCCGGAGCAGGTGCCGGTTCGGCAGGTTTTGCCGGTTCAGCGGCCGGGGCAGCCGCTACGGTTGCGGCGACCTCGGTGATGCGGCCGTCGAGTTTCGGCGTATAGGGCCGGTGCGCGGCGAGATAGTCGGCGACCACCTGTTCGAGGCCGGGGCCGTAATCATAGGCGTTCTTGGCCTTGTCGGCGAAGACCTTGTAGCCGTCGCCGCCCTGGCGGACATAATTGTTGGTCGCCACCAGATAGTCCTTGTCCGGATTGATCGGCGCCCAGGCGCCGCCTTCCATTACCTCGACCGACTTGACGCGGCCGGCATTGGGCGCGACCGACTTGTCGAAGGCGTATTTGAGACCTGCCACCTGCGGGAAGCGGCCGGCGCCGTCCTCGACCTGGCTGACGCCGTTTTCCAGCCCGGCTACCAGATCCTTGCCGGAAATCTGGAAGGTCGCCAGCGTGTTCTGGAACGGCAGCACGGTCAGCACCTCGCCCATGGTCACGGTGCCCTTGTCGATCGAGGCACGCAGGCCGCCGCCATTGGAGACGACGATCTCGACGCCCTGTCCCTTGACGCGGTCGAGAATGGCGTCGGAAACGAGGTTGCCCATCGCGCATTCCTTGGTGCGGCAATTCTCGCGGCTGCCGTCGATGGCCTCGGTGGTCTCGGCTACTTCCTTGTTCTTCAGTGCCTCGATCGGCGCGCCGAGTTCCTTGATGCGGGCAAGCACGGCGGGATCAGGGGTGATCGATTTGTCGAGGAAGATCGGGTCGCCGCTGGCTTCCTTGACGACGCCATTGTCGTCGAACACGACCTTGAACTCGCCGAGATATTTCGAATAGGACGCCGCCTGCACCACCGGCACCTTGGAGCCGTCGGGGTTGTCGACCATCGTCGGGTAGGGGCCTTCGGCCTTTGGGTCGGTATTGGACAGAAGCGAATGGCTGTGGCCACCGACGACCACGTCGATGCCGGGGATCTTGGCAATGACATCGCGCTCGCGCCTGTAGCCGATATGGGTGACGGCGATGATCTTGTTGACGCCTTGCGCCTTCAGCTTCTCGACCTCCGCCGTGATCGACTTGACGTCGTCGGCGATGGTGATGTTGGGGCCAGGCGAGGCGAGTTCCGGCGTGTCATTAGTCACGGCGCCGATGATGCCGATCTTCTGGCCGCCGACCTCGACGACGATCGACGGCTTGATCTTGCCCGCGGCGCCGGACTTGTCGTTGGGCAGGACATTGGCGCTGACGACCGGGAACTGCGCCTTGTCGAGGTAAGGTACCAGCGCGCTCTCGCCATCGTCAAACTCATGATTGCCGAGCGTCACCGCGTCGGGCTTGATCTGATTGAGAAATTCCTCCTCCGCGGCGCCCTTGTAGGTGATGTAGAACAGCGATCCCTGGAAGCTGTCGCCGGCATTGAGCAGCAGCACGTTCTGGCCTTCGAGCTTCTTGCGCTCCTGCGCGATCGCGGTGACCAGCCGGCCGGCGCCGCCGATGCATTCACCCTTGGTCTCTTCCTCGGCCGAGCAGGTCGACTCATATTTGTTGTTGCCTTCGATGCGGCTGTGCCAATCGTTGAAATGCAGGATGTTCAGCGTGTAGTCGGCAAAGGATGGTGCGGCCGACAGGCTAAGCGTCGAGGCAGAAAGGGCGGCAATGGCAGCGAGCTTCTTCATCTTCGTCTCCCGGATGGATGTGGTCGAGCCGTTTAACGCTCTTACTTGACTGCAGGATAACAGCCAGCTTTTGGTCATGTTCCCATCGCGGTTGTGGCGATGCAAGAAGAATCAGGGTGGACGAAATCGGCATCGGTTTGCCGGCATAAAAAAGGCGGCGGCATCGCGCCACCGCCCTTTTAGAAGGCTATATCAGATAGGCTCAGCTGCGCCTGGTCAGGACGAAATTCTGGCCGGCGGAGCTGGTGCAATTCAGCTGGTTGATCGACACCAGCAGGCAGTTGAAGGCGATCGGCTGCTGTCGGATCAGCGAGGTGCCGTTGATCTCAACCGAGGTGGCGCCGGTCTTGGTATAGCTGCCATCAGCGAATTTCTCGCCGGTCTCTGCCGAAACGGTGGTGAAGACGCCGCCGTTCAATGTCGAGACCGCCTTGCCTTCGGCGTTCAGCCAAGAGCCCTCGACGCCTCGCGGCTGCGATGAGATCGGCGGCCCGTCGGAGCCGCCGGTGGTGCAGGCGGCAATCATCGTCGCAAGAGCGCCCGCCGCGCCCGCCGAAAGAATTTTGCGCGCAATCGTCATGTGAAATCCTCTCCTGACGCATCGGCCCAATCGCCAAACAACGTTTTGGGAAACACGATGTGCGTGGCCTCAAGTTTCCAGAGCAGTCCCTCGTGCGCCCAAATGGATGCACACTGCTCTCGTCCGCATCCCTTCAATCGCCCGATTTCCGGGCGATTGCAAGGCGGTGAGGCAGGGGTATGGAACTGCTATCGGACGAGGATGTTGCGGAATTGCCACGGGTCGTTTTTGTCGAGGTCCTCCGGGAACAGACCAGGACGGTTATCGAGCGGCGTCCAGTCGGTGTAGTAGCCCTTGACCGGCCCAAGATACGGGGACTGCACTTCCAGGCAGCGCTTGTAGTCCATCTCGTCGGCCTCGACGATGCCGGCTTCGGGGTTTTCGAGCGCCCAGACCATGCCGGCGAGAACGGCCGAGGTGACCTGCATGCCGGTGGCATTCTGGTAGGGCGCCAGCTTGCGGGCTTCGGCCAGCGACAGCTGCGAACCGTACCAGTAGGCGTTCTTGTCGTGGCCGTAGAGCAGCACGCCGAGTTCGTCTACACCATCGACCAGCTCGTTTTCGTCAAGCACATGGTGGACCGGCTGCGGCTTGCCGGCGGCGCCGAACATTTCGTCCAGCGACAGCAGCGCGTCATTGCAGGGATGATAGGCATAGTGGCAGGTCGGGCGGTATTGGACCTTGCCCTTCTTGCCGCGCACGGTGAAGAAGTCGGCGATCGAAATCGCCTCGTTGTGGGTCACCAGCAAGCCGTATTGCGCGCCCGGCGTCGGGCACCATGAACGCACGCGGGTGTTGGCGCCAGGCTGTTCAAGATAGATCGCCGCCTTGGAGCCATGTTTGTGCTCCTTGCCGTTCTTTGGCATCCATTTCTCATGCGTGCCCCAGCCGAGCTCGGCCGGCTGCAGCCCTTCCGAGATGAAGCCCTCGACCGACCAGGTGTTCCAGAACACGTTCATCGGTTTCGGCTTCTTGGTGCGCTGGGTGTCGCGCTCGGCGATGTGAATGCCCTTGACGCCGGCCTTTTTCATAAGTTTGGCCCAGCCGTCGCGGTCGTCCTGCGCCGGTTCGGAAAATTCGAGGCCGAGATCGCCGGCGAGGTTGAGCAGCGCCTGCTTGACGAACCACGAGACCATTCCAGGATTGGCGCCGCAGGTCGAAACCGCCGTCGCGCCGCCGGGCTTGTCGTGCTTCTCCTTGATCATCGCTTCGCGCAGCGCGTAGTTGGTGCGGCTGGCATTGTCGGCCTTGGTGTCGAAGTAGAAGCCAAGCCACGGCTCGACGACGGTGTCGATGTAGAGCACGCCGAGCTTGCGGCAGAGCCGCATCAGGTCGACCGAGCCGGTGTCGACCGACAGATTGACGCAAAAGCCCTGGCCGCCACCATTGGTCAGAAGCGGGGTCAAAAGCTTCTTGTAGTTCTTCTCGGTCACGTGTTCCTGGACGAAGGCGATGCCGCGCTCGTCGAGCAGCTTGCGGTCGGTATCGAGCGGGTCGATGACCGTCATGCGCGACTTGTCGAATTTGAAATGGCGCTCGATCAGCGGCAGCGTTCCCCGTCCGATCGAACCGAAGCCGATCATTACGACAGGGCCGGTGATTTCACCGTAAACGGGCCAGTTTTCATTCGCCATTTTATCGAGCACTCCTTCAAAAAACCCGGGAAATTGGGGGCAAAACACGCGCGAAAAACCGGGCATTTTGCCCGGTGGATATGCGCTACATCACAGATCATTGTCACAAACCAGTGAAAAGCGCCAACCGCCCGCTAGGCAGCATTGGCCATGTGGTTAAGGAGGAAGGCGAGCCGGTCGCGGTCCGATGTCATGCCCTTGTAGTCGAGTTGAGCCTCATCCAAGGCCAGCAATTGCGCCGCGAAAGATGCGGCAAGTGTTGCCCGGTCGGGATGCCGCGCCAGCACCTTCAGCGGGTCGAGATGGATGCGGATGGTGAACAGGATGTCGCGCGACATGGGCAGTTTGCGCAGCGTCTGGCGCTCGACGCGGATGAAGGCGTGGGCGTTGACGTCGCCATCTGGAAACCGCGACGGGCGGTTGGTGGCACGGTCGATGCGCTCGACATTGGAGAGCGGGTGATAGAGCGCGTCGTCGGCCTGGATCGACCAGTTGAAGCGCTCGACGGCCTGACCCTGCAGACCGTCGAACATGCGGTTGATTAGCTCGGCCGGCCTGGTGCCTGGGCCGAAGCCCGGCACCGGTGCGTGGATCTGCTGAAGCGGCAGCCCGAATTTTTCGAGCAGTGACCAGGACGATGGGAAGCACAGTGACCCGGCGGCGAGCCGCCAGCCGCTGTCATCGCGGCGCATCAGGATCAGGTCTTCCTGGACGAGCAGCGAGGCTGCGACCAGCGGGGCGTCGCTGAAGATATCGGCTCTGTTGCCTTCGGCGCCGATGATCTCGATGCCGGCACCGGTTTGTCGGTACGTTTCAGGAAATGTCGACAGCAAATGCGCTTCGATGAGGTCGCGCACTTCGCGCTGGGCGTCGCGCGTGCCGTTCTCCTCGACGAACACCTTGCCGGGAATTTCGGCATAGAGCCGGCGCTTCTCTGCGAGATGGTCGATGAGGTGCCCGTCGACCTCGATCCATTTGTCGAGCTCAAGCGGCTTCAGCCCGATGGTGAAGAGCTTTGAGGAGCCATCATAGGGCGTGTGAGTGGGCTGACGAGAATTCATGCTTTGCTAAAAAGTGTCCAATATCGCCGGTCATTCTCGCAGCCGCTTCGTATCAGGCCAATGTTGCCGGGATCAAGCCGCGCAGCGAATTGCCGACGAAGATCGCCTTCGCCGACTTTAACTCATCATAGCTGTAGATCGCTTCCTGGACGCGGCCTTCATCCAGAAGCTCGGCGCGCAATACGCCAGGCAGCAGGCCGCAATCGAGCCGGGGCGTCATCAGCACGCCGTCACCGAAATCGGCGAAGACATTGGTGATCGTGCCTTCGCATATTTCGCCGCGCTCATTGGCGAGCAACACCTCGTCGGCCTGGGTGACAAGATATTCAGACCGAGCATGGGTGTAGAGCTGACGTCGGCTGGTCTTGTGGCGCAGCAGCGTGTCTGTGGAGGAGAGCCGCACCCGCGCCAGTTGCAGCCGCCAGACCTTGTCGGCCGCGAGCGGCTCGTAAGGCTGAGCTGCAGCCGTAACCTCGCCATTGCGCCGCAGGACGAGACGGGTGCGCAGCGCCGTCTGCTGCGCCCCGACAGTGTTCGCCAATACCTCGCCGACCCGCTGCGGATCGCAGGCAAAGCCCAGTTCTTCCGCCGAGCCGTAGAGGCGCGCGAGGTGGCGCTCGAAACGCAGGAAGCCCTGGCTAGGCTCCCAGCGCATGGTCTCGATCAGGTCGAAGTCGGCGGTGTTCCCGTCGCGAAGCGCGCCTTCAGCAGACACTCCTGATACTCCTCCTCGGCCGTCGAATCGAAGACGACACCGCCGCCGACATTGTAGACGGCCTCGCCGCTGGAAAAGAGCGAGATGGTGCGGATCGCCACCGAAAAGCGCATCGTGCCGCCGGGCGCGATCCAGCCGATGGCGCCACAATAGACGTCACGAGGCGTGGCTTCCAGATCGTGCAGGATTTCCATGGCGCGGATTTTTGGCGCGCCGGTGATCGAGCCGCAGGGAAACAGAGCGGCGAAGATCTGGCGGATGCCTAGATCGGGCAACAGCTTCGCCCGCACACGGCTCACCATCTGGTGGACGGTCGGGTAGCTCTCGATGCGAAACAGTTCCGGCACCTCCAGCGTGCCGACTTCGCTGATCAGCGAGATGTCGTTGCGCAGGAGATCGACGATCATCCGGTTTTCGGCCTGGTTCTTTTCGTCATTGCGCAGGAACGCCTTCAGCCGCGCGTCCTCGGCCTTGGTTGCGCCGCGTGGTGCGGTGCCCTTCATCGGATGGGTTTCGATCAAGCCTTCGGTGTCGATCTCGAAGAACAGTTCGGGCGAGCGCGACAGTACGATTGGATCGCCGAGCGAAATCAGCGCGCCATACTTTACCGGCTGGCGTCCGGTCAGCGCGTCGAAGGCGGCGAGCGGATCGCCGGACCACTGCGCATGGACTGGAAAGGTCAGATTGCCCTGGTAGCAATCGCCTTTGCGGATGTGCTCGTGAAGGCGCGCGAAACGGTCAGCGTATTGCTCCTGCGACCATGACGCTCTTGCATCGAAGATCGGACCATTGGTCGCCGCGCCGCTCTGCGGCACGGCCTGCTCCAGCGGAGCATCGAAGACGCCGAGGCAGATCAACGGCGCGCGCCGGCCCCCGGGCAGCAGCGGCACCAGCTTCGGCTCGAGCAAATAACCCGCTTCATAGGAGAAATAGCCGGCCAGCCATTTGCCAGCGTCAGATGCCGCCTGCGCGGCCGCCAGAGCCGGCAGAAAATCCTTGGCCTCATAGGCGACGATGATGTCGGCCGGGCGGTCGAAGACCAACTGGCGGCCGCTTTCATCGTTGCGGAAAATGGCAGAGGGCAGGGGCATGGGGCTCGGATGCTGCGATCGATGACGCCAGAACCGCTCTATATGGGGGGCGGGCGGCGTGCAATCGAGGGAGCGGCGTCGCAGGGCGCAAAGACGGTGGCACTTGCGAAAACAAAGGCGGCGCCCGAAGGCGCCGCTTTGTCGGGCTTATTGCCGATGATCAGATCAGGTGTTGTTGGCGGTCCCGGCGGTCGGGAACTGGCGCGCGAATTCTTTCTCGTCGCCGGCGGCAAGCAGCTTGGCCTGTTCGATCCACTTTTCGCGCGCGATGCGGCCGTCGAAATTCAGCGTGTCCTCGATGCGCTTGACGTCGGCCGCCGTCCAGGCGGCGATCTGGGCGTAGGTCGTGACGCCAAGGCCCTTGAGCAGTTTGTCGTTGACCGGTCCGATGCCGATCAGGCGGCGCAGATTGTCGGCCTTCGCAGCTGTCGCTGCAGCCTTCTTCGGGGCTGCAGCCGGCTTTGAAGCGGCGGGCTTCGGAGCGGCGCTCGCCTTGGCAGCCGCAGGTCTGCTGGCAGCCGGTTTGGCGGCGGATTTGGCCGCAACTGGCTTGGCGGCGGCAGGCTTTGCCGCGGCGGGTTTCGCGGGCGCGGCCGGCTTCGCGGCCGGAGCTGACTTGGCCGTTGCGGGTGTCGAGACCAATGCGGCTGGCGCCGAGCTGGAAGGTTTGGCCGATGGAGTAGACGTTTCACGCAGCCGGCGTTCGAGATCGGCGCGGGTCTTGCCGCAGGCGTCGAGTTCGCCGGTCAGACGATCGGAATCGGCGCGCAGCCTATCGCGCTCGCTGCGGGTGCGGTTGAGGTCGCCGCGCAGGCTGTCAAGCTCACCGCGCAGCCGGCCCCAGATAAACCAGCCAACCAACACACCTACGAGGAACGCCAGGACAATGTAGAAGAAGGTCATCGTCTCTCTCCAGTCGGATCCGTCCGCCGCCGTCTCAAGTCATGACCTTGGCAGATCGGATCATCCATTGGTGGTTCGGCGGTTCAGGGAACAGCCGGTCTGTCGTCGATTGCCGGCTTTCGGCTTTCCCGCCCATTGCCAACCGTCGCTGTCGCATTCGCCGGACCGCTGCCATGGGCCGGGATGCTGTCCGGCTTAAGCCGCGTGCCCGGCTGAGCTTCAGTCGGAAAGGCTATCATACGGATTCTGGAAAGCTAACGGAAAATTTGGCCCGAGAGTTCTTCAAGAACAGATATTTAGAACAAGAACAGAGCTGCCGTCACATGCATTCCGGCTAAACTGTTCTGCGATTTCGCAAAGTCGAGACCGGCGCCGCCGAACCTGTTGCTCTGCGCTACCGGTTCAACGGCTCCGTAGCATCAACTGTCGAGCGCTTCCAACTCGTCGATCAGGCCGCCGATCACGCCAAGGCCGATCTGCCAGAAGGCGGGGTCGGTGGCGTCGAGGCCGAAGGGAGCGAGGAGTTCGGAATGATGCTTGGTGCCACCGGCACGCAGCATCTCGAAATACTTGTCCTGGAAGCCGTGCTCGGCATTCTGGTAGACCGCGTAGAGCGAGTTCACCAGGCAGTCGCCGAAGGCATAGGCGTAGACGTAGAAGGGCGAATGGACGAAGTGCGGGATGTAGGTCCAGAAGACCTCATAGCCCTCGCGCAGCTTGATCGCCGGCCCCAGGCTCTCGGCCTGTACCTCGAGCCAGAACTGGCCAAGCTTATCGGAAGTCAGTTCGCCGTTCTTGCGCTCGGCATGCACCTTGCGCTCGAACTCATAGAAGGCGATCTGGCGCACGACCGTGTTGATCATGTCCTCGACCTTCTGGGCGAGCATGGCCTTGCGTTCGCGCTTGTCGGTGGTCTGATCGAGCAGCGAACGGAAGGTCAGCATCTCGCCGAAGACGGATGCCGTTTCGGCCAAAGTCAGCGGCGTCGAGGCCATCAGCGCACCCTGGCCGCCGGCCAGCACCTGGTGCACGCCGTGGCCCAGCTCATGCGCCAGCGTCATCACATCGCGCGGCTTGCCCATGTAGTTGAGCAGCACGTAAGGGTGCGCCGAAGGCACGGTCGGATGGGCAAAGGCGCCGGGCGACTTGCCGGGCCGCACCGGCGCGTCGATCCAGTTGCGGTCGAAGAAGATGCGGGCGATCTCCGCCATGTCGGGGGAAAAGCGCTGATAGGCCGACAGCACCGTGTTCCTGGCATCGTCCCAGCGGATCACCGCTTGCGGGGTTTCGGGCAAGGGGGCGTTGCGGTCCCAGTGGTTCATCACCTCCATGCCGAGCCAGCGCGCCTTCATGGCGTAGTAGCGGTGCGACAGGCGCGGATAGGCCTCGCGCACGGCGGAGGCCAGTGCATCGACTACGCTGCGCTCGACCCGGTTGGCGAGATGGCGTGAATCGGCGATGTCCTCGAAGCCGCGCCAGCGGTCGGAAATCTCCTTGTCCTTGGCCAGCGTGTTGGTGATGAGCGTGAAGGTGCGCAGGCTCTTGCGGAAGGTGGCGGCCAGCGCCTCGGCGGCGCGGCGGCGGACTTCGCCATCGGCGTCCTGCAGGCGGTTCAGCGCCGGCTCCAGCGTCAACTCCTCGTCGTCTATGTCGAAGCGCAGATCGGTCATCGTCTCGTCGAACAGGCGGTTCCAGGCGCCGCGCCCGGTGATCGACTTTTCATGGAAAAGCTGCTCGACCCGGTCCTCGAGCTGGTATGGCTTGTCCATTCTGAGATCGAGCACCCAGGGCCGGTAGTGAGCAAAGCCGGCATCGGCGGCAAGGGCGGCTTCCAGCGCCTTGTCGTCGATCAGGTTCAGCTCCAGCGCAAAAAACAAAAGATGCGCGCTGGCGTCGGTCATCTTCTCCTGGATGTCGCCATAGAGCTTGGCGCGCTGCGGATCGGCGGTGTTGCCGGCATAGATCAGGCCGGCATAGGAGACGATGCGGCCGATCAGCTCCTCCAGCGCCTCATAGGCGCTCAGCGCCTCGCCGAGCTTGCCGGCGCTGCCGCGCTCGGCCTCCGCGGTCAGCGTGCCCTTCCAGCGGTTCTCGAAGGCGACGGCATCGGCCGCCGCCTTGGCGATGTCGCGCTTCAGCTCGGGCGCTTCCATGCCGGAATAGAGATCGGCGAGATTCCATTCCGGCAGGTCGCCGAGCTCCGCCGCGCCCTGACCGGACGCTGCCGCCGCAAGCTGCCGACCGAGAATCCTGCGCATCAACAATTACCTTCTGGAATCAAGGGGAAAGGGCAAGCCGGTCAAATCCTAAGGAATTCATTCACCGGGTTTTTTGAAACCTTGTTTAGAACCCTGTGCCAGGATGATCCATGGGGATTTCCCAGGCAGGCAACTCAAATCAGTCATGACAGGTTCCATTCTCATAGTCGATGACGATCCCGTGCAGCGCAGGCTGCTCGAGGCGGCGGTGACGAAATTCGGCCACAGTGCCATCGTCGCCGATGGCGGCGAGGCCGGCCTCGAAGCTCTCGACGGACCCAGCGCGCGCGATGTGTCGGCGGTCATCCTTGACCTTGTCATGCCCGGCCTCGACGGCATCGGCGTGCTGAAGGCGATGCGCGAACGCGGCATCACCGTTCCCGTCATCGTGCAGACCGCGCAGGGCGGCATCGAGACCGTGGTTTCGGCGATGCGCCACGGCGCTTTCGATTTTGTCGTCAAGCCGGCATCCCCCGACCGGCTGCAGACCGCGATCGGCAACGCGCTCAAGGTCGAGGCGGTCGAGGATGAGGTCAAGCGCACATCGCGGCGGCGTGGCGGCCACCTGACCTTCAAGGACATGATCACGCACAGCCCGGCGATGGACCGGGTGATCCGCCTCGGCCAGAAGGCGGCTGCCTCCAACATCCCGATCCTGATCGAGGGCGAATCGGGCGTCGGCAAGGAACTTGTGGCGCGCGCCATCCAGGGCACCGGTGATCGTCGTTCAAAACCGTTCGTCACCGTCAATTGCGGCGCCATCCCCGACAATCTGGTCGAATCGATCCTGTTCGGCCACGAGAAGGGCTCGTTCACCGGGGCCACCGACAAACACACCGGCAAGTTCGTCGAGGCGCATTCAGGCACGTTGTTCCTGGACGAAATCGGCGACCTGCCGCTCGACGTGCAGGTCAAGCTGTTGCGCGCGGTGCAGGATGGCGAGGTCGATCCGGTCGGCGGTCGCGCCACGGTCAGGGTCGACATCAGGTTGATCTCGGCCACGCACCGCAACCTTTTGCAGCAGGTCAAGGACGGCAAGTTCCGCGAGGATTTGTTCTATCGGCTGAACGTCTACCCGATCTTCGTGCCGCCGCTGCGCGACCGGCGCGACGACATCCCCTATCTGGTCAAGCATTTCATGGACAAGGTGGCGCCGGCGGGCCATCGCCTGCACGGCATTTCGGAAGCCGCATTGGCCATGCTGCAGGCCTATGACTGGCCGGGAAACATCAGGCAGCTGGAAAACGCCGTGTTCCGGGCCTCGGTGCTTGCCGAGGGCGACGTGCTGACAGCAGACGAATTCCCGCAGATCCGGGCACAAGTCGAGGGCACCGTCAATCTCGATACCGACGCGTCCCTGTTGGACCCCGTCATGATCTGGAGCAGCGAATCGCAAGGCGATAGCGCCCAGACTGATGGCGTCGGTCCCGTCGCGGCGGAGATCGAACCTCCGGCCAGGCTGCTTCAGCGTTTCGGCACGCTGAGGGCGTTGGACGAGCGCGGCAATGTGCGCGCGCTGGCCGATGTCGAGCTCGAAATGATCAAGCTCGCCATCGACCACTATAACGGCCAGATGAGCGAAGTCGCCCGCCGACTCGGCATCGGCCGCTCGACGCTCTACCGCAAGCTTAAAGAATACGGCATCGACCCGGAAACCGGCCGCCTCGACCGTCTTGCCTCCTAAAGCGCGTCGCGCTTGAACGGAATCAGGCGACGCGCTTCAGGTCTTTGCATTATGCATTTCGTTGTCTCAAAACCGGGACCACTTTTGAGCGACATGCATTGGAAACCCGAATTCCACAGCTTGTTGGCGCAAGGCCGGGACCAGCTTGCGAGGCGATATCTAGCGCTGCATAAGGGGTTGCGGCGGGAATATGGCAATGCGGAACGGCGCTGTTCACGCATTAAGGCTAACAGTAACAGATCGTGTAGCGGGAAAAGGCTGAATCTTGATCTAAACCAGCAGTTTACCAAGAAATCCTGTGTATTATTTTTGACGGGATATCGCCACCGTGTTACCGCATTTCGGCTTCAATAAGCGATGATTAACCATTAGGATCGATATTCGGATGTGAGAACCACGCATCCGTTTGGGCAAATCCGGGGACAAACGGCAGCCTGCAAGGCCTTTTGATTTGAACAAAGTCGAACGACACAGCAACGGGCGGCACTATCACATTGGCGTCTGGCCGAGATGGCTGGCAGCGGTGATTGTTGCGTTTGGTTTCCTTGCCGCAACTGCTGCCGGCGCAAGCGCCGAAACGCGCTCGCTGAAACTCTATCACCTCCACACGCACGAAAAGGCCGAGATCGTCTACAAGCGCAATGGCCGCTACGATCCGGAAGGTCTCAGGAAGATCAACATCATTCTGCGCGACTGGCGTCGCAACGAACCGACCAAGATGGACCCGCGCCTGCTCGACTTGGTGTGGGAAGCCTATCGGCAGGCCGGCGCCACAGACTACATCCAGGTCGTCTGCGGCTATCGCTCGCCGGCGACCAACTCGATGCTGCGCAGCCGCAGCCGCGGTGTCGCCAAGGAAAGCCAGCACATGCTGGGCAAGGCGATGGACTTCTACATTCCGGGTGTGCCGCTCAAGAAGCTGCGCAACATCGGCCTCAAGATGCAGGGCGGCGGCGTCGGGTATTATCCGTCGTCCGGCTCGCCCTTCGTCCATATGGACGTCGGCAATGTGCGCCATTGGCCCGGCATCAGCCGCCAGGAACTGGTCAGCCTGTTCCCCAATGGCAAGACGCTGCATGTGCCGAGCGACGGCAAGCCGCTGCCGGGCTATGACCAGGCGCTCGCCGCCTACAAGGCGCGCAAGGGCGCCGGTTCTCCGGCCATCATGATGGCCAGCGCTGGCGGCAGCACCAAGAAATCCGGTGGCTTCCTTTCCGCTTTCTTTGGCGGTGGCGGCGAAGACGAAGCCGACGACAGCGCCGATGTCGCGACCGCCGCGCCGTCGCCGAGAAGCGTGAAGCCGGTCCTGGCTGCCAGGAGCAACAACAACAGCAACCTGCCCGGCATCGCGATCGTGTCGCCGCAGAATGCGAAGCGCGCCAATATTCCGCAGCTTGCCGACGACAGCGCGGACGATTCCGAGCCGCAGCAGGATACACCAGAGACGATCATCGCGGCGCTGCCGGCCAAGGAAGTGCCGCTGCCGGATTTCGCGCCGCGGCCGAAAGCCGATATCGGCGCGCAGCAGCCTGAGACGGTGCCGTTCGGCATGGCCGACGCCACCACCGAACAGACAGTGGCGACAGCGCAGGCGCCTGCCAATGTGCCGTTCGGCATGGCCGATCCGGCTAATGCTGACCATGGGGCCGATCAAGCTGCCGCTCCGGCGCAGGTTGCCGTCAACGTCCCGTTGCCGACCTGGCGTCCCGACCGCTCTTCGCCGCCGGCTGAGCTTTCGCCGCAGGACAAGGGCGTGCTGCTGGCGCTGGCCGATACAGCCGCGCACAAGCAGACCGCAACGGATGCCTTCTCGGTGCTGCCGTCGCAGCGACCGGACGAGGTCAAGGCCGTTCTCGAACAGGCCAGTGCCGCCGATGCCGCCAGTGCTACCGACGACTATCAGGTTGCCTCGCTTGAGCCGCGCTCGGCGTTCAACGATCCGTCAGGCGTCGATGCCGCAACGCCGCGCGGCGCGATTGCTGCCCGTCCGGCCGGTACCGATCCGGCCTCCGTGATCGGCGCCGGCGTGAAGACCACGCACAAGGAAGCCAGGGCCTCGGCCCGCGACCTGAAGCCCGGCCGGAAGGCCGTCGTGGTGGCGGCCGAACCGCAGGCGGCGCGCTGGGCACTGAGCAGCGGCGACAACATTGCCACCGTTTCCAGCCCGACGACTGCGCCGCGCTATGCCTACAACATCGTGCATACGCCGCCGAGCGAGGTCTACACCGCAGGCTTCCAGGCGGACAACCAGATGGCCGATGCCAACCGCTTCACCGGCAATGCCGTGAAATTCCTTTCGGTCGCCCGCTTCCAGACAAAGTAGGGCCTCGAACGGATAGACATCGAAGCCGCGCTGGGAAGCCCGCGCGTTTTTGTTTTTGGCGAATCTCTAGCACTGGCTTCCAGCGTCCCGGAATGCTAACCAGCAAGCTGCATTCCCGCTTCGTCTAATGGTAGGACAGCGCCCTTTGAAGGCGTGAATCGTGGTTCGAGCCCATGAGCGGGAACCAACTCTCTCGATCTACGATCACAGGCAGCCATGCCAGGTCAGCCCGGCCGATCACGCTCGGCTGAACTTCTCGTGAGGCCGGAACGACTGACCTTTTTGCGGGTTAGGCTGGGTTCGTTCCAACCTGGGGATATCAATGAAAAGCATTCTTTTGGCGTCGGCCATCGCATTGGCAACGGCTTCGGCGGCAATCGCTCCGACACAGGCCGCAACCATTGTCATCAAGACCCAAGATCATATGCATATGCACAAGAAGCACTGCCGGACCAAGTGGGTCACGACCTGGCGGCATCACCACAAGATCGTCAAGAAGGTTACGGTCTGCAACTGACCGTATTTTTGCAAGCAGCAAACCCGGTCGGCGCAAGCCGGCCGGGTTTTTCGTGACTGGCGTTACTTCTTGAGCTTGCTTGCTTCTCGGGCGAGCGCCTCGATCTCGTCCCACTTGCCAGCCTTGACCAACTCGTCCGGCGCCACCCAGGAACCACCGACGCAGATGACATTGGGCAGGCTGAGATAGTCGGCGGCGTTCTTGGCCGAGATGCCGCCGGTCGGGCAGAACTTCACATCGGCCAGTGGCGAGGCGAAAGCCTTCAGCGAGGCGATGCCGCCGGACTGTTCGGCCGGGAAGAATTTCAGGAAGCGCAGGCCGGCCTCGCGGGCGGCCATGATCTCGCCGGGCGTGATGGCGCCAGGCAGCAGGGGAACGTCGCTGTCCTTGGCTGCCGCGAGCAGTTCGCGCGTGATGCCGGGGCTGACGATGAATTTCGAGCCGGCGGCTGCTGCCTCGTCGAACTGCCTGGCATCGAGAATGGTGCCGGAGCCGACGATGGCGCCCTCGACCTCTCCGGCAACGCGGCGGATCGCTTCCAGGGCGTCGGCGGTTCTCAGCGTGATCTCGATTGCCGGCAGGCCGCCGGCGGCGAGCGCCCGGGCGAGCGGCACGGCGTCTGCGACATTGGCGATCTTCAGGACCGGGATGACCGGCTGGCCGTTGAGCAGCGACAGGAGCTTTTCGGTCTTGCTGGGCATTGGCTTATCTCTCCTGGGGTTGATTTCAACCGATTAGCAGAAGGCAGATTCCGAGTCCACGAAACCCGGCCTGCCGCGATGTCACATCTGTCGGCGCCGGGCTGAAGGAAGGACGGCTTCTTCAGCACTGCCTTGAATCCGCTTTGACCACGGTTTAGTGGCTTGGCGATGACACTGTCCAACCATGAACCTGTGCGCGTCGCCGCGCTCTATAAATTTGCGGCGCTGGGCGACTTCGACGCGCTGCGGGAATTGCGCACGCCGCTCGCCGCCTTCTGCTGCGGCCGCGGCATCAAGGGCACGCTGCTCCTGGCGCAGGAAGGCATCAACGGCACGGTTGCCGGGAGCGAGACCGATATCGCCGATCTGATCGATTATCTTGAGGCTATCGAAGGCCTTGCCGATCTCGAGGTTAAATACAGCAGCGCCGCCGAAATGCCGTTCCATCGCATGAAGGTGCGGCTGAAGCGCGAGATCGTCACCATGGGCGTCGAGGATCTCGACCCGGTGACGGGTGCGGGCACCTATGTCGCGCCGGCCGACTGGAACGCGCTGATTTCGGACCCCGGCACCATCGTCATCGACACCCGCAACGCTTACGAAGTGTCGATCGGCACTTTCGAGGGTGCCATTGATCCGCGCACGTCGAGCTTTCGCGAATTCCCGGCCTGGGTCGAAAAGCATCGCGACGATCTCGATGGCCGCAAGGTCGCGATGTTCTGCACCGGCGGCATACGCTGCGAGAAGGCGACGGCCTATGTGAAGTCGCTCGGCCTTAGGGATGTGTTCCATCTCAAGGGCGGCATCCTGAGATATCTCGAAGAGGTGCCGGCCGAAGAGAGCCTGTGGCAAGGCGAGTGCTTCGTCTTCGACGAGCGAGTCTCGGTGTCGCATGGGCTGACCGAGGGCGAGGCAGAACTCTGCCGCGCCTGCCGGCATCCGCTGACGCCGGAGGATCGGCTGTCGCCGCACTATACCACCGGCGTGTCATGCCCGCATTGCTATGATGCCCGCTCGGACGAGGACCGCGTCCGCTACGCCGAGCGCCAGCGCCAGGTCGAACTGGCGCAGGCGCAGGGCAGGGAACATATCGGCAGCTAGCGTCGGGGCAACGGCCTGGCTGCATCACCACGCGACGGAATAGCGGTCGATCACCCACAGCCATGTGCCATCGGCCTGCCGGCGCGCGACCTCCGAAGTCACCGTGCCGTCGGGAAGCCGGGTCGAGGTCAGCGCAAGGTCGCCGTTGATCGCCGCCGGGCGCTGTTCGCCGCGCTGGAATTTTCGCCCGCTCGCGGTAAACGCGGCAAACAGCGCCCGGATCGCCTCGCGGCCACAGACTAGTTCTGCCTCGCCGCTGTCGATGACGGCGTCGGGTTCGAACAGCGCCACCATGCCGTCAATGTCTCCTACCCTTTGCCGGTCGATCAGCAGGCGCTCCAGATCCTGCGGGTCACGGGCCGGTTCATGGCCAGGCTGATCGGTCACGGCAGAGCTCCTCCCTCGGTAATTCGGCGGCGACACTAGCCCAAGCGAAGGCCGGTATCGACACATCGATTTCAGTTTTCGGCATTGCCGGCGGCGTTAGCAAAGCGCGTGCCCGTCATTGTAATGTCAATGTGCGGGCCCTACGTCTGCAACGTCCAAAACCCGCCCGTCCACGTTTGACTGGCCCTTTTCTGGAGGTACTATGTTCGACCCCAAGAAGCTTCTCGACGACCTGCTCGGCTCTCAGGTTCCCGGCACCACCGGCACCGTCCGTGACAAGGCCGGGCAAGCCGTGCAGATGGCCAAGGACAATCCGCTGGCCGCCGGTGCGCTGGCCGCGGTGCTGCTTGGGACCGGCACGGGACGCCAGGTGACGGGCACCGCCATCAAGCTCGGTGGACTGGCCGCGATCGGCGGTCTCGCTTACAAGGCCTACCAGAACTACAAAGCCGGCAATGCCCCCGAACAGGCGCCGGCCGCCGGCCAGCCGGAATTGCTGCCGCCGCCCGCCGACACCGGCTTCCATCCTTCACAGGCGCCGCAAGGCGAGGACGAGTTCACGCTGACGCTGGTGCGGGCGATGATCTCGGCGGCCAAGGCCGATGGTCATATCGACGACGAGGAACGCGAAAAGATCGCCGGCAAGCTCAAGCTCGCCGGCGTCGGTTCCGATGCCGAAAAATTCCTGTTGGCCGAGCTGGACAGCCCGCTCGATCTCGACACGCTGGTCGCCGGCGCCAAGACCGATGAGCAGAGGCTCGAGCTCTACACGGCGTCGCGGCTGACCATCGATCCCGATACGCGCGCCGAACGCGGCTATCTCGACCTGCTAGCCGGCCGGCTCGGCCTGCCGGATGCGCTGGTCGACCACGTCGAGGCGACCGTGTCGGCGGCCAAGGTGCCGGGCCCGGGCGGGACCGCGCCGAACCCGCGCTGGTAAGCAACGCGGCCGGGCTGGAAAATGCGTTAACATCTCGTTTACCGAGGAAGCGCATGATTCTAGCAGTCGGATCGGCTTTTCCTCCTCCCAAGCCCGGTTCAGATCAGGGCGGTCGCCAATGACCGCCCTTTTTGTTCAGCCGATCACAGGTTGTTCGGCTTGCCATGATCCCCGTCATTTGCGATGCCTCGGTGCATTCGGATGCATCCCGATCTGTGCCGGGGATGCGCGGTGCGCAGGAGCAAAATCATGACAGCCCTCACAGAGAAAACCGCGATCGTCACCGGCGCCGGCACCGGCATCGGCAAGAGCGTCGCCACGGCGCTGCTCAAGGCAGGCTGGAACACCGTGTTCTGCGGCCGCCGCAAACAGGTGCTCGACGCCGCGATCGCTGAAGCAGGCAAGTCGGACGCCAAGGCGCTGGCGGTCGCCTGCGACATCAGCAAGGCCAGCCAGGTCGACGACCTGTTCGAGACCGTGGCGGCGGCTTTCGGGCGCGTCGACCTGCTCTTCAACAATGCCGGCATGAGCTACAAGTCGACACCGATCGACGAGATCCCGGTCGAGGTCTGGAACGACATTGTCGGCGTCAATCTCACCGGATCGTTCCTGTGCGCCCGCGCTGCCTTCGGCGCCATGCGCAGACAGAAGCCGATGGGTGGCCGCATCATCAACAACGGTTCTGTGTCGGCCTATGCACCACGGCCGGGCTCTGTGCCCTACACCGCGACCAAGCACGCCATAACAGGGCTGACCAAGACGCTGGCGCTCGACGGGCGACCCTACGACATCGCCTGCGGTCAGATCGACATCGGCAATGCGCTCACCGACATGGCGCAAGCGATGACCGTTGGCGTGCCGCAGGCCAACGGCTCGATCGCCCCCGAAGCGGTGATGGACGTCCAGCGCGTCGCCGACGCCGTCGTCCACATGGCCAGCCTGCCGCTCGACGCCAATGTGCTGTTCATGACGGTGATGGCGACCAAGATGCCGTTTGTGGGACGCGGATAAAAAACTGAGCCTCGGCGCCGCCCCTCATTGCCCTGCCGGACGTTCGTCATTCGAAAAGCCAAGCAGTTGGCTTTTCGTCCGCTTCGCGGACCATTCCTCAACTCCCCGTATGTGACGGGGAGAAAGGGCTGACCGCAGCCTCGGCGCCCTTTTTGCAACGTTGGAAATTGGCGAAATCATCGATGAGAGCGCCCCTCTCCCCGTCACTATACGGGGAGAGGATGCCGGCAGGCAGGTGAGGGGCAGCGCGAACCTTAATAATTGGCCGCCCTACTTCTTCAAAAACGCCTCGATCCGCTCCAGCGCGCGCAAGATGTTCTCTTCGGAATTGGCGTAGGAGAGCCTGATATAGCCTTCGCCGAGAATGCCGAAATCGGGGCCGCCGATCAGCGCCACGCCGGCATCCTCGAGCAGCGCCGAGGCAAGTTTCTTGGCCTTCCAGCCGGTCTTGGAGACATTGGGGAAAGCATAGAAGGCGCCCTTGGGCGTGATGCAGGACACGCCGGGCAGAGCATTCAGCCCCTCGACCACGATCTTCCTGCGGTTGTCGAAAGCGCGCATCATCTTGTCGACATCGTCCTGCGGGCCGTCTATTGCCGCGATGCCGGCGAACTGGCTGGGGGCGTTGACGCAGGACCAGCAATTGACCGCCAGCTTGCGCACCTTGTCGTAGAGATGGGCGCCCTTGTCGCCGTTCGGCCAGATCGACCAGCCCATGCGCCAGCCTGTCATCGCCCAGGTCTTCGACCAGCCATTGAGCACGATCAGCCGGTCGCGGATTTCGGGGAAATTGAGCAGTGAAAAATGCGTCTCGCCGTCATAGGTCATGACGTCGTAGATCTCGTCCGACATGATGGCGACCTGTGGGTGTTTCTCCAGTCCCTTGACCAGCTTCTCGATCTCAGCGCGCGGTGTCACGCCGCCGGTCGGGTTGGCTGGCGAGTTGAGGATCAAGAGCCTGGTCTTCGACGTGATCAGCGCCAGCGTCTCCTCAGCCGAGAAGGCAAAGCCGTTCTCCTCGCGGATCGGCACGGGAATGGGTGCAGCGCCGGTGAATTCGATCATCGAGCGGTAGATCGGGAAGCCGGGATCGGGATAGAGAATTTCGGCGCCGGGTTCGCCGAACATCAGGATGGCCGCGAACATGGTCGGCTTGCCGCCGGGCAGGATCATCACATTCTCGGCCGAGACCTCGACGCCGGTGGTGGTCAGCGTGCGCCGCACCACCGCCTCGCGCGTAGCCAGCAGGCCGTTGGCCGGGGTATAGCCATGGTGGCCGTCGCGCAGCGCCTTGATTGCCGCCTCGACAATGTGTTGCGGCGTTTTGAAGTCGGGCTGACCGATGCCGAGATTGACGATGTCGCGGCCTTGCTGAGCCAGTGCGGTTGCCCGCGCGAGCACGGCAAAGGCGTTTTCCTCGCCGAGACGGTCGAAGGCCGAAATCGTGTGGAGCATTTTTCCCGTCCGTGTGGTTCTTACTGTTGGGTCGCGTTTTTGTGAGCGTCCAACCGCAAATGTCAAACGGATTGGAGTCTTTGGTGTCGGAAAAACTTGCGAATTGGCAGCCCCGCCCGCGTCCGGAACGAAAAGTTCTGGACGGACGCTATGTCCGTCTTGAGCCGTTGAGTGCTGAAAAGCATGGTGATGGCCTATACGAGGCGTCATCCGTGCCCGACATCGACGGCCGCTTTGCCTGGCTGCCCGACTATCCGCCGCAGACCCGCGCCGATTTCCAGCCATGGCTGGACAAGGTCGAGGCAAGTGAGGATCCGCTGTTCTTCACGGTCATCGACAAGGCCAGCGGCAAGGTCGCCGGGCGGCAGACGCTGATGCGCATCGATCCAGCCTATGGTGTCATCGAGATCGGCAACATCTATTGGGGTCCGCTGATCTCACGCAAACCTGCGGCAACCGAAGCGCAGTTCCTGTTCATGAAGTACATTTTCGACGGACTCGGCTATCGCCGCTACGAGTGGAAATGCAACAACCGCAACGAACCCTCGAAACGCGCGGCGGAGCGGTTCGGCTTCAAGTTCGAGGGCATTTTCCGCCAGCATCTTGTGGTCAAGGGTGAAAACCGCGATACCGCGTGGTACTCGATTATCGACAAGGAATGGCCGGCGCTTCGCAAAGCCTACGAGGCCTGGCTCGATCCGGCCAATTTCGATGGCGAAGGCCGGCAGAAGCGGCGGCTCGAGGATTTCCGCGCCGAGTTCGGCGCGTAGCAGGAGTTTAGGCGATGGCGCACAGCCATGATCACGGTTCGCACGCTGGCCACAGCCACGGCGCCGGTCACGTGCATGGCTCGACCGACAAGAAGCGCGTGCTGATCGCAGCCTGCCTGACCGCCGGCTTCATGGTTGCCGAAGTGCTGGGCGGCCTGCTGACGGGATCGCTGGCGCTGCTGGCGGATGCCGGTCATATGCTGGCCGACTCCATCGCGCTTGGCCTTGCCTGGTATGCCTTCCATCTGGGCGGACGGCCGGCGACGGTGCGCCTCACCTATGGCTTCGGCCGGGTCAAGACGCTGGTCGCCTACACCAACGGCATCGCCATCTTCGCCATCGCGCTGTGGATCATCTACGAGGCCTGGGGCCGCCTGATGACGCCAGCGCCGGTGCTGGGGGGGCCGATGCTGGTGGTGGCGATCGTCGGCCTTCTGGTCAACATCGCATCGTTCTTCGTGCTGCATGGCGGCGACCGCGACAGCCTCAACATGCGCGGCGCCATCCTGCATGTGCTGGGCGACCTGCTCGGCTCGGCGGCGGCGATCGTGGCGGCGCTGGTCATCCTGGCGACCGGCTGGACGCCGATCGATCCGATCCTGTCGGTGCTGGTCTCGGTGCTGATCCTGTCGACGGCCTGGTCGCTGATGCGCGAAGCCGCCCATGTTCTGCTCGAAGGCGTGCCGGCGAGCCTCGACCGCGACCTCATCGCCAAGGACATTGCCGGCACCGTCAAAGGCGTGCGCGAAGTGCATCATATGCATGTCTGGTCGCTTGACGGCTCCAGCAACATGGCGACGTTGCATGCCTGCCTCAACGATGGCGTCGATGCGCATCAGGCGGTCAGCGCCATCAAGAAGCGGCTCGCCGCCGAGCACGGCATCAGCCACGCCACCGTCGAGCCGGAATTCGGCCAATGCGCCGACAGCCATGACGAACACGACCACGATCATGACCATGGTGCGCGACCGCATCACGGCCATTACCACTGACAGGGAATTTTCATGGCATTGGCATCCCAGTTGACGAGTTCCCGCGACGGCGGGACGGCATGATGGATCGCGACAACAGAAACGCGCTGATTGCCGCAGCCTGGATCATGCTGCTGTTCGGCATCGCGGCGTTCTACCTGCCGACGGTGATGCTGGCGCTCGGCAATGTCTCGACCGTTCTTGCCGGCATCGTCGGCATCGGCTTCGTGCTGGCATTCTTTCTGGTGTTCTGGTTGCGGGGCCGCAGCCAGAACAAGGGCAAATAAGAGGCTTTTTCGACATGCGCATCCTGATTACTGGCGCGGCCGGCATGGTCGGCCGCAAACTCATCGCCCGGCTGGCCAAGGACGGCACGCTCAACGGCCGCAAGATCACGGCGCTCGACCTGCACGACATCGTGCCGCCGCGGGCGCCGGCGATGGAGGGTGTGAGCGTCGCCACGCATACCGGCGACCTTGCCGACGCCGGTGCCGCCGTGAGCCTGGTCGCTTCACGCCCCGACGTGATGTTCCATCTCGCCGGCATCGTGTCGGGCGAGGCGGAAGCCAATTTCGATCTCGGCTATCGCGTCAACCTCGATGGCACCAGGGCGCTGTTCGACGCCGTGCGGCTGGCAGGCTTTGCACCACGCCTCGTCTTCACCTCATCGATCGCCGTGTTCGGGGCGCCGTTCCCGGATGTCATACCGGATGACTTCCACCCGACGCCGCTGACCTCCTATGGCACCCAGAAGCAGATGAGCGAGGCGCTGCTGGCCGACTATTCCAGGCGCGGCTTCTTCGACGGCATCGGCATCCGGCTGCCGACCATCTGCGTGCGGCCCGGCAAGCCGAACAAGGCGGCTTCGGGCTTCTTCTCGGGCATCATTCGCGAGCCGCTCAGCGGTCAGGAGGCGATCCTGCCGGTACCGCGTTCGGTGCTGCACACCCATGCCAGCCCGCGCTCGGCGGTGAATTTCCTGATCCATGCCGCGGGGATCGATGGTGCCGCAGTCGGCCCGCGCCGCAATCTGACCATGCCCGGCGTTGCCGTCACCGTCGGCGAGCAGATCGCGGCGCTGGAACGTATTGCCGGCGCCGAAGTCGTGAAGCTGATCCGCGAACAGCCCGACGAAACGATCTGGGCAATCGTCAAGGGCTGGCCGACGCGCTTCGAGGCGCGGCGCTCAAGAGACCTCGGCTTCAGCGCCGAAAAAAGCTTCGATGAGATCATCCGTGCCCATATCGAGGATGAGCTGGGCGGGAAGATAGCGGGTCAGGGCTGACCCGTTAGCGTCAAACGCTGCCGGTCAGGCTCGCCGACAGGAGCAATAGTCCGAACAGGAAGACGAAGGCGGCGCCGCCGATCTCGACGAACGTATGGATGCGGTTGCCCATGCGGCCATCGCCGGCGAAATAGACGGCCCAGTTCTTGGCCGTCACCGCGATCGTTGCCAGCGCCGAGACGGTGATGGCGGTGCCGAGCGACATTGCCAGCACCGACAGCAGGCCGCCCAGCCACAGGCCGTTGAGCAGCGCGAAGCTGAGCACAATCAGCGCGCCGGAGCAGGGGCGGATGCCGACAGCGGCCACAGCCGACCACGCCGTGCGCCAGTCGAAGCGATCGCCCGACAGCAGCGCCGGATCGGGCGCATGCGAATGGCCGCATGTGTCGCAGACCTCGCCCGCCGCGTGATCATGATGGGCGTGGTCGTGATGGGCGTGGTCGTGATGGGAATGATCGTGTGTGGCGTGATCGTGATGGTTGTGGTCATGGTCGTCATGCACATGCAGGGCATGCGAATGCGCCGTATGGCTATGAGGAGCATGCGAGTGACCGGCGTGAGAATGGCCGGCATGGCCGCCATGGGAATGACCGGCATGGGCGGCCGACAGGCTGTAGGCGGGCGCCTTGCCGAACCAGCGTAGCACCGTGGGCCCGAGCTTGCGCCACAGCAGCCAGGCGCCGAACAGAGTGACGAAGATATAGCTCATGATCTCCATGAACCAGGCCGCGTCGGTCATCGAGATGGCGGTGCCGCGCAGGACGAAATAGGCAAGCAGCATCACCACCACCGCGGTCAGGCCCTGCAGCAGCGCCGAGACGAAGGACAAAAGGATGCCGCGCTTGAGCGCCACTTCATTAGCGACCATGTAGGACGAGATCACCGCCTTGCCGTGGCCGGGGCCGGCGGCGTGGAAAATGCCGTAGGCGAAGGACAGGCCTATCAGCAGCCACATCTTGCTGCCGTCCTCGCGCATCGCTTTCATCGCCATGGCCAGCGCGCGATAAAATTCCTGCTGCCTGAGATTGATCCACATCAGGATGTGCGCGAACAGTCCGGTGGTCGGCGCCATGCCGTCATTGACGCCGATGCCGAGCGAACTTTGGGCGTGGGCCTGCCCGAGAAAGTGCGTCATCACCAGGGCAGCGGCCACGAGGCCGAACGCCAAACGCAGGGACGGTTTCATCACCGGATCTATCCTTCTGGCGGGCAGTTCAATTCGAGCTTGGTGGCGAAGATCTTGCTCATGTCGGTGCCTGTCGGGTCGTTGAAGAAAGCTTCCGTCAGGGTCTTCTGGTTTTCCTTGATAGCCTCGTCCGGATCGGGCCGGATGACCTTGCTAGTGCAGTTCGAGGGCAGGCCTTCGACGGTGATGTTGGAATCCTCGGTGAAATCGATCGCCGTGTAGAAGGTCGGATCGTAGACACCGAAATCGATCTTGCCGGCGAGCTTGATCGGCTCCTTCGGCTCGGATTCGAACAGGATGATCAGCTGGTCATTGTCGAAATTGGCCATCAGGTGCGGCGGCGGCGTCATCGGCACGTCCTTGCCGTTGACGGTGACGAGCTGGAAATAGTTGAACTCGGCCAGCGAGGCATGGACGGTGTCGGCGACATCCTTCAGTTCCTTGTCGTCAAGCTTCAGGTCGGAGTTCTTGTCGAACTCCATCATCACCGTACTCGAAAACAAATCGTCGAAGCGCCAGAGGTGGCGCAGCGCTTTCACACTTTGGTGATCCGGCGAGAGGATCACGTCGAGGCGGGCCTCGGCAAAGACGTGAGGATGCGCCGCGGCCGCTCCAACGGCGGCAAAAGGCGCCGCCAAGGCCGAAGCCAGCATGATTGCGTGCTGTTTCAAGTGCATTCTCGGTCGCTGTTCCATCGGCCTCGGAGAGATTTCGAGAGGTTACCAGAAAGCGGGCGAAATTGGGACCGCGACACAGCTAAGACAGGTCAGGCGCCTTCGCGGTTCTTGAACCACTGCACCAGGAAATCGACGAAAACACGGACCTTGGCCGGCAGATAACGGCGGTGCGGATAGACGGCGAAAATGCCGCTCCCCGACTGGATGCGGTCGTCGAGCAAGGACACCAGCTTGCCCGATGCGAGGTCGGGGGCGGCGATGAAATCGGGCAGGATGGCGAAGCCCAGGCCTGACACGGCGGCAGCACGTGCGGCCATCGGACTGTTGACCTCGATCGGCCCCGACACGTTGACGCTGACCGACTCCTCGCCCTCGCCCTTGAAGCGCCAGTTGGCGAGCGAACGGCCATTGGTGTCGACGATGCATGGCATGTTGGCGAGGTCCTGCGGGCGTGTCGGCTTGCCGTGCTTGGCGATCAGTTCCGGCGATGCGCATAGCCTGACCGAAAATGGTCCAAGGCGTCGAGCGATCAGCGAGGAGTTCTCCAGCCGCGAGATGCGCACGGCAAGATCGAAGCCTTCCTCGACCAGATCGACAAAGCGGTCGTCGAGATGGATGTCGAGCACGATGTCGGGATGCTGCTTGGCGAAGTCGATCAGCGACTGGCCGATCGGCGCATCGGCGAAGGTGCGCGCCGCGGAGAGCTTGATCCGGCCGCGCACGTCGCCGGAGGATTCTCGCACGGCGTCGGCCAGGCTGTCGACCTCACGCACGATTTCGGACGCGCGGCTGTAATAGGTATGGCCGGCCTCGGTCATCGAGAACTGCCGCGTGGTGCGGTTGAGGAGCAGCGCGCCGAGTTCGTCCTCGAGTTCGCGCACATATTTCGACAGCAGCGCCTTGGAGCGGCCGATCTTGCGCGCGGCTGCCGAAAAACCTTCGGCCTCGACGACGTCTATGAAGGCGCGCATGCGGGTCAGTGTGTCCATGGATCAGGCCTTTCGTGCCGTATCGAGAAGCCGCCGGCCGAGCCGTATCAGGGCAATGTCGCTGCCGGGAGGGCCGAGAAGCGAGAGGCCGAAAGGGGCGCCGTCGACCGAGCCCAGCGGCAGGGTGATTTGCGGAAAGCCTGAAAGACCCGAAAGACACAGAAGATGCAAGGCCCTTTCGCGGTAGGCCTGAAGCTGCTGCGGCTCGCTTTTGACGAGAGGGGCGGGACCCGGAACGGTTGGCAGGACCAGAAACCCGTCCTGGCCGAGCAGGGCGGCAAGCTCGGAGCGGAAGGTCAGGCGGCGCACCGCTTCGGCCTGCGCCGTCTTGGCGTCGATCGTCCGGCCAAAGCCAAAGCGTTCCTCGACGCCCGGCCCGAGATGGCGCTCGCCCGACACGATCCAGCCGCCGTGCTGCTGCCAGGCTTCGGCGGCCTGCAGCCGGCGAAAGCACCAGTAGAGCTCGTCGGGGAAGGAAGCGAAGACGTATTCCACCGGCTTTGGTTCACCGACCACAGTGGCCGCCAGCGCTCTCATCCTGGCATATTCCGCTGCCTCGGCCGGGCCTGCCACGAAGGCGTCCAGCCAGCGGATCGAAAGCGGCCGGTTGAGCGGGTGCTTGTGCGGGTCGCGGCCGAGCAGCAATTTGCCGATCGTCTCATAGGTTTCGATGTCGTCGGCGAACCAGCCGAACGTGTCGAAGCTCGGCGCCAGCTTCATCGTGCCTTCGAACGAAATGCGGCCATGCGTGGTGCGCAGCCCGATCAGCCCGCAAAAGCTCGCCGGCGCCCGGATCGAGCCGCCGGTGTCGGAGCCGGTGGCGATGTCGGCAAGCTTGCCCGCCACTGCCGCCGCCGACCCGGAGGACGAGCCGCCGGTGACGCGATCGGGTGCTGCCGGGTTCACCGGGAACGGAAAATGCGCGTTCTGGCCCATCAGCGAGAATGCGAGCTCGTCGGTCTGCGTCTTGCCGATGAAGCGCGCGCCGGCATCGAGAATCATCTGCACGGCGGGTGCGGTGCTGGAGGCTGCGTGCGCCTCGTTGAACTTCGCCAGATTGCCGCAACCGGTACGGTAGCCGGCGACGTCGTAAATGTCCTTCACGGCCAACCTGAGCCCGGCCAGCGGCCCCAGTTCCGCATTGGCGACCGGCATTCGACGCAGATTGAGGAAAGCGTTGAGCGGGCCGTGCGTGCCTGTCATCGTTCGATATCCGGATACGGTTGGCGCAGCATTGTTCGATGCCAGAAATTTTACAACCTGGGATACGATTTTTATTGATTGTGAAATCTTTCGATCTTATATCGCGCTTGCCCAAAGTCGCACGTGCCTGTGGGTGTCCGCCGATCCTCGAATGGTGAGGGAAATCGGTAAGGTAACTGGAGCCAACCCCTCCAGTCGGTCTAGCGGCCAACCGCCAGCCCGAGGACACCTTGAAGCAACGACGGTGCGGGCCTTTCTGGTTCTCTTCCGGTTGTCCAAAGACCGGGGTTACTAAAGAGGCACACCTTCATTGCCGGCAGTGCGGACGGGTCTCCCATCCAAGCCAAGGCAGACAAAGCGAACCGAGGCCGGGCAAGGCCAAGGTTCATCGCCGCGAGACGGCGTTTCATGGTTCCGGGGTCTCCACCGGCTGGTTCCATGAATTCGACGTCCCGCCTTTGTTTGACCGCGTGTTCGCGAGGCCGACAGCCCGCGTCCGCACCCTTGTGCGCGCCGAAAGGCGCGATGGAGAGACCCCGATGGCCACCCAGCGCATCCTTGACTTCCTCGCCACCCGACGTCCGTCCGGCCCCTGCCTCGTCGTCGACCTCGATGTCGTGCGCGACAATTTCCGCGCCTTCGAAAAAGCGCTGCCCGATTCCAGGATCTACTATGCGGTGAAAGCAAACCCGGCGCCGGAAATCCTGCGCCTCCTTGCTGAGATGGGCTCGTCCTTCGACACCGCTTCCGTTGCCGAAGTCGAGATGGCGATGGACGCCGGTGCGCCGGCGGACCGCATCTCCTTCGGCAACACCATCAAGAAGGAGCGTGACATTGCACGTGCCTACCAGCTCGGCATCCGGCTGTTCGCGGTCGATTGCGTCGAGGAAGTCGACAAGATCGCTCGCGTCGCTCCCGGCGCGCGCGTGTTCTGCCGCGTCCTGACCGATGGCGAAGGCGCCGAATGGCCGCTGTCGCGCAAGTTCGGCTGTGTGCCGGCGATGGCTGTCGACGTTCTGCGCCACGCCAAGACGCTCGGCCTCGACGCCTATGGCGTGTCGTTCCATGTCGGCTCGCAGCAGACCGACCTGACGGCCTGGGACCGTGCGCTGGCCGACGCCAAGAAGGTGTTCGCCACGCTTGCCGATGAAGGCATCGTGTTGAAGATGGTCAATATGGGCGGCGGTTTCCCGACGCGCTATCTGCGTGACGTGCCGGCCGCCCAGGCCTATGGCCAGGCGATCTTCTCGGCCCTGCGCAAGCATTTCGGCAACGCCATCCCGGAGACCATCATCGAGCCGGGCCGTGGCATGGTCGGCAATGCCGGCGTCATCAAGTCGGAAGTCGTGCTGATCTCCAAGAAGGCCGACAACGACAATGTGCGCTGGGTGTTCCTCGACATCGGCAAGTTCGGCGGTCTGGCCGAGACGATGGACGAGGCGATCCGCTATCCGCTGGTGACCCGTCATGACGGTTCGGAGACGGCGCCTTGCGTGCTCGCCGGCCCGACCTGCGATTCGGCCGACGTGATGTACGAGAAGACGCCGTATCCGCTGCCCTTGTCGCTGACCATCGGCGACGAGGTGCTGATCGAAGGCACCGGCGCCTACACGACCACCTACTCGGCGGTCGCCTTCAACGGCTTCGAGCCTCTCCGATGCTACGTGATCTGACGGTTCGAAAGGACCGATCAGATCATCCCAGGTGGGCGTTTGTCGCCCACTTGGGTTCGCCTGTGGAACAAGCTCCGCTCGTGAAGGATCGCGGAAATGGACGTTGCAAATTACATTGACGGTGCCGTGGGGATCTCCCCCCTTGAGGGGGAGATGGCCGGCAGGCCAGAGGGGGTCGCCTCGGCTGCCTCGACTTCTTTTGCGATAAGGGGCGTTGGCGCTTCACGCGCGGCGACCCCCTCTGTCGCCTTCGGCGACATCTCCCCCTCAAGGGGGGAGAGTGTCCGCGCCATTGTCATCGTCGCTGAAACTGCGGCCGACATTGCATCGCGCGAAGCCTTGCTGGACGATGCCATGGGCCCGAAGCGGCGCAAGAAATCGTCGGAGAAGCTGCGGCGCGGCCGCCGGCCTTCCGAAGGCCTCGCCTTTGTCGTGCGCGATGCGGCGGGCGCGGTTGTCGGCACCGTGCGGCTGTGGGATGTGAGGGTGGGCGAGGGCGGTCCGGCAGCGCTGCTGCTCGGCCCGCTTGCCGTTGACCCGGCGCTAAAGAATGCCGGCATCGGCTCGGCGCTAATGCGCCATGCGCTGGCCGAGGCCGCGCGTCTCGGCCATGCTGCGATCCTGCTGGTCGGCGATGCGCCTTACTATGGTCGCTTCGGCTTTTCGGCCGACAAGACCGGTTCTCTCGCCATGCCCGGCCCGTATGAGCGGCACCGCCTGCTGGCGCTGGAGCTGGTCGAGGGCGCGCTCGACGGCGCGCACGGCACGGTGAAGGCGGCCGGGCGCAAGCTCAAGGCGCTGCCGCTGACCTTCGCGGCGTAAAGCCTTCGGCTTTCTAGGGCGCAAAAGCCTGGGGTCGACAAAAGCAAAACGCCGCCTGATGGGCGGCGTTTTGTTTTGCGAAGGGATCAGCCGAGCAGCTGGCTGAGCGCCATGGCGACTGTCATGTCGCCTTCGACCTTTATCTTGCCGGACATGAACGCCATGGTCGGGTTGAGGTCGCCGGCGATTAGCGAATCCAGATCGTCGAGCGACAGTTTGACGGTGCAGTCGGTCGGTGCGTCGGTGGTCGAAATGGTTGCGCCGTCGATGACGATGACGCCGTCGCTGCCGGTATCGAACTTCACCGAGTGTTCAAAACCGGCGCTCGCCACGCGCGACTTGATCTTCTCGGCAATCTCCTGAACGCCCATGCTGTTCTCCTCGTCTCGTTGCGTTTTGCCACGCGTCAGTGCCGGCCTCTGCCGAAGTCGCTGTCTCGCGCGTGCCGCGATCCTGGTCGCTTGGCGCATATAGCTTCGAGTTGACGTAAACGTCAACGCGGTGCGTCATCTCGTTTCAGTCGGAAGGGACAAAGGCGAAGGGGACATCCCTCCTGCGGCGGGGTCAGTGCTCCGCAGCCGGTTTGGCCGGCTCGCCCTGGGCCGATTCCGCCGCGGCCGGTTCGGTCGGCGTGGCCGGGTCCTTGCGGCGACGCATGGCGTTGTCGCGGATCTCGTCCTTGGTCAGGAAGTTGACCTGGTCGATCAGCACTTCGTGCACCAGGTCGGCGCCGACGCGGGCATTGACGGTGTCGCGTATGGCCTTGCGGAAGGCGTCGAGATCGATGGTTTCCTTCTTGGTGAAGTCGATCTGCGGGTTGGAATAGAGATAGGAATAGACCTGATCGGTCATCAGCGCTTCGGCCGGGATCGACATCTTCTTTATCTCGGCCGGCTCGACCGTGTAGACGAGCTTGGTGAGGAAATAGCCGTCGATCTTGGAATTGCGGATCAGCGGCACCGAGATGATGTCGGTCTTGACGTAGTCGAGACCGCCCAGCATCGGCTTCGGCGTTTCGCCGACGCCGCGCTCGCCGGCCGCCTGGAACGAATAGAACACGGCGCCCAGCGTGGCGGCGCAAATCCAGATCGCGGCGGCGATGAATTTGATCACCGGCTGTTCCCGCCTGTTGTCGAGATCATCAGCTCGCCCATCCGAATTCGCCGGCCGAGTAGGTGCCGTCGGCTTCGGCGCGCTGGATGGCGTTCTTCAACAGCGTCGCGACCTCGTTGACCGCGTTGAGGTGGGCGAGGATCGCGGCCTCGTTCTTCGCCAGCTTCTGGCGCAGCCGCGCCAGGCTGTCGCGGTGCTCTTCCAGGAACTCGAGCTCGTTGGCGCCCTTCATGGCGCGGGTCAGCTCGTAGAGGTAGCGGCTCTTGCGGGCGTTCGAGGCCTTGAGGTCATAGCTTGTGTCGTTCTTCAAACCCGCCGTCTCTTCCTCGACCGCCTCCTCGATGCGGCCGATGATGGCGGCAAGGTTGCCCGGCCGTGCAAAGGGGATCGGCGCCTCGGAAGTACGTGCCGGCAGGTTGGAAGAGAATTTTGAAAAATCGGCCATTGAAAATCCTGGTCTAGATCTTGATGTCGGTTTTGATGGTCGTCTCGTCGCCGGTCATCGACCGTGCGGCCTTGCGCTGCAATTCCTCGACCAGCGAGGTGGAGAGCCGGGTCTGCTGGTCGATCTCGGTCTTGTGCGGCCCGGTTGACACCGACCCTATAGGCAAGGTGCGCTTGCCGTCCTTGTAGTGGTCGGCGAGCAGCGATTTGGCGATGCCGATGCCGCCGCGCTCGGCCATGACGTCGGCGACGCGCTCGGCCAGCTGCGATTTCCACATGTCGCCGGCCAGCCCCTTGCCGTAAACGCCCTCGGTGTCCTTGGGCAGCATGTTCTGGATGAAGGTCTGCAGGACCATCGCCTCGAACTTCTTGAACTTGTTGGCGGGATCGGCGCCTGCAGCGGCCTTGTCGGCCGTGGCGCGCGACAGGATCGAACCGGCGTCGACCGAAGCCGCCATGTCAACAGAGAAGGCGCCGCCAACGCCGTTGGCCCGCTTGGTGAGCGCGGCACGGGCAGCCTCGATGTCCGTCGGGTCGACGGCTCGGGCAACATCGAGAACGATGTCACTGGGTGGAGAAATCGCCAAGAAGTCCGCCTCTTTGCCGGGTTTCCTGGAAGGACCATGCCGCAACAAGCTTGTGGCAGGCTTGCGCGGGAGAGGGCGGGAATGCAGGCAGGTTGGCAGCCTTTCCTCCGTCGAAACCTCATAGATCTCATCCGCAGCCGGCTTAATCGCTTGAGCCTCATTAGATTGCGTTCACACTCTATATGAGGTATAGATTATGAACGTAATCTAAAAATCGGAGATGACGATGCGCGTGAGTCGGACCCAAGCTGCGGAAAACCGCCAAGCCGTGATCAATGTGGCAAGCCGGCTTTTTCGGGAGCGAGGCTTTGACGGCATCGGCCTCAAGGATCTGATGAAGGGTGCCGGACTGACCCAAGGCGCCTTTTACAAGCAATTCGCGTCAAAGGACGACTTGGCTGCGCAGGCATCCAGGCGGGCGATGGAGAGCGCCACCCACCGGTGGTCGGCCGCAACAGCAGCAAACCCCGAGAATCCGCTCGACGCAGTGATCTCGTTCTATCTCAGCATGGATCATCGCGAAGAAAAGATGGACGGCTGCCCGGTCGTTGCACTCGGCTCGGATGCTGCCAGACAGGGTGCCGACGTGAAGGCGTCATTCGAAGCCGGGATCAAGAAGTACCTTGAGATGCTCGGCAGTTGGGTTGGCGAGGCCGACGGCGAGGAGGCCGGCGGCAAGGCCATGGCCATTCTCTCGACAATGGTCGGCGCGGTGCTGCTCTCGCGGGTCGTCAACGACCCGGGCCTCGCGCAGGCTTTTCTGGATGCGGCGACCGACCAGGTTCGCGAAGCAGTCACCGCTTGAACGGCGTGGACAGCGCTGTCGGCGCACCCAAGTGATAGGAGAATAGATGCGACGGATTGTGGTTACAGGCATGGGGGCGGTCACGCCCCTTGCTGCCGATGTTGAAGCGTCCTGGTCGCGTCTCCTGGCCGGCCGCTCGGGCATCCGGAGGCTTCCGGACGATGTGGTGGGCGACCTGCCCGCGAAGGTCGGCGGGGTGGTGCCCTCCATAGAAGAAGATCCGGACGCTGGTTTCGATCCGGATGCCGTCCTGCCGCCGAAGGATCAGCGCAAGGTAGATCGGTTCATTCTCTTTGCGCTGGCGGCGGCGGAAGAGGCGCTTGTGCAGGCAAAATGGAAGCCGGGCTCGGAAACGGACCGCCTGCGCACGGCCACGATCATCGCTTCAGGGATCGGCGGATTTCCCGCCATCACCGAGGCGGTGCGCACCGTCGACCTGCGTGGCGTCCGCCGCCTGTCGCCCTTTACGGTGCCGTCCTTCCTGGTGAATCTTGCTGCAGGCCACATCTCGATCCGCCATGGCTTCAAAGGCCCACTCGGCGCGCCGGTGACGGCGTGCGCGGCCGGCATCCAGGCGATCGGCGATGCGGCTCGTCTTATTCGCGCCAATGAAGCCGATATTGCCGTATGCGGCGGGACGGAAGCATGCATGAATATCGTCAGCCTCGGTGGGTTTGCCGCGGCACGCTCTCTTTCGACCTCCTTCAATCACCGTCCTGATGAGGCCTCCCGACCGTTCGACAAGTCGCGCGACGGCTTCGTCATGGGCGAAGGAGCCGGCATGCTGGTCATCGAGGAGTTGAGGCATGCGCTGGCGCGCGGCGCAAAACCGCTCGCCGAGCTCGTCGGCTACGGGACGACCGCGGATGCTCACCACGTCACTTCTGGTCCCGAGGACGGCGACGGTGCGCGCCGAGCCATGGAGATCGCAATTGCGCAAGCAGGGATTTCGCCGCGCGAGGTTCGTCATCTCAATGCGCATGCGACCTCCACGCCAGTAGGCGACCTGGGTGAGATCGAGGCAATCAAGAGCGTGTTCGGGCGCGATTACGCGATAGCAGTCAGCGCAACGAAATCTGCGACCGGACACCTGCTGGGCGCGGCTGGCGGGCTTGGTGCCATCTTCGCGATCCGGGCGCTCAGGGATCAGGTCGCCCCGCCGACCCTCAATCTGGGCGCGGCCGATCCGGCCGGCGACGGAATCGACTTCGTCGCAAACGAGCCCCGGCCAGTGGAGATGGAGTACGCGATCTCCAATGGATTCGGCTTTGGCGGCGTGAATGCCAGCGCCTTGTTCAGGCGCTGGAACCACCCGGTAGCCTGACGCGAGCGCCAGAGGCAGTCATGACTGACGCCCTTTGCTCAGACCTTCATGCTTCTCCAGCTCCGATCCAACGCAAAGAAGGAAATGATTTTCATGAACAAGACCAATCCTGGCGTCGCCCTCGTCACAGGGGCATCCTCCGGCATCGGGCGCGCAACCGCCAACACCCTACGGAACGCCGGCTTTCACGTATTCGGAACCAGCCGTCGCACGGCCTCCAAACAATCCGACGGCGTTACCATGCTGACCTGCGACGTGACCGACGACGCGTCCGTTGCGAAAATGGTCGATGACGTTCTGGCCAAGACCGGACGCATCGACCTGCTTGTCAACAATGCCGGTATGGGTCTGTTTGGCGGCGCGGAGGAGTCCTCAATCGCGCAGGCTCAGGCGCTGTTCGAAGTGAATGTCTTCGGCGTTTTCCGCGTGACCAACGCGGTCCTGCCGGCAATGCGACGCCAAGGAAAGGGCAGAATCGTTAATTTGAGTTCGGTCCAGGGGTTCATCCCGGCTCCCTATTTCGCGCTTTACGCGTCGACCAAACATGCCGTCGAGGGTTATTCCGAATCGCTCGATCACGAATTGCGCCCGTTCGGCATTCGCGTTTCGTTAGTCGAGCCCGCCTATACCCGTACGTCATTCGAGGACAATCTCGTCGCCCCCGATCGGTTGCTTGATATCTATGACTCTGCGCGCGCCGGCATGACTACAACCGTTCGGAAATCGATGGAAAAAGGCGACGCGCCCGAAGTGGTAGCCAAGACCATTTTGGCCGCTGCGATCGATCCCACTCCGAAGAAACGCTATGCGGCGGGAAAAATGGCGCGCCAGGTCAGTCTCCTGCGCCGTTTCGTCCCCGCGTCCGCATTCGACAAAAGCCTGCGAAAGCAGCTCGGGCTGCCGGTCTGACGAAAGGACATCAAGATCGCGGAGCCTAAAGGGTATCGAGCGGCCAGTCGGCGTGGTAAAGGCTGGTTTCGGGTCAAAGCAAAAACTCTCGCCGCTACTCCTGCCCCCGCTTCTGGGCGATAAGATCCAGCCGGTCGCGATCGGAGCGTTCGCGTTCGTCCTGGCGGCGCACATCCTTGTAGGCGCGCTCGACCATGTTGGTGCGCGCCGTCGCGGTGGCGATCAGCCCGACCTCCTGCCTGGCGCTTTCCAGGCTCGCTTCCTGCCGGATCAGCGCGTTGGCGATGCGGCGATGGTAAAGGTCGGGAAACAGGACCGCCATCGACTGGTCGGCGTCGAAATGCTGGACCAGTTCCTTGGCCTCGGTCTCGGCAGTTGCCGCTGCGGCCAGGAAGGTCGCATGGCGGGTCTCGTGCAGCGCCTTCAGCTGCTCCTGCACCTTGACCAGTTTCTTCAACCGTTCCTTGCGCGTTGTCATCTCACCTCGCCAGCGTCAGGTCGACGAAGCCGTCGACGAACAGCGACAGCATGGTGCCGATGGCGAAGTAGAAGATGATCATGCCGCCGGCGATGACGAAGGGCAGCGAGATGAAATAGACCGGGATCTGCGGCGTAAGCTTGTTGACGAAGCCGATCGTCAGGTTGACGAGGATGGCATAGGCGACGAACGGGCTGCCGAGCCGGAGGACCAGGAAGAAGGCATCCGACACCGTGTCGGTGAGATCGACCAGGGCGGCCTGCGGGTTGAAGAAGACGTTGACCGGCGCCACCGTATAGGAGGCAACCAGCGCGCGGATGATCTCGTGGTCGAAATCGAAGACGAAGAGCAGCAGCAGCGCCGAAAACGAGATGATGGCAGCGAGGGCCGCCTGCGGTTCCGGCTCCTCGATGGCGGGGCCGCCGGTGCCGCCATAGCCGATCAGCATGGCGATGGCCGAGCCCATGAAGCGCAGCGCCTCCATGTAGAGCCTGGTCATGGCGCCGATCAGCCCGCCGACGAGCAGTTCGGAAATGATCATCGGCGCCAGCACCTGCGGACGCGCATCGACGAAGGGAAAGATCTTGTCCCACAGGAAGGCGAGCAGGCCACCGGTGGCGGCGATCGACACGAACAGCCGGACCTGGACCGGTACGCGGGCGCTGGACAGGCCCGGCATCAGCATGAAGCAGGCGCCGATGCGGCAGAAGGCGAGGAAGGCGGCGATGACGACGCCTTGCGACAGTATGTTCACGAGATCGTCCCGAGCACCTTGATCTCGACGCCCTTGGCGATTTCGACATGGGAGAGCACCGGCAGGGTGGTGAACAGGCGCTCGATGATCATGCGCACATAGGGCCGGGCATCGGGCGCGGTGACGAGAACGAAACGCTCGCCTGCCTCGAGATGTTTGCGGATCGCCTTGGTCGCGTCCTGGCCGAATTCTTCCAGCTGGCGAGGGTCGATGTCGAATTCGCGCACCTCGCCCTTGGCATCGCGCTTGAGGCTCTGGTGGAAGGCGAGGTCCCAGCGGTTGCCGAGGCGCAGCACCTTGAGCATGCCGCCTTCGGAGAGATCGCCGCAGATCTGCTGGGCCATGCGGATGCGGACATGCTCGACGATCTGCTCGGTGCGGCGCACATGCGGCGCGATCTCGGCGATGGCCTCGATGATCAGGTGCAGATTGCGGATCGAGACGCGCTCGGCGAGCAGCAGTTTCAGCACCGCCTGCAGGCCGGGATAGGAGATGTGCGAGGTGCAGATCTCGTCGGCGAGCTTGCGGTATTCCGGATCCTGGCGTTCGAGCAGCGCCTTCATGTCCTTGTAGGACAGAAGCTGCGGCAGGTTGTTACGGATCACCTCGGACAGATGGGTCAGCAGCACCGACATGTTGTCGGCAAAAGTGTAGTTCTCGCGCTTCAGATCCTCGGCAAAGGTTTCGAGCACCGAGAAGGCGCGCATGCCGAAGGCCGGCTCGCGGATTTCCTCGCCGGGAACGTCGGGCAGGTCGCGGGTGCCGAGCAGCACCATGATCTCGCCGACACGCATCTGGTATTCGGCAACGACGGTGCCATGGACCTTGATCTGGTAGCTCTTCGGCGGGATGCCGAAGTCGTCGGCGACGCGCACTTCCGGCACGACGAAGCCGTATTGCGTGGCGAACTTCTTGCGCATCTTGGCCATGCGGAAGACCAGTTCCTGATGCGACACCAGCAGCCGCGTCGACAGCTGCTTGCCGATCAAAAGTTCGATCTCGGCGGTTGTGAGCGAAGCCTTGACCGAGTTCTTCTCCTCCTCGACCTTGTTGGCCTTTTCCTGGTCCTTGAGCGCTTCGACGGCGGCAGCCTCACGGTTGGCGCGCATCGGGATGACGTAGCCGAGGCCAGCCATGCCGGCGGCCAGCGTGAAGAACGGGAAGAACGGCAGGCCGGGCATCAGGCCGAGCAGCACGAGCAGCGAGGCCGCGACGTAGAGCGCGCGCGGATGGGCGCCGAGCTGGCCGAACACCGCCTGGTTGGTCGAGCCGCGCGTGCCGCCCTTGGAGACCAGCAGGCCGGCGGCGAGCGAGACGATCAGCGCCGGAATCTGGGTGACGAGGCCGTCGCCGACCGACAGCTTGATGAACACGTCGGCGGCTTCGCCCATGCCCATGCCGTGCCTGATATAGCCGATGGCGATGCCGCCGACGATGTTGATGGCGGTGATGATCAGGCCGGCGATGGCGTCGCCGCGGACGAATTTCGAGGCGCCGTCCATCGAGCCGAAGAAGGAGGATTCTTCCTCCAGTTCGCGGCGGCGCAGTTGCGCGGTCTTGTCGTCGATCATGCCGGCCGACAGATCGGCGTCGATCGACATCTGCTTGCCGGGGATGGCATCGAGGGTGAAGCGGGCGCCGACTTCGGCGATACGCGTGGCGCCCTTGGTGATGACGATGAAGTTGACCACGATAAGGATCATGAAGACGATCAGGCCGATGACGAAATCGCTGGCCATCACCAGTTTGGAAAAACCGGCGATGACATAGCCGGCGGCATGCGTACCTTCATTGCCGTGCGACAGGATCATGCGCGTGGTGGCGATGTTGAGGGATAGCCGCAGCATGGTGGCGATGAGCAGCACGGTCGGGAAGGACGAGAAATCGAGTGGCCGCTGGATCCACAGCGCCACCATCAGGATCAGCACCGACAGCGCGATCGAGAAAGCGAGTCCGATGTCGATGAGGAAGGCCGGGATCGGCAGGAACAGCACGGCCAGGATGATGACGATGCCGATGGCGAAGAAGACATCGCGGCCGTTCTTGGCCACTGTTCCCGTCGCTAAGCTTTCGCTGATCGCCATATCGTCCCCGAGCCATGGACTGCCCGAACATGAGGGCAGCCCTTCGAGCCTAACCGGCCAAGCTTGCGCGAGGGTGGGAGGACTGGTTACTTGCCGCGAAGACAGAGGCCTTGAGGAGAACGATCATGCTGGTGATCATCGGTACCATCCGACTGCCGGCGGAGAGGCTCGACGAAGCAAGGCCGGCCATGCAGCGCATGATCTTGGGCAGCCGCACTGAACCCGGCTGCATCGACTATTCCTATGCGCAGGACGTGCTCGACGCCGGGCTCATCCATGTGTGGAGCGACAGGGAAGCGCTCGACGCGCATTTCCATTCGCCGCACATCGCCGACTGGCGGGCGAGCTGGGCAGCGCTCGGCATCGGCGAGCGCAACCTCATGCTTTATGAGGCCGGCGAGCCCAAGCCGACTTGAGGACTAGGCAACAGCTGGAGATGGCCTAGCAGGCATTGACCTGTCTGCAGGACCAACCGCCGCCATCGGTATCGTGGCAATCTTCATAGCTGCCGTAGCAGGTGTTTGTCGAATTGCGATACCAAGGATAGCCGCCAGGACAGCAGACATCTTGTTGTGCAGTCTGGATAAATTCCTTTGCCGGTCGGCTTTGGTTTTCCGGATTGCCTCCCGACAAAAGAGACGTCGGGTGTGACACAGACCTAACCGGCATATCCACGCTTGAATTGCTTACGGCAGACGAGCTCAAAAAAATCATGCTAACAGCTAATGAAAAAAATCCCCGCGCACTCATGTTCTCCTCCTCGAGGGAAATATAGACGGGTAAAAATACCATCGTTGCGTCGATTGCGTAAGCGATCGCTCATATAGCCCCCAAGGGACTGAAGCGGGGCGGCGAGCCTGGCTGATCGGCAGGACGGTCAAGGTCGGCCGGCTTGCCCGCCTGAGCGAAGGAGCTGCCGTCTTTCGCGGCTCGCCGCAACGCCAAAATGGCGCCACAAGCAGTCGGCATTGCGATTGCCACGCAATGCCGCCGGGCGTATCAGGCACGGCAGCTTTCACCCCTCGCACCCGGCGAGCCGCTCCGTTGCCTAACGAACCCCAGGTCTATGCCCGTCGCCTGCGCGCGGTGCTGATCCGATCGATCCCTCTGCTCGAGGCGCGCGGCATCGTCATCGTTGCCCTGGCCGGTGTCGTCGGGGTGATCTCGGCGGTGCTGGTCACCGGCATGAGCGAGGCGGTGCAAGGCCTGCATTTCCTGTTGTTCGGCGTCCAACCCGGCGGCCGTCTCTCCGGGATGTTTTCGCTGCAAAGCCCGTTCCAGGCGCTGATTCCAGCGATCGGCGGCATCCTGCTCGGCCTGACGGTGATCTGGCTGCGGAAGCGGAAATTCCGCACCCCGGTCGACCCGATCGAGGCCAATGCGCTGTACGGCGGACGCATGTCGCTTACCGACACCTTCATCATCGCCGGGCAGACGATGATCTCCAGCGGCTTCGGCGCTTCGGTCGGCCTGGAGGCCGGCTACACGCAGGTCGGCTCCGGCTTGGCGTCGCGGCTGGCGCGTGCGCTGCGGCTGCGCCGCAACGATGTGCGCATCCTGGTCGGCTGTGGCGCGGCCGGCGCCATCGCCGCCGCCTTCGATGCGCCGCTGACCGGCGCCTTTTACGGCTTCGAGCTGATCATCGGCATCTATTCGGTCGCCAATGTCGCTCCGGTGATGACTGCCGCGATCTGCGCCTCGCTGACCGCCGAGACGTTCGGCGTCGTGCCGTTTCCGATGGAACTCTCCGGCCTGCCGGAGCTGACCGCCAGCCAGTATCTGCCGTTCCTGCTGCTCGGGTTGCTGGGCGGTGCGGCCTCCATCGCCATCATGCATCTGGTCAGCCTGGTCGAGCGTGGCTTCGCGCGTCTGGCAATCGACGGTTCGCTTCGCCCGGTCATCGGCGGCGTCGCCGTCGGGCTGCTCGGGCTGATCACGCCGCAGGTTCTGTCCTCAGGCCATGGTGCGCTGCATCGCGAATTCGCGATGAATTACGGCCTCGCCGTCGTCGCCACCGTCTTCGTGCTGAAGCTCGCGGCGTCGGCGATCTCGCTCGGCTCCGGCTTTCGCGGCGGCCTGTTCTTTGCCTCGCTGTTCCTCGGCGCGCTGCTCGGCAAGGCCTTTGCGGGCGTGATGGCGATCATCTCGCCGGCGACCGGCATCGACTCTTCCGTCGCCGCCGTTGTCGGCATGACGTCGCTTGCCGTGGGCGTCGTCGGCGGGCCACTGACCATGACCTTCCTGGCGCTGGAATCGACCCGCGACCTGACGTTGACCGGCGTCGTGCTGGCGGCCTCGCTGATGGCGGCGATCCTGGTGCGCGAAACCTTCGGCTACTCCTTCTCTACCTGGCGTTTTCACCTGCGCGGCGAGACCATCCGCAGCGCTCATGATGTCGGCTGGATGCGCAATCTGACGGTTGGGAAAATGATGCGCCAGGATGTTCGCACCGTCGATGCCGCAAAGACGCTTGCCGCGTTCCGCAAGGATGTGCCGCTGGGCTCGGCGCAGCGCGTCATCGCCGTCGATGAGGACCAGCATTATGTCGGCGTGCTGATCGTCGCCGAACTGCATAGCGACCCGTCCGACGGCGAGACGCCGGTGTTGGCGCTGGCCAAATTCACGGATGCGGTGCTGGTGCCGACCATGAACGTCCAGTCCGCCGCCGAAACCTTTCAGCGCGCCGGCGCCGAGGAACTGGCGGTGGTCGAGGACTTCGACAACCGCGTCGTGCTCGGCCTGCTCACCGAAAGCCATCTGATGCGGCGCTATGCCGAAGAACTCGACAAGGCGCGGCGCGACCTGTCGGGCGAGGGCTAGGTGCCTACCGACTGCCTTTTCCCGCCCACCAGCGAATGGCCATGACGGCGATGAGAAGAGCCACATAGGGCCAATAGTAGACGTCGTGGACTGCGCGTTTGCCCTCGGCAATCAGAAATGTGAGCCATATGTCGTAGCCGCCGACGGTGTGAAGGATGCGCCACGCGCGTGGTCCGAGCCACGCAGCCGTGCGATCGAAGGACGTCGCGGCCATGGCAATGATGAACAGATAGGCAAGGCCGCCGAAGACGAACATCGCCGTATCGGTGGCGTCGTCGAATTGATCCGGACTCGTCTGCGCGAAAACGAACAGGGCGACCGCATGGACGCCGTGCGAAAAAGCAAAGGCCAGTCCGGTCTGGCGCCGATGGCGGCGCAGGAACAGCGTGGATGCACTCGGCAGGTGGCGCGCGAGCGCCGATGCCGAAAAGGCGATGCAGAAAAGGATGAGCGACGTCTGGGCGGTGAGCCGCACGACCCCACGGACGGCTTCGACCGAGAAATCGCCGCGAAATGCGACAAGCCCGGACAGGGCAAGAATGATCGCGGCCAAAAGCCAGAACAGCCACCAGCGGCTCGTTGCCTTGGTTGCAAGGGTTGGTACGACGGTGTCCATAGTGTCCTCCCGATCAGATTATGTAATCACTACTTACATAAATCGGCTGCCGTTGCAATCCGAAGTAAGTCGTGCTTGCATTAATCGCGGGATTGTGATGACGGGAAGGCTGGGGACGGGGCATGACGACGCAACGCAAGACCTATCATCACGGCAGTCTGCGGCAGGCGTTGATTGACGCCGCCCTTGCCATTGCCAGGGAGGATGGCGTCGATCAGGTGACAGTGCGTGAAGCCGGCAAGCGGGCCGGCGTGTCATCAGGAGCGCCGTTCCGGCATTTTCCGACCAAGACCGCGCTGATGACCGCTGTGGCCGAAGAGGCGATGCGCCGGTTTCGCGCCAGGATTTCGGTCGAGCTCGACAAAGCAGAACGGCTTGACCCGCTGTCGCGCTTTCGGGCGCTGGGGATCGCCTATCTGCGCTGGGTGATCGACAACCCGACGCATTTCGAGATTATCTCGATGCGCCGGGCGATCGATTTCGATGCCTCCGAGACGCTTGTTGGGCTCAATGAAGAAATCCGCAATCTGATGGTGCGAATGCTGGAGGACGCGCGCGCGGCCGGGCAGTTGCGGAAAGCCGACATCGAGGGCGTTCCGCTGCAGGCACGTGCGCTGGTCTACGGTCTCGCCCGCATGTGGATCGATGGTCAGTTTGCCCAATGGGGTGGCGCCGAAAAAGCCGAGTCGCTGATGCAGCAAAGCCTCGATGATTTTCTCGCCTTGCTGGCAAAATAGGCAGGCCGATTTTCGTTGGCCACGCCGAGACCGCTCTAGTGCTCGATCGGGCCTTTCGCCATCACCAGCGCCGTGCCGGCGGTCGTCGGGCGCTCGATCAGGCGGCGCACGCGCGGCGGCTCGTCGCCGCTGTGTAGCGCCCGCACCCGTTCGGTGACGACGGCGTCGGCATGGGTGGCGCGCCGGTTGTGGCGGATATATTCCAGCCAGGTCGGCGTGTGGTAGTGCTCGATCCAGACTGCGGGATTTTCGAGGTCGCGCGCCAGCGTCCAGTTGCGGGCGCCGTCGCGGCGGCGGATGCGGCCGCGCTCGGCCATGGTGGCGAGGAATTCGGGCACGTCCTCGTCGCGAATGACATACTCGATCATGATGGCGATCGGGCCGCTGCGGGGCTTTAGGTCGAGGCCGAGATGCGGCTCCTTGAAGCGGTTGAGCGGGTCGAGGTTGAGCGCGGTCTGCTGCGGCAAGGGCAGGAGCAGGCCGATGGCGCCGCCGACGAGCATTGCGATGCTTGCTGCAATGAGCGCGGTTTCGGCGCCATGCGCATCGGCAACGACGCCCCAGATCCAGCTGCCCAGCGCGATGCCGCCGAAGGTCGCCGTCTGATAGACCGACAGCACCCGGCCGACGACCCAGCGCGGCGTCGACATCTGCACGGTGACGTTGAAGTGGGACAGGGCGATCACCCAACAGGCGCCGCCAATGAGGAGGCCCGCTGATGTCTGCCAGGCATTGTGGCTGATTGCGGCGTTGAGGGCGCAGACGGCGAAGCCGGCGAAGGCCATGCGCACCATCGTCTCGCTGGACAGCAATTGCCGCAGACGCACGCTGATCAGCGCACCGCCGACGGCGCCGATGCCGAAGGCGCCGAGCATGATGCCGTAGGTCAAGGCATCGCCCTTGACGACGTCGCGCGCCACCAGCGGCAGCAGCGCCAGAACCGCGCCGGCGCTAAAGCCGAAGGCCGAGCCCCTGACCAGCACCTTGCCGATGTTGGGCGACATGGCGACATAGCGCAGGCCGGCGCCCATGGCAGCACCCAGCGTCTCGCGCGGCAGCGTCGAGACCGGCAGCTCCGGCTTCCAGCGGAAGAGCACGATGATGAGGCCGATATAGCTCAGCGCATTGGCGGCAAAGGCCGCGGCCGCACCCGCGGCGGCAACGATGATACCGCCGATCGCCGGGCCGACGCTGCGGGTCAGGTTGAAGCCGAGCGAATTCAGCGCCACAGCCGCCGGCAGCTTGTTGCGCGGCACCATGTCGCCGACCGATGCCTGCCAAGACGGATTGTTGAGCGCCGTGCCGCTGTCGATCAGGAAGGTGAAGGCAAGCAGCGTCCACGGCGTCATCCAGCCGTTCCAGGTGAACAGCGTTAGAAGTGCAGAGACGACCAGCATGAAGACCTGGGCGATCAGCATCACCTTGCGCCGGTTGAAGCTGTCGGCAATGGCGCCGGCGACGAGCGCAAACAGCATGATCGGCAGAGTGGTCGAGGCCTGGACCAGCGCCACCTGGTAGGGCGAGGTGGCGATGGTGGTCATCATCCAGGCGGCGCCGACGCCCTGGATCAGGCCACCGAAATTCGACACCAGGCTGGCCGACCAGACGGCGCGAAAAATACCATGCCGGAACGGCGCCAGCGCCGAGACGCGTTCGCTGTCCGGCTCGTCATCGATCATCAGACCTGTCCCACCTTCATGCGCTGGTTTCGCCCGCCGGGACGACAATCATGGCATCCGTTTGAATAGAGTACGACATCCAAAAGGGCGAACGCACCTTCGAAAAAGATCATGGTCCAACAACAGGGTAGCAAGGCGAAAATACGTCAGCCGGCAAGGGTTCGCTGCCCAGGGCGATGTTCTCGTTGGTCCACCGCGCCGGGGGATCGGCCGGGGCGAAGTCAGCTTCTGTCGCGGGCGGCGGCATGCAACGCTTCGGTCAGCGTACCCGTCGTCTCGCCGCCGGCGTGAAGGCGCAGGAAAAGCTCCATGCCGACAAGCCGCAGCCTGGACGGTTCCTCGCGCCGCGCGAACTGGATCATGTCCTCCACGCTGGCTGTGGGCCACTTCATGGCATCGCGCAGGAAACCGCCGCGCAGCAAAGTCTCGGTGCCGGCCGAAAATTCGGACGATATCTCGAAGCCGATCTTGCGCGCCTGGACGTTCTGGCGCGGAATATGCTTTTGCGCGACCTTCCGCAAAAGCCATTTTCCTGTTTTGTCGCGGTATTTATGCCGCCTCGGCAAATGTATCGCGAAATCGATCAGCCGGTTCTCCAGGAACGGGACCCGCAGCTCCACGGACGCCGCCATGCTCAGCCGATCGTGCCGGTGCAGGATGTCCTGCAGATGTGAATAGAGGTCATAGAGGCAATGTCCGAGGAAGGCACGATCGGCGGGCGGCGCTACCGGCTGCAAGCGGTCGAAAATCTCTGTCTGCAGGAAGTTCAGCTCCGGCGACAGGGCGCGCAGGACCATGTTGCGCTCCATTTGTGAGTGGCTTCCAGCCGAGACCTTGTAGGGCGCTCGGCGCTGATGCTCGAATCTTCGGTCGAGCGAGCGCTTCGAATGCAACAGACGCCGGGGCCACGACCAGGGGCGCCACATCTTCAGGCTCAAGGCCTGCAAGGGGTAACCGCCAAACAATTCGTCGGCGCCTTCACCGGTCAGCAACACCTTGATGCCGTCCACCCGGCATTGTTCGGCAAGCGCCAGCAGCCCGACATGGCTGGCGTGCCAGCCATCGCTTTCCAGATGCCAGATTACCCTTGGCCACAGGTCGAAAAAACGGTTCCTGTCGACTGGCACCCGGCGCAAGGGCACACCGACATGGCGGCCGGTGCGCTCGGCGTCTTCAGCCTCGCTGCGGCCGATCTGCGGGTCGACGACATAACCATGGACCTCTGGCCTGAACCGCTTTGCCAGCGCCGTTATCAGGCCGGAATCGACGCCGCTGCTGCAGGCCGTGGCGACGCCGGTATCGGCGATGCAGTGAAGCTCGACGCTGTCCTTGAGCAGCGCCTCGAGCGTCGCCATGTGCTCAGCGTCGGAGGATACGTCACTGGTGATGCGCGCGGTCTCCAGCACGTCCAGCACATGCCAGAAGCGGCGCTTTTCGATACCGCCGTCGGTGATCTTCCACAGGCCGGCGGGCGGCAAGCGCTCGATGCGGTCGAACAGGCTGTAGCTGGAATCGCGGCTCTGCCAGGCCAGCCGCAAGGTCATCTCGCGGCTGTCGATGTCGCGCGGAAGACCATCGCAAGTGAGGATCGCCTTGTCCTCGGAGGCAAACAGGAATCGATCCGGCATGTCGGCCACCGACATCGGCTTGATGCCGAGACGGTCACGAGCAAGCCACAGCGCACTGTTGCGGGCGTCGAAATAGGCGAAGGAAAACATGCCGTCGAACAGCTGCACGGCCTTTTCGGGACCCCAGTGATGCAAGGCTTCGAGGACCACTTCGGCATCGCTGATGGTTCGAAAGACCAGGCCTTGCGCCTGCAGTGTTTCGCGCAGCGAGCGGTAGTTGTAGACCTCGCCATTGTAGACGAGGACTCCCTGGCCGGATGCGGTCAGCATCGGTTCGCGGGCGGCGGGCGAGGGGTCGATGATGGTCAGCCGGCGATGGCCGAGGGCCAGCCGGTTGTTGCTCCAGCTGTCGTGATCATCGGGGCCGCGATGCACCAGCGCCTGCATCATGTGGACGACATCCGACAGGTCGTTGGCGTCGATCGGGTTTCGCTTGCGCCAGACGCCGGCTATTCCGCACATGGCCTGCCGGTCGATGTTGCCTGGGTCATGACTCGCAATCTAGCTGGAACCTAGCAGGCTGCAAGCAGCTCTCGCTATTACGCAATTCCTCAGGGAAAGCGCTACGCGCTTTTCCCGGGAAAACCGCGACATACTTTCCTGGAATTGCTTCTAGAATCCGTTTTCGATGCGCTCGAAGATGACGTTGGTGAAGGCCGAGATCTGGCTGCCGATGAACGGACCGGTCAGCGCCACGACCAGCATGATGGCGACGATCTTGGGCACAAAGGTCAGGGTGATTTCCTGGATCTGGGTCAGGGCCTGGATCAGGGCGATGCCGATGCCGACCGCCATGGCGACCAGCACCACCGGCGCGGAAGCGACAAGCACTGTCCACACCGCGTACTGGACGATGTCGAGCGCGTCGGCCTCGTTCATGTGAGTGCGCCTCTGCGGAACCGGGTCTAGCTGGCCGGCTTTATCGAAACGCCCGCGCCGACCGGCACTTCGGTGCCGTTCTGCAGCACCGCGATCAGGCCGTTGCTGGCAAGCTTGACCGAGGCCACGACGCCCGTCGTCTTGCCGTCGGCGGAGGTGATCGAGCGGCCGATCAGGGCGTCCGCCTGCGACAGCGCCGAGGACTGCATGATCTGATCGAGCTTGGTGTTGGTCTGCACCGATTGCTCGACCTGCGAGAAGGTGGCGAGCTGGGCGACATACTGCGTCGAATCCATCGGTTTCGTCGGATCCTGGTTCTTCATCTCGGCGATCAGCAGCTTCAGGAACGACTGGTAGTCGACCGCTGTCTTCGACGTCTGCTGGGTGCCCTGGTTGGCGCCCGTCGGGATTGTCGTCGTCATGTCCACATTCATCAGTATTGTGCTCCCACGGCCAGTGGGCGCTTCGCGCCCTGAACATCGTCATTGCCGCCAAGCGCGCGGCGTTCGAGCGGATAAAGCGCACGGATCGCCTTCAGCGCTTCATAGATATGGTCTTCGCCGACCATGCGGTCGATCTGCTTCAGCGCGCCGTTGATCTGCTCGTCCTCGAAGCTTGCCAAAAGCAAGGGCAGCGAGCGGCGAAACATGGCGCGCGCCTCTACGGCGCCGGCCGGGTTCATCAGCATGACCTGCAGGATGAAGTAGAGCTGCTTCAGCGGTGTCGAGGCATCTTCGGCCTGGATGACATGGTTCTCAAGCAGGAACTGGACATCGTTCATCAGCTCGACGGTGACTTTGCGGTCGACTCGGATGACGGCGCCGTTGATGTAGATCTTCTCGTTCGGCTTCAGCGATATCTTCAGCGTGTTGGTCATTGAATGCCGTCCCGGATGATCTGGGACACTTCGATCAGGCCTTCGAAATTGTCGGTACGGCCCTGGCGGATGTCCTCCGCCTCGCGCAGCAGCCACAGGCCGATGGAGATGAGGTTGGCGCGCAGTTCCTTGGGCAGAACATTGTCGCTGGAGCCGAGATCCTCGACGAAGGTTGTCCAGACCCGGTTGGTGAAGTGCAGCGCCTCGACCGCTTCCATCGAAGTGTGGCCGACCGCCGCCGCCGCCGACAGCATTTCGATCGAGCGGGTCAAAAGCTGCCGCTCGCGATCCTTGGCGTCGGTGACGGAGTCGGTCTGGATGTCGGCGTAGGAGAATTGGTACATCGTTTGGCTCTACCGTTGCGGTTGAGATTGTCAGGTCAGGTAGTTCAGCAGGCTCATCTGCTGCAGGCGCGCAGTCAGCGCGAAGGACGTTTCGATATGCTGCGTCAGATCCGCGACGCGGGTGGCGGCCTCGGCCGGATCGACGCCTTCCAGATCGAGGATATGCCGTTCGAAGAGATCGACCTGCGTCTTCATGCGATCGCTGGCGTCGGATACACGCTTCTCGGCAAGGCCGGTCTCGGCCTGTAGCTGGCCGAGCCCGCCGAGCGCCTCGCCGACCATCGCCTGGGCGCGGCCGACAACGGTCGTCTTCGCGGCCTGGCTGATGTTGCCGGAGAGCAGGCTTGTGACCATGGCGGAAGCCATGGCGAGTTTGCGGATGCTGTCGTCATTGGCGCTGGCCGAGGTCTGCGTGGTTTCGCCGAGCGAAATTCGGCTGACGATCTGCTGGTCGGTGGCATTCGACCAGTTGGCCTGCCAGCCTGCGCCCATGAACTGCGGCACGACATTGGTGGTGATGAAGCTGTCCATCTGGGCGGCGGTGATGTTGGCGGCGAGCGGGTCGTTCTGCGTGAAGCCGAAATAGGATGAGAAGGAAGCGTCGAACGCAGCCTTGGCCGGTGAGCCGGTGGCGGTGAAGTCGTCGATCGGCTTGACGTCGGTGTTGGTGCCGGCAAACAGATATTCACCGTTGACGCTGGCGTTGAGGATCGAGGTCATCTGCTGCACGGCGGCCTTGCCGGCTTGCTGTGTGATGGTGCTCGAGGAATTGCCGGCGGCGGTCAACGCGGTCAGCAAATTCTGTGCCGTGTCCGAAAGCTGGCCAAGCGCATCCTGCGTCGAGGAAAGCCGGGCGGTGACCAGCGAATTGGAATCGATGATGACGTTCAGCCGGTCGAGATCGCGCGAGAAGGTCACCGCCTGCGAGGTGCGCGCGCCGAGCGCCAGGCCGACATCGGCGACGGTGCCGGTCGTCGATTCCTTGGTGGCTTTGACCAGTTCGGCCTGCATGCGCATCTGCTGATAGCGCGCGGCGTTGGTGAGGGCAGCTGAAGAGACGGATGTGGCTTTCATGGCTTATCCCACGGCATCGAGCAGCGACGACAGCATGTCGTCGACGGTTTTCATCATGCGCGCCGAGGCCTGATAGGTGTGTTCGAGGTCGAGCAGCAGCGACATCTCCTGGTCGACATTGACGCCGGTGTCGTTGGACAGCGCCTCGGCGGTGCGCGATGCCAGCGCTTCCTTGGCATCGGCGTTGGTCGAGGCCTGCTGGCGCTGGCCTTCGAACCAGCCAATGGCATTGGCGGCGTAGTCGGACACGCTGGAGGTGACGGTGATGCCGGCCGAAGGGTCGAAAGGCATCGGCTTGTCGAGCTTGTCGCCATAGCCGATCAAAAGCTGCGAATAGGAGGCGTTGCCGTCGGTGTTGGCGATATAGGCAGTGCCATTGGCGCCACCGTCGCGCAGCAGAACCGGATTGCCGCCGACGCTCGGATCCATCGCAGCGTTGACTTTGATCGAGCCGGCAAGGCCGTCGATCAGCGTGCCGGCGGCTGGAATGGCGGGTGCACCAGACCAGGTGAACAGGCCGGTTCGGTCGGGCTGCGAAGGTGCTGTCTCGGCAAAGGCGGTGATGAGGCCGCGCGCGACCTCGTCGAGCTGGCTCTGCATGGTCGCGGCGACGCCGTCACGCAAGGTGATCAACCCGGCGAGCTTGCCGTCGGCGCTGGCGTTGCCGCCGGTGCCGACGCGGACCGGCACATTGTCGATATAGATGGTGTTGCCGGGCATGCCGGCGGTGTAGCCCGCCGACAGCGTGAAGCTGACCGAGCGCGGAATGGTCTCGAACAGCGTCGTGCCGTCCTTGGTGGTGATGACCATGTCGTTGTCGCCGCGCGTGAAGGTCGACACCGGTACATAGTCGGCGATCTTCTTCAAAAGGGCGTCGCGCTGGTCGAGCGCGTCGGACGCGTCCGTGCCCGAACGGGTTGCGGAGATGACCGCCTCGTTGGCATCCTGGAATTGGCTGAGCAGCGATTTGAGATCGTCGACGGCCGTTGATATCTCGCCATCGGCCTGGGTGCGGAAATCCTGGATCGCGTCGGTGCCGTCGTTCAGCGCGCGCACCACCTGCTGGGCCGCGTCGATGACGCTGGAACCGAGGTTCTGGTTGGATGGAGTGGAGGCGTAAAGCTGCAGCGCGTTCTGCAGATTGCCGATCGCGGTCGAGGCAGAGGAGGCGTTGTCGACGCCGTTGACGGCAACGGCGAGGCGGTCAATGCCGCTGTAAAGCGTGCTCTGGCCGCTCCAGGCCGATTGCGCGCTGAGGTTCTGGCGAAACAGCAGGGCGTTGGCGGCGCGCTGGATCTCGACGGAGCGGGCGCCGGGCGCGCTGCTGACGACGACCGCGGTGCGGCGGGCGTAGTCGGGATTGCTAGCGTCGGCAATATTACGGGAAAGGACGCTGGTCTGCTTCGACGTGGTCTGAAGCGACTGTTGGGCTATGGTCAATGCGGAAGTCAGCGACATGCGGGTCTTTCACGAGGCCAGTGGGGAGGGGATGACGTTTCTGCCCTGTCGGCGGCGTCAGCGTTCGGAAACCTCTAATTCCAAACCACACCAGCCGGTTTGCCGGTGTGGCCTTGAATTCGAAATCCGCGCACCGCGCTGCTCCGGTTTGGGTTCATCCCACTAGCGCCCGTTGTTTATCTCTTCAGGTTGACAAGGACGTCCATGAGGTCGGAACCGGTCTGGAATACTTTCGAGTTTGCGGTGTAGCTGCGCTGCGCCGCGATCATGTTGGTCAGTTCCTCGGCGATATCGACGTTGGAATTTTCCAGCGCGCCGGAGATGATGCTGCCGAGCTTGCCTTCATTGGCAAAGCCGATGCGCACGGTGCCGGAGTCGGTGGATTGCGCATAGACGTTGCCAGGCAGTGCGGTGAGGTTGTCGGCGCTCTGGACGTCGGCCAACGGGATCTTGAACAGCGGCTTGGTCGAACCGTCCTGATACTGGGCGTAGATGACGCCGTCCTCGCCGATCTGGATCTTTTCGATCGTGCTGGGAGCGTTGCCGTTGACCTTCGCTTCGGAGACGGTGAAGCCGGTGCCGAGCTGGGTCAGCTTGGACAGATCGAGATCGAGCGACGCACCGCCCGGTACGGGTATCGTAATTGAGTCGACGGCGCCGGTGAGCTTGCCGGTGGTGGTGTCGAAGGTCAGATTGGCCGAAGCCAGCGCGCCGCCCGTATAGGGGAAGGATGTGCCGGGCGTCGCCTTGGACTGGTCGAACACCGAAACCGACCAAGTGCCGGTGCCGGTGTTGGTGAAATAGACGTCGAGCAGCTTCTTGTTGCCGAGATTGTCATAGGTGACGATCGAGGATTTCGACGTGTACTCTGCCGTCGCGCTGTTGGTGGACGGCAGCGGTCCGGCGGGCGGGGTGGCGCCCGCGGGCAGATTGGCGTTGAAGTTGCCCGTGGTGCTAGGCGTCGCCGTCATTTCCTGGTCGGAAATCTCGACAGGAACCAGCCCTTCGAAACCGTTGGCGGTGGCGGCAGGTGTGCCGTTGGCGTAGCTGTAGGCCATCAGCTGGTAGCCGGCGGCGTTGACCAGCCTGCCCTGGGCATCTGGAACGAAGGCGCCGGCGCGGGTGAGGAAAGGTGTTCCGCTGGGGTCCTGGACGACGAAGAAGCCGTTGCCGTTGACCGCCAGGTCGGAGACCGAGGTTGTGTACTGAAGCACGCCCTGGGCGCTGATGGCCGAGCGGATCGTGGTGTTGACGCCGCCAGAATTATAGGCGCCACCGACCTGCGGCATGATCAGCGTCGAGAACTCGGCCGAGGATCGCTTGTAGCCGGTGGTGTCGGAATTGGCGATGTTGTCGGCTGTCGTCGACAGGCGATTGGCCTGTGCGTTCATCCCGGAAACGCCGGTCCGCATCATTCCGTAAAGGCTCATCGAAACGTCTCCTCAATGCCCATGTCTGTGGTCGCGAGGGTATAATTTCTGTCTTGCGCGAAGCTGGCGCAGACCGCCATCAGAACACCAGCCGGTAGCCGAGGAAGCGCTTGGAATCGATCGGGTCCTGGCCGAGCTTCTCGCGCAGTTTCTTGCGCAATTTGCTGATGTGGCTCTCGACCACGTTCTCCTCGACCTCTTCGTCGAAGATGCCGTAGATGGCGTTGAAGACCTGGGTCTTGGTGACACGGCGTCCGCGGTTGCTCGCCAGATATTCGAGGATGCGGCGTTCGCGGCGCGGCAGTGGCAGCGGCTGGCCATCGATCTCGGGATCGCGGCCGTCCATGAAGATGCGCATGGCGCCAATCTCGGTGTAGCTGACGTCCTCATGGGCGCGGCGGCGGATGGCGGTGATGCGGGCCAGGATCTCTCTGATATGAACCGGCTTGCGGATGACGTCGTCGACGCCGCTCTCGAACAGCCGCAGCGTATTTTCAAGCGAGTGTTGTTCGCTGAGCGCGATGACCGGAGCGCCGGTGCGGTCGCGGATCTGGCGTGGCGAGATGGCGCCTTCGCGGCAGTCGCCGATGAGGAAGGCGCGGACCGACTTCAAATCGGTGTCGGCAGCCGATGTCACCCACTCGCCGAATTCGCCAGGTGCGAAGCCCGCACAGGCGACCCCCTCGCGATCGAAAAGGGAGTTATACCCCTCAGTTACGAGCTCACGCTCGTCAACGATTACAATCATCGGCCCCGCCTCCGAATCAGATCATCTGCCCCGTGGGAAGAGGCGTAACCGGTGGCGGGAATCCTGAACAACCATCATTTCTTGTAGCTATTTTCTTGGGAGTTATTTCGGGTTTCGAAATAACAGCAGTCACGAATTTGTAGCGTTGGCCGCCGATGCCGGGACGTGCCGGGGGCACCGGCAGGGGTCGCGGCTTGCACACATCTGCGAAAGGCGGATACATCTATGGGTTGCAGAAGGCGCGAGCGTTCGGCGTCCATTTGCCGAAGCCGGTGGCGACCATGTTGGCTATGACGCGGCAGACATAGTATTTCTGCGCGGGATCATTGTCAGGGCCGGCGTGGTAGCGGGCGACGGCCATCGACCAGCTGACATGACGGGCATGCAGGCTGGCCAGGAAGCGCGCCGCGTAGTCGACATTCTGGCGCGGGTCGAGCATGTCGTCGACGCTGCGAAAATGCGATGCGTGATAGTGATGGTTGATCTGCATGCAGCCGAGGTCGATGAGCTTCTTGCCCTCGCGCCGAGCCGCTTCGAATGTCGCCAAGGCCTCGGCGCGACTCCTTGGAAAAACGGCTTTTCCTTCTATATTCAAGGCATTAGGCTGAAGGCTGCCTTTCTTGCCGGTCTCGGTAAGTCCGACGGCATAGAGGATGCCGGCCGGCACGCCATAGCGATCGGCGGCGCGCAGGATCTCGGGCTCGCAAGGGTTGGTGGCGGCGTTGGCCGATCCAGTGCCGAGGCTAGATAAACATATCGTCGCCAGCACGCTCGCGAACAGGCGCTGCAGGGCGACCGAATTCCTGTGCATCGTCATTGCGGTTTCTTCCCGACTGCTGGCCACCCGAACCCGCATTGTTGCCGCTCGAGTTCCCGGGCTGAAAGGCAGACTGATCGCGGCCTTGCGGCATCGCCTGGGAGTTCGCTGCATCACTGCGAGCCGGAGCGTGGACTGCTATCGAGGGTTGCAGAATGGTGACCTTGTCGACATCGAAGCCGAGCCCGCGCAACGACTTTACTATAGCGTCGCTATCGGTGGCGAGGCGGCGGTAAGCCTCGTGGGTTTCGGGCTTTAATTCTATCGAAAGTTGTTCCCCGGCGAGCCTGAGACTGGCAGTGACCATGCCGAGTTCGGCCGGGTGAAGCTCGATCTTCAATATATGTGTCGGAACGGCAACAGAACCGGCCGTCTGGGCGGTCGTCGACGGCGTCGAAACCGCTTGCCGCAGGCCGTTGTGCGAAGCGAGAGCGTCGATCAGAGCCGACGTCGTCTGGTTCATCGGGCTTTGCGCCGGCGCCGGGAAACTCTGCTCGGCGACAATGTCGACGCGCCCGGCGGACGGCGCCTGTTTTTCGGATGTGGACGTCGCGGCGGAATGGGCTCCATCGACGGCCTTCGTCGACGGCGCAGACCGTTTTGCCTCAGGTGCCGAAACGTCGCTTGCCGTCTGGTCCGCCGGCAGAAGAGGCGTCGCGCCATCCGGGTTAGGCAGCTTGCCTGACTGGGGTCCGATCGCGGCCAGCTTTTGCTCCTGATCCTGTGCGGAAGCGTCGACTCCGGCCTTGGCCCATTCGGACAGCGGCGGCGTGTCGGGGCTGTTGCCGGGGCCGGATGCCGCGCGGAATTTCTTCAACGACTGAGGCGGCGTCTGCGCAGAAGCGGTCTCGCCGTCGAGCGCTGGCTGTTCAGTCTGTTCATTCGTGGCGGCGCCGTTCCCGCTCGCTCTGGCCGCCGCGAAACGGCTGATATCATGCAACGCTATCAGCAATGGCAGATGGTCCTGCAGCGGTGCCGTGCCTGCCTCTTGTCCATCCGCCTCAGCGTCAGCGGATGTCTTGTCCGGACCGCTGTCGACAGGGTCCTTTGCGGCTTTCCCGACAACCGGTTTGAGGGCCGCCTTGCCCGTCTCCGCGTGTGCAGTCTCGTCCTTGACGGGGCCGGCCGCGCTGCGCCGGGTCCAACGTGGCTCGTGCGGCGCGGCCTCGGTTGCTCCCTGGCCTTTCAGCGTCGGCGCATTGTCGTCGCCGCGCAGCAGTTCACCGAAGCTTTTGTCGTCGCCCTTGGCGTTCGGCGCGGTCTGCTTCGATCCAGCGTGCACGGGTGCAAATCCCGGCAGGGCCTGGCCAACATTGGTGGTCATTTCGGGGCTGCTCCAAGCATCTGGTCGATCAAATCGAGCTGGCGACGCGTCTTGGCCATGGCGGCGTCGGTGGGATCGGCGGGCTCGGCCCCGGTTGCAGGTGCCGATGCCGGCACGACAGGCGCCGCATCGCTGGCAGTGGCGACAGAGGGCGCCTGCGGCCCCTTGGTCTGAGGCGTACTCTGTGCCTGCGCGGCTGACTCGACTGGCGCCTTCGGCTTGTCGGTTGCGGCCGGTCCGCCCGATGGCGCTGCGGCTGGCGGCTTAGGCATTGCACCTTCGACCGGCGGCAGTTCGGGCTCATCGGGGTTTGCCGTAGCCGCGGTCTTGACCGGCTCCTGTTTGACTGCGGCAGGCGCAGGCTTGTCGGCAGGCAGCGGCGCCGGCGGCGCGATCACTTCGCCGGCCACGGCCTGCGCGGCGTCGAGCAGGTCGCGGTCGCTTTGCGAAAGCTGACTGCGATCGATCTTGTCGAGCTTGGCGCGGACCTCGTCGATGGTGCCCGACGTTACCGTGGACAGGCTGGAATAGAGTTGCGCGCGCGGGTCGTCCCGATTGTGAATGCCATCGCGGCCCTGTTCGGCCCTGGCCGAGGCAAAGGCTGAGAGATCGGCGAGGCCGTCGATCGCGGCACGGCGGGCTATGCGCAGGTAGATCACTTTCTCGCGCTCGGGATCCATCATTGCGGTGATGTCGGCGAGCTTGTCCTGGCTGATCGCCATATGGAGCGTGATGACGCCGGACACGAAGGCATCGGCAAACTGGCTGGCATAGGGCGAATAGAGATAGTCCTCGACATACTGCGTCGAGGCGAGCGCGAAGCGCGCGCCATCGCCTTGCGCGGCGGCAATACCGACCGAGCGGCGCAGCGCTGCTTCCTCGACCAGCGTGCCGGGGCTGAGCAGGCGGGCGTCGTCGAGCAGCGCAAGTGCTGCGGCCGGTTGCTCGGGGGCGAGCAGTGAGCCTTTGACCAGCGCCAGGAAGGCACCGAGATCGGTGGGCAGCGTCATCGGATCGATCGGCTTCAGCGCCTCGATCGCGGCAGCCGGGCGACCGTTCAGATAGTCGATAATGCCCTTGGCGATGGCCAGGTTTTGAGGGTCTGTCTTGGCGCGCGACACCGCGACCTCGACGGTGACGGGGTTGCCGCCGCTCATGCCATAGACCAGCAAGGCGCGAAAGTTCTTCGGGTCGCTGAAATCCTGCGCGTCCGCCGCGCGAAGCCTTGTGTCGGTTATTTCGAGTAGCTTGGCCTGCATCGGCAGCGCGGCGTGGTCGCCGGCGGCGATGCGGTCCTGCACCAGCTGCAGCGAGCGCACCAGCTGATAGGGCTGCAAGCCGTCCTCGGCAAAAGCTGCCGGCGAATGGACAGCGCTCAACAGCAGCAAGCCGACGGCGCGGCCGATGATGGCGCCGCGTCTCATCCGTCGGTCGCCATCAGGATCTCGATGCGGCGGTTGGCGGCCGCCATCGGGTCGGCGGCAATTTTCGGCTCGCGGTCGGCGAAGCCGGCGACCTCGGTGATGCGGCGCTCGTCGACGCCGCCGCGCACCAGCATGTAGTAGGCGGAATGGGCGCGCGCCGTGGACAGCCGCCAATTGTCGTAGGTGTCGCTGCGGAACGGCCGCGCATCGGTGTGGCCGTTGATGCTGATCGTGCCTTTCTGCTCGTTGACGATGCGGCCTATCTTTTCCATCGCCAGCACCAGTTCACGGCGCGGCACTGCCGAGCCGATCTCGAACATGCCGAAATCGAACTGGTCGGTGATCGAGATGACGACGCCCTTGTCGGTGGCCTCGACGGAGACGCCGTCGTGCAATTTGTCGCCAGGCTTGAAGGCCTCGGCGAGTTCCTGCTTGACCTGAGCCGCGGCCTTGACGGCGGCGGCACTCGGCGTCTTTTCCGCGGCTTCGGGCTTGGGTGCGGTTTGAGCTTCGGCGGCTTCCGCCTGTGCAATCTCCGCCTTTTCAGCTGCAGCCTTTGCGGCTTCAGCCTTGGCCTCTGCCTTGGCCAGTGGCTTGTCGGATGCGGGCTTTGCCAGCGGCTCGAGCGGCGCTGCCGTCACCGGCGGCGCCGGCGGCACGGCCTTCACCTCAGCCACTTGGTCCTTCGCGGCCTTGTCGCCGGGCTTCAAAGGATCGCCTTCGATCTTGCTGCGCTCGGCGGTGGCTTCGGCGCCGGGTGCCGCCACCTGCTGCGACCAGAAATCCGGCGCGAACGGGTCGCGGTAGGATTGGCCGCCCGATGCACCGGTGGCGGGGCCGGACGCCTGCGCGCCGCCATCGCCCTTCTCGCTGACATTCTGCATGACGCCGGTGTCGGTGGCGATTTCCGACAGCACCGCATAGGGGTCGGCAAACAGATGCTCGTCGGAAAGATCGGTCTTCGGCGCCGATTCCTTCGGCTGCTTCTTGTCCGAGGTGCCTGCGCCGCCGATGCCGTCCTGTCCGGCCTTGCTGGTCTTGTCCTTCGGGTCGTCGGCCGTCAGCCCGACCTTGCTCGGGCCATCGCCGAGGTCTTCGAGGCCCTTGCGGCTGGCGTTGCGGTCGACCAGCTTGACCGGGTTGAAATAGCTGGCGACGGCGGCCTTGGTCTGCTCGTTGGCGGCATTGATCAGCCACATGACGAGGAAGAAGCACATCATGGCGGTCATGAAATCGGCAAAGGCGATCTTCCAGACGCCGCCATGATGGGCGTCGTCATGGTCGTCGTGGTTGCGCCGCACGATGATGATTTCGTGCGGGTGGTCGGCGGCGTCAGTGGCACTCATGACAGGGCCTCGGACAAGGCAGCAGACCATTCGGCGATGCGGGTTTCGAACACCGCCTCGTCAATGGCGACGGTGAGGTCGAGGCCGGGCGCCTCGACGAAATCGAGATTGGCCGCGCGTGGGCCAAGCGAAGCCTTCAGCGTCTCGAACAGCGACAGCGGCCCGCGCACGGCGATGCGCACCGCCTCGCTGTCGCCGACGGCTTCGCGGATCGTGCCGGCAAGGGCTTCCAGCGAGCGCTTGTGCAGATCGTCGCTGACAATGCCGCCAATGATGCGGGCGACGGTTGCGCCGACAAGCTCGCTGACCTTCGCCTCCATGGCGTCGATACGGGCAGCGACGGCTAGACCGACATCGCTGCCGAAGCTTTCCAGAAAAGCCTTTGCTTCATCGGCATTGGCCTGGTTCTGCGCCTCGAGCGCTGCCTGGTGGGCGATGGCAAGGCGAGCTTCAAGGGCGGCTTCGGCATCGATGACCGCTTCGGCGATCAGCGCGCCGATGTCGGCCTGCGGCACCGGCGTTTCCGGCTTTGGCTCGGCCTTGGTCGTGGGCGGCTGGCCGGCGCGCTGGGTGCGGGCGCCGAAATCCGGCAAAAGGTCGAAAAGCGCTGCCGAGACCATGGTCTACACCGTTGCTTCCTGGGCGGCCCATTTGCGCAGGATCTGCGCGGTGCGCTCCTCGTTGAGATCGACCATGCGGGCAAGCCGTTCCTGCGGCGCCGGCCTGATCTTCTGGCGAAGATCGTCGAGCGGAGTCGGGCCGGGGCGGCCGCTCGGCAATGCCGCCGGCGGAGGTTCGGCGGTGGCGGTGGTTTCAGGTGTCGGCAGTGAACGCTGGACATCGTCGAAGCTTGGACCGGCAAGTGCGGGCGTCGGCCGCGCGGTCAGCGCGGTGGCCATCGGCCTCAGGCCGAAGAAGGCGACCAGGAACACCACGACGATGAAGGCGCCGGCATTGATCATCGTGCCGGCATGGGTTCCGATCGATGCCATTATGCCCGGCTGTTCGATCGGCTCGCCGTCCAGCCCGTCGATGAACTCGACCGCCGAGACATCGATGATATCGCCGCGCTTGTCGTCGAAGCCGGTGGCCGAGGCCACCATCTTCTGGATGTCGGCGACGCGCTTGGCGATCTGCTCGGGCGTGGCGTCCTTGCCGAGGATGGTCATCAGTCGCTGCTGGTTGACGACGACGGCGATCGACATTTTGGTGACGGAATAGCCGTTGGAGACGGTGGCGATCTTCTTGGAGTTGATCTCGTAATTGGTGATCTCCTCCTTGCGGTCGTTGGCCGATGTCGTCTGCGGGCCGTCGGTACTGGTCGCCTGGGTCTCGGGCAGGTTCTGCTCGACGCTGGCCGGGGTCGAGGCTTGCCTCTGGTTGCTGTTCTCGTTGGCGCGCACCGACTGCACCGAACGCTCGACGCGCGACTCCGGATCGAAGATCGTCTCTTCGGTCTGGCGGGTGTCGGTGTTGACATCGGCCTTGACGCTGGCGCGGAAATTGTCTGGTCCGAGATAGGGTGTCAGCGCGCGGCGGATGTTGTCGCCGATCTGCGCCTCGACGGTCTGCTCGACGCCGAGCGTGCGGGCAGCACTGGTGTTGGAGGGATCGTCGCCGGCGGCGAGAAGGTTGCCGTTGGAATCGAGCACGGTGACCTTGTCGGCCGACAGGCCGGGCACGGCGGCGGCGACGAGATGGCGGATCGACATGGCGCTCTTTTCGGCGTCGATGCCGGAATAACGGATGACCACCGAGGCCGAAGGCTGCTGTTCGTCGCGGCGGAAATTGGCGCGCTCGGACATGACGATGTGGACGCGGGCGGCCTTGATGCCCGCAATCGACTGTATGGTACGAGCGATCTCGCCTTCCAGCGCACGCACGCGGGTGATCTGCTGCATGAAGGAGGTCAGGCCGAGCGAGCCGACATTGTCGAACAGTTCGTAGCCGGCATTGGCGCTGGTTGGCAGGCCCTTTTCGGCAAGCAGCATGCGCGCCTGCGCGGTGGTGCCGGCCGGTACCAGCACGGAGGTGCCGTCGGAGCCGACGTCGAAGCCGATGCCTGCCTCACCGAGCACAAGGCCGATCTGGTTCACGTCGGAGCGGTCGAGCCCGACATAGAGCGTCTCATAGGCGGGGCGGTTGAGATAGACCGAGCCGATGCCGATGACGGCCATCACCAGCGCGGCAATGCCGGCCAGCATGGCGAGGCGCCTGACGCCAAATGCCCTGAGATTCGAGATGATGCTCTGGATCTGTTGCGGCACGATTCAAGCGCTCCCAGCATGATATTCCGTGGGAACACTAGACCGCGAAGCTTGTGCGAAGATGATAAAGCATGTCGCCCGGAAGTGTGCAGCGGTTCCGGGCCAACGACATGCATCAAAACACAGCCACAAAGCGAAAGGGCCGTGCTGTTGGCGCGGCCCTTCAATTCGAAGGCGGAGAAAGCCGGGTACGGCCTATTGCTTGAACAGCGCCAGGATCGACTGCGAGTTGCCGTTGGCGATCGACAGCGACTGGATGCCGAGCTGCTGCTGGACCTGGAGGGCCTGCAGCCGCGTCGATTCCTTGTTCATGTCGGCGTCGACCAGAGCGCCGACGCCCTTGTCGATGGAGTCCGACAGGTTCGACAGGAAGCTCTTCTGGGTGTCGATGCGCGACTTGGCGGCGCCGAGATAGGCGGCACCCGTGGATAGCTTGGCCAGCGCCGTTTCAACGGCGCCGAGTGCGGTGTCGATGGCAGCCGGGAGGACCTGGGTGGTGCTCGGATCGAAGAAGGTCGTAGCCAGCAGGCCGCCGACGATGCCGCCGGTGCCGGCGACATCGAGAACCTGCGTGTCGGCAGCCTTGACGTCGATGGTGTCGATGGCGACGGTCGTGCCGGTGCGGTTGTAGGAAGCGACGATCTTCAGGTCGGAGGCTGCGGCAGCGTCGTTCTGCAGCAAGTTCGAGCCGGCATAGGAAGCGTTGGTGACCGACGACTTGATCTGGTCCTGGATGGCCTTGATTTCGGTCGCGATCTTCTGCTGATCGTCCTTCGAGGCGCTGCGCGCGGTAACCAGCTTGGCCTTGATCAGGTCGACCTGGTCCTTGATGTCGGTGATGGCGGTGTAGGCGGTATCGACCTTGCCGGCGCCCAGGCCGAGCGCGTCCTGAACAGCCGAAAGCGCCTTGTTGTCGGACTTCATCGTGGTGGCGATCGACCAGTAGGCAGCGTTGTCGCTGGCGGTGGCGACACGGTAGCCGGTCGAAATGCGCGACTGGGTCATTTCGAGCTGCTTGTTGGTGTTGTTCAAGCTCTGCAGCGCGGTCAGCGCCGAAGCGTTCGTCATGATGCTTGCCAAGATCTTTACCCCTTCTCAAAAACTGGCGTGTCACGCACACGCCGGATCAACTTCATCAGGGGGTAGGCATAAGCCCATCGACCGTCTGGTCTGCCCGCCATGGTATCGTTAACCATGACTACCGGGATATGGTTAATGGCCTGTTAAAACAAGCCAATCCGGGCGCTGGCCAAAAGCAAAATCGGCCGCCATTTAAAGAGAAAATCAACAGCCACAAAAAGAAATCGGGCCGCGCTGTTGGCGCGGCCCGATCGGATATTGTCGGTCGTAAAGTCGAGAGATCAGCCGCGGAAGAGCGACAGGATCGACTGCGAGTTGCCGTTGGCGATCGACAACGCCTGGATGCCGAGCTGCTGCTGGACCTGGAGGGCCTGCAGACGGGTCGATTCCTTGTTCATGTCGGCGTCGACCAGAGCGCCGACGCCCTTGTCGATGGAGTCCGACAGGTTCGACAGGAAGCTCTTCTGGGTGTCGATGCGTGACTTCGCGGCGCCGAGCGAGGCAGCGCCGGTGGACAGCTTGGCCAGCGCCGTTTCAACGGTGCCGAGCGCGGTGTCGATGGCGGCGGCGGTAACCGCCGTGGTGCTCGGATCGAAGAAGGTCGTGGCGAGCAGGCCGCCAACGATGCCGCCCGTGCCGGCGACATCGAGGACCTGCGTGTCGGCAGCCTTGACGTCGATGGTGTCGATGGTGACGGTCGCGCCGGTACGGTTGTAGGAAGCGACGATCTTCAGGTCGGAGGCGGCGGCAGCGTCGTTCTGCAGCAGGTTCGAGCCGGCGAAGTTGGCGTTGGTCACCGAGGACTTGATCTGCGCCTGGATGGCGTTGATTTCGGTCGCGATCTTCTGCTGGTCTTCCTTCGAGGCGCCGCGAGCGGTAACGAGCTTGGACTTGATCAGGTCGACCTGGTCCTTGATGTCGTTGATGGCGGTGTAGGCGGTGTCGACCTTGCCGGCGCCGAGGCCCAGCGAATCCTGAACCGACGAAAGCGCCTTGTTGTCGGACTTCATCGAGGTCGCGATCGACCAGTACGCGGCGTTGTCGCTGGCGGTGGCGACGCGGTAGCCCGTGGAAATACGGGCCTGGGTCATTTCGAGCTGCTTGTTGGTGCTGTTGAGGCTCTGCAGCGCGGTCAGCGCCGCGGCGTTGGTCATGATACTGGACATGGCTACTCGTACCTTGATTTTTACAGGGTGTTTTTTGCATACCGGCTTTTCCGGTATGACGGAGCGGCATCATGCCAATGATCGTGAGACCCGATCACCCGCCATCTGCGAGCAATATGCGGGCAAGTCCCTACCAAAGGGCTAAACGGGACGGTTAACCGGAAATATATTGCGTAAAGTTTTAGCCAGGCGCCACGCAGGGTCGCGGGCGGTCAGGTAAAGGATCGCACCAGGCTGCCGACCAGCAGGTTCCAGCCGTCGATGAGGACGAAGAACAGGATCTTGAAGGGCAGCGAAACGACGGTCGGCGGCAGCATCATCATGCCCATGGCCATGGTGATGGTGGCGACGATCAGGTCGATGACGAGGAACGGCAGCACGATCAGGAAACCGATCTCGAAGCCGCGGCGGATTTCGGAGATCATGAAGGCCGGCACCAGGATGCGCAGGTCGACGGTTTCCTTGGCGACCACCTGGCCGCGTTCGCGGGCGAGATCGGCGAACAGGTCGAAATCCTTGTCGCGGACATTGTGCAGCATGAAGGTGCGGAACGGGTCCGAGATCTTCTCGAACGCCTCGGTCTGGCTTATCTGGTTGTCCATCAGCGGCCTGACGCCGGTGTTCCACGCCTGGTCGAAGGTCGGCGCCATGACGTAGAAGGTCATGAACAGCGACAGCGAGATCAGGATCAGATTGGCCGGCGTCGACTGCAGGCCGATGCCGGCGCGCAGGATCGAGAAGGCGATGACGAAGCGGGTGAAGCTCGTCACCATGATCAACAGGCCCGGCGCCACCGACAGCACGGTGAGCAGGCCGAACATCTGAATGATGTAGCCGACGGTGGCGCCGTCGGCCTTGCCAATGCCGCCGAGGTCAAGCTGCTGGGCAGCGGCGACAGAAGTGGCGGCGACGACGATCGCGGCGGCGAGGATGAGTTTTCTCATTCGAGCAGCAATGTCCTGATCAGAACCTGTTTGGCATGGCCGCCGCTGCGGATCGCGGCGCGCTCCTCGAGGTCGGCTTTCAAATGCTGGTAGCCGCTGGCACCTTCGATCTGATGCATCTTCAGGGTGCGGACCATGGCCAGCAGGTCCTGGTGAATGCTCTCGGTGAGCTCCGGCGGTTGCGGCGCATCGTAGACCACCGACGCTTCCAGCCTTATCCAGATATCGGCAGGCGCGGCCAGATTGGTGGTGATCGGCGCCAGCTGCACGAGTGTCGGCCCGGTGCCCGGCTCATGCGCGGCGGCCGGGCTCGGCCGCTCGGCGTTGGACTGGTTCTCGGGTGCGGCCGGCACCGGTACCGGTCCGCCGACGCCCTTCAGATAGCCGCCGGAGACCCAACCCATGCCGATGGCAGCGCCCGTCACCGCCAAAAGCATCGCGAGCTGGATGACAAGCGATGGGCCCTTTTTGGGCTGGACCTGTTCGACATTTGCCACGGCGCTGTTCTCCGGACCTAGAAGGGGAGGACTTGGTCGAGGATCTGCTGACCGTAGGCGGGCTGCTGGACTTCGCTGACGCGGCCGCGGCCGCCATAGGAGATGCGCGCCTCGGCGATGCGTTCGTAGGAGATGGTGTTTTCGGCGCCGATGTCCGAGGGACGCACCATACCGGCAATGGTCAGCACCCTGAGCTCGTAGTTGACGCGCACTTCCTGCGAGCCGCGGATCATCAAATTGCCGTTGGGCAGGACTTCGGTGACGACGGCGGCGACATTGAGTTCGAGGTTTTCCGAACGCTTGATCTCGCCGTCGGCATTGGTTTCGGTGCTGGAGCTCAAGCCGGCGTCGCCCTTGCCGCTGGTGCTGGCATCTTCCCATCCGAGTTTGACGTCATAGCCGAGCTTGCGCGCGGCGGTGCGGCTCCTGTCGTTCTGGTTCTTGAAGTTGGCCTTGTCGTTGAGCTTGATCCTGACGGTCAGGATGTCGCCATCGCGCAGCGCGCGCGGATCGGTGAACAATCGGCTCTGGCGATCGTCCCAGAGCGAGAATTTCTTCACCGGCGCCCGCGGCTCCTCCGGATATGCATAGGGCGCATTGACGCTGCCGGTAATGCCGGAGCCGACCGGCGACATCACCGGCTCCCTGCCGATCTCCTTCGGGTCGATGGCACAGCCGGACAGTGAAGCAGCCGCGACCAGGACGAGCAACTGCAACTTCATGACGGATCTACCCTTCGGGCCGCGCTGGCCATGATGCCGGTGAGCGTGGCCGCCGCCTTCTGGTTCATTTCATTGAGAATGACGCCGGCCTTGCGCGAATCGAGTTTCATCAGGATGGCTGCGGCGAGATCGGGGGTGACCATGGCCAGGCGTTCGGCCGCGGCATCGGGTTTCATGCCGGCATAGATCTTGACGACGCCGTCCTCGGCGCGGGCCAGGAACACTTCGCGCCGCTTCAGCCATTGCTCGTATTCGGCGCGCTTTTCGTCCAGCGCCTTCATACGCTGGTCGATGCCGGCCTGCAGTTGCTTCAGCTCTTCGGCTTGCAGTACGTAACGGCGGTCACGGGCGGCGTCGGCGATGTTGGAGCAGAAGCGCTGGATTTCGCTTTCGTCGGGTGCCTTCTCGCGAACCAGCTGCTGGGCTGTTGCCGGCTGCTGACCGCCGGGCAGAACCTGCCGCACCGCTTCTTCGGCATTGGCCGGGAAAGCTGCGAGCAGCGCGGCGATGGCGCAGGCCGCCAGGGCTGCGTTGCGGCGGTGTTTTGGAGAAAGGCGATCGATCATCTTCATGCCTATTGAAGAACCAGATCGGCCTGCAAAGCACCGGCCGACTTGATGCCTTGCAGGATGGCAATGATGCCGTCCGGCTTGACGCCGAGACGGTTGAGGCCGGACACCAGCGTTTCGAGGTTGGGTCCATCGAGCACGGCGACGCGCGCATCGGGCCGGGTGGCCTCGATGGTGGTGAAGGGTTCCTCCGCGGTCACGCCCTTGGAGAAGGGTTCGGGCTGGACGACCTTCGGCTGTTCGGTGATGCGCACGGTGAGCGTGCCGTGGCTGATCGCAACGCGCGAGATCTTGACCTCGTTGCCGATGACGATGGTGCCGGTGCGCTCGTCGATGACGACCCGCGCCGGCGTGTCGGATTCGACCACCAGGTTTTCGATCTCGGCATAGAAGCGCGCCGCCGAAACATTCTTCGGCCGTCTGATCTGCACGGTGCGCGCATCGCGCTCGGCCGCCACGCGCATGCCGAAGCGCTGCGAGGTGTAGCCGTTGATGGCGTCGGCGATGCGGACGGCGGTCGAGAAATCGGGATTGCGCAGCTGCAAGGTGAGCAGCGACTGGTCCTCGAACTCGGCGCGCACGGTGCGCTCGACAATGGCGCCGTTGGGCACGCGTCCGGCCGTCGGCACGCCCTGCGTCAGCTTTTCTGCGTCGCCCTGGGCGGTGAAGCCGGAAACGATCACCGAGCCTTGCCCGACAGCGTAGATTTCGCCGTCGGCCGCCTTCAGTGGCGTCATCACCAGCGTGCCGCCGGCCAGCGAGGTGGCGTCGCCCATGGAGGAGACGTCGATATCGATGCGGGCGCCGGACTGCACATAGGGCGGCATGTTGGCGGTGACGATGACGGCGGCGACGTTCTTGGCCCGCGCGCTGCCGCCTTCGGTGGCGATGCCGAGATTTTCGAGCATGGCGCGGATCGACTGTTCGGTGAAGGGCGAATTGCGCAGGCTGTCGCCCGATCCGGCGAGGCCGATAACGAGGCCGTAGCCGACGAGCTGGTTGTCGCGCGAGGCCTGCAGCTGAGCGATGTCCTTGATGCGCGAGGCGACCTGGCCGGGCGGCAGCGAGCTTGGGCCGTTGGACACCCTGAACATGCGGCTGGTGGTGGCCGGGTCGTATTCGGGATCTACAAAGGCGCCGCCATTCTGGCCGGCAAGATCGCGCTTTTGCTTGGGCGTAAGACCGTCGGCCAGCGCCGGCTGCAGGCCGAGAATGGCCGCGAGCAGAAGGGCAGGTCCGCGCCTCATGAAGCGCTGACCCGGATGGTGCCGTCGGCCATCACCGTGCCGGAAAAGATCTTGCCGCTGTCGGTGTTGCGGACCTTGATCAGATCGCCGGCGGCGCCCGGCTGCAGCGATACTGCTGTGGCCGAAATGGTGAGGTCGCCGGCGATGAAATAGACCTGCACGGCGGCGCCCTGTTCGACCAGCCAGGCATCGCGGATGGCGGCGACCGGGATGTAGCGGCCGGGCAGCAGCGTGCGCTTGGCGACCTTGCCCTGGAGTTCCTCGGCCTGCGTGGCGACCGCATCCGGCCTGTGCTTGCCGGGCAGCAGCGTCACCTGTTTCAGCGCGCCTGTATCGATCATCTCGCCGGGGTAAATAACCCGATTGGGGATCAACACGACCTCGCCGGCCGCCTGGTTGCTGGCGACCTGCGTTGCCTGCTGGTCTGCACTCTCCTGGGCAAAAGCCGGCACGCCGCCGGCCACCAGCGCGAGGATCAGCGCGGTGCGGCAAAGCGCGGAGCGGGAGGCCGGAGAGACCATCAAACCTTACCTGATGTTCTTCGACACGACCGAGGCCATGTCGTCGGCGGCCTGGATGACCTTGGAATTCATCTCATAGGCACGCTGCGCCGAGATCAGCTCGGTGATTTCCTTGACCGGATCGACGTTGGAGGCCTCGAGATAGCCCTGCTCGACCGTGGCGAAGCCGGGATCGCCGGGTACACCGACATTGGCCGGGCCGGAAGCCGGCGTTTCCTGGAACAAATTGTCGCCGAGCGGCGCGAGGCCCGCTTCGTTGGCGAAGTTGGCGAGCTGCAGCTGGCCGAGCAGCTGGAGATCGGTCTGGCCGTCGATGCGGGCAAAGACCTGGCCGGTCTTGTTGACGACGACCTCGATGGCATCGACCGGCACGGTGATCGCCGGGATGACATTGGCGCCGTCGACGGTCACCAGCTGGCCGGTGGCGTTGGTGTTGAAGGCGCCGGCGCGGCTGTAGAGCGTGCCGCCGTCGGCGCCCTCGATCTGGAACCAGCCGCGGCCGGTCAGCGCCATATCGAAACTGTTGCCGGTCGAGGTAAGCTCGCCCTGTGTATGGACGTTGCGCACCGCCGTCGTCTTGACGCCGAGGCCGATCGAGACGCCTTCCGGCACCAGCGAGGAATTGGACCGGTTGGGCACGCCTTGCGTGCGATCGACCTGGTAGAGCAGGTCGGAAAATTCGGCGCGCGCGCGCTTGTAGCCGGTGGTGTTGATGTTGGCGATGTTGTTGGCGATGACTTCCAGATTGGTCTGCTGGGCGTTCATGCCGGTCGCTGCAATGGCGAGTGCTTTCACGGCAAGTCTCCTCAGATGCCCATACGGCTGATTTCGAGATAGGCGGAGACGACCTTGTCGCGGATGGCGATCGTGGTCTGCAGGGCCTGCTGGGCGCTCATGACGGCGTCGACGACCTGGCGGGTATCGGCGTCGCCCTTGAGCGCCTGGATCGAGACCTGCTCGGCATTCTGCAAGGTGTTGACGGTCTTTGAAGCGGCCTGGCTCAGCGCCTCGGCGAAGGTGCCGCCGATCTCGCCGCCGGCCATGGGCGCCGTGGTGCCCTGAAACAGGTCGGTCGCGGCGTCAGTGCCGCCGATCTCCGGCTTCAGTGGAAGCGATCCGATACCGCCAATGCCGCTGATCATTACTGGTTCCTCATCAGGTCGATGGTCATGGAGATCAGATCACGCGCCTGCTTGATGACCTGAAGGTTGGCTTCGTAGGAGCGGTTGGCTTCGCTCATGTCGGCCATCTCGACCAGCACGTTGACGTTGGGCATCTTGACGTAGCCCTTGTCGTCGGCGGCCTCGTTGCCGGGCTGGAATTCGACGGGAAAGTCGCTGGGGTCGCGGTCGATGGAGTTGACCTCCACCATCGTGCCGCCCGAGGCACGGTCGAGCTCGGAGACGAAGCTGATGGTCTTGCGGCGATAGGGGTCGGCGCCCGGCGTGTTGCCGGTCGACTGCGCGTTGGCAAGGTTTTCCGAGACGACGCGCAAACGGTCCGACTGGGCGCTGAGGCCGGATGCTGCGATCTTGAGGGCTGAGGTCAATGCGTCCATGGTCAGGTCTTAACCGCCATCATCATCATAGAATGGAAGGCCTTGACGATCGCCGTGTTGAGCTCGAAGGAGCGGCGGACCTCGCCGGCCTTCATCAGCTCGTTCTCGACCACCACGGTGTTCTTCGACGGCATGATGGCGCCGGTCGTCTCTTCGGGCTTGACCGTGAAGCCGGCATTGGTGGCGGCAGTGCCGAGATGCCCGGCCTGGGTGGCGGTCAGCGACACAGCGGTGCGGTCGAGCACCTTCTCGAACGGCTCGACATCGCCGGCGGTGTAGCCCGGCGTGTTGACGTTGGCGATGTTGCCGGCAATGGCGGACTGACGCACGGACAGCCATTGCGACTGCTTGGCTGCAAGATCGAAAAGATTGACGGGCTCCATGGGGATCTCCGGGCTGGTATGCACAAGACTAGGCCGCCAGTCTTGCGCGGACCTTGCGCGGACCGGCCCGTGCCGTGCCAGGAGAATGCGATTACTTGGAGAGTTCGATCACCTGGTCGGTGCTGGTGACCATGACCCATTTGCCGCTGCGCTGCTCGATCGACGAGACGATGCTGGAGTCAGGCAGCTTTGAGCCGCGCTGAACGATCCACAGGCCGGCGTCGTCCTCAATCATGGCGCGGCCATTGGCGACGTGCACCATGCGGAACTTTGGGTCGGCCGGAAAGGGCTGCTCGTCGACGCCCGGAGCCCGTGTCTTGTCCTCGGGATCCTGCAGCGTGCCGGTGGCGAACAGGTCGACATCGGGTACATCGTTTGCGGTCAGCGGCTGGCCGGAATTTTCCATCTGCGAGCCGCCGCTGACACGGCCGGCATTGGTGCCGCTGCCGCCGAACTTGATCGCCTGCACGCCGAACTGGTCCTGATTGAAGAAGATATACCAGGGAAACAGCGCGCAGATCAGGCCGAGCGTGATGCCGAGCGCGGCAAAGACGATATCACTGCGTCGGTCATCCTTCTTGTTCACCTTGGGAAACTGCGCCCTTGGCGGCTGCGGCCAGTCGACGTCGGGAAAGAGCCCGTCGAGAAGCGAGTCACGGCTAGCCGCGATCGCCTCGTTGAGTTCGGCATGCGGAGCCTTGGGCAGTGGGGGCTTGGCGAAAGCGGGCGGAGCAGGTCTGGCCACCTCGGGGAAGGCAGGCTTGCTGACATCGCGCAGTGCAGGTTCGACTGTTCTGATCGATACGGGTTTGGGCTCGCCGGTTGGAGCAGGCTTGGCCATTTTGCGCGAGGCGGACTTGGCCGCTTTGCGCGACGCCGCCTTGGACGCGCTGCTCGATATAAGCTTCGCGCTGCCCCATGCAAGCCTGGACACACCGCGCAAGGCAGCCTTCGGTGCACCGACCAAGGCAAGCCTGAGCGCGCTGGGTGTAGATGGCTCGCCCATGCCGGGCAGGGCAAGGTTGGCTACGCTCGGCGAGGTAACCTCGGGCGAGCCGCGCAAGGCAGGTTCGGGCACGCTGCGCAACGCAGGCTGGACCAGTCTCGGCAAGGGTGGCTTGGCCGCCCTGGCCAATGCGGCCTCGGTTTTGGCTGCCTTGGCGCGATCGGCTTTCGCCTTGGCAGCCCTTGCTTCGTCAGCCCTGGCTTCCTCGGCGGCGGTGGCCTCGGCCAGCATCTCGCGCAAAAGCCGCTCGGTGTATTGACGCTCAGTCTCCGGCATCGACACTTTGCTTGCCTTTCAGATGACGGGCGAGGTCGGAGAATGCATCGCTGGAGGCGCGATCCTTCGGCGACTGCGTCAGCGCTTCATAGATCAGCGGCACCTGGCGCACCGCAATGTCTAGCTCGGCATCGGCGCCGCCCTGGTAGGCGCCTAGCAGGCGAATATCGCGCGTGTCCTCGAAGCGCGAGATCATCGACTTAAGCCTGGTCACCAGCATGCGCTGTTCGGGGCTCCATGCCTTGTCGGCAAGGCGCGAGATCGACGACAGCGGATTGACCGGCGGATAGCGGCCCTGTTCGGCTATCGCGCGGTCGAGCACGACATGGCCGTCGAGAATGCCGCGCACCGAATCGGCGACCGGGTCGTTATGGTCGTCACCGTCAACCAGCACCGAGATGATGGCCGTGATGGATCCTTGTCCCTTAACCCCTGGGCCTTCAGCGCCGGGTCCAGCGCGCTCGAGCAGCTTCGGCAGGTCGGTGAAGACGGAAGCGGGATAGCCGCGCGCCACCGGCGGCTCGCCAGTGCCGGTCGCAACTTCGCGCAGCGCATGGGCAAAGCGGGTGATCGAATCCAGTACCAGGAGCACGCGGTGTCCCTGGTCGCGAAAATGTTCGGCGACGCGCATGGCGGTGTCGGGCGCGCGCCGCCGCATCATGGCGCTCTCGTCGCTGGTGGCGACGACGGCGACCGTCTTGGCCATGCTTTGCGCCCCGATCGTGTCTTCGAGGAATTCGCGCACCTCGCGGCCGCGTTCGCCGATCAGCGCCACCACCACCGTATCGAAAGCATCGGCGCCGGCCAGCATGGCGAGCAGCGTCGACTTGCCGACGCCGGAACCAGCAAAGACACCGAGGCGCTGGCCGAAGCAGAGCGGCGTGAAGATGTCGATGACCTTGACCCCGGTGGTGAAGGCGGTGCCGACACGCTGCCGCGCCATGGCGCCGGGCGTGGTGCCGTCGCCGCTTGCCGCCTCGCCGTTCCTGATCAGCGGCGGACCGCCATCAATGGCGCGGGTCAGCGCGTCGATGGCGCGTCCGCGCCAGGAAGCGTGTGGCGTCACCACCAGCGGACCGCGGCGAAACACGGCGTCGCCGATTCCGGCATCGGCGCTGCGTTCGAAAGGCGCGACGACCACCTCGTCGCGGCCGATCCTGACGATCTCGCCGCGGCGCGTGCCAGCGTTGCCGCGCTGCTCGACGAGGTCGCCCAGCCTGGCGACTTCGGACAGGCCGCGCACCTTGTAGTGCGTCGGCGAAACCTCGGCGACGCGGCCGCCGCGCCGCAGCAGTGTCTCGGTGTCATCGAACCGGCGCCAGATACGCTCCAGCGCAGCCAGTCGGTTTTCAGGCGCTGCCTCGGGCTGCCGTTCAAGCGCACGTATCGATGATTGTGAGCCCGACATGCGCTACGACTTGGAGCCGAGCGTCTTGATGGCGTCGTCGGTCGAGGCATCGGTCTGGCGCATCAATGCTGCCGTGTTCTCGAAGGCGCGCTGGACCATGATCAGGCGCGTCATCTCCAGTACCGGATTGACGTTGGATTCCTCGACAAAGCCTTGCGCGACACCGAGATCGGAGCGGTCGGTGACCGGCTCCGGTGCGCGCGAGGGAACGATACCCGAATTGCCGTAGCGCACGAAATTCGGGCCGGGATCGAAATTGAACAGGCCAATGGCGCCGACGAGCTTGTCGCCCTGGCGCAGCGAGCCGTCGGCGCCCGCCTTGGGTGGGCCGTCGCGCGGATCGAGCTGGATCGGCGCGCCGCCGGCGTCGAGCACCGGATGGCCTTCAAGCGACATCAGCTCGCCGTTCTCGTTCATCGAAAAACGCCCGTCGCGCGTCATCACGGTGCCGGCCGGCGTATCGATGCCGAACCAGGCGTCGCCCTGGACGGCGAAGTCGAACGGATTGCCGGTCTGCGTCATCGCGCCATGCGCGCCGGACAAATAGGTCTTGCCGGAGGAGGCGAAGGACACCGATTTGGGGCCGCTGCCGGAGACGACATCCTCGAACTTCACGCCGGTGGCGCGAAAGCCGATGGTCGAGGCGTTGGCGACATTGTCGGCGACGGTGTCGAGACGGCGCTCGAGCGCGATCTGCGAGGAAAGGGCGACGTAAAGACTGTCCTGCATGGTGCTCTCAGAATTTCAGTTTCTGCATGGCCATCATCAGATCGGTCGAGATGCCGACGGTGGTCGGTTGGGCAAACAGCACTCCGATCGATGTCTGGGCGGTCGAAGTCGGATGGTTGATTTCCCACAGGCTGGTGAAGCGGGTCAGGAATTTGTCGAGCTTGGCCGGGTCGGTGAAGTCGGTGAGGTCGAGTTTTGCCTCGAAGGCCTGCGCCTGCTTGTCGATATCGGCGGTGGCGAAGGAATCGGGCAGGCCGATCGCGGTGCGTACCACGCTGGCCAGTGCGGTGTCGGCCAGCACGTCGTACCAGTTGGTGATCGTAGGCGCCTTGCGCTCGAAATAGAGCGCCAGCCGCACGCCCTCATTGGTCTTGCCGGCATCTTCTTCCAGCGTCTGGCGCATGTATTTATCGACGACCGGCTGCTGCGATGGGCTGCGGGTCGTTGCGGCTTCCCCGTAAGCCTCGAAATTGAGCGAGGTGGCGAGCCTGGCATAGGCCTTGTTGGAAAGCTTGTTGGCGATGCTGGCGGGATCGCGCACGCCGCCCTCCAGGACGTCGCGGATGAGATCCTTGTTGGTGGTTGCCGGATCGAGCCCGCTGGCCGACAGCGCATAATTGTAGAGGCGGCTGTCGGCCATCAGATCGTCGACCGATTTCACCTTGGTGATGTTGGCGAGGTAGTAGTTGGTCTCGGCCTGGACGGCGTCCGCATTCGGCTTGATGAGGCCAAGACTGGACTCGGTCGTGTAGAGCTTCGGCGTGGTCTTCAGCACCGCGTCGCGCGTGGTCGTCTGATCGCCATACTGGGCAAAATCAAAGGCGCTGACGAAGTTGGCGTAGCTCTTGTCGGTCAACAGGTTGGCGGGACTCAACGGATCGGTGACGCCGCCGTTGACCATCGTGCGGATCTGCCTGGCCGTCTGGGTCGAAGCGTCCAGCCCATAGGCAGCCATGGCGAAGGTCAGCAGGCGCTTGTCCCTCAAGAGGTCCTCGATCGACTTCACCTTGGAGATGTTGGCCGCGTAGTAGTCGGCCTCGCCCTTGATGTATTGCGCGGTTGGCTTGACCAGCACCAGCCCGGTTCCGGCCATGACGGCTTTGGGAACCGCCTGCTGGGCGGCGTCGCGTGCTGTCGCCTGGTCGCCATACTGGGCGAAGTCGAAGGCGGCGACGAAAGCTGCGTAGCCCTTGTTGGTCGACGTGTTCGCGGGGCTGTTCGGGTCGGTGACGCCGCCTTCCAGCATCGCCCGGACGGTCGCAGGCGCCTCCGCGTCGGCATCGAGGCCGAATGCAGCCATTGCATAGGTAAGCAGGCGATCGTCGCTCATCAAATCGTCGATCGATTTAACGTTGGAGATGTTGGAGAGATAGTACGAGGTCTCGCCCTTGTAGTAGCTGAAGCCGTTCTGAGCGACGCCGGCCGAGACCTGAACGCTATAATTGTTGGTCACACCCTGCTGCGCCGGATTGTAGCTCGTGGCATTCTCGCCCAGCGCCGCGAAATTGAAGGCCGAGACGAACTCGGCGTAGCGCTTGTCGGTCAGTTTGTTGGCGAAGCTATCGGGATCGGAGACACCTTCCTTCAGGGCTTTGACCATGAAGGCCTTGGCGTAGGCCATGTCGCCAAGGCCAAAGGCCTTCATGGCATAGGTGAACAGACGGGTGTTCTTGACGAAATCGTCGATCGATTTCACGCTGCCGATGTTGGCGAGATAGTAGTCGGTGTCGCGCTTGGTGATCGGGTCCGCCTCGATGCGGTCGATCGCCTTGGGAATATCCCTGGCGATGAGCTGGTAGCTGGTAAAAGTGCTCAACACGACATGCCTCCGGTCGCAGCTTCAGACTCAGAGTATGCGGACTTGCTTGCGCGAGGCTGAATCGCCTCGCCATGCGTGATTCAAGCCTCACACAAGGCACGGGGGCTATCGGTCAGGTCTGACGTGATGCGGAAGGATCTGGCGTGGGCATTCTGATCGGACTTGTGGTGACGCTCGGCTGTGTTCTCGGCGGCTTCATGGCCATGGGCGGCCATCTGCATGTGCTGATGCAGCCCTGGGAAGCGGTGGTCATCTGCGGCGCCGCGCTCGGCACCTTCCTCGTCGCCAACCCGATGAAGACGGTCAAGGACACCGGCAAGGGCATTCTCGAAGCCTTCAAGCAGGCGGTGCCGAAGGAGCGCGACTATCTGGAGACGCTGGGCGTCCTGCACAGCCTAATGCGCGAACTGCGCTCGAAATCCCGCAGTGAGGTCGAGGCGCATATCGACAATCCGGAGGAGTCAGCGATCTTCCAGGCGTTCCCGACCGTGCTCAAGAATCACGACCTGACGCATTTCATCTGCGACTATTGCCGCATCATCATCATCGGGAATGCGCGCTCGCATGAGATCGAGGCGCTGATGGACGAGGAAATCCAGACCATCAAGTCCGACAAGATGAAGGCCTATCATGCGCTGGTGGCGGTGGGCGACGGTCTGCCGGCGCTCGGCATCGTCGCCGCCGTGCTCGGCGTCGTCAAGGCGATGGGCGCGCTCGACCAGTCGCCGGAAATCCTTGGCGGCCTGATCGGCGCCGCCCTTGTCGGAACCTTTCTCGGCATCTTCCTGTCCTACGCCGTGGTCGGGCCGGTCGCTACCAAAATCAAGACCGTGCGCGAGAAGAAGAACCGCCTCTACATCATCGTCAAGCAGACGCTGCTCGCCTACATGAACGGTGCCTTGCCGCAGGTGGCGATCGAGTTCGGCCGCAAGACCATCTCGTCCTATGAGCGGCCGACGATCGACGCCGTCGAGCAGAGCACGATGAACACAGCCTCCGCCGAGAAGAAAGCGGCCTGAGCCATGCATGACGACAGACAGGACCGCGCGCCGTCATGACAAGTCCTGGCAGCCCCTCGCAAGCCCGCTCGCTGATCATCGAGCGCCTGGTCGGTGACAGCGGTGAGGCCGCTCATGTCATCGGCACTGGGCGCTCGATGGGTGAGCGCGCGGTGCCGCTGTTGCAGAAGAGCCTGGCCGGCGAGCTCGGCGCTCCGGTGACCGTCGACCTGCGCGCGGTCGAGATCAGCCGTGTTCCCGATGCCCGCGCGCATGCCGGCGATGCCTTCGCCATGACCATCATAGCATCGCCGACATCCTCGGACGCGATGACCCTGGTGGCCGATGCGCCGGCCATCGCGGTGATGGTCTGCGCGCTGTTTGGCGGTGATCCAGATCAGCCGGTTTCGCCGATCGAGCGCGCTCTGTCGCAGATCGAAACCGATGTGGCGACTACGGTGTTCCAGGAGGTTGCGCAGGCGCTGAACGGTTCCGGGCGGCGTTCGCTCGAATTGCGACTGCCGGTGCCGCGGGCGCTTTCGGGCAGCGAAGCCAAACGCCGTGTGCTGCGCGATGGCGCTGCGGTGCGCATCGTCTTCGGCATCTCGACGCCAACCGACAGCGGCACGGTCACAGTGATGATCCCGCAGCGCATCCTGCTGGCGACCCGCGGCATCGCCGATGTCCATGACAGCGAAGGCACCACCTCCGACTGGCGGGCACGCTTTTCGGAAGAGGTGATGCGCTCGACGGTGACACTCGAAGCGACCATGCCGCTGGCACGCCTGACGCTTGGCGACCTCGCCGGCTTCGAGCCGGGCCAGGTCATCGAATTCGAGGAAACGGCGCAGTCGCACGCAAAGCTGAGCGCGCGCGACAAGACGCTGTTTGTCTGCGAGTTCGGCAAACTCGGGCAGAATTACACCGTCCGGATCAGGCATCCTTACGATGCCGGTCAGGATTTTATCGATGGGCTCATGCCGGGCTGACGCCGGGCAAACCCAAGCATTTGGAGACGACGTATGGCCAAGACCAAGGTGGAAGCCAATATCGACCAGCCGGACGAACAGCTCGACCGCGCCATCGAGGAATTGCGCGGCGTCCTCCAGGAGGAGGAAAAGCGCCCCGACGCCGCCTTGCGGGCCGCGATGTCCGGCAGCAATTCGAACATCATCATGAGCATTCCGGTCGATGTGCAGATCATCCTCGGCAGCACGGAAATGCCGGTGTCGGACCTGATGGCGCTGCAGAAGGGCTCGACGGTGGCGCTGAACCGGCGCATCGGCGAACCCGTCGATGTGGTGGTCAACGGCCGCAAGATCGCGCGTGGCGAGATCACCGTGCTAGAAAGCGATCCGTCGCGCTTCGGCATCAGGCTGACCGAAATCATCGCTGCCAGCAAGAGCGCATAGAGTGTTTGTTTTTACGCAATTCCGGACGGAAAACCGCACACACTTTTCCTGGAATTGCTTCAAAGGGATAGACGATATGCGGTCTCAGCAGCGATCGGAGCATATGCCATGACGACGCCGGTGACGCTCACGCGCCCGCAGAAGGCCGCCGCCATCCTGGTGGCGATGGGCAAGCCGTCGGCCAGCCGGCTTTTGAAGTTCTTCAAGCAGGAAGAGCTGAAGGCGCTGATCGAAGGGGCGCGTCTGTTGCGCACCATCCCGCAGAGCGATCTCGAACGCATCGTCGCCGAATTCGAGGCCGAATTCACCGAGGGCGCCGGCCTGCTCGATTCCGCCGACCGGATGGACACCATCCTCAATGAATCGCTGTCGCCCGAAGAGATGAGCGCCATCATGGGCGACAAGCGCTTCGAGGTCGCGCCGGAAGGACCGCCGCCGATCTGGCCGGAGCTGGAAAAGCTCGAACCGACGCGGCTCGGCACATTCCTTGCCGCCGAACATCCGCAGACCGCGGCGATGGTGCTGTCGAAGCTTGCGCCGCAGGCTGCCGCCAACATCCTGCTGACCATGGAAAAGCCGATGCGCAGCGAGATCATCAAGCGCATGGTGACGATGGCGACTATTCCCGACGCGGCCACCAGGATCATCGAGAACCAACTGCGCGCCAGCGTGCTGGCGCAGACCGCGACCAAGGACATCTCGGCGGGACAGGCGCGCGTTGCCAGTGTGCTCAACGAAATGGACAAGCCGCAGCTGGAAGAGGTCATGCAGGATCTGGAAGAGGCCGGCACGCCGGACCTCGGCGGCGTCCGCTCCAGGCTGTTTGCCTTCGACGATCTGCCGCTGCTGACGCAGAAGGCGAGAGTGCTTCTGTTCGACGGGCTATCGACCGAACTGATCACGCTGGCGCTGCGCGGCGCGCCGCCCGCATTGACGGAGTCGGTGCTGTCGGCAATCGGCGCCCGGTCGCGGCGCATGATCGAGTCGGAACTCGGACAGGGCTCGGAAGGCATCCAGCTTGCCGACATCATGGCGGCGCGCAAGAACATTGCAGTGGCGACAATCCGGCTTTCGCGCGAGGGGGCTTTCGAACTGCCCTCGTCGCAGCAGAGCGAAGCGGCTTAACGCTCTGTCTCTTTTTTCACGCAATTCCCCAGGGAAAGCGCGCTACGCTTTTCCCGGGAAAACCGCTCACACTTTTCCTGGAATTGCTCAAGGCGGCTGACACCAAATGGCTGAAGCGGCGGAAAAAGACTCCAAAACCGAAGACGCGACGGAAAAGAAGATCCGCGACACCATCGAACAGGGCAAGCTGCCCCATTCGCGGGAAGCCGCACTTCTGGCGTCCTTCGTCGCCATATTGGTGTTCACCGTCTTCTACGCCAAGGACGCCGTCGTTGATCTCGGCATGTTCCTGTCCATGTTCCTGGAGAAACCAGAGGCGTGGCCGATGGACACCGAGACCGACGTCATTGCGCTCTACAAGACCGTGATGATGGAGATCGGCCGTGCCGTTGTCAGCCTGCTGGTGCTGCTGGTGGTGGCCGGCATCGGCGCCTCGGTGCTGCAGAACATGCCGCAATTCGTCGGCGAGCGGATCCGGCCGCAGCTATCACGCATCTCGATAGCCAAGGGCTGGACCAGGACGTTCGGTATTCAGGGCTGGGTCGAATTTTTGAAATCCCTGGGCAAGCTCGGCTTCGCCAGTATCGTGCTCTACTTCACGCTATCGCAGGACTACCGCCAGCTCCTGGCCGGCATGATCACCAATCCGGTCGCTTTCGGCCTCGTCATCAAAAGCATCACCGTCGACATATTGGTGGCGATCGTCTTCGTCATGGGGCTGATCGCGGCTGTCGACGTGGTCTGGTCGCGCTTCCACTGGAAGCAGGATCTGCGCATGACCAAGCAGGAGGTCAAGGACGAGTTCAAGCAGTCCGAGGGCGACCCGATCATCAAGTCGCGGCTGCGCTCGCTGGCGCGCGACCGGGCGCGCAAGCGGATGATGACGGCGGTGCCGCGCGCGACGCTGATCATCGCCAATCCGACGCACTTTTCCATCGCGCTTAGATATGTCCGCGACGAGGATTCGGCGCCGGTGGTGCTGGCCAAGGGCCAGGACTTGGTGGCGCTCAAGATTCGCGAGATCGCCAAGGAGCACAACATCCCGATCTTCGAGGACGTGGCGCTCGCCCGCTCCATGTACAAGCAAGTTTCGGTTGATAGCGTGATCCCGTCGCAATTCTACCAGGCCGTCGCCGAACTGGTGCGGATCGTCTACTCGAAAAAGGCTGAGCGGAGACAAATTTCATGAACCGCCAACCGCACGCGAAATCCCGCGAACTCATCGTCGCCAAGGCTATCGAGCAGGTGGTAGACGAGTTGCGCCTGATCGATGTCGCCGACTACATCGCCTTCATCCGGCTCGAGCATTTCGCTTGCCTGTCGGATCTCGTGGATTCGGCGGTGGAGCTTTATTTCCTGCCCGGTACGCTACGGCTGGGCCATGGCGGTGAGGCGCATGTCGACTGGAGCGGCAGCCCGCGCATCGTGCTCGATCTCGAGCTCAGGCCGCCGGGTGTGACCGTCTATTTCCAGCTGACGCTGAGCGAAGAGAGGTCTTCGGTCGCCGTCAACTATGTGTCGTTCGAGAAGCCCGGCGAAGACCCCGAGCACAACACCGCCTTGCTGGAAACGGTGATCGAAGAGGCGCGCATCCGGAGAACCGAGCCTCTCGCTTATCGCTGATCTTTTGTCTTACCCCAACTGCCAGACGCGGCGTTGATCACTCGATCAGGCCCAGCCGCAGCGCCTTGGCTACCGCCTGGTTGCGGTTGACCGCATTGAGCTTCTGGGTGGACTGAGTGAGATACTGGTTGGCGGTGTGGACCGACAGCTTCAGCAGCCTGGCGATCTCCTCGCTGGTGTTGCCGTTGGCAGTCAGCTTCAGGCACTCCAGTTCACGCTTGGAGATCGAGCGCATCCGGCTGGCATCGCTCGGACGAATGCGGGCGACGGCGGCGAACAGCGAGAAACAGCGGGCGTGGATTTCGTAGAGCATGTCCTCCAGCAGAGCGATCGTCGAGCCGAGGAACACCACCAGCCCGCAATGGCCGCGATCGGCATGGACTGGAAAGGCAATGCCGTTGGTGCCCGGCGCCAGGGGGGCTGCGCGCTCTGCCCAGGCGAGGTTCTGGAAGACAGTGTCCGAGCCGGCGATGCCGTCATCGGCCCACCAGCGCGGCGCCGTGGAGGTGCCGCTGTGGCGCACCATCTCTTCGCCATTGGCGCCGGCGATGAACTTGGTCGCGACAGCGGTAGCGGGATAGTCGGAATCGAAGCTCGGCACCAGACGCGCCCGCTCCGGCGAAGGGCTGACGAAGTAGAGGCCGAAGGCCGACGCGTTGATGTCGACGGCGATCCAGCGGCAGCGGCGCACCGCGTCGGGGATGGTGACGGCATGATGCGTTTCGGAACCGATGCCGAATGGATTGCGCTGCTCGTTGAAAAGGGCTTCGGCCGCCGCCTTGATGTCAGCGTGTTTCAAATGATGCCGCTCCTGATCGCCGTGGCGATGGCCATCGCGCGGTTCGAGGCCGCGAATTTCTGGATGGCGTGGGTGATGTAGCTGTTGACGGTGTTGGACGAGACGCCAAGGATGACCGCGACCTCGTCGGTGGTCTTGCCTTCCGACACCCAGAACAGGCATTCGCGCTCGCGGTCGGACAGCGGGTCCTGCATGGCGGCGGCGGCGACCAATTGCGGAATGGTGGACAGCGCATAGCAGCACTTCAGCTGCGCCTTCATCAGCGCCGGCTGGTCGATCTTGCCGGCCTCGGCCGCCGAGAACAAGGCAAACAGCCGCTGGCGGCCGACATTGAGCCGCAGCGAATAGACTTCCGCATGGCCAAGCACGTCTAGCAGGCGTGCTTCCTCGCCGGTGAGCAGCCCGCCGGCGTCGGGCGCTTCGGCGGCCACCAACGGCTTCGGGCGGATGCCCGGTGCTACGGTCAGCGGCCCCTGGGCGAGGCCGGCGATCAGCCGTTTGCCGATCAGTTCGATGGCGTCGAAGATCCAGTTGGAAGACACGATGCGGGCGTCGTTGCGGTCCTGGTCGTGGACGATGGCGACGAGCATGTAGCTGTCGGCGCCGATCTCGGCGGCAAGCTGCATGAAAAAGGAGGTGAGATCGCCGCGGGACGCGAGGCGCGAACCTAATGTGTCGGATTGCAGAAGCGCGGCGGAACTGCTCATTGGATGCTTTGGTTGTAGGTCATGGCCGGAATCTTTTCTTGAGCCCGGATGCTGGGGTCACCAGCGGCCGAACTTGAACACGCATCACGTTTACGAAGCACGCACACGGCGCGGGGTCGCGCAGATCACCGAATCCATTCAGGGAACGCGAAGCCGTCCGCGTCTGGTGCCGGCCGATGCCGGAACTTGAGACTTTGGGTGGTCGCCGCGCCCCCCAAGGACCGGCTGATTCGGGTCTAATCTACCCGCAGATGAATCCGACATCAAACGCGATTTGACAAAAACGTTTTTTTGGACTCAGGCGACTCGGAGGCGGACTGCGAGGTCTTTTGCTGCCTCGAGCGACCTGAAACGCCGACACGAAAAAGCCAGAGGTGTTGCGACACTGCCGTATCGAGGGCCGATCGATTCCGATAGGTTCTCGGCGACCGGCAGGGGTGGGCATCCCTTCGGTCGTTAAAGGCGATTTGGCGGCGCTTGCTTCGCGGCCATCAGCTTCGGGGGTAATGATGAAGCAGGTTTTCCTGGCGTTCACGGTGGTGCTTGCGGTTTTTGCCGGTGCGGCAGCGCCGGCCAAGGCCGAGCCGATCGTCACCTATGCGCTCGACAACGGAGGAGCAGACCGCAATGCGGGCGCTTGATCTTCTCGGCAACAAGAGGCAAGCGCCGCTGTCGGCTTCACCGTGGCGGTGGGCGATGGCGGCACGACGCGAGCGGTGCACGCCTGCGCCGGTGACGGGGATTGCGGCGCGCAGATCCACGCAGACTAATCAGTTCGACGCGCGGCCGCCGGCCGCGTTGAAATCTTGAGGTAACTTTGTTTCGGGGGAAACGATGAGCGATTCATTTCGGGAAGTCACATCCGTCTCGTGGTTCGGGCGGATCAAGCGTGCGGTCGGCGGGGTCATCTTCGGCCTCATCCTGATCGTGCTGATGGTCATCGGGCTGTTCTGGAACGAGGGCCGCGCCGTGCAGACGGCGCGCTCTCTGGCCGAAGGGTCGGGCGCGGTGGTTTCGGTCGGCGCCGACAGCGTCGACGCCGCCAATGACGGCAAGCTGGTGCATGTCAGCGGACCGGTGACGACCGACAGCGGTCTTGCCGATCCGGATTTCGGCATCGCGGCGCAAGGGCTGCGGCTGTCGCGCAGCGTCGAGATGTATCAGTGGAAGGAAGAGTCCAAGTCGGAGACGACGAAGAAGCTCGGCGGCGGCGAAGAGACGGTGACGACCTACAGCTACTCGAAGGTTTGGGACGACAGCCAGATCGACTCGTCGGATTTCAAGAAACCGGACGGCCATCAGAATCCGTCAATGGCGATCCACAGCCGCACTTTCCAGATCCCGCAGGGCAAGCTTGTCGCCTTCGATCTGGATACGCCGGTGCTGGATCGCGTCGAGGGCGACAAGGACTATTCGCTGTCGACCGATCAGTCGGCGGCGATAAAGGCTGCCTATACCGGGACGAAACCGTTCAGCATCGTCGATGGCAAGATCTATCTCGGCAACGACAACACGACGCCCGCGCTTGGAGACTATCGCGTCGGCTACGAATTGGCGCCGCTTGGCGTGGTCAGCATCGTCGCGCGCCAGGCCGGCAGCCGGTTCGAGCCATACCAGACGCAAGCAGGCGATGCGCTGCTGATGGTCGATACCGGCAACGTGCCGGCCGAAAAGATGTTCGCCGACGCTGTCAGCGCCAACACGCTGATCACCTGGCTGCTGCGCGGCGCCGGCCTGCTGTTGCTGACCATCGGCTTTGCGCTGTTCCTCAGCCCGATTGGGGTGATCGTCGACGTCATTCCCTTCCTCGGCAGCATGGCGCGGATGGGCACCGGCATAATCGCCTTCGTCCTGGCGATCTTGGTCGGCACGACGACGATCGCCATTGCCTGGTTCTGGTACCGGCCGCTGCTGGCGATCGGGATCCTGGCGGCAGGCGTGATCGCGGCGGCGGCCGTCTACTCTATCGGCCGTTCGCGAAAGCCGGCCGTTCCAGTGGTCGCGCCAAGCACCGGCGCACCGGCCTAGGTCGTGGACCGACAGATCGGAAATGACAGAGATTGGTGGTTTCTGGACTGGCCGCTTTTGCGCCGGAGGCCACTCCCCAATATTCGAGTGCGTTCCATCCCATTAGCAACATTTCAAGGCTTCGAGTCAGTTGAGCAAGGATATCGTCGACGACGCTCGAAACGGTGCTGGCCGTGTCGACAATGATCCCGGCGGGTAGGTATTCGCGGGTACTATGGTAGCGGAGCACCAACGCGCGCTCGTCTGGCTCGAAGCCTGGCTCATTTGGCCGCCCATCCAATCGTCGGTTCAATGTCTGGACATCTATGTCGAGCACGAAAACCTTGTCGAACAGGTCCACGAATTTATGGAAATTGCGGGAGCCACCGCAGAAGAAGGTAACTGGGTGGGTGGTGTCGGCCACGAAGGATCGAACCTTGTCGACAGGCCAAATCCAGTGCGCGTGACTCCAAGCGATGCGGTCCGCGACGCCTTCTGGTGGTCCGGCCAGTGCCTGGCCTGTCTCGGGGTCGCCGACATAGGCCAAGACCCGGTCACCATGGATGACGTGGTAACCACGCCGTTCTAGCTCGGTAGCGACAGACGTTTTTCCGGTGCCGGAACCGCCTTCGATCAGATAGTTCTTGATGCCCATAGCCGCGTTTACCACAGCTTTTCAATTCGGTGAGAAGGGGCCGTTTGTGGGACGCTTTACCAACCAGCTTTCGGGACTTTGCGGTTAGCGGCGAGGGTCCGAAATGAGGTCGTTTGTAGACTGGCGGCTTCTATCTCGCGCCGGATCCTGATTCGGGCTAAGCACGAGCCGTATGGTATGGCCTAACGAACTTCGAATGCCGACACCGCCAACAAGCCGCGAGGCGTGCCGCTTGTCGAACGAGGGGGTGCCTGCAAACCGCCCCATATGTTTCCTACCGATCCTCGAAGCCGGTCAGCACGCCGACGGCGTTGATGCCGATCTCCTCGACGGCGTAACCGCCTTCCATGACGAACAGGGTCGGCAGGCCGAGCTTGGCGATGCGGCGGCCGATCTTCGGATAGTCGGGGCTTTTCAGCTTGAACTGGCTGATCGGGTCCTTCTCGAATGTGTCGACGCCGAGCGAGACGATGACGATATCGGGTGCGTAGGCGGTGAGCCTGGCGCAGGCGTCTTCGAGCGAGGCGTTCCAGGCGTCCCAGTTGGTGCCGAACGGCATGGGATAGTTGACGTTGAAACCTTCGCCGGCGCCCGTGCCGCGTTCATCGGCATGGCCGAGGAAGAAGGGATACTCGACCATCGGATCGCCGTGCAGATTGAGAACCTGGACGTCGGCGCGCTCGTAGAAGATTTCCTGCGTGCCATTGCCGTGGTGATAGTCGACGTCGAGGATCGACACGCGCTTGGCGCCCTGGTCGCGGAACCACTGGGCGGCGACGGCGGCGTTGTTGATGAAGCAGTAGCCGCCCATGAAGGCAGCGCCGGCGTGATGGCCGGGCGGACGGCAGAGCGCGAAGGCCGACCGCTCGCCGCCCTTGACCAAAGCGGCTGCTGTCAGCGCCACGTCATAGGACGATTTGATCGCGGTCCATGTGCCTTCGACGAAGGTGGCGCCGGCGTCGAACGAATAATAGCCGAGCAAGGCGTCGACGCGCTTGGGTGGCACGTCGCCGCGCAGGCCGCGCGTCGGCCAGGTGAAGGGCATCGCCGTGCCCTTATGGCCCTCGGCCGTCCATCGAGGCCAGACCGTCGGTAGGAAGTCGATGTAGTCGGCGCTGTGAATGCGCTTGGCCGCAGCGAGATCATGCTCGACGGGTCCGATGATCGGCCCGAGCTTCTCGCTCTCGACCCGCGCCTTGATGAACTCGGCCCGCGACGGTTTTTCGAAACCTGGAACGATGGCCGATGTGACCAGTTCCATCTGGCCGGCATGGCCGGCGTGGAGCGGCGAATAGACAGTCTTCATGAAATTCCTCTCGAAGTGTGAAATCAGTCAAGGTCGAGGTAGGGGGTCACCAGAGCGAGCCACATTCTTTCCACATCGTCCTCGATGAGGTCGTATGTCTTGCGGTCTCGTTTCAGCCCCACAAGCCGGCAGGCGTGCCCGACATCCATCATCAGCACGCCGAGCCGGCTGGCGATCTTGTCTTCAAGGGCCGGGTTCACATGCTGCAGCCACGCGGCGTAGAGCGCGATGATCTGCTCGTCATATTCGTCCTGGATCGGCCTGAGGTCGGCATTGCCGGAGATGGCCTCGATCACCGGCATCAGGTTGGCGTTTTCGAGATATATCCTGGAGGTATCGATGAAGAGCTTGCGCACTTCCTGGCGAAACTCGTCGCGGTTGGTGGGCGGCGCGACCTTGATGCGCCTGGCGATTACCTCGGGAAAGGATGACAGCCAGCGCCGCGCGAGGTCGAGAAGAATGGCCTCCTTGTTGGGAAAGTACTGGTAGAGCGACCCGACCGACAGGCCCGCGCGCCGCGCAATGGCGAGCGTCGTGGGGGTCTTGGTCCCTTGCTCCCGCGTCAAGATCAAAGCCGCGTCGAGAATCCGGTCGACCACCTTGCTCGACCGCTCTTGCCGCGGCTGCTTGCGCGGTTCGAGCGCCATCCTGGTTTCGCGGCTGAGATTGCGCTTCACGTCCCGATGCCCTCGTTCCCCCGTCCCAAGCGCCGGATGCTGTCCACAATACATTCGAAATTCGGCACGTTGACAAACGCGAATAATTAGTCGCATTCTTTTATCCACGCTGTTTTCTGAGATCACAAGGGGAATTTCAAAACAGCGCACTGGCATCAGGTTTCGTCCGATAGCGCCGCTCCAGCGGAGTGGCAGGTTGTCGGACAAGAGGGTTGTCGGTCTCAGTCAGTCGTCAAAAGCGCGGAGTCGCGATGTCTGTCACGGGTGCGGGTGCTGATCTGATCGTCATCAATGGCCGCGTGCGGACCATGGACGATGATAATCCCGCCGCCGAGGCCATTGCCGTCAAGGACGGCGCCATCGTCGCCATTGGCAGCCGCGCCGCCATCGAAGAGCTCAAGGGACCAGCCACAAAGACCATCGACGCCAAGGGCGGTTCGGTGATCCCGGGCTTCATCGAAGCCCACATGCATCTGTTCTCGGGCGGGGCCGAACTCGCGCATCTTCAGCTTGGCGGTGTCCACGGCTTCGACGCGCTGCAAAAGGCGATCCGCGATTATGCATCGACACGGCCTGAGGCGAAAATGCTTGTGGGACAGGGCGTCGACTACACCGTGCTCGGTGCCGAACGGGTGACGCGCCACCATCTCGACGCCATCCTGCCGGATCGCCCTTTCTGCATGGCGGCGCCCGACCACCACACGATGTGGGCCAACACCAAAGCGTTGGAGATGGCCGGCATTCTGCGGGGGCGCACGCTCGGTCCGGGCAACGAGATCGTCATGGGCGAGGATGGCCTGGCTGCTGGTGAATTGCGCGAGGGCGAGGCGTTCGGTCCGGTGCTCGACCTTGCCGGCGAAAGCCGGGTGCGGCTGGGGCTGTCGACCGGTGGCGAGCCCGACCCGATGCCGTCGGCCGCCGAACGCGCCGCCGACCGCGACATCATGCGGCGCGGGCTTGCCTGGTGCGCGCGCCACGGCATCACCTCAATCCAGAACATGGACGGCAATCTCTACCAGCTCGAACTGCTTTCCGAGATCGAGGCCGAGGAAGGCTTGCCCTGCCGCGTCAAGATCCCGTTCCACTACAAGAATTTCATGACGCTCGACATGCTGGAGAAGGCCTCTGTCATGGCTGAGCGCTACGACAGCGAATGGCTGTCATCGGGCATGGTCAAGGTGTTCTATGACGGCGTGCTCGATTCCTGGACGGCGGTTATGGTCGAGCCCTATGCCGACCGTCCCGACTGGGTCGGCGAGCCGTTGTTTACGCCGCAGCAATTCATCGATCTCGCCGTGGCCATCGACAAACGCGGGCTGCAGATCGCCGTGCACTCGATCGGCGATGGCGCGGTGCGTGCGGTGCTTGATGGTTATGAGGCGGCGCAGAAGGCCAATGGCAGGCGCGACAGCCGGCACAGGGTCGAGCACATCGAGGTCACCACCGCCGCCGACGTGCCGCGTTTCGCCGAACTCGGCGTCATCGCGTCCATGCAGCCGTCGCATCCGCCCGGGGCCATGGATTTTCCGCTGGAGCCGACCGTGTCGCGCATCGGACGGGACCGCTGGCCGCTGAGCTATGCCTGGCGCACCTTGAAGGAAGCCGGCGCCCATGTCGTGTTCGCCTCGGACTGGCCGGTGGCGGCGATCGACCCGATCCTGAGCATTCAGGCGGCATTGCTGCGCAAACCATGGGCAAAAGGCGATCCGGACCCGAGTTTTTCGCTGCAGGAGGCGCTCGCCGCCTACACGGTCGAAGGCGCCTATGCCGAATTCGCCGAGCATCGCAAAGGCGTGCTGAAACCGGGCTACATGGCGGATCTGGTGGTTTTGTCGGCCGATATCGAGAAGACGGCGCCGGCCGAATTGCACAAGGTGCGGCCGGTGACGACGATCTGCGGCGGCAAGGTCACCTACCAGGCCTGACAATGGCATGCGGCTTGCAAAGCTTGCGGCTTGCAAGACGAATCGACTGACTGAACTGTGATTCAATGCCGGACTTGCCAACCTACCGGCCGTGTGGTCACATCGAACAGGGGAAAAACTCCGCCGACAAGAGCGGGGTCAACAGTGAGGCGTATCGTGCCGGAAAAACCGGATCGGAATGCAATTGAAGTCGTAAACGTCAGTAAAATTTTCGGATCAGGGGAGGGGCAGGTCGCTGCCCTCGACACGGTCTCGGTATCTATCCGCGAGAACGAGTTCTTCACGCTGCTGGGCCCATCTGGTTGCGGCAAGACCACGCTGCTGCGCTTGATTGCCGGCTTCGACTTTCCAACCGCCGGCGAAATCCTGCTTTACGGTGAGGACATTGCGCCGCTGCCGCCGTTCAAGCGGCCGGTCAACACCGTCTTCCAGTCCTACGCGCTGTTCCCGCACATGACCGTCGCCGACAATATCGGCTTTGGCCTGGAAATGCTGGGCAAGCCGAAGGCCGAGATCAAGGCGCGCGTCGCCGAGATGCTCAAGCTGGTCAAGATGGAGGCGCTGGCGGGTCGCCGCACGAGCCAGATCTCCGGCGGCCAGCAGCAGCGCGTGGCACTCGCCCGGGCGCTGGCGCCACAGCCCAAGGTGCTGTTGCTCGACGAGCCACTGTCGGCGCTCGACTACAAGCTGCGCAAGGAGATGCAGATCGAGTTGAAGCGGCTGCAGCACGAGACCGGCATCACCTTCATCTTCGTCACCCATGACCAGGAAGAAGCGCTGACCATGTCGGACCGCATCGCGGTGATGTCGTCGGGCAAGATCCTGCAGGTCGGCTCGCCGCGCGACATCTACGACCGGCCGGCCGAGCGCTTCGTCGCCGACTTCATCGGCGAATCGAACTTCCTCAAGGCGGATGTGGTGGGCGTGTCCGGTGGTCGTGCGACGGTGAAGCTGTCGTCGGGAACGAAAATCCCGGCCTCGCTGCCGGACGGTTTCAGCCCCAGCGGCAAGGTCACCATCGTCGTGCGTCCCGAACATGCGCAGCTGGGCGCGGCGAGCCCGAGCGCTTCGCTGTCAGGTACCGTCGAGAACATCGTCTATCTCGGCACCGACACGCACTTCCATCTGCGCCTTGCCGGTGGCGAACCGTTCATCGTGCGGCGCCAGAACAGCCGCGGCGCCGGCGACGGCATCGTGCAAGGCGGCCAGATCGGCATCATGATCGGCAGCGACGCCGCGCAAGTGCTGAAGGACTGATCATGGCGACCGCGGAAGAAGTCGCCAAGGCAGCGGAGCGGCGTGACGTGCGCGACCGCTGGCTGCTGTCAGCGCCGGCATTGCTGGTGATTTTCCTCGCCGCGACCGGCCCGTTGCTGATCGTGCTGATCTACTCGTTCCTGACGCCCGGCCCCTATGGCGACGTGAAGTGGCAGTTTTCGCCCGATGCCTGGCTGTCGGTGTTCATGGAACGCGACATTTTCGACGATACGCTTTCGCTTGCGGCGGCGCATGTCACCATTTTCTGGCGCTCGATCAAGCTCGCGGTGGTGACGACCATCGCCACTTTGGCGCTCGGGTTTCCCACCGCCTATTTCATGGCGACGCGCAGCGAGAAGACCAGGGATCTCTGGCTGTTCCTGATCACCATTCCGTTCTGGACCAACCTTCTGATCCGCACCTTTGCCGTGCTGCAGATCATCCGCAACGAAGGCATCATCAACACCATCCTCATCAAGCTCGGCATCGTCTCGGCGCCGGTGCAGATCCTCTACACTGACACCGCGATCCTGATCGGCATGGCCTATGTCTACCTGCCGCTGATGGTGCTGCCGATCTATGCCAGCATGGAGAAGCTCGATTTCCGGCTGGTCGAGGCGGGCTACGATCTCTACGCGACACGCTTCAAGGTGCTGCGCAAGATCATCTTTCCGCTGGTCAAGCCAGGCGTCATCGCCGGCTCCATCCTGGTCTTCATCCCGGCCCTCGGCGCCTATGTGACGCCCAGCGTGCTTGGCGGCGGCAAGAATATGATGCTGTCCAACCTGATCGAATTGCAGTTCGGGCAGGGCCGCAACTGGCCGCTCGGCTCGGCGCTGTCGATCACGGTGATGATCATCGTCATGGTGGCGCTGCTTGCCTATGTGCGCAACGCCGGCAAGTCGGGGGTGCGGCATGGCTAGCAACTTTTCGATCAAGCACCAGCCCGGCTTCACGGCGATCGCCGCGACCTGTTTCGTCGTGCTCTATCTGCCGATCATCGTGCTGGTCGCCTACGCCTTCAATGCCGCGAACTCGACATCCGAATGGGGCGGCTTTTCGATGCGCTGGTTCCAGTCGGCGTGGCAGAACGTGCAAGTCATCGACGCGACGCTGCGCTCGTTCCAGATCGGCGCCGTCGCGGCGGTGCTGTCGACGATCTTTGCCACCATGGCCGCGCTCGCCACCACGCGCACGGCGCCCTATCCAGGCCTCACCTTCAAATATGCGGCGATCAACCAGCCGCTGATGGTGCCCGAGATCGTCACCGGCGTGGCGCTGCTGATCTTCTTCTCGCGCATAAAAATCTTCACCGGCTATTCCGGCCTTGGCTATTTGATCGCCGCGCACACGGCGTTCTGCATTCCGTTCGCCTACCTGCCGATCCGGGCGCGGCTGGAGAACATGGACCTGACGCTGGAGCGCGCCGCGGCCGATCTCTATGCGACGCCGTGGAAGACCTTCCGCCGCATCACGCTGCCGCTTCTGTGGCCCGGCATCTTGGCCGGATTGATGCTGGCGTTCGTCATCTCGCTCGATGACGTCGTCATCACCGAGTTCGTCAAATCGGGCGGCCAGGATACGCTGCCGACCTACATGCTCGGCCAGATCCGCCGCGGCATCACGCCTGAGATCAACGCGATATCGACCGCCTTCCTGCTGCTTTCGGTCGCGATCGTCACGTTGTTTTTCTTCGTCAGCAGGAAACGAGACTGAACCGACAATAATGGGAGTTAAAACCATGAACTGGAAGACAATGACAGCCGCCATGGGGTTGGCGCTGCTCGCAACGACGGGCCTGGCCCGCGCCGATGGCGAGCTGAACATCTACAATTGGGGCAACTACACCAGCCCCGACGTGATCAAGAAGTTCGAAGCCAAATACAACGTCAAGGTCACCATCACCGACTACGATTCCAACGACACGGCGCTCGCCAAAGTGCGCCAGGGCGGCACCGGGTTCGACATTGCCGTGCCGTCGCAGACCTACGTGCCGATCTGGATCAAGGAAGGACTCGTGCAGGAGACCGATCCGGGCAAGATGGAGAACTTCAAGAACGTCGCGCCGGAATGGGCCAATCCCGAATTCGATCCGGGCCGCAAATATTCGGTGCCGTGGGCCTGGGGCACGATCGGCGTCGTCGTCAACACTGATGCCTACAAGGGGCCGGCCGACTCGTGGGGCATCATCTTCGACACGCCGGACGAGTTGAAGGGCAAGACCAATGTCGTTCCCGAGATGAATGACGTTATCTTCGCGGCGATCAAATATGTCGGCGGCCAGCAGTGCACCGATGACAAGACGGTGCTGAAGAAGGTGCGCGATACGCTTGTCGCGGCCAAGCCGAACTGGATCGCGATGGAGTACAACACCATCGAAAAGATGGGCGCCGGCGACTTCAAGGCAACCAGCGACTGGAACGGTTCGGCGCTGCGCCAGCGGCTGGCCAATCCGGCCATCCACTACAACTATCCGAAGGAAGGCTACGGCCTGTGGAGCGATAATGTCGTCGTTCTGAAGGAAGCCAAGAATGTCGAGAACGCCAAGCTGTTCCAGAACTTCATCATGGATCCGGAAAACGCGGCGGGCCTCTCGGCCTTCCATCGTTATGCCAACGCCATCACCGGCTCGGACAAGTACATGCCGGCCGATATGAAGGATGCGCCGGAGGTTGTCATTCCGGAGGCTGCGAAGGCAAAGGGCGAATTCCAGAAGATGTGCGCGCCTGAGACCCAGGACATCTACACCAAGATCTGGACCGAACTGCAGAAGTAACCGCTTCTTGAGAGACCCGGCGGTTCTTCCCGCCGGGTCTTTCTTTTCCGGAATGACTTTCATGGACTCCTATCGCAACAGCGATCCGCGCCCAGCGATCATGCAGGGCTCGCCGCCGCAAATGGTGCTGCCGAAGCTCGATTGGGATCGGCCGCCCTGGAACCGTTGGGCCTTCCAGCACATTCGCGAATTCCTGCCGACCATCGAGGTCTGGCGCGGCAATGGCCATCGCCATCGTCTCGAACGCGCCGAGACCGACCTCGACGCGCTGCCGGTGGAGGACAGCGAGGGTCGCCCGACAACGCTTGCCGGCCTGCTCGACGAAACCTATGCGGACGGCTTCCTGGTGCTGAAGAACGGCAAGATTGCCTATGAGCGCTATTTCAACGGCATGGACGAGCGCACGCTGCACCTGTCGCAGTCGATGGCCAAGTCGGTGACCGGTACGGTATTCGGCATACTGGTCGGGCGCGGCCTGATCGATCCTGCCAAACCGGTGACCGCCTATCTGCCGGAACTCGGCGAGACCGGCTGGGCCGGCGCCAGTGTGCAGCACGTGCTGGATATGACCACAGGCGTGCGCTTTTCCGAGGAATATACCGACCGTTATTCCGACATCGGCCAGGTCGATGTCGCCACCGGCTGGAAGCCGGTGCCGCCGGACAGCGATCCGAACTTCCAATGGCCGTCGCATCTGTTCGAACTGATCCTGCGGCTGAAGGACAAGGTGCGGCCGCACGGCGCCGCGTTCGAGTACCGCTCGATCGAAACCGATGTGCTGGCCTTCATCATGGAACGGGTGACCGGCAAGCGGCTGGCGCAGCTGGTCTCGGAGGAACTCTGGCAAAAGCTTGGCGCCGACGAGAGCGCCTGCTTCACCGTCGACAGCGCCGGCTATGCGCTGGCCGATGGCGGTTTCAACGCGACGCTGCGCGACTACGCCCGCTTCGGCCAGCTGATCCTCGACAATGGCCGCGGCATCGTGCCGGCCGACTGGATCGAGGCGACGCGCAACGGCAGGCACGGGCCGGACTTCAATCCGAGCCTGCCGGAGGGCAGCTACCGCAACCAGTTCTGGATCGAGAATCCGCGCTCGCGCGCGCTGATGTGCCGGGGCGTGTTCGGGCAGATGATCCATATCGACTGGGACACCAACATGGTCGTGGTCAAGCTCTCGACCTATCCGGATTTCAGCAATGTCGCCTATTCGGTGGCGACGCTGAAGGCCTTGCACGCCATAGCCAAGGCGCTTGGCTGAAACCACACAAACCATCCCTTTGAGGAAACGTTCATGACCGGCAAGACCGCGTTCGAGACCCGCTACGGCTTTGCCCGCAACGAGGTGCTGCTTTCCAACTGGCGGGGAAATCCTTTCAACCGCTGGTCGTTCCAGAATCTCGGCGAACTGGTGCCGACCGCTCCCGTGGCGGCGACGCCTGGAAGCGTCGAGGCGCCGGTGCGGGACGTGAGCGGCCTGCTTGGCGAAAAGGTCTCCGTCGCCGGCGCGGCGGAGACGGTGGCTGAATTCCTGGCGCGCTCGAGCAGCGATGCGCTCACGGTGATGAAGGGCGGCAAGATCATCGGCGATTGGTTCGCGCCGCAGATGGAGTTCGGCGCTCGCCACATCATCTTCTCGATCAGCAAGTCGGTCACCGCCATCATCGCCGGCATACTGGAAGCCGAGGGCGTGTTCGATCCGGAAGCGCCTGTGACGCAGTACATTCCGGAGGCCGCCGGTTCGGCCTATGCCGATGCAAGCTGCCGGCACGTACTCGACATGAGCGTCAGCCTCGATTTCGAGGAGGCCTATCTCGATCCCGAAAGCGCCTTTGCCCGCTACCGCCGCGCGACGCTGTGGAACCCGGGCGGCGGCACGGAAAGCCTGCGCGAATTCATCCTGACGCTGAAGCGGCTTGCTGAGCCGCATGGCGAGACCTTCCGCTACCGCTCGCCCAATTCCGATCTGCTCGGCATCCTGCTGGAGCGCGCTTCGGGACAGCGCTTCCCGGACCTGATGCGCGAGAAATTGTGGCTGCCGCTCGGCGCCGTCGGCGAGGCCTCGATCGGCGTCGACATGGAAGGCACGGCACGCACCGCCGGCGGCATTTCGGTGACGCCGCGCGATCTCGCGCGCATCGGTGAGATGATGCGGCAGGGCGGAACGGCCAATGGCCGCCGCATCGTGCCGGAGGCCTGGGTGCGCGATACGGTCGTTACCGGCGGCAGTGCGGAAGCCTGGCAGCGCGGCACCATGGTGCATCTGTTCCCGAAGGGCCGCTATCGCAACAAATGGTACCAGACGGGACACGAAAACGGCGCCTTCTGTGGCATCGGTATCCATGGCCAATGGCTCTACGTCAATCCGAAGACGGAAGTGGTGATTGCAAAGATGGGGTCGCAGCCGGTGCCGGAGGACCATGCGCTCGAACGCAAGATCGTTGCATTCTTCGAGGCGCTGAGCGGGCGGGTTTAACCGATCCCGGACATCCGAACTGCGGTGCGCTTTCCTGTGGACCTCGCGCGCTGGTGAGATCGCGGCAGTTGGCGGCGCTGATGTCTGCGCCTATGGTCGCCGCTCTTTGCGACAGGGACCAGCATGGCATCGGACAGCAAGCGCATCGCAGCAATCATCGCGGCCGAGATCGGCGCGCGGCCGGAACAGGCGGCGGCAGCCATCGGGCTGCTTGACGAGGGGGCGACGGTGCCGTTCGTGGCGCGCTACCGCAAGGAAGTCACCGGCGGCCTCGACGACACGCAATTGCGCGACCTTGCCGAGCGGCTGGCCTATCTGCGCGAGCTCGATGCACGGCGCGACACGATCCTCGGTTCCATCCGCGAGCAGGGCAAGCTGACCGAGGAGCTTGAGGGCAAGATCGTCGCCGCCACCACCAAGGCGGAGCTGGAAGATATCTATCTGCCCTACAAGCCCAAGCGCCGCACCAAGGCCGAGATCGCCCGTGAGCGTGGGTTGGGGCCGTTGGCCGAAGCTATCCTGGCCAACCGGTCACTTGTGCCTGCCGAGGCGGCGCTGGCCTATGTGACAGAGGAGGTAGCCGACGCCAAGGCTGCACTCGAAGGTGCGCGTGACATACTGTCGGAGCAATTCGCCGAAAATGCCGATCTGGTCGGCAAATTGCGCAGCTACATGAAGGAGCGCGCCTTCATGCGTGCCCGTGTCGTCGACGGTAAGCAGGAAGCAGGCGCCAAATTCTCCGACTATTTCGACCATGTCGAACGTTGGGCCAATGTGCCGAGCCATCGAACTCTGGCGATGCTGCGCGGCCGCAACGAAGAGGTGCTATCGCTCGACATCGAGGTCGACGCCGACGATGCCTCGCCGGTGAAGCCGGTCGAGCGGATGATCGCCAATGCCTACGCCATCGGCTCCAGTCTGCCGGGTGACCGCTGGCTGATGGAGGTCGCTGGCTGGACCTGGCGCATAAAACTGTCGCTGCACCTGACCCTCGACCTGATGCGCGACCTGCGCGAACGGGCGGAGGAAGAGGCGATCCACGTCTTTGCCCGCAACCTGAAGGATTTGCTGCTGGCGGCGCCTGCCGGCTCGCGGCCGACCATGGGGCTCGATCCCGGCATCCGCACCGGCGTCAAGGTCGCGGTGGTCGACGGCACCGGCAAGCTGGTGGCGACAACGACGGTCTATCCATTCCCGCCAAGGAACGACGTGCGGGGCACACAACTCGAACTCGCCGCGCTCATCCGCCAGCACAAGGTCGAGTTGATCTCGATCGGCAACGGCACCGGCAGCCGCGAGACGGAAAAACTGGTTGCCGACATGCTGTCCGATATGCCGGCCGGTGCAGGCCCGAAGCCGCTCAAGGTCATCGTCAGCGAGGCCGGCGCTTCGGTCTATTCGGCTTCGGCCACTGCCGCTGCGGAATTTCCTGGGCTCGATGTGTCATTGAGAGGGGCCGTGTCGATCGCGCGGCGCTTGCAGGATCCCCTGGCCGAACTGGTCAAGATCGAGCCGAAGTCGATCGGCGTCGGGCAATACCAGCACGATGTCGACCAGTACCGGCTCGGCCGGTCGCTGGAAGCGGTGGTCGAGGACGCGGTCAACGCCGTCGGCGTCGATCTCAACACCGCCTCGGCGCCGCTTTTGGCGCGCGTATCAGGCCTTGGAGCGTCGCTCGCCGATGCCATCGTCGCGCATCGCGATGCAACCGGGCCGTTCGCCAGCCGCAAGGATTTGCTGAAGGTGGCGCGGCTCGGACCGCGCGCGTTCGAACAATCCGCCGGCTTCCTGCGCATTGCCAATGGCAGCGAGCCGCTCGATGCCTCGTCCGTGCATCCGGAAGCCTACGGAGTGGCCAAGAAGATCGTCGCCGCCTGCGGCCGCGATGTGCGTTCGCTGATGGGCGACAGTGCAGCGCTGAAGGCGCTCGACCCACGCGTCTTCGTCGACGAGCGCTTCGGTCTGCCGACGGTGCGCGACATCATTGCCGAGCTGGAAAAGCCCGGCCGCGACCCGCGCCCCGGCTTCAAGACGGCGACCTTTGCCGACGGCGTCGACGACATCAAGGATCTGAAACCCGGCATGCTGCTCGAAGGCACCGTCACCAACGTCGCCGCCTTCGGCGCCTTCGTCGATATCGGCGTTCACCAGGACGGGCTGGTGCACGTCTCGCAACTGGCCGACCGTTTTATCAAGGACGCGCATGAGGTGGTGAAGGCCGGCGACGTGGTGAAGGTGCGCGTGGTCGATGTCGACATCAAGCGCAAGCGCATCGCACTTTCCATGCGCAAGGATGGCGGCGAGGGCGGTGCCTCGAAAGGGCCGCGCGACAATGGCGGCGGCAAGCCGGCGCCGCGTGCGCCAGCGCCACCACGCCAGCCGGAACGGCCTTCGCAAGGTGCGTTCGGCGCGGCGCTGGCCGATGCCTTGAAGCGGAAGTAACTACCACGCCAGAACAGCCGGCTCCTTCTCGACCTGGCCCAGCAGCCAGTCGCGAAAGCTGGCGACCGGCGGGTGGCCGCGTTTGTCGTGTGGGACGACGAGGTAGTAGGCGCTGCGGCTCTGCATCGGCTGTCCGGGCGTCGCCACGAGCTGGCCGCGCTGCAACTCGCCCGCAATCAGGACCTGCGGCAGGAGCGCGACGCCAAGCCCCGCCATGCAGGCCTGAGCGACGGTACCGAATTGCTCGAACTGCATGCCGGGGCCGGTCGGCGCGCTGAGGCCTTGCTCTTCGAACCATTCGCTCCAGGCGCCAGGGCGTGTCGCCATGTGCAGCAACGGCAGCCGGCTGATGTCGGCCGCAGTAGTGATGTCGCGGCTGGCAAGAAATTCGGGCGAGACCACCGGCATCACGGTTTCGCGCATCAGAAGCGTGGAGTCGGCGTGCGGCCAGTCCGGCTGACCGTGGTGGATGGCGGCGTCGAGCCGCTCACGGGCGAAATCGAAACGGCCGATGCGCGTGACGAAATTGATGGTGATGTCGGGGTTCTCTGCGACGAAATCCGGGATCAGCGGCATCAGCCAGCGTGTGCCGAAGGTCGGCAAGATGGCTAGGTTCAGCATGCCACTATGCCGATTGCTCATCAATCCGAGCGCTGCGTCGCGCAACTGGCCGAGCGCCGAACGCACCGCCTCGGCGTAGATTTCACCCGCCGTTGACAGCCGAACATTGCGGCTGTCGCGCTCGAACAGCTTGCGGCCGAACTGATCCTCCAGAAGTGCTATCTGCCGGCTGACGGCGCCCTGGGTCAGGTCAAGTTCCTGGGCAGCAGCGGTGAAGGAGCCAAGGCGGGCCACTGCCTCGAAGGCGGCAAGGGCGCTGGTGCTAGGCAAAAGGCGGCGCTGGACATTCATGATCCATTACTACAGCTCATTGATACGTGATGCAATTTCGTTTGATTTTTTCGGAGTGGAGGCGGATAAGCCCGGCAATCAATATTTTTTGCTGGGAGAGAGCGAGAGCCATGGCCGCCGACAAGAACGCGTTCGTCTGGGAAGACCCTTTCCTGATCGAGAACCAGCTTTCCGAGGATGAGCGCATGGTGCGCGACGGCGCTGCGGCCTTTGCGGCCGACAAGCTCGCGCCGCGCATCGAGGAGGCCTATCTCGAGGAAAAGACCGACGCCGGCATTTTTCGCGAGATGGGCGGGGCTGGCCTGCTCGGCATCACCATCCCCGAGGAATATGGCGGACTCGGCGCCAATTACGTGACCTACGGGCTGGTGGCGCGCGAGGTCGAGCGTGTCGATTCCGGTTATCGCTCGATGATGTCGGTACAATCGTCGCTGGTGATGTATCCGATCCATGCCTATGGCTCCGAGGCGCAGCGCAAGAAATACCTGCCGAAACTGGCCTCGGGCGAATGGATCGGTTGCTTCGGCCTGACCGAGCCGGATGCCGGTTCCGATCCCGGCGGCATGAAGACGCGGGCCGAGAAGACGGCGAACGGCTACAAGATATCCGGTTCGAAAATGTGGATCTCCAACGCGCCGATCGCCGACGTGTTCGTCGTCTGGGCGAAGCTCAAGGGCGAGAACGGCAAGGACGAAATCCGTGGCTTCGTGCTGGAAAAGGGTATGAAGGGGCTTTCGGCGCCGAAGATCGGCGGCAAGCTGTCGCTGCGCGCGTCGATCACCGGTGAGGTGGTGATGGAAGGCGTGGAAGTGGGCGAAGATGCGCTGCTGCCCAACGCCAGGGGCCTCGGGGGCCCGTTCGGCTGCCTCAACCGGGCGCGTTACGGCATTTCCTGGGGCGCCATGGGCGCGGCCGAGGATTGCTGGCACCGGGCGCGGCAGTATGGCCTCGACCGCAAACAGTTCGGCAAGCCGCTGGCCGGCACGCAATTGTTCCAGAAGAAACTCGCCGACATGCAGACGGAGATCGCCTTGGGCCTGCAAGGCTCGCTGCGCGTCGGGCGGCTGATGGACGAGGGCAAGATGGCGCCGGAGATGATCTCGATCGTCAAGCGCAACAATTGCGGCAAGGCGCTCGACATTGCCCGCCAGGCCCGCGACATGCATGGCGGCAACGGCATCCAGATCGGCTACCACGTCATGCGCCACGCGCAGAATCTGGAGACGGTCAACACCTATGAAGGCACGCACGACGTGCACGCGTTGATTCTGGGACGGGCGCAGACGGGCATCCAGGCGTTCTTTTAAGCTGTGCCGATATTCAGGTGAGGCCGGCCTGCAAATGGCCGATACCTGCGCTTCCGGTGCTCATATGTGGACGGCCCCCTGCTTGCAAGGCTTGGTGAGATAGTTTGATCGGATCGCTTGCGCTCATATGTCCGGCCTTTTGCGCGCGGATATCTGAGCGCGGGCCTAGATGGGCTA
>NZ_JAFCGY010000059.1 GCF_016836705.1 Mesorhizobium caraganae | reverse complement strand
CGCTTGACCGAACCGCAAATGCAGTGACATCTTCCCCGACGATCAGGTGCTTCACCTGCGCGCGATCAGACCGGAACGCTGCGCGGCATCAGATCGGAATACATGCGCGCCATCGTCGGAATCCGCATTACCGCAAAGTCCTCGGCTCGACCGTCATTCTCAATGTGGCCTCCGCGCGCATGGCTGTCGGCGGGCGCCAGCGCCAACTGGAGGCTGGCGAAAACCCCGACACTCAGGACGAGGGCAGAGACACCCGCCTCCCCCCATCTGCTCACGGTGCGTGATGCGATCAATCGGTATTGGGAAGGACATATCCAGACGCTATCGGTCGGCTATCAGGCCACGTTCGCTATGTTCGTGGCAACCTGGCATCGGCGAGCGCCCAAAACCGCCTCACGTCGCGGCCATAATATCTGCAAACCCTACACCGATTTCGGGTCGATGTTTGCGGACAGGCCGTTCTCGTCCATCAAGCCCCTTGATATTGAGCATTTCCAGCGACAGTTCTCCTCGCCTTACAGCCATAATGATGGCCTGCGCCATGTCTCCGCCCTCTTCAATTGGGCGATCCGCATGCAGCTTGTTGATATGCGCAACCCCTGCAGCCCAATCCGTGCCCGGAAGGTCATGCGACGACGCCGAGACTATTCAACAGAGCAGATACGGCAGATCGCAGCACATATTTTTTACCCGGTGTTCGAGGCTGAGCCCGATACCGCTAATTTCGAAGGCCTCGCCAAACGCGATATGGCTTTGGCCAAGGGACGGGTCGTCACCGCCAACGATCAGATGCAGGAACTCTGCAATTTCATGGGTATCCTGTTCCTGACCATGGCTCGCCCCAGCGACCTGGCCAAGGCGGAATTTCGCCATTTCGATCTGGAGAAGCTTGTCTGGCGCAAACACAACACCAAAGGCATCAAACTGTCGCGTTCGCTCTACGAACACGCGTACCGTTCGGTGCCGATCCATCCCAGGGTGGCAGGGATGGTTCAGGCCCAACGCCTTCGTTGGCCCGACAGCAAGTTGCTGTTCCCGTCACATACGGACGCCACCCAACCCCGCGACAATTTCCGCAAGGGACTGGAGAGGTTCAAAAGTTTGTCGGGCGTACCCGACTACTTCCAGCTCTACGATCTCAAACGGATTGCCATTTCGCTGATGCTGACGGCGCAAGGCGTTTCACACGAGGCCGTATCACACTACGTCGACCACAAGGGAAATCTCGCAACGACAATGATCTACGATCTCCACCTGGTCGACCCCTTGCGTCCGGTCACGGAAAAGCTCGGCACCCTTCTCGGCATCTAGGGCTTGACGTCATTTTTTGGCTGTGAGGCAATGAACCGGCGGCGATCTTCGCCACAAAACTCCCATCAAGAAAGTCCGGTTCATGAAAGCCATGCAAGCGCTGGTGCTAACGAGTGCGCAGTTGCGCGAGATGCTGACGCAAGCAGCAAAACAAGGGGCCGCGCTTGCCGTTCAAGAACTCCGGACTGAGCTCCATCAGGCCCCAGAGGATGCAACTCTACAGAAACTCCGCTGCTACCTGACCGACCCGGCTTCCATCTCCAATCCGCATGACCACTGGGCGCATAGCGAACTGATCCGCCGTATTCAGGCCACGGCCCGCGGCAAGCCAAAATCTATGGCGTGGTTCATGAGGTTCCAAAGGGAAACCGGCCTCGCCGGGTGCCCTACTCGCCAAAGTCCGGCCTACGGTCGACGGCGGGAATGGACATTTGCGGACATCAAGCTGGCATGGGATGCTTACTGCCGCAGACGGTAGGGGGCGACGGAAGTGGCAATCGAGGAAGGCAAGTATCCGGGCGAGTTGGCATCTCCGCAGCAGATTCACGAACTGGCGGAAGAATACCGAAAGGCGGCACACCACCTCCTTCCCCTCGGACGACCTGGCAAACCACTAACCCGAGCGCCGTTCAGACTGTCGGCTATCCATGCGATCGAACTCTATCTGACCGCCCTGTTGCTGTACCGTGGGCACAATCCCAATCAGATCCGCAAAATGCACCACGACTTGTCCGCGCGGACGGAACATACCCTAGCAGCGGGGCTGCGACTTCGCACAAAGACCGCCAAGCATCTTCAGTCCCTCAGCCAGAACCGGGAATACCTCGTAACTCGCTACGGGCCAGAAATGGCCGCAACCACCTCACACATAACCCGCCTTACCGCCACCCTGGACGAAGTGGCGGTAAAGGTCAGCGTATTGATCGGGGTGTCCCCCAGGTCGCAGCAGGTAGGCCCAGCTGCCGCCCGTGAGGTTCAAGGTCGAGATTCGGCGGCCTCGTTGTCCGCTGCGACTGCCAATCCGACCACGTGATGCAACAAGAATACATCAACGAGGTACGCGGCCTCGTCCCGTGAAATCGGCAACATGTCTGCGGTGATTTCACTATTGATATAGCCTTCGGGATCCCAAAGGGTTCGAGTCAGCGTCTCGTTGGCCGGTTCAATCCGCTCAATAATCCTTTCGAACGCTGCGTTTGCGGCATCGATAAGCACGGTACGGTCAGCCCCAGCGACTGGCAGGGACGCAATAACGGCATGGGTATCCATGACGGTTGTTTCCTTATGGAATTGGCGGTCTCTTCCCTCAGCATTTTCGGTCGCCACGCCGATGCTAGTTCTTGAAGAGGTGGCTAGTCGATGCGCCAGGCGCCACCTTCTGCTCACATGCGCACAAGAAGGATACGCCGGAATTATGCAGGTGCAAATGCAAAATAGAGGGGGCACCATTGGATGGCGAGCCCGTCCATGTCTCTCCATGGGAACGTCACCGGCATGTTTCGAATAGCCAAAGGAACCGAGCGTGAAAAATCAGGGGACCATCGCCGAAAATTGGGAGCAACTACCGAGGATGAGGCGATCGAGACCGCAATGGAGCAGCACGGCAAGGACGCGACGACGTCGGTAGCCTATTGCGCTCTGGAAGCGTCTGGGAATCGTGAAGACCCAGAGTATCGTTTCTGGTTCGACCTGTTTCTGAGGCTTTTGAAGAGAGATCACGTCGGCTGGGCTTAAGAGCCCAGTCCAACTTTCTCAGCATCGCGGTGCCACAACCCCGGTCCAACGTAGCTGTAGATATCGATGGAATTGACCGGATCATGATATAAATCTCTTGCCGGCTTGAAACGGCATAAGGAGCGCGAGATGCCGACGAAACTTACCGGTGCTGACGGAATGGCTATCGTCATTCCAGACGGCTGCATAGGATTGCAGGGCAAGGATGGGCGCATGGTGCCTATTCCACCTGGTGGCGTGGGGCTTCAAGGTCGAGATGGTCGCATGGTCGCCATCCCTGCGGGTGCGGTCGGCCTGCAAGGTCGAGATGGTCGTATGGTCGCCATTCCCCGAGGATCAATGGGCCTGCAAGGCAAAGATGGGCGTATGGCGGCCATACCGTCCGGCGCTATGGGTTTGCAGGGCAGAGATGGTCGCATGGTGCCAATCCCTAAAGGGTCTATGGGATTGCAAGGCCCTGACGGGCGTATGGTTGCCATCCATCGCGGCAAAATGGGGGTTCCGGACGCCAAGGGTCGCATGAGAAACAAGTAGCCGAGCATGAAGTCGCCAGGCTGCGGGGCAAGGGCTACTCTCGTCCCCGAAGAATATGTTGAACCACCCAGTCTTGCCATTGGCCGAAACCCGGTTTGTGCGGCGGATCATCTGGCGAGATGAGTAGCTTGCGATTGTAAGCGGGAAATCGTGCTGCCACTGACCATCAGCGAGTCTGCCACCTCTCGCTGCGCCTCGCCCGCCGCGAGCCTGGCGAGTGCCTCGGCACGTTGCTGCAGCGACAGTTTCGGCTTGCGGCCGAATTTGACACCTTTCGCCTTGGCTCGGGCGCGGCCGTTCGCGGTGTTCTCGAGGATTCGACGTCGCTGCCATTTGGCGGCCCAGCCCAAGAGGAAAAGCATCAGATCGGACATTTCCGACGTAGTGTCGATAAAGGGCTCGTCGAGAAGACGCAGGCTGGCGCCGGCAGCCGTGACTGTACTGAGAATATCCAGCATGTCGACTGGGTCGCGGGCAATCCGATCGCTGACGACCGCGTGCACCAGGTCGCCGGGTCTCAGGACTTTTAAGAGCCTTTGCAACTGGCGCCGGTTGGCGTCTTTCCCGCTGCGCTTTTCGAAGAAAATCCGTTCACATCCCGCAGCTTGCAAGCGTTCGACCTGGCTCGCCAAATCCTGGGCCTCCGTGGAGACCCTTGCGTATCCATACTTCAACTAATCGGCGCTCCCTTGATCTTCAAATGTCACGACTTTTGCAAGAGTCGTCGGAAGCCATATTTGCCTTTTTTGGGCTTATCTGACAGGTATTTCGCTCAACACTTGTCCAGAAAAGCCGATCAGCGCTCGACCGCAGGCCAGCGCAAAAGTCGTGATTTTTGCATAAACCTGCCGTCTCTCCAGCCTCCTCCCTACAGGTGCACCTTTGAGACGTAGCGCAGCCTTGCCCTTCGCCGTGGACGAGTCGATTCCGGGGCCTTCCCCGGCGCGAAGCCCCAAGACAACCGCAAATCGATCCCGGATCTTGTCGCTGGCCTTTGCACTGGTGGTTTCCGTCACACCAGCCATCGCCCAAGAAAAGCTTTCCCTCGACGTCGCGGTGCCGGTCGTCAACCTGCCGTCCCAGTTGTTCAGGCCCAATGGCCGGGATGCCGACTTTCTGGGAGTGGGTCTCGGCCAGACCGTCGACGACGCCCGCAAGATCTTAACGGACCAGAATTTCTCCAACGAAAGCCCGTCGGGTCGCTTCGTGCTGGAGGAGGAATACAGCAGCGTCGAGATTGTCGCGTCCGGCCCGAACCGCTATCCCACCAACATCGTCTGGTCCGGGCCGCTGGACCCCGCGGCTGACCAAAACATACGGGTCGAATTTTCCTCTCCCCTGAGCGGCCAGCACTCAACGGATGTCCGGCGTTTCGTCACGTACAAGGGCGGGATGGGTCCGCTGGTGGAAACGCTCCGTGCGGCCATCATCCAGAAGTACGGACCACCCAGCCGCGACAACAAATCCAAAATGGAGTGGTACTGGAGCAACGGCCAACCGGTCGAGAAGTATGCTCGCGACCATCAAATGCTGATCGGCATCGATGCCGACGGCGACCACGTCAAGGCCGTCACCTACGTCCTCATCGACGAGGCGGGCGCACGCGCTGACGACGACCGCCGTGCTCAATTCGAGAAATCCGTCGAGGACGCCGCCAAGAAAGTGCGCGACGCCCACGCCGCTGCGCCCAAGCTCTGAACCACATTTCACACAACGGAGGATCATTGTGATAATGCATTCGTGCGCCCGGAATCTTCGTGCCCTGGCTTTCGCCGCCACCCTGTCGGTGTGGGCACTGCCTAGCTCGGCGAAAGACATCGTTGCCTTTGTCGACCAGGTGACTGCCAAGGCAAACCCGAGCCAAGCCCTCATCCTCCACAACAAGGAGACATGGGCCTCGAACCTCATCGACACGATCGTTGCTAGGCTGAACGCCAAGAACTTCAAGTACGACCTGCAGGGCTACAATCAGGGAGACCGGCCACGCGACATCGCTCGCCCCTTTAGCTGGCCAAGCTACGGCGCAGTCTTCTGCATGGGGCAGGCCATGGATTGCGATCAGGTAAAGGCACAAGCCGAAGCAAAGGGCTTCGAGGGCGATTTCTACAACGCCATGCTCGAGAAGCGGTAGGCCGCCATGCCCTTCCTACGCACGCTCGCCTGGGCTGCGGGGGCAGCCGTTCTCCTGTCCGCTCCCGCCCAGGCCCAGGAAGAGCAACCGCAGCCGACGCCGACACAGAGATTCAAGCTCGGCCCGCAAGACGGGTGCTACCGTTACATTGGCGATGCCGTTCAATTTGTCGGCCGTTTCAAGGCTGGGAGCTACATCGGCATTTCCATGATCACCATTGGCCCAGACGGCTTGCCTACACCGGCTGCTGACGAACAGCGGACTCCGGCGATGGACCTGCCGGAGTGGAAAAGCTCGTCGCCGTATTCCTGGTTCGGGCCAACGCCCCGCACACAAGAGTTTTCCATCATGTTCTCACCTCGGTCGGCCTGGGGCAGTTCCGCGATCGTCACGATCTGCGGCCGCCAGTCCCCGCCAGAAAGCTGAAGTCGCCCCGGCGCAGCTCTTTGCTTGGCCACGAACAGCCGTTAGAAAGCAGAATGCTCCAGCCGCTCCTCGATCCAGATGTCGCCGACGAGGCACCGACGTCGCCGGTACTGACCGGATATGACGAGGAGCGTTTGCTGACCTACATTCGCCTGCTCGACGCGGCCGCCGAAGATGCTGACTGGCGGGAAGTTGCAACCATCGTTCTACATATAGACGCGGCAAAGGAACCTGAGCGGGCCTTTCGGGTCTGGGAGACGCATCTCGCGCGCGCTCGGTGGATGGCGACAAGCGGGTATCGGTATCTGCTGGCAGGCGGCGCGCCGCATTGAAGCCTCGATGCGGTCTGGCCGGAGATAGCGGCTGTAGTTCGTTGTAACCATTCGTGGCCGTTGCCGATCGCACGGACAAGGGCTGCCGCAGCGTAATGTTTTGACGCTTTGCCGTCTTGATTTCCGTCGATCCGCCTCCCACCTGAGCTTCAGACACCAGCGCCCGGAATCTCCGGCCGTTGCGACAATTTGCGCCAATGGCGCTGCGCGATTAGCTGTTGACAGATTGAAAATACTCGGTATTTTTAGTGTGTGCACGCCGGTTCGGTATTTACATCTAATTTGAAATATGCCTAGACAAATGGCAGGTGACGTCTCCGTCACCTGCCATCGTTTGGTTGTGAACTGCGGTCTGTGTGGTTGCCGTAGGACGCCTTCAGACCGCTAGTCCGAACCTTCAGCAAGTCGGTATCTAGTGCCAGATGGTCCCATTGGCAACCACCTGGACATCCTCCCATGTCTAATGACGACCTCTACAAGCCTGGTGAAAAGGCCCCCAAGTCGGGGCAGTACGAGATTACCGGGCCCCGCGGTGGCGGTACGGGTATTGAACGTACCGTAACCAAGGGCGAGCCTCTGCCCCCTCCCTTGGAGTCGGGTCAGAAGTACCGCCTGACCGACCCTACCAAGACTCGGTAAGGGTCTGGGGCGGCGGCTCCGGCCGTCGCCCTCCAGTCATCAGAGGGCCTTCCATGCTTGAACATGAATACACCGTGCTCGGCGGCGTGAATCGTGCGCGCATTGGGCATTACCTCGGCGTCATATCGAGCATCGTCTCTGCGGGAGTCGTTTTTGTTTTCCTGTGGGCGGTCGATCTCGCCAAAACATTCGGCATCTTCCCCAACGTGCCGCCATCCGTGCTTTCATTGCTCGGCGCCGGCACCGTTTTCGTCGTGCTCTATTGGATCCTTGACCGCTTCGCCTGGCGGTGGAGCCTGCTCTCCAAGGTCCTCAAAGTCCCGAATCTTTGCGGGGAATGGGATTGCGATGGCCAGACACTCAATCCCGATGGAACGCCCGGCTTCCAATGGAAAGCAAAAATAACGATTGTCCAGAGTTGGGACCGAATCCGCGTGCGCCTGAAGACCGCGCAGTCCGGATCGAACAGCACCAGCGCCGCGCTCATTTGTGACCCAGCGGACGGCTACCGGCTTTTCTACGGCTACAAGAACGATCCGAACATCGGTGAGACCGAGCTGAAGAGTCACCGCGGCTCTGCCGAGATTACGTTTGCCAAGGATCTGAGGTCCGGGAAAGGCGAGTATTTCAACGGATATGGCCGCTATACGTTCGGCCAGATGAACCTCACGAGGCTTTAATCATGGCCACTGATATCAACAAACGCCTTACTCAATTGAAGACGCGCCGGCGCGGGACCGATCGCCTGGGTCGCCTCAATGAGGCTGCCCAGTCCGACGTTCTCATCAAAAGTTTAGGCAACGAGAAATGGCAGACCAGGGCGGGAAGCCAGCCGTATACTCGGTATGCGCTTGGCGCCATGGAAGAGGTCGGACCCGAATACACCAAGATCAGCATCGAAACGGCTGAGCGTGTCGGAAAGCAGTTGGACGAGAAACTTCGCGCTGCCGGTTGGAGTGTAGAATTCCGGCTCCAAGGCTCTGTCCCCCTAAACGTCCACATCCGGGGCGTCAGCGACGTCGATCTGCTAAATCTCGAACTCGACTTTTTCTCGTACTATAAGGCAGGCGCCAAAGCCCGGTCCGGCCATTACATCTCTCCAACCCAAGAGACGTCCGTTGGCCGTTTGATGCGTCTGCGCAAAGAGGCCGAAAAAATCCTTATTGCCGCCTACCCAGCCGCCGACGTTGACGTCTCCGGCGGCAAAGCAATCGCGATCTCTGGCGGCTCCCTTGCGCGGCCGGTCGATGTCGTTCCATCGCACTGGGTCGACACAATTGACTACCAGTCATCGAACCTGGAGCGAGATCGAGGCGTGACGATTCTGAACAAGAAAGTCCCCGAAACGATCGACAACTTGCCGTTTTTGCATATCGATCGCGTGCACAACCGGGATCGAAATGAGGCCAATGGCGGCCTGAAGAAGGCTATCCGCCTGTGCAAGAATGTCAAAAATGACGCCATCGAAGATGGGAGGACGGTCGGCCTTCCCAGCTTCGATATTGCGGCAATCATGTACCACGCGGATCAGGCTGTGTTGCGCACAGGTGTGTTTTACGAACTCGCGGTGCTTGCCGAAACGCAGCGGTTTTTGGACAGATTGTGGCAGGACAAAGCCTTCGCCCGGACATTATCTGTGCCAGATGGGTCGCGCCGGATTTTTGACAGCGAGAGCAAGTTCAGCGGTCTTCTTACACTTTCCTCGGAAATGGATGAACTTGCTCGTCAGGTCGCGCGCGAACAAAGTCTTGCTCTGCGTTACCAGGAGTCAATTCCGTTGGAGGACAGCCGAAAAGCAATTTCAAGCATCTTCGTGCCAGGCTAGGCAGGCGCCCCAAAGCACTCAGGGGATGGTGGAGCTGTTTCGGGCGGGCAGGGAGCGCGAGGGGCGAGTCAGGGGCGCCCTCGCCTGGCCTCGGCCGGTTCGACACCGGCCCGGGGACAATTCGGACGCAAAAAACCCGGGGCAGCGCTGCCCCGGGTTAAGGGTTCCGCCGTCTATTTACTCGGCAGCAAGCGCCACTTCGGTAGGGCTTTCACTTTCCGGGCTGGCAGGCATCCGCAACACTGTAGGGAGCCAGCCCCTGCCGTCGAGTTCCTTCTCGGCCTGCAACACGCCCTCGGGCTTCGCGCCGCGTTCGACCGCCTTCGCGGCATCTTCGGCGCACCCGGCTTCCCGCATCACGCCAGCGATCTCGGCTTTTGACAAGCGCGCCAAAAACACAGCCTCCGGCGCCCACCACAAGCCCATATCGAGCCCAACGGCCACAGCCATAAGGTCGGTATACGCTATGCGCTCCTTGCTGGTTTCGTGGCGGGCGACCACCGCGTTCAGATTGGCGGCAGTCACCACAGCCAACAGGTCAAGCAACACATCCTGCGACTGCGCCACCAGCCATGGCCAGAGGTCGGCGGGATTTCCGGGCACGCGCTCCGCCCAGCCTTCCATGACATCGTTCCACCCCGTCAAGGCACGGCAGGCATCCGGCTCCTTGACGGAGGGCGCTAGGTTGCGGCGTTGGCCGGTGACCTCCACCGCTGGTTCGATACGGCCATAGTAGTCATAGAAGACCCGGCTCACCAACGCATGCAGGATGCCAACCAGCGCCACGTCGGGGCGGCCTGCGAGCTCGACCCGGAGCGCTGCTGTGCGGATGGCGGTCAGTTCCTCGGTCAGCGCCGCCGACAGGCCAGCGGCTGCTTCCTCGTCCTCCTGTGCCGCCTTCTCGTCGACCCCGCTGCCTTCTTCATCGGCATCGCCGCGCTGCAACTCGGCCCGAGCCTTCCGGTCGTCGGCCTTCACCAGCCCGGGCGTGACCTGCAACGTGCCCCCGTGGGAGATACCCACGACACAGCCCGCCAGCGCCATCTCTTGCGGGTCACAAGGTTGTGGATGAGGCCGTGGGCCTCGATGCTAGCGGCCAGTTCGGCCCTCCCCGCCTCGGAATTGACGCGACGGACGTTGGCGTTGCTCGGCACCAGCTTGCCGAGTGGGATGGTGATTTCATATTCGTAGTCATCGTTTTGCTCCTTGGTTGGCTTTCAGGTTGACCTGAAGGGTTCAAGCCTCCCTGACCCCCTGCCTCGCGGCGAGCAGCGGGGAGCGAGGGGGCAAGCCTCGGCGGCGGCGGGGTATCCCCGGTCTGCACGGAGCGAAGCGCAGGAAGATGGGGGATGCCGCCGGCGAGACTTGCGGGAGAGAGGGCCGCGCGCCTCTCTCCCAACCAAAGAAAACAGGGGCGTACAAGGCGGAAGCACCGAAATGCCCGTCAGCGGGACCAAGTCAGTTCGGTGCTGGAGAAAGTTCGTGGCCCTGAGACCGGTTCAACAGGGCGGCCGTAGGAGCATCAGCATAGCGCCGCCGTCAGGCGGGATGCGGGACCGACAGCCCCCGGCGAAGGGCGCCTATGAAGGCACTACACGAAACATGCCCAAAACTGCATTCAAAAAGAATCCTATTTTTATCGATAATACAACAATCTTGGCGAGACAGCCCGCCGGGGCCCGACAGCCAGTTAAACATTCTGCCTAGTCTGCCTAACCGGACATCGCTCCCCGCGTTACCATCGAACCCATGTTGAGGTGGTCGATTGCGATGTGTTCACAGAACTTTGCTCAATTGCGTATTTACATTCGCTACAAGTTTGCTTACGCCTTCCGTAACGGCAGGGGGGCCTCAAAAGTGTTGAAGATCGTACCGGTTGCTGCGGCCGCAGCGCTTCTGAGCGCGTGCTCGACTGAGCAAAACGCAAATTTCTTGCCGCAAGTTGTTGGATCCAGTCCCACCGTCGCGGTCCAGGCGCTAGGGCCCGGGGCGTACTCCATCAGCCCTTCGTATGGCTACGCAATCTCGACACCAGGTATTTATACGTTTCACAAAGATGGATCGGCTTACCAAATCTGCGAAAATGACATGGGTATCGCAGCCATTAAGGGCCTATCGACAAAAGTCACAGACTATGACGACTCTTTGGAAGATAACCTTGCCTCAACAAATTTCGCTCTTTCTGTTCCAGGAATTGGAACGATTACTGCACCGTACAAGAAAATAAAAGTGGATGGCTACCGCATCACGCATCTTGTGTCTGGCGACTCGCGAAATGCAGCCGATTTCGTTCTAGCCAACCTGGGAACAAGTTGTCGAAAAGACGTCCTCAAAGGGAATCGCCCTTACATGATCGTCACCGAAGTGGCGAATGCAAAGAAAGCATACACGCTTTCTAAGGGCGCATTCCAGGCGGCATTTGCCGCCGGACCAGCGTCGTTGTCGTGGGCCAATCCTGAAATTAAATCCACGACCAGAAGCAACGTCACCTTCGCAATTCAAGGGAAATATGTCGCGGCTGGCAGCAAGCGCAAATAATCATCGTTGTCGCGCTGGCTCTCCGTTTAGTGTCAATGTCGCAGCTTCGGATGGTGTGTCGCATGGAACCTTCAGCTAAATGGAGACGCCACGGACCGGATTGTAGGGGCCTGATGGTCCTTGCCCTTCTTGCGTTCCTTGCTTGGTCGCCTCCCGCCCATTCGGGCGGCGCCACTTTCGATGATGCGACCAAAAAGCAGTTCGAACAGGCCGTTTCTCTGAGGACATCCGGAAAGCTGGACGAGGCCGAAAAGGTGCTCGAACAGATAATGAAATCCAGCATGCAAAACAACGATGTGGGCATCGTCAACGTTATTAAGGAGAGAGGAACAGTAAAGTTTCTACAGAAGCGGTGGGATTCGGCGGCAAGGTTCCTCGGGATCTATTACGAGTTCAGTTCCGACGACATGGAAGCCCTTGAGATGCTTGGGAAGTCGCTGAGGATGACCGGGAGATATGAGGAGGCGGAGACCGTTTACGAACGAGCCGTCTATCTCGATTCTGACAGCTTCGAGGTGCTCGACGGGCTGCAAAACATTCACAGGAGGCTGGGGGACAACTATCAGGAGTCGGACCGACCAGAACTCGCTGAGGCGGAGTTCGGCAAGGCGCTCGATATTGTCGCAAAGATGACGAAACTGTCCGAGGGCAAGAACGACGCGCAGTTGCGTGTCTCGAAGTTCGCGAAGGCCAAAATCTTCTACGAGAAGAATAGCTACAGCGAGGCTGTCGCCGCCTATGCCACCATTGTCTCGTCCTATCCCGACTTCAGACCAGCCCAGGAGGAACAGGCGGCCCTAGCGCTGGACTACGCAAAAGCTCAAGGCGGTCCCGCCCAACTTCAGGCCGCCTTGGACCTATACCGCGCCCTCTACAAGACTGCCAAGTTGACGGACGAGATCGCTTATAGCGGCGCAGGATTTGCCGAAGCTGCCGCGCGCACGAAGGACCTCCCCGCCGATGTCGTGACCGAAGCGGAAGAGGCCGCGAGGACTGCATTGGTGGATGCGGACCCTAACGATCCCTATCCTCACTACGCGAGCGCCGTGCTGATGTATGCGACCGACGCAAAGGACGATGCGATTAGTCAGTTGAAAGAAGCTATTAAGTTGGAGCGAAAGCGCGCTGCCGATCCGTATCAGAATGACTACGCCAGACTGGTGGAGTACGAGAAACTGATGCAGGCCTGGACCGGCAGCTAAGGCTTATGCGTCGGAGATCCGACTGTTTGCACGGCGCACGACCGCATCGCGTCGAGCGGTGGGTTTCATGTACCTAGCCATCGTTTCCTCCTGAGTACCCACCCCAGAATGGGGAAATTCTCTTGGCACTCAATCTATACGATAGGAAGCCCTCGACCTGACTTCAAGTGCCGGAGTGCTGGAGCCCGAATGTAGCCTAACCACAAGGTTATGTTGCTGCACGCGCCGTGCTGTCTGATGACTATAAGCTATACTAAAAACAAGATTTGTATCATTTTGTGGTATTTTAGCTATTGCGAAGAAGTTATTGACGGCGCACGATCCCCCATGTAATTTCTGTTCATCTCAGGCCGCACTCTAACATGTCTCGTAGTGGGGGATGCTTACATGGAACTTGATCGCCGCCAACTTCTGATAACCGCTGCAGGAACATTGGCTACTTCATCTGCCGCCGTGTCCTTCGCACAGGCGAAGGCTCCCCGATTGGCGGATCTCACCGACCAGCCATCGAGAAGCGACCTTTATGAGTGGATCACTAACATCGCAATCGCGAAGCTGCAGCCGGACGATGATGTCGACAACACGGGAGGCGCATATATTCCTGGAGATTTTACTTTTCCCGATGACTCGACGAAGGATCCGAAGACGGGTCTCGACCGCGTTGATTATCATTGGGGCGTCGACGTCAGCCACTATTCTGGACGCGTAGACCTCAGGTCCTTGCGCGACGACAAGAACATCAAGTTCGTCTACATAAAGGCCACCCAGGGGACGCAGTTCAAGGATAAGAAGTTTGCCGGGTTCTGGTCACAGGTGAAAGCGCTGCCCAAGCATCCGACTAATACGCTTCGCAGAGGCGCCTATCACTTTCTCGCAGCAGGCAAAAACGGAGCCGCCCAGGCGGACACTTTCCTCAACTTCGTGAATTCTCATGGCGGCATTGAAAAGACCGACATGCCTCCCGTGCTCGATCTCGAATGGGATATTGCCAGACCGGCCGGTCCGGACCGTTGGAAGGATTATTCCCCCGATACCATACTCGAGTCAGTGAAGGCCTGGTGCGCGAAGGTGCAGGAGCAAACCAAACGGGTCCCGGTCATATATACGGCGAACGCTTGGTGGCGGGAACGCGGTATCGCACCGAAGCGGATTTCCGAGCTCTCGGACTACGGTATCTGGATCGCGGACTACTCCAGGTCGGGGCAGGCCAGTGAAGACCCCAAGGTTCCGGGCGGTGCAAAATGGAAGCTCTGGCAGTTCTCAGACAAGGCCAAGGTCGGAGATGCGTACAAGGGCGGTCTGGACGCCAACGTATTCAAAGGAACCCACGACGAATTCGAGCGGTTCGCGAGTCAATGATCAACCGGCGCGCCTTCCTCGGATGCTGTGCGCTCTGCCTCTCCGGGAAGGCCCATGGGGACGAGCCAAGTTTCATCTGCGCTGTCGAGGACAGCGCAGTTTCCGACGGGCTGCAGTTTCAACCGGCCGACGGGAATGGGGAAAACATGACGTTCAATACGGACCTTGGCCCGCTGACATTCACCCCCTACGGGACGGCCTTTAAGAGCGACATTTGGCTACCTGAGGACAGTGAGACTAAGGACAAGATAACCCTAGGCGTGGCCTTCCTGAACGGTGAGAAACCTCAACACGATATCGTCATGGAATCGGCTCGAATGTGGCTGGCCACGCATATCGGCACTTTCATAGACTTCGACTTCACGGCCAGTGTGGACAAGGCGAAGATACGCATCGAAGTGCTTTCCAATCAGAACTGGTCGGCCATCGGTAGGCGCGCAATGACCGTCACCACGCCGTATACGATGTGCTTCAGCGACCTACATCCTGCCAGTATCATGCATGAATTCGGTCATTGCCTTGGCTTGCAGCACGAGCACAGGTTCCCTCTGTCCACGATCGAATGGGACAAAGACGCTGTTTTCGCGGATATGCATGCAAAGGGTTGGAGTGAAGAAACCGTCAAGGAGCAGATACTTACAAAACTGGACAAAAGCGCTGTTTGCCTAGCCAGCCCCAACCTCGATAGGTCGTCCATCATGATGTATCCTATCAAAGACGGATGGGCTACCATCCTTAACGATCGCAACGAACGAGTTGCGTTTGTGGTCAATCCTTCCACTATTTCAGACGGTGATGTGGCATGCGTGACGGGACTCTACAAACCTCTGTCCATGTAGGCATTTGGCGGTTTGCGGCCTTTGTATATATGTTCCTAGCGTTACTTGGCCAATGCAACGCACAATCCGTTCAAAATATTTTCGACGGGGTAGTCTATGTTAGACTGACCAAGGCGGATGGCAACCTGTTCAGGGAAGGCTCCGGCGTCTTGCTTGGGGCGGACGGCTTCATCTTTACGGCCAAACACCTTTTTGACGGTTTTGACCCCGCCACAGGCAAGGTCAGCGTATCGTTGAGGGGCGTTAAAACTGCTCTGATCCCTGCTTCCCGTTACCCCGCCGATGCGAGCAGCACGGACATTGCCCTTCTCTACGTCAACCAGACCGAGGTCCGAAACGCCGGGATCGGCACATATTTCCGACTCGGCTGCAACATACCGCCAATCATGGAATCGATCACTGTGGCGGGGTTTCCGGCGGGGGACTCGGCGCCACTACTGGTTCTGCCTGCTGTCGTCACAACCGACACCCTCGACAGCTCGTTTCGAGACTACATGAGGGCAGGAATCGCCGCCGGCATGAGCGGCGGGCCCATATTCTGGCGTGGGTACCTAATCGGGCTGGTCTATGGGGCCGCGCAGAACGTCGAAGCCTTCACGCCCATAAACCAGTCCGGAGAACTGAGAACCGTCGCAAGGGTGGACTGCTACCAGGTGCCGCCAAGCGGCCTGGCGCAGGTCGCGGTCCTATCGGCGGATCCGAAGAGCCAACCCCCCACCGGTGATGCGCAAAAACCGCCGCAGGCTCCAGCCGGCGCCAAGCCCCGCGTCTTTGTTCAAATCGCGGCAGAGAGCCAGCGCGCCGATGCAGCCAAGCTGATCTCTGGATTGGTTGACAAAGGGATCAACGCCGCGCGGGGCATTGAGAACGTGGGGGGCAAGGCGCCACTGTCAGGCGAGATACGCTATTTTTCGGCGGAAGATCGCGCCAACGCCGACAAGATAAAGGCCGTGCTGGACAATCTTTCGCCTACAAGATTTAGCATTCGACGGGAGAATATTCCCAATTCTCCACAGAACGTTTTCGAGCTTTGGTATCCTCAGAGGTAACTTGCCGTTTTGGCGCACGCCTCTCTCCCGACCGCGGCAAACAAGGGCGTACAAGGCGGAAGCACCGAAATGCCAGCCAGCGGGACTAAGTCAGTTCGGTGCTGGAGAAAGTTCGTGGCCCTGAGCCCGGTTCAACAGGGCGGCCGTAGGAGCATCAGCATAGCGCCGCCACAGGCGGGATGCGGAACCGACAGCCCCCGGCGAAGGGCGCCGTATGATGCGCCCCGAAGCTGGTGCAGCGCCGTGGGTATTGTGGCTGTCAGGTTGAAAACAGCTCCTTGTATCCCTCATTCATAAACCAGCGCACCCGTTCCAGGTGACTGCGAAGAGCCTTGCGGGCGCGGATTGGCTCCTTCACCCTTCACCGGATCGATACCCAGTATGTCCCGCGCCATTTCTTCTTCGCTGGCACTATCGGCGCACGCGTCGATGAGCTTCGAATAGAGCATCAGGTGCTTGTTGTCATAGGCAGTTAGATGGTCCGCCCAAGGGACTTCTGTTTCAATAGTTGGACCCGGCGTTGGGCGCGATCTGCTCTTCATCCATATTCCGCCTTCAGTTAAGAGCCTGGCGCGCCCTCGTTTTAGAGTAACGTCAAACGGGGCACGTTCAACACCCTTGGCCCTCTGACTCCAGCACAGATCCATTAGCTGGCTGGCTGTTGGTTGCACACTTGGGAATTGATGGATATGACCGTATTGGTTTTGAAACCTGGAGCAGGGCTATGTCCGAAGAAGCTAGTAATCTAATCGAGCTTACTGCGGATATTGTTTCCGCCTATGTCCAGAAGAATGCGGTTCCAGTGTCAGAATTGCCTAGTTTGATTGCCAGCGTGAATTCAGCATTGTCTAGTATTGGCCAGGCTGCTCCAACAGAAGCACCCGCGCCGAAGCCCGCAGTTAACCCCAAGAGGTCCGTGTTCCCGGACTATATTATCAGCCTCGAAGACGGCCATAAATACAAGTCACTCAAGCGCCATCTCGCGACGAGACATGGGATGACACCGGACGAATACCGCGCAAAGTGGGGACTGGCGTCGGATTACCCAATGGTTGCCCCGAACTATTCAGCCGCCCGCTCGGCGCTGGCAAAATCGCTAGGCCTGGGAAGAAAAGCAGCGCCTACCAAAAAACCTGCCGTGAAACGCAAGGTGAAAGCCTGAGTGTAGTCTGCCAACCCAACAGGAGCCTTCGGCGTGGTAGATCCTGTCGGCATTCGTACATCCAATCATGACAGTCTGACGCTTTGGGATTTAGCTAGAGCACGTCCTGTGATCGATGAATCGATTGTGATGTGACGGCTGCGTTTTGTGCTGATTCAACATCCACCTCGATGGAGGTGGACAATGGGAAGAGCATTGAGCGGAGATCTTCGGTCGCGGGT
>NZ_JAFCGY010000058.1 GCF_016836705.1 Mesorhizobium caraganae | reverse complement strand
ATGTGGACGTCTGCGACAGACGCTGGCACACCCCGAAACACAAATCCCCATAGCTCACCGCGCACGGACCGCGGGTTCCTGCATGAGAGGCTTTCGTACGCCTGACGGCACCCGAAACCCTTCAGCAACGCGGCTGTAAAGGGCGCGTTTTCCCCTACGCAAAAGCAGACATCGCCGATGTGGTTAAGTCACGTCTGCAGGCTATCCGCATGCTCACGCGAAGGCTCGCAAGGGCTTGAAAATACGCCGGTCATTCTGATTCGGACACTCAGGCGCCGCAAATCTGCTCGGCAGGCTGACATTCCCGATCGGCAAGTCCCTCGGAAGACAGGAGACTTGCGGTCAACAAGAGGGTAGATTGCCCCCCGCTTCGGCTGAACTTCAGAGGGAAAGTTGGAACGCAGACTGACCGCTATCCTCGCAGCAGACGTCGTGGGCTACAGCCGCCTTATGGGCCTGGATGAAGAAGGTGCGCTGGCCGCTTTGAACCGCATTCGCGAGGAGTTGTTCAATTCCACCGTCTCGGACCACCGGGGACGCGTCGTCAAACAGACAGGCGACGGCTTCCTCGTCGAGTTTCCAAGCGTCGTAAACGCGGTCGCCTGCGCTGTAGCGATCCAAAGCGGCATGCGACAAAGAAATGCAAATGTGCCAACCCCCAATCGCGTCGACTTCCGCATAGGTATCAACCTCGGCGACATTATAGTCGAGGATGGCGATATCTTCGGCGACGGTGTCAATTTGGCCGCCCGGCTCGAGACATTCGCCGAGCCGGGCGGGATTTCCGTTTCTAGTTCCGTACGGGATCACGTCGGAGCCCGGCTCGACCTCACATTCGAGGACATGGGCGAGCAGTTGCTGAAGAACATCGACCGGCCCGTGCGCGTCTACAACATCTCCCTTGGCGCTTCGTCCGCAAGCGTGGACCGCGGCACTGTCGCCTCCGAGGACCCGCGCAAGACGGACAGGCCGCAGATTGCCGTGCTACCCTTCAACAATATGAGCGGCGACCCGGAGCAGGAATACTTCTCCGATGGCATAACCGAGGACATCATCACCGATCTGTCTAAAGTGTCAGGACTTCACGTCGTCGCCCGCAATACCGTATTCACCTACAAGAATAAGCCTATCAAGGTTCAGCAGACAGCGCGGGAACTCGGCGTCCGATACGTCCTTGAGGGCAGCGTCCGCAAAGTGGGCCAACGCGTGCGCGTCACTGGTCAGCTCATTGACGGGAAAGATGGCACACATATCTGGGCGGACCGTTACGACCGTGACCTGACCGACATCTTTGCGATTCAGGACGAGATAACCCACACCATTGTCGAGCAACTCAGGGTCAGGCTTTTGCCTGAGGAGAAGAAGGCGATCGAGCAGCCGCCAACCGTGAGCGTCGAAGCCTACACGTATTATCTCAGGGGGCGGGAGTTTTTCCGCGAATGGACTAAATCGTACCTGCTTCTGGCACGACGGATGTTTGCCATGGCAGTGGAACTGGACCCTAATTATGCGCGCGCATATGCCGGCATCGCTGATTGCGACTCGGCACTGTTCGTGTGGCATTCCGAGGAGATATCACCTGAAGCAATCATGGAAATGAGTGCGAAGGCGCTCACGCTCGATCCGGGTCTAGCCGAGGCCCATGCCTCACTCGGGTTGGCACTTCTGCATGACAGGCGCCCCGAGGAGGCTAATGCAGCATTTCAGCGTGCACTCGTCCTAGACCCTAATTCCTATGAGGCGAACTTCTTCTACGCCAGGCATTTTTTCGTGAAAGGCGACTTCGAGGCGTCAGCCAAATATTTCAAACGCGCTGCGGAGATTCGTCCCGATGACTATGTCTCGGCGATGTTCCTGGCGGCTACATTTCGCCGACTCCGGCGTTTCGCGGACGCCGAGAAATGGGCGCGTGCGGGAATCGTATTGGCCGAAGGTCTGCTTGAAGCGCATCCGGAAAATGCCGGGCCTGCGCACCGCGGAGCGGTTTTACTGGCGTATCTGGGCGAACGCGAGCGGGCAAGGGAGTGGGCCGCCCGCGCCCTAGCGATCGATCCGGATGACCTTGTCGCCCACTTCAACATCGCGTGCGCGTATTCCGTCATGGGGGATCCCGACAAAGCACTGGGTCATCTTGGAAAAATCCTCCCGCACAGTACCTGGTATCAGCGGAGCTGGTTTGAAAACGAGCCGGACTTCGACCCGATCCGCGAGCATCCCCAATTCAGAAAATTATTCGCGGCTTTTGCCGGGCAACCAACAGCCATCGGTGGGGCCGATCCTGGAGAATCAGCCGAAGCGGACCGTCCTCCTGAATAATGAGACGCGGGCAAACGGCGAAGCCCGTGCGCTGACGCACGCCAGGCCCGCCCAACGTCGTTGCGGCCAAGCCGGGGCGCCAGCGGAATGGCGCCTTTCTGGCTAGTTCGTCCCAGAGCCGGACTGTCCGCTTCCGGCCAACTGCAGCATTTTCCACTTTGAGGCGAAATAATTCTCAACTATGGTCAGCTAGGCTTAAGGCATGGGGGATTGCCGATGGTTTTATCACGCAGGGGTGTCGTGATCGGTGGCCTGGCGCTGGTCGCGGTCGGTGCAAGCGGCAATATTGTTCAAGCCGCGGCGGCAAAATCCTTTTTCGCCGGTACCGCCAGCGACAACAATTTTGTCTATCGCAAGACCAACTTCGCCAAGATCGACAAGAGATGGCATCGCCAGATCGTCAAGTATTTCAGCAGCGAGCCGGTCGGCACTGTCGTGGTCGATACCCGCCATCATTTCCTCTACCTCATCATGGAAAACAAGACCGCCATCCGCTACGGCGTCGGCGTCGGCAAGGAGGGCTTCAAATGGTACGGCCGGGCGACGATCGACCGCCGCGCGCTATGGCCGCAATGGGTCCCGCCCCCCGAAATGCGTAAGCGCAGGCCGGAGCTGCCGCCCATGGTCGCAGGCGGCGCGCCCAACAATCCGCTCGGGCCGCGCGCGCTCTATCTGTACCGCGACGGCGCCGACATCGGCTACCGCCTGCATGGCACGCTGGAGCCATGGAGCATCGGCACCGATGCTTCCAGCGGCTGCATCCGCATGTTCCCGGAAGACATCATCGACCTCTACCAGCGGTGCCCGATCGGCACCGCGGTGGAGGTCCTGCCGCACATCGCCGACCAGGCGCCCCCTTCTACCACTGTCGAATGATGGCGCATCATGAACCGCATGATTGAAAACACGCGCCGGCTGCTCGCCGCCAGCCTGCTGGTGCTGACCGCATCCTGCTCGACCAGCAACACGCTGACCCCGCCCACGCCCGACGTCACCAACGCCGAGATTGCCGGCTTCCAGAACGTGCAGCCGGGCAGCGAGGAGGATTTTATCCTCAATGTCGGCCGCCGCACCTATTTCACGAAAGGTTCGGCCGAGCTCGATTCTGTCGCCAAGGCCACCCTCGACACCCAGATCGCCTGGTTAACAAAGCATCCGCGCTGGCTGCTCAAGCTGCAGGGTTTCGCCGACGATCCCGGCGCAAGCGAAACGGCGCTGTCGCAGAAGCGCGCCGATGCGGTGATGGACTACCTCGCCGCCGGCGGCATAGACCGCAACCGCATGTGGGCCAAGGGCTACGGCAAGGACAGGCTCGTCCGCGACTGCCCCGACAACGCCTGCAGGTCGCAGAACCGCCGCGTTGTGTCTAATCTGCGCGATGAGAGGGACGAGTCGTAGGGGCTGCTGTTTTGCTTGTCACCAAATCAGAGTCTCACAAACGCGACGGAATTTATCCGTCTTAGCACTCCTGCCTGTATCATCCGCCGCCCGCTTTGGCTCCGGCATAACTTGCAGCAACGGCTGCGGCGATACTGCGATCTCTCCCGTGAAGGGCCGGTCGTGGGCGAGAATCAAGAGAACGGATGCCGCCACGCCGGTCGCAAAACTTCCAAGAGCGATCGCCGATGCCATTCGGTTATCACTATGAACGACCGCGATCGCGAGAAGAGCACAGAAGGCTTGCAGGATCAGGCAGGCCCACTTCGTGGGGTTGACTTGTGCCGAGCTGACGAGAATCCGTTGGCGACGCGCCTCGAAGGCGTCTTCAAGCCACCTCGTAATCTCGCGCTGCGCGATCTCCTGGCCGGGATTGCTTGGCGCCAAGGCCAGCGTGGTCCGCAGCGCCTCGTTAAGCGCCGGCGGGATTATGGTGAGGGTCGCCGCGCCCTCGGCCATCAGCGACCACTCCTGGCTCGTCGTTTCCTCGATATAGCTGCGGACCAGCGTCCGTAAGCGCGCCTCGGGCTCCCCGGGAAAGCTGCTCGCCAGAACCACGACCGACCGCAACGCACTGGCCGCGCGATTGACTGCCGCATTGGCGCGATCGTTGTCGCTCCACACCTGAGCCGCGGTGAACGCCACAAATAGGCCAAAGATGATACCGAGCGGCGGCAACATGCCAGGCGAAAGCGCCTTGAATGACCGCGCCGTGGAGCCCGCGGAAAGAACGGCGATGCCTTGGTGCAAGATGAACGCGACGATATAGGTGGCCCCGAACACGACGAGAGCCATCCAAGCGAGTGGAAGAGTATGCAACCAGCCACCCATGGTAGCGCCTGCCCTATTCGTCGTCAGGCGTTTGTAGGGCCGTCGTTGCACTTGTGGCAATGCCACTGTGTTCCATCGTGTCAACAAACTCTATGCACCGGTGCAGTGCTGTCTGGTCCAGGCTCGGATCCTCGATCAACGCCTGCACATCCCCGTTCACAGCGAAACCGGTGAAGAAGACCGGAAGCGGCGCCGCCGTTGGCATCCATTGTGCTTGACCATGCTGACCGCGCCATCCGCCGGACGCGAACGGACCAGAGCAGTTCCAAGAAAAGTGTGAAACGACTTTCCCAGGAAAAGCGCGTGGGGCTTTCCCGGCGCAATTGCCTCAAAATCAAAGAGATGGAGCGGTTTCAACGTGTCCGTGGAACGATTGACAGCTCTAGGCCTTTTGTCCGGGTTGGCATGGCTGGACACGGGCGGCTAAGGCTGGAAATGTGATTGCGTCTTCGCTGCCGGGGGCTGGCCGGAGGACGAGGAGGATGGCGCTGAATTTCGAATATATTGCCGGCCATCCGGCGCTGCATCGTTATGTCCAGGCGCAGTCGAAGGCGCTGCTGCACATCTATGAAACGAGGCCGCGCCTGGCCGCCGTATTCGCCACGCAACAGCGCTGGCTGCTCGCTCACACCGGCCTTGCCCTGCATTTCGCCCGAGACCCGCGCGATCCCCGCACGGAACTTACCCTCGCCCGCTTCATCGATGCCGTGCTCCGCTATTCCGTCGCCAGCCGCAACACGGCCGAGGCCTTCATCAAGGAGATGCTGCACTATCACATCATCGAATACCTGCCGCACACCGGTGATGGACGCGCCCACCCGTTTCAGGTGACGACAGCGACGCTGAAGGAATTCGATGGCTGGGTGTTTGCGCATCTGCGCACACTCGACGGTCTGGACGGGGGAAATCGGCTCGCTTTGTTTCTCGAGCAGCCCGGCATGATTGCCAGGCTGCAGCCGCTGGTGGCGGAAGGCCTGCTCTCATCCAGCCCGGTGCGCGAGCCCAAGCAGACCTTCTCGCTGTTCATCTGGCTCAACAATGGCGGCATCGTCATGGATTGGCTGATGTCCGGCATCGATCCTGACAATGCCGGTCTCGACCAGATCCCGACCAGCGTGGTTTCGGTCGGCGAATTCGCCAGTTGGTTGAAACTCTCGCGCACCCATCTGGCGCGCAAATTGCGCGACGCCGAAAAGCTCGGCAGTGTCGGCTGGATGGGCCGGCGCGGGCATTCGGTGATGTGGGTCTCGAACAGCTTCTACCAGGAATATATGACCGTCCAGGCCGCCAAGCTTGCGGTCATCGATGCCGCTTTCGAGGCCTGTCGCCCGATGCAAAAGGCTGGCTGAACCCGCACGCTCACAACTCTTCGGACAGGTAGTCATACCAATTGCCAAGACCTGGCAGCCGAACAGCTTCTACCAGGAAAATATGAGCGCGCAGGCCGTCAAGCTCCAGGCTGAACAATAGCGATCCATCCCGACTGAATCGGGATGGATCAACTGGTCAGGGAAAGCCGGCGCAGCGCCTCAATCGATGTCGAAGGACACGCCCTGAGCCAGCGGCAGCGCCTTGGAATAGTTCACCGTGTTGGTGGCGCGGCGCATATAGGCCTTCCAGGCGTCCGAGCCGCTCTCGCGGCCGCCGCCGGTTTCCTTCTCGCCACCGAAGGCGCCACCGATCTCGGCGCCCGATGTTCCAATATTGACGTTGGCAATGCCGCAATCCGAACCGTCGACGCCGAGGAAGCGCTCGGATTCCTGCAGGTCACGGGTGAAGATCGACGACGACAGCCCGGCACCGACCGCATTGTGCTCGTCGAGCACGGCGTCGAAATCGGAATATTTCATCACATAGAGGATCGGCGCGAAGGTTTCTTCCGTCACCGGCGAAACCTGCTTCGGCATTTCGACCAGCGCCGGATGCACGTAGTAGGCGTCGGGGTGGCCGTTCTCGACCCGTGTGCCGCCAGTCACTTTGCCGCCATGGGCGGTGGCTTCCTTGAGCGCCTTCTGCATGGCGTCGAACGCCGCCTTGTCGATCAGCGGCCCGACCAGCGAGGACGTCTCCAGCGGGTTGCCGACCGAGACGCTCTCATAGGCCTTCTTCAGCCGCGGCAGCAGCGCATCATAGACGCTGTCATGCACGAACAGACGCCGCAGCGTCGTGCAGCGCTGGCCGGCGGTGCCCATGGCGCCGAAGGCAATGGCGCGCAGCGCCATATCGAGATCGGCGGTTGGGCAGACGATGCCGGCATTGTTGCCGCCGAGTTCCAGCACGGCGCGGGCAAAGCGCTTGGCCAGCCTTGGACCGACATCCCGGCCCATGCGCGTCGAGCCGGTGGCCGAAACCAGAGGCACCTTGGGATGATCGACCAGGATCTCGCCGACGGCGCGATCACCAATCAGAACCGACGCCAGGCCCTGCGGCGCGTCAGCGCCGAAGCGCTTGACCGCGCGCGCAAAAATCGCCTCGCAGGCGAGCGCCGTCAGCGGCGTCTTTTCCGACGGCTTCCACACCACGGCATCGCCGCAGACCAGCGCAAGTGCTGCATTCCACGACCACACCGCGACCGGGAAGTTGAAGGCCGAGATGACGCCGACGACGCCGAGCGGATGCCACGTCTCCATCATGCGATGGCCGGGACGTTCGGTGGCGATGGTCAGGCCGTAGAGCTGGCGGGAAAGCCCGACGGCGAAATCGCAGATATCGATCATCTCCTGCACTTCGCCGAGACCTTCAGACGGGATCTTGCCGACCTCGATCGACACCAGCCGGCCAAGCTCGGCCTTGTGCGCGCGCAATTCCTCGCCGAGCAACCGCACCAGTTCCCCGCGCCGGGGACCCGGCACCATCCGCCAGGCCTGGAACGCCTTGTGCGCGGCATCGATGGCCTTGGCCGCCTCGGCCGGTGAAATCGTCTTCAGCGCCGCGATCTGCTCGCCCGTCACCGGGCTGCGCACGATGAGGTCGCCGCCGGTCAGCGCGTCCTTGGCCACGCCCAGTTTCGTCAGAAGTTCAGCCGTTTCCGTCGCTATCGTCATTTTTATCCCTTTCAGATCCGCTCGCCATAATGTGGCGGCGGTCGAGCCTTCTCGCCACGTCGCCCGCGCGCCGTGGGCACGTCAGGCACTGTCATGGCGTGGCATTACTCGTTTCAGGGGAAAATCGCCACCCCGGCATGGTCCAAGCCGGGATTGCACGATTGAGCCAGCAGTCTTCAGTGCGCTGTCTTCGCGGGGGCCTTCACGGCGCCGTCTCTGATCAACCGGTCGATGTGCATGCGGATGTGGGCGGCTTCGGCCGCCGTATTGGCCAAGGCAATCGCACGGTCAAAGGCAACACGCGCCTCCTCGCCACGGTCAAGCTGCATCAGCAACCCGCCCTTGAGGCCAAAGAAGTGGAAATAGCCGGACAGCCTTTCGCCGAGCGGCTCGATCATGGCAAGGGCGGCTTCGGGGCCGCGCACCTTGGCGACCGCGACTGCGCGGTTCAGCGTCACCACCGGTGACGGCTGCATCCTTTCCAGTAGGCTGTAGAGCAGGTCGATCTCGGTCCAGTCGGTATCCTCGGGCGTTGCCGCCCGCGCATGCAGTGCCGCGATCGCCGCCTGCACCTGGTAGGGACCTGGCTTCTGGTGGCGCAGCGCCTTGTCGACCAGCGCCAAACCCTCGTCGATCATCTTCCGGCTCCACAGCGAGCGGTCCTGGTCGTCGAGCAGCACGATCTCACCGTTCTCGTCGAAACGGGCCGGTGCACGCGCATGCTGCAGCAGAAGCAGCGCCGTCAGCCCCATGATCTCAGGCTCGGTCTGGAACAGCCTGAGCAACAGCCGCGCCAGGCGGATCGCCTCCTCGCAGAGCGGCGCGCGCGCCGGCGCCTCGCCGCTGTTTGTCGAATAGCCCTCGTTGAAGATCAGATAGACCATGGCCGCAACGGCTGCGAGCCGCTCCGACCGCTCGACCGCGCCCGGCGTTTCGAACGGCACGCCGGCGTCGGCGATGCGCGCCTTAGCGCGGGTGATGCGCTGCTCCATGGCGCTTTCGCCGACCAGGAAGGCACGCGCGATCTGCTTGACGGTGAGGCCGGAGACGATGCGCAGCGCCACCGCAATCTGCTGCGTCGCCGGCAGGTCCGGATGGCAGCAGATGAACAGCAGCCGCAATATATCGTCGCGGTAATGCGCGCCGTCCAGCCGCTCGGCGATATCGCTCTCGGCATCCTCGAGGTCCGAGATCTGGTCCTCTTCCGGCATCGGCGCCTGCTTGGCGCGCTTGCGCACCGCATCGATGCCGCTGTTCCGGCCGACAAAGATCAGCCAGGCCGCCGGATCGCGCGGCGGCCCGTTCTGCGGCCAGTTCTTGAGTGCCCTGAGACACGCGTCCTGGAAAGCCTCCTCCGCCGTATCGAGATCGCGGAAATAGCGCAGCAGCGCACCCATCGCCTGCGGGCGGGCGGCTGAGATCGCGGAGCTGATCCAGGAAAGGTCGGTCATTTCAAAACTCTGGTTGGGTCGAAGACGGAAACCGGTCGGATCTCATAGGATCCACCACTCGGATTGACCTTGGAAAGCTCGCGCGCGAAGTCGACGGCCTCATCGAGATCGGCGCATTCCAACGTGTAGAAACCGAGGAACTGTTCCTTGGTCTCGGCAAACGGCCCGTCGATGACCACCGATTCGCCCTTGACCTGGCGCAGCGTTGTTGCGGCGGTGGTGGGCAGAAGCCGTGCCACCGGGCCAAGCCGGCCGGCGTCAGCATATTTCTGCTGCACATTGAGCAGTTTCGCCATCACCTCGTCATCCTGTGCCTTGCTCCAGGAGGAGACGACATCTTCGGAAGCATAGCAGAGGATAGCGTAGAGCATGGGACGTCCTTTTCTGTATCAAAGGACGAAACAGTAGGGCCTCTGCCGACATGGCGTCGACAAAAAAGTTAGGGCAAATTTTTCAGCCTTCGTCTGCCTTCAGCCATCTCAGCACCAGCGCCTCCTCGTCATCGAGACCATCTATGGATCGCTTGCGTTCGTTGGCTTCAGTCATTTCGCTGAGCAGCCGCCCCTGCGCCCAGGATTCGAAGACCTGCGGATGGATGTAGCATTTGCGGCAGACGGTGCGCGTGTTGCCCAACCGCTCGGCGACCTTGTCGATGACGGTGTTCATCACCCGCTTCACCCCGGCCTGGCTTTCGGGAAGCTCCGTCTGCGCAAACAGCGACGCGGCGTGGATGGTGCCGCCCCAGGTGCGGAAATGCTTGGAGCTGAAGTCTTCTCCGACAGCATCGCGTATGTAGCGGTTGACGTCGTCGGAGCGCACCGGATGCCGGACGCCGTCCTCGTCCAGATACTGGAACAGCTTTTGCCCCGGGATATCCTGGGCGCCGCGCACAACCCGAGCGATGCGGCGGTCGACAAGCTTCAATTTCCATTCCTTGCCGGATTTGCCCTTGAAGGCAAAGCGCAGGCTCGATCCCTTGATATCGACATGGCGGTCGCGCAGGGTCGTCAGCCCAAAGCTCTTGTTGTCGCGGGCGTAGGCGGCATTGCCGACACGGATCATGGTGTTGTCGAGCAGCCAGACGATTGCCGCCACGACGCGCTCGGCCGGCAGGCCATGGCGGCGCAGATCGGCATCGATGCGGCGGCGCAGCTCCGGCAGGCTTTCGGCAAAAGCGACGAGGCTCGAATATTTGGCACCGTCACGCTCCGCGGCCCACAGCGGATGGTAGCGATACTGCTTGCGCCCGCGCTGGTCACGGCCGGTCGCCTGGATATGGCCGGCGGGATCGGGCGAGATCCACACATCCGTCCACGCGGGCGGAATGGCCAGCGCCTTGATACGGGCGATGGCCGAAGCGCTGACGGCCTGCCCCTTCGGGCCTTTGTACGAAAATCCCTCGCCCGCCTTCAGGCGGCGGATACCCGGCTCACTGTCGCTGACATAGGTAAGCGCGGCCTGATCGGCAGAGGCCTGCGCGCCATTGTTCGGCGCCCCACTGTCTCCCTGCCCGGCAGCCGATCGGCCGGATGGCGCCCCGGATCTGTCCAGCATGCCCGCTCCACGAGATTTTTCTCGTAGATAAGCGCCGTACAAGCCACTGGTTCCGCCGTCAGACCTTTTCCAGCGCAACCGGAATGACGTCGACGGCCTGGTCGCCGACCTGACCGCCGGTGGTCTTCAGCACGCCGACGATCGGCGCCACGTCGGAATAGTCGCGGCCGTAGCCGACGGTGATGTGGTCGTTGCTGGCCCGCATGCCATTGGTCGGGTCGAACTCCTGCCAGCCGGCATCGCGCCCGCACCACACCTTGACCCAGGCATGCATGGCGTCGGCGCCTTCGAGCCGCGGCTTGCCCTTCGGCGGAATGGTGCGCAGGAAGCCGCTGACATAGCCGGCGGGAATGCCCAACCCGCGCAAGCCGGCGATCATAATGTGGGAGAAATCCTGGCACACGCCACGCTTCAAACGGAAGGCGTCGCTGGCCCGGGTATGAACGGTGGTCGCTTCCCCATCATAGGTGAAGTCGCGGTGGATGCGGTTGCACAGATCGATGGCCGTGCCGACCGTCGAGCCGCTGGCGCTGGCGCGTGCATAGGCGGTGATCGCCGCATCGATGCCGGCATGATCGCTGGCCGTGAGAAAGTGATGCGGTGCGTCGGGCGCCAGTGACCGCACCGCGCCGAGTTCTTCCCTCAGGCACTGCAAGTCGGGCGACACGTCGAGGCCAGGCTCCGGCCGCGACACCGACACGCGCGCGCTCATCCTGATGTCGAGCCCGTCATGGACATCGCGAAAGGCGATCGCGGTGACATTGTTACCGAAGAAATCGGCAAAATCCGTCCGCTCGGACGGGGTCGGCACAAACGACAGCGAGGCGGCGACCACACGCTGCACGCCAGCAATGGTCTGCGGCAAGACACGCACCTGATGCCGGCTGCCACCGGCTGCAGCGTCATAATCGTAGCTGAGATGAAGCCTGATATCGTACAGCATGCCTACTTTTCTTGTTTGGCGCAGGCTCTTCGCAAAACCGCGCAACACTTTTGCGGAGCCTGCTTAGCCGAAATACGCTTTGGCGAGGCTGTTGTAGAGGTTGCCGATCTCAGTGGCGAGATCGTCCAGCACCTCCGCCGACATCTCCGATGGCTCCATGACGGCGATTGCCGTGTTGAGCTGCAGGATTTCCTTGGCCGCCACCGACATATGCCCCTCCGGACCAACCGACGGCAACAGGCCGATCTCCGCCTTAAGCCGCTCGAGCTGGAACAGGATCGAGCGCGGGTTGAGCGGATCGAGCGCCAAAAGGTCGATCACCGTGCGCCGCCCGGCCCGCACCGGATACTGCCGGCGATGGGTCATGACGCTGTCGCCGATCTCCAGCATCATGTCGAGCGAGCCATCCGGCGCGCCGGAGCGGGTGAGACGGGCAAGCGTGCGGGCAATCTGGATGCCGCGCTCGATGCGCCGGCCGATTTCGAGGAAACGCCAGCCGGTGAAACGGTACATGTTCTCGTGCAGCAGGCCGGAAAAGCCGGCGAGCTTGCGCAGCATCACCGTCATCGCCCGTGTCGCATCATCGCCCGGCGCCACCGTTGTTGCGAATTGGTGGATTGTCTTCGACAGATCCTTGAGCGCGAGCCAGCCGTCGGGCGAAAAGCGGTCTCTGATCTGCCCGGCGCTGTAGACGGCGCTGTCGAGCGTGCCGATCAATCCGGGCGGAATGGCCGCTTCGAGATCAATGCCGAACGGTTCGAGATAGTCCCTGACATCGGCGAGCAGCGGCATGTCCGGATCGGACGTCTCGGCCAGTCGCACATGATAGGCGCGCAGAATGCGCACCGTATCTTCCGAACGCTCGATATAACGGCCGAGCCAGGTCAGGTTTTCCGCCGCGCGGCTGGGCAGGCTGCCCGGCATGGTGCGGGCAAAACTGTCATGCTCCTGCGGCAGCAGCGTTTCGCGTTCCACCGGCCGGTCGCTGACCACCCAGACGTCGGCCGCCTGGCCGCCACGCTGCATGGCGATGGCGGTCGGGTCGAGCGACAGGCCAACGCGGGCGAAGCCGCCGGGCATCACTGTCCAGCCTTCGGGTGTGCGCGCCAGATAGACGCGCAGGCTTGCCGGCCGCGGCTCCAGCCAGCCGCCGACATAGACCGGCGTCGTCGACAGCGTCACCGCTTCCTGGCCGACGAAGCCGCCGCCGTCGCTCTCGATGCGCGCAATCAGTGCGGTGCGTTCTTCCGGCGTCAGCGCCGAACCGAGCCTGGTCTGGTCGTCGTCTTCGAAGGCAAGCCGCGTCGACAGTGCCGGGCCGACCACCATGCGGTCGAGATTAGCAAGCACATGCCGGCGTTCGCTGTCCTGCCCACACCACCAGGTGGCGACGCTGGGCAACAAAAGCTCTTCGCCGCGCAATGCGCGCGAAATCTTGGGCAGGAAGGCGAGCAGCGCCCGCGTTTCCATCAGGCCCGAACCCAGCGCATTGACCGTCGAAACAGCGCCGCGGCGGATCGCCTCGACCAATCCCGGCGTGCCGATCTGCGAGTCAGGCCTGAGTTCCAGCGGATCGGCGAAGGCGGCATCGAGCCGCCGCCACAGCACGCTGATCGGCATCAGACCGGAAACCGTGCGCACCATCAGCTTGCCGCCGGAGACCGTCAGGTCCTCGCCCTCGAGCAGCATGATGCCGAGGTAGCGGGCGATATAGGCATGTTCGTAATAGGTCTCGTTGAGCGGCCCCGGGGTCAGGATGGCGACGCGGCCGTCATTCTCCTTGGCCATGCCGATCAGCGCGTCGCGAAAGCGGCGGAAGAAGCCGGCGAGACGGTGGACGTGCATTTCGCCATAGATGTCGGACAGCGCGCGTGTCGTGGCGACGCGGTTTTCCAGCGCAAAGCCGGCGCCCGACGGCGCCTGCGTGCGGTCGCCCAGAACCCACCAGCTTCCGTCCGGCCCGCGGCCGAGCTCGAAGGCGCAAAAATGCAGGAAATGGCCGCTGGCCGGCCTGGTGTCGGCGATCGGCCGCAAATATTCCGGGCTCGCCGCAATCAATCCCGCCGGCAGGATGCCCTTCTCGATCAGCCGGTTCGGCCCGTAAATGTCGGCGACTATCTCCTCGAACAGGTCGGCGCGCTGCACGAGGCCGGCACTGATCTCGGCCCATTCCTTGTCCTCGATCAGCAGCGGGATGTGCGCCAGCGGCCATTCGCGCTCATTGGCGCCGGCCTTGTCATAGACGCGGTAGTAGACGCCGGCATCGCGCAGATACTGGTCGGCGCGGGCGAAGCGCTGGCCGAGCTTTTCGGGGCCTAGTTCCTCCAGCGCCTCGATGAAAGGGGCCCAGGCCGGACGCGGATTGCCTGAGGCATCGACCATCTCGTCGACGACGCCGTCAATCGGCTGGTAGTGCTCCAGCAGACTGTGCCTCAGCGGCTTGCCGCGTATCTTTTTCTGATTCCCCTTTGCCATTGCTGATCAGAGTCTGGGTGGCCGCCTGAGGTCAAGGGTCATCGGGAAGTCTTCAGAGGGTTCTTCGTTGCGCAGCACATAGGCCGACGGCGTGTGACCGCGCGGCTCGAAGCGGGCGAGCCGCCGCGCCTCGGCCTCATTGCCATTGACCGGGAAGGTGTCGTAGCTGCGCCCGCCGGGATGAGCGACATGGTAGACGCAGCCGCCGACCGCCCGTCCCGACCAGCGATCGTAGATGTCGAAGACCAGCGGCGTGTTGACCGGCAGCGCCGGATGCAGGCCGGACGCCGGCTGCCACGCCTTGAAGCGCACGCCCGCCACCGCGACTTCCCTGTTGTCGGTCACCTTCATCGGCACGACGCGGCCATTGCAGACGATCGCGTGGCGTTCCGGGTTGAGACCTTCGGTCCTGACCTGCAGCCGTTCGACCGAGGAATCGACGAAGCGCACGGTGCCGCCTATGGCGCCTTGCTCGCCCATGACATGCCACGGTTCCAGCGCTTGCCTGAGCTCCAGCTTGATGCCGGCATGCTGGACCTCGCCGCAGAACGGAAAGCGGAATTCGAGTTGCGCGTCGAACCATTCGGGACGGAACTCGAAACCGTTGAGCTTGAGGTCGTCAAGCACGTCGATGAAATCCGCCCAGACATAATGCGGCAGCATGAAACGATCATGCAGCGAGGTACCCCAGCGCACGAAGCGGCCGTCGAGCGGGTTTTTCCAAGCGCGGGCGATGATCGCACGAACCAGAAGCTGCTGCGCCAGCGACATGCGCGCATTGGGCGGCATCTCGAAACCGCGGAACTCGACCAGGCCAAGCCGGCCGGTCGGGCCATCGGGCGAAAACAGTTTGTCGATGCAGATTTCGGAGCGGTGCGTATTGCCGGTGACGTCGGTCAACAGGTTGCGGAACAGCCGGTCGACCAGCCATGGCAAGGGTGCATTGCCCTGGTCCGGGTGCGGCACCTGCGCCAAGGCGATTTCGAGCTCGTAGAGCGAGTCGTGGCGCGCTTCGTCGAAGCGTGGCGCCTGGCTGGTGGGGCCGATGAACAGGCCGGAGAACAGGTAGGACAGCGACGGACGCCGCTGCCATTGCAGCACCAGGCTCTTCAAGAGATCGGGCCGGCGCAGGAACGGACTGTCATTGGGCGTCGCGCCGCCGACGACGACATGGTTGCCGCCGCCGGTGCCGGTATGGCGGCCGTCGATCATGAACTTGTCGGCGCCAAGCCGCGTCTGCCGCGCCTCTTCGTAGATCGCCGTCGTCGTTGCCACGCAGTCCTGCCATTTGGCGGCCGGGTGGATGTTGACCTCGATGACACCGGGATCGGGCGCCACGCGGATGACGTTGAGGCGCGGGTCGTGCGGCGGCCCGTAGCCTTCGATATGCACGGGAAGGCCGATCGCCTTGGCCGCATTTTCGGCGGCTGCGACCAGTTCGAGATAGTCTTCCAGCGCCTCGACCGGCGGCATGAACACGCACAGCCGCCCGTCGCGCGGTTCGACCGACAGTGCCGTGCGCACCGCGCCGCCGATCTCGGTGATCTCCTGCTCGACCCGATCCTGCTGACCGGTCGTCGCGGTGAACGAAATCGCCTGCTGGCGCCGCGCCATTTCGTCGGCGCCTTGTTCGGCCGAAACAGCGGACGGCAGGATCGCTTCCCGCGCCGGCAGCGGACCACGCGGCAGTGACGGATCGACCGGCACGATATAGGGGAACTGCGCCGGCGGCACGTAAGGCAGCGTGCCGAGCGGCAAGCGGTAGCCGACCGGTGAATCGCCGGGCACCAGGAACAGTCGCCCGCGCCGGGTCTTCCATTTCTCCGAACGCCAGCGCTGGCCGGATGCCTGGCTGTTCCAGCGCTGCACCGGCAGCACATAGCCCGACGGCTTGGTCAGCCCGCGCTCGAAGACTTTCGCCATGCGGCTGCGCTCTTCCGGGTCCTCCAGCTTCGAATTGGAAGGATCGACATTGTCGGGCAGTTTGCCTTCCTTGAGCAGCCATTCGGCCGGGTCTTCATAGGCTTCGCTGACCATCGCCCTGTCGATGCCAAGTTCACCGGCGATTGCCGTCAGCAGGCTTTCGGCCTGCTGCGGTCCGACCTTCGCATCGCTCTTTTCGCGCGCGATCAGCGACGGGTCGCTCCACACCGGCTGGCCGTCGGTGCGCCAGTAAAGCGAGAAGGTCCAGCGCGGCAGGCTCTCGCCGGGGTACCATTTGCCCTGGCCATAATGCAGGAAGCCGCCCGGCGCGAAACGTTCGCGCAGTTTGCGGATCAGCGCATCGGCCTTCTCGCGCTTGGTCGGGCCGACGGCGGCGGTGTTCCACTCGGCCGACTCGAAATCGTCGATGGAGACGAAGGTCGGCTCGCCGCCCATCGTCAGCCTGACATCGCCAGCCTCAAGTGCTGCGTCGACCTTGTTGCCCAGCGCATCCAGCGCCTGCCAGCTTTCATCGGAGAATGGCTTGGTGATGCGCGGATGTTCGGCGATGCGGTCGACCCGCATATCGAAGCCGAACTCGACATTGGCGAAGCTCGCCATGCCGGAAATCGGCGCCGCGTTGCGGAAATGCGGCGTTGCCGCCAGTGGCACATGGCTTTCGCCGGTGAGCAGGCCCGAGGTCGGGTCGAAGCCGATCCAGCCGGCGCCCGGAATATAGACCTCGCACCAGGCGTGCAGATCGGTGAAGTCGACCGCGGTTCCGGCCGGGCCATCGAGCGCGACGAGATCGGGCTTGAGCTGGATCAGATAGCCGGAAACGAAGCGCGCGGCGATGCCGAGGTTGCGCAGGATTTGCACCAGCAGCCAGCTCGAATCCCGGCACGAGCCTTTTTTCGCGGCCAGCGTCTCCTCCGGCGAGAAGACACCGGTTTCCATTCGCACGATATAAGCGATCTCGCGCTGCAGCCGTGCATTGAGGTCGACGACGAAATTGACGGTGTTGGTCGGGCTGCGGTCAATGGTTTTCAGAAAGGCGGACAGCAGCGGCCCCGCCGGTTCCGGCGTGCGGTAGATGGCGAGATCGTCCCTGATCTCTTCTGGATAGTCGAACGGGAAGGTCTCGGCCGCCGGCTCGACGAAGAAATCGAACGGATTGTAGACCGTCATGTCGGCAACCAGATCGACCTCGATCTTCAGCTCCGTCACCGGTTCGGGAAAGACGAACCGGGCAAGGAAATTGCCGTAAGGGTCCTGCTGCAGATTGACGAAGTGATTTGCCGGCCCGACCTTCAGCGAATGGCTGAGCACCTTGGTGCGGGAATGCGGCGCCGGCTGCAGCCTGATGACCTGGGGCCCGAGAACCACGGGCCGGTCGTATTTATAGTGGGTCAGGTGGTAGACGGCTGCCAGAATTGCCATGGGGCCCCGGAGATCGGCGTTTCAAACAAATTCGCCGAACCCTGACACATCTGCTGGGCATTCTCCAAGCACAGATGTTGCGGTGCACCTAATTTAAGCAGCCGAAGCCGGCTAAGCTGTGTCGAGATTTAGGTCAGGCCGAGCCGAAAATGACTGATACCGAGAACCGGAGCGGAGCGTACTTTTCGTATGTGTTGGGGTGGACGGCCCCCGACGGCATCGTGATGTGCCAGAATGAGGTCGTTGCAGATCTCATCAAGGGAGACCGTCCGTGGATAAACTTA
>NZ_JAFCGY010000057.1 GCF_016836705.1 Mesorhizobium caraganae | reverse complement strand
ATCTGCTTGAGTTCGATGGACGCAGCTATCGCCTCAAAGAGGCCGCCGAAGCCCTTGCCCGGGAAACAAAGTCAAACTAACAATCCGCTCCTGTCCTGCCTTGCGGGTGGAGGAGTTTGACTGACCCCGCCCGGGGGATTTTGAAGTGACCCGCGGGGCGAATCCTTGGTGTGGGTAAATGCGATCGCGGGTTTGCTGACACTCGCTCATTCGCGCCATCAGTCGGACGGCCAAGTCCGGACCATCCTCGACGTGGCATCGTCACCGCATCCAGATATTTGTCCAAGCCGTCGACTCTGAACATGGGGGACCCTCCGTGCGAAGGAACGGTCCGCATTGTTGTATCAAACGAATGCTCTAATTGGCATGTTTCTACCCCACGAGCCTAACGGGCCCAGACCCGTTAGGTCCAAGAAGAACTAACCCGGCAGCAAGAAGCGAGCAAGGATCTAACGATGAACAAACATGATATCGACGCCCAGCTGTCGTCCATTTTCGAACAATTGGCCGCGATCGAGCACGATCGCTGGTCGCACTGGCAGAAATACATGCATTCCAAGTGCTCCATGCAGGCCGACGGAAGCTTGTTGATACCGCCCAATTTGGTGGCCCAGTGGGAACGATTGATTGCACTTCCCTACGACCGCCTTGACGAGGATGAAAAAAATAGCGATCGGGAACAGGTGCGAAGGTATCTGCCCCTGATCCGGGACGTTTTGGGGCGTCGTCACCGATTGGCCCATAAGATGGCCACCAAGATGACACGCAACCCGACCGGCACCTAGCCTGGCGGATGACCGCGTGAGGCCATTTCCAAAGGTGCGTGACAAGGGTATCAATCTGCCTGCCGGGTCGGCTCCAAGATCATGTCGTGGAGCTCGGCGATTTGAATATTCAGCTGCTTCACGGCAGCCAATATTACCTTCGCCCGAGCTACTGTCGCATCTGATCTCGGGTCTGTGTTGTCCTCACTTTGGGCAAGTTCTGAGAGCATTCGTCGCAGCCGGTCCTTGCCGAACCGATCATACATGATCGTGTCGAGTTTTTCAGCAGCTACCATGCCTCGCGCTTCCCGCAGCTTTTCGCGATAGGCGCTAAGTTGGTCGAGATGGAATTCAACTGACCCTTCGGTGGAATCCAACTGTATCCGAATGCCATGCAAGTCTTCCAGTGTGGCTTCCCCTGCAGCAATCCGTTCGAGGTATTCGAGGAACCCGTGTGGGGCGAAGCTCAATCCGTCTAAACTATGTGCTGCGCTTCGGGACTGCCGTCTGCGGCTGTACTTGGCGATGGCTTCTTCGCCTTCCGGGCCCAGTTCGATCAGAGTCGTTATCAGTTCGCTCAGTCCGCCGACCAGATCGGTCACGGGACCGGAAATCCTAATCGCACCATTCGGTTGCTCCTCGAAGTCGGCCTTCGCGCTTGCAACCTTTACAAGGACAAGCTGGCCAACGTCGATGCCATCACGAACTGAGATCTGTGGTAGGTCGGCATCCTCCAACAACGCCGCGCGCATCGCCGCGGTGGCCTGACGCAGCGACGAGCCGACTGACTGGGCGGCTGCCACTGCTGCATAGAAGCGTGTCGCGAACAGAGCGGCTGCGGTATCGGAGATTGAATCCGACATAGCTATGATAACCGGAACCGCAGGCAGGATAGCGTCGCTGCCTTCAAGGGTATCGCATGCGTTCAGCACCAAAAGTGTCGGGGGCTCATCTGTGGCCGCCAGGGTCTCGGCGAGGATCGAGAACGAAAGCGCATGCCCTTCGGGAGCATCGACACTCCCGTTGTCAAAAAGCAGACCCTTGCTTCCGCCGTGCCCCGAGAAATGGACGATGTGGGGACGCAGGTCATTGATGCCATCAACGAGGTCCTCATAGGTAGCTGCCGAACGATGGTCGAAGTCGACTAGCTCGCGATAGCGAGAGGCGCGAAGCGCCTGCTTGACGCTTCGTACTTCGGCCTCTGTGCGAAGCCAGGCGCTTTCCTTCACAACTGAACCGTCTGGATTGCGGAATTCTTCCTCGATGGCTTCGGGATTGGCAGTCAGATACAGAACACGCAGTTTTTCCGGCTGCGGCTCGCGCACCATAACTAGTTTGAAGGTCGGGCGCGAAAGCCTCGCGATGTCCTTCGCGTGGCTCCTTTCGACCTGCCGGCGGCGATGGTCCGCACGATCCTGTGCTTTCTGTTCCAACTGCTCCGCCGAACGCAATGAACGCGCTTTAGCGGTCAGTGCAGCTGCATTCTGCGCAGACCGCTTCCTTAGACCAGCCAGCTTCTTCCCGGCGGCCACGACCTTCTTCTCCTCCGCTTCGGCTGAGCGCAGATAGCTTTTCCGGCTCGAAAGGGAGCGCGTCTTCATAGCGCTTTCGCGCTTCTTATCTGCTTCCGCCCGTGCCTTCGCTCCCGCTTGCTCTGTTCGGGCAATGTCCTCACCCAAGGTTGCCTCGGCGTCCTTGAGGCGAGCCATTTCGCGATTGAGGGCATCAATTCTGCTCATTAACGGTCCACCTGAAGCGGTCTGGTGTGGGCGGCGACAAACTCGTAGCCAGGAGCGAGGCTTGGGGGACGGATTTGCACCGTCCAACGCGGTCTTTCAGCCCGACCAAGGGCGCGTAGGATTTTCTTGTTGATGGCGTGGTTGCTCGCCCAACTTGGTCCAAAGAGCCGCAAGAGCATCCAAACCAGTTTTGAACCTGGCTTTCATGAACGCCTCCGTGAGCGAACTGTTGCCTGCGCAAGCCCGACCGCGTGCACTTGGGGCACGCAATCCCCGAACAAGCGCTGCGTCCAGTGCTTCCCTTTGCGGGGGGGCACGTGAGGAAAGGTGGTCCGATGCGCCCTGGCGATGAATACTCGGGCACTTGACCGTTGATTCAAAGGCGCATCATTGGCCAATGCCAGCTCGAAGATTTTTGAAGAATTCTTGTGTCGATCGAATTCGGGCCACACTCTCGTTTAAGGTAGCGCGTTTCTGGGCGAAACTCCTTTCGGCGGCTTTCGACGCCAGCGCGTACTGGTCTAAATGCACATCTGTCCGTAGATAGGGCCATTTGCGTAGAAATTCAGGCGGGAGGGTAGAGCCAGCCAAGAAAGTGGCCAAAGGATAGTCCTTCTCTGTCGCAACACCAATCTCCCAAGGCACCCATTGCGACGCCTTAGTAGCCTCAGATACTACTGCGAGCAATTGCGTACATTTGCCCATCTCCGCCTGGATATGTGCAGCAAGGTCCTCGCCCTTGCGATCGATAAAGGGGTCAATCACGTCGAGATAGGAGTCAATATCGTGAAGGCTCTTAAGTCGACGCGCAATGAGACTGGCCGTCTGCGCATCAGCTAATTGGTGGGATAGGAAAACTTTAATCATTGAAACCCTCTACCTTCAAAAACGCGCTGATCGCGTCAAATCACAGTTTTCGTTTTACATATTCTAATTTGATAAGCCCGATAATTGCCTCACGCTGTTTCTTTCTTCACCGATAGTAGAGATCCCAGATACCGGCAGCGACTGACGCAGAGTTCCATGATACGAATTTCGTAGCCGCATTGCCTACAACACTGGCAGTTCGCTGAGCCCCTCTTAGATCAACGGCAAGGATCGGCTTGTCGTAGGCGAGTGACCCCTCTAATTCTTTTCCGATCCACTTACTATAGTGTGTATACATTCCGGTCGGAATAACCACCACGTGGCTTCGTGCTATTTGGCGATAGATCGCTTCGCGAAGAGTCCTTACATTGGGGGCATTCACGATAGGATCGTTTCTTGGGACCGAGTAATTGCGGAAGTCGATCCTGGCTTGGCCGATTCGCCAGCTCTGCCCGAAAATCCACCTTGAAAGGGTGTCGTAATGCCCCGAGTATGCCCAGGAATGGCTAATAAAGACATGAACCTGGTGTACGCTCATTAGTACGATTTGCTGTAAATGGCTCTGCTGATCATTTTTCTACCTACTCGCCACACCGTAACGGCATTGTTATCATCATCCCTCCCGAGGCTTGCGCCTCACAACATACTCGGGGGCCTTCAGTGCCAATTTTTGGGGAAGAGTAATTTGCAACGCCCTTCGCCTGAGTCAAGTCCTCGTTCTGAGGCAAAAATACTTTGATCACCACACCTACCTTCCCTCATTCCTATTCCAGAATTTATATTACCCAACGGAAGCGTCATCGTCCGAGCGGCCGTGCTTTTCTCCACAGAATTATTGAGATTTAGTCGCGCGCCCGCGGGCCATTCCGCGATTTTCTTTTGCCAGAGGACAACAGCCCATGTGACGCCGTCTGCGCGCAAAGGTTGCTGTATCAGAGAAGCTTGATGCGTCGCTCTATCGAGGTGCCCGATGCCGCCTCCTATTCCAGTATTGCGGAGATCGACCCCGAGAAGGTACATTGATTGAGGTATCGGCCAACGTCAACGCGTCGTTTAGTACCGCACACACTCAGTGCGGCCGCTGATAGATGACGAGGCTTTCAATCATTGATTGCAAGTCGGGTTCACGAATTCCCCGAAATCGTTCGTGAACACTGAAGGTCACCAGTATTGCAACTTCCGCAGTGTTGCCGGCGAGGTATGTGGTGTAGTAATTATGAACTTCTGAATCACGAAGCACACCCTCGACCCATTGCGATCCAGCAAGTGTTACTATCTTCAGCGAGATGAGGTCGGCGTTGCCGTCACGCCCGACAGCAGGCATCGGTGCACGAAGATGCTTTTCGTAGGATTCCAAGGTGTCCGTCGGCGCCCGATACTTCATTGTCAGAACGACCGTCGCATCGAACGGTGGCTTGCCGAGTTGGCATACATGCTCGGTCACCTCTCTATGGCACGACCAGCCCCGTGGCAGGTTAAACGAAAACCTGTTTGTCGCAAAACGCTCCGGTGGGACTGGTATGAGAAGCCAAGCTACACCGACTCCGAAACCGCAGATCGCAATTCCTAAAACGGTCATTCCCAACAGGAACCCCTTAAGCGACGAGCTTTTCATGGGGTTCCGGCATCAGACGAGTTCAAGCCGCGGACCAATTCGGTCACCGCTTGAAGACGTTCGCCCAAGCCTTCCCTTTCAACTTCCACCGGAGTAATTTCGCCCAACAATGTTCGTGCCTGCAGCGCCGCGTGCGACGACTGGGGAAGTTCTCCTCGAAGCCGATGAATTTCCGACTTGAGACCGATGGTGACGATGTTGTCGAATCGGGTGTTGAGATCGGCTCCCCGTGCCAAGGCCAACGCTCTTAGTTCTATCGCGGCGTCGACAGCGATCAGCGCCTGGCCCATCTTCTTTTTCTGCGTCAACGAAACGGCGGTAAGCTGCAGGGCCGTTGCCGCAAATTCCGGCACCGAGCGCTCCGAACTCAGCACCGTCGAGAGATCGATGGACCTTGCGATGAACTCAGCCAACGGATTGGTTTCGGCGCTGGATAGATCGTTCGCGACAGCTCGGTCCATGGCAGCTCTGCGTGCTTCGAGCACTGCGAGCGCGTCGTCGGCAAGCCCTTCCGTAGCAAATTGACTTTCCGCCAACGAGATGGCGGATTGTATCAAACTGGCAGCATGGGCCGGTTCGTTGAGCCTATCTCGGCTCTTCGACCTCTCGATCGCGCAAAGAACCAAGGCCCTCGTCCCAGGCTGTGCCGATGCCTGAACACGAAGTGAATCGAGAAGGTCGCAACTCGTTGCAAGCAAGTCGCCGCGTGTTTCATCTGTGAGAGCGGATCCAGAGATCGTCTCGATGATCCGATCGGTCGCGAACACGCTGCGTGACAAAGCATCCAACGCGCGATTTCGGCTTTCGAAAGCCAGGATCGACATCCCTGCAATCACCAAAACGACGGTTGTGGCGCCACCTACCGCAAAGCCAAATCTGAACTGCTGACGCCGCTCCTGCTCGCGTCGCAGAGCAGGCATGTCCTCGAGACCAAGGTCGAGAAGCGGCGCCAACAGCTTCACCGTTTCGTTCGCAAGTCTCGCGGCTTTGGGTGGATTGAGAAACGCAAGACCGCTCAGGCCCCGCATATCGATGATCTCGATATTGGGGTACCGTTGAGCCAGGCCGCCCGGCAACGCTGGCGCGTCTTTCGCCTGAACTGCCATAATGTTGCCAGCGTTCGGACCGTTCTCGAAAGCTTCAATCTCGCGTCGTATCCAGTCGTTCTGATCCGGGCCACGATCTGCCGCGTCGGGTGTCGCAACTACGATGAGATGCCGCGATGAGAGCAGGGCAGGGAGGGTTACACGTTCGAAGAAATCATTCGTGCCTCGCTCGTAGCTCGTGTCGAGGTAAACCTTCAATGGAGCGGCATGCCGTTCTCGCAGGCTCTTTGGCGGACGGAAATCCTGCAATACATGCCGAAGTCGACGCGCAAATGCATTTGCGTCCGATCTTCGATACGAAATGAAGGCATCGAATTCAGCCACCGTTTGGCAACCTGCAAAATGGTCAGTAAATTATTATCAGATCGAGATCTACGGCTGGAATTGCCATTGTTCTTCTTCAGCTATGAAGCTTGAGAATACCATATAGATCAAGCCGAATTTTCATTGACGATGGTTTTTTGTGTGGCCTTTCACCTCAGGCACTCGCGAATACTGAAGATTGCGTGGTGGAAAATTGCCGTTTTTTGTGACCAAAAATTGGGTGTGCTGCATCACTTCAAAATCTCATTCCCCACAGGTGTTCCATTTCCGCCAAGTGCCCGTTGTTACCATCGAGCTAAGCCAATGAATTTCGGGCATTGGTTCAGAACATTGGCTGGGTCTCCCACCACATCCCAAGCAAAAACTTGCTAGCACGGAACCGCGGAAGCTCGTTGGCGCAAAAAAGTAGTCTCCCGATTGAATTTATTTCGGTGGCATGTCGTCGATTGTACCTGCGACGCTGCCTTCGGTGGGGGAGGCCGGTTCTTCCACCTGGCGGCTCTGGAAAAGCCGAATACGTGCTGTCGGCGACCGCTACTGCCCGCCCTCCTCCGATGCGAGTCGACCGATCGACGGGCCCGACTGCCGCGGCGCTTTAGTCAACAGACGCGTGAGACTTTTGCAGTAGGTCAAATCTTCGGGTTCCGGCAATAGTTCCGGCCGGCTCACACGGGCCGCACCGTTTTTCTTGGAGGCCGGCATGACTGCTCAACTACAAGTGTCTCGTAGAGGAGGGCGGGAAGCGCGGCGGACGATCCGCATGGCGCCAAAGGTCGACATGTTGCCGACGCTCAAGCGCGGCCTGCCGGTGGTAGAGCCGATGGATGCCGAACAGGTTGAACGCATTCACGAGGCTTCTCTCGCGATCCTGGAAGAAGTAGGCGTGGTGTTTCGCGATCCGATCGCGATTGAGGACTGGAAGAGAGCCGGTGCGGACGTGCGCGCCGATGACCGCGTTCATCTCGACCGCGGCCTTGTCATGGAACTCATAAAGACCATTCCCCCCAACGTCGAATATTTCGCGCGGAATCCGGCAAAGAATGTCGAGCTCGGCGGCGACAAATCCATCTTTGTGCCGATGACCGGCGCGCCCTACATGCGCGACCTCGACGACGTCAGGCGTGGCCCGACTATCGCGGACCTTGGGACCTTCCACAAGCTGGCGCACATGATGCCGGCGCTGCATTCGTCGGCGCACCACATCGTCGAGCCGATGGACATTGTCGTCGCGCATCGGCACCTGCACATTACCTATTCGTCAATGAAGCACTCGGACAAGATATTCATGGGCATGACCACCTCGCCCAAGAACGCCGAGGACGTGCTCGATATGTGCGAGATCCTTTTCGGCGAAGGCTTCCTCGAGAAGCATGCAGTGACCACAGGAAACTGCAATGGCAACTCGCCGCTCGTGTGGGACCAGGTCATGCTGGGCGGCATGCGTGCTTTCTGCCGGCGCAATCAGCCCGTGTTGTGCTCGCCCTTCGTTCTCGGCGGCGCGAACACGCCAGCCTCCACCGCGGCGGCAGTGGCACAGCTCAATGCGGAGGCGCTTTCGGCACTCGCCTACACGCAGGTGGTGCGCAAGGGCTGCCCTGCGATCTATGGGCATTACCTGTCGACCGTGTCGATGCAATCGGGAGCGCCGATGGCGGGAACGCCTGAGATATCGCTCATGAATTTCATGATCGGCCAAATGGCTCGCCGCTACAACGTCCCTTGGCGTACCTCGAACCTGCTTGGCGGCGCCAAGGTCTTCGATGCGCAAGCTGGCTATGAAAGTGCGATGACGATGATGGCCGTGCTGATGTCAGGCGCAAACTACATTTGGCATTCGGCTGGCTGGAATGAAGCCGGCATGCACTGCTCGATCGCAAAGTTCGTCGTCGACGCCGAAGTCTGCGCCATGGGCTATCGCATGACGCAAGGCATCCAGTGGGACGACTTCGATGAAGCCCTGGCTGCGGTCCGCGATGTCGGGCCGGGCGGCCATTACTTTGGACACCCGCATACACAGGCGAACTTCGAGAAGGCCTTCTTTATCCCGAAACTCTTCGACAATAACTCGATCGAGCAGTGGTACGCTGATGGCTCCAAGGACATAAAGCAACGCGCCCTTGAGCATGCGCGCCATCTTCTGGCCGAATATGAAGAACCTAAGCTCGACGTCGCGAAGGACGAGGAATTGCGCGCGTATATCGACCGTCGCTCGCGCGAAATCCCCGCCGTCGACGCGCTCAACGAGGAATACTGAGCGTCCTCATGCGCATTGACCAGATCAACGTCTATAGGGCTCAGTTGCCTGTCAAAGACGGCACTTATCGAATGGCAAGCGATGACGTCGACGCGCTTGATAGCACCCTTGTCGAGATTGCCACCGATGACGGGTTGACTGGCTGGGGCGAAACCTGCCCGATCGGGCCCGTTTATCAGCCGCATCATGCACTTGGCGCACGGGCGGCGATTGCCGAAATCGCGCCGGGGCTCCTCGGTCTTGAGATTGCATCGATCAGGCTTCTCGCCAAACGTATGGACCAGCGCTTAAACGGGCATGGGTATGCCAAGGCCGCATTCGACATGGCGTTTCTCGACCTTCTCGGCCAGCGGCTGGCAGTGCCGGTCTCAACGCTTTTGGGCGGCGCCCTGACCGATCGCGTCCCGGCCTACTACTCGCTGATTGTTGGCCCACCGGACGAAACGGCCAGGATTGCGGCCGACAAGGTGAAGTCAGGTTATCCACGCTTGCAGGTCAAAATTTCGGGGCGAAATCTCGAAGAGGATGTGGCCATCGTTCACAAGGTTTGGGAGGCGGTCGGCTACAAAGCGCGCATCGCCGTGGACGGCAACAGGGGCCTGACCGTAGCCTCCGCCATTCACCTCGACCGGCTCTGCCAGGCAATCCCGTTTGTTTTCGAACAGCCCTGCAACACAATGGAAGAGGTCGCGACTCTGAAGGGCAGGGTGACGCATCCGGTATATCTGGACGAGAACACCGAAGATCAGAATGCAGTGCTCAGGGCGATCTCCCTCGGCATCGCGGATGGCTTCGGCTTCAAGGTCACGCGCCTGGGCGGTCTCACGAAGATGACGACCGTGCGAGACCTTTGCGCCATCCGCTCACTCCCGCACAGCTGCGACGACGCTTGGGGCGGCGACATCATCGCGGCGGCGTGCGTCCATCTTGCGGCGACCGTCGAACCGCGCCGCATGGAAGGCGTCTGGATCGCGCAGGAGTATATTGAAGGACATTTCGACGCAAAGAATCCGATCATCATCGAAAAGGGTTACATCGCTGTACCGCAGTTGCCAGGCCTCGGCATCAAACCGGAACCTGGCATGTTCGGTGAGCCGGTAGCTACCTACGGGTCCTGATGAACGCACCCCCCAACATCAACTCAATGAAGTCGTTGGCCACGCCGAACATTTCGGCGGCGGTCGATCGACCATTTGACTTGGTGGTTCTGGTGTTACCGGGATTCTCGCACCTGGCGCTTCATGCCTACATTGAGCCGTTCCGCATCGCCAATACGGTATCGAGGCTGCCGCTGTTCAGGTGGCGGATCGCAGGGATAGCTGCAGGGCCCGTCGAGGGTGCGAACGGCCTTTCGGTTGCTGTTGATGTCGCGATAGATGAGCTGGTTTTCGGCTCGGACGATCGCAGGCCGAACCAGCTCGCTATCGTGACGGGCGAGCCGGTAGAACGGCAACTGACGCCTGAGCTCAACGGATTTCTGCGAACGATGGCGCGTCGCGGGGTGCCGATATCTGCGTTTGGGACCGCGACATGGCTGCTTGCTCGGACGGGCCTTCTGGCAGGCACACGCTGCACGATACACTGGTCGCGGCTCGCTGCTTTCGCCGAAGTGTTCAACCAGCCCCGCATAAGCGATTCCTTGTTTGTCAAGGACGGCCAGTATTCAACCTGCGCAGGAGAGCTGGCAGCTTTCGACCTGGCGGTCGATCTGATCGGCAGCCATGCCGGCGGGTATATTGCACAGGAGGTCTGCCGCCACGCGACTGTCCAAGGTCAGCGCTCAGGATCAAACCGCCAGACCGGGCCGTCGGGTCTAGCCTTTGCCGGTGTGAGCGACAAGCTCCTGATGGCAATGCGGATCATGGAAGAAAATGTGGAGTTCCCGCTCGCAATGGACAAGGTCGCGCAACGGGCCGGAGTATCGCGGCGCCAGCTGGAACGCTTGTTCGCGTCGCATATCGGGCTTCCGCCGGTGCGTCACTATCTCCAGATCCGCATAGACCATGCGAAGCGCCTGATCGAAGGCACGCGGATGCCCATCATCGACGTTGCCGTGGCCAGCGGGTTCATGTCCGCTTCGCACTTCGCAAAGTGCTTCAGAGCCTTCAATGGAATGTCGCCGCAGCAGTGTCGAGCGATAGTGCCGGCTTGGGTTGGGCCCGGCTTAAGATGATAGCTTGGTATTTGAATTTAGCGGAGAACTGCGGCCCCTCTATCCATGCCAATGTTTGGAGTCGACCTGCCCACCAACAAATGCAGGGCCGAGGGTAAAAAGGGTGCATAAGGCGCCCTTCATTTCAGATCGGGCAAGCCGCCTTCGCCTTTCGTTATCGTCTTGCTGAAGCCCCTGCGCAGGAATGGTCGCACGTCCTCGTCCGAGCGGGCGCGATCTGCTCGCTCGCCGCCTTAATCATAGCAAACAAAAGGCGGGCGAGGATTGCTATAGGCAGAAGCTGCCTGCGCCATCATCGTAACGATTTGTCCTTTTTGCAGCTCGATTCATGTGGCGTTCCAGTTGGGTGGAGTCTGACCGAGAATGTTCCGAACGAAGAAGTCCAGGAGTTTGCGCTGGGTATAGGTGCCTGGCGTACCGTGATCGGCACCAGGCACATAGACCATGTCGAAATCTTTTCCTGCCTTGATGAGCCGATCGGCAAGCTGGAACGAGGAGGACGGATCGACATTGTGGTCCAATTCGCCGACCACGATCATCAGCTTGCCATGCAGCCTGTGAGCATTGTCGACGGCGGAGGATTGCGAATATTCAATGCCGACTGGCCACCCCATCCACTGTTCGTTCCACCATATCTTGTCTATGCGGTTGTCGTAGCAGCCGCTGTTGGCGACCGCGACCTTGTATAAATCGGGATGGAAGAGCAGCGCGCTCACCGCGCTTTGACCGCCGGCGGACGTGCCGAAAATGCCGACGTTGGAGATATCGTACCACGGATACCTCGCGGCCGCCGCCTTGTGCCACAGGATGCGATCGGGAAACCCTGCGTCCTTCAGATTTTTCCAGGCAAAATCATGGAAAGCGCGCGAGCGGTTGTTAGTACCCATGCCGTCGATCTGCACGACGACGAAACCCAACTGCGTGAGCGGCTCCATCCTCGTTGAGAAGGATTTTGGGACGAAGAAGCCCTGTGGCCCGGCATAGATATTCTCCACCACCGGGTATTTCTTCGTCGGATCGAAGTTGGCTGGCAGGTGGATCACGCCCCAGATATCAGTCTTGCCGTCGCGCCCCTTGGCATGGAAGCTGAGCGGCGGCTGCCAGCCGGCGGCGGCGAGCTCGGAACTTTCGGCTGTCTCGACCTGCATGAGCTTGGCATTGTCGCTGGCGCGGTAGAGCACCATGCGCGGCGGCAGATCGATGCGTGACCAGAGATCGACATAATAGCGGCCGTCGGGCGAGAACTCGATATGGTGGTTGGCCGGTTCGGGCGTGAGTGCCGTCAGCCCCTTGCCGTCGAAGCCGATACGGTAGGCATGGACGAAATAGGGGTCCTCCTCCGGGTTCATCCCGCTCGCCTCGAACCAGATCTGGCGCTTGACCGGATCGATATAGTTGACCCCCCGGACCACCCACTCACCTCGGGTGATCTGGTTCTCGAGCGCGCCCGTCCGGCCGTTGAAAAGATACAAATGCTCGTACCCGTCGCGCTCGGACGCCCAGATGATCTCCTTCCCGTCATCGACATCGTAACGAAAGGTTTTCCCGGTACCGTGCTGGTTCATCACCAGCGGCCGGTAATCAACGAAAGTCTTACTGATCTCATCGATCAGCGAGCGCGCGCGGCCCGTGGCGGCGTCTACCTCGACCAGACGATAGAGCTGATGCCCGCGCTGGTTATGTTCGAAGGTGAAGCCGCGGCCGTCCTCCCACCATTGGAGAGAGGAAAGTTCGAAAGGATTCGAAAACAGGGCATTGTCGATCACGATCTGGAGCCGGCCGGCAATGTCGAACAGCACCGGCTGGGGTAGCGGAAGGACATCACCCGGCTTGGGATAGACCATCGTGGGATATTCAGGTTGAAGCTGGTCCGTCGTCGACGAATTGACATAGTGGATCTCCCGCTTGTAGCCGGGGCGAATGCGGTAAGCCGCGAGGTGGCGCGAGTCTGGGGACCAGCTCAGCGTCGAAAAGACATAGTAATCGGCTTCCGATCCGTCCCAGCTCAGCGGGACATCCTGCAATCCGTCCTTGCTGCGCAGGAAAACATTGTAGTTCTTGATATAGGCGATCCATTTGCCGTCGGGTGACACGCTCCTCTGGTCGGGGTTATTCTCCGCCGGTGGCGTGTAGTCGTGGCTGAGCTGCTGAAAGTCCGGGGCGTCCACACCCAATGTGGTGCTGGTGCAGGCATAGCTTGCAAGGTCGCAGCTCCACCGGACATGCTCAATCAGGAAATCGAGCCTGCGACCATCGTCGGTCAGTTCGAAACGGTCGAAGGGAAGATGGCCGGCCTGATAGCTCTTATGGCTCGCCTTATTTAGCGCCGCCGCGAGGCGGGCCTGATCGAAGGCGGGCCGCTTCACACCCGTGGCAGCATCGACCAGCATGAACTGGTACTCGCCGTGGGTAGTCCGGCGGTAGACGAACGCGTCGACCCCAGTCAGCCAGAACGGCAATTCGGGGACATTGACAGTGAGCCCGCCATAGCGATCGTTGACCGTGAGCGCCCGCTCGAAATCGGCCGGTGCCACCGGCGGATGCGCAACATTCGAACCGTTCGCCAGCGCCTGAGCAGTTACCGATTCTGATCCTCCCTGAACGAATAGCGTGAGCATTAAAGCGCCGATCTTGTACATGGCTGTTTGCCTCGTTTGGCTATCGAGTGCCGCATCCTGGGTTTGCCTTCTCAATGACGGTGTGCAGCAGCGTTGAGCGGTTCCTCTGTAGGAGCCTCCACGCGGGTCAGCCGAGACCCCAGTCACCATGACCGTGCGCCCAACGCGGAGATCCAGGAACTAGCCGGGTGGACCGATTGCAAAGTTGGCATCCGCGCCAACCAGGGAATTTTCGATGCCACACTCAGGGAATATCCAACGCCCGATGACACTTGGCGATCACAGCCTCTTCCTTCTTCTGCATCTGGAAGGTCCTGCTGTAGTATGGCCCGACATAGGCCCCGGCAGAAAGCATTGTGCTAACATTTCGGCATTCTCCGCATGACTATCGTCGGTCCGTGACGCGTTTGCGGATGACACGATGCAATATGCGCGCCAAAGGAAAAACCCGTTTAGATACAAGGCAATGGATCGGACCGGCTATGTCGCATGTCCGACATTCGTCGGGTGTCGGACAATGCCAAGTGACATTGACCTGTTGCACGCCGGGTTGCCAAAAGTGGACCGCCATCCAGTCAGCGATGACAGCAACCTGAGCGACGCGAGACGAGCGATTGCCGGGATGGATCAAGCTCAAGATTGCAGCACCGCTGGCGGGTCGCTATGTAGCGCTCATCCGCGGGGAGACGACAGATCCGCCGATGCCGGCGCCAGCGAACCGGCTTCGATTTACGGCACGGATCGACCGGCATTTCCAGGCGCGGCGATCACCTTAACCGCCGATCAGTCATGGCTGGATAGGGCGATGGTAATGAAACACCCCGCCCGTCAGCTACAAGCGCCTCTCCAACCGAAGGCTTGGGAACGTCCACCTTGCCTGTCTCAATGGCGAAGTCCGATGCCAGATATCGCTGCGCGACGGCTTATTACGGCGCAACGGGCGAGCATAGTCTGGCCCGAACTTGCGGCCCCAGCGCCGTATCTCTCGTAACGACACGGCAATGCCGCTCTCCAGAGCATCTCCTCGACAAGGCGCAGACTGAGGGGGAAGCGGTAGTAGAACCATACGGTGTGCGCAATGCTCCGGTCGTAGTCACGAGCAATCCGGGAACCACGGGGCCGTGCTAGACTTAACCAGTGTCCCGCATGGTTTCCCTTGCTGCCGCGCGAGCGGTCAGTTGCCTTGCCAAGCCAGGAGCTCGTTTGGCCAAATGGCCCCGTTGTGGCGATTCCAGCAGCGAAACTCCCGGGTCTGCGCCGAGCGCGTACGCTGCGTGCCCCGCCCGGAAAGGATCGAATAGCGCCTCCCTGCCGATTGCGATCAGATCGGCATCGTCAGCAGCCAGAATCTCTTCGGCCTGCTGCTCATCCACAATCATGCCGACCGCCTGCGTCATCACACCTGTCTCCCTGCAAAATCGGCGCGGAGACGGCAAGTTGAAACCGTGGCTACGAGGAATTGCGGCGGTTGTCGTCGCATCGGTCAAGCCCGCCGGAAGAGCAGTCAATTACATCGGCTCCGACCTCTTTCAGACGCACCGCCAAGCGATTGAACCTTCGAGATTCCAGCCGTTCTCGGCGCCGTCGAAAACGGACAACCGCACAAACAACGGCTTGTGCTCCGGCCATGCCTCGCGCGCTTCCTCCGCGAGCTCAATGGCCAAGCGCATGCGCTGTCGCGGTCACCGCCATAGGCATCCGTCCTCTGGATGGCATGAGGGGAAAGGAATCCGACGATCTTCACGATCTATGTAACTGGCATCGGCCCTCGGCGTCAGCCACACGGATCTGGTTCGGCCCGACAAACAGGCCTGACAGACCCGACTTCCAATTAATTGCTGCGCGCCCGAGCGCCTGACGAGGCCGCGTTGATCAGGGTACTCTTCCTGGTCTGGTGGAAGCGAGGAGGCCGCCCTCTCGACAACGGCTCCTTCAAGTGTCGCCCCACAATCGGCTGCTATGCGTCGGGGGTCATCGATAAAGTTGATCAGAACGTTCCTCCGATCTCGGGCACCTCCCGCCCACGGGACCAAGGCGGCTCCTCGAACGATCCGGGTCGATTCGCCTGTGCAGGCCGACGATAAAAAGGGCGCACGAGGCGCCCTTCAAATCAGATCGGCTGTCAGACAAGACGCATTCGCCCTTCGTTATTAGAAGCGGTAGGTGACGCCTGCGCCTATCAACCAGGGATCGAGCGCCGCTTTTCCCGTTAGTTTCGCCCCGGCCACCGTGACGTCGAAGTCTGGCTTAAGGAAAAGCTTCTTCACGTCGAAGTTGACGCCCCAGTGCTGATCCACCATGTAGTCGAACCCGACCTGCAGCGCGGTGCCGAACGTGTTCTTAACATTGAGAGCATCGGCGCTGCCGGCATCCTGGTTATAGAAGATCGTGTAGTTCACGCCGGCACCTACATAGGGCTTGAAAGCGCCGAATTCGGTAAAATGATACTGCAATGTGAGCGTGGGCGGCAGCAGCCAAACCTTGCCGATATTGCCCAGCCCGCCGATCGTTCCCTGGCCCGCGATGTTGGCATAGGTGGTGCCGAGTATGAGTTCGGCGGCGATGTTGTCCGTGAAGAAATAGGTGATATCGAGTTCCGGGATCACGGTGTCCGAATAGGAAAGACCGGAGCCGGGCACCGCATTGACGTAGCCCGAATCCTTAGTGATGACCCCCAACCCACGCAGGCGGATCTGCCAAGGGCTTGGCCATTCCGTGACCGAGGCTCCTGCCTGGGGGACGCTTGCGGCTACCGGAGGCTCCGCCGCAACGGCCTGCTGTCCCACCATCATGAGGAAGGCCGCCGTTACTCCCCGCGCCACGCCCATTCGCTTTCTCGCCATGATATTCTCTCCTTTACCTTCATAAACGATGCACTGCACTACTAAGAATCTCCTCAGATTAATTTATATTGATCAGGGGTATCTTGTCGGGACGGTCGAAAATCGCTGTCAGGGCCGCGCGGTCGCGCTCGAACCGCGTTCCACCGAAGTGGCCCAGTGTCCTGGCCGACTGGCTGGCGGTCCAGTCAAGCGACCGTTCGCCCTCTATATCTTCAAGCCAAAGATAGGGATCATCGTCGGGAGCATTCAGAGTTGGACGGAAATCGAATGCGGTCATGTCCGGACAACCCTAGGAATGAAAGCGCATAGGCTTCCGTCGGCTCGGGAACGCTCAGTGTTCGCGGCGGCGACCGCATGTTCGAAAAGCGTGATCATGGGATGAGTTCTTCTCAGTCGGTGCGGAGCGGCAGTGCGTTTGCGGATAGGACAGCATGTGTCGTGCCAACTAGGAAAATCGTTTCGGAACAATGCGATCACTCTGATGGCGCTGTGTCGCATGTCCGACATCGTCGAAGATCCGACAATGACTGCAACCGTAAGCGCCTGATCGATCTCGTGTGCGATCTCGCAGGACACCCTGCAAAAACTCAAGCGGTGAAGCTCACAGCGAACTTACAAACGGCGTGCAATCCACCGTCCGCTCTACTGAGCCTTCAAGGGACGTCTTGAACGGCACACAGGGGTCGATAGCGCCTATGAAATCGATTCCTTTGACCCGCTCACACCGCGCTGGCTGTTGCTGCGCGGTTCCAACAGTCTGGTCGCTGTTTGCGTGCGTCTTCTGTCCTCGACAGTGCCAATGGCACACGATTCCACGAAACGGCGCCATTGACGTCCGGTGTTTTCGGCGCCGATGCTTCGCCAAGTGGCATGATGTTTCGACGTCCTTGGGGCGTGCCCAAGGGCCTCAAGCCGAAGTGGCCGGGACAAATCGTCCAGATCGACACCGTCTTCATCAACCTCGCGCCCGGCAAGGCCATCAAGCACTTCACCGCCTTCGATCCGGTCGCCAAATGAACCGTCGCTGGCATCGCCGGCCGCGCAAGCGCCGATCTCGCCGCCCGCTTCCTTGACAAGGTGCTCTGCCAAATGCCCTTCAAGGTCACCGGCATCCAGGTCGACGGCGGCTCCGAGTTCATGGCCGGCTTCGAACAAGCATGCAGGCAAAACAAGCTCGACCTTGCCGCGCTTGGGCCGGCAGGTTCGGGACTCTCAACGAGATCGCCTCGCCCATCGTCCCCAGGGAACGATCCGGGCATTGCCCTTTCGGGCGAAGGCTTTGTTCGTGTTGCTTGCTCCTCGATCTGTCTCAGCTCACGCCGCCAGGTGAACAGGCTCCTTTCCAAAGCGGAACTCGGTCGCGTCGGCCCACATGCGATGCAGAATGACGGCCAGTTTGCGGGCGACCGCGACCCGGGCTCGTGCCATGCCGCGCCGCCTGGCGATGTTCATGCCCCATGCTCTGAGGCTCGACCACTTCTTTGAATCGCACCAGCAGTGTGTGGGCCGCCTCATAAAGCGCGGTGCGTGCAAGTTCGTCGCCGCATCGGCTGACCTTTCCCTGGATGTCCGGTTTCGCCGGACTGGTAGCGTGCCGGCGTCAGTCCCAGATGCGCCCCCACCGCCTGCGACGAGCCGAACCGCTCAGGCCGGTCGATCGTGGCGCGGAAGGCGAGCGCGGTGATCGGCCCGACGCCCGGCGCGCTCTTCAGCCGCCGGCAGACTTCTTCATTGCGGACGATGTCGAGAACCTGCTTCGTCAGGCGAGCGAACTCTCTCAACATGACACCGAGGATTGCAAGCAGCGGCTCGACCATCGCCATCACCTCGGCGTCAGCGCCCGTCAACTCACGCACGCGGCGCATTGCATCGCCTGAACTGCTCCCGGATGTTGGGCCGTTGCCTCATCTGATTTGCTCCCCGCAGTTTTGGGGCGGGAGCAAATCAGATGAGGCGGATAAGCATGGCGACGCGGGATGAGCTGGTGAAGGTGGTAGCGAAGCGCTACGCCCGAGGCGATCGGGCAGAGAAGTCGCGCATTCTCGATGAATTCGCGGCGGTAAGCGGCTTTCACCGCAAGCATGCCATGCGGTTGCTGCGGAATGGACCACAGGCGCAGCGTTCGGGCCCGCGACCGGAGCGCCGGCTTTATGACGACGCGGTGCGCGAAGCGCTGATCGTGCTCTGGGAAGCCTCGGATCGCATCTGCGGCAAGCGTCTGAAGATGCTGATTCCGATTTTGGTGGAGGCGATGGAGCGTCACGGGCATCTGCATCTAACCGCCGAGATCCGCACACGGCTATTGGCGATGAGCGCGGCCACGATCGACCGCGCCCTTCGCGAGGTTCGAGACATCGCTGGTGGGCCGAGACGCCGTCGCAGTACAGCGTCCACCGCGCTGCGGCGCAGCATTCCGATCCGAACCTTCTCCGATTGGCAGGATCCTCCGCCTGGATTCGTCGAGGCCGACCTGGTGGCGCACAGCGGACCGACGACGCGAGGAAGCTTCATACAAACGCTTTGTCTTACCGACATCGCGAGCGGATGGACGGAATGCGCGCCCTTGCTGGTGCGTGAACAGAAGCTGTTGAGCGAGGTGCTGACGGTATTACGGCGGCTCCTGCCATTTCAGCTTCTCGGATTCGACACGGACAACGACAGCGTGTTCCTGAACGAGACGATACGCGACTACTGTCTGGATGCCGGTATCGAGTTCACCCGCTGCCGTCCTTACCGCAAAAATGACCAGGCCTTCGTCGAACAGAAGAACGGCGCCGTGGTCCGACGCATTGTCGGGTATCGCCGTCTGGAGGGGCTCGAAGCCGCTGCTGCCCTTGCACAGCTCTATTCGACGGTTCGGCTGTTCGTGAACTTCTTCCAACCCTCCTTCAAGCTGGCCGGAAAGGAACGGGACGGCGCCCGCGTGCGCAAGCGCTATCACCCTGCGGCAACACCGTGCCAGCGACTGCTGGCAGATCCACGCACGCCTGAACCGGTTCGTGCCAGGCTTGCGCAAACACAGGCGAGGCTGGACCCGGTAAAGCTGTTGCAGGAGATGCGATCGGCGCAGCAGCGCCTCGTCGACATTGCCGATGAATCCTGCACGCCTGCGCTGGTGGTGAGCGATCCGGCGCTGGACCAATTCCTGTCGGGTCTGCGAACGGCTTGGAAGGAGGGGGAAGTCCGCCCAACGGCACGAGCCAAGCCAAGGCAAAAGCGGGGGCGTCGCCGACCGGATCCGCTCGTGAAGGTCACAGGCCAGTTGCGCGCGTGGTTCGACGAAGAGCCCTGGCGGACGAGCCGCGAATTACTGGTGCGTCTGCAGGCGGAGCAGCCGGGGCAATATCCTGATCCACTTCTGCGCACGTTGCAGCGCCGCTTGAAGATCTGGCGGAAGGAAAAGGCACACGCGATGGTGTTCGGCCCAATGCACGTGGAGCCGACAATCGAACTGATCGCGCAGTGATGGAATCCTAGTCACCTGGAACCAAAGTAAGGTTCATTTTGTTCCGCTTCTGTCACAAGAGCAGGAGTTTGATCGATGGTTGGCAGGCAGGCGGACGTCGTCGTTCTGAGCGACGCGGATAGAAGTTTTCTGGAATCTCAGGTGCGCCGGCATAGAGCGCCACGCTCCTTAT
>NZ_JAFCGY010000056.1 GCF_016836705.1 Mesorhizobium caraganae | reverse complement strand
TGGCAGCACCACCCGCCAATAGCTGGTCGAGAAGCTCGTTCGGTATCGCAGGCTCTTTGCGTCGGGACATAGTGGGATTCCTTTTTACCCATTATGCCCGCCCGTACACGGAAATCCTGACAGTCCCGCCGCTCGTCGCGCCGGGCGATCTCGCGCGACACCAGGAAGGCCAATGCTTCCCGCAAGTTCATCTTCGAACGGGCAGCTTCGTCCAGCAACGTGTCGAGCTGGTCACGGATTGCCGTCAGCTTCAGCCGATCGAGCGTTGCGATGAGCACGTCATGATCAACGGTCGTCATCACCAGGCCCCTCCGACAACCGCCTCGTATTCCGCGAGCGGTCGCAGCAAGGTGGCTGGAGCGACCTCAATTGGAGCTGCGCGCACTGGCCCTTCGAAGCCGGCAACCCCGACAAAATGAGCGCGGTCCACGATCCGTTGTCGGCGCCCCCGGCACAATGCGTGATCGGCCACCACCTGGCCCGCATGACGGATGATCACCCGGCCGGCCAGAACCACGACCTGGACGCTCTCTCCGATTAGTCGCCAGGGGACGGAGTAACTGTTCGTGTCGAGATCGATCGCGCAGTCGGCCTGGACCTTGCGGACCAGATCCCTCAACTGACCAAACGGGGCACGGCCAGCCAAGGGGCGAAGCGCACGAGCTTCATCGCCAAAGCGTTCCACCGGCGCGACGCCGGTGGTGCCGTGTTCTCGCTGGTCGGCGATCTCGCGTGTCCACCGGTCCAGATGCGCCTCGAACGCCGCCCAGCTCTCGAACCGGCGTCCGGCGACAGCGTTCTTCTTGACGTAGCCGACGCCGCGTTCGTCCTTTCCTTTCGTGCGTGCCCGATAGGGAGCACAGGCCCGCGGCGTGAAGCCCCAGTACCGGGCGAAAGCATGCAGCCGCGCGTTGAACCTCATCTCTCGCGTCACCGCGTCATGGTGTTCGACAAGCGCCTTCGCATTATCGATCAGGACTTCCGCAGGAACGCCGCCAAACCGCAGGAAAGCGCCTTCCATCCCTTCGAACCAGTCGGCCTGGCGCTGTCTCTGCGAGGCCCGGACATGCATCCGGCGCGAATAGCCAAGCGTGGCGACAAACACATGAACCCGCACCCGCTCGCCGCCGATCCAGACACGCGTATCGCCGAAGTCGATCTGCATCTGATGACCGGGAGCCGTCTCAAAGCGGATCGTTGCCCGCTTCTGCGCCTTCAATTCCCGGCGCCAGCGCTTCACCCTCAGCTCCACCGAGCGAAGCCCGATCACAATCCCATGCTCGCTCGCCAGCTCCTGGCGAATGACGTCTGCATTGCCTTCATGGCGGAAAAACCGCTCCCGAAGCCAATCGTCCAGTCCGTCAAATGCCGTTCGACGGACTGGCTGGCGATACGACACCACACCGCCTTCACGAAGGTAGCGACGAACCGTATTGCGCGCGCAACCGAACTCCTGTGCGATCCGTTTCGCTCCCCAGCCAATCCCATGCAGTCGCACCATTGCTGAAACTTCTTCCCCCGACCGCATCTCCTCAACCCGCACCGTTTTCGACAACGCGAGCTTCGATGGAAATTCATCGTGCATCTACTGATCCTCTCAAAAACGAGGGGTCAGTTCTTCGTTTCGTGTGGGGGTCAATTTCTCATTTCGCCTGACAGCCGTCACGGTCTTCCATTCCGCCATGGCCTGCAGGCGACGAATGTGTGTGGCGGGAGCAGAGCGGTTTGAGCGAGGCGGATCGAGCCGAGCGGCACGATGTCGATGACTGGACCTGGGGATAGCCTCTTTGTTCGGATGCTGGAAACAGACCGCCGCCGGCAGTCTGGCGGCGGGATCGTTCGGAAGAGAAATGAAGTACCGCGGGCGATTCCGCCGCGACGCCGTAGGCTTCCAGTTCCTCCTGCGAGGGCTTGACTTCGCCGGCGCCTTCCTCGTCCTCGCTTCCATCGTGCGTCTCCGACTGATCGCTATCGAGTTCGTCCAGCTGTTCTGGCTCGCCCGCGGTGTCCTCGTCGCCGTCGGTCTTTAGCGGCGTCGTGCTTCGCCACCCAGGCCGTGACGCTCTGGATCGGCGGCGCGAATGCCGCTGCCGGATGTAGGAAATGCGCGGTCGCAAATTGCTGGACCAGCGCGGCGCGCGTGTCCTTCATCTTCTGGAGGGGCAAGACCGGCGTATCCTTGCAAGGGGGCTCCAGTGCCGGCAGCGAGAGGCATCGCAATCCTTGATCGAGACCTGCAACATCTACGAAGTCGTTCCGCTCGCCTACGCGTTCCGGGATCGCGGACTTCGTCAGCTTCTCGAAAGTTTGTCCGAGTAGGTTGCTCAGCTGATCTGTGGACGTGAGGCTAGCGTGGACCCGCACAAACTTGACCGATCCAATGTAACAGCTTGGCGGCAGGTGCAGCACGCGGTATCGCGAGAGCAAGCGGGACAGGCCGGGCAAGAGGGCTTTGAGCAGCACTTGGGCGAGGCGCGCCGGGCCGCTGCCCGAATTCCCGCCCCCGGCGTCCCGGCTCTGCCAGACCCGTTCCATCCTCATCTGTCTCAGGGAGACCTGAGCCTCATCGACGCCGCAGTTCAGGCAGACGCTGCGCGGCGGAAACTGCAGCCGAAGACCGTGCAGAATTATGCTGGGGCTCTTCGCAAATTGGGGGATTATCTCGGGTTTCGGGGCGAGACGATTGAAGGGCTTGGTCACGATTCGTTGGTCGCTATCGCTGGCGCCGCGTTCCCGAAGACGCAAATGCGGGCCGCCTTGGAGGCGATTCGTAAGTATCGCGAGCGTAATGCACCGGCTGGTCAAAACAACCAGAGCCTCATCGATGGGCCAGCTCGTGGCGGACGTCGAAGTTATCCCTCTCAAAACAACCAGACCCTCATCGAGAGGGCGATCCAGGCAGACGTCGCGCTACCAGGCGAGGAGGTCCTCATCAACAGTGAGCATGATACAGCGGAGTTGAGACCAGCGAAGAAGCAGAGGACCCTGAACAATCTGCAGGACGTTGCCACTGAGCCGCAGATGAGCGAGATCGGCAATTCAGGCGCTCGCGTGCTGATGCAGGCCGCCACCCATCAAGTGGGTGCATTGCCATCGGCAGCGCAGCCCCTGATGCAAGGGAGCGGACAAGAACACGCCGCGGCGCTGTACGCCGGAGGCGGTGTGCCGATGGCCTCGGCGGTGCAGCCGGGCCAGTCAACAGGGGTTTGCGTAACTGGCAGCACGCGCCCTCTTTATTCCGATGACGCGTCCCTTATCTTGGGATTTGAGCAAGCGATCACCGAATCCAATGGAGAGCATCTTCTCACCTTGGCTCGTTGGCTCTTTGAAAACAACAAGCCGGGCATTGCTGCTCGGTTTGACGACGAGTCGCTGACCTGGGATGTCCAGGAGTTCGAGAGAACGGGTGGTCCTTCGTCGGTCGTTACGGCACTAGCTGATCTCAAGGCGACAGCGAGCGGAGCCCGGCCAATCGTAAACCGAGCTGTCCTTGATCCTTATCCCGACGAAGCACTCGTCCAAAAGTACCAAGCAGCAGCCTTTGCGAACAATCTCCCGTCAAATACCACCAGGAGATATGCACATGCTCTTACCCGCTTTAGTGAGTACCTGCGTAAAAACAACAAACAGGAGATTGCGGCTCGGCTTTACGAGGGGTCGCTGTCGCTGGATGAAGATGTCAGGCGCTATAGGGACTCCGGTGGTGACCAAAAGCTCGGTGCCGCACTGGCCCATCTCCAGAAGGTCCTGCCGCGCGCCGTGCTCGGACGCGAAATTGCCCTTGCTGCTCATCCGGAAGACGCGATCGGCATGGAGGCTCGTTCCATTGGGGACGCCGCTGCGCAGCACAGCGCGCCGCAGGAGGCATTCGGTTGGCCAGAGAAGCTCCCTGGGCAAGGTAATGAAGACGACGCTGTTCTACCATCGTCTCTCGTGCCAACTGCCCACCATCACCAAGCACCGGATCCCGCAGAGCCCTTTCGTCACTTGAACTGGCACCACGGCGACCAGCGCGCGCTGGACGAGCTGATGGGTGCACTGGACAGGAGCAACCTCCCGCCAGGCGACGTTGCCACTGAGCCGCAACTGAGCGAGATCGGCAATTCAGGCGCTCGCGTGCCGATGCAGGCCCCCACCCATCAGGTGGGTGCATTGCCATGGGAAGCACAGCCCATGATGCTAGGGAGCGGACAAGAACACTCCGCGGCGCCGTACGCCGGAGGCGGTGTGCCGATGCTGGGTGCCTCGATGCTGCAGCCGGGTCACTCAACGGCGCGCCATCATCCGCCCGCACCGTTCGAGTTGCGTGACCATTCTCATTCTGTGCCGGCGCCTGCCGGGCCGGCGTTCACCAAGGCTGAGGAGACGTCCTCCGCGGTTGGCGAGGCCGCGCAGGCCGTTCGACAATCTTTGGCTTGGTTGCGGGAGGAAATGGAGGAAATCGAACCAATGCATGATCCCGCCCATCAAGTGGGTACATCGGCATGGGAGACGCAACTCATGATGCCGGGGGACGAGCACGAATACGCCCCAGCATCGCATGCCGGAGGCGGTGGGTCGATGCCCTCGGCAGAGCAGCCGGATCCTCCAATAGTGGTCTCCGACGGTCGCGACAAACGTCCTCTTTATTCCAGCGATGCGACCGTTATCGAAGGGCTGAGGTCAGCACTCCGCGCGGGTAAGGCCAAGGAGAGCACGGTCACGCGCAATGTAAATCCTCTATTCGGCTTTGGTCGTTGGCTCCTTCAAAACAACAGGCCGGGATTTGCTGCTCGGCTTTACCATCGGTCGCTGATTCAGGATCTCAAGGAGTACGAGAGCAAGGGTGGTTCCTCATCCGTGGCTGGCGCACTGGGTCATCTCAAGAAGTCGGCAGGTGGAGCCGCGCCAATGGTGGGCCGCGCTGTCCTGAATCCCCATCCTGACGACGCGGCGCTCGTCAGAAGGTACAGAGCGGCTCTCATCAAAGAGTACGAGGCAGCGCCTGCAACCGGGCCGAGTCCAGATACTGTTGGCGGCTATTCAACCGCTCTTAAACGTTTCAGTCAATACCTGCGTGAAAACAACAAGCTGGGGATTGCGGCTCGGCTTTACGAGAAGTCGCTGGATAAAGATGTCGAGAGCTATAAGGCCTCGCCCAATGGTGAGCCAACGATCGGTGCTGCACTGGTTCATCTCCAAAAGTTCCTGCCGCGCGCCGCACTCGGGCGTGAAATTGCCCCTGCTGCTCATCCGCAAGACGCGGTCGGCATGGAGGCTAGTCCCATTGGGGACGCCGCTGCGCAGCACAGCGCGCCGCAGGAGGCATTCGGTTGGCCAGAGAAGCTCCCTGGGGAAGGTAATGAAGACGCTGTTCTACCATCGTCTCTCGTGCCAACTGCCCACCATCACCAAGCACCGGATCCCGTAGAGTCCTTTCGTCCCCTGAGCTGGCGCCACGACCACCAGCAGGCCGCAGACGAGCTTATGGGTGCACTGGACAGGAGCAACCTGCTACCAATCGAGCAGGTGCCACTCAGATACCGACCACTCGCTCCGCAGCCCAGCTTGCGGGCGGAGAATTCCGCCTCGCCAGAGCTCTTTCGACCGACGATGGAGCAAGCCGTGCCAGCGTTCGCGAGGGCTGAGGAGACCGGCCCCCCAGTCGGTGAGACAATTGATGTTTCCTTCGCCGCTCCCGAGGACTTTTCCCACCGCACCCAATCCGCCCCGGAAACGATGCTCTCGAGCTTGAGCCACTTGGGCCTATTGCCGGACGCGGAACAGCGGGTCATGAGCTACGACATTCGCGGTGAGCGCTACACCGCCGTCTTGGGGACCCGGGGGCCTAATGACGTTCAGCTCATCCATCACCCTCGACTTCGGCCCATGAGTGAAGCTGCGTTAGCGGCACCGGCAAGGGCTCCGTCGTCAGATATCTACCGCGGGCTTGGCTCTCTGATTGATTTGCCGTCCACACCGCACGAGCTGCGTGACGATGCTCATTATGCGCCGGTGTTTGCGAGCACATCCTCCGATGCTCAGATCGGTGCTTCGTATCCTACAGCCTCGTCCCACGACCGCAGCGGGCGGGTGCTCGGCGCCAGGCAATGGCTGGGCGACGAACATATCCTGAGGGATTACGAGCTCCTGGAGCAGGAGTTGCAGGGGAACAATCCAGATCTCGCCGCCCGGACGCGGTTCGTGGATCCGCTCGTAGCCAATTATCATCTGCGCTTGGGCCCCGAGAGCGTCACGCTAAGCGCATTCCAGCGCATCGTGCATAGTCGGAACGGTAACGATACAGCCGACTTCCTGTTTGTGCCAGTGAACGACGCCAGTGCTACGGATCCTAGTCGCCGCGGCAGCCATTGGTCGCTGCTGTTGGTTGATCGCAGCGACCGGGAAAGGCCGGTTGCTTATCACTACGACTCCAACAGGGGATACAATGACAAGCCTGCAGCAGAGCTCGCAGCAAGGCTGGGCGCCGGTGTGGAGTCTCCCGGCATGGCCCAGCAGCGGAACGGTTATGATTGCGGCGTCTTTGTGGTGGACGGCACGCGGGCGCTGGTTAGGCGATTGCAGAGATGGCAGCCAGGCCTGCTGAACCTCCACAACCTCGTCGTCAATCGGCAGGCATTGCAAGCCCGACTCAGGGACTGATGTCGGCTTCTGTTGATAGAGCTGGCTGGAGCGGCGTCTCTTCTCGCCGACACCAGCCAGACCGTGTGTGCGGGTGACCTGAACGAGGGGATCTGCGCGTGTAAAGAACTGCAGAAGGGGTGTCTCGTCGAAAGCGAGCTTTCTGAACAGGCTTGCCGTCGCAGCTCAGGCCAACGACGTGGAAGATGTTCTTGCCAACATCGATTCCATAGACAGCTGCGGATCGCGGCAAATTGCGATGCGTCATCTACTTCCCTCCATTGATCTGACCTCCTCATGATGAGCGAGGAAAACGGGGGGACCATCCCATTAATGGTAGGGCCCGCCGCCAAGCGCGAAGCCGTCGTGCATCTGCAGGCCGTCATGGGCCTGTAGGAACGGCACGCCTGTTCCATTGTCGGCGCGGATCGCAAGATGATCCGCTACCGGTCGTGTCGGCCACCGGAGACAGAATTACGCGGCAGCCTTCGGATCTCGCCAACGAGCGGAGACGCTTCGCTGATCGTTTCTTCGCGATCTCCTCGGGGCTGAACAGCCCGGGTAGCTGGCATGATCGGTCACCGTGATTTTTCGGGGTGAACGTCCTCTTTCCGATGCCGTATGCCACGTGATTTCCGTCACGAAGACTGCTCGATCTGTTGCGCGAGCTCGCTCGGCGAGCTGCCGTTCAGGCCCTTCCCCGCCGGCCACACTCCGGCAGGGCCCGCTGGCGGAGATGTTTTGAGACTTGGGCCAAGAGCGCCGTCGGCAAAAGCTGCAGAAAACCTTCTCCTCGCTCCAGCCGCTGGCGACAGCGCCCAGATCGTCGGGCGAACGCGCAACTCCTCGCGAATGTCATCGATGAGAAGATCGATGCTGCAGTTCTTGTCGACGATGCTGGGCGAGCGTTTCGCGGCTGACCGGCTCGCTGGCAGTGAAAAGCCATGGAAAGTTACCTTGCGCAGTTTCCCGCCGCACCGCCACGCGCGAGATTGGCCGCCCGCAAGACCTGGTGCAGATATTTTCGTCGACGGTGGCGCTAGCTGGCGCCATGGCGACGCCTACGGTTGCAGTCGTTGTCGGATCTTCGACGATGTCGGACATGAGACATAAGCGCTATCGGCGCCGTCGCATTGTTCTGAAACGATTTTCTCATTTGGCACGACACATGCAAGGCTCTCCGCAAACGCGCTGCGGCAAGGGGCCATCTGTCTCCGTCAGGATCCGATCGGTTGGGAATTCGGTGACGAGGGCGCCCCCTCCGATCCGAGCGGGGTATCTCAGCAGCGACGGACAAATAGCAGCCGAGCGTCGCGTCTGATTGGGCGCAGGAGTTCTCGTGGTGGATCTGCTCATGCGGTGATGGACATGGAGATCTCGCGCCAGCTCACGGACGGCGCCGACGCGATCATCCCGTCGAACAGACGCCGGCTTTGGTCGCTCATGCCGGCGATGTTATCCCGATGCCACCATCGCATCGTCGGACAAAAGCTCCTCGACGACGAGTTCCTCGCCCCTGGGCGCTGAGTCTATCCGGCGCTTCTTGATGCCGTCGGAAATCCCTCTCGAGACGGTTGGAGATTGCCTTCTCATATTCCATCCGCCGCAATCCTCTTCAGCCGGACATTGCCGCCGCCCAACTTCAACTTCTGAACACCAGGAGCACATACACCCTGAAACCGGATGCCCGGCAGGAGACTGAGCTCGCTGCCGGGCCGGGTACGCCTTGGGAGGTGGCGTAATTCAGCGGCTTTTCGCGGCCATGAGACGACTTCTCCTCAGTCCGAACGCGTTTTGCCGATAGCCTAGCATGTAGCGTGCCAAAACAAAAAAGCATCTAAAAACAACTCATAGATCAGATTCTGCTACGTTGCGTACCCGACATTGTCGGGCATCGGACAACACTGAACGGTAAGCGGTTAGCTCATAGCGTAGCCGGATTGAAGTTCCACGGCATGAGCTGATCGATGCGGGAGATTGTCCAGCCCTTGGCGATGCGCTCAAGGGTTTGCTGGAGCCAGACGAGTGGATCGACGCCGTTCATTTTTGCCGTCTGCAACATGGTGGCTATGGTCGCCCAAACGCGTCCCCCGCCCTCGGAGCCAGCGAAGAGACTGTTTTTTCTGATTATTGTTTGCGGCCTGATGTCGCGCTCGACGATATTGGAGTCGATTTCGGCCCGCCCGTCGATGAGGAAGTGTTCGAGCACCGCGCGACGTGATGTTGCATACCGGATCGCCTCGGCCAGTTTTGACTTTCCGGAGATGCGAGGCAATTCCTTTTCCCATAGCCTGAACAGGTGGGCAACGATCGCCGCGGACCGATCCTGGCGTGCAGCCATGCGAGCCGCCGGACTATGGCCCCGGATTTCATCCTCTACCTTCCACAAGCCGGCCATCGTCGCGACCGTCTGTGACGCCAGACGCGAAGCACCGCTGATGTGCAACTCATAGAAGCGCCGGCGTAGATGCGCCCAGCATCCTGCGAGCGTCATTGCATCATTGGTGCCGGCACTTGCCTTGTCGAGCTTGGTGTAGGCGGAGTATCCGTCAACCTGCAGAATGCCGGTGAAGCCCGCGACGTGCCGTGCGACACACTCGCTGCCGCGACTGTCTTCGAAGTGATACGCCACCATGGGCGGCGCTGTCCCGCCAAACGGCCGATCATCGCGGGCGTATGCCCATAACCATGCCTTCCGGACTTTGCCGCTGCCCGGCGCAAGGGTCGGTAACGACGTCTCGTCCGCAAACATCCTTTCAGCTTGGCGGATGCGCTCCAATACATGATCGGCCAGCGGTTGAAGCTCGAAGCCGACCTTACCCATCCATTGCGCCATCAGCGCGCGGCTGAGTTCGACGCCATCGCGGGCATAGATGGCTTCCTGTCGATAGAGCGGCAGCCCATCGGCATATTTGGAGACCGAATAGCCTTCTTTCATCTCGTTGATTTACAAACGATTTATGGCATATCCGGTTCTGGTGTGCAAGAATTTGTGTAACTCATTGCACCCAGACTCTCTGCTCTGCACGACCTCGGCCCGTCATGCGGCAGCGCCCAAAATCACCATCTCGGTGCATTCAGAGCCCAATCCGCGACCCGATCCTTCGACACGGCGCGATTCGACACCTTGCGAAGCTCTAGCCACCTATCTTGCTTCAGGCCGTAGTAGTCCCCGCGAAGCTCTGGCGGAAGGACGACATTATCTTGGTCCGCGAACAGGACGATGGAGCTTCCGCCGGCGCGGCGTGTGCTTCGATAGCGAACACCGTCAACCTGGCGACCGTCAACGGTTTTGACGGTCCGCAGATATTCCGCCACGATTTGGGTGGGAACGTATTCAATATGGATTTTATCGTCGCGAGCGATCGGGCGAGAGATATCGCTTTCGACTTCTTGAAGGAACCGTCGACGCGGGCGCGGATCATATTCCATAGAGTCGGGAATTTCCCAGAAGATCGAGGGCACGGGCGGAAGGTTGGTCAGGTCGAGGATCGTTGCATCCCGCAGAGTTTCGAAGACCCCAACGGCAAATGTCCCAGCTTGGTCCGCGACCTCCGCCAAGGCCGTAGCGCTCTCCTCGGAAGCATAGAACACAACGATGCCGGGCGGGCTCATGCGATTTGCCTTTGCCAAGGTCTTGGGAGGGGGTCCCAGATCTGCCGCAGTTCTGAACTGCCCTTTTTTGGCCTGGTGCCGAGCCCTCGTCAGCATTGTGCCGGACGGCAGGGTCACAAACAGCCGGGCGTCCTGCGCATACTCGAAGATCATTTCGAGAACCTGAGCGGGCTCGTAAAGCTCGCCGGTAGGATAGCGTCGCTCACTCAAAAAAAGTAGCGCCGCTTAAATTTAACGTACTCACAGAACTGTTCCCAACTGATTGATAGGCGCTGCTCTGGTGTGAGCGAAAAAGGGTGGGCTTCTGACCAGAGCTCGTTGTCGATGCCATCGACGATCGCGTTCAGGAGCGTGCCGTCGCTGTCTCGCGGTAAATCAAGCCCAATCATATCCGACAGCAGTTCGTAGGTAGTGTAGGTTGGGAGTTGGTACCCCCCTTCCGCAGACTCCCAAGGGACTCCGGCGTTGTCGGGGTTGTCGTAGATGTTCTGAGATGCCTCGTTCGATCAAATCGACGACATCGTCCAGCGGTGCGGCAATCTCGCGATGACCGCGCCTGCCGCAAAATGAACAGCGCTTGCGTATGGCGGCCCATTCGATGAAGCCGCGAATCTCCTCGTCACCGAAGCAGAGATTGCAAACGAACTGGTCCTCGCGATAGCGCCGCATGATCTGACCCTCAAATCCTGCCGCGCTAGGACACACGTGGGATGCATTGGTGCCTGTTCCTTGTGCACGAATATCCCGACGCAGCTATTCCTCTTTCGTTCCCGTGATAACGTGGTGAAGAAAACACCGAGGCGAATCACATGGGGCGGCCTAGAACCGACAAGCATCCGGCACGACTCACCGTTACGCTGGAAGAGGAAGACTATAAGGAGGTCTGTGCCAGGGCCAAGCGCAATGACGTGTCAGCTGCGTGGGTCATTCGCCGAGCGGTACAGGACTATTTGGGCCGATCGTCTTCACCGATGTCTGCACCCAGGAGGCCTGCAGGACGCATGGAAAGCCGGAAATAATGGCTATCCAGCGCAGCGACCTCCCGTTCGGCAGCGAATTTTCACCGTCGCAAATCCACCTACCAGAGCTGCTGGAGATCGTGAACCGTCACCAGGGTGACTTTCACGCCTTGGAAGCCGAAGTCATGGCGACCTATTTTTCCAAGCATTCCGCTCAGCCTGAGCCAGACCAGGACGGCGAGTACAACCGCGGCAAGCTCGCCAACAACTGCAAGCTCGGCATGATCGCCTACGGCCTGATCGATCGGCAGGCGCGGTTTACGCCCTTTGGTCAGGAGCTTTTTGACCTTCGTGGCGACGAGCAGGCGCTCTATGAGGCGCTCGCCAAACATATCCTTCTCAATTTGAAGGGCATGACCCTTGTCCAATGCCTCCAGGACATGGTGGCCGCCGGCGAGGAAATTACGCTGGATACGCTGCGTCATTCATTGGAAGAACGCGGTGTGCTGTTCCCCCGTGGCGGCAAGCATCCCAGCATGATGCGCCTGTGGCTTGCCAAGGCGGGTGTGATCGTCGGCAACCGCTGGCAGGTGAACACGATCCGCTTGCGGGCCGTCCTAGGAACCGACCCTGAAGATTATCCGACACTGGCCAAATTTACCCCTCAGCAACGAGCGTTTCTGCTCGCCCTAGCCAACACGGGCATAGCCGAGCCGCAACCGGCCAACGAGATCGTGAAACTGGCCTCAGCCACCTATGGCGTGCGATTCCCGGACAAAAGCTTGCCCAAGGATGTCCTCAACGCCTTGAGCGCCGCCGGCTACATCGAGGCGACGAAAACCACGACCGGACGGGGAGCAAAGCCGTTTCTGGTCGCGCCCACGGCCAAGGTCGACGCCGAGATTATCGGTCCCCTCCTCGACCAGCTGAAAGACCAAGTCGATCCGAAGCTGCTCAGCCTGCTCACCAAGCCATTGGCTGAGATCCTCGAGGAAATAAAATCGGAGGATCGCTACGTTTCCGGGCTCGGCCTCGAGGCCCTCGCCTTCAAATTGATGCGCAACCTCGCCATGGACTACGTGGCAACCCGGCTGCGCGCTAGTGCCACGGGCGGCGCTGAGGTTGATCTGATTTTCCAGTCAGCACGGCTGGTCTATTCGCGCTGGCAGGTCCAGTGCAAGAACACCGCGCGGGTGGCGCTGGATGACGTGGCGAAGGAAGTCGGGCTGACGCACTTCCTCAAGAGCACCGTCATCGTGATCGTCACGACAGGTGAGATCGGTTCCGAAGCGCGGCGCTACGCCAACAAAATCATGAGCGATTCCAATCTGGCGATCGTCATGATCGACCGGGCCGACCTTGAGGCCGTGACGGCAAGTCCGGCCTACCTAATCGACGCATTCCGCCGTGAGGCAGAATACGCCATGGCATTGAAAAAAATCGACTTGGGGGCTGTATAGCAATGAAAAAAGTAAAGCCCCTGCCCCTCTTCCTTACGACCAAGCTGGGACGCATCTTCCACGCCGACAGCCTCGACGTGATGAAGGCGACGAAGGCGTCGACCGTCGACCTTATCGTCACCAGCCCGCCTTTCGCGCTGACCCGGAAAAAGGAGTACGGGAACGAGCAGGAAGACGCCTACCTGAACTGGTTTCGCGATTTTGCGAAGCAGTTTCATCGCATCCTCAAGGACAGCGGGAGCCTGGTGATTGACCTCGGGGGAGCCTGGAAGCCTGGTGCCCCAGTGCGCAGCCTGTATCATTTCAAACTGCTGATCATGCTGTGCGAGGAGTACGGCTTCCACCTGGCGCAGGAATTCTATTGGTGGAACCCATCCAAGCTACCGACCCCGGCCGAATGGGTGAATGTCCGACGCATTCGGGTCAAGGATGCCATCAACACGGTATGGTGGCTGTCGAAAACCGAGTGGCCGCGCGCCAACAATCGGCGCGTGTTGCAACCCTATAGCCCGAGCATGGAACTGCTGCTAACCAATGGCTACAAGGCAAAGCTGCGGCCATCGGGGCACGATATCAGCGACAAGTTTTCGGTAAACAACGGGGCGGCCATTCCGCCGAATCTCCTGGCCATCCCCAACACCGAGAGCAATAGCGCGTACATGCGCTACTGCCAGGACAAGGGCATCAAGGCGCACCCTGCCCGGTTTCCGGCCGACTTGCCGGAATACTTCATCCGTATGTTGACCGATCCCGGCGACTCCGTTTTCGACCCGTTCGGCGGCAGCTGTATCACCGGCGAAGTCGCGGAGCGGCTGGGCAGACGCTGGGTCTGCGCGGAATTGGTGGAGGAGTACCTGGACGGCGCCATTGGCCGCTTCTCAAACCCGGCAACCGAGCGAGCTATCGCCAAGGACGAGGAGGGTTTTTACAAGATTCCCCGCCCTGGCCTGCTTTGGAACGGTCCCGATCCGATCCCGCTTGACCCAGAAGGTGGCCGCAAACGTCCGGCGACCACTGGCAAGAAGCCCCAGCGGTCGACAGGCGGCTCAATGGCGCCCGAGACACCTTCCATCGCAGCTCGAGCGCTGGACGAATAGCCATGGCCCGCCTCAATAAACCGGATCTCGTCGCCCGTTTTGTCGAAGCGCCCAAGATAGGCGGTTGGGGCGTGCTTTTTCTATCGAAAGACGAACATCCTGCGACATTTCAGATTTTCAAAGAGGGCAGCAACTTTGCCGTTCGGGTCTATATCTGGAACATAAGCCATGGGGGCAAGGGACGGAATCCGGATGAATTCCGGATCCAGGTGACTGGCTTCGATCAGCTTACAAACCCGGCCGGTGTTAAGACGGTCATTCTCGGGTGGTGGGATGACGCCGAGGTTTTCGCCGGCTGGGATATTCGTCAGCACCTCGCTCCACTGGGTGCCTCACCCTCGATGCAGATCTCACGCGCTACTCTACAAGATGCATTGTTGAACGGCTTTGCTCCCTATCGGAACGCCAAGGGTGAAACCGCCATAGCCATCCGTCCGGACTTCATGGGCACTTATCTGCGTTTTCTAGATGACCTACATGACAGTGGAACAGTGCCTGCCGAGGCCGCCCTCCTCGAGAAGCTGAGCGCAGATCCGGACGACGTAGACGAAGCCGAGATCGATGCAGCCGTTGCCGCAGCCCGCAAGCATGCAATCGTAACCACGCGCAAGGCATTGCGGGCTCTCGATTTCAGCAAGAGGATCCTAGGGGCCTACGGCCACCGTTGCGCCATGTGCGGCACCCAGCTGCGCCTGGTTGACGGAGCCCATATCCTTCCTGTTGCTCATGCTGACAGCACGGATGAAACGTCAAACGGGGTTGCACTATGTGCAATCCACCATCGTGCCTATGATCGGGGCCTTGTCACGTTCAAACCCGACTATTCTATCGTCCTCAATGAGGTCATGGCTTCCAAGCTGAAAAAAGATGACCGCAGCGAAGGCCTCAAAAGCTTCAGGGCAGGCCTTCGGCCCGTGATCCACATCCCACCGGACAAAAAGGATCGGCCGTCTAAGAAATTCGTGGCCTCAGCGAACAGCCTCAGAGGATGGTAATGCACTTCCGCGCCTTCACATCTGGACAGCAAGAGGAGCCAGAATGAAGAGTTGGAAGCTCGCTTATGAACCCCGCGAATGGCAAACCGGTGCGCTGGAGCGCTGGAAGGAAAATGATGCCGGCATTGTACAGGTGGTTACCGGCGGCGGGAAAACAGTATTTGCCCAACTTTGCATGCTGGATTTCTTTTCATCGGAGTCCAACGGCCAAGTTTTAATCGTAGTCCCGACGGTATCGCTGCTGGATCAGTGGTGCCTGGCTCTCCAGGACGAGCTGAATGTTTCGCCGCGACAGATAGGCCTGCTGAGCGGCCAAGAGCGGCCGACGGGCGATGAGCCGATTATCATCGCGGTGATCAACTCGGCTCGCCGCTTTAGTGCGACCTTTGCAAAGGGCCGCCGCGTGTTTCTCATCGTAGATGAGTGTCACAGGGCTGGCTCCCCGGCCAATGCAAGAGCCATGGAAGGTGAATTTGCGGCCACCCTTGGCCTGTCAGCAACCCCCGAGCGAGAGTACGATGAAGGGTTCAGTGCGCTGGTCGCGCCAAAATTGGGGCCGATTATCTACGAATACACCTACAAAGACGCCGCCCGGGATGGTGTGATCAGTCCCTTCTCGCTGACAAATGTCCACGTCGACATGCTGCCCGACGAAGAGGATCAATATCAGCGTCTTTCAAAATCGATCGCACGCTCCTTGCGCAAGGGTAACCCCGGCGAGGGCCAGGAAGAAAGACTGAAATGGCTGCTTCAACAGCGGGCGGCGGTCTCTGCGAACGCCACGATGCGCATCCCCGTGGCGATCAAGCTGATAGAAGCCCACCGCGGAGAGCGCGCCGTCATCTTCCATGAGCGAATCCTTGCAGCCAATACGATTCTAGCCTCGCTTCTGAAGCGAGGCCACCGGGCCACCATATACCACGCCGAAATCGGACCGGACGTTCGGCGAGACAACCTTCGGCTTTTTCGTAAGGGACACTTTGACGTCCTTGTCTGTTGCCGGGCATTGGACGAGGGGATGAACGTGCCTGAGGCAAGCTTGGGCGTGGTAGCCAGCTCCACGGCCAGTCAGCGTCAGCGCATCCAGCGCCTGGGGCGTATCCTCCGTCGAGCTAAAGGGAAAGACTCCGCCACTGTTTACACTCTCTTCTCAACTGATGAGGAGAGGAAGCGCCTGGAAACGGAAGCTGCGAACCTCGAGGGGATCACGACGGTGACATGGCAAAAAGGTCGGGTACGAGCCGATGCCTAGGCTGTTTCACCGTGGCGAATGGTTCGTGGAATTGTCACCGACAGCCCTTGCCGAGGCGGAATTCGAGAGCCTGCTCATGCAAAATTCAGCCATCGTGCGCGCTGCGTCCTGGATCGTTCCCTTTAAGAAGACGGTCTATGCAGGCGGCGAGTCGGCGAAGGCGGACTTGGCCATCATAGCCCATGACTACCGGGAATGGGTGGTGGTCGAGGTTGAAATGAAGAGGTACGACCTGCACCGGCATGTCATCCCCCAGATCAACACCCTGCGAAAAGGCCTCTACGGCCAGGAACACGCGAACTATCTGGCTTCCAAGAGCAAAGATCTCGATGCTGCGAAAATATCTGACATGCTCCGGGGCGAAGCCCCGGAGGTGCTGGTACTGGTAAATAAATACGATGACGAATGGGGCCGCGAAATCCGTCGGTATGGCGCCCACATGATGACATTCGAGATCTATCGGTCAGAGCAGTCCAATAGACATATATTCGCGATTGACGGCGAGTTGCCCCCGGTTTCCCAGGATGTCTTGAGTGAGCTTTCCTTTGGCCTTGTGCCCCGTTGTTTGTCGGTAAAATCGCCGGCACGGCTGGATTTTAAGCCGGGCGAAAAGGTCGCAATCCTCGTGGATGGTCAAATGACCTTTTGGGAGCGTTTCGACACCGCCAACCAGTGCTTTGTTACGCCGATAGGTACAATGCCGATCGAGCAAGGTAAAAAATATGCATTGGTTCGAATGGAAAATCAGCAGTACGCTATAACGACCATAAATTGAGGGGGGAACATGACATTCAACATAGAGATCGGTCTTAACGCCATAGCGAGCTATCGGCGGATGAACTATGAGATTTGGTATGCTTTGGCCGAATTCGTCGATAATTCCACACAGTCTTATGCGAACAACAAAGACGCGTTAGACGCAGCCTATGAACGTGAAGGCGAAAAACTCGAAGTTAGAATCACTTACGAGCGCCAGGGCAACGATCCTGTACTCCGGATTGTCGACAACGCGATGGGCATGGACTACGCCGAGTTGGAACATGCGCTCAAGATTGCTAATCCACCCGCCATCAATACGGGGAGATGTCGTTATGGCATGGGGATGAAAACGTCTTCATGCTGGATTGGCAATAGGTGGTCCATAGCTACAAAAAAGCTGGGCGATACGCGGGAATATACCGTCGAAGTCGACGTCAAGCGCATCGAAGGAGGCGATCCGACACTTGATACGAAGACGATTGACGGACTTTCCCCTGACGAACATTACACCCGCATCGAAATACGGGAGCACAATCGGGAGTTCAAGGGACGTACAATCGGTAAGATTAAGGACTTCCTGAAGTCTATGTACCGGGTCGATTTTCGGAATAACACGTTGGACCTTTGGTACAACGACGAACTTCTATCATGGGAAGAGTTTGAATCGAAACTGCGACGCAATCGAGCCGGTGAACCTTACAAGCGAGAGTTCATGTTCGATATCGAAGGCAAAATCGCACATGGTTGGGCTGGCGTTCTGGACAAGGGTGCACGTGCTGACACTGGCTTCTCCATATTGCATGCCGATCGGGTCGTGAAAGGTTGGCCCGACGCATGGAGGCCCGAACGCATCTTTGGCATGAACCGAAACGATCTGCTCAACCAGCGACTGCTAGGCGAGATCCATCTTGAGGACTTCGAGGTGACCCATACCAAAGACAACATCCAGTGGTATGGGGATGAAGAGGAGCTTTTCGAGAAGAAACTGGCACAGGAGATCAGCGACCTCATCAACATTGCGAGGACACCCTGGAAGGACCAGGAGGATGGCCGTCGACCGTCCGAAGGCGAGATCGACCTGGCGATTTCTGGCCTTCGGGACGAGCTTATGTCGCCTGAAATGGTCGACAAAATCTCAATCGAGGTGCTGCCTCCCGAGGAGGCAATCAAAGAGTCGCTGTCGCGGATTGCTGAGCCTGTGAAAGCAGGTCGAGCGGCTGATATCCAGGCGACGGTTGGGGACCTAAAAGTATGGGTATATGTCGTCAGCACCGACATCGGACCGTATGACCCCTATGTGGTCTGCGAGGCCGGCTCAGATGGAAAAATCATCGTTATCATCAACATGCAGCATCCGCATGTGTCGCAGATTTCCGGTGAGCAAGGCATCATGAACTATTTCCGGCATTGCGTTTATGACGCCGTTGCAGAGTGGCAGGCTCAAAAGCTTCGCTCCAAGCTTGATAGCAACACGATCAAAATGCTGAAAGATTCCCTGCTTCGCGTATCCCTTCTGATAGAACAGCATGCGACGGCGTCTGAGGAAAGCGTGGCGGAATAATTGGTGAGCCTATGACGCCTGCCGAAGCACTGAAAAAGATCAAGGTTGCGATCGAGACATCGCCGCCGAACGGCTATACCGCCGAGCTCCACCTTCAGGTGATCAAGTACGCCGAGGTTCTGGAGGGCGTATCCGGCAAAGAGTTCTGCGAAGCCGTCGGGCTGACGCCGGCCTACAGGACTGAATTTGCCAAGATGCGAAAGATCGCCGGCAGGCTGGTGAACGCCGGTCTTGACGTGGACCGGATATGACGACAGTCGCATCAAACTACCTTTACTCGACGCTGCGGGAGCGCATCGTCGAGCACGTGTTCGTTGGGGACGCTCTTCGCGAGCTGTGGCGGCTCGGCGTTTACGATGTTGAAGTGCTCCGGTCGGAATTCGACGCCCATGGCTACGACCTGGTTATGGCGAAGGGAAATATTGTTCGGCACATCCAGTTCAAAACCGGCACGCAGAAGAAGCCCGGCACAGTGTCGCTCTCCCGTGCCCTGGCTGAGAAGCCCAGTGGCTGCGCCATCTGGATTCGGCTGGAATCCGACCTTGGCATGGGCCCGTTCTTCTGGTTTGGCGGGGCGCCTGGGCAGCCGCTCGCGGCGCTTGACCACCTTCCCAACTCTCGGCGCGTGACACCCAACAAGGATGGGGTCCGGCCAATACGCAAGAATCATCATGAAGTGCCGGGCGCTGCATTCGTGCCCCGCAGCAGCTTGCGGGAAATTCTGGTCGATCTGTTCGGCGATCTGAAGCCGACGCTCGTTGTAGAGGAGCCAGAATGATCCCTGCCCTGCGCTGCCCTCGCAATCTTCTGGAGTAGCCGTCCTAACCCTCAACAGAGCGCTAGATTATGATGACGATCGATATGAAGGCGGCCAATCGGCTCCCTCCCCGCGGCGACGAGCTGCTCCGCACGTTCACCAGATTCGAATATGCGCTAAAAGGACGGCGGCTTCGCTAAGGCCGGTCGCAAGAATGTCGTCGAAGCGGACTGGGACAGGTTTGCGTCGAAGGATCTGAAGGCGCCCTTCTTTGCTGCCGTGAAAGCCAAGGCTTTAGCACCAACCCTGATGACCAATCCACGGAGCCGCCAAATCCTGCAGGGCAGCACGTTGGGGTGGGAGGTTGTCGCACCCCCGGCCAACGTGACCGAACTCATGGGAGCGGTCAGGCGTGTACGCAACAATCTTGTCCATGGGGGCAAGTCCGGTGACCAAGATTCCGATAGGAACGACAACTTGGTCGCCGAGGCCATTGAGGTCTTACTTGAAGCGCTCCGGACTCATGCAGATCTGAGGGCAATCTTTGAGAGACGCTGGTAGAGAGGGTCCGAGAAGTTCGGCGTCCACCCCAGGCGATACAACTCGTCCTTCACAACGAGCATAGCGTGCCGGTTGGAGGTGCAGCCCGGCGTGATCCGACCCTCGACCTCGTTCGTCCAGTCACGAGATGTTGTGACATCAATGTGACATGGCGAGAACGTCATTGAGTGCGCTCAATTCAAGTCATTGAAAATATTGGTGGGCGGTACAGGATTCGAACCTGTGACCCCTACCGTGTGAACTACAAAAGGGAGAAATACCAAAAGCACTACAACTAGCTATCTACCTATAAAAGCGTCATTTTTCTAGTATTAGTATTAGTATTAGTATTAGTCATTACTATACTTTCTATGTCACATTTGATCGAAATCGGTGACATGGAAGTGACATGAAATGCCAAATCTATTTTTAGAAGATTCTATTGTGAAAACTCTGACCTGCCCGGCGGGAAGGGACCAGATCACGTATTGGGATCATCCTATCGGACAAGATGGTCGGATCCGCAATGGGTCGGTGTCGGCTCTCGGTTTGCGCGTTACAGCGTTGGGCAGAAAATCCTTCATTCATGACTACAAATTCAACGGCAAACGTTACCGTGCGGATTCCGAGGTCATCGCGCGCACCGTTCCGATTTGATCGCGCGCGGCATTCCGAAGTGATGGCGCGCAGCATTCCGAGAATTAGCCGCGCAGAATTCCGAGACGATCGCGCGCAGTTCGGAGT
>NZ_JAFCGY010000055.1 GCF_016836705.1 Mesorhizobium caraganae | reverse complement strand
AAGTCTCGCGTGAGGCCCATCGCCGTCGGCTGTCTCCTGACATTTCCTCCTGACATCAATTTGCTGAGCCAAATCAATCGCAAAACAAAACCCCGCCGAAAATCGACGGGGTTTGTCAGCGGTCTGAAGGGCGGCCCTCGGGCCGCCCTTTTTCGTTGGCTCCGATGACCCTGTTTTGGTATCCCAATCTCTGTTGCAAGTCTCCGGGCCTATACTAGTATAGATTGCAATTGAGAGGCTGGTCGGATGGTTCCACGGCACCGTTTTCAGGTTTGGGCGTGCCGGGCATTGGGGCTGATCTGGCTGGTGTCGCTGCTTGCCATGGGCGGCGGCGCCTTTGCGGCCGAGACAAAAAATCTCGAGCCTGACCCGGATTCGCCGATGCGGTTCGTCGTCGTGCGCAGCAATGCGCCGGGCTGCGAGCCGACCTGCCCGGAATGGATATCGGCCGAGGGTGCGATATCGGCAAAGTCGCCGGCGCTGCTCAAGGCGGTCCTGAAAACGCTCGGCCGCCGCAAATTGCCGATCGTCGTCAACTCACCCGGCGGCGATGTCGATGCGGCCATCGCCATGGGCCGTATGATCCGCAAGAACAAGCTCGACATCGCGGTCGGCCGGACCTGGTTTGTCGGCTGCGAGCCGGGGGAGAAGAACTGCAAGGAGAACGACGCCAGAGGCTCGCACTATATAGGCAACCCCTATGTGCTCGGCAGCTATTGCGCGTCCGCTTGCCCGATGATGCTGGCCGGCGGCACCAGGCGCCTGGTCGGGCCGCTGGCCTATCTCGGCGTCCACCAGATCACGACCACGGTCGTGCAAATGAACGTGCAATATGAAGTCCGCTATCGCGTCGTGAAAGGCAAGAAGCGGGTCATCAGCAAGAAGGTCGTCAGCCGCAAGAATGCCGGCAGCTACAAGACCTACGAAATGAGCAAGAAGGTCGAGCGCAAGCTGGCCACCTATTTCAAGGAGATGGGTGTCGACCTCAGTGTGGTCGAAACGATGAAGAGCACGCCGGCCAGCGACATCCAGCAGATCGACCTTGGCGACATGCTGACAATGAAGCTGGTCACCAGCGAAGACTCTGTAAGTTTGCTCACCAATGCGAGCCTGTGCACGCCGGAGCCATTGGCCTCGAATTGCCGGGAAATACCGGCGAACAAGCCAGCCGGCGGCCAACCGGCCGTGGCAAAGGCAGCGCCGCCGGTGAAGCCCCAGAACGCACAGCCCGATGACGGCATGCGCTTTGCCGTGGTTCGCGGCAGCAATCCGCTCTGCAATCCCGACTGTCCGGAGTGGATTGCGGCGCAAGGCGCGATTACGCCTCAGACGCCGCAGAAGCTCAGCCAATTGCTCGCCACACTTGGCAACCGACGGCTGCCCGTGGTGGTCAGTTCGCGAGGCGGTGACCTGTCCGGCGCCCTGGCGGCTGGCCGGATCATCCATGAAAAGAAACTCGACGTTGCCGTTGCCCGCACCGATTTCGTCGGCTGCGACCCGGCAGAGTGGAATTGCCTGGCCAAAGACGGCGCCTATGCCGGACTGAGCGTCGACGGGGACGGCGACTGCGATTCGGCGTGCGCGCTCATGCTGGCCGGCGGCGCAAGACGGCTCGTCGGTCCGCAGGCGCGGCTCAGCCTCTATCTGATGGGGCAGAAACAGACGGTCAAAGCCTATCTCGACGAGATGGCCATAAGCCCGGCTCTGTTCGCTGCGCTTCAGGACAGTTCGGTCGAGCGCCGGCTCGAACCCGATATGATGCTGAAGGTCGGCCTGACGACCGGGCGCCAGTCGGTGGATGCGCTGACGGGTTCCAGTATCTGCAAGTCGGCGCCGAAACCTGAGAATTGCCGTGTGGTGGCGTCGTCCAACGCGCAGGCCGAAGCGCCCGCCAAATTGTAGGCACGTCGTTTCGGGAACTCGCCATCGAGGCAGGTTGAGTGAGGCATGATTTTTCCGCTATCGTCGCCAGGCGCCGGGGCTGGCGGAGGATCGAAAATGAGCCAGGATATCCCGACACTGTACGAATGGGCCGGCGGCATCGAGGCGCTGAACAGGCTGACCCAGACTTTCTATGACAGCGTGGCGCGCGACCTGGTCGTCGGCCCGGTGTTCAAGCACATGTCAGCTGACCATCCGGCTCATGTCGCGGCTTTCATCGGCGAGGTCTTCGGCGGCCCCAAAACCTATAGCGAAAAGCATGGCGGCCATCGCGAGATGGTCATGCATCATCTGGGCAAGCATCTCACAGAAGAACAGCGCCGGCGTTGGATCAGCCTGCTTGCCGATGCCGCCGATGCGGTCGGGCTGCCGGACGATCCCGAATTCCGCTCCGCCTTCATGGGCTATGTCGAGTGGGGATCGCGGCTGGCCAAGATGAACTCCACCCTCGGCGAGACCTGCGACCCGGAGACCGAACCGATGCCGGCTTGGGGCTGGGGCGTGCCGGGCGGGCCGTACAAGCCGCCGGCCGGGGGGTGAGCGCCGGCAAGCGGCCTCGACGAAAAAATCGCGATCGACAGGGAAGACTGGCGGCTACCTGGCCGGATTTCCGGCGAAGGATATGAAAGCGCGTCAGACCACTCTTTACAGCGCGCCCGGAAGCTTTTAGGAAGCGCCTGCGCCGAAACGCGCGTACGGGCATAGCTCAGTTGGTAGAGCGGCGGTCTCCAAAACCGCAGGTCGTAGGTTCGAGCCCTGCTGCCCGTGCCATTTTCTCAAATGGCGATTCACGAACGAACTCGGTCCCGTGCCCCGCATTGAAAAATGGCAGGTGGCTTGCCATATTACGGAAACTGAGGCATATAAGACCCCCATAGCCGGGACGGGACGACTGGATGGTTCCGAGGCGGCGTTTGGTCATAAAGCGGACACTTGCCACTTGCGTGGATCAAGAATCGGTTTTATGTAGACACAACAGACACGCGACGCGTGGAGCTGGGAAGCCGGCTTTACGCGTCCGATTTGCATGGGCGAAATGGTTGCGCTGATTCGGCGCTGACTTGAAACCCAGGCGGCACGTCCCGGCCAGCGGGATCATCCAGGAGACCCGGCCAACGGGTCTTGAAGACAGAGCGGCATATGGCTTCGAAAACCACAAATCCTTTCGTCTTTCTCCAGCAGGTCCGCGCGGAGACCGCCAAGGTGACTTGGCCCTCGCGCCGGGAGACGATGATCTCGACGGTGATGGTGCTCGTGTTTGCGGTCATCGCGATGATCTTTTTCTTCACCGCCGACGTGGCCATGGGCTACGCGATCGAGCGGTTATTGAGCCTCGGCCATTAAGTCCGGCGATTACGGAGAAGTCTTGAAATGACCGCGCGGTGGTACATCGTCCACGCCTATTCGAACTTTGAAAAAAAGGTCGCCGAGGACATTGAGAACAAGGCCAAGCAGAAGGGCCTGTCCGCCGATATCGAGCAGATCGTGGTGCCGACCGAGAAGGTCGTCGAAATCCGCCGCGGCCGCAAGGTCGATGCCGAGCGCAAGTTCTTTCCGGGCTATGTGCTGCTGAAGGCCAACCTGACCGACGCGGTGTTTTCGCTGGTCAAGAATACGCCGAAGGTTACCGGCTTCCTCGGTGACTCCAAGCCGGTGCCGATCACCGAAGCCGAGGCGCAGCGGATTCTGAACCAGGTTCAGGAAGGCGTCGAGCGGCCCAAGCCCTCGGTCACCTTCGAGATCGGCGAGGCGATCCGTGTTTCGGACGGTCCGTTCGCGTCGTTCAACGGTTTCGTCCAGGAAGTGGACGAGGAGCGGGCGCGGCTCAAGGTGGAAGTTTCGATCTTCGGGCGCGCCGTGCCCGTCGATCTGGAATTCGGACAGGTCGAAAAGGGCTGATCCGAAAAACCCCACGCCGGTTCGCCGGCAAGGGGAGGCGGCGCGAAAACGCGCGGCCATGAACGGGTGGGAGGCGAATGTGGCTTTAGCCGGCCGCGCGAACCGCACCACCAGACTGCAACCGCCGGCATTCCCCGATAGTGGGGCCGGCATGAGACAAAGGCAGGAAAGAGATGGCTAAGAAAATTGCAGGCCAGCTCAAGCTACAGGTTGCCGCGGGCTCGGCTACGCCGTCGCCCCCGATCGGCCCGGCGCTTGGTCAGCGCGGCATCAACATCATGGAATTCTGCAAGGCGTTCAACGCGCAGACCCAGGACATGGAAAAGGGATCGCCGATTCCGGTCGTCATCACCTACTACCAGGACAAGTCGTTCACCTTCGTCATGAAGACGCCGCCGGTGAGCTACTTCCTGAAGAAGGCTGCGAACCTGAAGTCGGGCTCCAAGGAGCCGGGCAAGGTCAAGGTCGGCACGATCGGCCGCGACAAGGTGCGCGCCATCGCCGAGCAGAAGATGAAGGATCTGAACGCAAACGACGTCGAAGCGGCCATGCGCATGGTCGAGGGCTCCGCCCGCTCGATGGGTCTGGAAGTGGTGGGCTGAGATCATGGCAAAACTTGCAAAGCGTGTATCGAAGACCCGCGAAGGCATCGACCCCAACAAGGCTTATGCCCTGGGTGAAGCGCTGAAGCTGCTCAAGGACCGTTCGACGGTGAAGTTCGACGAGACCATCGAAGTCGCGATGAACCTCGGCGTCGACCCGCGTCACGCCGACCAGATGGTCCGCGGCGTGGTCAACCTGCCGAACGGCACCGGCCGCTCGGTCCGTGTCGCCGTGTTCGCACGTGGCGACAAGGCTGAGGAAGCCAAGGCCGCTGGCGCCGACATCGTCGGTGCCGAGGATCTGGTCGAGATCGTCCAGAAGGGCACGATCGACTTCGATCGCTGCATCGCCACGCCGGATATGATGCCGCTGGTCGGCCGTCTGGGCAAGGTGCTCGGCCCGCGCGGCATGATGCCGAACCCGAAGGTCGGCACCGTCACCACCGACGTCGCCGCCGCGGTCAAGGCATCGAAGGGCGGCGCCGTCGAGTTCCGCGTCGAGAAGGCCGGCATCGTCCAGGCCGGCGTCGGCAAGGTCTCGTTCGACGTCAAGGCGCTGGAAGAAAACATCCGCGCCTTCGCCGATGCGGTGACCAAGGCAAAGCCGGCTGGCGCCAAGGGCAACTACGTCAAGAAGGTGTCGGTCACCTCGACGATGGGCCCGGGCCTCAAGCTCGACGTCTCGACGCTCGCAGCGTCCTGATACGAACATTTGGATCGGCCGCTAAAGCGCTGATCCGCAAGTGAATTCCGGGCCTCCGACTTGTCGGCGGCCCGGTACCGGAAGCCGAGAGGTTTCCGGACATCCTGTCCGAGATTGCAGGCGGCCCGGAAGCCTTAATTGAATTGGGCCTGCATGAGACGGGTGAAAACCTGACAACGGAGCGACAAGCTCCAATGAAAGGTTCGAACCGTGTTTGCCTTTTGTCTGCGCATCGCCGGCTTGCCGTCGATGTGGCGAAAGGGGGCAGGATCCTCGAGCGTCGTTCGGGAGATCCGTTACTGGATGGCCCGGCCGGCAAAAAGGCAACCCGACGCCTGTCCTCTAAATGGGAATGTTCCCATTGATGGGGCAGGGGTCAACTGGAGATAGGCAGTGGACAGAGCGGAAAAACGCGAACTCGTCACGGGCCTGAATGGTGCTTTTGCAGGCGCTGGTTCAGTCGTCGTGGCCCACTACGCCGGTATCACCGTCGCGCAAATGAACGACCTTCGGTCGAAAATGCGCGCTGCCGGTGGCACCGTCAAAGTCGCGAAGAACCGTCTCGCCAAAATCGCTCTTCAGGGCACGGACTCCGCATCGATCATCGACCTGTTCAAGGGACAGACGCTGATTGCTTATTCGGAGGATCCGATTGCGGCGCCGAAGGTCGCGTCCGATTTCGCCAAGGGAAATGACAAGTTGGTCATTCTCGGCGGCGCAATGGGCACCACCTCGCTCAACGCCGACGGTGTGAAGGCACTCGCCACACTTCCGTCGCTCGATGAGCTGCGCGCCAAGCTGGTTGGCATGATCGCCACGCCGGCAACCCGGATCGCCCAGATCGTCAATGCGCCAGCGGCTTCGGTCGCGCGCGTCATCGGCGCTTACGCCCGGAAGGACGAGGCGGCATGAGGCCGTTCCTCGCTATCACAAACACACGTTCGAACCTGATGAAGGAATACAACAATGGCTGATCTGGCAAAGATCGTAGACGACCTTTCGAAGCTGACCGTCCTCGAGGCGGCCGAGCTGTCGAAGCTTCTTGAAGAAAAGTGGGGCGTTTCGGCTGCTGCTCCGGTGGCGGTTGCCGCTGCTGGCGGCGGTGCCGCTGCTGCTGCTCCGGCCGAGGAAAAGACGGAATTCGACGTCGTCCTCACCGAGGCAGGTGCTCAGAAGATCAACGTCATCAAGGAAGTCCGCGCCATCACCGGCCTGGGCCTCAAGGAAGCCAAGGATCTGGTCGAAGCAGCTCCGAAGCCGGTCAAGGAAGGCGTTTCCAAGGCTGACGCCGAGAAGTTCAAGGCCCAGCTGGAAGCAGCCGGCGCCAAGGTCGACCTGAAGTAAGCGTAAAAGCGGCGGGCGGCCTCGCGCCGTCCGCCACTCCCTTCGTGTCAAGGGAGAACGCGTAGCGCGAGATGTACGAGAACCTCTTTCCTGAGGGCCGAAACCGGCCTTCAGGAAACGGGTTTTCTCCCGTTTTAGCCGGCAGCCTGCCGGAGAAACAGACAGAGGGCCGCTGCCCAGGCGGCTCAGTATGCAAGGCGAGCCGCGGCGAGGCTCGTCCCGAGTTTAGAGCTAAGGAGCGACGATGGCCCAGACCCAGACTTTCAATGGCCGCAGACGCGTACGCAAGTTCTTCGGAAAGATCCCGGAAGTTGCGGAGATGCCGAACCTGATCGAGGTTCAAAAGGCATCCTATGACCAGTTCCTGATGGTGGACGAGCCCAAGGGCGGCCGTCCGGACGAAGGGCTGCAGGCTGTTTTCAAGTCGGTCTTCCCGATCTCCGATTTTTCCGGCTCCTCGATGCTGGAGTTCGTGAAGTACGAGTTCGAAGGACCGAAATTCGACGTTGACGAATGCCGTCAGCGCGACCTGACCTATGCCGCGCCGCTGAAGGTGACGCTGCGCCTCATCGTGTTCGATATCGACGAGGATACCGGCGCCAAGTCGATCAAGGACATCAAGGAGCAGGACGTCTACATGGGCGACATGCCGCTCATGACCTTGAACGGCACCTTCATCGTCAATGGCACCGAGCGTGTCATCGTCTCGCAGATGCACCGTTCGCCAGGCGTCTTCTTCGACCATGACAAGGGCAAGTCGCACTCGTCGGGCAAGCTTTTGTTTGCCGCGCGCGTCATCCCCTATCGCGGTTCGTGGCTCGACATCGAGTTCGATTCCAAGGACGTCGTGCACGCCCGCATCGACCGCCGCCGCAAGATTCCGGTGACGTCGCTGTTGATGGCGCTTGGCATGGACGGCGAAGAGATCCTGTCGACCTTCTACAACAAGATCACTTACAAGCGCGCGGGCGACCACTGGCGCATTCCGTTCAACGTCGAGCGTTTCCGCGGCCTCAAGGCTGTCGGCGACCTGGTCGATGCCGACACCGGCGAGATCGTCGTCGAGCAGGGCAAGAAGATCACCGCCCGCCAGGCAAGGGCGCTTGGCGAAAAGGGTCTGAAGGCGATCAAGGCGACCGATGAGGATCTGCTCGGCAATTACCTGGCCGAAGACATCGTCAATTACGGCACCGGCGAGATCTTCCTCGAAGCCGGTGACGAGATCGACGAGAAGACGCTGAAGGTGCTGCTCGGCACCGGCGAGCAGGAGGTCAAGGTTCTCGACATCGACCACGTCAATGTCGGCGCCTACATCCGCAACACGCTCAACGTCGACAAGAACGAGAGCCGCCAGGACGCGCTGTTCGATATCTATCGTGTCATGCGCCCGGGCGAGCCGCCGACGTTGGAAACCGCCGAAGCCATGTTCAACTCGCTGTTCTTCGACAGCGAGCGCTACGATCTGTCGGCCGTCGGCCGCGTCAAGATGAACATGCGCCTTGAACTCAAGGCCGAGGACACCGTGCGCGTGCTGCGCAAGGACGACATCCTGGCCGTGGTCAAGACGCTGGTCGAACTGCGCGACGGCAAGGGCGAGATCGACGACATCGACAATCTCGGCAACCGCCGCGTGCGTTCTGTCGGCGAGCTGATGGAGAACCAGTATCGCGTCGGCCTGCTGCGCATGGAGCGCGCGATCAAGGAACGTATGTCCTCGATCGAGATCGACACGGTGATGCCGCAGGACCTGATCAACGCCAAGCCGGCGGCTGCCGCCGTGCGCGAGTTCTTCGGTTCCTCGCAGCTGTCGCAGTTCATGGATCAGACCAACCCGCTGTCGGAGATCACCCACAAGCGTCGCCTGTCGGCGCTTGGACCGGGCGGTCTGACCCGCGAGCGCGCCGGCTTCGAAGTGCGCGACGTGCACCCGACGCATTACGGCCGCATCTGCCCGATCGAGACGCCGGAAGGCCCGAATATCGGTCTGATCAACTCGCTGGCGACGTTTGCGCGCGTCAACAAGTACGGCTTCATCGAGAGCCCGTACCGCAAGATCGTCAACGGCAAGCTGACCAATGAGGTCGTCTATCTCTCCGCTATGGAAGAGTCCAAGCACCACGTTGCGCAGGCCAATGCCGAGCTCGACAAGAATGGTGGTTTCGTCGACGAATTCGTCATTTGCCGCAGCGCCGGCGAAGTGATGATGGCGCCGCGCGAAAACGTCGATCTGATGGACGTGTCGCCCAAGCAGATGGTGTCTGTGGCCGCGGCGCTGATCCCGTTCCTCGAGAACGACGACGCCAACCGCGCGCTGATGGGCTCCAACATGCAGCGTCAGGCCGTGCCGCTGGTGCGCGCCGAAGCGCCGTTTGTCGGCACCGGCATGGAGCCGATCGTTGCCCGTGACTCGGGCGCCGCCATCGGCGCCCGCCGCGGCGGCATCGTCGACCAGGTGGACGCGACGCGTATCGTCATCCGCGCAACGGAAGATCTCGATCCCGGCAAGTCGGGCGTCGACATCTACCGGCTGATGAAGTTCCAGCGTTCGAACCAGAACACCTGCATCAACCAGCGTCCGCTGGTGCGCATGGGCGACCGCGTCAACAAGGGCGACATCATCGCTGACGGTCCGTCGACCGAACTTGGCGATCTGGCGCTCGGCCGCAACGTGCTGGTCGCGTTCATGCCGTGGAACGGCTACAACTACGAGGACTCGATCCTGCTCTCCGAGCGCATCGTGGCCGACGACGTCTTCACCTCGATCCACATCGAGGAGTTCGAAGTCATGGCCCGTGACACCAAGCTCGGACCGGAGGAAATCACGCGCGACATTCCGAACGTTTCGGAAGAAGCGCTGAAGAACCTCGACGAGGCCGGCATCGTCTACATCGGTGCGGAAGTGCAGCCGGGCGACATCCTGGTCGGCAAGATCACGCCGAAGGGCGAAAGCCCGATGACGCCGGAAGAAAAGCTCCTGCGCGCCATCTTCGGTGAAAAGGCGTCCGACGTTCGCGACACCTCGATGCGCATGCCTCCGGGCACCTTCGGCACCGTTGTCGAAGTGCGCGTGTTCAACCGTCACGGCGTCGAGAAGGACGAGCGCGCCATGGCGATCGAACGCGAGGAGATCGAACGCCTCGCCAAGGACCGCGACGACGAGCAGGCGATCCTCGACCGCAACGTCTATTCGCGCCTTTCCGACGTCCTCGTCGGCAAGGAAGCGATTGCCGGACCGAAGGGCTTCAAGAAGGGCTCGAAGCTGTCGAAGGACACGCTGGACGAGTATCCGCGTTCGCAGTGGTGGCAGTTTGCGGTGGAGAACGAAAAGCTCCAGAGCGAACTGGAAGCGCTGCGTGGCCAGTACGACGACTCCAAGAAGGCGCTCGAGCAGCGCTTCATGGACAAGGTCGAGAAGGTGCAGCGCGGCGACGAAATGCCTCCGGGCGTCATGAAGATGGTCAAGGTCTTCGTGGCCGTGAAGCGCAAGATGCAGCCGGGCGACAAGATGGCCGGCCGTCACGGCAACAAGGGTGTCGTGTCGCGCATCGTTCCGGTCGAGGACATGCCTTTCCTCGAGGACGGCACGCATGCCGATATCGTGCTCAACCCTCTGGGTGTGCCGAGCCGCATGAATGTCGGCCAGATCCTGGAAACGCATCTGGGCTGGGCATGTGCTGGCATGGGCAAGAAGATCGGCGAGCTGATCGACGCGTACAAGACGGCTGGAGACATCAAGCCGCTGCGCAAGACGCTCGAGAGCTTCATCCCTGCCAACGACCGCAACGAGCCGGTCCGCGAGTATGACGACGAGAGCATCGTTCGCCTCAGCGAACAGATGCGCCGCGGCGTCTCCATCGCGACACCGGTGTTCGACGGCGCGCATGAGGTCGACATCAACATCATGCTGGAGCAGGCGGGCCTGCACACCAGCGGTCAGTCGCAGCTCTATGACGGACGCACCGGAGAGCCGTTCGATCGCAAGGTGACGATGGGCTATATCTATATGCTCAAGCTTCACCACCTGGTGGACGACAAGATCCACGCGCGTTCGATCGGTCCGTACTCGCTCGTTACCCAGCAGCCGCTGGGCGGCAAGGCGCAGTTCGGCGGCCAGCGCTTCGGCGAAATGGAGGTCTGGGCGCTGGAAGCCTACGGCGCCGCCTACACGCTGCAGGAAATGCTGACGGTGAAGTCGGACGACGTGGCCGGCCGCACCAAGGTCTACGAGGCGATCGTGCGCGGCGACGACACTTTCGAAGCCGGCATTCCGGAGAGCTTCAACGTGCTCGTCAAGGAAATGCGGTCTCTCGGCCTCAATGTCGAGCTGGAGAACACCAAGCTTGACGACAACCCTGTCCGGCTGCCTGACGCAGCCGAGTAAAAGCAAGACATCCGGTCGCGGGAGCCCGCGGCCGGATGCACCAAATTCTACGGCCGGTGGGCCGACCACTCAGCGGGCATTTGGCCCGCGTTAGATGCAAGGGGTTTCGAGGACCCCGAAAAGGAGAACGGCATGAACCAAGAGGTCATGAATCTCTTCAATCCGCAGGCGCCGGCGCAGGTGTTCGATTCCATCCGGATATCGCTCGCCAGCCCTGAGAAGATTCTGTCCTGGTCGTTCGGCGAGATCAAGAAGCCGGAGACCATCAACTACCGCACCTTCAAGCCGGAGCGTGACGGTCTGTTCTGCGCGCGCATTTTTGGCCCGATCAAGGACTATGAATGCCTGTGCGGCAAGTACAAGCGCATGAAGTACAAGGGCGTCATCTGCGAGAAGTGCGGCGTCGAAGTCACGCTGTCGCGCGTTCGCCGCGAGCGCATGGGCCATATCGAGCTGGCAGCACCGGTCGCTCACATCTGGTTCCTGAAGTCGCTGCCGTCGCGCATCGGCACACTGCTCGACATGACGCTCAAGGATATCGAGCGCGTCCTCTACTTCGAGAACTACATCGTCACCGAACCTGGCCTCACCGCGCTGAAGGAGCACCAGCTGCTCAGCGAGGAAGAGTACATGATCGCCGTCGACGAGTATGGCGAGGATTCCTTCACCGCGATGATCGGCGCCGAGGCCATTCATGATCTTCTGGCCGGCATGGACCTGGAGAAGATCGCCGGCGACCTGCGTTCGGAACTGGCTTCGACCACGTCCGAGCTGAAGCAGAAGAAGTATCTGAAGCGGCTCAAGGTGGTCGAGAACTTCATGGAATCCGGCAACCGTCCGGAATGGATGATCATGAAGGTGGTTCCGGTGATCCCGCCGGACCTGCGCCCGCTCGTCCCGCTGGACGGCGGCCGCTTCGCGACGTCCGACCTGAACGACCTCTATCGCCGCGTCATCAACCGCAACAACCGCCTGAAGCGGCTGATCGAGCTGCGTGCGCCCGGCATCATCGTGCGCAATGAAAAGCGCATGCTGCAGGAAGCCGTCGACGCACTGTTCGACAACGGCCGCCGCGGCCGCGTCATCACCGGCGCCAACAAGCGTCCGCTGAAGTCGCTGTCCGACATGTTGAAGGGCAAGCAGGGCCGTTTCCGCCAGAACCTGCTCGGCAAGCGCGTCGACTATTCGGGCCGTTCGGTCATCGTCACCGGTCCGGAGCTCAAGCTGCATCAGTGCGGCCTGCCCAAGAAGATGGCGCTCGAACTGTTCAAGCCCTTCATCTACGCCCGACTCGACGCCAAGGGGTTCTCCTCGACCGTCAAGCAGGCCAAGAAGCTGGTCGAGAAGGAGCGTCCGGAAGTCTGGGATATCCTGGACGAGGTCATCCGCGAGCATCCGGTGCTGTTGAACCGTGCGCCGACGCTGCACCGCCTGGGCATCCAGGCGTTCGAGCCGATCCTGATCGAAGGCAAGGCGATCCAGCTGCATCCGCTGGTCTGCACGGCCTTCAACGCCGACTTCGACGGCGATCAGATGGCCGTTCACGTGCCGCTGTCGCTCGAGGCTCAGCTTGAAGCCCGCGTGCTGATGATGTCGACCAACAACATCCTGCATCCGGCTTCCGGCGCGCCGATCATCGTGCCGTCGCAGGACATGGTTCTGGGTCTCTACTATCTCTCGATCGTCAATCAGAACGAGCCGGGCGAAGGCATGGTGTTTGCCGACATGGGCGAGCTCCAGCATGCGCTCGAGACCAAGGCTGTCACCCTGCACGCCAAGATCAAGGGCCGTTTCCGTTCGGTCGACGCCGAAGGCAAGGTCGTGTCGAAGATCTACGACACCACGCCTGGCCGCATGATCATCGGCGAACTGCTGCCGAAGAACGTCAACGTGCCTTACGAGACCGCCAACCAGGAGATGACCAAGAAGAACATCTCCAAGATGATCGACACCGTCTACCGCCATTGCGGTCAGAAGGAGACGGTCATTTTCTGCGACCGCATCATGGCGCTTGGCTTCGGCCATGCCTGCCGCGCCGGCATTTCGTTCGGCAAGGACGACATGCTGATCCCGGACGCCAAGATCAAGCTGGTCTCCGACACCGAGGCTTTGGCCAAGGAATACGAGCAGCAGTACAATGACGGTCTGATCACGCAGGGCGAGAAGTACAACAAGGTCGTCGACGCCTGGGCCAAGTGCTCGGAAAAGGTCGCCGACGAAATGATGGCCCGCATCAAGGCGGTCGAGTTCGAGGACAATGGCCGTCAGAAGCCGATGAACTCGATCTACATGATGTCGCATTCGGGTGCGCGTGGTTCGCCCACCCAGATGCGCCAGCTCGCCGGCATGCGTGGCCTGATGGCCAAGCCGTCGGGTGAAATCATCGAGACGCCGATCATCTCGAACTTCAAGGAAGGCCTGACCGTGCTCGAGTACTTCAACTCGACCCACGGCGCCCGCAAGGGTCTGGCCGACACCGCCTTGAAGACGGCGAATTCGGGTTACCTCACCCGTCGTCTGGTCGACGTGGCACAGGACTGCATCGTCAACTCCGTGGATTGCGGCACCGACAAGGGCCTCACCATGCAGCCGATCGTCGATGCCGGTCAGGTCGTAGCTTCGGTCGGCCAGCGCGTGCTGGGCCGTACCGCGCTCGACGACATCAACCATCCGGTGTCGGGCGAGGTTCTGGTCAAGGCCGGAACGCTGATGGACGAGCGTGACGTGGAGCAGATCGAAAAGGCCGGCGTGCAGTCGGTCCGCATCCGTTCGGCACTGACCTGTGAAGTCAGGGTCGGCGTCTGCGCGGTCTGCTACGGACGCGATCTGGCCCGCGGCACCCCGGTCAACCAGGGCGAAGCCGTCGGCGTCATCGCGGCGCAGTCGATCGGCGAGCCGGGCACCCAGCTCACCATGCGTACCTTCCACATGGGCGGTACGGCGCAGGTGGTGGATAGTTCGTTCCTTGAAGCCTCGTATGAGGGCAAGGTCGAGATCCGCAACCGCAACGTGGTGCGCAACTCGGACGGCCAGCAGATGGTCATGGGCCGCAACATGGCGGTGCTGATCCTCGATGAGGCCGGCAAGGAACGCGCCACGCACCGCGTCACCTATGGTTCGCGTATCTTCGTGGACGATGGCGACAAGGTGAAGCGCGGCCAGCGTATCGCCGAGTGGGATCCCTATACCCGCCCGGTCCTCACCGAAATCGAGGGCAAGGTGGCGTATGAGGATCTGGTCGACGGCATTTCCGTTCAGGAAACGGCCGACGAGTCGACCGGCATCACCAAGCGTGAGGTCATCGACTGGCGTTCGACGCCGCGCGGCAACGACCTCAAGCCGGCAATCGCCATCCTGGACGGCAAGGGCAAGGTCGGCAAGCTGTCGAAGGGCGGCGACGCGCGCTTCCTGCTCTCGGTCGAGGCCATTCTCTCGGTCGAGCCGGGTTCGCAGGTTCGCCCCGGTGACGTGCTGGCGCGTATCCCGATGGAAAGCGCCAAGACCAAGGACATCACCGGCGGTCTGCCGCGTGTTGCCGAATTGTTCGAGGCACGCCGTCCGAAGGATCACGCCATCATCGCCGAGATCGATGGCACGATCCGCTTCGGCCGCGACTACAAGAACAAGCGTCGCATCATCATCGAGCCGCATGACTCGACGCTTGAGCCGGTCGAATACCTGATCCCGAAGGGCAAGCCGTTCCATCTCCAGGACGGCGACGTCATCGAGAAGGGCGACTACATCCTCGACGGCAATCCGGCGCCGCACGACATCCTGGCGATCAAGGGCGTGGAGGCACTTGCTTCCTACCTCGTGAACGAAATCCAGGAAGTCTACCGCCTGCAGGGCGTGTCGATCAACGACAAGCACATCGAGGTGATCGTTCGCCAGATGCTGCAGAAGGTCGAGATCACCACGCAGGGCGACTCGACCTACATTCCGGGCGACCACGTGGACGTGATCGAACTGGAAGAGGTCAACGAGCGCCTGATCGAGGACGGCAAGAAGCCGGCCGAAGGCCAGCCGGTGCTGCTCGGCATCACCAAAGCGTCGCTGCAGACGCCGTCCTTCATCTCGGCCGCCTCCTTCCAGGAGACGACCAGGGTGCTGACGGAAGCTGCGGTTGCCGGCAAGACCGACATGCTGCAGGGCCTGAAGGAAAACGTCATTGTCGGCCGGCTGATCCCGGCCGGTACCGGCGGCACGATGAGCCAGATCCGGCGCATCGCCACCTCGCGCGACGAGCTGATCATCGACGAGCGCCGCAAGGCCTCCGGTGTCGAAATCGCCGAGCCGATGCTGACCGACATGGTCAACGCCGCGCAGTAAGCGCGGTCGGACGAGAAGAAGAAAAGGGGCCCAAGTGGCCCCTTTTCGCGTTTTGGCTTCCAAATTGGATGGAGGAAACATGAGCAAGAAGGTTTGGACTGAGGTCGACGACTACATCGTTTCCTCTCTCTTCGAGGCGGATCCCGTGCTCGACGCTGTGCTCGCGTCAAACCGTGACCAAGGCCTGCCGGCGATCGACGTGTCGGCCGCGCAAGGCAAGCTGCTGTCGCTTCTGGTGCGCATCAGCAGTGCAAGGAAGGTGCTGGAGATCGGCACGCTTGGCGGGTACTCGACCATCTGGATGGCAAGGGGGCTGCCGGCCGACGGCAAGGTCGTGACGCTTGAACTCGATCCACATCACGCAAAGGTCGCGCGCTCGAATTTCGAGCGGGCAGGGATGTCGGACAAGGTGGACCTGCGCGTCGGCCCGGCGCTGCAGTCGCTCGCAACGCTTGGCAGCGAAAATGCCGGTCCGTTCGACCTGATCTTCATCGACGCCGACAAGCCGAACAACCCGAACTATCTGTCATGGGCGATGCGGCTGTCACGGCCGGGATCGGTCATCATCTGCGACAACGTCGTCCGCGACGGTACGGTGCTCAACGACGATGGCCGTGACGCCTATGTCGAAGGCGCACGCGCCGCGTTCTCCTTCATCGGCGGCGAGAAGCGCCTGGACGGGACCGCCATCCAGACCGTCGGCGCCAAAGGCTATGACGGATTTGCCATCGCGGTCGTCGAGTGAAGTGGCCGGGCTATGGTCCGGCCAAGCTCACCGCTCAGTCGAAGAACGCTTCCACCACATTGCGCTTGCCGAGCATGAAGGCGTCGGCGACGTGCTGGAGGGGCGCCAGGTCGACATCGGAGACGCCGGCGCGCACGATCTCGGCGAAGCGCCGATAGAGCTGGGGATATTCGGCCTCCGGCTCGTCATGGACCACCTTGCCGTCGACGGCGAGCCTGGTGCCGCCGCCGGACAGCACCATCTTGCCTTTGTCGGTGTCTGCCAGGATGTCCCAGCTCTGCGGGCCGGTCTGCAGCCAGTCGAGTTCCATCGTCACCGGCAACCCATCGGCGGTGCGGAAATTGACATGGGCGGCAACCGGAGAGGCGCGGTTTTCGGGAAAGTCGAGTACCGCCGAGGTGATGAACATTGCCGGCAGAATGTGTGTCACGATCGACAGCGCGTTGATGCCGGGATCGAAAACACCGAAACCGCCCGGAGCCCAGATCCAGTCCTGGTTCGGGTGCCAGCGGCGGACATCTTCCTTCCAGACGATTGCCGCCGAGCTGATTTTGGCTGAGCTCAGAAATGTCCGCGCGGCCTCCACCGCCGGCGCGTAGCGCGAATGCCAGCTGGCGAACAGCGTAACCCCATTGGCTTGCGCCAGCCGCTTCAGATCCTCGACCTCGCTGACGGTGGCGCCCGGCGGCTTTTCGAGGAAGACATGCTTTTTCGCGATCAGTGCCGTGCGCGCAGCGTCGTAGCGATACTGCGGCGGCATGCACAGCGACACGGCCTCGAGTTCGGGCACCGCGTCGAGCATCGCCTCAATGGTCGGGAAGTTCGGGATATCATCGACCTTGCCGTGCCGGCTGGCGGCGGCGATCAGGCGGTAATCCCCATCTTTGGCCACCGCCGGCAGATGCTGGTCGCGCACGATCTTGCCCACGCCGACGATGCCGAGCTTGATGGGACCATTGTTGGAGGACATGGGGACTCCGCAGATTGGAATTTGGGCTGTTCTTAAGTTGCCTGGTTCTTAGCAGAGAACCGGTGCCGGGCAAGCCGGCGCGGTGACAAGTGCGAGCCGAACCCGATTCTCAGGCTTATAGCGGGACCTCGAACGTCACGATCGATACTTCGCCTTCGAGTGCGCCCTGGAAGGCCGACAGATGCGGCTCATCGTCGGGCTCGCCCTCCATGTCGCCGATCTGGTCGAGCTCGGCCTCGGCATAGCCTTCGGCGGCGAGCGATTCGAGGGCACGGCGCACGGCCGAATCGTCGTCGGGGGCAACCAGCATCACATGGACGCCTTCCGGCTTGCCGCCCTTCTTTTTCCAGATGCGGCCGGTGATGATGGTGACCGGGCGCTCCTCATTGTCGTTCACGGGCTGATTCCTCTTGAGATTCGGGCGGGCAAGGGGTTTGGGGCTGTCCATGGCGCCTTTTGCCACGAAGCGGCGGTGCAGGACAGCCGCAAGCCGGTCACTTTCTTCCTTCCCCTTGCAAACTTAAGAAAGAAAATTACATGCGTTTTTCGCATGGCTGCCAAGCCTTGGTCAGCGCGCAATATTTGGCGTGCCGGGGTTGACGGTTCACGGTCTTGCGAGTAGAAGCCGCCCAGTCAGAACCGATGTGAGGCTCTCCCTTCCGAAGCGACACGCTTCGGAGTTTGCCTCAAACAGGGTTCGTTTTACGAGCGAAAAGACATTTCCGGCGCGCATGAGGCGGTTTCCGCTTCCTCTGCATTTTGTTCGGGCAGGACCGCGAGGCGCGGTTTATGGCCCGAATTTGCGTATGGAATTGACGCTTTTAGCGGCCCTGACCGGGCGAGACACGGAATTGAGAGACAAGAGGGTTTAATGCCTACCGTCAACCAGCTGATCCGCAAGCCGCGCATTGCGCCGGTGAAGCGCAACAAGGTCCCGGCCATGCAGCAGAACCCGCAGAAGCGGGGCGTCTGCACGCGCGTCTACACAACGACGCCGAAGAAGCCGAACTCGGCACTGCGCAAGGTGGCCAAGATCCGCCTGACCAACGGCTTTGAAGTGATCGGCTACATCCCCGGCGAAGGTCACAACCTTCAGGAACACTCCGTGGTCATGATCCGCGGCGGCCGCGTCAAGGATCTTCCGGGCGTGCGCTACCACATCATCCGCGGCGTGCTCGACACGCAGGGCGTGAAGAACCGCAAGCAGCGCCGTTCGAAATACGGCGCGAAGCGTCCGAAGTAAGGTTTTCCGGCTTCGGCGCTTTTTTTGACAGTGCCGGGCTATGAGAGATTGAGAGACAAAAGCCATGTCCCGTCGTCACAGTGCAGAAAAGCGTGAGATCAATCCGGATCCGAAGTTCGGCGATCTGATCGTTACCAAGTTCATGAACGCCGTCATGTATGACGGCAAGAAATCGGTCGCCGAGACCATCGTCTACGGCGCGCTCGACCAGGTTCAGTCGAAGACCAAGCAGGAGCCGGTCACCGTCTTCCATCAGGCGCTCGACAATGTCGCGCCGCATGTGGAAGTCCGGTCGCGTCGCGTCGGCGGCGCCACCTACCAGGTTCCGGTCGATGTGCGCCCCGAGCGCCGTCAGGCCCTGGCGATCCGTTGGCTGATTGCAGCCGCGCGCAACCGCAACGAGACCACGATGGTCGACCGCCTCTCCGGCGAGCTGATGGATGCGGCCAACAACCGCGGCACGGCCGTGAAGAAGCGTGAAGACACCCACAAGATGGCAGAAGCCAACCGCGCATTCGCGCACTACCGCTGGTAAAGCGCGAACGAGACTGAGAAGGCATCCACGATGGCCCGCGAATATAAAATCGAAGACTACCGCAATTTCGGTATCATGGCGCATATTGACGCCGGCAAGACGACGACCACCGAGCGCGTCCTCTATTACACGGGCAAGTCGCACAAGATCGGCGAAGTGCACGACGGCGCTGCCACCATGGACTGGATGGAGCAGGAGCAGGAACGCGGCATCACCATCACCTCCGCCGCCACTACGACCTTCTGGAAGGGCCGTGACGGCAAGATGTACCGCTTCAACATCATCGACACCCCCGGACACGTCGACTTCACCATCGAAGTCGAGCGTTCGCTGCGCGTGCTCGACGGCGCCATCGCGCTGCTCGACGCCAATGCCGGTGTCGAGCCGCAGACCGAGACTGTCTGGCGTCAGGCCGACAAGTATCGCGTTCCGCGCATGATCTTCTGCAATAAGATGGACAAGATCGGTGCCGACTTCTACCGCTCGGTCGAGATGATCGGTTCGCGCCTCGGGGCGCATGCCGTCGTCATGCAGTTGCCGATCGGCGCCGAGACCGAGTTCAAGGGTGTCGTCGACCTCGTCGAGATGAACGCGCTGGTCTGGCGCGACGAGACGCTTGGCGCTGCCTGGGACGTCGTCGAGATCCCGGCCGACCTCAAGGCTCGGGCCGAGGAATTCCGCGAGAAGATGATCGAAGCCGCCGTCGAAATGGACGAGACGGCGCTTGAAAATTACCTCGAAGGCAAGATGCCGTCGAATGACGAGATCCGCGCGCTGATCCGCAAGGGTACCATCGCGGTCAAGTTCTTCCCGATGTTCTGTGGCTCGGCTTTCAAGAACAAGGGCGTGCAGCCGCTGCTCGACGCCGTCGTCGAATATCTGCCGTCGCCGGCCGATGTTCCTGCCATCAAGGGTGTCGACGCCAAGACCGACGCCGAGATCGAGCGTCATGCGGACGACAACGAGCCGCTGTCGATGCTGGCCTTCAAGATCATGAACGACCCGTTCGTCGGCTCGCTGACCTTTGCTCGCATCTATTCGGGCAAGCTGACCAAGGGCGTCTCGCTCGACAACACCGTCAAGGGCAAGAAAGAGCGCATCGGCCGCATGCTGCAGATGCATGCGAATTCGCGCGCCGACGTCGAAGAGGCTTTTGCCGGCGACATCGTTGCTCTGGCTGGCCTGAAGGATACGACCACCGGCGATACGCTCAGCGATCCGCTGCACCCGGTCATCCTCGAGCGCATGGAATTCCCCGATCCGGTCATCCAGATCGCCATCGAGCCGAAGACCAAGAACGACCAGGAGAAGATGGGCCTCGCCCTTCACCGCCTGGCCGCCGAGGATCCGTCCTTCCGCGTCAAGACAGACGAGGAAAGCGGTCAGACCATCATTTCGGGCATGGGCGAGCTCCACCTCGACATCATCGTCGACCGCATGCGTCGCGAGTTCAAGGTCGAGGCCAATGTCGGCGCGCCGCAGGTGGCTTATCGCGAGACGATCACCCGCAAGCACGAGCAGGACTACACGCACAAGAAGCAGACCGGCGGTACCGGTCAGTTCGCTCGTGTCAAGCTGCTGTTCGAGCCGAATCCGGAGAGCTCGGAGTTCGAGTTCGAATCGAAGATCGTCGGCGGTGCGGTTCCGAAGGAATACATCCCGGGTGTCGAAAAGGGCATCAACAGCGTCATGACGTCGGGCCCGTTCGCCGGCTTCCCGATGATCGGCGTCAAGGCGACGCTCATCGACGGCGCTTACCACGATGTCGACTCCTCGGTGCTCGCCTTCGAAATCGCCGGCCGCGCCTGCTTCCGTGAAGCCGCGCCCAAGCTTGGCGTGCAGCTGCTCGAGCCGATCATGAAGGTCGAAGTCGTGACGCCGGAAGACTATGTCGGCAGCGTCATCGGCGACCTGAACGGCCGTCGTGGCCAGATCCAGGGCCAGGAAGCGCGTGGCGTGGCTGTCGTGATCAACGCGATGGTGCCGCTGGCCAACATGTTCAAGTACGTCGACAACCTGCGCTCGATGAGCCAGGGCCGTGCGGCCTACACGATGCAGTTCGATCACTACGAGCCTGTGCCGACCGCGGTCGCCCAGGAAGTCCAGAAGAAATACGCGTAACCCGAACGGGTTGCAGCAGTAACTTAATTCAAGGCCCGTACGGGCGAGCAGATTGGAGACATCACATGGCAAAAGGTAAATTCGAGCGCACTAAGCCTCATGTGAACATCGGCACGATTGGTCACGTTGACCATGGCAAGACGTCGCTGACGGCGGCGATCACGAAGTATTTTGGCGAATACAAGCGCTACGACCAGATCGATGCGGCGCCCGAAGAGAAGGCCCGCGGCATCACCATTTCGACGGCTCACGTCGAATACGAGACGGCCAATCGCCACTACGCCCACGTCGACTGCCCCGGACACGCCGACTATGTGAAGAACATGATCACCGGCGCCGCGCAGATGGACGGCGCGATCCTGGTCGTTTCGGCTG
>NZ_JAFCGY010000054.1 GCF_016836705.1 Mesorhizobium caraganae | reverse complement strand
TGGAAGAAACCAGACGTTAAAAGATCGAGGGATTTCAATCGCCTAGTTCTCAAAGGTCGCGATCCTTTCCAACACCCCTCATCCGACCTCGCTTCGCGAGGCCACCTTCTCCCACAGGGGGAGAAGGGAAAGCGTCAGCGCCCGGAAAGTTCGGCGATGATGGCGCCGACCGCGGCACGTGCCGCCTGCATCCCTTCGCCGGTGTCGATGACGAAATCGGCCAGCCGGCGTTTTTCGGCGTCGGGCACCTGCTTGGCCAGGATCGCCGCTAGCTTTTCCTCGCTCATGCCGGGCCGCGCCAGCACGCGAGCGCGCTGAACCTCCGCCGGCGCGGTGACGACGACGACCTTGTCGACGCGGTTGCGGCCGCCGGTTTCGAACAGCAGCGGAATGTCGAGCACGATCAGCGGCGCGCCGGCGGCGCGGTGTCTTGCCAGAAAGGCATCGGCGTCGGCGCGGACCAGCGGGTGGATGATTGTCTCCAATGTCTTCAGCGCGGCGGCGTCACCCAGCACCCGCGCGCCTAATTTCGCACGGTCTACGACGCCGGACACGGTGGTGCCGGGAAAGGCTGCTTCGACCAACGGCGCGGCCTTGCCGGAATACAGCCGATGCACGGTCTCATCGGAATCATGCACTGGCACGCCGGCGTCGGCGAACATCTTCGCCGTCGTCGACTTGCCCATGCCGATCGATCCGGTAAGGCCGAGCACGATCATGTCTTGGCGTCCATCATTTGCCGACGATGTCGGCGACGAGCATCTGCCGCAGTTCGGCAGTGACCTCCGGCTTCTGGCCGAACCAGCGCTGGAAGCCGGGCACGGCCTGGTGCAGCAGCATGCCGAGCCCGTCGGCCGTCTTCAGATTTCTCGTGCGCGCGGCGGCGAGAAGCGGCGTCTCCAGCGGCACATAGACAATGTCGGAAACGATGGCATGGCCGGGCAGCCCAGCGGGATCGGCGGCGAGCGTGGTATCGCCATGCATGCCGAGCGCCGTGGTGTTGACGAGCAGACCGGCATCGGCAAGCAGGTCTCCGACCGCCCCATGCGCCGTGACGCCGGCGCCGAAGCGGTCTGCCAGTTCCTGCGCCCGCGCCAAAGTGCGATTGACGATGCGGATATCCCTGACGCCACGCACCTTCAGCGCGTGGATGACCGCGCGCGACGCGCCACCGGCGCCGAGCACCACGGCCGGGCCATTCTTGTCCCAGCCCGGCGCGTGCTCGTCGAGATTGCCGGCAAAGCCGATCCAGTCCGAATTGCCGCCCCACAACACGCCGTCTTCCAGCCACAGCATGTTGACGGCGCCGATCATGTCAGCCGCTTCGTCGCGGCGCTCGACCCGGGCGAAGGCGACTTCCTTGTGCGGGATGGTGACGTTGCCGCCCTGGTAGCCGTTGGCCTGCAGCGATGTGAGGAATGCGGGAAAATCGGCCGGCGCAACATCGATGGCGCGGTAGCTGCCGTCAATGCCGTATGTCTTCAGCCAGTAGCCGTGAATCTTCGGCGAACGCGAATGCGCGATCGGGTGGCCGGTGACGAAAGCTTTTCTCTCAACCATCGATGGCTCCGAGCGCCCGCAATTCCTTGAGCACCGGCAAAAGCGGCAGGCCGACAATGGTGAAATAGTCGCCTTCGATCTTTTCGAACAGCTGGATGCCTTCGCCCTCGATCTGGTAGGCGCCGACGCTAGAGAGCGCCTTGGCGCCGACGCGGGCCAGATGCCGGCCGATGAAAGCAGGATCGAGCTTGCGCATGGTCAGGCTGGCGATGCCGAGATGGCGCCACAGCACCTTGCCGTCGCGGCACAGCACCACGGCGCTGTTCAGTTGATGGGTATTACCGGACAGTGCCAACAGATGGCGGCGGGCGCCTTCCATGTCAGCCGGCTTGTGGAACACTTCATCTCCCAGTGACAAAGTCTGGTCGCAGCCGAGCACCAGCGCCTCCGGTCTGCGCTCGCTGACTTCGGTGGCCTTGGCCTCGGCGAGGATCAGGGCGACATCCTCCGGCGACACGCCGCTATCCTGCAACGGCGCCTCGAGCGCGCGTTCATCGACATCGGCCGGGACGGCTTCGATGTCGAGCCCGGCATTGACGAGCATCGCTTTGCGGAACGGACTGCCGGAAGCGAGGATGAGTTTTTCGGTCATTTTAGCACTCGGCGCAGATACAGGGACGGTTGGAGTATCGGGCGTTAATCCGCAACGTTGAGGCCGCCCCTCATTGTCCTGCCGGACATTTCTCCCCGTATAGTGACGGGGAGAAAGGGCAGCTTCGGTCCACGCGCCACCTCTTGCCACGCTGGTGATTGGCGAAACCATCGAAGGCAGCGCCCCTCTCCCCGTCACTATACGGGGAGAGGATGCCGGCAGGCAGGTGAGGGGCAGCGCCGAACCTCCACCAGGAAGAGCGCAAACTCATTCTTCGCTCATCTATCTATTCTTCCCCCGCAGGGCAACAATGGCCGCTGCCGTCTCCTCGATCGAGCGGCGGCTGACGTCGATCATCGGCCAGTTGTGGCGGGTGCAGATCTGGCGGGCATAGGCGAGCTCTTCGGTGATCAGCGCGCGGTCGACATAGTCCGAAGCTTCGTAGGTGCTGCTGTTGCCGAGCACGCGGTTTTGGCGGACATGCGAGATGCGTTCGGCGGTGGCGATCAGGCCGACGATCAGCGGCTTGCTGGCGGCGACCAGGCTTTCCGGCACCGGCACGCCGAGCACGATCGGGATGTTGGCGGTCTTGATGCCGCGGTTGGCGAGATAGATGCTGGTCGGCGTCTTCGATGTCCTGGAAATGCCGATCAGCACGATGTCGGCATCGTCCATATTGGCCGGCAGCTGGCCGTCATCATGCTCCATGGTGAAGTTGAGCGCATCGATGCGGCGAAAATAGTCGGCATCGAGCACATGCTGGGCGCCGACGCGGCGGCCGGCCGGGGTGCCGAGATAGGACTGGAAGACGGTCAGCACCGGCTCCAGCACCGAGACGCAGGGCAGGCCCATCGCAGCACAACGCTCGTCAATGCCGCGCGCCAGCTTCTGGTCGACGACGGTGTAGAGGATGATGCCCGGTTCCTCCTCAATGTCCTCGAACACTTTCGCCACCTGCTTCTCGGTGCGGATGAGCGGATAGATGTGCTCGATGGCGCGCGCATCCTTGTATTGCGCCGAGGCTGCCCGGCCGGCCGCCAGCAGCGTTTCGCCGGTGGCGTCGGAAATCAGGTGCAGGTGGAAGAAGCTCTGGGGTTTGTTCACAGGGGGCACCTGGGGCTGTGGGCTGGTGTGGATAAACAGGGACCGGAAAGGCGACCGGCTGGAGGCGACTGTATCAGAAGGCAGGTTGTCCACAATTCGATGCGCTGTCGGCTTCGTCGGGCGGTTGGGGACAAATCTGGGGACGGGGATTCTTGCCAGCGCTTCGTCCACAGAGCCCGTTTTGCACGGCTGGCGTCAAGCCCTTGACTCCAGTGATGGAATCCCGGTCATCCACACTCTCCGCCAATCCCGTGAGAGAAGCACGCGACAATATGCTGGCTGGCCTTTTCCGGGGCAAAGCGGGACAGGTGACAACCACCACAACCAACAGACTCTTAGAATCAGAAGATTCTTAGAAATAAGATATTTGATTTAGAAAGAGGGCTGGGAGAGGCGACGCTCGATGCGGCACAAGCGGATCATGCTGGACGTATTGAAAGGCGCGGCACACTTTCCGCCGCCGCTCTGGATGATGCGTCAGGCCGGGCGTTATCTGCCGGAATATCGCGAGACCAGAAAGCGGGCCGGATCCTTCCTCGATCTCTGCTACAATCCAGACCTCGCCGTTGAAGTGACGCTACAGCCGATAGAACGCTTCGGCTTTGATGCCTCGATCCTGTTCTCCGATATTCTGGTCGTGCCGCATGCGCTGGGCCGCGATGTGCGCTTCGAAGAAGGCCGCGGACCGCTGCTGACGCCGATCAATGCGGCCGAGATTTCCCAGCTCAACAGCGAAACGTTTCACGTGAATCTCTCGCCCGTCTACGAGACGGTTCGCCGATTGCGGGCAAAACTGCCTGACGAGACGACATTGATCGGCTTCTGCGGCGCACCGTGGACAGTGGCGACCTATATGATCGCTGGCCATGGCACGCCTGACCAGGCGCCGGCCAGGCTGTTTGCCTATCGCGAGCCGGTCGCGTTCCAACAGCTCCTGAAAGTCTTGGCTGATCATTCGGCGGCCTATCTGATCCGCCAGATCGAGGCCGGTGCCGACGTGGTGCAGATTTTCGATTCCTGGTCTGGCGTACTCGACGATGTGTCATTCGACCTCTTTTGCGTTGCGCCGGTGGCTGAGATCGTCCGCCAGGTAAAGGCAGTCCATCCGGACGTCCCGATCATCGGTTTTCCCAAAGGCGCCGGTGCTCGCTACCAGAGCTATCGACAGAAGACGGGTGTCACGGGGCTGGGGATCGACTGGACCGTACCGCTTGCAGCAGCGAAGGCATTGCAGGCCGGTGGCGCCGTGCAAGGCAATCTCGATCCCTTGCGGCTCGTGGCTGGCGGCAAAGCCCTGTCCGATGGCGTCGATGCGATCCTGAAGACGCTGGGCGACGGACCGCTGATCTTCAATCTAGGCCACGGTATCACGCCAGAGACGCCGGTGGCGCATGTCGAGGCGATGGTGAAGCAGGTTCGAGGCGCGACACGCTGATGGCTCAGTCGAGCGATACGGGCAACGCAGCCAGCAGCACGGGTCAGGCAATGGTGCGCATGACCGTTGGCATCGGAGTGCTGGTAGTTCTCACCGCACTTTTGTTTTTTTTCGCGCCCGAGGGTTTTTATCCCTGGGCGAAGGCGATCCATATCCTCGCCGTCATTTCCTGGATGGCGGGCATGTTGTATCTGCCGCGGCTGCTGGTCTATCACGCCGATGCCGAGAAAGGTTCGGTTCAGTCTGAAACCTTCAAGGTGATGGAGCGGCGCCTGCTGCGCGGCATCATCAATCCGGCCATGGTCATCACCTGGGTGTTCGGCCTGTGGATGGCCTGGAAAATATTTGGTTTCCATGGCGGTTGGCTGCACGCCAAGATCGGTTTGGTGCTTCTGTTGTCCGGCGTGCATGGGTATCTGGCTGGCGCTGTCCGCAAATTTGCTGAGGATCGCAACGAAAAACCGGCAAGGCACTGGCGGATCGTCAACGAGATCCCCACATTGCTGATGATCGTCATTGTGATCCTGGTTGTCGTCAAGCCGTTTTAGGCGTTTGTTTGACGCAATTCCCAAGGGAAAGCGCTGCGCGCTTTTCCCGGGAAAACCGCCAACACTTTTCCTGGAATTGCTTTTATCGGCGCCACAAAACGCAGCTTGCTCTTTCAAACGACCGACGATACAAGACGGGTCTTCCTTCCCGTCATGCGCCGCCCATTTCGATTTTCGGCCGCGCCCGGCATTTGTCGCATCCAGCCGATATTTCCCTCAAAAAGCCTACTCAGAGTCCGTCTATGCAAGAAATGAAACTCGCAGAGTTCAAGAACAAGAAACCGCCAGAGCTGATCGCCTATGCCGAATCGCTCGAGGTGGAAAACGCCAGCGTCATGCGCAAGCAGGAGCTGATGTTCGCCATCCTGAAGAAACTGGCCGCCCAGGAAATTGAGATCATCGGTGACGGCGTGGTCGAGGTGCTGCAGGACGGTTTCGGTTTCCTGCGCTCCGCCAACGCCAACTACCTGCCCGGTCCCGACGATATCTACATCTCGCCCTCGCAGATCCGCCGCTTTTCGCTGAAGACCGGCGACACCGTCGAAGGGCCGATCCGCAGCCCGAAAGAGGGCGAGCGCTATTTCGCCCTGCTCAAGGTCAACACCATCAATTTCGACGATCCCGAAAAGATCCGCCACAAGATCCATTTCGACAATCTGACGCCGCTTTATCCGACCAAGCGGCTGAAGATGGAGATCGACAATCCGACCAGCAAGGACATCTCGCCGCGCGTCATCGACCTGGTGGCGCCGATCGGCAAGGGACAGCGCGCGCTGATCAACGCGCAGCCGCGCACCGGTAAAACCGTGCTGATGCAGAACATCGCGCATTCGATCACCGCCAACCATCCGGAATGCTATCTGATCGTGCTTCTGATCGACGAGCGGCCCGAGGAAGTGACCGACATGCAGCGCTCGGTGAAGGGCGAGGTGATCTCCTCGACCTTCGACGAACCGGCGGTGCGCCACGTCCAGGTCGCCGAAATGGTCATCGAGAAGGCCAAGCGCCTGGTCGAGCATGGCCGCGACGTCGTCATCCTGCTGGATTCGATCACCCGCCTCGGCCGGGCTTACAACACCGTGGTGCCATCATCCGGCAAGGTGCTGACGGGCGGTGTCGACGCCAATGCGCTGCAGCGGCCGAAGCGCTTCTTCGGCGCCGCCCGCAACATCGAGGAAGGCGGCTCGCTGACCATCATCGCCACCGCCCTGATCGACACCGGCAGCCGCATGGACGAAGTCATCTTCGAAGAGTTCAAGGGCACCGGCAACTGCGAAATCCAGCTCGACCGCAAGGTCGCCGACAAGCGCATCTATCCGGCCATGGACATTCTGAAGTCCGGCACCCGCAAGGAAGACCTGCTGGTCTCCAAGCAGGATCTGCAGAAGATTTTCGTTCTGCGCCGCATCCTGGCGCCGATGGGCACCACCGACGCGATCGAGTTCCTCATCGACAAGCTGAAGCAGACCAAGACGAATGCGGATTTCTTCGATTCGATGAATACGTAAGCTTACCCTCCCCCTTGTGGGGAGGGTCGATCCGCGAAGCGGAGCGGGGTGGGGTCTGCGCGACGGTAGCGCTTTACGAGCACCCCACCCCGTCTCTCGATCTTCGCTTCGCTGCGATCATGAGCCGACCCTCCCCACAAGGGGGAGGGTAAGAGGCGCTACCGCCGCAACAACTGCTCCAACTCTTCAGCACTCGTCACCACCGGCAAACACACCTGTCCTGCGCACAGCCAGGCGCCCGGCCTATCCGTCTGCGGCAGGATGCCGCCCGGCAGGGACGGTCGATTCGCTTCCGTTCCGATCGCCACGACAATATCGACGCGGCGCGGATCGGGATTCCGATTCGCAACCGGAACGAGGCTTGGACTCTCTGACGAATCGACCAGCACCAGCTTCAAGGGCTCGAGCGCCAGGGCACAGGCGTTAACGATGCCCGCCTGACCATAGGACTGCTGCCCTGCCCGGCCCATGGCGTGTTCGGCGACCCGCCACGCTTTGTCCTGCAGATCGAGATCGCCGGTAACCGAGGCCAGCCGCACCAGGGCTTCGATGATCTGGCTGGTGGCCGAAGAAATAGCCTCGTCGACATCGCCGCGGATGCGGATCGGCACATCGGTGCTGTCGGACGCCGTCAGGTAGTAACCGGTCCCGTCGCTGTCCCGGTGCCAGCGGTCCAGCTGGTCGAGGAACTGCCTCGCCCGATCGACATAGCTCGATTCGCCTGTCGCTTCGAACAGTGCGACCGCCGCATTGGTCATCGCGGCATAGTCGCTGGACAGTGCGGGGAACAGTTTTTTGGCGCCGAGCATGGAGTGAGGCAGGCGGCCGTCCTGGCTGGCTTGGGCAATGTGATCAAATGCCTTTGCGGCCGCCTCGATCCAGTCGCGCCGGTCCAGCGAGCGGCCGGCTTCGGCGAGCGCCGCAATCATCAGGCCATTCCAGTCGCTCAGCGCCTTGCCGTCCCTGCCCGGCCGGATGCGCTGCTCCCGCACAGCCAACAACCTTGCTTTCAACGGGATGAGCAGCTCACGGTCAGGCACACTCTGGCTTTGTTGCGCGCCCGTCTGATGGACAATCGGTTTGCCCTCCCAGCCATGCGGTGCGGAGAGCGTGAAGTATTTGAAAAACAAGGCTGAATCGTCGCCGAGCACGGTTTCGAGCTCATCCTTGCTCCAGGTATAGAAAAGCCCCTCCTCGCCGTCGCTGTCGGCATCGAGGCTGGCGGCGAAGGCGCCGCCGTCGACGCGCATCTCGCGCAGCAGCCAGACGACCGTGTCTTCGATTCGTATCCGGAACAAATCGTTGCCGGTCGCGGCATAGGCCCAGTTGCACAGGCGGATCAGCTGCGCGTTGTCGTAGAGCATCTTCTCGAAATGCGGCACCAGCCACTCTGCATCGGTGGAATAGCGGCTCAGCCCGCCGCCGACATGATCGTAAATGCCGCCGGCCAGCATCTTTTCCAGGCTGATGAGAACGGCGTCGCGATGCGATGCGACGCCGTCGCGCAGCCAGGACAGCCACAGCGTGTGCATGAACGGCGCGTTGGGAAACTTCGGCGCGCCGCTTAAGCCGCCGAGATCGCGGTCGATCATGCCGTCGATGCGGCCGGCGAGATCGCTGAGCGTCGCTTTGTCGAGCAGGGCCTTGGCGTGAACGCCGGCCAGGCGCGCCTCGACGTGGCCGGTCAAGTCGTCGGCGCTCTGGTCCAGGCTTGGCCGCTTCTCGCGCCAGGCCTTGTCGACCGCTTCCATCACCTGGACGAAGCCCGGGCGGCCATAACGCGACTCGCGCGGGAAATAAGTGCCGCCCCAGAACGGCTTGCCGTCCGGGTTGAGGAACATTGTCAGCGGCCAGCCGCCCTGCTCGCCCATGGACGACAGAGCGGCCATATAGATCTGGTCGATGTCCGGCCGCTCCTCGCGATCGACCTTGATATTGACGAACAGCCGGTTCATGACGGCGGCGATTTGGTCGTTTTCGAAACTTTCATGCGCCATGACATGGCACCAGTGGCAGGCGGCGTAGCCGATCGAGAGCAGGATTGGCCGCTGCAAAGCCTTGGCTTCGGCCAGTGCCGCCGGCGACCAGGCCCGCCAATGCACGGGGTTGCCGCTGTGCTGCTGCAGATAGGGGCTGGCTTCTTCGGCAAGCAGGTTTTGCGCAGGCAAGGTCACGGGCGGGCAAGCTCGGTTTGGCGGTGTCGGGATGGCTGACGGAAACTAGGGCGGTTCGGAAGAGCGGGCAAATGATTTCAGGCGATTCGATCGTAGCGCTGTCCAGCGGCCGCCTCCCCGCCGGCATCGCTGTCATTCGCATTTCCGGGCCGAAGACTCGATTCGTTGTCGAAACGATTGCCGGCGGCATGGTTAAGGACCGTGTTGCCACCCTGCGCAAGCTCCGGGCGGGCGACGGATCGCTTATCGACAGCGGCCTAGTGCTGTTCTTTCCTGGGCCGGCCAGTTTCACCGGCGAAGATGTCGCCGAATTCCACGTCCATGGCGGCCGCGCCGTTGCCGGCAGGATGCTGGAGACCATGGCCGGCTTTGACGGTGTGCGTCATGCCGAGCCGGGCGAATTCACGCGCCGTGCCTTTCTCAACGGCAAGCTCGACCTGGTCGAGACCGAGGCGCTTGCCGATCTGGTCAATGCCGAAACCGAAGCGCAGCGCCGCTTTGCGGTGCAGAATGCCGAGGGTGCGCAAAGCGCGCTCTATCTCGGATGGCGCCGGCGGCTGATTCATGCGCGGGCAATGATTGAGGCCGAGATCGACTTCTCTGACGAGGAGGACGTCCCCGGGTCCGTTTCGGATACGGTCTGGTCGGATGTCCGGACGATGATTGATGAGATCAGCCGCCATATCGACGGTTTCCATGCCGCGGAAATCATTCGCGACGGTTTCGAGGTCGTCATCCTCGGCGCGCCGAATGCTGGTAAGTCCAGTCTGTTCAACGCGCTGGCCAGGCGCGACGCGGCGATTGTCACCGATGAACCCGGCACGACGCGCGATCTGCTCGAGGTGGTGCTGGATCTTAACGGCGTGCGGGTCAGGGTGACCGATACCGCCGGATTGCGTGAGGCGCCGGGCAAGGTCGAAGCCATCGGCATCGAGAAGGCACGGGCCAAGGCGCGGACGGCTGACCTGATGCTGCTGCTGGAAGATCTGGCGAACCCGGTCGCGATCGGTGAGATCCCGGCCGACATCCCGGCTTTACGGATCGGCACCAAGGTCGACCTGGCGAAGGGCCAACGGCCGTTGGGAACCTATGACGCTTTTATATCGACGGTGGAAGGCACCGGGCTGGCTGAGCTGCTGGCCGAAATTGGCGGGCGCGCCGCTGCCGCGATCGGCGATGCCGGAGACATCCTGCCGTCACGGTTGCGGCATGTGGAGTTGCTCAACGAGACGAAGCGGTTCCTGGCATCGGCCTTGTCTGGAGAGGAGCGCGGGCAGGAGCTGCGGGCGGAAGAGCTGCGCCTTGCGGCGGACCGACTAGGTCGCATCGTGGGAGCTGTCGATGTCGAGGATTTGCTCGACGTGATTTTCTCTCAGTTTTGTATTGGGAAATGACTCACGTGAAACATCGCGTTTCTAGATGCGCAAGTGATTCACGTGAAACACCGGCGGCCGCCACCGTTCGTCATCCTAGGGCGGAGCGACGCAAAGCGGAGCGCAGACCCTAGGATCCATGCCGTGACGTTTGCCGTAGAGTGCAACGGATCAGAATGGCGATTGTTCGCGCACCAACGCGACGGGTTACGTCTATATGACGACTGCAAGGCTGGTGGCGCTCGGTTTCTTGCACCGCCGGAGCATAGCATCAGCGTCACGGCATGGATCCTAGGGTCTCCGCCACGTCGCTTCGCTCCTGCTCCGCCCTAGGATGACGAGGCTAATGCTGTTTCACGTGAAACGAATCGCCTGCCATCCTTGACAGCGCCGCCTCGCAGGGACATGTGTCGGGCAATCTCTGAATCTGGAACGGAAAATGATCGATCACTATGATGTGGTTGTGGTGGGCGGCGGCCATGCCGGGTGCGAGGCGGCGAGCGCTGCTGCGCGTGCCGGCGCCAGGACGGCGCTGGTCACGCTGCGCTTCGATACGATCGGCGTCATGTCTTGCAATCCGGCCATCGGCGGGCTCGGCAAGGGCCATCTGGTGCGTGAGATCGACGCCATGGACGGGCTGATGGGGCGGGTGGCTGATGCCGCCGGCATCCAGTTCCGTCTGCTCAACCGCCGCAAGGGCCCAGCGGTTCGCGGGCCGCGCACGCAGGCCGACCGCAAGCTCTATCGGCTGGCCATGCAGGAAGCGATTCGGCAACAGAACGATCTGGACGTCGTCGAGGGCGAGGTCCTAGATTTTGAGATCGAAGAGGGACGGATCACCGCCGTGCTGCTGGCCAGCGGGCGGCGGCTAGCCTGCGGCGCCGTGGTTCTCACCACCGGCACCTTCCTGCGCGGCCTCATCCATATCGGCGAGAGGAAGATCGTCGCCGGTCGCATGAACGAGCAGGCGAGCCTTGGCCTGTCGGCAACGATGAGCCGCGCGGGATTTGCGCTCGGCCGGCTGAAGACCGGCACACCGCCGCGGCTCGATGGCCGCACCATCGACTGGGAGTCGCTGGAAAGCCAGGCGGCGGATGAGCATCCCTCGCCGTTCTCGCTGCTGACCGATACGATCAAGAATCCGCAGATCCATTGCGGCATCACCCGCACGACGCCGGCCACCCACGACCTCATCCGCGCCAATCTCGGCCGCTCGGCCATGTATTCCGGCTCGATCGAAGGGGTGGGGCCGCGCTATTGCCCGTCGATCGAGGACAAGATCGTCAAGTTCGGCGATCGCGAAGGCCACCAGATTTTCCTCGAGCCGGAAGGGCTCGACGACGACACCGTCTACCCCAATGGCATCTCGACCTCCCTGCCCGAGTATGTGCAACTCGACATTCTGAAGACGATCCCGGGGCTGGAGCGGGCGACCATGCTGCAGCCGGGCTATGCCATCGAATACGACCATGTCGATCCGCGCGAGCTCGAGCCGACGTTGGAGACCAAGCGCATCGCCGGCCTGTTCCTTGCCGGGCAGATCAACGGCACGACCGGCTATGAAGAAGCCGGCGCGCAAGGCTTGCTCGCCGGGCTGAATGCCGCGCGCAAGGCGTCGGCCGGTGACCAGATCGTGCTCAGCAGGACCGAGGCCTATATCGGCGTGATGGTCGACGATTTGACCAGCCGCGGCATTGCCGAACCCTACCGCATGTTTACGTCGCGGGCTGAGTTCCGGCTGTCGCTGCGCGCCGACAATGCTGATGAGCGCCTGACGCCGCTTGCGACGAAGCTTGGAATTGTATCGCAGGAGCGAACGCAGCGGTTCAACCAAGTCACCGTTGACCTTGAGAAGGCGCGCAAACTGGCGGTTGCTACGACGATGACGCCCAATGAAGCGGCGCGTCACGGGCTGGAGGTCAACAGAGACGGTGTGCGCCGCTCCGCCTATGAGTTGCTCGCCTATCCAGGCGTGGATGTTGCCTGGTTGACCCGCGTCGCGCCGGCATTCGGCGCAATCGACGCCAAGACCGCAGAGCGGCTCGAAACGGAAGCGAAATATTCGGTTTACCTCGATCGTCAGCAGGCTGATGTCGCGCAGATCCGGCACGAGGAAAGCCGGCTGATCCCTGCCTCTGTCGATTTTGCAGATGTTCCAGGACTTTCTAATGAGCTGAAGCAGAAGATGCGGACGCGGCAGCCGCGCTCGATTGCGGATGCGCAGCGCATGGAGGGCATGACGCCGGCGGCGCTGGCGATCATCGTCGCGCATGTCCGCAATGCCGAATCGGCTTCGCAAAGGGCCGTTGCGTGAGCGCTGCCTCATGGACGAGCCTGCAGGAAGCAGCGGGACCGGTTTCACGTGAAACATTCGAACGTCTGGTGGCGTTCCAACAGCTGTTCCTGAAATGGAACCGCAGCATCAACCTTGCCGCGCCATCGACGCTGGACGATGTCTGGGGCCGCCATATCCTGGACAGCGCCCAGCTGGCGCGAATCGCACCTGAGGCAAAACGCTGGGCCGATCTCGGTTCGGGCGGCGGTTTTCCGGGCCTGGTGCTGGCTTTCCTGTTGGTCGAGCGGGACGGGGCGTCGATCGATCTGGTCGAGAGCAACCGCAAGAAAGCATCGTTCCTGCAGGCGGTGATCGGCCAGTTCGGTTTGCCGGCTCGGGTCGTCGCCCGGCGCATCGACGACAGCTATGCTCTTGTTTCCACGCCGGAAATTGTCACAGCGCGGGCGCTTGCCGCCCTACCCGCCCTGCTGGATCTGTCGGCGCCATGGCTGACCAAGGGGTCGAGGGCGCTGTTCCACAAAGGCCGGGATTACCGCGCCGAAGTGGAAGAAAGCACTCACCGCTGGGCCTTCGATCTGGTAGAACATCCGAGCATGACCGACGCCCATGGCGTCATCCTCGAAGTGACCGATCTGCGGGCTGCGTAGGCTTCCCTTCGCAACCGATTTGACGACCCTTTTGGTGACCCCGCGAAATGAATATTTGGCATAGACCCATGAAAACTGGCCCCCGCATCATCACCGTCGCCAACCAGAAGGGCGGCGTCGGCAAGACCACCACCGCCATCAATCTGGCCACGGCGCTGGCCGCCATCGGCGAAAAGGTGCTGATTGTCGATCTCGACCCGCAAGGCAATGCTTCGACGGGTCTCGGCATCGACCGCAAGGACCGCACGGTGTCGTCCTATGACGTACTGACCGGCGAGCTTGACCTGGAAGCCGCAGCAATCCCGACGGCGGTGCCCGGCCTGTCGATCGTGCCGTCGACGCTCGACCTGCTCGGCATCGAGATGGAGATCGCTTCGGCGCCCGACCGGGTGCTGAAGCTGCGCAATGCGCTGCGTGCCGCGTCCGAGCGCGGCGCGCCATTCGGCTATGTGCTGATCGACTGCCCGCCATCGCTCAACCTTTTGACTTTGAATTCAATGGCGGCAGCCGACTCTGTTCTTGTGCCGCTGCAATGCGAATTCTTCGCGCTGGAAGGTCTCAGCCAACTGCTCGAAACGGTCGAGCAGGTGCGCCGCACGATCAATCCGGACCTGATCATCCAGGGCATCGTGCTGACCATGTATGACGGCCGCAACAACCTCGCCAACCAGGTGGTGCAGGATGTCCGCGCGCATATGGGCGACAAGGTTTACGAGACCATCATTCCGCGCAATGTGCGGGTGTCCGAGGCGCCGTCCTACGGCAAGCCGGCGATTCTCTATGATTTGAAGTGCTCGGGCAGCCAGGCCTATCTGCAGCTGGCCTCCGAAGTGATCCGCCGCGAGCGTAAATTGCGCGCCGCTTGATTAGGATGGGCTGATAAACCAAGCCGATTCGACACCGAAACGATTTGAAGACCTGGAACAGAGATGAGCGAAGACCTTTCGAGAAAAAGACTGGGGCGGGGACTGGCGGCGCTGATCGGCGAGATCGATCGTCCGGCGGCAGCTGAAAAGCCGGCCGCGAATGCGGACGGCAAGGTGCCGATCGAGTTTCTGAGCCCGAATCCGAAAAACCCGCGCCGGCATTTTGGCGACGCCGATCTGACCGACCTGGCGCAATCGATCCGCGAGCATGGTGTGGTGCAGCCGGTGGTGGCGCGGCCGTCGCCGACGCAGGCCGGCCGCTACGAGATCATCGCTGGCGAACGGCGCTGGCGCGCCGCCCAACGTGCCGGGCTGACCGAGATCCCGATCATCGTACGCGACGTCAACGACCGCACGGCGCTCGAACTGGCGATCATCGAGAACGTCCAGCGCACCGACCTCAACCCGGTCGAGGAAGCGCTCGGTTATCAGCAGTTGATCGACGACCACGGCTACACCCAGGCCGATCTCGGCAATGTCATCGGCAAGAGCCGCAGTCATGTCGCCAACACGCTGCGGCTGTTGAAGCTGCCGGACGTAATCCGCGACATGCTGGTCGACGGCGCGCTGTCGGCAGGCCATGCCCGCACGCTGGTGACGGCGCAGGATCCGGCTGGGCTCGCCAGGCAGATTGTCGAGGAAGGGCTTTCGGTGCGCCAGGCCGAGGCGCTGGCTCAGATGCCGGCAGGCGGCACGCCGCCCAAGGCCAAGCCGGCACAAGGCGGGTCGGACAAAGATGCCGACACGCTGGCACTGGAAAAGCTGATGACCGACACGATCGGCATGATCGTGACCATCGAGCACAAGGGCAAGGGCGGCGCGATCCGCGTGAACTATCGGAGCCTTGAGCAGCTCGATGAACTGTGCCGGCGATTGAAGGACGAGCGCTAGGCGGTTGAACTGCAATATTATTTAGTCGGCAAATGATGTTTGGGCTTAAGGTTAGGTCACGGCACTGATATATTGGTGATAAACACGTAGAATGGCGCCTGTCGCCTCGCCGGGTTCAGGATTGATCGCGAATGCCAGGGGCTGAACGCCACGATGTGGTTTGAGACGTCGGCGGGACAGCGTCCCCTCTGGCTTGCCAGGCGTTCGTCGCTCGAAAAGCCAAGCAATTGGCTTTCCGTCCGCTGCACGGACCACTCCTCAACCCCACGGGGGGAGATCGAAACGTTGCCGCTGCTTTCGCCAATCGCCAGCATTGGCGTTGCGGCTTGACAGTGCCGGGCAACGGCGTAACCTAAATTAGATATGGCTTAAATTATCTGCCCTAGCGTGCCGATCAGTCGCGGCGGGGCCAATTGCCGTTCCCGTACATTTGTGAACGGCACCACCTCGCCGAAGCGATATGCCGACGCGCCTGACGCAAGTGGGGAGGTGCAAATGGCGGTCAGTTGGCAACTGTCTGGAAGTTACTTCGAAAATTGCAACTGCGATGTCGTGTGTCCTTGCCTGCTGTCCACCAACGCGCAGCTGACGTCGAAGCCGACGCAAGGCGTTTGCGACGTTGGCCTGGTCTTTCATATCGACACCGGCAAATACGGTGACGTTCGTTTGGATGGCCTCAATGTTGCGATGGTTGCTCACGCGCCGGGCCCGATGGCGGACGGCAATTGGACGGCTGCCGCGTATATCGACGAACAGGCCGACGATAAGCAAACAGAAGCGCTGGGCGCGATCTTTACCGGCGCCGCAGGCGGTCCGATGGCGGTGCTGGCACCCCTGATCGGCACGAACCTCGGAGCCAAGAAGGTACCGATAAGCTACCGGATCGACGGCAAGAAGCGGTCGGCGCAGATTGCGGGCATCATGCAGATGGCGGTCGAACCGTTGCCGACAATGCGCGAGGACGGGCAGATGTGGGCAGCCACCGGCCATCCGGTCAACCCCGACTGGCTCGCTCTGGCGATGGGGGCGGAAGGCAGCACATTCAGCGACCACGGCATGAGCTGGGATAATTCCCGCCGAAACGGGCACTATGCCCCGATCAATTGGTCCGGCCAGCACTAGACGCAATTTCGGACGGAAAACCGCTCACACTTTTCCTGAAATTGCTCTAGTTCCCGGCCGCAACGGACTTAGCCCATGGCGCTGATATTGCAGCGAAACATCATTCTCGCGCTGCTGATTGTTGTCGCCGCGGCAGCGTGGACCGTGCTTGTCTGGCAGTGGCTCGGCATGGACGCCGACATGCGCATGTACTCACCCACCATGGGGATGAAGGCGCCGCTGTTTCTTGCCGTCTGGATGATCATGATGATTGCCATGATGTTCCCTACCGCCGCGCCCATGGTGCTGACGTTTCATCGCGTCCAGGCCGGCAAACGGGGGCGCGGCGAGACTTTTGTCTCGACCTGGTTTTTCGTGGCTGCGTACATGCTGCTTTGGGGCGCGATGGGTGCGCTCGCCTTTGCCGGTGCGGCGGGCGGAGAGCTCATTGCGACACATGCCGGAATGTCCGCCGCCACGGCCGCGCGCATCGGCGGCGCGCTGCTGTTGATGGCAGGCGCCTATCAACTTTCTCCGCTGAAGGATCTGTGCCTGGCCAAGTGCCGCACTCCCATTGGTTTCATCCTGACCTCATGGCGCGATGGTCAGTGGGGCGCGGTGCGCATGGGGTTGGAGCATGGGCTTTTTTGCCTGGGCTGCTGCTGGCTTTTGTTCCTCGCTCTTTTTCCCTCGGGATCATGAACATCGCCGCGATGGCTGTGGTCACCTTGCTGATCTTTGCAGAAAAGACCCTGCCGTCAGGGGAGAGGATCGCAAAGCTGTCGGGTGTCGCTCTGCTCCTTTATGGCGCAGCGGTGTTGGTCTTTCCGCAGGCGCTGCCAACCTTCCAGCCAATGGAAGCCATGGTCATGGATTGACGGATGAGGTCAGGGCAGCTGAGACGACCCCCTCTGTCGCCTTTGGCGACATCTCCCCCTCGAGGGGGGAGATCAGCCGCGCTGCCCCAATCTCGCGCTTTCCACTGCAATGCCAAGCAGCGCCTGGCGCGCCAACGCTTCGGCCAGGTCCGGCCTGCGCCTGGTCTGTAGCACGGCCGATTGCAGGCGGATCAAGGCGCGGCTGAGCGCATCGACGTTCCAGCGTTCCAGCGCCTTTTCCACCAGCTTGCGCCTGGAGAAAAAGACCGGAGGTCTTGCGCCCGCAACCGCGGAGGCGGCGTTGCGGCCGGCGGAGTCCATCTGGCCGCGCATGACCTGAAGCTGCTGCAACTGGCGCATGGCCGAGGACAGCACAAGAAAAGGCTGGCCGCCAGACAGGCAGTGGCGGGTGAAGGCGATATCGAAGTCACTGACTTTGCCTTCCAGCACCGCATCGACGGCATCGTCGAAAGAGGCGCCGGAGACGTCGCCGGACATCGCCCTGACGTCGTCGAGGCCGATCTCCCTCTGGCCGTGCGCGTAAAGCACCAGCTTTTCGATCTCGCCGCGCGACGCCAGCCGGTCGCCGCCGAGATTGCGGCGCAGCGCCTGGCGGGCATCGAGCGCCATCGACATGCCGGCTTTGCGCAGCTCGTCGTCGATGACGGTGTCGATGTCGCGGGCCTCGTCGGCATAGCAAGGCAGCGCCATGGCGGTGTCGGCCGCCTCGACGATGGCGCGCAGGCCGACACCCTTCTTGAGATCGCCGGCCTCGATCAGAATGATGGCGTCGCGCGCGGGCTCTACCGTCAGCGCCTTGACGTCTTCGGCCAGCGGCTTCTGGCCACTGGCGTTGCGCACCCATAAAAGCCGTCGGTCGGAAAACATCGGCACCGTACGGGCCTCGTCGAGAAGCCGGCCCTGGTCGCGATCGACCTCCGCGCCGTCGAGCCGAACTACCGAAAAGGGGTCGTCGAGCGGCAAGCCGGTCTTTTCGGCAAAGGCTTTGGCGCGTTCGGCAACGAGGCCGCGGTCGGGGCCGTAAAGCAGGACAATCGAGATGCGCGCGTCCGGCTTCGCCAGCCACGAATCGACCTCGTATCCTTTCTTCTGCGCCATGATGGGTGGTTAGCATGATGCGGCCGCGGAGTGAACGGGAGCCAGTGAAGTGCGACTGTTTCTATGCGGCTGCAGTGATGGGTGCCTCATATCCAGGCGGCAGCGCTGCCCCTCACCTGCCTGCCGGCATCCTCTCCCCGTATAGTGACGGGGAGAGGGGTCGCTCTCGTCGCTGGCTTCGCCAATGGCCAGCGCTGCAAGAATGGCGCCGCGGCTGCCCGGCAGGGCAATGAGGGGCAGCGCTGACATTGGCAGAATTGTCTGCTGTTGCGCCGGACCCATCATGTCCATTCGCCTAATTGCGCGCAGCCTGAAAACATCGACAAGAAATTTCGCCGCTATATCTGCATCTTGGCACCGCGTACCGCATCGGTCCCGAACAGGCCGATGACCGGGAGGATGGGTGCGCGTTCTGGCCCTCACGAAATCGCACTGGTCTGGCGGCGCAGATGTGTTGATATACGCGACCGGGCAACATTGGAGGATGAAGGTCATGGCCGATGCTGGAATGTTGCGGTTTCATGTGCCGGAGCCGGAGGTGCGGCCGGGCGGGACGCCTGACTTTTCCAATGTGCCTATCCCCAAGGCCGGTTCGGCGCCGCGGCCGGAGATCGATGTCGATCCGCGCACCATCCGCGACATGGCGTTTTCGATCATTCGCGTGCTGAATCGCGATGGCGAGGCGGTCGGGCCATGGGCCGGGCTGCTTACCGATGAGGAACTGCTCGAGGGCCTGCGCAATATGATGACGCTGCGCAGTTTCGATGCCCGCATGCAGATGGCTCAGCGCCAGGGCAAGACCTCGTTCTACATGCAGCATCTCGGCGAAGAGGCGGTGAGCTGCGCCTTTCGCAAGGCGCTGGCGCCCGGCGACATGAATTTCCCGACCTATCGGCAAGCCGGCCTGCTCATCGCCGACGGCTATCCGATGGTCACGATGATGAACCAGATCTACTCCAACGAGGCCGATCCGCTGAAAGGCCGGCAATTGCCGATCATGTATTCGTCGAAGGAGCACGGCTTCTTCTCGATCTCCGGCAATCTGGCGACGCAGTACATCCAGGCGGTCGGCTGGGCGATGGCTTCGGCGATTTCCAACGATTCGAAAATCGCGGCGGCATGGATCGGCGACGGCTCGACCGCCGAATCCGATTTCCATTCCGCGCTGGTGTTCGCCTCGACCTACAAGGCGCCGGTCATCCTCAACGTCGTCAACAATCAGTGGGCGATCTCGACGTTTCAGGGCATTGCGCGCGGCGGCTCCGGTACGTTTGCCGCGCGCGGCCTCGGCTTCGGCATTCCAGCGCTGCGCGTCGACGGCAATGACTATCTCGCCGTGCACGCGGTGGCCAAATGGGCGGCGGAGCGGGCGCGGCAAAACCTTGGGCCGACACTGATCGAATATGTCACCTACCGCGCCGGCGCGCATTCGAGTTCGGACGATCCGTCCGCCTACCGGCCGAAGACCGAATCCGACGCCTGGCCGCTCGGCGATCCGGTCGTGCGGCTGAAAAACCATCTCATCCACAAGGGCGTCTGGTCGGACGAGCGTCATGCGCAGGCCGAAGCGGAAATCCTGGAAACGGTGATCGCGGCGCAGAAGGAAGCCGAGAGCCACGGCACGCTGCATGCCGGCGGCAAGCCGTCGACCCGCGACATGTTCGAAGGGCTCTATGCCGAGATGCCGCCGCATCTGAGGCGGCAGCGCCAGCAGGCGGGGGTCTGACCATGCCAAGACGCACCATGATCGAGGCCATTCGTGATGCCATGGATGTGTCGATGGCGCGCGACGAACGCGTCATCGTCTATGGCGAGGATGTCGGCTTTTTCGGCGGTGTCTTCCGCTGCACGCAAGGCCTGCAGGCCAAATACGGCAAGAGCCGCTGCTTCGACGCTCCGATCAACGAATCCGGCATTGTCGGCTCGGCCATCGGCATGGCCGCCTACGGGCTGAAGCCCTGCGTCGAGATTCAGTTTGCCGACTACATGTACCCAGCCTACGACCAGCTGACGCAGGAAGCAGCCCGCCTGCGCTACCGCTCGAACGGTGACTTCACCTGTCCGATCGTGGTGCGCATGCCGACCGGCGGCGGCATCTTTGGCGGCCAGACGCACAGCCAGAGTCCCGAAGCCTTGTTTACTCATGTGTCGGGTCTGAAGACGGTGGTGCCATCCAACCCGCATGACGCCAAGGGCCTGCTGATCGCCGCGATCGAGGATCCGGATCCGGTGATCTTCCTCGAGCCGAAGCGGCTCTACAACGGCCCGTTCGACGGCCATCACGACCGGCCGGTGACGCCGTGGTCGAAGCATGAGCTGGGCGAGGTCGCCGACGGCCACTACACCGTGCCGCTCGGCAAGGCGGCGATCCGCAGGGCGGGCTCTGCCGTCACCGTGCTCGCCTATGGCACCATGGTCTATGTCGCGCAGGCGGCCGCGGAAGAAACCGGCATCGATGCCGAGATCATCGATCTCAGAACCCTGCTGCCGCTCGACCTCGACACCATTGTCGCCTCGGTGAAGAAGACCGGGCGCTGCGTGGTCGTGCACGAGGCGACGCTGACCTCCGGCTTCGGCGCCGAGCTTTCGGCGCTGGTGCAGGAGAATTGTTTCTATCACCTGGAAGCGCCGGTGGCCCGCGTCACCGGTTGGGACACGCCCTATCCGCATGCACAGGAATGGGAGTATTTCCCGGGCCCCGCCCGTGTCGGACGCGCACTCATTGAAACCATGGGAGCTTAAGATGGGCGAACACATCATCAAGCTGCCCGATGTCGGTGAAGGCGTCGCCGAGGCGGAACTTGTGGAATGGCACGTCAAGGTCGGCGATCTCGTGCGCGAGGATTCGGTGCTTGCCGCCGTGATGACCGACAAGGCGACGGTGGAAATTCCGTCGCCGGTCGACGGCGAGATCCTGTGGCTGGGCGCCGAGATCGGCGACACGGTGGCGATCGGCTCGCCGATCGTGCGGCTGAAAGTGGCGGGTGAGGGCAATGTGAAGTCGGATGCGGCCGGGCAGACGGCGAAGGCCGAAGAGCCGGCGAAGCCGGCCGAGGCCAAGCCCGAAGCTCCGCCTGCGGCCAAACCCAAGGTGTCAGAGCCGGTCACCAAAGCTGCGCCTGTTGCGGTCGCGCCCAAAATCCCGGAGCGGGTTTCCGGCGCGCCGCGCCCGGAGGGCGAAAAGCCCTTGGCATCGCCAGCCATTCGGCTGCGGGCCAAAGAGGCAGGCATCGATCTGCGCCAGGTATCGGGAACCGGCCCGGCCGGCCGCATCAGCCATGAAGACATCGAGGCTTTTCTGGCGCGCGGGCCGCAGGTGGCGAAAGCATCGGGCCTCGCCCGCAATGACAGCGTCGAGGACATCAAGGTCATCGGGCTCCGACGCAAGATCGCCGAGAAAATGTCGCTGGCGAAGTCACGCATTCCGCACATCACCTATGTCGAGGAGATCGACGTCACCGCGCTCGAGGAATTGCGCGCCGCGCTCAACAAGGAAAAGCGCAAGGGTGTCGAAAGGCCGAAGCTGACGCTGCTGCCGTTCCTGATGCGGGCGATGGTCAAGGCGATCGCCGACCAGCCCAACATCAACGCGCTGTTCGACGACGAGGCCGGCATCATCCATCAGCATGGCGGCGTCCACATCGGCATCGCCGCACAGACGCCGTCGGGCCTGGTGGTGCCGGTGGTCAAGCATGCCGAGGCGCGCGACCTCTGGGATTGCGCCATCGAGCTCAACCGCCTGGCCGACGCGGCGAAGTCCGGCACGGCGAGTCGCGACGAGCTGTCGGGATCGACCATCACCATCACCTCGCTCGGCGCCATGGGCGGCGTGGCGACGACGCCGGTGATCAACCACCCGGAAGTGGCGATCGTCGGCGTCAACAAGATGATGGTGCGGCCGGTCTGGGACGGCACCCAGTTCATCCCGCGCAAGATGATGAACCTGTCGTCGAGCTTCGACCATCGGGTGGTCGACGGCTGGGACGCGGCGGTGTTCATCCAGCGGATCAAGGCGCTGCTGGAAACGCCGGCGCTGATATTTGTGGATTGAGGGGATGAGGCTGATGGCGGAGCACGAGGCGTCGGAATCCAGACTCCCCCTTCTCCCCTTGTGGGAGAAGGTGTCGCCGAAGGCGACGGATGAGGGGTGTTCCAGCGGAGTGAGGCGTCGGCGTTCCATGGAGCACCCCTCATCCGTCTCGGCGCTATCGCGCCGATCCACCTTCTCCCACAAGGGGAGAAGGGAAGGTGCGCGGCGGCCGTCGCCGAAAGGACAGCCATCATGAAAGAAATCTCCTGCAAGCTGCTGGTCATCGGCGCCGGGCCTGGTGGCTATGTCTGCGCCATTCGCGCCGGCCAGCTCGGCATCGATACGGTGATCGTCGAAGCCGGCAAACCGGGCGGCACATGTCTCAATGTCGGCTGCATCCCGTCCAAGGCACTGATCCATGCGGCGGAAGAGTTCGAGGCGGTGTTGCATATGGCCGGCGGCACCAGCCCGCTCGGCATTTCGGTCAGTGCCCCAGCGCTCGATCTCGGCAAGACCGTCGCCTGGAAAGATGGCATTGTTAGCCGACTGACCAGTGGCGTCGCCGGCCTGCTCAAGAAGGCCAAGGTCAAAACCGTCTATGGCTGGGCGACATTCCGCGACGGCAAGACCGTCGCGGTCGAGACCGAGACCGGCACCCAGCTCATCCGCGCCGAGACCGTGGTGATCGCCACCGGCTCGGCGTCGGTCGAATTGCCGTTCCTGCCGTTCGGCGGGCCGGTGATTTCGTCGACCGAGGCGCTCGCTCTTAGCGAGGTCCCGAAGAAGCTCGCCGTTGTCGGCGGCGGCTATATCGGGCTGGAGCTCGGTATGGCCTTTGCCAAGATGGGGACGGAAGTGACCGTGGTCGAGGCCCTGCCGCGCGTGCTGGCGCAGTATGACGCGGAACTCACGCGGCCGGTGGTGAAGCGGCTTGGTCAGCTCGGCGTCGAAGTCATGCTCGGTGCCAAGGCCAAGGGCGTGAAGGGCGACGCGCTGCTGGTCGAGACCTCGGACGGCAAGAGTGTGAAAATGGCCGCCGACAAGATCCTGGTGACGGTCGGCCGCAAGCCGATGACCGAAGGCTGGGGCCTCGACCAGATCGACCTCGACATGGCCGGCAAGTTCATCAAGATTGACGACCAGTGCCGCACGTCGATGCGCGGCATCTATGCCATTGGCGACGTCACCGGCGAGCCGATGCTGGCGCACCGGGCGATGGCGCAAGGCGAAATGGTGGCCGAGATCGTCGCCGGCCACAAGCGCAGCTGGGACAAGCGGTCTATTCCCGCCATCTGCTTCACCGATCCGGAACTGGTCACCGCCGGCTTGACACCGGAGGAGGCCAAGGCGCTGAGCGAAATCAAGATCGGCCAGTTCCCCTTCGCCGCCAACGGCCGGGCGATGACCAAGCTCGGCGAGGACGGGTTCGTGCGCGTCGTTGCCCGCGCGGACAACCATCTGGTGCTGGGCATCCAGGCGGTCGGGCAAGGCGTGTCGGAATTGGCCGCGGCTTTCGGGCTGGCGCTGGAAATGGGTGCGCGGCTGGAGGATATCGCCGGCACGATCCACGCGCATCCGACGCAGGGTGAGGGATTCCAGGAAGCGGCGCTGAAGGCGCTGGGGCACGCGCTGCATATTTGAGGGTGCGTGATCTCCCCCCTTGAGGGGGAGATGGCCGGCAGGCCAGAGGGGGTCGGTTCGACTGGATGCGACCTCCCTTGCGACAGATGGAAGTTAGCGCTTCACGCGCGGCGACCCCCTCTGTCGCCTTCGGCGACATCTCCCCCTCAAGGGGGGAGATTAGGCTCCTCAGCTCGCCAGCCGGCTCACCATCTCATGTTGCGCGTAGGCCCGGCCAAAACGGTTGGCCAGGAATGCGTCCAGCGCGATGTCTTCCTGCTTGACGAAACCGGTCGCCGGCAGGCTGCCGTCGGCCAGCATGTCGAGCACGGCGCAGATGCCGGAGGCGGTGGTGATCTGGATGGCGCTGCGCACCTGGTCGCCGACGCGCTGCGAATAGATCTTGTTGGCGTAGGTTTCCTGCAGCAGGCGGCCGTTGCGGCGACCCGAGACGGTGACGAAGACGATGACCACGTCCTGCAGCGTTGCCGGCAGAGCGCTCTCAAAGATGTCCTTCAGCACGTCGCGGCGGTGGCGGAGGCCAAGGTCGTTGAGCAGCGCCTTCATGATTGCGGCATGGCCGGGATAGCGGATGGTGCGGTAGTTCAGCGTGCGCACCTTGCCCTTCAGCGTCTCGGCCAAGGTGCCGAGCCCGCCCGAGGTGTTGAAGGCCTCATAGGTGACGCCGTCGAGCGAGAACTCCTCGCGCTCTTCCAGCGGCGGCACTTCGATCAACTCGCCTTCGACGATCGCTTCGCAAGGCTCGCAATATTCGTTGATGACGCCGTCGGTGCTCCAGGTCAGATTGTAGTTCAGCGCATTGGACGGGTATTGCGGCAGCGCGCCGACGCGCATGCGCACGCTTTCCAGCGTATCGAAGCGGCTGGCGAGATCATTGGCGACGATGGAGATGAAGCCCGGCGCCAGGCCGCATTGCGGGATGAAGGCGCTCTTGCCCGACTTGGCCAGTTCCTTGACGCGGCGGGTCGAGACGACATCCTCGGTCAAATCGAGATAGTGGACGCCGGTTGCGGCGGCCGCCTCGGCGATGCGGGTGGTGAGATGGAAAGGCGCGGCGCTCAGCACGGCGAAGGCGCCGGCAAGGGCTGCTTCCAATGCGCCGGGAGCGGTGATGTCGAGCTCCAGCCCCTCGACACCGGCGGGGAGTTCGGCCGCGGCAAGCTGTGTGGCCGCGCGGTCGACAACGGTGACGTGGTAGTCGCCGGTGTCGGCGAGCATGCCTGCAATGGTGGAGCCGATCTTGCCGGCGCCGACGACGATGATTTTCTTCATGATTCGATCCCTCACAAAAGCCTTTGGCCCGCTGCGCGGCGGGCGACATAACCTTGAGAATCGCAGCTTGCCCGGCGAAAGGAAGCGTGGAATTGTTCGAAACGAACCCTCTCTTTGGACGATAAGACGACAAGGATCGTCGAAATGCTCAGCGACGCCGAACAAAAGCTGCTTTCCCTGCTGCGCGCCAATGCGCGAGCCTCGACCGCCGAACTGGCGCGCCAGCTCGGCGTGTCGCGCACCACCGTGCAAAGCCGGATCGAACGGCTGGAACAGCGCGGCATCATCACCGGCTATGGCGTGCGGCTGGCGCCGGACTATGAGCAGGGGCTGGTCCGGGCGCATGTGCTGCTCACCGTGACGCCGAAACTCGCCGACAAGGTGGTGCGCGCGCTGCAGGCTCTGCCGCCGGTGAGGACGCTGCATTCGGTAAGTGGCAATTTCGACATGATCGTCATCGTCGACGCGCCGTCGATCCGGGATCTCGACGCGCTGCTGGACGAGATCGGGGCGATGGACGGGGTGGAGCGGACGTCGTCGTCGATTATCTTGTCGACGCGGATTGATCGGTGAGGAGCTGATCTCCCCCCTTGAGGGGGAGATGGCCGGCAGGCCAGAGAGGGGTCGGTTCGGCTGGATGCGACCTTCTTGCGACCGATGAAGGTTAGCGCTCCACGCGAGGCGACCCCTCTGTCGCCTTTGGCGACATCTCCCCCTCGAGGGCAGGGCTATCGCATATGAGTAAAGAGGTCATAGAAGAAGTCTTTGCTCCAGTTTGCCCTTCGCATCTTGCTGGCGATAGGTTTGTCGAGCGGATGGGCAGCCAAGATGTTTTGCGCGAGC
>NZ_JAFCGY010000053.1 GCF_016836705.1 Mesorhizobium caraganae | reverse complement strand
TCGAACCTCTCGCAGGATAGACATAATCAACGGCACCGCGGCCTCCTCTGTAGCGAGAAAGCCTCTCAAGAATCCCTCTTTTCCTACTTGGCAAGAGCCAATCAACTTATCTGCGATTCCCCTGCCCCAAAGTGGGGGAGATGTCCGGCAGGACAGAGGGGGGCGCTGTCCCGCCTGCCTCTCGCCGGTTCAGCGCAGCAAGGTCAGCCCTGCGCCGCCTGCAATCTGTTGTAGTCATGCAGCGTGCGGCTGAGCCTTCGGCGCAAAAAATTCGAGATGTTGTCGAAGACGAAGACGACCAACAGCGTCAGCAGCACCATGTAGAAGACGTTGGCCCAATTGGAGTTGGTGCGCATCGCTTCCCAGAGTTTCAGGCCGATGCCGCCGGCGCCGACGGCGCCGATGATGGTGGCGCCTCTTGTGTTGGATTCCCACTGGTAGAGCGTCTGGCTGATGAAGACCGGGATCACTTCCGGCATGACGCCGTAGCGCTGCACCAGCAGGCCATTGGCGCCGGTGGACTTGATGCCTTCGCGTGGCTTGTCATCGATGTTTTCCAGGCTTTCCGAATAGGTTTTGCCGAGCGTGCCGATCTCGGTGAAGAAGATCGCGGCACTGCCAGCCAGCGGTCCGGGGCCGAAGGCGCGGGTGAAGAACAGTGCCCAGATCAGCATATCGACCGAGCGCATGAAATCGAAGAAGCGCTTGAGTACCTGGCTGAGCAGCCCGCTCGGCGTGATGTTGCGGGCGGCGAAGAAGGCCAGCGGAAAGGCGACGAAAGCGCCGAGCAAGGTGCCGAGAAACGCCATGACGATGGTCTGCAGCAGTTTTGTCCAGACGTCGCCGTGCTGCCACTGCGCATTGTTCCAGATGTTGTCGCCCGCCAGAGCGAGGTTCGAGGTGCCGGGCTTCAGATCGGGTCCTGACCAGATCAGCGAGATCACTTCACCGGCCGACTTGCCGAAGAAGGGCGAGCGCGTGTCGAAGACGAAATTCGCCCAGCCGAGGAAGCGCTTGCGCACCTTCACGCGGTCGACGGTGACGCGCACCTCGCCGACAAAACCCATCTTGGCGACGATCTCGTCGTCATGCGCGGTGATCCAGTCGGGCACCGGTCCTGATATCACCGGCTTGCCGCTGGTCAGCGCGACCGGCACCGTCTGGCCATTGGCGACAATCGTCGCCTTGGTTTTGTCGAAGGTGACGGACTTGGCCTTGCCGTCGATCAGGACGGTGAAGGTGCCGTCCGCATTCCGAACGACCCAGTCGGGATTGGGGTTGTCGCCAAGGGCGGAAAAGCGCGGGTATTTCGGCGTGATCTCGGGCTGGTCGAGGCGGAATTCCGGCTGCAGATCGTAGCTGATCCATTGCGACAGGAAGAGCGGCAGGCGCTCCCAATGCGAGTCCCGCATCACTTGCGGCAGGTTGAAGAACCACAAGGCGTAAATGAGGTAAAGCACGGTGCCGGCGACCAGGAACAGCGGCCAGAAGCGCTGGTGGAACGGGCGATGGAACACGAGCGGATAGCGGTCCTCGATGGCTTTGATCTCGTCGACAGTCATCGCCATAGTCAGGCCCCGCCCATCAGGAAAGCGTGCTCACCCACCAGCTTGCGGCGCAGCCAGGCGGAAAACTGGTCGATGATAAAGATCGTCGTGAACAGGAGCAGCACCAGCGCCAGTGTCTTGGCGCCGAAGCCGCGCGAGATGGAGAGCTTCAATTCCTCGCCGATGCCGCCGCCGCCGACGGCGCCGATGATGGTCGATGCCCGCACATTGATCTCGACGCGCAGCAGCGTGTAGGACATGAAATTGGGCAGCACCTGCGGCAGGTCAGCGAAACGCACCCGCTCGAACCAGTTGGCGCCGACCGCTTTCAGGCCTTCCTCGGCGCGCATGTCGATGTTCTCGTTGATCTCGTAGAACAGCTTGCCGAGCGCGCCGATCGAATGCAGGCCAATGGCGATGATGGCGGCGATCGGGCCTGTCGAGACGATGGCCGCGAACAGGCCGGCAATGACGATCTCCGGAAAGGCGCGCAGCAATTCCATGAAGCGCTTGACGACGAGCCGCAGCGCCGGATGCGGCGTCAGGTTGCGCGCGGCGATGAAAGAAAACGGCACGGCGAAGATGAAGCCGATGAAAGTCGAGACCAGCGCCACGTTGACCGTGATCAGCATCAGCTCGAAATATTCGGGGATGTAGAAGCCGCCCCAGATGTAGATGCGACCGAGCGGGAAGTTGAATTCCTGGGTGCCGGTGTCATGTGGGGAGGCAATGTCGAACAGCGCCCGCCAGACGTCGTTCCAGTCCTTGGGAATCAGCCAGCTGAGGAAATCGAGGATGTGCGGCAGCCGGTCCCAGAAGTGGCCGGCGTTGGCCTCGTCGGCGAACCACATGCTGGAAAGCATCGCGGCAAGCAGCAGGCCGACGCCGAGCACGGTGTAGAGCCGACGCAGCGATGTCTGGCGCCGCCAGGCATCGGCCATCTGATGGGTGACGCCCGAGGGCGCTGTGACGGAAAGGGTCATGATCCGAGATGCAAAAAGGGCGGTGCTTTGAGCACCGCCCCTTTCGATTTCGCCGTTAGCCGCCGATGGCTGCCTTACGGGCTTCGACGATGACGTTGTAGAAGTCAGGCTTGACCGGAACGTAACCGGTGAAGTCGCCGCCTTCGACGCCTTCGAAGCAGGCCTTGTCCTTCTTCGGCAGGTCGGTGAAGAACGCGGTGAGCTTGGCGGTCATGTCGTCGCCGAGCGCGGTGCGCACGACCAGCGGGCCGTTCGGGATCAGGCCGGAACGCCACACTTCGACGAAGTCGTTGGGGTCGACGGCGCCCTTGGCGGTTACCTTGTGGAAGGTGCCGGAGGTGTAGCCGTTCTTGAAGTCGCCGATGCCCGAAGAATCGTCAACCGCAACGTCGACCTTGCCGTCGCGCACGGCGAGGATGTTGTTCTCATGGCCGCCATTGAACTGGGTCGAGGCGAAGAAGGCGTCGTTCGAGGCGCCGGTGTCCTTCGGGATCTGGGTCAGCGGGATCAGGTAGCCCGAGGTCGAATCCGGATCGGCGTAGCCGAGCTTCTTGCCCTTGGCCGACTTGATGTCGGTAATGCCCGAGGACTTCAGCGCCAGGCCGATCGAATAATAGCCGGTGGCGCCGTCGGTCTGCTGGGTGGTGAGGATCGGGGTGACCGCCTTCGGGTCCTTGATGTAGACGCTGGCGTAACCGGAAGCGCCGAGTTCGGCGAAGTCGAGCGTGCCACCGAGCAGGCCCTGGATGACGCCGTCATAGTCGGCGGCCGGGAACAGCGACACTTTTTCGAAGCCGAATTCGGTCTTCAGATGGTCGGCCAGGCACTGGTAGTTGCGCAGACGGTCGGTTTCGTTCTCGCCGCCAAGGATGCCGACGCGGAATTCCTTCATGTCGGCCGCATGAGCAGTGCTGGTCGCCATGGCGAGCACCGATACGGCGCCGAAAACCATCTTCCTGAACATTTTATCTCTCCTGTAGGTTCCGGCCCCGCGCCGGCAGCGTTCTTGATTTGACAGATGCCCTTGACGCGGGCTGACGATCCCAGCCGCTCAGTATCCCGGGAATGCCGGCTCGAGCGGGCTGGCGGATGCTTCGATCTTTTGCTTGTAGGCGATGCTGGTCGAGGTGATGGCCTCGGAGATTTCAGCGCCATTGCTGTCGGCGCCGTAGACCTGGCGCACGGCTTCGCGGTTGAGCTCTTCCGGCGCGCCGTCGAAGACGACCTTGCCAGCGGCCATGCCGATGATGCGGTTGCAATAGGCCCGCGCGGTGTCCAACGTGTGCAGGTTGGTGACGACGGTGATGCCCTCGCGCAGATTGATGTCCTGCAACGAGTCCATCACCACCTTGGCGTTGAGCGGGTCGAGCGAGGCGATCGGCTCGTCGGCGAGCAGCACCTTGGGCTGCTGCATCATGGCGCGGGCAATGGCGACACGCTGCTGCTGGCCGCCGGACAGCGTGCCGGCGGGCTGAAGTGCGGTGCGGGCGATATCGAGGCGTTCGAGCGCCGCGACCGCCTCGGCGCATTCGGCGCGGGTAAACATGCCGAGCAGATTGGAGACGGTCGAACGGTGATTGAGCCGGCCAAGCAGAACGTTGGTCAGGACGTCGAGGCGCGGCACAAGGTTGAACTGCTGGAAGATCATGGCGCAGTCGCGTTGCCAGCGCCGCAAAGGTGAGCCGCGCAGCCGGGAAACCTCGGCGCCGTCAAAAAAAATCGACCCTTGGCTGGGGTCGATGAGACGGTTGATCATGCGAAGAAGGGTGGACTTGCCGGCGCCGGAACGACCGATGATGCCGACCATCTGGCCCTGCGGGATCGACAGGTCGATGGCGCTGACGGCGGTGTTCTTGCCAAATCGGCGGGACACGCCGCGGATTTCGAGCGTTGCTGACATGGCGTAACTTTCAGTCCGGTCGCAGTTTGAAGGTCTGTTAACCCTCGCTAGCGCAGCCGCATGAACCTGCGGTGTCGGATTGATGTCAGTTTTGTTACCGCCCACAGACCCGTGCGCCGGCGGTGGTGCCGGTGGTCAGCCCAGCACCAGCAACTCCTCGAAATGCTTCATGTCCTTGAAGTTGCAGAAGGCCGGCGGCTGCAACTCGATCACCGGCGCCCTGCGGGCGAACTCGGCGAGACTGTCGTCCAAGAGGTCCTGCCAAGCGGCGGCCCTGTCATCGGCGAGGCGCTGGATCTGGTAGGCAAAGGTGATGTGGAAGGCGTAAGCGTCGTGATCGGGGTGGCGGTAGCAGAACGGCACCGACAGCGCGTCGCGCCATGCGCTCATGACGCGCCGGTCCTCCTCCGTCGCGCCGGCAACGGTGAGCCCGGTCGGCACGACTTCGATCACCTCGATCTTGAATGGGCCGCGGCCCCGGAAGCCTTTCAAGCGCTCCAGATAGAGGCTGGTCATGGCGTCGATGCTGGTGTCGAGCGACACGTCCTGCGGCCAGTAAGGCAGGCGGCGGCGATATTCGATAATGCCCTGGAACAGCGTCATGTGCAGGCTGGAGATGGGCGTGAAGGCCAGCCGGTCGGCATCCGGCATGGCGCGCATGCGCTCGCGCACCTCGATGACCGCTGCTTCCGATGGCGAGCCCTGGACAAGGTGGCTGACCACCGTGTTGCCGGGCTCGAGGAGGAAATTGCCAGCCGCGTCGTAACGGGTGCCGAGATGGGTGGGTGGCGTCGGATTGGCGCCTTCGAAGAAGGAGGCGAGCGAGGGTCTGACTGTGGCGAGCATGGGCGATCTCCTTCGGGAGAAGGCGTCCTGTCCGAGTCATGTGTCAAGGGTGTGAAACTGCACGCCTCTACAGCATGCGATGCATCACGAAAGCGTCGATATAGCCCAGCCGCGGATGGTCGAATGCTTGCGGGATCGTGCCGACAATGTCGAAGCCCAGCCGAAGCCACAGCTTCACCGCGCGCTCGTTGCTGCTGATGACAAAGTTGAACCGCATGGCGCGGAAGCCGCGCTCGGCAGCGCGTTGCAAGGAATGCTCGCACATCGCAGTGGCGACGCCGCGGCCGCTCGAAGCCGCCGACGTGACGTAGCCGCAATTGGCGACATGCGCGCCGCCGCCGCGTTGGTTGGCATGAAGATAATAGCAGCCAATCACATCGCCGGCTTCTTCCGCCACGAACACGTCGTGCCCATCGGAAAACCAGTAGCCCAGCGCTTGGTCGCGATTCCAGTCGCGAGGCAGCGCATAAGTTTCGCCGGCCCGCAGGACGGGTTCGAGAATGGACCAGATCGCATCTGCGTCGGCCGGTGTGGCGGGACGAATGGTCGGCACGGTCAGGAACCCGCGTGGGATGGACTAAAGCCAGATCGCGGCAAGGATGCCGAAAAAGATCAGAACGACAAAGGCTGTCACGATTCCGGGCTTCACGCCAGAGGCCGGAGGTGCGGGAATGTCCCTTCGCAAGGGCTGCCTGAAACCCTCAAACATCCCGTATTTTAGCATCAACGCATTTTCCTGAACGTCGGCGAAACGCGCAACGGTTGGGGCTAGCCGCCATATTTCTCCAGGAAAGCCTCGGCCGACAGCTCGCGAAAATTGTCGAGCGCGGCGCGCAGCCTGGTATGGTCCCAATCCCACCAGGCAAGCGCCTGGTAGCGCTCCGCCGTGCGGCGGTCGAAGCGCTCGCGGATCGGCTTTGCCGGCACACCGCCGACGATGGTGTAGGGGGCGACATCCTTCGACACGACAGCGCCGGCGCCGACCGCGGCGCCGTCGCCGACAGTCACGCCGGGAAGGATGGTCGAGCCGTGGCCGAGCCAGGTGTCGTGGCCGATGGTGACGCGCTTGGCACGCCGCTGAGCGAAGAATTCTGTTTCGTGCTCGGCATCGTCCCAATAGTCGGAGGCGCGGTAGGTGAAGTGATGCAGCGTCGGCCGCCAGGTCGGGTGGTTGGTGGCGTTGATGCGCACACTTGCTGCGATGTTGGAAAACTTGCCGATCGTCGCGCACCAGACGGCGCAGTCCTGCATCATGTAGGAATAGTCGCCGAGGATGCTCTCGGACACCCGGCTGCGGTCGGCGATCTCGGTCCAGCGACCCAATGTCGAGTTTTCGACCTGCGCCGTTTCGTGGACGAATGGCGCCTCCGACAATTTCCTGCTCATGCGGCGATTTTTCCGGCGGCGAAAGAGGTGACGTCGATGATGCGATCGGCGACGGCATCACGGACATCCAGGTCATGGAAGATGCCGAGCAAAGCGACGCCCGCCGCCTTCTTGGCGGCGATCAGCGCAACAACCACGTCGCGGTTTTTCGCATCGAGCGAAGCGGTCGGCTCGTCGAGCAGCAGGACCGGATGCTCGGTGATGAAACCGCGCGCGATGTTGACGCGCTGCTGTTCGCCGCCGGAGAAGGTTGCCGGCGGCAGCGCCCAGAGTTTTTCCGGCAGATTGAGCTGCGCCAAAAGCGACCGGGCCTTCGTTCGCGCGACTTCGCGCTCCTCGCCGCGCTCGACCAGTGGCTCGGCCACGACGTCCAGCGCCGAGACGCGCGGTACCGTGCGCAGGAACTGGCTGACATAGCCGATCGTCTGGCGGCGTACCGAGAGCACCGTGCGCGGGCTGGCCGTGGCGAGATCGATCAGGCCGCCCTCATGCTGGACGATGATCTGGCCTTCATCGACGGCATAGTTGCCATAGAGCATTTTCAGGATCGAACTCTTGCCGGCGCCCGAGGGGCCGCCGAGCACGGCGCATTCGCCGGCTCTGATTGCGAATGAGACCCCGGCGACAACCGGCAGTTTGATGCCGTCGCGCAGATGCATGGTGAAGCTCTTGGCGACGTCGGAGACAACGAGGGGCGTCGGCATTCTCACACCTGCAGGATCGAGGAAACAAGCAATTGCGTATAGGGCGCACGCGGATCGTCGAGGACGCGATCGGTGAGGCCGCTTTCGACGACGCGGCCGTCCTTCATCACCATCATGCGCTGGGACAGGAGCCGCGCCACGGCGAGGTCGTGGGTGACGACGATCGCGGCAAGACCAAGATCGGTGACCAGGCCGCGCAGCAGATCGAGCAGGCGCGCCTGCACCGAGACGTCGAGGCCGCCGGTAGGCTCATCCATGAACACCAGCCGCGGGCCGGTGACGAGGTTGCGGGCGATCTGCAGGCGCTGGCGCATACCGCCGGAAAAGGCGCGCGGCTCGTCGTCGATGCGGTCCTCGTCGATCTCGACACGCGACAGCCAGTCGACGGCGGTGGCGCGGATCTTGCCGTAATGGCGGTCACCGACCGCCATCAGCCGCTCGCCGACATTGGCGCCGGCAGACACCGTCATGCGCAAGCCGTCGGCGGGATTCTGATGAACAAAGCCCCAGTCGGTGCGCATCAGGAAGCGGCGTTCGGCCTCGCTCATGCGGTAGAGCTCGCGGAACTGGCCGTCGCGCATGCGGTAGCTGGCGGTGCCGGAAGAGGGCAGCAGCCTCGTCGACAGGCAGTTGAGCAGCGTCGTCTTGCCGGAGCCGGATTCGCCGACGACAGCCAGAACTTCACCCGGCCAGAGATCGAAGGTGACGTTCTCGCAGCCGACGCGAGAGCCGTAGAATTTGGATAGCGCCGAGACGCGCAGCAGCGGTTCGTCGGTCATTCGGCCTCCTTACCCTCCCCCTTGTGGGGAGGGTCGGCGCGTAGCGCCGGGGTGGGGGTTGAGTGGAACGTGGATTGATCAAGACCCCCACCCGCGCCTTCGGCGCGACCTCCCCACAAGGGGGAGGTAGGGGCGTTGCGCCTTTTCTCGCAATGGTCGGTGTCGGAACAGACGAACATGTGGCCGCCATGGTCGTCGAGGATGACCTCGTCGAGATAGACGTTCTCGGCGGCGCACAGCGCACAAGGCTGGTCGAAGGTCTGCACCTCGAACGGATGGTCCTCGAAGTCGAGGCTGACGACATCGGTGAAGGGCGGCACGGCGTAGATGCGCTTTTCGCGGCCGGCGCCAAACAATTGCAAGGCCGGCGAGCGGTGCATCTTGGGATTGTCGAATTTCGGCGTCGGCGACGGGTCCATGACATAGCGGCCTTCGACCTTGACCGGATAGGCATAGGTGGTGGCGATGCGGCCGTGCTTTGCGATGTCCTCGTAGAGCTTCACATGCATGAGGCCATATTCTTCCAGCGCATGCATTTTGCGGGTCTCGGTCTCGCGCGGCTCGAGGAAGCGCAGCGGCTCGGGAATCGGAACCTGATAGACCAGAACCTGGCCGGCGCTCAGCGGATGTTCGGGGATGCGGTGGCGGGTCTGGATGATCGAGGCTGATGCCGTGTCGGTGGTGACAGCGACATTGGCGACCTTCTTGAAGAAGGCGCGGATCGAGACGGCATTGGTGGTGTCGTCGGCGCCCTGGTCGATGACCTTCAGCACATCGTCGGGGCTGATAATTGACGCCGTGACCTGCACGCCGCCCGTGCCCCAGCCATAGGGCATCGGCATTTCGCGCGAAGCGAAGGGAACCTGATAGCCGGGTATGGCGATGCCCTTGAGGATCGCCCGGCGGATCATCCTTTTGGTCTGTTCGTCGAGATAGGCGAAGTTGTAGGTGGCGATGTCGGTCATGGCGATCACATCCACATTGTGCTATCGAACGGGCGTCCAGGACGCGGAAACAGGGGCGAAATCGGATGACCCAGACCGGTTGGATACATCTTGGAATTCTGCTGCTGGTGTTCGTCGGCGTGGTCGCCTTTATCCTTCGAAGAATGGTTCTTCCCGCAGCCAGGGAAGGCGCGCACGGCGAGACGGTTGGCGGCGCCACCGGTGGCTACGGCAGCGGCTACAGTGGAGGACATGGTGGCCATTCGCACGATAGCGGCGGCGGTCACGGCGGGGCGGGCGACTAGGCTCATTCCGCGGCCTCCTTCTTGTCTTCCAGCATGTCGGCATTTTCACGCGCGTCATGCTCGGCGCGCATGCGGCGCACCAAATCGAGCTCGGCCTGGAAGTCGACATAGTGCGGCAGCTTCAGGTGCTCGACGAAGCCGGTCGCCTGGACATTGTCGGAATGCGAGATGACGAATTCCTCGTCCTGCGCGGCGGCAACGACATCCTCGCCGAGTTCGCTCGCGCGCAGTGCCCGGTCGCAAAGCGCCATGGCCATCGCCTTGCGCTCGCTCTGGCCGAAGACGAGGCCGTAACCGCGGGTGAATTGCGGCGGCGCCTTGGCCGAACCCTTGAACTGGTTGACCATCTGGCACTCGGTGACGCGAACACGGCCGAGCGGCACGGCGAAGGGCAGTTCCGGCACGTCGAGCTCCAGTTCGACCTCGCCGATGCGGATCTCGCCGACAAAGGGATGGTTGCGCGCATAGCCTCGCTGCGTCGAATAGCCGAGCGCGAGCAAAAATCCTTCATCGCCGCGTGACAGCGCCTGCAGACGGATGTCGCGCGCCATCGGAAATTCCAGCGGCTCACGGGTGATGTCGCCGGGAACATGGTCCTGCGGCATCTCGCCGTCCGGCTCGATCAGGCCTTCGCGGGCAAGGATCGCCGAAACGCGCGGCATCGCCTGCGCTTCCGTCTCGCGCTGCAGCGGCTCGGCGACATCGGCACCGGCGGCAAGCTCGGGGTCGAGCAGCCGGTGGGTATAGTCGAAGGTCGGCCCAAGCAACTGGCCGCCGGGCAAATCCTTGTAGGTCGCCGACACGCGCCGCTCGACCAGCATGGCGCCGGTGTCGATCGGGTTGCTGTAGCCGAAGCGCGGCAGCGTGGTGCGGTAGGCGCGCACCAGGAAGATCGCCTCGATCATGTCGCCGCGCGCCTGGACGATGGCGAGCGCGGCCAGTTCACGATCGTAAAGCGAGCCTTCGCTCATCACCCGGTCGACGCCGAGCGCCAGCTGCTCGACGATCTGGTCGAGGCGCAGTGCCGGCACCGAACGGTCGCCGCGCCGGCGGTCGGCGAGCAGGCTGTGGGCATTGGCAATTGCGGCTTCACCGCCTTTTACCGCGACATACATTTTTACGCCTCCATCGTCTTGATGCGTGTCGTGCGCGGCAGGCAGGCGACGCCGTCGGGCGCCGCGAGGATGATGTCGACGCCGCGCGGAAAGCGGCTGATGTTCTGCTTCCACTGTTCGACGAAGTGCCGCGGCATCTGCGCCGGCGCGATGGTCGCGGTCTTTTCGATGCCGGGACCTTCGAGCAGCAGCGGCGCGCCAGAGACGAGATTGCCGACCTGCAGGATCAGCGTCGTCGAGCGATCGGGGTAGTCCTGCGTGCCTTGCGAAAAGCCGTCGAGCGCCGCCATCTCCGCCGGGTTGGCGATCAAGGCGAAATGCGCATCGGCCGGCGTGTTGGCAAGCGGGGCGCCGGCGTGGAAGCCGAGCCAGGATTTGACCGCCGCGGACGCCTGCAGAGCAGGATCGAGCCAGAGCGGGGTGTCGTTGTCGCACAGCGCCAGCGCGATGGCGCCGGCGGTGGCCGACAGCGGCGCCGGCGGGCGGGTGAAGGCCGGCAGAGGCTGAACGCTGCCCGGCCGCGCCATGGCGTCCATGACGGCGCGGAAGACGGTCTGGGCGTTGAACACCGGATCGGCGAAACCGCCGTCGATCGATTGGGCTGCGATGTCCATCAGTCTTCTCCGCGCACCATCGTGAAGAAATCCACTTTCGTTGCCGCCGTCTCGGCGCGGCGCTTTTCTCGTGTCTCGCCTTGGGCGGCCCGCAGCGGCGCCACCAGCGCGGTCTCGACCGTCTGGCGCTGGGCTGGGTCCTGCCAGAGCGCGTCGGCGATCGCCGCCAGCTTCGCCTTCTTCCGGTCGCGGCCGAGCATGTAACTGTGGCCGACCTGCCCGGTCGGCAGCCGCACGGTGGCGCGGGTGACCGTGGTCTCGCCGACATTGAAGGGCGCGCCGCCGCCGCCGATGCGGCCGCGTACGGTGACCAGGCCGGTTTCCGGCCCGCGCAGAAGCTCGGCTTCCGAGGTCAGGCCGGCCTCGTTCCAGAGCCGGGCGATGTCGTCGCCGCTCGCCTGCGCCAGCGTCGCCATGACGGCTTTGCGATCGGCCTGGTCGCGGGCCTCCTGTCCTCGCATGCAGCAACTCCCTGAATGTGTAAAATTTGTCTAGTGATATAGACAATTATACAAATTATACCTATTATCTAACCCGTGTCCATGACGGGTGGATGACATGGGCGTGATCGGGGCGAAAATGGCCGGGCAACAGATGGCGAGCAGCATTGAACGGCGCAGCGGCGTCTCTTTGTGGCGGCAGATCGCCGACCAGATCCTGCATTCGATCGCCGCCGGCGATTTTGCCGAGAATGCCGCGCTGCCGCCGGAAGTGGCGCTGGCTGAGCGCTACGGCGTCAACCGCCACACAGTGCGCAGCGCCATATCGGCGCTGGTACAGGAAGGCGTGCTGCGGGCCGAGCAGGGGCGCGGCACCTTCGTGTTGTCGCGCAAGCGGCTGTCCTACCCGATCGGCGCCCGCACGCGGTTTTCGACGGGCCTGCAAGGGCAGACGTCGGAACGGCACATCGTGTTGCTTACATCAGCAGTCGAGTCGGCCAGCCAGCGCGTCGCCGAAGGTCTCGACCTTGCCAGGGGCACAGAGGTGATCCGGCTGGAGACGCGCGGCGAGGCCGACGGCCGGCCGGTGTCGCGCGCCGCCAGCTGGTACGAGGCCAAGCGTTTCGCAGGCATCGATGCCGTGATGGCGGAGACCGGTTCGATCACCGCCTCGCTCCGGCGTTTCGGCGTGGATGATTATCTCAGGCAATCGACGGTGCTGTCGGCACGCCATGCCGATGCCGCCGACCTTGCCGACCTCAACCTGCAGCCGGGGGCCATCGTGCTGGTCGCCGTCGCCGTCAATGTCACAACGGATGGCCGACCGGTCCAGTTCTCCGAAACGCGGTTTCCAGCGGAGCGGGTGGAGCTGAAACTGTCGGCGCTGTAAGCCCGCCTGCTGGCCCTACGCGATCTCGATCACAGCTTTGATCAGCCCGGATTTCTCGTGCGCCCAGCGGGCGAGATCGTACGGCGTGCCGGCCAGCGTCGTGCGATGGGTGACGAGTTTCGCCAGCGGCACGGCGCCGTTGCGGATCGAGGCGGCGACATGGTCGAAGTCGGCCTTGAGCGCATTGCGGCTGCCTATCAGCGTCATCTCGCGCTTGTGGAATTCGGGGTCGGAGAAGACGATGTCGTCCTTGACGACGCTGACCAGTACCAGCGTGCCGCCATGCGCGACGTGGGCGAAGGCAGATTGCACCGAGGCGGTGTTGCCGGTGGCGTCGAAAACTACGTCGAAGCCTTCGGCGCCGGTTGCATCGCGCACCAGTTCGGCTGCCGCCTTTTGCGAGCCGTCGAGCGTGGCGAAGCCGAGTTCGCCTTTGGCAAAATCCAGCCGCTCCGTGCTCATGTCGAGCAGGCTGACATCGAGCCCGGCAATGCGGGCGAAGATCGCCGTGCCAAGCCCGATCGGCCCTGCGCCGATGACCAGCGTGCGGGCGCCTGGTTCGGCGCGGGCACGGCGCACGGCATGCGCGCCGATCGCGAGAAATTCGACGGCAGCGGCATCGGCCAGCGACAGGCCGTTTGCCGGATAAAGATTCTGTGCCGGCACCAGGATCTGCTCGGCCATGGCGCCATCGCGATGCACGCCGAGCACTTCGATCCGCACACAGCAATTCGGCTTGCCCTGCCGGCAGGCGATGCATTTGCCGCAAGCGAGGTAGGGGTTGATGATGACGGGCTCGCCGACGGCGAGGTCGACGCCTTCACCGGCCTCGACGATGGTGCCCGACACTTCGTGGCCCATGATGCGGGGGTAGGCAAGGAACGGGTGCTTGCCCTCGAAGATGTGGTAGTCGGTCCCGCATATGCCGACATGGCTGACCGCGACCAGCGCCCAGCCGGCAGGCGGTGCGCCGGGCGCGGCGCGGTCTTCCAGGACAAGATCGCCGGGCGAGCGGCAGACAACGGCTTTCATTCAGCAATTCCAGTGTTCAAAAAAGGCGCCGGTCCGTCGAGCGGACCGGCGCAGTCAGGGAGGATTATTTGCCGCGACGGCGCAGGCCGTCGAAATAGACGATGATGATGATCAGCGCGCCGGTAATGATGCGCTGCCAGAAGGCGTTGACGTTCAAGAGGTTGGCGCCGTTGTTGATGGTGGCGAGGATGAAGGCGCCAAGCAGCGGCCCGTGCACGGAGCCGACGGCGCCGAACAGCGAGGTGCCGCCGATCACCGAGGAGGCGATCGCCTGCAGTTCCCAGCCCTCGGCCTGGGTCGGGTTGCCGATACCAATGCGGGAGGCCAGCAGCACGCCGACAAAGGCGGCGCACAGGCCCGACAGCGTGTAGGCCATGTAGATCGTGCGCTGGACATTGACGCCCGACAGGCGCGAGGCCTCGGCGTTGGAGCCGACCGAGAACAGATAGCGGCCCCAGCGGCTGTGATGCAGGAAGATGTAAGCCGGAATGCCGACCAGGATCACCATCCAGAACAGATTGGGGACGCCAACGAAGGAGTTGCGCGAGAACTCCTGGAAAGCGTCGTTGTTGATCGAGATCGAGTTGCCGTTGGTCATCAACAGGCCGATGCCGCGCAGCGAGGTGAGCGTCGCCAGCGTGATGATGAAAGGCGGCAGGCCCATTTTGACGATGCCGAAGCCGTGGAACATGCCGATGGCGACGCCGACCAGAAGCGTGATCAGGATGGCGAGGAAAACCGGCACGCCGGCGTTGATCAGCATGGCGGCGATGACGGTGGCGAAGCCGACCACGGCGCCGACGGATAGATCGATACCGCCGGTGATGATGACGAAGGTCTGGCCGACCGCCAGGATAGCGATCATCGAGCCCTGGCGCAGCAGGTTCGAGATGTTGTTGGCCGAGGCGAAGCTCTGCGTCGACACCGACAGGATGATCCAAAGCAGAACCAGCAGCGCCAGCAGCGTCAACCCGAACAGGGCGTTGTAGTTGCGCTTCGGCTTTTCGGCGGCAATGGCCTCGGTGCTCATGTCTGACCTCCCTTTTTTTCTTGTTTCTCGGCGAGCGCCTGAGAGAGAATTTCCTCGTGGTCGGCGCTGCGGAACCCGTGCGTGGCCACCAGCTTGCCGCGCCGGAAGACGTGCAGCGTGTCGGCCAGCTCATAGACTTCCGGCAGGTACGACGAGATCAGGATGATGCCGGCGCCCTTGGACAAAAGCGCGCCGAACAGGCGGTAGATCTCGGCCTTGGTGCCGACATCGACGCCGACCGTCGGCTCGTCGAAGATGAACAGCTTGGCGCCGTGCGCCAGCCACTTGCCAATGACGATCTTCTGCTGGTTGCCGCCCGACAGGCTGGAGGCGAGGGCGCCGCGTGTCGGCGTCTTGATCCGGAGGTCGGCGATCTGGCGATCGGCCTCGGCCTTCTCCTTTGCGCCGGAGATCAGCATGTTCCTGGATATGCGCTTGTAGATCGGCAGATTGAGGTTGAGGCCTACGGGCAGGTTCAGGCATAGGCCCTGGTCGCGGCGGCTTTCAGGCGCCAGCGCCATGCCGAGCCTGATCGCGTCGTGCTCGGAGTTGACCTGGACTTCCTTGCCTTCCCAGAGAATCTGGCCGGCCGACTTGCGATGGCGGCCGTAAAGCGTGGTGACGAATTCGCTGCGCCCGGCGCCGATCAGGCCGTAGAGCCCCACGATCTCGCCGGCACGTACTGACATCGAGACATTCTCAAACCCTTTGCCCGACAGGTTCCTTGTCTCGACAATCATCGCGCCGGGCGTGAAATGTTCCTTGTGGTAGACCTGCTCGATCGAGCGATTGATCATCATCTTGACCAGCTCGGCGTCGTTGGTCTCGGCAATATTGCGGGTGCCGACCAGCGTGCCGTCGCGCAGCACCGAGACACGGTCGGCGAGTTCGAACACCTCTTCCATACGGTGGCTGATGTAGATGATGGTGACGCCTTCGCCTTTCAGCCGCCGGATCAGCGTGAACAGCTGGTCGGCCTCCTTGCGGGTGAGGTAGGCGGTCGGCTCGTCGAAGATCAGGAACTTGGTGCCGCGCACCGTGGCGCGGGCGGCGGCGATCAGCTGCTGCTGCCCGATGGTGAGGTCGCCTAGCACGACGTGCGCCGGCAGGTCGAAGCCGAGACCGTCGATGATCTTCTGCGCCTCCCTGACCATGGCACGCTGTTGCAGGATGCCGAAGCGGGAGTCTTCCTCGCCGAGGAACATGTTGGCGGCGACGGTAAGGTGTCGGCAGAGCACGACCTCCTGGTGCACGGCGTTGATGCCGAGCGCCATCGCTTCGTGCGGTGTCGCCAGAGTCGCCGGCTTGCCTTCCCAGATGACGTCGCCTGAGGTGCGCGGCATGACGCCGGTCAGAAGCTTGATTAGGGTGGATTTGCCGGCGCCGTTCTCGCCGACGATGGCATGGATCTCGCCGGACTTGAAAGCGAGGTTCACCGGCTTCAGGGCATGCGTGCCGGGATAGCGCTTTTCGAGGCCCTTGAGTTCGAGGATTGTCCTGCCGGGCTCCAGCGTTGGGTGCGGGTGCAGTTCCTGCGCCGTCGACGTCATGACAATCCTCCCAGATTGGCCTTGCGATTGGCACGTGGCGTGGCATGGACACGCCTCAAAAACAGCCTAGCCCAAGCGCATGAATTTCCAAGCCGGTTGTGGCAGCTTGCGGGATGTTTCCGGGGCGCGCGAGGAGCCCCGGAAACAGTTTTCGAGATGGATGCGGCTCAGAGTTTCGGGTTGAGCAGCGCGTCGATCTTCGGCTCTTTCATGTTGGCCTTGGTCACCAGATTGGCGCCGGTGTCGACATTGGCTTCGACCTTCTCGCCCTTCGAGGCGGCGAGTGCGGTCTTGATGCCGTCATAGCCCATCCGGTAGGGGTCCTGGACGACGAGGCCGGAGATGACGCCGTCATTGAGGAACTTGATCAGCTTCTCGTCGCTGTCGAAGCCGATCAGCCCGACCTTACCGGCAAGGTTGTTCTCGGCGATCGCCTGGCCGACGCCCTGCGCCATAATCAGGTTGGACGCGAAGATGCCCTTGAGGTCCGGATTGGCGGTGATCAGGTCGGTGGCGATGTTAAGGCCGGTGGTGGCCTGGCCGTCGGCATACTTGTCGGCGACCAGTTCAAGGCCTGGATATTTGGCCTTGAGCTGTTCCTTGAAGCCCTGTGCGCGCTGTTCGAGCGAGCCGGCGCCGGGCAGTGCGGTGATCAGCGCAACCTTGCCCTCGACCTTGCCACCATTGGCGGCGCCGATGGCAGCGGCAAGACCGTCAGCTGCGACGCGGCCGCCCTGGACGTTGTCGGTGGTCAGGAACGAGGTGAAGGCCTTGGAGTCGGCGCCGGAGTCGATGCCGATGACCTTGACCTTGGTGGCGGCCTCGTCGATCGGCTTTCCGAGCGCCTTGGCCTCGGTCGGAGCGATGACGACGGCAGCCGGGTTGCCGGCAACGGCGTTCTCGAGGATCGAGATCTGGCCGTTGACGTCCGTCTCAGCCTGGGCGCCGAGTTCCGGCACGTTGACGCCGAGGTCCTTGCCGGCCTTGCGGGCGCCGGCCAAAACGATCTGCCAGTAGAAGGACGTGGTGTCCTTGACGATGATCGGAATGGTCACATCCGCCGCCGAAGCCGGCGCCGTGTGCAGCGCACCGGCAAGCATCGAGGCGGCTGCGAGCGCGACGAGTGAGCGGCGGTTGAGAATGCTGGTCACAAATTTCATGAGGGTTCCTCCCTAGATCGCCCGGTGAAGGTTACGGAAGCTCCATTCGGATAGGCGCGGCCCAAACAGAACTTTATCAATAAAAAACAGTTACCGCTTTTTGATAGTGCATCGATCCAGCCGACGCAAGCGGTGTTTCATATCAGCCTGCGCATGGCTCGGCGGAGAAGCCTCCTTGCCGATCCTCAATGCCCCGTCCAGACGCTCCCGATCCTCCTTGATTGCGATGGAATATTAATTCCATCATCTAGTCAATATGGAATGTTCATTCTTTCTTGAGAATCGCGCGATCGTCGTCATCCGAGTTCCTGAACGACGGTGTAAGGAGCATATTTTGCGAATTCCGTTTGCGGCACCTCGACGTCGAACAGGTCGAGATTGCGTGTCAGATTGGCGGCTTTGGCTGTTCCGGTCAGTACGCTGGCCACGACCGGTTGGTGCAACGGGAACTGCAGCGCGGCCGCCGCCAGCGGATAGCCACCCTCGGTGGCGATTTTCTCCATCGCGTCGACGCGCTCCAAGATGTCCTCCGTCGCCGGCGCATAGTCGAAATGTGCGCCATGTACGGGGCCGGTCGCCAGGATGCCGGAGTTGAAGACGCCGCCTATGATCAGCGAAGTCTGCCGCTGCCGGCAGAGCGGCAAAAGGTCGGCCTCAGCCGAGCGATCGAGCAGCGAATAACGGCTGGCGAGCAGGATGCAGTCGAGCGGGGCTTCGCGCAGCACGTCGAGACAGATTTGCACCTCGTTGACGCCGAGCCCATAGGCGGAAATGACGCCGGACGATTTCAGCTCTTCCAGAGCCTTCAAGCCGCCATCCATCAGCTGGCGAAAATGCACTTTCGTCTTCTCGACACCATGCGTGTAGGTGCCGATGTCGTGAACAAACAGGATGTCTATCCGGTTTAGCCCGAGCCGCGCATAGGAGAACTCGACCGAGCGCATGATGCCGTCATAGGAATAGTCGCAGTCGAGCGCGAAAGGCAGCGGGTCGACATAGGAATGATCGGGAACCTGATCTTCCGGCACGGGGCGAAACAGGCGCCCGACCTTGGTCGACAGAACATAGGAGTCTCGCGGCTTGTAGCGCAGGAAATCACCGGTCCGCCGTTCCGACAGGCCGAAGCCATAGAAGGGCGCGGTGTCGAAATAGCGCAAGCCGGCTTCCCAGGCGGTCTGCAGCGTCTCCATCGCCGCCTCGCGCGGGCAGGCCCGGTAGAGGCCGCCGATCGCCGCCCCGCCGAAGCTTATCTCGGTGACCTCGAGCGCAGTCGTGCCGATGCGGCGTTTGTCCATCCAAAGCCTCCCCTTGCGGACTCACTTTTGCAGCCCGCAGTTTTTTGGTCAGTGTTTTAGAGTGTTGCGCCGAGGTGCCACGGCACGAATTCGTTGTCGCCGTAGCCGAACGCCTCGCTCTTGGTCTTGCGGCCCGATGCCGTCTCGACGATCAGTTCGAAGAGCTCACGGCCCATGCCGGCGATGGTCTTTTCACCCGAGGCGATGACGCCGCAATTGACGTCCATGTCCTCTTCCATCTGGTGGTACATGGTCGAGTTGGTGGCGACCTTGATCGACGGCGTCGGCCGGCAGCCGAAGCAGGAGCCGCGGCCGGTGGTGAAGACGATGATGTTGGCGCCGCCCGCCACTTGGCCGGTCGCCGAGACCGGGTCGTAGCCGGGCGTGTCCATGAACACCAGGCCGCTGCCGGTGACCTTCTCGGCATAGCCGAAGACGCCGTTGAGCGGCGTCTGGCCGCCTTTGGCGACCGCACCCAGCGACTTTTCCAGAATGGTGGTCAGGCCGCCGCGCTTGTTGCCGGGCGAAGGGTTGTTGTCGATCGAGGCACCATGCTTGGCGACGTGATCTTCCCACCACTTGACGAAACCGTCGAGCTTCTTGGCGATCTCCGGCGTTGCCGCGCGATAGGCGAGCAGATGCTCGGCGCCATAGATCTCCGTCGTCTCGGACAGGATGCCGATGCCGCCGACGCCGGCCAGGATGTCGACGGCCGCACCAAGTGCTGGATTGGCCGTGATGCCCGACATGCCGTCGGAGCCACCACATTGCAGGCCGACAACGATCTCGCTGACCGGGATCGGCTCACGCTGCAATGTGCCGACTTCCTCGGCGATTTCGGCGAGCACGCCCATCGCCTTCTCCACCGATTTGCGCGAGCCGCCGGCGTCCTGGATATTGAAATGGCGTTTTCCGGCGGCCGCACCCTTCTGGCCGTAAAGGGTGAGCTGGTTGACCTCGCAGCCGAGGCCTACCATCAGCACGCCGCCGAAATTCGGATGGCGGGTGTAGCCGGCCAGCGTGCGATGCAGCACCATCATGCCGTCGCCGGTGGCGCTCATGCCGCAGCCCTGGCCATGGACGATCGGCACGAAGCCGTCGATGCCCGGATATTTCGGCAAGAGCGTGCGGTTGGCTTCGTCGGCGATGGCATGGCAAACGGTGGCCGAGCAATTGACGCTGGCAATGATGCCGATGAAGTTGCGGGTGCCGGCGCGGCCGTCGGCGCGGCGATAGCCCATGAAGGTGCGGGCGCGATCGGCTTCCGTCGCGTGCTCGGCCTCGCTCGGCGGCACCACCGGCAGGCGGCCGCTCTCGAAAACCAGATTGTGCGAATGGACATGCTCGCCGGGTGCGATGTCCTGCGTGGCGCGGCCGATGGCCTGGGCATACTTGACCACCGCCTCGCCGGCGGCGATAGGCTTGATCGCCACCTTGTGGCCAGGCTCGATCAAGGCCGTCGCGACGGCGCCGCCGGGCAGAGCGGTGCCGATCTCGATGCGGCCATTGGCGACCGCGACATTGTCGGCGGGGGACAGAAGAATGCTGTTCGAGGCGTTCACGGGCAGTTTCCTGGGTCTGTTCCTGGGGGATGCGCGGATTGACACGCGTCTGTTTCCATATAATGTCTTTTATCGGGAAAAAACATTTGTGCGTCAATTGTTTTTTCAGGAGGAGACCATGCATCCGATGGACGCGTGGGTTGTAGGGAGCCGCGTCTGACACGCAAGGCGTTTTGCTTTGCCGGGTCATGCGCTAGGGACATAGTGATATCGCGCTTCAAGCCAGCCACAGCAAGCGCCGGCGCGCAACGGGGCAGGGATGTCGAAGAGCAACAACGTCTACAAGGACGCTTACAACAGGGGTCTGCGGCTGCTCGATGAAACGCAGAGCCTGCCGTCGGAGCCGGAGCTTGGCACTTTGCTCGGCGTCAGCCGCACCACGGTGCGCACCATCCTGGCGCGCATGGAAGAGACCGGGCTTATCGCCTGGAACAAGCGTAGCAAGACCGTGCTCAGGGCGCCGAAGCCGGACGATTTCTTCCCCGAGGAAGAGACCGACACGCTGGCCCAGATCATCGAGCGCTCGTTCATGCGCAGGCTGCTCGCCGGCGGCGCCGAGGCCGGCATGCAGATCAACGAGCTCGAACTGGCGCGCGAGATCGGTGTTGGCACCACCAGCGTGCGCGAGTTCCTGATCCGGTTCTCGCGCTTCGGCCTGATCGAGAAGCGACGCAACAGCCATTGGGTGCTGAAAGGCTTTACGCGCGCCTTCGCGCTCGAATTGACCGAAATCCGCGAGATGTTCGAGATACGCTCGGCGGCGGCCTTTGCGGCGCTGCCGCAAGACAGCCCGGTGTGGGCCGACCTCGACCGCCTGGAGGACGAGCACCGGCTACTGGCCAGCGAGATCGCCACCCGCTTCAACGAATTCTCGGAGCTCGACGAGCGCTTTCACCGGCTGATCCACCGCGCCTCGCACAATCGCTTCATTGTCGATTTCTACGACGTCATCGCCATGATCTTCCACTACCACTACCAGTGGAACAAGGCGCAGGAGCGCGAGCGCAACGAAGTCGCGGTTGGCGAGCATCTCGCCTATATCGCGGCCCTGAAATCGCGCGATCTCGGCAAGGTCGATGCCGCCTGCCGCAAACATCTGAAGTCGGCGCGCAACACGTTGCTGACCTCGATTCCGGAAATCGGTCGGATCGCTTCTTAACGCGCCGCGTTGCCGCAGCGGTGATTTGGCGATTTTCCGGCCGCGTGGCGCGTGCTAGGTATCTGCCGTTGCTGCGTGAAGAGGCAGGTTTTTGAACATCCGGCGCCAAAGATGGAGCATGACGGCCGCGTTTGTCGCGGCCTGTGTGTTGCTGCTCCAGTCGACGCTCGGCGCCTTTGCTTTCGGCACGGCGCCGGACGTCTCGCAGCTCGACGCATTCGGCAACGTCATCTGCACCCATGAGGGAGCGGTCCAGCTTCCCGGCGGCGATCCGCACCAGCAGCATATGCCGGCATGCTGCATGCTTGGCTGCAGCATGGCCTCGGTTGCCTATGCGCCGCCGCCCGGTGTCGGCATGACGCCGGTCAGCCTGTCCTTCGAAACTGTTTCCTTTGTCGTTCCGATAACCAGGCATCTTGATTTCACCCGCGAGCGTTCTCCGGCCAATCCGCGCGCGCCGCCGGTTACGGCCTGAAACTGCGGCATCTCGCGTAACCTGCGCGAGCGACAATCATCCAATGACCGATATCGTTCGCGACCGGAAACGGCGCGACCTCATATTCATGGAGCCTACCCATGCCCCATTTTCTTCGTGCCGCCGCGCTCGCCTTTGCACTTGTATTCGCAGGCGGCGCCCATTTCGCCTTCGCGCATGAGTTCAAGGTCGGTGACATCGAGATCGAGCATCCCTGGTCGCGCGCCACGCCGGCCGGCGCCAAGGTTGCCGGCGGCTACTTCACCATCGTCAACAAGGGCAGCGCGCCGGACCGGCTGCTGTCGATTGCCTCCGACATTTCGGGCAAGGCCGAACTGCATGAAATGGGGGTGAAGGATGGCGTCATGACCATGCACCCGGTCGAGGGCGGCCTGGACATCCCGGCTGGCGGCAAGGTGACGCTGGGACCCGGCGCCTACCACATAATGTTCATGGATCTGAAGCAGCGGCCCAAAGAGGGCCAGATGTTTGCCGCCACGCTGACCTTCGAAAAGGCCGGAGCGGTGACTGTCGAGTTCGCCGTGCAAGCCATAGGCAGCGCACCGCCTCAGGAAGACAACGACTGACCAATTATTGCCAACCGATTTTTCGAGAGGGACCATCATGAACAAGTATCTTTTGCCGGCCGCTGCATTCCTTGTCCTGGGGACGAGTGCCGCCTTCGCCCATATCACGCTTGAAACACAGGAAGCGCCGGTCGGCTCGACCTACAAGGCTGTGCTGCGGGTGCCGCATGGCTGCGACGGCAAGGCGACGATTGCCGTGCGCGTGCAGATCCCGGAAGGGGTGATCGGAGTGAAGCCGATGCCCAAGCCCGGCTGGACGCTGCAGGTCAAGAACGGCAAGTACGAGAAATCCTATCAGCTCTATGGCGAGGCGGTGGCGTCGGGCGTCAAGGAAGTCGACTGGAGCGGCGGCAGCCTGCCGGATGAATTTTACGACGAATTCGTCTTCCGCGGCACCCTGGCCGCCGATCTGCCGGTCGGCCAAAAACTCTATTTTCCGGTGGTGCAGGAATGCGATGGCGCCACCACGCGTTGGATAGAGATTCCGGCGGCTGGCCAGGATGAGGATGCGCTGGAAGATCCGGCGCCCGGCCTCAACCTGCTGCCCAAGAAGTGATGCATTGGTGGCGCGCTGCTTCGAAGCGGCGCGCCACTGTTTTGGTGGATGGCATGAGCGTGGCCTGTTTCCAGCGGATAGAACGGACAGTCGGCAGGTGCTTCGGCCTGCTGGCCACGATCCTGCTTCTTGCCGTCCTCGCCACGCCAAACCAGGCCTTTGCCCATGCGGCGCTGATCAAGGCCGACCCGGCCGACGGCGCTGTGCTGGCGCAAACGCCGACGCAATTTTCGCTGACCTTCAGCGAGCCGGTGTCGCCGCTGGTGCTGACCCTGGTGCGGCCCGACGGTACGCCTGTTGCGCTGACCTCGTTCCGGCTCAACGACCAGACGGTCGCGATCGACAATCCGCAAAAGCTTGGGCCAGGCACGCATGTCTTGAGCTGGCGGGTGATTTCCGCCGACGGCCATCCGGTCGCGGGCTCGGTGCTGTTTTCCGTCGGCGCGCCAAGCGCGGCGCCGGCGGTGGCGGAAGCCATCGACATGGATTTGCGGTCAGCGATCTGGACCGGCAAGGTTCTTCTCTACATCGGGCTTTTCCTCGGCGTCGGCGGCGCCTTCGCGCTGACATGGCTGGCGCAAGGTGTGCACTCAGGCCAACGTTTCGTCATTGCCGCAATCCTGTGCGGTCTGGTAGCCGCCCCGCTGTCGCTCGGGTTCCAGGGGCTGGATGCGTTGGGCGCGCCGCTCGCCCGGCTGGGGCAACCGCTGGTCTGGCGGACCGGGCTCGCCACCAGTTTCGGCTGGACGGTGCTGATTTCGCTGGCGGCGCTCGGGCTTGGCCTTTTGTCGCTGGTCGGGCCGCGCGCCGGCGCCAGGCCGCTGGCGCTCGCCGGGCTGGCCGGTGTCGGCGCGGCCCTTGCCGCCAGCGGCCATGCCAGTGCGGCCGAACCGCAATGGCTGACGCGGCCGATGGTGTTCCTGCATGGCGCCGGCATCGCCTTCTGGGCCGGGGCGCTGCTGCCGCTCGGCCTGGCGCTGAACAGCCAATCGGCCGACGCCGGCGTGTTTCTGGGGCGGTTTTCACGCACGATCATGCCTGTGGTGGCGATGCTTATAGGGGCAGGCACAGTGCTCGCAATCATCCAGGTGCAGACGCCGGCGGCACTCGTCAACACCGCCTATGGCCGGCTGCTGCTGATCAAGCTGGCGCTGCTGGTGTTTCTGTTCACGCTGGCAGCGGTCAATCGCTGGCGGCTCACCGCCTTGGCCGAGGCCGGAGCGACGGAAGTGCGGCGCCGGCTCAGCCGTTCGATCTCAGTCGAAATGCTGATCGTACTCCTGATCTTCGGCGCTGCCGCTGGCTGGCGCTTCACGCCGCCGCCACGGGCGCTGGCGATTGCCGCGGCGCAGCCGACGTCGACCCATATCCACACGCTGAAGGCGATGGCCGACATCGACATCACGCCCGGCCACACCGGGGAGGTCACCGCCTCCATCGTCATCATGACCGGCGATTTCGGACCGCTCGACGCCAAGGAAGTGACGCTGGTGCTGTCCAAGCCCGATTCCGGCATCGAGCCGATAAAGCGTCCGGCGACCAAGCCGGGCGACGGCAGCTGGCGCGTCGACAATCTCGTCATCCCGGTTCCCGGCCGCTGGACGGCGCGGCTCGATATTCTGGTTTCGGACTTCGACATCGTGAAGATCGAGGCGCCTATCGATATCCGGCCGTAAAGCCGGACTGCCATACGGCACCGCGCGAGTTGGGCGAGACAATCCACCCAACACAAATCGGCGAAGCGGTTGACGCGGCCCGAAAGGGCCGTCAATCATCCCCGCAAATCGCGGGCTCAAACAAACAAAATTCGAAAACAGGGAAGAAACGATGGAAAAAGCCGAAATCGGCCTGATCGGCCTTGGCACGATGGGCTCCAACCTGGCGCTCAACATTGCCGAGCATGGGCACCGCATCGCCGTTTTCAACCGCACCAGGGCGCGCACGGATGCTTTCCTCGAAAGCGCCGGTGCGCTACGGGACAGAGTGGTGCCTTGCTACAGCCTGGAGGAACTCGCCGAAGCCATCCGGCCGCCGCGTCCGATCATCATCATGGTGCTGGCCGGCAAGCCGGTCGACGAGCAGATCGAAGCGCTGCGTGGCGTGCTGTCGGCCAACGACATCGTCATCGATGCCGGCAACGCCAATTTCCGCGACACAATGCGGCGCTTTTCCGAGCTGTCGGGCTCGGGCCTCACCTTCATTGGCATGGGTGTGTCCGGTGGCGAGGAGGGGGCGCGCCACGGGCCGTCGATCATGGTCGGTGGCACCGAAGAGTCCTGGAAGCGCGTCGAAAGCGTGCTGACCGCGATCTCGGCCAAGTTCAAGGGTGAGCCCTGCGCCGCCTGGCTCGGCACCGACGGCGCCGGGCATTTCGTCAAAACCATCCACAATGGCATCGAATATGCCGACATGCAGATGATCGCCGAGATCTACGGCATCCTGCGCGACGGTCTCGGCATGGGGCCGAAGGAGATCGGCAAGGTCTTCGAAGACTGGAACAGGGGCCGGCTCGATTCCTATCTGATCGAGATCACCGCCAAGGTGCTGGCCGCCGACGATCCGAAGACCGGCAAGCCGGTGGTCGATATCATCCTCGACCGCGCCGGCCAGAAAGGCACCGGCAAATGGTCCGTCATCGAGGCGCAGCAGCTCGGGATCCCGGCGACGGCGATCGAGGCCGCGGTTGCGGCGCGCGTGCTGTCGTCGATCAAGGATGAGCGCCAGGCGGCGGAAAAGGCCTATGGCAATATCGGCGTGACCAGGATTGCTGGCGACAAGGCCGCTCTTTTGAAGGATCTGGAGCTGGCGCTGCTCGCCGGCAAGATCGCCGCCTATGCGCAAGGTTTCGCGGTGATGAGCGGCGCCTCGAAGGAGTTCAACTGGAACCTGCCGATGCCGACCATCGCCAAGATCTGGCGCGCCGGCTGCATCATCCGCTCGCAGATGCTCGACACGATGGCGGAAGCCTTCGGCTCCGGCGGCGCTGCCACCAACCTCCTGATGGCGCCGGCCTTCATCGCCATGATGCAGGAGGCGCATCCGTCGCTCCGGCGCATCGTCGCCAAGGCATCGGAAGCGGGATCACCGGTGCCGGCGCTGGCGTCGGCACTCGCCTATTTCGACAGCTATCGCCAGGGCCGCGGCACCTCGAACCTGATCCAGGCGCAGCGCGATTTCTTCGGCGCGCACGGCTTCGAGCGCATCGGCGAGCAGGGGGCTTTCCACGGCCCATGGGGCAGCGGCGCGGCTGGGTAGAGACAGGTGAGGTCGGCCTGCAAATGGCTGATACCTGCGCTTCCGGTGCTCATATGTGGACGGCCCCCTGCTTGCAAGGCTTGGTGAGATAGTTTGATCGGATCGCTTGCGCTCATATGTCCGGCCTTTTGCGCGCGGAT
>NZ_JAFCGY010000052.1 GCF_016836705.1 Mesorhizobium caraganae | reverse complement strand
ATGCCGCCACGTGAATGGTCCATGGCAAAGGCCCAGTTCGCCGTAATCTTCGGTGAGCGCTTCATCAGGGCCATGGCGGCATAATGTTCAACCGCCCGCCCGTACACGGAAATCCTGACAGTCCCGCGTGCATGGCCAACGGCCTGCGCCATAGACCGCAAACTCCAATGGGTTGCGTCCCGCGGCGTCGTCTCCAGCGTCAACCGGATCGTCTCGGCAATCTCCTCATCGCCGATCTGCCGCGGCGCGCCGGGACGTGGCTCATCGTAAAGGCCATCGAGCCGCTGTTCAGCAAAGCGCCGGCGCCATTTGCCCACTGTGTTGGGCATCGCGCCAAGACGCGCGGCAATCTCCTTGTTCTCGATCCCGTCACTCGCCAGCAGTACTATGTGCGCTCGTCGCGCCAGCCCTTGCGCCGTGCCACGGCGACGAACCAGACCCTCCAGTTCACTCCGCTCCTGCGCCGTCAAAACGATCTCTACCGCTGCCTTGCCCATCAATCATGTCCTCCAAGATGGAAAAACATGATCTCATAAATTTGTCGATCAGGACACTAGAGCGGGATGCGATTTTTCGGAATCGGGAGATCCCCAAATTAGGCCTGATCTGATTCAAGCGTCATGCCGGGGCTGCAAGGCCGGCATGGATGACAAAACCCTATTCGACTGATCTTCGTGAACGCGCGATGGGTTGCGGCGGGTGAGACGGTGCGCGCGGTGGCAGCAGCCTTGCGGATCAGCCCGTCCTGCGTCTCCAAATGGTCTGGCCGCGCGACCGGCAGTGTCTCTCCCGGCAAGATTGGCGGCCACACGCCGCGCGTTCTATCGGTGCGCATGCCGACTGGCTGCGCGGGCGGGTGCCCTCGGGTCCTTTCACGCTGCGGGGGCTGGTGGCGGAACTGGCCGAGCGTGGTGTGAAGGTCGACTACAGGGCTGTTTGGGAGTTTGTCCATCGCGAGGGGCTGGAGCTTCAAAAAAAACGTCGTCGCGGCGGAACAGAGCCGAGCTGACATCGCGCGCAAGCGGGCGCGCTGGGGACGGATCGAGGCCAGGCGCCTAGTCTTCATCGACGAAACCTGGGTGAAGACCAACATGGCGCCATCGCTGATATTCGTTAGCCGTCGGTGTCGCCGTCGTTCGCGACCTACCTGGTCAACGAGGACGCGGCTGCCGCCCTGCTCAGGATAACCGGCTCAAATTTCGAGGGCATGATGTGGCCATCAATCTCGGCCGCATTTTGCAAGATTTATTGCGCCTTCAGCATCCGATTGAGCTCCTTCGTCGAAGGAACTGTGCGAGCTAGAAGACGCACCCGATGCTGCGTAGTGACGACGGGGTGAGTTGCCGGATCGTCGGACGCGGGCAAAGTGACCGGACTGCTGGCTTCACGTCAGCGATGACTAGGGATTAGCGACATTACGCACCTTATATACAGCGTTCAAATTTAAGATCAGCGACGAGAGACTGGCATGCCGCAAAGAACGGTCGGAATCATCGGCGGGCTCGGCCCCATGGCCACTGTCGCCTTTATGAATTCTGTTTTGGAGCATACGCCGATCAAAAGTAATCGCGACCACCTCCACATGATCGTCGATTGCAATCCGAAGGTTCCGGATATCAACGCGGCTATCCTCGGTACTGGACCTAGTGCGGCGGCTGCACTTGCCGCGAGCGGCAGACGCCTCGAAACCGCTGGCGCGAATTTTATCGTAATGGTCTGCAATGCTGCTCATGTCTATGAGGACGAACTGCGGCAGGCAGTCTCAGTTCCCTTCATCAGCATGGTCGAAGAGACAATTAAAACAATCCGTTCCGATTTCCCGCAGTGCAGGCGTGTGGGTCTGCTGGCCACGGACGGCTGCCTTAGGTCCGACCTTTATCAGAATCGGCTTGCTAGCCGCGATCTAATACCCGTTTTACAGACAGCCGATGAGCTCGAGCAGTTGATGCTCGCTCTCGCTCGGATCAACACCGGCGATCTAGGTCATGCAATCCGATCCGAGATCCTTGGCCTGATCGACGCGGTGGTAGCGCGCGGAGCGGAGACCATCGTCCTCGGCTGCTCGGAAATTGCCCTGGTCGGACTGGATACTGGCAGCGACATACCGTTGATTGATCCTTGCCTTGTGCTGGCCAAGGCCACCGTTCGTTCGGCGCTGAGCCGGCAATAATACAGCTCCCATGCACACGTCGTGGTTACCGGCTCCTGCGGTTTCCTCGGACTGAGATTGGTTGAGCGACCTTGCCCCGGTTGATTGACGAGAACGGGAGAGCCCGCGAAATCTCGAAAATTGTGTCAGCGGATATTCTCGAGCACATCGTCCGTCAGATCGTCCAGCGGCGGCCAAGCTAAGCCCGCCCGCCACGGCGCGCTTCAGATTGTAGGGAACGGGGCTGCGGTCGTCCCCGCATCAGGGCAATGTCGCGGGCGCTTCTTCTGCCTTCGGCAAGCCGGAGCATCTGTCTCAGTTGCCGCATGGTCAGCTTGCTTAAGCCCTCGCCGTTCCCCACCAGGTGCTTGATGCCGAAGTTGCTGACCCAGGCTCAGTTTAGGTGCTTCGCAGCCTTCTCCCGGGAGTTATTGATCGGAATCGTGGCCAGCTTCGAATCGGAACGGTTGCAGCGTTTGATCGCACGAATGCGGGCCGGCTTCGCGTCGGATTCCCAGCCAGACACCGGCCGCGCTCAGCTCCGCGCCTGGTCCAGCCTAAACCGCGCCCCGCGCCGCGCCGACCCGCTGCCGAGACCGATCGGCGTGTCCTCGGCGCGCCAGCGCGCGGCGCCAATCATCGTGTCGTCCGCATCGAACTGGATCGCGCTTATGCTGCCGCCGACGTTGCCAACCGCCGCCACATCGGGATCGCGGTCGCGCAATGCCGCGAGCACGCCTTCCGGCAGCGAAGCCTCGACCTCCAGGGCATAGCCCTGCGTCCAGGGCCGCGGCGCCTCCACCGTCTCCTGCACGATCCATGCATGATTGATCGGGTTCGACAGCGCTTGCATCACCGCGGGGAAATGCGCAGCCCGCCGCGGGCCGAGCGCGTAACGGGGACTGCCGTCGCGCAGCACCACCGGTGACATCCACGAAGTGACGCGCTTGACGACCGCTGTCATGCCATAAGGGCGGCATACATCAGCTTCAGCACGGCGCGCTCGCCAAAGGCATGCGGGATCACCTGCCGAACAGGCGTGCGAGCAGGTTGGTGGTTCAAATCGCGCCGTGGCCGAGCGGAGCGCGTCACGATCGGCGATCTGCGGCGCGCTCATCGGCGCTCGTGAGTCGATCTGTCCGCTAACCTGCGGTAACTCGCGGTACCGCACCCGAGCGTAGCCGCGCCCCAGGGCATCCTCCGCCTCCCCTCGAGGGCGCTCCCTTCGCTTGAAGCCGGTCGCCAAATCGGACTTCGTGGATTCGCCTATCCGGCAAGCGTGCACCCCAACCCCCTTTTTCCAGCAATCCTAAGACTTCACCTCGATTTCGCGATCGATCGGGAAGATTGGCCGCGGCACGTTCCGATAGGGCAGTTTTTCCCAATGCGGTGTGGTGAGAGCGCCACTGTCACAGACAATCACCTTGCCGGCAATCGGCTCGAAGGCAGCGCGGAAATGCTGCATTGATTTGAGGCCGACCACGGTCTTAGCGGCAGGATCGATGCCGAAGGCGCGGAATTGCTGCAGGTCCAGGATCTGAGTTGGCTCGCTCACCACGAGAACGTCGATGCCCCCGACGCGCAAAACCGCAGTCTCGCCCAAGCAAAAATGTAACCCGCCCAAAATCGGACCGTCGCAAGTATAGAAACCATCGCTGATCAGGCAAATCTCGCCTTCGAGTTCCAAGGGCCCCCCTCCGAAGCGCGGATCGAACTTACCACCCAGCTGCACCTTCACGCGGTCGCCCACGGTGTGGCGATGCAGCTGCTTGGCTGTTTCCGCATCAACCATTGGCCCAAAGGCGGCATCGGTAATCCCGGCGTCTATCAACGCCTTCAAAAGATTAGTTGAATCGCCATAGGCACCACCACCAGGATTGTCAGCATAGTCGGCGATGATGAGGGGGCCTTTACCGCGCTTGTAAGCCTTGGCGATCTCGGCCGCCTCCTCGACCGACATATAGTCATTGATGACTTCAAACCGCTTTTTCCATATGTCGTCAGCGATCCCCTCGGCGAAGGCGCGATGCTTGGCCTCGTTGCCGTCATAGGTGACCGTGACCGCCGGGCCGATCTCGCGGATATCGGCATTGGCGAACCCGGTGTTGATGCTGACCGCGAAAACGCCAGGCTCCTTCTCATAGGCGATGGCTTTGGCTATCCGATCGATCATCGGACCGACATCGGTGCGGCCGCAATTAACCTCTTCCAGCATCGGGCGGTGCACGCGCAGGGTGCGTGGTCGAATTTCTCCTTTCATAGTGCGCTGGAGAATCGCGCCGGCAAGCCGACCGCACTCGCGCATATCGACATGGGGATAGGTCTTGTAAGACACGACTATATTGGCAAGCTCGCACATCTTCTGCGTCACGTTTCCATGGTGATCGAGCGCGATTGCAATAGGCATGTCCGGCCCGACCACTGCACGCAGCCGCTCTAGGAGCTCGCCTTCCGCATCCTCGCAGAACTCCGTGACCATGGCGCCATGGAGCCCAAGCAGAATGCCATCCAGCTTCTCCTTGTGTTCACCGGCGGCTTTCACGATGGCCCCGCCCAGGCGATCGAAAGCGTCACGAGTTACAACACCGGCCGGTTCGGCGGCAGCGCTCAGAACATGCGTTTGTTTCCAGCCGTAGTCTCGCGCGCAGTCGCAAAAACCGGCCAGCTCGGTATTGGCATGGCCGCGCTCCTTGATGGCGTGGTCGCCGAAATAGACGAAGTACTTCGTGAATGCATCGTAGTCGGTGGGGTTCTTGTTGAAGGTATTGGTCTCGTGGATGAATTCGGCGGTCAAAACGGTAAAGAACATGATGAAGTCCTTGTGGCAGGTGAATGCAAGGGTTCCCGTTATCGAAGACCAGGGCTGCGCACCGCGTGACAACGTGCGTGGGATTACGGGTAGGATACCGGGATCGACCAGGCAGGGTCCGCGTGTTTCTTCCAGTAAAGATCCATCAGCTTGCAGGTGACGGCGCCGACCTTTCCGTCGCCGACCGCCGCGTCGTCGATTTTCGTCACTGGCATGATGCCGCCGGCGGTGGAGGTGATGAACACCTCGTCCGCAGCCTTGAGTTCGCCGCGCCCGACGTCGCCGGCTGCGGCAGACAGGCCAAGCTCGCTGCAGAGGTCGAACACCGTCTGGCGCGTAATGCCGGGGAGGACGCTGTACACCGGCGTCCTGAGGCGGCCGTCCTTGACGGTGAAGACGTTGAAACCGGGACCTTCGGCGATGTTGTCGTTGGCATCGACGACCAGCGCCGTTTCCGCGCCATAGTCATAGGCATCGAACAGGCCCTTCACGAGGTCGAGCCAGTGGCAATTCTTGATGGAAGGGTCGATCGACTTCGGTGGGATGCGTACCGTGTCGCTGATGTTGATGTGCAGGCCGCGCTCAAGCTGCTCCTTGTTGGCGACGGACCCGAACGGCACCGCGAAGGCGATGAATCGGTTCTCGGCCTGACGCGGGTCGCGGCTGAAGGTCGGCGACGCGCCACGCGTGCAGATCATGTCAACGTAGGCGCACTTATGACCGGACAGCGCGACGCAGTTGGTGAGGATGGCCTGGATTTCAACCCGGCTGTAAGGTAGCTTCATGCGCAGCCGTTCCATGCCCCGCAAGAAGCGGTCGAGGTGCATGTCAAGCCGAAAGAAGCGACCGTCCCATACGTGGACCGTGTCGTAAGTGGCGTCGGAGTGGAGGAAACCCCAGTCCAGAACGGAAATCTTGGCTTCGGACATGGGTAGGTACTGCCCGTCCATGAATGCTACTCCATTAGGATAGCGCCGATGGTCCCGGTGGTGCTGCTCGACGGCTGGCAGAGCCGTTGCGGTCTCAGTTGCGGCAAGTGTCATTCCTGGATCCTCCAATACCGTGCAGTCCGCGCCTCCGGTCGTCTTGACCCGCGCTGGACGCCCGGAGGCCTGGCATCACGGCAGCTCGAATGTTGATACGGCTCACCACCGCAAACACATGTCCCGCACCCCGCGCCGTCTAGGCGCCTGGCCCCTTCGTTCCGGGCAGCCAGCTCAGCCTAGCCGCGTGAATATGATCGCAACTTCGGCGCACGGAATGCAATCAAAGTGGCGTTGCAGGCGCAACGCGCGCTTCAAAAACTGGCGGGGGGTGATGGAAACGGTTCAGCCAGATACCGCTTAAACCAAGGGCCCTGGGCTCGAACTTCACGCGATCCAGGGTGATCACGCTCTTGAATTTGCGGACGTTCGGGTTGGTGTAGAGCTTGGTCTTGACGAAGACATCGAAGGCCTCGACATCCTCGACCGGCACAATGAGCACGAAGTCCGCATCGTGACCATATCGCATTGCGAGACCTCCCGCGCTGCGCGCAGGGCCCGCTTGAAGTCATCGAGCAGGTCCAGCCGCTCGCGGTCGAACTCCACCGTGACCACGACGGTGAACGACTTGCCGAGCGCCTTCGGGTCCACCAGCGAAATGTCGGGCTGATGTTCCTCAGCGCCATTGTCCGGCATCTATTCCATGCTGTCGGCCGCCGGCGTGAACACCAACGGCCGGAACTACCACCTACTTCGTCTGTTTGAGGTCTGGCTGAGCAAGCACCTTGGCCCCTTGGTCGCGAGGCGCGAAGGCGCGAGTGCTCAAGTCATTCCGTTGCTCATGCCGTTTGATGCGCCAAGCATTGCCGCGTGGTTGGAAAACGCTGCGCCAGATCGGGAATTGATTGAAGCTCTTCAAACTAGTCTCGTGGACGCCTGGACGGAATGTTCGACGTTGATGGGAGGAGAACCCGCAGGTTGGTCATGGGGACGTCTCCACAAACTTTATCTACGGCATCCTCTCCAGTCAGTCATAACTGCGAATTGGTCTTTGGAACCGATGGGATTAGGCGGCAGCAGCTCGACTCTCAATTATGCAACTTATCGGTTAGGTGATTTTTCAGTTGTCGGCGGTCCGTCTGTACGTATGATTATTGACGTGGGAAGCTGGGACGAAAGTCTCTTTGTTAATAATCCTGGACAGTCCGGCGTTCCGTACTCTGCACATTATGCAGATCTGGCGTCAAGCTGGAGGCACGGCGAATATAAGCCATTGCTCTATTCCATGACAAAAGTCGAAGAGGCGACGTCTTCCAGGATCATTCTGGTGCCTGCCTAAACGAAATTACACAGCGAGGTGGAAAAAACGTTACCATGGCGACGTTGTGCTTGCTGATTTCGGTGCCGCTGACGTTTGGAAAGGTTGCCCAGCAGCGCCCCTACACCATGCTGCGATGTCTGACCGACTTCGGATTGCGCCGAAGCAGATTGCCGATCACCTTCAGGATCCGCGGCCTCAACACCTTGATAATCTCACCGATCTTCAGTGGCTCGCCGCGGCCGACATGCCGCGCCTTCCACGACACGAACTCGAGCGAATGGCGGATCAGATGCACGATGCAGGTCTGGACGATCGCCTGGGAAGACGGAGTTGATCGCCTCGGGGAAACCCTTCAAGCCGTCGACGGCGATGAGAATGTCGGCGACGCCCCGGTTCTTCAGCTCGTTCATGACGCGGAGCCACAACTTGGCGCCCTCGGTCTGCTTGATCCAGTCAGAGGCCGAGGATCTCCTTGGTGCCGTCGGGCAGTATGCCGAGCGCGATGTATATCGCCTTGTTGCGAACGAAGCCCTCGTCCCTGATCTTGACCCAGATCGCGTCGAAGAAGACGAGCGCATCGACCGCATCGAGCGGCCGTTCTCCCATTCGGCCACTTCCTCCAGGACGGCATCGGTCACCGCCGAGATCAAGTCCGGCGAGACGTCTATGCCGTAGAGCTCCTCCAGGTGGCCACGGATCTCGCGCACGCTCATTTGTTTGCAGTCTGCACCCAAATCCAGATTTGGAACATTTACAGTCATCGAGGCGGTGCGTGATCGTCTCGACGAGAGCCCGGCGGTGCTGCGCCGTCGCTAGTCGGATGAAGCAAAAGCGCGGGTTCTGGAAGAGGCGATGACGCCGGGAGCGAATGTCTCGGCGGTGGCACGAGCGCATAGGGTGAGCCCGCAGCAGGTGTTTGCGTGGCAGCGCAAGGCGATCCGCTCCGGCGCCATCGCGATCCCGCCGGCAAAGCCGAAGGTCCAGACGCAGAGCTTGGCGCCGGTGGAATTTGGCGCCTGGCGATAGTGATCGTGAGAGCGGTCTGGAGATCGTCATCGGCGACGCGACGATCCGCGTGGGCAGCGGTGTAGCACCGACCCTTCTGGTCGAGGCGATCCGGGCCGTGGGGGCGGCAGGGTCCCTGCCGGAGCAAAAGTCTATGTGGCGACGCGGCCGGTCGACCTCAGGAAGGGTCCGGACGGCCTGGCGGCGCTGGTGCGCGACACGGGCGCTGATCCGTATGCGTGCGCCTACAACACCTCAGACGAACGCACCGCCGAACTTGACACGAGGGGTTCACCGCTACAATTGGCATAGACCGCATGGAAGTATCGGATCAAAAAAACCGACCGTCAGCCGACTTGGTCTGGCCGGGAACAACCTTGTTGGCGGCAAAATTCTCGGCCGGGTCTGCGCTGACGAGCGCGAGCTCCTGGAGGAGGGTGGCGTCCCAGTTTCAGCAGTTACCCCTGCGTCCGAAGATGCGCTACCGTGCAGCGCGGCGATGCTGGCGACATTTCAAACCACGGCGCTTTGTGCGGTCCGTATTTCAGCAGCCGAAGCATTTTGGCGCAAACCCCTCCTGCCCAGGTGCTATCTAACGTCATGCCTCAATAGGCATCTGTTGGAGACGACAGGCGAGTGCTTCGCCGGTGGTCGACGAGACCTAATAAGCGCGGATTAACCGCGCCAGTGGCTCAAAAAGGGGAACTGGAACATGACAATCTCTCGACGCAATCTCATTAAGATGGGCGTGGCTGCCGGAACGGCCGTGTCGATTCCATCGATCCTTCGGGCACAGACCTCGCCAACCGACGCGCGGACCGTGAGGATGGTGATGGGCGACCTCACAGTCTACGATCCGATCTTTACGACCTCTGATATCGCCACCTTCCATGGCTTGGCCATCTACGACACGCTGTTCTCGCTCGACTCCAAGTTTATGCCGCAGCCGCAAATGATGGGCAAGTGGGGCGTTTCCGACGACAAGAAGACCTATACGTTCGAGCTCCGGGATAGTCTGATTTGGCATGATGGGACTCCCGTCACAGCGGCGGACTGTGTGGCCTCGATCCGTCGCTGGGGCCAGGTGGATTTCGGCGGACAACTGCTCATGGAGCGAGCGAAAGATATCTCGAACAGGGGCGACAAGACCTTCACCATCGAGCTCAGGGAACCGTTGGGGCTGTTGATCGATCTGCTGGCATCAATATCGGGACGCCCGCTGTTCATCATGCGCAAGAAAGATGCGGATCGCCCCGCAACCGAGCAGGTGACCGCAAATATCGGATCGGGGCCGTTCAAGTTCAACCATGCTCTTGCCAAGCCCGGCGCGAGCGTCGCCTACGATCGCAATGAAAAATACGTACCGCGCAGCGAAGCATCCGACGGATTCGCCGGCGGGAAGGTCGTCAAGGTCGATCGTGTCATCTGGGAGAGTATCTCCGATCAGCAGACTGCATTGGCGGCCTTGCAAGCAGGTGAGACTGATTTCATCTGGCAGCCGCCCGTGGATCTTTACTCGGTAATCGAGAGCGATCCCAATCTTGCACTCCAAGTCCTGGACAAGACGGGAGAAGACTGGTGCCTGCGCATCAACCACCTGCAGAAGCCGTTCGACAATGTTAAGGCGCGCCAAGCGATGCTTCACCTGGTCGACCAGGAGGCGTTCCTGCAAGTCGTGTCCCCCGATCCAAAATATACGCGACCCTTAACTTCAATATTTGGAAACAACACGCTCTATTCCAACGACGAAAATACCGGATGGTACAAGAAGGGGGGTGATCCGGACAAGGCGAAGCAACTCTTCAAGGAGGCCGGATATGCCGGCGAGAAGGTCGTGATTCTCGATTCAACATCCTGGCAGGAACAAGACAATGCCTCGCAGTTACTGGCGGCCACGCTGCGGAAGATCGGGGTGAATGCCGAGCTTGCGCCAAGCGACTGGGGCGCGCTTAGCTCTCGCCGGGCGAAAAAGGATCCCGTTGAGGACGGCGGCTGGAGCATGTTCATCTCGAGCGATTCCGATTTCATCCAAGGCAATCCGATCGGTGCGGTCTACCTGGCCGCTGGCGAAAAAGGTTGGTTCGGCTGGCCGCAGAACGACGAATATGAGGCTCTTCGGGCCAAATGGGCAGATGTCGAAACGCTCGAAGAGCGCAAGGCACTGGCCGGCAAGATGCAACATATCTGGTGGGACTTCGTCGGCGACGTCAGGCTGGGTCAAATTGTCAAACCAATTGCGCGGCGCAAGACGCTCACAGGGCTCATTGAGATGCCGCAGCTCATTGCGATGTGGAACATGCAGAAGGCCTGAGGCGCAATGGCCGCCGATATCCTACGTAGATTCGTTTCGACCATCGCCGTCATGGCGACGGTCGGGATCTTCGTCTTCCTGCTTCTCAGGCTGGCGCCCGGCGACCCGGCGGCCATGATCGCCGGCAAGTCGGCCACGGCAGAGATGATCGCCGGCATCCGCGAAAAAATGGGACTGAATGATCCTATGCCGGTTCAGTTCATACGTTGGGTGCGGGACATGCTCGGCGGCGATTTCGGCACCTCGATCTGCTGAAGCTGATGTATGCCGCCCCATCCGGGCAGCCGAGCGATGGCGCGGCATCCGGACAACCGAGATAGAGCGACAGCAGCTCGCGGCAATCCGCGACGAAATCAATCGCGATCATGCAAGAACGAACCGCACCAGCGGGTCCGCCTAAACATCACCGCACCACAACCTCGCTTATCCAGCAAGGGCCGGACTTACCGATCAACGTCTGGCGCTGCCTGTCTTCGGCGGAACAAAAGGCAAAGGGCCGAAGCGATATTCGCTACCGCTTAGTCCTTATCCAAGTACCACGCGCTGAAGCTGAAATCCTATGGTCCGGGGCATCACTTCGAATGCTACGGCAACCCCGTCGACGTACCCCTGCGACTGAAGATGATCTGCCGTGTGGGGCGCGCAGATGTTGCCGATTTCAAACGACAACGCTTTGTGCGGTCCGTATTTCAGCAGCCGACGCATTTTGGCGCAAACTCTACGCTCCCGGATGATAGCGTTTTTAAGTTGCCGGTGCCCGATCAGGCGGTTGTTAGAAGGAACAGGCGAATGCTTCGCGCGTGGTGTCGACAAGACCCAGGCAGCGCGGGTTAACCGCGCCAGTGGCTCAAAAGGGAGGACTGAACATGACGATCTCTCGACGCGCCTTTATTAAGGCAGGCATGGCCGCCGGAACGGCGGTATCGATCCCGTCGGTCCTGCGGGCACAGACGGCGCCAGCCGACGCTCGGACGGTGCGCATGGTTATGCAAGGTGACCTCAGCGTCTTCGACCCGTACTATACGACGGCTACCATCGCCTACGACCACGCCCTGGCGATTTACGACACGCTGTTTGCGCTCGACTCCAAGTTTATGCCGCAGCCGCAAATGGTGGGCAAGTGGGGCGTTTCTGACGACAGGAAGACCTATACGTTCGAACTGCGGGATGGGCTAGGCTGGCACGACGGGACCCCCGTCACTGCGGCGGACTGTGTGGCCTCGATCCGTCGCTGGGGCCAGACTTCCGGCGGACAATTGGTTATGGAGCGGGCCAGGGCTATCTCGAACAAGGACGACAAGACCTTCACGATCGCGCTCAAGGAACCACTGGGGCTTCTGATCGATCGGCTGGCGGAAATCTCGGGGTACCCGCTGTTCATCATGCGAGAAAAGGATGCGGATCGCCCCGCAACCGAGCAGGTGACCGCAAATATCGGATCGGGGCCGTTCAAGTTCAACCATGCTCTTGCCAAGCCGGGCGTGAGCGTCGCCTACGATCGCAATGAAAAATACGTACCGCGCAGCGAAGCGTCCGACGGATTCGCCGGCGGGAAGGTCGTCAAGGTCGATCGTCTCATCTGGGACAATATCGCCGATCAGCAGACTGCATTGGCGGCCTTGCAAGCGGGTGAGGTTGATTTCTTTGCGCAGCCGCCCGTGGACCTTTACTCGGCAATCGAGAGCGATCCCAACCTAGCACTCCAGGTCCTGGACGCCGGGGGCAACGACATGTGGCTGCGCATGAACTGTCTGCAGAAGCCGTTCGACAACGTCAAGGCGCGTCAAGCGATGCTTCACCTGGTCGACCAAGAGGCGTTCCTGCGCCTCGTGGCCCCCGATCCAAAATACGGCCACACCGTCACTTCGCTATTTGGAAACAATACACCTTATTCGAATGACGAAAATACGGGTTGGTACAAGAAGGGCGGCGACCCGGAAAAAGCCAAGCAGCTCTTCAAGGAGGCCGGATATGCCGGCGAAAAAGTCGTCATTCTCCAGGCCACGAACGTATCTTGGAACAACAACGCCTCGCAGCTACTGGCGGCTACGCTGCGCAAGATTGGGATCAATGCCGAGCTTGCGCCGAGCGACTGGGGCGGGCTTATCGCACGCCGGGCGAACAAGGGTCCCGTTGAGGACGGCGGCTGGAGCATCTTCATGACGAGCTCTTCTGATTCCATCGGCGAAATCGGCGATCCGATCTCCGCAGCCTTCCTAGGCGCGAATGGCGAGAAGGGCTGGTACGGCTGGCCGCAGAACGACGAGTATGAAGCCCTTCGGGCCAAATGGGCGGATGTCAATACAATTGAGGATCGCAAGGCACTGGCCCGCCAGATGCAACATATCTGGTGGGACTTCGTCGTCGGCTTCGTTTTTTTGGGTCAATATGTTGCGCCAATCGCGCGCAGCAAGACGCTCACCGGGCTCATCGAGATGCCGCTGCTCACCCCGATGTGGAACATGCAGAAGACCTGAGACGCAATGGCCGCGTATATCCTACGCAGATTCGTTTCGACCGTCGCCGTCATGGCGATGGTCGGGATATCGTCTTCCTGCTTCACAGGCTGGCGCCCGGCGACCCGGCGGTCATGATCGCCGGCAAGTCGGCCACAGCAGAGATGATCGCTGGCATCCGCAAAAAAATGGGACTCAAGCGCGCCTTGGATGTTGTGAGATGACGATCTTGGCTCCGCGTTCGTTCAGATCGGCGATGTAATTGCTGTCGAAGGCCTTGTCGGCGATCAAGCCGCCGAAGGCGAGGCCGTCGATGAGTGGCGCGACCCCAAGTGTGTCGAACCTCTGGCCCGGCAGCAGCACGAAGCGCACGAGATTGCCCAAAGCATCGGTCAGGGCGAGATTTGGTGGTCATGCCGCCCTTGGAGCGGCCTATGGCCTGGCTTTGAGATGGGGTAACGGGCGCGTCCGATCCGGCCAGGTTTGAAGGAACGGTGGTCGTCCCTCACAATGATGGTGTGGCGGAGTCAGGATTGTCCTGCTCCAAGCATCAAAGGAGAGACGACGGTGAAGTACTATGCCGGGATTGATGTTTCATTGAAATATTCCAGCGTGTGCATTGTCGCCACGGATGGGCGGATCGTCCGGGAGCGAAAGTGCTCAGCGAGCCGGCCGCTTTAATCCCCTGGTTTGCCGAGCGCGGCGTGCCAGTGGAACGAATCGGGGTGGAGGCAGGGCCTTTGTCGCAATGGCTTCATGCCGGAATGACAAAGGCGGGTCGCCCAGTCGAGCTGCTCGAGACGCGGCATGTACGCACTGCCTTCAAACGATGCCAGTCAAGACCAACAAAAACGATGCGCGCGGCATCGCGCAGTTGATGCGACTCGGCTGGTTCAGGCCGGTGCATTGTAAGTCACTGCCGGCCCAGGAAGTGCGGGCGATGCTTAGCGCCCGCAAACTCATCCAGAGCAAGCTCAACGACATCGAGATGAGCATTCGGGGCATTTTGCGCGGCTTCGGGCTCAAAGTACGTCCCACCACACGTCGGACCTATGCCGCACGAATCCGGGAACTGGCGGAGGGCCACCATACTCTGGAGGTGATCACCGCGTCGCTGTTGAAGGCGCGCGAAGTACTCGCTGGGGAGTTTGCCGACTTTCAGCGGCGGCTCCGCGCCATGGCTCTGACGATGTGAACGCTCGCCGACTCATGACGACGCCAGGCGTCGGCGTGCTGGTCTCGTTGACCTTCGTGTCGGCTGTCGATGCTCCCGAGCGTTTTCGCTCCTCGCGTGCGGTGGGCCCGCACTTCGGACTGACGCCGAAGAAATACCAATCGGGCGAGACTGAGTATAGTGGTCGCATCTCCAAAGTTGGCGATGCAAGCGTGCGAACCGCGCTTTACGAGGCGGCAAACGTGATCCTGACGCGACCTGTCAAAGGCTCGGATTTGAAGAGCTGGGCGTTGCGGGTCGCGAGGCGTGCGGGCCCGAGAAAGGCACGGGTCGCGCTCGCACGTAAGCTGGCGGTGGTGTTGCACCACATGCTGAAAGATGGATCGGAGTTCATACGTCATAAGGCCTCGCTTGCCATGGCTGCCTGAATCGTACGGAGAAAGCGAAACGACTTCCCCCTTTTGCGCCCTGTCCGTTGCGGTGGACCTTGACGATGGTGGCGTCGAGCATGGCGTATTCCATATCCGGTTCGTCCGAGCACGCCTCGAAAAGCCTTATAAAAACACGGCCTTGACCCAATCGGGCGGGATTTCGTGGCCGGCTCTCAACCAGACGGTGTGCGCGTTGCGGTTCTTCTACGGGTGACGTTGGGCCATGCCGAGGTTCCGGAGCGGATATCCTATGCCCGCTCGCCGCGCACGCTGCCGGTGGTTCTGAGCGCCGAAGAGGTCGTTCGGTTCCTCGAAGCGGTGCCGAGTCTGAAGACGCGCACGGTGTTCACTACGGCCTATGCCGCGGGCTTCGCGCTTCGGAGACCGTCGGCCTGAAGGTCGGCGAAATCGACAGCGAACGCGGTGTCATCCGGGTCGAGCATTGCAAGGGCGGCAAGGACCGTTATGTGATGCTGTCGGCGCAACTGCTTCGGATTCTGCGGGTCTATTGGCGTCTGGCGAAGCCCAAGAACTGGCTGCTCCCGGATCGTGAGGGAACCGCGCCGATCGATGTGCAGGTTCTCTATTCGGCCTGTCGCTCGGCCCGTGCCGCGGCGGGCATCGACAAGCGCGTGACGGTCCACACGCTGCGGCACAGCTTGCCACGCACCTGCTGGAGAATGGCACCGATATCCGCATCATCCAGGTTCTGTTCGGCCACAACAATCTATCGAGCACAACGCGCTACACGAAGGTCTCGAACGGCCTCATCCGGCGGACAGAACCCCCTCGACCGGCTGAACATCGAGGTCGTGCCGTCGGCTGATCGGTTTCGCCCATGTCGGCGAGACTGGAGGTTGGCGGATATATTCCGCCGCCACGGCGAACACTATCGGGAGGCCCATGACGGCCTATCTCGGACGCGTCGAGCGCCGCACGATGACCGCCATCGAACTGTGCCGGACGGCTGAGCTTGGCGGCCATGTGGAGGGTGTGCTTCATGCGGGGATCCGCGTCGCCTACATTTCCTGCCGCAACCGGCATTGCCCCAAGTGCCAGGGAAAGGGCTGCCGGGAATGGCTCGCGGCGCGACAGACCGAACTTTTGCCCGTTCCCTATTTCCACGTGGTGTTCACGCTGCCGGCCGCGATCGCCTTCCAGAACAAGGCGGCGGCTACACGGTTCTGTTCAAGGCGGTCGCCGAGACGCTGCGCACGATCGCTGCCGATCCCAAACATCTCGGCGCCGAGATCGCACACATCGCGGTGCACTACCTCCCCACCTCCATTGCATCGGCCTTGTGGTGGCATCTCCCTTGATGGAAAGCGCTGGATCTCATGCCGGCCGGGGTTCTTCCTGCCCGTGCGCGTGTTGTCGCGCCTGTTTCGGCGCCTGTTCCTCGAGTAACTGCAGGCGGCCTATGACGAAGGCCGGTCGAACTTCTTCGGCGGTCTCGCCGAACTGGCTAAGCCCGTCGTGTTCAGACGCCGGCTTGGCGGGGTCCGCCACCTCGACTGGGTCGTTTACGCCAAGCCCCTTTGGCGGGCCGGACTCGGCCTGAAGGTCGACTATAGCACGGTGTGGGAGTTCGTGCACGCCGAGGGGCTGTCGATCCGACAGGCCGGCGCGAAGCTCTTCTTCCTGCTGAAATACTCGCCCGACTTCAATCCGATCGAACAGATCTTCGCTAAGCTCAAGCACTGGCTGCGAAAGGCTGCAAAGCGGACCGTCGAAACCGTCGGCGACGTTATCGGTCACATCCTCAACTGCGTTACACCCGTCGAGTGCTCAAACTATCTGACAAAACTCAGGTTATGACTGAGCTAATCTCATCCCGCTCTAGTATCGATAAGATTATCTGGTTCGCCTTGGTCGCTGCCTCCGATGTATTTCTGAATAATTTTCTGTTTTTTCTTTGCCCGCTGCGGCCGTGGGCGTAATTTTACCCTGAAAATGCCAGTACTGTACCTTAATGCCGGCAAAATAGTCGAACTCAGGTTCGACTAAACAACGTTCACATATTCTTTCGGGCAAGCTTGAGGTTCTACGGGCATTCACATTCGATAAGAGAACGTGTGACGCGCGGAGACGCGCCAGATGATCCCGCTGCAATAGCTGAGAACGATCTGGGCTCGATCTGGCTTCCTTCGGTAGATTCCAAGTTGCGTCCAGAAGCTCACAACATTTCAAACTGCGCCGCTTTTTTGCAATTTACATATCAGCAGGCAGCGCATTTCGGTGCAAATCCCTCTCCGTCATGTCTCATGCTTCTGAGGAGCATTATGCCGCGCTCAAAAAGGGATTCGATTGACCCTCGTCGTCCTTTTGCAACCAAGAATATGCTACGCGGCTGGAGAAAGACATCGAAACGGCTCGGCGGAATGTGTCTAAAAAGGGCTGGTGCAACATGAGAAGCGTTGAAGCTTTCCGGGGCGATTTGCAGCGAGAGACAACCGAATGGCGACGCTACCTCCATGAAAATCCCGAGCTCGACTACCTGTTACACAATACAGCGAAGTTCGTGACCGAGAAACTGGCTTCATTCGGGATCAATCACATCGAAACGGGCATAGCTGAAACCGGCATCGTCGCATTGATTCAGGGCGAGGACGGAGACGGGCCGACGATCGGATTGAGGGCGGATATGGATGCCCTGCCAATTATCGAGGCCTCAAGCAAACCCTGGTCGTCGAAAATACCGGGCAAAATGCATGCATGCGGCCATGACGGCCATACGGCCATGCTGCTGGGCGCTGCCAAATACCTCGCGTCGACGCGCAAGTTCAAGGGCTCCGTCGCCCTGATCTTTCAGCCGGCAGAAGAGGTTGAATTGCCGTCGGGTGCCCTAAGGATGGTCCAAGAAGGAATCATGGACCGTTTCGGCATCTCCCAAGTTTTTGGCATGCATAACCAGCCAGGCATGGAGATCGGCAAGTTCGGCATTTGCGATGGCTCGATCATGGGATCGCAAGACGACTTCGATATCGTCGTGAAGGGCAGGGGTGGCCATGCGGCCCACCCGTATCGGACCATCGATCCCGTTGTCATTGCAGCACAGATCATCATGGGCCTACAAACCTTGGTCTCGCGCCAGACCGATCCTAGGGAGGCGCTGGTGATCTCCGTAACCAAGTTGAGCGCCGCACAGGCCTACAACGTCATTCCCGATCAGGTTGAAATCGCCGGAACCGTCAGGACTCTCGCATCGGGCCTGCAAGACTTCGCCGAACGAGAGATTTTGGCAGCCGCTCAGGGTATCGCGCGCGGATTCGGTGCAGATATCGAGTTCACGTATCGTCGATCCGTCCCGGTTACTGTCAACCACACGGAGGGAACCAATTTAGCGGTAAAGGCGGCACGCAATCTCGTGGGGCCTGCCTCCGTGGACGACAAGCTTAAAGTCAGTTTGGGGGCGGAGGACTTCGCCTACATGCTTGAGGCCCGGCCAGGCGCGTTCATTTTTCTTGGGAATGGAGCGACCGCTAGCGTGCACCACCCGGCATATGATTTCAATGACGAAGCGCTGCCTTATGGCATCGGGTATTGGGTGAATCTGGTCGAGACGGTGCTGGGTACCTCAAGTGTCGGCGGACTGGAGTGGGGCGATGTTAAATGATGCCGATCAGGCACATTTCAAAAGGCACTGTTTCGTGGAGGAGGTATTTCACAATAAGAACGATTTCGGCACGGACCGTTCGTCATGAAGAGTTATTTTAAGTTATGTGGGGCTCAAAGAAGCTCTCGTCGGCGCAGCTACGCCTCGCTCGGCGCAAATCAAGGAGTTGGCCTGCAAGACCGTTCGTCTGATCTTCGTTGGATAAACTTGGCGAGGGCGGCTGCGAACCCGAACGTGGAACCATGGCCGTGGCAGCGGAATTCGCATCGATGGCGCGAGGATGGCATCCAGGACGCCTTCGACCTAATCGTCGAGGCCAGGAGTGGGCATGTGGGTTCGCCACGTCGAAGCATCGAACCTATCATAATCCAGCGCAGGTCATTGTCGGCTTTTAAACTTTGGTCTCCTGCTACACCGATCTTCTCGACTCACTAATGGTCCACGTTACTAATTAAACCCGACCCGGGCGTATAGAATTATTCCTGATCGTGTCGAAGCGGCCGGCACTAACGGGACACTCGCGCCCAAGTCTGCGAGATTCGCTCAACGAGAGATTATGTGGGATGCATGCCGCCACCAACTCCAGGCTTGCAGCGCCGGCTTGCTAGATAGCTAACTCCCCTGAGAACCAGTCTTCCCCTTTCATCACAGGCCAAAGAAATGACATCATCCGAGACATTGAATGCCGTTTTCGAGTATATCGATGAGAACCGCACCAGGTCTCTCGAACGCCTGATGGAGTATCTTCGTCATCCAAGCATCAGTGCCGAGAACGCAGGTATCGACCAAGTGGGTGCCCTCCTGGTCAAAATGCTGACGGAGATAGGACTCGAAACCAGCCTGGTGCCGACGGCCGGGCACTCGATGGTCGTCGCGCGGTGGGAAAAGGCCCTCAGTAAGCCCACGGTATTGCTCTATGGCCATTACGACGTGCAGCCGGCTGACCCGATCGACAAATGGCTCTCGCCGCCCTTCGAGCCGACCATTCGCGACGGTCGCCTTTACGCACGCGGCGTGGGCGACAACAAGGGCCAGCATTTTGCGCAGATCCTGGCAATTGAGTCCCACCTCAAGGTGCATGGCGCGCTGCCCTGCAACGTCATCCTGCTGCTGGAAGGCGAAGAGGAGATCGGCAGCCCGCACATTGCCGATTTCGTGCGCGCCAACACGAAAATCCTAAAGGCTAATCTTGCCGTCACGGCCGACGGCCCGCGCCATGCGAGCGGCGCGCCTGTGATCAAATTCGGCTCGCGTGGCGTGCTCTCCTTTGAGCTGCGCTGCCGCCATGCCAACGGCGACTTGCATTCGGGTAACTTTGGTGGCGTTGTGCCCAATCCGATCTGGACGTTGGTGCACCTTCTCGGAACCATGAAGAACGCCGACGGCGAAATCACCATAGACGGTTTCCACGACGGTATCGAGCTTCCGTCTCCGGAGGAACTGGCCGCAATCGAGCGCCTGCCGCTCGACGTTGAGGCCTATAAGCAGAGCCTCGGGCTCGTGCGGCTCGATGCGCCGGCGGCACGGCCCTTCTACGAGCGCCTGTGCTTCCGCCCGACGCTGACGATCAATGGCTTCCATGGCGGCTATGGCGGGCCTGGCAGCAAGACCGTCCTGCCCAGTGAGGCCTTTGTAAAATGCGACATACGGCTCGTGGAAGCGCAGGACCCCGGGGACATACTGCGCAAGGTCGCCGCGCATGTGAAGCAACACGCGCCCGATGTGGAGCTCATCGCGATGGAGAACATGTCCCCATCAAAGACGCCTGTAGCCTCGCCCTTCACCGCGCCGTTACGCCGTGCTTTCGTCGCAGCGCAAGGAGAGGAGCCCCTGCTTATCCCAGCGGGTTTTGGCAGCCTGCCCAGTTATGTCTTCACCAAGATACTCGGCATTCCTGCTTTCGAAACGCCGTACGCGAACCATGATGAAGCAAACCACGCGCCGAATGAAAATCTAACACTTGATTGCTTCTACAGCGGGATTCGCACAGGCTCGGCATTGTTACATGAGCTTGGCTCGTTGCGACTTGGTGAACCGTGATCGATTACCGCGGTCTGTCCTTAGGATAGGTTCGCAGTCTTTTCGCCGTGGAATTCCGACATCGCCCTTTCGACAAGTTCAAGGCGGTCTGGGAAAGCTGGGTGGCCGATGCTGACAGCCGATCAGGACCTGTGCTGAGCCCCGCTTGGCCGACCCAGCATACCGCCGACAAGCCGTCCAAAGGGAGTCAGCACTAGTCTATAACTTAAACTTATTCAGGACGAACTACGGGACGGTGCAGCAGATGCTAAAGATCAACGCCGGGCGCTTGCTCTTGGAGCTCAGACGTTTCGCGCAATTCGGAGCGTACCGGACGGGTGTCCATCGCCCGACGTATTCGAAAGAGGATATGGACAGCCGCCGCTGGCTTGCGCAGCAATACGAAGCCGTAGGGCTTCAGGCGCATATCGACGGGGTGGGCAATGTGATCGGCACCCCTCTCTCGGAACGGCGATTCCTATTGATCGGATCGCATGCAGAGTCCGAGAACCATGCCGGATGGCTAGACGGGGCGCTTGGCGTGATGTACGGCCTCGAGATTGCCCGGACGTTCGCGGAAACGCCGGACTGCGCTGGCCTTCCCATCGCCCCAGTGGCGTGGGCGGATGAAGAAGGTCACTATGTCTCAATGCTTGGAAGTCGTTCATTCATCGGTGACATCGACGAGGCGGAGATCGACCGCGCTGTGAATGTCCATCATGGGCTGCCGCTCAGGGAAGCGCTCCGTGCAGCCGGCCTAACCGGTGTTCCCAGATCTCTGCTGGAACCGGAACGCTACGTCGGTTATCTGGAAGCACACATAGAACAGGGCGACGCGCTGGAAGCCTCGGGCAACCGGATCGGTGTTGTTACGAGCATCGTCGGGCTCTGGCAGTACTCAATCGTCTTTCGCGGCATCCAGAATCACGCCGGTACGACGCGCATGGCTATCCGAAAGGATGCCGGCGTCGCTGCAGCGACGCTGGCGACGGCCATTGCCGAGCGCTTTCCGAAAGTGGCCGGACCGCGTTCCGTCTGGACCACAGGCCGCATTAGCCTGGAGCCGGGCGCTCCCAGCATAATTCCGGGCAAGGCAGAGATGCTGTTCCAGTTCCGGGATTCAGAGATGCCGGTGCTCGAGCGCCTCGACGCGGCACTAAGAGAACTGGTCGAAGAGACAGCGATCAGCACCGGCTGCCGCGCGGAGATCGAGCGGACCGAGGCCGGTAAACCATGGCACATGGATCCCGCCTTCCAGGCAGCGATAGAGAATGCTGCCGCGCGCCATGCGCCCGGTGCCTATGTGAGGATGCCAAGCGGAGCCAGTCACGACGCACAGGTCGTGGCTCGCAAGCTGAGAGCCGCGATGCTTTTCGTGCCAAGCATCGGCGGTATCAGCCATCACTGGACCGAAAACACAGACGACGCCGACCTGGTGCTCGGCTGTCAGGTGCTGGCTGATGCCGCCGAGACGATCCTGCGTGGCGAAAGCAGGTAGTGGTTGGCATCCGAATGGGGGCATGAGAGCGATCGATGCCTAGAAAGGCCGCATGGCCAAGACCGGCCCCTTCCGGCCCAGTAATACTCATTCGGCTGAGCCGCAGGTCCGATGTACGAGGGTGCTGACCGGCTATTTGAAAGTTGGAGGCCTGAGTAGCGGTCAGCTGTTGGTGAGGGAGATCATGAGGGCGTCTGTCGGGTCCGTTTGCGGAAGACTAGTTGATTGGTCCCGGTCTTTGCTGGAGCGGGTTGACTGTAATCGGTCGGATTGTGTGGGCCAGGTTTGCAGATGACGCGTAATGCGTGAGCCCCTTGATGGTCTTGAGTCTGGCGGCCGAAGTTTATGCCGCGATGGAGACGTCAGGTTCCTTTGCGGTACTGTCGAAGATATCGATCGCCGAGGCCAGTCAAGATTTCATAGGATATTGTTCCGGCATCGCGCGCGAGGTCCTCGAGCGTTTGGTGTGGACCGAGCACTTCGACCAGGCTTCCTAGTGTCAGCGCGTCTTCAGGCAGTGCCGTTATGTCGACAGTCATGCTATCCATCGAAACGCGACCGACGATCGGCAAACGAGCCCCCTCATAATAGACTGCGCCGCGATCGCTCAGGCTGCGGGGCAGGCCGTCGGCGTAGCCGGCTGCAATTGTTGCGAGACGCGTTTCCTGACGCGTGACATGTGCGCCGCCATAACCTACCCTTGTGCCCGCTGGCACGATGCGCGTCTGCACGACAGCGACATCGATCCTGACCACCGGCTCCATCGGGTTCGGCTCCTCGGCAGTCGGCGCGCCTCCATAGAGCGCGATACCCGTGCGGGCGAGGACGCCATGGTAGGCATCGCCGAGAAATACGCCTCCGGAATTGGCAAAGGAGATGTCGAAGCCAGCGAACTCGTCCGCGATACGGTTCATCTGGGCAAGCTGTTGGTGGTTCAGCTTGCAATCCGCGTCGTCAGCCGAGGCAAGATGGCTCATGATGAAGGATATCTCGACATTACTGCCTTCGCTGAGGGCGTCCGCCAAAGCCGAGCGCTCTTCCGGCGGAAAGCCGAGCCGCGACATACCCGTATCAAATTGCAGCACGGCCGGCAGAGTTCGCCTGAGGCGGCGGGCGGCTTCTGACCATTGCCGCCACTGCTCCAGCGAGTTGAGAACCGGGACGATGCCGCTTTCTGCGCAGGGTATCTCGTTGCCAGGTTGCAGTCCGTTCAGCACGAAGATCTGGGCATCGCGCGGGAGCGTAGGCCGCAGTTTGACGGCCTCAGCGAACTGGGCAACGAAGAAACGTCGGCAGCCTTTGCCGTAGAGAGCTTTTGAAACAGGTTTCGCACCGAGGCCATAGGCATCGGCTTTCACGACGGCGGCCGCGCGGGCTGGCGTCAGCATCCAAGCAAGTTTCTCGTAATTGCGACAGACGGCGGAGAGATCAATCGTCAGATAGCCCGTCGCCCCCTGGGCCGCTGCGTCGGTGCAAAATTTCGGCATTTTCCGCATGCCCAGTAAAAGTTAGGAATTATCTATTGTGGCGCTCTGGATGCTATTGGCTGCCATTTCCTGAGACTACTGTGACTCGATGTCGGCACGAGCAATGCCAAAGTCGCAGCCGAGATTCGAAAGTTGGCGTCGATGCAAGGCCATCCCAACTACTATCGCCTCGCAATTGCGGCCTGACACCCCCTACCTTATTCCGGTCTCCAATCATGTTGGACATCAGATGACTCCCAATTCCCTGCCTATCTCTGTGAAGGCCTCGACGGCACGGTCGACATCCGCACTCGAGTGCGCGGCAGACATCTGCGTGCGGATGCGCGCCTGGCCGTTCGGCACTACGGGGAAGGAGAAACCGACCACATAGATGCCGCGCTGGAGCATCTTCTTGGCCATCTGCTGCGCGAGGTTCGCGTTGCCCAATATCAAAGGGATGATCGGATGGTTCGCGCCAGCCAGCGTGAAGCCAGCCTTCGACATCTTCGAGCGGAAGCGGTCGGCGTTGGCGTAGAGATTCTTGCGCAGCGGATCGCCTTGTTCGATCAGATCGAAAACCTTCAGCGACGCCCCTGCAATGGCTGGCATCAGCGTATTGGAGAAGAGGTACGGCCGCGAGCGTTGGCGAAGCCAGTCGATGACCTCGCGCCCGCCCGATGTGTAGCCGCCGGAGGCGCCGCCGAGCGCCTTGCCCAGCGTGCCAGTGATGATGTCGATGCGGCCCTCGACCCCGCAATGCTCCGCCGTGCCGCGCCCATGCCTGCCGACGAAGCCGACCGCATGGCTGTCATCGACCATGACCATCGCACCATGTTTCTCGGCCAGATCGCAGACGCCGCCAAGATTGGCGATGATGCCGTCCATCGAAAAGACGCCATCGGTCGCGATCAATTTGAAGCGGCTGCCCTCGGCCTTCTTGAGCTCTTCTTCCAGCGCGGCCATGTCATTGTTGGCGTAGCGGAAGCGCCTGGCCTTTGAAAGCCGTACGCCGTCAATGATGGAGGCGTGGTTGAGCGCGTCGGAAATGATGGCGTCTTCCTCGCCGAGCAGCGTCTCGAACAGACCGGCATTAGCGTCAAAACAGGATGAATAGAGGACCGTATCTTCCATCTTGAGAAATGAGGAGATGCGCGCCTCAAGTTGCTTGTGCTCTTCTTGAGTTCCGCAGATGAAGCGGACCGACGCCATGCCGTATCCGTAGCGGTCGAGCGCAGCCTTGGCCGCATCCCGCAGATCTTGATTGTCGGCGAGACCGAGATAATTGTTGGCGCAGAAATTCAGGACCTTGCTGCCATCCGCGAGTTCGATCTCGGACGACTGGGTCGAGGTGATGACCCGCTCGGATTTGTAAAGCCCCGCAGACTTCAACTCAGCCATTTCCGTCGACAAATAGGCAGTGAAAGCGTTCTTCATCGGAAACTCCGCAGGAACCGCATGAAGTAGGCCCTACACAAGTATGTGCTCATCATCGAGGGGTAATCGCTGCCGATATCGAGGGGCCGTCGCCTCGATGAGGTAAGCTCATCGATATCGTCACGAAGCCGCTCGCAAAGTTGCTGCCGCATGTCTCATTTCCGATCACGGGTAGATGACAGCAGTCGACCATGCCGGATCATCGTGCTTTTGCCAGTAGAGATCCATGAGCCGGCGGGTGATGGATCCGACAAGCCCATTAGCGATCGCGGTGTCGTCGATACGGGTCACGGGCATAATGCCGCCGGCCGTCGAGGTGATGAACACCTCGTCAGCCCATTTGATCTCAGCGCGACTAATATCAGCAGCCGTGGCCGACAGCCCAATCTCGGCGCAAAGGTCGAACACAGTCCGGCGCGTGATGCCCGGCAACACCCCAAAAGCGGGCGTCCTCAGCGACCCGTCCTTTACAACGAACACATTGAAGCCAGGCCCCTCCGCAATGTATCCATTCGTATCTAGGATCAGCGCTGTCTCTGCTCCCATGTCATAGGCGTCGAAAAGGCCCTTCACCAGATCGAGCCAATGATAGTTCTTGATTTCGGGATCGACCGAGTTAGGCGGGATGCGCACGGTCTCGCTGATCGCGACGTGCAAACCTCTTTCCAACTGTTCCTTGTTGGCAACCGACCCAAAAGGGACAGCGAACGCGATGAAGCGGTTCTCCGCTTGGCGGGGATCGCGGCTGAATGTCGGCGACGAACCGCGCGTGCAGATCATCTCCACGTATGCCGATCTATGGCCCGACAAAGCGACGCAATCTTTGAGGATCGACACTATCGTGTCGCGATCGTAGGGCAGCTTCATTCGTAAACGTTCAACGCCCCTGAAGAAACGGTCAAGGTGCAGATCCAATCGGAAGAACCTGCCATTCCAGACGTGCACCGTGTCGTAAGTGGCGTCCGAGTGCAGGAGCCCCCAATCGAGCACGGAGATTTTGGCCTCGGACATCGGCAGGTATTGCCCATCCATAAAAGCGATTCCATCCGGGTAGCGCCGTTGATCAAAGTAACGCTCATCGACACTGGGAAGAACCGGCAAGATCTGTGTCTTCGGGGTCGCCATTTTTTCTCCTTAAACTGAGACGGTTGCTTTGCCCGCGTCGACACAGCATCCGACGCGGGATCGGCTGAGCCCCTTAGTTTGCACGGTTCTCCAGTCGAAAAAGCTCAATCTGATGGTGGACGCGCAATGGCGGTTTCAAAACGCGGCCCGGAGTGATGGCTTAAGCGCAACCCGCCCAAGTCTACAACGTTACCCGCGGCTCGAATTTGACACGATCGAGCGAAATCATGCTCTGGAATTTTCGGACGTTAGGGTTGGTATAGAGCTTTGTCTTGACGAAGACGTCAAAGGCCTCGACGTCCTCAACGGCCACGATCAGCACAAAATCGGCGTCGCCCGTAACCATGTAGCACTGAGTAACCTCTTTGGCCGCGCGCATCGCGCGCTTGAAATCGTCGACGAGGTCAAGACGCTCACGGTCCAACTCAACCGTGACAACAACGGTGAGCGATTTGCCAACCGCCTTCGGATCCACCAGCGAGATGTCCGCAACGATCACGCCATCAGAACGCAGCTTGTTCACTCGACGCATACTTGACGCTGCCGAGGAACCGACCAATTCCGCCAGTTCTGCAAATGAGAGCCGGTTGTTCTTTTGTAGAGCAGCAAGGATCCTTCGATCTAGGTCATCCATGGAATAATGCCTGTGATTGCGACTTCAACAATCGCCAAAAGTGGCGCTACATTCATTGCAGTTTTCTCTGCAAAGTGAAACAATCAAATCAATCTTGACCCGCCGACGGCAAGAATCAGTCGCCGCTGCTGGGGAGCGGTGCGGTGAGGCTGCCAGGATCCCAATGACTCGAATTCGTCGAAATCAAACCGGCGGCGTCTCTAGCGGTGGAGATCGACTGGGGTGGCTCCGTCATTCTGACCTGCCACTGAGAATTTCCTCCACCTGGAGTTAGAGTCCGGCCTCCAAGAAGGACGGACAGATGAAGCGGAAGCGGTTCACGGAAGAGCAGATCATCGCGGTTTTGCGCGAGCACGAGGCGGG
>NZ_JAFCGY010000051.1 GCF_016836705.1 Mesorhizobium caraganae | reverse complement strand
TCGCTGTATTGAAACTGTCGGCGGGCAACTGGCCGGCTTGATCCACTCCTGCCCAAAACTCCGTCGAATTGACGCTTTGCGGCGACGGAGCGGGTTGATCCGCCGCATCCACCGCGGCCCAAATCTCGTCTTGATCGAAAGTGTTCAACGGTGAGGGCGCGGCTTGATCCACTGGCGGCCGAGAGCTGCCTTCCCCAGCGCGCGAACTCTCCTGCCAGAGCTCCTGACGGTACCTGTCAAGCATACCCAATGCCGGGATGGCGCGCGGGAAAAGCGCTGTAGCACGTTCGAGCAGCGAATCGCCATCAAGTCCAGCAAGACTCAGCCCGAGAGGCCGGAGCGCCTCAGACAACGCACGGAGATGGCTACAATAGGCTCGGATGGTATCCTTGCCCAGCCTCCTGCGAGCCGCCACAGCCGCCGTATTGATGAGCCTCTCATCTTCATCAGAGACAATACGGCGCCGCCGTCTTTCGGCTGCTGCTTGCTGTGGCTCGGCTGCTTGCTGTGGCTCGGCTGGTTGCCCCGCTTGCTGCTGTTGCAGCAAGTAGTAGTTCCGCATCCACGCTTCCGTGCCCTGTGCCCCGGTCAGGGCTTCGTACCACTGTATCGGGTCCGGGGCTGGATCGTCGTCGTCGGAAGTACCGCCCGGCTGGGCCTGTCCTGGATTTACCATTGCCGTCTCTCCTGTAGCCAGATCAAGGATGTCCGATCTTACAGCCGGCCGAGCGTTCCTACCCATGCCAAATCCATATGCCATCATGCTCGTGAGACATGGTCAGCGACCCTTGTCGAATCAACGGCGCATGACCGTGTTTCACGGGGCAGTGTTTCCCCGACCACCGGTTTGAAGCCGTTCATAGCGACCTCCACCACGGCACGACGTGTTCCCCGACCTCTTCTGCCGGTAGTCGGAACGGCTGCCTAATTGGCGGGGCACTGTTCCAACTTTTTTGCAACAGTTCTTCGCTCCGGCCCCAACCAAAGCCGGGAGCCTTGCGGACAGCCCTGATCGCGGCCGGTCTTTGGCGCCGCGGTCAGGTCCACTTGAATTGGCTCTTCGAGACAATCTCATGCAACGGCTTGCGCGAACTGGGCTGCTCCCCTTTTGTGGAGCTTCGGAGAGCGTCGCCTTGTCACCGACTCGGCCGATCGCGACCGCCGCCTCTATGCGGTAGTCAACCGAAATGGCGAGGACCGCTCTGGTGCGATCAAGACGAAGCGGGAGCGTCGTGGACCAGGTCCGCTTGCGAAAGTATCGCAGGAACTGCGATCATAGTTCGAGGAGGAACTGCTTCATCCGGGCGCCGACCGGCAAGCATGGCAGGCATCGAGGCAACACCCGTCCCTGGAACCCCACCATGTCCCGACAGAATGACTGAATGTGAATTGTGCATGACGGCGGAGCGATTGGTATGCGCTAGCATATGCCGATAAGGAAGAGGTCGTGAAAACCCTCTTGCGAATGACAGGCAACGCCTCAAGAGAAACAGCCTTCCCTATCCTCTCGAAAACGCGAGCTCACGGCCGTGCCCGAAATCGGGCGGATCGTCGAGGCTCTGATCAGTCCCGCCGCTTCATCATCGAGCGGATCAAGGCTCTCGACGAGCACGTCCGCGACGCCGCCAAGCAGAACGCCATGGCCGCCTGTTCATGACGGCTCCCGGCGGGGGTGACCGCACTCTCGGTCGCTGCCACCTGTAACGACGCTTCCCGCTTCCGCCGCTCCTCCAGCGCGGCGCCTATCTCGGCCTCACCCCAAACGTTACCAATCCGGCGAGGTCAGTCGAAATGGTCGCAGCAGCTCGAAGCGCCGCAATAAGCTAACGCGAACCCATCTCTATGAAGCCGCCAGCGTCATCCTGACGCGGCAAACCGGCTTCTCCTCGCCGAAGGTCTGGGGCCTCAGGAGTGCTAAGGGAGCTGGATTCGAGAAGGCAGTCGCCGTGGCACGCAAGCTCGCTGTCATTTCTTCACGCCATGTGGAAGCCGAACGAACCATTGCGCCGCATCGTCGCTGGAGCATGATCCAAGACCCCAATACCTGAAGCCGTCCACCGATGCGTCCTTGCCGGGACGCCTGCGCGGATGGGGTCGCTCCCTCCCATGCGGTCCGATGGAACCGCGAACACCACTTCGACCGACGCAAACATGCGGCTATCCTTGCGATCGACCACGGAGAGAACCTCGAACCCGGCAAGCGCTGCATCAGCGAAGAGAAAGGAGCTCATTGACAGAAGCGATTGGAGAACCTGTGGGGAGTGCGTCCTGCCAGCTATAAGTACCGGTGGCCTGGACCTCACCGCCACGCCGAAAGAGAACGCGTTATTCCTTTGCAGCAAGTCCGAGCTGAACGCGCTTCGAATGCAGGATTGCTTTAAGGACATCGATTCCAAACTTGAGGCTTTCTGCTTCAGCCTCAATCGAGATACCTGTCGTGACGGTGCCCCTGGCTTCATTGAGCGCGACCTCCTCTAGATCGTCAAACCACTGCTGACCGCTACCTTCCTGAATTTTTGATAGGTTCTCAATCGCCACCCAAAGTGCCGATTGAACTGCTATTAGGGCAGCACCGAGTTTTCGTTCGTCTGCGCAAGAGATAGACACAACAGGTCCGTTTTCTTCGTTCATGGGTCTGTTCCTTTGCGTGGATGAACATTGGCCGAACTGGCCCTCAGGTTGCGCCCGGCGTTGATCAGCGTTCGACATCGTCAGAAAAGAGCGCTGCTCATGTGCTTATGACGCGTCCAATGTGGCCATCGGCCATGGCGCTTGGCTCGAAGGAGAAGTCGACCGCCGAAAGACACAGGTCGATAAATGTGGGGGCGGGGCCGCTGGGACGGACGATCGCGAGGCGATAGGTTGAATAGTCGTTCCAGCGCGGCGACCGGCAAGAGCAGGGGCTTCACGAGACTAATCTCGATGAAAATGGGATCAGCTACGCTCCCGCCTTGCTGAACTTCGACATACTCGATGCCCGAAACGGCGACCGACGAGGCTTCCAAGGCTTTGCGTCGAAGGGGATCGCAGCAGTGGTTGACGTCGCTCATGAAAGGCCCTTCGACAGGCTGAGGTTCACGGCTTGGCCCGTCGCCTTCACGTCATAGTTCAGCTTGATTTGTAGGATCGCAGCCGCGTCGTCAAAGTCGACAAGCGGGTTTCGCAGGGTCAGGAGCTGGCCGAGGGTGACGGCTTCGACTGCGGCCTCCAGCGCAAGGGCCACCAGTCCGTTACCGGCGGCAAAAAGCATCTCACGTACCGGCGAGCGGAAGGTCGGACGCGTGAGCCGCTCGCCGGGGCCGGTCATGATCAGCACTTCAAGGCAGTCGCGTTCGGGTGATCCGTAGGGCCAGGCGCTGGCCCGGCAGAGCGGGGTGGCGGTGCAGGGAAAGGCCAAGCTCATGTCGCGATCACCCGTGTCTGGCTGGCGGCGATGATTGGCGGACCGCCAGGGATTTGTTCTGCCGAGAGGCATAGAGCGGCAAGTGGATTGATGAGGACGGGCTGACCATTGACCAGGACCCGCGTGGTGGCGGCGACCCAGCGTGTGGTCACACAGGGCTGCGGTTTGCCGTTTGGCAGCGTGAAGGCGCAGCCGGCCACCAGGCCCTGGTCAGTCAAGACCGCCACGGGCATGCCCGAGACGGAGACGCGCGGCGAGGCAACCACTATATTGAGGGTACCGCCGTGCGGGCAGGTCGCGGTCGTTCCTGTGTGAAGGACGGTACCAGGCATCAGGTCACCACAAGCGCTTCGTTGTTGATGATGACCGAAGGACCCGACACCTTGATCGAGGCTCCCTGGCCGCCCATGAGAGTGATGCCGGCTGCGCTGATTTCGATGGTCTGGGGGCCGGTTGCGCCCATCACTGAGAGGCGAATCTTGTCAGGTGTCACCTCGATACTGCTACCAAATGCCGCCGCGGCTGAGGCTGAAGTCAGGAGGTATTGCGTCTTGACGTCGATGGCATAGATATTTCCAACATTGACGTTGTGGTCCTTCTGCGCTTTCAGAAAGACCTCCTCACAACCTTGCCTATCCTCGAATCGCAGCTCGTTGTAATCGGCGATTGTGCCGCGATCGGTATGCGTTCGGAATGTGGAGCGGGTCTTGTTGGCCGGTAGGGCTTCAGGCGGCAAGTTGGAGCCGTTGTAAACGACCCCGGTTACGAGGGGACGGTCAGGGTCGCCGTGGACGAAGTCCACCATGACCTCTTGGCCGATCCTTGGAGTTAGGAGGCAGCCGAAGCCCTTGCCGGCCCAGTTCTGCGCTACCCTGATCCAGCAGGAGCTATTTTCGTCCTTGTTGCCCTCGCGGTCCCAGAAAAACTGGACCTTGATGCGGCCGTACTGATCCGTCGTGATCGTCTCGCCTCTCGGGCCCACGACGACCGCCATCTGCGGCCCCTTGATCGCCGGCACCGGTGTGCGGCGCGGCGGGCGGTACTGGGTGCTCGCAGGGATGATCTCGACCGTACTGTGATAGAGGAAGTACTCAGCGTTCTGGTCGGTGGTGACCGCTCCCGGTGGTCGGTCTCCCAGTTCCCCCAAAACCGTGAACTCGTTCGCAATCGCCAGAAAGCGCTGGGTAGCCTTTGGGCGCGCACCCACTTCGCCGTAGTAGAAAGGGTTTGCAGCCTTGAAGACTAATCCCGTTTTGATCTGGCGAGCTGTAGTTTCAATACGCGCCCGATAGGCGTTGCAACTGAGCTCTTCTGCGCGGATCGTGGCGTAGAAGTCGCCATCCCCCTTTGTTTTGTAGCCTCCGGGATAGATGAATGTCTCTTGCATGTCTGAGGAAAGGTCCGCGGTCACCGTCTCCAATGCCACGACAGTGGCGCCAGAAAGGCGCCTACCGGCACCCGCTGCGCTCTTGCCGGGTGGAATGCCGCCGATCCGCACGGAAGGGGTGCGCGCGGCAGCGGCAAGCTCTGCCATCGGCTTCTCATGGTCGTAGTCCTTGAGAACGACCTTGTTCGACTGCAGTGACACGACTTCGCTCCAATGCAAGATAACATCATCTCGATGGAGATTTCGGGCAGGCCTGAGATTGTGGTGGGTCTCAACAGCCTCAGGCTTGCATGTTTCATGGCTCGAAAGGTGGTCGACGAGCACCAGATCGTGTCGGTTCTCCCCATGTTCAAAATAGTAGTACAGGCCGTCCTGCTCCATTAAGCGGCTGACGAAAGCCAGATCAGTCTCGTCGTACTGCACGCAAAACGTGCGCTCTGGAAACCGCCCGATTGTCCGGTTCTTGAAATTGCCTTTGTGCTCCCGAAATATTTGGGTGATGACCTCAATGCTGGTCTTATTCTGAAAAATTCGGCTGTTAGTACGATAATCGAGCAGGGAAAGCCAAGGCCGCAACTCCGCCATGTAGTTGAGGTGCTCCGTGTCGTCCAGGCCGAGATACTCCAATCGAGTGATGACGCCGTTGAAGAAACGCGTTCCGGCGTCCTTCAGCTTAAGGCCGACCGTCAAAAATTGGCCAGGAATGTTGGTGAAGTTCTGAACCGGATGGGGTGTGGCGAGCTTCACCTCATAGAGAAAAGGTTCCCCCAGCCGTTCGGTGCCGCTTAGCCGTCGAAGAATGATCTCGTTCGGCTGGAATGCGGCCGAAGTGACTGCAGCAAATCGATTGTGCTTCAGGAGATTTTCAATTGTAGACTGGACCATAGGGTATTTCCGCGGTTGAGATGCAAGAGCGCCGTAGTACCTTTTTCACTTGGCTTTAGAGACGCGGCCGGAGTGCCGCCAACGAAAACCATGGGGGGCGCAATGCCGGGCATCGATGATGAGCCTGCCGATTGGGCGCTACCCGCGCCGCTGCCGCTCGGTTGAGTTTGCTTGGTGATCTGAATGGCCGCCCAACTTGTCCCCTTCCGGCAGCATCTTGATACCCTCATCGAGAAGGCGCGCCATCTCGGGTCAGAGAGAAACGGGCATGCCGGCTGACGGCGAATTGGGTGTGCATGGCGTCCACCAGGTTTAGAACTTGGGCCGGCAACTGGGCAGCGGGAATATACCGTTGCGACAACGCAACTGCGGACGCTATGCCCAGAATCCCGGCTCCTGGATGCCCCTCCGGCGTGGGGGATCTTGCGGCGCATATTAGTGACGGCCCGCTGCTCATCCGGCTCTGCCACATCGGCGGACTGGAGGTGTTTACTTGGCGTCAAGGCCTTGTGGAAAGTCACGCGGTGCGTGAGAATGCTTTGGTCAATGCCGAAACTGGATAAAGTCTTACAGAGATCCGGCTGGGCAGTGCCACTGAACTGATCGCGAATCAGCTCAACAAAAATACTATCGCGCAAGTTGCGGAAGGCCGCCGCACTTTTGATTGCATTAGCATTGCAGAGTACATGGAAATCACTAATGATATTCATGCGGCTCATTATAATCGACTCCCTCAGATTACTTCGGAAAGTTCGAGACGGCCGCCGTTAGGCAGGGCTCGATCGGCGCCGTAGTCAGATCGTCGGCATCGCGTCGCGTCTTGCGCTCGGCCATCCAACTGGTCCAGCCGAGCTTACCGCTATGTCCCAACCGGAGTTTCGGCACTTCTTCTTGGCGCAGGACAAGATTGACCTCCCAGTCCAGTTCATCTCCTAGGTAATTGCGGATAATCTTGGCCAAGATCTCAAGATCGGAGGTCCCCGGCAAAAGCCGCTCGTACTGGGCCAAGCCGAGCGGGCCGATAATGACGCGGAAGCGATGATGGTATACTTTGATCCTGCCGCCAACAGCGGCTGTGCTGCCAAGTGTGCCAGTGCCTGCGTCACGGCCGAGGAGGCAGAGCGCGCCGAGCGGCAACTGAACCCATTTGGGGATAAATTCACGGATTTCGACCGGCGCCACAAAGAAGCTTTTGAGGATAGCGACGAGCCCCTCGGCATTGCGGGTGAGCGAGGCGAGACGGCCTGTGAAGTGAAATTTGGCCAGATCGGGCATGGCGTCCCGGCCATGCAAAGACGTCATGCCAAAACCGGCGAGGGACCCGAGCTGCAGGGCAAAGCGATCTTCTTGTGGCCTGTCGTGGCTGACGGTCGGCTCGCTCTCCGCCCAGGCACGGAAGAAGAGCGAAGCTAGTCGATGATGAAAGATATCGGCAAACCGAACCAGCGTCTCGTCGGCGGCATTGCGCTGCCGAAAAAGGGCGTACTCCGTCAGATGCAAAGGCAGCGGACCGTTGGGCCCGAACAGGCCAAAGGCGTAGGTGGAAATGCTGGCAGGACGGTTCTCTCCTGCTTCAGCCACGCGGGCGATGGACCGCGTCGGAAAGGCCAGCGCGGGCTGCTGTCCAATCCGCACCTGATCCAGGCCCGGCCGGCTCGATTCCCCAAGCCGAGGGCGATCTGGGCAGATTGCATCGACGAGCCGCATAGCCTGGAAGAAATCGTAGGCATGCGGCTCGGCCGCTACCGCCCTAAGAAAGTGTTCGAGAGCACTCGGCATCAGAGGATCGTCCGGCGACCAATCATTATCGGCCAACGCATTACTCTGCCCCGTTGCAACGTCGAGATGACCATCTCGGTGAAACTGTTGATTGAGACATATTTGGCGAAGAACTGATTGAGCACGGAGGCTAGGGGAAATATGCCGACACCTTCGAAAGCCGCCTCGTCCAGGACGACGCTGATTTCGATTCCACGTGCGACCGCAGCTTGTCCCCCACCCGGCAGCCGCCGATCTACCGGTCGCGACTGGACTTCCCGTATGCCGTCGATCTGCCGCGAGGCGAAAGTCTCCCCAGGATCGACGTACAAGCGCAAGAGTTCACGCAGCGCCTCTGCGCCCCCATGGCCGTTGTTGTCGGAATTCGTGATCGAGAGATAGTTCAGCGATAGGTGACTGATCAGCTTCCAGGCCACATCGCCGGTGGCGAAGGAATGACGCGGCTTGGTCGGCAACGACAGACAACGCGTAGCGATAACAGGAGCTCCAATTTCGAGCGTGAAGTCTGTCTCTTTATGACCGATCGGCAGCAGCAACGGCAGATGCCTGTTCGAGCAAAGGCATCGCACCGACAACTGCCGGCGATTCACCGAGTGGGGAGCCGCCCGGCGGTCGACAAGTGAAATGAAAGTCTCGGTGCCGCCATAGTCAGTCCTGGCACCGTTCAGACGCTGGTGCTCCGACAGCAGACGGCGCTCTCGCCTAACGGTGTAATAGCTGGAGTGCTGCACCTCCCGTCCATGGGCGCTGATGCTGTAGAATGGAAAAAACTGAACGGGGGCCGCTTCGCTGCTCTCTCCTTCGCCGTTCATCTCGAGGATCGACTGAACCTCGAAGTCGAGCGGCCTCATTCGATCTACAACCAGATGATGCTCGTAGTTCTTGTCGCTCAAGTGAATGCGATCCGCCTGGCGTTCGAAAAGATTGATAGCCGGCGTCGCGAACAGTGCAATGTTCTGAGTTCCAACGTGACGTTCCAACCGCGGCTCGGCACGGCTCAACACGAACACGATCTCAAGACTCTCTGTCGTCGAAAGCGCCACAGCGTTGGCTAGTCCGCTGAGCTCAATGAACAAGGTTCGCTCCGCAAGGGCGAAATACTCTTGCAGCAGACGATATCCCTCGAAGGAGCGGGGAACCTCGGGCAGGAGAGCGAAGTCGGGCTCCAGACAGCGCTGCCGCAGTCCGTTGAGCGGGATTTTCTCCTGCCAAGCGGGCAACGGGCTAGCTGGCCGGGCTATGATGGCGCAAGCGTCGCCGATAAGCTGTTCGGCGACTGTCGCACCGATGCCGCCAGGACCGGCGAGGTAAAGTGTCAGGGCCCTCAGTGCGAGATTTTTGAAGGGCATGCCATTGGTTGTTCGAAGTCGCAGTCGCAGCGCGGCCTTGACGTCTTGCAGGGGCGGAAGATTCAGGGCGGAGATTTGCGCCGGCGTCGTGTAGTAGTCTACAGCACTCACCACAATCGGCCAGAGGTGGATGTCGTGAGCCGTGCGGAACTCGCAATGGGTGATCGCATCCGAAGCGAGTTGGCCCAGCAGCTTGGTTCCGCGCGGCACTACATATCCGTGCTCAAACCGTCCGGCCAACGGATCCGGTTCGAATTGGACGATTGTCATCGACGGCATGGGCGCCAGAAAATGAGGATAGACCAGTTCCAGCAGGTGCTGCGTGAAGTCCGGGAAACGAGCTTGCAACTTCAATTGGACCCGCGCCGCCAGGAAGGCAAAACCTTCTAGCAGCCTCTCGACATAAGGGTCAGCGACCTCGGCTGCTTCCATTCCGAGCCGGCCGGCGACCTTCGGGAATGCGCGGGCAAACTCAGCTCCCATCTCCCGCATATATGCAAGTTCATCATTGTATAATCGCAGGAGCCTCGGATCCATCAGCTTATCTCCGCACCGAGATCGATAACGCGGACGATCTTGCGTTCCCGGTCAAGCTCGGTGCGGATTACAATCCGCAGCGGCACTGGTTGGGCTAAGAGGTCCGCCTCGATTCTAAAGCCAAGTGAGCCATTGCGGTTGCCGTCAGTGAGTGGCGTGACCTTGACACTGTCGGCAAGGAACCGAGGTTCAAAACGTTGCAAGCTGTCGGCAATCTCCTGTCCCAAGGCTGCAACGTCCAGGCCATCGACTATATGCCCGGCGCAGGGCCGGACACCGTAGTTGAGGGTGCTGGCTGCCACGTGAGGATAGGACTGGAGGTCAACGGTTGCGGCCAACTGGTTTGCGTTAAACAGCCACGACACGTCACGCAGGATCAGTGCTTGCACCTGGCGCAGCGAGAAGCTGGATGATTTCGACGATTCGGACGCGCTATTAGGCTCGTCATCCGTGAGCCGGTCGAGAAGGGAGGGCTGGGGCAGGTCCCACTTGGTAGCGATAACCATGTTCAATCTCCACATCAGCAACGATCCGAGACCGAATGCGTGGCGAGCGGCCAGAACACACGCGGTCGCGGATCTGCAAGCTGTCAGGCGACGAGCTTATTGAAGTCAGTACTGTTGGCAATTTGGTTCCAGATGCCCTCACCAGCTTTGGTAAGAATGCCTTTTTCGTCCTGCCTGAAGTAGATGATCTTGCAGGCGCCGAATCGGAAGGTGACCGTCTCGTCCGGTGCCTCCTCCGCATGGGCCCATTCGACCTTCTCGATCGCAAGCATGTTAAAGGTCCAGTGCAAGAACAGGTTCGAAGCGGCTGTCTGCCGTCCGGCGCCCGTCGATTTGAATAGCTTCAGATCGACGCTGTTGAAGTGGGCGCCGCGGCCACATGCCACGTACAGGGAAGCCGAGGCATTATCCGCCTGCTTCTTGATGGTGAAGACCTCAAACTCGGCCTTACCTGACCCAGCGCCGGCGGTGTGAGGGCCGATATTGAGCTTGTTCTCAAGCGAGAAACTCCATTGGTCACCAAGCGTGATACCATCCTTCACGATGAGGGATTCGCCCTTCGGCTGGATGCCATCCTTGGACGCTTGCGTGAACATCATGACTGCATCGAATGCCATGCTATATTTCCTCTATCTGGTGGTTTTCGGATCGGTGGCTAGAGAGATCCCCGGCTAGCGTAGTTCATGGCGCGGGCTTGGGAATGGTGTCCCTCTCTATATTGGAGGCGGATCCTCAATGCTTATGATGGTGGCTTTAGGGATTCAGCCCTGGCGGGCCGAGGGTAGTCGCGACACCAGCCTCAGGGAGATGGTAAGGCCCTCAAGCTGATAGTGTGGTCGCAGATAGAATATGGCGGTGTAATAGCCAGGATTGTCTTCGACCTCCTCGACCTTGACCTCAGCTGAGGAGAGCGGCTGTTGTGCCTTGCTTTCTTCGCTCCCCAGCTCGGGCGAGGGGTGGACATAGCCTTGGATCCACTGGTTCAGCCACTCCTCGACATCGTAACGTTCTTTGAACGCGCCAATCTTGTCTCGGACCATGCACTTCAAGTAGTGGGCGAAGCGACAGGTCGCAAAAATATAGGGTAGCCTCGCGCTGAGCTCAGCATTCGCTGAGGCGTCCGGGTCTTCGTATCTGGTTGGCTTGTTGATGGTCTGGGCGCCAAGGAATACGCCCAGCTGTGTGTTCTTCCGATGCAACAATGGCAGAAGGCCATTCTTAGAGAGCTCCGACTCCCGCCGATCGCTGATCGCGATCTCCGTTGGGCATTTGAGGTCGACGCCACCGTCGTCGCTGGGGAAAGTGTGCACCGGCAGATCCTCAACGAGGCCGCCGGATTCGAAGCCGCGAATTCTGGACAGCCAGCCGTAGAGCTTGAACGACCGCGTGATGTTCACACCCATGGCGTAGGCAGCGTTCGTCCATAGATACTTTGCGCTGTCGCTGCCGTCGGCGTCCTCTTCGAAGGCGAATTCATCGACTGGATTGGTCTTAGCGCCATAGGGCAGCCGCCCGAGCACGCGTGGCATGGTCAGCGCCACATACCGGGAGTCCTCGCTTTCGCGAAAAGCTCGCCAAGCGGCGTGCTCAGGCGTCATGAAGATCTTCGTGATGTCGCGTGGGTTGGCGAGTTCACGCCACGAATCCATCTGCAACAGCTGTGGCGAGGCAGCCGAAATAAAAGGGGAATGGCTTGCCGCAGCAATCTGCGCGATACCAGTGAGCAGATCAATATCAGGGGGAGTATGGTCGAAGTAGTAGTCGGCAACCAGGCAGCCATAAGGCTCCCCCCCGATCTGCCCATATTCTTCTTCGTAGATCTTCTTGAACAACGGGCTCTGATCCCAAGCGATTCCCTTGTATTTTCGCAGCGTTCGAGACAGTTCCTTCTTCGAGATCGAAAGAACGCGAATTTTCAACGTCTCGTCTGTCTCGGTGTTGAACGCAAGGTGATGCAAGCCCCGCCAAGCCGACTCCAGCGCCTGAAAATCCTGGTGATGAAGTATCTCGTTGATTTGTTTGGATAGTTTCCCGTCGATCGATGCTATGATCGACTGGATCGTCTCAACTGCATCGTCACTGATCAGCGGTGTATGTCGAAGAGCCTGATCGGCCAACGTTCTGACCGCACTCTCCACCGCCTCGCGGGCTTGATCCGAACGGGTCTTGAACTCGCGCTGCAGCAGGACGTCAAAATCATCGGGGTGGAAGGGGGGCGGGGATTGCACGTGGGCGGGCATTGAGGTTACCAACGTCATGATCACTCTTCCTTCGTCTCTGCGGATGAGGGTAGCGGCGCCTCCACTGCTTCATCGGGCGCTTCACTCTTGCGAGGGCCACCGAAGGTACTGAGCAGCGCGGGATTGGTGAGGAAGCGGGCGATCAGCTCCTCAGCCCCCATCTTGCCGTCCATGTAGGCTAAGAGATTGGAGAGCTGCATGCGGGCCTCCAACAGCGCGTTGAGGCTTCCGACCTTGCGCGCCACCGCCGCTGGTGAGAAATCGTCGATAGACTCGAAGGTCAAGTCGACAGCTAGTTGGCCCTCCCCGGTCAAACGGTTAGGTACCCGCACGGCCACTCTGGGTTTCAGCGATCTGAGCCGGTCATCGAAATTATCGATGTCGATCTCCATCATCTTGCGTTCGGCCACTGAGGGCAGCGGCTCGGCGGGATTGCCGGCAAGATCAGACATGACCCCCACCACGAAGGGAAGTTCCACCTTTTTTTGCGAGCCATAGGTCTCCAGGTCGTATTCGATCTGGACCCGGGGGGGGCGATTTCGATCGATGAACTTCTGACTGCTTGCTTTTGCCATTTTTGCTTTTGCCCTGATGTTAGGTCGAGATTCCGGCGTCATGCGCCCTGGTCGGCTGCCAGACCCGCGATTGAGCGGTATTGAGCAGCCCCCTCCGGCGCGAGTTCCTCGAGCAGAGCCATAAAGTCCTTGGATACAAGTCGCTTCGCCCGCTCAAGCAAGGCTGGCACGGGGCTGGCCGGCTCGTTCATTTGATACCAGCGGCAGATACCGTCGAGTATGCCGATAACATCGTTACGGCCGCGAATCTCTTCTTGATTGCGCACCTCGGATCCTGGGAGCAGCGGCTGTATAACGGTTGCGGATTTAGGGATTTTCTGGTGGCGACTTACCACGTCCTTAGCCTGACGGAGCACCGAAATGAGGGGCTCCAACCCGACAGTATCGATGATATCGGAGTACTTGTTCACTATGGCATCCAAGGCGATGCCAGCCGCAAGACTGGCGTCGAGATCCGCCCCGAGTTGGCCCAGGGGGGCGGGGTCGGTATCGCCGAAGGCGAGGTCGATCGTCGCTGAATCGATCCCGCTCGATTGAGATCGCTGCGCCTCCATCCAATCGCGGAGCGTAAAGGCGCCAAACTGTCTCGACGCGGTGAGGTGAACCTGGCATACCTCCGCGATAAGCCCGGACGGATCGCAGAGATTTGCCAAAGCATTAAGTCGCACCGTCTGATCGCCGTGATCTTCTACGTCTGGCCGCGGATGCAGCTCCTGCCAATAGAATTCCACGTAGCCAGCGAGCAACTCTAGGCCGTTACCAAGGCCGCGGTAGCCGAATTGGCTGAGAGCGGCGCGGGTTAGCAGGACACCGACGCGCAGGTCCTTTGTGCGGGTAGCTAGCTCGAGGCCAAGCTTCCAGACTTGGCGCCAATCGGGAGCCTCTGCGGCTATGACGGAATCTCCCATCTGCCGAGCGGCTTTGCCCTGCGCTGCCACCTCAAGTTCGAGAAAGCTCAGATCGTAGTCTAGAGCATCACCGCACGGGTTGCCGTCGCTGACCGGCTTCAACAAAAGATCTACATCGAGCATGGCCAATTCCTGTTGCCCTATCAGGTTCGCGCCGCCCAAAGGCCCAGGCCGGCCTCAGGTGGTTGTGTCTCTTAGGCGATGAGAGGGCCTCATGTGGCATGCGAAATCGATATACAGCCATAGGCAGAACGAACCTGCATTCCTGTCGCTAATGGCTGCATACCAACTGCGCATATAAGGGTCTTAGAAAAACGCCTTAGAGCTGCCTCGTTGAAGACTCGATTTATCGAAGGACGCGGAGCCAGGCGGATGTCTTGGGACAATAAGGTCGTTTGGTCGGAGGGGTTGTTCCTCCGGCCGCAGCATTTTCAGCAAGACGACCGTTATGTCGAAAAGCTGCTGCGCAGCAGAACGGCCGTTTTGCATGGCTATGGCTGGGGCATCACCCAACTCCGGCTCAATCGCGAACTGCTTGGCTTGGGTAAAATCGCTATCGAAGCAGCGTGTGGCGTTTTGCCGGACGGCACTCCGTTCAGCATTCCAGATGATGCCGATCAGCCCACCCCGTTCGAGGTTCCGGGCCATCTCCGCGAGTCGCTTATCCACCTGGCAGTATCCCTTTATCAACCAGGAGCGGTGGAAACAGATGCGCGAGCAGAAATCGACGTCCCGACCCGCTTCGATGTTGCAGTCCAGGATCTTGTCGACACAAATGCCGGCGAGCGAGGCAGCGCCTCCATCGAGGTGGCGCGGCTACGTTTTCAGCTCTTACCGGACACAGCAAATCGCGCTGGATTCGCCTGTCTCCCTATAGCCCGACTAATTGAGGTCCGGGCCAACCGTCAGATCGTTCTCGACGAGAACTACATCCCACCAACTCCTGACTGCGCCAGTTCACCTGTTCTCTCGAATTATGTGACCGAAATCACCGGCTTGCTTCACCATCGTGGTGAGGCGCTGGCTGCACGGGTTTCGCAGTCGGGCACGCGCGGGGTGGCGGAGATTGCTGATTTCCTTCTGCTCCAAGCAATCAATCGTTACGAGCCTTACTTCCACCACCTTTCCAAAGTCGCAGGCGTGAACCCAGTAGGGCTGTATGGCCTTGCGGTCCAGCTGGCTGGTGAACTGGCCACGTTTTCCCGGACCGAAAAGCGCCCCCAAACCTTCGTCGGCTACAAGCACGACGCTCTGTCGCATGCCTTTGTGCCGGTGATCAGCTCAATTCGATCCTCCTTAAGCACTGTGCTGGAACGGACGGCGATACCGTTGCCGCTGCAGGAATATAAATACGGTGTCCATCTCGCCGAGGTGCGAGACCGTTCGCTGTTTACGACTGCCAGCTTCGTGCTAGCCGTGCGTGCCGATGTCGAAACCGAGCGGCTACAGCGCGAGTTCCCGGCCCAAATCAAGATCGGCCCGGCTGAGAAGATCAAAGAGCTGGTCAATGTCGCGCTGCAGGGGATCAGCATCAATCGTCTGCCCGTAGCCCCACGGCAGATCCCCTTCCATGCCGGTGTCACCTACTTTGAGATCGATCAGCAGAGCAGCCTCTGGAAGGACATGCCTCGCTCCGCTGGGTTGGCGCTGCACGCCGCCGGTGATTTCCCAAATCTCGAAATGGCACTCTGGGCCATTCGGTCCCAATAGCCACCATTCGCGAATGCGGGTTCAACATGCCACTCGTTCTATGTGTAACGAATACGCAAGCCGGCTTATCGGGTAGCCGCGGCACAAGCTGGCTGATTGAGTCAGATGGCGGACTGTCGGTAGGCGTGTCCGAGGACAACGGGTTTGTTCTGTCGGATGATCAGCAAGCAGTCTCGACGCACCGTTTCTCGATTGAGCGTGCGGAGGGGGAATTCGTACTGATCGAGCGCAGCGGCAATGGGACATCCTTGAATGACGGGGCGAAGCCGCTGCCGTCGGACCTGCCCGTTAATTTGACAGCCGGTGATATCGTTCGAATCGGCAGCTACATAATCAATGTCGATGCAGCTTCCATGGAGGATTCAGCCGAAGGCGAGCCGCACACCGTAGGCTCGCTTGAGGCGTCGAACCTTCTGGGGGTGGTTGAAATGGCTCCTGCCATGTCGGTTGGTAAGACCACTCGACTCGGGGAGTTGTTCGTCGAGCCCTTCGATGGAGACTTCCTACCGGCGTCGTTCTTGGACGCTGAGCAAGACTTATCGCCAGCCACCGTGGGCGCCTGGCGGATGGAGAGCTATCCAGATCATATACCGGACCAGGCCGGCATCTTCGTGCAACCGGCGTCATGCGTCGAGACCATCCCGGAGGACTGGGATCTTGCGACAGAGCTCAAAACCACCCAGGCGTCGACAATTGCGCCAAGCTTCACCAGCGTCAACAAAGACCCTGCTCTAGAGACCCGCCTCGGCTTGTCATCGCCGGCGCCTGAGGAACCGTCTCGTTCGATGGTGGCTGGGCAGACCGATGCTGGCGGCCAAAATCATGCTGCTGTAGCGGCCTTTCTTGCCGCCTGTGGGCTATCGCTAGCAGATCTCGGGCAAACCGATATTTCAACCATGATGGATCGTGCGGGGCGGATGCTTCTGAATTCTGTCGTCGGTCTTGGCAGCGCGCTCGCCGCTTGCGAGCACGCCCCGCAAGAACCCGGCCTTCAATGTACTATGACTGCGCAGCCCGTCGAAAACCCCCTGAAGTTCATGCTGGACGCCAAGGACGCCTTGCGCGCGGCTTTATGCGCTGACACCCCGCGGCTCCTTCATGGAGGTCTCGCCGTCGAGCATGCCTTCGCTGACATCAAGGCGCATGAAGGTTCGATGCTAACGGCACTGCACAAGGCTCTACTCAGTGTCCGTGAACGCCTCTGCTCTGAAGCGATCGAGGCCTCGGTTGCGCGGACCAGGCAACTCTGGCCCGGCAGCCGGAAAACCAGACTCTGGGGCGAGTACTGCCGCGTCTTTGATTCCGTCGTCACTGACATCGAGAATGAAACGCTTCGGAGCATCGGCGTCGACTTTGGGCTTCCGCGCCGTGAGAACATCGCCAGCATGCATAAGGCATAAGCCGTGATGAAAGAGTCCCAAAGGAACGGGTAGCCATGTCCACTGAGCAAACCGTTTTAAGTTCCGACCCTGCCGTCGGCCCTGGGCCTTCGGCGCTCTCGTCACCGCCGACATCGGATCAACCGTTCTGGGAAGCGCTAACGCTCCCCCGACTCAATCCACTGGTCGCGGCCGCGACCGCGCTGTTGGGCCTGTGTGCTCACCTAAAGAGCAGTAAGGATCGTTTTGATGTCGAGGAGCTACGCCTGCGGGTGTTGCGAGAGATCGATGCATACGAACGTCGGATAATACCCCTCAGACTGCCGTTGCGGGCGATCAAGGTCAGCAAATACGCTCTCTGCGCCACGATCGATGACGTCGTTCTGAATACGGCTTGGGGCAGCCACAGCGTCTGGACAACGCGAAGCATGGTCGGAACGTTGTTCGGAGAGACCTGGGGCGGCGACCGCTTTCTCGAGCTTCTGGAGCTCATGAAGAAAAACCCGGCAAACAACCTAGATCTGCTGGAGTTGCTCTACTACTGCATGCAGTTGGGCTTCGAAGGTCGCTTCCGGGTGGCCGCGCGAGGTGCCTCCGAACTCAGCGTGCTGTGTGAGGACACCTACCGCCTCATCCGAGCAGCGCGCGGTGACTTCGAGCGTGACATATCTCCACACTGGAAAGAGCGCTGCACAGCGCGGAGACCGCCTCGGAGATTCATTCCAACTTGGGCCGCCAGCGCTTTCGGGGCAGCAGCCCTCCTGTCCCTTTATGCCGGGCTTCAATTTGCACTCGATGGCCGATCGGATGCCGTCCTCGCCAAGCTGGCAATTCTGCCGCCGCGTGGAGCGGTGAGCTTGGCGAGGATCGCAGCACCGCTCCCAGTTCTGATGAGTGGCGATCGACTGCGTCGCTTTCTAGATGCAGAAATCCGCGATGGGTTAGTCGCTGTCACCGAGGACAAGCAGCAGATTGTGATTACCATCCGCGCCTCAGGGATGTTCGATTCCGCAAGTTCGATCGTGAAGGATTCGTTCGTGCCGCTTTTTCTGCGGATTGGCCGAGCGCTGAACGAGCAGCCAGGGGCGGTTCTTTTGACCGGACACACGGACGCGATGCCGATCCAATCTCGTGTTTATCCGTCCAACCAAGACCTCTCAATGGCACGTGCCAAGGCAGCCGCGGAGATCATCAGATCGACGATCAGCGAGCCGGGGCACGTGCGAGAAGAGGGCAGAGGGAGCGGAGAACCGGTCGCTTCGAACCAGACGCCAACAGGCCGCGCCAAGAACCGCCGGATCGAAATTATAATCACGAAGCCAGACTGAGAGTTAGCCTATGCAGTCATTTAAGAGAATGCTCCAGGGCAAATGGCTCCGTATCGGAGCTGTCGGCCTGGTAAGTGCTGTGATTTTTATGTTTGGACAGTACCTCTCAATTGGAGGGTTCACTCCACTTGACAGCCTTGTTGCGCAACTTGCGGCGTCAACGTTGATTCCGATCGCGTACGTCGTGATCTACATGATCCAAGGTAATTTTGAAGACTTTTTCCTTACACGAATGTCCGGCATGCTGGACGGGGTCAGGGCAAAGCAAGAGGCGGGGGACGACGCAGGATCTTCTTCTTCCGATCGGGGGGGAGCGCGAGCCAGCGCCGCTGCCGAAGCAGAGCTGGAGACTATGTCAGCTCGTTTCCATGAAACCCGTGCCACGCTAAAGGGGTTTCGTCGTCACGGGGTTCTCGGCAAGCGGTGGCTCTATCAAATGCCTTGCTACGCGATTATCGGTTCGCCCGGGTCAGGAAAAACCACCGCAATTGCCAATTCCGGCCTCAGCTTCCCCCTGGCGGGAAAACTCAGCCGGAAACCGGTTGGCGTGCTCAAGGGCACGCGCAATTGTGATTGGTGGTTCACCGACCACGCCGTACTCGTCGACACTCCCGGACACTACATGATCCACGAGCGCAATCAGGACCAGGACAAAGCAGTCTGGCATGGCTTCCTTCGGCTGCTCAGTCGCAGCCGTCGGCGCCAGCCGCTGAACGGGGTGTTGGTATCAATTGCGATAAACGAGCTGAGCTCGTCATCCGAGGACGAGCTCTTCGATCACGCCAGATGCATCCGTAAGCGGATCCTTGAGTTGTATCGGAAACTCGGATTGCGACTACCGATCTATGTGCTACTCAACAAGAGCGATCTCATTGCGGGATTTAACGAATTCTTCGACGACCTCGGCCGCGAGGGGCGTGAGGCCGTGTGGGGATTCACCTTCGCGCAAGAGTCATCGGAGAGCGAAGGCGATCCGATGGAAACATACGCAGTAGAATATGATGCACTCCTCGGGCGCCTCAATGACAGGCTGCTCGAACGAATGCAGCAAGAGAGCAACATTCAACGTCGCGCACTTGTGTTCGGCTTCCCACAGCAGGTCGCAAGCCTCAAGCATCTGTCCCATCAATTCCTGCAGGAGGTCTTCGCTCCCAATTCGTACGAGGAGCCGATCATGCTCCGAGGGGTCTACTTCGTGAGCGGAACCCAGGTGGGCGCGCCCTTCGATCGTGTTGTGGGGGCCTGGTCTCGGACATTCGGCGTCTCTCAGCCGGCTGGGCCTGTTTCTCCCGTCCAGAAGCGCGGTTATTTTATCACTCGTTTGCTTCGCGAGGTGGTCTTCGCCGACGCTGGGCTTGTCGAGGCCCATCCCCGCGCCGAACGGCGTCAGCGGTGGCTTCGGTATGGCCTCCGCGCGGCGATCGCGGCAGGCGTGGCCATTGTTAGCGTCTTCTTGATCGTCAGCTACGGTCGCAATGTCCACATGATCGAAGGGGTGCGTCTAACGGTCAGCAATTATGCTGAGGAGGCGGAGAAACTCAGGCTCGACCGGGTGGACAGCAGCGATTTTCGACCAGTCCTGCCGCTTCTCAAGCGGCTGCGCGAGATGAAGAGCGGCTATGACGAAGGCGCCAGAGCGGGTAATCCCGTCGCAGGATTAGCCCTAGATCAAAGCGAAAAGCTAGGGGTTCAAGCACGAGCGGCGTATCGCCGCGGCCTGGACACGATCCTGCTGCCGCGTCTGATTTTCCGACTGGAAACACTACTGGCGGAACACCAGGACGATCCTCCGTTCCTCTATCAGGCGCTGAAAATTTATCTGATACTGGGGCGACAGGGCCCGTTCCAGCCCGGGGCCATCAAGGACTGGATGACCCTCGACTGGGAGGTGATGTATCCAGATGAGGCCGATGCCAGCCTTCGCCGTGCGTTGGCCGATCACCTCGATGCCCTTTTGGAGAACCCGCTGCTAACTATTGGCCTCAACAGCGAATTGATCGAAAAGAGCCGCGCGAAGCTCCAGACCATCTCGATGCCACGTCGTGTCCTCAACATCATCACGACTAGTCCTCGCGCCGCCCAACTTCCAACGTGGCGTCTGTCCGACCACGCCGGACCGATGGTGGGAGACGTCCTGATCCGCAAATCCGGACAGCCGCTCAACACTGGGATCGCCGGTATCTACACCCGAGCCGGTTTCTTACAAACGTTCCTGCGATTGCTGCCACAGGCAGCGGACGCGGCTGCTGCAGAAGGTTGGGTGCTTGGCGATCAGGCGATCACCCCCGCCGGCGAGGCCAGTCAGAAGCTGCGGCGTGCGGTCATGGATCTCTATTTTCAGGAGTTTGCATTTCGTTGGGACAAACTCATCAATGACATCTCCATCCGCCCGATGGCCAGTGTCGATGACGCCCTGCAAAGGTTGAATGCGCTTTCGGCGCCAACATCGCCGATCCGCTTATTCCTCGCCGCCGCGGCACAGGAGACCAAGCTCGGTGAACCGCCGGCACCCGATACCTCGACTAACGGCAACAGCACTGCTCAAAAGGAGCCATCGGAGAGCGACCTTCAGGCCCTCTACCGATCTGTAGCCGGTACTGCTGAAGGCCATGCCCAACTTTACACGGATGAGCATTTTCAATGGCTGCACCAACTTGTCGATGTGCCGCCAAACAGCCCGGCGGGTGCTCAAGCGCCGATCGACAATGCTTTACGTGATCTCGGCGCTCTTTATCAATCGCTCAGTGAGATGCAGGGCCAGGCCAGCTCAGGTTCTTCGGAAAAGAGTGATGAGACAGCTGTCGCGGTCCGCAAAATTGAAGCGGGAGCCGCCAGTTTGCCGCCACCCATCCAGCAGTGGATCGTCAGCGTGGGCCGATTCAGCTCGAAACTGTCCTTGGGCGAGGCAAAGCGTCGTGTCGCGAGCGTGTGGGCCGGCGGTGCCGGCGACTTGTGCCGGCGGGCAACTGCGGGACGGTATCCCTTCAACCGCGATTCCCGTCGGGACATCCCTTTGGGAGACTTCGCCCGGCTGTTCAGCCGCGGTGGCTTAATCGATACTTTCTTTGCCGAGCACTTGGCTCGCATTGTTGATGGATCCAACGGCTCGCGGAAGGCACAGTCCACGAGAAGTGCCGATTTCGAAGTCGACAATGACGCCTTGACCCAATTTCGACGGGCGGCTGCAATCCGAGACTCAATGTTCAATAATACCGGGAATCAGCCTTCATTTGAGTTCCTGCTCACGGTCGTAGATGCCGATCCGTCTACCAAGATGGTGGTGGTCGAGGTCGACGGTCAGCAACTCAGGCAACTGCGAGGAGCGTACACACCTGCGCGTTTCCACTGGCCCCCTGCCGGCGGCGCCGGCGGCGCTTCGGTCACTCTCATAGGTTCTAAGCGCGCGGCTCTTTCTCAGCAGGGCGCCTGGGCGTTGTTTCGACTGTTGGACCAGGGTGAGACGCTTCGTAAAGAAGGCCCCGACCGTATCTACGTGCGACTGACAATTGGCAGCCAATGGGCGACATTCATCCTCCAGGCCGACAACGTGACCAACCCGCTATCTCGCAATCTGCTGTCGCAATTCCGATGCCCGCAAATCTAGCTTCTCTGATTGGGGTTGGTGAGGTCAAGCTCCTCCTGCTTCTTTTTCGGACCCATGTCGCCCCGCGAATCACCGCTTCTCTTCGCGGTCGGCGCCGGGCCGCCGCATGATAGGGTCAGGAGAGCGAGGCGTCTCAATTTGTTGAGCGACCTTGGGACGGTCCCAGGATCTAGCCTGCACTTCGACGACAGGAGCCATCGTCCAAGACTTGACGGTCTCCGAGATTAGATCGGCCAGACGCTTCAAGCGCACCTCGGCATCCTCGATCGCCTGGCAGTGTTCCTTGAGCATCGATAAAGTGCGCCGGATGTTCAAACTTCAGAGTCGATATCCACCGCATATGCGCAAGCGACCAGGATGAGCGGCCTGAATAGATGCGGCCATGTCCAAGTAGGAACGACTGAAGCTGCTGACGCGCCCGCTTTTGAGCCTCCTGTGCAGCCTCTCGAGCCCGCACGAGATCGCGCATGGCTTCGTGTCCGCGATCTGGTACCCAGACTGCCGTCAGCTCACCTGCACGATGTAGCCTTGCCAGGCTGACCGCGTCGCGCCGGTTCGACTTCACTCGATCACCAGGGCGCTTTGGTATTAGGGATGGTGCGACCACCACGCAGTCGTGACCCTGTCGGTAAGCTGACGCCAAAGCTAAAGCTCGTAACCTGTCGGACCGGCCTCATAGCAGAAGTGGAGGACAGCTCCTCGCTTCGCCAATCTTTCCACGATGTTCGCCACTGAGGTCGGATCCGAGGCTATGTGCCCATAAACCTTACTTCACCGTCCCGCTCACCGTCAGCGACGGCCACAGATATCTTCAATTTCGAGACGTCCAAACCGACAAAGAGCCTATTCTGATTCATGGTTCACCCTCGCAAAGCTTGGGGGCTCGGCCTCGGCCAATCCGAAGGCCCCCGATCTCAGCTTATCGCGGGGGTGAGCCACCTTCGGACGCGACCGCATCGGGTGGGCCTTCATCTTCGCAGCGGCTGCCTACAATCTGGCGCGGCGACCGAAGCCCCTGGCGGTGCCGACGTTACCGCGCCCGCGGGGTGCCGCTGATCGGCCGTTGGCGGATCATCGAAGCCGATCTGTGGGATCGCGGCTATCTGGCGGGCGGAGCATTCATACCGTCGCCCTGTCCTCCAAAAAGCTGACCGCCAGTTAACGTGACATCGCCAGTCCCTGGGAACCCCATCATGTCCCGACAGAATGACTGGATATGATTTGTGCATGACGGCGGCGCGACCAATGGCGCTAGCATACTTGCTTGATGTGCGACCGGAGACTGCAATGGACAATACAGGCTGGGGATGGTCCCACGACACTTCCGAACAAAATGATCCCAACGCCGACGTATACCCTTGGGTCGCGAGGTTGACAGCGATAAGAGGGACAACGGACGATTACATGCGGCAGTACCGTGCTCTGCAGCAGCAGCAGCGGGCGAGGCAACAGTCGGACAATATGCCTGCCGGTCAAGCGAGCTTTGAGCAGCAGCTGAGCGACTTGCAGCTCAGTTCCTCTGGTGAGAGCTCAGGTGAGGCGAGTTCGCCTGATACTCGCCCCGCAGAGGCGCATGGAAGGATTCCGCGCTCTGATATCGGCGGTTCGATGCGGATGCCGCCACAGCCCTCCCAGCGAGATAACCAATTCAGCAGTGCGCGTCACAGCATAGACACGTCTTACGCAGCCTCGAGCCGCTCGCGGTCCAGGCATTCGACCGCCTCGTCGGAGGCCTGTTCCTCCTCCCTGGAGGAGCCGGTAATCGCCCCGCAGCCGAAAAAAAGTGGGGGATGGAAATCGTTCCTGAAGACAGTGAAGAAAGCCATCGTTCCGTGCAGCGGCACGAAGTCGTCGAAGGATCGGACGCACCAGCCGGACGTTATTGTCAAGACGACGTATCGCACCGATTATGCCAAGCGCAGCCGCGTGCCTGACGAGGTCGTAAGGACCATCACCGAGGACGAGAGCCTCATTGAGAACTTCATAACCATGACGGCCGAGGTTGGGGAAAGGCAACCCGGCAGCCATACCGGCGCCACCGGTGAAAAATACGCAGGCGTTCTGCGCCAGTTCAGCGAATGGCTTCAAGGTCAGCCCAATAGCCCGACACTGGCCGGCCTGCTTGACGCCCCTGACGACTCTAATGGATTGACTGCTCGCGCGGCGACGTTTGTGAAGCAGCCTGGCGGCGCCAGGATCAAAGCTGCATTGAATATGCTCAAGCAGGTCCGCGCCGGGGTCGCGCCTATGGGACGCGTTACCCTGGATCCTTATCCCGACGACGCCCGCCTCATCGACGGCTTGCTCGCCCACGCCTTGGCCAATCTTCCGCCCGGGGCGACTGTGAAACAGAGGAGGCCTCTCCAGAACCGGGCTAGCCACCAACGCCAGTTTAGTGAATGGCTCAAAAGAGAGGGAAGGGCGAGCATCGCAAGCCGAGTTAAGAGCGATTGGGATGGGTTGAACGAAGATCTTCGAGCATTCTTCGAAGCTATTGGAGGAAGACGCACCGTAGGACTCTCAAGTCTTTGGGAAATGCAAGAACCGCACCGCGGGCCGCAGGTCAGCAGCCGCCCGTCCGCGGAGGACGAGAGCCTCATTAAGGGCTTCATAATCATGACGGCCGAGGTCGGGAAAAGGCAACCCGGCAGCCATACCGGCGCCACCGGCAAAAGATACGCAGTCGTTCTGCGCAAGTTCAGCAAATGGCTTCAAGGTCAGCCCAATAGCCCGACACTGGCCGGCCTGCTTGACGCCCCTGACGACCCTGACGACCCTAATGGATTGACTGCTCGCGCGGCGAAGTTTGTGAAGCAGCCTGGCGGCGCCCAGGTCAATAATGCATTGGCGGCGCTCCGGCAGGTCCGCGCCGGGGTCGCGTCTAAGGGACGCGCTACCCTGGATCCTTATCCCGACGACGCCCGCCTCATCGACGGCTTGCTCGCCCACGCCTTGGCCAATCTTCCGCCCGGGGCAACTGTGAAACAGAGGAGGCCTCTCCAGAACAGGGCTAGCCACCAACGCGAGTTTAGTGAATGGCTCAAAAGAGAGGGAAGGGCGAGCATCGCAAGCCGAGCTAAGAGCGATTGGGTTGGGTTGAATGAAGATCTTCAAGCATTCTTCGAAGCTATTGAAGGAAGACGCACCGTGGGACTCTCAAGGCTTCGGCAGTACCTACAAGTCGTTGAGGCGAACAGAGCGCTGGGTGTGGACTCCCCTGAGCAGCCGGGGCAGGGGCCTGCCGGGTCGCCAATGGAGAATTACGGTCAGGATGAGCTTTTCGATGAGCTGTCCCAACGCGAACGGCAGAGGCCTGCCGGGTCGCTGTCAACTTACGGTCAGGATGAGTTTTTTGATGAGCTATCCGAATTCGGATGGCAGGGGCCCGCCGGGTCGACCTCAACCTGGTCGCCGCATGTATCATCCGATTTCCATCCGAAGGAGTGGCCGTCTCCAAGGGCACCGTCGTCACACATCTACAGCGATCTTGAGTCTATTATTGGTTTGCCGTCCACACCGCACGAGCTGCGTGATGATGCTCGCTCCGCGCCGGCGTGGGACATCCCGCCGTCGTTTGCCGGGCCATCCGCGGGCGCACCGGATTTATCCGAGATCAGCCACATCGTCGGTCACGGCTGGCGCCACGGCTCCCAACCGGCCTCGGCCAATGTGATCAACATCCTGGAGAACGTCGGGCTCGCCCCGACCCAGTTCGTTCCAAAGAGACGTTATTTAATCCACGGTGAGCTTTACACGGCCGAGCTGGGGTTGGGCGGGAGTGTTCATTTCATCCGTCACTCTGGAGCTGGGCAGACGGATGCACAGGCGTCCGGATCGGGTGCCCCGCTGACGCTCGGCGACACGCAATGGCTGGGCGACGAGCATATCTTAAGGGATTACAATCTCCTGCGCGGCGAGTTGCAGAGGAACAATCCAGATCTCGCCGCCCGGACGCGGTTCGTGGATCCCCTCGTTGCCCAACTTCTGCGCGAGGGCGCCGAGAGCGACGCGGAACGCCATCTCCAGCCCATCCTCCGGGGCCAGGGCGGTAGCGATACAGCCAACTTCCTGTTCCTGCCAGTGAACGATGCTACTGCTGATCCCAATCGCCGCGGCAGCCATTGGTCGCTGCTGCTTGTTGATCGCCGCCCGTCGGAAGGGGCGGTCGCCTATCACTACGATTCCGCCGGGGGGTACAACAGCGCCAGTGCAGCACAGCTCGCAGGAAGGCTGGGCGCTCGCCTGGTCCCAGTCCGCATGACCCAGCAGGAGAACGGTCATGATTGCGGCGTCCTTGTGCTGGAGGCGACGCGGGCGCTGGTTGGACGAATGGCACAAAGACGGCCGCAAGTGCTGGACCTCGACAACCTCGTCGCCGATCGGCGGGCACTCCAGGAGCGACTGCGACGCTGATCTGCTCGCCCTGTGCGAACTCGATGATGCCTTGCGCTGATGGAGCTTGCTGGAGGTCCCGCGCCGACAACAGAACCGGCCAGAATCAACGGTGGGTTTGAGTCTCTGCTTGATTTGCGCCCACACCGCATGGGCGATGATCTCGGCGGAGAAGCGGCGTTTTCAGTCTGATCTGCATGAACCGGCATCTACCCCTGCGCCTCCTCACAAGAAGTTACCGTGACAGCGCCAGACCAGTCGTGGCACGCCACGCTGGTCAAGCACGAGGTCCCCCGGTTCCCGCACAAGGACCAATGGTATGGACCCCGCCCTCCAGGCGAGGTGAAATCTCGAACGCCAACTGCAAACAAAGGAGGATGTCATGCAGATGGTTCGAATAGGTCTGGATCTAGCGAAATACGTCTTCGAGGTTCACGGTGTCGACTGCTACGGGAAAGTCGTCGTAAGCAAAACGCTACGCCGCGATGCGGTAGCCCGCTTCTTCGCCAATCTGCCACGATGTCTGGTCGGCATGGAGGCCTCGAACGGAGTGCATTATTGGGCAAGGGTGCTTCTGATCTCGGCCATGTGGTTCGGCTGATCAGCCCTCAGTTCGTGACGCCATTCGTCAAGTCCAACAAGAATGACCGGAATGACGCTGAAGCGATTTGCGAAACCGTTGGCCGGCCGACGATGCGTTTTGTTCCGCCGAAATCAGCCGATCAATTGGCAATTCAAGCGGTTCATCAAGCTTCGTCAATCAGGTTCGTGGACTTCTAGCCAAGCATGGAGTGGTCAACGCGACATCCCACGGCTGCGCCGGGCCCTTGCTGATATTACGGGAGCAGCGACGATGGTCTCAATGAATTGGTGCGGGTGCTGATACGAGAAGTGCAAACGGAGTTGGCCGAACTTGACCAACGCATTGCATGCTATGATTGGCGGGTTCGGGAGCTCTTTCGCCACAGCGAACTATGTCAGCGGCTTGGAAAGATCGAAGGCATCGGCCCTGTGACCGCGACAGCCTTGATCGCGGCCGTAGGTGAAGGTGATCGAACTTGCTTCAAGAACGGCCGCCAGTTTGCGGCATGGCTCGGTCTCGTGCCGAAACGACGATCCAATGGAGGGCGAGCCCGCCTATTCGGTATCAGCACACGCGGCGATCGCTATCTGCGCACATTGATGATCCATGGCGCTCGCGAGGTGGAAGTGCGCGAAAACCATCGGGGCTCGCGGCGACGACGTTGTACAGCCGCATCAGGAAGCCGGATATACGTCAGCAGTTGTGACCGACGATCTTGATCTAGCCGACCTGTTGCAATCGGGCGGGATCCATATACGTCCATACATGCCAGGGCCTTCTACCAAGCCGGGCCGGCCGGGCTCTTGCGATGTCGCACCCTAGTCACCTGGAACCAAAGTAAGGTTCATTTTGTTCGGCTTCTGTCACAAGAGCAGGAGTTTGATCGATGGTTGGCAGGCAGGCGGACGTCGTCGTTCTGAGCGACGCGGATAGAAGTTTTCTGGA
>NZ_JAFCGY010000050.1 GCF_016836705.1 Mesorhizobium caraganae | reverse complement strand
CTTCACGCTTTCGCCGATCCCCGGATAGAAATAGCCGAGTGCGATACCAAGAGCGATGGCGGCAAGCACCTGCACGTAGGGCTTGGCGTAGAAGGCCTTGCGAGGCGCGGCGTCCGCGCTGCGGATTGGCCGGTTCAACATACTTGTCTCCCTGAGCGGATTGAGGTGGGTTCCTCCCTTCCCGGGCTTCTCCCATCGCGGCGCTGCGGTCGAACGCTGCTGCCATGTCGGTCGCAAGTGCCATGCCAAATAGCGGCGGCGCGAGAAACGCGCCGAACCTCAAGCCGTGCTTGTGCGAATTTCTGCACACGCCGCTGGCGCGTGCCCTTTATCGAGACAAGGGCCGAGTGTCGGAGATTGGAGGGCGCTCTGGGCGTTACCTGCAGCCTGGCAGCGGCCAAACGATTGCCGCTGCGACCCCGTATAGTCTGGCGCTCCACAAAATGGCGGAAGTCGACCGGCCGCGTTGCGACCTAGGCCCTAAGTTGCGCGCTTGACGCGATCGCGCCGCCGCACCGCCCGGATCGGCTGCGCCGGATGCGAGCCGTCGACGCCAGCTGCGGATTTCGAAATGAAACAACGGGTCGATCCCCAAGCGACCGTCGGCCGACTTGAGTCCAGCGGTTGTCGGTCATGGACCTGCATGCGGTGATGGACATGGAGCTCTCGCGCCAGGTCGCCAACGGTCTTGTGATTTGTGCCGTAGCGTGCGGCCCACGTCCTCAGGCCGTCTTGACCATGCTGTATCGCTCGATGGATCGCCTCTGTCGTCGTGACGCTCCCATGCACAAGCTGGCCCATCGCGCATCCCGAATTCGGACCGCAAGGATGCCCATCAAAGTCGGATCAAACTCGGCTGGCCACGCTTTTGGTGCTGGTACCAGAAGTCCGCAAGTACCCCGGCAGCTCCGTCAATGGGGGCCGACCCGGCTAACCGAAGATCCGCAGACGCAGTTCCAGTGCAACGAAAGACGCAGGCTAGACGGCCCTCTTGTTGCCCCACAGCAGAACGTGCAGCTGCGGCAGCACGCGGGCATCGAACCACCTGTCGCCGGTTACCTTTTCAACCAGCCACTCCATGCGTTTCATTATTCCGTCGAGATCGACAGACGCGCCTTCGTTGCCAGGACGAGGCGGCGTGTGATTGCCGGGTTGCAGGTAGACCGGAAGGCGCGGAAATCGCTCCGCGGCGCCTTTCGCATAGGCGTAGTCGCTCTCGTCGAAAACAACGAGCTTGAGCACGATCTGCGGCTTCTCCTGCGCCGCATCGACGCACGCCTCGAGAGTGGCCCAATCGGTCCTCATTTCGCTTGAAGGCGGCTTAGGGCTGAGGACCAGCACGTCGAGGTCGGCAAACCAGTCCCTGACCACCGAACCTTGGGTCTCGAGCGCAAAACGGTAACCTTCACCATGGCCTCGCTCGATGAGCGCACGAAACGGCTGAATGGCCGGATTGCCGCCTGACAGCGACACCATCACTGGCCGGCCACCGGAAAGCGTAACGACGGTTTGCCATACCGCGTCGATTGGCATCATCTCCCATTCATGGCGGAATTGATTGTCCACCGCATGGAGACTGTCGCACCAGGAACAGCGATAGTCACATCCGCCGGTTCTGATGAAGACCGTCGGCAAACCGATGAGCACGCCCTCGCCCTGGATCGTCGGCCCGAAAATCTCGCTCACGCGGATTGCAGGATGCGTATCGGTCATGGCCGGTATTCCGCCCAGGTCTTCGGCGTTTCGCTCACCCGCACGGCCGAGGTTTCCGGCAGGCGTGCCTTGCACCATAGATAAAAATGTCTGGCCAGGCATTCCGCGGTGGCTTGCCCATGTCCGAGCACGTCGTTGAGATGTCGGTGGTCGAAGCTCTCGTCGATATAGCGTTTGAATGGCACCAGATCGTGATAGTCGCGCACGAAGCCGTTGTCGTTCAGTCCATTCGCTGAAAGCTCCACTTCGACGATGTAGTTATGCCCGTGCAGGCGCGCGCATTGGTGATCGGGCGGCAACGAGGTGAGCTGATGCGAGGCCGAGAAGTGGAATTCCTTGGTGATGCGGAACATTACGCGGTCCTCCTTCGCAGGGCATCAAGCCAGAAGTCGGAGTCCTCGTAGTCGGTGGGGTCCGGGTGCCCAGAGAGATGAAACGCCTCGCGCCGCTCGACGCAGGTCCCGCACCTCCCGCAGTGACGCTCGGCGCCCTTGTAGCAGGACCAGGTCTGCGCAAATGGCGTGCCGTATGCTGCTCCATCCCTAACGATGTCCGCCTTCGTGAGATTCACATAGGGCGCATAAAGGCGAACCTTCGCGTAGCCGTCGAGCGCGCGGTCTTGCATCATCTGGAAAGCGTCGATGAAGGCCGGACGGCAGTCGGGATAAATGAAATGATCCCCACCGTGCACGGCCGTCGCCACCGCTTCGACTTTGTGCGCGGCGGCGAGACCGAAGGCGGTGGCCAACATGATGGCGTTCCGGTTCGGTACCACCGTGACCTTCATCGTGTCTTCGGCGTAGTGCCCGTCCGGCACATCCACACTGTCGGTCAGCGCGGAGCCGGAAAGGCCGCGGCCGATTTCGCGGATGTCGATGATGCGATGCGGGACGTTCAGACGCTCAGCGCAAAGGGCGGCGAAGCCTAATTCCTTCCGGTGCCGTTGGCCGTAATCGAAAGATAGGAGGCCGGCGAGCTCGTACTCCGCTGCCACCTTGTGAGCAAGAGTAACGGAGTCCAATCCGCCGGAGCAGACGACGAGAGTCTTCATCATTGGGTCCTTGTTTTAACCGGGTAGGCTGCGACCGGAGATTTCTCTGCGCTCCCAGTACTGCAGGAAATCCATTTTGGGAAGTGAACGCGGGACGAGTTTCATGCGCTGACGTGCCGCTGTGTCCAAGGCGCCCTCAGGCGGTGAGCCTGCAAGGAACAGGGACTAGCGAAACGGCACGCTTGAGTGGATGTTCAAAGGCGAGCGTACCAGAATATGCTCTGAAGGAGGTACGGCCCTTCGGAAACAAGGTTCTCGACGCTTCGATCAAGCGCCCGGCGGTGCCGAGCTTCGAGGGACGCCACCACGAGGGTTTCTTGTACAAGACGGGCCCGAGGATGGGCTTGCCGCAAAGAACGGATTTTACCAGGTGGATGTTTTTGCAGCCGCGCCGAAATGCAGATGTCTGGAATGATCACGACATCAATTGTCGCGGCAACTTGGCTGGCCGGCTCTTCGGGTTCCGTAGATCCCGCGCATTCCGCTTCAGGATCGGTTCGAATCGGAGCACGCCCTCGGTCAGTGGCCGACCGGCAAACCCAAACTAAATGATCGGTCGTGAACCGACATACAATGGACAAGATTTCTCTTGGCGGTACTGCGCCAGAAGGCATTCGCGTCCAACGGAATTAAGCGTCGACTATCAGTCGCAAACTACACATTACAAGGTAGCGGCTCTTCCACTCATTTGCAGATCATCCGACTGATCACGCGGCGTCCGATATGTCCGGCTCTGCCTCAAGAACTCCCACAGGTATGGACAGCGATCTCGCTATCCGATCCCGATAGCCCTTGTTGTACCTCAGACCCGACTCGATGTTTTGGATTTCCTCAGCGGCAAGCCCGCACGCCACTGCGAGGTCCTCGATCGAATATCCAAGGTACTCACGATAAGCGCGGATGATGTGGGTCCCCTGCGACATAGCCGTCAAGATTGGCTCGGGAATGCGCGAATCGTTCATAGACACCTCCAAGAACATAAGGAGCGCCTGATAAATCGGGAGATTTCCTCCCGGACCTGGCGCACCCAGCAAATCAAAAAAATGGACGTCGATTCGGTCGACCGGCCTCATCCCATGGAATGGGCCACCTGACGTTGGCAGTCGGGTCGGAATATGGCGGCTCACCTGCTTCTGATCAAGTTCCAAGAACCTGCCACCGCATTCGTCCTGCGATCCCACGCGACTGATCCTCGCGGAAGGCTTTCTTGAACAGCAACTCGAACTTCCCCTGCCGCCGACTCCAGTGCCTATTCGCGGCACCGTCCACCCAGCCTAGCGGACGCTGATACCTTCGACCAATTCCCGCCGCCACCCGCGCCTTTTACGCGTCTGTCGGCTTGCTGCCCGTCTAGGAGTCGCCACACTTTTGGGCTCCAGCCCCCCCTCGTCTTTATGATCCAACCGCTTGAATACCACGCTTAGGGTGTTTCTTCGCCGGCTACCGGAACCGACCCCAGTAACGCAACGATTTGTTGCACACGTTTTTGCGAAGCCACAGCGTTAGCAGACGCGATTTGCAGCTCTCGCAGCAGGGCGGCACCGTCGTTCGCCTCCAGCTCCAGTGGACCGGCGCCTATCCCCGACAATAGCCATGACGGACTCACGGCCAAGATGCCCGCCATCATGGCAAGGCGATTGGATTGCGGCGCCGCGCGGTCGCATTCCCATGCTTTCCAGCATGCCGTCTGGACACCAAGTCGGCACGCGGCCTGCGCCATTGTAAGTTTGGTGGCCTCGCGAGCGAATGAAATACGTCCCCCCAGAGTATCGGATGGCGCGAAATCACTAGGGAAGGTTTGAGTAAGAATTGGCTCGGTCCTCCTATGGTTGGTTCAATCCCCTTTCGGGCGATGGCCTGCTGCGAACTCCGACCATGCCGGCCATCGTTCCGATTCGAAGCCGGCAGTTTAAACAGGATTCGGCCCCATCATTAAAGGGCACGTTAAGGTGTTGGCGCTTTCGGATGGAGGAGCATCGCCACCTATAAAAGCGTCACAATCATTCGACGGTGACCGATTTTGCGAGATTGCGCGGCTGGTCGAGGTCTGTGCCCATGAAGAGCGCCGTGTGGTAGGCAAGAAGCTGTATCGGCAGCGAGAAGATCATTGGCGCGATAATCTCGTCGACGGCCGGCAGCACGATCGTGTGCATGGTGTCGAGTTTCGATGCCGCGGCCCCTTTTTCATCGGTGATGAGGATAATCCGCCCTCCACGGGCAGCCACTTCCTGCATGTTGGAGGCGGTCTTGTCGAAAAAGCGATCATGCGGCGCGATGACGATCACTGGCATGTTGTCGTCTATCAGTGCGATCGGACCGTGCTTCAATTCACCTGCCGCATAGCCCTCGGCGTGGATGTAGGAAATCTCCTTGAGCTTCAGCGCGCCTTCCATCGCCAGCGGGAAACTGGTGCCACGGCCGAGATACAGGACGTGATGACACTTTGACAATTCGCGCGACAGGAGCTCGATCTCAGGCTGGATGCTGTCGAGTACCTGGCCCATGACGCGCGGCACTTCGGCGAGGCTCCTGACAAGCGCCTGCACCTCGTCTTCGGTTACGGTTCCGCGGGCCCTGGCGGCGCCGATGACGAGTGCCGCAAGAACGGCAAGCTGGCAGGTGAAAGCCTTGGTGGAGGCGACGCCGATCTCCGGTCCGGCAAGGATCGGGAAGACCACATCGGCCTCCCGAGCGATGGTCGATTCGCAGGCATTGACGATGGCGCCAATTTTCAGCCCAAGCTCCTTGCAGTACCTCAGCGATGCGAGCGTATCGGCGGTTTCGCCAGACTGCGAAATGAAAAGAGCCGCCGACTGCGGCGACAACGGGATTTCGCGGTAACGGAATTCGGACGCAATGTCGATTTCAACCGTCAAGCGCGCATAGCGCTCGAACCAGTATTTTCCGATCAGTCCGGCGAGATAGGCGGTTCCGCAGGCAGAGATCGCCAAGCTCGGGATCCTGGCGAAATCGATGCCAGAAACCATGTCGGCGCGATTTTCTATGATGTTGATATAGTGACCGAGCGCATGGGCGATGACCTCGGGCTGCTCGTAAATTTCCTTCTCCATGAAGTGGCGATGGTTGCCCTTGTTGGCCAGATCGGCCGCGGCCGTGGAGGTCTGGCGCGGACGCTCGACGGGATGGCCGTCGAAATCGAAGATATGGGCGCCCGAATTGCCGATAACGGCCCAGTCGCCGTCGATGAGATAGGTAATTTCGTTGGTGAAGGGAGCAAGCGCGATCGCGTCGGAGCCCAGGAACATCTCGCCGTCGCCGTGACCGATCGCCAGCGGTGGTCCGTTGCGCGCCGCCATGATGGTCGACGGATCATCCTCGAAGAGGATGGCAAGCGCATAGGCGCCTCTGACGCGTTTCAGCATGGCACGCATCGCCTCTCGCCGCCTCATGCCCTCCCGGCGGTGTCTTGCCAAGAGATGCGCGACGACCTCGGTGTCGGTGTCGGTCTGGAACACGGCTCCCGCCGCCGCCAATTCGTCCTTCAGCTCGGTGAAATTCTCGATGATGCCGTTATGGACGACGGCGACACCGTCGGTAAAGTGCGGGTGCGCATTGCGTTCCGTCGATGGCCCATGGGTTGCCCAACGCGTGTGGCCGATGCCGATGTTGCCGCTCAGCGGCTCTTCCTTCAGTTTCGTCTCCAGATTGACGAGCTTGCCCTCGGCGCGCCGGCGGTGCAAGGCGCCCTCGGTGATCGTTGCAACGCCGGCCGAATCATAGCCGCGATATTCCAGACGCTTCAACGCGTCGACCAACCGGTCCGACACCGGCTGTTGCCCAACGATGCCAACAATCCCGCACATGTTCGTCTCCGAATTCTTCCCGGCAGCTTCAGCCCACGCGAGACGGACACCCACCCGCCCGCTTTCATCAGGATCTTGTAGGAGTATTCGGTAATATTGGTACAATTGATTGTAGGGATAGCTGCCATTCACCCCATGGATAGACCAAGACGCGGGACCTGAAATAAACTCCTCGTTGCGCCTCACGCTCTCATGACCGAACGCAAGCTCAAACCCGCGGCATTAAGCAACAACGTCGGCCGGCCATGCGCGGCCATCCCGGCTATGCACCTCCCCACGCAACCGCCGACGTAGTCCTTCCCTTTCTCCAATTCAACTCGCGTTGGCAGATCGTTGAGGCAGGCAGGTGAGCGGCAGAGAGATTGCCCGTTCACTTCTGAATCGCGTCACCATGGCTATGGCGTTTCGCTCTTGGTCGCATCGTGACGGGCTGTTGATGTGTTTCGCTTTCCCGGTTCAGATTGCAATCATGATCGACGTGGTTATCGGCATGATCACGAGCACTGTATGCAGCATCAGCGACGGCATGATCGGCATCATCATCATCATCGGCAACGTCGGCGCCGACATTCGTCGGCATAGTTCTCGTGTTCGTCACCTTGTCCTTTCATGCAGGCAATCGCACCGTCCCGGGGCAATTGCTGGTGCGGTCCCCCGCCGGAGGCAATAAACCCACTGCCCTTCTGCACGGCACGTCGGTCTTCGACATGCGGGCCAGCATGCCTACTGCCCGCGACATTGTCGAAACAGACGGTCTTCGCCTCTACGCCTTAACGGCGGTGCTCATTGAAGCCTCACCCACTTTCTTCGCGCAAAAACCGACTGACGCGCCGACAGCGTTGGCGATGTTCTCGGATGCATCGGAAATTCTCACGCGACTTCTCGAAGGAGGTCACAGCACAATAGCCGGCCGTATGTGGCGGCCCTCGAGCGGGCCAGTGTTTCATCATGCCATCGTTCCGTTCAGTCGCTTTCTCGGGGAGTTGACACGTCAAGGTATGTTAGGGGAACGACTCCGTTACTCCCGGCCATTTAAGCGATCACTGCGCATGCTGAGGTGGCAGTGCGGATGGCCGGTATTGTGGAGATCGAACCTCCGGGCGACGCGCGCCTTGAAGCCCCTTTCCATCCAGCTTGACGACGCGGGAGTTGATAACGACGCGCGCTGCCGGAAGTCGGCGAAGCGGTCGCGCGCAAGCACGCGGCCGACGCCGGCACCGCGCCCGATCCGATTATCGTTGCAGGCGCCCCATACGCCCTGCGTTGGCCCCGCGCCGCCGCGCGAGATCGGCCGCTGGCAAGACCTGATGCGGAAATTTCGGCGCGAGAGGAGCCGGTTGCATGCAGCCTTCCGATGCTCGGTTCAAAGGTCGTCGTCGCGCACTAACGCCCGGCTTGAGAACGATGAATTCAAGTTTGGCAGCTCAACCGGTCCGCGGAAATCGGCGCCATCTCACCTCGATTCGAACAGACGCCCATAGCGCCAGCCAGTCCAACGGATGTGCAGACAACCGCTTTGGGCGCCGAAAAGACGGGGATGGCGGCATAGCTTTATCTTGCCTTACAAGGCTTACGGTCTGGAAAGGCTGTTTCGGGACTTTTCGAAATCAACGGATCACAGGCTCGCCATGGAAGCGGCGACGCGATGGAGGAGAAACGCCGAAGCCGACTTCCATCATGAGCCGCGGCCTGTGCGCCGGCACGGTACCCATATGGAAGCCGAACGGATCCTCGACGAAGCCGAGACCGCCCTCCCCGGTCAGCGTGACCGGGCTCTGCTCGCCGTAGACCTCCAGAACCTCTTGCGCGGGATGGCCGACGAGAAGCGTAAGCTGGTGCTTGAGGGCGCGGCGGTTATGGCTGCCGCGGACATAGACATGGGGGCCGGTGCCCTCGTCGACCGGCACCAGGTAGAAGAAGAACTTCAGCATCCGCCAGTCGTCGAGGTCGAAGTGGTATTTGCCGAGCGAAGCCAGGTTCTTGTCGGCGTCGGAGGCCTGGCCGGTCGGGAAGCTCCACCAGACACGCGTAGTGATCAGCTTCGCCTGGCCGCCGAGATAGTGCGCGGCGATATCCAAGAGCAGCGGATCGTTTTGGATGGCGAGTGCCGCCTTGCAGCCCAGAATGCGCTCAAAATAGTTGCCGCTGAGCAACGGACGGCCAAACCGGGCCTCAGCATCCGCATGCTCCGTCGGCATGAATTCGAGGCGGCGGTCGAAATTGCCGAAGCAAGGTGTGCACTTGGCGAATGCGGCTACATCTTCAGAGACCATTGTTGGCAGGACGAGGCCGGAAAAAAGCCCATCCGACCGCAGCGCGTCGACGACGTCGCGGCGATTGACGCCAGCAAACATCGTGTCCTGGGCTCTTTGCGACGTTCGGACCGGCTTTGCACCACGCCAGTGCATTCTCCGCGCCGGCATGGTGCGCGCCAACATGAACATCGGCAGCCATGCCGGGTTCTCGCGAAGATCCGACAGATAGGTCGGAATGCGGACGGCGATGCGATGCAGCATGCTGCCGTTTCGCGCGACCGCCTCGATGCTTGTAGCTTCGGATTCGTCAGGGCTCGTAAAGGTCATCAGGGTCCTCAGGTATGAATGCACTATCAACGAAGCATCGATTCTCACCGCTTCGTCATTATTGCCCAAACCCGATTCCCGCACCGGAAGAACGCTAGCCGCGCGTCAGGCTTTGTGCAATGCACAATACCCTCGTCAGTGACAAATGGAGCTAGATGCCTGCGCGTTTTCGAACAAGACAATCACGAAGCTGTCACCACAATTACATCAGGAACTGTCTGTAGCCGCCGCCCATCAGGTAGCGGCCAGTTGGATGGCGCGACGCACCTGATCGCGAAGATGGGCTACCTGGATGAGACCAATCTTCTTCGACACGCCGTTCTCCCGAACAGGGCAATGGCGATCTCCTGATGGGATGCTCCGGCAGGCGAGCCATCCAAAGCCTGGAGCACGATACGAAAGACGCTCTCCGCGGGGTTCCGTCGGAAAGCAAGCAGCTGCCAAGCGGCCGCAACCATTGATGTCATTCAGGAACTGAAGGGTAGCGACATGGAACTTCAGGTGCCTCGGCGGCACGATTGCGTCGACATATAGCCGCAACGGGCGGAGAACGGAGGCACCGCTGCTGACTCCGACAGTCCTGCCTCAGCAGCACGTGCTGCACACCGGCAGCTGCCAGCAGGATGTCCTTGCCGCATGAGAGCGAAGAAAGATCAAGCGGTTCAAAATCGTGGTCAAGCCCAACCGGCTCCGCGGCCGCTCGTAGAATACGGGCGCAGTCGCGCGGATCCCAAAGACCCTTGCCGACGTGGCGTCCAACCATAGCCTGAGAAAAGATGATCTTGTCGTCAGCTCAATTCTCTTCGTATCGGCGCGTGTTCTGACAATGTAGGCGGGCGGTACACTCTTGGCGTGGTCGCGCTGGAATTGCGGATTGCGCCGAAGAAACTCCCTGGCCCAGGCAGTGCGTGGCAATCGTCCGGCGTAGTGGTAAGCTTCGTCATGACGCCAGTCCGGCCAGCATACAAGACCGACCGTCGCATCCTTGGGCAGGCGAGCATCCGTCAACTTTTACCGCAGTTAGTCAGTGCTGGAAAGTTGGACGGCGTATGATGCTCGAAGTCGGCTTGGAGAGCTGCCTTTGCCGTTCTCGACTCCGACCAACAGGGATCGTTCGCAGGCGTGCGTTGATCGGCTAGCGGTCGTCCGGCGTGCGCAGGCCGATCCACTTGTCCTTGACCGCGTTGTAGTGCTCTTCAGGCTTGTACTTTGTCACGTTCAGGCCAAGGCGCTCGACCGACAGACGGCCGGTCGCCTGTAGGATGGCATAGCTCGCTACCACCACGTCGTGGTCGGCGCTGGCAAGATCGATCTTGGCGGTGATGAGGTCGTTCTGGGCGTTCAATACGTCGAGGGTAGTGCGCTGGCCGACATTGCGCTCCTCGATGACGCCGTTCAAGGCAAGCTGCGCGGCTGCGATCGCCTGCCGGTTGGCCGCGACGCTCTGCTGAGCGGCGGTATAAGCGGTCCATGCCGCGGTCACCGCTTGGCGCACCTGGTCGCGGCTGACGTCGACCTTGATCCTAGCCTGGCTGAGCGATTCCTTGGACTGGCGCACCAGTGCTGAAGTGCGGCCACCAGAATAAATGGGCACGGTCAGCGTCGCCCCGATGCTGGCCGAATTGGTTGTGCCTTCCGTTCCCGAGGTGATCACGCCGGGCACGGTGTTGCGATAAGCGCTCGAGACGCCGGCGCTAGCGGAAAGCTGGGGCAGCAGCGCGCCTTCGGCCGATTTCACTGAAAACGCCGCCGCGTCAACAAGATGCTGGGTGGCCAGGATGGCCGGATGCTCGGCTGATGTGATCGCGATTGCCGCATCGAGGCTCGACGGCAGCAATTTTGCCACCGGCGCCGCCGGCCTGAGCTTCCCCGGCTCGTCCCCGACGATCTGGCGATAGCTTGCCGCACTAGCCAGCGCCCGCGCGCGGGCGGCACTCAACTTCGCCACTGCGTTGGCGCGCTGGGCATTGGCCTGCGCGACGTCGGTGCGCGTGCCGTCACCAACCTCGAAGCGCGAACGCGCATCACGCGCCTGTTCGGTCACGGACTGCAAATTCTGCTCCGTCAGCACGGCAACTTGCCGGTCGCGAATTACGTTCATATAGGCCTGGGCCGCGTTGAACAGGGTGTCTTGTTCGGCGTTGCGTAAGCTCTCGACCGAAGCGCCGACCTGCGCTTCGGCGGCCTTGACATTGTTTCTGGTCTGAAAACCGTCGAACAGGGTCTGATCGATTTCGACGCCGAAATTGCCTTTGGTTAGGCGCACGCTCCGGTTCGAGCCGTTGAGGTGGCTGCTGGAATAGTCGATGTCCGCGGAGCCTTTGATGGTCGGACGCCAGCCCGACTTGGCGATGGCCACGCCCTCGTCCGTGACGCGTGTGCCGGCGCGGGTCGAATTCAGCGAAGAATTGTTCTGATAGGCCTTAGATAGGGTTCCGAAGATAGTCTCTGCTGACGCCGTTAACGGCGGCAGCACGGTGGCCGAGCAAAAAATAATGGCAAAAGCGCTGTTGCGTACAGTCGGCACAAACATATCCCTCATTTTATTTCGTCATGGCAACTGCGCCGCGTCGGCGGTCGCGATTAACCAGACGACGCGACGTCTCGTGACCCTTCAGGCTCTATGCTTGCGCATAGAGAGATCCTCCCGAGCGACCTTTTTCATTCCGGTCATTCTGCGTAAAATCGATTGTTTTGATGGAAACGCATCTACATGATGGATATCAACGGACCAACCGCAAGCTGGAGGCATGGCGGTCAGCGTATCGGCGATCGCAATAAAGTTCGCCATCCGGGAGACCGGCATTCGCCTCCGACGGCGGGACTGGTTCGGGAGTCAAGGTCGCCAAAATCACCGAGCGCATTGCCGCCCGCTGGGCCGATTTTCGCAAGATGTCGCAGATGCCTTCAAGCGGGACGGGACAAAGCACGGCAACGCCGCACCGGTCATGCGCAACGCCGATATGCCGCAGGTCTTGCCGACTGGAGTCGCGGTCTTCCCCGGCTGGCAATCGGGCTGCCGACAAGGCGCGCAAGGTCGGTATCCCGGTGTGGCGCTTCGGAGGCGGCAGCGCTTAGCCTTGGCCTTGCACTAAGTGCCGCCGCCAAGAATCTGCGAGCTTCTGCTGGCGATCAGCCAGGTGCGGGGACGCTTCGGCGTAAGTTCACGCTTGGCTGCCCTTCGTGAGCCCAATTCTCACTTCTCGAAGGCGGACCTTGCCTGGCGGGACTCCTGAGCCGAGCCCCCGCCATCTCCGAGACGAAATGGCATCTCCGAAGCCGAGGTTCGGCTGAGATGATGGGACAATCGGCTGCAGCCGTCCGAGCCGTCTCCTGCGGTACGAGCATGCCGTTCGAACTCGGCTTCACGTTCGAATCCAGACACACGGAGGGTTCATAAAAGACCCACGCCCTTGGCGTTTTTGCGCTCTTTGTTCGCCGGTGGCATCCGCGCAAACCACGTTCTGAGATCGGCGGCATCAACGCCTGCATAGAGTTACTCGACGAAGTTTTGAAACACGCGATGCATCTGCGCTTTGCCTAACCTCCGGTCGATGCCAGACGGAGACCTTGGTTTGAACGATCGCGCATCGATGCTGCGCGCACGATTCGGTCGCCATCATCCCAGCCATCGCTTCTTACTTATACCCCGTTGCGGCGCGCTACTGAACGCCGGGTAATCATCTAACTTCTGAAAAAACCGGTGATGTTCTGACGTTGTCGATGAGCCGTGTTTCGCCGAGCCAAGCTGCTGCAAGTAGGCGCGCCGGTCGGTCAAGGCTTGTCATTGGCTGTAGATCTGTTTCCCCGCGAAGCTCCAGGTATTCGATGTCGCGATAGCCTGCAGCCAGAATTGCCGCGCGCGCTTCGGCAAGCGTTGGCAGGACGGGAGAGCCGCGCGCAAGCCGCTCAGCCGTCTCGATCAGGACCAATGCGAGATTTGGGGCAATGGCGCGCTCTGCTGGCGAGAGCCGGAAATTGCGGGACGATAGTGCAAGACCATCGGCTTCGCGGACTGTCGGACAACAGACCACGGTGATCGGAATATCCAGATCCTGGACCATGCGCCTGACAAGCTGAAGCTGCTGGAAATCCTTTTCGCCGAAAAACGCAAAGTCCGCGCCGGTCTGCAAGAAGAGCTTGGCAACGACGGTCGCCACTCCGTCGAAATGCCCAGGCCGGAATGTGCCGCACAGGCCTTGGCTGATGCCGGACACTGACACGGTTGTGGCGAAACCCGCCGGATAAATCTCCACCGCATCCGGCACATAGAGCAGATGCGCGCCCAGTAGCGCGAGCTTTGCCGCATCTTGGCTCTCGGTGCGCGGATAGGCGGCAAGGTCGGCGGCGCTGTTGAACTGCTTGGGGTTGACGAACAGCGTCACGATGATCCGATCGGCCTTCTGAAGCGCTGCTCGCGCAAGGCTCAGATGTCCTTCATGCAATGCCCCCATGGTCGGCACGACGGCGATACTGGCGCCAGAACGGCGCCATTCCGCAGCAATGGTGCGAAGTTCGTCAACAGTGCGAACGATTGGCACACTCATGCGACGTCTCCATTCGACGCGTTGGCGTAGAGATGTTCGGCCGCCGGAAAGCGCCGTTCCCTCGCATCGGCGCCATAAGCGGCAATCGCCGCGTTCGCCTCCGCACCAAGTTTGGCATAGCGCTTGACAAATTTCGGCCGGAAGTCGGCGAACATGCCCGGAATGTCGTCGACCACCAGGATCTTGCCGTCGTAGGTTGGCGAGGCCCCGATGCCGATTGTGGGGATGGCGATCTCTGCAGTGATGCGCCGTGCAAGCGGCTCGGGCACTTTCTCCAGCACCACGGACAAAGCGCCGGCCTCCGTGACCGCACCGGCGTCGCGCCTGATCCGCTCTGCATCGCCTCCCCGCCACTGCACGCGATAGCCTCCGAATGTGTTAGCCTGCGACGTCAGCCGACATGGGCCATCACCGGGACGCCCCGGGCCGTCAGGAAGCGGATGGTTGCTGCCCTGTTCTCGCCGTCGTCGAGCTTCACCGCTGCACAACCGGCCTCTGCCATCAGGCGTGCAGCGTTGCGGAACCCTGCTCCGGCCCCTCCTCGTACGAGCCGAATGGCAGATCGACGACCAAGAGCGCCCGCTCGAGCCCGCACCGCACCGCCTTGCCATGCATGATCACCATATCGAGGGTGACGCCCCAGCGTCGACGACAGGCCGTTCAGCCCCATGCCTACGCTGTCGCCGACAAGACCGATGTCGCATTGTCGATCAGCCAGCTTCGCGATCGGCGTGGAGTATGCCCTCAGGCAGACGAGTGGAGTCTGGCCTTTCCGCAAGCGAATATCCGGCGGTGTAATTGCCTTTGTACCACCAGCTGCGCTCACCCCATGCCTCCTTCCCTTGCGTTACCCACCGCGGGTGTCGCGTTTGGCACACTTTTGTGCAACTGCGAAGAGCTAAAAAATGGCCGTACAGCTGTGCTGTGTTGACGTGCGGGCAGCCACGCTTACACTAAATCGATTCAGGCGCTCCGGGGCTGGGCCAAACACTTTCGCGAACATGGACCATCAGGCAACAGGAACCAGGAAAGACAGAGCCGCCGTCAAGGCTGACGAAGCCAAAGTGGATCTGATCGCCGTTGTCGTTGCCGTAAATGACAGTGAACCCTGTGTCCTCACCATCGGGCAGGCGGATACCCTGCCCTCCGGACCATTTGCGCTTGAGCACCGATCGCCGCAATCCGGTTTACGGGGGTGGGTCGAGCAGCAGACCGGCCACCCGCTGGGGTACATTGAGCAACTCTATACCTTCGCTGATCGGGACCGCATTGGCGCCGAGCGCCAGCAGCGCGTCATCTCCATCAGCTATCTGGCCCTGACCCGCAAGGAACAGGCAACGGGCTCGTCCAAGTGCGGCTGGCAAAGTTGGTATGAATATTTTCCATGGGAGGACCACCGCTCCGGCACGCCGCCGGTGGTGCTGGAAGTTCTGCGACCGCGCCTGATTGAATGGGCAGACGGCGCCAGCGACGCGGCCACGCGACGCGAACGCCGGCAGCGGGCGGCGATAGCCTTCGGCTTCGACGACCGCCATTGGAACGAGGAACTCACGCTTCAACGCTATGAGTTGGTCTACGAAGCACGCCTGGTCCAAGAGGCCGGAAGCGCACGGGACGCGTCGCCGCCTACGCTGGTGCACAGCAAGTCCATGGTCGCCGATCATCGCCGCATCGTGGCGACCGGCATTGCGCGGTTGCGCTCCAAGATCAAATACCGGCCCGTCGTCTTCGAGCTGATGCCGCCGCTCTTCACACTTTTGCAGCTGCAGCGAACTGTAGAGGCGCTCTCCGGCAGGCTCATCAACAAGCCGAACTTTCGCCGGCTCATCGAGCAACAGGAGCTGGTTGAGAAGACTGGGGAGACGACCGCCGAAACCGGGGGCCGGCCGGCGCAGCTCTATCGCTTCCGCCACGCCATTCTCGACGAGAGGCCTGTGGCCGGGACAAAATTGCCGCTCACCCGGGCTTGACATCCTTATAGTCACAACGATTATATGGCTTATAATCATGTAGACTATAACTGGAGGCTCGATGAGCGCCGTCCTGCCTTCGGGCGCGTCCCTGTACGACCGTGTTCGGCGCGTCATCCCCCCGAATGAATGGCCGACCTTTCTGGATGACATCGAGGCAATTCTAGCGCTGAAGCGGGAGCGCGACGCCGTCATCCTGGCGCATAATTACCAAACGCCCGAGATCTTCCATTGCGTCGCCGACATCGTCGGCGACAGCCTGGCGCTTGCCCGCCAAGCGATGTCGACTGAAGCGGACGTGATCGTGCTCGCCGGCGTGCATTTCATGGCCGAGACGGCGAAGCTGCTCAACCCGCAAAAGACGGTGCTCATTCCCGACCTGCGAGCAGGCTGTTCGCTGGCCGACTCGATTACCGCCGAGGATGTCCGTCTGCTGCGACAACGCTATCCGGGCGTGCCGGTCGTCACCTACGTCAACACGTCGGCCGAAGTGAAAGCCGAGTCCGACATCTGCTGTACGTCCGGCAATGCGAAAGCCGTCGTGGAGTCCCTGGGTGTTACTCGGGTCATCATGCTGCCGGACGAATATCTGGCCCAGAATATTGCCGCCCAGACTGAGGTTGAGATCATCGCCTGGAAAGGCCATTGCGAGGTACATGAACGCTTCACGCCGACCGACATCCGCGAGTTGCGCGAAAATCATCCCGGTGTAACGGTGCTGGCGCATCCCGAATGCCCGCCCGACGTGGTGGCTGAAGCCGACTTTTCCGGTTCGACCGCTGCCATGTCCGACTATGTCGAAAGGCAAAAGCCGACACGCGTCGTGCTGATGACGGAATGTTCGATGAGCGACAATGTCGCGGTCGAGCATCCCGAGATCGAGTTCATCCGGCCCTGCAATCTGTGTCCGCATATGAAGCGGATAACGCTCGCCAACATCCGCGCCGCGCTCGAAGAGAACCAGCACGTCGTGACCATCGAGCCCGGGATCGCCGGGCGTGCGCGTCTGGCCGTCGAACGGATGCTCGCCGTATGAGCGCGGCTGTCCGCAGCTTCTTTGGCCGGCCCATCATAATTGGCGGCGGCATTGCCGGATTATTGACCGCGCTTCATCTGGCGCCAGAACCCGTGCTTATTTTGTCCAGGACGCCGCTCGGATCTGAGGCATCGAGCGCGTGGGCGCAGGGCGGGCTGGCTGGGAGCCTCGGTGATGACGATGATCCGGTACTGCATCTCGCCGACACGCTCGCCGCCGGCGATGGGCTGTGCGACGCAGAAATCGCAACCCGCATCCTTCATACGGCCCCTAACGCGATTGAGGCCCTGGCGACCCTTGGGGTCCGCTTCGATCGGACGCCTGAAGGAGCACTGCGCCTTGGATTGGAGGCCGCGCATGGCCGCCGGCGAATCGTTCATGCCGGCGGCGACGGCAGCGGACGTGAGATCATGCGTGCCCTGATCACGGCCGTGCGTTCTATTCCGTCGATTGTGGTTGTAGAGGGCGTGGAGGCGCGCCGGCTGGCGGTGGAGGACAATACGGTCCGGGGCGTTTGGGCAAGCTGTTCGATGAGTCCTGTATTTTTGGGTACGGGGCGGGTCGTCCTCGCGACAGGCGGGATTGGCGGCCTGTTCCACGACTCGACAAATCCGCTCGGTAGCTGCGGACAGGGGGTGGCCCTCGCAGCGCGCGCTGGTGCTGTCCTTGCCGATCTGGAATTCATCCAGTTCCACCCGACCGCGCTTGACGGGCATGGCCGTCCGATGCCGCTCATCAGTGAGGCGGTTCGCGGCGAAGGCGCGACGATTGTCGACGAAACAGGCCGGCGCTTCCTCGAAGACTTGCATGACGCGGAACTTGCGCCCCGCGATGTCTTGACGCGCGCGGTGTGGAACCACCTTGCGAACGGTCACCGCGTTTTTCTCGACGCGCGGCAACGGCCTGGCCCGGAATTCGAGCGACAATTTCCGACAATCTCATCTGCCTGTCGTGGAGTCGGCATCAACCCCGTGCGCGATCTCATTCCCATTCGTCCGGCCCAACACTACCACATGGGTGGAGTGGCCGCGGACGGGTCCGGCCGCACCTCCGTCAAGGGGCTCTGGGCCTGCGGCGAAGTCGCCTCGACCGGACTGCATGGCGCCAACAGGCTCGCCAGCAATTCGTTGACCGAGGCCGTCGTGTGCGCGCGCTGGGTAGCTGAAAGCGTGGCAGGATCTCCGATCGGCGTCAGAACAAGATTGACGGCACGGGAAATTCCGTCTCCCGATCCAATCTCCTTGCGCCCTCTTCTCTCACGCAGCCTTGGCGTGGAACGAGATGGCGAGATCTTGCGCGAGGCGGTGAGCAGATTGCTTCCGCTCGCCAAACGCCACGATGCTGCGTCCGACCCCGCAGCAGTTGGGCTGATGATCGCGATTGCCGCCTTGCAGCGCCGGGAAAGTCGTGGCGCTCACTATCGGACGGACTTTCCCGATCGCGCTGCCATCGCCCGCCGCTCCAGGCTCACGCTCGATGAGGCCTTGGCCACGGCCCGGGCATTCGCATGTTCGCGAACGCTTGAAGAGGTCGAGCAATGAACCTCTCGCCGCTTCCCGCCATCATGCTTGAACCCCTGGTGCGGGCAGCACTTCTGGAAGACCTCGGCCGGGCGGGTGATCTGACGACCGACGCCATCGTGCCGAAGAACCATCATGCGACGACCGTGCTGGTTGCGCGGCAGTCCGGAGTTGTCGCCGGGCTCGATCTAGCCATGCTCGCTTTCCGGCTCATGGACCAAAATGTCGAAATGACCGTGCATCGTGCGGATGGCAGCGAAGTGGCGCAGGGCGAGACCATTGCGTCGGTGAGCGGTCCGGCCGGGGCCATACTCACGGCGGAACGAACGGCACTCAATTTTCTCTGTCACCTGAGCGGCATCGCCACGGCGACGGCATCCCTCGTCGCGGCGGTCCGCGGTCACGGCGCAAAAATCGTCTGCACCCGCAAGACGACGCCGGGATTGCGGGCAGTCGAGAAATACGCCGTGCGCGCCGGCGGCGGCGCCAATCACCGCTTCGGCCTCGACGACGCCATCATGATCAAGGACAACCACATCGCCATCGCCGGCGGAATTCGCACGGCAATCGAGCGGGCGCGACGAAGTGTCGGCCATCTCGTCAAGATCGAAATCGAGGTTGATACGCTGGCCCAATTGGAGGAGGTCCTTGGGTTCGCTCCCGATGCGATCCTCCTCGACAACATGTCGGCCGATGAGCTTCGCCAGGCGGTGCGAATGGTTGCGGGCCAGGCGATCACCGAAGCATCGGGCAGGGTCACGCCCGCGACGGCGCCAGCCATCGCCGCGACCGGTGTCGATCTGATTTCCATCGGCTGGTTGACCCACAGCGCGCCGATCCTCGATATCGGACTTGATCATCGAGCGCCCTGATAACCCACGAGCAAATGGTCAGGATCGATACACATCAACCGGCCTGACTCGGACGACGAAGACACGGCAAGCCAAAAGCTGAGAACTGGACGGACATGCACGACAATCCGACTAAGACGACGCCACCCACGCAATGCGCTGATGGAGGGATGTGGACCCTGGAGAAAGCTCGGGCACTTCACGATGCACCCTTCAACAATCTCCTCTTCCTGGCGCAAACCGTTCACCGCCAGAACTTCGATCCCAACAAGGTCCAGCTCAGCCGGCTTCTCAGCATCAAGACAGGCGGCTGCCCGGAGGATTGCGGCTATTGCAGCCAGTCGGCCCATCACGAAACCGGCCTGAGGGCGTCGAAGCTGATGGAGGTCGACCGCGTCATCGCCGAGGCGACCAAGGCTCGTGACGCGGGCGCCACGCGCTATTGCATGGGTGCTGCCTGGCGAAACCCGAAGGCACGCGACATGGACGCGGTGGTGGCGATGGTCGAAGGCGTCAAGGCGCTGGGCATGGAGACCTGCATGACGCTCGGCATGCTCGATCTTGAGCAGACCGCTCGACTGAAGCAGGCTGGTCTCGACTACTATAACCACAACATCGATACGTCGGAACGCTACTATAGCGAGGTCATCAGCACGCGCAGCTTTGCTGACCGGCTCGATACGCTCGAGCAGGTTCGCCAAGCCGGCATCAGGGTGTGCTGTGGCGGTATTGTCGGCATGGGCGAGGATCCGGTGGACCGGATCGACATGCTGGTCACTTTGGCCAATCTGCCGGAGCATCCCGAAAGCGTCCCGATCAACATGCTGATCCCGATCGCAGGAACGCCGCTGGCCGAAGCCAAGCCGATCGAGCCGATCGAATTCGTGCGCGTGATCGCACTGGCGCGCATCATGATGCCGAAATCACATATCCGCCTTTCCGCCGGCCGCACCGCCATGACCGACGAGATGCAGGCGCTGTGCTTTTTTGCCGGCGCCAATTCGATCTTCGTCGGCGACACGCTGCTGACCGCCGACAATCCCGGCGAGGACAAGGATACCCTTCTGTTCCGGCGCCTCGGCATCGAGCCGATGGAACTCGAGGCGCGATGAACGGGGCACCGCTGGCCCGGTACGAGGCGACCTTGCAGGGACTGGCGCGCAAGGACCGGCTGCGGACGCTTGCGCCCCGCGCCGGGCTCGACTTCTCGTCGAACGACTATCTCGGGCTTGCCGCCTCCAGGAGACTGGGCGATGCGGTTGCTGCAGCCATTGCGCGAGGCACGCCGGTTGGCGCCACCGGGTCGCGGCTGTTGCGCGGCAATGCGCCGGAGTATGAGCAGCTGGAGGCAGACGCGGCGGCGTTCTTCGGGGCCGACCGCGCGCTGTTCTTCGGCAGCGGCTACATCGCCAACTTCGCTCTCCTGACCGCCCTGCCGCAGAAGGGCGACCTTTTGGTCCTCGACGAGCTCGCTCATGCCAGCATGCATCAGGGGGCCCAGGCCGGCCGCGCCGAGTTCAAGCTCGCCGCGCACAACGACGTCGACGCTGTCGAGGATGCGATCACGCGCTGGCGCGCCGAAGGCGGCACGGGGCGCGTCTGGATTGCGGTCGAAAGCCTCTACAGTATGGATGGCGACCGCGCACCGATGGCCAGCCTGATGGCGCTTGCGGATCGGCACGAGGCATTCATTGTCGTCGACGAAGCGCATGCCACCGGCGTCTGGGGACCGGACGGCCGCGGCCTCGCCGCCGCGTTCGAGGGCCGCGACAACATCGTCGCACTCCACACATGCGGCAAGGCGCTCGGCGCGTCCGGCGCGCTGGTCACCGGACCGCGAACGCTGTGCGACTATCTCGTCAACCGATGCCGGCCATTCATCTACGCCACCGCACCGTCGCCGCTGATGGCAGTGGCAGTGCGCGAAGCGCTGGCAGTGCTCTCCGACGAACCCCTGCGCAGCGTTCAGCTGCACGAACGCGCTGCCTTCGCCGGCCGTCAATTGGCCGAACGCTGCGGCGTGACGCCGAGCGGATCGCAGATCCAGCCAGTTGTCATCGGCGACGTCAGCCGCACCATGGCGGTGGCGGCGGGCCTGCAGGCGCGCGGCTTCGACATACGCGGCATCCGCCCGCCGACCGTGCCCGAGGGCACGTCCCGTCTGCGCATATCATTGACACTCAACGTCGACGAAGCCGACATTTCGGCCATGGTCGAGGCGCTCGCCGAGGCGTTGGCCTCGGCATGACCATGCGCATCGTCATCACCGGAACAGACACCGGAATTGGCAAGACGGTATTCTCGGCTGGGTTAGCCGGCCTGCTCGACGGCTTCTATTGGAAGCCCGTGCAATCGGGTCTCGACGGCGAGACTGACAGCGAGATTGTTACGCGGCTTGCCGGCCTGCCCGCGGGGCGCGTGCTGCCGGAAGCCTACCGCTTGAACAGCCCACTTTCGCCGCACCGTTCGGCCGAAATCGACGGCATATCGATCAAGGCTGCCGATCTTTCATTTCCGGTCCTGCCGGCGCCGCTCGTGATCGAGGGCGCGGGCGGCCTGATGGTGCCGCTTAACCGACGCACAAGGTTCATCGACATTTTCGAGCAGTGGCGGTTGCCGGTCATTCTGTGCGCCCGCACCACACTCGGCACCATCAACCACACGCTGCTGTCGATCGAAGCCCTGCGCGCCCGCTCCATCCCGCTGGCTGGCATCGCCTTCATCGGCGATGAGATGGCCGATACGCAAAGGACAATCGTGGAATTCGGCGGGGTGCCGGAGCTCGGCAGGCTGCCGCTGCTCGATCCGCTAACGGGCAAGACGCTGCGAGAGGCGATGATTGCCGGCTTCGCCTTCGCCTCGATTACAGGAGGTGACTGATGTCGCAGTCCAGTGTGTGGCATCCCTTCACCCAGCACGCGCTCGAGCCGGCGATCCCAGAAATCGTCCTGACGGAAGGCGCCTATCTCCACAAGGCCGACGGTACGCGCATCCTCGACGCCATCTCTTCCTGGTGGGTGGTCACCCACGGGCACCGCCATCCCCGCATCATGAAGGCGATAGAGACAACCGCGTCGAAACTCGACCAGATCATCTTCGCCGGCTTCACGCACGAGCCGGCCGAACGGCTGGCCGAGGCGCTTGTGAGCCTCGCTCCCTCCGGTCTCGATCGGGTGTTCTATTCCGACAGCGGCTCGACTTGCGTCGAAGTGGCACTGAAGATGGCGCTCGGCTATTTCCGCAACACCGGCCCACCGCGCTCGCGCATCGTCGTCATGGAGCACAGCTATCATGGCGACACGATCGGCACGATGAGCGTCGGTGCCCGCGGTGTGTTCAACGCCGCCTACGAGCCCCTGCTGTTCGAGGTCGACACCATCCCCTTCCCGTCCACGGGACACGAGCAGGAGACGCTCGATCGGTTCGAGGCCGTCAGCCGCGACCGGCGCGCCGCCGCGCTGATTGTCGAGCCGCTGGTGCTTGGCGCCGGCGGCATGCTGATGTATCCGGCCTGGGTTCTGGCCGAATTGAAGAAGATTGCCGAAGCCTCCGGCACGCTCCTGATCGCCGACGAGGTGATGACCGGCTGGGGGCGCACCGGGACCATGTTCGCCTGCGAGCAGGCGTCCATCTCTCCGGATATCCTGTGCACCTCGAAAGGCTTGACAGGCGGTGCCATCCCGCTGGCGGCAACGCTTGCCACCGACGCCATATTCCAGGCTCACTATTCCGAGGACCGGAAGAAGACCTTCTTTCATTCGAGCTCCTACACCGCCAATCCGATTGCCTGCGCGGCCGCACTCGCCAATGTCGAGATCTGGCAGGACGAGCCGGTGACTGACCGGATCGCGGCCTTGAGCGCGAGGCAGGCCGCCGGGCTTCAACGCTTTCGCGACAATTCCTGCTTCACCGACAGCCGGGTGACCGGCACGATCGCGGCCATCGATCTGCGCACAGGCTCAGCCGGCTATCTGGCCGAGATCGGGCCAAAACTGCGCGCTTTTTTCCTTGAGCGCGGCCTGCTCGTGCGCCCGCTCGGCAATGTCCTCTATCTTCTGCCGCCCTATTGCATCACCGGCGACGAACTGGACGGGCTCTATGATGCCATTGAGGAAGCCGGCGAACGCTTCGGTTCAAGACCATGAGCAGGTCGTCGCGCATTCTCGGGTTTGGTCATCATGCGCCGTCGCGCAAGGTGGAGAACCCGGAAGTCGAAAACCGTCTCGGGCTCGAGCCCGGCTGGATCGAGCGGCGCACCGGGATACGGTCACGCTTCTGGGCAACCGACGAAGACACGCTGTCCGGCCTTGCCGCGCATGCCGGCGACATGGCGCTGACGAATGCCGGCATTGACCGCAGCGACATCGGTCTTTTGTTGCTTGCCACCTCGACGCCCGATCACCTCCTGCCGCCCAGCGCGCCGCTGGTCGCGCATCGGCTGGGGCTCGTCCGCGCCGGCGCGGTCGATCTGACCGGCGCCTGCGCCGGCTTCATCTATGCGCTGATGTTCGCCGACGGATTCACCCGACTTCACGGCAAAGCGAGCCTCGTCGTAGCCGCCAATATCCTCAGCCGCCGCATCAATCCGGCCGAGCGCGCCAGCGCCGTGCTGTTTGCCGATGCCGCCGGCGCCATGGTGATCGGTCCATGCGATGATCCGGACCGAGGCATTCTCGGCGCCTCGGTGGATTCGGACGGCTCGCGCTACGGGTTGATCCAGATCCCTGCTGGAGGAGGCAACACGCCGTTCCACGGCGACCTCGACCTCGCGCAAACTCGAATGACGATCACCGATGGCCGCGAAGTGTTCGCCAAGGCCGTCGAGATGATGACTGCCTGCTCGCAGGACGCGCTCGCAGCAGCCCAGATGCAGCCCCAAGACATCGATCGGTTCGTGCCGCACCAGGCCAATGCTCGCATTTTCGACGCGGTTGGGAGGAACCTCGGCATTGCGGATCATGCGATCGTCAAGACGATCGCCGAATACGGCAACTCTTCCGCAGCGACGATCCCGCTTTCCCTGTCGCTGGCCCATCAGACGCAGCCATTCCGGCAGGACGAGAAAATCCTGCTGGCAGCCGCGGGGGCGGGACTCAGCGGCGGGGCGCTTGTCGTCGGGATCTAGCCGGGCGACGCATGCGCGCAGGACATGAATGGCAATAGGACAAGGGCACCATGCGAAAAATAGTCGCCGGCAAGCTGCACGGCATCCACGTCACCGAAGCGAACCTCAATTACCATGGTTCGATAACGCTGGACCCTGACCACTGCGAAGCAGCAGGAATCCTGCCCATGGAATTCGTGGAAATATGGAACAAGAATTCCGGTGCGCGGATTTCGACCTATGTCATTCTGGGCGAGCGCGGCTCACGATGCTGTATTCTCAACGGAGCGGCGGCCCGCACTTGCCAGCCCGACGACCAGATCATTGTCTGCAGCTCGATCTATCTGGACGAAGCGCACATTACCTCTCTGAAGCCGCGGATCGTCACGTTCGACCAGGACAACAACATACTCGACCGCCTGAGCTACTCCGTCGATCTCGACGCGGATGGCCGCTACACCTTCTCCATCCTTGACGAGGCGGATGAGGCTTTGGCCATTCCTGCCCTGGTCTCCGGGGCGTAACACCCGCCGCATTTGTGACATCAGTGCTCGTCAATTGGTGGCCTGCTGGCAAGGCCGAGCCTGGCTCGTTGGTTATCGGCGAAATTCTCGGCGGGAGACTGTGTCTTGAACCGATGAACTGTCAGTTTGCCGTCCTCCACAATATGAACCACCCATCCCCCACCGCAACGCTTTACGCGCACGTCGTTTGGCTCGCCAGCCACCATTGCCGCCCCTCATTTTCGTCGCCCTGGACCGAGACTGGAAGTCACTCCCTGAACGGCGAAAAACACGGGACCTTACGTTACGTCAAGCACAGATTTTCTGATAGCTGACGCCTTGCCGATTTGACAGCGAAGAGGATTTGGGCACGGAACGTCTGACCGCGCGGCATCTTGCGCTCGTATCGATTTAGATGCCCGGATCTTGAATGTTAATGCAGACTTAACCACCCGCAGCCAATGTGACTGAGGACGCGTATTCAGTCCGAGTAGCACTGCAAAAACTCGCCGCTCGTGCCCAAGAGTGGCGGGTTTTTCGGCTGTGAAACGCTGGCTCGGGAAGGCGGTGCAATCTAATCGCTGCGCCGCGAACAGGTCGCGACCGGCGGGCAGCAGGACATCGTCGGCAAGCCGTGGTTTTCACAGCAGTGCGTCACGATCGCCCTGGTTTTGCCGAGCCGTCATGCGCAGCCATGGCGTTCACGCCGGACTGAATCCGGCGCGCATCTTTCTGCAAAGTCTCAAGAATGGCGATATCAATCGTGTCGAGCGGAATTTTTCGTGAATCCTGCGAATATCTCACTATTTTGCGCAACGATTATCGAAACGCGCCCCTTGGCGCAAGCGCATTCGCAAACACCTGCGCAACGATTCGTGGTTCACTCCACCAACACAGGGAACGAGCCCAAAAGGGCCGGATCAGGAGAAGACAATGCGCGTCGGCTGCCCCAAGAAGGATGAAGCCTATGCACAGCAAAGCTGAACAAAATCCCGCCGCAGGGGATAATCTCCGTGCTCTCGCGCGTGTTGATCTAGCGGCTGCTCACCGGCAGGCCGTGAAGGACGGCTTTGTGGAAGGTATCGACAACCACTTTACGGTGATGGTGCCTGGCCGCAACGATCGTTTCTATCTCAACAAGTTCGGCTTGCATTGGTCGGAGGTGAAAGCGTCGAATCTCATCGAAGTATCCCTCGACGGTGACGTTCTAAGCGGCGAAGGTCCGCCTAACCTTTCCGCGGTCTGCATTCACGCCCCGGTCCACCGGCGCGGCGTCGCTTGTGCACTCCATACGCACATGCCGTACACGACGGCGCTCACACAACTTGAAGACATGACCGCTCGAGCCGTCGAGTCAGAATGGTGCCTTGCTCTATGACAGAATCGCCTGCGACAACGATTACAACGGATGGGCAGAGACTCAGGATGTGGGTGAACGGAACCTCGCGCCTAAGCGAAGCGATTTCCGACGTGAGATTGGTAACGGCGGCACGGTGCTTGGAGAGTTGTTCCCGGACATCGGTCTTGTCCGAATTCACCATCGCAAGTTCGACGGCAAGCGTTTCCAAAGATTGCTTCATATCCGCTACAGCCGGCGTGACACCCTCTAGCCAGCTTTCGCAAACCGGGCATTGCTTGGAATCGTGGTCATCTGCGAGGAGATGCAACGCCGTCAAACGTCGCCGCTGCTCGTTGAGCGCGCTATCGACGACGTTTTGGTCGATCTCAAAACGCTCCAGAGCGTCAATCTCTTTTTTGAGATCTGATCTTTCACGAGTCTTATTCAGTAGCGCAGTATTCATCTGCTTGAGGACGTCAACGTCCTGACCGTCCGCTAATTGGCTACCGGCGAAAAGAGTGGTTTGGAGGGCCGAAGAAACTCTCTCAAGTATCTGTGCCGTCGAGCTCCTAGCTGGGATGTCGGATGTTGCAATCAAACCCAGCCGGGTGCTTTCCGCCACAATTGATACGAGTTCCGTGTCACGATTGGCGGCGATCGATACGCTGCGTTCAAGCGCACGCTCGACCTCTCGCAGTCTCTTCCGCTTATTGCGGAGTTCGGCTTGCTTTTCGATGATGGCAGGGGAGATTGCCCCGAGGTAGTATGGCAACGTATCTCTTATCGTCTGAGCGAGTTCGCTTTGACGATGGAAATACAGGTCCGGGTTGGCGATCTCATTCTGCTTTTGGAAGCTGTAGATAAGACCTGACCGGAAGGTAAGCTTTTGTCGGTCAGCCGTGCCGTCTGCCCGAGGAAGAAGTGTGACTCCCACGCCTAGAACCGATCCGATCTTTTCTACAAGATCATCCCGACGAGCATTCGGCTTCAAATCACTCAGAGGCGGCGTTTCGTGGTCCGGGTTTGGCCGCACGAAGAACTCATTGCTCGCCGTCCTCCCTACGGGGACGCTACGGCGGGCCACGAATAACCTTTCCGCACCAAAATCCAGTTTCAAGGCGAACCATGACACGGCATTCGAGATCACACCTGCCGGGATCTCGAAACGCGATGCTCCAAGACAGTAATCGACGACGCTTAGCAGTGCAGACTTTCCCCGACCGCTTGGGCCAGTGAGAATGTTCACGCGCCCTAGGTCGAACGAGATTTCGTTGATCCTGCCGTCAAGGGAGTAAAGGACCACGCTCTGGATTTGCATTATGGTCTTACTCCTATCAACGCTTGAAGGTCGAGGAAGACTCCATCAAGTCGCTATTGGAGCAGAAACACGAAGTTGCCCGGCTTTCTGGCATGATCGACATGTTCCGCAGGCTCATATCGGTCGACGACGACGAGACACATGTCGCGATGGAACTTGAGAAGGCCTCCTTGGTCACGGACATCGAAGAACTCGAATCAGAGACTAACCTGTCAGACGTACGTGCGAAGACCGCGACCTTCCTCGGCGGTATCGGGCAGCAGATCACCCGCTGGGCTCGCGAGCAACGTCTCGAATACGCGAACGGTTTTCTGACATTTGATCTCCGCGGGCCGAGGCTTATCAGCGAGACTGCAGACGAGACGATTCCGTTTTCGCGCTTTGGCAGCGGACGGAACTGGGTGTGGTATCACTTGCTCGGCCATCTGGCTCTCCACGAATGGTTTGCCTTGAACAAGCGCCCCGTACCTAACTTTTTGATCCTCGACCAGCCGTCACAGGTCTATTTCCCTTCAGCTAACGGGGAGACAGAAGACAATGACTGGATGGAGGTTCGCAAAATCTACGAGTGGCTTTTCGACGTCGTCGAAAAATTTGATGGCCAGATGCAGATTATCGTCACCGACCACGCGAAATTCGAGAACGACTCGCGTTTCACAGACCACCTCAAGCACGACTGGTGGGAGGGAGGATCCCTGGTGCCCCAAGATTGGTTGAAGCAAAACCTACAGTCCTGATGAACCGGCCGACGTCATGGTCGCCACCTGTTGCGCTCCTATGTCCGCGCGACAGGGTGTAGTCGGCGGATTGGTTCATGATGATGTCGTGCATCATTCGATCGTCGTCGGCGATATCCGCCGACGGGAGGCGAATGTCCTCGAGGAGATGCTCGGAAAGCAGCGGGTCTTCGATCGCCCGCCGTGGCCAGGCATTCGCTTCGAGGCCGAGAAGGCGGACGTGCTTCCGCGGTGCGCCCGCCAGATGGCGGGCAGGCCCCCAGACGATGATGTTGCCGGGTTCTTGCCCGTCATCGACACGCAGCGCCCGCAGCGACAATTCGATCGCCTGTGAGGGCGCCATGCGCAAAGCGTCCTGCCACAAGGTCAGCGCCGGCCCGCGCAACAGCCGGCGTCCCGCCCGATCCGATCCGAAATCCCACCAGCGAGGCAGCAATGTCCGCTCGGCAAAGTCGCCGTCAGCCCGCTTGGCGCGTGCGCGCTCGAGGGCATGCTGCCAAAGCCGTGGCGTCGTCAGGGCAGCGCTGCGCCTCAGGCCCTTCGCCCAATCGAGCGGAATGTTCTCGCGCGCCGGAGGGACGCGGGCCAATAAAAGGCGGACCCGCTCCTGGGAAAGACCCCGCAACAGGATGTCGGCGAGCGCTGCGCAGCTCTGGCCTTCGCGGGTCGCCAAAGCCGGAATGCCATGGCTGAAATGCAAGGGGAGCCCCGCCTCACGCGCGAGCACCAGGAATGTGTCGTCCCAGGTTGGGGTCGGAATTAGAGCAGTGCGAAATCGTACGCGGCCTTTATCAACCAAAGACGGCAATATCGTTGTGGTCTAAGGCTTTTCCTGCGATTTCTTTGGGCTGAGCTGAAGGAGGTGAGAATGCCTGAAATGCTTGCAGCGCTTTCCAGCATTCGGACTGTTGAAGAAATGATCGCGGCCTTCCGGGATGAGCAGCATTGCCGTCGGTTGCTGGAAAGCATGGTGTGGCCGG
>NZ_JAFCGY010000004.1 GCF_016836705.1 Mesorhizobium caraganae | reverse complement strand
AACACGCTCTTTGACGTATCCATGCCAATGCGAATAAGTTTATCCACGGACGGTCTCCCTTGATGAGATCTGCAACGACCTCATTCTGGCACATCACGATGCCGTCGGGGGCCGTCCACCCCAACACGTACAAAAAGTACGCTCCGCTCCGGTTCTCGAAGACGGCACCATTCGACTCAGCCTGACGAATTCCCTGACGGGATTTACCCAAGAGGTCCAACGACGCCGGGCTTGGACGCCGAGGCGGCTTTTCAATTGTTCGGCAGAAGGACGTTTCGTTTAAGCTCAATCGCTTTGCGAGCGCATGCCGAAGGTGGCGGGCTTCAGGCCGTAGCGCATGTCGAAATCGTCGTCTGGCTGGACGCGCGGCGCTGGCGGCTTGCGGTAGTCTGGATCGCCGGCCTGGCGGCCGGTATCCACGACCTCGGCGAAGGCCATCGCCTGTTGCGGCTTCGGCACGTTGCGCAGCCGCTCGACGATCGCGGCGAGATCGACATCGCCGTCGACATCCGACTCCAGATCGTCGCGCTTGGCTGTGCCGGGGATCAGCTCCTGCGCGAGCTTTTCGAATTTCAGCCGCATGGTCGTCGCTACGCCTTCACCGAAGGCGATGGCTTCGCGCTGACCCATGGAAGACAGGAAGGCCAGCGTCGAGGCGGAGGAATCGGCGATCGCCGAGCGGATGATTGCCTGGTCCTGCTCGTTGGCCAGGCGCATGGCAAAGAAGGTCGAGCACTGCGACAGGATGGTCGGATCAAGTTCGCCCGGACGCTGGGTGACGACGCCGAGATAGCAGCCATATTTGCGGCCTTCCTTGGCGATGCGCGATAATGCATGCCTTGTCGGCGCGAAGCCGAGCCGCGGATCGGCCGGCATGTAGCGATGCGCTTCCTCACACAGCAGCAAAAGTTTCAGCCGGCCTTCGCTCCACAGAGCGAGGTCGAAGGCGAGGCGCGCCAGCACCGAACAGACGGAGTTGACCACTTCGGACGGCATGCCGGCCATCTCGAAGCAGGTCACCGGGCGGCCATGATGCGGCACCCGGAAAATGTTGCCGATCGTCTCGTGGATCGTGTCCTCGATCAGCCGCGAATTGAACATGAAGCGATAGCGCGGGTCGGATGCCGCCGACTCGATGCGCGTCTTCAGCGATTTCAGCGTCGGGCGGTCGTTCTTGCTTTCCAGGAGGCCCATGCGCTCGTCGATCTGTTTGATGAGATCGACCATGCGGTAGGGCACCGGCGTGTCGGCGGTCAGCGCATCGCTGCCGCGCCGCACATAGGAGCCGGAATTCGGGTTGCGGTAGAGATTCTTGGCGGCGGGGATCAGGTCACGCAGCACATCGACCTCTTCCGGCACGACCTCTCGGCCGCGAAACAGCACCTCGGCGAATTCCTCCAGCCTGAACATCCAGAACGGCAAATCGAGCGTCTTGGAGTCCACCTTGACGCAGAATTCCGGCAGCGACGCGGCGAATTCATTGTGAGGATCGAGGATGAGGATGCGCAAATCGGGCCGGGCGGCGATCGACTTGCGCAAGAGCAGCGAGACCGCCGTGGATTTGCCGACGCCTGTCGTGCCGACAATGGCGAAGTGGCGCGCCAGCGTGTCGTCGATGGCAATGTTGGCGTCGATCGCCTCGTCCTGCGACAGCGTGCCGATGGTGATCGAATGACGCCCGGCGAGGTCATAGACCGCCTGCAGGTCGCGGCTGCGGATGCGGTGGGCGATGGCGCCGATATGGGGATAGGTGGTGATGCCGCGGTCGAAAATCGGGCGGTCGCCTGGCTCGGCGCCGTCGCGCACCTCGCCGATCAACTCGACGTTCACCTCGATCGGGTTCTGCCCCTCATTGCTCCAGGCGCGATCCGACTTGCCGATCTCATAGACCAGGCCAACCGTGCGCGATGTCCCGAGGTTGATGGAGATCATCTTGCCGACCGTCCACAGGCCGGTGACCGCCCCTTCGATGTCGTCGGCGTAGGCGCTGATCGTGGCGCGGGCGCCGTCGCACTGCACGACATTGCCCAGAATGCGCTTGTCGTTCTGCTCGGCGCGGCGGCGCTCCTGCGAGGTCGGTTCTCCGACGGAGGCTTCGCGCTCGACAAACATACGGTCCGATCCCCATTCCCGTGGAGCGTCGACCCTACGCAAATGGGGTTAAGGTGGCGTGTGACGGGATGGTGTAGCAGGCGTTAACCGATCAGCGAAAATTCAACCGACCAGCCTCTTTCCTAACGCCGGAATTTCGATATATTGGACGAATGACTGATATAGCGAATGACATTTCCTCCACCATCGGCAGAAGAATCCACTCCGAACGAGCCTTGCGGAACTGGTCGCTGGCCGATCTGGCGGACCGCTCTGGCGTCTCGAAAGCCATGCTCAGCACCATCGAGCGGGGCATGACCAGCCCGACCGCGGCGCTCTTGGTGCGCATCGCCGCCGCCTTTGGCATGACGCTGTCGACGCTGATTGCGCGCGCCGAGCAGCAAGGCGGCGGCCTGCTGCGCGAAAGCGAGCAGCCGGTGTGGCGCGACCCCGGCACCGGTTACGTCCGGCGGCATCTGTCGCCGGTCTCCGACATGCCGCTCGAACTGATCCGGGTGCAATTGCCGGCGGGCGCCAAGGTAAGCTTTCCAGCAGCGTCTTATGCCTTCATCAAGCAGCAGATGTGGCTGATCTCCGGACGTCTCGAATTCACCGAGGGCGATGTCGTGCACAGTCTCGAGCCCGGCGACTGCCTGGCGCTCGGCGCGCCGTCGGACTGCACGTTCCACGCCGTGGGGCAGCAGCCCGCCGATTATCTGGTCGCGCTGGTCAGGGGCTGAGGTCGTGTCAAGACGTCCCAAGCGCTCCGACAATGGCGGACCGCCGCTCGATGATTACAAAGGACCGCCCTGGGGCAAGGGCGATCCATACATCTTCCTCGCCTGGCAGGCAGCGCACGCCAAGGCGTGGAAGGCGCCGAGCCGTGACGTGATGCTGATGCGCATGGAAAAGGCCGAACGGCTCGGCCTGACCTATGAGGAATACACGCTCGAAATCCTCGAACGCGGGCTGCACCTGCAGCCGAAAGACGCCGATCGCATCGCCGCGATCAAGGCAGGACGAAAACGGCGCCGCGTCGTGCGTCTGGATTAGCAAGGGATAGTGCAGGCATGAGTTCCATCGAAATCAAGGTCCTGACCCGTGACGCCGCAACCCTAGCCGCGCTGATCGACATGCTGATCGAGACGGTCGCAGCCGGCGGCTCGGTCAGCTTCATGCATCCCTTGTCCCGGCAGGCGGCGGAAGGCTTCTGGGACCAGTCGCTGACGGCTGCGGAGAGAGGTGAAAGGGTGGTGCTGGGCGCCTGGGACGGTGATGCTCTCCTCGGCACCGTGACCTTGCTGCTCGACTTTCCTGATAACCAGCCGCACCGCGCCGAGATCGCCAAATTGATGACCCGGATCGCACATCGCGGCAAGGGCATAGCGAGCCGGCTGATGCGCGCCGCGGAGGCTCTTGCCGTCGAGAGAGGCCGCACGTTGCTGGTGCTGGATACTGCGACCGAGGAGGGCGCTTCCGGCCTCTACGAAAAACTCGGCTTCACGCTCACCGGCGAAATACCGGACTTTGCCCTGAAGCCGCATGGTGGACTGACCGGCACGCTCATCTACTGGAAGCGCGTTGCCCAGTCTGCCGCTGCCTAACCCTTGTGGTGAACCTGCTGCAGTGCGTAGACCGGCGTCGCGATGCCTTCCATCCGCGCCTTGAGCTGCAGCGACAGGAACTGCGAATAGTGGCGTGACTGATGCAAATTGCCGCCATGGAACCACAGCGCCTCCTGCTGCGTCGGCTTCCACATGTTGCGCAGTTCGCCTTCCCAGGGACCGGGATCCTTGGTGGTGTTGGAGCCAAGGCCCCAGCATTTGCCGACCTTGTCTGCGACCTCCCGTGAAATCAGGTCGGCCGCCCAGCCGTTCATCGAGCCGTAGCCGGTGGCGTAGACAATGAGATCGGCCGGCAGTTCGGATCCGTCGCTGAGCAGCACCGAGTGCGCCTTGACCTCCTTCACCTCGACACCGCTCTTCAATTTGATTGAGCCGTCGATGATCAAGTCGGAAGCGCCGACATCGATGTAGTAGCCCGAGCCGCGCCTCAGATACTTCATGAACAGGCCGGAGCCGTCGTCGCCCCAGTCGAGCATGAAGCCGGCCTTCTCGAGGCCTTTGTAGAAGCTGGCGTCGCGCTTCTTCATCTCGGCATAGGCCGGGATCTGGAATTCGTGCAGGATCTTGTAGGGCAGGGAGGCGAAGACAAGGTCGGCCTTGGCGGTGGTCATGCCGCTCTCGACCGCCTTTTCCGAATAGAGCGAGCCCAGCCCGATCTCCATCAGCGTGTCCGACTTGACGATATGCGTGGTCGAGCGCTGCACCATGGTGACGTCGGCGCCTGCCTCCCAAAGGGCTGCGGCGATGTCGTGGGCTGAATTGTTGGAACCGATGATAACAGCCTTCTTGCCGACATAGGCGTCGGGGCCGGGATGCTTCGAGGAGTGATGCTGGTCGCCCTTGAAGCTTTCCATGCCCTTGAAGTTCGGCATGCTGGCCTTGCCGGACTGGCCCGTGGCCAGCACCAGCTGCTTCGGCTTCAGCGTGATGTCCTTGCCGTCGCGGCGCACGACAACCGTCCATTCTTTTTTCTTGTCGTCGTAGACAGCGCTCTTGGCTTCGCTCGAGGACCAGTAGTTCAGCTCCATCACCTTGGCGTACATTTCCAGCCAGTCGCCAATCTTGTCCTTGGGCGCGAAGACCGGCCAGTTCCTGGGGAAGTCGATATAGGGCAGATGGTCGTACCAGACGGGGTCGTGCAGGCAGAGCGACTTGTAGCGCCTGCGCCAGCTGTCGCCGGCGCGCTCGTTCTTCTCGACGATGATGGTCGGCACGCCGAGCTGCCGCAGACGCGCACCGAGCGCGATGCCGCCCTGGCCGCCGCCGATGATCAGCGTGTAGGGCTGCGTCTTGAAGCCGAGTTCGGCGGCTTCCTTCTCGCGCTCTTCCTTCCAGGTCGGCCGGTTCCTGCCATGGCCATGCTTGGCGCCGAGCGGGCGGTCGAAGCCGGCCGGCTCTTCGTGGCCCTTGAGCTCGACCATGGTGGTGAGCAGCGTCCAGATCTTGCCGTCCTTCAGCCGGATGTGGCCGAAGCCGCGCGCCACCTCCGTTTCGAAGGTGATCCAGCCGTCCAGCACGCCGTCGCTTTCGCTCGCGTCCTCGCCCTTGGCGATCGCCCAGTTCGACGGTTTGGTCTTCGCCAACTGGCTGACCAGCATGTCGCGCACCTGATCGCGGCCCTCCATCGTCTTGATGTTCCAGGTGAAGGTGACGAGATCGCGCCAGTAACAATCCTCCTGAAAGCAGGCCACGGCCTTGTCGATATCGCCGGCGCTGAGTGCCGCGCCGAAGGTATAGAGCAGGTCTGAGAGCTTCTTATTGGGGGCTTTGTCGAGCATTGAATTTCCTCCGCGATTTTTCTCTGGCCGCCTGCAGCGGGCGGAACCCTGCCGAAGCTTAACGTCCGGCTTCGCGCAGTATCGCGGCAAATTATGCGCCGCGTCACGTCGTCCAATAGTTTGGCGCTTATTCAGGGACTTATCGGGAAATCGGGGCGCCGAAGGCCGTTGCGAACCAGCGGCGGACCGCTTCCTCGGCTGGGCTCAGATGGGCGCCTGACGGTGCGGTCAGATAGTGGCCAGCGCCGTGTTTTGCCGCCTCCAGTGCCGCGACGAAACTGTCGAATTTGTGCCGGCGCGATAGTGGGCTTCATGCGCGCTGCGGCGAACCATTCGCCCCACATTTCGCGCGCGCCGACGACGGTGAGTTTCGGCAATTCGGTCCAGTCCGGCATTTTGGCGAGGTGCGGCGCCGCCATCGGCGTCAATGTTTCCCGGGTGAGCCGATCGGCCTGTCGCCCGGCAAAGGAAGTGAGCGAACCGGGTACTGCGGGCCGATCTGAACCGGCAGCGGCCGCCCACATTGCCCGTTGACAGCGGCGCAAAACCAATTCTATTGTCCGCCACCATGAAAAAGGCACTCATTCTCGTAGGAAGGCGCGTGGGCAAGGCGGTGTAACCGCCGGGCGAAAACCTCCCATGCGCAACATACAGGCTCCCTCGGGGGCCTTTTTTATTGCCCGAAACACGACTAAACGACCCACAACACCCAAATGGCAATCACCCGATGGCGGACAGTACGGGACAGGACCGATGAGCAACGGACAGAGTGAGCGGCGCGAAATGACAGGCGCCGAAATGGTGGTGCAGGCGCTGAAGGACAATGGCGTCAAGCATGTCTTCGGTTATCCCGGCGGCGCGGTGCTTCCGATCTACGACGAAATCTTCCAGCAGGACGAGGTCGAGCACATTCTGGTCCGCCACGAGCAGGGCGCCGGTCATGCCGCTGAAGGCTATGCGCGCTCCACCGGCAAGGCCGGCGTGCTTTTGGTGACATCCGGGCCGGGCGCCACCAATGCGGTCACGCCGCTGCAGGATGCGCTGATGGATTCGATCCCGCTGGTCTGCCTGACCGGGCAGGTGCCGACCTCGCTGATCGGCTCCGACGCCTTCCAGGAGTGCGACACGGTCGGCATCACGCGGCCCTGCACCAAGCACAACTGGCTGGTGAAGGATGTCAACGAACTGGCCGCCACCATCCATGAAGCCTTCCATGTCGCCACGACCGGCCGTCCCGGTCCCGTGGTGGTCGATATTCCCAAGGACGTGCAGTTCGCCAAGGGCATCTACGTGCCGCCGCAGACGGCGCCCCGCACCAGCTACCAGCCGAAGGTTCAAGGCGATCTCGACAAGATCAAGGCCGCGGTCGATCTGATGGCGAGCGCCAAGAAGCCGATCATCTATTCGGGCGGCGGCGTCATCAATTCCGGCCCGGAAGCCAGCCATTTGCTGCGCGAACTGGTTGACCTCACCGGCTTCCCCATCACCTCGACGCTGATGGGGCTCGGCGCCTATCCGGCATCGGGCAAGAACTGGATGGGCATGCTGGGCATGCACGGCACCTATGAAGCCAATATGGCGATGCACGATTGCGACGTGATGATCTGCATCGGAGCGCGCTTCGACGACCGCATCACCGGACGGCTGACCGCGTTCTCGCCGAACTCGAAGAAGATCCACATCGACATCGACCCGTCCTCGATCAACAAGAACGTCCACACCGACGTGCCGATCATCGGCGATGTCGGCCGCGTGCTGGAGGACATGGTGCGGCTGTGGCGGGCAAGCGCCAAGGCCGACAAGAAGGCGCTCTATCCCTGGTGGGAGCAGATCGCCAAATGGCGCGCGCGCGATTCACTCGCCTACAAGATGAACAACGACGTGATCATGCCGCAATACGCCATCCAGCGGCTCTACGCGCTGACCAAGGACATGGACACCTACATCACCACCGAAGTCGGCCAGCACCAGATGTGGGCGGCGCAGCACTATCATTTCGAGAAGCCGAACCGCTGGATGACATCCGGCGGTCTGGGCACGATGGGCTACGGCCTGCCGGCGGCACTCGGCGTGCAGATTGCGCATCCCGATGCACTGGTCATCGACATTGCCGGCGACGCCTCGGTGCAGATGACGATGCAGGAGATGAGTGCGGCGGTGCAGCACGATGCGCCGATCAAGATCTTCATCCTCAACAACCAGTATATGGGCATGGTGCGGCAGTGGCAGCAGCTGCTGCACGGCAACCGTCTGTCGCATTCCTACACCGAGGCGATGCCCGACTTCGTCAAGCTGGCTGACGCCTATGGCGGCCATGGCATTCGCTGCGAGAAGCCGGACGAACTGGACGACGCGATCAAGGAGATGATTTCGGTCAAGAAGCCGGTGCTGTTCGACTGCCGCGTGGCGACACTCGCCAACTGCTTCCCGATGATCCCGTCGGGCAAGGCGCATAATGAAATGCTCCTGCCGGACGAGGCGACGGATGAAGCCGTGGCCAACGCCATCGACGCCAAGGGCAGGGAACTGGTCTAGGGCATGATGCAGAAAAGTGTGAAGCGGTTTCCGGGCGACATCATGCCCCATCGATAACACAAGCCGAGGCAGGGCTTGTCGAAAGAAGCCGTGCGCCAACAGAGAATTAGCTCAAAAGTCTGAAATCGAGATTCACGTCATGAACGCACAGCTTCAACCGACCGGCTCCGCCTATTTCATCGCCAAGGAAACCGAGAAACCGGAGAACCATACGCTCTCCGTGCTGGTCGACAACGAGCCGGGTGTGCTTGCCCGGGTCATCGGCCTGTTTTCCGGCCGCGGCTACAACATCGAGAGCCTGACCGTCTCCGAGACCGAACATGAAAAGCATCTGTCGCGCATCACCATCGTGACGCGCGGCACGCCGCATGTGCTGGAGCAGATCAAGCACCAGCTCGAGCGCATCGTTCCGGTGCACCGCGTCGTCGATCTGACCGTGCGCTCGCACGAGTTCGGCCAGGAGCGGCCGCTGGAGCGCGAACTGGCACTGGTCAAGGTCGCCGGCACCGGCGAGGCCCGCGTCGAGGCGCTGCGGCTGGCCGACGCTTTTCGCGCCTCGGTCATCGACGCCAACACCGAGCATTTCATTTTCGAAATCACCGGCAAGGGCTCCAAGCTCGACCAGTTCATCGCCATCATGAAGCCGCTCGGCCTGGTCGAGATCTGCCGCACCGGCGTGGCGGCATTGAACCGCGGCCCACAGGGGATGTAGGGATTCATGCGAAATTAAAGTTCCGCAATCACGGTTGGCGAAGGCTGTCTGAATTCGATCTGAGAATTAGTGGCGCATGACACCGCGACGAGAGCTGATGATACATGTGATGATGTACGCTCTGATCGCATTCTCGATCTGGGTTCTTGCCCATGCCTGGGTAACGATGACGGTCCCTGTCGGACGAACCTATAGCCTGGTTGCGTATGCGGACAATCCAACCAGATTCTGGGATGGGATCCTGTTCCACGTTGGATCCATAGTCATCTTAAGTTGGTTTCTCTGGGCGCTGAAGTATCGCCGTCGAGACTGATGTGTCGAAGGCCTCCTGCCAGGTGCGATCGGGATATCAATCACCGGATTTTGCGGGCGAGCCATCGATCCTGCCGGCTAGCTCTTTGCTCTCCCTTTTGATCGGGCGCGAGACCGGGCAGACGTCCTGGACGAAGCCGTTCAGCGTGTTGACCAGATTGTTCTGGACCAGCGAATAGCGGATGAACTGTCCCTGCCGCTCCCTGGCGATGAGGCCGGCCGTCTCCAGGATGCTTAAGTGCTGCGAGATCGACGGCTTTGACATGTCGAAGCGCGCCGCGATCTCGCCCGCGGTCAGCGACGAGTGCGCGAGATAGGCGAGGATCTTGCGCCGGGGCTGCGACGACAGCGCCTCGAACACACGTTGTATGGCGCCGCTGCCGCCAGCAGCTGTTTCAGCATCGGATATTTTGTCTTCGATCACTTCCGCCTCTTGGGTCACAAAGGCGTGCGCCTTCGGTCCGATTTTATCCGGCATTTAGACTATTGCCTAAATACCTAATCCGAGATAGTAGATAATTAGCTTACTGCCTAAATAAGCGCCGGCGCGGCGCGACGCCGAAGATGGCGACGTTGTCTGGATGCCGGCCAAGTCGATCTGGGTTGGCGCAATGACGCTGATCGCCCTGGTGCTCGGGCCGATGACCTTCAACTGGAGCGCTTTTGCTTTGTTCGTGGCGACAACGGCGGTGACGATCTGCGCCGGTCATTCGGTCGGCATGCATCGCCTGCTCATCCACCGCTCGTTCAAGGTGCATATCTGGATCGAGCATGCTCTGGTCTATCTCGGCACGCTGGTCGGCATGGCAGGCCCTTTCGGCATGATCTATGCGCATGACATCAGAGACTGGGCGCAGCGCCAGACGGCATGCCACGATCTGCATGCGCATCGCCGGCCCTTCTTCACCGACGCCTTCTGGCAGATGCATTGCGCCGTCGCGTTGCGCAATCCGCCCGATTTCGTCATCGAGCCGTCGATCCGCAACGACCGCTTCTACAAATTCGTCGAGCGCACCTGGATGCTGCAGCAACTGCCATGGGCGATCCTGTTCTTCGCCCTTGGCGGCTGGAACTGGGTGGTCTGGGGCATTGCGGTGCGGGTCTCGGTATCGCTCACGGGGCATTGGCTGGTCGGGCATTTCGCGCATCGGGGAGGGCAGCAGGGCTGGCGCGTCGATGGCGTCGCCGTGCAGGGCTACAATCTGCCGCGTTTCGGACTGGTGACCTTCGGCGAGAGTTTTCACGGCAACCATCACGCGTTTCCCGAATCCGCCAGGCTCGGCATCGAACGCGGGCAGATCGATCTCGGCTGGGTTTTCATCCGCATCCTTGCCGCTCTGGGTCTCGCGCATAGCGTGAAACTTCCCGAGAACACGCCGAAGCGCAAAGGCCTGCGGCGTCTGGGCGACCATCAGGAGACGGCTGCCGCTCCCGGCCTGTTGTCGGCACGGCCTCACGGCAGGTAGACTGTCTCGGCTGTGGCTGGCTCGGAATAGACGGATCACGGCGGGGCGTGTTGGACCAATCGAATGGAGTTGCGTCCGACGCCCGGTCGATTTAAGTCAGCATTCCTGACCTTTATGAGCCGTCATGTCCCTCGACGCCTTCCTTGCCCTTTTGGTCTATGCCTTCGTAACCTCGATCACGCCGGGGCCGAACAACCTTATGCTTTTGGCGTCGGGCGTTAATTTCGGCATCGTCAGGACCATTCCGCACATGCTGGGCATCAGCATCGGCTTTTGCGTGCTGTTGCTGGCCGTCGGCTTCGGCCTTGGCGCCGTGCTGACGGCGTTTCCGGCGCTGCACACCGGATTGAAGATCGCCGGCGCCGCCTATCTGCTCTACCTCGCCTGGAAGATCGCGATGTCGCGTTCGCTCAGCGCTAAGGGCGAGACGGAGGCCAAGCCGATGCGCTTCATCGATGCCGCCGCCTTCCAGTGGGTCAATCCCAAGGCCTGGGTGATGGCGATCACGGCCATGGCCGTCTACACCAACGCCGACCATCCATTCCTGTCGGTGGTGTTGATCGCTTTTGCCTTCTCGCTGGTCAATTTGCCAAGCGTGTCGATATGGGCGGGTTTCGGCACTGCGCTGCGCGGTTTCCTGTCGGATCCGGTACGGCTTAAATGGTTCAACATCGCCATGGGCGTGCTGCTTGCGGCGACGCTTTGGCCGATGCTGAAATAGGATATGCTTGATGTTCAGGTGAGGCTCGCCGGACCTGAATCTCAACCACATCCTGGCTGGCTTTCCGACTCCTGAGCCGGCTGCCCATTCATTGTGCAGTGCACATTAAATCTTCGTAATGCCGCGTTTTGGCCCTTTTCCGACAAAGGCGTGTCCTATCTACTTCGGCAAAATCGCGGCAAGGCGCCGTGTTTTGCGGTAGAATGAGACCACCGGGTTCGGCGTGTCGGATCATAGGGCTTGTTAGTCGATGCGCGGGAAAGTCGTTCTGGCGGTGGTGGTGGCAGCGGCCTGTGTCGCCGCTGCATGGGTGTATTTTTCGCCAGCGGCGATGAGCAGTCTGCAGCAGATGCTGCCGGGCGCCAGGCAGACAACGGCGGCGGACAAGCCGGCTGCGGCAGACAAACCTTCGGCTGACAAGGCTGGGAGCAAATCCGGCGCCGGCGCCGCCCGTTCGGCCTCGATCGTTTCAGCCACCGCAACTACAGCCGATTTTCCGATCCGCCGCTACGCCATCGGCTTCGTCTCGTCGCCGGCCGTGGTCAACATCAATGCGCGCGTGTCCAGCCAGATCGTGTCGATCGACGTCAAGGACGGGCAGATGGTGAAGACCGGCGATCTGTTGTTCTCGCTCGACGACCGGTCGCTGAAGGCGCAACTGGCCAAGGACCAGGCGACGCTGGTCAAGGATCAGGCGATGCTGGTCAGCGCTCAGGCTGATCTGCAGCGCGCCAAGGACCTGGTCGCCAAGCAGGCCGGCACGCAGCAGACCTACGATCAGGCGCTGGCCGCGCAGAAGGCGGCCGCCGCAACCATCGACGCCGACAAGGCGACGATCGATGCCGATACCGTCCAGCTGAGCTACGCAACGATCACGGCGCCGATCTCGGGCAGGCTGGGCGCCGTCAATGTCTCGGTTGGCGACCTTGTCACCGTCAGCAACGGCAACAGCACCACGGCGACGCCACTGGTGACTGTCACCCAGATGGATCCGCTGCAGGTGAACTTCAACCTGCCGGAAAGCAATCTGGCGCTGCTGCACAAGGCGCTGGCCAATCCGCAGCAGGGCGCGGTCACGCTGACCAAGGACGGCGACCCGACGCCGATCGGCAAGGGCACGCTCGACTTCGTCGATTCCAGCGTCGACACCGCTTCCGGAACCATTGCGACGCGGGCAAGCATTCCCAATACCGATCTGTCGCTGTGGCCCGGACAGTATGTGAACGTCATCCTTGACGCCGGCATCATGCCGCACATGACCTCAGTTCCGACGGTCGCGGTCCAGCCCAGCCAGAAGGGCCCCTTCGTCTATGTGGTCAAGCCGAACAACACGGTCGAGATGCGGCCGGTGCAGGTGGCGCTGACCGAAGGCGAAAACAGCGCCATCAGCGAGGGTGTCAAGTCGGGCGAGAAGGTGGTCGTCGAGGGCCAGACCAGGCTGAAGGACGGCGCCGCCGTGCATGAGGGCAAGGCGGCTGGCGGGGATCAGGCCGCGCCAAAGGTCGCGCAAGCCGAGAAGGCTGGCGCCCAATGATTTCCGAATTCTGCATACGCAGGCCCGTCGCCACGCTGCTGATGTCGTTCGCCCTCGTGCTGGGCGGGCTGTTTGCCTACAAGTTCCTGCCGGTGGCGGCACTGCCAAGTGCTGAATTTCCGGTCGTCAACGTCTCGGCGTCGCTGCCCGGCGCTTCGCCCGAAACCATGGCGACCTCGGTGGCGACGCCGCTGATCAAGCAGTTCGCGACCATTGCCGGCATCGATTCGATCTCGACCTCCAACTCGCTCGGCCAGACCTCGATCGCCATCCAGTTCGTGCTCAACCGCGACATCGACGCGGCCGCCGCCGACGTGCAGGCGGCGATCGCGCGTACGCAGAAATCGCTGCCGCCGGAGATGACGTCGCCGCCGAGCTATCGCAAGGTCAATCCGGCCGATGCGCCGATCCTCTTGATGTCGCTGGTCAGCGATACGGTTCCGTTGACCGATCTCGATGCCTTCGCCGAAAACGTCATCTCGCCCTCGCTGTCGACCATCGACGGGGTGGCGCAGGTCTCGATCTACGGCCAGCAAAAATACGCCGTGCGCATCCAGATCGATCCGACGGCACTTGCCGCGCGCGGCATCTCGATCGACCAGCTGCAGACGGCGATCGCGTCGGCCAACAGCAACACGCCGCTCGGCGTCCTGCAGAACGACAAGCAGCAGCTGACCATCACCGCCAACACGCAGCTCACCAACGCCGCAGGCTTCGCCAACCTCATCATCGCCACCAAGGATGGCCACCCGGTGCGGCTGGGCGAGGTGACCCGCGTCGTCGATTCGGTGCAGACCACGACGACGGCGAGCTGGTACGACGGTACGCGCGCGATCATCATGGCCGTGCAGCGCCAGCCCGACGCCAACACTGTCGACGTCGTCGACAAGGTCAAGGCGATGCTGCCGTCCTTCCAGGACCAAATGCCGGCCGCCGCCCAGATCAAGCTGCTCAACGACCGTTCGACCTCGATCCGCCAGGCCGTCGACGACGTGCAGTTCACGCTGCTTCTGACCATCGCTTTGGTGGTGATGGTGATCTTCGTCTTCCTGCGCCGGGTGACGGCAACCATCATCCCGGCCGTGGCGGTGCCGATCTCGCTGATCGCTACGCTCGGCGCGATGTTCCTGTTCGGCTTTTCCATCGACAACATATCGCTGATGGGCCTGACGCTTGCCGTCGGCCTCGTCGTCGACGACGCCATCGTCATGCTGGAGAACATCTTCCGCCACATGGAGGAGGATGGGCTGTCGGCCTTTGACGCATCGCTGAAAGGCGCACGCGAGATCGGCTTCACCATCATCTCGATCTCGATCTCGCTGGTGGCGGTGTTCATCCCCGTGCTTTTGATGGGTGGCGTCATCGGCCGCATCTTCAACGAGTTCGCCGTGGTGGTGACGGTTGCCATCCTGGCGTCGATGTTCGTGTCGCTGACGCTGACGCCGATGCTGTGCTCGCGGCTGCTGTCGGTGACGAAGGCCGACCGCGACAAGCATGGCCCCGGCCACAAGCAGGACGTCGTCACACGCGGCTATGACCGGCTTCTAACCTTCTGCCTGCGCCACACTTTCCTGGTGTTCCTCGTCTTCATCGGAACCGCGGCAGGGTCGGTGTGGCTGATCGAGGTGTCGCCGAAGGGCTTCTTCCCGCAGGAGGATATCGGCCAGATATCGGTGACGACGATCGCGCGCCAGGACATCTCGTTCGACGCCATGTCAAAGCTGCAGGGGCAGGTGGCCAGTGTCTTCTCGCATTCGCCCTATGTCGATCATGTGGCATGGTCCGCGGGCAGCGGCAGCAATGCGCTCAACCAGGGGCAGCTTTTCGTCCAGCTCAAGGGCAAGGATCAGCGTCCCGATATCGAGAAGGTGCTTGCGGATCTAAGGCGGCAACTGGCCGGCGTGCCTGGTATCGAAACCTACATGCAGCCGGTGCAGAACCTGCGGCTCGGTTCGCGCTCGTCAGCCAGCGCCTACCAGCTGGTCGTGCAAGGCCTGGATACCGGCCAGACCGACATCTGGGCGCAGAAGCTGAATGACGCGATGGCGGCCGACCATGCGAATTTCACCGACGTCACCAGCGACCTGCAGAACAATGCCCTGCAGGCATCGCTGGTGGTCGACCGGGACAAGGCCGCCCAGCTGGGCATCGATACCGACACGCTGCGCACTGCCCTCTATGGCGGGTTCGGCACCGACCAGGTTTCGACAATCTTCGGTTCGGCCGACAGCTACGAAGTCATCACCGAGCTCGATCCCAACATCGAATGGTCGCCGGAGCGCATGCTCGCCATCCAGATGAGGACGGCGAGCGGCAGCCTGGTGCCGCTCGGCGCCTTTGCCCGCGTCGACCGCACGGCCGGCGCCTTGACGGTCAACCAGCTCGGCCAGCTTCCGGCCGTGACCATCTCCTACAATCTGCCGCAAGGCGTGGCGCTCGGCGACAGCACGGCCCGCATCGACGCGCTGAAGGAGCAGATCGGCATGCCGAAGGCGATCTCGACCAGCTTCGCCGGCACCGCCAAGACCTTCCAGGATTCGCTGGCCAACCAGGGCCTGCTGATCGGTGGCGCCATCCTGACCATCTATATCGTGCTCGGCATCCTCTATGAGAGCTTCATCCATCCGCTGACGATTCTGACCGGCCTGCCTTCGGCGGTGCTCGGCGCAGTGGTGGCGCTGCGCTTTGCCGGCATGGACCTGTCCGTCATCGCGGTAATCGGCATCCTGATGCTGATCGGCATCGTCAAGAAGAACGGCATCATGATGGTCGACGTCGCGCTGGAACTGCGACGAGACGGCATGTCGGCGAAGGAGTCCATCCACAAGGCGTGCCTGATGCGGTTCAGGCCGATCATGATGACGACGCTGGCAGCATTGATGGGCACGTTCCCGATCGCGCTCGGCACCGGCGCCAGTGCTGAACTGCGCCAGCCGCTCGGCGTCGCCGTTGTCGGCGGTCTGCTCGCTTCGCAGGCGCTGACGTTGTTCGTCACGCCGGTGATCTACGTCTATTTCGAGAATTTCTCCGGCTGGCTGATGAGCTTCTTCTCCTCGAAAAAGAGCCGGCCGGCGCTGCATGCTGTCGAGAGCGGCGAGCAAGGCTCGCTGTTCGGCCCCGAGGACCGGCTTGTCGAACCGCAAAAGGCCGCCGCCGAATAGGCAGCGGCCCGTGGCCCAAGCTGTCATGCTTGCCGAGTCGTTCCGGCAATCCTAATCTGCGGTCATGTCCCACGATCATGACCACGACAACGAGTTCGACCCATTTGCGGCGCGGGTGCGCGCGCTGGAAACCATCCTCACTGAAAAAGGCCTGATCGATCCGGCGGCGATCGATGTCATCGTCGACACCTATGAGACCAAGATCGGGCCGCGTAATGGCGCCAGGGTTGTGGCGAAAGCCTGGAGCGATCCGGCCTATGCCGACTGGCTGAGGCGCGATGCGACGGAGGCGATCGCCTCGCTGAGTTACACCGGCCGGCAGGGCGAACACATGCAGGCGGTGTTCAACACGGAGGAGACGCATAACCTCGTCGTCTGTACGCTGTGCTCCTGCTATCCGTGGTCGGTGCTTGGCCTGCCGCCGGTCTGGTACAAGGCGCCGCCTTACCGCTCCCGCGCGGTGATCGATCCGCGCGGCGTGCTGGAGGAATTCGGCCTGACCTTGTCGGCGGAGAAAAAGATCCGCGTCTGGGATTCGACCGCCGAGCTGCGCTATCTCGTGGTGCCGATGCGGCCGCAAAATACCGAGGGCTGGAGCGAGGAGCAACTGGCCGAACTGGTCAGCCGCGACGCGATGATCGGCACGGCGGTTGCAACGGTGCCGGCATGAACGGGCCGCAGGATCTCGGCGGGCAGATGGGCTTCGGGCCGGTCGCGCCCGAGAAAGATGAGCCTTATTTCCATGCCGCATGGGAAAGGCGGGCGCTTGGCGTGACGCTGACGGCCGGCGCCATGGGCGCCTGGAACATCGATGAGAGCAGGCATGCGCGGGAATCGCTGCATCCCGCCGATTATTATGCGTCGAGCTACTACCAGATCTGGATCAAGGCGTTGGAGGAGCTGTTGAAGCGCCACGGCTTTATCAGTGAGCGCGATCTGGCCGAGGGCCGGGCTGTCGATCCGGCAGCAACGCCCAAAAGGGTGCTGAAGGCAGAAAACGTCCCGGCTGTGCTGGCCAAGGGCGGCCCTTGCGACCGGCCGGTTGCGACACCGGCGCGGTTCAAAGCGGGCGATCCTGTGCGGACAAAGAATTTCAGTCCCACCGGCCATACGCGCCTACCGCGGTATGCGCGCGACAAGCAGGGCGTGATCGAGGCTGTGCGCGACGGTTTTGTCTTCCCCGACAGCAACGCGCATGGCAAGGGCGAAAACCCGCAATGGGTCTATACCGTCGTCTTCAATGGCCCTGAGATCTGGGGCGAGGGCGCCGACCCGACGCTCACCGTCTCGATCGATGCCTGGGAGAGCTATCTTGAGCCGGCATGAGAGCGCATTGCCGTTCGACGAGCCGGTGTTTTCCGAGCCTTGGCAGGCCGAAGCCTTCGCCATGACGGTGGCGCTGCACGAGAGGGGCCTGTTTTCGTGGAGCGAATGGGCCGACGCGCTGTCGGCTGAGGTGAAGAAGCCGAGCGCTGCAAGCGACGGTCACGATTATTACGAGCATTGGCTGGCGGCGCTGGAGAAACTGCTGGCGGCCAAGGGCGTCGCAGGAAAAAGCGATGTCGACACACTCGCCGCCGCCTGGGAGCGCGCCGCGCATGCGACGCCGCATGGCAAGCCTATCCTCCTGGAAAATGACCCGGGACAAGTCGACTAGGCTCGTCTTTCGACAAGGGATGAAGTCTTTGCGGCGTTTGCGCTGCCCCTCACCTGCCTGCCGGCATCCTCTCCCCGTATAGTGACGGGGAGAGGGGCGCTGTCATCGCCGGTTTCGCTAATCTCCAGCATCTCATGATGGCGCCGAGGCTGCGGCCAGCCTTTTTCTCCCCGTCACTATACGGGGAGAAATGCCCGGCAGGGCAATAAGGGGCAGCGCTGACGGTATGTCCTTATGTGAGGCGACTACCCGGCTCCTCTATGTTTGTTCCCTTTATGTTCCAGTTCAAGCCTGATAGCTTGCGTCCGAAGGCATTGATGGTGACGGCCTTGTCTTTCCCTTGCGAATCCGGTCTCTCCAGCTGATGGAATTCTCTCCCCAACAGGATGAGGCGTTAAAGGCGGTGGCGCGCTGGCTCAAGGAGGGCCGGCCGCAGATCTTCCGGCTGTTCGGCTATGCCGGCACCGGCAAGACGACGCTGGCACGCTATTTTGCCGAGCATGTCGATGGGCAGGTGCAGTTCGCCGCCTTCACCGGCAAGGCTGCGCAAGTGCTGCGCTCCAAAGGGGCGGTCAATGCCCGCACCATCCATTCGCTGATCTACCGGCCGAAAGGCGAGGAATCGGTTGCCGACGAGGTGACCGGCAAGACCTCGATGTCGCCGACCTTTTCGCTCAACCGGCAAAGCCCGATCTCGCGCGCCAAGCTGGTCGTCATCGACGAATGCTCGATGGTCGACGAGCAGCTCGGCCGCGATCTCATGAGTTTCGGCACACCGATCCTGGTGCTTGGCGATCCGGCGCAGCTGCCGCCGATATCGGGCGGCGGCTTCTTCACCGAGCACGAGCCGGATGTGCTCTTGACCGAAATCCACCGTCAGGCACGCGACAATCCAATCATCCAGCTGGCGCTCGACGTGCGCGAGGGCCGCGAGTTCATGCGCGGCGATTACGGCACCGCGCAGGTTATCGGCAAGGAGGATGTCACCCAGGAGCTGGTGCTGAAGGCGGACCAGGTGCTGGTCGGCACCAACCGCACGCGCCGCCGCTACAACCAGCGCCTGCGCGAGCTGAAGGGTTTCAATGCCGATTATCCGCAAGCCGGCGACAAGCTGGTCTGCCTGCGCAACGACCCCGCCAAGGGTCTTCTCAACGGCTCGCTGTGGAAGGTGATGACCTCGTCGCGCGAGACGGTGAAGCCCGGCATCAATCTTCTGGTCTCGCCCGAAGAAGACGATCCCGACCGCGGCGTCGCCAAGATCAAGCTGCTCAAGTCGGCGTTCGAGGATCCGGACGCTGATATCCCCTGGCAGCAGAAGAAGCGCTTTGACGATTTCGATTATGGCTATGCGCTGACCGTGCACAAGGCGCAGGGCTCGCAGTGGAACGACGTCGTGCTGTTCGACGAGAGCTGGGCGTTCAAGGAAACCCGCCAGCGCTGGCTTTATACGGCCATCACACGAGCGGCAGAGCGGCTGACCATCGTTAGATAGCTGGCGTCAGGTAGCAGTTGGCGTAGCAGGGCTGAGTGGCGTCGCGCCCAGCCATTGCCAGGCGTCCGCTTCGTCCTCGGCCTTGAAGTGCCTGAACTCGATGGGAGATGCAGCGGGGAGGAAGCTCTGCGCATCCGCTATCCAGTTCGGCTCGCCGATCGTCGCGCAGCGGGCGATATGCTCCAGGGCGTGCACCGTGCCCTGTTTCAACGTCTCGTCGGCGACATCCGCCCAGTCGACGCCCTCGTGATCGACCAGCCGCATCAACACGTCGATTCGCGGGTGAAGCGCGTAGGCGGCCTCCAGCAATCCAAACAGATTTTCACCGTCTGCCGCCGAGATATGGCCGACAACGTCGATGGCGAAAAGATCCTCACGGTCGGTTTCGATACGGCGGATCGCCGGCACGGATTGGAGAAAATTCATTGGCTGGGCCTCCCTCTGCGAGCAGATGTCATGACTGGAACACCCGAAACCCCCTGTCTGTTCCCGTCAAAGGCAGTATAGATGCGCTGCACAAACAGCCGGACCTCACGCCATGCCCGCAAAACTTTCCGTCAATCTCAACGCCATCGCCATGCTGCGCAACCGCCGCGATCTGCCATGGCCGAGCGTCACCGGGCTCGGCCGCCTGGCGCTTGCCGCCGGCGCGCACGGGCTGACGGTGCATCCGCGGCCCGACGAGCGCCACACCAGGCATTCCGACCTGCCGGAGATCCGGGCGCTGATCGACGACGAGTTTCCCAAGGCGGAATTCAACATCGAAGGTTATCCGACGCAGGATTTTTTGGCGCTTGTGGAAAAGCACCAGCCGGAACAGGTGACCCTGGTGCCCGACGATCCGGCGCAGGCGACCTCGGACCATGGCTGGAACTTTGCTGCCGAGGCCGCGTTCCTCAATCCGATCGTCAAGCGCCTGAAAAAGGGGGGCTTTCGCGTGTCACTGTTTTCCGATCCGGACCCCGACGGCGTCGCCGCCGCGCGCGATACCGGCGCGGACCGGGTCGAGCTCTATACCGGGCCCTACGGCAGCTGCTATTCCGATTCCGCCAAGGCGCAGAAGGAACTGGAAAGATTGGGAAAAACCGCTGACGCGGCACTCGCCGCGGGGCTTCAGGTCAATGCCGGGCACGATCTGGTGGTGAACAACCTGCCGGCGTTGGCAAGGCGCATCCCGGCATTGGCCGAAGTGTCGATAGGGCATGGGTTGACAGCCGATGCGTTGGAGTATGGCATGGCCGGCACGGTGGGGCGTTTTCTGAAGGCTTGCGGGTGGTAGAGGCAAACCCCCTGGCGTTACGGCATGGCAGCCATTACCTCAGGGCACTTGATATTGCATCGCAGCAAGCGTAGAGCACCGCCCGCTTATCGGAGTGTCGTCCATGGCCCTTACCAATACTGGTAGTGAGGCAGAACCCGTCGAACAATCGAGCCATCCCGAAATCGAACAGCATAGCACCAAGGTGCTGATGCTGGGCGCGCTCGGCGTGGTCTATGGCGACATCGGCACCAGCCCGATCTACGCGTTCCGCGAGGCACTGGTGGCGTCTTCCGGCGGCGAGGTCGCCGACCGCGGCGATATTCTGGGCGTGCTGTCGCTCATCATCTGGTCGCTGACGATCATCGTCACCATCAAATACATCATGTTCGTGCTCAGGGCCGACAACCGCGGCGAGGGCGGCGTGCTGTCACTGATGGCGCTGGCGCGGGGCAGTTTTCCGGCGCGTTCGGCGCTGATCCTGGCCATCGGCATTGTCGGCGCGTCGCTGTTTTTTGGCGATGCGGTCATTACGCCGGCGATTTCGGTGCTGTCGGCCGTCGAAGGCATGAATGTCGTCACCCCGGCCTTCCAGCCCTATGTCGTGCCGTTGACGCTGGTCATCCTGGCGATCCTGTTTTCGGTACAGCGTTTTGGTACCGGCGGCGTGGCGCTGATCTTCGGCCCGATTACCGCGGTCTGGTTCCTGGCCATCGGCCTTTCCGGCCTGAACCACATCATCGCCGATCCGGAAATCCTGTGGGCGGTCAGCCCGCACTACATCGTCGCTTTCCTGATCAATTCGCCCGACGTCGCCTTCGTCACCATCGGCGCCATCTTCCTCGCCGTCACCGGCGCCGAGGCGCTTTATGCCGATCTCGGCCATTTCGGCCGCAAGCCGATCGTGCTCGCCTGGCTGGCCATCGTGTTTCCCTGCCTGTTGCTCAACTATGCCGGGCAGGGCGCTTTCGTGCTGGCCAAGAACGGCGTGGTCGGCCATCCATTCTTCGAGATGAATGAAGGCTGGACGCTGATCCCGATGGTCGTGCTGGCGACGGCGGCGACAGTTATCGCCAGCCAGGCCGTCATATCAGGCGCTTTCTCGCTGACCCGGCAGGCAGTGCAGCTCAACATGCTGCCGCGCCTGGAAATCCTGCACACGTCGGAACGGCAGTCCGGCCAGATCTATATGCCGCGCGTCAATCTGCTGCTGGCGCTGGTGGTGATGCTCTTGGTCGTCGGCTTCGGCGAATCGAGCAAGCTGGCGTCGGCCTACGGCATCTCGGTCACCGGCAACATGCTGGTCACGACGGTGCTGCTGTTCGTCGTCATGACGCGCATCTGGAAATGGCGGCTGTGGGTAGCGGTCGCAATGACGGCTGTGTTCGGCTTCATCGATGTCGGCTTCTTTGCCTCCAACATCGTCAAGGTGTTCGAGGGTGGCTGGGCTTCGCTGGCGGTGGCCTTCACCATCGTGCTCGCCATGTGGACCTGGGTGCGCGGCAGCCGCTATCTCTTCGACAAGACCCGCCGCAACGAAATCCCGCTCGATTTCCTCGCCGGCAATCTGTTGAAGAAGAAACCGCAGTTGGTGTCCGGCACAGCCGTGTTCCTGACCAGCGATCCGCAAAGCGCGCCGACCGCCCTGATGCACAGCCTGAAGCACTACAAGGTGCTGCACGAGCAGAACGTCATCCTCTCGGTGGTCACCGCGCCGCAGCCGCTGGTGCCCGACAGCGAGCGCGTCAAGATGGAGACGGTCAACGAGCTGTTCATGCGGGTGACGCTGACCTTCGGCTATATGGAACAGCCCAACATCCCGCGCGCGCTGGCGATCTGCCGCAAGCAGGGCTGGAAGTTCGACATCATGACGACGTCGTTCTTCCTGTCGCGGCGCTCGCTCAAGGCCTCGCCCAATTCCGGCATGCCGGTGTGGCAGGACAAACTGTTCATCGGGCTCGCCCGCACGGCGGCCGACGCGACGGAATATTTCCAGATCCCCACGGGACGCGTGGTCGAGATCGGCACGCAGGTGGCGATCTGACAGAAAAGGCCGTGCCCGAAGGTACGGCCTTTGACGTTTTGCGCTACGGCGTAGTTCTAGCCAGCCAGTGCAGCCTTGTTCGCTTTGAGAAACTGCTTCAACGTTTGCGGCTTGCGGCCTGACAGTGTCTCGATCGCGTCGGTCACCATGGCGATGCGGCCGGAGCGCGTGTTGACGTCGAAGGACACGACGACGTCAGCGAAATCCTCGGGAACGCCGGCTGCCTTTACACCTTCGGTCAGCGCCTCATCCGGAACCTGAATGACTTCCAGCGGCTTGCCGGTAACCTCGCTTACCAGCGCGGCAATCTCGGCAGTGGTGTAGGCATGCGGGCCGGTCAAGGTGTAGGTCTTGCTGTCGGTCGAGCCGGAAGCAAGGCCGGCGGCAATCGCTGCTGCCATGTCGTCGCGTGCGCCGTGGGCGATGCGGCCTTCGCCGGCGGACGTATACCAGCGTCCCGAGGCGATCGCGTGCGGCAGTGCCAGGAACAAGTTCTCCTGGTACCAGCCGTTGCGGAAGATCGTATAGGGAATGCCGCTCCCCTTGATGGCCTGCTCGGTGCTGTAGTGGTCATCGGCAAACAGGACCGGCGATACCGGCTCCGGATTGGGCATCGACGTGTAGAGCAAATGCGATACGCCGGCGTTTTTGGCCGCGGCGACGGCATTTTCGTGCTGCTTCAGGCGCCTGCCGCTTTTGAGATCGAGATCGCCCGTCGAAATGATCAGCACCTTGTCGGCACCCTTGAATGCGGTTTCCAGCGAGGCCGCGTCGTTGAAGTCGGCGGCCCTGACGACAACGCCGCTCGCCGCCAGATCAGCCAGGCTTTCGGGATTACGCGTGGTGGCGATGAGCCGCGCCGGTGGAATTTTATGCGTGTCCAGGAGATAGCGGATGACGCCGCGGCCAAGCTGGCCGGAGGCGCCGGTGACGAGAAGGGTTTCGGTCATCGGGAGATCCTGATTTTGCGCCGATGTGGCGGGTGCTCTGGTGGTCTCAAAAAGAGACCAGCACTAAAATAGGAATTGACCCGGTGCCGTAAAGAAGGCAGTTTTTCGGGAGGTAGGCACGCGCAGGGAACCAGCCATGGACGGCAAGGTCATCAATCTGAAATCGAAGATGGAGATCTACAAAGCGATCAGCGACGGCGGCAATATTGCGAATTGTCCGGTTCGTGAAGTCATCCAGGGCGTCAGCGGCAAATGGAGATCGCTGCTGATGATGGCATTGGCTGAACAACCCTATCGCTTCGGCGAGTTGCGGCGCCTTGTGCCCGACATTTCGCAGCGCATGCTGACCCAGACGCTGCATGATTTGCAGCGCGATGGCTACGTGCATCGTGAGGTGTTCCCGACCAAGCCACCGGGCGTTGAATACAGCCTGACCGATCTCGGGCGCTCTATGTTCGGCGCCTTTCATCAGGTGATCTTGTGGGCCGAGCTCAACCACGATGCAGTGCGCAAGGCACGTGCTGCCTTCGACGCCGGTGGTTGATTTTTTGGCGCATGCCGCAATGGCTTGATTTGGCAGGGTCGCTGAAGGATTGTCCGGCCATTGGTTGGGCGGGCAATGGAAAAATCTCTCGACATCGCGATTGCCGGCGCCGGTCCGGCAGGGCTGGCCACAGCGCTCTATCTCAAGCGCGCCGGGCATAACGTCACCATCTTCGAACGTTTCGAGGAGCCGAAGCCGCTCGGCTCCGGCCTGATCCTGCAACCGAGCGGCTTGAGCGTGCTCGCCGATCTCGGCCTGCTCGACGACATCTTGGCGCTGGGCAGCCGCATCGAGCGCCTGCATGGCGCGGATGCCACCACTGGCCGCACCGTGCTTGCCGTCCGCTACGATGCGCAGCCCGGCGGTCGCTTCGGGCTGGCGGTGCACCGGGCGGCGCTGTTCAACGTGTTGTTCCACGCCGTGCAGCGCCAGGGCATCGCCATCGAAACCGGCGTCGAGATCGAGACGCTGGTGGTCGGCGAGCGGGCGAGCCTCGTCTTCGACACTGGCCGAAGGGGAGGGCCGTTCGACCTCGTCGTCGACGCCAGCGGCTCGCGCTCGAAACTGCGCCAGAGCCTCAACGATCCGGCCGAGCCCCGGCCGCTTGCCTATGGCGCGTTCTGGGCATCGCTCGGCTGGCGCGAAGGGTTCGATGAAAATGCGCTGCTGCAGCGCTACGACAAGGCGAGCGTGATGATCGGCGTGCTGCCGATCGGCAGGCCGCAGCCGGGTGCCGAAAAAATGGCGGCGTTCTTCTGGAGCCTGAAGCCGGCGGATGTCGAACAGGTCCGGGCTGCGGGCCTCGACGCCTGGAAGGCGAGGCTGATCTCGCTATGGCCGGCGTGCGAAGCGTTCACCAGTCAGATCGACAGGTTCGACCAGCTGTCGCTGGCCCGCTACGGCCATCACACGATGAGGCTGCCGGCGGGACGGCGTCTGGCAGTGATCGGCGACGCCGCGCATTCGACCAGCCCGCAGCTCGGGCAGGGCGCGAACATGGCACTGCTCGATGCGGCAGCACTCAGCCATGCCTTGGCACAAGCGGACAGTGTGGAGGCAGCGCTGGAGACCTATGCCAAGGCGCGGCGATGGCATGTCCGGACCTTCCAGTTGCTGTCGCTGGCGCTGACGCCGTTCTACCAGTCGGACGGCACCATGCTGCCCTTCTTCCGCGACAGGCTGGTGGCGACCATCGCGAAAATCCCGCCAGTGCCAGGCGTGCTTGCCTCGATGGTGGCGGGAACGCTGATCGATCCGTTCAGGCGGATCGGGCTAAAGGAGGCGCACTGGCGAGATCATCCGGCTGGATCAGGGTCGAGAGAAACGAATTTCTCGCCCGCAGGAATTGACGCAGGCGTTGCGGATAGTCCGGCGCAACCGCGCCCTTGACCGAGGCGCGTTCACTCAATGCCTTGCGCCAGGACTGAACCAGCGGCTTGCCGTCCAGCATGCCGAAACCGCCGATCCGGTCGAAGGCGTCAAAATAGCGGAAGACCGGGCCATAGACGGCATCGACGAGGCTAAAGCGCTCGCCGTTGAACCACGGTCCGGCCTGGTCGGCCAATTCGTTCTCCAGACGATCGAACATCGCCGACAACGCGCTGGACTCGGCCAGGAAGGCTGCCTCTGTCGACGCCGAGTAGAAGCGGCCGATGGCGTTCAGCGTCGCCGAACCGAACTCGATCCAGGCACGGTGCCGGGCGCGGGCGTGAGCGTCGGCCGGGTGGAGGGGATTGCCTTGCGTCTCCTCCAGGAATTCGAGGATGACGGCGGATTCGAAGATCACCGTTTCCTTGCCATTTGCCCGCACGATGAGCAGCGGCACCTTGCCCAAAGGCGAGATCGCCTTGAACCAGTCCGGCTTGTCGGCGAGGTCGATGGTGACGCGCTCGAACGGCACGCGCTTCTCGGTCAGCGAGATCGCGGCGCGCTGGACATAGGGGCACAGATGATGGCTGACGAGAGTGAGCTTGCCAGTCATTTCATTCTTCTCAGGCATGTCACTCTCCCCAGACATAGTTCAACGCGCCGTCCTCGACGCGCGTCGACAGGAACATCAGGCGGGATGCTTTTGGCGCCGGGCCTTCGAGCCGGTCGCCTGATGTCATGTCGAAGGCGGCGCCGTGCCATTGGCAGACGAGTTTGCCATCCTTGCAGTCGAGCGGCCCACCGAAATGCAGACAGACATTGGCGGCGGCGCGGATGCGGTCACCGCTCCGCCAGACATGGACCTCGCGGCCGAAGAACGGTGCAATCAGGCTGCCCGTCTGCGGGACGTCGGCGACTTTGCAGATTTCGTGTCTCATGGGACTCCTCGGTGGTTGATGCAGTTGCATGAATATAGATGCATTCGCATCAATCGTCAAGCTTGATGCGGCTGCATCTATCGCCTAGGATGCGGGCATGACCGAGAAAGCCATGCCTTCGCCGGAAGCCATCAAGGCCTGGGCGCGCCTGATGCGCGTTTCGCGCCAGCTCATCGAACGGGCCGAAGAGGCTTTGAAGGACAGTGGCTTGCCGCCACTCGACTGGTACGACGTGCTGCATGAGCTTGCCGAGGCGGGCGAGGGCGGGCTGCGGCCGTTCCAGCTGACCGAGCGCACCCTGTTTGCGCAGTACAACATCTCGCGGCTGCTGGCCCGGCTCGAAGCCGACGGGCTGGTCGAGAAGCTGAAGGTCGCCGATGACGGCCGCGGTCAGACCATCCGCATCACTGCCAAAGGGCGCGAGACGCGCCGGCGGATGTGGGCGGTCTACGGCCGCTCGATCGCGGAACTGGTCGGCGCCAAACTCTCGGCGGATGAGTTGAGCACGGTGTCGGCGTTGCTCGGCCGTCTGCGCTTGCCGCCGGCTCCGGACTGAGAGACTCTGTGCTACGGGCCTGACGATATCCGGCCAGCTATCAGGGCGTGTGGCTGCCCCAGAGAAAGGCCAGTGTCGCCAGCACGCCCAGTCCGGCGCGCACCAGGTGCAGGGTGCCCCACTTGACGATCAGAGGCCTGGCTTGCGGGTTGTCGGCGCTCGCGTCCATCGCTTCCAGAAGCTTGTTGGTCGGCAACATCACCATCAGCGTCCACGGCCAGGGCAGGATGATCAGAATTGCGCCGAGCAGAAAGGCGAAGCCACCGGTCTGCCACCATGCGATCAGGCCGAGGACGCAGGCAACAATGGCAATCGAGGCCTGCATGGCCGCGCCGCGCTTGTAAGAAGGCTGCCATTCCTTGAGCAGTGCCTTGTCATCGAGGCCAAGCCGCGCCGGCTGCTCGGCGACGCTGACATAGATGGCGGCGCCGGAGAACACGGCGGCGACCGTCAAGGCGAGCAATCCGACCAGCATCTTCTTCCCACAGCAAACGGTCCAGCGACGAACCGTTGAGACAGAAATAGGGCTTGCAAGGCCGAGTGCAATACGGCATAGAACGGCGAACCGTAACGTACGGTACGGCTTGCCGCTCTTGCTGGCTCGCCTGCCGCCGAGGAACGACCGTGTTGCAGGCAAGCGCCGACATCGACACCAGCGAGACCCTGACGGAGCGGCAGAAGGCCGTTCTGGACGCGGCCTTGCGCCTGCTGGTCGAGGAGGGCGACAATCTGACGATGACCGCAGTTGCGCGCCGCGCCAGCTGCTCCAAGGAAACGCTCTACAAATGGTTCGGCGACCGCGACGGGCTGCTGACGGCGACGGTGCAGTGGCAGGCCTCGAAGGTGCGTGTGGTGCCGGTCGACGGCGAGAGGCTCGATCTTGCCTCGCTGACGGCAAGCCTTGAAGGCTTTGCCGCGGACTGGCTGAAGGTGATTTCGAGCGACACGTCGATTGCCTTGAACCGTGTGGCGGTCGGCCATGCCGGGTCCGGCAAGGACGATCTCGGCGCCATTGTGCTGGAGAATGGCCGCTTTGCGCTGGCCAGGCGGCTGAAGCCCGTGCTGCTGGCCGGCAAGCAGGCCGGGCTGCTCGATTTTACGGATGCCGACACGGCATTCCGCAGCTTTTTCGGGCTGGTCGCCCGCGATGTGCAGATCCGCCTCCTGCTCGGCGACCGGCTGGAATTGACTGAAGCGGCGATCGGCGGCGATGCCGTCCGGGCAACGCAACAGTTTCTCGCTCTTTTCGGAGCAAAAACCGGCCGTAGGGCCACTGATCTATAAAACGGGAAGGAAGACCAAAATGCGTGTCTATTACGATCGCGACGCCGATCTCAACCTGATCAAGGGCAAGAAAGTCGCCATCATCGGCTATGGCAGCCAGGGCCGGGCGCATGCGCTCAACCTCAAGGATTCCGGCGCCAAGGAGATCGCCATCGGCCTCAAGGCCGGCTCGGCGACCGCCAAGAAGGTCGAGGCCGACGGGCTCAAGGTGATGAGCGTGGCGGATGCCGCCAAATGGGCCGATCTGATGATGATGGCGACGCCCGACGAATTGCAGGCCGACATCTACAAGAATGAAATCGCGACGAACATCCGCGATGGCGCCGCGATCGCCTTCGCGCACGGCCTCAACGTGCATTTCGGCCTGATCGAGCCGAAGTCGACCGTCGACGTCGTCATGATCGCGCCGAAGGGCCCCGGCCACACGGTGCGCGGCGAGTACCAGAAGGGCGGCGGCGTGCCGTGCCTAGTCGCCGTCAACCAGGACGCGTCGGGCAATGCGCTCGATCTCGCTCTGTCCTACGCTTGCGGCGTCGGCGGCGGCCGTTCGGGCATCATCGAGACCAATTTCCGCGAGGAATGCGAGACCGATCTGTTCGGCGAGCAGGTGGTTCTGTGCGGCGGCCTGGTCGAGCTGATCCGCGCCGGTTTCGAAACGCTGGTCGAGGCCGGCTATGCGCCGGAAATGGCCTATTTCGAGTGTCTGCACGAGGTCAAGCTGATCGTCGACCTGATCTATGAAGGCGGCATCGCCAACATGAATTACTCGATCTCGAACACCGCCGAATGGGGCGAATATGTTTCGGGTCCGCGCATCATCACCGCCGAGACCAAGGCCGAGATGAAGCGCGTGCTGAAGGACATCCAGACGGGCAAGTTCACCTCGGAATGGATGCAGGAATACCGCGCCGGCATGTCGCGCTTCAAGGGCATCCGCCGCAACAATGACAGCCATCAGATCGAGGAAGTCGGCGCCAAGCTGCGCGCGATGATGCCGTGGATCTCGAAGAACAAGCTGGTCGACAAGGCGAAGAATTAATCCGCAATTTTAGGATTGCGACGAAGCCGGCGGAGCGATCCGCCGGCTTTTTCATGCTGGCTTTCGATCAGCTGGTACAGATCTCAGCCGTAGTGCCAGTGCGGCTTCCGCTCGGTGCCGGTGAACTCGACGCCGATGCGGTCGTCGCGGCGCCAGCGCACGGTAGCCTTGTAGCCGATGCCGTCGATCGGCACATAGAGCAGGAATTCGTCCGGCACGCGCGCGTCTATCGGCACTTTCAGCTCGGCGCCGCCGGGATGCATGTTGCGCACAGTGCACTTGACCTCGGAATTGGTGAGGCCGAGCAGGATCGTCGCGCCTTTCAGCACGCGCTGCCGGTGTTTGTTTCTCAGTTCGTTGTCGGCCATGACGGCACGTCCTTCGCTGCCGGACCGGGCGCGATCGTCAGATGGGGCACCTTATCCATAGATAGGCCGAGCCGATAAACATATGGTTAGCGGCGATCTTATCCAGCCGTCTCTCCCAATGGAAACGGCGCCGCGATGGGCGGCGCCGTCATGCATTGTCGCTTATGGTTCAGCTATAGGGCGACCAGCATTGCTGGCGTGGGCCGTTGTAGGGCTGGAACGTGTTATCCCAGGCCCGGTAAGACCGGTAGCGGTCGTAGCACCACTGGACATGGGCGCTGGAAAGACGCTGCGTGCGATAGTAGCGGCGGGGCGCCGGCTGCACGTAGTAGCCGTTGTTATAATAGCCGTTGTTGTAGATGCTGCCGAGGCCGAGACCCAGGCCGAGGCCGAGAACTGCGGCGGCGCCGGTATCGAAATCGCGGCTGTGACGGTGGCGATGATGACGCCAGCGCCAGTTGTCGTCGCCATTCCAGTTGCCGCCGTTCCAGTTTCCGCCATTCCAGTTGCGGGAAAAGCGACGGCCGTCGTGGCGACGCCACTGCCAATCGTTGAAGGAGCGGCGGTCATTGCCGCCCGCCCAGTCGTCGCGAACCGGCGTGATCGTCGGGGCTGCGGTGCTTGACGGAATTGAGAGGTTTGGCTGCAGGATCGGGCCGGCGGCGGACGGCGCCGTAACACCCGAGAGGAGACCGAGCGCTATCAGCCCGGATTTGACCGTGGAAGAAAAGAGCGAGTTCATTGCACTCTCCAAGAGATACAGGCCCCACGCCCGGAAGACCCCAGGAAGTGGCCTATTGATGGACCTTTGCATCTGAACGGAGGATGAACGGAAAGGTTCCCTCAACCTCGCCGAGCAAGGGCCGGCCTCTTGTTTTCGGGGCTGCTTGCGGGCAAAGGTCACGGCCATGTCGCTGCGCCTCGCCACCTTCAACGTCGAAAACCTGATGAACAGGTTCGATTTCTCCGGCTACCGCAATCAGCTCAACGAAGACCGTACGCTGGCGCTTTTCGACATCCAAAGCGAGGCCGAATACAAGATGCTGGAGCAGGCGCGTGCGATTGCACAGTCCGACGACACGCGCCAGCTAACGGCGCTCGCCATCGCTGCCACGCGAGCGGACATCATCTGCATGCAGGAGGTCGACAATATCGAGGCGCTGAAGGCCTTCGAATACGGCTATCTCTTCAAGATGGTGGGTGAGGGCTACCGGCAGAAATACACCACCGCCGGCAATGATTCGCGCGGCATCGACGTTGCCGTGATGATGCGCAACGAGACCGCGCAGGGACAGCCGATCGAATTCGTGCGCATGACCAGCTATGCCTATGCCACCTTCGAGCAGTTCGGCCTGTTCACGCCGGAGCTCGCCGAACTCGGGCATCAGGCCAATGAGCGCATCTTCCGGCGCGATTGCCTTGAGGTCGACGTCAAGGTCGGCGGCGTGCCGTTGACGCTCTATCTCGTGCATTTCAAATCGATGGGCTCGCCACGCAATGGGCTCGACGGGCGCGAAGCGACGATGCCGCTGCGCGTCGCCGAGGCGCAGGCCGTGCGCCGCATCATCGAAGACCGCTTCAGCAAGGACCATGCCGCCGACAAGCGCTGGGCGATCTGCGGCGACATGAACGACTACCGGCAGCGGGTGAAGATCGAGGGCGACGCCTTCGATGGCTACCGCTTCCAGGTGATAGACGAGAGCCAGTCCTGCCTCAATGTGCTGACCGCCGGCGGCTTTTGCGAGAATGTCGTCGAGCGCCGTCCGGAGATGGACCGCTGGAGTTTCTACCACACGCGCGGGCCGCAGGAGCGGCATCTGTGCCAGCTCGACTACATCCTGCTGTCCAAGGGGCTGGCGGCGAAGAATGCGACGGCCGTTCCCGACATCATCCGCAACGGCCAGCCCTGGCGCACCATATTTCCGGCCGGCCAGGCGGTGGAGCGTTTTCCGCGCGCCGGCTGGGACCGGCCGAAGGCCTCGGACCATTGTCCGGTGGCGATCACGCTGGACATGGCGTGAGGGGGGCTTGAGCCGGTGAGCTTCGACCTGCCACGCAATGTCATCCTGCCGGTCGACGAGATCGACGTTCGGCTCGACCCCGGCCAGCATCCGTTCGAGCGCGACAACGCGCCGGCCATCACTGAGAACTGGCGGCTCGAGACCGAAGCCAAACCCGCGCTGTTCGACGGCACCGTGGTGCTTTTGTCAGCACTCGCCTGGCGCGACAACCGTCTCGCCGGGCGCTGCCACGCGGTGAAGTACTCGACCTTCATGCTGTGGCGCAAGAACCGGCAAGGGACCGGCGCCGAGCACGCCTATGGCCACGCCATGCTGGTTGCCGGCGACAATGCGCTGGTGGCGATCCGCATGGGCTCGCACACGGTCATGGCCGGTCGCGTCTATTTCGCCGCCGGCTCGTTCGAGCCGATCGATTTTCGCGACGGCCGCGTCGATGTCGATTTCAACATGATCCGCGAGGTGCGCGAGGAAACCGGGCTTGACCTGACGGGCGCCGCGCGCGGCAAACGCCACCACGCGCTGTCGACTTCGACCGGCACGGTTCTCTTCCGCCGCTACCACGTCGAGGAGCCGGCGGACGAGATTGCGCGGCGCATCAGCGCCTTCGTCGCCACCGAGGTCGAGCCGGAGATTGAGGGACCGGTGATCATCCGCCATGCCACCGACCTGCCGGAGGGACTGGCGCCGCATATGAGGCCGCTGGTCGAGTGGCATTTTGCCCGCAGCGGCGAGGATCCCTGAGCTGTCAGGGAAACAGCGGCGGCAGCGTCTCCGGCGCAGTGACTTCCCGAGGTTCGAAACTCGCTGCCTTCAGCGGCCGGGTCGGGGCGCCGTCGTCCTTGTAGTAGTAGCTGTAACCGTTGATCGCCGGCGCGCCGCCGAGATGCGCGTAGAGAATTTTTGACCCCTTGGGGAAGAAGCCCTTGCGGGTCAGATCGATCAGGCCCTGCATCGACTTTCCCTCATAGACCGGATCGGTGATCATCGCCTCGGTGCGGGCCGCCAGCCGGATCGCGTCGTTGGTCTCATCGGAGGGAACACCGTAGGCCGGATAGGCGTAGTCGGGGTTGATGATGATTTCGTCGTCGCGGACCGTGCGGCCGAGCCCGACGAGGGCAGCGGTGTCATCGACGATGCGGCGGACCTGCGCGCGGGTCTGGTCGAGCGTTCCGGAGGCGTCGATGCCGATCACCCGGTCGGCGCGACCTTGCGCGGCGAAGCCGACGATCATGCCGGCCTGCGTCGACCCGGTCACCACGCACACGATGATGTAGTCGAAGGTGAAGCCGAGCTCGGCCTCCTGGTTCGCCACCTCTTCGGCGAAGCCGACATAGCCCAGCCCGCCGAATTTGTGCACCGAGGCGCCGGCCGGAATCGGATAGGGCTTGCCGCCGGCGTCCTTCACCGACTGGATGGCGTCCTCCCAGCTCTTGCGGATGCCGATGTCGAAACCGTCATCGACAAGCCGGCTGTCGGCGCCCATCAGTCGCGTCAGCAGGATGTTGCCGACCCGGTCGTAGACGGCGTCATAGTGCGGCACCCATTTTTCCTGGATCACCACGCACTTCATGCCGATCTTGGCGGCCGTCGCGGCGACCATGCGGGTATGGTTCGACTGGACGCCACCGATCGATACCAGCGTGTCGGCGCCCGAGGCTATGGCATCCGGAACGATGTATTCGAGCTTGCGCAATTTGTTGCCGCCCATGGCGAGCCCGGAATTGCAATCGTCGCGCTTGGCGTAGACCTGTACTTTCCCGCCCAGCGCCGCGCTCAGCCGCGGCAGATGCTCGATCGGCGTCGCGCCGAAGGTTAGGGGATAGCGTTCGAATTTTGCCAGAAGTGACACCGATTAGTCTCCGCCATAGTCGTTTTTCAATAGACAGAGGATAAACGAACAGGGGCGAAATGTGCTCTCGAAGGCTTTCCAAGATTTTTCCACTTCCATAAGAAAATACGCTAAGATTGGTTCTAATCGTCCATTTAGATCCGCAGATATGGAAGAATCTTCCGACCCGACCTTCGACCGCATTGACATCAAGATCCTGCGGGCCCTTCAGTCCGAGGGACGGCTGACCAATGCGGAACTGGCGGCGCGCGTGAATGTCAGCGCCGCCACATGCCATAGGCGCACGCAACGCCTGTTCGAAGAGGGATACATCACCGGGGTCAGGGCGGAGATCGCGCCCGCCGCCGTAGCGCTTGGCGCACTGGTGATGGTTGGCGTCGTGCTCGACCGTTCGACACCGGAAAGCTTCGCCGCCTTCGAGGAGGCCGTGCTCAAGCTCAAGGAGGTGCTGGACTGCAATCTCGTCGCCGGCGACTTCGACTATCTCCTGAAGATCAGGGTCCGCGACATGGCGGATTTCAACAAGCTGCATGGGCAGAAGCTGATTGCGTTGCCGGGCGTTCGGCAAACCCGAACCTTCTTCGTCATGAAGGAGGTCAAGGAGAATGCGCGACTGCCGTTCTGACAGGCTGCAAGCGTAGGTCAGTGTCGCGCCTTTTGCTGCGCCGCCTTGCGGTCGTTGCGAGCGGCGACGACAAACAGGATGAGACCGAGCCCAAGCAACCCACCCATCGCCGTGCCCATCGCCTGGCCGACGACGCCTTGGAAATCGGCTGTGACGCGATCAGGATTGGCCGCGCCGTAGCTGGCGAGATACCACCAGATGCCGGCAAGGGCGCCTTCGATGATCACCATCGCCAGGATCAGCCGTGCCCTCTTGCTCATTGCCATTCCTCGACCAGAGATGCATTGCCCAGACTAGGATCGCAGACGGACGATGACAGCGTTGCCAGCGTCGGCAAGCACCCAAGTTGTGGATAGCAAATTATTCGTGCCGCAGCGCGTCGATCGGATCGAGCCTGGCGCCGCGCAGCGCCGGGAAGAAGCCGAACACCATGCCGATCAGGGCGGAAAAGCCGACGGCGAGCAGGATGACGGCCGGGCTCGGTGCAAAGGGTATGGTCAGCGTCGCCGATGCGAGCCCGGCCAGCGCCAGGCCGATCAGGATGCCAATGATGCCGCCGAGCAGCGACAGCACCGTCGCCTCGACCAGGAACTGGATGAGGATATGTTTTTCATGCGCGCCGATGGCGAGCCGGATGCCGATCTCGCGCGTGCGTTCGGTGACCGAGACCAGCATGATGTTCATGATGCCGATGCCGCCGACAAGCAGGCTGACGCCGGCCACGGCGCCGAGCATGCCGGTCATGGTGGTGGTGGCGCTGGCCATGGCGTCTGCGATCTGGGTCATGTCGCGGATCGAGAAATCGTCTTCGCGGTCGGGCGTGATGCGGCGGGTGTCGCGCAGAATATCCTCGACGCGCGGCTGCAATTCGGTGGTCGGCGTGCGGTCGTCGGCGGCGACATAGATGTTGTCGATGTCGCGGTTGCCGGCGATTCGGCGCTGGTAGGCGGCAAGCGGCATCAAGACGACATTGTCCTGGTCCTGGCCGAAGCCGGTATAGCCCTTGGGTTCGAGCAGGCCGATGATCTTGCACGAGGTGCGGTTGACGCGGATGATCTCGCCCTCGGGCTCGCCGGCGCCGAAGAATTGCTGGCGCACCGTCTCGCCGATCAGGCAGACGCCGGTGCCGGAGCGGGTTTCGGAATCGCTGAACCGACGGCCTGAAACCAGCTTCCAGTCGCGCGCGTCGAGATAGGCGCTGTCGGTGCCGGTGACGCCCGAGGTCAGGCTCTCGGTGCCGAAGATGACGCGCACCTGCTTTTGCGAGGCCGGCGAAATGGCGCGTGCCCCGGTCAGATGCGCAACAAGGGCTGCAACATCCTTGTCGGCCAGCGGCCGCACCGCCTGGTCGAGCCCTCCCGGTCCGCCAGTGCCTGCAGGGCGGCCAGAGCGGACGACGAGCAGGTTCGAGCCGAGCTTGGCAATGTCGGACTTGACCTTGGCCGTGGTGCCGGAGCCGATGGTCAGCATGGCGATGACGGCGGCAACGCCGATGACAATGCCGAGCAGCGTCAGGAACGAGCGCAGCACATTGCGGCGGATGGAACGCAGCGACAGGCGGACGGTTTCCCAGATCATGGTCAGGCCACTTCCAGTTTCGAGGAATCGGAAGCGACGTGGCCATCGAGGAAGCGGATGGTGCGCTCGGCATATTCGGCGACGTCGGCCTCGTGGGTGACCATGGCGATGGTCAGGCCAAGCTCGCGGTTCAGCCTCGTCAACAACTCCATGATCTCGTGCGTGCGGGCGGTGTCGAGATTGCCGGTCGGCTCGTCGGCGACAAGCAGCGTCGGCGTTGTGACGATGGCGCGCGCGATCGCCACACGCTGCTGCTGGCCGCCGGAGAGCTCGGCCGGCGTATGGTGCTCGCGCCCGACAAGCCCGACCTCGGCCAGCGCCTGCATGGCAAGCTCGCGGCGCTCGCGGGCCGGCGCGCCGCGATAGATCAGCGGCAGCTCGACATTTTCCGCCGCCGTGGTGCGCGGCAACAGATTGTAGCCCTGGAAGACGAAGCCGATGTAGAGATTGCGCAGCAACGCGCGGCGGTTGCGGTCGAGCCGGCCAGCATCGATGCCCATGAAGGAGTAGGTGCCGGCGGTCGGCGTGTCGAGGCAGCCGATAATGTTCATCGCCGTCGATTTGCCCGAACCCGACGGACCCATGATGGCGACGAATTCGCCGCGCTTGATCGTGAGGTCGACGCCGGCCAGCGCATGCACCTTGGCTTCGCCCTGGCCATAGCTTTTCCAGACCGTATCGAAGCCGATAAGGGCCGCGGCCACGGCGTCAGCTCCCCAGCTGCGAGGCGGTGATCACCTGAGCGCCTTCGTCGAGGCCGGAGGTGATCTCGGTCAGTTCACCGTCGGTGGAGCCGATCCTGACGTTGGCGGCCGGCCGTTCTCCAGCACATAGAGTGTGCGTGAGCCGTCGGTGGGTGCCGCCACCTGCTGGCGGCGATTGCCGCCCGGACGGCCCATGCGGCCTGTAAACAGGTCGCTGAGGCTCCAAGCGCGGGCGGCCTGCTGCGCCGGGCGGTAGCGGAAGGCGGTGGACGGCACGGTGAGCACGCCCTTGGCCTGTTTGGTGACGACCGAAACGGTGGCGGTCATGCCGGGCCGCAGCAACAACTCGTCGTTGTTGACCTCGAGCCGCGCATTGTAGGTGACGACGCCGTCGGTGGTGACCGAGGCGTAGGAGATGTCGCGGATTTCGGCGTCGAAAGGTCGCTCCGGAAAGGCGTCGACGGTAAAGCGCGCATGTTGGCCGGGCCTGACCGCGCCGATATCGGCCTCGTCGACCGCCGCCACCAGCTCCATGTTGCGCAAATCGGCGGCGATGATGAACAGCACCGGCGCCTGCAGCGAGGAGGCGACCGTCTGGCCGGGGTCGACCGAGCGCGTCAGCACGATGCCGTCGATCGGGGCGTAAATCGTGCTCTTGGCAAGGTCGGTCTGCTGCGCCTTGAGGTCGGCCTGGGCGATGGCGAGATTGGCCTGCGCACTGTCGAGGGCCGCCTTGGAGCGGTCGCGCGTGGCAGTTGCGGCCTCAAGCGACTGATCGGTCGCCATGCCGCGCTTGGTCAGTTCGGCGGCGCGCACCAGCGCCTTCTCGTTCTCGGCCAGCGTGACCGTGGCGTCCTCGACATTGGCGGCGGCGGCCTTGGCCGAAGCCTCGGCGCGTTCGATCTGGACCTCTAGTTTCACCGTGTCGAGCGTCGCCAGCACGTCGCCCTTCTTGACCTGCTGGTTCTCCTCGGCCGAGACGGAGCGTATGATGCCGGACAGTTCGCTCGAAATGTCGACCTGGGTGAGGGGCTGCAGCGTGCCGGTCGCCGACACTGCGACGGTGAGATCGGCAATCGTGGCCGGCGTGGTGGTGTAGTCGATCTTGGCGGGAGAGCCGGCATACCATTGGTAGCCGGCGAGACCACCGGCAATGGCGATCAGCGCCAGCAGCGCGTAAAGCCAGCCGCGGCGGCGCTTCTTGCGCACGCCGTTGCGGTCAAGTCCGAGCGCCGCCTCGATGGCGGAATCCGATTCCGTCTTTGGCAGATTGACAAGCTGGTCCACGCCGGACCCCTATGAAGCGTAATGTCCCTATAGGTGCACAGATCAGGCTTACTGGTTCGAATATCAAATTAAATTTCGGCCATGTTCGGATTGAGGCGGAAGGTTTTCCAAGATGCAGACGCGCAATTACTTGCTTTACGATGTGTTTACGACCGAACGGCTGGCCGGCAATCCGCTGGCCGTCGTGCTGGATAGCAGGGGGCTGGATACGCCAGCCATGCAGGCCATTGCGCGCGAGTTCAACCTGTCCGAATCGGTCTTCGTGCTGTCGCCGGACAATCCAAAACATCGCAACCGCATCCGCATTTTCACGCCCGACTATGAAATGCCGTTTGCCGGCCACCCGACCGTCGGCGCGGCGATTGCGCTGGCCGAACTGGCAGGCGAGGGCGACGCCGGCATCTTCGTGCTGGAGGAGAATATCGGCCCGGTGCGCTGCGCCGTCAGCCGGCACGATGGCGCAACCTTTGCCGAGTTCGATCTGGCGAAGCTGCCGGAACCGTTGAAGCTCGAAGCCGACCCGCAAGCGATTGGTGCGGCCCTTGGCCTCGCGCCGCATGAGATCGGCTTCGAGAATCACCTGGTGTCGTTCTGGTCCGCCGGCGTGCCTTACGTCACCATCCCGGTCGCAAATCTGGAGGCGGCAGCCCGCATCAAGCTCGACAACCAAGCATGGTCGGAACTGGCGCCGCGCAAGAGCGAATGGGCTTTCGCCAGCCCGTACGTCTACTGCCGCCAGACGGTGAACCATGACAGCGCCTTCCACGTCCGCATGATCGTGCCGGGCACTCCATCATACGAGGATCCGGCGACCGGGTCGGCCGCAGCGGCCTTTGCCGGCGCCATCATGCATTTCGACGCCCCCACCGACGGCATTTCGCAGCTGTGGATCGAGCAGGGGCTGGAGATGGGCCGACCGTCGCGCATCCGCCTCGAACTCACTGTCGAAGGCGGAAAACTGGCCTCCGCCCGCATCGGCGGCCATGCGGTAAAGGTGGCGGAAGGCAGACTGTTCGTCTGACCGCCTGCGGCAGTTCAGCTATTTGTCGGGAAATGATTCCGGCAGGGCTGGACAGGACCGGTATCGGCGGCTATATGCCCGCCAACGCCGGTTTTGACCGGTCGAGTGGGTGCGTAGCTCAGTTGGTAGAGCAGCTGACTCTTAATCAGCGGGTCCACAGTTCAATCCTGTGCGCACCCACCAAATTTTTCGAAAAGTTGGTGGAAGACCTTGGAATGCGTGACGCGTTGACGCGCCTCGGCATGCCTCAATCATGGGGCAGGTTTGCCTTGAACTCGGCGGCCGGTAAGCCCGGTGCGCTATTTGGCGAAGGAGGGAAGGCCGCGCTGGATAAAGAAAGGCCCGGAAGCCGAAGCCGCCATCAATTAAAGCCAGTTTGAAACCACGGACTGGTGTCATACCCTAAGCGCGGATTATAATGATCCAGGAAGTTTGCGGCCTTATTTGACGGCCGCGCAACAACGGTGCCTGTCGATTTGCAATCCGGTTTCGCGGTCGGCTTGCTGCCAGCCTTCTTATGAGCTGTGGAACACGAGGTTGTAGCCTGAGCGGTGGCCACCTTTTTCTTCTCTTTCGCAACAGCTGCTCCGGTGGCGGCCAATACTATTGCTACGCCAAAGACAACGAGTTTCATTGAAACGCCCTCACCCTGCACAATCCGTAATGATTGCGCCTGGTCAACGTTACGTCAATCACATTTTGTCGCCAACGACGGCCAATAGTGCCAGTAAAAAGAGCCCACCACAGAAGCTGCGGGCCATTGTTTCCCCAGGTGGGGAATCTTTCAGCGGCCGTGCCGTTCGAGCCACCAGCCCGGAATGCCAGTGACCGGCCCGACGATCGTCAATGAAGGTTCGGGCCGGCGCTCTCCCGTCAAATCGCCCTAGCTACTTCTCCGACACACCGGCCTCAGCGAAGCTAGCCATCCTTACATGGCATTCCAGCGCCGAGCGGACGATGTTGACGGCGAGGCAGGCGCCGGAGCCTTCGCCGAGCCGCATGCCGAGGTCGAGCAGCGGCGGCAGGCCGAGCGCTTCGAGCAGGCGGCGGTGACCGGATTCGGCCGAGACATGGGCGGCGATGGTGTGGGCGAGGCCGCTTGGGTGCAGCCTTGCCAAGGGCGCTGCGGCGGCGGTGCAGACGAAGCCGTCGAGCAGCACCGGGACATTGTTGCGACGCGCGGAAAGCGTGGCGCCGAAGATGGCGGCGAGTTCGCGGCCGCCAAGGGCGGCAGCGATCTTCAGCGGATCGGACAGCGCGTCGGCATGGCGCTTGAGGCCCGCTTCGATGGCCGTGACCTTGCGTTTCAGCCCGGCATCGTCGACGCCGGTGCCGCGCCCGGTCCATTTTTCTGCCCCACCGCCGAACAGGCCGGCCGAGATCGCGGCTGCCGGCGTGGTGTTGCCGATGCCCATCTCGCCGAAGCAGACGAGGTCGAGGTCTTTCGTCACAGCGTGATAACCGGCGGAGACGGCAGCGAGGAAGGCCTTTTCGTCCATCGCCGGCGTTTGTGTGAAGTCACCGGTCGGGTGGTCGAGGTCGAGCGGGATGACGTCGAGTTCGGCGCCGGCGATGCGGGCAAGCTGGTTGATGGCGGCACCACCGCCGGCGAAATTCGCCACCATCTGCACGGTCACTTCCGAGGGGAAGGCCGACACGCCTTGCGCTGTGACACCGTGATTGCCGGCGAAGACGAAGACTTTTACGCGATCGAGCTTCGGCATGTCGCGGCCCTGCCAGCGCGCCAGCCAGGCGGCGATGGTCTCCAGCCGGCCAAGGCTGCCTTGTGGCTTGGTCAGCGTGTCCTGGCGGCGGGAGACGGCATTGGCAGCCGTGTCGCTGCCGATCGGCAGGTCGAGGCAAGCGGCGCGCAGTTCATCGAATGATTTGAAGGGCATGGGGAAGCAATCTCCGGAAGTGATTCAGGTGAGGGAAACGGAAGCGACCAGCAGCACTATGATCTCGCCGAGCTGCTGCAGGGCGCCGATCGTGTCACCGGTCTGGCCGCCAATCTGGTTGAGGCAGAGCGCGCGCAAGGCGCTGAACACGAGCGCCAGCAGGATCAGCGCCGCAAACGCACCTCCCAGCCCGAGCGCCAGCAGTGCTGCGGCGCCGAGCACTGCGCCGAGAACAGCGGTCTGCGCCGACACGGTGCCAGCGTCTGCGGACAGGCCGTCGCTGCGCGCCGGCGGCGACAGGTGCATCAAGGCCCCGAGCAGCCCGCGCGAAGCAGCATGGGCGGCTATCAGGGCGAAGAGAACGCTTGTCGGATTGGCGAGTTGCGACAGCGCGCTCCAGCGGATGAGCAGCGACAGGCCAAGCGCCGAAGCGCCATAGGCGCCGATTCGGCTGTCGCGCATGATCTCCAGTTTTTTGTCGCGCGTCTTGCCGCCGCCAAAGCCGTCGGCGACATCCGACAGCCCGTCCTCATGCAGGCAGCCGGTGGCGAGCAGCGTTGCGGCAAGGACAAGGGCCGCCGCGGGCCCGGCGGCGAGGCCGAGTTTTATCCCAATGGCGTAGACGACGGCGCCAACCACTGCCACGGCGAGGCCGGCGATGGGGGCGGCCCAGATCGCATCGGCAAGGCCGCGGCCGCGAAAGTCGAACACAGGCAATGGCAGCCGGGTGAAGAAGACGAGGCAGAGCGCGATGTCGTCAAGCGCCTGGCGCGGCGAGGGAATGACGGTCATGCACCCCTCGCAATGGCATGGAAGAAGGTGCCGCTGACATGGCCGCGCCGGTAGCCGGAGGCGCCGAGCGGATTGCCCTGGCCATCGGCAAGGTCGGCGAGCGGCTCGTCATTGCCGGAGGCAATCATCTGCGCATAGTGGAATTCGTGGCCGCGGATAAGCGCGCCCTGCGCGCCCAGCGGGCAGTCGGCGCGCAACGTTGCCTCGCGGTAGCCGAGGTTCATCTTGCGCTTGGCGAAGCTGGTGGAATGGCCGAGCAGGCCGAGCATGGCGTGCGTCTCCCCCGAGGCGTCTTCCAGCGCTTCGCCCAGCACCATGAAGCCGCCGCACTCGCCATGGATGGGTTTTGCCCCGGCGAAACGCGCCATGCCCGCGCGGAAATTCATTGCCGCAGCAAGGCGGCCGGCGTGAAGCTCGGGATAGCCGCCAGGCAGCCAGCAGACATCGCAATCCTGCGCCGGCGCTTCGTCGGCGAGCGGCGAGAACGGCACGATCTCGGCGCCGGCCTTGCGCCAATAGGCTGCGACATGCGGATAGAGGAAGGTGAAGGCTGCGTCTTCCGCCAGCGCAATGCGCTGGCCGGGCGGCGGCAAGGCATTTTCGAAACTGCCCGGCGCCGGCGAAAAGGGTGCTGCCAGCGCCATGATGGCGTCGAGGTCGAGGGATTTCTCGACCATATCTGCCAAGCGGTCGAGATGCGCCATCAGGTCGGCATATTCGCCGGCCTGGACGAGGCCGAGATGGCGCTCCGGCAGGTTGAGCGAGGGATCGCGCAAGATGCTGCCGACGACGGGCAGGCCGAGCGCTTCGATAGCCTCGCTGCACAGCTTGCGGTGGCGCTCGCTGCCGAGACGGTTGAGCACGACGCCGGCCATGCGCACGTCTGGGTCATAGGTGGCAAAGCCCTTGGCGACGGCGGCCGCCGTGGTCGATTGGCCGGAGACATCGAGCACCAGAAGCACCGGCAGGTGGTAGAGCCGCGCCAGATCGGCGGCCGAGCCGGTGCGGCCTTGCCCGGCGGGGATGCCGTCGAACAGGCCCATGGCGCTTTCGAGGAAGATGAAATCGGCATCCGCTGTGGCGTTGCCGGCCAGTGCATTCAGCAGGTCGGGCGACATCGCCCAGCTGTCGAGATTGACGCCGGAGAGGCCGGTCGCGGCGGTGTGGAAGCCGGGATCGATATAGTCGGGGCCGGATTTGGCGCCGCGCACTTTCAGACCGCGCCGGGCGAGCGCGCGCAAGATGCCGATGGTGACGCTGGTCTTGCCGGAGCCGGAGCGCGGCGCGCCGATGATGATGGCGCGGGTCATGCGTCGCCTGCCAGTGCCGCGCGCATGGCGACAATGCCGCCGACGACGATCAATGCCGGCGAGGCAAGCCCGGCCGCTGCCGCGGCCTCGGCGATGGTGGCGAGCGTGGCAACGACGGTGCGCTCCTGCGGCGTCGTCGCCGAAACGATGACCGCCGTCGGCGTCGATGGCGCCAGCCCGCCTTCGAGCAGGGACGCGGCGATGGTGGGCAGATTGGCCATGCCCATATAGATGACCACCGGCTGGCCGGTGCGGGCGATCGCTGCCCAGTCGAGATCGTCATCGGTGCCAGCAGCATGGCCGGTCGCCAGGATCACCGCCTTGTTGATGCCGCGCATGGTGGCCGGGATGCCGGTGGCGGCCATCGCGCTCAGCCCCGATGTCAGGCCGGGCAGGACGCGAAACGGGATATCTTCCCGCGCCAGCGCCAGTGCCTCTTCGCCGCCTCGGCCGAAAATATAGGGGTCGCCGCCTTTCAGCCGGACCACGCGGCGGCCGTCGCGCGCCAGCCGCACCAGCAGAGCGGTGATGTCGTCCTGCTTCATCGACGGCTTGCCGCCGCGTTTTCCCGCAAAGAACAGCTCGGCTTTGTCCGCGACGGCGACGACATCTGGTGAGACCAGCGCGTCGTAGACCAGCGCATCGGCATCGGCCAAAGCCGCCAGCACTTCCAGCGTCAGGCAGCCTGGATCGCCGGGACCGGCGCCGGCCAGCCAGACATGGCCAGGCTCAAGCGCGTGCGGCTTGAAGTTCAGCCGTGATAGAGCTTGTTCGAACGTGTCGCCGTTGTTTTTGGTCTTGCCGCTCACAATCCGTCCCGTCCGCGAAAACGCCGCTGGTAATAGGCGTCGTATAATGAACTCTCGCCAAAACCTTCGGCCGCCAGCGAAGAGCCGACGAAGATGATCGCCGTGCGCTCCATCGGATCGGCGGCGAGCAGTGCCTCGATGGTGGCCAGCGTGCCGGTCAGCACGCGCTCGTCCGGCCATGAGGCGCGAAAGACGATCGCCACCGGGCAATCGCCGCCATAGTGCGGCGTCAATTCGGCGACGACGCGGTCGATGGCGTGGATGGCCAGGTGAATGGCGAGCGTGGCACCAGTGCGGCCGAAGCCGGCCAGCGTTTCGCCCGGCGGCATTTTCGAGGCGCGGCCGGAGACGCGGGTCAGCACCAGGCTTTGCGCCACTTCGGGAATGGTCAGTTCGCGGCGAAGGGCTGCGGCAGCGGCGGCGAAGGAGGGAACACCCGGCGTCAGCGTGTAAGGGATGCCGTGCTTTTCCAGCCGGCGGATCTGCTCGGCCACCGCGCTCCACACCGAGAGATCGCCGGAATGCAGGCGGGCGACATCGTGGCCGGCCTTGTGGGCAGCCACATACTCAGCCTCGATCTCGTCGAGCGACATCGGCGCCGTGTCGATCAGTTTTGTCCCGGGCGCACAGTGCTGCAGCAATTCGGGGGCGACGATCGAGCCGGCATGCAGGCAGACCGGGCAGCTTGCGAGCAGCTTGGCGCCCCGCAGTGTGATGAGGTCGGCGGCGCCTGGACCAGCGCCGATGAAATGAACGGTCATGGCACATCTCCGCTGATGGCGATGGCGCAGGTGACCGGGCCGACCACGGTGCGCGGCCCGAGCAGTTTTGCACCGGTGCCGGCGACGGCAAGGGCGGAGGCTTCGGAGACTGATGGCGTGCCGGCGAGTTCTTGCGAGAGATCGGATTTGGTGAGCGCCCTCGACGAGACGGCCTGAAGCGCTGCGTTATCGACGATAATGATCGGAAGATTAAGCGCGCGGCCGGCGGCAGCGATCGCTTCCTCATCCTTCTTGAGCGTGGCGGTCGCCAGTGCCGACAGCGCCGTCATTGCCAGCCCATGTGCTTCGAGGGCGGTCTCGATCGCTGCCAGCACCTCTTCAACGGTCACGCCCTTGCGGCTGCCGATACCCGCGACCATCATGGTTTCACCCAGCTCCATTGGGTGACCGGCATGGCCGGCCGCCATGCCTGCATCGAGCCGACAGGGGAAGCACGGGAGATGGCGATGCGGGTGAGGTCGCCGCCGCGCTTGGTATGCTGGGCGAGGAGCAGAGTTTCCATCTCCAGAGTGACAGCATTTGCGACCAGACGACCGCCGGAACGCAGCGCCTTGATGGCTGCGTTCAAAACACCTGAAACACTGCCGCCGCCACCGATGAAGATCGCATCCGGCGTGGCCAGCCCGGCCAGCGCCTTGGGTGCTTTGCCTTCGACCACGACAAGGCCGGGAACGCCGCAATGCGCGGCGTTGCGTTCGATGCGGGCGGCGCGGGCTGGATCAGCCTCGATGGCGATGGCACGCATGGACAGGTGGGCGAGCATCCATTCGATGCCGATGGAGCCGGAACCGGCACCGATATCCCACAGCAATTCGCCACGCCTTGGCGCCAGCGCCGCAAGCGTGATGGCGCGGATATCGTGCTTGGTGATCTGGCCGTCATGCTCGAACAGATGATCGGCGCGGCCAATGGTTAGCGGCAGGATGCGGGCTTCCGGTGTCGATTCAAGTTCGAGCGCCAGCACGTTGAGCGGATTGATATCTCCAAGATCGAAAGCGTCGGCTCGAGCGGAACGCTGCTTCTCGTTCGGTCCGCCCAGCGCTTCCAGGACCGTCAGCCGCGAAGCGCCGAAATCGAGCTCGGTGAGCAGGCGCGCGATTGCCGCCGGTGCATCGGCGTCCGATGTCAGCGCCAGGATGCGCGCATTCGGCTGCAGCAACGGCCGGATCAGGTCGAGCGGCCTCCCATGCAGCGACACCATCTCGATGTCCTGCAGCGCCCAGCCAAGCCTCGCGGCGGCCAGCGAAATGGCCGAGGGTGCAGGGATGACATGCATCTCCTGTGGCTCGACCTTGCGGGCAAGAGTAGCGCCGACACCATGGAAGAACGGGTCGCCGGAAGCGAGCACGCAGACGCGCCGGCCGGCCAGCGCCAGCACATCGGCCATGCCGGCATCGAAGGGGACCGGCCATGGGCGTTGCTCGCCCTTGGCAAGCGAAGTCACCAGCGCCAGATGCCGCTTGCCGCCGAAGACGATTTCCGCTTCGGCGATCAGCCGCTTGGCCTCGTCGCCGAGACCCGCTAAACCGTCCTCGCCGATGCCGACGATGGTGAGCCATTTTGGTGTTGGCTGATTTTTTGACATGTCGGCGCCGCCCCTCATCCGCCTGCCGGCACCTTCTCCCCGTATAGTGACGGGGAGAAGGGGGAAGCTCCGACGCTGACGCCTCCCTCTCCCCGTTCTTCACGGGGAGAGGGTAAGGGTGAGGGGCAGCGCCGACGCGGTTCAGTATAGTGCCCATGAAGAAAGTTCTGATCCTCGGCGGCACAACAGAAGCGCGCCAATTGGCCGGAAAACTGGCGGCGGATTTCCTCGTCACCCTGTCGCTCGCCGGCCGCACCGAAAGCCCGGTCGCGCAAGGTGTGCCGGTGCGCCGCGGCGGCTTTGGCGGCGCCGACGGACTGGCCGCCTATCTCGAGGAAACGCGAACCGACCTGCTGATCGATGCCACGCATCCCTATGCGGCGCGGATTTCCGCCAATGCTGCGCAAGCCGCGCGCCTGAGCGGCGTGCGGATCCTGGCGCTGCGCCGTCCCGGCTGGGAGCCGATCGAAGGCGACCGTTGGACGCTGGTGGATATGGTGGGCGATGCCGTGCAAGCGCTTGGACCGACTCCGCGCCGCGCCTTCCTGGCGCTCGGCCGGCAAGAGGTCCCGGCTTTCGAGGCCGCGCCCCAGCACCACTATCTCATCCGCAGCGTCGATCCGGTCGAGCCGAAACTGGCGGTGCCGGATGCGACTTACCTCTTGGCGCGCGGCCCGTTCCGCGAGGCGGATGAACGCGCGCTGCTCGAAAGCAAGCGCATCGATGTCGTCGTCTCCAAGAACAGCGGCGGCGAGGCGACCTACGGCAAGATCGCGGCGGCGCGGGCGCTCCGCATCGAGGTGGTCATGGTGCGCAGGCCCGTCCTGCCGGACGTGCCCTCCGCCAAAACCGTCGATGAGCTTGCCGCGATGATCGATCATGGTCTCGACCCTGTCGCGGAGCGCGGCGTGTAGACCAGCGCCGGCTTGTCGCCGCGCTTGATGATCCTCGTTTCCGGCGAGCCGATGATGATGCAAGTCGCCATGTCGGCCTTTTCGGCGTCGACATCGGCCAGCAGAAACACCTCGATGCGCTCATCCGGCCGGCCGGCGGCGCGGCCGAAAATCACAGGCGTGGTGCCGGGCAGGATGGCGGTCAGGCATTCGAAGGCGCGGCCGAGCTGCCACGGGCGCGCCTTGCTGATCGGATTGTAGAGCGCGATGACGAAGCCGGCGCCGGCTGCTGCCAAAAGGCGCAGCTCGATCAGCTCCCACGGCTTCAGATTGTCGGACAGCGAGATGGCGCAGAAATCATGACCGAGCGGCGCGCCGATGCGGGCCGCGACCGCCAGCATGGCGGTGACGCCAGGCACGACGGCGACATCGACCGCGTGCCATTCGGCCGGGCCGGCCTCGATCGCCTCGCAGACGGCCGCCGCCATGGCAAACACGCCGGGATCGCCGCCGGAGACGACAGCGACATGATGGCCCTCGGCAGCCTTGACCAGCGCGTCCTTGGAGCGGGCGAGTTCCTCGCGATTGTCGGAGGCGACGCGGGTCTGGTCAGGGCGCAAGTCGAGCCGGTCGAGGTAAGGCTTGTAGCCATAGAAGAATTTTGCTTCCGCCACGGCGCGGCTGGCTTCCGGCGTGACCTGATCGGCATTGCCGGGTCCGAGGCCAATAACGGTGAGACGGCCGCTCATGGCTTGGCACCCATTCCCATAGCACCAGGCCGGCCGGACCAGCCGGCGACCAGCACGATGGCGAAGTAGGGTGCCTTGTCGTCCGGCTTGTCGGCGAGCCTCATCGAGACGCTGCCGGCCATGGTGCCGCGCTCGACATAGACAGCGCGGGTCAATTTGCCTGTGGCCTCCAGCGCCCGCCTGATCTTGGGCAGGTTGCGGCCGACCTTCATGATCACGGCGGCGTCGGTGTCGGCCAGCCGGCGAGTGAGTTCGAACTCGCTCATCGTTCCGGGCAAAACCGTCAGCACATCGTCGCCCTGGACGATCGGCACACCGGTCTGCGACCAGCATCCGGACATGGCGGTAACGCCGGGGATGACCTCGGTCGGGAAGCGATGGGCGAGGCGCACATGCAGATGCATGTAGGAGCCGTAGAACAGCGGATCACCTTCCGACAGCACCGCCACCATCCGGCCGGCCTCGAGGTGTTCGGCTACCTTTTCGGCCGACTGCTCGTAGAAATCGGTGATCTGCGAGCGGTAGTCGTCGTCGTCCTTGTCGATTTCGGTGGTGACGGGGTAGAGCAGCGGCAGTTCGAGCATGTCCGGGCGGAAGCGCGCCTCGACGATGGCGCGGGCATTGCTGTTGTTGCCGCGCTTGGCGAAATAGGCGACGATATCGGCTTCGGCCAGGGCGCGCGCGGCTTTCAGCGTCAGCAGTTCGGGGTCGCCGGGACCGGTGCCGATGCCGACAAGGCGGCCTTTGGGAAGCGCGTTCACAGGCCGGGCCTCGCCAGCGAATTGAGGGCGGCAGCGGTCATCGCGCTGCCGCCGAGACGGCCGCGCACGATGGCGTAGGGCACGCCATAAGAATTCTCGGCCAATGCATCCTTGGATTCGGCCGCGCCGACAAAGCCGACCGGCATGCCGATGATGGCCGCCGGCTTCGGCGCGCCGTCACGCAGTTTTTCCAGGAGATAGAACAGCGCCGTCGGCGCGTTGCCGATGGCCACAACCGAACCGGCCATGCGTTCGCCCCACAGGTCGATCGCGGCGGCTGAGCGGGTGTTGCCGATGTCTTTGGCAATGTCGTGCGTGCGCGGGTCGCGCAGCGTGCAGATCACCTCGTTGCCGGCGGGCAGCCGGGCGCGGGTGACGCCATGCGAGACCATTTCCGCATCGCAGAAGATCGGCGCGCCGGCCGCCAAGGCGGTACGGGCGGCCGCGACGAAGTCAGGTGAGAAAACAAAATGACTTGATGCTTCGACCTGGCCGCAGGCATGGATCATGCGGATGGCGACATCGGCCTCGGCTTCGGAAAAGCGCGACAGGTCGGCCTCGGCGCGGATGATGGCGAAGGAGCGCTCGTAGATTGCGTTGCCGTCATGGATGTAGTCGTAGGCGGCCATGCTCATTTCCTGTCGGTAGGTTTCGGCGATTGCCGCCGGCCCGAGCCTTGTCAGACAAGCGGCGGCGGTTTCGTCCTGAAATCGTGCGCTGCGGATCGCTGCCGCGACGTGACTGATGCCGCGCGCGGCGTCATAGCCCGGGCTGTAGCCCGCAGGAAGGGCCTTTGCCGTCGCGTTCACGACAAGTCCGGCTCCGTTTTCGCCGCCGACGATTGTTAGCGCCGCCGCGCCGGGGTGTGCGCAGCCCTTGGCACAACCGGAAATGTGCAGGGTGAAGTCGAGGATATCGGCGTTTTCGGCGGCGATGGTTTCGGCGATGTCGCGCGTGGCGATCTGGCCGGAGGCGCAGGCAGGGGTGCCGGGGCAGGCGGCAATGCGGGTGCGGGGGTCGGTGGCGGAGGTGACGAAGCCGAGCGCGGTTGCGGTGGTTTGGAGGAGGTGGTTTACGGCTGGTGGTTGGCCGAGGAAGAGCAAGGCACGGCCGGGGGCGAGGCGAATTTCGGTGGCACCGAGGGTGATGGCGCTTTGGGTGAGGGCCATGAGCTTGTTGGCCGGCATGCTGCCATAGGGGAGGGCGATGCCGAGGGCGTGGTCGGTGCTCAAGTCAAAGAGGCCAATCGGTGGGCAAGAGCGCTCTACGGCGCCCCCCTCTGTCCTGCCGGACATCTCCCCCACTTGGGGGGAGATTAGGCTGTCGCGGCCGTTTTCGCCATCCTTCAACGTCGAGAGTGAAGAGCCGCCAGCGAAGCTGCTGATCTCCCCCCTGGTGGGGGAGATGTCCGGCAGGACAGAGGGGGGCGCGACAGAGTGCCAGCCTGCGAGAGAGGCCAATTGCCTCTCCGACAAATCCCTCGCATGCGCCTCGCGGCCTTTTTCCGCGACCATCCTGAGCGCAGCCACCGCGATATCCCTCGCGACATCCGCATCGACCTTCGCCAATACCTTCGCGTTTCGACCGTCGCCGCCAACCGACACAGCCCACACGACGCCATCGCCGGCCCGCACCGCCTTCAGCCTGACATCGGCCGTCACCGCATCCATTGTCAGTTGCCCGCCGCCATCGACGACCACCGACACCTTTGGCCCAAGCCGTTGCGCCAGCCCGGCATCCTCAACCGCCATCCTGATCCGCTCAGCCAGCGCCCGTGGATCGGTAACCTCCTGTGGATCGATGCCCGCCAGCGGCCCGGTCTCGACCGGCACGCCGATGCGCACCGCAATGCCCAGCGCGTCCACCTCCGCCGCCAGCAGGGCTGCGCTTTCCGCCGTCAGCCCGCGGATCTGCAGGCTGCCGCGCGCCGTCACTTCCATGATGCCGTTGCCGTGCCGCAGGGCGGATTCGCAGAGTCCGATCAACAGCTTCGGCGACAAACCTCCGGCAGATGGGCCTCCAGCAACCGGATTGAGCCGCACCAGCAGGCCGTCGCCGGTCGGCATCGGCGCCGACAAGGCCGGACAGGCGCCACGCCTTGAGAAGGCGTTCATGCCGCGACCCCGAGCGCCTCGGCCTCGGCGATCAGCGCGGCAAGATCGTCGTCGACGGAATTGCGCAAGGGATGCCAGAGGCCACGTCTGCGCGCCGACAGGAAGCGTTCGGCGATCACCTTGGCGGCAGCCGGGTTTTCGCGCAGGATGAAGGCGCGCACGTCGGGATCGCCGACATAGGCGTCATGCACGGCCTCGATCAGCGCGCCCGAAATGGCGTGCGTGGTTTCGGCAAAGCCGATGAGGCGGTCGACGGTCTCGGCGAATTCGGAAGCGCCGCGCGGGCCGTGGCGCATCTGGCCCGATATAAACCGCGCGTTGACCGCTCGTGCTCGCACCACCCGCGATACGGCTTCGCTCACCGAGCGCGGTTTAGGTTTCTGCGGATCCGTCGTGTCGAGCACGATCACGTCGGCATTCCTGCCCAGCGCTGCCAGTGCGGCCGAAAAGCCGCCGATGAAGGCGACATCGGCGGAGCCTTCGAGAATGTCGCGGCCGGGATCGTCGCCGGTGTGGACGAGAAGATCGGCCTCGGCGATGCGGGTTTCGAAAGCGCCGGGGGAGGCGATGCCTTCGCCCTCGGCGCCGCCATAGGCGTGCGATGTGGCATTGAGATAGGCGCGGCCGATCTCTTCGCGCGCGCCCCAGTCGCCGCTCGACAACAGGTCCTCGACGCCGGCGCCATAGGTTCCGGGCGAAGTACCGAAGATGCGTGGGCTGATGTTGCCGTCGGCGCGGGTTTTGGCGGCGAGCGGATTTTCCGAATCGTCCTCGTCGCGCGCGGCAACGGCGTTGGCGGCGGCATCGATCAGCGCGATCTGGGTCGGGAACATGTCGCGGAACAGGCCTGAAATCCGCCAGGTGACGTCGACACGCGGGCGACCGAGGGCGGCCGGAGGCAGCACCTCGATGCCGGTGATGCGGCCCGTGGCAGAATCCCATTGCGGCCGGCAGCCCATCAGCGCCAGGCCTTGCGCGATTTCCTCGCCGCCGGTGCGCAGCGAGGCCGAGCCCCAGAGATCGATGACCAGCGAGCGCGGCCAGTCGCCATGCGATTGCATGTAGCCGCGCACCACTTCTTCCGCTGCAGCTCGGCCCAGATCATAGGCGGTCGGCGTCGGCATGGTGCGCGGGTCGGAGGTGAACAGGTTGCGGCCAGTGGGCAGCACATCGGAGCGACCACGCGCCGGCGCGCCGGCCGGGCCGGCCTTGATGTGGCGGCCGTCGAGCGCGGCAAGCAGTGCCGACTTCTCGGCTTCGGCACTTTGCCGGCGCATGGCATCGGCTTCGTCCTCGGGGGCGCGGCCGTAGATGTGCAGGCCGTCCTTGATGGCGAAATCCTTGAGGTCGCAAAGCCAGGCATCGATACGGCGCAGCGCTTCATCGGGCGCGTCGGTTTTGGCGACGCCGGCTTCGGAGGCAAGGCCGGTCTTTCGCGCGGTGTCGACGATCAGTTTTGCCAGCCGGTCGCGGCGGCGGCGATCGAGGCCGTCGGCCTGGGCGTATTCGTCGACCAGCCGTTCGAGTCTGTGCTGCTCTTCGTCCAGCCCCGCGCCGGCCAGCGGCGGCGGCAGATGGCCAAGCGTGACGGCGGCGATGCGCCGCTTGGCTTGTGCTGCTTCGCCCGGATTGGAAACGATGAAGGGGTAGATGACGGGCAGCGGGCCGGTGACGATCTCGGGAAAACAGGCTTGCGACAGCGCGACCGTCTTGCCGGGCAGCCATTCCAGCGTGCCGTGCGCGCCGACATGGATGAGAGCATGGATGCCGAGCGATTTGCGCAGCCACAGGCCGAAGGCGATCAGTGCGTGGCGTGGGGGCAGCGTCGGGTCGTGGTAGTCGGCACGACGGTCGGCCGAGCGCCCGCGGTCGGGGGCAAGTGCGACTGTGATGTTGCCGAAGGTCGCGGCGCGGAAGGGGAATTTCGCAGAGCTTGGCGCGTAAACACCCCCCTCTGTCCTGCCGGACATGTCCGGCAGGACAGAGGGGGGTGCCTCGCGCAGACCTACCTCATCCTCAGCCTTCCAAGCTAAATCTACGGCGGCAATAGCTTCTGCCGGCAGTGCCTTCGAGAACTCCAGATAATCACTCAAGGCCAGCCCGTCGCCGCTCTGCTCCAACGCATCCAGCAACGCGCGCGGCGATTGCGGAATCGCTTCAACCGCGTAGCCCTGTTCCCTCAGGTCATGCAGCATCGCCAGCACGCTGGATGGCACGTCGAGGCCCACGGCATAGCCGGTGCGGCCGGGGGCGCTCGGATAGTCGGGAATCAATATCGCCAGCTTGCGCGCCGCGCGAGCCGTCTCCTGCAGGCGAATAAACGCCGCTAACCTATCCGCCACCTGCGCCACGCGGTCCGGTTCCGGCCGGTTGGCGAAGGCGCGGTGGCCGAGTGCGGGGTCGGTCTCGCTTTCGCCCTTGAAGGAGATCGCGCCGGCAAGGATGCGGCCGTCGAGTTCGGGCAGCACGACATGCATGGCAAGATCGGCGGGCGCCAGGCCGCGCAGGTTCTTGTCCCAGACGTCGCGGCGAGTGGTGGCGACGATGACCTGGAAGACGGGCACGCCGGCGCGGTCGAACAGGGTTTCCACGCTGGGCTCGGCACCGGAAGCGAAGGCGGTGGCTGTGATGATGGCGGCGGGTTTGAGCGAGGCCAGCGCGGTTTCGACAAAGGCGAGGGAGGTGGCGTCTTTCAGGCTGGAGACGAAGATCGGGACCGGGGTGATGCCGCGCTGGCGGAGTGCATCAAAAAGCGCGTCGATGGGCGCGACATCGGCAGCCAGCAGCATCGAGCGGTAGAAGAGGATGGGCACGACAGCTGCGGCGCCTCCCTCCCCCTCGATGGGAGGGTGGCCCGCAGGGCCGGGTGGGGTCGGTACGACTGGGTTCGAAGTTTCTTTCTGTCGCCGCGCTTCAGAAAGTCGGCGCACTTCACCGGCGACCCCACCCCCGGCCTGCGGCCGGACCCTCCCCTCAAGGGGGAGGGGGACGCCGCCGCGGCCTGGCTCGTAGTAGCCGGCTTTCGGCACCGCGACCGGCTCGGCCGCCGCCACATCCGACCCGGCCAACCCCGCCAGCCGCTGCATCAGCGCGCTCATATTCTCCGGGCCGCCCTCGCGGAAATAACCAAGCAAGCCGTCCAGTTCCTCACGCGGCAGCGTCGAGGCTTCGATCAGGCGCAGGTCCTCGTCGTGGCCTTCGCCGGGCAGCAGGGCGAGTTTGATGCCCCGCTCACGGGCGATTGCTGCAAGCTGGTCGCAGCCGTAGCGCCACCAGTCGTAGCCGCCGAGGATGCGCACCAAAATCATCTTGGCGTGGCGGGCGACGCTGTCGACCCAGAGGTCGACGGACATGGGGTGGCGCAGGTCGCGAAGCGCTGCCAGCCGCATCGAGGGCAGGCGGGCCGCATCGGCCTTCCACGCCGCCGCCAGTCCTGCGAGATCGCTGTCGGTGAAGGACAGCGCCACGACATCCGCCGGCGTCTGCCGGAGATCGACCGGCTCGGCGAGATCGTCGAGCGAGGCGGATGTGGTGGTGAGGATGTGCATCGCGGCTCGTGCCTGAGATCAGCCGGCGAGTATACGCTCGATCGCCGGGCGGTTCAGCCCCTTGAGGCCAATGACGACGAGGCGCGAGCGGCGGTCGTCCTCGACCGTCCAGGCGCGGTCATAGTAATGGTTGACGCGCGGGCCGACCGCCTGCAGCAGAAGCCGCATCGGCTTGCCGCCGACATCGACGAAGCCTTTCACCCGCAGCACATTCTCTTCTTCGGCGACGGTGGCGACGCGCTTGGCCAGTTCGTCGGGATTGGCGATCGACGGAATGTCGACGATGAAGGTGTCGAAGTCGTCATGCTCATGGTCGAAAGCGCCGTCATGATGCGACTTGCGGTTCTCGATGTCGTCCTCGACGGCGAGGCCGAGTCCGAGCAGCACGGAGGGATCGACCTTGCCATGCGCGGTCGCCACGATTTTGACGGCGCGGGCGGAGTGTTCGCCGATGATGGCGTTGGCGCGGGCCGACCCGGCTGGATCCATCAAATCGCTCTTCGACAGGATGATCAGGTCGGCGCAGGCGATCTGGTCCTCGAACACTTCCTCGACCGGGTCGTCATGGTCCAGCGTCTCGTCCTGGACACGCTGCGCCTGCAGGGCGTCCATGTCGTTGGCGACGCGGCCTTCGGCCAGCGCCGGACCGTCGACGACGGCGATGACGCCATCAACCGTGACACGGCTCTTTACGCTCGGCCACTGGAACGCCTGGACCAGCGGCTTGGGCAAAGCCAGGCCCGAGGTCTCGATCAGGATGTGGTCGACCTTCGGCGTCAGCGCCAGGATCTGGTCAAGCGCCGGCACGAAATCGTCGGCGACGGTGCAGCAGATGCAGCCATTGGCCAGCTCAACGATGTTTTCCTCGGGGCAGGTGTCGATGCCGCATCCCTTGAGAATCTCGCCGTCGATGCCGATGTCGCCGAACTCGTTGACGATGATGGCAATGCGCTTGCCGCCGGCGTTTTCCAGGAGATGGCGGACCAGCGTCGTCTTGCCGGCGCCGAGGAAGCCGGTGACGACGGTGCAGGGAACACGGGAAACGGAAGCGGTCATATCAAGTCCTTCAGCATGTCGAGGGGCGGGATGCGGGCAACAAGGCCCCGCTTGAGGGAATCGGGCCGGCCGCGCCAGGGGATGAGGCCGTCGGTCGAGGTGGCGAAGAGCTTTGCCCCGGTGACGAGATCGGCGCCGCTGGTCGCGGTCAGGTCGCCGAAGACATAGCTCCAGCAGCCGTCGCGCAGGATGGCGGCGCTGAGGCGGCGCTTGCAGTTGCCGAGGCATTCGACCGTGCGGACACGGACGTTGTCATCGGCTGCGGCGCGGCGCGTGTCCTCAGCCAGCAATTCGCCAGCGCGGGGATGGGCGTCTGAGCCGGTCTCGTCGCGGCAGGAGGCGCAGACGATGACGGTGACGCCGACCAAGGCGTCGCCATCGGCGGACGAAACATCCGCTGTGCCAGCCGAAAAACTGCTGTTCTGGTCCAAAAACCGGGCTCCTTGCCCGGAAACCCGCCAGGCGATCGGATACTTCTGTCGCAGACGGCAGGTCTCCTGGCTCGCGAGTCGTCGCCTTGGTTAGCCGCCTTCCCGGTGTTACCCAGTGGCTTTCGGCCTTGGCTCTTCGCTTACAGTTGCGGGGACAGCCGCGGATTTGAGATCGAAATCCCGCACCGCATTCCCTCTTAGCCCCTGCCGTTGCGGGCAAGGGACCGTCTGCAGCGGATTTAGGCTTTTGCGAGCGGCGGTGTCAACGCACGGCTACGACATGGCGATGTCGGCCAAAGGCTGCCCCAAATCGCCGGCCGGCGTCACTTCGATGCGCTCGAGCCCAAGCCAGCCCTGCATCTGCTTCAATTCCTCGAAGAGTTGTGCAGCAGACTCCGGCGGCGCCCCCGGCTCGGCATAGGCGGCGTGGACGCGCAGCACGCTGGCGGGACGGTCGGCTTTGAGGTCGACGCGCCCTACGATCCGGTCGCCGAGCAGGAATGGCAGCACGTAATAGCCATATTGCCGCTTTTCGGCGGGGGTGTAGATCTCGATGCGGTAGTGGAAATCGAACAGACGCTCGCTGCGCGAGCGTTCGAAGACGACGGGATCGAACGGCGCCAGCAGCGCGCGCGCCTCGATTTTTCGCGGCAGGCGGGCGTCCTTGTAGAGGTAAGCCGGTTTGTCCCAGCCTTCGACGCGCACCGGCAAAAGCTCTCCCGCGTCGACCAACTCCTCCAGCCGTCCCTTCATGTCGGCCGGCGACAGGCGGAAATAGTCGCGCAAATCGCCAGATGTCGCGATGCCGTGGGCGCGGGCAGAAATGCGCAGCAACTCGCGATGCGCGTCCTCGGCGGCCGGCACCGGCAGATCGAGGATCGCCTGAGGCAGCACGCGCTCGGGCAGATCGTAGAAACGCTCAAAGCCGCGGCGGTGCGCTGTGGTGATGCGGCCGGCCCAGAACAGCCATTCGAAGGCATGCTTGGCATGGCTCCAGCCCCACCAGCCGCCCGAGCCCTTCTGGCCTTCGAGCGCCGAAGCGGCAATCGGGCCGCGCTCGGCGACCGCGCGGTAGATATCTTCGATATAGGCGGCGTGTTCGCGGCCCCATTTGGCGAGGCCCAGATACATTTCGTCGCCGCCCTCGGCACGCTGCATGCGCCAGCGCATCAGCGGCCAGGTCTCGACCGGCAGGAAAGAGGCCTCATGCGCCCAGTATTCGAACACCGTGCGCTTGCGGGTGAGGGCGGCATTGTCGAGCAAGGCGAGCGGGTAGGGGCCAAGGCGGGAGTAGAGCGGCATATAATGGGCGCGCACCACGGCGCTGACGGAATCGATCTGCAGCAGGCCGGTGCGCGAGAGCACGCGGGCGAGGTGGCGGCGGTCGGGCGTGCCGCCCGGCCGGGGATCGAGAAACCCTTGCGCTGCGAGTGCGATCCGCCTGGCCGTCGCGAGTGAAATTTTGTCCTTCGTCAAAGTGCCTTGCCTCTATCCATTTGCCCGATTTTTAGCCGGTGATTCCGACCATGCTAGCAGGCAAATGGCGGGAGACATGTCAGGAGACAAAAGTGGAGTAAAAAGTGAAGGAAATCAAACAGGAGCGGATCGGACCAGTTTTTCCCGACCTGCCGTCCAGCACTGCGTTTTGAACAAGGTTTGACTTGCTTCGCCGAAAGCCCTGCGCTAACCCTCGCCGCGTTGCAGCATAGGCACCTAAAACGGTTCAGCGGTTAAACTGTCACGCTTCCGCATTAGGGTTGGTTGCTGTAATCAACGTGGATTGGCCGCCAACGGAAAGCCGCAGCATGAACGCACTGCTCAGTTCGTACCTGCCCATCGTCCTCTTCATCGCCGTGGCGGCGGTCGTCGGCCTGGCGCTTATCATAGCGCCGTTCCTGGTGGCCTACCGCAGTCCCGACCCGGAAAAGCTTTCCGCTTATGAGTGCGGCTTCAACTCCTTTGATGATGCCCGCATGAAATTCGACATCCGCTTCTACCTGGTGTCGATCCTGTTCATCATTTTCGACCTGGAAGTGGCCTTCCTGTTCCCGTGGGCGGTGTCGTTCTCGAAGATCGGCATGCTCGGTTTCTGGTCGATGATGGTGTTTTTGGCGGTGCTGACCATCGGCTTTGCCTATGAATGGAAAAAAGGAGCGCTGGAATGGGATTGAACGACAGTTCCGGTACGCTCGTCGCGCCGAAGCCCAAGGGCCTGATCGACCCCAATACCGGACGTCCGGTCGGTTCTGACGACCCGTTCTTCCTCGAGATCAACAATGAACTCGCCGACAAGGGGTTTCTCGTCACCTCGACCGAGGCGCTGATCACCTGGGCGCGCAGCGGCTCGCTGATGTTCATGACGTTCGGTCTGGCGTGTTGCGCCGTCGAGATGATCCACACCTCGATGCCGCGCTATGATTCGGAGCGGTTCGGCGTTGCGCCGCGCGCCTCGCCGCGCCAGTCCGACATCATGATCGTGGCGGGAACGCTGACCAACAAGATGGCGCCGGCGCTGCGCAAGGTCTACGACCAGATGCCGGAGCCGCGCTACGTCATCTCGATGGGCTCCTGCGCCAATGGCGGCGGCTACTACCACTATTCCTATTCGGTGGTGCGCGGCTGCGACCGCATCGTGCCGGTCGACATCTATGTGCCCGGCTGCCCGCCAAGCGCCGAAGCGCTGCTCTACGGCATTCTTCTCTTGCAGAAGAAGATTCGCCGCACCGGCACGATCGAACGGTAAATCCATGGCCGCATCCCTTAGCGAACTGTCGACCTATCTCGGCGAAAAGCTGCCGGGCCGTGTCAAAGACGCGGTGCTGGCCTATGGTGAGCTCGGCATTTCCGTCGAGCCCGGCGACCTGATCGACGTGGCGACCTTCCTGCGCGACGATCCACGCTGCCAGTTCATCTCGATCATCGATGTCTGCGGCGCCGACTATCCGTCGCGGATCAAGCGCTTCGATGTCGTCTATCACCTGTTGTCGCCGAAGCAGAATTTGCGCATCCGCATCAAGGTCCAGGCCGACGAAGAGACGCTGGTGCCGTCGCTGACATCAGTCTATCCCGGCGCCGACTGGTTCGAGCGCGAGACCTACGATCTCTATGGCGTCCTATTCTCCGGCCATCCGGACCTGCGCCGCATCCTCACGGATTACGGCTTCGAGGGCCACCCGCTGCGCAAGGATTTCCCGCTGACCGGTTTCGTCGAAGTCCGCTACGACGACGAGGCCAAGCGCGTGATCTACGAGCCGGTGGAATTGAAGCAGGAATTCCGCAATTTCGATTTTCTTTCCCCGTGGGAAGGCACCGACTACGTGCTGCCCGGGGACGAAAAAGCCAAGACGAATTGAGGCGCCAGAATGGCCGAAACCTCCGTCCGCAATTTTAACATCAACTTTGGACCTCAACATCCTGCAGCGCATGGTGTTTTGAGGTTGGTGCTTGAGCTGGACGGCGAAGTGGTCGATCGCGTCGATCCGCATATCGGCTTGTTGCATCGCGGCACCGAAAAGCTGATCGAGCACAAGACCTATCTGCAGGCGGTGCCCTATCTCGACCGGCTCGACTATTGCGCGCCGATGAACCAGGAGCATGCTTTCGCACTCGCCGCCGAGCGGCTGCTCGGCATCGAGGTGCCGAAGCGCGGGCAGCTGATCCGCGTGCTTTATTGCGAGATCGGCCGCATCATGTCGCACATCCTCAATGTGACGACACAGGCGCTCGACATCGGCGCGCTGACGCCGCCGCTGTGGGGCTTCGTCGAACGTGAAAAGCTGATGGTGTTTTATGAGCGGGCTTCCGGCTCGCGCATGCATGCCGCCTATTTCCGCCCCGGCGGCGTGCACCAGGACCTGCCGGCGAAGCTGGTCGAGGACATCGGCAAGTGGATCGATCCGTTCCTGAAGTCGCTCGACGATCTCGACAAGCTGCTTACCGGCAACCGCATCTTCAAGCAGCGCAATGTCGATATCGGCACAGTGTCGCTGGCCGATGCCTGGGCCTGGGGTTTTTCCGGCGTCATGGTGCGCGGTTCGGGCGCTGCCTGGGATTTGCGCAAGTCGCAGCCCTATGAATGCTATTCCGAGATGGATTTCGACATCCCGATCGGCAAGAACGGCGACTGCTACGATCGTTATCTGGTGCGCATGGAAGAAATGCGCCAGTCGGCCAAGATCATGCGCCAGTGCGTCGACCTCTTGCTCGGCAAGGAAAGCGTCGGGCCGGTGTCGAATCTCGACGGCAAGGTGGTGCCGCCCAAGCGCCAGGCGATGAAGCGCTCGATGGAAGCGCTGATCCACCACTTCAAGCTCTACACCGAAGGCTATCGCGTGCCGGCGGGCGAGGTCTATGCCGCCGTCGAGGCGCCGAAGGGCGAGTTCGGCGTTTATCTCGTCTCCGACGGCACCAACAAGCCGTACCGCTGCAAGCTGCGCGCGCCGGGCTTCGCGCATCTGCAGGCCATGGATTTCCTCTGCCGTGGCCACATGCTGGCCGACGTCACCGCCGTTCTCGGCTCCCTCGACATCGTGTTTGGTGAGGTCGATCGCTAAATGTCAGTCCGCCGTCTCGCAGAAGCCAGCGTCCAGCCAGCCACCTTCGCCTTCAACCGAGCGAATGCGGCAGCGGCCAAGCAATGGATCAAGAAATATCCGAAGGGTCGCGAGCAGTCGGCGATCATTCCCTTGCTGATGATCGCGCAGGAGCAGGAAGGCTGGGTCACCAAGGCGGCGATCGAGACTATTTCCGACATGCTCGGCATGCCGCGCATCCGCGGGCTCGAGGTCGCGACCTTCTACACGCAGTACCAGCTCAATCCGGTCGGCACGCGCGCGCATATCCAGGTCTGTGGCACCACGCCCTGCATGCTGCGCGGCTCGGAAGCGCTGATGGACGTGTGCCGCTCGAAGATCCACCACGACCAGTTCCACACCAACGACAAGGGCACGCTGTCGTGGGAGGAGGTCGAGTGCCTCGGCGCCTGCGTCAACGCGCCGATGGTCATGGTGTTCAAGGACACGTTCGAGGACCTGACGCCGGAACGGCTGGCCGAAATCATCGATCTTTACGATGCGGGCAAGGGTGCCACGGTTCCCACGGGACCGCAGAATGGTCGAACCGGCTCCGAGCCGGCGCCTGGCCTGACGACGCTGAAGAGCGAAAAGGCGATCCTCAAGGCGACGCGCGACAAGGAAGCCAAAGCGGCGACCAAGGCTGCAAAAACGGCGCCAGCCGTGGTTGCGCCGGCCGCTACGGTTTCGCAGGCGCCGGCCGCAGCGCCGGTTGCTCCGTCCAAGGCCGGCAAGCCAAAGACCGATGCTCCAGAGACCAGTCCGGCTCTGAAGTCGCCATCGCCGGTCAAGGTCGCGCCCGAGGTGGAAAAAGCAGCGAGCGTTGCCGCACCGCTGCATTCGGCTGCCAATGCCAATCTGGCTGCGCCGGAAGTCGAGGAGGTCTCGAAACAGCGTAGCGGCCCCAGGAACAAAGCCGAGCCGGCGACTGCCTTCAAGGCGCCGGAAGTCAAGATTCCAGCCGCCAAGCCGGCAAAACCGTCGCTCCAAGACAAGAACCGTCCCGCTGGCATCGACAGGCCGGTCGCGGTCGATGATCTCAAGCTGATCTCAGGCGTCGGCCCGAAGATCGAGGGTATCCTGCACACTCTGGGCATCTTCACCTTCGCGCAGGTCGCTTCGTGGAAGAAGGCCGAGCGCGACTGGATGGACGGCTATCTCGCCTTCAGTGGCCGCATCGACCGCGACGACTGGGTCGGCCAAGCCAAGGCGCTCGCCAAGGGCGGCGTCGCCGAATACATCCGCGTCTTCGGCAAGAAGCCGGTCTGAGGGACGAAACATGCTTCAGGATCAAGACCGCATCTTCAACAACATCTACGGCCTCTTCGACAAGTCGCTGGCCGGCGCCATGGCGCGCGGCGCTTGGGACAACACGCCCGGCATCATCGCCAAGGGCCGCGAATGGATCGTCAACGAAATGAAGGCGTCGGGCCTGCGCGGGCGTGGCGGCGCCGGCTTCCCGACCGGGCTGAAATGGTCGTTCATGCCCAAGCAGAGCGACGGAAGGCCGAGCTATCTCGTTGTTAATGCCGACGAATCCGAGCCCGGCACGTGCAAGGACCGCGACATATTGCGCAACGATCCGCACACGCTGGTCGAGGGCTCGTTCATTGCCGGCTTCGCCATGGGCGCGGTCGCCGCCTACATCTATGTGCGCGGCGAGTTCGTCAGGGAGCGCGAGGCGCTGCAGCGCGCCATCGACGAGGCCTATGAGGCCAAGCTGATCGGCAAGAACAACACGTCCGGCTACGATTTCGACATCTATATGCATCACGGCGCCGGCGCCTACATCTGCGGCGAGGAGACAGCGCTGCTCGAAAGCCTCGAAGGCAAGAAGGGCCAGCCGCGGCTGAAGCCGCCATTCCCGGCCAATGTCGGCTTGTACGGTTGTCCGACAACCGTGAACAATGTCGAGTCGATCGCGGTGGCGCCGACCATTCTGCGCCGTGGTGCGGCCTGGTTCTCGTCCTTCGGCCGGCCCAACAATGTCGGCACCAAGCTGTTTTGCATCTCCGGTCACGTCAACAATCCGTGCACCGTCGAAGAGGCGATGTCGATCCCGTTCCGCGAGCTGATAGAGACGCATTGCGGCGGCATTCGCGGCGGCTGGGACAATCTGCTTGCGGTCATTCCGGGCGGCGCTTCGGTGCCGCTGGTGCCGGCCGAACAGATCATCGATGCGCCGATGGATTTCGACGCGCTGCGCGACCTGAAATCGGGCCTCGGCACAGCAGCTGTCATCGTCATGGACAAGTCGACCGATATCGTGAAAGCGATCGCGAGGCTTTCGTATTTCTACAAGCATGAGAGCTGCGGCCAGTGCACGCCGTGCCGCGAAGGCACCGGCTGGATGTGGCGGGTGATGGAACGGCTGGTGCGCGGCGAGGCGCAGAAGCGCGAGATCGACATGCTGCTCGACGTGACCAAGCAGGTCGAAGGCCATACGATCTGCGCGCTGGGCGATGCGGCGGCATGGCCGATCCAGGGCTTGATGCGGCATTTCCGCGGTGAGGTGGAGCGGCGCATCGACGAGTTTTCGCGCAACGCGCACCGGGCCGAGCCGGTGATGGTGGCAGCGGAATAGATGTGAAATACGGGCGTGAAGCCCGGGACTGACATATCGGGGCGGGGCAGACGAAGAAACGACCAGGAGATTTCTATGGCGCCGTATTCGAACCCTTTGATGCCCAAATTGGATGAACTTGAGAAAATGAACCGCGACCTGACCACAATGATGCCGAAGGAGATGGCCAGCGCCGTCAACCTTCTCGCGCATCCTGTGGCCGGTGCCGCCGCCATGTCGGCGCTGGGCTTCGGCCTTGCCAACCATGCCTTTGGCGTCTGGCTCGGCGCATGGTCGGGTGCTGTCGAGACATCGCAGCGGATTTTCCAGCCGATCATTGACGATTTCGAGCAGCGCGCCGAGCGTTATTCGGAGACAGCCCCCGCCACCAAGGCGCGCGCCGCGACCAAAACCCTGATCGCCGAGGCGCAGACTTTTGCGCAGGACGTGACCGATATTGCCGCTCGCACCGTCGATGCCGAGCCGGAGAAGGCAGATCCGGTTGCCGAAGACGCGACGACTGGGTTGATGCCGGAGGATTTCAGGCAGCCCAAGACCATTGCGCGCCCGTCCAAGCCGTCTGATCTCAAGGCGATAGCGGGCGTCGGGCCGAAGCTGGAAAAGGTGCTGAACGGCCTCGGCATCTGGACCTTTGCCCAGATCGCCGCATGGACGCCAGAAGAGATCGCCTGGGTCGAGGATTACCTGTCGCTCAAGGGCCGCGTCGGCCGCGACGAGTGGACCCGCCAGGCGGCGGCGCTGACGCTCGCCGCCAAGGCGAAGAGGTAGGGGGCAGGTATGGATGTCCACGACAGGAGCGATGTTCTCGATGTGCGCAATGCCTTCGCGAGCAACTCCAGATTTGACGATGTGAACCTGTCGAACACGCAGTTTCGCAACGTCAACCTGTCGGCCGTCCGGGTCGAAGACGCGAACCTCTCGAACGCGTTTTTCACCAATGTGAATATGAGCAATTTGAAGATAGAAAACGCTGAAGTCGCCGGCATGATGATCAATGGCATCAAGCTGAGCGATCTGTTTCAGGCATATGAGACGGCGCAGACCGCCGGGGGCAATTGATGGCAAAGCTCAAGGTCGACGGGAAAGAGATCACGGTACCCGACCACTATACGCTGCTGCAGGCGGCAGAGGACGCTGGCGCGGAAGTGCCGCGCTTCTGCTTCCATGAGCGGCTGTCGATCGCCGGCAATTGCCGCATGTGCCTGATCGAGGTGAAGGGCGGGCCGCCCAAGCCGCAGGCCTCCTGCGCCATGGGCGTGCGCGACCTGCGCCCCGGCCCGAATGGCGAGCCGCCGGAAATCTTCACCAACACGCCGATGGTCAAGAAGGCCCGGGAAGGCGTGATGGAGTTCCTGCTGATCAACCATCCGCTGGACTGCCCGATCTGCGACCAGGGCGGCGAGTGCGACCTGCAGGACCAGGCGATGGCCTTCGGCGTCGACTCCTCGCGCTATCACGAGAACAAGCGCGCGGTCGAAGACAAGTATATCGGCCCGCTGGTCAAGACGGTGATGAACCGCTGCATCCACTGCACGCGCTGCGTCCGCTTCACCACGGAAGTCGCCGGCATTTCCGAGCTCGGCCTGATCGGCCGCGGCGAGGACGCCGAGATCACCACCTATCTCGAAAGCGCGATGACCTCGGAGTTGCAGGGCAATGTCATCGATCTCTGCCCGGTCGGCGCGCTGACCTCGAAGCCTTTCGCCTTCCAGGCGCGGCCGTGGGAGCTGACCAAGACCGAATCCATCGACGTCATGGACGCCGTCGGCTCGGCGATCCGCGTTGATAGCCGCGGCCGCGAAGTGATGCGCATCCTGCCGCGCGTCAACGAAGCGGTGAACGAGGAGTGGATTTCCGACAAGACCCGCTTCATCTGGGATGGGCTGCGCACGCAGCGCCTCGACCGCCCCTATGTGCGCAAGGACGGCAAGCTTGCTCCCGCCAGCTGGGCCGAGGCCTTCGCGGCGATCAAGGATGCGGTGTCGAAGGCTGCGCCGGAGAAGATCGGCGCCATTGCCGGCGATCTCGCGGCGGTTGAGGAAATCTACGCGCTGAAGCAGCTCATGGCTTCGCTGGGCTCAAAGAACACCGACTGCCGCCAGGATGGCGCCGCACTCGATCCGGCGCTCGGCCGCGCCAGCTACATCTTCAATCCGACCATCGAGGGCATCGAGCAGGCCGATGCGGTGCTGATCATCGGCGCCAATCCGCGCTTCGAGGCGTCGGTGCTCAACGCCCGCATTCGCAAGCGCTGGCGCATCGGCAATTTGCCGGTCGGCGTCATCGGCGAGGTTGGCGACACACGCTACGATTACGAACAGCTCGGCGCCGGCCCGGAATCGCTGAAGGATCTGGCCGACGGCAATGGCAAGTTCTTCCAGGTGCTGAAGAAGGCGACGCATCCGCTGATCATTGTCGGTCAGGGCGCGCTCGCGCGCGCCGACGGCGCTGCGGTCCTCGGCCAGGCAGCAAAGCTCGCCGCGGCGGTCAACGCCGCCCGTGCCGACTGGAACGGCTTTGCCGTGCTGCACAATGCGGCTGCACGTGTCGGCGGCCTCGATGTCGGCTTCGTGCCGGGCGAGGGCGGCAAGAATGTCGCCGGCATGCTCGGCGACAGCGACGTGCTGTTCCTGCTCGGCGCCGACGAGATCGATATGGGCAAGACCGGCGGCGCCTTCGTTGTCTATATCGGCACCCATGGCGACGCCGGCGCGCACCGCGCCAACGTCATCCTGCCGGGCGCTGCCTACACCGAAAAGTCGGGCACCTATGTCAACACCGAGGGACGCGTGCAGCAGACCAACCGCGCCGGCTTCGCGCCGGGCGATGCGCGCGAGGACTGGGCGATTCTCAGGGCACTGTCGGATGTGCTCGGCAAAAAGCTGCCGTTCGATTCGCTGCAGCAGCTGCGCGCCAAGCTCTATGGCGAATACCCGCATCTCGCCCGCATCGATCATGTCGAGGCCGGTAACGCCGACGACATCGCCAAGGTGGCGAAGCTCGGCGGGCGGCTGAACAAGGGCACTTTCACCTCGCCGGTCACGGACTTCTATCTGACCAACCCGATCGCGCGGGCGTCGGCCGTAATGGCTGAGTGCTCGGCGCTGGCGAAAAACGGCTTCAGGCAGGCGGCAGAGTAGACATGGACACTTTCTTCTCCTTCTACGTGCTGCCGACGCTGATCATCCTCTTGAAGTCGGTCGTGCTGATCGTCGTTTTGCTGATCGGGGTCGCCTACCTGCTTTACGCCGACCGCAAGATCTGGGCGGCGGTGCAACTGCGCCGCGGCCCGAACGTCGTCGGCCCATGGGGCACGCTGCAGGCTTTCGCCGATCTGTTGAAGTTCGTCTTCAAGGAGCCGGTCATTCCATCCGGCGCCAACAAGGGCGTGTTCCTGCTGGCGCCGCTGGTGTCGGCGGTGCTGGCGATCTCTGCCTGGGCGGTTATTCCCGTCCATGCCGGCTGGGCAATCGCCAACATCAATGTCGGCATCCTCTACGTCTTCGCTATCTCCTCGCTCGAGGTCTATGGCGTCATCATGGGCGGCTGGGCGTCCAATTCGAAATACCCGTTCCTCGGTGCGCTGCGCTCAGCGGCGCAGATGGTGTCCTACGAAGTCTCGATCGGCTTCGTCATCGTCACCGTGCTGCTTTGCGTCGGCTCGCTCAACCTGTCCGACATCGTGATGTCGCAGCAGGACGGGCTGGGCACCAGGCTTGGTCTGCCCAACAGCTTCCTCGACTGGCACTGGCTGGCGCTGTTCCCGATGTTCGTCATCTTTTTCATCTCGGCGCTGGCCGAGACGAACCGCCCACCCTTCGATCTCGTGGAAGCCGAATCCGAACTCGTCGCCGGCCACATGGTCGAATATTCCTCGACGCCGTTCCTGTTGTTCTTCCTCGGCGAATATGTCGCCGTGGTGCTGATGTGCGCGCTGGCCACCATCCTGTTCCTCGGCGGCTGGCTGCCGCCCTTCGACTTCGCGCCGTTCACCTGGGTGCCCGGCGTGATCTGGTTCGTGCTCAAGATCTGCCTGATGTTCTTCATGTTCTCGATGGTGAAGGCCTTTGTGCCGCGCTACCGCTACGACCAGCTGATGCGCCTGGGCTGGAAAGTCTTCCTGCCGATTTCGCTGGCGATGGTGGTAATCGTCGCCGCCTTTCTCAAGATCACGGGGTTTGCGTGATGTCCGCTCTTGGCCAAGCCGCCAAATCGCTGCTGCTGCAGGATTTCGTCAGCGCCTTCTTCCTGTCGATGCGCCAGTTCTTCGCGCCGAAGGAGACGATCAACTATCCGCACGAGAAGGGGCCGGTGAGCCCGCGCTTCCGGGGCGAACATGCGCTGCGCCGCTATCCCAATGGCGAGGAACGCTGCATCGCCTGCAAGCTCTGCGAAGCGATCTGCCCGGCGCAGGCGATCACCATCGAGGCCGGCCCGCGCCGCAATGACGGCACGCGCCGTACCGTGCGCTACGACATCGACATGGTGAAGTGCATCTATTGCGGCTTCTGCCAGGAAGCCTGCCCGGTCGACGCCATCGTCGAGGGACCGAATTTCGAATTCGCGACGGAAACGCGCGAGGAGCTTTACTACGACAAGGATAGGCTGCTGGCGAATGGCGACCGGTGGGAGCGCGAACTGGCGCGCAACATCTCGCTGGACTCGCCCTACCGCTGACATTTGACGCATGGACGGGGCGAGGGGCCTCGTCTAAGGACAACGCAACTTGCCGGCCGGAGGCGGTCGCAAACATCGAACAGGACGGATGTCCTGTTTCGGACAGGAACCCGGGGGATCCCCAATGCTGAGTGGACTAGAGGCGGCCTTTTTCTACCTCTTCGCCTTTGTCGCGGTGGCGTCGGCGTTCATGGTCATTTCGGCGCGTAACCCTGTGCATTCCGTGCTGTTCCTGATCCTGACCTTCTTCAACGCCGCCGGCCTGTTCATGCTGACCGGCGCCGAGTTCCTGGCGATGATCCTGCTTGTCGTCTATGTCGGCGCCGTGATGGTGCTGTTCCTGTTCGTCGTCATGATGCTCGATGTCGACTTCGCCGAGATGAAGGAGGGCGCTCTGCAATATGCGCCGATCGGCGCGATGGTCGGGCTGATCCTGGCGGCGGAGCTGATCGTGGTGCTTGGCGGTTACACATTCGTGCCGCAGCTGGCGTCGACGGTCTCAAAGCCGATCCCGGACCTCGCCGCGCGGACCAACACCGCCGCCCTCGGCGACATCCTCTATACCGACTACCTCTACTACTTCCAGATTTCGGGCCTCATCCTGCTGGTCGCCATGATCGGCGCGATTGTCTTGACGCTGCGCCACAAGGAAGGGGTCAAGCGGCAGTCGATCGCAGCCCAGGTTGGCCGCACGCCGGCGACGGGCATGGAAATCCGCAAGGTCAAGTCGGGCGAGGGGCTCTGAGATGGTCGTCGGCATCGCACATTACCTCACCGTATCGGCGATCCTGTTCACGCTCGGCGTGTTCGGCATCTTCCTGAACCGCCGCAACATCATCGTCATCCTGATGTCGATCGAGTTGATCCTTTTGGCCGTCAACATCAATTTCGTCGCCTTCTCGGCCGCACTCGGCGATCTCGTCGGACAGGTGTTTGCGCTGTTCGTGCTGACGGTCGCGGCCGCTGAAGCGGCCATCGGTCTTGCCATTCTTGTCGTCTTCTTCCGCAACCGCGGCTCGATCGCGGTCGAAGACGTGAACCAGATGAAGGGTTGACGAGGCAGTTATGTATCAAGCGATCGTCTTCCTTCCGCTGCTGGGCTTCCTGATTGTCGGCCTGTTCGGCAATTCGCTCGGCGCCAAGGCATCGGAATACATCACCTCTGGCTTCCTGGTGATTTCGGCCGTGCTGTCCTGGGTCGCCTTCTTCTCCGTCGGCTTCGGCGAGGGCGAGGTGTTCACCGTGCCGGTGCTGCGCTGGATCCAGTCGGGCGGGCTGGACGCCTCCTGGGCGCTCAGGATCGACACGCTGACGGTGGTGATGCTGGTGGTGGTCAACACCGTGTCGGCGCTGGTTCACATCTATTCGATCGGCTACATGCACCACGACCCGAACCGGCCGCGCTTCTTTGCCTATCTGTCGCTGTTCACCTTCGCCATGCTGATGCTGGTGACGGCCGACAATCTGGTGCAGATGTTCTTCGGCTGGGAGGGCGTCGGTCTCGCTTCCTATCTGCTGATCGGTTTCTGGTACAAGAAGCCGTCGGCCAATGCCGCGGCCATCAAGGCCTTCGTCGTCAACCGCGTCGGCGATTTCGGCTTCGCGCTGGGCATCTTTGGCGTCTTCGTGCTGTTCGGCTCGGTCAATCTGGGCACCATCTTCGCCAATGCCGCGACGTTCATTCCGGCCGAAGGCGCTGAGCACGGTGCTGCCGTTCTCACCTTCCTTGGCTACGCGCTCGACAAGCACTCGGCCATGACCATTGTCTGTCTGCTACTGTTCATGGGCGCTATGGGCAAGTCGGCGCAAGTGCCGCTGCACACCTGGCTGCCGGACGCCATGGAAGGCCCGACGCCGGTCTCCGCCCTCATCCATGCCGCCACCATGGTCACGGCCGGCGTGTTCATGCTGGCGCGCCTGTCGCCGCTGTTCGAGCTGTCGCATTCGGCGCTGACGGTGGTCACCTTCATCGGCGCCTTCACCGCCTTCTTCGCGGCGACCGTTGGCCTGGTGCAGAACGACATCAAGCGCGTCATCGCCTATTCGACCTGCTCGCAGCTCGGCTACATGTTCGTCGCGCTCGGCGTCGGCGCTTATGGCGCCGCCATCTTCCACTTGTTCACGCACGCCTTCTTCAAGGCGCTGCTGTTCCTCGGTTCGGGCTCGGTCATCCATGCCGTCTCCGACGAGCAGGACATGCGCAAGATGGGTGGCCTGCGGACGCTCATTCCGAAGACCTACTGGATGATGGTGATCGGCACGCTGGCGCTGACCGGCGTCGGCATTCCGGTGACCGTTATCGGCACCGCCGGCTTCTTCTCCAAGGACGCCATCATCGAGGCTGCCCTTGCCGGGCACAATTCGGTCGCCGGCCTCGCCTTCATCCTGCTGGTCATCGCCGCCTGCTTCACCTCGTTCTACTCCTGGCGGCTGATCTTCATGACCTTCCACGGCGAGCCGCGGGCGAGCCACGACGTCATGCACCACGTCCATGAATCGCCGCCGGTGATGCTGGTGCCGCTGTTCATCCTGGCCGCGGGCGCGCTGTTTGCCGGCATCATCTTCCACAACGCCTTCATCGGCGAGGGCTATGCCGAGTTCTGGAAGGCGTCGCTGTTCACCCTGCCGGACAACCACATCCTGCACGATATCCACGAATTGCCGCTGTGGGTCGAGCTGGCACCGTTCGTCGCCATGGTCATCGGCTTTGCCGTCGCCTGGAAGTTCTACATACGCTCGCCGGAACTGCCCCGGAGTGTCGCCGCCAACCATCGCCTGCTCTATGCCTTCCTGCTCAACAAATGGTATTTCGACGAGCTCTACGACGTCCTGTTCGTGCGGCCGGCCAAGGCGCTGGGCAGGTTCCTGTGGAAGACCGGCGACGGCACCATCATTGACGGGCTCGGGCCGGACGGCGTTTCGGCGCGCGTCGTCGACGTCACCAACCGCGTCGTCAAGCTGCAGACCGGCTACCTCTATCACTACGCCTTCGCCATGCTGATCGGCGTGGCCGCACTCGTCACCTGGATGATGCTCTGATGACCGCCTGGCCAATCCTCTCGCTGGTCACCTTCCTGCCGCTGGTTGGTGTGCTGCTGATCCTGTTCATCCGGGACGACAGCGAAAACGCACGCCGCAACATCCGCGCCATCGCGTTCACAACGACGGCGGCCACCTTCATCATCTCGCTGTTCATCTGGACCGGCTTCGACAATTCGCAGGCCGGCTTCCAGTTCGTCGAGAAGTTCGCCTGGCTGGATTCCGGCATCTCCTACCATATGGGCGTCGACGGCATTTCGATGCTGTTCGTCATCCTGACGACGTTCCTGATGCCGCTCTGCATCCTGGCGTCTTGGGAAGCGATCGACAAGCGCGTCAAGGCCTACATGATCGCCTTCCTGCTCCTGGAAACGCTGATGATCGGCGTGTTCTGCGCGCTCGATATCGTGCTGTTCTACGTCTTCTTCGAAGCCGGCCTGATCCCGATGTTCATCATCATCGGCGTCTGGGGCGGCAAGCGCCGCGTCTATGCTTCGTTCAAGTTCTTCCTCTATACGCTGGCCGGCTCGGTGCTGATGCTGCTCGCCGTCATGGCGATGTTCTTCCAGTCCGGCACCACCGACATCCCGACGCTTTTGACCCACAATTTCCCGGCCAGCATGCAGACATGGCTATGGCTCGCCTTCTTCGCTTCTTTCGCCGTGAAGATGCCGATGTGGCCGGTGCACACCTGGCTGCCGGACGCGCACGTCGAGGCGCCGACGGCGGGCTCGGTGATCCTGGCCGCCATCCTGCTCAAAATGGGCGGATACGGTTTCCTGCGCTTCTCGCTGCCGATGTTCCCGCTGGCGTCGGAGATGTTTGCGCCACTGGTGTTCACGCTGTCGGTCGTCGCCATCATCTACACCTCGCTGGTGGCGCTGATGCAGGAGGACATGAAGAAGCTGATCGCCTATTCCTCGGTCGCCCATATGGGCTTCGTCACTATGGGCATCTTCGCCATGAACCAGGAAGGCGTGCAGGGCGCGATCTTCCAGATGCTGTCGCACGGTCTGGTGTCCGGCGCGCTGTTCCTGTGCGTCGGCGTCATCTATGACCGCATGCACACACGCGAGATCGACGCCTATGGCGGTCTGGTCAACAACATGCCGAAATACGCCACCGTGTTCATGGTCTTCACCATGGCCAATGTCGGCCTGCCCGGCACGTCAGGCTTCGTCGGCGAGTTCCTGACCATGCTCGGCGTGTTCAAGGTCAACACCTGGGTGGCGTTCTTCGCCGCCACCGGCGTTATCCTGTCGGCGGCCTACGCGCTCTGGCTCTATCGCCGGGTGATCTTCGGCGCGCTGACCAAGGAAAGCCTGAAGGGCCTGCTTGATCTCTCGACGCGCGAGAAGGCGATCATCTACCCGCTGGTCGTGCTGGTCATCTTCTTCGGCGTCTATCCCGCTCCCGTCTTCGATGCCACGGCCCAGTCGGTCAAGGCGCTCGTCACCAATGTCACCGCATCCATCGGCGCCGCGCAGACCGCGGCGGCGAACTGACCAGAGGTTTTGCGAACCATGACGCCGGACCTTTACTCCAGCCTTTCGCTCTCGACGCCGGAGCTGATCCTCGCCATCGGCGCGCTGGCGCTGTTGATGGTCGGCGCCTATTCGCGCGCCAACACCGTCAACGTGGTGACCGGCCTTGCCGTCGCCGTGCTGGTGGTATCGGGCCTATGGTTGGTCTTTTCCACGGGGCAGGGCGCAGCCTACGGCAACGCCTTTGTCCAGGATCCGTTTTCCCGCTTCATGAAGGTGCTGTCACTGATCGGTTCGGCGGTGACGCTGATGATGTCGATGCGCTTTGCCAAGCAGGAGCATTTCGACAAGTTCGAATACCCGGTGCTGATCCTGCTCTGCACGCTCGGCATGATGCTGATGATCTCGGCCAACGGCATGATCGGGCTCTATCTCGGCCTCGAACTGCAATCGCTGGCGATCTATGTGCTGGCGGCGATCAACCGCGACAATCTGCGCTCGACCGAGGCCGGCCTGAAGTACTTCGTGCTCGGCGCGCTGTCGTCGGGCATGCTGCTCTATGGCATCAGCTTGGTCTACGGCTACACCGGCAATGTCGGCTTCCAGGAAATCGCCTCGGCCTTGGGCAGCGGCGAGCGCCAGCTTGGCCTCGTCGTCGGCCTGGTCTTCGTGCTGGCCGGCCTTGCCTTCAAGATTTCGGCGGTGCCGTTCCATATGTGGACGCCCGACGTTTATGAGGGCGCACCGACGCCGGTCACGGCGTTCCTGGCGGCAGCCCCCAAGATGGCGGCGATGGCGCTGATCGTGCGCGTCACCATGGGCGCGTTCAAGCCGATCGCTTCCGACTGGCAGCAGATCGTCGTCTTCATCTCGATCGCCTCGATGGCGCTCGGCGCCTTTGCCGCCATCGGCCAGACCAACATCAAGCGACTGATGGCGTACTCCTCGATCGGCCATATGGGCTATGCGCTGGTCGGTCTTGCCGCCAACAGCGAGGCCGGTGTGCGCGGCGTCGCCATCTACATGCTGATCTATCTGGTGATGACGCTCGGCACTTTCGCCTTCATCCTCGCCATGCGGCGCAAGGAAGGCAATGTCGAGCAGATCAGCGATCTCGCCGGTCTCTCGTCGACCAACCCGATCATGGCGACGATCCTGACCATATTGATGTTCTCGCTGGCCGGCATCCCGCCGCTCGCCGGCTTCTGGGGGAAGTGGTACGTCTTCCTCGCCGCCATCAACGCCAATCTTTACGCGCTGGCGATCATCGGCGTGCTGGCTTCGGTGGTGGGCGCCTATTACTATCTGCGCATCATCAAGATCATGTGGTTCGACGAACCGGCCGGCGGCTTCGTGCCGATGGCCAGTGAACTGCGCCTCGTGCTCGGCGTTTCCGGCGCCTTCGTGCTGTTCTACGTGCTGATCGGCGGTCCGATCGCGACCTACGCCGAAGCCGCCGCCAAGACATTTTTCTGAGCGGGATGGCATTTCGGCTGGCTCCAACCTCTGAGACGGAAGGGTTCCGGCTCGAGGCCCATGACAGTATCGGCTCCACCAACACGGTGGCGCTGGACCATGCCAGGGCAGGCGACCCCGGCAAATTGTGGGTCGTTTCCAGAAAGCAGGAAAGCGGGCGCGGCCGGCGTGGCCGTGCCTGGGTGTCGCCCGAAGGCAATCTGGCCGCGACTTTGCTCGTCATCACCGGCGGTGAGTTGCGTCTAGCGGCGACACTCGGTTTCGTCGCCGGCCTGTCGCTGGCGGACGCGCTCGATGCCGTCGTGCCGAAGGGCAGGATCGCTATCGGCCTCGACGGCGGAAGCGACGGCAAGAACCGTTTCGAGTTGAAATGGCCGAACGATGTGCTGGCCTCCGGCGCCAAGCTTGCCGGCATCCTGCTGGAATCGGCCATTCTCGACGGTGGCCGCTTCGCGGTGGCGGTCGGCATCGGCGTCAATGTGGTGGCGCATCCCACTGATATGCCGTATCCGGCGACGTCGCTGCAGGCGCTTGGCGCGACATGCGATGCCGAAACGCTGTTTTTGGCGCTGTCGGATGCGTGGACCGACAATGCCAGGCTGTGGGACGAAGGACGCGGGCTCGATGCCATCCGGCGGCGCTGGCTGGCGCGTGCGGCGGGGCTCGGCGGCGAGGTTGCTGTCAGGATTGACGGGAATGTGGTGCGCGGTACCTTCGAGACCATTGACGCGGACTGCCGTTTCGTGATCCGCGATGACGAGGGGTCGGTTGTGACGGTAGCCGCCGGCGACGTGCATTTCGGCGCGGTCGCGTCGGCAAGAGTCTGATTGTTGTGCGCAATTCCTGTGGGAAAACCGTTACACACTTTTCCTGGAATTGCTTAAGGGGCTGGCCGCAAGGGCCGGGAAGGGAAAATTGATGGCGAAAGCGCAAAACGCCGAACTCGTCTTCGTGCCGCTCGGCGGCGTCGGCGAGATCGGCATGAACTTCGCCCTTTACGGCTACGGCCCGCCCAGTGCGCGCGAGTGGATCGTCGTCGATGTCGGCGTGACCTTTCCCGATGCGGCGCATCCGGGCGTCGACCTGATCCTGCCTGATACGCGCTTCATCGAGGAGAACCTCGCCGGCCTGCGCGGCATCATCATCACCCATGCGCATGAAGACCATTACGGCGCGCTGCTCGACACCTGGCCAAAACTGAAGGCACCGGTGTGGATGACGCCGTTCAGCGCCGGCCTGCTGGACGCCAAGCGCCAGGGCGAGCAGGGCGCGCCGAAAATCCCGGTGACGATCTACCGGGCAGGCGAAAAGTTCACCGTCGGTCCGTTCGAAATAGAGGCCATTCCGGTGGCGCATTCGATCCCCGAGCCGATGTCGCTGGCGATTACCTCGCCGGCCGGCACGGTTATCCATACCGGCGACTGGAAGATCGATCCGGAGCCGACGATCGGTCCCAAAACCGACGAGGCTCGTTTCCGCGCTTATGGCGACAAGGGCGTGCTGGCGCTGATCTGCGATTCCACCAATGCGTTGCGGGAAGGCGAATCGCCGTCGGAAGTGGCGGTCGGTGAGGGGCTGAGGGGCGTCATCCAGAGCGCCGTCGGCCGCGTGGCGGTCACCACCTTCTCCTCCAATGTCGGGCGCATCGTCTCGATCGCCAAGGCGGCGCGCGATGCCGGCCGGCAGTGCCTGGTGCTCGGACGCTCGCTGAAGCGCGTCATCGATGTCGCCGGTGAACTCGGCTACATGGACGGGTTGCCGGAATTCATCGCCGAGGAGGATTTCGGTTTCATCCCGCGCGAAAACCTGGTCATCATCTGCACCGGCAGCCAGGGCGAGCCGCTGGCTGCACTGGCCAAACTCTCGCGCGAAGAGATGAAATCGGTGTCTCTGACGGCAGGCGACACCGTGGTGTTTTCCTCGCGCACCATTCCCGGCAATGAGAAGGCGATCCTCGAGATCAAGAACCGCCTGATCGACCTCGGCATCAAGATCATCGAGGACGGCGACGCGCTGGTGCATGTCTCCGGCCATCCGCGCCGCAGCGAATTGCGCAAGATGTATGAGTGGGTGCGGCCGCAAATCGGCGTTCCCGTGCATGGCGAGGCCGCGCATCTGGTGGCACAGGGGTCGCTGATGTCGACCTCCGGCATCGGCCAGGTGGCGCAGGTGCGCGACGGCGACATGCTGCGGCTCGCTCCCGGTCCCGCCACCATCATCGACCAGGTGCCGTTCGGCCGCATCTACAAGGATGGCCGCCTGATCGGCACCGACCAGGCGATGGGCATACGCGACCGGCGCAAGCTGTCGTTCGCCGGCCATGTCGCGGTCAATGTCGTGCTCGACGACAAATATGAGCTGGCCGGCGATCCCGATCTGGTCGCCATCGGCGTCGCCGAGGCGGATGCCCGTGGCGAGAACATGGAAGATCTGATGCTCGACGCGGCCGTCGGCGCGGTGGACTCCATCCCGCGCCAGCGCCGCAGGGACCTCGATCTGGTGCAGGAAGCGGTGCGTCGCGCCGTGCGCGGCGCCGCCAACGAAGCCTGGGGCAAGAAGCCGCTGGTGACGGTGTTTGTCACGCGTTAGAGCGTTTCACCGTTTCACGGAAACGGCGAACCCGCTCTATCTCTTTGTTTTGACGCAATTCCGGACGGAAAACCGCACACACTTTTCCTGGAATAGCTCTAGGGCGACGCCATCCGCTGGAGTTCAGCTGGTGGCGGGAAGCCAGCGAAACGTCCCGTCCACCTGCTCGATGTGTCCGAGACCCGGAAACGGCATATGATAGCCGGCGACAAGCAGCGGATGGTCGGCGGCCATTTTCAACAGGCGCTTGCGGGTCTCGACGGCCTGCTCCTTCTCGTCGTCGAGGTCGGCATGCCACTCAGGGCGCTGGATCGACACGACAGAGTGCAGGAAGGCGTCCGACCAGACGAGCAATTGCTGTCCGTCGCTTTCGACGTGGAACGCCAGCAGTCCCGGCGAATGGCCGGCGGCGTCGATGGCGGTGATGCCCGCACAACCTCGTCTCCGGGTGCTACGAATGTCGCGCGGTCGGCAAGGCCGGCGCAGACACGCAGGAACAGGTCGCGATTGCTCAGCCTGGCTTCGCGCACCGCATCGGCCTCGGTCCAGAAGACGAATTCTGCCGCACCGAACACGTAGCGCGCCCGGCTGAAGACGGCTTCGCCGTTGTGGACGAGGCCCCCGATGTGGTCGGGGTGGCCATGCGTGATGACCACCAAATCGATGTCGCCGGGCTGGAGCCCAAGGTCTTGCAGGCATTGCAGGAGTGAGCTGTCGGCATCGCCGAATCCGGTGTCGAACAGGATCTTTTCGGCGCCGGTGTCGACCAGTGTCGGGATGAAGCAATGCTCGTAGCGGTTGGGATCGAATGAAGTTCGAGAGGGCGAGTTCCCGCACCGCGTCCGGCGATTTCCCGGGGGCGAAGGCAGCCGCCAGATTGTCGCGGAGATCGACGGCGTCGAGCAGGGCGGCAACCTTGAACGAGCCAAGATCGAAGCTGAAAACGCGGGAGCGGATATCGGGCATTGCCGTTTTTACTTCGCAGACATCGATTGGAACAGGGCGGCGGTTCACCAAGTGCGACCTTGCGCGCCTCGGCAAAGACTATTGATGCCGGCCGATTTGACGTAAGACGCCAGCATCGAAGCTGGAGGTTTCATGCTGGGACGCCTGAACCATATCGCGCTTGCCGTGCCGGATCTGGCCGCGGCGATTACCGCTTATCGTGATACGCTTGGCGCGAAGGTCACCGCGCCGCAGGCACTGCCGGAGCACGGCGTGACGGTGGTGTTCGTCGATGTCGGCAACACCAAGATCGAACTGCTGGAGCCGCTCGGCGACGGCTCGCCGATCGCGGCTTTCCTGGCGAAGAACCCCGCGGGCGGCATGCATCATGTCTGCTATGAGGTCGACGATATCCTTGCCGCGCGCGATCATCTCAAGGCGAGCGGCGCCCGCGTGCTGGGCGACGGCAATCCCAAAACCGGCGCCCACGGCAAGCCGGTGCTGTTCCTGCACCCCAAAGATTTCTTCGGCACGCTGGTAGAACTGGAGCAGGCATGAGCTGGATTTCGTTTGCCGCGCTGTTCTTCATCACATGGTGGCTGATGCTGTTCATCGTGCTGCCGTTCAGCGTGCATACGCAGGATGACGATCACGACGTGACGCTGGGCACGGTTGCCAGTGCCCCGCGCGGGCCGCATATGCTGCGCGCCGTGATCCGCACCACCATTGTCACGGCTGTCGTCATGGGCATTTTCTACGGGCTGACGCACGGGCTGGGTTACAGCCTCGGCGAAGTCCCGCACATCATCCCCGAAGCCAGCCAGGCACCGGCTAACTAAAACCTTTTCCCGCCGACAAAATCGGGCGGGCGGCATGCTGCTGTTTGTGCCTATTTTCGGAGCATCGAACTCCAGTTTCGGCGCACTCGGGCTGAGGTTAGCAACCCCGCATGCAAGCATAGCCATTCCTGATAGAATCGCGACCAGATCACGCCGGCGCAAGCTCATGTGATTTGGGAACGTGCAGATCTAACCAGATGATTGCGCAAAAAAAATGCAAGGCACAAGGCCTTGCAATTTAAACGCGTTCCGATCTGTTTTCCGGTTTCCGGCGGCAGCGGGTAACCGCGCCTAGATCGCATCCTCCCAAGACTTTGACCGCGTAGGAGAGCAGATTTTTCTCTACCCTCTCGGTTATCGGGGCACACTAGCCTAACCCCGATGAAATTGTCACGCAGAATTTTGCCCGCAAACGGGCAATCTGTGCTGCAGTGCACAATAGTGCGGCAGGCTTTGCTTGCGAAACGAACAACACCGGGGCTGCCGCATTAATGTGGCCAGGTGCGCTGCGTCGCTCAGACGCGCAAGGCGTGTGTCAGCACTTTGCAGCCAAGCCATCACTCTGCACCTGAGCAATTATCGTTTTCGGTTCGAAGATCTTTGGAAGAAGAATCGATTTTTGCGATTTCGGGCCGATGCGGCCGGTCGGGTTTCCATTCCGTCACGAAATAGCTATGAAGCCGGGGCAAGCAAGCCAGGCGCGCCGATTCCGGTGCAGCCTCCTCTCTCACGGACCTGTCCATGCGTTTGTCGCAGTTTTTCCTGCCCATCCTGAAAGAAAATCCGCGCGAGGCCGAGATCGTCTCGCACCGGCTGATGCTGCGTGCCGGAATGATCCGCCAGCAGGGGCAGGGCAGCTTTTCCTGGCTGCCGCTGGGCAAGCTGGTTCTGGACAAGGTCTGCCGCATCATCCGCGAGGAACAGAACCGCGCAGGCGCACTGGAAATCCTGATGCCGACCATCCAGTCGGCCGATCTGTGGCGCGAAAGCGGCCGCTATGACGACTATGGCAAGGAAATGCTGCGCATCAAGGACCGGCAGGACCGCGACATGCTCTATGGTCCGACCAATGAGGAAGTGGTTACCGAGATCGTGCGCGCCTACGTCAAGTCCTACAAGGATTTGCCGCTCAACCTCTACCACATCCAATGGAAGTTCCGCGACGAGGTGCGGCCGCGCTTCGGCGTCATGCGCTCGCGCGAATTCCTGATGAAGGACGCCTATTCCTTCGACCTCGATTTCGAGGGCGCCAAGGCAGCCTACAACAGGATGTTCGTCTCGTATCTGCGGACCTTCACACGCATGGGCCTGCAGGCGATTCCGATGCGGGCCGACACCGGGCCGATCGGCGGCGACCTCAGCCATGAATTCATCATCCTGGCCGACACCGGCGAGAGCCAGGTCTACTGCGACCGCGAGTATCTGTCGTTGAAAGTGCCCGGCGAAAACACCGACTTTGCCAATGACAGCGAGATCGCCGACATCGTCAAGACGTGGACGACGCCCTATGCCGCCACCGACGAGATGCATGACGAGGCGGCCTGGGACAAGCTCGGCGAAGCGGACCGGGTCTCGGCGCGCGGCATCGAGGTCGGCCACATCTTCCATTTCGGAGACAAATATTCGAAGCCGATGGGCGCCAAGGTGACCGGGCCCGACGGCAAGGATCATTTCGTCTCCGGCGGCTCCTACGGCATCGGCCCATCGCGCCTGGTGGCGGCGATCATCGAGGCCAGCCATGACGACAACGGCATCATCTGGCCTGAGGCGGTGGCGCCGTTCGACATCGGCCTGATCAACATGAAGGTGGGCGACGCCGACTGCGACCGCGTCTGCGGCGAGCTCTATGCCGCCTTCACCGGCGCCGGCAAGGACGTGCTCTACGACGACACCGACCAGCGTCCTGGCGGCAAGTTTGCCACCGCCGATCTTATCGGCCTGCCCTGGCAGGTGATCGTCGGACCGCGCGGCGTTGCCGCCGGCGAGATCGAGATCAAGAACCGCCGGACCGGCGAGCGCGAGACGCTGCCGGTCGCGGAGGCCAAGAAACGCTTCGGTGCAATCGCATGAGCGAGGCCGCGGCAACGAAGCCTTCGGTCGCCAAGTCGCCGATCGCCAAATCTCCGGTCGCTGGCCCGTTCTCCATGTTCGAACGCATGGTCGCCTGGCGCTATCTGCGGTCGCGCCGCAAGGAGACGGTGATCTCGGTCATCGCCTCGATCTCCTTCCTCGGCATCATGCTCGGTGTCGCCACGCTGATCGTCGTCATGGCGGTGATGAACGGATTCCGGGCTGAGCTTCTGACCCGCATCCTCGGCGTCAACGGTCATCTGATCGTGCAGCCGCTGGATTCGCCGCTTGAGGACTACGCGCAGGTTGCCGCCCGCATCAACGGCGTGGCCGGCGTCAAATACGCCATTCCGCTGATCGACGGCCAGGTGCTGGCGCAAGGCAATGTCGGCGGCGGCATGGGCGCGCTGGTGCGCGGCATACGCGCCGAAGACCTCGGCAAGATCGCCATCGTCGCCAACAACGTCAAGCAGGGTTCGCTCGCCGATTTCGACTCGGGCGAGGGCGTCGCCATCGGCAAGCGCATGGCCGAGAATCTCGGCCTCGTGCTCGGCGACACCATCACGCTGATCTCGCCGGAAGGCGATGTGACGCCGATGGGCACGACGCCGCGGATGAAGGGCTACAAGGTGGCGGCGATCTTCGAGGTCGGCATGTCGGAATATGACAGCTCCATCGTCTACATGCCGTTTTCCGAAGCGCAGCTCTATTTCAACATGGACGGCAGGGCGCAGACGATCGAGATCTATGTCGACAATCCCGACGATGTGGACGCGCTGAAACCGCTGGTCGATGCGGCGGCGCAGCGGCCAATCGACATGGTCGACTGGCGCCAGCGCAACGAGACGTTCTTTTCAGCACTTCAGGTCGAGCGCAACGTCATGTTCATGATCCTGACGCTGATCGTGCTGGTGGCGGCGCTCAACATCATCTCCGGCCTGATCATGCTGGTGAAGGACAAGGGCCACGACATCGCCATCCTGCGCACGATGGGCGCCTCGCGCGCCGCCATCCTGCGCATCTTCCTGATGACTGGCGCGGCGATCGGTGTGACCGGCACGCTCGCCGGCGTGCTGCTCGGGGTGCTGATCTGCACCAACATCGAATCCATCCGCCAGTTCTTCTCCTGGATGACCGGCAAGGTGCTGTTCAATCCGGAGCTCTATTTCCTCAGCCAGTTGCCGGCAAAGATGGACCCGCGCGAGACTATCTATGTCATCCTGATGGCGCTCGGCCTGTCCTTCCTGGCAACCGTGTTTCCGGCGTGGCGGGCCGCCCGTCTCGATCCGGTCGAGGCCTTGAGATACGAATGAAGTCCGAGATCATTATCGAGCTGAAGAGCGTCGAGCGGCACTATATCCAGGGGCCGCGCAAGCTCACCATTCTCAACGGCGCCGACTTTTCGCTGAAGCGCGGCGAGATGGTGGCGCTGGTGGCGCCATCGGGCACCGGCAAGTCGACGCTCTTGCACACTGCGGGCCTGCTCGAGCGCCCCGACGCCGGCGACGTCATTTTGGCCGGCCGCGCCTGCGGACGGCTGTCCGATGACGAACGCACCGCGATCCGCCGCAACGATGTCGGCTTCGTCTATCAGTTTCACCATTTGCTGCCGGAATTTTCGGCACTCGAAAACATCATGATGCCGCAGCTGATCAAGGGGCTCTCGCGCAAGGAGGCGTCGGAGCGCGCGGCGCAACTGCTCGACTACATGCAGATCGGCAAGCGCGCGTCGCACCGGCCGTCTGAACTGTCCGGCGGCGAGCAGCAGCGCGTCGCCATTGCCCGTGCTGTCGCCAATGCGCCATTACTGCTTTTGGCCGACGAGCCGACCGGCAATCTCGACCCCGTCACCGCCTCCTATGTCTTCGAGGCGCTGGGCGCGCTGGTCAGGCAATCCGGCCTTGCCGCGTTGATCGCCACCCACAATCACGAACTGGCCTCGCGCATGGATCGGCGGGTGACGCTGCACGAGGGTAAGGTCGTCCCGCTTTAGGGCATGGCAGTGGCTCAGGAGGCCTGCGGATGATCGCCTCCTTGGCGAGGTCCTTCAGAGCAAGCAAGATTGCCGAAGGCAGCGCCGCCCCTCATTGTCCTGCCGGACATTTCTCCCCGTATAGTGACGGGGAGAAACTGGCCTGCCGCGCCCTCGGCGCTTAATCTTGCAACGCCGGCGATTGGCGAAATCGTCGATGAGAGCGACCCCTCTCCCCGTCACTATACGGGGAGAGGATGCCGGCAGGCAGGTGAGGGGCAGCGCCGACATTCGCGAGCAACTCGCGACCTGAAGCAGGGGATATCCTCCACCGCATGATCCCGCCCCTGATCATATCAACGCTTTCTTAACCTTGTCCAAACCGGCTGTCAGGATTCGTCGGCATGCCGTTTTCCAGTCCTTGACATTCGAACAAAATTAGAACAAAATACGAACATAGCAACAACAGGAGAGAGTTATGAGCGATCTTGTTCAGGACGTCGTTTCGTTGGTGTGCATGAGTGCGTTTCTCGTTTCCATGGCCGTCTGGATCGGCGCCATGTGATTAGTCTGCGGTTCGCCGCAGTGTTTTGAGGCGGGCAGGAGGGCGTTGTGTTGTTAAGCCTTTCTTGCCGCCATGACGCTAGGGTGCCCTGTCAAGACAGGGAGCAAACGCCCAAGTGTCGCCGATCATCACGGCCCTTCTCGTGGCCGGCAATCTCGGACTGATTTTCCTTTTGATGACCGCGCCGCTCGGTTTGCGCACGGTGAGGCTCAGCCGCGTGGTTGCCATGGACCGGCAGCGCCTCTGGCAGGCGCTGTGGCCGCTCGGCAGCGACGCCGGCTGGTCTGGCGAGATACTCTCGGCCGAGCCGTTGGACGGGCAGGGTACGACCCGCATCATGCTGTCCTGGGAAGGCCGCGACGGCCAGCCGATCGAGCGCAGGTCGCGCTTCGAAGACGTCGTCGAAGGCAGTCGGTTTTCGATGCGCGTCATCGAGGATACCGCGCTCGATGCTTCGTTCTGGAAGGATTTTTACGAGACCACCGAACTCGTCTCGGAAGGTGCTGCCACGCGTGTGACGCTCAGCCAGACCGACCGCTATCACGGCGTCGCCTTCCTGGTGTTCCGCTACTTCGCCATGCGCCGCGAGCTCGGTAAGCTGCAGATCTGGGCGAGGACCGGACAGTATCGCAAAGGCGGCTGGTTCGAGCATCCGCTGAGCCAGGTCGGCTTTGCCATTCTGTCGGCCTTCATTCTGTGGCCGTTCTTCGGGCTCAATCCCGGTGGCTTTGCGCTGGCCGCGATCCTGACCTCGGTGGTCGCCCTGCATGAACTCGGCCATATGGCGGCTTTCCGGCTCACCGGGCATCGCAAGGCGCGGATGATCTTCATCCCGCTGCTCGGCGGCATCGCTATTGGCGGGCGGCCCTATGACAGCCGGTTCGAGGTCGCCTTCGTGGCGCTGATGGGCGCCGGCTTTTCCGCTTTCCTGGTGCCGCTGCTGATCGTCACCAGCAGCTTCGCTTCTAGCGAGGGGCATCGGCCGGCCGCCGCCCTTCTGGCGACGCTCGCCGGCTTTGCCGCGCTGTTCAACATCGCCAATCTGGTGCCGGTGTGGAAATTCGACGGCGGCCAGGTGCTGCGCCAGATCTGCCCAGGCCCGATCGCGCTGGCGCTGGCTTCGTTCTGTTTGCTTTCGGCTTTGCTGGCGGTGGGCTGGTTCGCTGGTTTTTCCCAAGGCTTTCTGCTGGTGGCAGGCGCGGTCTTTGCCATTCTCAGCCTGCTGACCGTGGGCAGCGGGGTAAAGCCGCGCCACGAACTGAAGCCGATCGGCACCTTCGACCGTTTCGCCATGGCTGGCGCGCTATTGGCCGTCTTCGCCATTCATGGTTACGGCCTGCTGTGGGCCTCGGCCAAGCTTCTCTGAGCGTTTGATCGAGATGCGGCTTCAGCCGGCCTTGCGCGCCGGTTCGGCAGAAATAGCCTCGGCTGCCCCAAAAACATCCTCGAAGGCGGATTTCAGCGCCAGGTCGAAATCGGCCATGGTCACGGGCAGGCCGAGATCGACAAGGCTGGTGACGCCGTGGTCCGGCACGCCGCAGGGCACGATGCCGCTGAAATGGCTGAGATCCGGTTCGACATTGACGGCAATGCCGTGAAAGCTCACCCAGCGCCGCAACCGGATGCCGATGGCCGCGATCTTGTCCTCGGCCGGCGAGCCGTCGGGCAGGGAGGGACGATCGGGCCGCACCACCCAGACGCCGACGCGGTCCTCGCGGCGTTCGCCGCGCACGTTGAAGGCGGCGAGCGTGCCGATGATCCATTGTTCGAGCGCGGCGACGAAGGCGCGCACGTCCTCGCGCCGGCGCTTCAGGTCGAGCATGACGTAGGCGACCCGCTGGCCTGGCCCATGATAGGTGTATTCGCCGCCGCGTCCGGCCGCGAAGACCGGGAAACGGTCGGGGTCGATCAGGTCTTCGATACGGGCGCTGGTGCCGGCGGTGTAAAGCGGCGGGTGCTCGACCAGCCAGACCAACTCGGCGGCGGCACCGGTGCGGATCGCCTCGGCACGTGCTTCCATCAGGGCAAGCGCATCGGTGTAGCCGGTCAGGCCGGGCTCGATGCGCCATTCGACCGGTGCTGAGCCGGGCAAGGGCAGGAACGACGTGGCGATCTGGCTGCGTTCTGTCATGGCTTTTCGTTTTTCGCGCAATGCATGCCGGCTTCCGAAACCGCCTTGCGCTCTGGGGCGGAATGCATTTGCCCTTCATATGGCGGTATCCGGTTGAAACGTCCAGATATCAGCGCATTTCGGCCTTCCCGACTGTTATGCCAATTCCCGGCGATTATTGCGCACCGCGCCCTTGTTTCGCCGGAAACGATTTGCTACACGCCGCGAGCCGGTTCGTTCCGGCTCCTACCACGGGCGGTCGTGGCGGAATTGGTAGACGCGCAGCGTTGAGGTCGCTGTGGGGCAACCCGTGGAAGTTCGAGTCTTCTCGACCGCACCAACATCCGATCCATCGCGATCGGAATCGCCTAAATCCTAATGAGATCAGGTTGCGACGTCCTGCTGCTTGCGGCAGCCGCCGCGCGCTCCTAGGTCCCGATGGTGGATGCATCGCCATCAGCGCAGCTCATTTGCCCGGAAACGGCTTCCTGCCTTGTTGGGACGCTTCCCCATAACACTTTTTCTATGGAATTTGTAGAATTACGTTTTGAATGGGTCTCGGTACTGCTCGCAAGTCCTGGCGGCCTTCGCCTCCCTGAGTTGCGATCAGCGCTTTCGTAAGCAAGCAAGACAGCTCCCTGTGAAGGGGGTGTGCTCCCGCCGATCGCGCGCGGCCGGTAACGGCGGAGCATTGCCAGCAGCCCGCAGTCCAGAGGATAGAGGTTTTCCATGCCCAAACTTGCACCCGTAGAGCAGACCATTCCGGAAGCCGATATTGTCCCGCTTACGGGGCGTGTCGGCGCGGAAATCAGGAACATACGGCTTTCCGGCGATCTGCCGCAGCAGACGGTCTCAGCGATCAACCAGATCCTGTTGCGGCACAAGGTCGTCTTCTTCCGCGACCAGGCCCATCTCGATGATGTCGAGCAGGAGCGCTTCGCGCATCGTCTCGGCGACCTCGTGCCGCATCCGACCCAGGGTCCCGTCAAGGGAACGGCGTCCATTCTCGAGCTCGATTCGAGCCGTGGCGGCGGTCGCGCCGATCAGTGGCACACCGACGTCACCTTCGTTGACGCCTATCCGAAATTCTCCGTTCTTCGCGGCGTCGTCATACCGCCGGCCGGCGGCGACACCATCTGGTCGAACACCGCCGCCGCCTACCAGGACCTGCCCGAGCCATTGAAGCTGCTCGCGGACAATCTCTGGGCGGTTCACAGCAACGTCTACGACTACGCGGCGGTCCGGCCGCGTGCGAGCGCCGCGGAAAAGAAACACTTCGAGGAGGTCTTCACCTCGACGATCTACGAGACCGAGCATCCCGTTGTCCGCGTCCATCCCGAAACAGGCGAGCGCACACTGCTGCTCGGCAATTTCGTGCAACGGCTGATCGGTCTGTCCAAAAGCGATTCCGCGCGGCTCTACGAGGTGTTCCAGTCCTATGTCACCGCGCCGGAGAACACCGTCCGCTGGCGCTGGAGAGCCGGCGATGTGGCGATCTGGGACAACCGGGCCACGCAGCACTACGCAGTCAACGACTATGGCGATCAGCACCGGGTCGTGCGTCGCGCCACGGTCGACGGCGACATTCCCGTCAGCGTCGACGGCCGCCGCAGCGCCACCCGCACCAAGGTTGCGAAGCCCGCGACCGACAAGGCCGCCTGAGGCCTGGGTCGCCTGAGGCGCGGTTGAATTCGAGGGGGCCGCTGTTTAGGCGGCCTTCTTCATCCGCGACAGCGTATCGGCCACCACCTCGCCGAAGGAGGACGGCGTCGGCACGATGATGACGCCGGCTTCCTTCAGGATCTCCACCTTTTCCTGCGCCGACTCTCCGAAGGCCGAGATGATGGCGCCGGCGTGGCCCATGCGGCGGCCTTTCGGGGCGGAGAGGCCGGCGATATAGGCGATCAGCGGCTTGCGCATATTGTCACGCGCCCAGATCGCGGCTTCGGCTTCCTGCGGTCCGCCGATCTCGCCGATCATAACAACGGCGTCGGTATCGTCATCCTGTTCGAACAGTTTCAGCATGTCCTTGAAGGAGGAGCCGTTGATCGGATCGCCGCCGATGCCGACGCTGGTCGACACGCCGATGCCGAGCGCCTTCATCTGCGACGCGGCCTCGTAGCCGAGCGTGCCGGAGCGGCCGACAATGCCGACGCGGCCCGGCAGATAGATGCTGCCAGGCATGATGCCCATCAGCGCCTGTCCCGGCGTGATGACGCCGGCGCAGTTCGGGCCGATCAGCCGCATGCGGTCTTCGTAGCGGTAGCGCAGCATGTAGCGCTTGACCTGCATCATGTCCTGCGAGGGGATGCCGTCGGTGATGCAGACGCAGAGTTTAATGCCGGCGTCCGCCGCTTCCATGATCGAATCGGCGGCAAAGGGCGGCGGCACGAAGACGATGCTGGCCTCGGCGCGGGTCTCGCGCACCGCGCCCTTGACCGTGTTGAAGACGGGCAGCCCGAGATGCTTCTGGCCGCCCTTGCCGGGGGTGACGCCGCCGACCAGCTTGGTGCCGTAGCGTTTCATGTCGTCGGCGTGGAAGCTGCCGATCTTGCCGGTAAACCCTTGCACGATCACGCGGGTGCTGCGGTTGAGCAGAATTGCCATTGTCTCGACCTCCCTCAGGCTGCTTTTTTCTTGGTGGCCGCGCGCCAGGCGGCGACGGCTTTTTCGGCGGCTTCGGCCAGCGTGTCGGCAACGATCACCGCCTCGCCGGAATCGGCCAGGATGCGGCGTCCTTCCTCGGCCCTGGTGCCGGAAAGCCTGACCACCAGCGGCACGTTGACGCCGACCTCGCGGATCGCCTTGATGACGCCCTCGGCGACCCAGTCGCAGCGGTTGATGCCGGCGAAGATGTTGACCAGGATGGTCTCGACATTCTTGTCACCGAGCACGGCGCGGAAGGATTTCGCCACCCGTTCGGGCGAGGCGCCGCCGCCGATGTCGAGGAAGTTGGCCGGCTCGCCGCCGGCGATCTTGATCATGTCCATGGTCGCCATGGCGAGGCCGGCGCCATTGATGATGCAGCCTATATTGCCGTCGAGGCCGACATAGGAGAGGCCGCGGTCGCTGGCGAAGGTTTCGCGCGGGTCTTCCTGGCTCTTGTCGCGCAGCTCGGAGATTTCCGGGCGGCGGAACAGCGCGTTCTCGTCGAACGACATTTTTGCGTCGAGCGCGATCAGATTACCGTCGCGGGTCACCACCAGAGGATTGATCTCTAGCATCGAGGCGTCGTAGTCGCGGAACACCTGGTAGCAGCTGAAGATGGTTTCGGTCGCCTTGCCGATCAGATTGTGGTCGAGGCCGAGCCCGAAGGCGATTTCGCGCGCCTGAAAACGCTGCATGCCGACGCCGGGATCGACCGATGTGCGCAGGATGGAATTGGGCGCCTTTTCGACGATGTCCTCGATCTCCATGCCGCCGGCGGCCGAGGCCACGATCATGACGCGCTCTTCCTTGCGGTCGAGGACGAAACCGACATAGAGCTCCTGCGCGATATCGACGGCTTCCTCGAGGTAGAGGCGCGAAATAAGCTTGCCGCGCGGGCCGGTCTGCTGGGTCACCAGCTTGCGGCCGAGCATGGCCTCGGCGGCGTTGGAGATTTCCTCGTCATTGGCGCACAGCTTGATGCCGCCGGCCTTGCCGCGCGCGCCGGAATGCACCTGCGCCTTCAGCACCCATTTGGCGCCGCCGATCTCGCGCGCCCGGTAAGTTGCCTGCTCGGGGCTGTAGGCCAGCCCGCCGCGCGGCACATGCACGCCATGGCGCGCCAGCAGTTCCTTGGCCTGATATTCGTGAATGTCCATTTTATCCTCCCTGAACAGTCAATGCGTGGCGACGCGGGCATGGCCGGCGCGTTCGATGGCCTCGTTGACCACCAATACGTTCCTGGCCATGCGCTCCGACGCGGCGTCGATCATCTTGCCGTCGAGGGCTGCCGCTCCCTTGCCCTGCGCCTCCGCCTCCTTCAGCACTTCGAGGATGCGCCTGGCGCGGGTGACCTCTTTTTCCGGTGGCGAGAAGACGTCGTTGGCAAGCGCGATCTGCGAGGGGTGGATCGCCCATTTGCCCTCGATACCGAGCGCGGCGGCGCGCTTTGCGCCGGCGATATAGCCCTCCGGATCGGAGAAATCGCCGAACGGTCCGTCGATGGCGCGCAGGCCGTAGGCGCGGCAGGCAACGGTCATGCGCGACAAAGCGAAATGCCACTGGTCGCCGGGATAGTCGGGGTTGAGCCCGCCAATGTTGACGGTGCGCGCCTTGCAGCTGGCTGCATAGTCGGCGACACCGAAATGCATCGCTTCCAGCCGGCCGGGGGCCGCGGCAATCGCCTCGACATTGGCCATGCCGAGCGCTGTCTCGATCAGCGCCTCAAGGCCGACGCGGGTCTTGTAACCCTTGGCCATCTCGATCTGGTTGACCATGGCCTCGACCATATAGAGATCGGCCGGCACGCCGACCTTCGGCACCAAAATCGTGTCCAGCCGGTCGCCGGCCTGTTCCATGACGTCGACCACGTCGCGATACATGTAGTGGGTGTCGAGGCCGTTGATGCGCACCGAGACGGTCTTGCCCTTGGCGCGCCAGTCGATGTCGTTCAGCGCCTGGATGATGTTCTTGCGGGCGCGCTCCTTGTCGGGCGGCGCGACCGCGTCCTCGATGTCGAGGAAGATGAAGTCGGCGGCACTGTTCGCGGCCTTTTCGATCATCTCCGGGCTGGAACCGGGAACGGCAAGCTCGCTGCGCTGGAGCCTCAGTTTCTTCAGATGGTTGATGGTGTGGCTCATAGTCGGCTCCCTCAGGCGGCTTCGGCGACCGGCACGGCGGGCGAGGTGCGGAAATGCTGGATGGCGGCGCCGACGCCGGAGCCGGGCGCCAGCCGCACGCCGCAGTCGAGCAGCGCCATTTCGGCTGCCGACAACGAGGCCAGCACCATCACCTCGTTCAGCCAGCCCAGATGGCCGATGCGGAAGACCTTGCCCATCACCTTGTTGAGGCCGCCGCCGAGCGACGTCTGGTATTTCTGGTAGGCGCGCTTGACGACATCGCCGCTGTCTATGCCTTCGGGAACCAGGATGGCGCTAACCGTATCGGAATGCCATTTCGGCGCCTTGGCGCAGAGTTTCAGGCCCCAGGCGTCGACCGCCTTGCGCACGCCTTCAGCGAGGCGGTGGTGACGGGCGAAGATGTTGTCCAGCCCTTCCTCGGTGATCAGGTCGAGCGAGGCGCGCAGGCCGCGTAAGAGCTGCGTAGCCGGGGTATAAGGAAAATAGCCGGCATCGTTGGCGCGGATCATGTCCTCGAAGGAGAAAAAGCAGCGCCGGTGGGTGGCGCTCCTCGAAGCGACGAGCGCCTTCTTGCTGACCGAGAGGAAGCCGAGGCCGGCGGGCAGCATAAAACCCTTCTGCGAGCCGCTGACGGCGCAGTCGACGCCCCATTCTTCCTGGCGGAAGTCGATCGAGCCGATCGACGAAACGCCGTCGACGAAGAGCAAAGCAGGGTGGTTGGCGTCGTCGAGCACGGCGCGGCAGCCGGCGACGTCGCTGGTGACGCCGGTCGCCGTCTCGTTCTGGGTGCAGAACACTGCCTTGATGCGGTGCGCCTTGTCGGCCTTCAGCCGCTCGGCATAGAGTTCCAGCGGCACGCCGGTGCCCCATTCGCAGTCGATCACGTCGACCTCGAAACCGAGGCGCTCGGCCATGTCGACCCACAGATGCGAGAACTGGCCGAAGCGCGACATCAGCACGCGGTCGCCGGGGCTGAGCACATTGGTCATCGCCGCTTCCCAGGCGCCGGTGCCGGAGGAGGGGTAGATGAAGACGCGGCCGGTCTCGTTCTTGAACACCTTCTTGATGTCTTCGAACAGCGGCAAGGTGAGATCGGGGAAGGATGCGGCGCGCATATCCTCCATCGGCAGGTTCATCGCCTGCCGGACCTGTTCGGGAATGTTGGTCGGTCCGGGAATGAAAAGATGGGTGAAACCGGCCATGTCGCGAACTCCTCCTGATCCAGCAAAGCGGTGATGGGGAGTTTCGTTTCGGCGGCTAATGGCAACAACACCTTGCCGGGTAACATCTTGCCGCGTGCGGGTGGGGGCGGCCTACCCGGTTGGCCTACCCGCGGCCTGTCGCTTGCCTACCCGAAAGGCTGCTTCTGGGTACGCCTCTCGCGCGCATAAAGTGCGACGGCCATCGCCCGGTTGCGGACGTCGAGCTTGTCGTAGAGATTCTTGAGGTGGTATTTCACCGTGTTCTCGGAAATCCCCGTCCGCGTTGCGATCTGCAAATTGGTCCAGCCGTCGGACAGCACCGCCAGCAGCTCGCGCTCGCGCACGGTGAGCTGCGACAAGGGCGTGTCGTTGACCTTGTTGATGTCGATGTAGGGGATGCAGATGCGGCCATGCGCGACGGCCAGGATCGTTTCGAAGATGATCGACGGGTCGTCGAACTGGAAGCAGTAGCCCTGGGCACCGAGCCGCACGCACTGCTTCAGAATGCCGATGTCATGGTCGTTGGAGAACACCGCGATGCGCACGCCGAGCTTGCGGCTGTGAACCTCGGCCAGCACATCGGCGCCGTCCATGTCAGCGAGCTTCCAGCCGATGACGGCGACGTCGAATTCGCCTTCCGCTGCCAGCTCCAGGAAATGCCTGCCGCTTTGCACGCAGGCCAGGAGCTCGAACCGCCCGTCGCAGTCCAGCATTTCGCGCAGCGCCGATATCACGAGCGGATTGCGTTCGGCGACGACCACGCGCACGCGCCGTTCCTCGATTGCCTTCACTGTCTGTGACCTGATCTTCAAGAGCTTCCGGCTGTTCTGGTTGTGGCCTGGGCGGGTCCGGCCATTGCCTGGACCTGCATCATGACAATTCTGCCCCAACCGTGCGGGGGTGCTCTTTCCCCAGCGACATGCGCTGTCGCGCTGCCTTAAGCCGGAACGCATCCTGTTTTGATGAAATCCACCGGCTTTGCGCCTGGTGACACCATCGCATCGGCGCAAACCGGCGCCGACGGCCAAGCGGGCATTTCGCTTGAAATTCCCGTGCGTTAGAGCGACAGCTTGCGTTGTCGAATCGTGTTGCGGCCCTATCTACTTTTGTTTGAGCGCCGGACCCAAAACCGGTTTCCAGTTTTCAAGATCATGGTCTAGACCTGACGGACACCTTTTCCCAAGAGATGATGGCGGGAGGCGCTGGTGGAAAGCCAGGACGAACAAACGAGCGGCGCCAAAGCCACTGACGACGCCCACGCCGACATCTATGGCGAGGACGGCGCCGTGCTGTCGTCGTTCCTGGCCCAGATCGGTGCTGCCATTGCCGATCGCGACACGCTGACGCTGAAGCGCGAAGTCGACGACCTGCACCAGTCCGAACTCGGCGACCTGCTCGAAGCGCTGCATCCCGAACAGCGCCGCGCTTTGGTCGAACTGCTTGGCGCCGATTTCGACTTTTCTGCGCTGACCGAGGTCGACGAGGCGATCCGCCGCGATATCGTCGACAACATGCCCAATGCGCAGATTGCCCAGGGCATGCAGGACCTCGATTCCGACGACGCGGTCTACATTCTCGAAGACCTCGAGAAGGAAGACCAGGACGAGATCCTGTCGCAGCTGCCGTTCACCGAGCGGATCAGGCTGCGCCGTTCGCTCGACTACCCGGAAGAGACGGCCGGTCGCCGCATGCAGACCGAGTTTGTCGCGGTGCCGCCGTTCTGGACCATTGGCCAGACCATAGACTACATGCGCGAAGACAAGAACCTGCCCGAGCGCTTCAGCCAGATCTTCGTCATCGATCCGAGCTTCAAGCTGCTCGGCGCCATCGACCTCGACCAGATCCTGCGCACCAAGCGCGCGACCAAGGTCGGGGAGGTCATGCATGAGACCAGGCATGCCATTCCGGCCACCATGGACCAGGAAGAGGCGGCACGGGAATTCGAGCAATACGATCTTCTCTCCGCCGCTGTCGTCGACGAGAACGAGCGGCTGGTCGGCGTGCTGACCATCGACGACGTCGTCGACGTCATCCAGCAGGAGGCCGAGGAAGATCTGCTGCGCATGGGCGGCGTCGGCGACGAAGAGCTGTCCGACAGCATTCTGTCGACCTCGCGCTCGCGCGTTCCCTGGCTGCTGGTCAATTTGTTGACGGCGTTCCTCGCGGCTTCGGTGATCGGGCTGTTCGACCGCACCATCGAGCATATCGTGGCGCTGGCCGTGCTGATGCCGATCGTAGCCGGCATGGGCGGCAATGCGGGGTCGCAGACCATGACCGTCACGGTGCGGGCGCTGGCGACGAAAGACCTCGACATCTACAATGCCGGCCGCATCATCCGCCGCGAGATGGGCGTGGGCTCCATCAACGGCATCATTTTCGCGGTGCTGATCGGCATCGTCGCGGCGGCGTGGTTCCGCGATCCCAATCTGGGCGGCATCATCGCGGCCGCAATGATCATCAACATGTTCGTGGCAGCCCTTGCCGGCATCCTGATCCCGCTGCTGCTCGACCGGTTCAAGATCGATCCGGCGGTGGCGTCGGCGGTTTTCGTCACCACGGTCACCGATGTCGTCGGCTTCTTTGCCTTTCTCGGGCTCGCCACCTGGTGGTTCGCCGTCCCCTGACGAAACAGGGCATGGTGCTGTCAATTGACTTTTACGTAAATGCCGTGCGACGCTGCGTCGGGGCTTCCTGCCGAATCCGGTATGGAGCGGGTTGATCGGAATTGGGGGAGGTGGCGCGCTGGCGGCCGCTGACTCATGTTCCGGCATTTGGAGCAATGATGCGGGAATATTATACGATCACCGAGCTGACGCGCGAATTCGATGTGTCGACGCGCACACTGCGCTTTTACGAGGATGAGGGGCTGGTGCAACCGGTGCGGCGCGGCCGCACCAGGCTGTTTCGCCCTTCGGACCGGCATCTGATCCGCCAGATCATGCGCGGAAAACGGCTCGGCTTCTCGATCAACGAGATCCGCGAAATCATCCAGATGTACAAGGAGCCGCCCGGCGAGGTCGGTCAACTCAACCTAATGATCAAGCGCATCGAGGAAAAGCGCGAGGATTTGCGCCAGAAGCGGCGCGACCTTGAGGAGACGCTGGCGGAGCTCGACCAGGCGGAGGAGTCTTGTGTCGAGCGGTTGGTGGAACTGGGGGTTAATACCTGAGGGTCGCTGCGCAGGCTATTGGTTCAAACTTCCGAAGGTCGGTGCTGCCCCTCATCCCCCTGCCGGGACCTTCTCCCCGTATAGTGACGGGGAGAAGGGGCTGAACGAGGCGCCGGCGCTTTTCTGCAACGCAGACAATTGGCGAAACCTTCAGCCAAAGGGCCCTTTCTCCCCGTCACTATACGGGGAGAAATGTCCGGCAGGACAATGAGGGGCAGCGCTAACGTTCGCTGAATTATCAATCCGAACTCGAGCGATCGCCTTTGGTCCGCGAGCCGCTCCGCCTCAGATCCAGCGCCTGACTCGCTTCGCGTAGTCGCGGTACTTCTTGCCGAATTTGGCGGCCAGAACTTTTTCCTCTTTTTCGATCGCGACCTTTTGGGTGGCGAAGGCTGCGATCAGGGCCAGCGGCAGGAACCATACGATCCCTGAAACGAAGGCGACGCCGATGAGCATCAGCGTGTTGGCGAGATACATCGGGTTGCGGGTGACGCCGAACGGGCCTGACGTCACCAGATGCTCCGGCACGCCATTGGGATTCATCGTGGTCCTGGCGCGCATCATGGCGCGGATGGCGGTGAACCAGAGCGCGGCGACGGCAAACAGCACCACAAAGCCGGCCGCGAACAGGAGGTCGCCGAGGAGGTCGCCGATCCAGGGCAGCGGATAGAAGAGGCCAAGCACGATGCTGATGGCGATGGCGGCGCAGTAGATCAGCGGCGGCCAGGGAATCAGCCCTGATTTCGATGGCCCAGCTTTTGCCGGCAGCTTGTCGGTCATTTTTGCCCTCCCTGCGTCATCGGGCTCTCGTCCGTTTTGGCGGTGCAGATGCCGGCGAGTTCGCTCAGATGCGCCTTGAACTCCGGGGTCTGGTCGCCATTGTAGAGCCGGTCGAATGCCGCCTCGCCTTGCAGCGTGTCCAGCATGCACACACAATAGCTGGCGCAGAACGCCGTGTCGCGCTGCTGTTCGCAGGATACCTGGCATTCCTTGAGGAAGACCACTTCCCGTGTCTCGACCGGCGCCGGCAAGATTTGCGAGAACAGCCAGACACAGCCGAACAGCAGCGGCTGGTGGATCAGGTAGAACGCCAGGCTGTGGCGGCCGATGAAGGTGAACGGCTTGGCCCAGCTTCCAGGCGTCAGCGTCGCCAGCCGCGCCAGAACGCCGGTGGTGGACGCTAGTTTCGCCGCGGCGATACCGACAAGCACGGCGCCGAACCAGGGAAACAGCGGCACATAATCGTTGGAGCGCGGGTTGATCGCCGACAGGCCGACCCACCACAGCGCCGGATGATCGAAGGCCTCGGATCGGAGATAGAGGGGCGCTGCGATCACCACTGCCGCCACGACAAGCGTCAGCAGCGCTGGCAGCCGCAGGAACAAAAGGCCAAGCAGGCTGGCCAGCGCGATCTCGTGCAGGATGCCGAAGAAGATGAAGCTGCCCGGCGTGATGAAATACGTGACGCCGGATATGGCGGCCGCCGCCACGGCGACCATGGCAAAGCGTTTCCAGAAGCCGTTCCAGCGGATCCGCTTTCCGTGGGCGAGAAACAGGCTGACGCCGACCAGGAACAGGAAAGTCGAGGCGATGCAGCGCGCATAGATCTTCCACCAGCCGAAGGCGGTGAGGCCGGGATCGGTGTAGTGGAAATTTTCGAGATCCCAGGTGAAGTGATAGCTGGCCATGGCGATCAGCGCGACGCCGCGTAGGACGTCGATGGCGACGATGCGCTTCGGTTGATCCGGAACAGGTGCGATCGGCGTTTGGATGCTCATGGTCTCGTAATCTGATTCAGCCCCTGAAGACGACTATCACGGTTGCACCGGACAAAAGAAGGCCGTGCGCGCAGGCATCGCTCGCGTCGCGGCTGCATGAGAAAGCGCTTTAGGCCAGAGCCGGAAAGGCTTTGGCCGAATTCGCTTTTTGCCGCCACTGGTCTATTCGGTGGTGCTGGCGTTTTTCGGCCTGGGCTCGGTTTTCGTCACGCTCGGCCTGCTGGCCGCGGCCTGCGGCTTTGTCACCTGGCGCTATCTGCCGAAGTCGCTTTGATCAGAGCGCCGCGTGGCGCTCGCGCACCCAGTTGTGGAAGCGGTGCAGGTCGTACTCCTCGGGCATCAGCACGCCCGCTTGGTGGCGCATCGAGCGCAGGCCTTTCTGGTTGACCTCGCAGATCGCGGCATCCTCCTCCAGCACCTGGGTGCCGAAGGCGACGACATTGTCGATGTCGGTCTGAGCCAGCGCTTCGGGTGCGAACAGCCACTCCGCGGTGAGCTCGGTCTGCTCCGGGCCGAGCGGTGTGAGCCGTACGGTTCGGACATAGTCGACATGGCCGACGATGAACATCGACGGCAGATTGGTGGCATAGGTCTGGCCAGCCGCGCGTTCGGCCGGTGTCAGGCCGGAGAAGACCGGGCCATGGACGTGGCCGTCGCGCGACCAGGTCTCGGCGCCGGCGCGCAAGCCGCCGGAAAACTCCGGCGCGTCATTGTCGGCATGGCGAACCCAGTCGGGGTCGTCGTGCCGGCTCATCAGGCCGCGTCCGTAGATCGGCACCAGCCTCGACAGGTCCTTGTGGACGCCGGGGCAGTGCAGGCACTCGTTGAAGTTCTCCCAAAAGATCTTCCAGTTGCAATTCATCACCTTGCGCAGGACATGGCTTGATACCAGCGTTTCCAGCGGCCAGTTGCCGAGGTTGCCGGATGCCGGATCGAAGGATGACGCAGCCGTACCGTCGACGCTTTCAGCAAGGTTGATGAAGACAAAGCCGCGCCACACCGAGAGCGCCACCCGATAGAGCGGATGATCGGCCTTGTCGAAACCGTCGGGCAGCGATTTCGAGGGAACACGCACCAGATCGCCGCGCAGCGAATAGGACCAGGCGTGGTAGGGGCAGGTGATGAGCCGTGCCTTCAGCCGGCCCTCGCTCTCCTGGCAAAGCTGCGAGCCGCGATGCCGGCAAGTGTTGTGGAAGGCGCGCAGTTCGCCGGTGTCGTCGCGCAGCACGACGATTTCCTGCGTGCCGACGCGGAATGTCCTGAACGCCAAAGGCTGGGCAAGGTCGGCCTCGCGGCAGACGAGGAGCCAGTTTTTGTACCAGATGGCGTCGAGATCGCGCTGGTAGGCGCCGGCGTCCCAATAGGCCGAGGACGGCAGCGTCGGCTCTAGCCGGGTCAGGCCATTATAGGGATCGCGCTCGCTCGGGCTGGGTTGCATGGTCGGCTTCCTCTAGGGATACGCCAGCCGACACCCCGGCAAAACGTTTGTCAATCACGGCCGACATTGCCGGTTGCGGGCGTGGCGCATAATCATGTCGTGACAAGGGGGATTCGGAAAATTGGCCGCACGACAAATGTCGCTTACGCCGGAGCTGGTCGCGCGCTGCTGGCGCGAGATCAGGGACCCCGGGCCGGATCCGGACGCGATGCATCTGGATGACAGCGACTACGATGCGCTGCTGGATGAATTGCAGGCCGAGCTCCCTGACAGCGAACCGCTGTGGCTGTTCGGCTATGGCTCGCTGATCTGGAAACCGGAAATCGATCATGTCGAGGAGCGTGTTGCGCTGGCGCGCGGCTGGCACCGCTCCTTTTGCATGAACATGACGCGCTGGCGGGGCACCAAGGAAAGCCCTGGCCTGATGATGGCGCTCGACAGTGGCGGCCAATGCAAAGGCGTCGCCTTCCGGCTGGCCGACGACAACCGGCGAGAGCAGTTGGGCCGACTTTTCCGGCGCGAAGTCACGCTGAAGCCGACAAGCTACCGGCCGCGCATGCTGAAGCTTGCAAGCGAGGCCGGCCCGCTCAGGGCGCTGGCTTTCGTCATCAACCGCAACGGCCTGACCTATTCCGGCCCGCTCGACGAGGCGAAGGTCGTCGACAGGCTGGCCACATCCTGCGGGCACTGGGGGTCGGGCGCCGACTATCTCTACAACACGGTGAAGAATCTGGAGGAGCGCGGCATTCACGACCGCCATCTCTGGCGGCTGCAGCGGCTGGTTGCCGAGCGGATCACCGCCGTGAACCCGTAACGCTGCATGGCGCATTCGCGCTGTTTGCCGGCGGAATTTGGTTTGCCGGATGCGGCTGTTTCAGCCTATAGTCATGCATGTCGTCGGTTCCGTTAGGGACCAAGAGGGAATGCGGTGAGGGCTGACTTGTTGCCCAATGCCGTGGCTGCCCCCGCAACTGTGTGCGGTAGTCCTCTCCAAGCCACTGAGGATTTTTCTTCGGGAAGGTGGGGAAGGGCGCTGATCCGCGAGCCAGGAGACCTGCCGGCGACAGGGAACTGACTTCGATGCCCTCGGGTGGAGGGCGAAAGGACAAGATATGAATACCGCTTCCGTCTCCCTCGGCACTTCCGTCTCCTCGCAGTCGCGCTTCATGCAGCTCGTGCTTAGCGCGTTTCTGGGCATTTTCGTCATCGGCGTTGTCGGCTTCTCGCATATCGATGCGGTTCACAATGCCGCGCATGACTATCGCCATTCGATGGCGTTTCCCTGCCACTGACGAGGATCTGACATCATGAACCTGTTTCGCAACGTCGTGTTCGTCGCGGCGATTGCCGGGCTCGTGGCCGGCGTCGTTCTCGCCTGCATGCAGGCCTATGCCACCGTGCCGCTCATCCTGAAGGCGGAAGTCTACGAACAGGCCGGCGGTGGCCATCAACATGAGCATGCCGCAGCGCCTGCCGCCAACGCTACGGACACCAATGCCATGAGCACCGCCGCGCCGGCGGAAAATGCCATGAGCAGCGCAGCATCCGCACCGGCTGAAGCAGCCGCACCGGCTGAGGACGAAGGCTGGGCGCCGGCCGACGGCTTCGAGCGCTTCGCCTTCAGCGTGCTGGCCAATATCGTCACCGGCATCGGTTTCGCGCTGGTCCTGGTGGCGGTTTCCGAATTCGCCGGAGGCATCGGCAACTGGCGCCAGGGCATATTCTGGGGCCTGGCCGGCTTTGCTGTGTTCACGCTCGCCCCGGGCCTCGGCCTGCCGCCGGAACTGCCGGCGATGCCGGCGGCCGATCTCACCCAGCGCCAGATCTGGTGGTGGGCAACGGTGGCGGCGACCGCGGCCGGTCTCGGCCTGATCGCCTTCCGCAAATCGCTGCCGCTGGCGATCCTTGCGGTGGCCCTGATCGTGGCGCCGCATGTCGTCGGCGCGCCGCAGCCGGACAACTACGTGACGTCGATCCCCGAAGGCCTGCATCACCAGTTCGTGGTGGCGGTGACGGTGACCAATCTGGTGTTCTGGCTGGTGCTCGGCGCGGTTGTCGGCGTGGTGCGCGGACGCTTTACCGGTACGGCGACCAGCCTGCGCGACAGCTTTGCCTGATCGCAGTTTGACCTTCATCATCGGCGGTGCGCGCTCCGGCAAGAGCGCGCATGCCGAAACCTTGGCGACGGCGCTACCGCCGCCATGGGTCTATATCGCCACCGCTGAAGCCTATGACGATGAGATGCGTGAGCGCATCGCGCAACACAGGTCGCGGCGCGGCGAGGGCTGGGCGACCATCGATGCGCCGCTCGATCTTGCCGGTGCGCTCAAGGCCTTGCCCGACAACCAGCCGGTGCTTGTCGATTGCCTGACGCTGTGGCTGACCAATCATATGCTCGCCGAGCATGATCTCGCGGTGGAATGCCGGCGGCTCGCCGATGTGCTGTCGCAGCCGCGCGGACCGTGGTTCGTGGTCTCCAACGAAGTCGGGCAAGGCATCGTGCCCGACAATGCGCTGGCACGCCGGTTCCGCGACGCTGCCGGGCGACTCAACCAGCAGGTCGCGGCAATTGCCGATACGGTGCTATTGATGGTGGCGGGGCTGCCACTCAAGGTGAAATAATGACCGACATCGACGCAAAAGACGAGGAACGCCACCGCGCCAAGATGGCCAAGCGCAAGGCGGTGCAGGACGCCGAGGTTGCCGAAAAAACGGTCGAGAAGGGCCTCTTGATCGTCAACACCGGACCCGGCAAGGGCAAGACCACTGCCGCCTTCGGCCTGGCGCTGCGCATGCTCGGCTATGGCAAGCGCGTCGGCGTCGTGCAGTTCATCAAGGGCAAATGGCACACCGGCGAAAAGGATGCCTTCGCGGCGTTCGGCGACCGCGTCGTCTGGCACACGATGGGCGAAGGTTTCACCTGGGAAACGCAGGATCTGAAGCGCGACATCGCGGCGGCCGAAGCGGCCTGGGCCAAGGCGCTGGAGTTGATCGCCGATCCGTCCATCAGCCTTGTCGTGCTGGACGAACTGAACATCGCGCTGCGCTACGACTATCTCGATCTCGACAAGGTCGTGGCGGCCCTAAAGGCGCGGCGCGAAGGCCTGCATGTCGTCGTCACCGGCCGCAACGCCAAGCCGGCGCTGGTCGAGGCAGCGGATCTTGTCACCGAGATGGTCGTGACCAAGCATCATTTTTCTGCGGGGGTTAAGGCGCAGCAGGGGATCGAGTTTTGAGCCGGGTTACCCTCCCCCTTGTGGGGAGGGTCGATCCGCGAAGCGGATCGGGGTGGGGGTTCTCGTAGGGCGCTGTCCCCCACCCCGGCGCTTCGCGCCGACCCTCCCCAAGGGGGAGGTGAACGAAGGGGAGGGTGAAGCTCTCAGAACGTCATCGCGATCAGCGCCGCCGAGAGCAACCCGAACATCGCGATCAGCAGATAGTCGGCGACCTGGTAGAGTTTCAACGCCCGCCTGATGTCCAGGCTCTCCGCCTCGCGACGGCCGCCTTCGCCCATGAACGCATCCTCGACGACAACGCCGCCATAGCTGCGCGGTCCCGCCAATGCCAGGCCGAGCGCGCCGGCCATCGCTGCCTCCGGCCAACCGGCATTGGGCGAGCGGTGCTTTTTGGCGTCGCGCCGCACCGCTTTCCAGGCGTTGCGGGGATCGGCGCCGTCGACAAGAAAGGCCGCGGCAACGATCAGCAGTGCGGTCAGCCGGGAGGCCGGCAGGTTAATCCAGTCGTCGAAGCGTGCCGCTGCCCGGCCGAAGGCCTCGTGGCGCGGCGTGCGATGGCCGATCATCGAATCGGCGGTGTTGGCGGCTTTGTAGGCGACGCCGCCGGCCAAGCCGCAGACGCCGGTCCAGAAGGCGGGCGCGACGATGCCGTCGGAAAAATTCTCGGCCAGGCTTTCGATCGCGGCGCGGCTGACGCCGGCGTGGTCGAGCTTTTCGGGGTCGCGGCCGACGATGCGCGCGACGGCAATACGGCCGAGCGCCAGCCCGCCGGTGTCCAGCGCGTCGGCCACGGCCTCGACATGTTCGGTGAGGCTCTTCTGCGACAGCAGTGACGAGGCCAGGATCGCCGTGATGATCATCCCGGCAGGAAAGAGCTGCCACAGCAGGACTTGCACGATGAGGGCGATCAGCGCAGGCACCAGCACGATCACCAGCAGCGCCTGCATGCCGCGGCGACGACGCTGCGCGTCGGAATCAGTGTCGCGGTTGAGCCGGAGGTCGAGAAAGGCTATCAGCCTGCCGAACCAGGTGACGGGATGGCCAACGGCACGGAACAGCCAGTCCGGGTAGCCCAGGATGCGTTCGATGGCCAGCGACAGGAAAGCGATCAGGACCGACATGAAGCTTTCTGATGGAGCGATTGCTGCGGTGGATCACGGTGGATCCCTTGGCCGGGCGAGCGCGCTCTTCCCCCACGCGCCACAGCCTTTCGTCGATCTCTCGACAGGTATCAATCCGCACTCCTACCCGCTTTTCGATCTGCCCGCCACCGCTCTGTCGCGATTGCCAGAAGCGGCGCGTCTGCAGGAACTGGCTAAGGTCGCCGCCGATGCCTATGGCGCGCCGTCGGCGGTGCATGTTGCAGCAGCCCCGGGCACGCAGATCCTGTTGCCGCGCGTCGCCTCGCTGGTGAGCCCCGGCCGGGCGTTGGTGCTGGGGCCGACCTATGCCGAGCATGCCAGAGCAGCCGCGATCGCCGGCCATGCGGTGGCGGAGGTCGAGGATGTCGAGGCGCTTGCCGCAGCTGACCTTGCCATTGTCGTCAATCCCAACAATCCGGACGGGCGGGTCGTTTCGCGGGAAAGGCTGTTTCGGCTTGCCGGAGAGTTGCGCGCCAAGGGCGGGCTGCTGGTGGTCGACGAAGCCTTCATGGATGTCGGCCCGCACGTGGAAAGCCTGGCCGGCGATGTCGGGCAGGGCGGCATCGTCGTGCTGCGCTCCTTCGGCAAGTTCTTTGGCCTTGCCGGCGTGCGGCTCGGTTTTGCGCTTTCCGACACGCTGACGGTCGAAAGGCTGGAGACGCAATTCGGACCTTGGGCCGTCGCCGGTCCGGCACTGGAGTACGGCATCCGCGCGCTTGCCGACAGCGGCTGGCAGGCCGACATGCGCCGCCTGCTGGCCGAGGATGCCGCGCGACTCGACGCGCTGTTCGGTCGGTTTGGCATTCCCGTCGCCGGCGGCACGACGCTGTTTCGCTATCTTCAGATGTCGGACGCGGCCGGGCTGTTTTCGGCGCTCGGCGAGCGCGGCATCCTGCTCCGGCATTTTTCCGACCGCCCGCAGGTGCTGCGCGCGGGACTGCCTGGACGTCAGGAGGAATGGCAGCGGCTCGAATCGGCGCTTGCCGGCTGGGACGCACGGCGCGACGATAGCGCCAGGGAGATCGCGCGATGATCCATGTCTGTTCGCTGTCCAAGCTCGAGGAGACGGTGGCCAGAAGCGGCGCCGAGCGCGTGCTGTCGCTGCTTGCCGCCGGCACCGAGGTGATGCGGCCGGCCTCGATTGCGCGGGAAAACCACCTGCATCTGGTCATGCACGATATCGCGGTGGCGCAGGACGGCATGACCATGCCGGGCGAAGACCATGTGCGCAATCTGCTCGATTTTGCCCGCAAATGGGATCGCGCCAAGCCGATGGTCGTGCACTGCTACGCCGGCATCAGCCGCTCGACCGCCTCGGCCTATATCATTGCGGCAGCGCTGGCGCCGAAGCGCGACGAGGCGGAACTGGCGCAGACATTGCGGAAGCTTTCGCCCTCGGCGACGCCCAATCCGCGGCTGATCGCGGTAGCCGATACGTTGCTCTCCCGCCAAGGCCGCATGATCGAAGCGATCGAAGCGATCGGACGTGGCGCCGACGCTTTTGAGGGCACGCCGTTTGTGGTCAAGATCGACGTCTGAGCTTTACGCCAACCAGTCGGCGAGCTTCGCCTTGCGCACGTCCTTCAACAGGGTGATGAAACCGTCGGCCTGATGCTCCGCCGTCAGTCGGCCTTTTTCCGCGGTGGCGATCGAGGCGTCGCCGACGACGCCGTTGGGGTTGAGGTCGCTGGCGATCCAGGCGAAGGCGTGTGTGCCGGTGTGGCGCAGCAGCGCAAATTCGGTCTCGGCGCGTGCGACCTTGGAGACGAAATTGTCGGCCTTGCCCATGTCGACCAGCTCCGGGCGGAAATGCAGCATCAGCGAGGTCTCGACGTCGCCGCCATGAATGCCGTGGCGGTCTTCCAGCTCGGTGTACATGCCGGCCGGGCGGCCGAAGCGCTGCCAACTGGTCTTCACCGCCAGCATCCTTTCACGCACGCGCAGCTCGCGCGTGACGATGCCCATGATCTCTTCATTGCCGCCATGCGAATTGACGACGATCAGTTTTCTCACCCCGGCGCGGGCGATGGACAGGCCAAGTTCGGTCCAGGCATCGACCAGGGTCGTTGCAGGCAAAGTGAGCGTGCCCGGTGCATGCAGATGCTCGTTCGATTTGCCGACCGCCTGGACCGGCAGAATGCGGATGTCGAGATCGCCTGGCAGGCGGGCGATCACCGTCTCCAGCATGCCGTTCATGATCGAAGTGTCGGTTGATACGGGCAGATGCGGGCCGTGCTGTTCGATCGCCGCCACCGGCAGGACGGCAATGGTCGCCTCCGGGTCGATCGTAGCGTATTCGGTGGTCCGGTAATCGCCCCACCACACGCGTCTGTTTGCAACGGTCATGTCATGCCTCAACGGAATTCATCTGGCGTTTGCGCTGCCCCTCACCCTTACCCTCTCCCCGTGAAGAACAGGGAGAGGGGTCGCCAGCGTTTGAGCTAGACCCTTCTCCCCGTCACTATACGGGGAGAAGGTGCCGGCAGGCGGATGAGGGGCAGCGCTAACTTTGCGTGACTTTAGACTATTGGCCGGCCGATTCGTAGGTTTCTCCGACACTTCTCATCGAGCCGCGATCGCCTCGACCTCGACCTTGAATTCCGGCCGCGCGAAGCCCGACACGATCATCAGTGTCGAGGCCGGCGCCGGGCTGGCAAACAGCCGGTCGCGGACATCCATATAGGGCCGCAGATGCGCGCGGCCGGTGACGTAGGCGTTGATGCGTACAATGTCGGCAAGCCCGAGCCCGGCTTCAGCCAGAATCGCCGCTATGTTCTGGAAGCACAATTCGGCCTGGGCGCCGGCATCCTCGGGGATCTGGTCATCCGCCGTTATAGCGACCTGGCCCGAGCACAGCACCAGCCGCTTGCCCGCCGGCACTTCGACGCCGTGGCTGTAGCGGGCGAAAGGCGGCTTGATCGACTTCGGGGCGAGGAATCTGAACATGGCAATCTCCGGTTTGGCGGTAGCCTAGGGCCGGTAAGCAAGTCTCTCAAGATGTAGTGCATGTTGCCGGGGCGATTGTGGACAGGCGTCCAAAAAATAGGCACGATGCCTCCCGCACAGCATGACCCGTCCGGTCTTGGCAATGACTGCCGCGTGAAGCAGGCGGTCCGGGCGGTGGCATGTGTCTTGCTTCTTGGACCAATGGTGTCGAGCCCGGCGCGTGACGCTCCGGAGCCAACAGAGGGTGGTGTTGATGTACGGGAAACAGAAGATTTCAGCGGTCGCGCTCGCGCTGCTTGGAGCCAGCACGCTAGGGGCTGCGGCGAACGAGAAGGTCACCTTCGGCACCAACTGGCTGGCCGAGCCCGAACATGGCGGCTACTACCAGGCCGTGGCCGACGGCACCTATGCCGCCTGCGGCCTCGATGTGACGATCTCGCAGGGTGGCCCGCAGGTCAGCGGCCGGCCGCTGCTGCTCGCCGGCAAGCTCGATTTCTATATGGGCGGCAATCTGCTGTCGGCCTTCGACGCCGTGCAACAAGGCATTCCGATGCGCGTGGTGGCGGCCGATTTCCAGAAGGACCCGCAGGTCATCATGTCCCAACCGGGGCAGGGGCTGGACAAGTGGGAAGACCTGAAGAACGCCGACCAGTACATACTTGGCGACGAAGGCGCGCAGACCTTCTTCCAGTGGATGGTCACCGAGCTCGGCTTCGATGCCGCCAAGCGCGTGCCCTACACTTTCAATCCCGCGCCCTTCATCGCCAACAAGAAGTCGATCCAGCAGGGCTATGTCACCTCGGAGCCGTTCGCGGTGCAGAAAGCGGGCGGCTTCCTGCCCAACCAGTTCCTGCTCGCCGACTATGGCTGGGAGACCTATGCGACCACCGTCGAGGTCATGCAGGACACGATCGACAAGCGGCCTGAGGTGGTGCAGTGCTTCGTCGATGGCTCGGCCAAGGGCTGGTACAACTACCTCTACGGCGACAACAAAGCCGCCAACGACATGATCAAGAAGGACAATCCTGACATGACGGATGAGCAGATCGCCTTCTCGATCGAGCAGCTCAAAAAATTCGGCGTGGTCGATTCCGGCGATTCGGAAAAGCTCGGCATCGGCGCCATGACCGACGCACGCATTCAGAGTTTCTATGACAAGATGGTCAAGGCCAAGGTCGCGCAGCCCGGCATCGACATCAAGAAGGCCTATACGCTGGCCTTCATCAACAAGGGCGTTGGGCTCGAGCTGAAGAAGTAATCGTGAGACGGGAGACAATGGCGCAGGCGCCCATGACGGCATCGGGTGAAAGCCCGATGCTTTTGGCGCTGCGCCATGTCGGCAAGGTCTTTTCCAACGGCGTGACGGCGCTGAGCGATGTCGACCTGACAATCCGCGAGGGCGATTTTCTCAGCCTGCTCGGGCCGTCCGGCTGCGGCAAGTCGACGGCTTTGCGTCTGATCGCCGGCCTGTCGACGCCGACCTCTGGCGTGCTCGACTGGCGCGGCTCGATCGACCGCGCCAACATCGGCTTCGTCTTCCAGGAACCGACGCTGCTGCCTTGGGCCAATGTGTTCGACAATGTCTGGCTGCCGCTGCGGCTGAAAGGCATCTCACGCGCCAAGGCTGCACCTGCGGTGACCGAGATGCTGGCGCGGGTGCACCTGACCGGTTTCGAGAACGCCGTGCCGCGCGAACTTTCCGGCGGCATGAAGATGCGCGTTTCGATTGCGCGCGCCATGGTGACCAAGCCGCGCATCCTGTTGATGGACGAGCCGTTCGCCGCGCTCGACGAGATCACCCGCTTCAAGCTCAACAACGATCTTCTGGAGCTGTGGCAGGACGAACGCTTCACCGTCGTCTTCGTCACCCACAGCGTCTTCGAGAGCGTGTTTTTGTCCAACCGTGTCGTCGTCATGGCGGCGCGGCCGGGACGCGTCCATGCCGAGCTTGCAATCGATGCGCCCTATCCGCGCGACGAGGTGTTTCGGACCTCGCCCGACTACGCCGCGCTCTGCCGTCAGGCCTCGGATATTCTGGTCAATGCCATCAACACATCAGCCGGACCGCACCATGACGGCCATTGAGCAACCCGTGCTGACCCTCGATCCGGAGGAGGCGGGCCGCGTGCGCCAAGAGCGGCTGGAGCGGATCGGCCGGTGGGTGCTGCCGCTGGCAATCATGATCCTGGCGATCTGGTTCTGGGACCGCATCTGCGTCTGGAACGAGATCCCGAAATACATCCTGCCGCGTCCGGGCGTCGTGCTGCAGACGCTCTATGACGATGCCGGGCTGCTGTTCTCGTCGCTGCTGGTGACGCTCCGGATCACCTTCCTCAGCCTGTTGCTGGCCGTCATCGGCGGCGTCGGGCTGGCGGTGCTGTTTGCGCAATCGAAATGGGTGGAGATGTCGTTCTTCCCCTTCGCCATCGTGCTGCAGGTGACGCCGATCGTGGCGATCTTCCCGCTGATCAACATCTACGTGAACAACCAGACGGTGAAGCTGCTGCTTTGCGCCTGGATCGTCGCCTTCTTCCCGATCCTGTCCAACACCACGCTCGGCCTCAACTCGGTCGATCGCAATCTGCGCGACATGTTCAAGCTCAACGGCGCGACGCGCTGGCAGCAATTGCGCTATCTCAGGCTGCCGGCGGCGATGCCGTATTTCCTCGGCGGCTGGAAGATCGCCGGCGGCCTGTCACTGATCGGCGCCGTCGTGGCCGAGTTCGTCGCCGGCGCGCAGGGGCAGTCGTCGGGGCTCGCCTCGCGCATCATCGAGGCCGGCTACCGGCTCAACGCGCCGCGGCTGTTTGCGGCGCTGATCCTGATTTCGCTCACCGGCATCGTGATCTTCCTGGTGTTGTCGCTGGTGTCGCATCTCATCTTGCGGCGCTGGCACGAGAGCGCGCTGAAGCAGGAGCGGTGATGATGTTTTGCGCCCTGGACAAAAGTTGGCTGCCGTCGGTACCAACGTTGGCGCTGCCCCTCATTGTCCTGCCGGACATTTCTCCCCGTATAGAGACGGGGAGAAAGACGCCATCACGTATGGTTTCGCCAATCGTCAACCTCGCAAAACGAGCGCTGACGGCCGCGACAGCCCCTTCTCCCCGTCACTATACGGGGAGAAGGTGCCGGCAGGCGGATGAGGGGCAGCGGTGACCTCACAGATTTCAGATTCCGGCCAGTTTGTACTTGGCAACGTTCGTCTTCACCGGTCACTAACGCTGGGTCTTGCCGCCACCTTCGATACTGACGGCTTCGCATTGGCCGACATCACCGTCGCCAACGGCAGGATCTCAGCTATCGCTGCGCATAAGAAATCAAAAGCGCCGGCCGATGCCATCGACCTTGCCGGCCGCATCATCCTGCCGTGCTTCGTCGACTGCCACACCCATATAGACAAGGGTCATATCTGGCCGCGCAAGCCCAATCCCGACGGCACCTTCATGGGCGCACTCAACGCCACCGGCACCGACCGCGCGGCGCGCTGGAGTGCCGAGGACGTAGCGAAACGCATGGATTTCTCGCTGCGCTCGGCCTATGCGCACGGCACCAAGGCGTTGCGCACGCATCTCGACAGCGTGCCGCCGCAGGAGGAGATTTCCTGGCCGGTGTTCGAGACGATGCGGGAGACATGGCGCGGCCGCATCGAGTTGCAAGCGGCCTGCCTGCTCGGTATCGAAGGCGTGCGCGACACAAAATGGTTCGAAAAACTGGCGAAGCGCGTGGCCGCAGCCAAGGGCGTGCTGGGCGTCGTCACCTACATGGTGCCGGATCTCGAAGAGCTGCTCGACAAGGTATTTTCTGAGGCGATCAAGCATCGGCTCGATCTCGATTTCCACGCCGACGAGACCGACGATGTCGCGGCGATCTCGCTGAAGAAGATCGCCGAGGCTGCCCTCTGGAGCGGTTTTGAAGGCAACATCCTGGTAGGACATTGCTGCTCGCTGGCGCGCCAGCCGGACCTCGACGTGCTGGATACACTCGACAAGGTGGCCAAGGCCGGGCTGGCCGTGGTGTCGCTGCCAATGTGCAATCTCTATCTGCAGGACCGGCGCGCCGACCTGACCACGCCACGCTGGCGCGGGGTGACACTGCTGCACGAGATGAAGGCGAGGGGCATTCCGGTCGCTGTCGCCTCCGACAACACGCGCGACCCGTTCTATGCCTATGGCGATCTCGACATGCTGGAGGTCTACCGCATGGCGACGCGCATCCTGCATTTCGATCACCCGGTCGCTGACTGGCCGCAAGCTGTGGCGGCGACGCCGGCCAAGGTGATGCGGCTCGACGGCTTCGGCATGCTGGCTGCCGGCGGCAGCGCCGACTTCATCATCTTCAAGGGGCGGAGCTGGACGGAATTGCTGTCGCGGCCCGAATCGGATCGCATCGTCGTGCGCGACGGCAAGGCGATCGACCGGCAATTGCCCGACTATGCCGAACTCGACGAACTGATGGTGGACTAATGGATGTTTCGGCGCTCAAACGCGATCTCGACGGGATAAAACTCGACGACAATCCGGCCATCGTCCAGCAGAAGAGCCGCGACTTCTATTGGTACAGCCCGGTGCTAAAGCAGCAGCTCGACCATGTCACCGGCGACCTGATCGTGACGCCGAAGAACGAGGCTGAACTCATCCGCGTGCTTGCCGCCTGCCACCGCCACGGCGTTCCGGTGACGCCGCGCGGCAGCGGCACCGGCAATTACGGCCAGGCGATGCCGCTGTCGGGCGGTGTGGTGCTCAACCTTGCTGAGATGAAAGAGATCAAGTCGATCGCGCCGGGCCGCGTCGTGACCGGGCCAGGCGCGATCCTGGCCGACATCGACAGAGCGACGCGGGCGCATTCCGGGCAGGAGCTCAGGTTATCGCCGTCGACCTACAACACCGCGTCGATCGGCGGCTTCATCGCCGGCGGCTCGGGCGGTGTCGGCTCAATCAATTTCGGTGGCTTGCGCGATTTCGGCAATGTGCTGCGCCTGCGCGTCGTCACCATGGAGGCCGAGCCGAAGGTTCTCGAACTCACCGGCGAGGATCTGCACAAGGTCACGCACGCCTACGGTACCAATGGTGTAATCACCGAGGTCGAGATGCCGCTGACGGCAGCCTATGAGTGGATCGACGTCATCGTCGGCTTCGACGCTTTCATGCCGGCGGCCCGCTACGGCAATGCGCTGGCCTGCCAGGACGGCATCCTGACCAAGCTGATCACGCCGATCGCGGCCCCGGTGCCGCAGCTCTATTTCAAGCGGCACCAGAAGTTTTTCAGGGAAGGGCAGAGCATCTGCGTCGTGATGGTTGCAAAGCATGGGCTCGACGCTTTCCTCGCCTTCACCCGTCGCGCGGGCGGCGAAATCATCTTCAATGCGGCAACAGTGACGGACGAGGAGAAGAAAGGCCTGCCGCCGGGCTTCGAACTGGCCTGGAACCACACCACGCTGCGGGCACTGCGCGTCGATCCCGCGATCACCTACCTGCAGTCGCTCTATCCGTTTCCCAACCAGTTGGCGCTGGTCGAGAAGATGGATGCGATGTTTCCGGGCGAGGTCTTCTCGCATCTCGAATTCGTGCGGCTCGACGGCAACATCACTTGCTTCGGCTTGCCGCTGGTCAAATTCACCACAGAGGCGCGGCTTAACGAGATCATCCGGCTGCATGAGGAGAATGGCTGCCCGATCTTCAACCCGCATCGCTACACGCTGGAAGAAGGCGGCATGAAGCAGACCGACGAAATCCAGCTCGCCTTCAAGCGCGAGACCGATCCGCAAGGTCTGCTCAACCCCGGCAAAATGATCGCCTGGGAAAACCCGGATTATGACTATCGCTCGGGCCGGACTTTTTTGTTCAAGGGCCTGCAGAAGGCGGTGTGATGAGAGGTTTGCGCCCGTCCACCGGCTCCATTGGCGATTGGCGAAAGCCGCGGCGACGTCGGATCTCCCCCCTTGAGGGGGAGATGGCCGGCAGGCCAGAAAGGGTCGGTTCGGCTGGCGCGAAGCGGCCCGGCCTTTCGAAGAAAGAGAAAGTTGGCGCTTCACGCGCGGCGACCCCCTCTGTCGCCCTCGGCGACATCTCCCCCTCAAGGGGGGAGATTCTCCCATGAAAGTCCTCGTCCTCTATGCGCATCCGGTGGAGACCAGCTTCAATGCCGGCATGCACCGGACGATCGTCGAGCGGCTGACGGCGGCCGGCCACGACGTCGACGACTGCGATCTCTATGCCGAGGATTTCGATCCCAGGCTGACGCGCGCGGAGAGGCTGGACTATCACAACCAGCGCAGCCCCGCGGACCCGGCCGCACCCTATGTCGAGCGTCTGCTTAAGGCCGAGGCGCTGGTGCTGTCCTACCCCGTCTGGAATTATGGCTTTCCGGCCATCCTGAAAGGCTTTTTCGACCGCGTCTTCCTGCCCGGAGTGTCGTTCAAGCTGGTCGACGGCCAGGCGCAGCCATCGCTGCACAACATCCGTAAACTGGCGGCCGTCACCACCTATGGCGGCGGCCGGTTTCGCGCCATGCTGATGGGCGATCCGCCGCGCCGGCTGGTCAAACGGATGCTGCGGGCGACGATCAAGCCCGGTGCCTCCGTCTCCTACCTCGCGCATTATTCGATGAACCTGTCGACCGATGAGACGCGGGCGGCCTTCCTCGCCAAGGTCGCGGCCAGGATGGATGAATTCTAATGCGCGTGCTGGTGGTCTATTGCCATCCGGTGCCCGAAAGTTTTTGCGCCGCCATTCGCGACACAGCGGTCGACGTGCTGAAGGCACGGGGCTGGGATGTGCGCCTGCTCGACCTCTATGCGGAAAACTTCGACCCGGTGATGGGAAGCGATGAGCGGCGCGCCTACAATGAGCGCGCGCCGGAGGATCCGGCGCTGAAGCCGCATTTCGAGCATCTCGCCTGGGCGCAGGCGATCCTCTTCATCTATCCGACCTGGTGGTACGGGTTGCCGGCCATGCTGAAGGGCTGGCTCGACCGGGTGTGGGCGACCGATGTCGCCTTCAAGCTGCCGGCGGGCAAGGGGCGGATCACGTCGCTGATGACACATGTCACCAAGGTCGGCGTCATCACCACCTGCGGCGCGCGACCTGGTGGAGCGTCGTCGTCGGCCAGCCCGGCCGCAAGACCTTGCTGCGCGGCATGCGGGCGCTGTGCGCTACACGCTGCCGGACGTTTTTCCTGGCGCATTATTTGATGGATGCCTCGACGCCGAAAAGCCGGGCGGCGTTTCTGGGGAAGGTCCGAGGGAAGCTGGAGCGGTTTTGACGGGTTAGCGTCCTTCTCCCCGTTTACGGGGAGAAGATGCCGGCAGGCAGATGAGGGGCGGCGCGAACTCTGCAGACCTTGGTGCTGCCCCTCATCCGGCCCTTCGGGCCACCTTCTCCCCGTGAACGGGGAGAAGGACAGGGCGGCGCTACATCTTCACCCGTTCCGCCTTCGGATCATACATCGGCTTCACCGATGCTTCGGCGGTGAAACGCTCGCCGGCGATCTCGATCTCGTAGGATGAGGAAAGCACATCCGCCTCGCTCTCGCCCTTGCTTGGCACATAACCCAACCCAATCGCGCCACCAAGATGATGGCCGTAATTGCCTGAGGTGATCGGGCCGACGATCTTGCCGTCGCGCAGGATGGCCTCATTGTGGAAGAGCAGGGGCTCAGGGTCCTTCAGCCGGAACTGGACCAGCCGGCGTGACAGGCCGGCCTCCTTTTTCTCGAGCACCGCGTCGCGACCGATGAAGTCGCCTTTTGCCGTCTTCACTGCAAAGCCGAGGCCGGCCTCCAGCACATTGTCCTCGTCGGTGATGTCGTGGCCGAAATGGCGGAAGGCCTTTTCGATGCGGCAGGAATCGAGCGTATGCAGGCCGCAGAGTTTCAGGCCGACATCCGCGCCGGCCTCGTCGATCGCTTCGAAGACATGCGCCGCCTGATCGGTCGAGACATAGAGCTCCCAGCCGAGCTCGCCGACATAGGTGACGCGGTGGGCGCGGGCGAGGCCCATGCCGATCTCGATCTCCTGGAAAGTGCCGAACGGATTGTTCTCGTTGGAGAAATCGTTGGGGCTGACCTTCTGGATCAGCTTGCGCGCATCCGGACCCATCAGGCAGAGCACGCTTTCAGCTGCGGTCAAGTCGGTGATGACGACGAATTCCTCGCCGACATGCCGGCGCAGCCAGGCCAGGTCGCGCTGCAGCGTCGCGCCGGGAACGACGAGGAAATAGGCTGTCTCCGACAGGCGCGACACCGTCAGATCGCTTTCGATGCCGCCGCGCTGGTTGAGCATCTGGGTGTAGACGATCTTGCCCGGCGCCACGTCCATATCGTTGGCGCAGAGTCTTTGCAGGAAGGCGCAGGCATCGCGGCCCTCGACGCGGATCTTGCCAAATGAGGTCATGTCGAACAGACCGACCTTGTTGCGGATCGCCAGATGCTCCTCGCGCTGGTTGCCGAACCAGTTCTGACGTTTCCAGGAATAGCGGTATTCGCGTTCCTGTCCTTCGCGGGCAAACCAGTTGGCGCGCTCCCAGCCGGCGACCTCGCCGAAGACCGCGCCGCGCGCCTTCAGATGCTCATGCAGCGGCGAGCGCCTGACATTCCTGGACGTTGCCATCTGCCGGTAAGGAAAATGGTCGGCATAGAGAAGGCCGAGCGTTTCGGAGACACGCTCCTTTAGGTAGCGGCGGTTCTTCTGAAACGGCTGGGCGCGGCGGATGTCGACTTCCCAGAGGTCGAAGGGCGCTTCGCCATCGTTGATCCATTGCGCCAAAGCCATGCCGGCGCCGCCGGAGGAGACGATGCCGATCGAGTTATAGCCGGTCGCCATCCAGTAGCCCGATAGCTCCGGCGCCTCGCCGAGATAGTAGCGGTCGTCCGGGGTAAAGCTTTCGGGGCCGTTGAAGAAGGTGTGAATGCCGGCGGTGGCCAGCATCGGCATGCGGTTGACGCCCATTTCGAGGATCGGCTCGAAATGCTCCATGTCCTCGGGCAACTGGTCGAAGCAGAAATCTTCTCTGATGCCGTCCATGCCCCATGGCTTGGCCAACGGCTCGAAGGCCCCGAGCATCATCTTGCCGGCGTCTTCCTTGTAGTAGGCGCATTCGTCGGGAACGCGCAGCACCGGCAGTCGGCCGAGACCGGGGATCGGCTCGGTGACGAGGTAAAAATGCTCGCAGGCGTGCAGCGGGATGGTGACGCCGTTCTGTGCGCCGAGTTCACGCGCCCACATGCCGGCGCAGTTGACGACGATGTCGGCCTCGATGGTGCCCTGGTCCTCGCCCTGCGCCCACGACACGCCGGTGACGCGGCCGGCCTTGGTGTGGACCTTGGTGACCTTCACATTCTCGACGATGGTGGCGCCGCGCTGGCGCGCACCCTTGGCCAGCGCCATGGCGATGTTGGCGGGATCGCACTGGCCGTCGAGCGGCAGATGCACTGCGCCGACGACATCAGAAACATTGAGATGCGGATACATCTCTTTGACTTCCCTAGGTGAAATCTCGCGTACATCGACATCGAAGGCGCGGGCGAGCGAGGCCTGCCTATAGATTTCGTGCTTGCGCTCCTCGGTCAGCGCCACGGTGATCGAGCCGACCTGGCGCATGCCGGTGCCGACCTCCGTCTCGGCCTCCAGCTTGACGTAGAGGTCGGCCGAATATTTGGCCAGCCGCGTCATGTTCTGCGAGCCGCGCAGCTGGCCGATCAGGCCGGCGGCGTGCCATGTCGTGCCCGATGTCAGCTGTTTGCGTTCGAGCAGCACGATGTCGGTCCAGCCGAGCTTGGCCAGATGATAGGCGACGGAACAGCCGGAGACGCCGCCGCCGATGATCACGGCGCGGGCCTTGGTGGGTATCGTCTTGGTCATGCGGCCTCGCGGCGATAGCTGGATGCAAAACGGCGCAGGCGCTTTGCGGCTTCCTGAAGCACCGGTTCCGGCTGGCAGAGGCTGATGCGGATGTGGCCGGCGGCGGCATGGCCGAAGCTGGAGCCCGGCATGACGCCGACCTTTTCGGCATCGAGCAAAGCCCAGGCGAATTTCTCGTCGTCGGGCTCGACCGCCGAGATGTCGAGCATGACATACATGCCGCCCTCGGAGCCGTGCACGGTGACATTGTTCATGCCGCGCACCGCGTCGAGCAGAACGGTGCGGCGCGCCGCGTAGCGCTCGGCGATTTCCTTGACGCCGTAACGGTTCTCCAGCGCCTCGGCACAAGCGATCGAGATGAAGGCCGGCAGGCCGTAGGTCGTCACCAGATTGAGGTTGGTCAACAGCGTGATCATCTCAGCCGGGCCGGTCAGCCAGCCCATGCGCCAGCCGGTCATGCCATGGCTCTTGGACATGGAATTGATGACCAGCGTGCGCTCAGCCATGCCGGGCAGGCCGCGCGGCGAAATGTGTTCGCCGCCGCCCAGCGTCCAGTAGACCTCGTCCGACAAAAGCCAGAGATCATGCTCGCGGCAGATTGCTGCCAGTTCTTCCAGCCGCTCGCGCGAATAGACAGCACCGGTCGGGTTGTTCGGCGTGTTGATCAATATGGCGCGCGTGTTGGGCTTGAGCGCCGCGCGGATCCTGTCGGCGCGCGGCTGGAAACCGTCCTCGGCCGGGGTCTCGACCACGGTGAAACTGGCGCCGGCGGCGCCGAACGTGTTGGGGTAGGTAGCGTAGTAGGGCTCGACCACGATGGCATGGTCGCCCTGGTCGAGCACGGCCTGGACGGCCGCGTAAAGGGCTGCCTGGCCGCCGGGCGTGGCGATGACCTGGTCGGGGCTCGTTTCGATGCCGGTGCAGGCGGTCGAGGCCGCTGCCATCGCTCGGCGCAGGCGCGGAACGCCGGGAAGCGGGGTGTAATGGTGGTTGCTGCCGCGAACCGCCGTCACGCAGGCTTCGATGGTTTGCGAAGGCGTATCGAAATCATGGTCGCCGACCGACAGCATGATGATGTCCTGGCCGGCCTCCTTGCGGGCCCAGGCCTCGGTGTGGACCTCCCAGCCATCCTTGCCGGAAGGCACGATGCCGGAAATGCGCTTTGACGGTCTGGGCATCATTGAACTCCCGAAATCTGGTAACCGGCCTGTTCGAGCCGGTCACGCAAGGCAGCGATGTGGGCAGGGCCGACTTCGCAGCATCCGCCGACGATGGTGGCGCCGGCCTCGACCCAGCCGAGCGCCTGGTCGGCATAGGCATCAGGACCAAGGTCGTGGCGGGCATGCAGCACATCGACGGTGCCGCCATGCTTGAGCGCTTCGGTAGACGTGAAGCCGTTGGCATAGGCGCCGACCGGGCCGCCGAGATCGATCAGCTCGGGCAGTGCCGCGGCGATCGCTTCGGGCCGACAGCAATTGACCAGCCGTGCCGCGAGCTGCAGGCCGTCGAGTGCACGCGAGGCCGCGGCGATCGCTTCGCCGCTCCGCAGGCGCGGGGTGCCGTGGTCGGCCAGCGTCCATGACAGCCAGACCGGCTTGCCGCTTTCCGATGCTGCCGTGACGGCCGCGCGCGCTTCATCGGCGGAGGCCATGGTTTCGCACAGAAAGAGATCGACGCCGTCCGCCTGCTCGGCAACGATGCGGCGGTAGATGTCGAGTGTGTCCTGATAGGAAATGGTCAGTGCCGGCGCATAGCTGCCGAACAGCGGCGACAGGCAGCCGGCGATGGTTGCCTCTCCGGCTTGCTCGCAAGCTTGCCTTGCAAGCTCGATGCCGCGCTTCTGCAGCGGCTTGAACAGTTCCTCCGCGCCCTCGCGCGCCAGCCGCTCCGGCGTGGCCGAATAGGTGTTGATGGTGATGACGCGGGCGCCAGCCCGGATGAATTCGGCATGCAGGTCGCGCACCAGATCCGGTTCGTCGATCAGCACCCTGGCCGACCACAACGGCGTCGGCTCGGATTTGCTGCGGCGGACCAGTTCCTGGCCCATACCGCCATCGGTGAGGATAACAGTCTTCACGCCCGCAGCCTCTCGTTCTTCGGATCCCACAGCGGCTCGTCCTTCTGCACGACCGCCTTGAAGCGGTCGCCGAAGATTTCGATCTCGATGGCGGTATCGGGTTCAGCCAGGTCGGCGCGCAGCATGCCGAGGGCGATGGATTTGTCGATGCGATGACCCCAACCGCCCGACGTCGTCTCGCCGACGATCTTGCCGTCATGCCACAGTGTCGAAACGGAGGGCGCATCGCACTCACCGGGGTTTTCGACGACCAGCGTGACGAAGCGCTTCTTCACGCCTTGCTGCTTTTCGTTCAGCAGTGCGGCCTTGCCGCGGAAGTCCGGCTTGTCCCATTTGACGAAGCGTTCGAGCCCGCCCTGCAGGATCGTGTAGTCAGTCGAGAGGTCGCCCTTCCAGGTGCGGTAGCCTTTTTCGAGACGCAGCGAGTCCAGCGCATACATGCCGAACGGCTTCAGTCCGTGTTTTTGTCCCGCCGCCCAGACGGCATCGAAGATGGCGGCGGTGTCTTCCACCTTGGTATGAATTTCCCAGCCGAGTTCGCCGGCGAAGGACACGCGCACCAGCTTCGCCCAACGGCCGGCGATCGTGGTTTCCTGATGCGTCAGCCAGGGCAGCGAGAGATCCGCGTCGCAGACCTCGGCCAGGATCTTGCGCGCGTTGGGACCGGCGAGGATTTGCGTCGAATAGTCTTCGGTCCTGTCGGTGAGGGTGAAAGCCGCGTCCCTCGGCTTGCGCGACTTCAGCCATTCGAAATCGTGCCACTGCGCTACCGCCGCGGTGATCAGCGTCATCTGCTCTTCGCCATGGCGCACCACCGACATCTCGGTGACGATGCGGCCCTTGTCGTCAGCGAAATAGACGAGGCCGATGCGGCCGGGCTTGGGCACCAAGCCGGTGACCTGCAGCGCCAGCCATTCGGCTGCGCCAGGGCCTTCGAGGTTGAAGCGCGAGAAGCCGGGCAGGTCCAGAATGCCGGCGGCGTCGCGCACCGCCAGGCATTCTTCGCGCACGCGGTGGTGCCACGGCCCTTCGCGGCGGAAGGTCAGTGTCGCTTCTTCCGACGTGTCGTCGCTGTCCTTCGCGTACCAGGTGGCGCGCTCCCAACCATTATAGGCGTCGAACTGAGCGCCGAGCGCCTTGATGCGATCGTGGATCGGCGACAGCTTGCGGTCACGCGCCGCGGGCCAGGCATGGCGCGGGAACTGGATGGCGTATTCGTTGCCATAGATCTCCATGCCCTTGGCGACGCTATAGTCGGGCGCGGCGGCAAAGCTGGTAAAACGGCGTGGATCGCAGGACCACATGTCCCATTCGGTCTGGCCCTGCGTCACCCATTCGGCCAGCACCTTGCCGGCGCCGCCGCCTTGCGCGATGCCGAAGGTGAAGACGCAAGCCTCGAAGGCGTTGGGGACGCCGGGCATCGGACCGATCAGCGGGTTGCCGTCCGGCGCATAGGGGATCGGTCCGTTGATGACCTTGGAGAGGCCGGCAGTGCCGAGGATCGGCACGCGGGCGATGGCATCGGCCAGATAATGCTCGAGACGGTCGAGATCGTCGGGGAACAGCTGGAAGGAAAAATCCTCCGGCATCGGATCGTTGTGGGTCGCCCAGTGCGCGCGGCAATTGCGCTCATAGGGGCCGAGATTCATGCCGTTCTTTTCCTGGCGCAGATAGTAGGAGGTGTCGACATCGCGCAGCAGCGGCAGTTTCTTGCCCTGTTCCTTCGACCAGGCCATGAGTTCGGGGATTTCCTCGAACAATATATACTGATGGCTCATCACCATCATCGGCACGTCGCGGCCAAACATTTTGCCGACTTCGGCGGCACGGTAGCCGGCAGCGTTGACGACGATCTCGCAGCGGATCTCGCCTTGCGGTGTCTCGACCACCCATTCGTCATTCTCGCGGCGCACACCTGACACCGGGCAGAAGCGGATGATTTTCGCACCCATGTCGCGCGCGCCCTTGGCCAGCGCCTGCGTCAGTTGCGCCGGGTCGATGTCGCCATCGCTCGGGTCGTAGAGCGCGCCTTTGAGATCATGCGTCTCGATGAAGGGATAGCGGCGCTTGATCTCGTCGGGGCCGACAATGTCGATGTCCATGCCCTGGTAGCGGCCCATGCCCTTGGCGCGCTGGAATTCCTGCATGCGCTCCCTTGTATGGGCGAGGCGAAGCGAGCCGGTGACGTGATAGTTCATTGGATAGTCGACCGCTTCGGCGAGGCCGCGATAGAGCTCGGTCGAATAACGCTGCATGTTCATCAGCGACCATGACGACGAGAAGGTCGGCACATTGCCGGCGGCGTGCCAGGTCGAGCCCGATGTCAGCTCGTTCTTTTCGAGCAGCACGCAGTCGGTCCGGCCGGCCTTGCACAGGTGATAGAGCGAGGAGGTGCCGACGACACCACCTCCGATGATCACCACGCGTGCCGTGGTCGGCAAACCGGCCATGTTCTTCTCCCAGTTCAATTCAATATACGGGCGGGGAAACCACCCAGATAACCACGGCCGGCTCGGTGCCGGGATTGCGCCAGCGGTACGGCTTGCGCTCGAAGCGGAAGGAATCGCCTTCGACTAGACGATGCCAGACGCCCGCGATCTCGATCTCGAAAATACCCGAAGCGATATAGCCGGCTTCCTCGGTCGGCCGCAGTTGCTCGGTCTTCATCTCCGCGCCTGGCGCGAAGATCGAGCGCACCATCTCGAAACTACCGCCGAGATCGGGCGATAGAAGCTCCTCCACCAGGCCGGATTCGCTTGTGCCAAGCGTGCGCCGGCTGCCGGCGCGCACGACGACGCCGCGCTCCTTCTCGATCGGCACGTCGTGGCTGAAGAACAGGCTGAGCGGCACGCCGAACAGGTCGGCGAAGGCTCTGAGGTCGCCGAGCGAAGGGATCGACAGGCCGCGCTCGACCTGGCTGACCCAGCCGACGGAGCGGCCGAGCTTCAGCGCGATCTCGGCCAGCGTCAGCCCACGCGCCTTGCGCAGCGCACGGATATCGCTCGCCAGCAGGCGTTCGTCAGGTCCCTGCAATGTTTTGGCGATGGCTGGGGACAAAACGCTCACTTTATGAAAATTCCGGAGTGAATTTCATGAGAGCCCACGCCCGTGAAAAAATCAAGGGGATTTTCATGAGGCCACAAGATTTGCTTGCGCGATTTTGACGGTTCATGCAAAGGCTCGGCCACGAACGGCTGATGTGGGGGGCGCCGGGTCGGCGACCAAGGTTTGGAATCTGCGCAAGGTCTTCCCTGAAAGCCGTTTCGGCTTTCCGGGTATGCGCAAAGGAACGGCCCATGCTGGAAAAAAACGCCCAAATCGCGCAGGACGCGGCTGTTGTCGACGAGGCGATTCTGTCGCGCCGTTCGGTGCGCGCCTTTCTGCCCGACATGGTCGATGACGAGACGATCCGCGCCATTCTCTCCGTTGCCGCGCGCGCGCCTTCCGGCACCAACATGCAGCCCTGGCGGGTCTATGTGGTCAAGGGCGAGATCAAGCAGCAGATATCAGATGCCATCCTCAACTCCGGTATCCGCGCCGAAAAGGCCGATTGGGACGAGTATCGCTATTATCCCACCCAGTTCTTCGAACCCTATCTCACCCGTCGGCGCGCCAACGGCTTCGGGCTCTACGGGGCGCTTGGCATCGGTCGCCGCGAGGTCGACAAGATGCGCGCCCAGCACGACCGCAACTTCGTCTTCTTCGATGCGCCGGTGGGCATGATCTTCACCATCGACCGGCGGCTGAACCAGGGTTCGTGGATCGATTATGGGATGTTCCTGCAGAACATCATGGTGGCGGCGCGGGGCAGGGGGCTGCACACCTGCCCGCAGGCAGCCTTCGCGCCCTATCACCGGCAGATCCGGCCGGTGCTCAACATTCCCGACGAGGAGATCGTCGTCTGCGGCATGGCGCTCGGCCATGAGGACACGTCCAAGCCCGAAAACGACTTCCGCACCGACCGCGTGCCGCTGGAAGAGTGGGTGACGTTCAGCGAATAGGGCGGGCCTTAGCTCGCCGGTTCTATTCCACGGTCATCTGCGCGTGGTGACCACTGACATGGGCGCCGTCCTGCGGCGTCAGCTTGAGATAGGCGATCAGCGCGCATAGCGTGATGACGCCCTCGACCACGAACAGGATGCGGAAATCGTTGGTCACGGCCGGCCCGCCGCCGGCCAGGAAGGACAGCAGCGCCGCCGCCAGGCCGACGCTGATCGCCACCGCCAGCTGCCACAGAATGTAGTAGAGCGCGCTGAAGCGGGCGAGTTGGTCGGGGGCGATGTCGGAATAGGCGAGATTGCCGGTCGACGCCCACTGCGCCGAGCGCAGGACACCGAAGGCAAAGATATAGGCAAGCACGATCCAGACCGGTGTGGTGGCCTCTATCAAGGCAAAGCCGGCAACCATGGCGGCAACGATCGGCGTGTTGACGACCAGCACGCGGCGAAAGCCGAAGCGGTTGAGCAGGCGCGGCATGAAGACACGCATGATCAGCGATCCGATTGCGGCAACGAAGGTCAGCGATCCCGCCTGCACCGCGGTCATGCCGAAGCCGAGCTGGAACATCAGCGGCAGCAGGAAGACGACTGAGCTCAAACCGATCGTGTCCAGCCCGCCGCCGGTGAGGAAGGAGATGCGGAAGGTGCGGATGCGCAGGAGCTTCAGGTCAAGCAAGGGGTTGCGGGCACGCAGGCAGTAGAAGGAGGCAAGCGTCAGGATGACGATCGCCAGCGCCAGCTCGGCCGCGATCATGCTGCCGGATGCATCTTTCGCGGCAAGTGAGTCCATGCCGAAGACCAGCAGCACCATGCCGCTGCCGACCAGCAGGAAGCCTGGAAAATCAAACGGCGTGCGCACCGGTTTGGTGACCGTCGGAAACAGCGAGGCGGCAAGGATGGCTGCCGCCAGCGCGAACGGCACGTTGATGAAGAAGATCCAGCGCCAGGAGATGTAGGTGGTCAGCGCGCCGCCGACGAGCGGGCCGACCAATGGTCCGGACTGGCCGGCGAGCGAAATGTACATGTTGATCTTCAGCGTACGGCTGCGCGGGAAGGTCGACAGGATGACGACCTGGCCGAGCGTGCCCATCAAGGCACCGCCAAACCCTTGCAGGGCGCGGGCGCCGACCAGCGTCCAGATGTCGTTGGACAGCCCGCAGAGCGCCGATGACGCAGCGAACACCAGCAAGGCAAAGCAGTAGACATTGCGCAGGCCGAAGCGGTCGGCGGCCCAGCCGCCGAGCGGCATCGAGATGATCAGGCTGGCGACATAGACGGTGATCAGCAGGCCGAGCTGGCTGGGCGGGCGGCCGAGGCTTTCGCTGATGCCGGGCAGCGCGGTGACCACGACATTCTGGTCGAGGCTGGTAATGAACACGCCGCAGGCGACCGTCAGCGGCAGCAGGAGCAAGGCTCTGGCCGACACATCGGCGCGATCCGTGGCACCGGCGGATAGTTCTGCGGTCATGGGGATGTTCGAACCAAACGACGATGCCGACTCTGAGACGGGATTCTTTTAACCCCTTGGACCGGTTGGGCGGCCACCTTTCCCACCATGGGCTTCCACGGCAGGATTCTCTAGCGGCAGAACCGGCCGGCCTTGAGGCCAGAGGCCGGATGACGGAGCCTTTTTGCCGCGCCCCTACTGGACCTCGTAGCCGACTTCCTCGCTCGCATGGCAGAGCGCCTTCCAGAACGAGCGGGCGAAGGAGCGGAAGACATAGATGTCGAACTGGTCGGCGCCGGTGCGCTGGATCTGGGCGAAGATATCGTGATGCGTGGTCGAGCGGCCGGCGCCGATGGGGAAGGCGGGCAAAGCGAAGTCAATGGCGAAGAATTTCGCCAGCACCCATTCGGCCTTCGGCCCGGCGATGCGGATGGCGGTGCGGCCATGCGACAGGTCGGTGACGGTGCCGATGGCCGGGGTGACGGCCTTGGAAAAGGCCGATGCCAGGCCCTCGGCCTCGTCAACGACCGTGAACTTTCCCGGCGCGAAGCCAAATACGGCCTTGCCGTCCCCGGCAACGCCGCCGCCGGCGCCATCGGGCAGCGCGAGGCCGGTGACCTTGCGGATCGCATCGATCAGCTGCTTCTCCGCGCCCGGCCATGCGGCAAGCTGCAGGATCGAGCCCGGCCGGGTCTCGGTCAGGATGACATCGACGCCATGTTCGAAATTGCCGTGCGAACCCGGATGGAATACCGGCTCGAGCGGCGAAAGGCGTTCGGGTGATTGGCGCTCAGCCATGCATGCGGCTCCCGTCCGGGTCGTAGAAGTGGTTGGAGACGATCTCGACCGGCCCGAAACGTTTGCGTAGCGGATCGGAGACGAACGCACGGGTCCCATGCCTCGCCTTGCCGCCCTCGACCAGGGCCAGCGCGATATGCTTGCCGAGTGCCGGCGAATAGCAGCAGGCGGTGATGTGGCCGAGCGAATCGTGCGGATTGGTCTCGTCCAGCTCCGCCACGATGTGGGCGCCGCCGTTAAGCGGCAGGTTGTCGAGCGAGACCAGGCCGACCAGCTGCAGCCGGTCGGGCGCGATCAGGCCTTCGCGGTCCATCATCGCCGAGCCGATGAACGGCTTCTTCTTCGATAGCATCCAGTCGAGATGCAGGTCGCGCGCCGTGGTGCGGCCGTCGATCTCGGCGCCGGTGACGTGGCCCTTCTCAATGCGCATCGTGCCCAGCGCCTCCAGCCCGTAGGTGACCAGGCCGAACGGCTTGCCGGCCTCGATCAAGGCTTCCCAGACATGTGTGCCGTAGCCAGCGCCGGAATAGACCTCGAAGGCCATCTCGCCGGAGAACGACAGCCGGCAAATCATCACCGGGACGCCGGCAATCTGTCCATGCACAATGCCCATGAAGGGCAGGGTTGTGTTGTCGACGGCAGTGCCGGTGACGCAGGCGGCGAGGATGGCTCGCGCTTTCGGTCCGCCGATCGCGGCGCCTGCCCATTCGTCGGTCACCGAGGTGACGTGCACCTTCAGCTCCGGCCAGATGACGTCGAGGAAATATTCCAGATGCTGCATCACCTTGCCGGCGTTCGCCGTGGTGGTGGTCATCAGGAAATCCTGTTCGCCGAGCCGCCATGTGGTTCCGTCGTCGAAGGCGAGCCCGTCTTCGCGCAGCATCAGCCCGTAGCGGGCCTTGCCGACGGCGAGGGTGGAAAACATGTTGGTGTAGACGCGGTCGAGGAATTCGGCCGCATCCGGTCCCTGCACGGCGATCTTGCCCAGCGTCGAGACATCGACGATGCCGGCGCTCTCGCGCGTCGCCTTGGCTTCGCGGACATAGGCCTGCTCGATCGTCTCGCCGGCAAGGCCGTAGATCATCGGCCGGAACCAGAGGCCGGCCGAATACATGGTCGCGCCATTGGCGAGGTGCCAGTCATGCATCGGCGTCAGCCGCTCGGGCTTCAGATCGCCGAAACGTTCGGCGGCGAGCGAGCCGATCGACACCGCCGAATAGGGCGGGCGGAAGCGTGTCGTGCCGACTTCGGGGATCGGTTTACCCAACGCCTCGGCCATGATGGCGAGACCGGGCACATTGGAGTTCTTGCCCTGGTCGGTCGCCATGCCGAGCGTGGTGTAACGCTTCAAATGCTCGACCGAGACAAAGCCTTCGCGATGCGCCAGCCGCACGTCTTCGGCGGTGACGTCATGCTGGAAGTCGACAAAGCTTTTGCCTTTCGCCTTGATCTCGAACACCGGCGCCGGATTGGGATCCCCAGGGGCTGCTTCGACATCGGGCAAGGCTGCCGGCGCGCTTGCGCCGCCTGCCGAGGACAGGCCGGCGCCGCGGCCCTCAGTGATGGCTTCGACGGTCGAAAAGCTGCCATTGAAAGCGCCCGCACCGATCCAGCGCTGCTGCGTCGGCTTCGGTGGCAGGAAGGCCTGGCGGGCAGGGTTCCATTCGGCCCTCGCGCCGGCCTGGCTGGCCAGATGGATGGTCGGCGACCAGCCGCCCGACATCAGCAGGCAATCGGCGTGGATGCTGCGGGCGTCGCCGCTGAGCAAGCCGGAGTTCATGTCGAAGCGCTGCACCTTGAGGCCGGAGAGCGCCTTGCCGCCCTCGGTGGCGACCACGGCGTGGCCGGAGAGGATTTCGGCTTCGGCCTCGGTGGCCAGGCTGCGCATCTCAGAGGAAGGCTCGGGGCGCACGTCGACGATGGCGACAATGGCCGCGCCGGCCTTCTTCAGCGCCAGCGCCGAGCGATAGGCGCTGTCATTGTTGGTGAACAGCGCAATCCTGTCGCCGGGCAGCACGCCATAGTCATTGGCATAGCGCTCGGCCGCATGCGCCAGCATGACGCCCGGCCGGTCATTGCCTGGAAACACCAGCGGCCGCTCAAACGAGCCGGTGGCCAGCACCACCGTTTTGGCGCGGATGGCCCAGTAGCGATGGCGCGGTTCGCCCTTCCCAGGCACTTCCTTGTGATCGGTGACGCGCTCGAGCGCGGCCAGCGTGTTGCCGTCATAATAGCCCCACACCGTGGTGCGCGGCAGCAGGCGGACCGTGTCGTGGCCTTCGAGTTGGCTGACGGTGCGTGCTGCCCAGTCGGCGGCCGGCGCGCCGTCGATGGTTTCGCCCGACCAGTTGGCCGAGCCGCCAAAACGCGGATCGAGCTCGGCCAGGATGACGCGCGCGCCCTGGTCGGCAGCCGTCTTTGCGGCCGACAGGCCGGCCGGGCCGGAGCCGACCACCAGCACGTCGCAGAACGCATTCATCCGCTCGTAGCGCGAAGTGTCGGCGGCAATGCCGGCCTTGCCGAGACCCGCGGCGCGGCGGATGAAATGCTCGCAGAACATCCAGAAACGGGTGCCCTTCAGCGGACCGAAGACCGGCCCCATGAAGGTCTTGTAGTAGAAGCCGGCGGACAGGAGCTTGCCGCCGAGCTGGTTGATGGCGTTGACGTCCCACGCGAGCGAGGGAAAGCGGTTCTGGCTGACAGCCACCAGCCCGTCATAGATCTCGACCATGGTCGCGGCGATGTTGGGCTCGCGCACTTCGCCGCGCAGCACCGTCACCAGTGCGTTCGGCTCCTCGACGCCCGCCGACAGCAGGCCGCGCGGACGATGGTATTTGAACGAGCGGCCGAACAGCGTGACGCCATTGGCAAGCAAGGCCGAGGCCAGCGTGTCGCCGGCATGGCCGGTGTAAGGGGTACCGTCAAATGTGAAGCGGATGGTGCGCAGCCGGTCGATGCGGCCGCCGGTCTCGATGCGGCGCGGGCTCACGACTTGCCCCCCTCCTTGTGCCGGGCGACGGCATTGTGGTCGCCGCGCGCGAAACCGGTGCTGGAAATCTCATGCGTGACCGTGTTGCGCACCATCCTCAGATGCGTGCGGCAGCCGCCGGAATGCTGCCAGATCTCATTGTGGTCGCCGGCCGGGTTCAGCCGGTCGTAGACATAGGCATTCCAGGCGTCGAGGTCCTGCGAGTTGGGCTGCGGGCGCTCGCGGTTGCCATCGCCCTGATAGGTGAACTCGATGACGTCGCGCGGGCCGCAATAGGGACAGGTGATAAGCATTTGATTCAACCCTAATGCAGCCGAGGCGTTGCGCCCTGGCCCTTGTCGTCGATCACAAGCCCCCGATAAAATCGGTCGAGCGTGAAGGGCGCGTTTAACTCGTGCGGCTCGTCCTTGGCGATGGTGTATGCAAAGCACCAACCCGAGGCCGGCGTCGCCTTGAAGCCGCCATAGCACCAGCCGCAATTGAGATACATGCCCGGCAGCGGCCCAGCGGTGATGATCGGCGAACCGTCCATCGACATGTCGCAGACGCCGCCCCACGAGCGCAGCATGCGCACGCGGGCAAGGCCGGGAAACAGCGCCAGCATCTCGCTCATCACCTCGTCGACGATCGGCAGGTTGCCGCGCTGGGCGTAGCTGTTGTAGCCGTCGATATCGCCGCCATAGACGAGGCCGCCCTTGTCGGACTGTGACATATAGAAATGGCCCATGCCGAAGGTCAGCACCGTGTCGATGAAGGGTTTTAGCGATTCGGTGACGAAGGCCTGCAGCACATGGCTCTCGATCGGCATCCGGTCGATGCCGGCAAGCTGCATCACCCGTCCGGTGCTGCCGGCAACCGCCACAGCGACCTTCTTGCCGCGGATTTCGCCGCGCGTCGTTTGCACGCCGGTGATGCGGTCGCCGTCGCGCAGGAAGCCTGTGACCTCGCAATTCTCGACGATATCGACGCCGCGGCGGTCAGCGCCGCGGGCATAACCCCAGGCAACCGCATCGTGGCGGGCGGTGCCGGCGCGCGGCTGCATCAGGCCGCCGACGATCGGAAAGCGCGCCGAGGCCGAAACGTCCAGCGCCGGCACCAGCCGCTTGATCTCGGCGGTGCTCATCAACTCGGCGTCGACGCCGAGATGGCGCATAGCGTTGCCGCGCCGTGCATAGTCGTCGAACTGGGCCGGCGTATGGGCCAGGTTCAGGCAGCCGCGCTGCGAGAACATGACGTTGTAGTTGAGGTCGTGCGACAGGTTCTCCCACATCTTCATCGAATGTTCGTAGAAGCGGGTGTTGGAGGGCAGCAGGTAGTTGGAGCGCACGGCCGTGGTGTTACGGCCGACATTGCCGGAGCCCAGCCAGCCCTTCTCCAGCACCGCGACATTGGTGATGCCGTGCTCCTTGGCCAGATAATAGGCCGTCGACAGGCCATGGCCGCCGCCGCCGATGATGATGACATCATAGGAGGCCTTGGGCTCGGGCTTGCGCCAGGCCGGCTTCCAGTCCTGGTTTCCCTTGAGCGCGTTCGTGAGAAGCGAAAGGGCTGAATACTCCGCCATTCTTCATGCCATCCTTGGTGCGATGCGGCAGACTATAGAGCAGGCGGCGGGCGCAAAGCCAAGATTGCGCCATGGCTTTTCGACTGGCCGACGCCGCGATGCGACGGCTTGCCCCACGATATGGCCGTCTTTATCAAGGACAGGCTTTTGAATGCCTTTGCCGCCCGTGAGTCGCCAATAGTCATGCTTTTGAGATTGCTTCGCCTCATTTTGGCTTTCACGCTGATCATTTCGGCGTCGCCTTCGTTCGAGGCGATGGCGCAGGCGCTGGGCCAGGGCTCCGCCGGCTTGATCACCGATCAGCAGAAGGTCATTCAGGGCCTGACGGCCAAGACCGACGATCTCGAGAAGAAAATACAGCAGGACGGCGAGGATGATGCCTCCCTCGTCGATATCCGTCTGCAGCTGGAGGATCTGTCGCGGGCGGCGCTGACCAGTGCACTGGCGTTCCGTTCGCGGCTCACCGACATCAACAATCGCATCGAGGTGCTGGGTCCGCCGCCGGCGGCGGGCCAGCCGCAGGAGCCCGACATCGTGACCGGCGAGCGCCAGGCGCTGGCGTCGGAAAAGGCCGAGATCAACGCGGTTGTCGCCAGCGCTCAGAACCTGTCGATCCGCATCAGCGGGCTGATCGACAAGATCGGCAATATGCGCAGCGAACTGTTCCGCAACCTGCTGACCAAGCGCTATGTGCTGTCCGACGTGCTGAGCCCGCAGGTTTTTTCCGACGCCCGCGACGAATACGCCAACCTTTTCAGGGCGGTGTCGTCCTGGCTCACCTTTGCCTTCAAGTTCAAGTTCAAGGCGATGCTCGCAGCGACCTTCATGTCGTTGGGGCTGGCCGCGATATTATTCATCGGCGGGCGCCGCCTGTTCGGGCGTATCTTCGAAGCCGATCCATCGGTCGAGGACCCCACTTATCTCAGCCGCCTGTCGGTGGCGTTCTGGTCGACCTTGCTGCCGACGCTGGCAGTCGGCGCCTTTCTCGCTTCGACGGTCTTCCTGTACAATTATAACAATGTGCTTCGCGGCGACATCGGCCTCTTCCTCAACGCGCTGGCTGGCGTCATCGCCGTCGTTTTCTGCGTCAACCGCCTGACCAATGCGGCGCTGGAACCGCGGCAGCCGAACTGGCGCCTGATCCAGGTTGAGACCGGCCCGGCGCGTTGGCTGGTCCGGCTAACGACAGCCATGGCGATTGTCATCGGCGTCCACTATTTCCTGGCGGTGGTCAACGACAGTATGGGCTCGCCGCTGTCGCTGACGGTCGCCAGAAGTTTTGTCGCCGCCATCATCGTCGGCGTCATCCTGATCCTGATGGCGCTGCTGAGGCCGTACAAGGGCTCCGACGGAAGCTGGCGGCCATGGCCGACCTGGCTGCGCTATACCGCCATCGTGCTCGGCCTGGCCACCATTGTGGCAGCGCTGTTCGGCTATATCGGCCTGGCCATCTTCGTTTCGGTCCAGGTCGTGGTCACCGGCACCATCCTGGTCACCGCCTATATCGGCTTCCTGTCGGCACGCGAGATCGGCGAGGAGGGCGGTTTCGCCGGCACCTCGATCGGGCGCTGGCTGTCGGCCAATGCCAGCTACGAGGACACCGCGCTCGACCAGCTCGGCCTGGTGGTCAGCGTCGCCATCAATCTGATGATCGTGCTGGTGTTCCTGCCGCTGATCCTGTTTATGTGGGGGTTCCAGCCCGGCGACATCCAGGCCTGGGCCTACAAGCTGGCAACAGGCATCACCATCGGCTCGGTGACGATTTCGGTCACCGGCATCCTCAGCGGCATCGTCGTTTTCATCATCGGCTATTTCCTGACCCGCTGGTTCCAGGGCTGGCTCGACGGGTCGGTGATGGCGCGCGGCAAGGTCGATACCGGCGTGCGCAATTCGATCCGGCTGGCGGTCGGTTATGCCGGCGTCGCGGTCGCCTGTCTGGTCGGTATCTCGGCGGCGGGCATCGATCTCTCCAACCTGGCGCTTGTTGCCGGTGCACTTTCCCTCGGTATCGGTTTTGGCCTGCAGAATGTCGTGTCCAACTTCGTGTCCGGCCTGATCCTGCTCGCCGAGCGGCCTTTCAAGGTCGGTGACTGGATCGTCGCCGGTGACACCTCAGGCACGGTCAAGAAGATCAGCGTGCGCGCCACCGAGATCGAGACCTTCCAGCGGCAGTCGGTGATCCTGCCCAACTCGAACCTGATCAACAACGCCGTCGGCAACTGGACGCACCGCAACAAGCTGGGGCGTGTGGAGATCAAGGTCGGCGTCGCCTATGGCAGCGACGTCAAGCGGGTGCACGCCATCCTCTTGGAGATTGCGCGCGGCCATCCGCTGGTCCTGAAGAACCCGGAGCCCTTCGTGCTGTTCACCAATTTCGGTGCGGCGGCACTCGAGTTCGAGATCCGCGTGTTTCTTGCCGATGTGCTGAACGGGGCCATCGTGCAGAACGATATCCGCTTTGCCGTGCTCGATGCTTTTGACGCCGAACATATCGAAATCCCCTCGACGCCGCGCGCGGAGGTCAAGGTCAAGCAGACCGAGGCATGGCCGCTCGACGACGACAAGATCGAAGTCGAATTCGCCGAGAAGGAGCAGGCGGAGGCCGAAGCCGCCGCCGAGAAGGCGCGCCTGGCCAAATCAGGCCGCAAGCCGCGCAAACCCGATCCCAGCTAGGGCCCGGGCTCCTCCCAAACCAATTGCGGCATGAATGCGGCATTCAGTTGCGGTTCAGCTTGCATCTCATATAAGCTCACATGCAAAGGCGAGAATGCCTTGCGAAATGCAACAGAGGCGGTGTGGAAACACCGATATTGCAAAATGTGGAAGTCGCTCGTCGTCGCCATCGCTCTTACCGCAGCGAATGGCTCGGCCTTTGCCGCCAGCGCGGTCAACAAGGACGCTGAGACCCGTACGCTGATCGTGACGGAAGGCGGCGGCAAGACGGAGCTGGCGCTGGCCGCCGGCGAAACCGTGGAATTCTGCCCCAACGGCTGTTTCGTCACCTTACCCAATGGTGACCTCGAGGCCCTGACCGGCTCGGAAACGGTCGAAATTTCGGGTGGCGTTGCCCGCATCAAGTAAAGTCGGCGGCAGCTCTTGCAAAGGCCGGGCAATGCCCGGCCTTTTATTGTTTGTGGTAGTGATTGCTTAACAATGACGCGGGAAATATCGTCGCGCCTACCGGCTGCAACCAGGCGTTTTAACGTTCACTACGCCGTTCCACCGCTATACCCTTGCGAAGACGCCGAAACACGGCGCGACGGGTTTGTGAGCAGGACAGGACAGACATGGATGCGCGGTCGGACAAGAACGCAATCCCGCTTGCGGTCGACCTCGACGGCACGCTGATTGCGACCGACCTTTTGTGGGAAGGCCTGTTCATCCTTCTTAAGAAGAATCCCCTCTATATCTTCCTGGTTCCGTTCTGGCTGGCCGCCGGCCCGGCGCGGCTGAAGCAAGCCATCGCCGACCGCATCGACATCGATCCGGCCTCACTGCCCTATCGCGGAGCGCTGCTGCAGCGCCTGCGCGCCGACCATGTGGACGGCCGCAAGATCGTGCTGGCGACAGGAACGCCACGCAAGTTCGCCGAGGCGATCGCCGCCCATCTGGGCATCTTCGACTATGTGCTGGCGACCGACGGTCCACACAACATGACCTCAGGCCGCAAGCGCGACGCGCTCATCGCCGCCTATGGCGATGGCGGTTTCGACTATGCCGGCAACAGCCGTCACGATCTCAGGGTTTTCGAAGCAGCGCGCGACGCCATCGTCGTGGCGCCCGACCGCCACGCGAAGCGCTGGCAGGCCGCGCATAGCGCCGAAATAGTGCCGGCGCCAAAAAGGACATTGAAGACATTCGTCAAGATGCTGCGGATGCATCAGTGGCTGAAGAATTCGCTGATCGCGGTGCCGATGGTGCTGTCGCACGAATACTTCAACGCCAACATGATCTGGCAATGCATGCTGGCGTTCGTCTCCTTCAGTGCTGTCGCTTCGGCGATCTACATCCTCAACGATTTCTTCGATCTTGCGCTCGACCGCAAGCACCCGACCAAACGCAACCGGCCGTTCGCCAGCGGCGCGCTGTCGATCCCGTTCGGCCTCGGCGCGATGGCCGGCCTGTTGGCGATCGGCATTGCAGCTGGGTTGCTGTTGCCGATCGAGTTCCTGGGTGTGCTCGCCGGCTACATTGTGGTGACCACGGCCTATTCGCTGTCGTTCAAGCGCATGCTTCTGGTCGACGTGCTGACGCTGGCCGGCCTCTACACGGTGCGCGTGCTGGCGGGCGCCGCGGCAACCGGCGTCGAGGTCTCGTTCTGGCTGCTCGCCTTCTCGATTTTCTTCTTCCTGTCGCTGGCGCTGGTGAAGCGCTATGTCGAACTGCGCACCACCGCCATTCCGGTGGGCGAGCGTATTGCAGGCCGCGGCTACCGCATCGAAGACCAGGAGATCGTCGCCCAGGCCGGCATGGCGTCGGCCTTCTCCTCGGCGTTGGTGCTGGCGCTCTATATGGACAGCGCCGCCGTGCGCGAACTCTATCCGCATCCCTGGCTGGTCTGGCCGCTGGCGCCGATCGTGCTGTATTTGACCATGCGCGTCTGGATCCTGGCACGCCGCGACGAGATGAACGACGATCCGGTCGTCTTCATCATCCGCGACTGGCGCAGCCAGATCATCGTGGCTATCGGCGCAGCACTGCTGGTCGCCGGAGGCTGGTAGAGCGTGGCGGGCGAACGGTTCCAGAGTTTCGGCCGCGCCACGCCGGCCGCAAAGCGGACCATCGCGGCCGATACGGCTGTGGAGCTGATGAAAAGCGGCAAGGCAAAGGCAAACGGCTTGCTCGCCTATGGCAACGGTCGCTCCTATGGTGATTCTTGCCAGAACGAGCCAGGCGCGGTCGTCGACATGCGGCCGCTGAACCGTATCGGCGCCTTCGACGCCGAGACCGGCCTGCTCGAGGCCGAAGCCGGCGTGCTCCTGTCCGACATCATTGCGCGCGCCGCATCCTACGGCTTCTTTCCGGCGGTGGTTCCCGGTACCCAGTTCGTCACCCTTGGCGGCGCCATCGCCAACGACGTCCACGGCAAGAACCATCACCGGCGCGGCACCTTTGGTTGCCATGTCGAATCGCTGACGCTGCTGCGCTCGGACGGGCGGACCTACACCTGCTCGGCAACGGACAATGCCCGGCTGTTTGCGGCGACGATCGGCGGCATGGGGCTGACTGGCCTGATCCTGTCGGCCTCGATCCGGCTGATGCGGGTGCCTTCTCTCGACATCGTCGAGACGGCAGCGCGATTTGCCGACCTCGGTGAATTCTTCGAACTGGCCGAGGCCGCCGACCAGGCCAATGAATATGCCGTCGCCTGGATCGACCAGCTTGCCGGCGGCCATGGCCGCGGGCGCGGCCTGTTGTTGTCGGGCAATCACGCCGAGCATGGCTCGCATGCGGCGTCGCGCGCCGGCTCCCGCCTTTCGGTGCCGATCCAGCCGCCGTTCAACGTCCTCAACCGGCCGTTCCTGACTGCTTTCAACGCCGCCTACCGGTGGAAGAAAGGGCGCTCATCAGAACCGCGCCAAACCGGCTATCAGGGCTTCTTCTTTCCACTGGACGGCGTCGGTGACTGGAACCGGCTCTATGGCCCCAAAGGTCTCTACCAGCACCAAAGTGTGGTGCCGGAACATGCAGCGCGCCAGACCGTGCCGGCGCTGCTCGACGCGGCGCGGCGGGCCGGGCAGGGCTCTTTCCTCACCGTGCTGAAGCGCTTCGGGTCGATCCGCTCGCCGGGTCTGCTGTCCTTCCCGCGGCCCGGCTTCACGCTGACGCTCGATTTCCCCAATCGCGGCGGCAAGACGCTGGCACTGCTTGGCGAACTCGACCGCATCACGGTCGCGGCCGGCGGCGCGGTCAACCCTTACAAGGATGCGCGCATGAGTGCGGAGACTTTCGCCGCCTCCTTCCCGGATTGGCAGCAACTGGAAGCGCTGCGCGACCCGGCGTTTATTTCCAGTTTCTGGCTGCGGACAGCGAAAAAACTGGAGATGCCAAGGGGACGCGTCGAGGCGGTGGAACAGGTACAATTCGAACAAATCATGGTAAATAGATCGTAAATTCCATGGTTTACTCAAAGCGCTCAAAACATTGTCGTGACTTCACGAAATGTTTGCAGGTTGATAGTAGGACCGTCGCAAGCGGCGAGTGGAAAATATGAAATATATCGTCTTCATTCTGTTCACAGTCATGACCAATGCCGCCGCGCAGCTGATGCTGAAGCAAGGCATGATGTCGCTTGGCCCGATTTCGTTCGAAGGCACCAACCCGCTTCTGAAGCTCCTGCAGATCGTCTTCAGCCCATGGGTGTTCCTCGGCCTGTGCACCTTCGTCATCTCGATGGCGTCGCATCTCTATGTGCTGTCCAAGGTCGAGCTCAGCTTTGCCTATCCGTTCCTCAGCCTTGCCTATGTCGCGGTCGCGATCTTCGCCTATTTCATCTTCCGCGAGGACCTCAACGCTTGGCGCATTGCCGGCATCGCCTTCATCTGCGTCGGCACGGTGCTGATCGCGCAAAGCGGGCGCGGGCATGACGATCAGACGGCTTCCATTGACCCCGACAAGATCCAGACAAACGAGATCGTTCGATGAGACATATAATTTTCGGCGGTGACGGCTTCGTCGGCCGTCATCTTGCCCCGAAGCTTGTGGCCGACGGTGACGAGGTTGTTGTTGCCGACATCGTCAAGAGCGACCTGCCGCATTATCGTTCGGTTCGCTTCGTCACCTGCGATGTCACCGATCCAGCCTCGGTGGCCAAGGTCGGATTGAAGGCCGACGACATGGTCTACAATCTGTCGGCCAAGATGCTGTCGCCGATCCAGGTGCGCGCCAAGCGCCACGACTTCTTCTTCCCGGTGAATTTCCACGGCACCGAACACATCATGCAGGCCATGGGCAAAGCCGGCGCGCCCAAGCTCGTCCACTACACCACCGACATGATCTACGGCCACACGGTGACCCAGCCGATGACCGAGGAGCATCCGGTCGCGCCGCTCGGCGAATATGGCTGGTCGAAGCAGAAGACAGAAGAGCTCGCCGCCGAATGGCGCAAACGCGGCATGTCGATCTCGCTGTTCCGGCCGCGCCTGATCATCGGCCCCGGCCGGCTCGGCATATTGGAAAAGCTGTTCAAGCTGATCGACTGGAACCTTCCGGTGCCGATGATCGGTTCGGGCAAGAACCCCTATCAGTTCATTTCTGTTTTCGATTGTGCGGAAGCCGCCCGTGCGGCCTGGAAGGCCGGGGTGCCCAACGAGGCCTATAATCTGGGCTCGCTCAATCCGCCGCCGGTTCGGAAACTGCTCGGCGACCTGATCAAGCACGCCGGGTCGAAATCACTGCTGATCCCGACGCCGGGCTGGGCGGTCAAGCGCACGCTCGACCTGCTCGATCTCATGAACATGCCGATCATGGATCCCGAACAATATCTGATCGCCGATGAGGAGTGCGTTCTCGACGTGTCCAAGGCCGAGCGCCAGCTCGGCTGGGTGCCGCAATATCGCGACGAGGACATGCTGATCGCCGCCTACAGCGAATACCGCGCCAAGAAGGACGGCCTTGCCGTCAACGCCAATCATGTCCCTGCCGAATAGAATGGGACGACCAGGAGAACTCCGAGATGACCGTCATGGCCAAGCCTGAGCAGACGAACGCGCGCACCATGGTCAGTGCGCCGGCGCTGTCGCCCACCACTATTGCCAAGCCCGATCTGATCAGCGTCGAGCAGGCGAAGTCGATGGATGTCGCGCGCATGACCGACCTGTTCAAGGCGCATCTCAACCCGGGCCAGCTGCATTTCATGAAGCTGCTCGGCTTCCACAAGATCAAGATCGAACGGGCCGAAGGCATGTTCTATATCGACCAGAACGGCCGCAAGATTCTCGACTTCTTCGGCGGCTTCGGTTCGCTCGCCTTCGGCCACAACCATCCGCGCATCCTGGAGGCCCGCCGCAAATTCCAGGAGGAAAAGCGCCAGGAAATCGCCATCGCCTTCATGTCGCAATATGCGGCCGCACTCGCGCACAACATCGCCAAATGCTCGCCCGGCGATCTCGACATGGTGTTTTTGGGCTCGTCCGGCTCGGAGGCTATGGAAGCAGCGGTGAAGCTCGCCGAGCGTGCCGCCGGCCCGAAGCGTCCGAAAATCGTCTATGCCGAGAACTCCTTCCACGGCAAGACCAAGGGCGTGCTCGGCATCACCGACGGCCAACTCTACCGCGCCGACTTCAAGATGGCGGAGAACACGGTGCGCATCCCGTTCGCCGATATCGACGCGGTCGAGCGCCTGTTCCGCTCCGATCCGGAGGTCGGTGTCATCGTGCTGGAAACCATCCAGGGCGGCGGCGGCATCATCCAGGCACCTGCCGAATACTGGCAGAAGCTGCGCGCGCTTTGCGACCAGTATGGCGTGCTGTGGGTGGCCGACGAAGTGCAATGCGGCTATGGCCGCTCCGGCCGCTTCTATGCTTTCGAGCATTACGGCGTCGTGCCTGATGTGACCGCGCTGGCCAAGTCGCTCGGCGCCGGCAAGGCGGCGGTCGGCGCTATGATCGCGCGGCGCGAGGTCTATATGAAGGCCTATGGCACGCCGAAGACGGCGATGATCCATGCCATGGCCACCTTCGGCGGCATGGGCGAGGCCTGCATCACGGCGATCGAGGGCATCAACGTACTCTATGACGAGGGGCTGATCGACAACGCCGCCTCAACCGGCGATTACTTGCTGCGGCGTCTGCAGGCGTTGAAGGAAAAATATCCGAAGATCATCAAGGATGTGCGCGGCAAGGGCTTCATGGTCGGGCTCGAGTTCCACGATTTCTCGCAGACCTTGCCGATGGTGCTGCGGCCGATCGTCAGCGTGCTCGACGACAAGCTGAAGGGTTCGCTGTCGGGTTTCGTCGGCGCGCTTTTGTTGCGCGACTATGACGTGCTCGTCGCCTTCACCGAATACAACCGCAACGTCATCCGTCTCGAGCCGCCACTGATCTGCCAGCGCGAGCATGTCGATCGTTTCGTCGATGCCTTCGACAGCCTGTTGTCGCGAGGCATCGTGTCGATCGTGAAGGATTTCGTCAAAAGCCAAGTCCGTTAAGTCCCGAGCCTGACAATGCTGAGCAAGCCTCCCGCCGCGCAAAGCACACTCGACCGGCTGACCGCTGCCGCTCTCGCGTGGGGCGAGGGGACTTATGCGCGATGGGCGGCGCCGATCGGCGCGATCGCGTTTTCGCTCTACATCCTGCTCACGGCCTTCACCGCCTGGACGATGCCCGACGCAAATTGGGACATGCTGCCCTATCTCGCCGTTGCCGAGGAGGGCACGTACACCGATGCGCAGGCGCTGCATGATTATGCCTACAGCACGGTCCAGGCCGGTGTGTCGGCCGCTGACTACAAGGCGCTGACCGATGATGGTGGCGGCTTCCGCAGCCATATGGCTGAAAATGCCGCTGACTTCCACTCGCTGCTTGGCATGTACCGGATCAAGTTCCTCTACGCCGAAATGCTGTCGACGATGAGCGCGGTAATGTCGCCGGTCGAGGCGATGCGGGTGCTGCAGGTGGTCTCGGTGCTGCTGTTCGGGATGATCACACTGCTGTGGCTGCGAACCGAAGGCGCGCTGGCGCTGGCGCCCGTGGTCGGCGCAGTGCTGATCATGTCCGATTTCGGCGACGCGGCACGCGCCTCGACGCCGGATCTGTTGTGCTCGGCGCTGTTCCTCGGCGGTCTGCTCGCCTATGTGCGCGGCCGCGAAGCAGCGACTGCAATCCTGCTCTTCCTCGCCTTCATGGCGCGGCCGGACAATATTGTTTTCCTTGCCATTTTCGCCGTGTTGCTGCTGGTTTTCCGGCAGCGGGCATGGGGGGCGCTGGCCGGCTTTGCCGCTTCCTTCGTCGCCTATTTCGCCATCTCGCACTGGGCGCAACATCCCGGCTGGTGGCCGCATCTGTGGTTCTCCAGCATCGAGCAGCACTACAATATGGATGGTTTCGAGCCGCCGTTTTCGGTTGGCGCGTATCTCAAGGCGTTCGCCGCGTCCTTCCTTCGCGCCATTGAGCTCAACAGCTGGGTCGGCGTCTCAGTGCTCGCGCTGGCCGGGTGGTTTGCGCTCAGCCGCGCCGGCTTTAGGCTCGATCGCCGCGCCGGCATTCTGCTGGCAGCACTTGTGCTCGGCGTGCTGGCCAAATTCACCGTCTTCCCGATCCACGATACCCGCATCTATTTCCCCAACCTTTTGCCGCCGTTCCTGCTGCTGGTGGGGCCGGTCATGGCACTGTGGACGTCGGCAAGCCTAGGTGGAAGGCGGCCCATCGCCTTGCAGCTCATACCAGGAGATAAGCCTTGAGTTCTGTATCCGGCCTGGCTCGCATTGCCCTTTCGCTCGGCCTGCCCGCCGGCCTGCTCGATCGCGGACCGTCGCTGCGCGGCACGAAATTCCTGGCCAAGGCGGCGCTGAAGGCGCGCTTTAGCGGCGGCGGGCAACCGTTCCAGATGGTCAATGTCGGTGCCTGCGACGGCGCGTTGTTCGACGACGTCACCCCATGGCTGCATCGTATTCCGCAGGCGCGGGCCGTGCTTGTCGAGCCGATCCCGTACAATCAGAAACGGCTGCGCGCCAACTACCCCGACACGGAACGCTTCATCATCGAGCCGGTGGCCGTGACAAAAGCCAAGGGCACGATCACGGTCCACACGTTCGATGCCGCAGCGCTCGAGGCCGGCACGCTGCCGATCGAGTTCATCGGCTGCTCGTCGGTCACCGACACCAATCTGATGTCGGGCAAGAATGCTTGGGGCGAGGCCGATGCCAATTTCAACAAATTCGCCCCGCACCTCAGGGATATCGAGGTGCCGTCTGAAACGCTGCAGACGCTGCTCGACCGCAACGGCATCACGCATATCGACGCTTTCCTAGTCGATTGCGAGGGCGCCGACTGGATCGTCTTCGAGCAGCTCGACCTCAAGCGCTATCGTCCCGGCATGATCAAGGTCGAGGTCGGCGCGCTGCCCGCCCCGGAAATCGGCCAGGTCGTGGTCAAGCTGAAGACCGCGGGCTATCAGGTCGGCTTCCAGGCAGAGGACATCTGGGCCTTCGCCTGAGACGGATCGCCACTGACGACACGTCGGCGCGCTGGTCGCGCCGCATCTGCGACGTGTCGCAAACAGGCGGTAGCTCCATCCGCGTCGTCTGCATATTGTGCGCCATTCGAACGGGCGCGGACGCGCCGGCTTTATCCCCTTGGAGTCGCGGGCAATGGCAGAGTTTCCGAAACAGGCGAAGGTCGTCATCGTCGGCCTGGGTGGTATTGTCGGCGCATCGATCGCCCATCACCTGATCGAACGCGGCTGGACCGACATTGTCGGCATCGACAAGTCGGGCATCCCGACCGATATCGGCTCGACCGCGCATGCCTCGGACTTCTGCTACACGACGAGCCATGATTTCCTGTCCTGCTGGACGACGCTCTATTCCATCGATTTCTACGAGAAGATGGGCCATTACGCGCGCATCGGCGGCCTTGAAGTCGCCCGCGTCGGCGACGACAGTCGCATGGACGAGATCAAGCGCAAGATCGCCTCGGCCAAATCCTTCGGCACCCGTGCCCGGCTTATCGAGCCGGCCGAGATCAAGGAAAAATTCCCGCTGATCGAAGAGTCCATGGTGCAGGGCGGCCTGTGGGATCCGGATGCCGGCCTCGTCATTCCGCGCTCGCAGACGGTCGCCGGCAAGCTGGTCGACCAGGCGGAAGCGTCGGGGAAACTCAAATCCTTCGCCAACACGCCGGCCAAATCCCTCATCGTCGAAGAGGGCCGTATCAAGGGCGTCGTCACCGACCGTGGCACCATCATGGCCGACTATGTCGTGGTCTGCGCCGGTATCTGGGGCCGGCTGATCGCCGAGATGGTCGGCGAAGACCTGCCGGTGATGCCGATCGACCACCCGTTGACCTTCTTCGGTCCCTACAATGAGTTCGCCGGCACCGGCAAGGAGATCGGCTGGCCGCTGCTGCGCGACCAGGGCAATTCGGCCTATATGCGCGACACCGGCGATCCCAAGACGGCCGAGGGCGGCCAGATCGAATGGGGCTACTACGAAGAGACCAATCCGCGCCTCTGCCATCCGCGCGACCTCCTGGAAAAGGACCAGGCACGGCTGTCGCCGTCGCAGCGCGACCTCGACATGGAGCAGATCCTGGCGCCGCTGGAGCGCGCCATGGAGCTGACGCCGATCCTCGGCGAACTCGGCTACAATGAAAGCCATTCCTTCAACGGCCTCTTGCAGGTGACCGCCGATGGCGGCCCGTCGATGGGCGAGAGCCAGAAGGTGAGGGGCCTGTGGTATGCCGTCGCCATCTGGGTCAAGGACGGGCCCGGCATGGGCAAGCTGATGGCCGACTGGATGACCGACGGCCGCACTTCGATCGACCATCATGCCATCGACTATGCGCGTTTCTACCCGCACCAGACCAAGGAGCAGTTCATCTGGGATCGCTGCACCGAGACGGCGATGAAGGTCTACAATCCGGCGGTGCATCCGCGCGAGCCGTTCTCCAAGGGCCGCAACATCCGCCGCTCGCCGTTCTGGGAGCGCGAGAAGGAGCTCGGCGGCTACTTCATGGAGCTGGGCGGCTGGGAGCGCGCGCATGGCTACGCCGCCAACGAGCATCTGCTGGAGAAGTATGGCAACCGGGTTCCCGTGCGCGAGAACGAGTGGGACAACCGCCATTTCTGGCGCGTCTCCAATGCCGAGCACCTGGCGATGAGCGAGGATTGCGGCATCGTCAACCTGTCGCATTTCTCGATGTATGACATCGAGGGTCCCGATCATGTCGCGCTGCTGGAATGGCTGTGCGCGGCCAAGATCGGCGGCGACAACAACATCGGCAAGGGCATCTACACCCACTTCCTCGACGAGGAAGGCATGGTGCGCGCCGACTTTACCGTCATCCGCATGGCCGACCGCTGCCGTCTGATCGACGGCGCCGACGCCGGCCCGCGCGACTTCCGCTACATGCAGCGCACCGCGCAGGACAAAGGTTTTGATGTCACCATCACCGACGTGACGGAGAAGTTTGTCACCATCGGCATCTGGGGTCCGAACGCCCGCACGACGCTGCAGAAGGTGGTCGAAAATCCGGACGGCCTGTCGCTCGAGAATTTCCCGTTCGCGGCGATCAAGCCGGTCAGGATCGGCGGCAAGGACGTCACCGCCTTTCGCATCTCCTATGTCGGCGAGCAGGGTTGGGAATTGCATATGCGCTACGAGGACGGTCTCGCCGTCTGGGACGCCCTGCGCTCGACCGGCGTGATGCCGTTCGGCGTCGAGACCTACGCCAACACACGGCGCATGGAAAAGAGCCTGCGCCTGCAGAACGCCGACCTTCTGACCGAGTACAATCTGCTCGAAGCCGATCTCGCGCGTCCAAAGGTCAAGGAGAACGATTTTTGCGGCAAGGCGAAGCACGTGGAGTACCGTGCCCGTGAGCACCAGCCGGCGATCCTGTGCACGCTGGTGATGACCGAGAACGTCGATTCGAAAGGCGTCGCCCGCTATCCCGTCGGCACCATGCCGGTGATGGATCCGAAGACCGGCGAGACGCTGGTCGATGAACTCGGCCGCCGCTCCTTCACCACCTCCGTGGCCTATGGCCCGACCATCGGCAAGAACATCGCGCTCGCCTATCTGCCCTGGGCCCATGCCCAGGAAGGCCGTAAGCTCAGTGTCGAGTATTTTGGCGAGACCTATCCCGTCGAGGTTGCTGGTGTCGGCTACAAGCCGCTCTACGATCCGGAGAATTTGAAGCCAAGAAGTTGAGCGGACGCCGCAATCGCGGAAGTATGAATGCAAAGCCCGGCTCATAGCCGGGCTTTTCCCTTTGTCAGCCGCTGATTCTCGCTTACCTTGCGGCATGTCTGCATTTTCGCGCGCACGACATCTCCTTTCAGGCAGCGCCGGGCTGGCGCTGGTGGTTTGGCTGACACCACCGATTGAGGCCGCCGAGCCGGTCGATGTCGAACTGGTGCTGGCTGTCGATGTGTCATTGTCCATGTCGCCGGGTGAACTCGAAATTCAGCGTCACGGCTATGCGGCTGCGCTGACGCACGACAATGTGCTGCAGGCCATTGCCGACGGCGCCTATGGCAAGGTTGCCGTCACCTATGTCGAATGGGCGGGAGCGACCACGCAACAGGTCGTCGTGCCGTGGACGGTGATCGCCAGCCGGGCCGACGCCGAGCGGGTGGCGGCGCAGCTTTCCGCCCATCCGCCGGCCAGCGCCCGGCGCACTTCGATTTCGGGTGCGCTGGAATTCGGCAGCGACCTTTTTGCCGAAAGCGGTTTTCAGGGAACGAAGCGCGTCATCGATATTTCCGGTGATGGCCCCAACAACCAGGGTGAACCCGTCGACATCGCCCGAGACGCGGTGGTCAAGCAAGGCATCATCATTAACGGCCTGCCGCTGATGACGCGCGACGGCGGGTTTGGCGGCGCCTACGACGTCAACAATCTCGATCGCTATTATAGCGACTGCGTTATCGGCGGGCCCGGATCCTTCATGATCCCGGTCAATGACTGGACGCAGTTTCCCGAAGCCATTCGCCGCAAACTGGTGCTGGAGCTTGCCGGCCCCGCTTCGCCGCAATGGGCTCGGGAGGAAGCCACTCATCCGCCGGTGGTGTTGGCGCAGGACCGGCCGACTGACTGCCAGGTCGGCGAAAAAATGTGGCGCGACCGCAGTTGGATGTTCGACGCGCATTAGACCTTTGGCCCATGCCGGAATGCAGCATCAGTTTCGTTGACAAGCCCATGGGCGTCTGTGACACAATTCCCCATCCGAAAAAACAAGGGGAACTGACATGAACAGGACCATCGTCTTTGCCGCGGCATTGGCGCTTGCAGCGGGATTGTCCGCTCCGGCCAAGGCCGCCACGTCGGTGACCATCGGCATCAGCGGCTGGACCGGGTTTGCGCCGCTGACGCTTGCCAAGCAGACAGGCATCTTCGAGAAGCATGGCCTCGACGTGACCTTGAAGAAGGTGCCGCAGGCAAGCCGGCCGCTTGCCATTGCCAGCGGCGACCTGCAATGCGCCGCCACCACGGTCGAGACCTGGCTGGTCTGGAACGCCAACGGCGTCACCACCAAACAGATATTCCAGCTCGACAAATCCTATGGCGCCGACGGCATTGTCGTGCGCAACGACATCAAGACCGTCGCTGACCTCAAGGGCAAGAATGTCGCTTCTTCGGCGCCGGGCACGTCTCCTTACTTCATGCTGGCCTGGGTGCTGAACAAGAACGGCATGTCGACCAAGGATGTCACCGTGGTCAACCTGGAGCCGGATGCGGCCGCACAAGCCTTCCTCGCCGGCCAGAACGATGCGGCGGTCACCTACGAGCCGTTTATCTCGGCGGTGCGCGACAAGGCTGACCAGGGCCATATTTTGGCGACCACGCTCGACTATCCGATGGTGCTCGACACGGTCGGCTGCACGCCCGAATTCCTCACCGCCAATCCCGACGCCGCCAAGGCGCTTGCCGACAGCTATTTCGAGGCGCTCGACCTGATCAAGAGCGACCCGCAGAAATCCTACGAGATCATGGGTGCCGACGTAAAACAGTCGGCCAAGGAGTTCGAGGATTCGGCGAAATATCTGAAGTGGGCCGACAAGGCGGAGAACAAGCAGTTCTTCACCAAGGAATTCCAAGACTTTTCCAAGACCGCCGGCGAACTGCTCCTGCAGATGGGGCTGATCAAGGAAGCGCCAGATGTCGCCACGCTGGCCGACACCAGCGCGGTATCGAACTGACAGGCGCGCCTTCGACGATCATGCGGCGGCGCTCTGGCGCCGCCGCCTTTCCTTGGACAAAGGGTGATTTGACGATGCGGACGATCTGACGATGCGCCCCTTGCATCCAGTGTCGCCGAGCATTCGAACCGTGCTCGGCATTTCCTTCTTCGTGCTGTTCATCGCTTTCTGGGCGTGGATCACGCTTGGCGGCCACGTCAACCGCATCTTCCTCGCCGATCCGCTGTCGATGCTCCGGGACGGCTGGCGGCTGCTGGTCGAGGACCGTTTCTGGCTCGACATACTGATTACCATCTGGCGGGTCTTCGGCGGGTTCCTGCTGGCGTCGATCGTCGCCGTGCCGATCGGCATCGCCATGGGCGCCTGGAAGCCGGTGGAGGCGTTCCTGGAACCGTTCGTCTCCTTCGCCCGCTATCTGCCGGCCTCGGCCTTCATTCCGCTGTTGATCCTGTGGGCGGGCATTGGCGAACTGGAAAAGCTGTTGGTCATCTTCGTCGGTTCGGTGTTCCAGATCATCCTGATCGTCGCCGTCAAGGTCGGCTCGACGCGGCGCGACCTGGTCGAGGCCGCCTATACGCTGGGCTCGAGCAGCAATGGCATCGTCAAACGGGTGATCATGCCGGCCAATGCGCCGGAGATCGCCGAGACGCTGCGGCTGGTGCTTGGCTGGGCCTGGACCTATGTCATCGTCGCAGAGCTGATCGGTTCGTCCTCAGGCATCGGCTATATGATCATCAACAGTCAGTCGCGGCTGGCGACGGGCCAGATCATCTTCGGCATCATCGTCATCGGGCTGATCGGGCTGTTGTCCGACTTCGCCTTCAAGGCGTTCAACCGCTGGCTCTTCCCCTGGAGCCTGGCATGAGCAAGCTTTTGATCGAAGGCGTCTCGCGCACATTCGCCGGCGTGCGCGGCGGGCAGCCGGTCAAGGCGCTGATGCCGGTCGATCTGACGGTCGCGGCCAACGACTTCATCACCATTCTCGGGCCGTCGGGCTGCGGAAAGTCGACGCTGCTCAGGATTGTCGCCGGCCTCGAGGCGCCGAGCGAAGGCCGCGTGTTGCTCGACGGCAAGGCGGTGACGCTGCCGGGACCGGATCGCGGCATGGTCTTCCAGTCCTACACGCTGTTTCCGTGGCTGACGGTGGCGCAGAATATCGCCTTCGGCCTGCGCGAACGCGGCATGGCCGAAAAGGATCGGGACGGGATCGTTGCCTCCTATGTCGATCTTGTCGGGCTCAAGGGCTTCGAGAACCATTGGCCAAAGCAGCTTTCCGGCGGCATGCAGCAGCGTACGGCAATCGCCCGGGCGCTGGCCAACGATCCCGAGATCCTGTTGCTCGACGAGCCGTTCGGCGCGCTCGACAACCAAACCCGCGGGCTGATGCAGGAGCTTTTGCTCGGCATCTGGGAACGGCGCAAGAAGACGGTGCTATTTGTCACTCACGACATCGAGGAGGCGATCTTCATGGCCTCGCGGGTGATCGTGATGAGCGCCCGGCCGGGGCGCATCAAGTCGGATGTCGCCATCGACCTGCCGCATCCACGCCACTACACGCTGAAGACCAGCCCGGAGTTCTCGGCGCTGAAGGCGCGGCTGACCGAAGATATCCGCATCGAGGCAATGCGGACGGCACAGGCGCAGCCGGCCGAGGCTTGATCTGAAGCGTTCGGTTCAGGCGGCCAGCAGTTGCTTGCGGTCGACGCGCTCCTGCTGCGGCGAGCGGGCGTAGAGCTCGCGGTAGCATTTGGAGAAGTGCGAGGCCGAGACGAAGCCGCAGGCGACAGCCACCTCGACCACCGGCATCGACGACTGGATCAACAGGTGCCTGGCGCGGTCGAGGCGGATTTCGAGATAGTAGCGGGCAGGGGACCTGCCCATCTCGGTACGGAACAGGCGCTCGATCTGGCGGCGCGACAGGTCGACATGGTCGGCGATCTCGATCAGCGACAGCGGCTCGGAGAGGTTGCCCTCCATCAGCTCGATGATGGTCAGCACCTTGGAGTTCTGCACGCCGAGACGGGCGCGCAGCGGCAGGCGCTGGCGGTCGGTCGGGCTGCGCACGCGGTCGGTCAGCACCTGCTCGCAGACACGGTTGACCAGATTGTCGTCGAAGTCGTCGCCGATCAGCTTCAGCATCATGTCCAGTGCTGCGGTGCCGCCGGCGCAGGTGTAGATGTTCTGGTCGATTTCGAAGAGGTCGGCAAAGACGTTGGCCTTCGGGAAGGCCTCGGAAAAGCCCGGCAGGTTTTCCCAATGGATGGCGCAGCGCTTGTTGGAGAGCAGGCCGGCGGCGGCAAGGATATGCGCGCCGGTGCACAGGCCGCCGACGGCGACGCCTCTGTTATACTCCTCGCGCAGCCAGGCGAAGGCCGACCTGTTCTGGTAGCGCTCGACATTCACGCCGCTGCAGACAATGGCCATGTTCGGCCGGTCCGGTCCGGCCATCTTCTTGCGCTCTTCCTCGAGCGAGGTGTTGACCGCGCATTCGACGCCATTGGAGGCGCGCACTGGTTTGCCGTCGATGCTGGCGAGGCGCCAGCGATAGGCCTCATAGCCAAGCATGCGGTTGGCCGAGCGCAGCGGGTCGAGCGCCGTCGCAAAGGCAATCATGGTGAAGTCGGGGACGAGGAAGAATACAAACGATCGCTTGATCGGATGCTTTACGGCGTTCAAGGGAACCTCACGCAGCCATGGCGCGAACAGGATGTCGCGAACAGCATAGCGACATCAGGAAAAACCATTCCTGTCAATCGGCTAGGCGGCCAAGCGGCAACTAAATTTGCGACATGGGTCGCAAATGGGCAATGGTCCGGGACGATGGGCACGGGCTGCCGCGAGATTGAGCATCGCTATCCGGCAACATCGGCCTCAGAACGAAAAACGCCGCCTCGGTCAAACCGAAGCGGCGCTGTTATCGACTGTCGACAGCGGCAGGGAGCGCTGCGCGGTAGCCGTTATCTCAGGCGACGAAGCCGAGGCGCACCGCATTCATGGCGCCGGTCTGGCCGGGCATGGTGTTGGCAAGGCGCTGGCGCTCGAGAGCGGTGGTCAGGTTCATTTCGCGGCGGGGGAAAAGGCGGGCAAAAAGCTTCATCATCATCTCCTATCGGTTGCTCAGACGGGTCGCCTTCGCTTGATGGAGTGGGGCAGCTCGTTTGCTGGCGCTGATATAGGCTTGTGTGAGCAGAAACTAAATCGCAAATGCGAAGCGCTTGATATGAAAAGCGACATCAATTGCGACATTTTTGGGCAGATTGCCTTGGATTTGTGATTATTTACAAGGCGTTAATGCAGAAATTGGGCCGGTATGCAGCTTGCTCATATGCGCCATGCAAGCGCGACATGGCTCTGAAATTCATTTGAGTGCAAATAAGTTAGAGAAGGTCTGGGCTAAAGCAGGGAAGGCCTGCCGGGCTGGTTCCGCGCGGCAGGCCTTCAGCACATGGTACACAATGGTTTACTTTGCTCCAGCCCAGGATCCGACGCCGTGGCGTGCACCGGTCTTGGTGTCGGCAGCTTCAGGCCAGCCGATATCCTTCTGCAGTTCGATCGGCAGCGAGCGGATCGCACGTTCGGTCTGGAAGCGGGCACGGGCCGCGCTGAACTCGGTCGCAAGCCGACCGATGGATGACAGGATAGACATTTCATTCTCCTTTGGTTGTGGCACGTCCCGCATGAACGCGTTCTGTAACCGGGATATTCCGCATCGAATGCAATTTCGTGTCAGGAGCTTTTCGATCCAGGGCACGTCCTGCCTTCGATGGAGTTGACTATCCTCCCAATCTGATGTTCAATCAAACGAAATGGAATGATGCTTCACATCAGAAAAATTGAAGGTCTATCCCGATGAACGCCCCACTCAATCACCCGCTGCCGCTGCTCGATCTCGACGTTTTGCGCACCTTTGTGGCCATTGCCGAGACCGGCAGCTTCACCACCGCGGCCAATGCGGTGTTCCGCACGCCGTCGGCGGTCTCCATGCAGATCAAGAAGCTCGAGGACATTCTCGGCCGCTCGGTCTTTGCGCGCGATGCGCGCTCGGTGACGCTGACCACCGATGGCGAGATGCTGCTCGGCTATGCCCGCCGGCTGTTGTCAATCAACCGCGAGGTGGTGTCGAAATTCATCATCCCCGAGATCGTCGGCGTGGTGCGGCTCGGATCGCCGGACGATTATGGTGAGCGCGTGCTGCCGCATGTGCTGAAGCGTTTCGCGCAATCGCATCCGTCGATCGCCGTCGACGTCACCATCGACCAGAGCAGCAATCTGCGCCGGCGCATGGACGATCGGGCGCTCGACCTCACGCTGTTGACCAATTCCTACAAGACCAGCGCGCTTGGCGCCGAGGTGCTGCTGACAGAGCCGATTGTCTGGGCCGGCGCCAAGGGCGGCAGCGCGCATCTGCGCGAGCCATTGCCGGTATCGCTGTGGGAAGAGGGCTGCGCCTGGCGGGCCGGCGCGCTCGATGCGCTCAGCCGTGAGGGCCGCAACTACCGCGTCGCCTATATGAGCGCGCACACGGCCGGCCAGCGCGCCGCCATCATGTCGGATCTCGCGGTTGCGCCGCTGCCGAAGTCATTCCTCGGCAACGACATGGTCGAGCTCTGCCCGAAGGACGGCATGCCCGATATCGGCACCTACAATCTGGCGATGGTGGTGTCGCCGGATGCCAGCGCGCCGGTCAAGGCCGTCGCCGACCATATCCGCGCGACCTTCGAACTGTTCCGCGAAACCGGCAAGTTCTGAGTTATTCCGCTGCCTCGGCAGGGCGCGCCGCGAAGGCGGTTCGCGGTCTGCGCCGCGCAGTTGCGCGCCGCCTGGCGGGCTCACCTTCAAGGAAGGTGACGATGCTGTTTCTGGCGCGACGCGCCTCCGGCATCTCGATCAGCGGCCAGACGTGGAACATCCCTTCCTCGTAGACAACGTCGATATCGACGCCGGCAGCGCGCGCCTTTTTGGCGAAGATCAGATTGTCGGGGCTGAGCAGGTCGTGCGAGCCGGTCAGAAGCAGGGTCTGCGGCAGCACCGAGAGGTCGCCGTAGAGCGGGCTGATATGCCAGTCGCTGCGATCGATGCCGGCGCTGTACATGCGGATCGCTTCCAGCCCGCCTGATATACCGAGCCACGGATCGTTGCGTTCCGCCTCGAACACTTCCGGGTTGGAAAGCGACATGTCGAGACCGGGTGAAATCAGCACGTGGCGCGACGGCAAGGACAGGCCTTCTTCGGCCGCCATCATGGTCAGCACCACGGCCATGTTGCCGCCGGCGGAATCGCCCATGAAAACGATATCTTCGGCGTCCGTCTCGTCCAGCATCTGCCGGTAGACGTCGCCGACCATGCCGAACATGGCGTGGAAATCGTGTTCGGGCGCGATGGGGTAGATAGGTACGGTGATGCTGAAACCCAGCCGTTCGGCCATCTCGGCGATCAGCCCCCAATGATAGGAGGTGATCTGGAAGACATAGGCGCCGCCATGCATGTAGAGGATGCGCCGGCGCTCGCCGGCTTTCGGCGCGATCTCGTAGACGGGGAAACCATCGACGCTACGCTCGGTGATATGGAGGCGCTCGCGCAGCAATGCCGGAGGATGGTGGTCCTCGGTCTTGCGCGCATAGGCGATCCAGCGCTGCAGGTTTTCGGGGCTGGCAAATGCCTTCTTCCGGCTGTGCCGGAGGATGAAGGAAACGACGTGGCTTTTGAAACTGGGCATTCGAATACACAAGCTCGGCAGCAGCCGACTAAGAGAATTTCCCCACTATTTCGAAGATCGCGCCTCCAGCCGAAATGTCAAGAATTTGGACCAACGCAACACGGTTGATTGATCGACCGAGTTTGCGGTTTTCCCGCCAACGGCTCAGCGCCGGGGCAGCAGCGCGGCGCGCAGCTTGATGTCAGGCGCAGCCGGGACCACGCGGCGGCCCCGGCGTTTTGCCAGCAATTTGCATTTGTCGGCGAAGGTCATCAGCGGCCCGAGCCCAGGATCAGGCGCGTCAGGCTGGCCTGGGCGTCGATGCGCTGCGACACGGGCCAGCCAATGTCCTTCTGCACTTCAGGCGGCAGGCTGTTCATGGCCCGCACGGACTGGGCATGCTTGATGGCCGCACGAAAACGGCCGAGGCTGTCGAACATCGACATCTTCATTCTCCTTTTGAAGCGTTGTGACGGCGCAATAGTCCGGCCCGCCTTTCGGTGTCCGTTAAATGCTTCACGTCTGTATCGGGTGGATTGCGCGAAAACAGCGCTTCGGTTTCCAGATCGGAGCGATCTGGAAACATTTGCATACAAACGAAATTGAAGACTGGCGGCCGGCTTACTCGCGGCTGCGCCTGGCCGCGTGGCCTTCGCGCGAACGCCGGCGTGGGGCGGCGTCGCCGGCGACGCCGTCCTCGCTGACGGTCTTGCGTGGTGGCAGCTTTACCGCCGCCGACAGTTTCGGGAACGGATCGACCTTGTTGGGCAGCGCCATGGCGTAGACGAAATGCTCCTGGAATTTCGGTTCCAGCGCGGTCTCGATCTTCTCGATATGGCTGACCGTGTCCTCGATTTCGCGGCGATAGCCGCGGTTGAGCAGCGCCATGCGCGCGCCGGCGCCGGCGGCGTTGCCGACGGCCGAGACCTTGTCTAGGTCGCAATCCGGGATCAGGCCAAGCACCATGGCGTATTTCGGGTCGATGAAGGAGCCGAAGGCGCCGGCGAAATGGATGCGGTCGACATGCTCGGTGTTCTGCTTTTCCATCAACAGCTTGGTGCCGGCATAAAGCGCCGCCTTGGCCAGCTGGATGGCGCGCACGTCGGTCTGGGTGATGGTGATCTTGGGTTCGCCTTCCTTCAAGACATAGGAGAAGGTGCGGCCATTGGCGGTGACACGCGGCGAACGCTCGGCGAGCGACCCGTCGACGACGCCATCCTCGGAGATGATGCCGGCGAGGTACATTTCGGCCACGATCTCGATAATGCCGGAGCCGCAAATGCCGGTGACGCCGGTGGCCTGGACGCTGTCGAGGAAGCCTGGCTCGTCGGACCAAAGTTCCGAACCGATGACACGGTATTTCGGCTCCAGCGTTTCGGGATCGATGCGCACGCGCTCGATGGCGCCAGGCGCGGCGCGCTGGCCGCCGGAGATTTCAGCGCCCTCGAAAGCGGGGCCGGTTGGAGATGAAGCAGCCACGACCCGCGCACGATTGCCAAGCACGATCTCGGCATTGGTGCCGACATCGACGATCAGCATCATTTCATCCTGGCGGTGCGGACCTTCCGACAAAGTCACGGCGGCAGCATCCGCGCCGACATGGCCGGCGATGCAAGGCAGCATGTAGAGACGCGCGCCCTGGTTGAGCTTCAGGCCGATATCGGAGGCTTTGATGCGCACCGCGCCCGAGACGGCGAGCGCGAAGGGCGCGCCGCCGAGTTCGGTCGGATCGATGCCGAGGAACAGGTGGTGCATGATCGGATTGCCGACGAAGACGCTGTCCAGGATGTCATTGCGCTGGACATTGCCTTCGGCGCAGACCTTGTCGACGAGGCCGGAGATCGCCTCGCGCACGGCGACCGTCATGCCTTCGCGGCCGTCGGGGTTCATCATCACATAGGAGACGCGGCTCATCAGATCCTCGCCGAAGCGGATCTGCGGATTGGACGTACCGGACGACGCGGCGACGCGGCCCGACAGCAACGACACCAGATGCATGGCGATGGTGGTCGAGCCGATGTCGCAGGCCAGTCCATAGGCCTCGTTCTTGAGGCCGGGCCACAGTGCTATGACGCGGGCAATGTCGCTTTCGGCATCCTTGTGGATGGCGGCAGTCGCCGTCCAGTTGCCCTTGCGCAAAATGCCTTGCACCTGCGGCATCAGGTAGAAATCGAATTCGAGGTTTTTGAAGCCCCAATCCTTCATCAGGGCGATCTTCAGGCGGTCGAGATCGCCGAGCGGCTTGTGCATGTCGGGTTCTTCGATCTCGACATAACACATGCGGATTGCCGCATCGCGGGCGATGACGCGGGTGTCGGCATCCTTGCGGATGGTCTGCGCGTTGATGACCGTGTCCTGCGGCACGTCGATGACGAGGTCGCCGAGGATCTGCGCCGAGCAGGAAAGGCGGCGGCGCTCGGGCAGGCCGCGCACGCGCTCGTAGCGCTCTTCCTTGCCGCCCTTCTGCGAAATATGGTCGTTGGAGGAGACGATCTTGTGCTTGGCGAAATTGCCTTCCTGCACCTCGATCTGGCAGCGACCGCAAGTGGCGCGGCCGCCACAGACGCTTTCGACATAGACGCCGAGCTGGCGCGCGGCGTCGAGCACCGATGTGCCAACGGGAAACCGCCCGCGCTTGCCTGACGGCATGAACAGCACGAGCGGATCGGTAATGTTTGCAGGCGAGTTCACGGTTGCGCGCTTATCCTCGAGCCATCCGGGCTTCGCGGCCGCCACGGCGGCGGCCACCATTGGCAGCGCCATCGCCCGGCGCGTTGACCTGTGTCGGCGCGGCAACCGCCTGGCCGCCTTCGGCCGGCTTGTAGTCCTTGTAGGTCCTGATCCAGTTGGTGCAGTTCTCGTCAGTGCCGTTCAGCACATTGGCGCCGCGCACGGCTTCCATTTCCTGCGGCCGCACCGGGTTCATGATGGCGCTCGTCATGCCGGCGCCGATCACCATCGGGATGAAGGCGGCGTTGATGCCGTGGCGGTGCGGCAGGCCGAACGAGATGTTGGAGAGGCCGCAAGTGGTGTTGACCTTGAGCTCTTCGCGCAGCCGACGCAGCAGCGCAAACACCTGGCGGCCGGCATCGCCCAGCGCGCCGATCGGCATGACCAGCGGATCGACGACGACGTCATGCGCCGGAATGCCGAAATCGGCGCAGCGCTGCACGATCTTCTTGGCGACGGCGAAGCGGACGTCCGGATCCATCGAAATGCCGGTCTCGTCATTGGAGATGGCGACGACCGGTACATTGTACTTCTTGACCAGCGGCAGGATGGCTTCGAGCTTTTCTTCCTCGCCGGTGACGGAGTTGACCAGCGGCCGGCCCTTGGCGACCTTTAATGCGGCTTCGATTGCGGCGCTGACGGAGGAATCGATCGACAGCGGCAGATCGACCAGGCCCTGGACGATCTCCAGCGTCTGCACCAGCAGCGCCGGCTCGGTGGCGTTGGGGTCGACAGCGGTGACGCCGGCATTGACGTCAAGCATGGTGGCGCCGCAGGCGGCCTGTTCCAGCGCATCCTTGATGACGGTCTCGAAATTGCCGGCGATCATCTCGGCGGCCAGCTTCTTGCGGCCGGTCGGGTTGATGCGCTCGCCGATGACGCAGAAGGGCTGGTCGAAGCCGATGATGATCTCGCGTGTCGCCGAGGCGACGATGGTCCGGGTCATGAAGTCTCTCCGCCTGATATAAAGTGCTTCTTTATATCGTGTCTGGTTTCGTTCCAGGGTCTGGTGCTCGGCCGGGCTTAGTGCGCGGTCTTTACCATGTCCACCTGCGTTTCGGTAATCTCGTCATGCAATATGTGGTCGAGCCGGTCGGCGACCATCTGGTCGTCGCGGCGGATCTCGCGTTTCCACGGCTGGCGGCCCTTCAGCACGCCCGATTCATCGACGATCTCGGCGACATATTCCTCCTGGCGATAGGCCATCACGTGGACGCCGGCGACGCCGGCGATTTCCTTCACCTCGTTGATGATGTCGATGCAGAGCTGCTTGCCTTCCTTCTTCTGGTCCTGGGCGCCTTCCAGCCGCTTGATGATGGCGTCCGGGATATGGATGCCGGGCACGTTGGAGCGGATCCATTTGGCCGTCTTGGCCGAGGCCAGCGGGCCGACGCCGCACAGGATGAACACCTTTTCGGTGTGGCCGAGATCGCGCGCCTTCTGCATGAAGGTTTTGAACATCGGCACGTCGAAACAGTACTGCGTCTGCACGAACTGCGCGCCGGCAGCGATCTTCTTGCCGAGATGGATCGGACGGAAATCGAAGGGCGGCGCAAACGGATTGACGGCGGCACCGAGGAAGATCTGCGGCGGTGTCGTCAGCTTGCGGCCGGACAGGAACTTGCCGTTGTCGCGCATGATGCGGCAGGTTTCGAGCAGCGACATGGAATCCAGATCGAACACCGGCTTGGCGCCGGGCTGGTCGCCGGCCTGCACACCGTCGCCGGTGAGGCACAGCATGTTGGCGACGCCCATCGCCGCACCACCCAGCACATCGCCCTGGATGGCAATGCGGTTCCTGTCGCGGCAGGCGATCTGCATGATCGGGGCATAGCCCATGCGGGTCAAAAGCGCGCAGATGCCGACCGAGGACATATGGCAGTTGGCGCCGGAGGCATCGACGGCATTGATGGCGTCGACCCATCCGTCGAAGATCTTGGCCCGGTTGTAGACGTCTTCCGGATCGGCGCTGTCGGGCGGGTTGAGCTCGGTGGTGACGGCGAATTCGCCGCGCCGCAGCACGCGCTCCAGCCGGCCGCGTGAGGAGTGGCCGGGCAGGGGATCGAGCGGCAGATGGATGCCGGCCGGGTTCTCGTCGCGCTGGCGGGCGATCATGCGGCGGCTCCGGTCTTGGCATTGGCCGCAGCTTCGCGGGCTGCCGCCGACTGCGCGGTCACCCGCAGCCAGGCTGAGGTTTCCCGTAGCGACTGGTCGACGGGCTTTTGCACGTCGAGGATCTTGTCGCCATGCACCATGTTCTTGGAGCCTTCCCAGGCCTTGACCCAGACGCAAGGCATGTCGGGCTCGACCTCGCAATTGCCATTGGCGCGCACGCCGCCGCAGGGGCCGTTGCGCAACTGCTTCGGGCAGTTCATCGGGCACGACATGCCGGTCGAGGACAACACGCACTGGCCGCACATGCGGCAGTCGAACATGAAGCCTTTGACGCGTTTTTCGACAAACTTGATCGGGGCCTCGACCCGCCCGTAGCCAAGGCCTTTCCACAAAGGATGGAGAAGCAGGAACATGTCGGCGAACCGAGAATAGAACCATTCGAGCAGGCGCGAATGCCGGACCGACCACAGCCTGACTGCAAACGAGCGCTGCACGCGCCGCTGCGGCGACACATCGGCCGGCTTGTAGTCGGATTTCGGCGCTGCCTTCTTGACCAGGGTGGCCTGGGTAACCGTCGGGCCTTCTTTGGCAGGAGTGGTTTCAGACATTTTCTTTCCCGCCCGCCTTGACCAGAGCGACCAGCCGCTCGCGGTCGTATTTCGCGTCGATGTCGCTGAAAGCCTTCTCGACCTCGGCCTCGAGATCGTCGCCGACCGGAACCGGATCGGCCTTGCGCCATTCGGCGAGATAATCGTCGGTGCCGCCGGCGCCGGTGCGCATGGCGCACATGTCGATCGCCTCGGTGAAGCGCAGCGGCAGTTCGCGCTTGGCGTTCTGCCGGCCTTTCTTGACGATGACCTGGGCTGGGATGTCGCGCCAGTAGACGACGATCAGATCGGCCATGAAATTCTCACTCCCTGCCGAGCGCAGTGCGTCCGCTTGGACGCAGGAAGGACGCTCGGCCACTCTATTCAGCAGGAGCGAGCATTGCCGGATGCGCGGTGGGGCTGCTTGTTATGGGACGACGCGCGCGCATTCAAAAGCGACGCTATTGGACGTCGCAAAAAGAAAGGCGAGAATCTTTGACTTTGTTGCGGGCTGGGATGGCCTGAGGCGACGGTAAGAGGGTGCCTACAAACCGTCTGGTAGGGTGAAACATCGCCGCTTTTTCCAACAGCGTCATCATTCGTCTTCGAAGCCATTTTGTTTCAAATCCGCGACCCGAACAATCATGCTGCGTTTTGGGTCGAATGGGAGATCTTCAAAGTCGAAGGTGCGATAGAACCCTCTTATGGCATCATCGAGCGGATGTGTCAGGACACCGAAGCAGCCTATTTCCCTTGAAAATCGCACCGCGGTCCTCAGGGCGAAGAGAAGCAGCGAGCGTCCGCAGCCATGACCTTGATAGCGCCGATCCACGGCAAGCTGGCCGAGCAAAATGATTGGAATGGGATCGGGGCGGTTGCGTTGTGCGGATTTTGGCAGATGGGCTCGCTCGATTTGACCCGTGCTCAAGGTGACATAGGCGGCGATAACTCCGGTCGTGAGATCCCAGATGACGTTGGTACGCGAGGTCCCATCCTGTTGATTGCTCCAGGCATGACGGCGAAGCCAGTTGTTGAGCGACTCGCGACCGCAATCGAAGGCGTCTCTGTCGTCATCGGCCGCAAGAGGCCGAGGAGGCGTCATTCCTGCCATACAGGTCGTGAGGTAGCGAGCTTCCGTAGCCCGGCAAGAGTTTTCGGGGAAGACTTTGCCCACGCCTCGAACTTTTCCCAATCGGCTGCCGGGATCGTCACGACACGTCCGTCCAGCACTTCCATTTCGGCGGCTTCGACCGCCTTGCGCCGGATGAAGTCACTGAGATTGGTGTTTGCCTGACTGGCAGCGGCTTCAAGAATGTCACGTTCCTCAGAGGTGACGCGGACGCTGAGGGGGGCCATGTTCGACATCGGTAAAACTCACTTTCTGTATGACAATAGCATACAAAGCGTCAGATTGACAGCGCCTACCACACGCCTCGGCGCACACCGGTCCAGAGATAGAACCAGATCGTCGGGTGGTACCATTGTTTCGACGGCAGGTCCGGCTTGATGGTCGCCAGCTTGCCGGCCAGCGCATCGCGGACCGCCTCGATGCAGATATCGCGCGAGAATGCTGCCTGGCGCAACGCATAGCTCGAAATGGTGTCGCCGGGCTTGGGCTTGCCGCGCGCCTGTTTCAGTATGCCGCCTGTGTCTACGCCGGCATCGACCAGATGCACCGTGGTGCCGAAATTTGCCGTATCGTCGGAGGCCAGGGCCCAGTAGCCGCCATTCATGCCGCGGTATTTCGGCGCGATGCCAGCGTGATAGTTGAGCACCGGGCACGGCATTTGCGCCAGCGTCTGCCGGGACAAGAGCCGGCAGCCGGCAAGCAACACCACACCCGGCCGGATGTCGGCGATCGCCTGTAGGCAATCGGCTGCGTTGGCCGAGGAGACATGGATGATCTTTTGTCCCGGCTTCGGCTCGGTCTCAAGTTTCTGCTCGGAAATTAGCCACGCTGCATGGCCGGCGAAGAAGCGCTTGCCCAGCCTGGTCAGCACCATCGTGCCGAGCTGGCCGACTGCCTGAAGCCAGCCTTGGCGGCGGGCACGGCCGAGAAGCAATTGCTTTTTGGATTCAGGGTTTTCCAGGATGACGCTGATAGGGCCTAGACGGTCGGCGATGGCGTTGACGATGGCCCAGATGTGCGGGCCGCCTTCCGTGACGACAACGATCGCAGCACTGTTCTTGTCAGCTGAAGCCATGGCGCGCCTTCTTGCCGGCGCGCAACCGTCTTCCCGTGCGCTGCCTGGCTCAATTCTGTGCCAGGCGGGGTTAAATCTTGATGACCGCCCGGCCGGTGAGAGGCCAGCGGGATCAGCGCTTCAATTCCATGATGTCGAGATGCGATTCGTAATAAGGCGCCGGGAATTCGATGCGCCATGCATTGGCGCTGTTGCGGAAGGCGTAGCCGACCTGGTCGCTTTCCGGACCGCTGCCATAGCGCTTTGGTTTGTTGTCATTGACATAACCGGAACCGAGATAGATGGCGCGCTTTTCGCCATGATCGAAGAAACGGCCCGTGGTGCGCTGCGAGCCGCTGATCTTTTCCAGCCGCCAGCCGGAGCCGTCGTCGCTCACCTTGCATTTGAACCAGCCATAGATGACCAGCGGGCCGATGCCGCCGACCTTGATGGTGCGGCATTGCCAGTTGCCGGTCAGATCCTTGTCGGAAAAGGCGACCAGGGGCTTTGCCAGCAAGGCGTTGAGCTCGCTAACCTCGGCCGGGTCGCCGGCCTTCGCCTCTTCAAGGGCAGCTTTCCGGGTCTCGCCATATTTGTCGAGCCGCGCCTTGTCGGCTGGCGTGATCAACTTCTGCACCTCGCCGTCGGCATAAGCGGGCAGGGCAAAGCAAAGGAAGCCAAGGGCGGCGATCAGCAGGCGAGGGGTCATCGGGGGCTTTCCATGTTTCAAATGGCTGAATCAGCCTGTTTGCTTGAGGCGCACAACTTATCCGTTCGCAGCGGCCTGTCATCCGTGCTTGAAAGCGTTTCTGCTCGAGAATTGCTTCAGACGTGTGCGGCCACCCGCGCGAGTTCGCCTGTAAGGTCGCCATAGCCGGTCGCGCGGCGCTCATAGACGAGGCCGAGCAGTTTCGCAGCCTTCTCGGCAACCTTGTCGAGTTCGGGATCGTCGGTCTGGGCGATGTAGATCAGCTTCTGGTAATTGCCGAAATAGTCCTTGATCAGCTCCGGATGCTTGTCGAGGCCGAGCGGCTTCATGAAGAAGGCGTCGAACTGGCGGCATAGGAAATCGGTCATGTAGAACGACATCATGTCGTCGTCGGCGACCTTCGCGTAGGCATCCATGCCCTGATAGAAGGCAAAACAGTGCGGGCCGGCCATGCGCTCGATACCGTGCTTCTCCAGCACCCGGTCGAGCAGGCCGCCGGTGCCGCAATCGGCATAGCCGACGAAGATATGCTCATAGCCTTCGGCCTTGGCCTTTTCGATTGCCTTGTCCATCGCCGGGGCGATGCGGTCGGGGAAGAAATGGAACTCCGCCGGCAGGCAGGTCAGGTCGAGATGGTCGAGCTTGAGCTGCTCCTTGACGGCCAAAACTTCGCGCGCAATCATTCCGCAGGCGATGACCAGCAGCCTGTCGTCTTGATTCGGTTTCGTTTTTTGCATCCTTGCCATGGAACCCGGTCGAAGCGGCCTTTGTTGCTGTGGGGCGAATCTATCGAGAGAGGGATAAACCGTCCATGAAACTGTTACGCGTTGCGCCGATTGCAATCCTTGCCTGCGCCCTGGCGCTTACGGCCTGCGCCAACACCGTCCGCGGCGTCGGCCGGGATCTCAAATCGACCGCGAAAGCCATCGATGACACCGTCACCAAACCCTGACACGCGGACCCTCTGTCACCAACATCTGGTAACAAAAAAGCCGCGCTGCAAGGCGCGGCTTTGATTCTGGCCAGACGCCTTGCTGAAGAAAATCAGGCTGAAGCGCGCACGTTGTGCTTGCGCTTCATGAAGTCCTTGGCCGTCTCGACCGCCACTGCCGCGTCGCGGCAATAGGCGTCGGCGCCGACGGCCTTGCCGAATTCCTCGTTGAGTGGCGCCCCGCCGACCAGCACGACGTAGTCGTCGCGAATGCCCTTTTCCTTCATCGTGTCGATGACGACCTTCATATAGGGCATGGTCGTGGTCAAAAGCGCCGACATGCCGATGATGTCGGGCTGGTGCTGCTCGATGGCGTCGAGGTATTTCTCGACCGCATTGTTGATGCCGAGGTCGATGACGTCGAAGCCAGCGCCTTCCATCATCATGCCGACGAGGTTCTTGCCGATGTCGTGGATGTCGCCCTTGACGGTGCCGATGACCATCTTGCCCTGCTTGGGTGCGCCGGTGGCGGCGAGCAGCGGGCGTAGGATGAACATGCCGGCCTTCATGGCGTTGGCAGACAGCAGCACTTCGGGAACGAACAGGATGCCGTCGCGAAAATCCTCGCCGACGATGCGCATGCCTTCGACCAGCGCTTCGGTCAGCACCTTGTAGGGCGCCCAACCGCGCTCGAGCAGGATGTTGGTGCCTTCCTCGATCTCTTCCTTCAGCCCGTCATAGAGATCGTCGTGCATCTGCTGCACCAACTCGTCGTCGGAAAGCTCGGAGAGGATGATCTCGTCGTCGGACATTTTTCTCAGGCTCCTTGCCGCGCGGGATGAGATCGCGGCGGCTCAAATTTATCGCGTCAATACCTAACCCGGCGGGGGCAGGTATCCATAGCTGATTTGCGACTTCCCGCAAAAGGAAAGCGACCGCAAATCTATTGGAATTCTTGTCGATTTTGCGACAGGCGTTGGCGCTGACGGGCCGTTTCGAATAGGGTGCATGGCTACGATCCGGGCGAGAAGCTGCGATATGCGGCCGCAAACGGTTTTTAGGGAAAACGATCATGAGTGAGAACGCGTCAGTCGACCAGGAAGCGTCCAATGCGCGACGCGGGCGTGCGGCCAGCGGCGGCGCGGCGGCAAGGCGCGCGGCGCGCTCGGGCGGCGGACCGGGCACGCAGCTCACCTACATCAAGCGCAAGATCAACATCTATGAGGTCCTCAACGAGGAAGGCCTGGCGATTATCGAAAACAACACCGATACGGTGCTGGAAGAGATCGGCATCATCTTTCGCGACGACGCCGAGGCGCTGCAGCTGTGGAAAGACGCCGGCGCCGACGTCAAGGGCGAGCGCGTGCATTTTCCCAAGGGCCTGTGCCGTTCGCTGCTCAAGACCGCGCCGCCCATCTACACCCAGCATGCGCGCAATTCCGAGCGTTCGGTGCAGATCGGCGGCAACGCCACCGTCTTCGCGCCTGTCTACGGCCCGCCCTTCGTGCGCGATCTCGACGGTGTCAGGCGCTACGCAACGATCGAGGATTTCCAGAATTTCGTGAAGCTCGCCTACATGGCGCCGTCGATCCATCATTCCGGCGGCACGGTGTGCGAGCCGGTCGACGTGCCGGTCAACAAGCGCCATCTCGACATGGTCTATTCGCACATAAAGTATTCCGACAAGCCTTTCATGGGGTCGGTGACGGCGCCGGAGCGGGCCGAAGACACGGTCGCCATGGCCAAGATCGTGTTCGGCGACGATTTCGTCGAAAACAACACGGTGCTGACCAGCCTGATCAACGCCAACTCGCCGATGGTGTTCGACGAGACCATGCTGGGCGCGCTGAAAGTCTATTCCCGCCACAACCAGGCCTGCATCGTCACGCCCTTCATCCTTGCCGGCGCGATGAGCCCGGTGACCGTCGCCGGCACGTTGACGCAGGTTCTGGCAGAGGTGCTCGCCGGCGCGTCGTTCACGCAGCTGATCCGGCCCGGTGCGCCGGTGCTGTTCGGCACCTTCGCCTCGTCGATCTCGATGCAGTCGGGTGCGCCAACCTTCGGCACGCCGGAGCCGTCGCTGGTCTCCTATGGCGCCGCACAGCTAGCGCGCCGGCTCGGCCTGCCGTTCCGCACCGGCGGCTCGCTTTGCGCGTCCAAGGTTCCGGACGCACAAGCCGCCTATGAAAGCGCCAACACGCTGAACTCGACCATCCTGGCCGGCACCAATTTCGTGCTGCATTCGGCCGGCTGGCTCGAAGGCGGACTGGCGTCCTGCTACGAAAAATTCATGATGGACATCGACCAGCTCGGCATGCAGCAGAAATTCGCCGAGGGCGTCGACCTGTCGGAAAATGGCCAGGCGATGGACGCCATCCGCCAGGTCGGTCCGGGCAGCCACTATCTCGGCTGCGACCACACGCAGGCGAATTTCCAGACCGCCTTCTACCGTTCCAGCATCGCCGACAATAATTCCTACGAGCAGTGGCTGGCCGAGGGCGAAAAGACCGCGCCGCAACGCGCCAACGAGCTCGCCCGCCGCTGGCTGGAAAGCTACGAGGCGCCTTATCTCGATCCGGGTATCGACGACGGGTTGAAGGACTACATCGCAACGAAGAAGGCGTCGATGGCCGACGCCTTCACTTGAAAGGAGCCCGAGTCAGGCGGGGCTAAAGTCGCCAACATCATCCACAAGGAAGTCTGGCGGAGCGCTTTCTCTGACCCGGACCAGAAGGGATGATTGTGCGCGGCATCGCTGACGAGATAGCGGCCGCGCTTTCCGCCAACGGCCTCATCCTGCGCGGCTGCGTCACATTCGCCGAAGGCGAGGAGGCACCCTCTGGCCTGTCAGGTGCTTCCGCCCAATCAGCCATTTTGGTCGGGCAGGCGGGTGCCGAGCCGTGGCCGCATTTCCTGCGTTGGCGCGAACGGCAACCACAAGCCATTGCCAATCCGCTCGACACCTGGTCACGCCAGGTGATCGGTGCGGTGGCGGAAACATTCGGAGCACGGGCGGTTTCGCCATCAGACAGGCCGTATCTGCCGTTCCAGCAATGGGCGATGCAGGCGGAGGGGCTGAAACCGTCGCCGCTCGGCATTCTCATGCATCCGACGTACGGGCTTTGGCACGCCTATCGCGGCGCTTTGCTTTTCGAGGACGAGATTGGGGTCGAGGCGTCTCAGGCATCGATTCACCTTTGCGACACATGTGTCGAGAAACCCTGCATGAAATCCTGTCCGGTCGACGCCTATTCGAAGGATGGCTTTGCCTATCAATCCTGCCTCGCGCATGTTCGCGGAGCGAACGGCTCGCCTTGCCGGACCGGCGGTTGCCTCGATCGCAACGCCTGTCCCTATGGCACGGCCTATCGCTATCCCCTTGACGTACAGGCCTTTCACATGGCGGCATTCGCGCGCTGAGTTTCCGTTCCGGCGGCCGGGCGATACGGATTTGTGAACGCGGCGCGCCTTCGATTGACTTGCCCAGCCGTCCGTCACGGATATGTATCGCGCGACAATCAGACGGAGTAGGCCATGGCCAAGCAGGACATCGAGATCAAGACCGCGGACGGCTTGGCCAAAGCAGGGCTGTTTCGCCCGGCTGGCCCAGCGAAGGCCGGCGTGATCCTCTATATGGACGCGTTCGGGCCGCGTCCGGTGCTCGACGTGATGGCCGAGCGGCTGGCGGGACACGGCTATGCCGTGCTGGTACCGGACCTGTTCTATCGCAATGCGCCCTATGGCCCGTTCGACGCCAAGACCGCCTTTGCCGTCGAGGAGACGAAGGTGGCGCTGATGGCGCTGGTCACCGGCACGACGCAGGACATGACCATCCGCGACAGCGGCGCCTTTCTCGACGCGCTGGCTTCTGAAGGCATCACCGGGCCGGTTGGCGTCGTTGGTTATTGCATGGGCGGCGGCCGGGCGCTGAATGCGGCGGCCACCTATCCCGATCGGATCGCTGCTGCGGCGAGCTTCCATGGCGGCAATCTGGCGAGCGAGGCTCCCGACAGCCCGCACCGCAAGGCGGACTCGATCAAGGCGCGTGTCTATGTCGGCACCGCCGGCGTCGACCGCAGCTTTCCGCCGGAGCAGTCGGCGCGGCTGGCGGAAGCGCTCAGGGTTGCCGAGGTCGACCACGTCATCGAGAATTATGTCGGCTCCGGCCATGGCTGGTGCATACCGGACCACGGCTCCTATGATGAAGCCGGCGCCGAACGCCACTGGAAGCGGCTGCTGGCGTTCTTTGCCGAAACGCTGGCTTGACTTCTTACCGTTGGTGGCCTGCTAGAACACCGCAGGTCGAGCGGGAACGAACAGCCTGATGCAATCCTATGATGTCGTGGTGATTGGCGCCGGTGCGGCCGGGATGATGTGCGCCATCGAGGCAGGCAAGCGCGGCCGCTCGGTTCTGGTGCTCGATCACGCGGCAAAGCCCGGCGAGAAGATCCGCATCTCAGGCGGTGGGCGCTGCAATTTCACCAACATCCATACCAGCCCGAAGAATTTTCTCTCGGGCAATCCGCATTTCTGCATCTCGGCGCTCAGCCGCTACACGCAGCGCGACTTCATCGCACTCGTGGAACGCCATGGCATCGCCTATCACGAGAAGACGCTGGGGCAGCTGTTTTGCGATGGCTCTGCGCGCCAGATCATCGACATGCTGGTTTCCGAAATTCAGGACCGGGGTGCGGAACTAGCGGTGTCGACCGAGGTGAGGGATGTCAGCCGGACCGCGGAAGGGTTTACCCTGAGCCTCTCCAGCGGCACCGTCGCCTGCCAATCGCTGGTCGTGGCTTGTGGCGGCAAGTCGATCCCCAAGATGGGCGCGACGGGGTTTGGCTACGAGCTTGCGACGCAATTCGGCCTGGCCCTGGTGGAGACGCGGCCGGCGCTGGTGCCGCTCACCTTCGACGCAAGAACGCTCGAGCGGCTGGCGCCCCTGGCCGGCAATGCCGTCGATGCTGAAGTCGGCTGTGGCAAGACACGGTTCTCGGAGGCGATGCTGTTCACGCATCGCGGCCTGAGCGGGCCGTCCATCCTGCAGATATCGTCCTATTGGCGCGAGGGCGACGAGATCCGCATCGCCATGCTGCCTGGAATGGATGTGGCCGAGCTGCTTCGCGCCGCCCGGCGCGTCAATGGCAGGCAAGCGGTGCAGACGGTGCTGGCAAACCATCTGCCTAAGCGCCTGGCACAAGCGATGGCCGAGCGCATCGGGATTGACGGCAATCTCGCTGATTTGACGGACCTGCAGATGAAAACCGTCGAAGCCGCCGTCAACGACTGGCGCATCAAGCCGGCCGGCTCGGAGGGCTATCGCACCGCCGAAGTGACGCTTGGCGGCGTCGACACCAACGGGCTTGACCAGAAGACGATGCAGGCGAAATCCGTGCCGGGACTGTTTTTCATCGGCGAAGTCGTCGATGTCACGGGCTGGCTTGGCGGCTACAATTTCCAGTGGGCGTGGTCGTCCGGTTGGGTGGCAGGACAAGCCGTCTAGTTTCAAAAAGCGCCTGCCTGAAAAAAATCTTTCCATAACCCCAAGGATTGGCCATTAGCCTTCGTCCAATAGGCAAATGATGGCGATGATGCTGGATGAAAGCGAAGCCTCCGACGCCGAGTTGATCGGGCGGGCGAAGGGCGGAGACAGGGGTGCCTTCGGCAAATTGCTGGAGCGGCACTACGACTTCGTCTATCGCGCCGCCTATCGCTGGTGCGGAAAAAAGGCCGATGCCGAAGACATCGCCCAGGAAGTTTGCGTCCGGCTCGGCAAGGCCATTCGCGACTATCGCGGCGGTGGCGCGTTCACGACATGGCTTTATTCCGTGACGATGAATGCGGCGCGCGACATGATGCGCAACACCACGCGCGAAAACGTCAAGACCGAGGCCTACGGCGCCTACAGCATGATATCGGGAGAGGCGTCGGCCGAAACCGAAGATCCGACTGAGGCGCTCTGGGCAGCGGTGCGGCAATTGCCGGACAAGCAGCGCGATGCAGTGCTTCTGGTCTATGGCGAAGGTTTGAGCCATGCGGCCGCCGCCGAGGCGATGGCAATCTCGGAGACGACGGTTTCCTGGCACATCCATGAAGCGAAGAAACGGCTGAAGACGTTGATGCGTTCAGCCGGGGAAGTGTGACCATGGTCGACGACAACGAACTCAACAGGCTGCGCGATGCAGCAGTACCGGCGCCGGGCGAGAGCGCGAAGGCACGCGCCTTCGAAGCCGCCATGCGCGCCTATGATCAGGAAAATATTTCTGCCGTCACCCAAGGATCGGTTGGCGGGCTTCGTCTCACAGAGCGAGCACAAAAGCTCTGGAGCGAGATCATGCAAAAGAAACTCATTGCCACGCCGGCCATTGCCGGGCTCGTCGCCCTGCCGATCGCCGGATACGCCACCTTCCACATGCTGAGGGAACAGCCGTTGCCGTTCGGCGGCGACGAGAAGATCACCGAATCGTTGGCCGACAAACCGGCAACCAGTGGGCCGGCGATCAACGCACCGGGAAAAGACAAGCAGGCGCCCGAAGGCGACCTGAAGAAGGCCGATGCCGACGCAGAAGTGCGGAGCCGCGACGTCACCGATGCGCTTGTTACGCCGACCGCGCCCCCGAAGACCGAGGCTCCGGCGACGGTGAACCAACGCGAGAACGGCACTTTGCAGACTTACCAGCAGGCGCCTGAGCCTGCGCCAAGCACCGAGGCCGCACCATCGGGTGGCAGAGTTACCATGGGATTTTCACGAGCTGCGCCAGCGGCAGATGGCGCACGGGCCAGCCGTGTCCAGGGGACGGCCGAATCCAAACTGATGGCGCCGCAGCAGCCTTCGACGATGTCGGCCGACCAGATTGCGCCGCAGGAGCCAAACCGCGACCGCGTCGAGGATTTCAAGACCAATCCGGTGCATGCAGCCCTTCAGGATCCGGTCTCGACCTTCTCGATCGACGTCGACACGGCTTCCTATTCCTTCGTGCGCAGCTCGCTGAAGCAGGGCTACCTGCCGCAGGCCGATACGGTGCGTGTCGAGGAGATGGTCAATTACTTCCCCTATGACTGGAAGGGTCCGGATTCGGCCTCGACGCCATTCAACTCAACCGTCAGCGTCATGCCGACGCCGTGGAACGGGCACACCAAGCTGATGCACGTCGCCATCAAGGGTTTCGACGTCAAGCCGGTCGAGCAGCCCAAGGCCAATCTGGTGTTCCTGATCGACGTGTCGGGTTCGATGGACGAGCCGGACAAGCTGCCGCTGCTCAAGTCGGCGTTCCGGCTGCTGGTCAGCAAGCTGAAGGCTGACGACACTATCTCGATCGTCACCTATGCCGGTGACGCCGGCACGGTGCTGATGCCGACCAAGGTCACCGAGAAGGACAAGATCCTCAATGCCATCGATAATCTGACGCCCGGCGGCTCGACGGCCGGGGAGGCGGGCATCAAGGAAGCCTACAAGCTTGCCCAGCAGTCCTTCGTCAAGGACGGGATCAACCGTGTGATGTTGGCCACAGACGGCGACTTCAATGTCGGCCAGACTGATGATGAGGATCTGAAGCGATTGATCGAGCAGGAGCGCAAGACGGGCGTCTTCCTGTCGGTGTTCGGCTTCGGACGCGGCAATCTGAACGACCAGATGATGCAGACCATCGCCCAGAACGGCAACGGCACCGCCGCCTATATCGACACGCTGGCCGAGGCCGAGAAGGTTCTGGTCGAGGATGCCTCCTCGACGCTGTTCACCATCGCCAAGGACGTCAAGATCCAGGTCGAGTTCAACCCGAACAAGGTCTCGGAATACCGGCTGATCGGCTACGAGACCCGCGCGTTGAACCGCGAGGATTTCAACAATGATCGCGTCGATGCCGGCGATATCGGCTCCGGCCATTCGGTCACCGCCATCTACGAGATCACGCCGAAGGGGAGTGGCGGCGAGCAGATGGATCCGCTGCGCTACGGCCAGGCAACGATCAACAATGGCGGCGTCGCCAATGCCGACGAGTATGCCTTCGTCAAGATCCGCTACAAGCTGCCGAACGAAGACGTCTCGAAGCTGATCACCACGCCGGTGACGTCGGCCAACGAGGTCCAGTCCTTCGACCAGGCCAGCACCGACCAGCGTTTCTCCGTCGCTGTCGCCGCCTTCGGCCAGAAGCTGCGCGACGAGGATGCGACCGCGAAGTTCGGTTACGACAAGATCATGGAGATTGCCACCGCCGCCCGAGGAGCCGACCCGTTTGGGTACAGGTCCGAGTTCCTTTCGCTTGTGCGCCTTGCCTCGGCGCTGGGCGGTAACCGGTAGTGGCAATACAGCCGGTTCCTTTCAGACGGGGGTCGTTCTGATACGGAGGAACCGGCTACGGGCGGGTGAGGCAGGCCGGCGAGGGATATTTTCCTCGCCGGCCTTTTTTCGGATCTGCCGATATTCAGGTGAGGTGCTCCTCGAACAAAGGTGCCGGATCGTTAAATTGTGCGGCAATTCCGGAACGGGATCGCAATTTCCTCTTGTTACGAAGAGCTAATACAGGGCTTTGGGGGCCGAATTGCAGATCAGAGACAGTGCGACTTCGATGCCGGCGGCAAGGGACGTTCAGTCGACCGCTTCGCAGCCGCATTCGGCGGAATCTCGGCGCATCATGAATGACGTGGCCGCGGCCAGGACCACGGCGATGTCGGCGCTGAACAACGACCGCTTCCGCGTCATGCTTGAGCAGATCACCGATCCCGGCGCATCGGGTACGCTGATGACCATGGGCGGCGGCGCCGGCAGCACCGGCACGGATTCCAAGACGGCGCTGTCGCGCTACGCTGAAAACAGCGAATAATTCCAGATCGATATCAGGCTCGGCTGCGGCGACGTTCGCGGCGGGCTTCGCTGGTCTCGGCGGTGTTTTCCGTCGCCACCTTGTTGCGCATCGGGCCGATGCGCCCGACGATCGTCTCGACGGTTGGGCGTTCGGATTTGGTGTGCGCGTCGAGCGCCTTGCGCATGGCGGCAAGGTGCTGGAATGAGGTGCCGCAGCAGCCGCCGACGATCTTGGCGCCGGCATCGACCGCCAGCCTGACATAGTCTGCCATCAGTTCCGGCGTGCCGGAATAGTGGATCTCGGTGCCACGGAATTCCGGGATGCCGCAATTGCCCTTGACGATGATCGTCGCCTCCGGCTTGGCCTCGGTCATGTCGAGCAGCGACGCCAGGATGTCGGAGGCGCCGACACCGCAATTGGCGCCAACGCCGAGCGGGTTTTGCGACAGCCCGTCGACGACGCCGTGGATGTCCTTGGGCAACAGTCCCATCATGGTGCGGCCGGCAGTGTCGAAGGAGCCAGTATAGGTGTAGGGCAGGCCGACGCGGATGGCGGCTTCGGCCGCGGCGCGGATTTCGTCCGGCGCCGACATGGTCTCGATCCAGGCGACTTCGGCGCCGCCTTCCTTCAGACCCTCGATCTGTTCGGCGAAGGCCTCGACCGCCTCGTCATAGGTCATGGCGCCGAGCGGCACCAGCAACTCGCCGGTTGGGCCGACCGAGCCGGCGACGATGACTTTCCTGCCGGCCTTGTCGGCAACAGCGCGAGCGATCTCGGCGGCGCGCTTGTTCAACGCATGGACGCGGTCCTGCGCATGGTGCAGCTTCAGCCGGTGGCGGGTGCCGCCGAAGGAATTGGTGAGGATGATGTCGGCGCCGGCATCGACGAAATTCTGGTGCAGGCTGGTGATGGTGTCAGGCGCCGTCTCGTTGAGCAGTTCGGGCGCCTCACCGGCTTCCAGACCCATCGCGAACAGATTGGTGCCGGTGGCGCCGTCGGCGAGCAGCACGCTCTTTTCAGCCAGCAATGCGTGGATGGGATTGGTCGCGGTCATCGGATCGGCTTTCAAATCTTCGAATGGAATAAGGATATAAAGAAGTCTTTATGTCTAGTCAATGTGTTTGCGGCCCGCGGTCGCGGCGCAAACGCACCTTCCGGGGTTGCTGGCGATCAGGCAGAACCTGATGGAAATGACGCGCCGGCCAGATTGCGCGCGAAGGCGGCTGCTTCGTGCGGGTTGACGTCGGCGGCGCGGATCAGATTGTCGAAATGCCGAGTCAGCGCCTGCACTGGCTGGGTGGCATTCAGCACCACATACATGTCGCCGACATAGATGGCGGCGCGGTAGGGGCCGAAGATGGTCAGCGGGATCGAGTAGCGCATGCGGCCGTCATAGAGAAACAGGCGGAAGGTCGGGTAGAGATCGTCAAGCAGCGTCGCCATATGGGCGAGCTGCTGCCGCCGGTCTGCCTCGGGAAAACGATCCCAGACGCCGAGGCCGCGGGCAAAAATCTCCAGCGTGTGGCGCGGCATGCAGACCTCCATGTCGGTCTCCGGGCGCCTGTTGTACTCGATGCGGTACTGGGTCTCGCTGGCCTGCGCCAGACGGCTGCGGTTGGTGATGTTGGCTTCGTAATCGACCAGCTGGCGTGTGCGCAGGAGATCGGGAATGCCGGCCGGCACATAGCGGATCTTGGTGCCCGCGGCTTCCGCAAACCATTTGGCCAAGAGCGTGCGGTCGAAACCGTCGGGCGCCTCCTCGATCTCCAGGCTTTCGCGGATTTCGCCGGTGACGCCTTCGTCCTGGCTCAGCCCAAGCAGCCAATCCAGAGACACTTTGAATTCGGCGGCGATGTTGAGCAGCGTTTCGGCGCGCGGCAGCCGCGTCGAAGCGCCGGACATCAGTTGCGACAGCGCCGACCGATCGATGCCGACTGCTGACGCGAAGGCCGACTGGTTGAGGTCGGATCGTGTCAGGAGCAGCTTCAGACGCTCCCGAAAGATGGCTGACAGGTCCCGTTTGTCCACTGTTCGTCTCCGCGCTCTTTGAGGAAAAATTTGCGCCAGAGCCGTCGAATCAGGGCTCCAGGCGTAAATAAATCCCTAAGGTTGTTTACAATGTGTAACATGTGCGGTCAAAAATGCGCAATCGCAACATTTTGTACACTTTGTCTCGTTGAGTGGAATCGCTTCTCCTGACACTATGCTGTCAGGAGCCAATTGGGGTTCCGGCGACTGAAGGACAGTGGTCGATAGCATGGCAGACAAGAGCATCAAGCGACGCAACGCAGCGGCCATCGAATGGCCGACCGTGGTCCTCGCTTTCTTCTGTTACGGAACATGGGTTGCTGTCGGTCTGCTGTTCTGGCCCTCTTATCCGATCCTGGCTCTCATTCTCCTCGGCTTCATCCTGGCCCTGCAGTCGTCAATCATGCACGAAGTGCTGCATGGCCATCCGACGCGCAGCGCGCTGATCAATGAAGCCTTCGTCTTCCTGCCGATCGGCCTGGTCTGGCCGTTCCGTCGCTTCAAGACGCTTCATTTGCGCCACCACGCCGACGAGCGACTGACCGATCCGCTCGACGATCCCGAGAGCTATTACCAGGCGCTGTGGATGCATGACGATCTGCCGCCGACGATGAAATTCCTGCTCAAGATCAACAACACCATGGTCGGCCGTTTCTTTCTCGGCCCCTGGTTGTCCTGCATCGGTTTCTTCATCGACGACGCCAAGCACATGATTGCCGGCGACAAGGTGATCGGCAAGGCATGGCTGCTGCATGCGATCGGTCTCGCCATCGTGCTGCCGGTCGTGCAGTTCGGCTTCGGCATTCCCGTATGGCTCTACATTCTGGTGCCGGTCTGGCTCGGCCAGTCGCTGATTGCTGTCCGCACCTTCGCCGAGCATCAGTGGTCCGAGCACCCGGAGGGCCGCACGGTGATCATCGAGCGCTCGCCGCTGTCGTTCTTGTTCCTCAACAACAATCTGCACTTCGTCCATCACAAGACCCCGACGGTGGCCTGGTACAAGCTGCCGAAGCTGTTTCGCGACCGCCGCGACGAGTGGCTGCGGATGAACAATGGCTATGCCTACCCGAATTATTTTGCGCTGATCAAAGCCTACGCCTTCAAGGCCAAGGAGCCGATCGTGCACCCGGTGCTGCGCCGCCAGGCCGAGCCGGGCAGGGCGTTCAAGCCGCGCGTCAGGGCGCGCAGCATTAGCGGGCTCGGCAGCGCGCCGGTTCCCGCCGAGCCGCCAAAGGAATAATTTCGGGGCATCCCAGGACCCGTGTCGGCCAATTCTGGTTGGACGCCGCGTTTTTGCGATCCTTTCCTGAGACATGATGATTGGGTGTCGGCATGAGTGACTTGGTTGCGGCTTTGCCGATGTATGACTGGCCAGAGGTGCGCGACGAGGTCGACGCGCAATGGGCAGGATTGCGCGAGGCGTTCAGGCAAAAGGGCATCGATGCGCCGCAGGCTATCGTGCGCCGCAATGGTGACCTGCCGCAGGTGCCGGGCGGCATCCACGACGCCGAGGGCAGACTTATCGCGCCCGATCCGGTAACGCTGCCGCCGAACGAACTCGACTATCACCAGCTCTGGCTGCATCCGGCGCTGCTGTTCGCGCAGACCTGCTGGGGGCCGATGGAGCTGGGCCTGTCCAGGCAGGTGCAGGTGATCGGGCAGCCGAGCTACGACGCTTACGAGGGCGGTCAGGGCGAACTCTATTCGAGCGCGCTGGTGATGCGGACAGGCGAGGGGCCACAGGTTCGGTCGCCTGCGGCCGGCAAAGCCTTGCTGCCGCTCGATCTCATGCGTGGCAAGCGCTTCACCTTCAACAGTCTCGATTCGATGTCGGGCGTCATTGGGCTGACGCGAGACCTGCAAGCGGCCGGCGAAAGCCTCGATATCTTCTCGTCGCGCAGCGAGAGTGGCGGCCATCGCGGTTCGATCGTCGCGGTTGCCGAGGGCAAGGCGGATATCGCCGCGATCGACTGTGAGAGCTGGGCGCTGGCGCAGCGTTTCGAGTCAGCGGCACGCAAGGTCGCTGTTGTCGGCTGGACGGCGCGGCGCAAAGGCCTGCCCTACATCACCGCCATGACGACGCCGGAAAAAACAGTCAGGGCGCTGCGCGAAGCCCTGGCCGGTCTAGCCGAGCAGCCTCGCATCCAACGGATAGGTTGAAAGCTGCTCGTTGCCGGCAGCGGTGATCAGGATCTGCTCCTCGATCTTGACACCCTCATGGCCGCCAAGCCTGCCGATATAGCTTTCCACGCACAGCACCATGCCCGGCTCCAGCACGCCGTCAGGCGTGCCCGGCGTCCAGTCGCTGGCATGCGGCAGGGTCGGATATTCGTCGGCCAGACCAACGCCGTGATAGAGCACGCCGTATCGGGTCTGGAAGCAATCTCCCGGAGGCACCACGGAGCGTTCGACCAGGTCACGGAAGGAGATGCCGGGCTGCATCAGTTGCGTGTTGTGGGCGATCTGATCGGCCGCGATGCGGAAGAGGTCACGCTGCTCGTTCGACGGCCTTTCGTCGCCGCAAAGGAAGGTGCGTGAGAGATCGGCGCAGAAGCCGTAGGGGCCGATCAGGTCGGTGTCGAAGGCGACGAGATCGCCTGCTTCGATAACGCGTGACGAGCATTCCTGGAACCATGGATTGGTGCGCGGCCCCGACGTCAGCAGCCGGGTTTCGATCCATTCGCCGCCGCGCGCAATGTTGCCCCGATGCAACTCGGCCCAGAGTTCGTTTTCGGAAATGCCCGGCTTCAGCGCCGCTTCCATCTCGCCCATCGCCGCCTCGCAGGCGACGATGGCGCGGCGCATGGCGAGGATCTCGTCGGGCGACTTGATCAGCCGCGCATTTTCCATCACCGCTTCGCCATTGCCGATGGCAATGCCGAGGCGGGCGAGTTCCTCGACGCCTTCGGGATTGATGTGGTCGACGGCGATGCGGCTGTTGCCGCCGCCATGTTGCCTGACCAGATCGGCGATGCCGGCCGCCCAGCGGCGGACTTTCTGCTCGGTCAGCTCGCCGCCATAGAGATACATCCACGACACTGCCGGCCGCACCTCGTCGACGACGCCGGAATGGTCGGAGAGATGCTCGCAGGAGAAATAGTCGAACAGCACCACCGGTCCCTCGGTGGCGACGAAGCAGTGGCGGGTCGGGTTGTGCGCGACCCATAGCTGCATGTTGGTCGAATCGGTGGCGTAGCGGATGTTGACGGGGTCGTAGAGCAGGGCGCCGGCATAGCCGCGGCGCTTCAGCTCAGCGCGGATGCGCTCGAGCCGGTATTTACGCATCGCTGGCAGGTCGGGTGCTGCGATGCCTGCCGCTTGCCATTCGGACTCAGCCAGCGCGCCATGGCCCAGCACGTGCTGGTTCAGCGAAGCCGCCTTCTGGCGCGAGGCGTCGCGCAAGGCCTCGACCGAGCCCGGCTCGAACGGCATGATCTTGCGGTGACGACCGAACCCCTGCTTCTCCACCCGAGGCCTCCCTGCTGATGTTATTGTGGTGCTGCGCCTGCCGCGGTCGCCACCTTCTTCAGGCGCGTGACGGTGACAGTGCGGGTGGGCGGGTCGCTGCCGAACAGCATGGGCACGGCCAGCTGCTGCGGCGGTCCATCCGCTGCGTAGCCGGCCTGATCCAGCAATTTGAGGATACCTTCGACCCCCACCCTGTCGTCTGCCGTGACGAACACCGCCGGCTCTTTCAGCAATTGGCCGAAGTTTGGCAATTCTCCATCGAGGACGACGAGATCGGGGTCGACCAGGCGCAGATTTCCCAACCAGTGCCAGCTCGATACGGTGGTGCGGATCGGTCCGTTTGCCGTCAACTGGCTGTAGAGCGTATTGTAGTCGACACGCACGATGCTGCCGCGGCTGTCGCCGCCATTGAGGTGCGCGTACCAAGTCACCGGCAGCACCAGGATGGCGAGCGTCGCGCCGACAAAGACGATGACGTCCTGCACTTTCCTGCCCTTGTCGCCCCTGGCGTCCATACGAAGGGCGAGTGCGACAGGCAGCAAGACAAGGATGGGGAGCATCCAGCGATCGCGAAATTCCGTCGCGCCGCTCGCCAGGACGAGCACGATGGTGATGGCGAGGGCAAAGGCGATGGTGCGCCACACCAGTCTTTCGGGCCAGGGGGCCGGTTGCGGGGTCGGCGCGGGCCTCTTCCATGCGATGAGGAAAGCCACTGCGAATATACCGACCGGCAGCAGGGCGAAAAACAGGATCGCCCTGCCCAGCCCGCTTATTCCGTCGAATGCGGTCTGTATCACCCCGCTTTCCCTGGCCGCGCCGAAGAAACCGCCGCTATGCGACAGCAGTTGGTCGGTATGCGTCAGGCTCCAGTAGAGCGTCGGCAGGCAAAGCACCACAGCCACCGCCATGCTGATCAAAAACTGGCGGTTGAGGATCACGCCGCGTGTTTCGCGCAGCGAAAGCGTCGACAGGATCAGCGCGGCGAGAAAAATCACATTGTTGTATTTCGACAGGATCGCGGCAGCGATAGCCACACCGAAAAGCACATAAGCTAAGAGCGATCGGCGTTGCACCAGTTCGACGAGCGCTAGAAACAGCACCACTGAAAAACAGAAGGCGGCAATCGAGTGGGTGAGGGCATGCTGCATCTCCCACACCATCTGCGGAAACAACAACAGGCCGAACATGGCGGCGGCGCCAGCCCGGCTGGAATAGCCGAGACGGCGGACAGCGATGAAAGCCGACGCCAGCGCCACGCCGATCAAAAGATACTTCACGATCTTGAGCGCGAGTATATTCGTCCCGACCACGCCGGCGACGAGGCGGGCAAGCCACGTATAGAGCGGCGGCTGCGAGCCGCCATAGCCGGCCCAGAGGTAATGCATGTACATCAGCTGTTCGGAATCGTCGACGCCGACGCCGGTTCCCACGATGTGGGACAACAGCGCCATCACCACGATCTGGACAAGGCAATAGACCGCGAGACAGACCAGCGCGGCGTTGAAGGGACCGACCTTGCCTTCGCACAGCCAGTCCGTCCATTTCTCTAGATACTGCAAGGGGATCGTCTTCTCATCGAGGGAAAAGCCTGCGGCCACCGCCGATGGCCCCTTACACGATCTCACGCACGCTGTCGCCGATATAGAGCGGTTCGGCGTTACACGGAACCGCCCCACCGCTCTATATCTTTATGTTTCTACGCAATTCCGGACGGAAAACCGCTTCACACTTTTCCTGGAATTGCTTTAGGTCCGCATCTTCTCGCCGCTCGGATCGAAGGGCGCCTCGACATTGATGCGGGCGGAACGCCGATGGCCGAGGATCTCGATCTCGAACAGGCCAGCACTTTCGTCCTCGGCAAGCGCAGCCGGCACATAGCCTTGCGCCATCGATTTCTGCACGGAATGCGCATAGCCGCCCGAGGTGACCCAGCCGACCACCCGCCAGTCGCCATCGACGATGCCGCGCACGGCCGAAGCCCCTTCCGCCGCTTTCGAGCCGCGGACTTCCTTGCCCGCTGTGTCGAAGCGCGGCGCGCCGTAACCATGCGGCTTTTCAACCGTGCCATAGTCCTTGCTGACCTTGGCCCAGATCGGCTCGTCACCCATCACATCCGCATCGGTCGCATCGACGATAAACGAGACGCGGCGCAGCTTCGGCCCTTCCGCCTGTTCCTTGGCGGCGGCCTCGCGACCGATGAAGTCGTTCTTCTCCAGCTTGATGAAGCGGTCCATCGAGCCTTCGAACGGCCCGTAGATCGGCCGCAGCTCGCGGAACCATGTCGGGAAGTTCTTTTCCAGGCGCATCGACAGCAGCGCGCGCATGCCGAAATCGACCAGGCCGAACTCCTCGCCAGCGTCCTTGATGGCCTTGTAGACCAGACGCTGATAGGCCGGCGCCATCCAGATCTCGTAGCCGAGATCGCCGGTGTAGGTGATGCGGTTGACCATGCAGGGCGCGCCGCCGACCGCCATTTCGCGGAAGTCCATGAAGCGGAAGGCCTTGGTCGAGATGTCGACATCGACCAACTTCTGCAGCAGGTCGCGCGATTTCGGCCCGGCGATGGAGAGACCGACCAGCGTCTGGTCGAAGCGGTGGATGCGCACCGACCCATCCTTAGGCAGGTGCTTTTCGAACCAGCGCATATGGTATTTCTGCGCCGCGGACGAGCCCCAGATCATGAAGCGGTCCTCGCCGGCCTTGGCGATGGTGAAGTCGCCGATCAGCTTGCCGAATTCGTTGATCATCGGCGTCAGCACGATGCGGCCGATCTTCGGCATGCGGTTGGTCATCAGCCGGTTGAGGAAATCCTCAGCCGCAGGTCCCGACACTTCGTATTTGGCGAAGTTGGCGATCTCGGTGATGCCGACCTTCTCACGCGTGGCACGGACTTCCTCGCCGATAGGGCCGAAATCGTTGGAGCGGTGGAAGGAGACGATGTCCTTAGGCTCCTTGCCTTTTGGAGCAAACCACAACGGGGTTTCGAGGCCCCAGCTGTCGCCCATGACGGCGTTGTTGGCCAGCATGGTGTCATAGAGCGGCGTCGTCTGCGCGGGGCGCGCGGCTGGCAGTTCCTCGTTGGGGAAGCGGATGGAGAAGCGGCGCGAATAGTTTTCGCGCACCTTGGCGTTGGTGTAGCGCAGGCCGGCCCACTCGCCGAAGCGGGCGACATCCATGCCCCAGACGTCGAAGCCGGGATCGCCATACACCATCCAGTTGGACAGTGCGAGGCCGACGCCGCCGCCCTGGCTGAAGCCGGCCATGACGGCGCAGGCGCACCAGAAATTGGTCAGGCCCTGCACCGGGCCGACCAGCGGATTGCCGTCGAGCGCGAAGGTGAAGGGGCCGTTGATGATCTGCTTGATGCCGGCCTTCTCGATGCCGGGGAAATGCTTGAAGCCGATCTCCAGAGACGGCGCGATGCGGTCGAGATCCGGCGGCAGCAATTCATGGCCGAAGTCCCACGGCGTGTTGACCGGCGACCACGGCTTGCAGGCCTTTTCATAGGTGCCGAGCAGGATGCCGTTGCGCTCCTGGCGGGTGTAGATCTCGCCCTTGAAGTCGAGCACGCCGATCATCTCGCGGCCGGTCGACTTGTTGAACTCCTCGACCTCCGGCATCGGCTCGGTGAGCAGGTACATATGCTCCATCGCCAGCACCGGCAGTTCGACGCCGACCATACGGCCGATTTCGCGCGCCCACAGGCCGCCGCAATTGACGACATGCTCGGCATGCACCGTGCCCTGTTCGGTGACGACGTTCCAGGTGCCATCAGGCTGCTGGGTCAGGTCGACGACGCGGTTGCGCAGCACGATCTCGGCGCCGAGTTTCTTGGCTGCCTTGGAATAGGCGATGGTGGTGCCGGAGGGGTCGAGATGGCCTTCGACCGGATCCCACATGGCGCCGACGAAATTCGTCTCGTCCATCAGCGGGAACATCGCCTTGGCTTCGGAGGGTGTGATCAGCTCGGTGTCCATGCCGAGATAGCGGCCCTTGGCATGGGCCAGGCGCAGAAAATCCATGCGCTCCGGCGTATCGGCCATCATCACGCCGCCGGTCAGATGCAGCGAGCAGGACTGGCCGGAGATTTCCTCGATCTCCTTGTAGAGCTGGACTGTGTAAGCCTGGAGCTTGGCGACGTTTGGGTCGCCGTTCAGCGTGTGGAAACCGCCCGCCGCATGCCAGGACGAACCGGAGGTCAGCTCCGAACGCTCGATCAGCATGATGTCGGTCCAGCCGGCCTTGGCCAAATGGTAGAGAACCGAGCAGCCGACGACGCCGCCGCCAATGACAACTGCTTTGACGTGAGATTTCATACAGGTAGATCCGTTTTTGCGTAAATTGAATCAGGTGTTGGGTCAGCGGCGAGACAGACGCTGAGCGGCATCGATCAGAAATCGGTCGGCGCGCCGCCTTCGGAGCGGCGCTTTTCGACGAAGTCGTTGAGCTCTTCGCGGATCGCCGGGTCCATATAGGGTTCCTCGTAGGACGCCAGCCGTTCCTTCCACACCTTGTTGGCCTTTTCCAATGCGGTCGGAGAGCCGGCTTCGGCCCAGGTTTCGAAATTGCGCCAGTCGGAGAGGATGGGCGAGTAGAAGGCGTTCTTGTAGCGGTCCTGCGTGTGCTGGGTGCCGAAGAAATGGCCGCCGGGGCCGACAGACTGGATGGCGTCGAAGCCGAGCGCCTCTTCGGAGAGGTCGAGCGGGGTCAGGAACTCCGCCACCATCTGCAACAGGTCGATATCGAGAATGGTTTTTTCGTAGGAGCAGCGCAGGCCGCCTTCGAGCCAGCCGGCGCCGTGCATCATCAGATTGCCGCCGCCCTGGATGGCGCCCCACAGCGAAAACACGCTTTCATAGGCGGCCTGCGCGTCGACGGTGTTGGCGGCGCAGGTGTTGGAGGTGCGGTAGGGGATCTTGTAGCGGCGGGCAAGCTGGCCGCCGACCAGCTGTGCCTTCATGTATTCGGGTGTGCCGAAGGCCGGTGAACCGGACTTCATGTCGACATTGGAGGTGAAGCCGCCATAGCCGACCGGCGCGCCCTTGCGCACCATCTGGGCGAAGGCGATGCCGGACAGTGCCTCGGCATTCTGCTGCACAAGCGCGCCGGCGATGGTGACCGGCGCCATCGCGCCCGACAGGGTGAAGGGCGTGACGACGACGACCTGGCCCTTGCTCGACATCTGGATGATGCCTTCCATCATCGGCACGTCGAGCTTGAGCGGCGAATTGGTGTTGATGATGGTGAAGACGGACGGCTCTTCCAGCATCTGCTCGTGGCTGATGCCGCGCGCGATCCTGGCGATCTCGATGCCGTCGACGTTGCGTTCTTTGCCGAGCGAATAGATGTGAAACACCTTGTCGGTTAGCGTGGCGAGGTCGCGGATGCATTCGAGGTGGCGCACCGACGGGTGGATGTCGGTCGGCTCGACCGGATAGCCGCCGGTGCAGTTCAGGATGTTGTGCATCTGCGCCAGGCGCAGGAAGTTGCGGTAGTCCTGCTGGTTGCCCGGGCGGCGGCCGCGATCGAGGTCGGAGCAGTTCGGCGCCGAGGCCATCATCGACAGGATCACATTGTTGCCGCCGAAGCGGACATCGTGCGCCGGGTTGCGGGCATGCAGCGTGAATTCCGACGGGCAGTTCGAGATGAGATCGAGGATCATGTCACTGTCGAAGCGCACGCGCTCGCTGCCCGCGGTCACGTCGGCGCCATGTTCCTTCATGATGCGACGGGCTTCGTCATGCAGCACGTCGACGCCGATTTCCCTCAAGACGCGCAGCGAGGCGAGGTGGATCGATTCCAGCTCATCGTCGGAGACCAGCTTGGTCGGCGTCAGCGGGTTTCTCAACTGTCGGAAAGCCGGCTGTTCGAAGGCCGCCGAGCCGCCGGCGCGCTTGCCCGCACGGCCACCACGACGGGCGCGATCGGTTGCCAAAGGCGGTTCGGCTGGATGCAGGGCGGCGGTCATGATGGTCCTCGTACGATGCGGGTAGCGGGCGGCATAATGGACCGCCGGCTGTCCGGCCATTGCGGAGGCGGCGACCACTAGGACGAGGGAAGCGACATGCCGGAACGGCAGTTTGCGACAGATAGGACGCGTCCACTGGCCCTTGGCGCAAGGGGATTTCGGCGGCGGCCCTTCCTTTCGCGAATTCGAACCGCTAGCTCATGGTTTGCCGCTGAATGGTCCGGCAGTTCACATGGAAAGCAGCATGGCCGCGACCGGTTCGAGCGATGACGAAGCGGGGACGCAATGGGCAGCGCTTGCCGGTGTCACCGCGGCGCTTGCCATGTTCGGGGCCGCGCAAGGCTTGAGCTACCCTGTTTACGCTCTTGATGCAGCGGCAAGGCATGTCGCCGGCGCTGATCGGCCTTTCGGCGGCGATGATGCCGGTCGGCCTCATCCTGTCGGCGTCCTTCGTGCCGGCGGCCGTGCGGTTGTTCGGCGCCCGTAATCTCGCCGTCGGCTGTTCGCTGATCGGAGCGTTGTGCTTTCTGGGCATCGGCTATCGGCAGGATTGGGTAGCGTGGTTCGTCATCCGCTTTCTCGTCGGCGTGGTCATCAACCCGCTCTATGTGCTCGGCGAAGTGTGGGCGCTGTCGCTGGCGCCGCCGTCGCGCCGCGGCCGGGTCATGGGTGTGTTCAACGCGCTGATGGGCGCTGGCTATGCCGCCGGGCCGTTGATCCTGATCACTGTCGGCGCCTCGGGATGGCCGCCCTTCATTGCCGCGATAGCGGGCTTTGCGTTCTGTGCGCTGATCCTGCGCGCCGTGTCGTCGAAGCTGACCGGTTTCGAGGATGACGGTCAGCCCGCCAGCGGCCTTTTCGGCTTTGCCAGGCTGGCGCCGGCATTGCTTCTGGCGGTGCTGGTTTCAGCGGCGGTGCAGCAGAGCAGCTATGCGCTGATCCCGGTCTTCGGCGCCGGCTATGCGCTTCCCTAAGCAAAGCTCGCGGCGCTGGTGACGGCGCTGTCGGCCGGCAATATCCTTCTGCAGATCCCGCTCGGGCTGATGGCCGAACGTTTCGGCGGCCGGGCGATGATCGTCTTTTGCGCACTGGCGACAGCAGCGTGCGCGCTGTCGCTGCCGATGCTGATCACCACGCCGCTGGTCTGGCCGGTGCTGGTGGTGATGGGCGCGGTCGGTTACGGCGTCTACACCATGGCGCTGGTCGAACTTGGCAGCCGCTTCAAGGGAACTGTGCTGGTCGCCGGCAACGCCGCCTTCGCCTTGATGTGGGGCGCCGGCGGCATTGTCGGCCCGCCCGGCGCCGGCGCCTTGATGCAGGCCATCGGTCCGCTGGGTCTGCCCGTTGTGATCGCCAGCCTCGACGCGATGCTGGTGGCCTTCGCGCTCTACCGCTCGGTCAAGCGCAAAAGCCCCTGACAGGGTTTGGCTGGAGCAAACCGTTTTTCGCCGGGCAGGGCTTACCCCGACCAGACAGAGAAGCTAGTCCTGAAGCCTTTGTTTAGGTGTCGATGATGAACGTAGCGGAAGCTGAAAACGAGAAGATGCAGTGGGCGGCGATCACCGGCGTGATCGCGACCGTCTCTGTGTTCGCCATCGCGCAGGGGCTGTCCTATCCGCTGCTAAGCTTCATCCTGCAGCGTCAGGGCATTTCGCCGGCCATCATCGGCCTCTCGGCGGCGATGACGCCGATCGGCTTCATCGTTTCCTCGCCGCTGATCCCGGCGCTGGCGCGCCGGTTCGGGGCAGGGCGCACGGCGCTTACCTGCGCCGCCCTTTCGGCGGTCGTGCTGGCGCTGATCGGCTGGACGCAGAATGTCTATCTGTGGTTTCCGCTGCGCTTCCTGATCGGCGTGGTGACCAATCCGCTCTATGTCTTGAGCGAGATCTGGGTGATCGCACTCGCACCGGCATCACGCCGCGGCCGCGTCATGGGCGTCTATTCCACCGTCATCTCGGCCGGTTTTGCCGCCGGGCCGCTCTGCCTGCTCGCTGTCGGCACCGTCGGCTGGCCGCCATTCCTGGTCGGCATTTTCGCCTTCATCTTTTGCGGTGCCTGCCTTGCGCTGGTGCTGCCGCGCCTGCCAAAGGTCGACGAGGCCGGGCACCAGGTTTCGGTCATGGGCTTCATGCCGCTGGCATGGTTGTTGTTGTCGGCGGTGGTCTTGGCGGCGGGTTTCGAACAGGGCGTGTTGGCGCTGCTTCCGGTCTATGGCACTCACTATGGCATCGCCGAAGCCCGCATGTCGGCCCTGCTGTCAGCGATGATTGCCGGCAACATCGCCATGCAGGTGCCGCTCGGTCTCCTGGCCGAGCGGCTGACGGCCAGGCTGGTGCGGTTCATCTGCGTCCTTGCGACGGCGCTGGGCTGCGTACTGTTGCCGTTGCTCATCGAGACGCCGCTGATCTGGCCCTGCGTCTTTATCTGGGCGCGGTCTCCTACGGCATTTACACGATGTCGATCATCGAGCTCGGCGAGCGCTTTACGGGTTCGGCGCTGGTTGCCGGCAATGCCGCCTTCTCGCTGATGTGGGACGTCGGCGGCATCCTCGTCCCGCCGTTGACAGGCGGCGTCATGGATGTGATCGGCGCCTCTGGCCTGCCGATCACGCTCGGCGCGATCTGCCTGGCACTGTCGGTGGCGACGATCCTGCGCCGGCGCATGGTGTGAGGCAAAGCTGCGTGATGCCCTGACGTCACCATCTTGAATAAAACCGCCTGGGACGCGATGTAGGCAGGGCCGCCCGCCAATAGCTTGGAGACATGCGTGACCCAATCGACGACAAAACGCCAGACCGAGACCGCCGCCGAGGATAATTTCCTCTGGCTGGAAGATCGGACCAGCAAGCAATCGCTCGACTGGGTGCATCGCCAGAACGAGGTCACGGTCGGCGAACTGCAGGGCGATCCGTCCTACCAGGCGGCGTTCGAGACAGCGCTCGACCTGATGACGGCCGAAGACAACATTGCGGTCGGTGCCGCGCTCAACGGCCACGTCTATAATTTCTGGCAGGACAAGACCAATGTGCTCGGCCTCTGGCGCCGTACGACGGTCGCCTCCTACAAGACCGAAAAGCCGGATTGGGAGACGATCATCGACTTCGACGTGCTGTCGGCCAAAGAGGGGGTGAAGTGGGTGTTCAGCGGCGCCAGCCGGCTCTACCCCGACTTCAACCTTTGCCTGGTGGCGATGTCGCCGGATGGCGGCGATGCCAGCGAGATGCGCGAATTCGACATTGAAGCCAAATCCTTCGTCGAGGGCGGCTTCCGGGCTCCCGCCTCCAAATCCGGTTTTTCCTGGCTGGACAAGGATACCGTCCTTGTCTCGGCCGCATTCGAGGAAGAGGACAAAACCCAGTCCGGCTATCCGCGCGTCGTCAAGCTGTGGAAGCGCGGCACCCGCCTGGAAGACGCGACGCCGATCTTCGAGGCTGAGAAGCAGGATCTCGCGGCCGGCGTCGGGGTCGAATATGACGGCGACAGGCAGTATCTGTTTCTGGCCCGCGCGATCGCCTTCTTCTCCTCGCACAGTTTCCTGCGCCTGCCATCGGGCGAAAACCGGCGCATACCACTGCCGGACGATGTCACCGATACGGCCCTGTTCAAGGGTCGGTTTGTATTCAGCGTGCGCAGCCCTTGGACGGCGCCGGACGGCACTGAATGCTTGCCGGACGGCCTCTATTCCCTGGATTTCGAGCGCTGGATCGACACCGGCGACCTAGCTCCTGTCGAAACCATGCTTGCGCCGGCGCACCGCGTGTCGATCGCCGGCATTGCCCGCACGCAGGACCGGCTGTTCATCAACCTGATGGACAATGTGCGCGGCAAGGTCATCGTCGCCGAGCGCAAGGGGGAAGGCGGGTCGATCAAACCGGTCGCGCTGCCCGAAAACGGCAATGTCGGCATCGCACACGCCGAGCATTTCGGCTCCAGCGTTTCGTTCTCCTTCACCGATTTCCTGACGCCGAGCTCGATCATCTGGTCGGACGACGATGGCGAGACGCTGACGACCGTGAAGTCGCAGCCGGCGCGTTTCGATGCCGCGCCGCTGATTTCCGAACAGTTCGAGGCGCGCTCGAAGGACGGTACCATGATCCCGTATTTCGTCGTCAGGCGGCGCGACCAGAAGGGTCCGGTGCCGACGCTGCTTTACGGCTATGGCGGCTTCGAGGTGCCGCTGCTACCCGGCTATGCCGGCGTGCGCGGCAGGCTGTGGCTGGAAAAGGGCAATGCCTATGTGCAGGCCTGCATCCGCGGCGGCGGCGAGTTCGGACCGGCCTGGCACCAGGCGGCGCTGAAGGGCAATCGCCAGACTGCCTTCGACGATTTCGCCGCGGTGGCCGAAGATGTCGTCAAACGCGGCATCGCCACAGCCGGCTCGCTCGGCATCCAGGGCGGTTCGAATGGTGGCCTGCTGACCGGCGTTTCCCTGACGCAGCACCCCGAGCTGTTCGGCGCCGTCATCATCGAAGTGCCGTTGCTCGACATGCTGCGCTACACTGAACTGCCGCCGGGCGCCTCGTGGATGGGCGAATATGGCGATCCGTCGAAACCGGAAGAGGCCAGGTGGCTGGGCGCCTACTCGCCCTACCAGCATGTGTCAGCCGACGCTGCCTATCCGCCGGTGCTGCTGACGACATCGACCGCTGACGACCGCGTCCATCCCGGCCATGCCCGCAAGATGGCGGCGCGATTGCAGGAAGCAGGGCACGACAGGACTTTGTTCTTCGAGGAGACCGAGGGCGGACATGGCGGGCGCGGCGACCGCCGGCCACAGGCTGCACAAACGGCGATGAAATATGTCTTCCTGCAACGGGCGTTGTCCGCCAAAGCCTAGACCCTTCGTGGGCCAAGCAAAGGGTGGTTCACCTCGACCAGCCTTTGCTCTAAGGTGCCGGCCATGGCTCTCGTCAGGATCTTGGTTAGCGCCTTTGGGGCTCGCGTATTTCGGGTCGCGGTGACGCCGTCACCGCGCACGCTGCGCGCCGAGCTTTTGCGGCTTTGCGCCCGCATTGGCTATTCACCACCTGCCGTCCTCTGACGAATTCGCCCCGGCGTCGCCGGAATGATTTCAGAGGAAAGACCCAGACATGACCTATCAGAATTATTCGCTGAAGCAGCTTCAGCAGATCGACGCCGCGCATCATCTGCATCCCTTCACCGACCACAAGGAATTGCGAGAGGCCGGCTCGCGCATCATCACCCACGCCAACGGTCCGTTCATCTACGATGCAGATGGAACCGAGATTCTCGACGGCATGGCCGGGCTGTGGTGCGTCAATGTCGGCTATGGCCGTGACGAGCTGGCCGACGCGGCCTATGCGCAGATGAAGGAATTGCCCTACTACAATTCCTTCTTCAAATGCTCGACGCCGACGCCGGTGCTGTTGTCGAGGAAGCTGGCCGAACTGGCGCCCAAGGGCGTCGCCCAAGTGTTCTACGGCTCGTCGGGCTCAGAGGCCAACGACACGGCGCTCCGGCTGGTGCGCCACTACTGGGCGCTGGAAGGCAAGCCGGAGAAGAACCGCATCATCTCGCGCAAGATGGGCTATCACGGCTCGACAATCGCCGGGACGTCGCTCGGCGGCATGGATTTGATGCACAAGCAGCTCGGTGGGGCCGTTCCCAACATCGTCCATGTGATGATGCCCTATGCCTATGAGCTGGCGCTGCCTGGCGAAAGCGACCATGATTTCGGCCTGCGCGCCGCCAAGGCGGTCGAGGACGCCATCCTCGAAGCCGGAGCCGACAAGGTTGCCGCGTTCATTGGCGAACCGGTGATGGGAGCAGGTGGGGTAAAAATCCCACCAATGAGCTACTGGCCGGAAGTGCAGCGCATCTGCCGCAAATACGATGTGCTGCTGATGCTGGACGAGGTCATCACCGGCTATGGCCGCACCGGCGAATGGTTCGCCGCGCAGACCTTCGGCATCGAGCCCGACACCATCACCACCGCCAAGGCGCTGACATCGGGCTACCAGCCGCTTTCGGCACTGCTGGTCGGCGACCGCATCGCAGCGACACTGGTCGAAAAGGGCGGCGAGTTCTATCACGGCTATACCTATTCGGGTCACCCGGTGGCCTGCGCGGTGGCGCTGAAGAACATCGAGATCATGGAGCGGGAAGGTCTGGTCGACCGCGTCAAGAACGACACCGGACCTTACTTCGCCCAGGCGCTTCAGGAGCGCATCGGCGGCCACGAGCTGGTCGGCGAGGTGCGTTCGATCGGGCTGATGGGGGCTATCGAGATCGTCAAGAACAGAGCGACCAAGGAACGCTTCCTGCCGGCGGGCAGTGCCGCCGTTACGGTCCGTGACCACGCCATCGCGCAAGGCATGATGCTGCGCGCCACCGGCGACACGATGATCCTGTCGCCGCCGCTGATCTGGACGCGCGAGACGATCGACATGGCTTGCGAACGCATCGCCAGGGCGCTCGATCTGACGCTGGCGGATTTGCGCAAGAAATAGGCGAATCGATCGCAGGGGCGCGCTGCGATCAGAGCGCCCCTGGCAACTTCGGGACTTCAGGGAACGATAGCCGCCGTCGCGCGTAGTGTTCTCAGCCGGCAGGATCGGCTGCAGTTGAGGGGTTCATGAAAAAGATCACGAAGACACTGCGCACGCGAGGAGCGGGCGCCATAGGAGCCGACCTGATGCTGGCGCCATTGGTGATGGCCATGCGCCTGCCTCTGATGGCGGCCGATGCCCAAAACGGCAGAGGCCTTGGCTCCGAGACTGCACGCGCCATCAATGAGAAAGCCACGGCTGTTGCCGAAGGTGCGTTTGCCGCGCAAATGGCGCTATTCCAATCGGCGGCGCGCTTCTGGCCGGAGGTTTTTTCCGGCCGCACGCCATCGCTGTTCAACGGCATAGCCGTGGAACGGTCGATCAGTGCGGCGCTGAAGCCTGCCAGCCGCGCGGTGAAAGCGAATTTCCGCCGGCTGTCGTCAAAGGACTGATTAAGGCTTCGGCCTCACCTCTTTCCGACTTTGGCGTCGGGGTCAAAGCCGGTTTCCGGTTTTGCCGCGCCTGCGCTGGAAATATAATCGGACCACGCAGTAATAGTTCCTAGAAACGCAAAAACCGCGCCCCATCGGGAACGCGGCTTTGCCAGATACGCATGGCGTTTCGCCAACAAAACACTTGCGAAACTTACGGGCTCCGGTACGCGAGACCTGATCCGGAGCGCCGGGCGGATGCGATATGTCCGCCTCGCCATCCGTTGTATAGGCACATCGTTACCGTCGGGTTATCGAGAGCTTAAGCAAATCTAAATTTGCAATTTTTTCCATACGAGAAAAATCGATAAAAACGCTGCAAAATTCGAAACTTATAGAGAATTGCCGCGAAGGAAATTTATGATCCCGGAAAAATCGGCGCCGCCATTTCCCTGCGCGTTGAACAGCGCATAAAGCTGGGCTGCTTCGGCCCCCATCGGCGTCACCGCGCCCGCACTTTGGGCAGCCTCCTGCGACAGTTTCAGGTCCTTCAGCATGAGTGCCGCGGCAAAGCCCGGCTTGTAATCCCTGTTGGCCGGCGATGCCGGCACTGGGCCGGGCACCGGGCAGTAGGTGGTCAGCGACCAGCACTGGCCAGACGAGGTCGAGGCGACGTCGAACAGCGCCTGATGCGAGAGGCCCAGTTTTTCGGCCAGCACGAAGGCCTCGGCAACGCCGATCATCGAAATGCCGAGCATCATGTTGTTGCAGATTTTTGCCGCCTGGCCGGCGCCGTCATCGCCGCAATGGACAATGCGGCCGGCCATCGGCTTCAGGATCGGCTCGGCCTTGGCAAAGGCGTCCTTGGCGCCCCCGGCCATAAAGGTGAGGGTGCCGGCTGCAGCGCCGCCTGTGCCGCCGGAGACGGGGGCATCGATCGAATGCAGCCCATGCTTCTTTGCAACGGCATGGGCCTTGCGGGCCGATTCGACGTCGATGGTCGAGGAATCGATGAACAGCGCGCCTGGTTTGGCCTTGGGCGCGATGTCCTCGTAAACCGAGAGCACGTGCTTGCCGGCCGGCAACATGGTGATGACGACATCGGCGTCTTTCACCGCGGCAACAGCATTGGCCATTACCGTCACACCATGTTCACGGGCGACCGTGAGGTTTTCCGGCATAAGGTCAAAACCATTCACCGAATGCCCCGCTTTGACCAGGTTGGCGGCCATCGGATTGCCCATGTTCCCTAGGCCGATGAAGGCAATGGTGGTCATCAAGTTCTCCTGAATTGTTGCCGTCAGCGGCCAATCAGTGCCCGCGCGATAATCACGCGCATGATCTCGTTGGTGCCTTCGAGGATCTGGTGGACGCGCAGGTCGCGCACCAGCTTCTCGATGCCGTAATCGTGCAGATAGCCGTAGCCGCCATGCAGCTGCAGCGCCTCATTGGCGACATTGAAGCCGATGTCGGTGACGAAGCGCTTGGCCATGGCCGACCATTTGCCGGCATCCGGCGCCTTGCGGTCGAGTTTCGCTGCGGCGGCGTAGAGGAAAATGCGGGCCGCCTGCAGCTCGGTCTCCATGTCGGCCAGCCTGAACTGCAACGCCTGGAACTGGTTGATCTTCGAGCCGAAGGCCTTGCGCTCGGCGGTATAGGACAGCGCCTTGTCGAGCGCCGACTGCGCGCCGCCGAGCGAGCAGGCGGCAATGTTGAGGCGGCCGCCGTCGAGCCCGGCCATGGCGATGCCGAAACCGGCGCCTTCGCCCGACAGCAGGTTTGCCGCCGGCACCTTGCAGTCTTCAAAAATGACCTGGCGGGTCGACTGCATGTGCCAGCCCATCTTGTGCTCATTGGCGCCGAAGGAAAGGCCGGACGCGTCCTTGGGCACGACGAAGGTGGAAATACCCTTGGGACCGTCGGCGCCGGTGCGCGCCATCACGACATAGAGGTCGCTGTCGCCGGCGCCGGAAATGAACTGCTTGGCGCCGTTCAGCACATAGTCGTCGCCGCTCTTCACCGCGCGCGTTTTTAGCGCCGCCGCGTCGGAACCCGAGCCGGGCTCGGTCAAGCAATAACTTGCCAGCCATTCCATCGAGGTCAGCTTCGGCAGGAAGCGCTGGCGCTGCTCGTCGCTGCCGAAGCGGTCGATCATCGAGGCCGCCATGTTGTGGATGGAGATGAAGGAGGAAAACGCCGGATCGGCGTGCGACAGCGCCTCGAAGATCAGCACGGCGTCGAGCCGGCCGAGCGCCGAACCGCCGACATCGTCCCTGACATAGATGCCGCCGAGGCCAAGCGGGCCGGTCTCGCGGATCACATCGGCGGGAAAGTGTTTTGCCCGGTCCCATTCGAGTGCATTAGGCGCGACGCGATCGGCGGCGAAGGCCTGCGCCATCTCCTGGATGGCGCGCTGCTCCTCGTTGAGTTCGAACTGGCTGGTGCTCGCATCGACTGCGGCGTCCATGGCGTGCTCCCTGTGTTTCCCCTTGCTGGGGGTTGGCTTGCTGGCCTGTTGTTTTTGGCTTTGCGCGCCGCCCAATCTAGACCAATGATGCCGCCGCGCAACCCGGCCTGCTGCGCAGCGGCTGTGCATGAATGGATCAACGGAGCATTGCGTGCCGACATATCTCAGCGAGCTGCTCGACCGTTTCCACGGCTATCTCCGGGGCGTGGACAATGCACTGGTGCGTGACGCTGTAGGCCGGATCGACTGGACAATGCCGGCTCGTCCGCTCGAAGCGCATCCGCTGCCTTGCGTTGATCAGCTCAACCGCATCGCCGAACTGGCGCCGCCGGATGCGCAACCGCTGGTGCGGCGATTGGCGCAGCGCCGCAACGATCTGTATTGGGGGCAGACCTACAATGCAGCGGATTTCGGCGCGGCGTTCCTGCAGAAGTATGGCTGGCTGGAGGTTTTTGGGCTGCGCGGCCATTTCGTCAACACGGAGGTCGCGGCCGGATTGCTGATCCTCGGACCTGATATCACCTATCCCGACCACCATCATATTGCCGAGGAGATCTACATTCCGCTGACCGGCGGCACTGAATGGCGGATGGGCGAGGGCGCCTTTCATGTCCGCCAGGCGGGTGAGGTAATCCATCACGCCTCCAATGTCAGCCATGCCATGCGCACCGGCGACGAGCCGCTGTTGGCGCTCTACATCTGGCGCGGCGGGCCGCTGGCGCAGAAGTCGACCATTCCCGGCGCGCAGGGCAGGGGCTGAACCATGGCCAAGGCAATCATGCTGCAAGGCACCGGCTCGGATGTCGGCAAGACCGTGCTGGTGGCGGGTCTCTGCCGCGCCGCGAAAAACCGTGGGCTGAAGGTCAGGCCGTTCAAGCCACAGAACATGTCGAACAATGCCGCCGTCGCGGACATTCCCGGCGACAACCGCGCCGGCGGCGGCGAGATTGGCCGGGGGCAATGGCTGCAAGCGCTGGCCTGTGGTGTTCAGCCGACCGTGCATATGAATCCGGTGCTGCTCAAACCCCAGAGCGACATCGGTTCGCAGGTGATCGTGCAGGGCAAGGTGTTCGGCGAGGCGCGAGCGAGGGACTACCAGACGATGAAAGCGGGGCTGATGGACACCGTGCTGGAATCCTGGGCAAAGGTCGGTGAGGGCGCTGACCTCATCATCGTCGAAGGGGCGGGCTCGCCGGCCGAGATCAATCTGAGAAACCGCGACATAGCCAATATGGGCTTTGCCACGCGCGCCGACGTGCCGGTGATCCTGGTCGGCGACATCGACCGCGGCGGCGTCATCGCTTCGGTCGCCGGCACGCATCTGATCCTGCCGGAGGAAGACCGGCGCATGATCGTCGGCTACCTCATCAACAAGTTTCGCGGCGATGTCTCGCTGTTCGATGACGGCATCAGGGCGATCGAAAAATTCACCGGCTGGCGCTGCTTTGGCGTCGTGCCGTGGCTGAAGGCGGCAGCGCGGCTGCCGTCGGAGGATTCGGTCGTGCTCGAACGACTGGCTTCCGGCGAGAGAAGGGCGTTGAAAGTCGCCGTGCCGATGCTTGGCCGCATCGCCAATTTCGACGATCTCGATCCACTCAAGGCCGAGCCGCAGGTCGAGGTGGTATTCGTGCCGCCGGGAAAGAAGCTGCCGGAGGATGCCGGGCTGGTGATCATTCCCGGTTCGAAATCCACGATCGGCGACCTCATAAAGTTCCGCGAGAATGGCTGGGATCGCGATCTCCTGGCGCATCGCAAACGCGGCGGCCATGTCGTCGGCATCTGCGGCGGTTTTCAGATGCTGGGCCGCATGGTGCGCGATCCCGATGGCATCGAAGGCAGCGCCACCGAGGCCGAGGGGCTCGGCCTGCTCGACATCGAGACGGTGATGGAACCGGAAAAGACGGTGCGCAATGTCAGCGCGCGCTCGGTGCCGTTCGGCCTGCCGCTCGAGGGCTACGAAATCCATCTCGGCCGCACCACGGGGCCGGACATGGCGCGGCCGTCCGCCGTCATCAACGGCGCCGATGACGGCGCCATCTCCGCCGACGGCAAGGTCTTTGGCACCTACCTGCACGGGCTGTTTTCCGCCGACGCTTTCCGGACAAAATTCCTGGAAAGCCTCGGCATCAAAGGCGGCGGTATCGACTACCGGGCCGAAGTGGAAAAGGCCCTGGATGACATCGCAGCCGAGCTGGAGGCCCACCTCGACTGTGATGCGATTTTTTCGCTCGCGCGCTAAGCGGCGCCCGGAAACAGGGATGCCGGTCCGCTGCCGCGCCGCAAACGCCCTGGTCGATGGACGGGTTTTGCGAGACGGTAAGACGGAGCCACGCTAGTGGTATAAAATGTCCCTGCCAGGAGAATGATGGAGGTACACATGGCCCAAGAGATGACGGCCAAGCCCATTAGCCGCGATCTCCTTCTTGGAAGCTGGAGGATGACGTCGTGGATGACGAGGGATGTTGCGACGGGGGAGCTGCGAGAAGCACTGGGACAGGATCCTCACGGCATCGTCATCTACACACCGGAGCGCGTCATTTTCTTTATACTTCGGAACAATCGCAGCCGGCCCGATCGATTGCCGCCATCCGCCGAGGAGAAGATTGCGTTGTTCGACTCGATGTTCGCCTATTCGGGCAGCTACACGGTTGAGTCCGGACCGGGTCGTCCATCACGTCGACATGAGTTGGAATGAGGCATGGAGCGGCACTGAGCAGGTGCGGTTCTGCAATGTCGACGAACATACGCTGACTTACACCTCGCCGCCCGCCCAAAACCCGTTCGACGGTCGCGAGATTGTCCACGAGGTGACGTATGTGCGTGAGAAGCACCACGCCGGGTAGATCTGCCCGGCGCTGGCTCGGCCGCTGCGCAAACGCTCCAACTGAAGACACCAGCCAGCTTAACTCAAGCCTTCTCGCCCACCTTCGGCCAATACGTCCCGAACGACCAGACATTGCCTTCCGGATCGCGGCAGATGAATTCGCGGCTGCCATAGTCGCGGTCGGTCAATTCCTGGATGATCGTGGCGCCGGCCTTTTTGGCCCTGGCATGGGCGGCATCGGCATCGTCGACGGCGACGTAGATCGACTTGCCGCCGCCGGAGCCGGGCTCGCCGACCATCTTGCCGTAGTCGTCGCTGCGCGCCGTGCCCAGCATGATCATCGAGGAACCGAAAGTGAGTTCGGCATGGTGCACGATGTCGCCCTCGCCATAGCGGGCGCGGACTTCGAAGCCGAAGGCCTCGCCCAGCCAGTCGATCATTTTTCCTGCATTCTTGTAGCGCAGCGCCGGGTAGAGCCGGGGCGCTTCAGTGGTGACGGGCATGAAAACCTCCTTCATTCAAGTTGGTCGATAACCCACTCTGTTCGAAGGCATTCCCGCCGTCTTGAAGAAATGTTACCTCAGCGCCGTTGGGGTTTCTCCAGCGAGCTGGCGGAACTCGCGCACCAGATGCGCCTGGTCGGCATAGCCGCAATCGGCGGCGATATCGGCCCAGTCGCTTTGGTCCTGCCGAGACAGGCCGAGTGCCCGGTTGAAACGCACGATGCGCGACAGCGTCTTCGGCCCGATGCCGGTCGCATCGCAGAATTTGCCGGCGAGATGTTTGCGGCTCCAGCCCAGTTTTTCGGCGATCGAGGAAATGCGGGTCCGGCCGCCCGAGATAACGATGCGGTCGTACGCCCAGGTAATTTCAGGCGACGTATCGGCGGCATGCCCGAGACGGGTGGCGACGAAGGCCTCGGCAAGGTCGAAACGCGTCGCCCAATCCGGTGCATTGCCAAGCCGTTCGCGCAGCGCCATGCCCTCGGCGCCAAGCACATCGTCGAGCACGACCATGCTGTCAGCCAGTTCGCTCATTGGCAAGCCGAAGAAGCGGCGGGCGCCGAGTGGGGTGAAGTTGATCTGTACGCAGCAGGCACCGCCAAAGGATTCGATCATCACCGGGCCGGCAAACAGGCCGGCGGCGAAACTGGCGAAACGGTCATTGTCGCCGGGATCCTTGCCAAGGCCGATGGCGAACGGCTCGGCGAAGCTGATCACCAGCGGCACGGTCAGCGAGGCGTATTCGATGTTGCGGAAATGGCCGGGCGCGGTTTCGCGATAGCCGCAAACGTCCGACACAATGCCGTCGAGCGCGGGCGGCGGAGCCCGCCGGCGCATCTCGAACCGCCCGGCGATGGAGAGGTCCTGTTCCTTGCGGCGCTGCATCTCGATCGGCATAGGCCATCCTTTGCCGATCAAATCTAGCAGACCCCCGATCCGAATCAAAAGGGGACGGAATCAAAAGCGCCCGGCTTTTGGCCGGGCGCTTCGGTTACCTGAGATTTGAGTGCTCAGGCGCCGCGCATCATGCAGCCGGCGGCAAGCACGATGTAGGCGATGAGCATAATCCAGACCGATGCCAAGGGAATAAACGCAAGAACGCCAAGCGCGGCGAGAAGGCCGATGATGGCGATGACAAGGGAAATAATGAAAATAAGCTGAGTGGGTGCACTAAGATTCATGTGTGGTCCCTCCAACATGATTCGTACGACCACATTCTATCAGGGCGTGGGCTCATACACCAATTAGCTGGCGTAACGGGTTTGCCGGATCGGCCAGCAGCTTGATCGCCAGCGCCAGGCAGATGATCACCAGCAGCGGCTTGATCAGCCTTGCGCCGATGCGGATGGCGAGGCTGGCGCCGAGGCGCGCGCCGAGGAACTGGGCGACGCCCATCATCAGGCCGATCTTCCAATAGACGACACCGGCGACGGCAAAGACGATGAAGCCGCCGATGTTGGAGGCGAAATTGAGCAGCTTGGTGTGCGCCGTCGCCTTGAGCACGCCGAAGCCGGCGAGGCTGACGAAGGCCAGCATGTAGAAGGAGCCGGCTCCCGGCCCGAACAGGCCGTCATAGAAGCCGACAGCGGGTGCCACGATCAGCCCGAACAGGAAGGGCGACAGGCGCTCGGCGCGGTCGACATCGTTCATGTTGGGTTTCACCGCGAAGTAGAGCGCAATGGCGATCAACAGCAGCGGCAGCAGCGCCCGCAAGAGATCGCCGGGCACGAAGGCCGCCAGCAAGGCGCCGACGGCACTGCCGGCAAGGGCCAGAAGCGCGGACGGCAACTGACGGCGCAGATCGACATGGCCATTCATGGCGTAGTGGATGGTCGCCGACGCCGTGCCGAAAATGCCCTGCAGCTTGTTGGTTCCAAGTGCTGCGGCCGGCGGGAAACCGGCAAGCAGCAGAGCCGGTATGGTGATCAGGCCGCCGCCGCCGGCTATCGAATCGACAAAGCCGGCTGCAAAGGCAGCGAAGGCGAGCATGATTACGGTCTGGGTGGCGAGGTCGAACATCGGGATTTTGTAAGTATTCCGGCGGGAACGTAGCGCCGTGCCTTCGACCACGGCGATCTGGTTTGCGCAAGGCCGATTCCGCGCTACGTCTATCCAGGCACGTTGCGCTTGGATTTCCCGTGGTGCATGTCATTATCCCAAAGCCGCTGCGCACTTTTGGGTCACATGCGCTGGGCGGATTGGGAAAAGGGACGCTGTTGGCGATGGCATTGCTCGATCAGATACGCTCGATCTTCGATGGCGACCCCGGCGTACGCAAGGTTGCCGACGACCCGGTGCTGTCGGCGGAACTGCTGATGCTGTTTCGCATGATCCTCGCCGACGGCTCGGTGTCGGAGAGCGAGATGGTCGCCTTCCGGCGCATCTGCAAGGAGGCCTTCGGCATCCCGGAAACCAGCATCGACGCGGTCGTCGAATATCTCAACGAGTTCGGCTACGAGACCAACGGCTCGCAGGCCATCGCGCTGTTTCGCGATCTCGATGTCGAGCGGCGCAAGCTGCTGGCACGCCATATGGCGGAGATCGCCAAGGCCGATTCAAAATTGGCCGAGAGCGAGGTGCGGCTGCTGCGCCGTACGCTCGACCTGCTGGACATCAGCCCGGTCGATGTGGTGAAGCCGGAAGAGTAAGCCGGCAGAGCTGGGCTCGACGGCGGCTAGCCGGGTCCCCGCTGCTTCGCAGCGTCCCAGCGTTCGCGACCTTTCATCGTGCCACTGGCACGATGAATTCGCTGCGCGAACCGGCCGCTCACCCCTGTTCCTGCATGCGCCGCGCAATCGCCCGATGCAAATCCGGGGCGGCTGCCACCAGCGCCTTTGCCGCCTCCGACTGGGGATGGTCGAGCACATCACTGGTCTTGCCGCGCTCGACGATCCTGCCGTCATGCATCACCAGCACCTCGTCGGTGATGGCGCGGGCGACGGTCAGATCGTGGGTGATGAAGAGATAGGCGATGCCGAGCCTCTGATTGAGCTCGGCGAACAGATCGAGGATCTGGGCGCGGATCGAGACGTCGAGTGCCGAGACCGGCTCGTCGGCCACCACCAATTTCGGGCGTGTGATGATGGCGCGGGCGATCGACAGGCGCTGGCGCTGGCCGCCGGAAAATTCATGCGGATATTTGTCCATGTCGCTGACGCCGAGGCCGACTTCGTGCAGTGTATGCGCCACCATCTCGCGCCGCTCGGCAGGCGTCGGCTTTTTCTCCAGCACATGCAGCGGCTCGGCCACCAGTTTCTCGACCTTCTGGCGCGGGTCGAAGGAACCGTAAGGGTCCTGGAACACCACCTGCATGTCGCGCCGCGCTGGCTTCAGCTCCGCCTCGCTCCTGCCGGTGATGGTTTCGCCGCGGAAGCGGATCGTTCCCGAGGTGGATTTGTCGAGCGCCAGGATCATGCGGGCCAGCGTGGACTTGCCGCAGCCGGAGCGTCCGACCAGCGCCACCGATTGACCGGGCGCCAACGACAGGGAGACGTCGTCGACAGCGCGGATTGGCGTCGGGCGTTGGAACAGGGAGGTGCGCCGGCCGGAATAATCCCGCGTCACGCCTTCGACCTCAAGCAGCGGCTTGCCTTGGCCGGTAGCATGCGCCTTGGCGCGCGCCGGCACATGCATCGAGGCCAGTGCCAGCTGGCGCGTGTAGGGGTTAAGCTGTTCCGACAGCGTGCGTGCAGTGTCGCCGGCCTCCATCACTTCGCCGTGGCGCAGGATGGTGATGCGGTCGGCCATCTCGGTCACGACAGCAAGGTCGTGCGAGATCAACAGCAGACCCATGCGGTTTTCGCTGACAAGGCCGCGCAGCAGGTCGAGGATCTGCGCCTGCAGCACCACGTCGAGCGCCGTCGTCGGCTCGTCGGCGATGAGCAGCTTGGGTTTCAGCGCGCAGGCAATGGCGATGACGACGCGCTGGCGCTGGCCGCCCGACAGTTCGTGCGGATAGCGAGACAGCGGGAATTTCGCTTCGGGCAGGCCGACGCGGTCGAGCATTTTGCGCGCCCGGTCCTCAGCTTCGGCTCGGCTTGCCTTGGTGTGCCAGCGTATGCCTTCGGCGATTTGCTCGCCGATGGTTTTTACCGGATTGAGCGCCGTCATCGGCTCCTGGAAGACCATGCCGATGTCGTCGCCGCGCAGCGCGCACATCTGGTCCTCGGTGGCCGCAAGGATGTCGATGCCGTCGAAAGAGACGCGGCCGCTGGCGCGCGCGGCGTGCGGCAGAAGCTGCATGATGGTCAGTGCCGTCATCGATTTGCCGGAGCCGGATTCTCCGACCAGCCCCATCACCTCACCGGGCGCGACTGAGAGCTCCACCTCTTTCAGGATCGGCGTGCCGCCGATCGCCAGCGACAGGTTTTCGATCTCCAGCAAGCTCATCGCTGCCGCCGCGATTTCGGGTCGAGGATGTCGGCAATGCCGTCGCCGAGCAGGTTGAGGCCGAGCACGGTGATGACGATGGCCATGCCCGGGAAAATCGCCATCCATGGCGCCACCACCATGCGCGTCTGCGCGTCGAACAGCATGCGGCCCCAGCTCGGCATTGGCGGCTGGGCGCCGAGGCCGACATAAGACAGCCCGGCTTCGGCGAGGATGCCGAGCGCGAACTGGATGGTGCCTTGCACCAGAAGCAGCGTGGCGATGTTGGGCAGCACGTGTTGGATGCTGATCTGGGTCTTGCTCTTGCCGGCGGCACGCGCGGCGAGGATGAATTCGCGCGGCCAGATCGCCAGCGCGCCGGCGCGGGCGACGCGGGCGAACACCGGAATGTTGAAGATGCCGATGGCGATGATGGCGTTGATCGCGCCCGGCCCGAAGATGGCGGTGATCATGATCGCCGACAGCAGCGCCGGGAAGGCGAAGACGAGATCGTTCAGCCGCATCAGCGCCTCGTCGACAAATCCGCCGCGCGCCGCGGCAAAGGTGCCGAGCGGCACGCCGACGCCCATGCCGATGCCGACCGCGACCAGTGCCACGGCGATCGAATTGCGGGCGCCGACCATGATCATCGACAGGATATCGCGTCCGAAATGATCGGTGCCGAACCAGTGCGCCGAAGAGGGCGCGAGCGTCTTGTCCGAGATCACCAGCTTGGTCACGTCGTAAGGCGTCCAGACGTAAGAGACGAGCGCCATTGCCACCACCAGCACAGTGATGGCGAAGCCGATGAGGAAGGAGCGGTTGCGGAATGCCTTGGCCAGGATGCTGCCAAACGTCTCCTCTGGGATGTCGATGTGCAGCGTCATTGCCGGCCTCGAAGGCGGGGGTCGACGATGGCATAGGACACGTCGACGACGAGGTTGACCGCAATGACGGCGACGACCAGCAGCATGACGATGCTTTCGACGACGACCAGGTCGCGCTGGGTGATTGCCTGGAACACCAGCCGGCCGAGGCCGGGGAGATAAAAGACGTTTTCGATGATGATGGTGCCGGCGAGCAGGAAGGCGAATTGCAGGCCCAAAATGGTCAGCACAGGGATCATCGCATTGCGCAGCGCGTGCCGCCACAACACAGCGCGGTAGGGCAGTCCCTTGGCGCGAGCGGTGCGAATATAGTCCTCGTTCAGCACCTCGATCAGCGCCGAGCGGGCGACGCGGGCTAGGATCGCCGCCTGCGGCAGAGCGAGTGCTACGGCCGGCAGCAGCAGCGATTTCAGCGCCGGCCAGACACCGGCACCCCAGCCGGGAAAGCCGCCGGCCGGCACCAGCCGCAGCCAGACGGCAAAGAGATAGATCAGCATCAGCGCGAACCAGAAGTTCGGCACGGCAACGCCGAGCTGGGCGGCGCCCATGGCGATGGTGTCACCGGCCCGGCCGCGGCGGCTGGCGGAATAAAGCCCGACCGGAATGGCGATGATGGTCGACAGCGCCAGCGCGATCAGCGCCAGCGGCAGGGAAACCGCCATGCGTTCGCGCACAAGGTCGATGACCGGCACCGAATAGGTGTAGGAGCGGCCGAAATCGAGGCTGAGCAGGCCGCCCACCCAGTGGAGGTAGCGCAAGACCAGTGGCGCGTTGAGGCCCATCTGGTTGCGCAGCAGTTCGACCTGTTCGGCGCTGGCGTTGAGGCCCAGCATCAACCGTGCCGGATCGCCGGGCAGGATTTCGAGCACGGCGAATACCACCATCGAGGCCAGGATCAAGGTCGCGATGGCGATGGCGAGGCGTTTGAGGAGGTAGGCGGTCAATCCGTCCACTTCACCTTGGTCAGGTCATTCGCCTGGATCGGCGCGTTCTCCCACAAGCCTTGCAGCTTGGCGTCCCAGACGCCGACCTTCGGCAGTTCGTAGAGGAAGCCGACCACGGCATCGTCGGCCAGGATCTTCTGCGCTTCGCCGAGCAGCGTGTTGCGCTTGGCGTCGTCGGAGGTGAGGTTCAGCTCGGCGATGATCTTGTCGAAGGCCGGGTTGTCGTAGTTGAAGTAATAGTCCTTGCGCGAATAGATATCGATGTCGTTGGGCTCGGTGTGGGAGACGATGGTGAGGTCGTAATCCTTCTTGGTGAACACCTGATCCAGCCACTGCGCCCATTCGACCGGAATGATCTCCAGATCGATGCCGACATCGCGCAGCTGCGAGGCGATGATCTCGCCGCCGAGGCGGGCATAGGAGGGCGGAGGCAGTTTCAGCGTCGCCTTGAAGCCGTTCTCAAACCCGGCCTGCTTCAGCAGCTCCTTGGCCTTGTCGACATTGTGCGGATACAGCCCGGTGAGGTCGACATAGGCCTTGCTGGCGGGTGACATGTGCGAGCCGATCGGCACGCCGAGGCCGGCCGAGGCGCCGTCGATGATCGCCTTGCGGTCGAGCGCGAAGGCAATCGCCTGCCGCACCTCGAGCTTGTCGAAAGGCTGCTTCTTGTTGTTGATCGCCAGAATGGTTTCGCCCTCGGTCGAGCCGATCACCACCTTGAAACGCGGGTCGTCCTTGACCTGGGCGACGCTGTCGGGGTCGAAGAAGGGGAAGGCCTGGATGTCGCCGGAAAGCAGCGCCGGCACGGCGGCCGCGGCATCGGGAACGATGCGGAACTCGGCCTTGTCGAGAGATACCGGAGCGCCCCAGTAGGTGTCCGATTTGACCAGCGTGATCGACGAGCCCTTGGCCCAGCTCTGGAATTTGAACGGGCCGGTGCCGATGGGCTTTTCCTTGTTGGTGTCGGCGCTTTCCGGCGCCACGATCACCGCGTCGCCCCAGCCCATATTGTAGAGGAACGACCCTTGCGGGTTCTTCAGCGTGACCTTGACCGTCGCCGGATCGACGACGTCGACCGTGTCGATGGCGGCGAACAGCGCCTTTTGCGCGTTGACCGAATTGTCGGCGCGGGCGCGGTCGAGCGAGAATTTCACGTCGCTGGCGTCGAAATCGGTGCCGTCATGGAATTTCACACCGGTGTGCAGTTTGAAGGTGTAGACCTTGCCGTCATCGGAAATGGCCCAGCTCTCGGCGAGATCGGGCAGCACTTCGCCGTTCGGACCAATGCGGGTCAGGCCCTCGAAGACGTTGGCGTAGAGCACTTCGTCGATCGCCGCGGCGGCACCGGCGGTCGGATCGAGGTGCGGCGGTTCGAGGGTAATGCCGATCACCAGGTCGGTACGCGCGGCAAATGCCTGGCTGCCGGCGGCCAGCGCCAACACTGCCGCGGCAAGAATGGTTTTCCACAATTTCATCGTGCAACTCCCAAATGCTCGAACCCTGGTGGATAGAAGCGTGATTTCGAGGTGGAGTAAATTGCGTTTCGTGCTCTGCAGCGGCGCCGGGAGGAATGTTTTTTCGGCTGATGTCGACGGATCAGCCGGTAGCCGTTCCTCTGAGCAGCACATTGAGCCCGATCGCCATCACTTTGGCGGACTCCACCATGTCCGAGATACCGACCCATTCGTCGGGCCGGTGGGCGAGATCGAGAATGCCCGGACCATAGGCGATGCAATCGTAGAGGTGGCCGATGCGGGCAATGTGCTTCTGGTCGTAAGTGCCTGGCGAAATAATATAATCCGGCTCGCGGTCGAAGATCGCCATGATACCTTGCGCCACTGCCTTGACCACCGGCGCATCGCGTTCGGTCATCAGCGGCAGAACCTCCATCAGGTCGCGGATCTCGTAGTCGAACTTTTTGCGCTCGCGTTTCAGCCGGTCGAGAATATCGGTCACTTCGCTTTTGACCGTGGCAAGGTCTTCCTCGAGCAGGAAGCGGCGGTCGATGGTCAGCCGGCAAGCATCCGGCACGTTGGGCGAGGGCAGGCCGGGGCGGAAATCCTCGGTCTGCCCGCCATGGATCGAGTTTATGTTCATGGTCGAGCGCTTTGCGCCTTCGGGCACGACCGGCATGCGCGTCACCTTGCGGTCGAGCGCCGGAAACAGTTCGTCCTCGAAGGCCTGCAGCACGGCGCCCATGTGGCGCACCGCATTGTCGCCGAGGAACGGCATCGAGCCATGCGCGATCTCGCCCTTGGTCTCGATCTCTGCCCACCAGACACCGCGATGGCCAAGGCAGATGCGATCCTTGTTCAGCGGCTCCGGGATGATGACGTGGTCGACCTTCGGTTTCGAGAAATAGCCGAGCTTGGCCAGGTGGGCGACGCCACCGAAGCCGCCGGACTCCTCGTCGACGGTGCCCGAGATTTCGATGGCGCCGGGAAAATCGGGGAAAACCTCCATGAACGCCTCGGCCGCGATGATCGACGCGGCAAGGCCCCCCTTCATGTCGCAGGCGCCGCGCCCGTAAACCTTGCCGTCCTTCACCACGCCGGCAAAGGGATCGACACTCCAGCCTTCGCCGGCTTCGACGACATCGATATGCGAGTTGAAATGGACGCAGGCGCCGGGCGAGCGGCCGTCGAAGCGGGCGACGACATTGACGCGCGGATAGCGGTCGGTATCGCCGGGCGTGCCCTCGGCGCGGATAAATTCGGTTTCGAAGCCGCGCTTGCTTAGCCGGGCAGCAATATATTCCGCGCAGGGGCGATAGGCTTCACCCGGCGGGTTGATGGTCGGGAAGCGGATCAGGTCGGCGGCAAGCTGGACCAGTTCATCTGAACGGTCGTCGATCGCCTTAAGGAGTCGTTCGTTCATTCCCGGATTTGAGCAGGCAAGGGGATGGTTTTGCAAGCGTCACGCCATCGGCGTGGAAAGTACGCATCGCAGCAGCAACTATAGCGGGAAAATCGTTCAAATTCGCTGCTTTAGATTGGCGATTTTATCAAGGAGTGTGTGTTACTTCACTCACCTGCCGTTAAAAAGGTGAAAAACCGCGTGATCATAGAGCAGGCAAGGGGCATCAAAGGGGTTTGATCTCATGACTAAAATCGTTCTCATGGCGGCAGCTTTTGCTGCAATCCTGCTCGGCACATCCATCGAAAGCAAGGCTGCTTCGCTGGTGGCCAGCATCGACGTCTCATCGCAGACCATGACCGTCAGCCAGTACGGCCAGGTGCTCTATCGCTGGAGCGTGTCGACCGCGCGCCGCGGCTATTTCACGCCGCCCGGCACATATCGGCCGCAACGGACGGCGCGGATGTGGTATTCGAAGAAATACCACATGTCGCCAATGCCTTATTCGGTGTTCTTCCATGGCGGCTACGCCATCCATGGCACCAATGCGGTGAGGCAGCTTGGGCGTCCGGCCTCGCATGGCTGCGTGCGGTTGCACACGGCAAATGCCGCGACCTTCTATTCGATGGTGCGGGAAGTCGGCTTCGGCAACACCCGGATCGTGGTGACGAACTGACGACCTAAGATTGCCGCTGCCGCTGGCCGGCAGCGTCGAACTCTTTTTTGGCGCAATTCCCAAGGGAAAGCGCTACGCGCTTTTCCCGGGAAAACCGTTTCACACTTTTCCTGGAATTGCTTTGGCCTGTCCACGCCGGCGGCGACGCCGGCCTGAGATTTCCCACCTCTTGTGGAACCACATCCACTGTCCCGGGTCCTCGCGAACCCAGCGCTCGACGACGTTGGCGAGCAGTTGGGTGGTGGCGGGGACATCGACGCTGCCGCTTTCATTACGCGGCAAGGTCAGCTTGTCCTCGATCTCGAGGCGGAAGCGGTTGCCGGGCAACCGGATGCAGCGCGCCGGATAGACATCGCAATCATAGTGACGGGCAAGCATGCCCAGAACCGGATTGCTCTGGCACGGGCGGCCGAAGAAGGTCGTCTCCAGCCCGCTTGAGAATTTCTGGTCGACCAGAACGCCGATATTGCCGCCACTCTCGAGAATGGACGCCAGCGCGAAGGAGGCGCCGGTGGAGGAGGGCAACAGAGCGCCCATGCTCGAACGGCGGGTCGAGTGGATGTAGTCGGCGAGGTACGGGTTGTTGGGCGGGCGAAACAGCGCCGTGATCTGCATGCCGAAGGTCGCGGCCGCCACCGCCAAAAGCTCGAAATTGCCGAGATGGCCGGTGAACAGGATGTGCGGCTTCTGCTCGGTGGCGATGTGCTTGAAGTGATCGGCGCCACCGACTTCGACGCGCCCGGGCGTCGTCGCGTTCGGGTCATAGTCGAACAGCGCATCGAGGAAGATGTATTCGGCGGCAAGCCGGGCCATGTTGCCCCACATGTCGGAGGCGATGGCCTCGATTTCGGCGTCGCTCTTGTCGGGGTAGGCGAGACGCAGATTGTTGACAGCGACGCGGTGGCGTCCGACCCGCGGGCCGATGCGGCGGGCGGCGCGGTCGGCGAAATTGAGCGCGCTGTCGGCCGGCAGCAGACGCAGCAGCGAGATGATCGTCATCGCCGCACGCGCCACCAGCCAGTGCTCCATCTGGCGCAGTCTTCGGCCATAGCGGAACATGAAGTCCCGGCGGGCTTTTTTGAACACCTTGCCGACCATTTTGCTCAAGAAAGGCGCAGGATGATCTTGCCGAACACGTCGCGGCCTTCCATGCGCTTCAGCGCGGCGTCGATACCGTCGAAGCCGACTTCGGTGTCGATGACCGGCGCAACCTGTCCCGCCGCCATCTTCTGCATGGCGTTGGCCATGTTCTCCATGCGGCAGCCGAAGGAGCCCAGCAACTTCAACTGCTGCTGGAAGAGCTGCATCAGATTGATCTGCGTCGACACGCCCGAGGTCGAACCGCAGGTGACCAGGCGGCCGCCGCGTTTGAGGCACAGCATCGAGGCGGCAAAGGTGTCGGCGCCGACATGTTCGAAGACGACATCGACGCCCTTCTTCTTGGTCAGCTTGCGTACAACGCCCTCAAAACGGTCGTCACGGTAGTTGATAACATGGTCGGCGCCGAGCGCCTTGGCCTTGTCGATCTTGTCGTTCGAGCCGACCGTGGTGATGATGGTGCAACCCATGCGCTTGGCCAGCTGGATCGCCGCCGAGCCGATGCCGGAGCCGCCGGCATGGATCAGGATGGTTTCGCCCGGTTGCAGCTTCGCGTTGTCGAAAAGCATGTGCTCGACCGTGCCGAAGGTGACGGGCGCGACGGCGGCGCCGACATCGGTCACGCCGGGCGGGGCAGGGACCAGCAGGCGCGCCGGCAGGTTGATCTTCTCCTGGGCAAAACCGTCGAGATGGAAGCCGTGCACGCCCGATACATGTTCGCAAAGATTGTCGCGGCCTTCGCGACAGGCACGGCAGAGGCCGCAGGTGCGGGCGCCATAGATCGACACCAATTGCCCGGGCAGCAGGCTGGAAACGCCGGGACCGACGGCCTCGACTTCGCCGGAGGCTTCGGCGCCGACGACCAGCGGCAGCTTGCGCTTGGCGAAGGCCATGCCGCGCCAGCCCCAGACGTCGATGTGGTTCAGCGCCACCGCCTTGATGCGCAGCGTAACCTCGCCCAGTGCGGGCGGCGGCGGGGGCGGCAGGTCCACCGTTTCAAGACGGCGGTCCTCGATAAGTTGCAGTGCGCGCATAAGGCCTGTCGGTTCTGTTTGAGCGGAAAGCGCTCGCTTAGACCGGTTCCCGCGCCATGACAAGGCAGGTGTTCTGGCCGCCAAAGCCGAAGGAGTTCGACAAAACCGTGCCGACTTCGGCATTGCGCTTCTTGTTCGGCACCACGTCGAGCACGATCGCCGGGTCGGGATTGTCGTAATTAATGGTCGGCGGAATGACGCTTTCACGCATGGTCATCAGCGAAAACGCGGCTTCGACCGCGCCGGCGGCCGACAGCGTGTGACCGATCATCGACTTGTTCGACGAGATCGGCATTGAGCCGATCCGTTCGCCGAATACGGTCGACAAAGACAGGTGCTCCATCTTGTCGTTTTCCGGCGTGGAGGTGCCGTGGGCGTTGACATAGTCGATCTCGTCCTCGCTCAAACCGGCGTCGGCCAAAGCGGCGCGTACCGCCGCAATCGCCGGCGAACCATCGGGCTTGGAGCGGGTGCGGTGGAAATCGTCGGCCTTTTCGCCACAGCCACGAAGGATGCCGAGGACGCTGGCGCCACGGGCGAGGGCAGCCTCAAGCGATTCCAGCACCAGCGCACCGGAGCCTTCGGCCAGCACAAACCCGTCGCGATCCTTGGAGAAGGGTTTTGAGGCCTTTTCCGGGATGTCGTTGTGGGTCGACAGCGCCGACAGCAGCGAGAAACGGATCAGCGCCTCGGCGGTTGCAGAGCCGTCGGCACCGATCGACAGCGCCCGGTCGCATTCGCCGCGGCGGATTGCCTCGACGCCGAGCTGGATGGCCGTGGCGCCCGACGCGCAGGCGGTCGACAGCGTGATCGGCAGGCCGCGCGTGCCAAACCGGTCGGCCAGCCGGTCGGCGATGGAGCCGAACTGTGTTGTTTCGAATATGTCCAATTCCTTCAGGCCGCGCGCGACCCTGAGCAGCCTCTCGGCGCCGGCGTCCTTGTTGTCGGAATTGTAGAGCGAGAAGCGATCATGCCAGTCGAGCTCGACCGGCGGCGAGGCAAGGAAGAGCGGCCCGCCGAAATCAGAGGAATCGAGGCCGGATTCGGCCACGGCCTCATTTGCTGCGGTTTCGGCCAACTCGTAAGTCAGCAGGCTGGCGCCCTTAGAGCTCGAATCCAGGAAGTCGACCATGCCGGAGATGCGGGTGTTGAGGTGGTCGACGGGAAAGCGAGTGATCGGGTGGATGCCCGATTTGCCGGAGGTCAGCGCCGCCCAATTGTCTGCCTTGCCGACGCCGAGCGAGGTCACCACGCCGATGCCGGTGACGGCGACGATCGGCCTGCCCATGTGATCTCTGAGATTGGCCATCCGGAACCTCTTAACTTTGCAGCATGATCGCGCAGCACTGCTTCAAGCAGCGTTGACCAACGCCATGCCCTCGAATTGGTGATAGCCGATCGCCGTTGCAAGCACGGTTTGCGGAACGCCTTCGAACGACTTCTCGGTCGCGGCGTCGAAAACGGGGTAGGCGGCCTTGCGGTCGACAGCCAGTGCGGCGAGCGCCACAGCGAACGGAAACTGCGCTTCCTTCATATGCCCGGTCAGCGTCGCGAAACCGCGCGCCGATATCGCCGGATTGGCATCGAGTGCTGCCTTCTCGGCTGATGTTGCCGTATGCGCGCCGGAAGCGCCGGACATGGCAAGCAGCTTACCGTTCGGGAGTGCTGCCTGTTTGAGCAACGCCGCGATCTCGGCGTCGAGTTCGCCGCGCGAGCGCCGGGCGCGGCCGGAGACGACCGGTCCGAGCTCGGCATAGATCTTGCGGCCACGGCTTGTCGCGTGTTCGCGCTGTTCCAGCACCAGGAAGGCGCCGCCGGAGCCGGAGACCAGGCCGCCACCCTCGGCACCCTGTCTTTGCCAGACCGGCTTCCACGGGCCGCGATGCAGATAGCCGGCCAGTTCATAGCCGAGCAGCATGTCGGAATGTTCGGTCTGGAAGGCGCCGCCGACCAGAATATGCGTCGACTGTCCCGAGCGGATACGCGCGGCAGCCGTCTCGACGGCGGCGACACCGGCACCTTCCTCGCCCATGAAGGTCCTCGACGATCCGGTCACCTTGTGGACGATGGAGATGTTGCCGGCGAGCAGGTTGGAAAGCTGCGCCAGGAAGAGCGTCGGCCGCAATTCGGTGGTCAGCTTCTCGTTGAGCAGCACGTCGCGGTCGTTGCGGCTTTCCGAAGCGGCGAGGATGGCGGCATCGACCGCCTCGTCGCGCTCGCCGCCGCCGGCGGCGACAACCATGTCCATGGTCGTGCAGAGCTCGTCATTGCCCTTGATGCCGGCATCGTCCAGCGCCAGGCCGGCGGCATAGGTGCCGAGCCGCTGCCAGGTTTCCATCTGCCGCTGGTCGCCGCGCTTGGCGATCTGCAGGTTCCAGTCGATCTCGGGCAGCGGATGCACGGTATAGGGTGCAAAGCGCGCGGGTTCGAGCACTGGCTGCAGGCCAGGCTGCGCCAGCTTCTGCCAGTGGGCGTCAGGGCCTTCTCCAAGCGAGGAGACAAGGCCAATGCCAGTGATGACGACGTCGCGGGGGCTGCTCATGAGCGGCTTTGTGGGTCAGGCGGCGCAGCCCGTCAAGGCCGCGCGCTTGCCCGATATCAGGCGTTCTTGGCGGCGACCAGCGCGTCGATCTTGGCGCACAGGTTCTTCATGACGAAGTAATCGTCGGTCGAGGCCTTGCCGTCATTGACTTCCTGGGTCCACTTTTCCAGCGGCACCTTGATGCCGAATTCCTTGTCGATGGCAAAGACGATGTCGAGGAAATCGAGGCTGTCGATGCCGAGATCGTCGATCGTGTGGCTCTCGGGGGTGATGGTGTCGATATCGATCTCGCTGGTGTCGGCAATGATCTTGGCGACTTTGTCGAACGTGGTGGACAAGGGCTCTTCCTTCGGTTGCGGGCGGAATCTGTCCGCATCTGGTTTGGGCGCTGTCTAATCGGTTTTTCCCGGCAGGAAAAGGCCTGATGCGCCGGGCGCAGATGGGGAGGGGTCTCAAGAAGCGCAAGAAGGGCCGCCGGCTGACCCGGCGGCCCTTCCATTTGACGTGACGTCAGCTCTCGCGGAGCTTGACGATGTCGTTGAGCAGTCCGCCCGTTCCGTTGTGGACGGTCAGCCGCTCGACCTTGCCGGCGATGGTTTCCAGAGCCTCAAGCTCCTTCAACCGCAGCATCACCGGGTTCTCGGCCATCACCCTGGCTGTGTTGAGGAGCGAACGCGTGGCGTTCGTCTCTTCGCGGCGGCGGATGACGTTGGCCTCGGCCTGCTTTTCGGCCGAAACCACCTGGTTGAGGATTTCGCGCATCTCGCCCGGCAGGATCACATCCTTGAGCGAGATATCGCTGACCTCGACGCCGATCGCGGCCATGTCGGCACGGACCTTGGCCGCCGCCTCCTCGTCGACCGTCACCTTCTTTTCGAGGATCTGGTCGAGCGTCAGCGCGCCAAGCGTCTTGCGGAAGGCGTACTGCAGGGCGCGGTAGAGGGCTTCGGAGAAGTCCTTCACCATGCTCACCGCCTTGACCGGGTCGACGACCTGGTATTCGGCGGCGATGTTGACCCGGATCGTTACCCGATCCTTGGTCAGCACTTCCTGCCCGGCGACATCGAGCGACTGGCGCTTGAGGTCGACGACCTTCACCTGCACCATGCGTCCGACATTCCAGAACGCATGCACGCCCGCCGACAACGTGCGCACCAGCACACCGTCGACGAACAGCAGTCCGGCCTGGCCATCGACGACCGGATGGACGGACATCAATTCCGTCTTCCTGCTTTGGCCGAGGCGGCGCATCAGCGCCGGATCGATGGCAAGATCGACTGCGGTGTCGACCAGCGTCACCTTCCACGGGCCGGCATCCGTCCACAGCACCAGCTTGCGGTCCGGCGCCAGCGCAGCATGCAGATTGCCGTCACGCTCGATGACGGCGACCTCCGTGCGTCCGGTGCGAACCACGGTCAAATGACGCGAGGCCACATCCGGGAGCTTGTCGAACAACGCCTTCTCGTACGCCGAAGCGAATTCCGGGTTCTTCAGATCGTGCCGCGACACCTCAAGGTTGCCGCGCCGGTTGGCGAGCGAATGCTCACCCGGCAGCAGGACAGCCTTGATCTCCCCCTTGTAAAGGGTGAGGGCACGTTCGTTTTCCCTCACGAGGACGCGCTCGCGTCCAAGAACCTTGTCGAGAATAGTCGTCATTGTCTTACTCCTGTCGGGCATGGCCCCATGCGAGGCGTCACGTCATGCGTCGATCTTCCCTTCGTTTCTCGTTTCACTTCGTCGTTCCCGGCACGAATGATCCGGGGACCGGTGGCATCAATCCGTGGCGGGCCTTCGGGAGCGGATCGCGAGGCAGCGAAGCGGGCTCGGCAAGCCGAAGCCTCCCTTGCCGGCGACACTGCGCCTTGATCGTCACCGCGGGCCTGGCCGCGAGCCGATGGCGTCAGACCGTTCGAACCGGCCTTGGCCTAATGGGCTTCGGCGGCTCGTCAGGTCTTCAGCATTCCGGTCCCCGGACCGTTTTTGGATAACACCACCCAAAGGTGTTGGCTTATCAGGCCAATGGAGAAGGACTCGAACCTTCGACAATCAGATTAACCGTCTGATGCTCTACCCAAACTGAGCTATCCGTGGTGCAGACAGCAGGACTCGAACCTGCGACCTCCGGACCCAAATCCGGCGCTCTCCCCCTGAGCTACATCCGCGATCCCAATCCCCGAAACGGCGCCGTATACAGGGCGACAAAGCCGCCTGCACGGGCGGAGACGAAAGCTCCAACCGTTGTGCTCGCTTCGGTTTTCGTGACCGGGAGCGCGCCTATAGACCCTGCGACGGGTTGTCGCAAGCGGCATTGTAGCGGCGAATTTGCGGCTTCTTTCGGCGGTGGTATTTCGGCAACAGTGCGAGGGATGGCGGCCTTGTCAGAAAGTGACGCGACCGAGCACGCGCAGGCCGTCACCTTGCGGCTCGACCACCACCGCTTCGCCTTCGCGCGGCGAGACGCCGGTCAGCGCGACGATGTTTTCGAGATGGGTGACCATGACCAGATTGTCGGAGCCGGAATAGGCACGGATCTCCTTTATGACCGCTGCGAGCTGCGCGGCCTTCTCGGTCGGATCGCTCTTCAGCAGATCGAGCGGTGCAAAAAGCTCCGGCTCGGCTTCGAAGGCGATACGGGCGGTATCGAGGCAGCGGCAGTAGCGGCTGGACAGCACCCGCTCGATGGGCGCGGCGCGGGCGCCGAACAAGGCGCCGATCTTGCTTGCCTGCTGCTTGCCGCGCGCCGACAGATTGACTTGCGTTGCGCAGTTGTCGATGTCGAAATTGGCCGGGTCGGTGGTGCCGGTGACCAGCGCGTGGCGAAGCAGCACGACATGGCCGCCGTCACGCAAAAGCGCCCAGCCGGCATCTGTCGCATGGGCCGCGGCCGGGAGAACAAGCAGAAATAGCGCCACAAATCGAATCATCTGATACCTTCCGAGAGCCCGATGTCGGCCCCGGTTATTCGCATATAGGGATCGGAAAGCCGGCACAAAGACAAGCGAAAGGCGGACCCAAGCGCGTCGCGCCCGAAACGGATTCACGCGACGCGCTCTGGATTTTGTTCTTATGCATGTCGTTGTCCCAAAACCGGGGTCACTTTTGGGCGACATGCATTGGCGTCCGCAATTTCATTTTTTCGCCATCTGCTTCTTCGCCAGATCGATCTTCTGGTCGGTGAGCGGGATGGGGATCGTGTAGCCGGCTTCAGTAAAGCCCTGCTTGGCGTTCTCGAAGAATTCGATCGCCTTGAGATATTCCGGCTTGCCCGCCCCATAGCTGGCGCGGTTCCAGTGGACGTCACCAAGATTGTTCTGCTCGAAGGCCCACTGCAGCGGCTGACTTTCGCGCGTAAACACCTTCAGCGTCGCCGTGAACGCCGCTTCGGCGTCGTTGAGATATTTGTCGGTCCGCTGGAGATTGCCGAGATTGAGCAGGCTCATACCGATGCCATTTTGAGCATTGGCCCAGTCAACCGGTGCTGCCTCGATGGTGAGTATTTCGAGCGCTGCCCGCCGTGCCGCAATCGAATCCTGCAGGGTCTTGGGATCGGCATTGCTCATGCTCAACCAGTGCAGCGTCGAGCCCAGGCCGGCTTGGGCCAGTGCCCATTGCCGCGGGTTGGTTTCGCGCTTGTACTCGCGCAACGCATTGCCGTAGGCGTCGACCGCATCGCTATAGTGTTCGGGCTTGTCGGTCACGCCGCCCAGCAGCTGCAGCGTGTTGCCGAGATTGTAGTAACTCATGGCCCAGTCCTGCGGGAACTTCCGCCTGACATAGACCTGCCGTGCCGCCTGGAAGGCTGCCGCCGACTGTTCCAGCTTGGCCGCATCACGCGTGCGCTGGCCGAGTGTCTGGTAGATCGAGCCGAGATTGTTCTGCGCCGAGGCCCAGTCCATCGGGAAGCGCTGGCGGGTGAACACAGTCAGCGCGTCGTCGTAGGCGGAAGCTGCTTCTTCAAGCGTAGCCGTGCCCATGTCGAAGCGGGCAACACCGCTCAGCGCATTTCCGAGATTGAGGCGACTGGTGGCCCAGGACACCGGAAAGGTTTCCCGGGTTCGCACTTCCAGCGCGGCGCGGAAAGCGTCGGCCGCCTCATTGATCTTGGCCTTGTCGTTGAGCTGGATTCCAAGTGTGACCAGCGTGTTGCCGAGATTGTTCTCGACCATCGCCCATTCCACCGGCGTTTTGGGCCGTGTGTACTCCTCGAGCGCCAGCCGGTAAGCGGCTTCGGCCTGCTTCAGATGCTCGCCGACGGGTTCGCGTTCGGAGAGTGCATAGAGGGCGAGGCCAAGATTGTTCTGCGAAGATGCCCAGTCCAAGGGCAGCTTGTCGCGCGGGCGCTTCTCCAGCGTGGCGCGCATTGCTGCCACCGCATCGTTCAGGCGCTTGGGGTCGCTTTCGCGTTCCCCTATCTTCAGCAGCACATTGGCCAGGTTGTTCTGCGCAGCGGCCCAGTTGCGATCATCTTTCTCGCGCTCGAAGACGACAAGCGAATCGCGAAAGATCTGCGCCGCTTCTTCCAGATGCGCGGTCTCGGTTTCGCGTTCGCCGATGGTTTGCAGCACGACTGCCATGTTGTTGCGAGTGATTGCCCAATCGCGATTCTGTTCACCGTTGGGGATGAAGTTCAGAATGACATGATAGGCCTCGATGGATTGTTGCAGGGCATTGAGGTCGCCCGTGGCGTAGCCATAAGCGTTCAGCGCCTCGGCCTCCTGGTTCTTGTAGTTCCAGCGCAGCTTGTCGTCCCACTTCTCGACCAGCGAGAACGCCTTGGCATAGTCGTTGGCGGCGGATTTGTAGTCGAAGACCAGTGCGGCGGCGTCGGCGCGTTTGGCATAGATGGCGGCGTCGGCGATGCGCTTTTGCCTGACCAGATCCTCGGCCTCGTCGACCGCACCGCTGTTTTGCTCAACCCGGCCGACAGCGTCATCGAGGAATTTGCGCGCCGTCACCATGGCACCCTGGTTGATGGCTTTGTCGGCTGACGCGACCAGGCGGCTGATCTCGGGATCGTCGGTGCGCAGCGCCGCGCGCTCGGCCATCATCTTCTTCAGGCGCTCGGCCTGGCCGTCCAGGACCTTCTGAAGATCGTTCGGGTCTTCCGGGATCTTTTCCGTGCCGAGCGCCCTGAGCACGCCGTAGAGCGCATCGAGCGGCACGCCGTCCTGCAGCGAGGCCAGTTCCACCTGCGCCCGCTTGGGGTCGGGCAGGTCGGAGATGGTCAACAGCAATTGCCGCCGCTCACCAGTGATCAGCCCATCATCGCCGGTCGGTTCCGGCGGCGCGACGCCGAAATAGAGCAGACGGCGCAGGCTCTCGCTGACCCAGGGGCGCTGCTTCGCCTTGGTATCGAGATAGACCTCTTCGGTCACCATGCGCATGACCGAGCCGAATTCGGTACCCTTCATCGCCGTGAGGTGACGCAGAAGCGCCGCCGCATAGGGGCTGTTTTGGCCTACGGCGCCATCGAGCGCCGGGCGGCCCGGCTCCGCGGCAAAGCCGACCACCGTGCCGAGGCTGGCATCCTCCGCCGTTGCATTGCCGAGCGCCTTCGCGCCACGCACTGGTTCCAGCCCGCCGGCGCCGATGGGCTCGGCGGAAGCCGTCGGCGCCCGGCGCACGACCGCGTCGGCCGGAAATGGATTGGTGCGGCAGGCGTCGAGCAGCACGATCGTCACCGGCACGGTCTTCTTCAACTCGTCCATGACGGCCGAAATCGGCACCAGTGCCTCACCGGCATTTTTCAGCGAGGAGACGTCGGCGTCGACCGGCACCAGATAATTCTCGCCGCCGGCCTCGATGCCATGGCCGGAATAGTAGATGAAGGCGACGTCGGCGCCTTCGGCATCCTCGGTAAACCGCTCCAGGTCGCGCTTCAGCTTGGCGGCATCACGATCGGTGACGTTGCGGGCGTCGAAGCCGAGGTCGGTCAGCATCTTGGCCATGTCGCGGGCATCGTTGGCCGGATTGGCCAAGGCCGCGATATGGTCGTATTTCGACTGGCCGATGATCAGCGCCACGCCCTTGAGGCTTTTGGTCTCGGCCGCCTGAGCCACCGATACGGCAAGGCAAAGCAGCATGGCGACGAAAGCCGCCAACCGCCGGACAAGATTGCCTTTCGAGGTGCCGACAAAGGCCATTTGTCGTGTCGTCCGCCCAATGATCCAAACCCTCTATAAGCTTGCCAGCCGACGATGATCAAATTCGGGCGCGATTGCGCCGCGAGCATGGCTCGCTTATCCCTCGGGAAATGTCGCCGCTCACCGAAACCGTCCTCTTCGTCTACAGCCTTGTCGCGCTCGGCTATATCGCCGGGTGGACCGGCTATCTCCGGCCGGCGAGCGGCGAAGGGATATCGGAGTTCGCCGTCAACGTGGCGATGCCGCTGCTGCTGTTCCAGACGATGGTGAAGTCCGACTTCCATGGTGTCGCGCCATGGCCGCTATGGGGCGCTTACTTCGCGGCCGTCGCGATCACCTGGGCCGCCGGCCATCTGGTCACCACCCGTGCCTTCGGCAGGGATTCTCGTGCCGGTGTCGTTGGCGGCGTGTCGTCGGCGTTTTCCAATGTCGTGCTGCTCGGCGTGCCCTTTATCCTCGGCATATTCGGTGCGGATGGCTTCGAGGTGCTGTCTCTGCTGGTCTCCGTGCATCTGCCGACCATGCTGATGGCCTCGATCGTGCTGTTCGAAGTGTTCGGCCGCGGCAGCGGCGAACCCGTGCATCCCTTGCGCGTTGTGCGTAGCTTCCTCAGGCGGCTGTTCATGAATCCGTTGATCATCGGGATTCTGGCGGGGCTTGCATGGCGCATCACCGGTGCACCGCTGCCGGATGTCGCCATGCGCCTGGTCGATGCGCTGGCCGCTACGGCGGCGCCGGTGGCACTGACCATGGGGCTCAGCCTGCGCCGCTTCGGCATTTCGGGCAATGTCCGGCCGGCGCTGGTGCTTTCGGCGCTGAAACTGTTCCTGATGCCGGCGCTGGTGCTGGTCTTCGTCTGGCTGCTCGGCCTGCCGCCCTTGACGGCCAAGGTGGCGGTGATGGTGGCCGCTATGCCATCCGGCGTCAATTCCTACCTGATCGCCGTGCAGTTCAACACCGGCCAGGCGCTGGCGTCGAACCAGATGACCATCGCCACCGCCTGTGCCGTTCTCACGACGACCTTCTGGCTGACGGTGGTGGTTCACGTCTTCGGTTAGGCCACACGGCAATTTGCCTGTTACGGCTCTCGTCTTGCTCTGGCCCAACCCCTATATGCCATCTTGCGATTGCTTGCGGGGCTTGCCCTAGGTTAAGAGCAGTGGCTTCAGCGTGCCGGCTCCGCAGCCTTTGCGCACGCTCGTCGAAGAGATCCAGAAACCGGCCCGTCAGTGCGCCGAACGGAGGCTAGACCATGCTTCAGAAAACCAGCCATTTCATGCGCCAGGCCAATCTCATCAATGGCGAATGGGTGCAGGCCGACAGCGGCCGGACGGTCGACGTCAACAACCCGGCCACCGGCCTCAAGATCGGCACCGTGCCGAAGTCGGGCAAGGCGGAAACCCGCCGCGCCATCGAAGCCGCCGCCGAAGCCTTCAAGAGCTGGCGCAAGACCACCGCGCTCGAACGCTCGAAGCTCTTGCGCAAGCTGCATGACGCGATGATGGATAATCAGGACGTGCTGGCCGAACTGCTCACCATCGAGCAGGGCAAATCGCTGGCCGAATCCAAGGGCGAGATCGGCTCGGCCGCTGCTTACATCATGTGGTTCGCCGAGGAAGGCCGCCGCACCTATGGCGACGTCGTGCCGTCGCCGTGGGGCGATCGCCGCATCCTGGTGACCAAGGAGCCGGTCGGCGTCATCGCCGCCATCACGCCGTGGAATTTCCCGTCCTCGATGCTTGCCCGCAAGCTCGGCCCCGCACTTGCCGCCGGCTGCACCGCCGTCGTCAAGCCGGCCTCGCAGACGCCTTACTCGGGTCTCGCCTGGGGCGCGCTTGCCGAGGAAGTCGGCTTCCCCAAGGGCGTCGTCAACATCCTGACCGGCTCGGCTGCCGAAATCGGCGATGAGATCTGCGCCAACCCGCTGATATCGAAGATCACTTTCACCGGCTCGACCGAGGTCGGCAAGATCCTGATCCAGAAGTCGTCGGTCACCGTCAAGAAAGTGTCGATGGAACTCGGCGGCAACGCGCCGTTCCTGGTCTTCGACGATGCCGATCTCGACCGTGCCGTTGCCGGTGCGATAACCGCGAAGTACCGCAATTCCGGCCAGACCTGCGTTTGCACCAACCGCTTCCTCGTGCAGGCCGGCATCTACGACAAGTTTGTCGAGAAGCTGGCCGCAGCCAGCAATGGCCTGAAGGTTGGCTCGGGCCTCGAAGAGGGTGTGCAGCAGGGACCGCTGATCGACGTGAAGGCGGTCGAGAAGGTCGAGGAATTCATCGCCGACGCCACGTCCAAGGGCGGCAAGGTTGTTGCCGGCGGCAAGCGCCACGCGCTTGGCGGCTCGTTCTTCCAGCCGACTGTCATCGCCAATGCGAAGCCTGACATGCGCTTCATGAAGGAAGAGATTTTTGGCCCGATCGCCCCGGTGTTCAAGTTCGAGACCGAGGAAGAAGCCATCGCGCTCGCCAACGACACAGAGTTCGGCCTTGCCGCCTATTTCTACACCGGCGATCTCGGCCGCGCCTTCCGGGTCATGGAAGGTCTGAAATACGGCATGGTCGGCGTCAATGAAGGCCTGATCACCACGCCGGAAGCGCCGTTCGGCGGTGTCAAGGAATCGGGCCTCGGCAAGGAAGGCGGACATCAGGGCATCGAGGATTATCTCGACACCAAATATGTCTGCATTGGCGGCCTCGGCCTCTAACAGCGTAGAAAGGCGGGGCAGGCTATGCGCCTGCCCTTGCCAGACGACATTCAGCCGGCCTAGAGCGGTTCAGCGGAAACGCCGAACCGCTCTATCTCATTGTTTTTCGCAATTCCGGACGGAAAACCGTTTCACACTTTTCCTGGAATTGCTCTAAGTCGACAGATCAACGAATTAGCATTTGGGCATAGCGATGAAGGACGGCGAGGTCTTCGGCACGACGCAGGCGGGCGAACCCGTCCGCCGGTTCACCATCCGGGGCGGCGGCATCAGCGCCAACATCATCGGGCTCGGCGCCATCATCCAGGATCTGCGGCTTGCCGGCCATGACGCGCCGCTGGTGCTGGGGTATGACCGCTTCGAACCCTATGAGACCGACCGGGCCTTTTTCGGCGCGGTCGTCGGCCGTTATGCCAACCGCATCCGCGACGGCCGCTTCACCATCGCCGGCCAGCGCTACCAGACCGAACGCAATTTCCTGGGCAAGCACACGCTGCATGGCGGTTCGCGGGGCTTTTTCCATCGGCCATGGACGGTTTCGCTGCACGGCAGGGATTTTGTCACGCTGACGCTGCACGATCCCGACGGCACGATGGGCTTCCCCGGCGCGCTCGACGTCACCTGCACCTACCGGCTGAAGATCCCCGGCACGCTCTCGATGGAGCTGACCGCCACCTGCGAGGAGCCAACGCTGTGCAATCTGGCGCAGCATTCGTACTTCAATCTCGACGATGGCGGCAGCAGTGACATTCTCGACCACCGGCTGATGCTGAATGCCGGCGCCTACACGCCGGTTGATGGCGAGATGATCCCGACCGGCGTGGTCAAGCCTGTAGACGATACCCCGTTTGACTTCCGCCAGGCGCGGCCGCTGCGCATGGAAACGGAAGGCGAGCAGCTCCCCTACGATGTCAATTTCTGCCTGGCGTCCAGCCGTGGTCCGCTTCACCAGGTGGCGTGGGCGCAAGGCGCCAATTCAGGCGTCGAGATGGAGGTCTGGACCACCGAGCCCGGCCTGCAGCTTTACACCGGCCAATATGTCACGCCGACCTCGGGCGGCCTGGGCGGGCGGCGCTACAAGGCGTTTTCCGGCTTTTGCCTCGAAGCACAGGCCTGGCCCGACGCGCCGAACCGGCCCTATTTCCCGCAGGCCACGCTGTGGCCGGGACAAATCTATCATCAGGTCACGGAGTATCGTTTCCGCTTACCCTGAGATTTCCTCAGCTGTTGAAAGCGGTTTTCAGCGTTTCGAACGGCGCCAGCGCACCGCGCACCTGCACGACAGCGGCGGCGACGCGATGCGCACGCTGCACGGCCTCTGCCGGCGCATGGCCGGCAAGCCGGGCGGCGAGATAGCCGCCATTGAAGGAATCGCCGGCGCCGGTGGTGTCGACGGGGGTGGCGACATGCTGGGCCGGGACCGGCTGCAGGGTTCCGCCAGTGGCGATCAGCGCCGGCTCCTCGCCATTCTTGACGACGACTTCGCCGACCAGTTTTCCAAACCGCGCTGCGGTCGCTTGCGGCGCGGCGTCGCCAAACAGCATCTGCTCGTCGGGGAAGGTCGGCAGCGCGATATCGGTGACGGCAAGCGCATCGAGGATCGCAGCTTGCGCCTCTTCGCGACTCTGCCAGAGGCGCGGCCGGTAGTTGGGGTCGAAGGCGACCAGCGAACCGGCAGCGCGCGCCTTGGCCACCGCTGCCAGCAACGTCTTGCGCGCGGCGGCGTTGAGAATTGCCAAAGTGATTCCGGAAAAATACACAAGCGCCTGGTTTTCAAGGCTTTTTGCCAGGGCGACCGGGTCCGAGGCAAGCCGCCTGGCCGCCGCGTCGCCGCGCCAATAGGTGAAGGCGCGTTCGGCGCCGGTCAAGGTGATGGCGTAAAGGCCGGGCCGGGCACCCGGGATGACCGGGCTGGCGCCGATGCCGATGCCGTTTTCTGCGAAAAAGGAAATCTGACCCTGCGAGAACGGATCGTCGCCGAAGGCAGAGACGTAAGTGGCGGGCCTCTCGCCGCTCAGCGCATGCAGTGCCCATAGCGTGTTGAACGTGTCGCCGGCAAAGCCCATGCGCCAGTTGGGCCCGGTCTGGCCGGACAGTTCGAGCATGCATTCACCGATCGAAGCGATGCCGTCTGCTGCCATAATTCTCCCTCGGGGTTTGGTTTCGGTCCTGTAGCTTTTTGCAGCCGGCAGCGCCATGCTTGGCGGCGACGGATTTTTGCGCCAGAAGCGTTTTCCCACAGAAGCGGCGGGACGCGAATTGCTTCCCGGGACGTTATGTTTGGAAGAGGAACCGGTTTGGCATCGATATGGCGTTATCTTCTTGCGGGCCTTGGTCTGGCCGCCTTGCTGGCTGGCATACTGGCGATCGTCTATCTGACCGCGCCGCAGTCGGCGCCGGGCACGGATGTTTCGCGCTCGAAGAAGACGGCGAATGGCCTGTTTGTCGCAAGTTTCCAGCCGGAGCGGGGCGTTATCAAACAAGGCGAGCTGCAATCCTGGCTGCTCACCTTGAAGACGGTCAAAGGCGATCCCGTGGAAGGTGCGGCGATCTCGGTCTCCGGCGGCATGCCGCAGCACAATCACGGCCTGCCGACCAGTCCGCAGGCGACCGATTATCTGGGCGAGGGGCGCTACCGAATCGAGGGGTTGAAATTCACCATGAGCGGCGTGTGGCAGTTGCGCTTCGCCATTTCGGCCGCTGCCGGTTCCGACACGGTCGTCTTCAACGTGGTGCTGTGACCCGATGAGCCGCCTGTCGCGTCTTCTGGCACTGGTGGCGGTTTTGCTGGTTGCCGGCTGCGGCAAGCCGGATTTTTCCGATGCCGAAAAGAAGACCATCGCTTCGCTGGCGCTGAACGCCTTGCCGGTGCTGAAGCCCGACACCACCAACCGCTTCGCTGACGTGCCGGCCGCAGCGGCTTTGGGCTCCACTCTGTTTTTCGACCAGGGCATGAGCCATGACGGCAACGTGTCGTGCTCGACCTGTCACAAGATCGACCGGCAGTTCCAGGACGACCTGCCGCAGGCCGTCGGCGTCGGCCGCACCAATAGGCGCTCGATGCCGCTGGCCGGGGTGGCGCGCAATCCGTGGTTCTTCTGGGACGGACGGCGCGACAGCCTGTGGGCGCAGGCGCTGACGCCGCTGGAAAACCCGCTCGAGCAGGCGGGAAACCGCGCCGCCTTCGCGCATTACATCCAGAAGCGGTTCGGCGAGCGCTACGAGCGGATCTTTGGGCCGCTGCCTGACCTTTCCACCGTGCCGGCCAATGCCAGTCCGCTCGGCAATGAGGCCGAGCAGGCGGCGTGGAAGGCGATGACTGCGGCCCAGATGGACGATGTCAACCGCGTCTTTTCCAATATCGGCAAGGCGATCGCCGCCTTCGAACGGTCGATCGAACCGGCGCAGACGCGCTTCGACCGTTTCGCCATCGACCTGGCCTCCGGCGCCAAGCCGAAAGCCGACGATGCCTTTTCGCCGGAGGAAATGCTCGGGCTGAAATTGTTCATCGGCAAGGCCAATTGCGTGACCTGCCATAACGGGCCGCGCTTCACCGACAACAGTTTCCACAACACCGGCGTGCCACCGGTGAAGGACTTACCGCTGGATCGCGGCCGCTTCGATGCAGTGGCGCAGGTTGAAGCTGATCCGTTCAACTGCTTCGGCGCGTTCCGCGATGGTGACGCCGGCGCCTGCGGCGAACTGCGCTTCATGGTCAAGGACGCGCCCGAACTGATGCGCGCCTACAAGACGCCGTCGCTGCGGGGCGCAGCGACGCGGCCGCCCTATATGCATGCCGGCCAGTTCTCCTCGCTGGAGGAGGTGGTGGCGCATTATTCGGCGGCACCCGCTGCTGTCGAGGGCACCTCCGAGGTGCACCCGCTGCAGCTGTCGGACCGTGAACGCGCTGCGCTGGTGGCATTCTTGAAGACGCTGTCGGAGTGAGTCAGCGGTCCTTCACCGTCTCCATTGCCACGAAGGTCGAGGTCTGGGCGACGTGCGGGAGCGCCGAGATGCGCTCGCCGAGCACGCGGCGGTAGGCGGCGATGTCGGTGGTGCGGACCTTCAGCAGATAGTCAAAGCTCGACGCCATCATGTGGCACTGCTCGATTTCCGGCACGGCCTGCACCGCGCGGTTGAAAGCGTCGAGGGCGGCCGAGCGCGTATCCGACAGTTTGACCTGGACGAAGGCGACATGGCCTTCGCCCATGCGCTCGCGGTCGATGATCGCCTGGTAGCCTCTGATGTAGCCGTCCTTTTCCAAGCGCTTTACCCGCGCCTGTACCGGCGTCTTCGATAGGCCGACCTTGCCGGCCAGTTCCGACATGGACAGCCGCCCGTCGCGCGCCAGAGACGACAGGATGTTTTTATCGATGCGGTCCAATTGGTCTTCTGTCACTGATATTGCAGTCCAATTGATGAGGAAGTGAACACAATGATAGTTCATTCGGCCTGCAATGTCGATTTCTTTGGACCGGTTGAAAATACGTCTCTGTGCTAGCTTGAGCCATTCGGTCCGGCGACCGCCGGCCCGCTCCCAGATGCTCGCTCCGCAGGACCGCCATGCCGCTCGACACCATCCGCCAGCAGATCCGCGCCAACTACCTGCCCGACGAAGACGCGGCGGTGAAGAGGCTTGCCGAAGCAACGGGGCTTTCCACCGAAGCCCGCGATGCGATCTCGGCTCGTGCCGCCGATCTGGTGCGGGCGGTGCGCGGCTCGTCCGACCCGCGGCTGATGGAGGTTTTTCTCTCGGCCTACGGCCTCTCCACCAAGGAAGGCGTGGCGCTGATGTGCCTGGCCGAGGCGCTGCTGCGCGTGCCCGACACCGAGACCATGGACGATCTCATCGCCGACAAGATCGCGCCGCATGACTGGTCGGCGCATTCGGGCGGTTCGAGTTCGATCTTCGTCAATGCCTCGACCTGGGCGCTGATGCTGACCGGCCGCGTGCTCGACGAGGGCGAAGGCGGCATCGAAGGCACGCTGCGCTCGATGGTGCGAAGGCTGGGCGAGCCGGTCATCCGCAAGGCGGTCGCCGCCGCCATGCGCGAAATGGGCGAGCAGTTCGTGCTCGGCCGCACCATTGCCGAGGCGATCAAGCGCGGCCGTCCGATGATCCAGAAAGGCTATCTCTATTCCTTCGATATGCTGGGCGAGGCGGCCCGCACCGAGGCCGACGCGCTGCGCTATCTCAAGGCCTATGCCGACGCCATTTCCTCGCTCGATTCCGGTTCCAACGGTCCGGATATCCGGCAGAACCATGGCATCTCGGTCAAGCTGTCGGCGCTGCATCCGCGCTATGAAGAGGCGCAGAAGGAAAAGATGCTGCCTGTCATGGCTGAGCGGCTGCTGTCGCTGGCGCTGGCCGCACGCCATTCGCGCATGGGCCTCAACATCGACGCCGAGGAAGCCGACCGGCTGGATCTGTCGCTGGATGTCATCGAGCGCGTGCTGGCCGAGCCGGAGCTTGCCGGCTGGAACGGCTTTGGCGTCGTCGTCCAGGCCTATGGGCCACGCGCGGCCTTCACCATCGACTGGCTCTATGCGCTGGCGAAAAAGTACGACCGCAACATCATGGTGCGGCTGGTCAAGGGCGCTTATTGGGACACCGAGATCAAGCGGGCCCAGACGCTCGGGCTTTCCGGCTACCCCGTCTTCACCCGCAAGGCCAATACCGACGTTTCCTATATGGCCTGCGCCAAGAAACTGCTTGGCATGACCGACCGCATCTATCCGCAATTCGCCACCCACAATGCGCATACCGTCGCCGCCATCCTGTCGATGGCCGACAATCGCGACGCCTTCGAGTTCCAGCGCCTGCACGGCATGGGCGAGGCGCTGCATGAGACGGTGCGCCAGGCCGAAGGCACGCGCTGCCGCATCTATGCGCCGGTCGGCGCGCATTCCGATCTGCTCGCCTATCTGGTGCGCCGGCTGCTGGAGAACGGCGCCAACTCATCCTTCGTCCACCAACTGACGGACGAGGATGTCGAGCCGGAGGATATTGCGCGTGATCCGCTCGAGACGGTCGAGAGCCAGGGGCCGGCAGCCAATCCGGCGATCGCTCGTCCGGCGACGATCTTCGGCGCCGGGCGGCGCAACTCGAAGGGGTTCGACATCACCGATCCGGTGACGCTGGCGGCGATCGACAAGGCCAAGGCGGCCTTCGCCGGGCCCGAGCGCTGGCATGCCAAGCCGATCACGCGTGCGGCCGGCTACGGCAAGCAGCGTCCGGTGGTCAATCCGGCGAAGCCCGACGAGGTCGTCGGCACGGTCAGCGAAGCCGCCGGCAAGCAGGTCGCGACGGCCGTGCGCTTTGCGGTGGAGGCGCAGCCTGCCTGGGCGAAGCGCCCAGTCGCTGAACGCGCCGCGATCCTCAACCGCGCCGCCGATCTCTATGAGGCCAATGCCGTCGAGTTCTTCGCGCTCGCCACCCGCGAGGCCGGCAAGTCGCTGGCCGACGGCGTCGCCGAAGTGCGCGAAGCCGTCGACTTCCTGCGCTACTACGCTGCCGAAGCGGCGAACAATGAAGCGGGCACCGAGGCGCGCGGCGCCATCGTCTGCATCTCGCCATGGAACTTCCCGCTCGCCATCTTCACCGGCCAGATCGCCGCCGCGCTCGTCACCGGCAATTCGGTCATCGCCAAGCCGGCCGAACAGACGCCGCTGATCGCCTTCCGCGCCGTCGAACTGTTGCGTGAGGCCGGCGTGCCGGAGGATGTCATCCAGCTTCTGCCCGGCGATGGCCCGTCGGTCGGCGGACCGCTGACTGCGGATCCGCGCATTGCCGGCGTCTGCTTCACCGGCTCGACCGAGGTCGCCAAGCTGATCGAAAAGCAGTTGGCCGAGACGGCAGCGCCTGATGCCATGCTGATCGCCGAGACCGGCGGCCTCAACGCCATGATCGTCGATTCCACGGCACTCCCCGAACAGGCGGTGCGCGACATCCTGGCGTCTGCCTTCCAGAGTGCCGGCCAGCGCTGCTCGGCGCTGCGCGTGCTCTATGTGCAGAAGGACGTCGAGAAGAAGATGCTGGAGATGCTGACGGGCGCCATGGAGGCGCTCACCATCGGCGATCCTTGGGCTATTTCGACCGATGTCGGTCCGGTCATCGACGATGAGGCGCAGGCTTCGATCCGCGAGTATTGCACCACGATGGGCCTGCAGGGCCGGCTGATCGCCAAGCTCGAAGCACCGAAAGATGGCCGCTTCGTCGCGCCGCATGTGTTCCGGGTCAAAGGCATCGAGGAGATGGAGCGCGAGGTGTTCGGCCCGGTGCTGCATGTCGCCAGCTTCGACGCCGACGGGATCGACGCCGTTATCGCCGCCATCAACCGCAAGGGCTATGGCCTGACCTTCGGCCTGCACACCCGCATCGAGGGCCGCGCCCAGCATTTCGTCGACGGCATCCATGCCGGCAACATCTATGTCAACCGCAACCAGATCGGCGCGGTCGTCGGTTCGCAGCCCTTTGGCGGCGAGGGGCTTTCAGGCACCGGGCCGAAGGCCGGCGGTCCGCATTATCTCCGGCGGTTCCGCAAGGCGCCGGAGGCCGGCACCGAGATTGCGGAGGGCCACAAGGTGACGGCGACCGAGCTCGCCGACAACCTGCCTGATCCGACGCTTGGCGGCTGGTCGACGCGGCCGGACCGCATCGCCATTTTGAGAAAACATCTGCGCGGCAAGGGCGCAGCGGCGATCGGCGCTGCCGCTGCAATCGATTTCGGCCAGGTCGACCTGCCCGGGCCGACCGGCGAGGCCAACACGCTGTCGCTGTCGCCGCGCGGCCGGGTGCTGTGCCTCGGGCCGGACGCCGACACGCTGCTTGCCCAGACGATCCAGGCGCTTGCCGCCGGCAATGCGGTGCTGGCCGTGGCGCCCGGCGCGCCGGCAGCCCTCTCCGCGTTGACCGGCAAGGGGCTGCCGTTGGCAGCCATAGATGGCCGGCCCGACCCGGTCGAGGCGCGTTCGCTGCGCGTCGATGTTGTCGCCTTCTCGGGCAAGCCGGAAGCAGCCCGCATCGTGCGCAAGATCATCGCCAACCGGAGCGGCCCGATCGTGCCGCTTGTCAGCGAAGTGCTCAACCCGGCGGCCTATGCGCATGAACGCGCCGTCTGCGTCGACACCACGGCGGCCGGCGGCAATGCCAGCCTGCTCGCCGCGGCGTAGGGAACTTTTCGCGGCTCGCTTGCCTGTGTCTGGTTGCAAGGATATGCGCTGATAGAGAATAACCCGAGCGGGCGCAGCCGAGCCGATGGAAGACACGTCCCTACCGTTCGAGCTGCCGCGCGTGGCCGTGGTCATCACCTGCTATAATTACCGGTCTTATGTCGAGCGTGCCATACGCTCTGTGCTGGCGCAGACCTACCGGAATTGGGACTGCGTCATCGTCGACGATGCCTCGACCGACGGCTCGGCCGAGCATGTCCGGCAGCTTCTCCAGATCATAGACGATCGGCGCCTGCGCCAACTGGTGCGCCAGGACAATGGCGGGCAGATCGCGGGCTTCCGCGATGGCTTTGCCGCGACCGATGCGCCTTTCATCGCATTTCTCGATGCCGATGACGTCTGGCTGCCGGACTTTCTCCTCGCGCATCTGTCGACCCATCTCAACACGACGCATTCGGCCGCGCTGTCCAGCTCCGACGTTTTTCTGATCGATGGCAACGACACCTTGCTCGCCGGTACTTTCCTTGCGTTGCGCAAACCGCGTTCCGGGCCGGAACGCAATGGCGTCGCCATTGGCCCCGGCGGCCAGCTTTCCGGCATTGCGCCAGGGATCCCCTATGCATCGCAGCATCCCGTAACCTATTTTGCTCCGAACGTGTCGGGCTGGCTGTGGTCGCCGTGCTCGGCCATCCTGTACCGGCGTGGTGCGCTGGAGCCGGTATTGTCGTTCCCTTTCAAGGCGAAAGTGGGGACCGACTACCTGGCGGCAACATGTGCGCATATGGCCGGTGGCAGCCTCATCTTGTCCGAATGCCTCGGTCTCTATCGCCTGCACGGGTCCAACCTATCTACCAGCACTGCCTTTGCCGGTGGTCCTGTGCTGCAAACGCCTGGCTTCAGAACCTACAGGAGCGTCCTGGCTGCGGATGTCGTCGACTATGTGCTGGCGAATTCAACCTGGCTCAGCGATGTCAACGGGCGCAATTTCATACCCGCATTCCTGAAGCAGCATGGGCGCCAATTCAGGGAGATCGCCCGCGATCCGCGCCTTGTGCGTTATCTGACCCGCGGACAGCCTTTGCAACGGCTGCGCCTGCACATTGCCGGATGGTTGCGGCGGCTGGGTGGCCGCGGCTCGATGCGATAAATGACAAGAGCGCCTGAGGTTCTCACGCTCGAGTCGCGTCAGGCGCCCTCGACGACCGAGAAGCCTTCGAACTGCGGATGGCCGAGATAGTGCACCTTCGAGGTGCCGGCGTTGCGGTGGGCGGCGCGGAAATTCTCGGATTTGGTCCAGGCGACGAAATCCTCGTAGCTTGCCCACACCGTGTGCGAGGCAAACAGCGTGTAGCCCTCGGCCTCGTTGACCGGGCCGCGAAGCAGGTGGAATTCCCTGAAGCCTTTCATCTCCGAGAGGCTGGAATCGCGGTTCTTCCAGACATCCTCGAAGGCGGTCTCCGAGCCATTCTGGACCTTGAAGCGGTTCATGGCGATGTACATTGGCTTCCTCTTGAATTGGCGGACGACATTTGGCGAAGGTCTACGAGCTGCTTAAAACGGACCGATCCGCGCCCTGAACACCCAGCTTGATCTGCCGGTCTCCGGCGGAATGGGCGGGAACGGCGCCTGCTGGCGCACCAGCTTCAAGGCGAATTGGTCAAGCTCATCCGACCCTGAACTTTCGGCAAGCTGTACCTCGCCGATGCTGCCATCGGCCATGACGACGAAGACGACCCTGGCATTGTTGCTGGCCTTTTCTTGAATCGCTTTCGAAACGCGGCGGTTGGCGCGAGCAAGCTTCTTTTGAATTTCACCGCTGTAGCGGGCTTCCATCGCATTGCCGGCCGCGCCCTGTTTTTTGCCCTTGCTAGCAACCGCTGGCGCGTCGCGCTCCTCGCCATCTGCCGCGCCGCGAACCTCTCCCGATCCGGCTGGTGCGCTTGGCCTCGGGCTCGGGACCGGCGGCTTGGCGGCAGGCAAATCAACAGGAGGCTCGGCGGCGGGAGGCGCCTCTGAACTTTGCGGTTGAACCGCTGGCGGTGTCGACCTCTCAACCGCTGGGGCGACACTTTTATCATTCGGGATGGCGGCCGTCAGTGTATCTGGAGCGACGGTTGCCTGTTCGGCAGCCTCCGGCGCAGGCTTGGGTGCCGGCGGCTCCTTGACGGATTGAGGCGCCTCGGTTGGCGGGGCGGGTTGAACAGCCTCGGGCTTGGGCGGCTGCGGATCGGTCACCAAGGCGACATCGATCGCGTCGGGCGCCTGGCTATCCAAAGCGCTGCCGACCACGTCGGCGCCCGGTTGATCGGTGCCTTCGGATTGTATCGCGTTGCTTGAATCGAATGTTCCAGCCGGCGCGATAAAAAACGCCGCCGCTGCCGCAGCATGGAACAGGCAGGAAGCGATGATCGCCATCGTCCATTTGCGGTCTCCTGCTGACGGACGCGCCTGCTCAAGCGGCACGGGCGGCGCAATCGCCAGTTCGTTGCCGGCGTCGTCGGGGAGGGGGCTGATGTCCTGCATGTGTCGCGGCGAGACCTGCCGCGAGCGAGGTGGGATTGTCAAATCAAGATCGGTTGCCGGCCATGACGGCGGACCGGAGATGGGCCAGGTCGCGCTGTTGTGCTTGAAGGTGGGATGCAGGCCCACCTCAGACGCCGAAAGCGATACCGGTCTTGGTTTGCGTCTTCAGACCGCGCATGCAGGCTCCCGGCTCGACACCGGTGCTGGCGCATTCGGTGGCGCTGTTGATCAGCACACGGCTGAGTTTGGCGCAGTTGGTGCCGGCGAGGTCGAAGCGGGTCACCTTGGTCTTGCCGGCCGGCAGGTCCTTGAAGTCGAGCACGCTCAGACGGTCGACGACACCGGCCTCGTTGAACAGCGCGATCTCGAAGGCTGCCTTGGACAGATCGGCGCCGAGCGCATTGTTGACGACGAAGGTCAGGCGGCAGCCCTTGTCGGAGGGCTGCGCGGCATTGAGCTCGAGGCTGAGTTGGGGCGCCGGCGCGGGCTGCGCCCACGCCGACGCCAAGCCAAGCGACATCGCCAGCATCGAGGTCAGGAGACGAAGCGATGTCGTCAAGCTTGTCAGGGTGTCAGCCTCCAAAGCGCATGGTTGCGGCCAGCTTCAGCGTGATGCCGGGCTCGTAGATGACGGCGGTGGTGCCGCCGTTCAGCGGGTTGGTGTATTTGACATCGAACAAATTGTCGGCGCGGAAGTCGACCTTCAAATTGTCGGTTGCCTGGTAACTGGCGAAGGCGTTGACCAGCGTATGATCCTTGGCAACAGGATTGCCCTTCGGCTTGCCGTTGTACTGCACCTCGCCGCCGACTGTAAGCTTGTCCTCGAGGAAGCGGAAGCCGAGCTGCCCGGTGACCTGCGAGGACGGGATGGTGGCAAGGTCGGCCCGCTCACCTTCATAGGAGATGGTGTGGCCGTTGATGATAGAGGCCGAGAGCCCGGCATAGCCCCAGGCGGCATCGTAGACGCTTTCCAGTTCGAAGCCGTTGATCTTGGCCTGGGCGAAGTTCTGGTACTGGAAGCAGATCGGGATGCCGGGGCCAAACGGGCAGCCGCTGGTCGGGTCGAATGCCGACAGCGTCACGCCCTCGATATAGTCGTCGACATTGTTGTGGAAATAGGCCGCCTTGAGCCGGAACGCGTCGCCGGCTTCGATGATGTCGTTCAGCTTGTAGTTGACGCCGAATTCGGTGGTCTTGCCGGTTTCAGGCCGCAGGTTCGGGTTGGGCAGGAACGGGAAGGTGACGCCGGCCGGATGATTGCCGCTGATCAGCGTCTCCGTCAGCGACGGCGAGCGGTAGCCTTCGGCGTAGGTGCCATAGAATTGCAGGCCAGCCAGGCTGGCGCTTTCGAAGGGCGAGAGGCCAACGGTGATGCGCGGCGACAGCCTGTCGCCTGAGGTTTCGTTGTCCGAATCCTTCAGGCTGTAATTGTCGTAACGCAGACCGGTGATGACTTCGAGCCAGTCCCAGCTCAACCTGTCCTGTATATAGGCGCCCGAAACGTCGCGCTTACCCGACGGCGTGTAGAAGCTGTCGCCACCCGACGTGCCGCCGGTCTCGACATCGTCGCCGACCCAGTCGCCGCCATAGGTCAGCTCGTGCGAGATGGCGGCGGTCTCGAAGCGCGACGTGTTCCAGATGTCGATGCCGGTCGTGCCGACATCGAAGGTCGACGTCGAGCCCGCCGGAAGCACGACGGGAAGACCGGTGACCGGATCGAAGCGGTTTTGCGGCACAAGCGTGGTCAGGTCGAGATTGGTCTTGTTGTATGAGGCGTTGATGTGGAGATCGAGCCAGCTCTTGGCGTCGTCGGTGATATTGTAGCGGGCGGTGAAGGTGTTCGACTTCAGGTCGACATCGTTCGCCGGTACGCCGCCGCTGGTTTCCGTCCAGCCATCGCTCGAACCGACCCAGCCGAGCTTCAATTGGCTGTTTTCACTCGGGCGGATGGTGGTCTTGAGCAGGCCGCTCAGCACGTCGAAGCCGGTGCCGGCGACGGTGTCGCCGCTGCCATTCTTGTAGTCGTCGTAGTCGCGGTAGACGATGTTGCCCAGCACATCCCAGTTGTCGTTGAATTTGTAGGCGCCGCTGGCGCTGGTGGTCCAGCCCTTGCCGTTGCTTTCATAGCGCCCGGTGACCGATGCGCCCCAGGTTTCGCCCGGCCTGAGGAAATCCTCCGCATCCTTGGTGTCGAAGAAGACGACGCCGCCGATGGCGCCGGAGCCATAGGTGTTGGCGGTCGGTCCGCGAATCACGTCGACGGACTTGATGAGTTCGGGATCGACATAGAAGGTCGACTGCGTGCCGTGGTCGGAGCGCTGGAAATTCTGCCTGGCGCCGTCGACGATCACCGCGACGCGGCCGAAATCCTGCAGGCCGCGGATGTTGATGCTGGAGCTGACGCGCCGTGCGTCGGCCTGCGCGGTGACGCCCGGCACGCCAAGCAGCATTTCATTGGGTGTCGTCGCCATGCGGCGATCCAGCTGTTCCTGGTCGACATGGCTGGCCGAGGCCAGCGATACGATCGCCGTTTCGCCGGTGCGGCTGATGACGAGGATCTTGTCGAGCAGCGTTACGCCGGCCGGCGCGGGCTTGGTGTCCTCGGTTTTCTTGCTCGGATCAGTCTGCTGCTGGTCGGTAGCTTGTTGTGCGCTGGCCGGCGGCGTCAACAATGCGATCGCTGCTGCCCCCGCAAGCAAGGCTGCAATTGCCTTTGCCATAGGCCGATGCGCCGGATCGGCGTTTGCCAGATCCAGTCGTCCACGATTTGCCAACCCCATTGCCCCAACTCCAGGTTCGATGCTGGCTGGCGGCGGCGCTCGCTGGCATTTTTCATTTCGTCCGGCGTCTTAAATGTTGACTCATTTGGTCCGGTAATGCACTGACTAATAAACATGACTATTCGAGTCAAGAAATGAATCGGCATTTTTGCAACGCCTAGCCAGACGCCCGGCACAGGAAAGGGATAGACAGAAATGAACACCCACAATCCCAATGACTTCCGTTACCGCGTCCGCCGTTCCGAGGAGACGCCGACCCGCTTCGACCGGGTGCCGCTGGCGGTGCGGACCTTGTCGTCCAACACGCTGTTCCAGGGCGAGCACGAGATCGGCATCGAGCACCATGGCGCGCTCTACCGGCTCAAGATCACCCGTCAGGGTAAGCTCATCCTCAACAAGTGACGAACCAGACAGGCAGACAGGTAAGCAGGACATGGACCAGCGCGTAAAACCCGCTCCGCGTGAAATCCGGCGGGCGCGGGCAGATAATCCGAAAGCGCGGGAGCGCGATCTTGCCGCCGAGCTTGGCATTTCGGAGGCCGAACTGGTCGCCGCCCATTGCGGCGAGGGGGTCGTGCGCGTCGAGCCGCGCGTCAACGATCTGCTGACCGGCCTCGACGCCGTCGGCGAAGTGATGGCGCTGACCCGCAACGAAAGCGCGGTGCACGAGAAGATCGGCGTCTACGACAAGGTCGTGCCGGGCACGCACAATGCCATGGTGCTGGGCGAAAACATCGACCTGCGCATCTTTCCGAAAGTCTGGGCGCATGGTTTTGCCGTGGAAAAGCGCGACGGCGGCGACATCCGCCGCAGCCTGCAATTCTTCGACGCGGCGGGCGATGCCGTGCACAAGGTGCATCTGCGGCCGGCGTCCAATCTCTATGCCTACCAGAAGCTGGTGGCGGCGCTCGAATCGTCGAACCAGGAGCCGACCGTTTCTGTCGCAGGCTTGGCCGAGGACGACGCCGAAACGCCAGGCGTCGCCGCAAACATCGATGATCTGCGTGACCGCTGGAGCCGGCTGACTGATGTGCACCAGTTCTTCGGCATGCTGAAGGCGCTGAAACTCAGCCGCCGCCAGGCCGTGCGCATGGTCGGCCAGGATTATGCCTGGCTGCTCGACAATGACGCCGTCAGCGCCATGTTCCATCATGCCGCCGCCGGCGGCATGCCGATCATGTGCTTCGTCGGCAACCGCGGCTGCATCCAGATCCATTCAGGCCCGGTCAAGTCGATCAAACCGATGGGGCCCTGGATCAACGTGCTGGACGAGACCTTCCATCTGCATTTGCGCACCGATCACATCCAGGAGGTCTGGGCCGTGCGCAAGCCGACCAAGGACGGTCATGTCACCTCGCTCGAAGCCTATGGCGCCGACGGCAAGATGATCATCCAGTTCTTCGGCAAGCGCCATGAAGGCGAGGGCGAGCGCGACGACTGGCGGTTCCTCGCCGAAAACCTGCCGCGCATTCCAAGCCCGACCGCAGCCTAGAGTCGGATGATTTCAGGTCTGTTCGACCTGAAATCTGAATCCGTCTCTAAATCAAAGAGATAGAGCATGATGTCGTCCGAAAACCGCTTCCCACTTTTCGGCATCATGCCCTGAGGATCACGACGATGATTTCACTGTTCAGGCGCCCGACGCTTGCCGCGGCCATGGGCCTGTCGCTGTTTCTTGCCGGCCCGGCGCCGGCCAGCGAAAACCTCGCCGTGTTTGCCGACACGTCGCGGATCGCGGCAATCGGCGGTTCGATCACCGAGATCGTCTACGCGCTTGGCGAAGAGGGCCATCTCGTCGCCCGCGATTCGACCAGCCGCTACCCCGCCGCCGCGATGGCGCTGCCCGACGTCGGCTATATGCGCCAGCTGTCGGCGGAAGGTGTTTTGTCGGTCAATCCGTCCGGCATCCTGGCGCTGCATGGCAGCGGGCCGAAGGAAGCGGTCGATGTGCTGAAGAAGTCGAGCGTTCCGTTCATCGACGTGCCCGAGCACTATAGCCATGACGGCATCCTGGAAAAGATCCGCATCGTCGGCAAGGCGCTCGGCGTCGACGCCAAGGCCGAGACGCTTGCTGCCGAGACCGATGCCAAGCTGAAGGCGGCCGAAAAACAAACGGCGTTGATCAAGGAGCGCAAGCGCATCCTGTTCGTGCTGTCTATCCAGGGCGGCAAGATCCTCGCCGCCGGCAGCGACACTGCCGGCGACGGCATCATCAAGCTTGCCGGCGCGGTCAATGCGGTCGAAGGTTTTTCCGGCTACAAGCCGATGTCCGACGAGGCCATCGTCACCGCCAGGCCCGACGTGATCCTGGCGATGAAGAATGCCGGACCGCCGATTGCGGAGGCTGAGTTGTTCGCCATCCCGTCGATCACCTCGACGCCGGCCGGTGAAGGCCGCAAACTGATCCTGATGGATGGCGGTTATCTCCTCGGTTTCGGCCCGCGCACGGCCAACGCCATCCACGATCTCGCCGTCTCGCTCTATGGCAGTCAGGTCACGGACTGAGCGAATGGTGGATCAGTCGATCGCCGGCGCGGCGGGCAAGTTGGTGGCCGAAGGCGATCGTTCGGGGCGCGCGCGCCTGGTTATTTTGCTCCTGTGCCTGGTGCTTGCGCTTTCCATGTTCCTGTCGCTGACGTCGGGCGCCTCCGACGCGTCGGCCGTCGGCGTCATTCGTGACTGGCTGACCGGCGTTGTGCCGGCCAATGCCGCGCTCGGCGCTCGCGACCGGCTGATCGTCTACGACATCCGCATGCCGCGCGTGCTGCTCGGCGTGCTCATCGGGGCAGCACTCGCCGTGTCGGGCGCGGTGATGCAGGGCCTGTTTCGCAATCCGCTCGCCGACCCCGGCCTGATCGGCGTTTCCGCCGGATCGAGCCTCGGTGCGGTCGCCGTCATCGTGCTCGGTACAAGCTGGCTGGCGCCGCTCACTTTGGCGCTGGGCAGCATGGCCTTGCCGATCGCCGCCTTTTGCGGTGGCCTTGCGGTGACGCTGGTGCTCTACCGCGTCGCCACGCGGCAGGGGCGCACCTCGGTTGCCACCATGCTGCTTGCCGGCATTGCGCTCGCCGCCCTTGCCATGGCGCTGACCGGCATCCTCATCTTCATGGCCGACGACCGGCAATTGCGCGACCTGACCTTCTGGCAACTGGGCTCGCTTGGCGGCGCCACCTGGCCGAAGATCGCCTCCGTCGGCCCGATCATCGTTTTGGCGCTGGCGGCAATGCCGTTCATGGCCCGCGGGCTGAATGCGCTGGCGCTCGGCGAGGCGACAGCCGGCCATCTCGGCATCCCGGTGCAGCGGCTGAAATACACCGCGATCGTCAGCGTCTCGGCGGCGGTCGGCGCCTCGGTCGCGGTCAGTGGCGGTATCGGCTTCGTCGGCATCGTCGTGCCGCATCTCTTGCGGCTGCTGATCGGTCCGGACAATCGCTATCTCTTGCCGGCATCGGCGCTGCTCGGCGCCTCGATGCTGCTTCTGGCCGATGCCGTCGCCCGTGTCATCGTGGCGCCGGCCGAATTGCCGATCGGCATCGTCACGGCGATCGCAGGCGCGCCGTTCTTTCTCTGGATCCTGCTGCGCAAGCGCGGCGTAATCGACTTGTGAGACTTGAAACCTGTGAGGCGGGCATGATCGAAGCACGCGATGTCTCGGTGGCGATCGGCGGCAAGCGCATTGTCACCGATGTCGACTTTACCGCGCGGCCCGGCGAGATCGCGGCAATCGTCGGGCCTAACGGCTCGGGCAAGACCACCTTTCTCAAGGCATTGTCAGGTGATCTGCCGTTTTCAGGAACGGTTGATATCAACGGCCGCGACCTGGCGGCGATGAAGCCGGTGGAGGCTGCAACCGCGCGTGCCGTGCTGCCGCAGGCGACGACGCTGTCGTTCCCTTTCACCGTGCGCGAAGTGGTCAGGCTCGGTCTTGTCGGCGGCCGCTCCGGCGTGCTGCCGGGCGAAAACGAACGACTGCCGGAGCGGGCGCTGGCTCGAGTGGATCTCGACGGCTTTGCCGGCCGGTTCTACCAGGAGCTCTCGGGCGGCGAACAGCAGCGTGTGCAGCTGGCGCGCGTGCTGTGCCAGGTCTGGGCGCCGGTACTCGACGGCAAGCCGCGTTATCTGTTCCTCGACGAGCCGGTTTCCAGCCTCGACATCAAGCACCAGCTGATCATCATGAACATCGCGCGCGACTTCGCCCGGCGCGGCGGCGGCGTGATTGCTATCCTGCACGACCTCAATCTGACGGCCATGTATGCGGACCGGGTTTTCGTCATGCATCGCGGCCGGCTCGCCGCTGACGGTTCGCCGCAAGAGGTGCTGAGCGACGATCTCATCGAAAAAGTGTTCGATTGCCGGCTGCGGGTCGGCGTGTTGCCGGCCGCCAATATGCCGTTTGTTTTGCCGCAGTCCGCTGTCTAGAAAGTTCAGGCGGCCGGAGCGCGCTGCACCAGCATGTCGATGCCGAGCAAATGGCGCACGTTCGGCCGCGCCGCCACCATATCGGCAATCGTGTAGCGGGAGAGTACGGCAAAGAAGGCGTTGAGCGCCTCGCGCAGCGCCGAGTTGAGGGCACAGCTGTCGACCAGCGGACATTCGGCGGCGTCGTTCTCGAAGCACTCGGCCATGGCGAAGCTCTCTTCGGTCACCCGCACGACGTCGAACAGGTTGATCTGCTCGGCGGGACGGCCAAGCCTGACGCCGCCATTGCGGCCGCGCACCGTCTCGACCAGACCGTGTTCGACCAGCGGCTGCAGGATCTTGAACAGGAAAAGCTCCGACACCGAATAAGCGGCCGCGATCTCCGGAATGCGGCTCAGCCGTTCGGTGTTTGCCGCGCAATACATCAGGATGCGCATGGCGTAGTTGGTCTGGCGCGTTAACCGCATTTCATTCCTCACCCAAGTGCTGGCGCATTGGAACTGCACCAGATTTAGATTTGTGCTGGTGCGGCTTTCTCACCCGGAGTTTCGGATTCGCCCACACTGGCCTCTTGGGAATATGGCCTATACCTTGGAACAATTCCAGACTGGGATTGCATCATAGATGAATATTCCTGTCAACTTTGTGTGCGTAATCGGCATGTCTTGAGGCGAAATCGGCCGTCCTGTCATGTCACGGGCCGAAACAGTCCCTAAATACCCTGAGATCGACGAGGAGCGGCCCACAATGTCTCAATCGGCCCCGTCCCTGGTGTCCGGCGGTTTCGATACCGAAGCAGGCGCCAAGCTTTCCGCGCTGCGGTGGACAAAGTTCCTCGCCACGGCCGCGCTGGCGCTTTGCGTCGTGGTCTTTGCCGTCGCCAAATCGTTCGAGCGCACTTATCCGTGGCTGGGCTTTGTCGCGGCCTTCGCGGAGGCGGCGACCATCGGCGGCCTGGCAGACTGGTATGCGGTGGTGGCGCTGTTCAAGCGGCCGCTCGGCCTGCCGATCCCGCACACCGCCATCATCCCGGCGAACCAGAACCGCATCGCCGACAATCTCGGCCGGTTTATCGAGATCAATTTCCTGGCGCCCGAGCCGGTGCGCAAAAAACTCGCCGAGGTCGATTTTGCGGTGCTTGTGGCCGACTGGCTGACTGACGCCGAACGCTCTGCCGGCCTGTCGCGCTTTGTCGTGCGCCTGGTGCCGCAGACGCTTGCGGCAATCGAGCAATCCGGCCTGCGTGGTTTCGTCACCAGCCGCATGCTGGAGCAGATCGACAAGGTGCCGCTGGCGCCGCTGGCGGCCGAGCTGCTGTCGGCGCTGACCGACGACCGCCGCCATCAGAAACTGTTCGATGAGTTCACCCGGGTGATCGGCCGGTTCCTGAGCGACGAAGAGGCGCTGGCGACCATGCGCGAAAAAATCCGCGAGGAATTGCCGTCGCTGTTCAACCTGTTCCGGGCCGACGCCTATCTGTTGAAGAAAATCGTAGCGTCCGCCGGTTCGCTGCTCGACGAGGTGCGAGCCGATCCCGATCACCCGATGCGCGCCGAATTCGATCGTTTCGCGCATTCCTTCATCGAGCGGCTCAGGACCTCGAAGCAATACGCCAAGCGGGCCGAGAAACTGAAGCGCGATTTTCTGGCGCGGCCGGAGGTCAAGGCGCTGGCCGGCGACATGTGGGAGAGTCTGCGCCTGTTCATCGAACAGGACACCAAGGCGGAGAATTCGATTGTCCGCGAGCATCTCGCCAACATGTTCGTCGAAGTCGGCCGCCATCTTGCCGGCGATCCGCAGATCAGGGCCGACATGAACCAGGGCTTTGTCGTGGCGCTGGCCTCGTTCGTGGAGAGCCAGAAAAGCGGCGTGTCGACATTCATCGCCGACCAGGTCAAGCGTTGGGACCTTGCCCAGCTGACCAGGCTGATCGAGATGAACATCGGCAGGGACCTGCAATATATCCGCTTCAACGGCATGATCATCGGCGGCCTTGCCGGCGTCGCGCTCTATGTGGGTGAGCTGCTGTTGCTTGCCGGTTGACCTGCATTCGCCGCCAAATTGCATTGAGCGGGCGAATGGACACGCGGCGCGCGAGTGCTATTGTCCAGCCTAGGGTTCAGCATTTGCGCAAACTGGGGAGCAAGCGACCAATGGCCAAACAACCCGAATCCGATTCTTTCCTGGACATGTTCAGCCGGTTCGGCCGCGACCTGAAGGTGCCGAATGTCGAGGCGATCCTCGCGCATCACCGCAAGAACCTCGAGGCGCTGGAGAAATCGGCGCGGGCGGGGGCTGCCGGCGCGACCTCGCTGCTGTCCCGGCAGCGCGAGATGCTGCAGGACACGCTGCGCGAAATCAGCGACATGGCGCAGAACTACAAGGCGCCGGGCAATCCGCAGGAGTTGATGACGAAACAGGCGGAGTTCGCCAAGAAATCCTTCGAAGCCGCCCTGAAAAATGCCAGCGAAGTGGCCGAACTGGTCAAGAGGTCCGGCACCGAATCCGTCGAAATCCTGCGCGAGCGCATCAAGGAAGCGATGGAGGAAATCCGCTCCGGCTACGAGAAGAAGAAGTGATCTTGGGCACGGCCTGACCCGCTGCCCGCCGCCTCTGCACAGACGGCCGTTTGCGGCGCATGGCCACGGATGAGGTGTACCGTTCGGGGGAATATGACGGAACGGAATCGCAACAGGCGAATTGACAGGGGCGGTCGGTTCGTGGTCCGAGGCATTTGGAGCCATCGGGAAAGCAGGAATGACGGAAATACGGCCGAAAACGCCGCCGACCTTTGAGCAGCTAAGGGCGATGGCCGGGCAGGAGCTCGGCGTGTCGGAATGGACGACGATCGACCAGAGCCGCATCAACCAGTTCGCCGAATGCACCGGCGACCATCAGTGGATTCACGTCGATCCGGAGCGGGCCAAGCGGCAAAGCCCGTTTCGCACCACGATCGCGCATGGCTATCTGACGCTGTCGATCATCGGCGCACTGGCGCTCGATCTGGGCGTCGTGCCCGAAAACACGCAGGCCGCCTTCAACTACGGCTTCGACAAGGTGCGTTTCCTGGCGCCGGTCAGGGTCGGCGCACGAATCAGGCTGCGCTCGACGCTGTTGTCGGTGGAGGACAGGGGGCCGGGCCAGTATCTGATGAAGGCCGCCAACACCGTCGAGATCGAGGGTGAGCAGAGGCCGGCTTTGACTGCCGAAACGCTGGTCATGCTCTATGAGCGCCGCAAGCGGGCCGCAACTTAAGCACCCTACCTTCGATCACGATGGCTGTTGCCGCGACGATGACCTGCCGGCTGATCGGGCCGATAGCAGCGCCAGCAACAGTGCAGCCACTGCCATAGCCGTTGCCGCCTGAAAGGTGACGTGCATTCCGTGCGCGGCTGCTGCTGAGGCCGACACCTCCTGGCCTTGCCGCCCTCCCGTCGATGCGGCCGCAAAGATGGCGCCCATCAGCGATGCGCCGGTGATCAGGCCGAGATTGCGCGACAGATTGAGCAGGCCGGACACGACGCCGCGCTCGGCCGAGGCGACACCGCTCATGACGGCGGCATTGTTGGATGTCTGGAACAGGGCGTAGCCGAAGCAGGTGACGGCGATCGGCATGACATAGCTGGCAACGCCGAGTTTTGTCATGGCGAGCGACAAAAGCGAGGTGCCGATGGCGAGGGCGAGCAGCCCGGCGATCATCATCCTGTTGGCACCGAAGCGATCGGTGAGGCGGCCGGCGATGAGCGCCGAGAGCGCCGAGACCAGCGGACCGGTCGACAGCACCACGCCGACCATTGCAGCATCGAGCCCGAGCCCGCGCGCCAGATAGAATGGAGCGACCACCAGCGTTGCCATCATGATCGTGGCGACGACGAGGTTCATGGCGAGGCTGGCGGTGAGCCGGATGTCGTACAACCGGGCAAGCCGGATCAAGGGATTCTTCGCCCTCGTTTGCACAACGCCGAACATAACGACGCCGATGCCGGCGGCGATCAGAAGGCCGATGTTGAGGGTGCCGAAATTGCCCCGGCCGAGCGTCATGGCCAAGGCATAGGCAGCGAGCGTCAACGCGAGCAGGGCAGTGCCTACCGCATCGAAGCTGCCTCGATCGGCTTCGGCCGCCTTGCCGCGGACAGGCAGGGCCAGCCAGGCGAGGGCGAAGGCCGCGACGCCCAGCGGGACATTGACGAGGAAGATCGCCCGCCAGCCGAAGCCAGCGATCAGCAAGCCGCCGAGCGAGGGGCCGAGCGTCGTGCCGATCGCCGACATGGCGCCGAGCAGGCCCATGGCGCTGCCGGTTCGTTCCTTGGCTACGGTCTCCGCGACAAAGGCCAGCGTCAACGCCATCATCAGCGCCGCGCCCAATCCTTGCATAGCACGCGCCGCGATCAGCAGCCACAGCGTCGGCGCCAGGCCGCAGAGCACCGAGGCCAGCGTGAACAGCGCGATGCCGCCAAGCAGCAACCGCCGGCGGCCAAACATGTCGGCCAGCCGTCCGGCGCTGACGATCAGCGCGGTGATGGCGAGCAGATAGGCGAGAACGACCCATTGCACCGACTGGAAGGACGTGTCGAAGGCCTGCATCAGGGACGGCAGGCCGACGCTGGCAATGCTGGTGCCAAGCGACGACAGCAGCGTGGCGAGCGACAGGCTGGCCAGCGCCAGGACTGCGGACTGGGTTTGTCGCGGCACCGATGCGCGCTCGTTCTGCTCAGCAATTGCCATGGCGATCTCCTTCTTTCAGGCCCGGGAAACGGACCTGTTGGAGATCTAATTTCTGAGGTGGCATAGCGAAAGGCGCAGCATTTGCATCTTATCCATGCATCAAACGCCATGTCATGTGTTACAATCCGCTGATGACATCGCCCGATCTCAACCTGCTGTTCGCGCTCGACGTCCTTTTGGCCGAAGGCAGTGTGGCGCGCGCCGCGAGTCGGCTGCGGCTCAGCCCTTCGGCGATGAGCCGCACGCTGGCGCGGCTGCGCGAGGCGACCGGCGATCCGCTGCTGGTTCGGGCTGGCCGGGGCCTGGTGCCGACGCCGCGCGCGGAGGAGTTGCGTCAGCAGGCAGGCCGCGTCGTTGGGGATGCCGAGGCGTTGCTGCGCCCTGCCAGGCTTCTCGATCTCGCGAAGCTGGACCGGATCTTCACGCTGCGCACCAATGAGGGCTTCGTCGAGGAGTTTGGACCGCGTCTTGTCGCCCGCATCCAGGCCGAGGCGCCGGGCGTGCGGCTGCGCTTTGCGCCCAAAGCCGACAAGGATGTCGCCTCTCTGCGCGACACCGCGATCGACCTGGAAATCGGCGTTGCAGGCGAAACCGGACCTGAAGTGCGCATACAGGCGCTGTTCCGCGACCGCTTCGTCGGCGCGGTGCGAGCGGGTCACCCTTTGAGCGAAGGTGTGGTGACGCCCGAACGCTATGCCGCCGGCCGCCACATCAGCGTTTCAAGGCGTGGCCGGGAGAGGGGACCGATCGATGAGGCGCTGGCACAGCTTGGCCTACAGCGGACCGTGGTGTGCATGGTTTCCGGCTTCTCGGCAGCACTCGCCATGGCGCGCGCTTCCGATCTGATCGCCAGCATCCCCGAACGGCATACGCAAGGCGCACGAGCCGGCATGGTCAGCTTTCCGCTACCGGTCGCCACGGTCGAGGTGACCATCTCGATGCTCTGGCATCCGCGGCTCGATGCCGACCCGGCGCAACGCTGGCTGCGCGATTGCGTGCGCGAGGTCTGCGCGGCCTCTCGGTGAGCGATCAGCGCGCCATTGCCGTCTCAAGCACCCGGAAAATCCGCTCATCTGCGCACTGGGCAACGTTGAAGCGCAGGAAGCGGCTGGCGGTTCCCGACAGGCTGAACGCGTTGCCGGGCGCCAGCACGATGTTGTCGGCCAAGGCACGGCGGGCGATGTCGGCGGCATCCACGCCATCGGGCAGGCTGCACCACAAAAACAAGCCGGCGGGCTGGTCGATCCATGGTGTGATGCCGATCGTTTTCAGGCGCGCGCCCGTCTCGCTCATGGCGCGGGAAAGGCGCGCGCGCAGCAGATCCATGTGCTTGCGATAGCTGCCGTCCCTGAGCAGCGCCAGCACCAGCTCGGCCGCCAGCCGGCCGCCGCCGAAAGTGGTGGCGATCTTGAGGTCGGTGAGCTGTTCGATCCATTCGCGCGGTGCGGCGATGAAGCCGCAGCGGACCGAAGCTGACAGCGTCTTGGAGAAACTGCCTATATGGACAACGCGGCTGAGGCCGTCGAATGCAGCAAGGCGCGGGGCGGGGCTGTGTTCGAAATCGGCGAAGATGTCGTCCTCGATGATGGTCAGGTCCGACTGGTCGGCAAGCTTCAACAGCCGGTGCGCGGTGACCGGCGACAGGATCGCGCCGGTCGGGTTGTGGATGGCGGAGTTGGTGATGTAGAGGCGCGGCTTGTGCTCGGCCAGCGTCTGCGCAAACAGCTCGATGTCCGGCCCCGATGGCGTGTAGGGAACGCTGACGACCTTGGCGCGGTGGGCGCGCAGCAGCGCGTGAAAATTGAAATAGCAGGGGTCGTCGACCAGCACTGTATCGCCGGGCTCGATCAGGAACCGGCACAGGAGATCGATGGCCTGCGTGCCGGATTCCGTCAGCATGATCTGCTCGGGGGAGACGTCGATGCCATGCCCTTCCATACGCCGCGCCAGCAATTGCCTGAGCGGCGGCAGGCCGAGCGGCGTGCCGTAATCGGCGAGGTCGACATCGTCGGCTCGCGCCACAGTGCGCAGCGCCCGGCGCAAGGCGGACTGCGGCATCCACGAGGCCGGCATCCAGCCGCAGCCGGGTTTCAGCATCTCGCTGCCGGCTTCCAGTGACTGGCGCGATACCCAGAGCGGATCGATGGCGCGGTCGAGCCGCGGGCCGATCTCGGCCAGCGACAGCGGCGCCAACGATCCGGCGGCATAAAATCCCGAGCCCGGCCGGGCGCGGATCGCGCCTTCGGCGGCGAGACGTTCATAGGCCTCGACCACGGTCGACTTGGATACCTGCATGGCTTTGGCGAAAGCGCGGATCGAGGGCAATCGCGCGCCCGGCGTCAGGCTGCGCGCGGCAATCCGTTGGCGAATGGTCGCCATGACAGTTTCGACAAGCGTGGTCGCGGCAAGCGTATCTGCACGGTTGGTTTTGAGAGCGAGTTCAGTCATCTGTATTGCTCGATTGACCATTACAGTTTTGCGAAATTGTACCGCATTGTCTCTGGCAGTTCCATACCCTCCGGCCCGATAGAGGGTGAAAGCAATGGAGCCTGGAATGGACAAGAGCGCGAGCGGTTGGGTGAACGGATTCGTCGGCGTGCTGATTTTCAGCGGTTCGCTGCCGGCGACGCGTGTGGCTGTGGCGGATTTCGATCCGACATTCCTGACCTCGGCCCGCGCGGCGATTGCCGGACTGCTTGGCCTGGCAATGCTCATTCTGTTCCGCCAAAAGCGCCCGGAGCGTAGCGATTTTCTGTCGCTGGTGATCGTGGCCCTTGGCGTGGTTGTCGGCTTTCCCTTGCTGACGGCGCTGGCGCTCAAGCACGTCACCTCTGCCCATTCCATCATCTTCGTCGGTCTGCTGCCGCTGGCCACCGCGATCTTCGGCGTGCTTCGCGGTGGTGAGCGTCCTCGGCCTGCCTTCTGGCTGTTCTCGTGCATCGGCAGCGCGCTGGTTGCGGGCTTTGCCCTGATGCAAGGCGTGACGGCGTCACCGGTCGGTGATGGCCTGATGCTGGCCGCCATCATCGTCTGCGGACTGGGCTACGCGGAAGGAGCCGCGCTGTCGCGCCGGCTCGGCGGCTGGCAGGTCATTTGCTGGGCGTTGGCGATCTCGCTGCCGATCATGCTGGTGCTGACGTTCGCAACGCTGCCGCAATCCTTTGCCGCCATCGGCTCCGGCGCCTGGGCAGGTCTCGCCTATGTCTCTCTGTTCAGCATGCTGATCGGTTTCGTGTTCTGGTACCGCGGCCTTGCGCAAGGCGGCATCGCCGCCGTGGGACAATTGCAGCTGCTGCAGCCTTTCTTCGGCCTCGCTTTGGCGGCGACGCTTCTGCACGAACAGGTAAGCCCGCTGATGGTTGTCGTTACACTCGGCGTGGTCGCCTGTGTGTTCGGGGCGAAGAAGTTCGCGCGGTAGTTTGGGTGCGGAGGGCGGCTCCGCCCCTAAAACTTCGTCACAACCCCAATGCCGATGCCCTCAAACCCGCCCATCGCCATCAAGGCAGCCGGCGCCTCGTCGAGGCTGATCTTCTTGCCGACCAACAGTTCGGGCTTCAGCTTGCCGGTGCGGATCATCTCCATCATTGCGGGGTAGCGATAGGCCTGCATGCCGTGGCTGCCGAGGATTTCGAGCTCGAAGGCGATCACCTTGTCCATCGGCACTTGCGGGCGGGCGTGTTCGCCCAGCATCAGGCCGACCTGCACGTGGCGGCCGCGCCGGCGCAGATTGGAAATCGAGTTGAACGATGTCGTGGGATGGCCGAGCGCATCCATCGACATATGCACGCCGCCATTGGTGATCTGCTTGACCGCCTTGACGACATTCGGCGTCGTCGAGGCGTTGATGGTCGCCACCGCGCCGATCCTCTTGGCGAAATCCAGCTTCTCGTCGGTGAGGTCGATGGCAATGACATTGGCGCCCATGGAACTGGCGATCATGATCGCCGACAGGCCGACGCCGCCGCAGCCATGCACTGCCACCCATTCGCCCGGCGTCACCCGGCCCTGGTCGACAATGGCGCGAAACGAGGTGACGAAGCGGCAGCCGAGGCTGGCGGCGGTGGCGAATTCCATCTCCTCGGGCAGGCGTACGAGATTGGTGTCGGCATGGTCGATGGCGACATATTCGGCAAACGAACCCCAGGCGGTGAAGCCGGGCTGCGACTGGTGCTCGCAGACCTGATGATTGCCGGAGGTGCACTCGAAACAGCGGCCGCAGCCGACGCAGAACGGCACGGTGACACGCTCGCCGGCCTTCCAGCGGGTGACCCGCTTGCCGACGGCTACGACAACGCCGGCCAACTCGTGGCCGGGCACATGCGGCAGGGCGATGCCGGCATCATGACCCATCCAGCCATGCCAGTCGCTGCGACACAGCCCGGTCGCCTCTACCTTGATGACGACGCCGTCGGCGGCCGGTTTGGGATCCGGCACGGTCTGGATCGTCGGCGCTTCGCCGAATTTCTCGAAGACGACGGCTTTCATCGGGTGGTCCTCATGCTCTGCGCCAGCAACATTACGCTTCTATTCCGCATCTATCTGATTCTCGGGCGCTGCCTTCTGAAAGGTCGGCAGTGCCATGCAGGCGGCGTGGATGCGCGATATCGTCGGGTAGGGAGTCAGGTCGACGCCGAAGCGGGCGTTGCTGGCGATCTGGGCAACCAGGCATATGTCGGCCAGGCCCGGCGCGTCGCCGTGGCAGAAGGTGCCGGTCTCTGGCGACGAAGCCAGAATCTTCTCAAGTGGCTGGAAACCTTCGTTCACCCAGTGGCGGAACCAGTTGACGACATCCTGGTCGCCAGCGCCGAACAAAGTGCGCAGCGAGGTCAGCACGCGCAGATTGTTCACCGGGTGGATATCGCAAGCGATCATCTGCGCCAGCATTCGCACGCGCGCACGGCCGAGCGCGTCCTTGGGCAGCAGCGGCGGTTCGGGATTGGTCTCATCGAGATACTCGATGATCGCCAGCGACTGCGTCAAAAGCGTGCCGTCGCTAAGGATCAGCGCCGGCACCAGCCCCTGCGGATTGACGGCTAGGTAAGCCGGTTCCAGATGGTCGCCATGGCGCAGATGATGCGGCACGTAATCGTAGGTCAGCCCCTTCATCTCCAGCGCGATGCGCGCGCGGTAGGAGGTGGAGGAGCGGTAGTAGTTGTGGAGGACTAGGTCGCTCATCGGATCACGTCTTGCCCATGGAATCTTGGCCGATGGTGATCTCGATCGTGCCGATGTTGTCGACGCCGCCGGTCATCGTCTGGCCCGGCGCCACCGCGCCGACGCCGGCCGGCGTGCCGGTGAAAATCAGGTCGCCCGGTTGTAGTGCAACCGACTCACTGCAGATCGAAACGATATCGGCGATCGGCCAGATCAGCTCGGCGAGGTCGCCGTCCTGCTTCACCGCGCCGTCGACGGCGAGCCAGATACGGCCCTTTTGCGGGTGGCCGGAATTTGCCGCCGGCACTAGTGGGCCGCAGGGCGCCGAACGGTCGAAGGCCTTTGACCAGTCCCAGGGACGCGCCGCTTTCTTGGCCTCGTCCTGCAGGTCGCGGCGGGTGAGGTCGATGCCGACGCCGTAGCCCCAGACATGGTCGAGCGCCTCAGCCCGCGGGATGCGGAAGCCGGCCTTGCCGATCGCCGCGACCAGCTCGATCTCGTGGTGCAGGTTTTTGGTCAGCGGCGGGTAGGGGATCGTGCTGCCGCTGTCGACTACCGCATCGGCCGGCTTGGTGAAGAAGAAGGGCGGGTCGCGCTCGTCATTGCCGAGTTCGCGGGCGTGGGCGGCGTAGTTGCGGCCGACGCAGAAGATGCGGCGCACCGCAAAGCGGTCTGACGAGCCTGCTATGGCGACCGATGGGGTTGCGGGCAAGGGGAGGACGAAATCTGTCATGCGCGGTCTTTCTGCTTCAACTGCCGGCACATTTGACCGATTTGGACCGCCGGGCAAGGCATGAGCGTCCGCAAAAGTGTCGGCGCCGCCTTGATTGTTTGGAAGAAGTCGGCTTCGCCTCCGGGGTTAAGATGGCGATAGACTATTTGCCAATAAGCTGGCCATACCAGCGGGAGTATCCTGTCCAGGAAGGACTGAAACGAACCCCATGACCGCAATCAACGATCGCGCCCGCTTCCTGATCATCGACGACCATCCGCTGTTTCGCGAGGCGTTGCACAGCGCCGTTCAGATGGCCTACCCGGAAGTCGACACGGTGGAGGCGCGCTCGATCGCCGAAGCGCTCGATCTTCTGGGTGGAATAAAACCGTTCGATCTGGCGCTGCTCGATCTCAACATGCCCGATGTCCATGGCTTCGACGGGCTGCTGCAGCTCAGGACCCGCCATCCGCGCCTGCCGGTGGTTGTCGTCTCGGGCTATGAGGAGCCGAAGATCATCTCCGAGGCGTTGTCCTATGGTGCTGCCGGCTTCATCCCGAAATCGGCGCGCAAAAGCGATCTCGCCGCCGCCATCCGCTCGGTGATGGAGGGCGCAATCTATGTGCCGGAAAACTACGAGGGACAGCCGCCGGACGCTGACAGCACCGACCGCGCCGACATGGTGCAGCGCCTGGCCAAGCTGACGCCGCAGCAGCTACGCGTGCTGCAGATGCTGCGCCAGGGCCTGCTCAACAAACAGATCGCCTACGAGCTGCAGGTCGGCGAGACCACGGTGAAGGCGCATGTCTCGGAGATCCTGCGCAAGCTCAACGTCTACAGCCGGACGCAAGCGGTGATCGAGGTGTCGAAGCTCGACAATGCGGAGCTGTTTCGCGATCAGGCGGGGTTTTGAAGGGCAGCCCTCGGTTACTCATGGCACCATGTCGGCGCGCATCAGCGTCACCCTCCTTATCCGATCTGCATGAGGCTGATATTCGATGTGTATTGAATGATCCGCCTCGTCAAATCGGTCCCAAGGGCCGTACTCGCCCAAAATGGGATCAGTCCGTGCGGCGCCGCTTTTTGAAGGCACGCCAAAACGGCTCAGCACGTCGTTGCGACTGGATGAAAAGGGAATATCCCAGAGACCTCGATCCAGATTGTCAGCCTCTATGAATATGCAGTCTATTTTGTCGTGGACATCGGAGGTGATTGAAAAATTATTGGGCGCAGATACGTAGTTAATGCGGATTTCGGGCAGGTCATCATCAACTGTCTTTTTGAATTTCCATGACTCAAACGGCGGTGACGTGAAAAACGCCGACGCCGACTTTCCCAGGTAGCCAAGAATATCGTTGGTCATTCCTGTAACATACTCCCATCGTTCGATCCGTTATCTGCGAAAATCCAATCGTCCGGCCGGCCAGCGGCCGTCGATCCGCTCGTCGTTCACGATCAAACCGATCCAGGGCCGCGTAACTGAGGGATCGCTCAGATTGAGGTATTTTCCAACCATCCTGCTGCCTTCGCGCCGCGCTTCGATGAGGCCGTGGCGGGCTGCGTTGTCCCAACTGAAATGCAGATAGACCTGCTCTCTCACTGATTTCACTTCGGCTTGTCCCTGTTTCCATTTGTCCTTTGCATCGCCGGCGATCGTGGGATCGGCGCCGCCATTCCAGCGACTCGACCAGTTGCCTTCAATTGAATCGTTCTGACCACCGTTTGCGCCCCAGGCCTTGGCATTCTCGTCATCCGTGGATCCGGACAGCGTTGCGCCGGAGGCAAAGTCCATCACCTCCTGATCTCCAGGGTTCGGTACGTCCATGACCTCAAACGGGTTGCGTACTGCGCTATCTGGATGGACTGCTTTGTGTTCCCGATGTTTCGGCCTCATGGCGAAATCCTTCCTGCCTGCGATACGCAGGGCAAGGGGTCAGCTTCGCAAATCGGGTCGAGCCCGGCCACCCGTTTCCGGCATTGTGCTATCAGGCCAGCAAATGCGCGCTACGTTCAGCGGCTTGCGCATCGATGCGCTAAGAGGGCATCGCAAGGTGCACTGTCATGATAATTCTTCTTCTGTAGAGTTATCTACTATGATTATGTTGTCTTCGCCATGATAGACAAAACTTTCCGGAGAAATTCCGTGCTCAATTACTCTCGAAATTAAAATACTAGATCTGTCTGAAAATATAATGGAAACCGAATCTGAATCCATGAAAACATCTATTATTATAATAGACTGCATGTAAGCCACGATGGAGCATGAAATTTTGGTATTTACTGTAATATATGAATTTCTATCAAATGTTATCGTGATACTCCCGTTTTCGTAATTAATTGATCGAAACTCTTTTCCAATGAGATTTTCCTTTAAGTAACTCATGCTGCGTTTACTTTCCTCGCGAAGGAACCTCTAAGCCAGCAAATGCGCCAGCAGGGCGCGCAATTGCGCTGGTTTCAGCGGCTTGCGCATCAGTTCGATGCCGGCGGCGCGGGCGGCTTTGGCTACGGCTTCGGAGGCGTCGGCTGTGACGATCAGCGCCGGCACGGCGCGGCCGAGATAGTCGCGGACTTCGGCTATTGTTGCGGTGCCGAGGTCGCCGTCGTCGAGATGCTGGTCGGCAATGACGATGTCGGGCACCCAGTCGGTGTCACCGAGCAGGCCGAGTGCGTCCTCGGTCGAGGTGGCGGCGCGCACCAGGCATTGCCAGCGCTCGAGCAGGAAAGTCATCGCCTGCAGCACATCGGCGTCGTTTTCGACCAGCAGCACCTTGGTGCCGAACAGGCCGTAGCCGCGCGGACGCTCCATCTCGGCAAGGCTGGCGATGGCGTCGGCGCTGGCGCCAATGCCGACCGGAACATCGATGTGGAAGATCGTGCCGCGTCCGACCTTCGAGGAGAACGTCACTGGATGGCCAAGCGCGGCCGCCATGCGCCGCACGATGGCAAGGCCGAGCCCCAGCCCGCCGCCGGAGATCCCGGCATCGGCCGGAATGGCGGAGCCGCGATGGAATTCCTCGAACACCGCTTCGCGCTGGTCGTCGGGAATGCCGCAGCCGGTGTCGGCGACATCGATGCGGATGGTGTCGCCGCGATGCCTTGTGCCGACCAGCACGCCGCCCGAACGGGTATAGCGCAGCGCATTGGACAGGATGTTCTGCAGGATGCGGCGCAACAGCGTGCGGTCCGAACGCACCACGGCACTGACCGGGCGGAATTTCAGTGTTAGCCCCTTCAGCTTGGCAACCGGCTGGAAATCCGAGCGTAGCGAGGAAAACAGCGTCTCCAGATTGACGTCGCCAATGTCGGGCTGGACCACGCCGGCATCGAGCTTGGAAATGTCGAGCAGCGTGCGCAACAGGTCTTCCATAGTCTCCAGCGAGCGCTCGACCTGACGGACGAGTTTCTTGCCCTCGTCGCTGGTCTGCACTTCGGCCAGTGCCGAGACGGAGAGGTGGGCGGCGTTGAGCGGCTGCAGCACGTCATGGCTGGCGGCAGCCAGGAACCGGGTCTTGGACAGGTTCGCCAGTTCGGCGTTTTCCTTGGCGGCACTGAGGTCGATGTTCGACTGCTCCAGCCGGCGCAAGGTCGAGTGCAGTTCCTCGGTGCGGATGCGCACCCGGTTCTCCAGCGAAATCGCGGTCTGGAACAGCGAGAAGGCGTTGCCCTGCTGGTCCATCGAGCGCTCGACGCGGCTGACCAGGGCGGCGTTGATCTTCTTCAGCCTGTCGACGTCGTCTATATCCCTGAGCGGCATGGGCCTATTCCGCCGCCTGGCGTTCGCCGAAAGCGATGCCGGTGAAGGTCTGGTTGAGGTGCATTGAGCGGTATTGTTCGCCATAGGTGCCGAAGCCGATGACGTTGTTGACCCGGTAGAGTTCGGAGATATCGCGGAAGACCTGGCGGTTGCGCGCATCGAGCCGGCGCAGCACGCAATCGAAACCGAGGATCATGTCGATGCCACCCAGCCGCTCCTCGACGTCGCGCAGGGCAGCGCGCGTCGATTCCACCATATCCTTGGGCTGGGCGATGGACAGCACGACGCCGTCGTCGATGGCGCAGAAGAACGACAGCGAGCCGTCGGGATGCATCTTCTGGATCGAGCGGCAGTAATATTCGCCGCCCACCTTCACCACCACCGGATGCGAGGCGAAGCTCATCGGCGTCAGGGTCTGCGCAACGATGCCGACCGAGGCGGCATATTCCTCGGCCGCATTGGTGGCGTTGAATTCGCGCACGGTGCGGTGATCGGGATCGGATGCCGTCACCACCAGCTTCTCGTCTGTGGGGACGAAATTGTCGGTCTTGAAGACATGGAAGGGAATTTCGGTTGATATCAGCACGATGATGGCGCTGTCGGAGGCCACCTTGCCGTTCGAGATCAGCCTGGTGGTTTCGAATTTCAAATCGTCGCCCGCCGAACCGCCGATCAGCGGGATGTCGTCCAGCCCCCAATGGATGGCCGAGGTCACCGCTTCCTCGGCAAAGGACAGGCCGTCGATGAAGCAGAGCGCAAAGGTGCTGTTGGAATGGCAACTGCCGATGCGCCCGCGCAGCAGGCGCCGCAAGGCCTCGACTTCACCGGTGATCCTGTCCATGCCCGAGGAGGAGAGATTGTCGACCATGGCGCTGACCGCGCAGAATGATGCGGAAGGAAGCAGAAGAGCCAGCACATGGCCTTCCTCCAGCCCCTGCGGGGTGATCTCGCCGGCAGTCGAACAGGCGGCATAGGCCAGCGTCGGCGCATGGGTCTTCAGCGCTTGCGACAGGGCGGTGGCGTCGACCAGGCTCTGCGAGAAGAACAGCAGCGCAAAGCCGGCGTTGATGGCAGCGGCCTCCGTGGCGACCGCCCAGGCGAATGCATCCATGTCAGGCTCGTCTGTGGTGAGCGCCGACAGACCGGATGCATAGCTCGTCCGTGAACTGGCCAGCAGCTTTCTCCGCATTCCTCCGACGCATTTTGTGTGCGCCTGTTTTTATGTCTTTTGCGCCAGCGTCGATGGCATTGTTGCCTTCAATCCGCGCTTTGGCAATGGGGCGGACGGGCCCATGATTTTCGTTTTGTCCATGTCCGAAAGTACAATGAGCACCGTGTGTTTTTTGCGCGTTGTGCGGTGTACGAATAGCGCCTGGCCGAGCGCCAAAGCCGCATCGGCAGCATGATTACCGAGGTTATACCCAGGGAGGATGCATGTCGGACGTTTCGTTTGTCGTGAACGGAAAACGGGTCAGCGGCGCTGCCGAGGACCGAACGCTTCTGGTTCATTTCCTGCGTGAAAATCTTGGTCTCACCGGAACGCATGTCGGCTGCGACACCTCGCAATGCGGCGCCTGCGTCGTGCATGTCGACGGCAAAGCGGTGAAGTCCTGTTCGATGCTGGCCGTGCAGGCCTCCGGGTCGACCGTGGTGACGATCGAGGGGCTCGCCAACGGCGCCGACCTGCATCCGGTGCAGGCCGCGTTCAAGGAACATCATGGGCTGCAATGCGGCTTCTGCACACCAGGCATGATCATGACGGCGACCGACATGATCGCGCGCCATCCCGAAGGCCTCGACGAGGCGACGGTTCGCACCGAGCTCGAAGGCAACATCTGCCGCTGCACCGGCTACCACAACATCGTCAAGGCGATCCTCGCCGCATCGAAGACGATGGCGAAGGCGTCGAAGGGCAGGGCGAAACAGGCAGCTTAGGGAGTAGGCAGTAGGGAGTAGGCAAAACGGCCATACTGAACCGCGAGATCTCCCCCTACTGCCTAACTCCCTACTGCCTATTCCCTTAAATTCCGGAGGAATTTTCTTATGGGTATTGAAGGTATTGGCGCTCGGGTCGCGCGCAAGGAAGACAAAAGGTTCATCACCGGCGCCGGCCGCTATGTCGACGATATGGTGGTGCCCGGCATGAAGCATGCCGCTTTCGTGCGCAGCCCGCACGCGCATGCGCAGATCAAGAAGATCGACGTCAAAAAGGCTCAAGGCATGCCCGGCGTCATCGGCGTCTTGACCGGCAAGGAACTCAAGGCCGACGGCATCGGCAACCTGATCTGCGGCTGGATGATCCATTCCAAGGATGGCTCGCCGATGAAGATGGGCGCCTGGTCGCCGCTGGCCGTCGACAAGGTGCGTTATGTCGGTGACGCCATCGTCATCGTGGTGGCCGAGACCAAGGGCCAGGCGCGCGACGCGGCCGAGGCTGTCGAGATCACCTACAAGGAATTGAAGACGGTGGTCGATGCCACCAAGGCGCTGCAAAAAGGCGCGCCCCAGGTCCATGCCGAGGCCGAGGACAATCTCATCTTCGACTGGGAGATCGGCGACGCCAAGGCGACCGACGCGGCGATCAAGGCGGCGGCGCACGTCACCCGCATGAAGATCGTCAACAACCGGCTGGTTCCCAACGCCATGGAGCCGCGTGCGGCCCTTGGCCATTACGACAAGGCCGAGGACCATTACACCTGCTGGACGACCTCGCAGAACCCGCATCTCGCGCGGCTGGTGATGAGCGCCTTCTACAATGTCGCGCCGGAAAACAAATTGCGTGTCATCGCGCCCGATGTCGGCGGCGGCTTCGGCTCGAAGATCTATATTTATCCCGAAGAGATCGTCTGCCTGTGGGCGTCGAAGAAAACCGGCGTGCCGGTCAAATGGGTGGCCGACCGCACCGAAAGCTTCCTAACCGACGCGCATGGCCGCGACCATGTCTCGACGGTCGAAATGGCGTTCGACAAGAACAACAAGATCACCGGCTTCAAGGTCGACACCATTGCCAATCTCGGCGCTTACATGTCGCTGTTCTCGTCTTGCGTGCCGACCTATCTCTACGCGACGCTGCTGTCGGGCCAGTACAACATCCCGACGATCCACGCCAATGTGCGCACCGTCTACACCAACACCGCACCGGTCGACGCCTATCGCGGGGCAGGACGGCCGGAGGCGACCTATCTGCTGGAACGCACCATGGAGGCGGCCGCGCGCGAACTGCGCGTGTCGCCGGCGGAGCTGCGGCGAACGAACTTCATCACTTCTTTTCCGCATCAGACGCCGGTGATCCTGAACTATGACGCCGGCGACTATGCCGCTTCGCTCGATGCGGCGACAAAGGCGTCCGACTATGCCGGCTTTGCCAAGCGCAAGGCAGCCGCGGCAAAGCAAGGCAAGCTCCGCGGCATCGGCATGAGCTGCTACATCGAGGCCTGCGGCCTCGCGCCGTCGTCGGCGGTCGGCTCGCTCGGCGCTGGCGTCGGCCTGTGGGAATCCGCCGAAGTGCGGGTCAACGCCGTCGGCACGATCGAAGTGTTGACCGGCTCGCACAGCCATGGCCAGGGCCATGAGACGACCTTCGCGCAGCTCGTCAATCAGCGCTTCGGTGTGCCGATCGACTCGGTCTCGATCGTCCATGGTGACACCGACAAGGTGCAAATGGGCATGGGCACCTACGGCTCGCGCTCGGGCGCGGTCGGCATGTCGGCCATATCAAAGGCGCTCGACAAGGTCGAGGCCAAGGCCAAGAAGATCGCCGCCCACCTGCTCGAAGCCGACGAGGGCGACATCGTCATCGAGAATGGCGAAGTCAAGGTCGCCGGCACAGACAAGAGCCTGCCCTGGTTCCAGGTGGCGCTTGCCGCCTACACCGCCCACAATCTGCCGGCCGGCATGGAGCCGGGGCTGAAGGAAACCGCCTTCTACGATCCTGCAAACTTCACCTTCCCGGCCGGCTGCTACATCTGCGAGGTCGAGATCGATCCGGAAACCGGCACGACCGAGATCGTCCAGTTCGTCGCCGCGGACGATTTCGGCAACATCATCAACCCGATGATCGTCGAGGGCCAGGTGCATGGCGGCATTGCCCAGGGTATCGGCCAGGCGCTTCTGGAAGGCGCGCACTATGATGCCAGCGGGCAACTGCTGACGGCGAGCTACATGGATTATACGATGCCTCGCGCGGGCGACCTGCCGTCATTCAAAGTCTCGACCTCCAACACGCCGTGCCCGAGCAATCCGCTCGGCATCAAGGGCTGCGGCGAGGCTGGCGCGATCGGCTCGCCGCCGGCGGTCATCAACGCCATCACCGATGCTATCGGGATCACCGACATCGCCATGCCGGCCTCGCCGTCAACGGTCTGGGCCGCGATCCGCGCGGCGAAGAAGCACTGAGGAGGAACGAAGATGTATTCGGTCAATTACCACCGCGCCGCCTCGGTCGCCGACGCCGCCAAGCTGGTGAAGAGCGGCGACGCCAAGCTTCTGTCGGGGGGCATGACGCTAATCCCGGCGATGAAGACCAGGCTTGCAGCACCTTCCGACCTGGTCGACCTGTCGCGGATCAAGGAGCTGCAGGGCGTCAAGGTGTCGGGCAAGACTGTCACCATCGGCGCCGCTACCACTCATTACGACGTAGCCAATGACGAGAAGCTCAGGAAGGCCTGCCCGGCATTTGCGCATTTGGCGTCGCTGATCGGCGACCCTGCCGTGCGTTACAAGGGCACGATCGGCGGCTCGGTCGCCAACAACGATCCGGCCGCCGACTATCCGGCGGCACTGCTGGCGCTGGGCGCTACCATCGTCACCAACAAGCGCCAGATATCAGCCGCCAAATTCTTCACCGGCCTGTTCGAGACGGCGCTGAAAGACGGCGAGATCATCACCGCGGTGAGCTTCACCGCGCCGGCCAAGGCGGCTTACGAAAAATTCCGCAATCCGGCATCTCGCTATGCGATCGTCGGCGTGTTCGTGGCCAAGGGCAAGGACGGGGTCAGTGTTGCCGTCACCGGCGCCGGCGATGACGGCGTATTCCGTTCGAAAGAGATCGAGGCGGCACTGGCGAAGAACTTTGCCGCATCGGCGCTCGACGGCGTCAAGGTTTCGGCGAAGAATTTGATGACCGACCTCCACGCCTCAGCCGACTACCGCGCCAGCCTGATCGCAGTGATGGCAAAACGCGCGGTGGCGGCCGCCAACGCCTGAACTTTTCTGACATGAGTGACTGGAAAGGGGCCTTCGTGGCGCCTTTTTATACGCTCAAGCTTACGCTCGCTTGGCTGCTCGTCGGCTTTCCGCTGCCGTGGGGGTTCTGGATGACCGTCAACAGCGCCATGGCGCTGTTCCAGTAGCGCTCAGCGAGGCGGCATCAGGCTGCTTCGCCATTCTTCTGCGCCGCGAGATAGCGGCGCAGGCCGGCTTCGCCGCGCGGCGTCGTCCAGCGATGGTTCCAGGCAAAGGCCGGCCTGAGCAACGGCGCCAGCAATTTGAGGATCGGCCTCTCGACCGTCACCTGCCAGACGAGATCGACGTGGGTGCCGGTTCCCGAAGGCGACAGTTCCGCCCGCCACAGGCCGTCGAAATCGCCGAATGTCTTGACCACCACCAGCCGGCCGGGCTCGAGCTCGGCCGCCTCGATGATGAAGTTCAATTCATAGGGCAGGGCGCCGCGCGCCCGGGCCTTGGCGCGCGAGCCGACGACGCCCTTGCCCTTGCGGTCGAGCGGCACGACCTCCTTGTAGACGTCGCCCCACCACAGCGGCAGCAATTCGGCGTCGGAGAGCACGTCCCAGACCTGTTGCGGCGTCGCCTCGGGAATGTCCCAGCTTTCGTCGAAGCGGAAGACGTTGCTCGGCATTGGTGTTTCGCCCCCGGCTGCTGGAAACCGCTACATTAGTTCTGGCTTGTTTACGGCGCCAGAGCCGCTCGTGTCAGCCGGCGATCTGCCTGAGGTAGTAGCGCACCGCCTTCTCGCCGCCATGGATCACCGCGTCGCCGACCTCGGCAAAGCCGAGCGCGGCGTGGAAGGCGTCCGAAACCGGATTGGGCGGGTCGGCATTGACCTCGCAGGTTACGATGCTGTGGCCGGCGCGGGCGACCTCTGCGAACAGATCCTCATAAAGCCGCCGGGCATGGCCGCGGCCGCGGGCCCGGCCGGCCACGACGACGCGGTCGACATAAACGAAGCGTGGATAGCGCTCACGGAACCAGAGGAAGTTCGGGCTGTCGTAGCGCGCATCCTGGTCGAAGGTCATGATGAAGGCTTCGAGGGAGCCGATGCGCCTGATGTAAAACGCTTCGCTAAGCAGGAAGGACAGCCGTTCGGGTTCGAGCCATGACAGCTCGGCCGCATGCTCATTGTTGAGCGCGAGGATCGCCGCTTCGTCCTGGGGCGAGACGCGGCTGATCGGCGCGGCCGTCATGTCCTGGCCGCCGCAATCGTCGCCGCCACCAGCGCCGCGTCGGTCACCGTGGTGCGGTACTCGCGGTCGAGATCGGTGCCGCCCATGCCGACTTGCGGGTTGCGGTAGGCCATTGCGCTCGGCACGTCCTTGAGCGCGGCGAAATGCATTTCCATCAGCCCGGTTTTCTTGAGCACCTCGGCGATGTTTTCAGGGGCGAGCGCGCCGCAGCCGAGGATGATGATGCGGCTGCCGGCCTGGCGGACCAGCTCCGCCAACAGGCCGGCGCCTTCCACCGCGGTGTCCCTCTGGCCGCTGGTCAGCACGCGGCCGACCTTGCAGCGGACCAGCGCTTCCAGCGCCTCGGAGGGGTCGCGGGTCATGTCGAAGGCGCGGTGGCAGGTGACGGCGAGCGGACCGGCCGCCTCGACCAATGCGCCCATGCGCGCCTCGTCGATGGTGCCATCCGCATTGAGGCAGCCGACGACGACACCGGCGACGGCGCGATCGCGAAGTGCTGCGACATCGGCGAGCATCGAGCGGTATTCGGCCTCGCTGTAGAGGAAGTCGCCCCCGCGCGGCCGCACGATGACATGGAAGGGAATGGTCGCGCTCTCGAGAGCGGCGCGCACCGTGCCGAAGCTGGGCGTGATGCCGCCTTCGACCAGGCTGGCGCAGAGCTCGACCCGGTCGGCGCCGGCGGCCTGCGCCGCCAGCAATCCGTCGATGCCTTCGACGCAGATTTCGATCAGGGGGCGAGCATTTCCGGCCAAGGGGGGATCCTTCGTGATTGCAGACGGCCAGCCCTAGCATCGGCTCGGTTGCCGGGGAAGCGGAACAGCCAATCGCCGCTTGTGCCAGCCGGCAACCCCGCCGAGCCGCAATTACTGGCGCAGCACCGTGTTCTTGGCGCCTTGCTCGACTTGGTCGATGACCAGCAGCTTGACCGGGCCGTCGCCGATATTGGTCGCCTGGTGCCACTGGCCGATCATCTCGACGATGAAATCGCCAGTCTTGTAGGTGTTGCTGTTGCCGGTCTCGACATTCGTCACCTTGAGCGTTCCGGCCTCGACATAGGCGTAGCGGGCAAACGGGTGCTTGTGCACCGGCAACGTGGCGCCCACCGCAATATCGTAGGTCGAGACCAGCACCTGGACATTTTTCTGCGGCAGCACGATTAGCTGGCCGGAAGCCGTCTGGGTACGATCGGCAAGCGGCGTCACGACGACGGGTGGACTGGAACTGTCCAGTGCCGCAGCAGGGTTTGCAGACAGCGCTGTCGCGAGCAGCAGTGCCGATGCCAGAATCTTTCGCATGGGTCCTCCAGGTTTTGCCGCCACGCCGCGCGGCAGGGATGAACGCGAGCTGGCGAGCCTTGGCTATCTATCTGTACGCCTTGAAGGCAATCAGACCAGAGAAGACGATTATCGCCATCAGGATCAGTACCCACGCACCGACGTTACGCGAAAGGCGCCTCCGGCGACCGCGCACGGCCTGGTCTCTCCAGCGTTTGGCCTGATCAGCCCCTATATTCAGTTTGTCCATTTTGCCTTCTCCCGCGATCACAATGCGGTTCATGCCATTTGGAGTCCAGATGTTGTCCCTGCCGTCCTATCGCCGCCCCTCTGGACATCGCTTCGGGGTTTTGCACAGAGCTAGTTTCTTCCGCGCCGATGGCGCGCATCTCAAAGGATCGTTTCCATAGGCCGATCCCAGATCGAACTGAATTCGATGTGAATCCCTGCTAAGCGTGGGCAAGGCTTCATCAAAATGAACGGCGACATGGTTCACGAATGTATGGAATCGATGGATGGAACAGCATCGGGAGTTCGAGGTTGCAGGAATGTGTTGGCTGGGAGATCGCCCAGGTGCGCGGTCCTCGAAAGCGGTCATCGAGGTCGAATGCGCTGAACGTGTAGCCAAGACGGCCAGATTGAAATCGCTTCGCATGGCGCAAATTTTGCTGGAGGCGGATCCGTGCGTTTCATTCAACGAGGAACTCGACTGCTCGGTGCTTGTCGCCGTACTGGCGCGGGAACCTAAACGCCCACGTCCCGAATCCAGCGTGGGCCATCACCGGCTGCTGGATCCCAGCACGACTATTCCCTTTTTTCCATCAAAGTCTAACGACTGGCAAAACGCACCGGAAAGTACCTGTCGTAACCGTTGATTCAACCATTGCTGGTACTAATGGGTTGTGTGGGAGCGGCTCCGACAGTGCGGCGGGGGTTGGGTGCCGGAGCCGCCTGCGCAGCCGGTTGGGATTTGACCGCGCCGTCCTATTCTGGGACAGCGCGGTCAATGATTCGTTAAAATTCTCCGGATCTAATTTCTCCGGGTCTAATTAAGTGCATACTAATTGAATTGTCGGTTGGCGGCAGAGCACTGCGCAACGCGATTACGCGATGCTGGGCGTGACATCCTGGGGGCAATGATTCGGCCGGCGGCAATTCAGCCAAGCGCTTCTTGGCAACGCAATGCCATCTTTAAGTTGGTCGATGATGTAAAGGGGCCGGCGCCGCAATGGAGGTTGCCTGATCAGCGCCGGCCAAGCGGGTATCGGGTCCGCCGCAGTTGCAGCGGTAGCTGATTCTTGACGTAACGTCATGCCGTCCGGTGATGGGGCACAATCGCTGGCATTGAAGGCAATCTGGTGAAGCCTTCCGCCCACCGTCAAGGTGAATTGGTTAACAGATTGGCAGAACGGCCTCTGATTTGATCGGGGGAAGACTTGGCACCTTTTGTGCAAAGTCTGGAATTGCCGGCTAACCCCGGCCCTGATTTGTGTGACAAATCGGGATGGGCCCGTCGGGAGTTGGGGGTTGGGGCCAACATCCGGCGAGTTCCGGTTCACAATGGGAGATAGCTACCCAAACGCGAGACTTTGGTTGCAAGCACAAGATGCACGAAATCAAACCGGCGCCTAGGCAGTCGGGTTTGGGGCTTTACCTGCCTAAGCGCCGGCCGGGCGGAATTGACCCACCGCTGTAGGACCTAGCCGACTTTCGCCGTACCTTCGTCATGCGTTTGAGCAGGAGAGATCAAAACTGGCCGCCAACCGACGGCGGCAAGCGATTCCGCCAAGCAATCAGGTGTGCCGTGCCTATAGTGCCCGCCGCCAGAATTACAGGTTGGCCCGAGAGGCAGAGAAGCAGCGCGAGATCGCCCACAGTTGCGGATGGAATCTAATTGGCTCAACCCCGCCGCGCTATGGTATTTCTGGCTGTGCTTGGGCCTTGTCGTAACCGTTGATTCAACCATTGCTGGTAATAAGACGGGTGTGGGAGCGGCTCCGACACACTGGGCTGGGTAGGGCGCGTTTGCCGGAGCCGCCTGCGCAGTCGGTTGGGATTTGACCGCGCCGTCCTATTTTGGGACAGCGCGGTCAATGATTCGTTAAAATTTTCCAGAACTAATAAAGCGCATGCTAATTGAATCTCCGGTTGGCGGCTGGTGCATGCGTTTGAAGTTTGTCGAGCCGTTGATGCCGACCCTTGTGGAGAAGCCTCCCGAGGGCGATGCCTGGATTCACGAAGTCAAATTCGATGGGTATCGATCGCAGATAGTGATCGACGAAGAGGGCACGTGCCTCTTCACCCGCCGCAGCCTGGACTGGACCTCTAATATCGCGACCTCGCCGCAGCAAGTGCCGAGGTCGGCGCCGAGAGCGCAATCACCGACGGCGAGATCATCGTTCTCAACGACAAGGGCCTGTCCGACTTCGCGGCTTTACGCAAAGCGATCACCCCCCGGCAGCACGACTTGTATTTCGTGGCATTCGACCTGCTGCACCTAAACGGCCATGATCTCCGCGATATGGCCCTGGAGGAGCGGCCGGCGTTCAAGTTGGGCCTCGTCGCGACCGTGAAGCATCTTCGCGGCGAGGAGGACTTGCGGCACGCCTCGTTACAGGTTTTCCGCGAGGAGACATGATGCTGTTTCGTTGCGGAGATAGAACGCTTCGACCGACGATCAACATCCCTTATCGCCGGTTTTTGTCCCGCCGCCCTTCGTTCGTTCGAAAAGGCGACGGGACACCTTTCGACTCCTAGCTTGGCGGCTGCGCCGGCCTGTCCCGTTCCACTGGAGGAACTGCACTTCCTGATCGCCTGAGTCAGCCGGTGGCCGGCAGCATCAGCACCGCAACTGCCCGGACGGCCATCAGAGGCAGGCGGGCCATGCCCACCATGTCGTGCTGACGGTAGCGCCACACTGCGCTGCCGTGCATTCTACAACGCAAGCATAGGTCGGTGCCGGAGTTTTAGGACGATGGATCAGGAAAGAGTTCTAGCCGCAGTCCTCTTAGCCGATGTGGTGGGCAGCACGCCGCTCTATGAGCGCATCGGCGACGATGCCGCTCTGCAGCAGGTCTCGGATTGCCTAGACGCGATACGCGAGATCGCCTCCCGGAACGGCGGTGATTTCATTCACTCGAAGGGCGATGACGTGCTTAGCCTGTTCGAGAGGCCAGAGGGGGCGCTGAGGGCCGTCCGTCAAATTGTCAGCCAGCTGACGAGAGGGTCGCTGACCACCCGGATCGGATTGCACTTCGGGGCGGTTATTCGCACGCGGGGCGAAGTATTCGGCGACGTTGTCAATGTCACCGCAAGGTTGTCCACCACGGCCAACCCGGGGGAGGTGCTGATCAGCCAGAGCTTCTTCGAAGCCCTTTCCTCAGAGGGCCGCAGTTCCTTGCGGCTCATCGACAAAATGCCCTTCAAGGGGAAGGAAGAGCCGTTCGACGTCTATACCCTGGGTGGCGACGATGGGGCGCTCACTACGCAGATCGCCAGCCGGGGCACCATTATCGATAGGCGGTTCGCCCCGCCAAGGCACATCAATCTGGTCATCCGCTATGGAGATCAGTTGCGATCTTGCCGCAACAACGAATTCGTGACCATCGGCCGATCTCCTGAATGCAATATCGTCGTCCCGCGGCCCTGGGTCTCAAGGCACCACGCGACCTTCACCATTTCGAACGGCAGGGCGGGGCTTGTTGAGCGAAGCTCGTCGGGCACATTTGTGTCGACTGGGCCTGACCATGAAGTGTTCGTTCGCCGTGAAGCAGTTCTCCTGTTCGGCTCCGGCGTCATCTCGCCTGGGCGGAGGTCGTCCCTCAGCGACGCTCAGATCCTTAGCTACGAAATTATCTCAGGCTGACCCGGCTGGAGAGCATCAAGGCGGCGAGGGCGAGGCGAATCGCCAATGCTGCAGCATTGGCGCGCCAATACCATCTCGGCCGTGTCCGTTGCAGGCCGATCAAATCGTCAAAAACGTGTTCCATGGCCATTTTCTCTCCTTCGCGCGATCTCATGCCGATCGGCGCCTAGCGAAGTCGAGTTGTGTAGATATGCTGTAGACCAGCCAATTTTCGGCGGTTCCTGCAACTCTGAAACCTATGGAAAAGATTGGCTCCCCGGGCCGGATTCGAACCAGCGACCAACCGGTTAACAGCCGGTTGCTCTACCACTGAGCTACCGGGGAACAGAGGCTCTCATGTGAGTGGCGCAGCCTATAGCAAACCCGTTTCGGCTTTGCAAAGAAGCATTTCGCATTTTTTAGCGCTTTTTCATGCAATGGTTTCTGGCAATCGCCCGATGACACCACATATGAGCGGTCTTGGACGCCGTCCGGCCCTGGTCGGCGGAACCGAAAGGGCAATTGCAGCCTTTACCATATATGGCTTTAACTGGTGGCAACCGGATCGACGTTCGACATGACTGCAGCAGGCGAAAACCAGGCATCGGCGCGGAAAATTTCGGTGTTCGGCCGCGAGTTCACCATGCCGCGCTCACGCGGCCTCAGGATCGCCATCGGTGGCGTGCTGGTGTTTTTCGGCATTCTCGGCTTCTTGCCGATTCTCGGTTTCTGGATGATTCCGCTCGGCCTTTTGGTGCTTTCCTACGAATTTGCCGCGGTGCGCCGCCAGCGGCGGCGGTTCGTCGTCTGGTGGGAACGACGCCGGCGGCCGGGTTGAATGTGATGGGCGCACGGTCCCGGCTCAGCCGTCGCTGCGCTTTTCCAGCCCCTCGCAGATTTCCTTGATGACGGGCAGCCGCTGAAGCCAGCCGCGCGCGATCGTGCGGCGAGAGCCGGCTTGCGCCCTCGATGGCAAAGCGGTCGATCGCGTAGCGCACAAGCTGTTCGCAGCGCAGCAGCGACAATCTGCGCGATGTGTTGGATTCCCGGTCTGCCGCGGGCCGACGCATGAATTACCTCCATCTTCCGCTACGCAGAGCCATGGGTTCGAGTTTCGTCTGCTGCCTCTCGGACATGCTTAATGACCGGCTAATATGCTGGCGTGCCAAGAGATTAAGCCGCTCGGAACCACGTTGCGGAGGCTGACGCGGAAAGCGCGCCGGAATGCTGCGCGGACGCTTGACGACCTTTCGTCGCCACCATATTGAGTTCGCTCGCCGGGAGCGACGAGGCCTCGTGGCGGAGTGGTTACGCAGAGGACTGCAAATCCTTGCACCCCGGTTCGATTCCGGGCGAGGCCTCCAGTTGCTTCAGCTCCCGCGCGGCGGGGGCTTGAGTTCCGGTCGAATGCGCCGCAGTGTTGGCGCGGCAAGCGCATTTCGGCGCATTGGTTTTTGACGGATTGGTTGGGACATGAGCGCTGATTTCTCCGAGCTTCGCGTCAAGATGGTTGACGGCCAGGTCCGCACCACCGATGTGACCGACGCAGCATTGCTCGATGCCATGCTTGCCGTGCCGCGCGAGGCCTTTGTCGGGGCTGGCCAACAGGCTCTTGCCTATATTGACGAGGATATCCGCATTTCCGACGGCGCCGACGGCAGCGGGGCGCGCTACCTCATGGAGCCGTCGCCGCTGGCCAAGCTTTTGCAACTGGCCGAAATCGACGCCGGCGATTCGGTACTCGATGTCGGCTGCGGCACCGGCTATTGCGCAGCACTCCTGTCCAGGCTGGCAAAATCCGTCATTGCTCTGGAAAGCGATGCCGCGCTGGCAGAGACGGCCAAGGCCGCACTCTCGGCGCAGGGCTGCGACAATGTCATCGTGGTCACCGGGCCGCTGCCGCAGGGCCATGCCGCCAAGGCGCCCTACAATGTGATTCTGATCGGCGGCAGCGTCGAGGAAGTGCCGGCGGCGCTGCTCGGCCAACTCGCCGAAGGTGGCCGTCTGGTCGCCGTTGAAGGGCAGGGCAATGCGGGTGTGGCCCGTTTGTTTTTCAAAGCAGGGGGGGTTGTAACCGGAAGACGGGCATTTAATGCGGCAATTAAGCCACTACCGGGATTTGAACGTATTCATGCGTTCGAATTCTAAGTGATTTTGCCTTGCAGCAAAGGCGTTGTCATGTTGGCTTGCGATTGGACAATCGTTGCTGATTTGGTTAACCGGTGTTTCGGGAGGCCGTCAGCGGGGGAACGATAAATCGACGCGGCGCTGGCTGATCCCTAGGGATGGGCTGGCGTGGCGTGGTTCCCGTGCAAAACGAATGAGGGATTTAAAGTGCCGTCCTTAGCCAAAAGCTTGTTTGCTACCGTCCTTATTTCCGCGACAGCGCTTTCGCCGATAGCCGCCTCGGCGGAAACCATTCTCGGCGCGCTTTCCAAGGCCTACCAGAACAATTCGTCGCTGAATTCGGCCCGTGCGGGCGTGCGCGTCACCGATGAGGGCGTGGCGATCGCCAAGTCGGGATACAGGCCGGTCATTACCGGGAGTGCGGACGTCGGCTACGCCAGCCGGCACCTCAACGGTTCAAACACCGGCACTCGTCTGACAACCGGGAGCTTCGGCGTCGCTATCAATCAGATGCTGTTTGACGGGTTTCAGACCAAGAACAACGTCGCGGCAGCCGAGGCGCAGGTCAAGGCGTCGGTCGAGAGCCTGCGCAACACCGAAGAGAATACGCTGTTCAACGCGGCAAGCGCCTACATGGATGTCATCCATGACCGTCAGGTGGCGGTGCTGACCGAACAGAATTTGCAATTCCTGACCGAGCAGGCGCGCGCGGCGCGCTCGCGCTTTGAGGTCGGCGAAGGCACGCGCACCGACGTGGCGCAGGCAGACGCCTCGCGCTCGGAGGCGGTGGCGCAGTTGAGTGCGGCCCGCGCGCAGGCGCTGGCCAGTGCCGCAACCTATCGCCAGATCGTCGGTGACGAGCCGGGCAACCTCAAGGCGGCGTCGCCATTGGCGAAGCTTTTGCCGAGGAGCCTCGATGCGGCGATCGACATCGCGGCGACCGAACATCCGGCCATTCTTTCTACCGAGCATCTGGTCGACGCGGCCGCATTTCAAGTGAAGTCGCACGAAGGTGCGCTGCTGCCGCAGCTTTCCGCTTCCGCCGGCGTTTCGGACGACTACTCCAAAAACTCGCCGGAAACCTTGACGTCGCAGAATGGCACCACCCGTTCCGCTAACATTGGTGCGACACTGACCATTCCGATCTATTCGGGTGGCCGCACCTCGGCCCTGGTCCGCCAGTCGAAGGAATCGCTCAGCCAGGCTCGCATCGAGGTCGATGTCAGCCGCGACCAGGTGCGTCAGGCGGTGACATCGGCATGGACGCAATACACCTCTGCACAGGAGAGCGTCGCGGCCAACCGGCAGGTGATCGCCGCCGCGCAGTTGGCTTTGAACGGCGTTATCGAAGAGCGCAATGTCGGCCAGCGCACGACGCTCGATGTGCTGAACGCCCAGAACGATGTCATCAGCGCCAAGATCAACCTTGCCACCTCCGAGCGCGATGTGGTGGTGGCGAGCTATGCTATTCTTTCGGCCATGGGCCGCCTGTCGGTCGAGCGCCTGGCGTTGAATGTGGTGAAGTACAAGCCTGAAGAGCACTACAGAGCCGTCAAGGACAAGTGGATCGGTCTGCGCACACCGGACGGCCGCTGATCGCGCCAGGCGGTTTCAAGTCCCGCCAGGATTGGAGTGTTGGGGCGCCGCGCATCCCAGGGATGCGCGGCGCTATCCTTTTGTACCGACAGGATCTTTTCCGAGGAAGGTTTTCGGTTCGCAGCCATGTCTAAATTGTTGAAATCCCGCATCTCCCGAGATTGGGGATTCTCCGATGGCGATCCGTCGGCTACGCTGTCGCCATGATTCGTGTCCGGCTTTGACGGACAGAGCGGGTCACTACAGCGCCGCGCGTCCGATTGGACGCGCAAGGACGCTGTAGCACTTGGATTTTGCGCATGATCCTGTCCGAAAATCGAACCGATTTTCGGGGTCATGCGCGGGGCGGCGGATGTGACGATGGCGACGGCAAGCAGCGCGCAGCGCGAACCTTCCATGGAAGAAATACTGGCTTCCATCAGAAGGATCATCGAAGACAGCGACGCCGGCCGCAAGCAGCCGGGTGACGCCGATGAGTTGCGTCAGGACCTTGTACCTGCCGCCGGGCCGGCCTCGGATGTCGAGGCCTTCCGCAGCGAGTTGCACAGCGCGGCCGAAAGCAAGAAGCCGGTGACGCTGGCCGAGGTGCAGGCGCAACTGGCCGAACCTGTCGCGGCACGGCTGGAGCCGCGCTCCGAGCCGGCTTCGGTGAAGCCGGCCACGCCGGCAAATCCTGCTGCTACAACCGTCGCGCTCCCCACGCATGCGCCGATGACCCTGGCGGAAGTGAGCGCCAGAATAGCCAGCGAGTCAGCCCCGGCAGCCAGGGCGGAAGCGCCAGCCCGGCCAAAGGCGGAGACCACCGATTCCATCGTCACCGATTGGCGGCGCGAAATTGCAGCCGTGGGCAGTCAGACAAAGCCCGCCGATGTGGCTAAGCCGCTAGACGTCAGGCCGCAAGAGATCAGGCAGCAAGAGATCAGGCAGCAAGAGACCGAGAAGCGGCAGGCTGCTGCCGCGGAGATCGAGGCTTTCGAGGACGATCTCGCAGCCGAGCCGGCTTTCGAGTCAGGCCCGTCGCGCAGCGAGCAGGCGCGCCAGGCCGATGCAACACCGGTTCGCCCGGCGATCGTTTCGGAACACACCGGACGGCAGGTCGCAGCGGCCTTCGGCGAGCTCTCCGACGCCTTTGCCAGCCGCAGCAAGAAGACCTTCGACGAGATGGCCGAGGAAATGCTGCGGCCGATGCTGCAGGATTGGCTGGACAACAATCTGCCGACGCTGGTCGAGCGCCTGGTGCGCGAGGAAATCGAGCGCGTCGCGCGCGGCGCGCAGTAATCTCCTCCAACGATCACTTCTCGAAACGCCGCCCATGAGGCGGCGTTTTTGTCGATGAGGTCAGCCCGCGCTGGTTGCGAAGCAGATGAGGTTGCCGTCGGGATCCTTGACGATGAACGTGCGGGCGCCCCAGGGTTCGGTCCGCAATGTCTGGTGGAACGGGGCGGTGGCCGCCTGATACTCCAGAAACAGAGCCTTGATGTTGTCGACAATGATCGTCGCCGCCAGTAGGTCATCGGTCGAATTGGCGGCGAGTGGAGGCTTGTCGACATGGCGCAGGTTGAGCCGTGCGCCATCGCGGATGATTTGGGCGTAGAAAGGCGGCTCGCCATAGGTGAAGCGCGTCTCGAAGCTGAGCTTTTGCCGGTAGAAATTACAGGCTGCTGCGATGTCGCCGACAAAGAGCTGTGGCTCGGCAAAGGCGAGATGTGGTTTTGCGGCGTCTGCTGCATGATCGGTCACAGTTTGAAGGCCTTCCTTCAGCGCCTGCCAGCTCTCGAAACCTGACTTCCTGGCGACGAGTTCCTGGGCATCGGCAAGCTTGAAGCCGTGGTCGAGGATTTGGCTGTCGCTGAGATGGCGAAAACGCGGCAAGAGCCATCCAATCACAGCGGCGACGGGATAATACCGCTCGCGGTGCCATTTGAGATAGAGCTTGGCCTGTTTCTTGTGGTGATCGAGGGTCGGCATGGGCGCATTGCGGGGTTGAGGTGGCGTAGGCGGGCAATGCCCCTCCGGCTGGAAGCCGATGCGCCCTACAGCAGCGTTGGCAACCTAAGATGGCTGGGATCAGTGGTCAAGGCGCGAGTGACAAGGCTGTCTCCGGCGAATAGGGGGCTGCCATCGTTGATGAGTAGATCGCGAACAGCTCCCGCTTGATCCGATCCTCGCCACGCCTATTTGCTTCTCATGACCCGAGGCGGCCCTTGCGGTTGACTTGGCCAAGACCTTCCGATTTACACCGAACCAGCAAAATCCCGACAGCGCGGACCATTTTCCCATGCTTGAAAAGACCTACGACGCAAAGACCGTCGAGCCGAAGATCGCCAAAATCTGGGAAGAGGCGGACGCCTTCCGTGCCGGGGCAGGTTCGGAGGAGGGGGCGGAGGCCTTCACCATCGTCATCCCGCCGCCCAACGTCACCGGCTCGCTGCATATGGGCCACGCGCTCAACAACACGCTGCAGGACATTCTGGTGCGCTTCGAGCGCATGCGCGGCAAGAACGTGCTGTGGCAGCCCGGCATGGACCATGCCGGCATCGCCACGCAGATGGTGGTCGAGCGCCAGCTGATGGAAAAACAGATCCATCGCCGCGACCTCACCCGCGAACAATTCATTGAAAAGGTCTGGGAGTGGAAGGCCGAATCCGGTGGTGCCATCTTCAACCAGCTGAAGCGGCTTGGCGCTTCCGCCGACTGGTCGCGCGAACGTTTCACCATGGATGAGGGCCTGTCCAAGGCCGTGCTCGAAGTCTTCGTCACCCTCTACAAGGAAGGTCTAATCTACAAGGACAATCGCCTTGTGAACTGGGACCCGAAGCTGTTGACGGCGATCTCCGACCTCGAGGTCGAGCCGCAGGAGGTCAACGGTAATCTGTGGCACTTCCGCTATCCGATCGAGGGCGAGGCGTTCGATCCGGAAAATCCCGGGACATTCATCACCGTGGCGACCACCCGTCCGGAGACGATGCTGGGCGATACGGCGGTCGCCGTGCACCCGGACGACGAGCGTTACCGACATCTGGTCGGCAAGAATGTCGTGCTGCCGATCGTCGGCCGGAAAATCCCTGTTGTGGCTGACGAGTATTCCGATCCGGAAAAAGGCTCCGGCGCGGTCAAGATCACGCCGGCCCACGACTTCAACGATTTCGAGGTCGGCAAGCGCCACAAGCTGCCGGCCATCAACATCCTGACCATCGAGGCAGCCATCAAACTGACGGACAACGAGGACTTCCTCGCCGGCCTTGAGATCACGCCGGAGCGCCAGGCCGTATGGGACGAACTCGACGGTCTCGACCGTTTCGTCGCGCGCAAGAAGATTGTGGAGCTGATGGAGGCCGGCGGCTTCCTCGAAAAGGTCGAGCCGCACCGTCATGCCGTGCCGCATGGCGACCGCGGCGGCGTGCCGATCGAGCCGTTCCTGACCGAGCAGTGGTATGCCAATGCCGCCGAACTCGCCAAACCGGCAATCGCCTCGGTGCGCGAAGGCCGTACCAACTTCGTGCCGAAGAACTGGGAAAAGACCTATTTCGACTGGATGGAGAACATCCAGCCCTGGTGCATTTCGCGCCAGTTGTGGTGGGGCCACCAGATCCCGGCCTGGTACGGGCCTGACGGGCGCGTCTTTGTCGAGAAGACCGAGGAAGAGGCGCTGGCCGCTGCCATCGAATATTATCTGGCGCTGGAAGGGCCGTGGAAGGCCTGGGTCGAGGACAAGCTCGAGAATTTCAAGCCGGGCGAGATCCTGACCCGTGACGAGGATGTGCTCGATACCTGGTTCTCCTCGGCACTTTGGCCGTTCTCGACGCTGGGCTGGCCGGATCACACGCCGGAGCTGAAGACCTATTACCAGACCGACGTGCTGGTGACCGGCTTCGACATCATCTTCTTCTGGGTCGCCCGGATGATGATGATGGGCCTGCACTTCATGCACGAGGAGCCATTCCACACCGTCTATGTGCATGCGCTGGTGCGCGACAAGAACGGGCAGAAGATGTCGAAGTCGAAAGGCAACGTCATCGATCCGCTCGACCTCATCGATGAGTTTGGCGCCGACGCACTGCGCTTCACCCTGACGGTGATGGCGGCGCAGGGGCGCGATGTGAAGCTCGACCCGGCGCGCATCGCCGGCTACCGCAATTTCGGTACCAAGCTATGGAACGCGACGCGCTTTGCCGAGATGAACGAGGTCGCGCGCAATGACGATTTCTGGTTGAACGACGCCAAGCTGCCGGTCAACCGCTGGATCCTGACCGAGCTGACCAGGGCGTCGCACGCGATCACCGAGGGCATCACCAGCTACCGCTTCAACGAGGCGGCGGGCGCTGCCTACCGCTTTGTCTGGAACCTGTTCTGCGACTGGTATCTGGAACTCCTGAAGCCGGTGTTCATGGGCACCGACGAGGCGGCCAAGGCGGAAAGCCGCGCCTGCGTCGCCTTCGTGCTTGACGAGATCTACAAGCTCCTGCATCCGATGATGCCGTTCATGACCGAGGAATTGTGGGCGCAGACGGCAGGCGAGGGCAGGACGCGCGCAACGCTGCTTTGCCACGCCGCCTGGCCATCACCAGACTTCGAGGACGCGGATGCGGCCGCCGACATCAACTGGCTGGTCGATCTGGTCTCCGGCATCCGCTCCGTGCGTTCGGAAATGAACGTGCCGCCGGCAGCGATCGCGCCGCTGGTGGTGGTCGGCGCCAGCACCGAGACCCACCAGAGGCTAGAACGCCATGCTTCCGCCATCAAGCGGCTGGCGCGGGTCGGCGACATCTCGCTGCAGGACGCAGCACCCAAGGGCTCGGCCCAGATCGTGCTCAACGAAGCGACCATCTGCCTGCCGCTCGGCAGCCTGATCGATCTCTCCGCCGAGGCGGCGCGGCTGCAGAAGGAACTGGCCAAGGTGACCGAGGAAATCGCCCGGTTGCACAAGAAGCTGTCTAACGAAAGATTCGTCGCTAGCGCGCCGGCCGAAATCGTCGACGCCGAGCGCGAAAAACTCGACGAATACCGTGATCAGCAGGAGAAGCTTTCGGTGGCGCTGACCAGGGTGCGCGACGCCGGTTGAGGTGCCGGATTCGCGAGGCGCCGACAAGCGCGTCGCGACTGCTCTTTTGCCCGAAAAATAGGCATTCCGTTGCGTTAATATTGACGTAAACGGAAAGTTTCAGCCCCATTGTTGCCATAATGTAACAATCGGGCGGAATGCCAGTAAAACAGCCGGATTTCGTGCCGTTTTAAGCGTTTCTTTCTGATTTTTTTCCTAAGGTGCCTCCCCAATGGCCATTTTCGGACCTGCTGGCTAGGCCGCCACTGTGTTCGAAATGCGGTCCGCGAGAGTGTACGTGTACGCTATGTGATTTCATTGTTGCACCGTTAACCTGAATTGGTTCTA
>NZ_JAFCGY010000049.1 GCF_016836705.1 Mesorhizobium caraganae | reverse complement strand
AAATGCCGCCACGTGAATGGTCCATGGCAAAGGCCCAGTTCGCCGTAATCTTCGGTGAGCGCTTCATCAGGGCCATGGCGGCATAATGTTCAACCGCCCGCCCGTACACGGAAATCCTGACAGTCCCGCAGCCGGGTGTAGAGTACCGAGCGATTGTCACGGCAAGCCTTGTGGCCGATGGCGCACGCCAACCAACTCTTCCCCACCCCCGCCGGCCCGATGATGGCCAAGCTCTCATGGGCCGCGATCCAGTCACCCTTGAGCAGCCTGTCGAACAGCCTACGATCGAGACCGCGCGCGGCACGGTAATCCACGTCCTCGGGCACGGCATGGTGAAGTAGCCTGGCATGGCGAAGGCGAAGCGCAAGGCGCCGGTCATTGCGATAGGTCGCCTCGTGATCGAGGAGAAGGGCAAGCCATTCGGCATGGCTAAGGTTGGCGGCATCGCTGTTGCTCTCCAGTTCGATGAACGCATGCGCCATGCCTGCCAGACCGAGTTGCCCCAGCAGTTCGAGTGTCGGGTGTTTGAGCATTGCAGTCCTTTCAGTGGTAATATCCGGGGCCCCGGATGTTGGTGTGGAAGATCGGCGTGTGCTCCGAGGCTTTGCGCACCGGAACCTTGTCGAGCCCCTTCTCGAGGATCGATTTGACTGAAGGATAATTGCGCGCCTGGATCTCCAGCGCGCGCCGCGCGGCCGCTTCCAAGCGTTCGGTGCCGAAGCGCTTCTCCAGTCCGATGATGCCGAGGCATGAACGGTAACCCTGCTCGGGATGCGGCCGATCCTCGATGATCTTCTCAACCAGCAGCGACAGCATCGGGCCGATCCGTGCCGCTTCCTCCCGGATTTTCAACGGCGTCCATTCCCGGTAGCGCCGGTGGCTCGACGGCATATGTTCGGGGATCGTCGTATGCCGCCCGTTGCCGCTGCCACGCATGTGCGCGGCGATGCGTTCGCCTTCGAGGAAGATTTCGACGGTGCGTGCGGTGATGCGGGCCTCGACCTCGCGGCGGGCGAAGCGCCAGGGGACCGAGTAATGGTGGTGCTCGATCGCAATGTGATAATCGAGCCCGACCCGGCAACGCTTCCACTCAGCATGGACCCACGGTTCGATCGGCAGCGGCTTGAGGTTCGGCGCGTCGATCTCCTCGAACAGATGGCGGCGCGTTTTGCCGAACTGGCGAAGCACCCGTGTGTCGTTGAGATCGGCGATGCACTCGGCGACCGCAGTGTTCACCTCGGCCAGACTGTAGAAGATCCGGTTGCGCAAGCGGCCCAGAACCCAGCGTTCGACAATGCCGACGCAGGCCTCGACTTTCGCCTTATCGCGTGGCTTCCTCGGCCGCGCCGGGAGCACCGCCGTGCCGTAATGGCGCGCCATGTCGGTATAGCTGCGGTTGACCATCGGATCGAAGTGACACGCCTTGATCACCGCAACCTTCGCGTTATCGGGGACCAGAAGATGAGCCACGCCGCCGAAGAAGGCGAAGGCGCTGTTGTGTGCCTCGATCCAGTCGGCGAACCGCTCGGTCCACGTCGCGCATGGCAAATGACAAGCTCGATCCGCCGAGCACCGCCACAAACAGATGGGCATCGCGCACCTCACCGGTCCGGCGGTCGACCACAACCGGCACCGTGTCGCCGGCGTAATCGACAAACATCTTCTCGCCGCCCGCGTGGTGCTGCCGCATCGTCAGAGGCAGGCGGCCTTCCCAGCGCCGGAACAGGTCACACCAACGACTGTAGCGATAACCATCCGGGTGCGCGCCGATATATTCTTCCCACAGAACCTGCAGCGTCACATGCTTGCGCTTCAGCTCACATACCACCGCCGACCAGTCCGGTTCCGGCTGCTTGCGCCGGCCAGGCTTCACCCCAGGTAAGCCGCACAGGCACGACTCCAGGTCGGCGTCGCTCATCTCTACAGGGACCGGCCAGTTCGCAACACTTGGACTGGCGCGCGGCGACGGCCGATATCCGAAGGTCCTCAAGGCCTTGGCCAGGACCGATCTGCTCATCCTCGACGACTGGGGGCCGGAGAAGCTCAATGACGACCAGCGTCGCGACCTCTTGGAAATCATCGAGGATCGGTACGAAATGCGATCGACGATCGTCACCAGCCAGGTGCCCGTGGACCATTGGTACGACATGATCGGCAACCCAACCATCGCCGACGCCGTATTGGACCGGCTTGTTCACAATGCCTATCGCATCGAACTCAGCGGCGAGAGCCTGCGAAAACAGAAAGCCGTGACCACCAATCAAACTACTCTGGCTTGACGCACACAACCGGTTCAGGTCAAAAACCTGCACGACCCAGGGGCACACTAACTGTCCGGCTTCAAATCGGAATCGTGTCCGGCATGAAATCGGAATACCTGTCCGGCTTCAGATTGGAATAGCCGTCCGGCATCACCGGAATACGCAGTTCGATCATGCACCCATTCAGGTCATCGCCTTCTCACACCCCCAATACCGAGTTACCCGTCCATGCTGACCAACAGGTCGGGCTATGGCGGTTATTCGGTATCAGCAAACGCGGCGATCGCTATCTGCACACATTGATGATCCATGGCGCTCGCGCTGCGCTCGGCAAAGCAGCCGGCAAGAATGCCCCATCAAAGCCTGGGATCAAACATCAGGTACGCTGCGGCAAAGGCGGCATTCCAAATGTCGCGGCCGTCGCGCTCGCCAACAAGAATGCGAGGATCGTTTGGGCTATGCTCTCGGGCGGCACATTCTACGAGCCCGTAGTTCCACATATGTCGCGCACGTCTCTCCCAAATCGCCGCGCTATTGCAGGATTGTCACCGTCATCGACGGTCATCCGGCGGCTCTCTCTTGGCTGGGTGGGGTGATGGGTCACAAGACGGTTAGCCTTGGGGTCGAGCATTTCGGGCAGACTGGCACGGTAAAAGATCTTTATCGGCACCACGGGATCGATGCGGCGTCCATCGCCGAGGCCAGAAAATTCGTTGAAGGCCGGCTAGATGCCGTAATGGGCCGGCGCTCCTCGCATAGCCAGGAAGGTGGCTGTCCCTCAGAGTGATGATGTTGAAACGGGGTCTGATTGTGTCGGCCCCAAGCATCAAGCGGGGGACAACCATGGACTATTATGCAGGAATTGATGTGTCGCTGGAACTGAGCAGCGTTTGCGTGGTGGATTCATCGGGCAAGATCGTGCGTGAGACGAAGGTGGCGAGCGAGCCAAAGGCGCTGTTGCAGCATTTTGGCGATCTTGGGCTGCCGATAGTCAGGGTTGGCCTTGAGGCGGGCCCACTGTCGCAGTGGTTGCGCGAGGGGCTGGTCGCCGCCGGCTTTGAGGTGGTGTTGCTGGAGACACGGCATGTGAATGCGGCGCTGTCGGCGATGCTGGTGAAGACGGATCGCAAAGACGCCCGCGGGATTGCGCAGTTGCAGCGCACGGGCTGGTATAGTTCTGTGCACGCCAAATCCGCAGATGCCCAGGAGATACGGGCACTGCTGGTCGGCCGCAAGCTGTTGCAGGCCAAGCTGCTCGACGTGGAACTCAGCATCCGCGGAATCCTACGCGGTTACGGGCTCAAGGTTGGCGAGGCGAGCCGGGGGCGTTCGAGGCGCGAATTCGCGATCTCATCGAAGGCCATGAAATGCTTGCGACGGTGATCGGCGCGATGTTGCAGGTCTTGGATTTGCCAGTTTGCTGCATGATCTGGACGGCGCCCACACCGGCGCTGCTCAACAGAATGATCTCGGCGCGCCAAACTCGCATGCGCACTCGCGAAAGGGAATCTCAAGCCAGACTCTTATGTTAAGCGGAAACCACTAGATGTTCAGTCCCACAGTGTGATGGTAGCGTTGATGCCGCCATCGACAAGGACAGACTATGGGACAGACACTTCACGGGAGCGCCACGACCACTCACGCGGTCCGAGCTGCGATACAGCGATCGAAAGCTTCGATCCAAGAATTGAGCGGACGCTACGGCATAAACCCCAAGACGGTGACGAAGTGGAAGAAGCGCGACTTCGTCACCGACACGCCGATGGGTCCGAAGGATGTGCGCTCGACAGTGCTCTCAAAGGAAGAGGAAGCGCTGGTTGTCGCCTTCCGCAGGCACACGCTCCTGCCGCTCGACGATTGCCTCTATGCGCTCCAGGCCACGGTCCCTCATCTCACCCGTTCCAGTCTGCATCGGCTGTTCCAGCGCCACGACATCAGCCGCCTGCCAGGCGTCGAAGGCGCCAAGCCGCGCAAGAAGTTCAAGGCCTACCCGATCGGCTACTTCCATATCGACATCGCCGAAGTCTGGACCGAGGAGGGCAAGCTCTACATGTTCGTCGCCATCGACCGAGTAAGCAAGTTCGCCTTCGCCGAACTGCATGAACGCGCCACCAGGCGTGTTGCAGCCGACTTCCTGCGCAAGCTAATCGAACTGGTGCCCTACAAGATCCACACCGTTCTCACCGACAACGGCATTCACTTCACAGTGCCCGGAGGCGCAAGCTGGAGCGTCCCCGAGATCAGGGCGAAGATGGACCGCATTGTCTGGGTAAACCAGCCGATCCCGGACGAAGTGGTAGTGACAATCGCCGCTTCATCGAAGCGTTGCTTTGGATCGTGCGGACAGGAAGTCGGTGGCGCGACCTTCCAGCCTTCTTCGGGAGCTGGAACACCGTTTTTCAAGCGCTACCGCGATTGGGTCAAAGCTGATGTTTTCATTCGGCTTTTCGAGGCCTGTTCGGATGAACCGGACATGGAATACGCCATGGTTGATGCCACCATCGTCAAGGTCAACCGCCATGGACAGGGCGCAAAAGGGGACTCAAAGCCAGGCCATAGGCCGCTCCAAGGGCGGCATGACAATCAAAATCCTGGCACTCACCGCACTTGGCAATCTTGTGCGCTTTGTTCTTTTGCCCGGCCAGCGGTTCGATACCGTGGGTGTCGCACCGCTCATCGATGGTGTCTGTTTCGGCGGCTTGATCGCTGACAAAGCCTTCGACAGCAACACCATCATTGCCGACCTGAATGAGCGCGGCGCCAGGATCGTTATTTCACAGCACTCACGTTGTACTTTTCCCCTGCCGGGTTGTCGGCCCTTGGTCACTGGTCGGGCCGGCTGGGACGGGATGTCGAGAACCGGTCGTCCGGCAAAGATCGAGGTGCCGAAATCGCCGCCGAGAAATCGCCGCCGAGCATGTCCCGCGCCCAACGTATGAACTGAACCGGCATAGGATCATTCAGTCCCATTATTGCGGATGCCGGCGAAACGTCTCCGCCGTGGCCGACTTGCCGGCGATCATGGCCACCGGCTCGCCGGGCGCCAGCCTGAGAAGCAGGAAGACGAAGATCCCGACCAGCGCCATGACGGCGATGGTCGAAACGAATCTGCGTAGGATATAGGCGGCCATTGCGGTTCAGGCCTTCTGCATGTTTGGCGACCTCAGTCGCGAAAAAATTAGTCGATAGCGATTGGTAGCAGAATCCCGCTTCGTCCAACGTTCATCACTGGATCGAGGCTTGCGCGCGACTGAAAACCTGCCAGGCGGCCACCGAATACGTAACAGTCAATTCCATAAGCCATTTTCTTTATCGTCCGGCTCGGCAGGTGCAGAGCCGTAACCTCTCCGGGCCTGACGTACTCTTGAACGACGTATGGGTTGCGGGCGGCCCGGCCAATGTGCTCTTCCCACACCTCTGAGGAAGTGAGACGCCCAACCAACACATGCTCGCCACGCGTCGCGTTAGAGGGCTTCAGAACAAGATTGGCCTTGTTCTTCCGGATGTAGCCGATGAGCTCGATCCGACGCTGTTCGGGGTCAGTTGTTACTCCCTCTCTAACAAGGCGGGTCCACGGAACGTGGCGTGCAATAAGCTCGATCTGCTCGGCGTTAAAGTTCGAGCTGTATCGATCATCGCTGAGTACAGCAAGGATCGCCTTGTCAGATAATACCCACTGGGATATCCACGGGTTTATCGAAACAACCTCTTGAGCTGCACATGCGTCTAAGTAGTCGCCAGCTTCGTTATCTTCAATGAAGTCCCGAGGATCAAGTTTATTGTAAACAAGTTCAATGAGTTCGCCATCAGGCCCGACTAGTCCACGAGGTGTTCGCTTCATCTCGCTGGCACCCAGCAACACTGCTTTGACGCCTGCGTCTCGTAGACCGTTTACCATCCAATCTACTTCGTTTGTATAACGGCCGCGAAAGTTGACGACGGCGGCAGTTCTGAGTTCGCTGCCGGTCGCAGCGTAATAGCCAGACACCAGCTCCCGGACGAAGCAGTTCGGATCTTTCGCAAAAGGCTGCTTGCTCACGTCGAATGACAGGCCATGTGTCAATGGGTTGGGTATACGGGTCCAGATTTTCGCGGCGAGGCCGTTCTGAATAACTCCGCCAGGTGCTTCAGTATTCGTTTCAATTATCTTATAATAGCCATCGCTGCCGAAAAGGCCATCCAGCCTGCATATTCTTACGACCGGCCGATGTTTTGGTAGATTGGTTGTCCAATGTCGCAAATGTTTGTAGGCTGGAAATAGGTCCTGTACGTCTTCATTGCAGCAATACAACTCAGCGGCGACATCAAGGAGCTTGATCACGGCCTCAGCGGTAGCGCTGAGGTGATTTGCCAGACCGCAGTCTATCGCAAGGGGCCGGAGACATACGGGATACGCACGCCCCTCAAAGTGCATGCCCGCCGCTGCAATCGCCCTGGACAGTTCGTCTTGAGCCTCCCAGATCGAGGCTGAATCGCAAGTTGCGAGCTCGCAAAGTCGGCGCTCAATTAGTGCATCCGCCTCGCTGATTGCAGGCACGGTCGAAATTGTCATGGGCAGTTCCTATCTAGTGGCCTGGTCTTGAGTAGAGCGACTGACAGATTCTAAGCACAGCGCGAATTTAGCGCTTTGGATCGATCCGGTCAGCCGCTCGCCGGAACTCGGAAAATCTCATCCTCTTTGGCGTCGCGTCGCCGGGCCAATTTGTACCCGGTTGGTCGCTGACAGGACTTGAAAGATAGTGTGTTGACGTTTTTCAGGAACTGCCAAATCTGGTGGCTTGACGCTGCACGCGATACCGCGGTTCTGCACTGTTCGGCGGTTCATCTCTGCGGAGACTGATGGTGACCTGTTAGAGTGGACGGCCTCGCGGCGTCGACGACTGCACGCGCGAGTGCCTGGGGTTGGTCGCGGATACGTCTCTGTCCGGCGTTAGGGTTGCCCGCGAAATCGATCGGCTCATGATCGAACGCGGCAAGCCGAAGATGGTGGTCAGTGAGAATGGCAGCGAACTGACCAGCAATGCGATCCTTGCCTGGGCCGATGCAAGCCGCGTGGACTGGCACTATATCGCGCTGGGCAAGCCAATGCAGAATGGCTTCATCGAGAGCTTCAACGGTCGCCTCCGTGAAGAACTGCTGAACGAGGTACTGTTCACCTCATTGGCGCAGGCTCGCGCGGTCTTGGTCGGAACCAGAACCTGCTCGACATAGGCCAGGAACACGTTGCCGTTCATGGCGCCGTCGTACAATGATCGTCGTGCAATCCAGGCGGCGGCCTCGTTCAGCAGCGTTGGAGGCATCCGGCTCGGTTCACCTGTTTGCCGTCATGCCCTGACAGCTGCCTTCCTGGCTGTCAGCGTCCGCAGCCTTTGCCCAGCAGCGGACTTCAGATGAACAGATTCAAGCATACCGGTGCGGAGATCGAGCAAGCCTTGGCATCGCTGTGATCGGTCTTGGGCCGGACCCAGCATCAGATGGAACAATATCCGGGTCACAGTGCCGCGCAGAGGCTGGCATTTCAAGCCGCGCCGGTTTCTGCAGCCCGTATTTCAGCAGCCGACGCATTTAGGGCGCAAACGCTCCTCCGCCAGGCGTAGGCATTTCTACTTGTCGTCTCCCGGTAAAGTCATTCGTTGGAGAACGAGAGGTCTGCCGCCTCTTGAGATCGAATGCCTCACCCGTGGTGTCGACAGACCAATAGGTGCGGATTGACCGCGCCACTAAAATAGAAAGGGGAACGGAACATGAGAATCTCGCGACGCGAGCTCATCCATATGGGCTTGGCCGCCGGAACGGCTTTATCGATCCCGTCGGTACTGCGGGCGCAGACAAAGCCTGCCGGCGCTCGGACGGCGCGCATGGTGATGACCGGTGACCTCAGCGTCTTCGATCCGATCTTTACCACGGCTGACATCATCGCCAACCATGGCTTGGCCATTTACGACACGCTGTTCTCGCTCGACTCCAAGCTTATGTCGCAGCCGCAAATGGTGGGGAAGTGGGGTATTTCTGATGACAAGAAGACCTACACAACAGGGGCCTGAGCGTAGCCTCCGCCATTCACCTCGATCGGCTCTGCCAGGCAATCCCGTTTGTTTTCGAACAGCCCCTGCAACACCATGGAAGAGGTCGCGACTCTGAAGGGCAGGGTGACGCATCCGGTATATCTGGACGAGAACACCGAAGATCAGAATGCAGTGCTCAGGGCGATCTCCCTCGGCATCGCGGATGGCTTCGGCTTCAAGGTCACGCGCCTGGGCGGCCTCACGAAGATGACGACCGTGCGAGACCTTTGCGCCATCCGCTCACTCCCGCACAGCTGCGACGACGCTTGGGGCGGCGACATCATCGCGGCGGCGTGCGTCCATCTTGCGGCGACCGTCGAACCGCGCCGCATGGAAGGCGTCTGGATCGCGCAGGAGTATATTGAAGGACATTTCGACGCAAAGAATCCGATCATCATCGAAAAGGGTTACATCGCTGAACCGCAGTTGCCAGGCCTCGGCATCAAACCGGAACCTGGCATGTTCGGTGAGCCGGTAGCTACCTACGGGTCCTGATGAACGCACCCGCCAACATCAACTCAATGAAGTCGTTGGCCACGCCGAAAATTTCGGCGGCGGTCGATCGACCATTTGACTTGGTGGTTCTGGTGTTACCGGGATTTTCGCACCTGGCGCTTCATGCCTACATTGAGCCGTTCCGCATCGCCAATACGGTATCGAGGCTGCCGCTGTTCAGGTGGCGGATCGCAGGGATAGCTGCAGGGCCCGTCGAGGGTGCGAACGGCCTTTCGGTTGCTGTTGATGTCGCGATAGATGAGCTGGTTTTCGGCTCGGACGATCGCAGGCCGAACCAGCTCGCTATCGTGACGGGCGAGCCGGTAGAACGGCAACTGACGCCTGAGCTCAACGGATTTCTGCGAACGATGGCGCGTCGCGGGGTGCCGATATCTGCGTTTGGGACCGCGACATGGCTGCTTGCTCGGACGGGCCTTCTGGCAGGCACACGCTGCACGATACACTGGTCGCGGCTCGCTGCTTTCGCCGAAGTGTTCAACCAGCCCCGCATAAGCGATTCCTTGTTTGTCAAGGACGGCCAGTATTCAACCTGCGCAGGAGAGCTGGCAGCTTTCGACCTGGCGGTCGATCTGATCGGCAGCCATGCCGAGCGTGGCAGATATGCGGCGAGATCTGAGCCTCGAAAACCAGAGCGCCGTCGTACAGGGTATGCGCCTGCGGCATTTCCATTCTCAGACAGTTTCTCCGGACAGCCCTGCCGTCTGCGCGGAGAAGGGGGGCGCCTGCCGTTGTGGCTCTCCGGCGACCTCAACATATAGCGGTCTGAAGTGACGCCATCCGACATTCCGTCACGGCTTTGTCGGGTCCGCAGCAGGCATGTTTAGCCAATTGCCTATTTTACCTCAGCTCAAACAGTTGAAAACAGTCACAAAGAGTCCTCTCTGCCTCGGTCGGCCAAATTTGGCACGAGTTTTGATGCCCTCATTGCGAGACGGCAGCAGGTGCCGATCGGCGCGCCGTCGATGACCATCTGCCCCTACACGGAGGAACTGGCATGAACACCCTCGATCAGCAGACGGCACTGGAGCAAGCCGCACGAAAGCGCATCAAGGATTCCCACGCCCTCGACGGCGACGCCGGTCGCTTGGCCCACTTCTATCGCGGATGGGCCAGTTCCTACGAGTTGGATGTCGGCCGCGACGGGTACTGCGGGCCGATGATCGTGGCGGAACTGGCGGGCGCCGTGCAGACAGCCTATTTGGCCAGGCAGCGAACTGCCATCGCAATCCTGGACGCCGGCTGCGGAACGGGCCTCGTCGGCGTGGAACTGGAACGCCTCGGCTTCCGGTTGATCGACGGGATCGACCTCTCCGAGGAGATGGCCGAACAGGCCCGGCAAACCGGCGTCTACCGCCATGTCCGAGGCAACGCCGACCTTAACGGGCCGCTCTCCGACTACTCCAGCGCGAGCTATGACATCACGGTGTGCTGCGGCGTCTTCACGCTTGGGCATGTTCAACCCGCGGGGCTGCGCGAACTGGCTCGCGTCACGCGCCCAAACGGATTCATCATCGCAAGCACCCGCAAGAGCTATGCGGAGGCCACATCCTTTGAAGACGAGGTGCGGCGTCTGCAGGATGCGGGCGTTCTTGTGCCGGCACAGCGTCTAAACGACGGCAGATACGTCGCCGAGGAGGACGCGCACTACTGGGTTTTCCAGGTGCCCGAGAAGGCCAGCGCGCCAACGGAGGAGCGGTCATGATCACGCTGCCGCAAATCTCGCTGGCGAAGCTGGCAGCCGATGCATGGCGACAACGAAGAGCGCGAGCGCCTATGCATACCCTGCCAGGAGTTCGGTTCCACCTTGTCAAGCCCGCCACCCCGATAGAATGCACCGCACAGCCTATCCAGGCTTCCCACGGTTCTTCAGCTGCCTGTCAAACAAGAAAATGGCCCGAAATCGTTGTGCCGACTCCGATTTTCAAACAAAGGTGTACTCATGTCTAAGGATCTCGTGGTCAGACTGGACGACAAGCTGCGCGCGAAACGTGAAAGCTTTGACAATATCCCGATAATTGATATCGCACCGCTTCTCGATGGCAGCAACAAACACGGGGTGGCCAAGGAGATACGTTGGGCACTGTCGAACGCTGGTTTCATGTATGTAAAGAACCACGGCATTCCCCAGGACTACGTGCATTCGGTGTTCGATGTCAGCCGCCGGTTCTTCGACTTGCCCATATCGCAGAAGATGGCATTGCATGTTAGCAAATCCGATGTGGCCCTGCGCGGGTACATTGAGCCGTTCGGGGAGAACACCGATCCGGGCAAGACAAAAGATTTGAAGGAATGCTTTGACATCGGGCCTGAACGCTCGACGCTGGAAGGTCCGTTTTTTGGCCCTAACCAGTGGCCCTCAAGTCTACCCGAGTTTCGGGAGCTGATATACGGATGCCATCAAAAAATGGTGGGCCTCGCGAAACAACTCTTGCGGGGCATTGCGCTCAGTCTGGACCTGTCGGAAAGCTATTTCGACAGCCTCATGCGGAACCCGATCAGCATTCAGCGCCTGCTTCATTACCCGCCTCAGAGTGGCTATATTGGCGAAGAGATCATCGGTATTGGCGCCCACACCGATTACGGCCATCTGACCATCCTGGCGCAGGACGAGGTGGGTGGTCTTCAGGTCATGAACCGAGATGGCGATTGGGTCGAGGGCATTCCGATCTACGGCACATTCGTAATCAACATTGGCGATCTGATTCAGCGGCTCACGAACGATCTCTATCTGGCCAACATGCACCGCGTGGTGAATAGCTCGGGCCGCGAGCGATACTCGATCCCCTTCTTTATCGACGCTGATTTCAATGCGATCATCGAACCATTGTCCTCATGTGTTACGGACAGCAACCCGCTTCGCTACAAGCCGGTGACGTGCGGCGAGCACAAATTCGCGCGTTTCGCAGCAAGTTACGCTCACCTGACCAAAGCGTGACGAGAGCGGACAGGCGATTACTCACGTCACACTGCCAGCAGCACTTTAAGGGCCAGATTAGCGGAGCTTGGCGAGGATCTCACCGAGAAATGAAGGTCATGCCGCACCAGTGCAAAGTGATCCAGACCGAGCGCGAGAAATTCACCTCAAGAATGCGAGGCGATCACGCAGCCGCCTGCACCCTTCCGTGTGGCGTCGCGTGGCTTTGCCGGGCCGAGCCTGTTGGCGATGATCCTATTTGAGAACTTCTCCAGCATTAGTCTAGCCCTTGAACCAGCGGAGCGCGCTGTCACCGCGGCGGCATCGATCTGAGCCTCTCCAGGTCGACGCCTGTGCCGCGGTGCTGAATCCGGTGCACGCGCTGGTCGAGGGCATGTGCTTGCTGCCAAGCGTTGCATGACTACGACCACCGTGCCGCACTTGGCGAGCGGCGAGGCCGATACCGGCCGCAGCTTCGCCCACTTCTCGCGGGGAACCTCTTTGTGGCTGACCCCCGCGCTAACCACCTCGGCACGGAAACGATTGCGGATACAACCCGAGTTACGGGGCTTCTTCATACCCCTCATACGGTGGCCGGATCCCAATTCGTCAATGTGACGATCCTGCGCATGTCTATCTTGTGTCCGAAGCTGGACAAAAATGTCGGAAACCCGACGAACGGTCGCCACGGCGGGGCTCGGTATGGGTGAGGGTGCAACTAAAACGGTGCGCCAATTCGGCACGCAACTTGCTTGGGTCACGGCGGTCGGCGCAATTCGTCACGGAGGCCAGTGGTGATTGATCAGTCTTTCAACTTTAACGTGTGTAATCTGGCGGCGGTCGCTATGGGCCAGAGGACGACGTGGGTACCCTGTTGTCTGGTTCGCAACTGCCGATCTGATTGGGTTTTTCAATGGTTCGTCAATATTATGATCTCCCGCCCCTGACTGCCCTCGCGGGGTTCGAGGCCTTGGCACGCCATCTCTCGTTCAAGCTTGCGGCTTCCGAACTGAACGTGACATCGGGAGAGATCAGTCGGCAGATCAAAGCCATTGAGGACGAGCTTGGCGTTCCGCTGTTTGTGAGGCCGGGAACCGGCGTGATGCTTACCAGCGCTGGCAAAGACCTCTATAGCGTGCTGGCAAGCAGTCTTTCTAGGGCGTCCAATGTCGTCAGGACCATTAAACGCGGCGGTCGTTTCCGGCATGTCACGATTGCCTCCACCGATGCGTTCGCGTCGATGTGGCTGATACCGCGCATGCCGCGCTTTTGGTCGCAGCATGGTGATATCACAGTCGACCATGTGATTTCAGACAGTTCGCGCGACTATCAGCGCGATGAAGTCGAGCTGTGCATCCGCTATGGCTTCGGCTCATGGCCTGACGAGAGAGCGGAGCTGTTGTTTGGCGATGTCATCTATCCTGTCTGCGGTCCCAGCTTCGCCCAGGAGCACAGCGATGCGACCGCCAAGTGCTTGCCCGAACTGCCACTCCTACACGTTGAACGGATCCAAGCCGGCTGGGCCGGCTGGGACGAGGTCCTGCGCCGCGCCAGGCTTCCCCACGGGCCGCTTCGTGGCCATAGGTTCAGCAAGTTCTTCGTGGCTTTGCAGGCCGCCCAGGCTGATCAGGGCGTTGCCGTGGGCTGGCACCGGCTGGTGCGAACATCGGTCGAAGAGGGCAAGCTCGTCAGGATTACCGACCTCGAGCTGGACGCCCTGGGAGGATACTATCTGACGTGGAACGACAATCGGACCCTATCGCCGGGGGCCGAGGGGCTGCGCGAATGGTTGCGGAAGATCTCGGCCGAAGAGCTGAACGCTTGAAGTTAGAACTCGCGCCGGCGCGCCTTTGCATGAAGCCGACATTGGACAGCGCCCAGCGGATTTCCTTCGCCACGCTTGGCGCGTCGACAGCGGTTAGCTCCAGGCGCGACAGATAACATCTTGTCGGGATCATATGGATCAAGCGTGCGCAAGCGTGGTCACCCGCCCAAGCGACTCCTCGAAAATCGCCAACGCTTCGTCGATGATCTCGTTCGATACTGTAAGCGGCGCAAGGACGCGGATGACGTTATGCGCGCGTCCGGCCGAGGCGAGCAGAAGACCGTGCGTCGCGGCGTCTTCCACGAGCCTCGCCGTCAGCGCTGTCGCCGGGCGCTGGGACATTGCATCGTCAACGAGTTCAATGGCGATCATCGCGCCCAAACCGCGCACCTCGCCGATAATTGGGCAATTGGTCCCCAGTTTGAGGGAGCGGAAGCCGGTGGTAAGGCGCTCGCCGATTTCCAAGCTGCGGGCGGCCAGGTTCTCCTCCTCAAGCACGTTCAGGGCGGCAAGTGCCGCTGCACAGGCAAGGGGATTCCCCGCGTAGGTGCCTCCGAGCCCGCCCGGCGGTACTGCGTCCATAATCACCGCCTTGCCGATGACAGCGGCGATTGGGAACCCGCCGCCGAAACTCTTTCCCAGGGCTACAAGATCCGGCTCCACCCCTGAATGCTCGATCGCGAAAACCCGGCCGGTGCGAGCGAAGCCGGACTGAACTTCATCGGTGATCAAGACGATGCCGTGCGCGTCGCACAAAGCGCGCAGACCGCGCATGAACTCGGGCGGCGCCGGCAGGAAACCAGCTTCACCCTGGACCGGCTCGATCACCATGGCTGCAACTTGGTCGGGTTCGATCTGCGTCTCGAACAGGTCGCGAAGCGCTTCAAGGGCCTCGTCTGCACTGGGGCCTCGATAGGCCGAAGGAAAAGGCGCGTGGTAGACATCGGTAGGGAAGGGGCCGAAACCGCGTTTGTATGGATCGAGCTGTGAGGTCATCGCAAGGGTCAGTAACGTGCGTCCGTGAAAACCTCCTGTAAAGACGACGATACCCCTTCTGCCCGAGTGGAAACGAGCGATCTTTACCGCGTTCTCCACCGCTTCTGCGCCAGTGGTGACAAGCAGGGTTTTCGCCGGCGAGGGAAACGGAGCTATTGCGTTGAGGCGCTCAGCGAGCCGCACATAGCCGTTATAGGGAATGCTGCCAAAGAAGGTATGGGTAAAGCGCTGCAACTGCGTTCTGACTGCATCAACCACCTGCGGATGCGAATGTCCGACCGCAAGCGCGCCCATGCCGCCGATGAAATCGATATACCGGCGGCCCTCCGTATCCCAAATCTCCGCGCCTTGGGCGCGTTCCGCGCATACCGGAAACGCACATGCAACGCCACGCGGCAGCGCGCTCTCACGTCTCGCCTGGAGTTCCGCGCTCGATCGTGCCATCATGCTGCCATACACTCCCCTGAACGCCATGCATTGGCTGCCAGCTTCGCCAGCGAGATTTGCGGCAGCGTGATCATGACCGCTCCTCCGTTGGCGCGCTGGCCTTCTCGGGCACCTGGAAAACCCAGTAGTGCGCGTCCTCCTCGGCGACGTATCTGCCGTCGTTTAGACGCTGTGCCGGCACAAGAACGCCCGCATCCTGCAGACGCCGCACCTCGTCTTCAAAGGATGTGGCCTCCGCATAGCTCTTGCGGGTGCTTGCGATGATGAATCCGTTTGGGCGCGTGACGCGAGCCAGTTCGCGCAGCCCCGCGGGTTGAACATGCCCAAGCGTGAAGACGCCGCAGCACACCGTGATGTCATAGCTCGCGCTGGAGTAGTCGGAGAGCGGCCCGTTAAGGTCGGCGTTGCCTCGGACATGGCGGTAGACGCCGGTTTGCCGGGCCTGTTCGGCCATCTCCTCGGAGAGGTCGATCCCGTCGATCAACCGGAAGCCGAGGCGTTCCAGTTCCACGCCGACGAGGCCCGTTCCGCAGCCGGCGTCCAGGATTGCGATGGCAGTTCGCTGCCTGGCCAAATAGGCTGTCTGCACGGCGCCCGCCAGTTCCGCCACGATCATCGGCCCGCAGTACCCGTCGCGGCCGACATCCAACTCGTAGGAACTGGCCCATCCGCGATAGAAGTGGGCCAAGCGACCGGCGTCGCCGTCGAGGGCGTGGGAATCCTTGATGCGCTTTCGTGCGGCTTGCTCCAGTGCCGTCTGCTGATCGAGGGTGTTCATGACAGTTCCTCCGTGTAGGGGCAGATGGTCATCGACGGCGCGCCGATCGGCACCTGCTGCTGTCTCACAATGAGGCTTCAAAACTCGTGCCAATTGGCCGACGAGGCGAAATAAGAGAACGGCTAAACAAGCTTGTGTCGCGGGCCCGACAAAGCTGACAGAATGTCGGATGCCGTGACTTGAGACCGTTATACGTTTACGTCGCCGGACAGCCACAACGGCAGGCGCCCCCTTCTCCGCGCAGACGGCAGGGCTGCTGTCTGGGGATGGAAATGCCGCAGGCGCATGCCCTGTACGACGGCGGCTCTGGTTTTCGAGACCTGCCTGGGGCGGCTATTGCGGTGCAGTACCCTGTCCAGAATATGATCATCAGGGAGATGCGCTGGGTTCAGCGCAAGTTCTATCAGTGGAGTAAGGCAAATCCCGAAGACCCGTGGCGGGACATGTGGGTTGGGCTACCGACCTGCGCATGCTGCGTCACGCTTGGCGGACGCGTAGCTTCGACCGAGGTGGACGCGCAGCCGGGGTCGTTGGCGTGACCGTGGGCCGCATCTGGAATGGGATCGGTGAGCATCGCTTCCTCGAAGGGCTTCAGGCGGAGTTGCACTCTAGAGTGCGATCGTGTGCTTGATCTATCCTGGTTGCGCGGCGAGGCCGCCGATCACCAGGCCTCGTCGGCCTGGTGATCTATGTCCACAGATCACTGCTCCGTCGTGCAACTCTACCTTCTTCCTGCTTCCCTTCGCCTGTGCGCGGCTTTCCCGCGCTCCGACCTCTACGGATGCTCCGCCCTCGGCATCTCCATCTCCGGCCGTCGCGGTGAGCCCGGTTCCGTGCTGGGCAGACGATCCAAGTTCCCGGGTTCCGATCTCCAACCGTGGTGCCCTTAGGTGGTGAGCTCTACCCCGTGCGATGCGGGAGATCGGTCAAAGGAGCGGCTCCCTCCCGGGCGCACCTCCATCTCCAGGCGCTCGGCGGCGAAGCACGCGGAAGCGATCGGCATCAGGGGCCTTCTCCACGAGTGCGCGCAGGTTCATCATGTCGTTGTTCATCGATGGTTCCTTCGAATCAGGTTGGCTTCGGCAAGCGACCTACCGAGGGAACATCGATGACCAACTTAGCGACGCTCGCTCGCTACAGCGCTATTGAGGGCGCACTCGCGAGCGGCTAGTCATCGCCGGAGCTACACGACGCTGTTGGGCACGACCCCGGGTGCCGACACCAACTGTCGTTTGTCGAGTCCGTGACACGGTGGCGTTCTGCTTGGCTACTGATGCACTCTCATTTAAGGCTTTGAATAATCTGCAGAACATTTTTTCTGACGCTCCTTCTGCTCATTTGGCACGACTTTTGAAGCGTCGTTGTAGCTAGGCGGCAGGAGCTGCCGGCGGCGGGTGGCAGAAATGCCCCCCGCGTATTTGCCAAGCACTTGGCCAGAGGAAGCCTAATGGACGAGAGGATGCCTTCCGCGGCAAATGGCGAAACTCTCGCGAGCGACGCGCTGCTTTGGGAAAATGCACTCCGCAATGCACTCAACCGGTCGGTACACTGCCTTTTCGCTGGGCGTGTTCTTGAACGAGATGGATTATTGTGGGCTGCGATAGCCACTAGGGTTAGCTCCCCCTGTGGCAGTCGCGCCGAGTCCTCCATTTCGCCGATCTGCGTCGTGCACCTGCCGGAACACAGGAATATCGGATCGAAGTGCTGGACGAAACCGGGAGCCCCGGCACGGGATCGACGATCGCTTCGATCTCACCAGGCAGGTTACGCCCGCCATGGCGGTCTCGCCTGCATCGGACGGCGTGGAGAACCTTTTGCGCGACCGCCTTTGAACCCGATCCAGTTCATACTGGCGCAGGGTGGAGCTCGGGCACCCAATAGAGAAAGAGGCTCAGTGCAGATGCTGCTCGCGCTACCATTCAGATTGAAACTTCGGACATCGAATGGCCCGCCCGGCGCAGGCCAGGCGGCAGCCTCGTGTGACGTTGCAATTGGCCGTCAGATCAGGCCCACAGAGCCAATCGGTCTGGTCGAGAAGTTTGTCCTTCGTATCGCGTATGTTGCGCTCGGGGCGGTCGGGGGTTCGGAGGCAGAAGCACAACTATCCACCTTTAGGTCGCTCAGGGCGGCGCCGACTTCATCGCCCACGATCGAGTCTCCGCCTGGTTCCGTCGCGCGTCCGGAAGAAATCGCGGATGTTGTCCCGTTGTTGGCGTGCGATGCCGCGCATTGCAGATGCGGCGCGCTCGTTGAGATAAACCACGGAAAGGCTGTCGCATGACCCGCTTCGCCGCGAAGGTCGCCCTGGTGACTGGTGCCAGCAGCGGCATTGGAGCAGCAATCGCCAGCCGGCTTGCCGGCGAGGGAGCCAGGGTCTTTGCGGTTCAGCTTGAGGAGGCTGGCCGTATGGAAACGATAGTCGCGGACCTTTGCGACCCCGACGTTCCGGCCGTGATCATTGACGAGGTTGTTCAACAGGCCGGCAGGCTCGATATCCTGGTCAACAACGCCGGGCGCATGGTTGAAGCGAAGGTAGATGAGACGGGACTGGACGAATGGCGACGCACAATGGCGCTCAACCTTGATGCTCCTTTCCTGCTGATCCGTCGCGCCATGCCTCATCTTCGCAGAAGCCGCGGCGCCATCGTCAATATCGGCTCGATAGAGGGATTGGCGTCCAACCCGGGGCACGCGGCCTATTGTGCCTCGAAGGCAGGGCTGCAAGGCCTGACGCGTGCCGTGGCGGTCGATGGCGGGCCAGACGGCGTGCGTTGCAACGGCGTGGCTCCTGGCTGGATCGATACGGATCTCAACGTCAATTTCGTCGCCGCTTTGCCCGAGGAGGAGCGGGGGCGGCTGGGTGCCATTCATCCGTTGGGTCGAACCGGCCGTGTTGAGGAAGTCGCGGCTATGGTCGCATGGATTGCCTCCGACGAGGCTTCATTCGTCACCGGCCAGATCTTTGTCGTTGATGGTGGCCGCACTGCCAAGCTGAGTCTTCCATGAAGGTATGTCGCCTTCCGAAGGACCTCGGACGGGCCGCGCGGAACGTCATTCTCCCGGCGGAGCAGGAGCGGCCGACTTTTGAGGACAGTCTCGCCTTCGATTGGCGGGATCATCGGCGCCGGCTTCGCGAACTCAGTCGCCGTTATGCAAGTGCCGAATGTCAATCGGGCGTGAAGATTCCGGGAATTATTGAAAAACGTAGTCGACATCGGATAACGCGCAATACGGTTGAATAACGCGTGAATTCCGCTTCCCCCGCAGAGAAATCCTGCCACTCTCCAAGAAACTCTGGGCGCCGACACCAACTGCCGTTTTGTAGAGTCCGACACACGGTGGCGGTCGGCTTCGCTGAAGCACTCTCATTTAAGCCTTTGAATAGTATGCAGATCCTTGATCTGCCGCTGTCTGCTCAGTTGGCACGACTTTTGAGCCTTCGTTATAGCGAGGCAGCAGCAGCTGCCGGCGGAGGTGGCAGAAGCGCCCCACGTCTTTCCCAAATACTTGACCAGAGGAAGCCTAATGGACGAGAGGATGCCTTCCGCGGCAAATGGCGAAACTCAGGCGCGCGACGCGCAGCTTTTGGAGAACGCATCGCGCAATGCGCTCAATCGATTGGTACGCTGCCTGTTCGCCGAGCGTCTTCTTGAACCAGATGGATTATTGTGGGCGTGCGACGGCGACCAGGCCTGGCTCCCCCTTTGGCAGTCGCGCCGGGTTCTGCATTTCACCGACCTGCGCCGTGCCCCTGCCGGAACAATCCAAAATCGTGGTCCCATCGAAGTGCTGGACGAAACCGGCGGACGGCACCGGATCGATAGCCCCTCGGATTTCATAACGCAGGTTGCGCCCGCCCTGGCAATTTCGCCTGCATCGGGCGGACTGGAAAATCTTTTGCGAGACATCGATAATAGCGTGCGCAACGACGTTCTGGCGCGTCGCCACCGACAGCACTGGAGCGCCACGATGCGAGGGAAAGTCGCTGAATCAGGCGCGCAAGGATTCCTCGCCTATCTTGCTAAGAGCTTGCCGCCGCACCTGGCCGCCATGACTCTCGATCAGTGGGGCGCGTTGGAAGGTCACCCCTTTTATCCCACATGGAAGGCCAAGCCCGGCCTATCGCCTAAGGACGTCAGTGCGTTGTCGCCTGAATTCGGCGCTCGTGTGCTCGTACGCGTCGCAGGGCTGCGCAAGGAATGGGTTTATGTGGAGAAAATGCCGCATGTCGGCAGCTATTCGGAATGGTTCTCACGAAAGTTTCCCGACCTCTGGCGCGACTGGGCCAACGGCCTGAATCACCGTGGAAAGTCGCCTGAGGACTGGCTTCCTATGCCTGTACATATCTGGCACCTCGAGAATTTCGTGCGCCGTGAATTCGCGTCCGAGATTGCTTCCGGTGTTCTCGACCCGGATGGGCCGGAGGTCCTGACGCTGCCGTCTATGTCCTTCCGCACGATGCTGCCGGACGAATGGGAACCGAGGCCCTTTATCAAGCTGCCGGTGGCGATCTGGATGACCAGCGAACAGCGTACCCTGCAGGACAAGTCGATTCACATGGGGCCGCGTCTCAGCACCCTGATTTCCGATATCCTGTCAAAAGACAAAGATATTCACGAGAGGTTGGAGATCTTCACCGAAGAGCTGGGCGCAATCTTGCATCACCCTGAGACGGGCGACGAACGTCCGGGCCGCTTTCTTTCGGTTGTCTATCGCACCGCCGACGCTCTAGCTCGCAATGACGGACTTTTGCCCGTTACTGTGGCTGCACTGTTGACGTCAAGCCCGATCGATGGTCGTCCGCTCATTTGCGAATTGATCGCAAGGAACGGCGATGAAAGCGACACGACCGTGTCTGCGTTTTTCCGCGCCTATGCACGCACCGTTATCCGGCCGACGCTCAGCATGTATCTGCTATACGGCATTGGCTTTGAGGCGCATCAGCAAAACAGCACCATCCTGTTCGATGAAGCCGGCCGCCCACGAAAACTGTTGATCCGTGATTTCGGCGATGGCCGCAGGCTTGCGCCCCTGTTCAAGGAACGCGGGTACCGCCTGAAGCCCTTCAGTCGCAAGGAGATCTTATCCACCCTATCCAATGACGATATAAGTTTCGTGCGCTCATTCGTCATCGACGCCTGCTTCATCTGCCATCTTCATGAGATCGCACTGTGCCTCAACCAACAGTATACGCTGACGGGCACGAGCCTTTGGCGCATCCTGCGGAAAGAAGCCGAGGCAGCGTTTGACGCCCTCAGACCGCGCATGTTGTCGGACGCGTTCTGGCTGGAGGAACGCAAGGCTTTTCTTGAGAAACCCTGGCCGACCCGCTCAGTGCTCCGGATGCATCTGGAGCGCTACCCCGAGGGTCGGTTGGAGCATCGCTTGCCCAATCCACTGGCGGAAGCGGAATGACAATAGCCTCTGCCGCGCTTCGCGGCCTCAGAGCCGTTTTTGTTTTGTTGCGCCCTTGCGACAGAGTCTTTGGACTCGCTGGATTTGTGGCTACGGGGGGCTGAATCGCGAGGCATGGTTTCATTCAGCTTCAAGTTCGTACCTCTGGGTCACCGGCTGGCGCCCCGGGCTGGTCAACATGTCATCGCCCGGCCGTGCACCTGGAGATCGTAAAGGGCCTTGCAGCGGCTCCCTTCGCCAGGAGGCCCTGTCAGCCGCTTCCGGGGAAGCCGTCATAGGTGAAGGCAAGGTGGAAGGTGTTTGTTCCAAGGGTTCAGTTGCTCGTAGAGAAGCGCGGCCTCAAGAACGCTCCTGTCCCCGCGCGGGCGTCCTACGATCTGCATGCCCATCGGCAAGCCTCGTTGGTCGAAACCTGCAGGAATCCCGATAGACGGCAGCGATGCCAGCGTCGGGCCAATCACGACCTGCATCCAGCGGTGATAGGTATCCATTGTCCGCCCATTGATCTCCTTGGGCCAACGGATCGACGCGTCGAACGGGAAGACCTGGGCCGAGGGGAGCAACAGATAGTCGTACCGTTCGAAGAGGCTGACCATCTTGAGGTACCATTCTGTCCTAGCCAGTCGCGCGGTGTAGAGATCGTGCGTCGAGAGCGTGCGGCCCTGCTCGACCTCCCACATGGCTTCCGGTTTGATCAGATCGCGCAGCGATGGGTCATTGTAGGCGTCGTGTAGCTGTCCGGCCAGCGCATCGCTCCGCAGCGTGACGTAGATGTTCCACAGCCGTTCCAGGTCGAAACCCGAGGAAATGTCGTCGACCCTAGCCCCCGCCTGGGCGAATTTGCCTGCCGCCCCCCGGACCAGATCGACGAGCCCCGGCTCGAAAGCAAGCTGGCGTGTCCAGTCGCCAAGCCATCCGAACCGCGCCTTGCGCGGATCAATTGGCTTGAGGTTGTCCAGCCAACCCGAAGGCGAGTCGAGCGATTGCGGTACCCGGTCGTCATATCCGGCCTGCACTGACAACAGCTTGGCCACGTCCTCAACCGTGCGGCCCATCGGGCCTACGACTGTCATCTGGCTGCTGAACGCGTCAAGCGCCAGGGCAGGCACCCGCCCGGCCGAGACGCGAAAGCCGATGACATTGTTGAATGCCGCCGGATTGCGCAACGATCCACCCATGTCGCTGCCATCGGCTACCGGCAACATGCGCATGGCGAGCGAAACAGCCGCCCCGCCGCTAGATCCACCGCCGATACGGGTCGGATCGTAGGGGTTAAGAGTCGTCCCGAAAATCGGATTGTAGCTGTTCGAGCCCAAGCCCAATTCGGGCGTGTTGGTCTTACCTATGATAATCGCTCCTGCGGCGCGCATCCGCGACACGAAGATGGCGTCGTTGTCGGGAATGAAATCTCGGAAGAGGGGCGAGCCATAGGTAGTGCGCAGCCCCTTGGTGTTCGCGAGATCCTTGATTGCCTGAGGCACGCCGAGAAGCGGGCCAACCTTCTCCCCCCGAGATACGGCCACGTCCGCCGCGACCGCCTCTTCCAGCAGATCGCGCCGGGGACGAAGCGAGACGATCGCGTTGACCAGCGGGTTCACCCGTTCAATATGATCTAGATAGGCGGTTATCACCTCCACCACCGAGACCTCGCGGGCACGGATCATGCGAGCAAGTTCGATAGCTTCGAGTCGGCACAGCTCTGGGAGGCGGTACAGCTGTTTGGAAGAAGAGCCACTATTCATGTCCAGCTTGCCTTATGAAATCGCGGCGGTTCGCCAAACCGCCTCAAGCCGGTCACCCGTAAGCGCATAATTTGCGACGGTGTGGCTGATCCACGAACAGCGCCTCTGTCCTGATGGGCCAATCACATCGCTAAAGCTTCTGCACTACTCGGAATCCGACATTTGGCCCCCCTTGTGCACCAAATCGGTGCAGGCGAAATATTGCCGACCTTCTCGATCCAACGGTCCAATCCATGTCCACGACTTCACCAGCAGACGTTCCATCTGACACTTCAGGCCCCCTCTTCGTCTCGCGGTGTTCAGGGTGTTGTCGGGCTTACCAAAGCGGATCGATCATCGACGCGACGGGATTACCTCAAGCCAAGCACAGGATGAATTCGCAAAAAAATCGCCTGCCGGTTGATTTTAATTCGAATGTCCAGATACGCCCTTTTCTGTAGCCTGCGGCGTGCGTGAATGGAGCAATCAGCGGAAAGCCCCAGCTCTTCCGTCTTATCGTGCCTGAGATCCCGGCGCTTTCCGTGCTGGTCCACAGCCGCTGTCCTTAGCCAATTTGGGAGGTTCAAATGGGGTATTTTACTAGGCATGGCAAACCTATGCCTAAGATCTTCGACAGTCTCGCCGAGGAAGCAAAAAAGGACGGGATGGACCGGCGCGAGTTCCTGGCGCTCGCTTCCGTCTTCGGTGCGTCGACGGCTATGGCGTACTCGATGCTGGATGCAATGCCGTCGGCGCATGCCGAAGAAGCGCCCAAGAAAGGCGGAACTCTGCGAATTGCTACGCAAGTTTTTGGTCAGAAAGACCCCCGCGTAAATGACCTTCCTGCATTAGCGAACATTTACCGTCAATTCCTCGAACCTTTGGTCAAGTATACCAACGAATACACCTTTGAACCCAGGCTTCTTGAAAGTTGGGACACGAATGACGACGCGACGGAATATCTCCTGCGCCTGCGGAAGGGTGTCAAGTGGAACAATGGGGACGACTTCACTGCCGATGACGTGATGTTCAACCTGCTGCGCTGGTGTGAAAGGGACGTGCCTGGGAACTCAATGGCTGCGCGCATGGCCACGCTCGTGGATGAAAAGACGGGCAAGGCAGTAGAAGGCGCCATTTCAAAAGTTGACAACCACACGATTAAACTCAAGCTGCCAAAACCCGATATTACGATCATTCCGGGGTTTGCCGATTATCCCGCGCTGATCGTTCACCGTGAATATGAAAAAAACGGGTCGGACCTCGTTGCCCGTCCGGTAGGCACGGGACCGTTTGAACTAGTGTCATGGGACGTGAGCCAAAAGGCCGTCCTGAAGCGTCGAACAAATGGAAGCTGGTGGGGCGGTGAAGCCTACCTGGACGAGGTGCAATTCATAGACTACGGCAGCGATCCGTCCGCTCTTACGAGCGCTTTCGAATCAGGCGAAGTAGATGCGAACTATCAGACGTTCGCAGATTATGTTACCATATTTGATGACCTCGGTTTGGTGAAGTCTGAAGCGAAAACGTCGACAACGTTAGTGTGCCGCGCCCACGTCACTACTAAACCGTACGACGACCAGCGGGTGCGCAATGCACTGCAGTTGGCAGTCGACAATGGTGCGGTGCTGCAACTTGCCGCCAATGGCTACGGCACCGTTGCTGCGAATTATCATGTCGCGCCATTACATCCCGAGTTTTACCCGGTTCCGGAAAAGAAACGGGATGTAGAGGCTGCCAAGCGCCTTATGGCCGAAGCTGGCCAAATGGACTTCGAACACGACATCATCAGTAACGACGAGGATTGGCATAAGGACACCGGCGATGCGATCGCCGCGCAGTTGCGCGAGGCCGGATTCAAGGTGAAGCGTACGGTTCTACCCAGTAGCACTTTTTGGAACGACTGGTTGAAATTCCCCCTTTCGACAACAAACTGGAACATGCGGCCGTTGGGCGTACAAATCTTGGTGCTTGCCTATCGCAGTGGCGCCGCATGGAATGAGGCGGCGTGGTCAAACCCGGAATTCGATAAGAAACTCGACGCGGCGTTGACGGTGCCCGACCCACAGAAGCGCAAGGCGCTCATGCAGGATATTGAAACGATCCTGCAGGAATCTGGCATCATCATACAACCTTATTGGCTTACCTTGTTCAATCATTCTACAAAGCAAGTCAGAGGCTACGCGATGCACCCGACATTTGAGATCGACCTCGGTAAGGTTTGGCTCGACCGGGCAGCATGAGACAACTGCTGGTCTGATTGTGGGGCTTCGTCAGGCTGCGAGTCCCACACGCGTTGGCCGTTTGCACAGTCGCTTTGTGCGAGCGACGTACCGCCGCCCGTGACCATCGGCCGGTTGACCTGCTATTTCCCTTTGAACGTCGAAGCTCCTACCGCAAGCGCGGGCGCATAGAAGGATCGCATCATCGACGATATCCGCGTCGTCACCGACTTCCCTCGCAAGGTGCGCGAGATCGAGAATATGGATTTCGATGCCGGAGGGGGTGAAGCTCGCTGCCCGCATCTGGTTGCGAGAGCCGAGGCAGACTCCGCTCGGCGTGCTTGCTCAGGCAGCGCCGCATTTTGGTTATCGCAGCCTCCGACGGAAGCAAGATTGCTGTCTGCAGATTATCGAAACTGCGGCTGCAGGTAGAGACGCTGGGAGCGGGCGAATCTGGTATCTCGCCGAACGCCTGATGGTGGCCGGCGAGCGTTTACCTCCGCCATGCTCTCGCAGTCCTCCAACGCATGGGAGACGACTCAAGTGCGAGGTGATATTTTTGCTGTTTCGTGGCGCTGGTCTTCTGCGCTGCAGGTGTTATCTCGTACCGGGAGGCCCGCTGGAAGATCATGATCCCGAGAGCTAGGCGACACCGCAACGAGTCGGAGGCCCGCTATGGCGACCAACTATCCGCCGCTGAGTTCGTCGTCTCAATCGGTGTGCTCGCCTGAGAGTGCCGGTACGGCGGCCGCCCGCTCTGCTTTGGCGAGGTTTGCTGCTCGTCCTGACCTAGTGCGCGAGTTCCTGGACGCACCTTTCGGCCGTCATAGTGCGGATCTTCGCTTTGTTCTGGACGTCATGCGTTCTCAGCCAACGGCTGGTAAATGGTTCACGATCATGACTAAGCCATATAGAGAGTGGCGCGCTGCGCGCTGGTCGCTAGATGGCTTATATGTCGCCGAAATGGCGCCAGCGAATTTTCAGTCGCGCGAGGATGTTGAACGTTGGGTTTTCAAGCAGCGTTGGCGACACCTGGTCGGTACCCTGCCAAAGCGGGAGGGTGAGGATAATGCATGATCGCCCAGTGATTCTCGGCTATTCCGACCGCGATAGCGTGAAACCGGGCGAAAGCATCGCCTTCGCTGTGAGCTGTCTGAAACTCGACAGCTTCGAATGCGATTTCGTCCGTCTGCTCGGATGCGATGCCGGACCAGAAATGCCACCCTTCCAGCCGACCGTCATGGCGGTGCCGGAGGTCAATCGTTATCCAGGACGCGAGCAACCCATACGCGCCGGCTCCTACATCGAAGTCGAGGGATCGCAGCGCTTGGCGAGTGTTGGGCCGATAACCATTTGTGCCAATGTCATGCCGACCCTCATTGCCGGCCAACCGCGCTGCCTCATCAGTACGCTGTCCCCGGGCGGGCGTGGAGGAGTGGCCTTACGGCTTGAGGCAGACGGCTGCTTGGCGGCAATCCTCGGTGATCCTGTTGAGCCGCGGACCTACACCCTGGATCGCCCCTTGTCTCTCTGGCGCTGGAGCTTCGTTGCGCTGAGCTACGATCCCGAACGCCGTCAGTTGCTAGTCGTGGTATATCGACTCGTTTCTGGGACACACGACCATGCCGGTGAGAGCTGGCTGGCTGTGGACAATGTGGAGCCGCCGGCGGGCGGCGACGGTCGCACCCTAATAGCGGCCGAGCCAGATGACGGCGGATTTCCTTGCCACCACTTTAACGGCAAGATCGAGCGTCCCCGGATCTTGGCTGCGGCGCTGTCGCTCGAACAACTTAGCAATCTGGCTACACGCAAGCCGACGGAACCTGTTATTTGGCCCTTCCTGGCCGATTGGGATTTGGCGGGCGAGGCGGCGTCTGACGTCGTCCGAGATCAATCGGGGGCAGGCCACGACGGAATCTGCATCAATCAGCCTACCCGCGCCGTACAGGGATCGAACTGGGACAGTTCAACCATGGATTGGCGCCGTGCGCCTGACCAGTACGGCGCAATTCACTTTCACCATGACGACATCGAAAATCCCGGCTGGCAGGAAGACCTGCGGCTTACCGTTCCGGTGAACTGGCCGAGCGGCTGCTACGCGGCCCGCCTCCGGGGCGCGGATGCTGAGTTCTATGTTCCGTTCTATGTGCGGCAGGCTGCAAAAGCCTCCAGCGATGTTGCCTTTTTGGCGCCGACAGCAACCTATGCGGCGTACGTCAACTTGGGGTTCCAGCGGCAGACGGTTGAGTATTATCTCGGTTGCCTTGCCTGCTTTTACACTCCGCTCGACCTATTGGCTATTGAACTCCCGGGGCTCGGTAAGTCGCTCTACGACCCGCATGACGATGGGAGCCAGCGGTCAATTGGATCGCTTCGACGGCCGGTTCTGAACAGGCAGCCCGGAGGCTGGCTCTGGAACTTTCAGATCGATCTTTGTCTTCTCGGATGGCTGGCCCGGGTAGCTCCGGATCACCAAGTACTTACGGACGAAGACCTCGACCGCGAGGGCTTGGCGGCCATGGATGGTTGCCGCGTCCTGGTAACCGGGAGTCATCCGGAGTATTGGTCCCTGCCGATGTTGCAGGCCCTAGACGGCTTTCTCGCCAGGGGCGGGCGGCTTATGTATCTCGGCGGCAACGGATTTTATCATGCGATCGATTTCCACCCACAACTCCAGGGCTTAGTTGAGCTCAGGCGGCGCCATTCAAGAAACGGTCGCTTTGGTGCCGGAGAAGCCCATAGCAGCTTCGCCGGCCGGCTCTGCGGCGCATGGAAAGACTTGGGCAGACCCGAACAGTCGCTAGTCGGCGTTGGATATCTAACCGAGGCTTTCGATCGCTGTAGTTACTATCGTCGCCTGCCGGGGAGTGAGGATCCCCGCGCGCGCTTCATATTCGAGGGCATCACCGAGAATTTAATTGGTGATTTCGGTTTCCTGGGTGGAGCGGCGGGCCTGGAGATCGATGTGGTAGATGAAGCGCTCGGTACACCGCGTCATGCGCTCGTCATAGCCGCCTCCGAGGCGCACGGCAGTTCGTACGCACGCAATCTGAGTGGCGCCGACATGTTCACCGGGCTCTGGAACGATGCCCCAAGGGATCGCGTTCGTGCCGATATGACGTTCTTCGAGACACCTGCAGGCGGCGCGGTCTTTTCGGTCGGCTCTATCGCTTGGGGCAGCAGCCTCCCGCATGCTGGCTATGCCAACAATGTCGCACTCATTACTGAGAACGTTCTAGGCCGCTTTCGCGATCCGACCCCCTTCCAAATGCCTGACCGGGAGCCGTCCGGATGATCTTCAATTGCCAACAAAAGGAAGACCGAACAGCCCCCGAGTTCGGGCTGCGCTAATCTTGAAACTTATCACGCCACTTTGGCTCAATGCTTATAACGTCGCCATAGCCGCACGCGGATGCCAGGATCGCCCGCGGTCGTCTGCGGGCGATGTCGGCTGGGGCCTGTTCAAGAGCGAACAGCGTTTTTTGCCGCAGCCACCTCGCACCTAACGCCGCATGCGCTGAAAGAGGAACTCGTTGCGCGCGGGGGAGGGGGTATCGCACAAACAGTCTGACTAGTTTTAGTCTGCGGCGTGAAGGGCATTTCACCACCGACGACGAAACCGCAACGCCGAACCGATACGCAACCGACCGGCTGCTCTCACCGGCCGAAACCACCGCCACCACACGCTCACGATCATTGGAAGAGTTCGGGTCATCAGAGTCTGGCCTCCAATCCAGCGTATCCCCACGGTGACGGCCGCCTTGCTGAGGTAGGCTGAAGGCTGCAAGTCCTAGTGCAAGCACTAGGAGTAGCCCTGTGACGAAGCATCAGATTGAAGTGATCACGTCGGTCGAGCGGCGCCGGCGCTGGTCTCGGGAGGAGAAGGAGCGGCTGGTCGCCGCGACGTTTGAGCCTGGGGCCAGTGTTTCCGAGATCGCGCGATCGGCTGGCATTCATGTGAGCCAGCTTTTCCGGTGGCGCAAGGAACTCTGCCAGATCTCCGCGCCGTCCGTGCCGCAACTCGTTCCCGTGGAAGTCGTTGAGGCGTTGCCAGCGCCGTTGACGTCGGCGCAGCCACCGCCGATCTCCCGACCACGCAAGAAGAGCAGCATGGTGACGATCGAGCTTGGTGGCGCCCGTCGCCTGCGGGTCGAGAGTGATATCGATAGCGAGGCGCTCGGCCGGATCCTGGATGTGCTGGAGCGGCGATGATCTCGGTCCCGAGCGGTGTGAAGGTGTGGCTCGCCACTGGCTATACGGATATGCGCAAGGGCTTCCCCGGCCTGTCGCTGATGGTGCAGGAGACATTGAAGCGCGATCCGCACAGCGGTCATTTGTTCTGTTTCCGCGGGCGGCAGGGAGGGCTGATCAAGGTGATCTGGCACGACGGCCAGGGTGCTTGCCTGTTTACGAAGAAGCTCGAGCGCGGCCGCTTCATCTGGCCCTCGGCGGCCGACGGCACGGTGGTGATCACGCCCGCTCAGCTTGGCTATCTGCTCGAAGGCATCGACTGGCGAATGCCGCAAAAAACCTGGCGTCCAAGCTCGGCGGGATGAGCAAAACCGCTGGCATGGCGGGAGCGAATATGATTCCATCGCGCCATGACCGATGCGGCCGATCAGCTTCCTGGTGATCTTGCCAGTGCGCACGCGATGATCCTCGCCGAGCGCCCCGCGGGTCACTTCAAAATCCCCCGGGCAGGGTCAGTCAAACTCCTCCACCCGCAAGGCAGGACAGGAGCGGATTGTTAGTTTGACTTTGTTTCCCGGGCAAGGGCTTCGGCGGCCTCTTTGAGGCGATAGCTGCGTCCATCGAACTCAAGCAGAT
>NZ_JAFCGY010000048.1 GCF_016836705.1 Mesorhizobium caraganae | reverse complement strand
GCCGAGAGAACCATCAAGACTCTGTGGGACGCGGTCGGCGCGGTCGTCGACCTCTTCACCCCAGCCGAATGTGCCAACTACTTCAAAGCCGCAGGATATGAACCGGATTAAACAGGACGTGCTCTAGATGAAATCGATGCCAATTCAGCGCGGTTTCGGTGCATAAATGGTAGCCAGTCTTTAGTATCAATATCCGAAGCGCCGACCCGCGAGTGAATGAAGGAAGTAGTCCCGCACCTGCTTGCACTGAACCTGCCGTTAGCAAACGGCCCAACTGGGGTCATTCGAGAACTGGCGGCGTATGACCTCATCTAGGCCAAGCTGACCTTGAGTTGGCAAGTCCACACCTAACGAATGTTCATGGGTTGCGCTCCTAAGGTCGCATAAAAGGCGTCTGTTCATTCGGGATGCCGTGCTCGACAAGGTAAAAGAACCCGTATTCCTCGCAGGCCAGGCCAGGCCAGGCCAGGCCAGGCGTAGGCGCTCGCGCTCTTCGTGTCGCGTTGCATCGGCTGACAGTTTCGCCAGTGAGATTTGCGGTAGCGTGGTTATAGTCGCTTCTCCGTTGGTGCGTTGGCTTTATGGGTCACCTGGAAAACCCAATAGTGTGCGACGTCTTTCTTGATGTATTTGCCGTCTTTTAGACACTGTGCCGTCACAAGCACGCCCGCATCCTGGAGACGCCGCGCCTCGTCTTCGAAGCATGCGGTCTCCGCATAGCTCTTGCGGGTGCTTGCAATGATGAATCCGTTTGGGCGCGTGACGCGAGCCAGTTCGCGCAGCGCGTCCGGTCGGACATGTCCGAGCGTGAAGACGCCACAGCAGACGGTGAGGTCATAGCTCGCGCTGGAGTAGTCAGAGAGCGGAGCGTTTAGGTCGACGGCGCCTCTCACGTGGCGGTAGACGCGTGTTTGCCTGGCCTGTTCGGCCATCTCCTCGGTGAGGTCGATCCCGTCGATCAACCGGAAGCCGAGGCGTTCCAGTTCCACGCCGACGAGGCCCGTTCCGCAGCCAGCGTCCAGGATTGCGATGGCTGCTCGCTGCGTTTCCAAATAGGCTGTTTGCACGGCACCCGCCAGTTCCGCCACGATCATCGGCCCGCAATACCCACCGCGCCCAACATCCAACTCGTAGGAACTGGCCCATGCGCGATAGAAGTGGGCCAAGCGATCGGCGTCGCTGTCGAGGGCGTGGAAATCCTTGAGGCGCTTTCGCGCAGCTTGCTCCAGTTTCGTCTGCTGATCGCGGGTGTTCATGACAGTTCCTCCGTACGGGGGCAGATGAGATGCGGCATAATCGTCGGCGGCGCAACGGCCGCGGCTGGATGACAAGCTGTTCGTTATCGTACTGCCCAGTATGGTTGTCCCGCCAAGCGGAGGCGCTTACGCTCCGAGTGATCACGTCGTAGATCAGGGCATTGCTCAGGCCCATGCAGCGTCCGAGATCAAACGCCTCGTCAAGGATCAGGCAGTTGCTGTGGGTGAGTTCCCTAGGCAGACACTCGCGCAAGCCTATCTGGATGTCGCTGAGCGGGACATCGTGGAGCGGAAACACATGCTCGCGCTTCGGTTTGGTCCCTCCGACGGGAAGGAGTTCTTGGTCTGGCGGATGCGCGGGATCGGCACCGTACTTGGATGGCGCGCGATACCCCGGCACTTGCAGTCGAACGCGGAAGGCCGCTTCCCCGAGTTCGACGACACGCAGATGGTTATCGTACCGGTCGAACTTCCGTCCCGCCTGGCTATAGCGCTTTTCGACGGCGCGGCCGATCGGCAGTCCCACGCCGAGTTCGTCGGCCAGTTGAACGGTCAAGCCCATATCCTTCACCGTGATCTCCAGAGTGCAAGAGCGATCGTAGCTGCCATCTAGGAGAAACGGGGCGAACTGCTCGACTGCAACGGAGTTTGCCGAAGAACCGACAAATTTGCGCCACGCCTGCTGCGCTGGAATGCCCTCGCGCACGCTTCGGCAGAGCGCGTGGCCGCTCGCAACGGCTGCAGTTGAAGAGAGCAGGTTCGTCAGTAATTTGACTGCTTGGCCCTGGCCGATGTCTCCCACATGAAAGGAGACGGCTCCCTTTGGTTGCAACACCGCCTCGCAACGCCCATAGACTTCCGAAGGCCCGCCGACGAAAAAGCTGACATTGGCAAAATCGACCCCCATGTGGGATAAGCTGCTCACGGGCGCTTCTAGCGGATACGCGCCAATTGCTGCCGCCCGACGGACGATCTCGATCGTATTGTGGTAATCTGTCGTGGATGTGTCGATCCATACGCTGCCCGCTGGCATTCCGGCCAAAGCGCCTTGCTCGCTCGTCATGTTGTCAAAGACGTCTCGTGGCATCGGGAGGTAGGTGATGACAATCTCGCAATTGCGGGCCGCGTGGCGCGGTGCGTCATGCCACCGGGCTCCCTTTTCCAGCACGTATTTCGCAGCCGCGGGATCGATGTCGTAGACGTCCACCTGATAGCCGGCTTGTTGGCCGTTGCGAAAATGAGCGGCGCGCACGGCGCTTCCTTCAGCCTCTACAGCAGACACTGCCCTTCCTTTCATAGCACAGTCACGATTTGATTTGTTCCTAAGTGCAATTCCAAATATCAGAGTTGAATTGAATACAACACCCAATTGATGGTAACATCAAGGCATTATATATTAAAACTATGTTGAGTCTATATTTCCGATAATACTGTCATTTAACATTTCCGGTAGCCTCGTTTTTCAATCGAGAGCGTGTTCGACGAAATGGCGAAAATACGCCGGGCGAAAGCGATTCGTGCGGCCGCCCGATCGCACAGGCCGGCTAGATGCCGTAATGGGCCGGCCTTCGCGAGCATAGCCAGGTTGGGTGGCTGTCCCTCAGATGATGGTGATGAAACGGAGTCCGAGCAATCGGCTCCAAACATCATGAGAGGAACAGCCATCGAACGCTATGAGGGAACCGATATCTCTCTGGAAGAGAGCAGCGTGTGCATTGTGGACACGACCGGAACGATCGTGCAGGAGGTCAAGATCGCCAGCGAGCCGGAGGCGCTGGTCCGCTATTTCGCCGAACTGCAATTGTCTGTTAGTCGCATTGGGCTCGAGGCCGGGCCATTGTCGCACTGGCTGCATGCCGGGCTTGTGGCCGCCGGACGCGACGTGGTTCTGCTCGAGACACGGCACGTGAAGGCGGCACTCTCGGCGATGACGGTGAAGACCGACCGGAAAGATGCGCGTGGGATCGCCCACCTGCTGCGGATGGGATGGTAGCGCCCGGTTCATGCCAAATCGGTGACTTGCAAGGATACGGTTGTAGTCATTGTCGGATCTTCGACTATGTCGGACATGAGACACAACGCTATCAGAGTGATCGCATTGTTCTGAAACGATTTTCCTAGTTGGCACGACACATGCTGTCCTATCTGCAAACGCACTGCCGCGCCGCACCGACTGAGAAGAACTCATCCCATGATCACGCTTTTCGAACATGCGGTCGCCGCCGCGAACACTGAGCGTTCCCGAGCCGACGGAAGCCTTTGCGCTTTCTTTCCTAGGGTTGTCCGGACATGACCACATTCGATTTCCGTCCAACGCTGAATGCTCCCGACGATGATCCCTATCTTTGGCTTGAAGATGTAGAAGGCGAACGGGCACTTGCCTGGGCCGCCAGCCAGTCGGCAAGGACCCTGGGGCACTTCGGCGGAACGCAGTTCGTAGCCTGTCATTTACGCGCTCAGGCCACGGACGTCGCGACGCAGGCGATTGATGCGGCATAGTCTAACAGCTTCGCCTCTTTCGCGCTGATTAGGCATTAGAAACAAGCGCTGTCACGGTAAACTTTATTAACCGAAACGAGGAAATCATATGGAAAGACACTCGCACGAGAGCGATCGCGATCCAATCGAGCAGGATGGCGGCTTTGATACGGTTGGCTCGATTGCCACGAACGTTGCGGACGGCTTCACAATGGCGGCGGTTGGCGACCTTCTTTACGCGCGGCCCGTAACAAAAGGCTATCATCCGGGCCTCGCCGATGTTCTCAGGATCTTCAACGGGGCTGATGTGACGTTCGGCAACTTGGAAACCAACGTCTTGGACGTTCAGTCAAAGGGATGCCCGCAGGCTGAGTACGGCGGTGCGTATTGCATCAGTGCCCCGGAGCTGGGACCTGACTTAAAGACGATGGGCTTCAATATGGTGAGTCGCGCGAATAACCACACACTTGACTGGGGCGTCGAAGGTATGCGCGAGACCACCCGGGCCCTCGAGGCGAACGGGATTGTCCACGCAGGAGCGGGGGAAACTCTCGGCCAGGCCGGTGCAGCCCGCTTTCTGGAGACCCCGCGCGGTCGCGTGGGGATGATCTCGTTTGCGACGACGTTCAGCCCGATGGCTCGTGCGTGCGATCCCGCTGGAGCGGCGCCCGGAAGACCCGGACTCAACGCCCTGCGCTTGACGAAAAGCACTCTGCTTCCGGGCGAAATGCTTGAAGACTTGAGGCGTGTCCGCGAAGTGCTTCCGGGTTACAATCCCCCCGACAAAGATCCCGACAAGGTCGTACTTGGCCGGACGATTTACAGGGCTGGCGAGAGGGCCGGTTACAGCTTCGAAGCTGACACGCGCGACGTCGCCGATATTTTGCGGAACATTCGTCGGGGTAAGCAATTCTCCGACTTTTGCATTGCGACGAACCACGGGCACGAACCCGGGGTATGGAGCCGAGATCCACCTGATTACGAGCAGTCGTTTGCCCGACAGGTCATCGATGCTGGCGCAGACGCATACATCGTACATGGGCCTCATATCCTGCGAGGAATAGAGATTTATGAAGGACGCCCCATCTTTTATAGCCTGGGAAATTTCTTCTGCCAGGACATCCGAACGCCGGTCGGCGCTGATATGTTCGACGCATACGGCAAGGACCCACGGTTCGATACAGATGCCGAGGTGACGGTCAATGAGATGGCAAAAGGATACCCGACGGTAGAAGGGTTAGTAGGCCCCCAGTCTGGCGTGGAATTCTATGAGAGCATTGTTGCCGTCAGCCGATTTGAGGACAATCAGCTCGCCCATTTGTCGCTCTATCCAATCGAGCTGCGACGGTCCGAGAGGTTTGCGAACCGGGGCGTGCCGCGTCTCGCCCCCGCCCCGCAAGCAACAGCCATTCTGGAACGGCTCCAGAAGCTCTCGGAGCCTTATGGCACCAAAATCGGAATCGAGAACGGCGTGGGATTGATCCAACTGGACATCTCGAACTACCGGCATTTCCAGAGGCGGGTGGTGCGGCAATGAGGTTGCGAACAGCCTGACGCGCGGCGGTGGCTGGATTGCGGGCTGGATTGCGGTCGTTGGGGCTGATGCTGGTTGCCGATTTCGACATCGCGGCGGCTTTTTCCGCCGCTCTCGCCGTCATGCGAACGCAGTTCGCCCCTGGTGCCAAACGAAGCGGGTGAGATTGTAGGCGAGGTTGGCCATGCCGCGGGCGATGCCGATCGTGCAGACAAACAGGCCCATGCGGAATTTCTGCTGCGCAAAGATGCGCATTTCGCTGATTGTGAGCAGCCATTTCACGCGATCATGAGCGGCCGCTTCGACCGGCTTGTTTATTGATTCAGGTGTTTGCGGCTGCGTCAAGAGCGTGGGCGCTGTGTTTTTCAGTGAGTTGAAGGCGGTGAGCGTTGTGAACGAGGCGATCCAGAATCGCGTCGCCGAGGGTGGGATCGCCGATGACGTCGTGCCAGTGCCGGACGGGGATTTGGCTGGTGACGATTGGTGGAAGCGCGGCCATGGCGATCGTCGAGGATGTCCAGGAGGTCGCGGCGCTCGGCGGCATTGAGAACCGACAGGCCCCAGCTGTCGAGTATGAGGAGCTGAACGCGGCCGAGCGTCTTGAGCAGCCGGCCATAGCGTCCATCGCCGCGTGCCAAGGCGAGCGCCTCGAAGAGACGCGGGACGCGATGATACAGCACCGATCGATTGTCGCGGCAGGCCTTGTGACCGAGCGCGCAAGCCAGCCAACTCTTGCCCAGGCCGGTTGCGCCCGTGACCATGCAATTCTCATGACGGTCGATCCAGTCGCCGGCGACGAGCTTGGCGAAGACGGCGCGGTCGATGCCGCGTGGGGTGCGCCCTAACATCACGCAGGGCGGGCGTCTTGTCGCGGCAAATGTCGATAGCGAACGGGCAGCGAGGCGCAAAGCAGCCCACAATGGGCTCGCGCAGGCTTGGGACAATGCCGGGAATTTCTGGAAGGCGGCGCTGTCGGCCGCGCCGCCCGTCAGGCACCGATCGCATGGGGCCCTGAGTGTAGGGATGCGCCGGTCGCGCAAACAGATCGATTACGGTCGCCTGCTCAACGATCCGGCCAGCGTACATAACAATCACGCGTTGGCAGGTCTCGGCGGCAACACCCAGATCGTGCGTGATAAACATGACGGCCGTTCCCGCGTGCTCTTTCAGATCGACGATGAGCCGCAAGATCTGTGCCTGGATGGTGACGTCAAGCGCGGTCGTCGGCTCGTCGGCGATCAACAGTTCCGGCGAGCAGGCGAGAGCCATGGCGATCATGGCGCGCTGGCGCATGCCGCCTGACATTTCATGGGGATAGTTGCTGACGCGCCGTTCCGGGTCCGCGATGCGGACGAGACGGAGCATCTCTTCGGCCTTTGCCATGGCCACCGAGCGGGACGCTTTCGTGTGGATCTGCACCGCCTCGGCGATCTGGTGGCCGACCGTATAGACCGGGTTCGTCATCGGCTCCTGAAAAATCATTGCGATCTGGTCGCCGCGAAGGCTTTGTTGCAAACTCTTTGGTGACCCGCTGTCTGTCAAAGCTCTTCGGTGATTCAATGTTCGGAGGTTTACAGATTTTCAAGGGGCGCCACTTCGATCGATCCGTCATCCTGCTTTGCGTTCGCTGGTACTGGCCTATGGGCTGAGCCTGCGCGATCTGAAGGAAATGATGGTCGAGCGTGGCATCGGCGTCGATCATTCGACAATCCACCGTTGGGTCGTCCGTTTCTCGCCCTTACTCCGGAGCGCTTCAACCGGCGCAAGCGCGCAGTAACCGGCAAGTGGCATGTCGACGAGACCTACATCAAGGTGCGTGGAGAATGGATGTATCTTTACCGCGCCATCGACAGCATGGGCGACACGGTCGGAAAGACGATCGAGTTGCCGGACAGCGGCGACTACAAGGACGTTCCCGTCGTCGAGATCCTGGTCGCCGTGGGGGGGCGCCGTCGGCGCCGACCAGCCGATCATCACACTCGAATCCGACAAGGCGACGTTGGAAGTCCCGTCCCCGCTACGGCATGACCAAGTTGCTCTTTTCCAAGGAGACCGGGCGGATCGTCGGCGGCGGGATCGTGGGCGTGGGCCAGGCGACCTTATCGGTGAGGTCGGCATGGCCATCGAGATGGGCGCCGATGGCCAAGATATCGGCAAGACGATCCATCCGCACCCGACCTTCATCGAGACGGTGGGCATGGCGGCGGCCGAGGTCATGTTGGGGACGTGCACCGATCTCCTCCAAAGCCACCCAAGAAGTAGTTTGGAGTGCGAGCCTGTTTTGGGCGCCCACCCGGACATCCACACTTAAAGAAAGGAATTCGTCGTGAATCGACACGCTTTTCGCGCTTCCTCTTCCTTTGAGAGCACTGTCGAGCGCACATCCTTCGGACCCATCGGCGTGTCGGTGACGAAGTCGCGCTTCTTCCACTTCGTCACCGTCTTGGGGTTTATGCCGTAGCGTCCGCTCAATTCTTGGATCGAAGCTTTCGATCGCTGTATCGCAGCTCGGACCGCGTGAGTGGTCGTGGCGCTCCCGTGAAGTGTCTGTCCCATAGTCTGTCCTTGTCGATGGCGGCATCAACGCTACCATCACACTGTGGGACTGAACATCTAGAGCGGCTACAGAAGCTCTGGCAGCCATTTGGCACCAAAATTGAGATTGAGGACGGCGTTGGATTCATCCGACTGTAGCCCAGCTCGGCCCAACGCTGCATCTGGCGATCCTTCCGCGCGGCTTGGTGGCGCAGCTCGGCAAACCGCAGACGGGCCGGGTTGCTATCGACCACACCATCGCCGAGGATTTTCTGTTCGCCAAGTACCGATGCAAACGTCGTCAAGAGGCCACGGACTGATGTCCGACTTGGCAATCTGGGCCCAGGATAGAAGGTGGTCGATCTTGCGGTTCGGGTGGCCGTTGGCGATCCTGCGAAGTAGCCGAGCGGCTCGACGTCATTGAGTTTGGGTCTCCATCAGCGACGCAATCACGGCCAAATACTCGCCCCCCGTCGGAGCCTGCGAAGAGCGCGTCCTTGCCGATTGGGCAAACCTTTGCATAATCGCAAGAATAGCCTTTTTTGCAGGCTCCGAGGGCGGCGGTACGACATGCGCCCGGGTAGCTCTGCACGAGCCTAGATTTGCGCCAGCGAAGGAGGTCTTGACCGCCTGCACGGCAGTAATGTGGGCGGCGGTCCCGCCGGATGTTGAGGCCCTGTCGCGCGCACGCAATCCGGTGTCATGAGGTATTCTCGCACAGTCGCGGCTTTGGCACTTGGGGAGGACTTCCAAGAAAACCATGGGGCGAAGGTGACGGGGGGGCATTGCTTGAGGAATATTCCTGTGACGCTCTCGTAGTGATCGTGATCGTCGCTTGATGATTCGCACGTGGCGGATGACGCATCCTTTTCATCCTCAACGACAATTTCGATGGCCGGGTGACGACAACCGACATGGCCGGTCGTCAGGTTTCGTTTCGGAAGCGGTAGCCACCTTTTGATCGGGGAGTACGCGAGCGATTGCCTTTTTGTTTGCGTCGAGATCGAAGTTGTCAGGGTTATATTTTCGACCGGCCCATTGGCGCATGTGCTTGTGTTCTTGGTTCGCGGGTCATACCAAGCTTCAAGAAAATCGGCATAGCCCGGTGGTCCGCCAACGTCTTCGGGAGGACCGGATCGCTGTCCAGCGATGCAGCGTGGATATTTGCCGCCGGCCTCGCGGGGCTTGGCGGTTAGTTCAATGGCATGGGTCCAGCTGTCGCCGAAGTCGTACTCGTAGAGATGAGCAGCGGCGCGTCGTAGGGGATGTCGAAGTCGACGAGCCGGACGTTGCTTGCCTCACAGACTTGGCGTTCCGACAAACCATCCGGGTCGAACTCGGGGGCGCCATAAGTCAGCCCCTCCGATATCGAACTGATGGAGATGGCTGTCGGTCCAGCCGAATGTCGCCTGCAGCACTTCATGAAGCTGGGGGAGATTGAGCTCCAAGGGCAGTTCGAGGCGCCGGCTGATGACGGGCTGGATATCGACGATATGGACATCGGCGCGGATGATGAGGGTATCGGGCGTGAACATGCCAGCAGGGAGGCATTCGATGAGGTTCCACGCCTGAACCGCTTGGCTTTTGGCGCGCCTTCACCCAGCACGCGGTCGAGCCGGCCATGCCGTCGAGTGCGCGGACCGGCGGCGCCTATCTGGAAGGACAGAAGGCGCATCCTCGACGCCTTCTCGTCCTGGTGGGTGGTCTCCCACGGCATCGCCATCGCAAAGCAGTGAGGGAACGCGCGCAGATATCGACATGGCCCACCAAGTCAAATGTCGAAACATTGTAGAATTTAAACATTTTATCTCCAAAGTTATATTTCCCTGAAACCCAAGTTAAAATTACATTTAATTCAAAATAACATTACGCGTTACCCTAATTTGATAGAACTTCGGCGATGCCGGCCGGTGACGGCGCCCAGAGCCGCAGCCTAGCAACCGGCAGCTTTGTGCACCTATGCACCAGTGACGACATCCAGCGCAAATGGCTGCGGAGCTGAGACTATGGAACGCCTGCCGATAACTGCGGTCACTCAACTTCGAGGGCTGGCAACCAGAGTGTCCGACCAGTTTTCCTTGGTCCCGTCGGTGCATTTTCCGTACTCAGCCAGGGAGGCGTTTACGATCGAGTTCGGCCGGTTTCTCGACCAGACTGATGGTGCTGCGCAATCTGAGCAGTTGTTCAATCTGTTATCTGCTTTTGCCCTGAATTTTGGTTGCCCGTGGACCGCCTATGGCCTTCTTACACCCGGTCAGAAGTTTTTTAAGCCGGTCCGACGCTATCCGGCAGTTATGCTGAATTATCCCGATGAATGGCAGGAGCGCTGTATCGAAATGGGTTATGATAAGATAGCCCCTATCATCAAGACGAGTCGAAAGCGGGCAGGCGCCTTTCGATGGAGCGAAGTCTACAATGACACAAGCACGACTGAAGACGAACGGCGCGTCTTCGACGAGGCTGCGACGTTCGGCTTAAGGTCAGGCATTAGTGTTCCATTGCACGGCCCTGACGGCAGCTTTGCGATCATGAGCTTCGCTCAATCCTGGGACCGCGAATTCCAAAATGGAACAATCACCTACTTGCAACTTGCCGCGTTTCATATCCATCTGAGGGTCACGAAGTTCGCGAGTTCGAGTGGCCGCGAGGAGGCTCCCCACCTTTCTCTAAGAGAGAAAGAGTGTATCCTGTGGACGGCAAGAGGTAAATCGTCGTGGGAGATGGCAAAGATCCTAGGTATATCAGTAAATACTGTAAATTTCCATATAAAAAATGCGAAGCAAAAATTGGACGTTTCCAGCAGAACGCTCGCGGCGATAAAAGCCGTAAACTTCGGAATTATCGAATTGTAGATTCCTTTGTTCTCATCTCGCGGAGATGTCGCGTCAAGCCGGCGTGAAAGCCGTCGCCAAGTAATGCGGGTTGTTGGCCAAGCTTTGCCGCCATTTAGTAATAGGATGAGTTTGTCCGATGAGGCTGAGACCAAACATATTGCTTCCCTGGGAGGGCAATGACCGGAGCCCAATGGCAAGCATTTACGGTGATGCGCACGTCAGACGGTTCTATCCCAAGGTGCTGACGGCCGAGGAAACGAATGTCGAGATCGACGTTGCGATCGAGCGTGCCCGGACCAACGGTTTCATTTCCAGGCGACGGAGCTGAAGGGCAGCGGCGAGCTTATCGGTATGGCCGGGCTCGGCGTTCTCTCCGAGGCGGGCAGGCGACAATTCCCAGCCATCCGCTCGTCGAAATGGGATGGGTGCTCGCAAAGGAAGCATTGGGGCAAAGGACTCGCGTCGGCAGGCGCGCGGGCATGGCTCGACTACGCCTGGTCAATCGGTCTGCCGGAGGTCGCAGCCTTCACAGCCAAGGCGAACGCACCGAGCCAAAAGCTCATGCAGGGGTTCGGCATGATCTATGATCCGGCGGGCGATTACGAGAACCCGCAGTTCGGCGAGGGCCATTGTTGCGGCCTCGGTGGTCTACCGCAAACGGAATCCGACGTTGTGAGAGCTGCATACCATCGATCGAAGAAACCGCTGGAGGACCGCGGGATGAGATTGCGATATCAGCCGAGCGTCTCTCACTCTCACCGGCATGCTCTCTGGCCTCATTGACATCGCGACGGTTGAGGAACGACATTCGTCGCACCAAAACCAGCTGTCCGGCCGACCGGATCAGGAGGTACTGTTTGACGGCAACTTGAAGCGGGCGTCAACGAGCCGCGGGGCAGACAAGCAGAAACAGGCACGACACGGGGACCGCGCATCATCACGAATTCAGAACGGGCCTATCGGTCGCTCAGCGAATTGACTGCGGGGCTTGCTGCTAGGCGGATCTTGGCTCCAACTCGCCAAAGATACCATCGATCGCATGGAACGCCTCGACCCGCGGCGCAATGCAGCTAGCGTGCGCGATTCGAGCGGGCACTCGGTCCCCGCGCGGCCTCAGCTATGGCTCGAGACCAGCGCAGGCACCTTCTCAAGATTCCGCTGCCGACTTGCTTGGTGAGAGGGCCGTCGTCCCTCTCACTGATGATGTGAACGGAGTCGAGACTGGGCCCGCCCACCGATCCTTCCCGGCGAGCCGATCAACGCATTTTCGAACCATCTCCGTGCAGACGCTGCGGCTTCGGCAACGGCCGGCGGCGTCTGCCCGCCCTCGACCTGCCCTACAATTCGCTCTCGACCACGCGGCGTTAGCCGGGCATTCTCATGGAAGTTCATCCGGTTCTCCGAGAATCACTGAACCTTCGAAACCTCAGTTTTCCGGTCCCAGACGTCGGAAGTGACGCCACAGGGGTGGTGTAACTCCGTTCGGGCTATGCGCTACTGCGTCACACCCCCGCCGAGTCTCATTTTTGATTGGGTTCTTTTGCATATTTGGTGCACGGACTACTTTGTCGGGTGTCCCTTTTTCCGGTTGGGTCAAGCGGCTGCCAGCAGTCGGCTCCGGAGGAGTGGATAGGCGGCGCGCCCGTACATCTGGCGCTTGATCGTCTTGAGGCGGTTGATCTGGCCTTCGACCGGGCTTGTGCTCCAGGGCTGGGTGATTGCCGTCACGGCCGATGCCTGCTGCAAGGGAGGCCAGCTCACTGCCCGTGGCATCGGCGATCCATTGCTCGAGGCCGGCATCATCGTCGCCGCGTATCACTGCAGCAAAACGGCGGGCCAGTTCGCCCGCGATCGAAAGCTCCGGCGCATTTTCATGGAGATGGTGAACGAACCGCTTGGTCTGCTCATCGAGAGATGTCGGGTCTTCGCTCAGGAGCCATTCACAATTCCGGCGCGATGGCGGCCGCCACCGCGAATTGGTGAAGCGATCGATGACCGCTCCTTACGGGCGGCGGACCACCTGTAGACGGTCGCCTTGCTACCTTCAAAGCCGCGGCACTTGAGTTCGGCCCACAATTGCAATCCGTTGCCCTGGCCTTCATGCCAGCGTCTTTCGAGATAATCGCGAACAGGATCCATGAGAACGGAGCGCGCGGGCGGCCGCCGGTCCTCCGGCTCACCGCCCGCTGCAAGCCAGCGTTCGACAGTTCTCACGTTCATGCCAATCCGGGGCGCAATCAGTCGCTGCGACAGACCGGCCTCCCGCAAATCAAGGAATTCGGCATAGAGCTCACTGCGCTGGTTGCGCCTCGACCGGCGCAGGCAATCAAGTTTCGGGGAAGTTTCTACCCGGTGGTTCCAGCCTGGCGTCGTCGTTTCCGGCCATCTCGAACGCCATGGCCTTTCCGGCGGCGCTGACAGCTTTTCGATGGCGGCCGACTGGCCAGACGCAACGCTTCGCCCAGGTTCTGGAGAAGATGCCAGCGGTCGGCGACCTGCGTTGCATCGGGCGCACCGCGACGGGCGCCGTCGGCATAGACGCCGGCACGATCGCGCGCGATGACCTTGATGCCAGGATGGCGTTCCAGCCATGATGCGACCGTGTCGGCATTTCGATCCGGCAACAGATCGACGACGCGATTGAGCTCCAGATCGCAGATGATCGTTCCGTAGCGCTGCCCCTTGCGCCAGGCCCAGTCGTCGATGCCGACCACACGCGGCGCTTGCGGCGGCTCGAACCCGGCCGCACCGATCATCCGCAACAGCGCGTCGCCGCTTACCGGCATGGCCAGTTTGCGCGACAGGCGCGCGAGCCGGGCTCGCCGCCGACCGCGAAGCCGATCGCCAGCTGGCTTTCGCCGAGGCGAGAGGTGCGTCTCGCTTTCGGCCGTGCCGTTTCCGGCAATCGCTCGGTGAAGATCCGCGGCTGGCATTGTGGATCGGCGCATCGAAACCGTCGTGCGTGAAGCTGGATTTCGACAATCCGACCCTGCCACGGCAGATCGCGCTCAACCGGCGCATGTAGTGACTGTGGACGCAGCGTGTTCGGTGGCCGCAACATGGACAGCACGAGTCCATCGCCTTCGGCCGGGCCACAAGCACCACCCTGTCGGCCTGCAGGAGAATTTGACAATCGAAAGCTCGGGTCAAATCCGCGAGCGGAAGGCATGGAGCACGGGCAAATCTCGGCGTCGACTGCGATTCCGACTCTATGAACTTATTCGCTCCGTCCGTGAATCCCGCAACCTGCACCAAATATGCGGAAGAACCCTTTTATTGACGCCGAATCTCATCCTGATCGCCGCACCGCAAAAAACGACAAACTTTTGATGTTATTGGTTAAATCGCGACTTTTAATGGGCAAGATCCAGCGGTTTCAGGTAATAATTTGGTCTCATGCTACTGATCCCAAAGTCCTGCCGGAGCCGCCAATGCGCCAAGAACGCACCGTCCAAACCAGCATATTCGATCTTTTCGCCACGCACGAGATCGGCCACGAGCTGAAGGCCATGCCGCAATGGCTGGACGAGCATGGCGATCTGCTTGGCTGGGTGGCGCGGGATCTGGGTCGGCATGGCGTCAAGGCGACCGGACAACAAGCCAACAAGAGCTGCCAGTCGAAGCGGTGCTGCGTTGCGCGCTTCTCAGCTGACCTACCAGGAGCTTGCCTTCCATCTCGAGGACTCGGCATGGTTTCGGGCTTTTGCACGTCTGCCCTGGTCATTGAGCCCACAGATGTCGGTGTTGCAAAAGACGATCAGTGCGATCCGGCCTGAGACTTGGGAGAGATCAATCGGGCGTTGCTGTAGAACGCCAGGCAGGCAAAGCTGGAAGACGGCACTGTGGTGCGGCTGGACAGCACTGTCACAGCAGCACTGATGCGCGAACCGAGCGACAGCAGCCTGTTGTGGGACGCCGTCCGGGTCTTGGTGCGCCTGTTGAAGCAAGCCGATGCTTTGGTCGGCGGCGCCGGTCTGGCGTGATGCGACATTGCCGCGCGGCCATCTACCTCCCAGGCAAACCCGGCTGCATCGTACTCTGGTCATGCCGCCGCGGGCCGACATCAGGCTTATCAATGCCTCATCTCCACCAAGGATCCCATCAATTCAGTTTTGCTACAGTTCATTCACCTAAATTTACAGAATCTTGGCGACCGCAAATCGCTAACAATAGTACATTCACCACAAAGTCTGAGGTCGGGCATAGCTCGGACCGCCGCAAAGCACGCAACGGAGAGATAGCAGCCAATGGCAAGAAGAGCGCTCGTCCTGGTTGAAGGCACTAGGGCCAATGGTCTGCTATACGTGAAAGCGGCCCAGCGTCTTGGTCTTCATCCAATTACCCTATCGGCTGATCCAGCTCAATACGACTACATTGCGGCGGGAGGAATTCAGGCAATCCGTGTCGATACAGACGATCTCGACGCGCTGATCCGTGAATGTTCGCGGCTAGGTGCGAGGTATGACATTGCTGGCATTTCGAGCGCCGAGGAGGAGGTCTATGCGACGGTTGGCAAGCTCTGTCGGCATTTCGATCTACCGGGACCGAACCCCGCATCGATTGAACGATGCTGCGACAAATTCGTTCAACGTCAGCTTCTCGAGGAGGCCGGCGTTCCAATACCTGCTTACCGCTTGGCAACCAATGCGACGGACGTAGAAAGCTCTGCTGCTGAGATCGGCCTGCCGGTGGTTCTTAAGCCAGCCGTCGGCAGCGGCAGCAGCGGTGTCCGCTTGTGCCGCAATGTCGAAGAGTTAGCCGAACATACGACCTATCTTTTGGGCGGAAAGCACATATGGCGGTCTTCGCCGAGAATACTGGTCGAAGAATTCGCACAAGGCCCATACTACGGCGCTAACATAATGGGAAATGAGGTCATTGCGATTGGTGTCGCTGAATTCGGCCCACCACCCCATTTCGTTTTTCGTGAGTACACCCATCCGGCCCCGCTGACTGATAACGAGTATAAGCGTATCGCCGATGTTTCGCTGAGCTGTTTGCGAGCTCTCGATCTTGGCTGGGGGCCAACGAACATTGAGTTCCGGTGGACGAAGCTTGGCCCAGTCGTCATTGAAGTCAATCCACGACTTTCGGGTGGGGAGTCTCAACTGGTTCAGTCGGCACACGGTGTTGATCTCGTCGCCGAGCACATAAAGCTTGTCATCGGTGAGGAATGGGACTTGCGCAAAAGGTATTCGCAGACTGCGGCTAAGCGGCTCCTAATTCCTGATCGCGATGGCATCCTCGATTGGATCGATGGTGACAGTCGCGCGGCCGCCGTACCAGGTGTTGTCGAGGTCAAATTGCATGTTGAACCCAAGACGCCGATCGTCAGGAAAGGCGATTACCTTGACTCGATCGGATATGTCATCGCCGCTTCAACCAGCCTAGATCAGACCAAGGCGATCCTTCTGTGTGCTGTCGACTTAATCGATTGGTCGATCACACCATTTCCGGCCCTTGGCGAATAGGAGCAATCACGGGCCTCTCACCTCCGAGCAGGAGCGGAGGTGGCGCGCTTCGATCCGGCGTTAGCATGGTTGTTCGCCGGGGGCCGCATGGGTGATGCAGCATCGGAGGCTGGAGCCGGAAGCGCCAGATACTGGCCGTGAAAATAGCCAGTCGCGAGAGCCGATCCGCCTGGAAGGACTTTCTCGTCGGGCTCAAGCAAAGCGGCCTCAAGGGCGCGTCGATCTGGTCGTATCCGACGACCATGCAGGTCTCGTGGCGGCGATCGGCGAAGTCATCCCCGAAGCCGCATGGCAGCGCTGCTACGTCCACTTCCTCAGGAACGCGCTCGATCACTTGCCCAGGAAGCACGGCGACGATTGCCTGCAGGAGTTGCGCTGGCTCTACGACCGACGCGACCTTGCCGAGGCCAAGGCCGATCTCGCTGCATGGCTTGCCAAATGGTCGCCTCGCTATCCGCACCTGACAGGCTGGCCCGAGGGTGCCATCGAACGACCCTGACCTTCTTCAGACTGCCGCGTCAGCACCACAAGCACCTCAAGTCGACCAACATGCTGGAACGGCTCAACGAGGAAATCCGCCGGCGCACCTATGTCGTGCGCATTTTCCCCAACACCGAAAGCTGCCTGCGCCTGGTCAGAGCGTTGGCTGTCGAGACCAACGAAAACTGGATGGAGGCCAACCGCTACAGAAACATGGATGACCTGCGCGAGCAAGAAGCTCGCTCTACGCCAAGCCGCATGACCAGCACTATGGTCGCCCCCTTTTGCAGAACTTGACGCACACAACCGGTTCAACCCCATTTTGACATCCATATCCGCACGCCGGCGATCGGTACATCTTCTAACTACCTCGCTGTAGCGTACGCCTCCGGCGAGGACCGCCTTGCGCGAGCATGGCACGGTAGCGAGGCTGTGCTCTTAAGGTCGTCCTTACGAGCGTAGTTAGCAACACAGCATGAGCCATGTGACGTTATTGACGGGGCCTGAGCGTCGTCGTCGTTGGCGTGAAGAGGATCAGTGCCGGATACTGGCCGCGGCATTCGCGCCTGGGTCCACGGTGGCGGCGGTAGCGCGTCAGTACGATGTCGCGACCAGCCTGATCTATAAGTGGCGCCGCACGCTGAGAGCCCGCGAGACGGGCTTTGCCGAAGTTGTCGTGGTTCCCGATGAGCCTGTCGCCGCTTCGGTGCCGGCGGCGCCCCCAGCGGTGATCGAGCTGGAGATCGCCGGCAAGGTGCGGCTGCGGATTCCGCTGACCACGCCGCCGACACTGGCGGCGGCGATGGTGAAGGCGCTGGGCGTTTCATGATCCCGGTTCCGAGCCAGGTGCGGATCTGGTTGGCGGTCGGCCGGACCGATATGCGTCGCGGGATGCAGGGCCTCGCTCTGCAGGTTCAGGAGACGTTGGGCCGGGACCCGCATGCCGGCGATCTTTATGTCTTCCGCGGCCGCAGCGGCAATCTGATCAAGATTATCTGGCATGATGGGCTCGGCATGTCGCTGTATGCAAAACGGCTCGAGAAGGGCCGGTTTCTATGGCCGTCGCCAGCGGATGGTACGGTTTCCATATCGCCTTCTCAGTTGGCGTACATGCTCGACGGGATCGATTGGCGCAACCCGCGTCACACGTTCCGCCCCCAGCGCGCGGGCTGAGTTTTTCTTTGAGTTTGCGCCATTTTCCGCGAGTCAGCGAAGGCGTTTTATGATTCACTCCCGGGCATGGTTGCCACCGCCCAGGATGCTGTTCCGGACGATATTGGCGCGCTGAGAGCAGCGCTGAGCGCGGCGCTGGCCAGAGCCGAAGACGAGGCCGCGCGCGCTGCGCTGGTCGAGGCCGAACTGGCGGTCGCCAGGGCCAAGGCATCGGATGATGCGGCGCTGATCGCACATCAGGATCTGACGATCCGGAAGCTGCAGCGGGCGCTGCATGGTCAGAGTTCTGAACGTTCAGCCCGCCTGCACGACCAGATCGAGCTCACCTTCGAGGAACTCGAGAGCACGGCGACGGAAGACGAGATCGCCGCCGAACAGGCCGCGGCCCTGACCACCGAGGTGGCGCCTTACGTGCGCAAACGACCGGCGCGCCAGCCATTTCCAAAGCATCTGCCGCGCGAACGCGTGGTCGAGCCGGCGCCGACCGCTTGCCACTGCTGCGGCGGTCATCGGCTGCGCAAGCTGGGCGAGGATATCACCGAGACGCTGGAGGTGGTGCCGCGGCAATGGAAGGTGATCCAACACGTGCGGGAGAAGTTCACCTGCCGCGACTGCGAGGCGATCAGCCAGGCTCCGGCGCCGTTCCACGCCACCCCGCGCGGCTGGGCCGGGCCTGGCCTGCTGGCGATGATCCTGTTCGAGAAGTTCGGCCAGCATCAGCCGCTCAACCATCAGGCTGAACGCTATGCCCGCGAAGGCGTGCCGCGCAGCCTGTCGACGCTCGCCGACCAGGTCGGCGCCGGCGCCGCGGTGCTGATGCCGCTGTTCAAGCGGCTCGAAGCCCATGTGCTGTCCGCTTCACGTCTGCACGGCGACGATACGACGGTTCCGGTCCTGGCCAGGGGCAAGACCGATACCGGCCGATTATGGACCTATGTGCGCGATGACCGACCGTTCGGCGGCGCCGATCCGCCGGCGGTGGTGTTCTAACTATTCCCGCGATCGCCGAGGCGAACATCCCGCGGCGCATCTCGCCGGCTGGAGCGGCATTCTGCAGGCCGATGCCTTTGGCGGTTATGGCGATCTCTATGCGGCGGGCCGTCAGCCGGCGCCTATTCTGGAAGCCAGCTGCTGGGCCCACAGCCGGCGCAAAGTGTTCGAGCTGTCTGATATCGAAGCGGCGGCGCGCAAGAAGGCGCGCGGCGACAAGCCCAACCTGGTCTACCCGCTAGCGGTTGAAGCCGTGAAGCGCATCGATGCCCTGTTCGATATCGAGCGCGAGATCAACGGCCTGTCGCCAGAACAACGCCACGCCGTGCGCCAGGAGCGCAGCCTGCCGCTGGTCACCGAGCTCGAGCGCTGGATGATCGAGACGCGCGACAAGCTCTCGCGCGGACACGATCTGAGCAAGGCCTTCAACTACATGCTGCGCCGCTGGTCATCCTTCACCCGGTTCCTCGACGATGGACGGATTGCCTATCGAACAATGCAGCCGAGCGAGCCCTGCGCGGCATCGCTCTCGGCAGAAAGTCCTGGCTGTTCTGCGGTTCCGATCGCGGCGGGACAGCGCGCTGCCGTTCTCTACAGCCTGATCGTCAGCGCCAAGCTGAATGACATCGACCCTCAGGCCTGGCTCGCCGATATCCTGGCGCGCATCGCAGCCCACCCAGCACAGCGGATCGACGATTTGCTGCCGTGGAATTGGAGATCCGCAAAACTGCGGACCCAACCAGCGGCTGCCTGATCATGCAGCGCAATAAGGTGCATCACGTCTACACCGTCGACCGTGTCGCCGGGGACCTCGGCGTCAGCGAAGCGCTCATCCACGACCTGACCCTCGGTCTCGAGCCCGAGGACGGCGTCGTCTGGGTCTACGGCGCCAACGATGACGACGGGATCTAACCGATGAAGGCATCGAGGAAGTCAAACTCCTCCTCGAAGAATATCATCGCGTCTCCCCATCGAAAACTTGACCCCAGCATCACGGTGCTCAAGTGCTCATGGCCGCCGGATACGCACGCCTGCGGTCTTCACCGGACGGGTACGCTGTAGCATCCTCTCGCAGCATCAAGCCGGCATCGACCAAGGCACCCAGCACGTGTGAATTGATAGCCTCGCGAAAGCCCATCGGAGATGCGGAGCGAGCCGTGCTCCATATGCACCGCAGCCGGCCGTTGACTTCGGCCCGAATCCGAGTTCGGCCACCTCATGGACCCGTCGCCAGTCGCGCCTCGAGGAGCGCTGAGGCGCGGCTCAGCTGCCTCCTTCCGGCAAGCGAACCCAGTGCGGGGATCACCACCGCCACTGTTCTCGCGTTGCGCCAGCTCATGGCGATACCCGTCGGTCTGAAGCTCGGTCACGGGGGCGCCGCCGGCTGACGCTATCCAAATATATCTAAATCTCAAGTGGACTGATGCTTAACAACGAGTTCCTGCACCCTCTGTTTGCGGTGCATCTCGGCGCGCGCCCAGCGTTCCCGAATGTCCGCGCATTTTAGCTGCGTGTCCCGAAAAAGCATTTTTGCTACGGAAATCTGGTCGTCGGTTGATCTTTTAGCGGGCCCTCCTCCGAACCGCAGAGCGTCCCTGCACTCTTCAAGACTCGCCGGCAACACATCGGCGAGTTGGCTGGCCAGCTCGCTTCGGCGCTCCGCGACGCAGCTATCCTGAGACAGGCGTTCCGCGATCTCGCCAATTAGCGTGTGGGCGTTTCTGAAAGGAATGCCTCGCGACGCCATCCGTTCGGCGGCGACGGCCGTCATCTGTGAGCCGTCTTCCAGATTTTCACGCATCGACCGCACGTTGAAAGACATGAATTTCACCACAAGCGATGTGAGGGTGATGGCCCGCTTCAGGGCATCTTCTGCAAGGCCCAGCGAAGAGCAGCCGTAGTTGCTTGCTTCGATCGAGTTGCTGAAAGGCGATTTGCAGGTTGCCGTTGCCGCAGAAACATACGCGCCGATCACGGTGCTTGCCGACCCCTTGATGTGTTCAAGCAGAAACGGATTCTTCTTTTGGGGGAGCATGGAAGAGCCGCCAGCAAGATTGTGAGGAACGTCGATGAGCGCGAACTCCCGCGTCGTCCAAACCTGCAGGTCCTGGGCCACACGGCTGAGCAAAATTGAAACGCCAGCGAAGAGCGAAAGCCCTTGCAGGTGATGGTCACGGCTTGCGACCGCATCAAGTGAGTTGAATGACGTCAGTGCGAATCCCAGAAGATTTGCGGTCTTCAAGGGATCTATAGGCATGCTGGTGCCTCCGCCGGCACCAGCTCCCATAGGGCAGTTCCTGATGTCTTCCAGCAGGCAATGAAGGCGCTGGCGCTCGCGACCCAGAGCGAAGAAGACGCCAAGCAGGTAGTGCCCTGGCGATCCTGGGAGTGCGATCTGATACTGACTGTATAACGGACCCACAAGTCTCGATGCTTCCTCCACTCGCTGAAGCAGGGCATCTTGTGCAGTTCCTATCTGTTGCGAGATGGAACACGCGGCTTCCCGAAGGACTAGGAGAGAAATGGTCGCGTTCAAGTCGTTGCGGGACCTCGCAAGGTGCAGCCAGCCGGCTTTTTCCGGGCCAGCTCTGGTGGCAAGTTCGGCCTCATAAGCAAGATAGAGGCCACGTGGAGCATCGCGGCCCTCCAAAGACTGAAAGCCCTCGTCCTGGAGATCCAAGATGTGCTTTAGGAGATCGGCAGCGGCTGCCTGGCTGACCAAGCCCTGGTCCGCGAGCATCACCAGATGTGCTTCGTCTATGGTCGCCTGGTGCCGCAGAAGGCGACCGTCACGCGAGATGTCGATAGGCGGGGCGAGCAACTTCATCGCTTCGGGATGTAGGTTCCACCTGGCCTGGCTTGACCCAGCGACTTGCTTGTTGTCCGATTCGCCAGTAGCCGCCTCGATATCGATCACGATGGAATCGATCATCCGTTGAGCTGCCGTGGCGGCGGCATTGAGCTCATCAGCGACGCCTATGGCGTAGGCTACCCGGTCTCTAAAGTCGCCATTTATTTGGATTTCCTCCCCCTCAGATTTCAGAAGACCCGCCTCGGGCGTTGTCGGGTCTGGTTTTCGAGAAAAGCCCAGGCGTTTTAGCTTCCCGGATTTGTGCACGAGTTGGAAACGGATCGCTCCCGCCCTTGCGCCCGCGCGCGGAGGCGTGAACCCTTCTCCCGCGTAAAGTCTAATCACCATGTCAAGGATTGACGTGTCCAAGGCGTGCGAAAGCATGACTGGAATCATTCCTCCAGCTAGCCTGGGGTTGACCTCGATGATGACGGGGCCCGACTCCGTTATCACGAACTCCACATGAGCCGGTCCGAACTTCAGGCCCAGAGCCGAAACCGCGCCTGCGGCAAAAGAGGCCAGTTCCTGGAGGGATGGCCCCGGTAGCGGCGCCGGGAAGTCGTGCCCTACCTCGACGAAGCAGGGTGCCGGCCCCTTGTGTTTGGCAAGAATTCCAAGGCAATGCAGCGCCCCATCGTAAGCAATTATCTCTGCAGAGTATTCTTTTCCCTCTATATATTGCTGGATTAGGATGTCGGGACTGGGCAGATCCACTTGATCGAGCAGTGCGCCCCTTGCACTCTCAAACGCCCTGATGGCGGCTGCGGCACTATCGCACAACCTCACGCCACTACTACCACTTCCGGACACCGGCTTGACGACCACCGGCAGAGTAGCTTGGGCAAGAATATTCTCGACGTCTCTGACGGAAGTGCCCAGCCGAGTTTCAGGGATCGTGATTGATTGTCGCTGCAACTCGGCCGCTTGCTTCCATTTGTTTCGGCATGTGGCTATAGCCCCTGGATTCGCTGCTGGCAGCCCAATCGCCGTCGCGGCACTTGACGCTGCTTCCACAAAATAATCCGACGATGAATATATTCCTTCCAGCCTTCTTAATTTGGCGGCGACCCCGATGAGTTCATCCGGACTACGCGTTTCAGCTTCGATAACATGAGCGACGGAGTCCTTAAGAAACGGATAGCGCGCGGGATTGCGCGTAACGAGGTAGGTCTCAAAGCCCAGGACTCGGGCCCGCTTCATTAATAGTTCGCCAGTGCCCGTCGTGTTGCTTTCCACGAAAAGGAAGCTACCTCGGTTCATCATGAAGCATTCTCCAGCACGTTTAGGACAGCTTCCCGGCTTCTCCGATTCCAATGATATCGGTTCCATGGTGGGAGAGCCGTCGAGGGATGATTTTCGGTTGCCGGCGCCTCCAGCAGAACACCTTCATTTAGACATCCGTTCTGCTTGAGCCAGTTATGGTCGTAAACAGCTTTGACGTAGCGGTGGCCTTCATCAGGACATATGACGACTACGGTCTCTCTTGGATACTGGCGAGCGCGCCAACGGCCAACGATGTAGCTCGCTCCGGAGGTCGGACCGGCGAAAACAGCGTGCCGCTCGTGGAGGGTTCGCGTTCCAGCAAATGCGAGCGGAGCCGAGATGAAATGCACCTCGTCGTACAGTTGATGCTTCACGTTCTTGGGGACAAGACTGTTCCCAAGCCCCCGCAGCTTTCGTTCGCCATCCTGTTGGCCAAAAATGACGCTATTGAAAGTGTCCACTCCGACCAGGCGCGCACCAGGGGCTTTTTGGCGGAGGCGCCCTATCGTTCCGCAAGTAGAGCCGCCTGATCCGACAGAACCCACCAAAGTTACGTCGGCGTCCAACATCGCCGATATTTGATCGGCGAAAAGCTCATAGGCTGCTGGGTTGTCCGGTGTTTCGTATTGTCGGGGCCAGAAACAGGAGTGGCCCAACTGTCTCATCCTAGCGTGTAATGCGTCCAGCCGGCTTCTTTGATAGCCACCCTGCTTCGCCTTTTCATTTATTATGAAGACTTCGGCTCCCAAGGAGATCAACCTGTTTTCCAGGCCTTTGTCCATCACCGGGTCTGTGAAGATTTCGAGCTGGAATCCACGTTCGCGGCAAATTACGGCCAAACCCAGGGCGAAGGTTCCGCTGGAGGTCTCGAGAACTCTCATGCCATGCGTCAAAGTCCCTCGAGCCAGCGCTTGCTCAATGATGTACTTGGCAGGGAGAAGCTTCATGAACGCGAACTGCGCAAGATAAAGGTTTGTCTCGCACCTAATAATGTTGGGGAGAGCATAGGCATCGGAATAGCCGGAGAATGGCAGGCGTTTGCGAACAGCGTCCATATTGCTTACCTCACCGGCAGCCGGTCATGGTCAGATATATTTTTGGCGAGTTGTCGAAGGGTGATACATGGGTGAGCACCGACCGAAGCTTCCGTGGAAAGTCAGCCGCCATTCGATCAAGCAGGATTCCAATCATTGTGCCGCTGTGCGCGACTATGACCCCGAGAGCGTCAGTGGCCTCGGATGCTTTCAGCATCGAGTTCAGATGCTCCTTTGGGGCCCGCTCCTGATGCATGAGCGCGCTGGCCGTAGCTATTCTGCCTATCGTGGCCGTGTCACTCCGCGGAATTGCTATCCGTGCGCGGTCGAGTAATTGGTGATATTCTGCTCTGTGACTGGCGGAGATCTCACCTCGCCGTTGATCATAGTCGACGGTTTCGACCGTCCCCCCTTCATCGATACCAACGATTGCAAGCGGCGGCATTTGCCCAAGGAAGCAGAGAAGGCTACATGCTCGCTGTTGATATGCGACCACGCCAGGGTACATCACCCCGTCGGATGGCTCGATCTCCGCCATTAGCTTCTCGATCAACGATGTCTGGACTCTACGCTTGAAGCAGCAGGCGATTGACCGTGCAGTCGCAACAAGATCCGCAGACGAACTCGCCAGCCCTTTGCCTTCTGGGAGTTCAGATTGCAAAAGGAGGAATCCTCCTGAGAGGCCGAGCGCAGTCACGAGATTCTCAGCCAGTCGTTTTGCTTTGACTTTATGTGAAGGATAAACGGTTACGGATCGTGTGCCTGCAATCGGCATGAAGTGAGCTCGCGCAAAGAGCGCGATGGGCATCGTGACCAAGAAGTGAGGGTCCCGAGGAAACCAGCCGACCGGTAACTGGCCTTGCAACAACTCGCCGAATGTGCCGCAACAAAGAGCGTCGCTAGAATGAACCCTTGGCCGCTGCGCGTCCTCGGCGATAATCTCAGCCGCATCTGCCCCGTCGAACGTCTGGTGATACATGTATGGCCTCCAAACTGCATCGGCGGCCGCTTCTATAAGTCCTCTAGACGTGATGCTCGTCCCGGTTCCTTCAGGGCCGATGGGATGGGTAGAATTAGGGATCGACATATCACTTCCTCGTCAGGTACATTGAAATGTGATTTGCTGCGAGACGAGACCCCGGATTATCGGAACAGGGCTCGCGTTTCGGATGGGATACTTTCATCACCTGGGTATCTAGCGAGCTTCGCGACGAATAGGTCCAAGAATGGCGGCCGTGACCGGAAAGCAGCTTGCGAAGGTTGTGCGGTTCCCAAAATTCATTGGGCCATCGAGAGGGATGATCCTAACGCCCGCCGTTTCTAGGATCCTCTTCATGCGAGAGTCGAATACCGAGCCGTATAGACCACCGCGAGCCCGAGTTCCCAAACACCCGCCAACCGCAATACTACCGGCAGGCTGATCCGATTCCTGATGAGAAGGTGGGTGGCGTTTGTATCGATAGCAAAAGCACGTGCTTTCCCAGAGCCTTGGGGAAGGCGGTGCCGGCTTTCCGGCAAGCAGGGCAACAAGGGTATCACCGATTGTTGTGGTCCCGGTTGGGCGAAGTAGCCGGGCGCTGGCGGCGACTTCTTTGCGGATCTTGTCCCAGCATGTCAAATATACGGTATTCGCCAGGTTGAAGCGGTCATGTTCCGTTCCGACAACGCTTGAGGCATGCGACTTCCAACGTTCAACCCTGAGCAGCAGCCGGAACATCGCATTCAGAATGTTGTCGGCCACATTGCCGGTACCCCCGCCATGGGTCAGAAGCTGATACATTGCTTTCTCCGATCGGAACCTCTGCTGGGAGTAAAAGTGTACCTGACGATCAGTCCGATCTAGCTACCATTTTCGGTAGTGGCACAGATGATACGCTCGCTTTAAAAACAGCAGATCTATCTTTAGTGGATCACTGCGTTCTTATGGACAGAAGCAACCACTATGTGACATTTGTTCTGCACAGGGTGTTTTTCATTGCACTTTTGATATGACGGTTCATATAATATAAATCTCCGAGCTCAAATTACCCCCGACCTGGCCAAAGCAAAATCTGCTGACCGTTGGTGCTTCCTTCGGCGACGTCCACGAACTCGATTGCGATCGCCGTATTTTTCCGGCCATGTGGACGCGCCGAGCAAGCCGGAACGTCGAGCTTGCCGCAGTTTTGGCCAAGGACAGCTCACCTATCTCGAGCACCCGGTGCTTTCGGCTTATCAAGAGATCGAGGCCGTCGCGATATTGGAAATCGCCGAAACGGGAATGGAGCGGGCAGCGTCGCCAGAACTTGGCGTGAATGCTGCGCGGAGTTGTCGCCTTGGCAACAAGGAGGGTGACTGTCATGCTCGCCTGCGATGTCGATCAGGCCGCCCGTGGCTTCACCGGAAGCAGATTGACGCCGCCGATCAGCGCTCTAGCGATTGCGCGGAATGGACCTGATAGTGCCGTGAGATTCGTTCCATCTTTCCGAACACGGTACGATAGCCGATCTCCTGAAATTTCTCGCTGCCTTTGATACCCGTGCCGACCCAGTCGATGATGCTAACATTGGTGACGCCCGGTCCTCGCGTCACGAAGCGAATGTCCTTTAAGCCGGCCACCTTCCCATATGCCGAAGCCATGAGGCCTGCACCGCCTTTGTTGCGACAGAGCACGTAGTCGAGATGTCCCACCGTGTCGCGCACAGCATTTCAGAACTGCGAGGCAGCTCTCGCCGGGGCACGCCAAAGCACTTGCGAGCGCCAAGCGCGATCAGCGAGTTTGGCTCCGTTACGGATCACGGCATTCGTCCTTTGGAGCTGGGCGATACCTTGACGCGTATTGTTAGTCGCCAAGATAGGGGCTAACCAGGAGATCTGCACTGTCGAGCGATGGTGAAATAGAAATACGGCCCACAGCAAAGTGCTGCTTTATCGTCCGGTTCCCACCATAACGCGGTTTTCATCAGCGCTCCCGGATCGAAAGCCGCCTTGGTATGTCGCATCAAGGCACGCACGACTTTGCTTCGGTTCATGTCGGCAAGAGGCGTCTTCAGGCGGCAGAGGCCAGATCACGCCCTCTGCCGCATGAGCGACCGATCCTCCGCATAGGCTCGTGTTCCCGCCTTGCGGAACGATCGCGATACCGGCATCCCGGCATAGACGAACGACCGTCGCGACTTCATCCGTTTTGGCCGACGTCAATAGGCGCCACGCCGCACCTGTAGTCGCGTTTGAGAGGGTCCACATCCGCACCGGTCAGCCAGCCTTTCGGCCCAAGTGCGTTGGCCAGCGCGGTGGCGCGTTCGCTCATTAAGCCTCCTCCCATTGATGCACGGCAAAGGCGGCTCCGATGAACGTGTCAGTGACTCAGAGCCTGCGCGAGACTGCTTCGTGCGATCGTTCTACGCAGACGTAAAGAACTGTTCAGGAGGGCCTCTTCAAGGATCTCGCCACTTGCATGGAGTTGACCCGATCATTGGCGCCGCGTGCCCAGACGCTGGCCGCGCTCAGCTCCGCGCCTGGTCCGGCCTGAACCATACGCCGCGTCGCGCCAACCCACCGCCGAGCCCAATTGGCATACCGTCGGCGCGCCAACACGCGGCGCCAATCATCGTGCCGTCCGTATCGAACTGAATCGCACTCATGCCGCAGCCAATGTTGCCAACCGCCGCCACATCGTGGCCACGGTGGCGCAATGCCGCGAGCCCGCCTTCCGGGACCGAATCCTCGACCTGCACCCTATAGCCCCGCGTCCAAAGCCGCGGCGCCTCCACCGCCTCCTGCACGCTCATGCCATGATCGATCAGGTTCGACAGCGCTTGCGTCACGGAGGGGAAGATTTGCAGCCCGCCAGGCAGGCCGATCGCGTAACGTAGCCTGCCGTCGCGCAGCACCATCACCGGAGACATCGACGAGGTGGCCCGCTTGCCGCGCGCTACCGAGGTGGCGCGACCCGGACGCGGATCGAATGCGAACATATAGTTGTTCGGGATCATGCCGGTGCCCGGCACGATGTAGCGGGCGCCGAACAAGGAGTTGATCGAATGCGTGCTGGCGACGACGTTGCCGAACCCGTCCGCCACCGTCAGATGGGTGGTGTGCGCGCCTTCACCAGGCGCCACCCCTGTGCTCCATGACTGGGTGCGGTCCATCGTGATGCGCGCGCGGCACTCCGCTGCATAGTCCTTGGACAGCAGCTTGTCGACCGGCACCTGGACGAACGCCGGATCGGCGGACGCCGCTGCCCGGTCGGCGAAAGCGATCTTCAGCACTTCGGCCAGCAGGTGCAGCGTGTCCGGCGTCGCGAAGCCGAGCGCGCCGATGTCGTAGCCTTCCAGGATGTTCAACATCTGAATGATGTGCACAGGGCCGAACGATGGCGGCGGCGGCCCGACGATCTCATAGCTTCGATAAAGCCCGCGCAGGGGCTCGCGATCCACGGTGCGATAGCCCGTCAGGTCCTCGAGTGTCAGAAAGCCCTCTTCCTGCGCCATGTGCTCCGCATAGCGACGTCCCAGTTCTCCGCCATACAGGATGTCCGGGCCCTCGCGCGCGATCGATCGCAGCGTCTCGGCATATTCGCCGGTGACCAGGCGGGTGCCGGGCTGGATCGGCATGCCGCCGGGCAGATACAGTTTGGCGATTTCCGCATCGCGGGCGAGATCGGACGCCGACTCGGAGACGCATTCCTGCAGATAGGGAGTCACGCGAAAGCCACGCGAGGCGTGACGGATCGCGGGCTCGCTGACGTCGGCCAAAGAGAACGTGCCGAACCGGCGCAGCGCCTCGCACCAGCCCAGCAGACTGCCGGGGGCGGCGACCGCGGTGGGGCCCACGGCGTTGCGGCGGCCGATCGTGTCCATCGTGCCGGGCGCGGCCTTCGGATCAGGCGTGTAGGGGGTGGGGCCGGTCGCAAGAGGTGCGGTGCTCATGCCGTCGAGCACGTGATGCGTGCCGTTGGCGAGGCGGATGTGAGCCACACCCCCACCCAGCACCCCCACCATCATCGCCTCGACGACCGAAAGGGTGAATAAGGCCGCGATGGCAGCGTCGATCGCGTTGCCGCCGGCAGCCAGCATTTCCGCCCCCGCCGCGGAAGCGAGCGGGTGATTGGTCACCACCATGCCACGCGATCCGGTCGCCGGTTGTTTCTCACAAGTGAAGGTGGCGCCCGCATGAGAGCGCCAGTCAGTATGCCGCATCACTCAACCTCCCGTTTACGAACCTGCAAATAGTGGCACGGTGACGCCGTCAGCCATGCCACTCCGCCATGCGACGGCGGAGAATACGCAACGTGCAGCAGACCGCGCGGCGAAGCGCTGAACGGCAGCGGACCCAGGCGCTGGACGCCGCTAGCGAATTGCCGCCCCTTGGCGATGATGACGGCTGACTATCCCTGGCATTGGCGATCTGACGGCCACCGCGCTAGTCGCCGCAACAGATGATAAGGGCTGTTTTCAATCGCTCTTGATCTACTGGCGTGGCTTGGCCTCATGGAGGGGGATGGTCGCCCTCTTGCGATGCCGCCACCACGCTTTCGACCGCCTCACGGTCGTATTCCTCTAGACAAGGCTGACCGAACCGGTTGATCACGCCCAATTATCGTTCCGCGCGACGGCTACCCGCAAGAGCTACTCCCTGGATTTTCGGCCGCTATCACGTTCATACGCTCAAGATTTGGTTGATCGAGGGGAAAAGCTCTTCTGGACCGCACGTGAAAATCGTTCCTAGAGTTTTCGGGCAAGCGCCGATACTACGGCATCTGGTAGTTGACGCACTGCTCGTCGCTCACGAAAGCGCCTGCCAATCAAAGCTCAGGGCGACTGGCGATACCTGTGGATCGACGCCACCTACCTCAAGGTGTGCCGCAGCGGGGCGCATCGTGTCGGTCGTCGTCATCATCGCCGTCGGCGTCAACCGTGACGGCCGGCGCGAGGTGCTCGGCACGGAGATCGGCCGCTTGGAATCCGAGCCGATCTGGACCGAGTTTTGTGCAACTTGACGTGTCGCGGACTGCGCGGCATCAAGCTGGTCGTCTCCGACGCCCATGAGGGCATCAAGGCGGCGGTTTCGAATGCCGTGCGCCACCTCGCAGCTCTGCCAGGCCCATTTCATGAGGAATTTACTGACGCATGCCGGCAACAGCGGCCGCCGCGTCGTCTCGGGCTTCATCGCCACCGCCTTCGCCCAGGAGACGGCCGAGGCTGCAGCGTGCAATGGCCCGCCGTGGCCGACCTGATCCGGCCCAAGGTGCCGAAGCTCGCCGCCATCATGGACGAGGCCGAAAACGACGTGCTCGCGTACATGACCACCGCCTCAAGCTGTACAGCATCAACCCGATCGAGCGCCTCACGGCGAGATCGAACTCAGGACCGAGGTATCAACATCTTCCCCAATCACGATGCCATGGTCCGCCTCGTTGGCGAATTGCTGCTTGAACAGAATGATGAATGGGTCGTGCAGGCGATGGTGAGCGCTCGTTTCATTTGATCGTGAGCAGGTATTTCGCGCGATCATGAGCGGCCGTTTCGACCGACGTGTTCATTGATTCAGGTGTTTGAGGCGCCGTCAAGAGGGCGGGCGCGGGCACTGTGTTTTCGCATGCTTCTCCGGTGAGTTGAAGGCGGTGAGCGTTGTGAACGAGGCGATCCAGAATCGCGTCACCGAGGGTGGGATCGCCTATGACGTCGTGCCAGAGTTCCACGGGAATTTGGCTCGTGACGATGGTCGATGCTCGGCCGTGGCGATCGACAAAAGCCCGATGCGCTCCTCGAACTACAGGGCATCGAGATCCGGTGATCGTCGCTGCTCCTCGAAGGCCTTGGCCATTCCGGTCAAGCCGAGTGCGATCAGCCGTTCATCGGTGGGATGGGCGAGCATTGAGAACTCCATGGTTCAGTGGAAATAGCCCTGACCGCGGATGTTGCCGTGGCGCAGGGGTTGGTGGTCGGGCGTCTCGTCGAGGAAGGCCCGATCAAGACCGTTCTTGAGGATCGAACGGATCGAGGCGACGGAGCGTGCCTTGATTAGGACGCCGCGTTGGCAGGCTGCATCGACGCGCGTGTTGCCGTTCCCTGAAGAGCCTTTTTCCCAAGTAATTCAACGCCTCTGACACGCGATACGGTCGCGTCCCCACAGGTGGTGTAGTTCGGCGGTAGCAAAGCCGCTCGCGAGCGCGCCCTCAACAGCGCCGTAGCGAGCGCGCGGCTTTGCGGTGGTCATCGACAGTTCGCCGGTAAGGTCGGGTTGCTGACACCAACCTGATTCGAAGGAACCATCGATGACCGACGACATGATGAACTTGCGCGCGCTCGTGGAGAAGACTCCGGATTGCGATCTCTTGCTCGGGGACTGTCAGGATTTCCGTGTACGGGCGGGCGGTTGAACATTATGCCGCCATGGCCCTGATGAAGCGCTCACCGAAGATTACGGCGAACTGGGCCTTTGCCATGGACCATTCACGTGGCGG
>NZ_JAFCGY010000047.1 GCF_016836705.1 Mesorhizobium caraganae | reverse complement strand
ACCCGCCTCGTGCTCGCGCAAAACCGCGATGATCTGCTCTTCCGTGAACCGCTTCCGCTTCATCTGTCCGTCCTTCTTGGAGGCCGGACTCTAACTCCAGGTGGAGGAAATTCTCAGTGGCAGGTCAGCTGAGGGACATGGCTGACAGATTTTCCGCAATGAGCCCCAGCCCGACCGGCGAGCTGCCTCCGTATGCACGGGACTGCCACGCGGCCGCCTCAGAATGCTGGCATCCTCTGGGCCAGAGAGCCGGCTAAGCCGCCTCGAACGAACTTCACCTCATCGCCGCACGGCAGGACGGCGTAGTCGCAATCTGTCGAACGTCAGCCGTTGCGAAATGTGTAGCCGTACCCGTTGATCGCCGGCGCGCCGCCGAGATGCGCGTAGAGGACCTTCGACCCCTCTGGAAAGAAGCCTTTCTGGACGAGGTCGATCATCCCTTGCATCGATTTCCCCTCGTAGACGGGATCAGTAATCATACCCTCAAGCCGCGCGCACAGGCGGATCGCCTCCTTGGTTTCCTCGGACGGAATCCCATAACACGGGTACGCGTACTCCCGGAGCAACACCACGTCATCCTCGACGAGTTCCGTTTCGAGCTCGACGAGCATCGCTGTATGTTGGGCAATGCTTAGCACCTGCGCCTTGGTCTTAGCGGGGATGGCAGAGGCATCGATACCGATCACGTTGCGCTGTCGACCGTCCTCGGCGAATCCGACGAGCATCCCGGCATGCGTTGAACCTGTGACCGTGCAAACGACGATGTAGTCGAAGGCAAACCCAAGCTGTTTCTCCTGAGCCCGCACTTCCTCCGCGAATCCCACATAGCCGAGGCCTCCATTCGGGTGAACAGACGCCCCGGCAGGTATCGCATAGGGCCTGCCGCCCCTTGCCTTGACCTCGTAAAGCGCCTTTTCCCAACTGCGGCGGATACCGATGTCAAAGCCTTCGTCGACCAGGCGTACCTCTGCTCCCATGATGCGGCTCAAGAGAATGTTGCCGACGCGGTCGTAGACGGCATCCTCATGGGGTACCCAGCTCTCCTGAACCAGCAGACATTTCATGCCGATCTTGGCGGCGACCGCGGCGACCATGCGGGTGTGGTTGGACTGCACGCCCCCGATGGTGACGAGCGTATCGGCATCTGACGCGATCGCGTCGGGAATGATGTATTCGAGCTTGCGTAGCTTGTTTCCACCATACGCGAGACCGGAGTTGCAGTCCTCGCGTTTGGAGTAGATTTCCACCTTTCCTCCTAGATGCTTGCCGAGGCGATCGAGCTTCTCGATGGGTGTGGGTCCAAAGGTGAGCGGATAGCGTTCGAACTTTTCCAGCATGTTTTCTCCTGCAACACGTGATTGAGCTGAACCAGCTCCGCCCTCGCTCATGGGCTTTGATTTGGAGCCAGCTGCGTCGTCGGACGTTGCAGAAGGCTCCCATTTTTCTTTCCAGCGCCGCGTGAGACAAAGCCACCCGCATGATGGCGTGCTGCGACGGCTATTATGTGCCAACCGAACCCAAACAGCTGGATTCACGCTAGACGGGCCAGGATGCGGTCACCTCTGCCATTTCAAGCACACCTACGCCTGGACGGTCAGCTCGATGTCCCTGGTTGGTCCAAAGTGGCGTAGATTTCCCATGGATCACGACGCCTCAGCAGGGAAATGCCGGGCCAAGCCGAGGCACATCTGAAGATTCATTCCTCACCTCATCATGGTCTGCCGGCTGGGATCGAACTTCCTTGCAACTACCGAAATGCTGAGCCCTTTGGCCGGCGCTGCGAGCGCAGCCAGACCGCCAGATCAGAAAGAGCACGCTTGCGAAATAGGCCAACTGAAGGAGCAGCGAACAAGCCAGCGTCGTGACGACCACTAGACGGATGGAATGAGAAGCGACGTAGACAGTCAGAGCGTTGCTGCACAGGACCAACCACAGGACGCGATGAAAAACTCTAAAGGGCAACGCCGTTCTCCTGGTTTGTTCCCATCAAATCATGCTGCGACCTGGTCGGCCGCAACATGGGTCTGGCAGTTCTTCGGGCAGACGCGGGCGCAGGCTCCGCAGCCTATACAGCGGCCGGCATGATCGACAACCATGATCATGCGATTGAGCTCGCCGTCGAAGTCGTCGTCTTCGCCGTCGCAGGCGCCGAGGATTTTACCTGCGTCATCGACGCCGTGAAGGTGCATGACCTCGCGCGAGCAGACCTTGAAACAGCGCCCGCAGCCGATACAAGTCTTGCCATCTATAGCGGTCAGATATTCCGGCATCCATATCGAGCCGTCGCGGGTGGTGAATGTGTTCCTCATCGTAAATTCTTCATTGCAGCGAGCTCTCTCTTGGCACCATCCAACTCGGCAAAAGCGGCGTACGCTTTCTCGGCAACTTCCTCTATCTCAGTCCAGTTGATAGGGAGATCCTCGGCAAGGTCGCGCAATTTCATCTTGGCAGCCACCGCGCGTATCTGAAGCTTTCGGACTTTCTTCTCCATCCCATCCAGATTTGACATAGATCCTTCCTCGAAATCGGTTTCTTCACGCCAGCGCCACGTCGGGATAGGCAATAGCTGCAGTCGCATCGTCGACCAGTTTCGTACCGGCCTTCGCGAGTTTCCGGAAAGTCTCGAAGCCGAACCGGTGGACGTCTCGACAGAACGACCAACCGCCCGGCCGTGAAAACCAGGCGCCCGAAGCCCCCATCGGTTTCATCTCCATCATTGGCGATGTCATCAGGCCGGAGCGCTCCTCGATCGCAAGCCTGACGGCGGTGTAAAACATGTCCAGCCTCCGCAGCACGTCCGGATCGGGATCGGCGATGATCGGGATGGCACGGCGCTGTTCCTTGGTGATGATGAAGCCGGTCAGCAGCTCGGCGTCAGCTTTGCCTTCCCATGAGCCGTGAGAGTCTTGAGCACGGATCAGCCGCACGAGGCATTTGACAAACGGGGTGGCAAGGGCCGCCTCGTCCTCGTTTACAGCCTGGCTAACCGCGGCATCAGACATTTCGCCTTCTCCTCAATTTCAGTCCTCGTCCTCGATGGACGATTTCTGTCTTCGGGGACGCCTGCTTCGGGCACATTTGCGCAGCCGACGTCCGGCTTGGCCGGGCCGATTCCACGCAAGTGATGTCCCTGTGGCCGACCTTGAACACGTCCTGGACTGTGACGTCTTCCACTGCGGCCAGCGTCGAGCATCGCGTCCGCAGCGATTCGGCCGGAGGTCATTACAAGATTTGAACTCCAACCTGCGGCAAGCGATGCGCCCTGTGCTGCAATGGACATACTTACTGCGGGCTCGCCGCAGACAATGGGCGAATTGGCCAGGGTTCAATTGCAATTGTCATCCCTTTGCGATCTTTGCTCATGAGGCGACTGCGGTTTGATTTTCAGGAGCCTTGTTTTGCGGAACCACGCAAAGATCCGCGTAACAGGCGTGCTCACCCGTGTAGTTGGCCAGGGCTTGGAGCAATGGGGTAGTAGTGCTGTTTGATGTGGTCCGGCATTGGCTCCGGATCACCCAGCGATTTCAGTGCCACTTCGATCAACTCGATCGCGCGATCCTTGTTGCCGCTCTCGTAGTAATACTGAGCGAGCGGAACGTACCAAAGGAATTTAAGGGGGCCGTCGCCTTGTGGAGGATTGAGTGTCAGGATCTGTTCCGAGAGCTTGTCGCCCATCGCAAAGCGCTCCGCATGGGGGAGATGGGAGTTGTCCATTTCGGGATCGAAGAGTTGGTTCAGGACCATGACCATCCAAGACACGGCCTCGAACTTTTTGTCGATCGCGTCCTCGACCAACTGGCGCATGAGTGGCAAGCCGGCCCGCATGTCGCGCAGCTTGTGAAGCAGTAGATTCGCATGAGTGCGCCGGAACTCGATATTGTCGGGCATCAAGGCGAGGCCTTCTTCGACAGCCGAGAGCGCCGTCGTCCAATCCTCGGCCTGCATCGCCGGCCGAAGTTTGGCGTCTATCGGCTTGGTGAGCGTTAGTTCGCGCGCTTTGCGTTGGTGACTGGCAATCCGCTCCTTATCGGCAGCTTTCGCTTCATCGCTGGTGCGCCAGCTGCCGTTAAGCACTTTCGGCAAAATCTCATCAAGTTGCATCGGATGACCGATAAAGGCGATGTGGCCGTCTCGGTCGACCACGAACGAGGCCGGAATCCCGACAGACAAGCTGGGTTCCCTCCAAAGCTTGTTCATTTCGCCTGTGTAGTCGAACGCGATCCGATAGTTCAGATTCGAGCACTTTTCGGTCAACCACGCGTCCAACTTGGTTCGGGCCTCATCGGCCGTTGGAGGCTGTTCATCAGCCGCGACGCCGACGACCTCAAGTCCGCTGTCCTTGTATTTCTCCTGCAGCTGCATCAGGTGAGGCATCGCCGCCACGCATGGTCCGCACCAGGTCGCCCAAAATTCGACGATGTAGACTTTGCCGGGCTGGAAGTTCGTGAGGGGCTCGCCACGCAGCCAGTCCTCCACTTTGATCGAAGGAGCCGGGGACTCCATCCGCAATACCATGTTGTTCTCCAAAGCTATTGCCAAAGATGGCGCGCTTCATGCGCGAGCTTTTTTCCCCTTTAGAGACGGGGCACGAGGGTTCAAGGAAAGGAGAGCTTCGCTCGTCTGCATGCAGTCAGCCTTCACTCCGTGTTGCCGCATCTCAATTTGCAAAGGCCGTGCCAGCGTGCTCCACGCGCAGTAAGCGCATGATTAGGCTTTGAAACCTCCAATTGCCCGAGATGGCCGGTTGTATTGAACCCGACATGTTTTCTCCCTCTGTCAGGTTCTGGACATGCATCACGCGCCTCGCGTTGCCAGAAAAGCGTGGCCAGGGACGACGCAACATATTCGGGTTGAGGGGCGAGTAGATGGACATCATGACTGCGTTGGCTACCGCCATGCTCTTATCATCGTCCGCTACACGCCACCTGGCTTGAGCCTCTTGCCGTTCTGGTCCGGTCAGACGGTAGCGGATCTCGCCATTTGCGATTGCAAGGCGCCGCTCCGTCCCGGCCTATGCCCTCTTCCGCCCTGCGATTGAATTCCTGGCTGGCGACATAGGAGTCTTTCCCGACGAAGCCGGTCCTGCCGCGGCTGGCAAATACCGCCATCGTCAGATTGACGATCGTGACGAAAAGGCCAAGAAGAGTGCCGGCATGTGCCGGCCGGTGAGCTCTCCGGTATTCCTGCTTTGTGTCGTTATCTTCTTTGTCCCCTACGCTCAGGCGCTACGGGGACCGCCTGGTGCGAATGTGAGCGTTGTCGGAATTGACCAGCCCAAAGACCGCCCGGTCGCCACGCGGCTCGGGCGGACCGACTGAACACGCTGAAGATGCGGTCGCCCTCGCTGCTACCCGGCTACCGTCCCAGGCGATGACAACGTGATTGATGCCATCGATTCCCGCCGGCGCCGGCAAGACCACGGCCGTCCCGACTCGAAGTTGAGGGCCCCGGCCACGGCACGGTCATTGCGTTGTTCAGCTCCCAGCTGCAGTGAGCAAGAGATCTGATCGCGCGCATGCGAATGCCGCTATGGGATCCGAACGCGATCGGCCGTGCTGAAACGACTGTCCTTCTCGACCTGGCGCCGACCTGCGAAGCCGTGGTTTTGAGTGCATTGAGGAGCGCCTGTACCTGTTTCGCGGCCGGTCTCCGCGTTGCGGATCATCGCGGGCGAGCAGAACCCCCGAGAGCGCGCTAGACACGTCCGATGGTCTCGCGACGGCGCGTGCCGATTGGCTGCGAGGAGCTTCGCGAAATTTCCCGCGTTCGCCGCGACCTTTCTTCCTTCGAATTGGCATCAGGATAGGTGACCCAGGGGAGCAGAGCTTCGAACAGCTCGGTGCTCCCCCTGGAACCAGTCAACGAGCCAAAAACAGCGGCAATGGCGGCTTCCCAACTATCCATCTGGTCACTCCGCCGAAAAGCCGCTCACGCAGCCGGCGGCTGCCATAAGCGCCCATGACGATCATATCGGCGGACGTGTCGATTGCGTGCTGCGCGAGGACCGATGCCGCCGGCTTACCGGCGCTCGGCAGCCGGTCAACCGACACTCGAGCACCGTGCCGAGTAAGATAGGCAGCGATGTCGGCTCCTGGTTCAGCGCCGTTTCCGTTGTAGGTCGCTTTCGGATCGACCAGTGTGACACGAACGTCCTCAGCTCGGGATAGCAGATCCAGCGCTTCCCGAACTGCGCGGGACGCCTCGACTCGCGAATCCCAGCCGACCAGCACGCGCCGCGGCGACAGTGTCGCCTCGGCGCCCTTCGGCACAACAAGCACCGGCTTTCCCGTATCGAACAAGCTGCCGTTGATAACAAGGGGTCCGAGATCATTGTCGTTGAGAAGTGCGGGGCCGATGATTGTCAGGTCGTTGCAGTGCGCCCGCTGTCGCACGGCGTCATCGACGCTGGCGTGGTCGCAGTAGTCGATGTCGACGTCATAGCAAAGCGACGTCGCTTTCAGCAGGTTCTGAATTTCCCTGGATGTTTTTTCCAGACGGGCCATGTCCTGCGAAAATGTCTCGATCTGCCTAAACCGTTTGTCCAACATGGCAATGGCCTGGGCGCGTTGTGTGGGCCACTCGAGGATGCCATCGCCGAGCGGTGGAGGCATCAAAACCAGCGGTGGAGGCGACATAATCAATACGGAAAGATATGCTCCGACCTCGGCACACAAGCCGGCAGCTATTCTGACGTCCTGATCGGAGTGGTCAGAACCCGTCACACAGAGTACGCTTTTAAAACCCATTTGCCCTGCTTCTTTCTAAGTATGTCGTACCTGTAGGCGCGTTTCGAAGCCGCAAGAGTTGTGCCACTCCTCCGTCGTGCTCAGGGCTACCGGTTCGCTATTTAGCCGTCCGGCCTCTCGAGCGAGTAGCCGGCAGACCTGGTGGTACGGATGACGGTGGAGGGCGAGGCCGCCTTCAGCGCCTTTCTGAGCCGGCTCATATGCACATCGACGGTGCGTACACCGACGTGGATGTTGGCCGGCCAGGCCGCGCCGATCAGCTCGTCCCGAGTGAAGACCTTGCCGGGGGTCTCAAGCAAAAGCCGCAGCAGGTTGAACTCGATCGGCCCGAGATGGATCTCGTGGCCATTGCCACGAACCCGGTGGGCATCGAGCCTCATTTCAAGGTCGCCACAGGAGAGCCAGCCGCCGTTTTCAACCCCGTTTGCACCCCGCTTGGTCAGCGCCAGCCTCGCCCGTAGACAATCGAGCAGCTTGGCCGGGGCGATCGGCCGCACAAAGCTTTCGTCAATGCCTGCCTTCAGGAGATCGAGGTGCTGGTTCTCGGCGCCGGGCGCGATCAGGGCAATAATGGGCAGGCCGCCGGTCCGGGGCTCCCGCTTGAGCCGGGCGCAGATTGCTGACCCGGTTATGCTCGCTGGCCCGCAGTCCAGCACCACGGCCTGGAAGTCCCGTTCGTCGGCCATTGCAAGTGCTTCCTTCGCGCCGCCTGCCGGCTCACTGGTGAAGCCATCCACCTCCAGTATGTGGCTGAGGAACAGATAGAACTCGGCATCTTGCGAACAGATCAGGACGAGTGGCTTCATCAACGCTACCCCAGGAACCAGATCGGTCTCGACCGCGTCGGTTGAGTGGACTGGCATCGCAGCTCCTCAAGGCCTGACATGACCCCCTTGTTCGAAACTCGGTTCCATCACGCCCGTGCCACGTCGGGATAGGCTTCAATGGCTGCGATCGCATCGCCGGCCAGTTTCGTACCGGCTTGTGCGAGTTTCCAGAACGTCTCGAAGCCGAACCGGTGGACGTCGCGCAGGGTCTTCGAAAGGACGACCAGCCGTCCGGCCGTGAAAAGCACGCGCCCGAAGCCCTCGTGGCTCATCTCCATCATCGGCGATGCCATCAGGCCGCAGCGCTCCTCGATCGCAAGCCCGACGGCGGCATAGAACATGTCTAGCCTCCACAGCACGTCCGGATCGGGATCGCCGATGATCGGGATCGCACGGCGCTGTTGCCTGGTGATGATAAAGTCGGCCAGAAGCTCGACATCCGGTTTGCCTTCCCACGACCCGTGGGGATCCTGAGCACGGATCAGTCGCACGAGGCATTTGACGAACGGGGTGGCAAGGGCCGCCTCGTCCTCGGCGACAGCAGTGCTAGCCGCGGTATCAGACATTTCGCCTTCTCCCCATATCAGTCGTCCTCGAAGGACGGTTTCTTCTCGGCGACACCTGCCTCCGCCAGCACCTTGCGCAGCCAAGGGGGAGGACACGTCCTGAGCATCATCTGCGTGCGCAACAGCACCTCCTGGATGGTTTGGGGCTGCGCCACCTTGATCGGATGGATTTTTGCCGAAACAACCTTGGCTGCCGAAGGGCCGCCGATGGCCAGACAAAACAGGAGATGACAGCCCTTCAGCGCCTCCACCTTCGGCGTGATGCGGTCATCGCCCTCGCTCCGATGCTCCCCGCTCTCGTCGGAAACGTCATCGAAGGCCACGGCTTCCACGAGGTTCCATTCCTCGCGCGTCACGTCGTAGACAGCAAAGCGCTTGGCCGAGCCGAAATGGGCATTGAGGTTCTTCATATCTTGCGTGGCGACCGCCACGCGCAATGCGCCTGCTCGTCGTTCCGGCATCGGTGCGTGAACCTCGTCAGTGACGAGCGAGAGGCGACGAAAGGAGCTCATCTGGCATTTCTCGCTTGCGGAATGGATCAAGTGCCTCAGGCGTCGGCGCGTGCTGGTTGGCCTGGAAGATGTTGGCAACCTCGAAGATCAGGTCGCGGGTGCCCTGATAGAGGATTGTGAGCTTGTGCTGGCTGCCGAGTCGGTCGAAGACCGGAAAGCCGACGCGCATGAGCGGAATACCAAGGCGCTGCGCCGCCTGGCGGCCGTGGGAATGGGTGACGAGAAGATCAGCGCTCGCCGCAAGAGCTTCCAAATCGCCGAGATCGCCGATTTGAACCGACTGCGCCGGTACTTTTTCCAGAATTTTCGACATATCGGTCGTGGCGACGGCCGCCGCGATTTCGGAGCCCATGCCGACGAAGAAGCTCGCGAGTTGGTAGAGTTGGTCTGGTTCAGCAGCGATCGCAATTTTCTTGCCTCCGAAATGGAAATGTCCGTCGAGTAACGCATCCTGCAATTGGCCCCGGCGACGGCGCACCCCGGCCGGCACCGACGTGCCCGAAATCGAGGACAGCAGCGAGACGAACCGGTCGGCGCCCTTCAATCCGGTCAGCGACTGGAACAGGACGTAAGGCACGCCGGTCAATTTCTGCAGCACCTCGGCGGGGCGGCGCATATGCTCGCCGATGGCGATGCAGTGCTCGGCCGTGCCAAGCTCGCGGATGTCCTCGACGCTGGTGCCGCCATAGGTGGTCGTGACCCAACGGTCGGGCACGGTGCCGTCGAGCGAGCCTGAAACGTCCGGCAGGATCACCGGCTTCAGCCCAAAGCTTTCAACCATCTCACGCAAATGCTCGATGTCGGCCACAGTAAGGTTCCAGCCTGGCAGGATCGCGATCTTCTTTGACTGCCGGACCTGGTCGCCAGGGCGTGTAATCCCTTCGATCATCGCGGTGACAGCCTTGGCCCAGCCCTCTTCGATCGCGCCGTCGAAATCCGGCGTGTTGGCCAGCACGATCTCCGTACCCGCGATTTCTTGCGCGTGCTTCAGCCTGATGTCGGCGATGTCTCTTGCGCAATCTTCGCCACGGGTTTCCACCAGCGCCGTCGTGCAGACCCCGATCAGCTTTGGCTTTGTGCGGACCTTGAGGTTGAGGATCGCCTCTTCCAGATTGTCCGCCCCGCCCAGGATCGTCGTCACTTCGTCCATCGCGGTGGTCTGCAGGGGGATCGCTTCCTTGAAATGCCGCACGAAGAGCACGAGCGCGAAGCTGGTGCAGCCCTGGCTGCCGTGGAACAGCGGCATCGCACCCTCGACCCCAAGAAAGGCCAAGGCGGCACCCAGCGGCTGTGACGACTTCAGCGGATTGACGGCTGCTGATTTGGTCTGGGAAAGAATGCGGGCCATAGGCTTCCTCAACACGCGCCGCAATCGCCGGCCGTCGTGCCGGCGACTTCCTGGACAGCGTGCAACGTCGCGGTCTCGCTCTTCGTGCCCGGCAGTTCGTCCTCCACCGCAGGCTGGCAATCCCACGGTGCCGGCTCGCGCACCTGGAACCAGATCGGGTTATGAATGGCGAGGTCGATCTGGCGTACGAGTTCCACCATGCCGTCATAGCCGGCATAAGGGTGTTGGCGCTCCTGGTTGATATCGAGCCAGGGTGTCTTGGCCTTCAGCGCGATGAATTGCGTGCGCCCGCCCGACAGCATGATGTCGGCCTTGTGTTCTGAGAGCATGGCGTAAAGGTCGCGCGCTGCCATCTGCTCGAACATGTGGTTGTCGTCCCTGAGGATCTGCTTGATGCGCTCCTTGTCTTCGACTGTGGATTTCTTGACCGAGGTGCCGACGATCTCCATGCCGATCTCCATCAGCGCGTGAACGACCGACCAGGACTTCACGCCGCCTGTATTGAGAAGCACGCGCTTGCCTTGAAGCCGCCGCCGGTAGCCCTCGAGCTTCCTCCACGCAATCGCCTCTTCCACTGCGATCAGCGTCTGTGTGCGGTTGAGGATCTCGCGATCGGCCCCCTTCCTCACGAGCAGCTCAGCAATGTTGCGAAGTGCTTGCGAGGTGTCGGTAATGCCGTAGAAGGAGCCTTCGAAGAACGGGATGTCCCAGCGCTCCTCCATCTTGCGGCCCAGATTGATGAGCGCGGTCGAGCACACCATCATAGCCGCCCGGGCGCGGTGCGCGGAAGCAACGTCAAGGAAGCGCGCGTCGCCCGGAATGCAGGCGCGCACGCGGATGCCTAGCCGATCAAGCAGCGGCTTCACCAGCCAGAACTCGCCGGAAAGGTTGAATTCGCCAATTATGTTGATGTCGTGCGGCCCGGCGTCGTCGGGTTCTACCGTGCCGATGACGTGATCGAGCAACGCCTCGGCGGCGAGCTTGTTGCCGAGGTTCTTGGAGCCGGCCAAGCCCGGCGCATTGACCGGCACCACGGCCAAGCCGAATTTTTCCCCCGCGCGTTTGCAGACGGCCTCGATGTCGTCGCCGATCAGCGCCGTCACGCAGGTCGAATAGACGAAGATCGCTGACGGCGCATATGTTTCCTTGATCTCACGGATCGCCTTGAAAAGCTTCCGCTCGCCCTGCCCCATCACCACGTCGAGTTCGGTGAGGTCGGTCGTGAAGCTTGTGCGCCACAGCGTTGCCCCGGACGAAGCTGCGCCGCGGTTGTCCCAGGAATTGCCCTCGCAGGCGAGCGGCGCATGGACCAGGTGCGCAACGTCGGTGATCGGCTGCAGCACGATCTTGGCGCCGTCAAAGGCGCAGCCGCCGGCTGCCGCCCCCGGCGTCAGCGGCTTCGAGCAGCCCTCTTTGCGCGCCTTGGCATCCTTGCCGCGGTTTCTATCGCAGGCGGGCTCGTTGAAGACATCCTGGATTTTGGCGCTGAGCGAGGACATTGCGTCGGTCTCCAAAAGTGCATTGGGCAAGGGACGGCCTCGGCGAAAGGCCGGCCGCCGCTCTTAGCGGGTGAGGTCATAAGAATAGTCCGTTACGCCCGTCTCGCTCGTCTCGCGATCGAGCTTGTCGAAGATCTTGTCGAGGATCGTCGTCAGGACGCGCAACCCGCCTTGATAGCCCATGAGCGCAAAGCGATGGTGATGGTGCCGGTCGAAGATCGGAAACATCAGCCGGATCAGCGGCGTGCCGGTATCGCGCTCCAGATACTTGCCATAGGAATTGCCGATCAGCAGGTCCACCGGCTCGGTGAAGAGCAGCGAACGCATCGCCCAAAGGTCCTTGCCCGCCCAGACCTGAGCGTCCTTGCCGAAGGGCGAGGATGCAAGCAGTTCCTTCATCTCGGCTTCCCAAGCCGAGGCGCCGTTGGTGGCGAGGCAATGCGTCGGCTCGCCGCCGGTCTCCATGACGAAGCGGGCCATGGCGTAGACGAAGTCCGGATCGCCGTAGATCGCGTATTTCTTACCGTGCAGCCATGACTGGCTGTCGGCCATGGCATCAACCAGTCGGCCGCGCTCAAGGCGGATTGTCTCTGGGATCTCCTTGCCGGAAAGCGCCGAGACCTTCATCAGGAATTCGTCGGTCGCCTGGACGCCGAGCGGGTAATGGAACGAGGCCGTCTCCTGCCCGGATTGCTCGCAATATTCCAGCGTTTTTCGGGTGTTGTAGTACTGCAGCGAAAGTGTCGCCTCGGCGTTGAGCGCCTTCTTGACGTCTTCGATTTTCGTGCCGCCGTCATACATGCGGTATTCGCCGTCCGACGGCGTGTCGAATTGGTCAGAGGCGTCCTGAATGAAGGTGTATGACACGCTCATCAGATCGAGCAGGCGCTTGAGTTCCCGGTTGTTGCCAACGCAGAAGCCGTCGAACCCCGGAATGATGTTGATGGTTCCTGCGGCTTCCCTGCGCTCCTGGCCTTTCCAGAAGTGCTCCAGAATGCCCTTGACCATACCGTCATAGCCGTCGACATGGCTGCCGACGAAGGCCGGCGTGTGGGCGAAGGGCACGTCGAAGTCGCGCGGGACCGAGTTTTCGTCCTTGGCGTTCTCGATGAAGCTGTGCAGGTCGTCGCCAATGACCTCTGCCATACAAGTCGTCGAGACGGCGATCATCTTTGGATCGTAGAGCTGGTAAGTGTTGGCAAGCCCGTCGACCATGTTCTTCAGGCCGCCGAATACCGCCGCATCCTCGGTCATCGAGGAGGAAACCGCCGAAGCAGGCTCCTTGAAATGGCGCGACAGGTGCGAGCGATAATAGGCCACGCAGCCCTGGCTGCCGTGGACAAAGGACATGGTTCGCTCGAAGCCCGCGGCCGCGAACACCGCGCCGAGCGGCTGGCAGGCCTTGGCGGGGTTCACGACAAGCGCTTCGCGGGCGAGGTTCTTTTCGCGGTATTCCCACGTCTTGGTGAATTCGCGTTGATCGGTAACGATCTGATCCGGGTGCGGACATTCGAAATTCAGCTTCTTCTCGGCGAGCATCTGCCTGTATTCCGGCTCGCGGAACAGGGGAGCGTGGTCGAGAATTTTTTCAGCCGACTGCGGCATGGGTGATTACCTCTTTTTCATCTGGCCGCCCCATACGGCAGCTCAGGGACGTCGAGACGTTTCAGGTCTCCCGCGGGCCACGGGGCCGCGGGCGTTCATCGTCTCCGTTGGGGAGACCAGGCTAAGGTCAGGTGTTATTCGGCAGCCATCGCCCGCCCACGGCGCGGGCTTTTTTTCCAAGGCGCGTCGTACAGGCCCCAGACGGGGTTGTTGATGGCAAGGTCCACGTCGCGGGCGAAAATGGCAAAGCCGTCATAGCCGTGATACGGCCCCGAATAATCCCAGGAGTGCATCTGGCGGAACGGTATGCCCATCTTTTGCACCGGGTATTTTTCCTTAATGCCCGAGCCGACGAGATTAGGGCGAACCCCCTCGATGAACTTCTCCAACTCGTAACCGGTCACGTCATCATAGATCAGCGTGCCGTTCCTTACGTAATGGCCGGTGCGCTGATAGTCATCGTTGTGGGCGAACTCGTAGCCTGTGCCGACGATCACCATGCCGAGGTCCTCGTAAGCTGTGATGACGTGGCGGGGGCGCAGGCCGCCGACATAGAGCATGACGGTATTGCCTTCGAGGCGCGGCCGGTACTTGGCGATGACCGCATCAATCAACGGTCTGTACTTGCCGATAACCTTCTCCGTCTTCTCCTCGATTTCGGGCCCAAAATGCTTGGCTATCTTGCGCAGAGAGGCTTCGATCTGGGAGGGGCCGAAGAAATTGTACTCCATCCAGGCGACGCCATACTTTTCCTCCATGTGCCGGCAGATGTAGTTCATCGACCTGTAGCAATGGATGAGATTGAGCTTGGCCTTCGGCGCGCGCTCGATCTCGGCAAGTGTCGCGTCGCCCGACCAGTTGCCGACAACGCGCAGCCCTATCTCCTCGAGCAGGATGCGCGAGGCCCAGGCGTCGCCGCCGATATTGTAGTCGCCGATCACGTTGACGTCGTAAGGGCCGGCCTCGAACTCGACGTTCTTCTTCTCGAAGACCCAGTCGCGGATCGCGTCGTTGGCGATGTGGTGGCCGAGCGATTGCGAGACGCCGCGGAAGCCCTCGCAGCGCACCGGCACGATGGTCTTTCCGTGCTCCTTGGCCTTGTTGCGGGACACGGCTTCAGTGTCGTCGCCAATCAGGCCGATCGGGCATTCGGATTGCACGCTCATGCCGTTGTTGAGGGGAAACAGTCCCTCAATCTCGTCGATGATCTGTTCCAGTTTCTTGTCGCCGCCGAAAACAATGTCCTTCTCCTGGAAATCGGAGGTGAACTGCATTGTCCCGAACGTGTCGATGCCCGTCGTGCCGACATAGTAGTTGCGGCGCTGCGACCAGGAATATTGCCCGCAGCCGACCGGGCCGTGCGAGATATGGACCATATCCTTGATTGGACCCCACACCACGCCCTTAGAGCCGGCATAAGCGCAACCACGAATCGTCATCACGCCCGGAATGGACTTGATGTTCGATTTGACGTCGCATTCGGAGACGACCTCGCCTTCCTCGCCAGCCTCGTCCCCGCTCTTTGCGACGCTGAGGTGCTTTTTGCGGCGCTTCGCCGCCTTGTCGGGATATTGCGACAGCACCTCCTCGATAAGCTTCGCATGGAAAGCACCGTCATTCTCGTAATCCAGGCTCATGGGACCCCTTTCAAGCTTCAGGTGACGCCTCACCGACGAGGCGCCGTTCTTTGAAAGGCGCGCCAGCTCAAGGCCGCGCCTCATGTCGGCAGTGTTCGTTACTGTGCGGCCGCCTTCGGCGCTTCCTTGGCCTGAAGCTCGGCAAGCATCTGCTCGTCGGTCTTCATGATGCCGAAGTCGAGCAGCATCTCCTCAAGCTCCTCCATGGTGATCGGGGTCGGGATGGTGCCCTGCCCCGAATTGGCATGGATCTTCTCGGCCAGCGCCCGGTATTCCCCCGCCTGCTTGGAGTCCGGCGCATACTGGATAACCGACATCTTCCTGAGCTCGGCGTGTTGGACGATGTTGTCGCGCGGCACGAAATGGATGAGCTTGGAATTGAGCCTGGAAGCCAGCGCTTCGGCGAGGTCGAGCTCGCGGTCGGTTTGGCGCTCGTTGCAGATCAGGCCGCCGAGCCGCACGCCGCCCGAATGGGCATATTTCAGGATGCCCTTGGCGATGTTGTTGGCGGCATAGAGCGCCATCATCTCGCCGGACATGACAATGTAGATCTCCTGGGCCTTGCCCTCGCGGATCGGCATCGCGAAGCCGCCGCACACCACGTCCCCGAGCACGTCGTAGGAGACATAGTCGACATCGTCATAGGCGCCGTTCTCCTCGAGGAAATTGATCGAGGTGATGACGCCGCGGCCGGCGCAGCCGACACCCGGCTCGGGGCCTCCGGATTCCACGCACTTGATGCCCTTATAGCCGACCTTGAGCACGTCCTGGAGTTCGAGGTCTTCGACCGAACCTTCCTGCGCCGCAAGGTGCAGGACCGTATCCTGCGCTTTCGAGTTCAGGATCAGGCGGGTGGAGTCGGCTTTAGGGTCGCAGCCGACGATGAGGATCTTCTGCCCGAGGTCGACAAGTGCGGCGAGCGTATTTTGGGAGGTGGTAGACTTGCCGATGCCCCCCTTGCCGTAGAATGCGATCTGACGCAGACCTGACATGTAGCTTTCCTTCCTTTGTTCCATCGATCGCGGCTGCCCGCGACATGAATGCCGGTGGGCAGCTCTCGCCGCCTCGCACTGAAGGGTCTCAAGACTCGTGCCAATTGACTTGATCGGACAGACGAAAAATTTTGATATTGCTTTTCAGCTATTTAGCCTGAGAGCAAACAAGTGATTGTCGGAACGAGCCCGTGTGGCGGACGCGACAAAGGCAACAGAAAGTGTCGGATGGCGCTGCTCGAGAAGCTACAGCTTGACCTCGGTAACCGGAGCAAGTTGGGACAGCGGGTCTAAGGGGACTTTCGTCGAGAGACCTGCTGCAGAGACCTCGGTCCATGCGTAGCTGTGTATCGTTCTAGGCTGCTATTGACCCTGCGCGGTTCGGCAAATCACGGCGTCGATTGCGCTTCCGACTCCATGAACTTACTCGCACCGGCGCCGAAACCTGCAACCTGCACCAAATGCGCCGAAGAATCCCGGATTGTCGCGTTCCAGCCATAAAGTTGGCATGCGCATTGCAGGGCAGCCAGGGGCGGCCCCCGATGGCAACAAGCATTGAAATCTTTGCTACGCGTATGATTGCTGAGTGCGATATATGGGCAATAATATTGGAGTACATAAGATTCTATAAATCTATCATGATCTGCCTAGACAGGCATTAATACTTATAATGATGGAATCTAACGTGAAAAATAAATGGACATATGTTCTAATGGCGGTCGCGGCCTTGGCGTTATATGCGACGTACAGTTCGTTTCTTTCGGCAGGGTCTGCGGAAAGCGGGCGCCCCGACGAAATGACGGCGATTGTTACGCGAGGTTCAGTTGAAGAGGTCGTTTTAGCCCTGGGCACTCTGGAGCCGGTCTCAATGGTCCGCGTTGGCGCCCAGGTATCGGGCCAGATCAAGGCGATCCATGTTCACGTCGGCCAGACCGTCATGCCCGGAGACCTTCTGGCGGAGATCGACGCTATTCCACAGCAAAACGCCCTTAGAACTGCGAAGGCCAAGGTAGAGGATATGAATGCCCAGAGGGGCATGAAGCAAGTGGCGATACGGTTCTCTGAATCCGATCTCAGAAGACAACGCAGCCTCAGCGAGCACAATGCAGTCTCTAAGAAGACGTTCGAAGAGGCTGAAACAAAGTACCAGACGCTATTGGCCGAACAGGTCTCGCTGGAGGCCAAGATCCGGCAAAGCGAGGTCGACGTTGAGACCGCGCAAGCCAACCTCGCATACACACGGATAATCTCACCCATGGAGGGGAAGATCGTAGCGGTCCCGATCGAGCCAGGGCAGACGCTCAATTCCGCGCAGACTTCGCCAACGGTCGCCGTGATCGCGAACCTTGAGGAGATGGTGGTAAAGATCCGGATTTCCGAAGTGGACGTCTGGCGTACAAGACCTGGTCAAAGCGCCTGGTTCACGATCTTCGGAGATCCACAGACTCGCTACCAAGCCCCGCTTGAGGCGGTTGAATATGCACCTCCGTCCATAGCCGACGAGACGGCGCACGATCGCTCCACGGAGACGGCGAAAGACAGCGCGGTCTATTACCACGGCGTGCTCAGGGTGAAGAATCCAGAAGAAAAACTTCGAACCAAGATGACCGCCCAAGTGCGCATTTCAATAGGGCGTGCTGATGATGTCTTGCTTGTGCCATGGGCGGCGCTTTCGCTGCGACAGGCGGACGGATCATATCTGGTCAAGGTGAAGGGCATAGACGGCAAGCTGACAGAGCGGTCGGTTCGGACTGGCTATACGGACAGGATTCACGCTGAGGTGCTTGAAGGCCTTCGTCAAGGAGAGACCGTAATCCTCGATGAAGCCGCGCCAATGAGCAGGAGCTGAATGATGTATCTGGTAGAGCTCCGCGATCTTGGCCGTTCTTTCACCCTGGGAGGAGAAACCGTCGAGGCGCTTAGCGGAATCAATCTTGAGATAAAGCGCGGCGAATTCGTGGCGCTTGTGGGCGCGAGCGGTTCCGGCAAATCGACGCTCATGAACATTCTGGGGTGCCTGGATGCGCCGACAGCCGGCACTTCCCTTTTGGCCGGGCAGGATGTGTCGGCTCTTGGTCAGGACGCGCTCGCAGAACTCAGGCGCAGGCATTTTGGCTTTGTGTTTCAGCGGTATCACCTACTGAACTCGCTGAGCGCAGTATCGAACGTCGAGGTGCCGGCGATCTATAACGGCGTTTCGAAGTCGAGGCGGCAAGCCCGAGCCCGGCGATTGCTAACCCAACTCGGTCTGGAAGATCGGCTCCATCATCGCCCTATGGAAATGTCGGGTGGGCAGCAGCAGCGCGTATCGATTGCCCGAGCGTTGATGAATGGGGGAGAGATAATACTTGCAGATGAGCCGACAGGGTCGCTCGATTCAAAGAGCGAGGCGATTGTTCTGGACCACCTGAAGACCCTTCATGTCGAAGGACACACCATCGTCATGGTTACACACGACATGGGCGTAGCTCGACACGCCGATCGGATCGTCGAGATCAACGACGGACAGATCGTCTCCGATCGACGCAACGTCGCGACCGTAGCGCCTCCCTTGCGCGGTCTGGTCGATCTTGCGGAAAAGGCCGGTTTCCTGACAAGCTTCCTCAGAAGAACGTCCGAGGCTGCCAGAATAGCATTCCGATCGATTGCTGCACATTGGCTGCGTAGCGCTCTCACACTGCTCGGAATCGTCGTGGGCATCATGTCTGTAATCGCCGTCGTTGGTCTCGGTGAGGGTGGCCAGGCGATCGTTCTTGACCAGATCAAAAGCTTTGGCGCAAACTCGATCAACATCTTCCCTGGCACCGGCTGGGATGACCGCAACCGCGGAAATGTCGATACGCTCACTCCCGACGATGCGGCCGCCCTGGCAGAACAATCTTACATAGATAGTGTCAGTCCGCTGGCTTGGGATACCGGGCAGCTCATGTTCGAGAGCAGGACCGTCGACGGGGTAATCAGGGGAGTGAGCAACGCCTATTTCGACATCGCACAACTTCCCTTAACGCAAGGCAACCGCTTCACCGGCGGTGAAAATCGCGCTCTGCAGGAAGCGATCATCGATAACAGCACCCGACGAACGTTCTTCGGAAATTCAAGGAGCCCGATTGGTGAGATCCTGGTCGTGAAGGGTGTGCCCTTGGTGATTGTCGGCGCCATTGGAGAGCTCGGCGGATCCTTGGGGCAGGACGAGCGCCCGCAAGTGTTCATTCCGCACATCAGCATGATGTCCCGCATCTCGGGCTCGCAATGGCTGCCCGAGATAGTGGTCCGAATCAGCGAGAGCGTTGGTACGGACGTTGGCGAGAAAGCCGTGATAGCGTTCTTGGAGAAACGTCACGGAGCGCGGGATTTCTTCACATCCAATAGCGATCGAATACGACGGTCGATTGAGAAGACGTCGCGAACTCTCTCGATGCTCTTAGTGTCTGTCGGAGCTGTTACGCTGTTGGTCGGAGGTATCGGCGTGATGAATATCATGCTGGTGTCGATCACCGAACGCACCAACGAAATCGGCTTGCGGATGGCAGTCGGAGCCCGGACGAGCGATATTATGTTGCAGTTTTTGATCGAGACCCTTGCCATCACTATCATGGGGGGGTGCGCGGGCGTCGCCCTCGCCTTCGGCCTTGGCGCGCTCACCCACTCCATCGGAACACCTATTCCGATGGTGATCTCGTTGCACGCAGTCAGCATCGGTTGCGTCATGGCTGTTGTGGTCGGTGCGGTCTTTGGCTTTTTTCCTGCGAAAAAAGCGGCGCGTTTGAAACCCATCGAGGCGCTATCTCGCGATTGACTGGCGCTGACCACGACAGGGACGTTCCCAATAGAGCAAGGGTGCTACCATTTATATCGTCCGGTGGACTGCGGTCATCAGTCATCACTATCATTGTCGCAATCCGTAGTTATTCCGACACGCATTTTTGTTCACGGCTATGTGACGGCTGAGGGCTGCAAGATCGGCACATCCACCGGCAATGCGATTGCCCCTATGCCTCTGATAGCGCTCAGATAGATCTGGGATTTCGGTGTCGATGTGCAGCGTGCGGATGTGCTTGCCCGTTGCCGCGAAGATTGCATTCGCTGGCGCATCGCGACCAAACTTAAGTACAGCGCGCCCGTCCTCGTCTACAAGTATGGGCTGATCCGCTTCAGCGTCCTGCCGCACTGGCGACACCGCACGCTGGCCCGCCAGCTGGGCGCCACCACCCGGACCGGAATCGCACGCGCGCGGGCGAGCAGGATCCCCGAACCGCCCGACGTCGTCTTCACAGCTTAGGCAGCCAGCTGTTCGTTCAGTTGCTCGCGCTTCCCGAATTCGACGATCTGCCGTTCGACCGAGTCATCGCGGCCGGAAGCGTGGTCCGCCCAGATCATAACTGGCCGTAGCGCATCGAACAGGGCCATATCGAGGCGGTCTTCAATCATTGCGGCGGCAGGGACTGTGCGGGTCCCTTCGCGCAGTTCTTCATTCCCGGAACCGGACCGGGCGCGCGCCACAGCTTAGACGCCGCGGCGATCAACGTCGTGAGTCCCCAAATATTGTCACTCCCTTACGCTGCATACGCTTCAAGCCCTTTGGGCGCTGGCATCTGGGGCGAACCTGCAGCGTGGTCACCACCGGCGCGGCAAGCCTACGACGCTCTTTGCGAGCCGTAGCTGCCGAGCTGGCAAGGCGGGCTACATCGCGGCAGCGCAACCGGCGCGCAGAAAGCATGTCGTTGAAAAACAGTCGCGCGAACACCCGCCCTCACTGGTGAGGACGTAATAGCAGTGCGGGATGCGGGATTATTCGATGTTGGAAAGCGGCCGCGACAACGACATCGATTCGACTGCCGGATCGTTCTCAAGTCGTACCAAGTCGCCGGCCCGGATCTCTGCGGAGAACATTTCCGTTCCGATCTGGGCGCGCGGGTTAATATAAGGCGGCTGCACAAATCCCTTGCGAATCTTGACAAGCACCAAGACCCGCTCGTTGTCGCTACGCGGGTTCGCCTGTACGGAAGATGGCACAGTTTCCATCTTTCGGAGGGATTTGAAATCCACTGACATATCGGTCCACTTGCTCTGGGCGCAATATAGGGCTGATACCTCTCCCTTGCAAGAAAAGCCCACACAGTGGGCGCTGGTTGCAACTGTTGCTCAGACCAGCACATCAACGATCGACCTTCCGGACGCTCGCCCGTAGCCATAACGTGGGTCCCACCCACCAGCCACTAGGACTGGTGGGTTCGTGAGTGCGCCCCTGATCAGCCGGTCGCGCAGTTCCTGTATGTCCAACGCAGCTCCGTCGCGATGCGCCTCTGCAAGAATCAGTGCAACAAGCCCGCTGACGGCCGGCGCGGCCATGCTTGTCCCCGATTTGCGCACCACGCCCGTTCCGGTGCGGGAACGGGCCGCAACCACATCTTGCCCAGGCGCGGAGACTTCCGGCTTATTCCGGCCGTCGCGGGTCGGACCGGAACTTGAGAAACTTGAAAGCGGAAAGGCGGCTTTGTGGGCATTATAGGAGCCAACGACGACGGTCGACCGACCCGTGGAAATTGAACCCAGCGTGTGCGTCGGCACCGGCACCGCAAAGGACGACTGTGCGGTGTCATCGCGCTCGATCCAAGCGTGATAGTCGACCGCCTCGCTATCGAGTGACTTGAATCGTAGCGTCCAATTGCCATCGGACAACCCCGCTGCTAGCCAGACACCGATAACATTGTCGTGGTTGTTTGGATCGTCCAAACGGCTACTGACGAAGATCGCTACGTTACCTGGCGACCCAATCGGCAGGTTAGTGCCAGGTGCGACCGGCCCGAACACGGTACCGTCGGGCGCTATCAGCGTTATCTCGAGACGACGTCCGCCCGCATACCAAAGCTCGAATTCTCCCCCGCCGTGACCGCTTTGCTCCCAAACAATATCATGGTCGGCATCGCCAGCAACATTTCCGCTTGTATGAATTCCGTCTTCTTGCGAATTGCTAGCGGCGATGACAATTGCCCGATTTGGTTTCTCGGCCATTAGAGCATCAAGTCCCTGTTCGACAAGCGAGGTGCCGTCATGAGGCCCGCCATTCGTGCCAAGGCTGAGGTTCACGACGCAAGGACGCTCGCCGGCGGTGTCGAAGATGTAGCGGACGGCTTCCAACAGTTGCACTGAATCGCCGAAGGCTTGGTTGATAGTGCCGGGACCTTGCCAAACGATGTCCGAGATGGCTGCCTCGACAAAGATCAGGTCTGCTTCTGGGGCCACACCAGGCTGACCCGAACCGGCGCCATTGCCAGCGGCGATATCCATGACGTGAGTACCGTGTGTACCGTGTTGCTGCGCATTGTCGGGATTCGGCCAATATCCAAGCGCGGCATAGGCATCAGGCGACGCGAGCGCGGCGTCGATCTCCGCAGTAGAGTGAACTCGGCCGTAGCCAAATGGACTGTCGGGCGTCGCGATGCCTGCCTGATGCCAGATCGCGAGAAGACGCGTTTTGCCATCTGGCCGCCTGAAATTCCTGTGCGCAAAATCACAACCAAAATCAACGATTCCAACGACGACCCCGCTGCCGCCGTGAGGCTCGCTGCCGGCAGGCAGCGCATCGACGCCTACCCCCATTGCCACCACGGTGGACTTGAGCGTCGGCTGCACGGGCTGGGACGCCTTCAAGCTGAACACAGTCGGCGCAGCACGGACACGTTCGATCCGCTCTACCGGCAAGCGGCCAGTGACAATCCAGGACTTGTCGGCCGTTTGGCCAAGTGTACTACCGGGGACCACATCGGACAGAGCCTCCCAGTCGTCGACAGAACCGACGCGTGCGATGACGGCGATCTCATCTCCTGCAGTGGACGTCAGCGCTAGCCCGGGTTTCCCGGTACGGCGATTGGCGATGGCAAGCTGCAAGCGCGGATCCATCGAGGCGTCGATCTTGATTGGAAGGGCGCGCAGCGACCCCAGCGGTGACAGGACCGTTGGCGCCAGACGCGTGTTCAGCATTGTCGACGAAATCGCTGACTGCCTACTCGCGATAGCTGAAGCAACCGCTGGCCCTAAATCGGCCGCCGCGACCGTGCCAGATGTCGTAGCGAACGATGAAAATATCCGATCAACAAAATCAGACGTAGCACTGGAGGGAAAGATAGCAGGTAACCCGGCGGAGAGGGCACTTTTCGTCGCGGTTTTTAGGCGCCTCTTCTTGCTTCCACCGCCACTTCGAGTACCAGATGAATCCAATGAACGTTTTTTCGGCGCCATGCCACTCCCCAAAAAATGATGTCAACCGCACGCACTCTCCGCTATACGCCAACTGGTCGCACTTGGTGCGATTCGTTGGATGCGGCAGAAAGAATCTTTTACGAATTATTAGTGCAAATCAAAAAACCTTGCAATAAACAGTATCGTTTGCGTAATCATATTTTTCTGCAGAATATCGCTTCTGTTATCACTTCGGCTATCCTAAGCAGATCCAGTTGCCTGACTACTCATTTTGGCGATTCCGATGATGTCCGCGAGACAGAGGACCTGCAGTTTAGTCACCGCCAATGGCTTTGGTCTCATATATTCGCGCGTGATTAATGCCGCAGTGCTAGTCGACAAGAAGATCGGCGAGGCCGGCGCTTCGGCGTCGGCGCGCCATCGCAACGCGTATGTGTTCCCTTCTGATTGCCGTATTCGACCTCAAGATCCGCTTTGCCCCGCTTCGGCGTGGCTCCGTGCCGAATCTGTGTCGCGGTTCCGGGCACCAGCGTAAGGTTCCGCGCACCGGTCAGCAGCTGCGTCACCGTCTCCCACACCACGCCTCGATTGAGCCGCCGGGTAAAATCGGTACGATCATCGGGCTTCACCGCGAGCCAGACCACGACCAGCGACGGTGCTATGCAGTTCGACACGGCGCCGGGCTTGCCTTCACGAAGCCGCTAGCTGCCTCGATCAGCGGCAAGGCACTCCCCAGCCCGCGAATGTCATTTGTCGTATACAAATACATTTACAAGAGACGAAAGAATGTCAACATATGAGTTTACAATGAGCGTTAGGCAGGCAGCCCGCCACCAGTATCAGGCAATCGTAGACCTCGCGCAATCCCAGGCTGGGGAACTCCGCGTTCCCCCGGAAGGCTGGCTTCGGACAGTCCGGAAGGCACTCGGCATGTCAGGAGCCCAACTCGCAAAACGAATGAGGCTTACGCGCGCACGTGTCGCCCAAGCTGAGAAGGCGGAACTTGAGGGCGGTGTTACCCTGAAGTCCATGCAGGCAGCCGCCGAGGCAATGGGATGCCGCTTCGTCTATGCCATCGTGCCGCCGGTCACTGTCGACAATGTAGTCATTGAGCAGGCCCGCAAGAAGGCCTTGGCCACAGTGGGGGCTGCCAGCAAGCACATGGCGCTTGAAAACCAAGCCGTGTCAGACAGCCGCACGCAGCATGAAGTCGCTCGCCTCATGAACGAGCTGATCTACGAAATGCCTCCTGATTTCTGGGAGGACAAATGACGATCACGCTCGAATACCCCGAAGGCGCAACGCCTCTCGATCCCAACGAGCTCGGAGGGCTGAAATACAAGCACATTACCACGCAAGGGGAGCTCGACGAGCTTGAGCAGGCCAACATCGCGTCCGGGTTGCGCTGGCTTGCCCGTACGCGGCGCAAAGCGACAACCGTTGGTAGCGGCGCTTCATGGCTAGCGAGGACAGCGTCGGGTCTACAACGAATGTCGGAGGTCGGACATAGATGGGGCGGCTCCCCACGTTGTAATTGAAAGCTTTATTCTTTTGGCACGATTAGTGCTGCGGATGATCCGCAAACGCAAACGTTGCACGGAACCGATACAATGAGAGGTGAGCGTCATCCGGATTCTTGCGTCACTCAGTCTTCACGGAGTGGCAGCAGCGCAGGCGCTGGCCGACGCCGGCCATCCCGATAGTCATCGAGTCTGCGGAGAACAGAATCAGGATGGGGCGAGATCAGCATGAACTCGAAAATGAACTCGAATTTGAAATGTTTGGCCCAAGCAACTGCCATCGCCTTGCTCTGGACGGTCACCGCTACGTCGGCGCACGAAGGTATGTGGATGCCGGGCCAGACTGCGGAAGTGGGCGCGGCCATGCGCGCGGATGGGCTCCAGATCGATCCCGCCCGGCTGCGCCGTCTGGACGCTGACCCGCTCAACGCGATCGTATCACTGGGCGGATGCTCCGCCTCCTTCGTCAGTCCACAAGGGCTGGTCGCGACCAATCATCACTGCGTGTTCGGGTCGATCCAGTACAACAGCAAGGAGGGCCAGGACTATCTCACAAACGGCTTTTTGGCGAAGAGCCTGGGTGAAGAATTGCCCGCGGCGCCCGGCAGCCGCATCTATGTGATCGAGGATATGCGGGATGTGACCGCCGGCATGCTCAAGGGCGTCTCGGACAAGCTGAACGGCCTTGCCCGCTATGAGCGGCTCGACGCGAACCGCAAGGCGCTGATCGCCGCATGTGAAGGACAGCCCAATCGCCGCTGCGACGTGGGGGCCTACTATGGCGGCGCCTCCTACTATCTCCAGCAGAAGCTCGAAATTCAGGACGTGCGCCTCGTCTATGCGCCCGCGCTCGGCATCGGTAACTTCGGCGGCGAAACGGACAATTGGACGTGGCCGCGCCACACAGGCGACTTCGGCTTTTATCGCGCCTATGTCGCTCCTGATGGTTCCTCCCGCCCTTATGCGCGCGACAATGTGCCTTACCGGCCGAAGAGCTGGCTGCGCATCGCCCCTGAAGGCGTCCAAGAAGGCGATTTCGTGATGGTCGCCGGCTTCCCGGCGACGACCAATCGGTTGCGCACCGCGGGCGAAGTACGGTTCAACTTCGGGCCCTTCGAACCGCTGCTGCAGCATTTGTTGTCGGACTATGCCGCCCAGATCAAGCAAGCCACGGCAGGCAATCGTGACGCGCAGATCCGCTACGCCCCCATCCTGCGAGGCGTGGAAAACTACGAGAAGAAGCTGGGGGGCGATCTCGCCGGCGCCGATGCGATCGGGCTCAACGCTCGCAAGGCCAATGAGGAGAAAGCTTATCGCGACTGGGTCGATGACGATCCCGCGCGGCAGGCGCGCTATGGCGCAGCAATCCGCGAACTGGACGCCATGGTGGCCGAGAACAGCCGGGCGTCGCTCGAGGGACTGCGGCAGGCGCTTTTGGGCCGCGCGCAAATCCTCTCATCCGCGCGCACTCTCTTTCGCTGGGCGAAGGAGCACGAGAAGCCCGATGAAGACCGCGAAAGCGGCTTTCAGGATCGTGACCGTAACGGGACCGTGGATCAACTAAGGCAGATCGAACGCGGTTATCTGCCCGACATCGATCGCAAGCTGTTCGAGGCCGCGCTCGATGAATATCGCCGGCTGGACGCAAAGGACCGCGATACTGCGTTCGAGACCGCTCTGGACCAAATCGGCCTTGACCGACTTTATGCAGACACCAAACTCGCCGACACCGCCACGCGGCTCGGCTGGCTCGGCAAGCCGGCTACTGCCTTCGAGGCGTCGGATGATCCTTTCATCAAACTGGCGGTCGCGCTCTATCCTGGCGACATAGCTGCGGAGGGCGTGAAGAAAGACCGCGCCGGCCGCACGCAGGCGGCCCGCGCGACCTATGTGCAGGGCCTGCGTGCCTATCGGCAGGCGATCGGCCGGCCCGTGTATCCGGACGCGAATGGATCGCTGCGCATCACCTGGGGCAAGGTGACAGGCCGAACGCGCGACGGGCAGATCTGGACGCCCTTCACCACGGCCGAGGGACTTCTGGCCAAGCACACTGGCAAGGGCGAGTTCGATGCGCCGGATGCCGCGGTTGCCGCGATTCGGGCCAAGGATTATGGCCCATATGTCGCGCCGGCGCTGGGCACGTTGCCGGTCGACTTTTTGTCCACGGTCGACATCACCAACGGCAACAGCGGCTCGGCGACGCTGAACGGGCGCGGCGAGTTCGTCGGTCTCGCGTTCGACGGCACGCTCGAGGGCGTGATCTCGGACTGGGCCCCCGACGCGGACCGCAATCGCAGCATCCATGTCGACAGTCGCTTCATGCTCTGGACCATGGACAAGATCGACGGCGCGGGCCGGCTGCTCAAGGAAATGGGAGTGCGGCCGGCGTCGCGCTCCTGAGCGGATAGAAAACGTTGGCAAATGTCAGTAGATGGATGCGAGCTGCCGCAATGGGCGCTCAATCCCAAATGGGAGGCCCGCGACAAGATCAAGGCGCCGCTCCCGGTCCTATGCGGTCCGCTCGCCAAGGCATGGCTGAAACGCACTGTCGGCAACAAAAGCGTCGAATGTGCTGTTCTCGGCTACAGCCATGACGATGCGGGACTGCTCGAGCCATCCAAACGGCCAAGCGCACTTTTTCGTCCACACATCAGTGCGTTCCTGGCCCTCATCGAACGGACCAAACATGGCCGAGGGGCGCCCTTGGTGCTATATGCGCGCTGTGACCAGGTCCGAGAGCTTCATCGGGTGGTCCTCGTAGACTGGTCGAGGCCAACCAGCTTTGGAGACCGAACGTCCTTACTGCATCTCGTTGTTTACAAAGGTCTTATAGCTTTCTTCCTAAATGATGTGCAAGGATTTGTGTAACGAACATTGGCTTTTTTTAGCCGATTGCTGCCTTAGTTCGACCCCGATCACCAAGCCACGGTTCGCTCATGGTACCGATATCGATGCGCTAAAATGGGATCTCGTCTTCGAGCTCACGGCGCGTTCGAGCAGGCGCCGCGATCTGCTTGGCCGGCGCAGGAAGAGCTTGGGGCGTTACAGGCGGCCCAAGTCTCGCGGCTTCTGCGTCTTCGGCTTCCTTATCGGCACCAACTAAGCTCGTAATGGTTGCGATAGCCTGGGGCGCCTCCGCCAGAAAGCCAGTTGCGCCGCCGACCCCGACACTTACGGCGGCGAGAACCGCTAGCACTTTGGCAAAACTCAGCCGGGGCTGAGAAAGCTCGACCGACAGCTCATCTAGTTTCCGCAAAAGGCCTTTCCGTCGGGCTTCAGGCAACTCGCTAGCCGAGATGATCTGCCGTAGCTTTTGAATCTGCTGCTCGATACGCCCGCGCGTTTTGCTGGCCAGCCGAACCGAGGCTTCTGGGGATCCGCTCGTACTGCGAAGGCGAATACGCGTTGTAGTGGCTGTCGCCCTCAGCAGGAAATCATCGAACTCTTGCATGGGGTTTTGCATGTCAGAAGGGTAGCCGAAGCCGACAAAGCCGAGCTCTTGCGCCGCTGCCGCGATGATTGCCATGTATTGTGTCCGGATCCCCTGATCGTAGTGCTCTGGGGTTTCGCCGGTTATCATGGCATTCATGTTACGTCGGCAAATCTCTTCGAGCGCCGCGAATTTGGCATCGGGCTCCGGAGGGAGCCCCGCAAACTCGCGTCCGGAGATGATCTCGTAAGCCATTTTATGAACCCCTCCCTCAACCCTGGTCAGAATATTTAGGAATGCGGCAGGTGTTTCGCAATGTTGCACGCCCCTGGCTCTTTGTGACGGCGCCTCACCGGTATTTAGATTGTAGAGAATGGCGCACCCGACGCGCTTCGAACGCATGACCTTTCCTTCGGAGCATAAAACTGTCTTACGAATGGATCCATCAAACAGGATGGAATTACAAAGAAGTCACTTCAGTGCCTAACCTCCGGGGGATAGAACCGGGAATGGCGTTTGACACCGTTGCCAGATCTCCCAGTTCACGGTAGCGTACACGATATGTTCCGCAAGAAGTGTGTCCAATGAAATCTCCCGTTCGCCAGGTCGGAAGACCACGAAAGGCCGTCGCAGCGTACGCTGGAATGACGGATGCGCCTCTGAGTCTGCAGAGCGGACGGGTGATGGCGCGGGCCTGGAGCGAGCAGCTGGACTTTCGACGGAGGCAGCCGGCAGCTTGGTCTTTCATTGCCAAGACCGTCGAGGCCTATGTCGAGGCGTCGGGAGAGACAATCGGCTGGCCGCTGCCGATTGCACCACTCAGCGTCGCGTTGACCTACTCGCTTGATACTTCGGCTACAGAGTTAGCCAAAACGTTGGGCCGGGCTGCCGCCACGCTGCCGATCGAGGAGGCCTGCTATCAGCTGAGTGCCTGCTATACGGCCATGTTGCCGCAGGAGGTGCGCACCGCCTGGGGTGCCTATTACACACCGTCAGCGCTGACTGACCGGCTTTTGCAGCTAGCAAAGGAAGCCGGGGTCGACTGGCAAACCGCGCGAATCCTTGATCCGGCCTGTGGCGGCGGTGCGTTCCTGCTGCCGGTAGCGATGCGGATGCGCGACGCCCTCCCCGAGGTTAGCGCCGCGGAGTTGATCGAGCACTTCAGCGGCCATCTGCAAGGCTTTGAAATTGATCCGTTTGCTGCTTGGCTGACCCAAGCCTGGCTGGAAATCGCGTTTGCCGACGAGTTGAAGGCGGTCGGCCGCCGCTTTCCGTCCGTCGTGAGGGTCTGCGACAGCCTCGAAGAGACCGTGTCCGGCAAGCGTTTCGATCTGGTGATCGGCAACCCTCCTTACGGTCGCGTCAAGCTCGCTGCGCCTCAGCGCGAGCGTTACGGCCGCAGTCTCTATGGCCACGCCAATCTCTATGGTCTTTTCACCGACCTAGCGCTGCGCTGGACAAGGGTTGGCGGCGTCATTGCCTATGTGACACCGACAGGTTTCCTTGCCGGTGAATATTTCAAGGCGCTGCGTGGGCTGCTGGCCAAGGAAGCCCCACCGCGGGCGGTGGACTTCGTGACCGCGCGCAAAGGGGTATTTGAGGACGTCCTTCAGGAAACGATGCTGGCCACATACAAACGCGGCGCCAAAGTGGCGCCGACGGTGGTCCACTATCTGTCTGTCAACGGAACCGCCCAGGTTACGCATGCCGGCGGGTTCAACTTGCCGGCCGAGCGCACAGACCCTTGGTTGGCACCAAGAAATCCGTCAGATGAGGACTTGGTGAAGTCGTTGGAGCGGATGCCGACGCGGCTATCCGATTGGGGTTATAAGGTCTCGACAGGTCCGATGGTGTGGAACCGGTTTAAGGGCCAATTCCGCAATCGGCCCGGCAAAGATACCTTCCCTGTGATTTGGGCCGAGGCCGTTACTTTCGACGGACGGTTTATATTCCGGGCGGAAAAACGGAACCACGAACCGCATTTCCGGCCATCGGCTGCCGACGAGTGGTTGAAAGTGTCGGAGCCCTGCGTCCTGCTGCAGCGGACTACCGCCAAGGAACAGGCCCGCCGGTTGATTGCGGCTGAACTGCCAGCCGACTTTATCAAGACGCACGGCAGCGTGATCGTCGAAAACCACCTCAATATGGTCAAGCCGCGCGTCAAAAAGCCAAGGGTCTCGACAACGGTGATTGCTGCTGTCTTGAATTCGGGGATTGTTGACCGGGTCTTCCGCTGTATCAGTGGTAGTGTGGCGGTTTCAGCGTTCGAGCTTGAGGCACTACCTCTTCCTTCTGCCGACGAACTGGCGGAATTGACAAGAATGGTCCACCGGCAAGCGCGCCAATACGAAATCGACGCGCACATTCAAACGCTTTACTTGGGCCGGCCGGCCGCATGAGCACTCTGCCAGGTCTGCTTTCGTGGGAATCCGTGCAGGAGAGGCTGAAAGCCATCTTTCCGGAAGGCACTCCTCATCGCGGCTATCTCACGCGAGATTTGGCCGCCAGTACCGTCTTCGTAGCCCTCTACATCGGCGCTGTTGAGGGACGAGAGATATGGCTGGGACCGAAGCACGTCTACAGATTCAGCGACGATCAAGCGGCCATGGTTTCCGATGGTGAGCGCTTGGAATATTCCTCTCAGGTCATGAAGGCCGGAGGTCGTGCACCAGGAACTCAATGGTATCAAGACACGACGCGCGAACCGATCCGCGACGAGACCCTTCGGGAAGCCTTGGTAGTGGTGGGTGCGGCGATTGAGCGTCAGGACATTGCGACGACGTCCAGCAAGCCGCGCTACGCGTTGCAGACCGGTTTTGCCGAGCTGTTCGACCCAAACCTGGTCGGCGAGAAATTGGACGCTGCGATCGGCGCTTGGCAGAGCAAAACGTTGAACAAGGGCGCTCTTGCCCGCATCGCCATCGTCCGTCGCGGCGCCGGATCCGCGGGCGACAGCTTAAGTGTGACATTCCCAAATGGCGAAACCCGGCGGATGAAGCCCGGACCGAGCTCGGAGATAACAAAGGCCGTCATTGAGGTCTTTGCGCCCCGCTTTATGGGGGAGCCTGCGATTCTGTTTGTCAGCGAAAGCGGAAACAAGGTTGTTTCCCGGGACGACGATCTCGCGAAATCCATTGGGCTGACGATCAAGGCAGACAAGGATCTTCCCGACATTATCCTCGTCGACTTGGCGCCCGAGCATCCGCTTTTGGTGTTTGCGGAGGTCGTGGCAACCGATGGCCCCATTAATGCCAGGCGGAAGAAAGCCTTGGAGGACTTGGCAAACGACGCGGGATTTCCGCTGGATCATGTCGCCTTCCTGACCGCCTATCTCGACCGCAGCCGCCCCTCGTTCAAGAAGACGGTGGATTCCCTGGCATGGGGAAGCTTTGCGTGGTTCTCAGCAGAGCCGGATCATTTGATGGAGCTCAGCGACGGAGTTCGCTCGCGGCTGATTCCTGTAATGCCGTGACCCGTTCCACAGATGGTTAGAATGCTGCATGCCGACATTTGATGAAGCGGCGCTGGTGAAGGGGATCGCCCACGGTCAGATCGGGGGGATATCCCTGGATACAACTGCGTTCGACCGATACCAGTGCAATCTGGAGGTGCCCGCCCTATTGGGGCTTGCACAGTTTTTGGGATCAAAGACCCAATTCATTCTGTCTGAGGTGGTCGCGGGCGAGGTTAAGTCGCACGTTGCGCGGGACGCCGCCAAGGCAAGGCAGGAACTTCGCTCGGCTTTGCGTGAAATTAGACATCGGTGGCGAATGCCAGTTGATAGCAACGCAATCGAAGCGGAAATGGGGCTTCAGCAGTCGCCCCAGGATTTTGCCGAAACTTACTTCAACGCATTCGCCGACATCACCAAACCAGAAATAATATCAGCAGACGGTCGCGTTTCGCATGCAGAGATTCTGCGACGGTATTTTGCTCCCGAGCCGCCCTTTTCGGCAAAAGATCGGAAGAAGAGTGAGTTTCCGGATGCGTTAGCTCTGCTGTCGCTAGAATCATGGGCCATCGACAACAAAACGCTCGTTTTGGTGGTGAGCAGGGACGGCGACTGGCAAACATTCGCGAAAAGCTCCAAAAACCTAATCTGTATCCCCGACCTCGATCAGGCGCTGGATTATTTCAACGGGGAAGCCCGCTTCATCGTTGAACGTGCCGCCGGGCTATTGCGCAATAAGGCGGCTCCGGAACTCAACGATGCCATCGGCAGCGCCTTGGAACTGTTTTTGGAAGAGTTTGATCCCGAGACCGATGCCTATGCGTCCCTCGACTACGAAGTGGACAACCTTGAGTCTGCTGTGCAGCATTGGGAGGTAGTTCAGGAATTTGAGCCAAAGGTTCTAAACGCCGACGCGGATACCGTGGTTTTCAGCATCACCGTGGACGCGATCGTCAATTTTACAGGCAATTTTCGCTATTATGTCCATGACACGGTCGACCGAGACGAAGTCTACCTCGGCTCAGATAGCAAAGAGGTCGAGCAAACGGTCCGCCTCCCCCTCACCGTCACAATCGAACGAAACATCGATAAGGAGCCCGTTGTCGAGAGAATCGACATAACGCCGGTTCGCGTGGTGATTGGTTTCGGTCTCGTTGATCCCGATTGGGGACCAGAGGAATAAGTTGGATTTAGGAGGGCATAATGGCGCGTGGACCAAAATCGATGAGAGGGACGAAAGTTCGATTCAAAGGAGGTGACCTGCCACTGAAGTTTCATCCAGTGGCGATTAGAGCCTCGGCCGTTTCTGTTACGCCGTATGGCGCGGGTTGAGCAACCGGCGCAGACGCGAAGCCTGCAATGAGCGCAGCGTCGGAGCCGGT
>NZ_JAFCGY010000046.1 GCF_016836705.1 Mesorhizobium caraganae | reverse complement strand
CGACGGACTCTGCGGTATCCTCTGACGTAACTTCTGCGGCGGTAGCTTCAACAGCCGCATCCGGCTCCGCACCCTCGGCCGGTGCTTCGGTGACAGCATCCGCTGCGGCGGCTTCCGCCGCAGCCTTTGCAGCCGCTTCCGCCAGCATTGCCGCAGCCGCTTCCCGCGCCGCATTGTCCTGCGCTTCGAGCCGCGCCTTCACCTCTGCAGGCGGCTTCGGCTCGGCGCGGTAGCCGAGACCCTTCAGGATCTCTTCCATGTCGTCGGCGGTGGCGCCGAGGATCGACATCATCGGCGGCGTCACCATGAAGGACTGGCCGTCATAGGCGCCATCCGGGCGCTGGCCGAGGCCGGGCTTCCAGTTGGTCGCGGGGCGGATCAGGTCGGCCAGCCGTTCCAGAATGTCGATGCGCACGGCGCGGCGGCCGAGATTGCGGTAGCCGGCGAGCTTGTAGAAGGTCTTGTCGAAAGCCGGGTCGATGACCACCGAGGTGCGGCCGGAGGCCAGGGCGTGCACCACGTCGCCGAAGCCGGGCTTGTCCTTGCCGTCATTCTTCAGCGCCCACAAAAGCGTGATCAGCCCGGCGGGAGCCGGCTTGATCAGCGCCGGCACGAAGACGTGGTACGCGCCGAAGCGGACGCCCAGCCGACGCAAGGCGGCGCGTCCTTCCTGGTCGAGCGACTTCATTTCTTCGGCGATGTCGCGGCGGTTGATGAGGCCGAAATGCTCGACGAGCTGGAAGGCGATGCCGCGGCCGATGCCGGTGATTTGCTCGGCATTCTTCAAGTCGACCAGCGGCTTCAGCAGCGACTCGATCTGGAAATTGACGAAACGCTCGGCGCGCGCGGCGACCTTGTCGCGGGCGGGGCCGGTCAGCTGCTCGTCGGCCAGCAGCACCAGGCGCGGCTTCAGCGCGTCCTCGCCGGCAACCAGCGTGCCGATCGGTGCGCCGATCCAGCGCAGCGTGCCGTCGGAGCCCAGCGCCAGGTCGCCATTGGCGCAGGCGCCGAAGCGTTCGGCGCGCGCCTCGAACTCGGCGGCCAGCGCCTTTTGCGCTGCCGTGCGCACGGCCTTGGCGTCTTCGCCGCCGGCGCTCTGGTCGGCGGTGAAGCGGAACCCTTGCAACTCGCCGACATGATGGCCTTCGACAAGGACGGTTCCGGTAGGACTGATTTCGGCTTCAGGCATTGTATTTTCTCTAAGGCGCCGCATGAGGACGGAAGTCCTGCGGTCTACAAACCGTTTCGTCAACCGCTCATGCAGCGCATCCGACAATCTGTCTTCGATTTCGCGCGTCTTTTCCTGCCAGTGTGCCTGATCGGCCAGCCAGCCGGGCCGGTTGGACACGAATGTCCAGGTGCGGATCTGGGCAATGCGGTGCGACAGCGTGTCGATATCGCCCTCGGTCGTGTCGGCCCTGCGCACCTGCTCGGCCATGTAGTTCTCGTCGACATGGCCGTGTTTGGCGAGGTCCGTGTAGATCGAGGCGATGAGGTCGGAGTGCTGGGCCGGCGCGATCTTGCGGTAGTCGGGCAGCGCGCAAGCCTCCCACAACAGCGCCACGCGCTTGGCGTTGGTGGCGAGCGCGCGGATGTCCTCGTCGCGGGAGAGATGCTCGAGCGCCTGCGCATCGACCGCCGGCAGCGCCCGCGTCAGCCCTTCGACCGGGGCGTTGGTCTCGATCGAACGCTTCAGTGCGTCGAGGCTGGCGAAATCGAAATGCGCGGTGCGCCATTGCAGCACCTTCACCGGGTCGAACTCATGGCCTTCGATGCGCTTGACCAGCTCCTCATCCAGCGGATCGACCTGACCGGTGACGCCGAAAGTGCCGTCGCGCAGATGGCGGCCGGCGCGGCCGGCGATCTGGCCGAGCTCGGCCGCTGTCAGATTGCGGTACTGGTAGCCATCGAATTTGCGGTTCTGGGCGAAGGCGACATGGTCGAGATCGAGGTTGAGACCCATGCCGATGGCGTCGGTGGCAACGAGATAGTCGACGTCGCCCGCCTGGAACATTGCCACCTGGGCGTTGCGGGTGCGTGGGCTGAGGGCGCCGAGCACGACGGCGGCACCGCCCTGCTGGCGGCGGATCAGTTCGCCGATGGCGTAGACCTCGTCGGCGGAAAAGGCGACGATGGCGGTGCGACGCGGCAAACGGGTCAATTTCTTCGAGCCGGCATAGGCGAGATGCGACAGCCGCGGCCGCGTCACCACGGAGACGCCCTTCAACAGGCGCTGCAGGATGCCATGCATGGTGGCGGCACCGAGCAGCAGCGTTTCCTGGCGGCCGCGCAGATGCAGGATGCGATCGGTGAAGATGTGGCCGCGTTCGAGGTCGCCGGCAAGCTGCACCTCGTCGATGGCGACGAAGGCGGCGTCGGTGTCGCGCGGCATGGCCTCGACGGTACAGACCGAATATTTCGCACCGGGCGGCTGGATTTTTTCCTCGCCGGTGATCAGCGCCACCTTGTGGGCGCCGACCTTTTCGCAGACGCGGGCGTAGACTTCGCGGGCCAGAAGGCGGAGCGGCAGGCCGATGATACCGCTCTCATGTGCCACCATGCGCTCGATGGCGAGATGGGTCTTGCCGGTGTTGGTCGGACCCAGCACGGCGGTCACGTCGCGGCCCGACAGGATCAGTGGCTCGGTGTGTTTCGGCTGGATGTTCATCGGCCCGGAAATGAGGCTTTCTGCATCGTGTTGTCGGGAGCGCGCCTCGCATGGCGCGTATGACAGGCGACACATAGGGATTTCGGGCGCGAAGCGAAAGCGGAATGTTCCGGCCGTCAGTTCGGGAGTCTCGTTCGAGGTCCGGATTCGCTCCCGATTAACAGTTGGAACGAGTCTGGAACGAATCGGCTACGAATCAGTGACTCCAGCAGATTCAGCTTTTGTTCACGGCTACATGTGGATTTTGCGGCCGGGAGTCTCACCACATGCTGAATCCATTGAACTGGCCCGATTCATGCAGGGCGGGCTTTGCCATTAACCTTCGCCAACGAAGAATGGCCACTGCTCAGCGGTCATTGGCCAAGGTTATGAAATTATTGTCTTTTCTTAACCAGCTTTAACCATTTGGCAGGGCTTTCGGCCTTCGCCATTAACGTTTCGGTCAAAGCCGGAACGAATCGGCGACGAATCAGCGATAGGCGGGGTTTCCCGATTTGTTCACCCCAATATGTTGTGTTATCCACAGCTTGTCCACCGAGAATTCACAGCTTGTGAAGCGGTTTTCGCGCAGGCCAGGCGGACCCCGTTAATCTTTGCGTGCCGGAAGGGGCAATCGCCACGACAGCACGCTCGGTGACCGACGGTCAACCCGCGTCGTGGCCTGTTGCATAACGTTGCAAAACCGGTCCGACATTTCGGATGATTTCCTCATGCGATAGGGCCACGACGGGCGCAAGCCGCAACAGATATCGGCACGTCGCCAGGCCCAGCAACTGGCTGGCAACCAGCCCGGCGCGCCGTCCGGCGTCGGCTGGGTCGCCTATCGATGCAACCATCGGCCTCACCTGGTTGGCAAAGACGTCCCGGACCTTCTCGGCCGCGTGCTCGTTCGACGCAGCCGAGCGCAGCAGGATTATCATGCCGGGCCCGTTGGCCGGACCTTCCCAGTTTACGAGAAAGCGCCTGATCAGCGTGTCGCCGATCATAGCCGGGTCGGTCCGCTGATCGGGCAGTTTCAGGTCGACGACCGCCGCCCTGGCGAACAGCTCATCCTTGCTGTGGAAATAGCGGATCACCATGGCTGGATCGATCGAAGCCTGTGCGGCGACATCCCGAATGGATACCCCGTCATAGCCGCCCTCGGCGAAAAGGCGGCGCGCGGCTTCGAGGATCTGGGCCCGTGTGCGGTCCGACTTGGTGATTTTTTTCGGGTGATTCTCGGTCATGAACATGCATATGCCAACACCTGTTGACAAATGCAACCGAGCTCATTAGAAAGTCAACGATTGTTGATAAATGGAGATGGGGAAATGCTGCCCGAGACAACGGAAGTCCTGATCATTGGCGCCGGCCCGACCGGCCTGGCGCTGTCCATCGCGCTGCATCAAGCCGGCGTCGATCATGTGCTGATCGACAAACTGGCGCACGGCCTGCAGACCTCGCGCGCCGGTGTCATACATGCGCAGACGCTGGAATCGCTTGAGCCGTTGGGCGTCACGCAGCGGCTGAGCGAGCTTTCGGTGAAGCTCGAGAATTTCGCCATCCGCGACCGCAACCGGGCGCTGCTCAAACTCGATTTCGGCAAGCTTCCATCAAGATATCCTTACCTGATGATGCTGCCTCAGAACCTGACCGAGCAGGTATTCGCCGAACGGATCGCAACCTTGGGCGGCGTCATTCATCGCGAAGTCGAGGCCGTGGCGGTCGTTCAAGACAGTGACGGCGCTCGGGTAACAGTGGTGGAGCATGGCAGCGAAAAACTCATATCGGCACGCTACGTCGTCGGCGCCGACGGCATGCAAAGCCTCGTGCGCAAATCGACCGGCATCGAGTTCGACGGCGAGGCCTATGACGGTTCCTTTGTGCTGGCCGACGTTCGACTCGACTGGCCGGTCGGACCGACCGAAGTGTCGCTGTTTTTCGCACCGGCGGGACTGGTCGTGGTGGCGCCGCTGCCGGATGGATCATACCGTGTGGTCGCGACAATGGAGGACGCTCCAGAAAAGCCTGATGTCGTCGACATCCAGGCATTGCTCGATAGCCGTGGGCCAACCACGACGAGGGCCCGCGTGCTAGACCTGACGTGGAGTTCGCGTTTCCGGGTGCATCACCGCCTGGTCAGGGCATATCGCAAGGATCGGCTGTTCCTGATGGGCGATGCCGCGCATGTCCACAGTCCCGCAGGTGGGCAGGGCATGAATACCGGCATCATCGATGCGGTCGTGCTCGGCCAGTTGCTGGGCGATGTGGTGAACGGTGCGCGCTCGGAGGCCGAACTCGACCACTACGAGACGCTGCGCCGGCCGGCGGCGCAGGAGGTCCTCGACCTTGCGGGCCGGATGACCGAGATGGCGCTTGCGCGAAATCCGGTGGGGCGGTTCGTGCGCAATCTGGCGCTTTCGGTGGTGAACCTCAGCCCGTTCCTGAAGCGCCGCATTGCGCTGAAACTGTCGGGGCTCAGCCGGGCGCTGCTCGCGCGGCTGCCGGCGCCCGCAGGCAAGCCGGGATTTTTCGATCGTGCCAAGCCTGCTGAAAAACCGAACCTGAAACACGCCGCCTGACGACGTCAGGCGGCTGGCCTCAGATCGGGGGGCTCACATCGTGCCGGCTGCAAGGATTTGCAGCGGTCGAAGTATCAGGCGAAGTACTGGCCGCCATTGGCGGTGATGGTCGAGCCGGTGATGAAGCCGGCGTCCTCGGAGGCGAGGAAGACGACGCAGCGCGCGATCTCCTCCGGTTCGCCGAGGCGGCCGACCGGGATCTGCGGCAGGATGCGCTCGTTGAGCACCTTCTCGTCGATCGCTTTGACCATCTCGGTGGCGATGTAGCCGGGGCAGATGACGTTGACGGTGATGCCCGCGCGAGCGCCTTCCTGGGCAAGCGCCTTGGAGAAGCCGATGTCGCCGGCCTTGGCGGCGGAATAGTTGACCTGGCCGGCCTGGCCCTTCTGGCCGTTGATCGAGGAGATGGTGATGACGCGGCCGAACTTGCGGTCGCGCATGCCGCCCCACAGCGGATGCGTCATGTTGAAGACGCCGGAGAGGTTGGTGTCGATGACTTCTTTCCACTGCTCGCGCGTCAGTTTGTGGAACATGGCGTCGCGGGTGATGCCGGCATTGTTGACCAGCACCGAGACCGGGCCGAGATCGGCCTCGACCTGTTTGATCCCGGCGGCGCAGGCATCGTAGTCGGCGACCGACCATTTGTAGGTCTTGATGCCGGTTTCCCCGCTGAACTTCCCCGCAGCCTCGTCATTGCCGGCATAGTTGGCGGCAACCGTGTAACCCGCATTCTTCAGGCCGATCGAAATGGCGGCGCCGATGCCGCGCGATCCACCGGTGACGAGCGCTACTTTGGTCATGAAGTTCCTCCTCCCTAAGGTTTTTGGTGAATGGTCAATTTGGTGAATGGTCAATAGTGAATGGTTGAATGGCGAGCGATGTGTCGCCTTCGACCATTCACCATTGGCTATTCACCATTCACTCTTTTCACAGCGCTTCCACGCACAAGGCGACGCCCATGCCGCCGCCGATGCAGAGCGTGGCGAGGCCTTTCTTGGCGCCGCGGCGGCGCATCTCGAAAACCAGCGTGTTGAAGACGCGCGCGCCGGAGGCGCCGATCGGATGGCCGATGGCGATGGCCCCGCCATTGACGTTGACGATCGACGTATCCCAGCCCATGCCCTTGTTGACGGCACAGGCCTGTGCGGCGAAGGCTTCATTGGCCTCGACAAGGTCGATATCCTTGACCGACCAGCCGGCCTTCTCCAGCGCCCGCTTCGAAGCGGGAATAGGTCCGGTGCCCATGATCGCCGGATCGACGCCGGCGGTCGCCCATGACGCGATGCGCACCAGCGGGGTGATGCCGCGCCGCGATGCTTCGGCCTCGGTCATCAGCAGCGCGCCGGCAGCGCCGTCATTGATGCCGGAAGCGTTGGCGGCGGTCACTGTGCCGTCCTTGTCGAAGGCCGGCTTCAGCTTGCTCATGGCGTCGATGGTGGCGCCGTGGCGGATGTATTCGTCCTGGTCGACAATGGTGTCGCCCTTCCTGCCCTTGATGGTGACGGCGACGATCTCGTCCTTGAACTTGCCGGCCTTCTGTGCCGCTTCAGCCTTGTTCTGCGACGCCAGCGCGAACTGGTCCTGGTCGTCGCGGGTGATCTGGAACTGGCGGGCGACGTTCTCGGCGGTGTTGCCCATGTGATAGCCATTGAAAGCGTCCCACAGGCCGTCCTTGATCATGGTGTCGATCATCTTGTAGTCGCCCATCTTGACGCCGGCGCGCAGATGCTCGGCGTGCGGCGACAGCGACATCGATTCCTGGCCGCCGGCGATGATCACCTTGGCGTCGCCGGTGGCGATCTGCTGCATGCCGAGCGCGATGGCGCGCAAGCCCGAGCCGCAAACCTGGTTGAGGCCCCAGGCGGTGGTCTCCTTGGGCAGGCCGGCATTGATCGATGCCTGGCGGGCTGGGTTCTGGCCCTGGGCTGCCGTCAGCACTTGGCCGAGAATGACCTCGTCGACTTCGCCCGGCTCGACGCCGGCGCGCGACAAAAGCTCCTTGATGACCACGGCGCCAAGCTCATGCGCCGGGGTGGCGGCGAAGGCGCCGTTGAAGGAGCCGACAGCGGTGCGCGCGGCGCTGGCGACAACGATTGAATTGGCAGCGGACATGTTTCTCTCCGGACTTCGAGGTCGTATTCTCTAGTGTTGTTGGGACTTTTCTTGCCCGTTCCACACCCCAAGTCAAACCGGAAATGGGCATGCCGGCCATGCGCCGCAAGCAGGGCGCGAGCGGCCAGCGCGGTCGCCGGGCCTTTGCTGCGCAGCATATTTGGCCTGCCATGCAGCATTAAATGATGCCGCACTGCACAAACCGCTTGGAATTATGGAGCTTTTGCGCATATCCTTAAAAATGGCGCAATCGTTACCGGCGGCTTACTCAGGCACGCCGGTGTCCCGGGAGGATGCTGATGGCCGCGAAAGACGACCCAATCATTATCAAGAAATATGCCAACCGCCGGCTCTACAACACCGGCACCAGCACCTATGTGACGCTCGAGGACCTGGCCGAAATGGTCAAGAAGGGCGAGGAGTTCACGGTGCAGGACGCCAAGACCGGCGACGACATCACCCATCCGGTGCTGACCCAGATCATCTTCGAGCTGGAGAACAAGGACGGGCAGAACATGCTGCCGATCCCGTTCCTGCGTCAGCTGATCGCGTTCTACGGCGACCAGATGCAGATGATCGTGCCGAGCTTCCTCGAACAGTCGATGATCGCCTTCTCCAAAGAGCAGGAGCGCTTTCGCGAGCAGATGAAGGGCGCCATCGGCAAGTCGCCGCTGGATGTGATGAAGATCGCCACGCCGATCAAGGCGCTGGAAGAGCAGACGCGGCGCAACATGGAAATGTTCCAGAACGCCATGCGCCTGTTCACGCCGTTCCCGCCAGCCGCCTCGAATGGCACTGCCGCGGCTGCGCCCGAGCCGGCCCGCAAGGAAGCGCCGGAAAAGAGCGGCGACGACCTTCAGGAGTTGAAGGAACAGATCGCCGCCATGCAGCGCAAGCTCGACACGATGTCGTAAGACTGGCGCGGCCTGGCCTGACCGACCCTACCGGTCGGGGCCTTGCCCTCACGGGTCGATTTTCAGCTGCCACGATTCCCAGATCTCGTCGGGCTGCCCGCCGAGTGAGCGATAGAAGGCTTTCGCCGGCATGTTGGATTTCAGCACCGTCCATTTGATGGCGGATGCGCCAATGCCGGCGGCGTATTGGCGAAGCCGTGCAACAAGCGCATGGCCGACCGCCATGCCGCGCGCTGCCTCGGCGACGTAGAGTTCCTTGAGCCAGACGACCGGCTTCAGGTCGTAGGTCCACGGGATGATGTAGTGGACGGCGATGCCGACGATCACGTTCTCTCGCTCTGCCACGAGCACGCCGAACCGGGGCGATGGCCCCAGCCCGTGTTCGACAAGGTCCGCTTCGGTGAGGCGGAACTTGTCGTCATAACCCTCGAAGATGGCCAGCGCCCGCATAAGCGCGAGCACCGCGCCAACATCCTGCCGTCCGAACGGACGGACCATAATCGCCGCCATCTGCCTGCTTTCGCTTGTCTGCAAGGTCGACCATATCGCGTACACTCTCCCGCGCCAGCCTAGAGCATGATCCCGAAAAGTGGAATCCGGTTTTCGGAAAAGATCATGCTCAAACAAAGAGATAGAGTGGTTCGGCGTTTCCGTGAAACGATGAACCACTCTAGTGCTGAACCAAGGCTCATGCGTGCAAGACGCCTGGCTCCTTGCCGGAAGTGAAGGGGAGTTCCTCGTCCTGCCAGCCGGTAATGCCGCCGATCATGATCTTCACGGGACGACCGAGGCCGGCCAGCTTGAAGGCGGCCCGATCCGCGCCATTGCAATGCGGTCCCGCGCAATAGACGACGAACAGCGTCTCTACCGGCCACTCTGCCATCCGTTCGGCCGATATTTCGCGGTGCGGCAGACGCAGCGCGCCCGGCACGTGCCGGCGTTCATAGGCTTCCGGCGAACCAACCACATGCAAAAGGACAAAATCTTGATCGCCGCTTCGCAGCGCCGCGGCGACGTCGGAACAGTCGGTCTCGACGGAAAGCCGGCGCAGGAAATGGTCCCGGGTGATTTCCGGCGATGCCGTCGGAATGTCTGTCACGTAGCTCATCGATGATCTCCATTGCTGATGCGACGGAGAGATAAAGCACCAGGTACAGCGATTGCAGCTGGCAGCTTTGCCATATATCGTCAAGATCATGCCAAATATGCCTTCCGCCAATCCGCGCCCTGCGAACCCTCTCGTCGTTGCCATTGCCTATGACGGTCTGTGCACGTTCGAGTTTGGCGTGGCGGTTGAAGTCTTCGCCTTGCCCAGGCCGGAAATGGGAACGGATTGGTACCGTTTTGCCGTTGCCGGGATCGATGCCGGCGAAATGCGCGCGCTGGGCGGTGTGCGCATCGTTGCCGATGGCGGGGCTGATCTGATCGGCCAGGCCGACACGGTGATCGTGCCTGGCTGGCGCGGATCGGAGGCGCCGGTGCCGCCGGCGCTGATCGAGGCGCTTCGCAAGGCGAACGAGCGCGGCGCCCGCATTCTTTCGATCTGCTCGGGCGTGTTCGTGCTTGCCGCCGCGGGCCTGCTTGCCGGCAAAAGGGCGACAACGCATTGGCGCTATAGCGATAAGCTGACGGAGATGTACCCAGACATCACCGTGGTTCCAGATGTTTTGTACATCGATGAGGGAAATGTCCTGACATCGGCCGGGAGTGCCGCGGGCATCGACCTTTGCCTGCATCTGGTGCGGCGCGACTTCGGTACCAAAGCGGCAAACATGGTGGCGCGTCGTCTGGTGGTGCCGCCGCACCGTGACGGCGGCCAGGCGCAGTATGTCGAGAGTTCCGTTCCCGAGCCGCACGAGCGCAGCCGGCTCGGGCCTTTGATCGACAGAATGCGCGCCAATATTTCGGCCGACTATCCCGTCGCCGTCCTGGCCGAACTAGCCGGGATGAGCGAGCGGACATTTCTGCGCCGGTTCGCGGCCGCAACCGGCGTTACGCCGGCGCGCTGGCTGCTCTCGGAACGGCTTTCGCGAGCGCGCACGCTGCTGGAAGACACCGCCATGCCGATCGAGCGGATTGCCGAGACTGCCGGCTTTGGCGCGGCAGGCACGTTGCGGCATCATTTTCGTCAGCAGTTCGCCACGACGCCCGTCGCGTACCGTGCGCGGTTCGGGAGCACTTCTAGGTCGGGCTGAGGGGGTTCTATTTTACGCAATTCCGGACGGAAACCGCTTCACACTTTTCCTGGAATTGCTCAGGTCAAAGACCCTTCATAGCGGCCACGCGGCCTGATGATGCTGCCGCTCATGATCTGCTCGACCGTATGCGCGGCCCAGCCGACGCTGCGCCCAAGCGCAAACAGCTGGAATGGTGCATCGCGTGGCAGGCCAAAACTGCGCGTCAGCGCGGCCAGGGCGAAGTCGATGTTCGGGCGCGTGCCGGTCGCAGCGATGGCAGCTTTTTGCAGTTGCTGCAGCGTCTCGTCGACGGGAATAACTGCAAGAAGTGCGGTGGCACGGGGGTCGCCATCGGGATAGAGCGGATGGCCGAATGCCGGCAAGGGCCGGTCGTGGCCGAGCCAGCGCCGGATCGCCGCCTCGGCGCCGTGCGCCGCTGCATCCTCGGCCAGTTGCATGACTGCTTCGCCGGCGCCGCCGTGGCGCGGGCCGGTCAGCGTCGCCAGGCCAGCCAGCAGGCATGCGGCGGGCGAGGCCCCGGTCGAGGCCGCGACGCGGGCCGTGAAGGTCGATGCGTTGAGTTCATGATCGGCAAGCAGGACAAGGGCGCAGCGGATCGCCTCCGCGCCGATATCGTCCGCCGACCAGCCCCGCGCCAGACGCCGATGCATAGGCTCCGTGCCGCCCGCGGCGCCTAGCGATTGCGCCAGCGCCCCTATTGTGTGCGCGGCCTCGGTACACAGCGAGGCGGCGCTGCGTCCAAGCGACGGCCGCCCCTGGCTGGCAAGCATGGCAAGCTGCGCAAAAGCCGAAGCGCGACCGGCTGGATGAGGCGCCTCAGACGATGGTGTTTTGAAAGCCACCGGTTCGGGCAGGGCCCAGAGCAGAGCGGCGGTTTCCTCCAGCGTGGCGGATTTGGACAGCGCGACGGCATCCTGCCCCCGGTAGATGAGGCGACCGTGCACAACGGTCGAAATCGCCGTGGCGATCGACGGCTCGCCCCAGGCGATCGCGCTCTCGGCGATGGCCGAGGGACTGCGGCCGCGCGCGCGCCGGGTGGCAAGTGCGGCGATGTCGTCAAGGCGATACTGGCTGCGGCGCGGGTCGGTCTCATCGGGCCGCATGCCGATGCGGCCACGGCTGACATAGGCGTAGAGCGTCTGCGGCCGGACCTTGAGCCTTTCCAGCGCCTCTTCCCGCGACAGCCATTCGGACATTTTGACCCCTGATATTGATTATGTTGATCAAGATTGATGAGCGCGTGGTCAACTTTTATATTTCGCCGAGCAAAGCTGCAAGGAGATGAGACATGGCGAACGGGCTCGATGATGTGGTGGCGGCGGAGACGGTGCTCTCCGATGTCGATGGCCTCGGCGGCCATCTGACGATAAGGGGCCATGCCTTGCCGGAATTGGCCGGCCGGTGGCGCTACGCGCAGGTGGTTCGCCTGCTGCTGGACGGTTTCTTCGACGATCTGCCCAGCGATGCGGAACTGGCGGCAAGACTGGGCGAAGGTCGCGTCGAGGTGTTCGAGCGGCTCAAACCTTCGCTGCCGCTTCTGGCGCCGCTTGACGTCTACAGCGCCATGCGCGCCGGCATGGCGCTGCTGCCGGACGGCGAGACGCTGGCGGACGCGTTGCGGCTGATCGCGGCGCCCACGGTGCTGACGCCGGCCCTGCTGCGTTTCAAGCGCGGCGAGCAGCCGATCGCACCGGACGCCAAGGTCGATCATGCAGCCGACATGTTGCGAATGCTCAAGGGGGCGGTCCCGTCGCCGGCTTTGGCAAAAGCGCTCGACACCTATCTGGTGACCGTCTGCGACCACGGCCTCAATGCCTCGACTTTTGCTACCCGCGTCGTCGCTTCGACGCAGGCCGGGCTGACATCTTCTGTTTTGGCCGGGCTAGGCGCGCTCAAGGGGCCGCTGCATGGCGGCGCCCCCGGCCCAGTGATCGAGATGCTCGATGCAATCCAGGCGCATGGCGATGCCGCCACCTGGCTGCGCGACGAAGTCCAGCATGGCGAGCGCATTATGGGCTTCGGCCATCGCATCTACCGCGTGCGCGATCCGCGCGCCGATGTGCTGAAAGCGGTGGTGCGGCAACTTGGCGGTGAAGGCGATACCGGCCGCCGGCTGGCCTTTGCCGAAAAGGTCGAGCAGACCGCGCTCGAGGTGCTTCGCATCGCCAAGCCGCAGCGCTCGCTGCAGACCAATGTCGAGTTCTACACCGCGTTGGTGCTGGAGGCGGCGGGCTTTCCGCCAGCGGCGTTCAGCAATGTCTTTGCTGCCGGGCGCGTCGCCGGTTGGATCGCGCATGCGCGCGAACAGCAGACCACGGGCCGGCTGATCCGGCCGCAGTCGCGCTATGTCGGGCCGGTGCCGAAGCTTGTTGCCTGAGGCTCCAGGCCTATTTCGGAAGAACATGGCCTCTCCGCCTCACGGCGGAGAGGCTTTTCTTTTATGACCAAAATTTCATGTGATCACGCGACCGTGTTCGTGTTCTTGCCTCGGCAATCCCTTATATGCTGCACTGCAACATAAGTCCGCTGCAGTCGAACTCGCCCGATTCCCGGGCGGGATAAGGCAGCAGCGACCAAACCGATACAGGAACGCCATGACGAAGAACGGCAAGGCGGAGGAAACCAAGAAGAGCAACATCGCGCTGCAAGGCGGCGGCTCGCATGGGGCTTTCTCCTGGGGCGTGCTCGACCGGCTGCTGGAGGATGGCAGGCTCGACATTGCAGCGGTGTCCGGCACCAGCGCGGGCGCCATGAATGCGGTCGCGCTGGCCGACGGCTTCGTGCGCGGCGGCGTCGACGGCGCGCGGCAGAAGCTCGACGATTTCTGGCGTGCGGTGGCGGCGAAGGGCCGGTTTAGCCCGGTGCAGCGCATGCCGTGGGACGTCGCCTGGGGCAACTGGTCGATCGAAAACACGCCCGGCTATTTCTTCTTCGACACCATGTCGCGGGTGTTTTCCCCCTATGTCGCCAATCCGCTCGGGCTCAACCCGCTGCGCGACGTGGTCGAACAGGAGATCGATTTTGCCAATGTCCACGCCTGCAAGTCGATGGAACTGTTCATCTCGGCGACCAATGTCGAGACCGGACAGTTGCGCGTCTTTTCCGACGGCGAGATCGATCTCGACACGGTGATGGCCTCGGCTTGCCTGCCGCAATTGTTCCGCGCCGTCGAGATCAAGGGCGTGCCCTATTGGGATGGCGGCTATGGCGGCAATCCGGCGCTGTACCCGTTCTTCAAGACGGCGGCAACCGAGGACGTGCTGCTGGTGCAGATCAATCCGGTGGTGCGCGAAGGCACGCCGAGAAGCGCCAACGAGATCCAGAACCGCATCGACGAGATCACCTTCAATGCCGGGCTGCTGAACGAATTCCGTTCGATCGCCTTCGTCAAGGAACTGATCGCCGCCGGCCGCCTGCCGCGTGGCGAATACCGTGACATCCGCATGCATCGCATCGATGCCGACGAGGCGTTCAAGGATCTGTCGGCGTCGTCGAAGGTCAATGCCGAATGGGCTTTCCTGACCTATCTGCGCGACCTCGGCCGCATAGCGGCGAGCGACTGGCTGGAAGAGAACTACGACGCCGTCGGCAAGCGCCCGACGCTCGATCTTTCCGGCGAGCTCGACGACGGCTTCAAGCCGGTGCGCGGGCCGGCGCCGGGTCGGCGGGTCAAGGAATTCCTCGCCGCGCGCAAGAAGCCCGAGGCAGAGCGCCGTCAGGCCTGAAGGGCGAGGTCGATCACCTTGACCAGCGCGGCCACGGCCGTGCGCTGTTCGTCCGGGTCGCTGATGCGCGCCTTCATGCCTTCCAGCCCGTCAAGCAGCATGTCGGAGAGCAGCCGCGCCGACAGGCCCTTGGCCGCCAGGTCGGTGCCGTTGCGCCTGGCCTCGTTCTCGATCGCCGTGGCGATATGCGCGCCAAGGCCGTCGCGCCAGCAGCCGACGAGATCGGCAAGGCTCGACTTCATGTCAAGCAGCTCGGCGCCGTGCGGCGAGGCAATGACGGTGCGCATCATCGAGATCAGGGCTTCGTCAATGGCTTGCGTCATTCGCTCGGGGAAGGCGCGATCGCCGGCCAGCGCCACTTTTGCCGCCTCGACCGATCGCGACAAAATCATCATCGCTATGGCGCGAAAAATGTCGGTCTTGTTCTTGAATAGCAGATAGAGGGCCGGCCGCGACATGTCGGCGGCACGCGCAATGTCGTCCATGGTGGTGCGCGAAAAACCATAGGCCAGGAACACCTTCAAGGCGCCGTCCAGAATGCGGGTGCGCCTGGGGTCTGTGGTGGTGATGTCTTCGATCTGATTCACGGCTGCGACACTATCTGCGGAACCTCTATTGACAAAATTACGAAATTTGTCAACGTGTAAGGCGAGATGGCAGTCGACCATTTCGCCCGGGCTATGGACGACAACGAAGGGTATCCCATGCGCCTCACAGTCGACGGCCAGTCGTTCGACATCGATGCCGATCCCGAAATGCCGCTGCTGTGGGCGCTGCGCGATCTCATCGGCAAGACCGGGCCGAAATTCGGCTGCGGCATCGCCGCCTGTGGCGCCTGCACGGTGCATGTCGACGGCCAGCCGGTGCGTTCCTGCTCACTGCCGGTTGGCCACGCGACAGGCGCCATCACCACCATCGAGGGCATCGGCACGCCCGGCAAGCTGCATCCGGTGCAGCAGGCCTGGCTGGAGGAGCAGGTCGCGCAATGCGGCTATTGCCAGGCCGGCCAGATCATGAGCGCGGTGGCGTTGCTCGACGAAGTCGCCGATCCGACCGACGCCGACATCGACAATGCCATGGGTGGCAATCTCTGCCGCTGCGGCACCTATCCGAAGATCCGCGCCGCCATCAAGAAGGCGGCCGTCCTCAAGACGGCGAGGCTCTGATCATGGCCAGTGTCGGAAAGATCGCGCGGCGCAGCTTTCTCATCGGCGCGGCCGCCATCGCCGGTGGCGTTGCCGTCGGCTATTATTATTACCGCAAGCCCTACCCGAACCCGCTGCAGGGCGATCTCGCCGCTGGTGAGGCGACTTTCAACCCCTATGTGAAAATCGGCGCCGACAACACCATTACCATCGTCGCCCCGCGCGCCGAGATGGGACAGGGCATCTCGACGACGCTTGCCGTTATGGTCGCCGAAGAGCTCGATGTCGGTCTCGACCAGGTCAAGGTCGAACACGGCCCGGCCTCCTACGCCTATTACAATGCGGCGATCCTGGAAGAGGGCGGCCCGTTCGCTTTCTTCGACGAGAGCATGACCGCGGAGGCGGTGCGTTCTGGTCTCGGCGTGGTCGGCAAGTTCCTCGCTTTGCAAGGCACCGGCGGCTCGGCCTCGACGCGCGATGGTTTCAACAAGATGCGGCAGGCGGGCGCCGCCGCGCGGCAGATGCTGATCGCGGCGGCGGCGCAGAAGCTTGGCGTCGCTGCTGCCGATCTGGAAACGGCCAACGGTTCAATCCTGCACAAGGCCTCAGGCAAGTCGTTGACCTATGGCGAAGTGGCGGCAAACGCTGCCGCGATGGCGCCACCGGCCGAAGTCCGGCTCAAGGACAAAGCCGACTGGAACCTTCTGGGCAAGCCGCAAAAGCGGATCGACATGCTTGCCAAGGTTACCGGCGCGCCGATCTTCGGCATCGACGTCAGCCTGCCGGACATGGTCTATGGCACGGTGAAGATGAGCCCGCGCTTTTGGTCGAAGCCGGTCAGCGCTGACGTCGCCAAGGCCGAAAAGATGCCCGGCGTGATCAAGATCGTGCCGCTCGAAACCAACTATGGCCATGGCTTCGGCATCATTGCCGAAAACACCTGGGAGGCATTCAAGGCGGCGGAAGCGATCGACGCCCAATGGGCCGATGCCGAATATCCGCCGGACAGCGAAGCAATTGCCGGGGTGCTGAAGCAGGCGCTAGGCGCCGAGGGCTCGGCGATGCGCGACAATGGTGATGTCGCCAAGGCCTTTGCCGGCGCACCGCCCGAAAAAATCATCGAGTCCGACTATGCCGTGCCCTATCTGGCGCATGCGACGATGGAGCCGATGAATGCGACGGCGCGGCTGAAAGACGGCGTGCTCGACATCTGGTGCGGCAACCAGGCGCCGACCTTGGTGCGCCAGCTCTGCGCCAACGTCCTCGGCATCGAGCAGGACAAAGTAACGGTCCACACCACCTTCATGGGCGGCGGCTTCGGCCGCCGAGTCGAGATGGACTATGCGTTGTGCGCGGCGCTGATGGCGAAAGCGGCCGAGGGACGGCCGGTCAAGGTGACGTGGACGCGCGAAGAGGACATGCGCCACGACGCCTACCGGCCGGCGGCTGTCGGCAAGTTCCGGGCGCGGCTCGGCGATGACGGCCTGCCGGTGGCCGTCGACATGACGATCGCCTCGCCATCGGTGATCGCTGGCACCTTGCGCCGGCTGTTCCCTTCGATATCGCCGATCGGGCCAGACAAGACTATCGTCGATGGCGCCTACGACCAGCCCTACACCATCCCGAATTACCGGGTGAGCGCCATTGCCGCCCCGGTCACCATCCCTGTCGGCTCATGGCGCTCGGTCGGCAGTTCGATCAACGGCTTCTTCCACGAAGGATTTCTGGACGAAATCGCGGTGGCTGGAAAGACCGATCCGGTCGCGTTGCGCAAGACACTGATGGCCGCCTATCCGGCGGCGGTGGCGGTGGTCGAGAAAGTCGCCGCGATGGCGAAGTGGGATGAGGCGCTGCCGCCCGGCAAGGCCAAAGGCATGGCGTTCTCGCTGTCCTTCGGCAGTTGGGTCGGCGAGATCGTTCAGGTCGCCGACACGCCCGCCGGCATCCGCATCGAGAAGATGTGGATCGCCGCCGATGTCGGTACCGCGCTCGACCCAGGCATCATCGAGGCGCAGCTTATCTCGGCCGCCATTTATGGGCTGTCGGCGGCCATGGGTCAGGAAATCACCTTCGCCGATGGCATGGTCGAACAGTCGAATTTTCACGACTTCGATGCCATGCGCATCTTCCAGTGCCCGGCCTTCGAAGTCGCGATATTGGAGAATTTCCACAAGATGGGCGGTGTCGGCGAGATCGGCACGCCGCCGGCGGCTCCGGCACTGGCCAATGCCATTTTCGCGCTCACCGGCAAACGCATCCGAACGCTGCCGCTGTCGAAGGCGGTGGCCTTCGCATGACAAAGCTCCTCATCATCCTGACGTCTGTTGCCACCCTGTTGTCAGCGGCGCTCTTCGCAACCGCACAAGAAAGCCAGACACCGGCGCCGATGGCGGTCGACACCGCCAAAGGCTTGCCCGAATGGGACAAGATCTACGCCGTGTTCTCGCATCCGCGCTGCGCCGACTGTCATGTCGCCGACGACCGGCCGCGCTGGTCCGGCGCTCATTATGGCGGCACGCGCGTTCATGCCTTCAACATCCAGCGTGGCGCCGACGGCTCCGGCTTCGGCAATCCGGGCCTGCGCTGCACCACGTGTCATTTCGCCAGCAATTCCAGTGCATTGCACGGACCGCCCGGTGCCGAGAACTGGCATCTGGCGCCGACCGAGATGGTCTGGTTTGGCAAATCCTCGGCGGAAATCTGCGCCCAGATCAAGGATCGCAACCGCAATGGCGACCGCAGCCTGGAGGATGTTGCGCTGCATGTGCGCGACGACAAACTGGTCGCCTGGGGCTGGGCGCCAGGTGCCGATCGTGAGCCGGCGCCCGGCTCGGCCGAAGCGACCTATCAAGCAATCGAGAACTGGATGGCGGCAGGCGCGCCGTGTCCCCTGACACAATGATCGCGCAACTTTTGTGACTATATTGCGCTGCAACTTTGATGTAGAAGCGCGGGTCGCCGTTCACGGCAAATTGAACACGGCACAGCGCGCACCCATATCGGCGACGCGCCCGAGTTGAAAGACGCGGAAGCTCCTACATGACGGCCCTCTGTTAGAAAACGATTTGGCCGAACCCCGCAGTGGAAAAACAATGATGCCGAAAATCAGGTTTCACAAGCTTGCCGCTATTGTTGTGCTCATCGGTTTCGCCGCCTGGATGGGGACAGGCGCGTTCTCGTCTGTCGGCAGCGCCGCCGTCGAAGACGCGGCCAAGACAGGCGATCAGGCGAAGCCAGGCGATCAGGCCAAGGCGCCGGATGCAGCCAAGGCCGCAGAGGCTGAGTCCAAGGCGCCGCTACGCACCGTCGCGGTGGTGACGCCGCCGCGCAAGACCTATGCCCGCGCCATCCGCATTTCCGGGCTGACCGAAGCCGACAAGCGTGCTGTGCTGGCCACGCGCGTCGCCGGCGTCATCGAAAAGCTGCCGGTCAAGCAGGGCGATCACGTCAAGACCGGCGATCTGGTGCTGATGCTGGCGGCGGAAGAAAAGATCTCGATGGTCGACAACGCCAAGCAGCTTGTTGTGCAGCGCCAGGCCGAACTGGACGCGTCGCTAAAGCTGATGAAGACCGGCAATTTGCCCAAGCTGCAGCTCGACACGGCGCGCTCCAACCTGACCGCGGCGCAGTCCCAGCTGGAGACGGCGCAGGCCGAACTCGACCGCAATCTGGTCAAGGCGCCCTTCGACGGCGTCATCGACCGGGTGCCGGTGGAACTCGGCAGTTCCGTCATGCAGGGCGGCGAAGTCGCCACCATCCTCAAGCTCGATCCGGTGATTGCGCGCGGCGAAGTCAGCGAGCGCGACCTCGGCTATCTCAAGCTCGGCGACAAGGCCGCGGTGCGGCTGGTCAGCGGCCAGACCGTCGAAGGCACCGTGCGCTACATCAGCCGCGACGCCTCGTCGGCAACCCGCACCTTCCGCGTCGAGATCGCCATTCCCAATGGTGACGGCTCGGTGCCGGCCGGCATGACGGCCGAGATTGCGCTCAGCGCGCTGCCGACCGACGCCGTCATGCTGCCGCGCTCGGTGGTGACGCTCGGCGACAAGGGCGACCTCGGCATCCGCGCCGTCGACAAGGACAACAAGGTGGTGTTCTTCCCGATCGACCTGGTCGACGACTCACCTGGAGGCCTGGTGCTTGGCGGCATTCCCGCCGATGCCCGCGTCATCGTCGCCGGCCAGGAGCTGGTCAAGGAAGGCGATGTCGTCAAGCCGGTCGAAGCCGATCAGGCGACCATCCAGAAACTGTTGGGCGAAGCGACAACGCAGTAGCGCCGGAATGGCCCCGGGCGGGGACAACCGGCTGCAATGCGGCTCCTGAAATCTTGAGAACAGGCGTTAGCCATGGATATCGTCAAACTCGCGATCAACAATGCCCGCCTGACCATTTCGGTCCTGGTGTTCCTGCTGCTGGCGGGCTGGGTTGCCTATGAGTCGACGCCGAAGGAAGCGGAACCCGACGTTCCGATTCCGATGATGTATGTCAGCCTGGTCTATCAGGGCATTTCGCCGGAGGATTCCGAGCGCCTTCTGCTGCGGCCGATGGAAAGCAAGCTGAAGAGCCTGAAGGGCCTCAAGGAAATGCGCTCGGCCGCCTTCCAGGGCGGCGGCTATGTGCTGGTCGAGTTCCAGCCGCAGACCAATCTGGCGACCGCGCTGCAGGACACGCGCTCCAAGGTGCAAGACGGCAAGGCCGACCTGCCGCAGGCCGCCGAAGAGCCTGTCGTCACCGAGGTCAACATTTCCGAATTCCCGGTGCTGGTGGTGACGTTGTCGGGCGAATTGCCCGAGCGCGTGCTGACGGCCGCCGCGCGCGAATTGCGCGACCGCATCGAGGAAGTGCCGGGCGTTCTCGAAGGCTCTCTGCAAGGTTCGCGCGACGACCTCGTCGAAGTCGTCATCGATCCGATGAAGCTGTCGTCCTACGGCCTGCAGCTCGACCAGCTGATCGGCGCGGTCGGCGCCTCCAACAGCCTGGTCGCCGCCGGCAACATCGAAGGCTCGGAAGGCAAATACGCGGTCAAGGTGCCGTCGCTGATCGAAACGCCCGAGGATGTGGCGTCCTTGCCGGTTGTCGCCGGCCCCAATGCCGTCGTGCAGGCCAAGGACATCGCCACGGTGCGTTCGACCTTCGCCGATGCCGAGACGATCACCCGCCTCAACGGCAAGCCGGCCATCGCCATCGAAGTCAAGAAGCGCATCGGCGCCAATCTGATCGACACGCTGGCCAAGGTGCGGGAAGTGTCAGACGCCTACGTCAAGACCATGCCGGAAGGCATGAATATCACCTACACGCAGGACAAGTCGGTCTTCGTCAACCAGCTGCTGGGCGACCTGCAGAACCATGTGATGATCGCCGTCATCCTGGTGTTCATCGTCATCCTCTATGCGCTGTCCGGCCGCGCCTCGCTGCTGATCGGCCTTGCCATTCCGTCATCCTTCCTGATCGGCATCCTGTTGCTTGCGATGATGGGCTACACGATCAACATGATCGTGCTGTTCAGCCTCATCCTGGCGGTCGGCATGCTGGTCGATGACGCCATCATCGTCACCGAATTCGCCGAACGGCGGATGGGTGAAGGCATGCCGAAGGCCGAAGCCTTCGCGCTCGCCGCCAAGCGCATGGCCGGTCCGGTCATCGCCGCGACGATGACGCGCATCGCGGCGTTTTCGCCGCTGCTGTTCTGGCCCGGCATCATCGGCGACTTCATGAAATACATGCCGATCACGCTGATCGTGACGCTGTCGGCCTCGATGCTCTACGCGCTGGTGTTCGCGCCGACGCTTGGCGCGATCTTCGCCAAGGCGCCGGAGCATCACGAGGGCGACAATCGCGACGGCTGGTACATGGCGCTGGTCAAGCAGGCGGTGCGTTTCCCCATCACCGTGCTGGTGCTCACCGCGGTCTTGCTGACCGGCGTCGGCTTCGCCTATTCGAAATTTGGCGCCGGCGTCGAGTTCTTCCCCAGCGTCGAACCCGATTACGGCCTACTCTATGTGCACGCCCGCGGCAATCTTTCGCTGGCCGAAATGGATACGGCGACCAAGATCGCCGAAAACCGCCTGCTCGGCTGGCCGGGCGTGAAATCGGTCTATACCCGTGTCGGCAAGACGCAAGGCGGCGGCCAGGACGTGCCCGAAGATGTCGTCGGCGTCATCCAGTATGAGTTCATCGACTGGCGCGAGCGCAAATCGGCGAACCACATCCTGGACGAGTTGCGCGCCGTCATGGCCGGCATTCCCGGCGTCGATGTCGAGGTGCGCGTGCCGGAGGCAGGTCCTCCCACCGGCAAGGCGATCCAGCTCCGGCTTTCGGCCATCGATCCGAAGGGGCTCGACGACCAGGCCCGCGCCGTTGCGGCGCGCATCGCCAAGGTGCCCGGCGTCATCGATATTTCCGACGGTCTGCCGCCGCCCGGCGTCGACTGGGCGCTCGAGGTCGACCGCGCCAAGGCGGCGCAATACGGCATCAGCCCGACCTCGGTTGGCACGGTGGTGCAATTGGTGACCAACGGGCTGAAGTTGTCGGAATATAGGCCGGCCGGCGCCGACGATGCAGTCGACATCCGGCTGCGCCTGCCGGAGGACCGGCGCACGCTGTCGACGCTCGACGAGCTTCGCGTGCAGACCTCACAAGGCTCGGTGCCGATCTCGAACTTCGTCGTGCGCAAGCCGGAGCCGACGGTCGGCATCCTCAACCGCATCGACGGCGCGCGCACCGTGGTGGTGCAGGCCAACGTCGCCGCCGGCACGCAGGTTGCGGCGGTGCAGGCGGAGGTGGCAAAGGCGGTCACCGACATGAAGCTCGACAGCGGCATACGCTGGAAGCTCGCCGGCTCGAACGAGGACAGCGCCGAAGCCAGCGCCTTCCTCGGCAAGGCCTTCGGTGCGGCGATCTTCCTGATCTTCCTGGTGCTCTTGATGCAGTTCAACAAGTTCACCAGCGTGCTTCTGGTGCTGTCCTGCGTGGTCATGGCGACGATCGGCGTGTTCCTGGGCCTGCTTCTGACAGGCGAGGCGTTCGGCATCGTCATGTCGGGCATCGGCGTCATCGCGCTGGCCGGCGTGGTGGTGAACAACAACATCGTGCTGATCGACACCTATGACCGGCTGCGCGAAGAGGGCTGGGACAAGATGGAGGCGGTGCTGCAGACCTGCCGCGAACGCGCCCGCCCGGTCGTGCTGACGGCGGTGTCGGCCATTCTCGGCGTGCTGCCGATCGCCTTTGGCCTTGGGCTCGAAATCTTCCATCACGAGACGACGATCAACGCGCCGTCGACGCAATGGTGGATTTCGCTGTCCTCGGCGATCGTCTTCGGCCTGTCCTTCGCTACTTTGCTGACGCTGGTGGTGACGCCGTCCATGCTGATGATCTTCACGCGCAGCAAGAACAGCCGCTTCTACGCGTTCTTCCGCCGGATATCCGGCCGCGACAAGAAGCCCGATGCCCCCTCGAGCCCGAGACCGGATCCGCTCGACGAACCGGCAATCGCCTTCCCGAAAGCCGCCGAATAGGCCAGCTTCGATCAGTCAGACAAAAGGCCGTCCGGAACAACCGGGCGGCCTTTTGCATTGTCCCATCATATCCGCATCGCGGCGAGGGATTCTTAATGACCGTCAGCACCATCCTCATCATTGTTTTGATCCTGATCCTGATCGGCGCCGTGCCGGCCTGGCCACACTCGCGCTCCTGGGGCTACGGTCCCTCAGGGATCGCCGGCGTCGTCCTGGTGGTGCTGTTGATCCTGGTGTTGATCGGTAGGATTTGAACGGACGGCATCGCGGTAGCGGATGGTGCTCCCCCTTTAGGAATGGCTCTCCCCATTGCCGGGCGACCGGACGGGATCCCGTGGTCACGCGTGAAGCACCCGCCACGCGCCCCCTTTGCCGGGCAGCTCCCTTGCGTATACGCTGCCCGCACGACAATCATCGAGGGAACCATCGAGGTGAACGCTGACACCGCCAGCCCAAGCCCGCCAAGGCCGCTCGCCGAGATCGCCAGCTATCACGCCCATATCTACTATGACGGGCAGGCCGAGCGGCAGCATGCCGAATGGCTGCGCCTGCGCATCGGCGAACGTTTCCGCGTGCGCCTCGGCAATTGGCGCGACGAGCCGGTCGGCCCGCACGAGCAGGCCATGTACCAGGTCTCCTTCGCCACCGAGATTTTCGCTACCCTGGTCCCGTGGCTGATGTTGAACCATGGCGGCTTAAGCATCCTCATCCACCCCAACACCACCAACCCCAAGCGCGACCATCTGGTCGACCCGATCTGGATCGGTCGCCCGCTTGGGGTGCATGGCGAGGTTCTTGGCGAGGAGGATGAGGCGGAAGAGGCGCTGGAGGTGAATACCGAGCCGACGCTGGGGGCTTAGGGGGTACGAGCCGAAGTTGGCGGCGCTCGCTCCGGGACTGCAGTACGGTCAAGCCGTCGGTGCCACGCCGCGCCGCTCGAGCGCGGTCTTGCGGATGATTTCCGCGATCTCCGGGCTGCTGCTGCACAGCATCTGGAAATCCACCGCGTGCAGCGACAGGAGGGAGACCGCCGTTGCGGCGCTGACGGTCGCCATACGCGGTTCGCCGCTGATCAGCGCCATCTCGCCGAAGAAGGCGCCAGGGCCAAGCTCCACCGGCTTCGGCGTCGCGACGGTGACGCGCCCCTCCACGACGAAGAACATTCGATCACCGGGCTCGCCAACGCGGCAGATCACGGCGCCCGCCGGCACCGTGCGAGGTCTTAACGCGGCCACGATCTCGACCAGCACGGCCGGGCCGAGCTTCTGAAACAACGGCACGCCGGCGACCAATTGCCAATTGCGGACAAATTCCCCGCGACGAACTTCCTGATAGAAGCCCGTGGCAAGAATGCCGGCCCAGAGCGCGAAGATGCCGATGCCGCTCATCATGACCGCCCCGGCTAGGACGCGGCCGGCGAAGCTTTGCGGAATTTCGTCGCCATAGCCGGTGGTGGACAGCGTGACTACCGCCCACCACATTGACTGGGGGATGCTGCCGAACTTTTCCGGTTGGATGTCGCGCTCGATGACATAGCCCGCGAGCGCGACACCGAACAGAACGACGCCGAACAGCGTGGTGACACCGATCAGGTTGCGCGCTTCGTTGGCCAGCACCCTGCCCAGCACCGGGAAGAAGGTCGAGTCGCGCAGCGGTTTCAGCAGCCAGACAGCACAGTAGAGGCTCCAGTCGGGCGTGCGGATGAACAGAAATGCGGCGAGTGGAACCAGGACCGCGAGCACATCGATGGCGATTGCCGGCGTCCTGTCCTGAAGGTCTCCCGCCCGGCGCTTGAGCAGCGTCGCGACCATCTGCACGAGATAGGCGCCCCAAATGACAGCGAGCAGGGCAACCAGAGCCAGCCTGCTTCGTCCCGAAATGTTCGGTGTCGTGAGCGCAGCCACCGCCAGGAGCCCGGGCGCAGCCAGCGCCGCGTTCAGCGGCGCGTAAATTCTCAGGAATGGCAGTACCGACATTTTATGCCCACGAGCGGCGATTACCCTGCAGATTAGGATGGCTTCAAGGCAAGCGCAAAGGTGCCTGCTGCGGCTGCGATGCGCATCACCGACGCTGTGATAAAATCCACACCGGAACCGTGCTAGGATGGCTGTCGCACGCGATCTGTCGTGCTTCAAATAGGCCAGGAACGATTGTCATGCTCAATCCGATTTCCATCATGGCCGACCGGCTCGGCGACCATCTGTCGGAACTCTATCTGCAGTATTTCTCGCATCGCAATTCGGAGTATGCGGCCTACATAGGCGGCGCGGCCCGCCTTGTCCTGGAGCGCATCGGCAATTCGAACGCCCTCTATCACAACATCGAGCACACGCTGATGGTGACGCTCGCCGGCCAGCAGATCATCCGCGGCCGGCTGCTTTCGGAATCCCTGACCCCCGATGACTGGCTGCATTACACCTGCGCACTGCTGGTCCACGACATTGGCATGGTGCACGGCATATGCCCGGGCGACAGCGACGACAGCTTCGTCATCAACGAGGCCGGCGAGCGCCATACGCCACCGCGCGGCGCTTCCGACGCGGTGCTCGCGCCTTATCATATCGAGCGCGCCAAGATCTATGCGCGCCAACGCTTTGGGTCCTCGAAGTTCATCGACGAGGAGCGCATTGTCGCGGCGATCGAGATGACGCGCTTTCCGGTACCAAGCGATCCGGCCTACCAGGCCACCAACACCGAGCCGGCGCTGGTCAGGGCCGCGGATCTGATCGGCCAACTCGCTGATCCCTTCTACCACCGCAAGCTGCCGGCCCTGTTTGCCGAGTTCTCCGAGACCGGGATGGCGGAAAAGCTCGGCTGCAAGACCGCCGCCGATCTTGGCGCCATTTTCAGCGATTTCTTCACGTTGAAGGTCGAGCCCTATATTGGCGACGCGATCCGCTATCTGGAGCTGACGACCGAAGGCAAGCAGTGGGTCGCCAACCTCCACAGCAACCTCTTCCAATCCGGGCATCGTCCGGCCAGGATCGGGCCGTTCCCCGGCGTGTTGCAGCCGGCGAGCCTTTCAGTGGTGACTTAAGCGCCGGGGTTGTTTGCTTTCCGCCGGTTCCGGCTGGCAGAACGCCGGCGCCGAGGTGCCCCGATTCCCGGCGCTCAATTGGCACGACAAACAGCTCGGCCCGCATGAGCAGGCCATGGGCCAGGTCTCCTTCGCGACCATTGCGGATTGTCATACTGGTTCCCAGAAGCGGACGCCATAATTCCTTCGAATTGTCCGAGAGCCTCGGGCAGAGGCGCTTGATAGACGTCAGACCCGTTTCTCCCACGTGATGATCTGTGTTGGTGCCGGGGTGTGGGCCGATGCAACGCCGAAAGCGGTGCTTCCACGCGGTTCAATTCAGAACTGTCACCGGCTTTATCTGTATCTGATCTGCTGATACATAACCCGTGTGACGAGTGCGGGCCATATGTCGAATGAAATCATGGTTGTCGATCCGCTTGAGCGGCTCGACTTGTTGAAGAGCCTTGCGAGCGAGGTCCGGGTCCGGATTCTCGATCTGCTGCACCGCAAGGGGCCGAAAAACGTCAATCAGGTGGCCGAAGAACTGGGTCTTCCGCAATCGACAATTTCCGCAAACATCCAGGTTCTTGTCGATGTCGGTCTGATCGAGACGAAATCACAGAAGGCGCGCAAGGGAAGCCAGAAGGTCTGCTATTCGACCTTCTCCGAGTTGGTTGTCGTCTTTAAGGACCGCACCCCGGCGCAGGATCTCGGCGTCATAGAAGTGGCGATGCCGCTTGGACTCTACACAAGATGCGAAGTTTCCGCCCCCTGCGGCCTGTGTTCAAAGGACGGCGTCATCGGACTTCTCGATGTGCCCGACACCTTCCTCGATCCTGACCGTATGCGGGCTGGGCTGCTGTGGTTCACGCGCGGCTTCGTCGAATACCAGTTTCCCAACAATGCGACGCTTGCCAATGCCAAAGTCGGCGGGTTGGAGCTGGCGATGGAGCTTTCGTCCGAGGTGCCGGGCACTTCGAAGGATTGGCCATCGGACATCACGGTCGCGATTAACGGACACGAGATAGATACCTGGACGGCGCCGGCCGACTATGGCGACAAGCGCGGCAAGCATACGCCCGGCTGGTGGAAGCTAGCCGGATCGCAGTATGGCGACCTCGTACACTGGCGCGTCACGAATAACGGCACCTATCGCGGCGATGACAAGGTTTCCAAATGCTCGCTGGCTGATCTGGAACTCGAGCGGCACCGCTCGATCCGGATACGAATCGGCGTGAAGGAAGATGCGCGTCACCCAGGCGGCATAAACATCTTCGGCAGCGGCTTCGGCAATTACAGCAACGACATCGTTCTGCGCCTGCTCAAGGCTTGAGAGCATACTGGACCCTTGACGGGCGGATGAACTCCGCCCTTAACTGACCCACGACCCGGATACAAACCGGAAAGTCGGATTGATAGTCCGCAGTGGGAGGGATCATGAAAGCCAGAGTCACGGCGAACGCGGCCTACGCCGTCGCGGATATCGACAAACGTCTTTACGGTTCGTTTCTCGAGCATCTTGGCCGGGCGGTCTATACGGGCATCTATGAGCCCGGACATCCGCAAGCGGACGCAGAGGGGATGCGCAAGGACGTGATCGAGTTGGTGCGTGCGCTCGACACTCCGATCTGCCGTTACCCGGGTGGCAACTTCGTGTCCGCCTACAATTGGGAAGACGGCATAGGCCCAAAGGAGAACCGCCCGCGGCGCCTCGATCTTGCGTGGCGCACCACGGAGCCGAACCTGGTTGGAATCCACGAATTCGCCGACTGGGCCGAAAAAGCCGGCACCGAGATGATGCTTGCGGTCAATCTCGGTTCCCGCGGCCTCGACGAGGCGCGGGCCTTCGTTGAATATGTCAACCACCCGGGCGGCAGCTACTGGTCCGACCTGAGGGCCAAGAATGGACGCACGCAGCCCTGGAACTGCCGCCTCTGGTGTCTCGGCAATGAAATGGATGGTCCCTGGCAGGTCGGCCACAAGTCGGCGAGCGAGTACGGCCATCTCGCCAACGAGACCGCCAAGGCGCTGCGCGGCCTCGACCCGACAGTGGAACTGGTCGTCTGCGGCTCGTCGCATTCCAATATGCCGACCTATCCGCAGTGGGAAGCAACAGTGTTGGAGGCGACCTACGAGCAGGTCGATTACATCTCTCTCCACATGTATTTCGAGAATTACGAGAAGAATACGGCCGAATATTTGGCTCTTCCAGCCAAGCTCGACCGCTACATCGGTACGGTCGCGGGCATCATCGACTACGTGAAGGCCAAGACCCGCTCGAAGCGGGACGTGAAAATCTCCTTCGACGAGTGGAACGTCTGGTACCATCAGCGCAAGCTGGACGCCGAGCGTATGCGCGCCTGGGACTGGCCGGAAGCGCCCAGGCTTTTGGAAGACATCTACAATTTCGAGGACGTGCTGCAGGTCGGCTGCATCATCAACACCTTTATCCGACGGTCGAATATTGTTCGCATCGCCTGCATTGCGCAGCTGGTGAACGTGATCGCGCCGATCATGACCGATCCCGGCGGCAGCGCCTGGCGGCAGACGATCTACTGGCCCTTCATGCTGGCCTCCAAGCATGGCCGCGGCACCGCGCTGCAGCTCGCGGTCGAGGTGCCTACCTATGACGCGGCCGCGGCCGACAAGGTGCCATGGCTCGACATTGCAGGCGTGCATGATTCGAACGCCGGCACGCTGACCTTCTTCGCAATCAACCGGCATGGATCCGAGACGATAGAGGCAGACGTCGCCCTCGAGCGGTTCGCCGCCAAGTCCATCGAGCATACGATCATTCGTCATGACGATCTCGAGGCCTGCAACACCAAGGACGCGCCCGACAACGTATCACCGGTCAAAGGCAACGGGGCTGCGCTCAGCAGCAAGGGAATGACGTTGAACTTGCCGCCGCACTCTTACTCGATGGTGCGTGTGAGACTCTGAGTTAATATCCGACTATCAGATATATACCGTAAAATCCGTTGCAGGGGGTTTGGTTTGGTGTAGCATTGAAACGTTCAAGGCGGATCTAACCGCCGTACTCGGGAGGAAGCTGAGATGAACTTTCGCAGGATAATGGCCATAGCGGTGGTTGCGGCCGGAGGATTTTGGGCCGTCGCGGCCCAGGCTGAAGAAACCGTCATATGGTGGGATTTCCTCGGCGGCGGTGACGGTGTGCGCATGAAGCAGATGATCACCGACTTCAACACCGCCCACGCCGGCAAGATCAAGATCGACGCCACGACGCTGGAGTGGGGCACGCCCTTCTACGCGAAGGTGCAGACTTCGGCCGCGGTCGGTGAGGCGGCAGACGTCATGACCTATCATGCCAGCCGCATCCCCCTGGCGGTGAGCCAGGACATTCTCGAAGAAATCACCGCCGACGACATGAGCAAGATGGGCCTCTCGGCCTCGGATTTTGCCCAGACGACGATGGACGCAGTGACCGTCGACGGCAAGCAATACGCAGTGCCGCTCGATACCCATCCAATCGTCCTGTACTACAATCGCGACCTTCTGAAGAAGGCAGGCGTGCTCGGCGGCGACGGCCGTCCCGTGGGCATGGGCAACAAGGAGGAATTCACCGCGACACTGCAGAAGTTGAAGGACGCCGGCGTCGAGTTCCCGCTGGGCAGCGTCACCGCCGACGGCAACTTCATGTACCGCACCATTTACTCGCTGGTGTGCCAGCAAGGTGGCGAGCTTCTGACGGGCAACGAGTTCCTCGCCGGCGACAACGCCGAAAAGCTGGCGAAAGCGTTAGCGGTTCTGCAAGGGTGGACGAAAGCTGGGCTGCAGTCGACCTATACGGACTATCCCGCAACCGTCGCCCTATTCACCTCGGGCAAGGCCGCAATGATGATCAACGGCGTCTGGGAAGTTCCTACGATGACCGACCTCGCCAAGCAAGGCAAGCTGTTCGACTGGGGCGCCGTCGAGATCCCGGTGATCTTCGACAAGCCATGCACCTATGCGGACAGCCACTCGTTCGCGATCCCGAAGAACAAGGGCAAGGAGATCACCCCTGAAAAGCGTGCCGTCGTTCTCGAGGTGATCTCATGGATGGACAAGCACTCGCTTTTCTGGGCCACGGCAGGCCATATCCCGGCCTACAGGCCAGTCACCGAGACGGCGGAATACAAGGCAATGGAGCCCAATGCGACCTACTCGACGTTGACGGCCAACATGATCTTCGATCCGAAGTCGCCCAAGGCTGGTGTCGCCGGGCCGATCTTCGACATCATGTCCAATTATTTCGTGCCGACCCTCAATGGAGAGATGGACCCGGGCGAGGCGGTGAAATCCATCAAGGAAGAGCTGAACAGCATGTAGGGCTCAAAGGCTGGGACCGCCCCGCCCAGGACGGTCCCAGCCATATTTGAGGAAGAGCCATGCTTCGCAACTCCCGAACTGAATGTCTTGTCGCGCTGGTGCTGGTCGCTCCCTTCCTTGCGATCTACTTGCTGGCGTTCGTCTATCCGACGGTTCAGATGTTTCGCATCTCCTTCACCGATGCGCCGCTGATCGGCGAGGGTCGGTGGGTTGGTCTCGACAACTACCTGCGGCTCGACAACGACCCGATGTTCCGGCGCGCGGTCTGGAACACCGCTTACTTCGTGCTGATGACGGTCGTCCCGGGAACACTCATCGCCCTGCTGATCGCGCTTGGCGTGTCACGCCTCAAGGGCCGGTTCCAGGCGACCGTGCTGGCGCTGTTCTTCCTGCCCTATATCCTGCCGGTGTCCGTGGTCTATTTGATCTGGGACTGGACGCTGAATTTCCAGTTCGGGATTGCGATGCATGTGCTGGACTGGCTGGAAATCCCGCGCGTACCGGTCTTTAAGTCGCGCGCCTGGTTCCTGCCGGCGGTGGCCGGGGTGACGATCTGGTGGACCGCGGGTTTCTCGATCCTCCTCTTCCTCGCCGGACTACGGTCCATACCAGTGGAGATCTACGAAGCCGCGGCGCTCGACAACTCGACGCGATGGACCACGTTCCGGCGTATCACCTGGCCACTGCTTTGGCCGATCACCTCGCTGGTATTGACCATCCAACTTATCCTGCAGCTCAAGATCTTCGACCAGGTCTATCTGTTCTCGATCGGCGGCCGGCCGAACGACAATATGGTGCTCGTCTACTACGTCTTCCAGAAGGCCTTCCAGCAGAACCAGGGAGGCAGGGCCGCGGCTGTCGCCGTCACCCTCTTCGTGCTTGTGGTCGTCGTCTCGGTCCTGCAATTCCAACTGCTCCGGCTCGCCGAAAGGCGGCGCCGATGAACGCCATGGCTGCGCAGCGCTGGAACTTTTGGGGCGGGATGATCACGGCACTGACGCTCGTCTGGGCCATCCTATGGGCATTCCCGCTTTATTGGGGTGTGATCTCATCGCTCAAACCGGACGACGAAGTCGTCCGGCCTTACATCGAGCTCTGGCCGGAGACGCCGACGCTGGAGAACTATATTTCCGCCGTGACCACCACACAGATCGGCACCTGGTACATCAATTCGGTGGCGGTCGCGGTCGGCGTAACGGTCATCACCATCTTCATCTCGATGCTGTGCGGCTACGCGATCTCCCAGTTGCGGTTCCCGGGGCGGATCGCGCTATGGTGGCTGATCCTCGCCTCCTTCATGGTGCCAATTTCGGCGCTGATCATCAATCATTTCGTGCTGGTCGCCAACCTTGGCCTGCTCAACAGCTGGGCTGGAATCATGTTGCCGCAGCTCATCCATCCCGTCATCATCATCGTGTACAAGCAATTCTTCGATCAGGTCCCGAAGGACTTCCGTGAGGCCGCGGTCATGGACAATGCGTCTGAATTCGGGATCCTCTTCAAAATCTACGTGCCGATGAACTGGGGGGTAACGACGGCGCTGTCGATCGTCTGCTTCATCTGGACGTGGAATGCGTTCTTGTGGCCGTTCCTCTCTGTGACCCGCACCGAGATGATGACGATCACCGTCGGCATCACGCAGGTCAATGACGCCTTCGGCGTCTACTACGCGCGCCAGCTGTCGGCAGCTGTACTGGCCGGCCTTCCCGTGGCACTGGCCTACCTCTTCTTCCAACGCCGAGTAACCGAAGCGATAACGCTCTCGGCAGGCATCAAGGGCTAGCCGCGGCCCGCAAGCGAAGCGCAATGCCAGGGGCACCCCGGTCGGCGGATTCAGGCCCGGTCAGCGCGCGTGCCAGGTCGATCCGTCCGCGGCGAAAAGATGGAGGGCGGCGGTGTCGAACTTCAGCCGAACGGCGTCGCCCGGTTTGACGCTCGAGAGCCCGCGATCCTGTGCTGTAACCTGCGTCCCATCCGCGAGCCGCGCATAGACGAGCGTTCGCTCGCCAAGGCGCTCGACAACCGTGGCCGTGGCGGATGTATCACTGCCCTCGGAGACGACAGTCAGCGATTCCGGCCGCACTCCCAGTTCGCGCCAATCCATGTTGACCGGCGCGCCGGGAAGGTCGACGAGCGATCCATCCGTCAAGCGCGCCTTGAGCCTGTCGCCTGAGCCTGAAACCGTAACAGGTAGAATGTTCATCGCTGGAGACCCGACGAAGGTCGCGACGAATCGCGATGCCGGACGTGCATAGACCTCGTCGGGTCTTCCCATCTGCTCTATCCGGCAATCGTTGAGGATCACAATACGGTCGGCGAGGGTCATTGCTTCCACCTGGTCGTGGGTGACGTAGATCATCGTCGACTTCAAACGCTGATGCAGTTCGGCAAGCTCGACGCGTGTACGAGCTCGAAGCGCCGCGTCCAGATTGGAGAGTGGCTCGTCGAACAGGAATGCCTTGGGCTCCTTGACGATCGCACGCCCGATGGCCACGCGCTGGCGCTGCCCGCCGGAGAGCTGCGACGGCCGCCGGTGGAGCAACGCTTCGATCTCCAGGATACGCGCAGCCTCAGCGATCCGTTGGCGTATAACATCCGGCGCGACCCGAATGTTCCTCAGCCCAAAGGCCATGTTCTCCGCGACTGTCATATGTGGGTAGAGCGCATAGTTCTGGAAGACCATCGCAACGTTGCGCCTGCCCGGCGCCAGGTTCTCCGAGCGCACCCCGTCGATCGTCAGCGTGCCCTCGTCAATGCTTTCGAGACCGGCGATCATCCGGAGCAGCGTCGTTTTGCCAGAACCGGACGGGCCGAGAAACACGACCAGCTCTCCTGGCTCAATGTCCAGGCTAACCTCGCGGATCACTTCGACTGCGCCAAAGTGCTTTGATACGCCCGACAGCGCGATTCCCGTCATGCCTGCGATCCTTCTTTCCTCCATAATTTCGGATAAATACCCGATGTCAAGGAACGCGGGAGCTACGGCACAAGGTTTCCAAGCTATCTTGCCAAAAGCCGACCGTCTGCAGTCGGTCCCATTCACCCGAGCACGCGTGGTGCTCCCGGCACGAAGGTGCCGGGAGCGGTATCGTCACTTCACGAGTGCGGCCTTCTCAATCACCGCGGCGACTTCCTTCGCGTGGACGACGAGGGAGGCATGGCTGCCGGCGACCTCCGTCGTCTCAGCCTTCATCCTGTCGGCGAAGATCTTCTGGACCTCGGGTGCGATGACCTTGTCCTTCGTGCTGATCACATAGAACGTCGGCTTATCGTGCCAGGCTGCCGTGTCGACGGGAGCCTCGAACGCCGTGTGGTTCAACGGCAGCTGATGGTTTGCCAGGGATTCGGCGATCTCCGGCGGAAGGTCAGCCGCGACTGCCGAAGGAAACACTTTGGGGTCGATGTAGAGGTTGCCCTTTTCGTCGGGATGAATCGCAGCAGCACCTTCGGTTGCCGGACCGCTCTTGGATAAGGCCGCCAGAGATTCTCCCACGTCGGGCGCGAATGCCGAGACGTAGACGAGCGCCGAGACGTTTGGTTCGTCACCTGCTTGCGTGATGACCACACCGCCCCAGGAATGGCCAACGAGAACCGTCTTGCCCTTCTGTTTCGCCAGCGCCTGTTTGGTGGCATCGACGTCCGCTGCAAGCGAGGTGAGCGGGTTTTCGACCAGCGTTACGTTGTAGCCCTTCTTGGTGAGGATATCGGCAACCGGCTGCCAACTCGTCTGGTCGACGAAAGCGCCATGGACGAGCACGATATTGTGCGCCGCCCCCTTGGGCAGTTGCGCCGATTGGGCGGGGGCGGCAAATGTTGCTCCGGCCATGAGGACAGCGGCGACTGAGAGTAGAAGATTTCGCATTCATTGCTCCTGTTGGGATGACGGACGACGGGGGTCCGGGGAGGCAGGCGTGTCGGCAAAAGTCGCGGGTTTTCCCATCCGCCGTTTGCGTGATGGTTTGCCGCGCGACCCGTTGGCTCGACTTGCGACCAAGTAGTACGTGGAGCATTTGGACGTTAGGCCTCAATCGTCCGAATATTGTGTCGGACCGTCCGCAGTACTAACATCGGCAGGATGGACATCCTCGGCCAAGTGCTCGACCGCGTCCGCCTCGGTGGAACCCTGCTGTTCCACTTCGAGCTCGGCCATCCATGGAATCTGGCATTGCCGGCGCGCCCCTACGCCCTGTTCCATTATCTCAGCCGGGGCTCAGCCACCCTCGCGCTCGACCAGGGACGGGAACTCCACATGAGCGCGGGCGACTTTGTCGTCATCACACGTGGCGAGCCTCACGTGATTTATTCGGATCGCCGGACGAAGCCGCTACCGATTCCGGACCTCGATCGACTGCCCGGACGTCTTGGCGTCGTTCGTCATGGCGGCAACGCGGAGCCGTTCTCGACGATGATCTGCGGCAATTTCACTGTGGAGCGGCCCTCGCGCGGCAGCGTGTTGGAATTGCTGCCGCCCCTGCTTCTCCTGAGGCCGACGGAAGACGGCGGATGGCTCGAGGCTATACTGCAACGCATGGTCAGCGAGTCGGCGCTTGCGCGCCCCGGCCAGGACGTCGCCCTCTCACGGCTGACGGAAGTGCTCTTCGTCGAGGTGCTGCGAAGCTGGATCAAGTCTCTTGCATCAGGAGAAGGCGGGTGGCTGGGGGCGATGGCGGACCCGCACATAGGACCGGCGCTGCAGTTGATCCACGAACGACCGGATCAACCCTGGACCCTTACCGACCTGGGGCAGCGCGTGGGGCTCGGTCGCTCGGCGTTTTCAGCGCGCTTCACCAAGCTCGTCGGCCAGTCCATGTACCGCTATCTGATTGCACGGCGGATGTCGGAGGCCGCGTTTCTGCTCGAAACAAGCGACGAGGGGATTGCACGGATCGCGACCCGCGTCGGTTACGAGACCGTGGCCGCGTTTTCGAAACTGTTCCATCGACATCATGGCCTGTCGCCCGGCCGTTATCGAGCAGCTCGCCGGTCTGACGGTGGCCGAAGGCAAGGGGGCGTTCTGGAAGCAGAAGTCGCGGACTGACCTCGACCAAGCTGGCTTCTGGAAGGTCTGGCGATGGGCGGCGGGGGGCTCCGGCAGGATGAGGCGGAAGAGGCGCTGGAGGTGGATACGGAGCCGACGCTTGGGGGTGTAGAGGCCTCGGCAAAGTGCGCCGTTCGGCCTCATAGTAGCATTCGCCCTGCAATTCAGGTCAGGCAGGTACGGCCGGCCACTTTGCGCCTCATGCACGAACCCGCTTCGCGGGAGGGGCGCCTCGTTCTGAGATGGCGCGACAGGTATTGGTCTTGAGCGGGTAGAAGCTGCGATCCGACCATGGAGTTCCTTCAACGAGAGGAACT
>NZ_JAFCGY010000045.1 GCF_016836705.1 Mesorhizobium caraganae | reverse complement strand
GTATGAAAGGGGGCGAAAATAAACGTCCTGCCTTACCGGCTACTGCTGTTCAGCAGCGCTGCCGGTGATCATCAGGTGGGGGAGTTTCAAGTGACCATACCCGGGGGATTTTGACCGACCCACGGGGCCGAGCGTGCCGCCCGCCGGGAGGCGCAAGCACTCGCCGCCCGCGCGCAAGCCGTGAACTCGCACTCGGATGCGCTGATCGCCCGGCTCAGGCTGGAGATCGAGAAGCTGAAGCGCGAGATCCATGGCAGCCGCTCGGAGCGCAAGGCGCGGCTTCTCGAACAGATGGAGTTGCAGCTTGAGGAGCTGGAAGCCGACGCCAGCCAGGACGAATTGGCGGCGGAACTGACGGCACGCTCCTCGACGGTCAGGGCGTTCGAGCGCAAGCGACCGTCGCGCAAGCCTTTCCCCGAACATCTGCCGCGTGAGCGCGTGGTCATAGCCGCGCCGGCGAACTGCCCGTGTTGCGGTTCGGGCAAGCTGGCCAAGCTTGGCGAGGACGTTACCGAGACGCTGGAGGTGATCCCGCGCCAGTGGAAGGTGATCCAGACCGTGCGCGAGAAGCTTGCCGCGAATGCGAGAAGATCTCGCAGCCGCCGGCGCCCTTCCATGTGACGCCGCGCGGCTTTGCCGGGCCGAACCTTTTGGCGATGATCCTGTTCGAGAAGTTCGCCCAGCACCAGCCGCTGAACCGGCAAAGCGAGCGCTATGCCCGCGAGGGCATCGACCTCAGCCTCTCCACACTGGCTGATCAGGTCGGAGCTTGTGCCGCAGCGCTGAAGCCGGTGCATGCGCTGATCGAGACGCATGTGCTTGCCGCCGAGCGGCTGCATGGAGACGACACCACAGTGCCGATTTTGGCCCGCGGCAAGACCGATACGGGCCGCATCTGGACCTACGTCAGGGATGACCGGCCGTTCGGCGGACGATCGCCGCCAGCGGCGCTCTACTATGCTTCGCGCGATCGGCGGCAGGAACATCCCGAGCGCCATCTGAAGACCTTTAGCGGCATTCTGCAGGCGGACGCCTATAGCGGCTACAATCCGCTCTTCAAGGCAGATCGTGGCCCCGGCCCGCTGACCCAGGCGCTGTGCTGGGCGCATGCGCGCCGCAAGTTCTTCGTGCTCGCCGACATCGTCACCAACGCCAGGCGCGGCAGGGACGCCGCGCCGATCTCGCCGATCGCGTTCGAGGCGGTCAAACGCATTGACGCGCTGTTTGATATCGAGCGCGACATCAACGGGCTTGCCGCCGACGAACGTCTGCAACGACGCCGGCAAGAAAGCCGTCTTCTCGCCACCGAACTTGAGGCCTGGATGCGGGCAGAGCGGGCAAGACTGTCGCGCAGCTCTCCGGTCGCCGAGCCAATCGACTATATGCTGAAGCGCTGGGAAGGGTTCACGACCTTCCTCGGCGATGGCCGGATTTGCCTCACCAACAACGCCGCCGAACGCGCGCTGCGTGGTTTTGCTCTCGGCAGAAAAGCTTGGTTGTTTGCAGGCTCCGATCGCGGTGCCGATCGGGCCGCCTTCATGGCGACGCTGATCACCACCGCCAAGCTCAACAACGTCGATCCGCAGGCCTGGCTGGCCGATGTTCTCTCCCGCATCGCCGACACGCCGCAGAACCGGCTCGGTGAGCTGCTGCCATGGAACTGGCGGCCCGCTCGGGCGCTCATGGCGTCGGCCGCGTAAACAGCGCGCGAAACAGTTCCTCCGACCGCCGAAGACCCTCGTCCGTCAACACCAAGGATTTTGCCTTGTTGACCGGGTCGGCGATCAGTCCCTTCCGGTGAAGTCGATCCGTCACGTCCCAGTCAAAGCCCTTCCAGGCGCACCGTTCATTGTGCAGGGTCACCCAAAGCAGTGCCAGGACCGCATCATCGATCTTGTCGGTGTCGATCTCCATCGCTGCAGCTTAACACAGACCGCACCCCGCCGCGGCCCAGACCGGATGGATACAATCCAGCCAGCATCCTGAATTATTAATCGGACCCCAGGGGGATCCGATCCGATTCAGTCAACGGTGAACCGCTTATCTTATGAGTTTCGTCGTTTCGAGGCAAAGGTGGGTTGCCGCCTGCGGGTCTTCACCGGCCGGCGGCGACGGGAGGGGTAAGATCGATGAACCGCACAGTAGGCGACAGACCCGCGAAACTCGCTATAACCGCCATCATGAGAAACCTCGTTGTTCTCGCAAACGCGCTCATCAGGGACGACCGGAAATGGTTGCCATCCCTTCCTTGACCAAGACGGATACTCTAACGCCAGATCTGCCTGTCACCAGGGTCTGGCAGTTCCATCGGCTTGCCCTCCGCGTGCCGCGCCTTCGGTGCTAGGCTTGGAGCTCAGACACACTTTCCATTGTTCGACTGAGGATGGATATGGCCTCGTCCAGAATCTCGTTCGAAGTTGTGAGCGGCACAAGGAAGCGGATCACATTGTGAAAGCGTCCTGCCGAGGCCAGCAGCAGGCCGTTTTGAGCGGCTTCCTGGATGATTCTCGTGGTGACATCTGTCGCTGGCTCGCGGCTGACGCTATCCGTAACCAATTCTATGCCAATCATTGCGCCGAGCCTACGGATCTCGCCGATCTCGGCATGGTTGCTTCTAATTCGGAGGCGCTCAAATCCCGCTTGCAGGCGCGCACCAATTTCTTCTGCCCGAGCGAGCAATCCTTCGTGCTCAAGAACGTCTAACACTGCCAGCGCGGCTGCGCATGCCAATGGATTACCGGCGTAAGTGCCCCCCAGCCCCCCGCGGTGGACCGAGTCCATAATTTCCGCCCTGCCGATCACGGCTCCAAGTGGCAGCCCGCCCGCAAGGCTCTTGGCGGCAGCTATCAAATCCGGCTGAACGTCGAAATTTTCTATTGCGAAAAGTCTGCCCGTCCGTCCGAAACCCGACTGGACCTCATCAGCGACCAACACTATGCCGTGAGTGTCGCAGATCTGTCTAACAGCTTTAAGGAATTCAGGGGACGCCGGCAGGAAACCACCTTCGCCCTGGACCGGCTCAATGACAATTGCGGCAACTTCTGAAGCAGTGAGTTCAATTTCAAATAGAGCATGGAGGGCCGACAGGGCGTCCTGCGTACTGATTCCGCGATATGCGTATGGGAACGGAACACGATAAATCTCTCCCGGAAACGGACCAAAACCCTCTTTGTAAGGGTTCACCTGAGCCGTCATTCCGAGGGTTAGCAGCGTTCGGCCATGAAAGCTTCCGCTAAAGACAATAATACCGCGGCGACCCGTGTAGTAACGAGCAATCTTAACCGCGTTCTCGACTGCTTCGGCGCCCGTTGTAACGAGCAGAGTCTTGGCCGGGGTCATCGGCGCAAGAGCATTGAGTCGCTCGGCCAGGGCAACGTAGCCTTCATAAGGGGCAGTTCCAAAAAAGGTGTGAGTGAAGCGATTCAACTGATCGCGAATTGCTGCAACGATTCTAGGATGCGAATGACCAACGGCGAGGGCACCCATTCCACCCACGAAGTCGATGTAGCGTCGCCCGTCAACGTCCCAAAGCTCTGCGTTAAGAGCTCTATCAGCGAAAATTGGGAATGCGCACGCTACACCACCGGGAACCGCCGCTATGCGCCTGCTCTCGAGTTCGCGGTTGGTAATGCTCATATCTTGTTCCTCTATCAATGGGCAAATCTCTTGGCTGTGGCCCTATTGTATTCGCCAGCTTTTGGATTTGCTGACTAGCGGCGCGTGATCAAAGGGTTGGTGACAATTAGCACGTGTCGAAGGCTTGCAGCCGATGCAAAAAAGTCGCCTACCAATTGACTTTTATTCGAGTGCCCATCCCGAGGTGGATTGGTACGGATGTTATCAACTTGGACCGCTCCTGCCGACGTAAGCGGCCCGTTCAGTGTTGAGCGTCTGGGTGATTGCCAATGCCTGGCCGTAGATGGAACAAGATAATGTCTACAAGCATCACCTTCGATCGCCACAGTTTCAGCAGGCTCAAGAACGAGGTCGCGATCGACATTGATAGGTGGGGAGTTCCCCACATCAAGGCGCAAAACCTGCACGACTTATTTTTCGCCCAGGGTTGGAATGCAGCCCGAGACCGCCTCTGGCAGATCGATATCGCGCGCAAACGAGGTCTCGGTCTCCTGTCACGGGACTTTGGTCCCGGCTATCTGGAGCAAGACAGGGCAGCGCGTCACTTTCTATTTCGCGGAGCCATGAGTACAGAATGGACGGCATACGGTCCTGAGTCCGAGGAAATATGCTCCGCGTTCGTAGATGGTATAAATTCCTATGTCGACAGCTGCAATGACGGATTGATTGCGTTGCCACCCGAGTTCATCCTCCTCGGCCACAGGCCTGACCATTGGAAACCGGAAGACGTCGTCAGGGTGAGAACGCATTCACTTACCCGGAACGCGATTTCGGAGCTTCTACGTTGTAAGGTGATGGCCTTGGCGGGCGTGGAGCAAGGCACTCGCCTAGACAGGCTGAGGCAAGAATTGTCACCCGCGATAGCGCCACGACTAGCGCAAGGCTTTGACCCGGCCGTTCTGAGTGATCGAGTGCTGCGTGATTTTCGCCTGGCAATCAGTCCAGTATCATTCTCAAGGGAACGACTTGCAGCCAGTCTTCACGAAGCTGGGCTCTGGACCAGCGTGACAGCGTCTGACGAGATTGTACGGACGGCGTTCGAAGAGGGCTCAAACAACTGGGCTATATCCGCGGGAAAAACAACAACTGGACGCCCGATACTGGCGATAGATCCGCATCGGAAGCATGTCCTGCCGTCGATCAGATATATTGTACACCTGAGTATGCCTGGCCTCAATGTCATCGGGGCCGGGGAGCCGTTGGTGCCAGGAATTTCGATGGGCCATAACGGCACGGCCGCTTTTGGTCTGACTATTTTTGGCGCTGATCAGGAAGATATCTACGTCTACGATCTGAAGCCCGGTGAGGGAAATAAATACTCCTATGAAGGAGCCTGGGAACAGGTAGTGACCGTTAAAGAGAGTATCCCGGTTCGTGGCCACAAGAACCACGAGGTCGCACTTCGATTTACGCGCCATGGCCCTATTCTTTACCAGAATGCTGAAGACAACCGCGCTTTCGCCTTACGAACTGTGTGGATGGATTCCGGCATGGCTCCTTACATGGCCAGCTTGGCGGTTATGCGCGCGAAGTCCCATGCAGAGTACGTTTCCGCCCTAGCATCCTGGGGTTGCCCCTCTGTCAATCACATCTACGCGGACACTTCCAATACAATCGCGTGGAAACCCTCAGGTGCGTCCCCGGTTCGAAGAAATTGGGACGGCCTGCTTCCGGTTCCCGGAGATGGCCAATTTGAATGGGAAGGGTATTTGTCGCCGGACGAAGGACCGTCCGAGACAAACCCAGTGAAAGGTTTCGTTGCTACTGCTAATGCAATGAATGTGCCGGAAGAGTGGAGTAGAGCCCATCCAGCTTTTGGTTACGAGTGGTCGGACAGTAGCCGACACGATACGCTTCATTCAAGCCTTTCGAGGTCAGAACCGATCTCTATTCAAGACTGTATGTCGCTGCAGTGTTCGGTTTATTCGCCAATCGCAACTCGTATTCTTGCGCGGTTAGGAGTTCTTCTCCACTCCAAGTCGGAGCCAGCGCTTCAATTGCTTTGTGATTGGGATGGGCATTTGGATGCGAGTTCCGCGGCTGCGGCTTTTTTCGAGATCTGGCTTAGCAAGCATCTTGGTCCGACAATTGCTCGATTGGAGGGCGCCGACGATCAAATATTGGCACTACTCGTACCGTTAGAGCCTTCAGCCATAGCTTCTTGGCTCGAACAGGTGCACCCGGATGAAAGCCTGGCTGACTCAATTAAGGCAACCCTTGCTTCTGCCTGGGCCGAATGCATGGCAATCATGGGGCATGACCCTGCGGAATGGTCATGGGGGAGCATTCATAGGCTCGAATTACGCCACCCTCTACAGGAATTAACGGCTGAAGAATGGTCTTTGGGGCCAATCGCCCTTGGCGGTAGTGGCTCGACTTTGAATTATTCGACTTATCGGCAGGACGAGTTCTCCGTTACTACAGGACCGTCGGTGCGGATGATTATTGATGTTGGATCTTGGGACAACAGTGTATTTATTAACAATCCTGGCCAGTCGGGTGTGCCGCTTTCGAACCATTATCGAGATCTGGCCTCAGACTGGCACCGAGGAGAATATAAACCGTTGCTGTATTCAGAACATCTGATCCAGAGAGAGGTTGACCATCGGATCGTTCTGTCGCCTATTTCGGAAGAAAGCGGAGGGATGGGGATTCACGAGCGGGTGATCTTGTGATTCAAGATGCTCGCTGGGCGGAGGGCCGGCATCTGATGCTAAGAACCTATTCAAACGTCTTCGTGAGCGGGTTGCGGCGACGGTTGCCGCTGGTCGGACGTGCCGGGAAACGGCTGTTTTGTTCGGGGTCAGCGTAGCGAGTGTTGTGAAGTGGTCGCAGCGCCATCAGTCGAGCGAAAGTGCCTCGGCGCGCCGCATGGGACGCCAAGCCGGCCGAGATTGGAACCTCATCGTGGTGGCTGCCGGATCGGGTTGCCTCGCCGTCGCATGTGAGCGTGCGAGCCTTGTGGGCGGAGCTTTCCGAGCGCGGCATCTCGGCATCCCCCTTCGGTGTGGCGTGTGCTGAAGGAGGCCGGGTTCAGCTTCAAAAAACGCTGTTCGCCAGCGAGCAGGACAGGCCGTCGATTGCGCGACGACGGGCGCAGTGGAGAAAGTACCAGGGCAGGCTTGATCCACGGCGCCTGGTGTTCATTGACGAAAGCCAGCAAAAGGCGACGCCCAGCGCTTCCTCTTCCTTCGAGAGCACTGTAGAGCGCACATCCTTCGGACCAATCGGTGTGTCGGTGACGAAGTCGCGCTTCTTTCACTTCGTCACCGTCTTGGGGTTTATGCCGTAGCGTTCGCTCAACTCCTAGATCGAAGCTTTCGATCACTGTATCGCAGCTCAGACCGCGTGAGTGGTCGTGGCGCTCCCGTGAAGTATCTGTCCCGTAGTGTGTGCTTATCGATGGCTGCATCAATGCTACCATCACACCGTGGGACTAAACATCTATGGAGCCTCATGTAAGTGCGAGTCTGCTGATGTGCTTTTTAATTTTAGACTGCCGTGCGGCCGACGCCAATATTGATGCAGCCAGATTGGCAGTTCATGGCCTCGAGGTCGGAATTCGGATAGGCCCGTTCACGGCTTCTACCTGCCCACCTGGCGGCAAGGGCGCTGAACGCGCAAGCGGCATGTCCGTCGATGCTCAAACAGATCACAGCACGAATGGAAAAAAAATCGCCCGCCGGTTGATTTTAATTCGACTGCCCAAAGTCGTCCCTTTCTGTAACCTGTGCCCCGCGTGCAGAACATTCCAGCGCAGAGTCCAACTCTTTCACACGTCTTTGGTGCCAAAAGCGGTGCTTTTTGTGTGCTGGTGTAAAACTGCGGGCGGTAACTAATTTGGGGAGGTTCAAATGGGGTATTTTACTAGGCATGGCAAACCTATGCCTAAGGTCTTCGACAGTCTCGCCGAGGAAGCAAAAAAGGACGGGATGGACCGGCGCGAGTTCCTGGCGCTCGCTTCCGTCTTCGGTGCGTCGACAGCCATGGCGTACTCGATGCTGGATGCAATACCGCCGGCGCATGCCGAAGAAGTGCCTAAGAAAGGTGGAACTCTGCGAATTGCTACGCAGGTTTATGGTCCGAAGGATCCGCGCGTAAATGACTATCCAGGAGTGGCTAACGTCTACCGGCAATTCCTCGAGCCACTAGTCAAGTATACCAACGAATACACCTTTGAACCAAGGCTTCTTGAAAGTTGGGACACGAATGACGACGCGACGGAATATCTCCTGCGCCTGCGGAAGGGCGTCAAGTGGAACAACGGGGACGACTTCACTGCCGATGACGTAGTGTTCAACCTGCTGCGCTGGTGTGAAAGGGACGTGCCTGGGAACTCAATGGCTGCGCGCATGGCTACGCTCGTTGATGAAAAGACGGGCAAAGCACTAGAAGGCGCTATTTCAAAAGTCGACGACCACACGATTAAACTCAAGCTGCCAAAACCCGATATTACGATCATTCCGGGGTTTGCCGATTATCCCGCGCTGATCGTTCACCGTGACTACGAAAAGAACGGGTCGGACCTCGTTGCCCATCCGGTAGGCACGGGACCGTTTGAACTGGTGTCATGGGACGTGAGCCAAAAGGCAGTCGTGAAGCGTCGAACAAACGGAAGCTGGTGGGGCGGCGAAGCCTACTTGGACGAAGTGCAATTCATTGACTATGGCAGCGATCCGTCCGCGCTTCTGAGCGCTTTCGAATCAGGAGAGGTAGATGCGAACGAAGGGACGGATACTAGTTTTGTTAAAATCTTAGATAAAATTGGCCTGGTGAAGTCTGAGGCGAAGACGGCCACTACTATAGTGTGCCGCGCCCACGTCACTACTAAACCGTACGACGACCAGCGGGTGCGCAATGCACTGCAGTTAGCGGTCGACAATAATGCTGTGCTGCAGATTGCCTACAATGGTTATGGCATCGTTGCTGCAAATTATCATGTAGCCCCCTTACATCCCGAGTTTTACCCGGTTCCGGAAAAGAAACGGGATGTTGAGGCTGCCAGGCGGCTTATGACCGAAGCTGGTCAGATGGACTTCGAGCACGACATCATCAGCAGCGACACAGAATGGCTTAAGGGCACGGCCGATGCGATCGCTGCGCAGTTGCGCGAGGCCGGGTTCAAGGTGAAGCGTACGGTTATTCCCGAGTCCAGTTTCTGGAACGGGTGGTTGAAGTATCCACTTTCCGTAACAAATTGGAACATGCGGCCGTTGGGTGTGCAGACTTTGGTGCTTGCCTATCGCAGTGGCGCAGCCTGGAATGAGACGGCGTGGTTAAATCCGGAATTCGATAAGAAACTCGACGCGGCGTTGACGGTGCCAGATCCACAGAAGCGCAGGGCGCTCATGCAGGATGTTGAAACGATCCTGCAGGATTCCGGTGTGATTATTCAGCCTTATTGGGTTGCGGCGTTCCATCACTCCACCAAACAGGTGAAGAACTACTACATGCATCCGGTAGGGGAGACAGAACTCAGTAAGGTCTGGCTCGACCCGAGTGCGTGAATTTGGCCACCTGCTGGAGGCTCAAGTTATGACGACGCAATCTCCGCTTACATCCGTTCAGAATAGGCCGCATCTCTGCTAGACCCCCGCATTAGCGGCCATTCTGGCATCGAAGAGACTGGGAAGGCTGGAGCATTTATGGTACAATGTGAACTGCAGGCACCTCTCGGCAACGTGACAGAGGGCGTGCTTGAATTCGACGGACAGCGGTACCTCGACGGTCGGGCGTCGGATCCAAGTGTACTCGGGTGGATGCGCGGTGTGCCGCCGCCTGCAGACAAGCGTATCACGTTCGACGCCGGCACTGTCTTCGCTTTTCCGCAGACCCGCTGGTCGTTGTCGCATATGCGCGAGCTTCGGCCGACCATCAATGTGTGGCGCGGACAGGACGGGCCATCACTGCTTGAGCGCAGCGACATGTCCTCTGACATCGACCCAATCACCTTCGCCGATACGGATGGTCGAACCCGACGCTTTGACGAGGCGCTATTTGACACCTACGCGGACGGTATCGTGGTTCTGCATCGGGGTCGCATCGTCTACGAGCGCTATTTCGGCGCGCTCGAGCCGCACCTGCCACATTCGTGCCAATCGATCACGAAGTCGTACACAGGAACGCTGACCGCGGCGTTCGTGCAGGAAGGCGTGCTCGACCAGTTGAAGATGATCCCCCATTACCTGCCAGAATTGCGAGGAACCGGGTGGGAGGATGCCACTCTTCGCCAAGTAATGGATATGCAGACTAGCTTGGAATATGTACAGGACGTCACAAAGATAGACGAGTCATATACGTGCGACTTTCTGCGCACGGTGCGTAAGCAAGGCGCGCACGGCGAGTTCGCATACAAGAACGTTAACACGAACGTCATGGCCTGGGTCATGGCGCGCGTAACGGGCCGCTCATTCGCGCAGCTGTTGCACGAGCGCCTGTGGGCGCCGCTCGGCTGCGAGGAGGACGGCTACATCGAGATCGACCCGACGACCGGCGCGCCGAGGGCCGCTAGTGGCCTCAACACGACCCTGCGCGATCTCGCGCGCTTCGGCGAGATGATCCGATGCGAAGGAACGTGGAACGCAAAGCAGCTCGTTCCGGCGTCTGTCGTGCACGACCTGCAAGAGGGCGACCGCTTCTCCAGGCCCCAACTGCCCTTCGGCTACACGTACCGCAGTCAATGGTGGATTTCGCACAACGAGCTTGATGCTCTCGAAGGTCTCGGCCTCTACGGTCAGAGCCTGTATATCGCGCCAAAGGCGGAGATGGTAGTCGCGATCTTCGCGTCACACCCCGCGTCCGCCCACATTGACCGAATTAGGGCGCCACAGATGCTGGCACTGGGGCGGATGCTGCGCGCGTAACTCCATCAATTGGGTGTCAACCTCGAGGTTATTTTTCCCGGCGCGCGGGTATTTGCATAGATCGGAAGTGAACTGTCGATCCTCCAACGAATAAAGTGCAGTGAGGCTCGCCGCGGCATCATCAGGTCGCGGAAGATTCAGCCTAACGCCTTTAGCCTACTCGGAGCAGTCGATACGAGGAGTTGACCTTCGATTCGTCTTAACCCCGCATGAAACTGCAAAACACGGGGTCCATAATTGGGGAAGAAGCCATGCTGAGTTTCGTCTTGCGCCGTTTCGGTGTCATGACCCTGACCATGTTGAGTCTGACGGTGATCGTTTTCTACATGGTTAATCTCGAGCCAAATCTGCGCAAGCTGGCGCTCAACCAAATCGAAATGCGCTCGTCAGATGAACAAATAGAAAGCTGGCTGGCCAGGGAAGGTTACCGGCAGAATTTCTTCGTGCGCTACGGGCAGTGGCTGGGCGTCGTGCAGAAGCAGCCGACACTCGATCCTGCGACCGGTAAGGCGGTTCCGCGCTTTAGCTACTGCGGCGAGCCGGCCGAACCCTTCTACGGCGGCATATTGCAGGGCGACTTTGGCTGCTCGACCAAGTTCAGGACCGCCGTTTCCGCAAAACTTTTCTCGGCGCTGGTGGCCACCGGTAAGCTGATGTTCTGGGTGATGGCGACAGTGGTGCCTATCTCGCTCCTGATCGGCATTCTTGCCGGCATGCGCGAGGGCTCGCGAACGGACAGGACGCTTTCTGTCATCTCGATCGCGACGACAGCGACTCCGGAATACGTCTCAGGCGTCATCTTCACCGTCATCTTCGCCTCATGGCTCGGATGGTTGAACGGCTCGGCGGCGTCGGCGACGGCGCAAGGCCTAACCTTCTACAACTTCAGCCTGCCGGTGATGACGATGGCTATTTACGATATCGGATACATCGCCCGCATGACGCGCGCCTCGATGGTCGAAGTGATGACGCAGCAATACATCCGCACTGCGCGACTGAAGGGTTTGTCCTTCTCCCACGTAGTCATCAAGCACGCGCTGCGCAACGCGCTGATCACCCCTTTCACGGTGATCATGCTGCAAGTCCCGTGGCTGCTTACGGGCGTGGTAATCGTCGAGACAATGTTCCGCTACCAGGGTTTCGGCTTCACTTTGAACGAGGCAGCGGGCAACAACGACATCGACCTCTTGCTAGGCTGCTCGCTGGTATCGGTGGTCGTCGTGCTGGTCACGCAGCTGATCTCCGATATCGGCTACGCCTATCTCAATCCGCGTATTCGCGTTCAATAGGGGAGACGCTGGATGCAATTTGATACCATCGGGTGGTTCGCGATTAGCGTGGACGTCCTCGGCCGGTTCTGGCCGGTCTGGATCGCGATGGCGATCTGTCTGGCGCTCAGCTTCGGCTTCCGCAACAAGCTTGGGCTCTACGGTGACCTGTTCAAGATCGGCGTCGGGGTCGCCGGCGTCGTCATCTGCCTGTTCTGGCTGTTCACTGCCGTCTTCGCACCCATCATCGCGCCATTCGATCCCCTCAACCAGGTGGCGGCCATGAAGGACGCGCTGCCGGGGACCGCCGTGCCTGATGGCAGTGGCATCTACTATTTCGGCGGCGACATGCTCGCCCGCGACGTCTTCAGCCGCATGGTCTACGGCAGCCGAATCGTGATGCTGATCGCGCCGTTCGCCACCGCCTTTTCGCTGATTGTGGGAATCGGGCTCGGCCTACCAGCGGGCTACTACGGTGGCAGGGTCGATTCCGTTCTGTGCTTCCTCGCCAACCTGGTGTTGGCCTTCCCCGTCATCCTGATGCTATACCTGCTGGTGACGCCCGAAATCCGTCAGCTTTCGTTCGACAACTGGTTCAGCGAGGCGACCGGCATCGGAGTGTCTATCCCGCGGTCGCTCGCGGCCTTGATCTTTCTTTTCACGACCATTTTTTTCCTGACCCTGTTCTCCACGCGCTTCAAGGACCGGCGCGACCGGTATTACCTGCTGATCGGACTGACGATCCTGATCGGCTGCTGGATCAATGCTGGCCTCGTCTTCGACGCCGATCCGCTCGGCATCGTTCATATCGATCCGAACCAACTCAACATCTTCGTTGCGGTGGTGCTCGGTTCCTCGCCCGGCTTATTCCGCATCGTGCGTGGGCTTACCATGGACATCAAGACGCGCGACTACGTTGCTGCCGCCCAGACGCGCGGTGAATCGGTCTGGTACATCATGCTCTGGGAAGTGCTGCCCAACGCGCGAGGCCCCCTGATCGTCGACGCTTGCTTGCGTGTTGGCTACACTACCATCCTGCTCGGAACGCTGGGCTACTTCGGTTTGGGGGTTCCGCCCGAAAGTCCGGACTGGGGGACGGCGATCAAGGACGCAAGCCGCCTTCTGCGTGCTTACATTCATCCCGCGCTGCCGCCGGCTCTCGCGCTGTTGTCCTTCGTGCTCGGCCTTAATCTTCTTGCCGACGCGCTTCGCGAACAATCGATGAAAGACTGAGACGCCGACCATGAACGAAGCTGTCAAAGCCACGAACGTCGCAAGTGCCCAGCCGATCATCGAGATCGAAAATCTGTCGATCTCCTTCTTCACCAAGAAGGGCGAGATACCGGCTGTCATGGACTTTTCCTGCACGGTCATGCCGGGCGAGGCGATGGGCATCGTCGGTGAATCCGGTTGCGGCAAGTCGACCGTGTCGCTCGGCATCATGCGCGACCTCTCCAACATCGGAAAGATCGTCGGCGGCAAGATCAAGTTCCAGGGCAAGGACATGGGCGAGCTCTCCGACGAGGAGCTGCGCGCCATCCGCGGCAACAAGATCGCGATGATCTACCAGGAGCCGATGGCCAGCCTCAACCCGGCGATGAAGGTCGGCCAGCAATTGATGGAAGTGCCGCTGATCCACGACAAGGTGTCGAAGGAACAGGCTTATAAGCGTGCCCTGGAGATGGTGCGCTCTGTCAGGCTGCCCGATCCCGAGCGCATGATGCGTTCCTATCCTCACCAGCTTTCCGGCGGCCAGCAGCAGCGCATCGTCATCGCCATGGCGCTGCTGTCGAAGCCGGCGCTGCTTCTGCTCGACGAGCCGACGACGGCGCTTGATGTGACGGTTCAGGCCGGCATCGTCGACCTGGTGAAGGGACTCCGCAAGGAGTTTGGCACGTCGATGATCTTCGTGTCGCACAATCTCGGCCTGATCCTGGAGACCTGCGACCGCATCACCGTGATGTATTCGGGCGAGGCGGTGGAGACGGGCAAGATCAAGGACGTGTTCGACCGGATGCGCCATCCCTATACGCAAGGGCTGTTCCGCTCGATCCCGCTGCCCGGCGTCGACAAGAATTCGCGGCCGTTGATCTCCATCCCCGGGCAATTGCCACTGCCGCATGAGCGGCCCAAGGGCTGCAATTTCGGCCCGCGCTGCCACCATTTCGTCGAGGGCGTCTGCAACGCCGCCGAAATCCCGATGATCGCGGTCGACGGCCATGACGGCCATTTTTCGCGCTGCGTGCGCTTCAACGAGATCGACTGGGAAGCGCTGCCGCCCGGCGCCAAGAAGGTCAACGAGCGCGTCGTTCCCGGCGCGCCGGTGCTCAAGATCGAGGATCTCAGGAAGTACTACAAGGTCGGCGGCAGCGAAGTGTTCGGCTCGAGTGGGGGCCGCGTCGTCAAGGCCAACGAGACGATCTCGTTCATGGCCCGCGAATCCGAGACAGTCGCCATCGTTGGCGAATCTGGCTGCGGGAAATCGACGCTGGCCAAGGTGCTGCTCGGCCTGGAGACGGCAAGCTCGGGCACAGTGACGCTCGGCAACAAGCAGATCCAGTCGATCGGCATCGAAAAGCGCAGTGTCGAAACGGTGTCGTCGATCCAGATGGTGTTCCAGAATCCGTTCGATACGCTCAACCCCAGCCACACGGTCGGCTCGCAGATCATCCGCACGCTGGAAAAGTTCAATGTTGGCAAGACGGTCGCCGATCGCCGCAAGCGCATGCTGGAACTGCTCGACCTGGTGAAGTTGCCGCGGGCGTTCGAGACCCGCAAGCCGCGCCAGCTTTCAGGTGGCCAGAAACAGCGCATCGGCGTGGCGCGGGCCTTTGCCGGCGATGCCAAGGTGGTGGTGGCTGACGAGCCGGTCTCGTCGCTCGACGTGTCGGTGCAGGCGGCGGTCATCGAACTCCTGATGGACATTCAGCGCAAGAACAAGACGACGATGCTGTTCATCAGCCACGATCTGTCGGTGGTGCGCTACATCGCCGACCGAGTCGTCGTCATGTATCTCGGCTATATCGTCGAGCAAGGCACGACCGACCAGATATTTTCGCCGCCCTATCATCCCTATACCGAGGCGCTGCTGTCGTCGATTCCGATCGCCGACACAAGCGTGGTCAAGAAGCACATCGTGCTCGATGGCGACATTCCTTCGCCGATGAACCCGCCCTCCGGCTGTCCGTTCCAGACGCGCTGTCGCTACAAGAAGCTGATTCCAGGAGATCTCTGTGAGCGCGAGGTACCGCCGACCAGGAAGATGCTGGACGGCCACGACATCAGGTGCTACCTGCCGGATACGTTCTTCGCGGCGATGGAACCGGTGATCAAGCTCAGCGCCAAGTTCGAAGTCGAAGAGGCGGACGTCGGCGAGACGGAATCGGGATAACGGGCAACTCCGCAATCAGTCGGCGCGACTCAGCCTATGCGAGGCCCTATTGACGCGCCTACGTTCTGTTCCTGCTCCTGCAGAGAGTGAGCACCCGCAAGCCTTCTTGCGGGTGAAATGCGACTGTGCTTGAGCATGAAGGCGCTGATCTTCAAAAACAGTCTCCATACTTAATTCGTCATTTACAAATACGATTTTCGGTCGCAGATGTAATTTCCTTACTGTGGTCAATAGCATTTTGTCGCCGAGAAACAAAGATAAGCCTCATCGACCTGCGTCTCGCTTACTCTCAATTCTTAATGTTCGGCAACGATCAACTCGTACCTGGGGGCACCCGCGTTGGTGCAGAGGCGTGAGGCGTCCCGGATTGTTCCTGTTGGCCTGTGGTCGGAAATGGTGTAATCGACCAGCCAATCAAGTTGACGGCATGCTGAAGTATGGCCTTTGTCTGAGCAAGATCCGATGAAACGGCCATAACATATCCGATCCAGTCTTGGTAGTTGCCTTTCCTGATGATCGGCGTCTTGGGTTCAACATACAATTTAACCTTGGCGACACCTGGTAGAGCAGCCGCCTGACTGGCGCCACTGATCCAATCCAGGGTGCCATCGCGATCAGCAATTAGGCACCGCACGGCCGCAGTCTGCGAATGCCTTCTGCGCAAATCCCATTCATCGCCGATGACAAGCTTAATGTGCTCAGATGGGAGATCGATACCGTAAGCCGCCTGAACCGATTGAGCACCTCCAGAAAGACGCGGATTGACTTCAATGACGACTGGGCCACGCTTCGTCCACCGAAGTTCGATGTTCGTTGGCCCCCAGCCAAGGCCGAGAGCTCGCAAACAACTCAACGAAACATCGGCGATACGCCTGTGCTCGTCGTCAGTCAGCACAGCAGGAAAGATGCTCTCACGAAAGACGAAATGCGGTGGGTGGCCGAACTCAGCGGCGGCAATCCCAATGACCTCATTTCCCATTATATGAGCGCAATAATAGGGGCCCTGTGCGAATTCTTCGACCAGTATCCTCGGCGAACATGGCCATATCTGCCCACCGCCCAACAGATAGGTCGTGTGTTCGGCTAACTCGTCGGCGTTGCGGCACAATCGGACACCGACGCTGCCGCTGCCTACGACTGGCTTAAGAATTACCGGCAGGCCGATTTCCGCGGCGGAGCTCTCAACCGCTATCGCAGTAGATGCCACGCGATAAGAAGGTATTGGAACGCCGGCCTTCGCGAGGAGCTGACGTTGAACGTATTTGTCGCAGCATCGTTCAATGGATGCAGGGTTCGGTCCCGGTAGATCGAAATACTGGCAAAGCTTGCCAATTGTCGCATAGAACGCCTCCAGGGAGGACGTAATGCCAGCAATGTCATAAGTGGCCCCTAGACGGGAACATTCACGGATTAGCGCATCGAGATTGTCTGTATCGACACGGATTGCCTCAATGCTTTCCGCCGCAAGATAGTCGCACCAAGCTGGATCAGCCGACAGGGTAATTGGCTGAAGACCAAGACGCTGGGCCGCTTGGATGTAGAGGGGACCAGTACCCGTTGTGTCGCCTTCGACTAGAATGAGTGCTCTCGTTGCCATTGGTTGGTGATCCAACTTTGCGTGTTGTGTGGTCTGAGCCTGTCAGGGTGCGCTCGTTTAGCCGTGCCAACCTCAGACATAACGGTGACCGTAGCATTGTCAGTGATTTGCGAGGTTAAAGATCCTGCAAATTTATTGGAAGGTTTTGTTGCAAGTAGGATTGGCCGGCTGCTGCTCATGACCCCGCCTCGCCGGGAAGGTTGCTTTGGGTGACGGGCGCCAAGACGAGGTTGTTCAACAGGCCGGCAGGCTCGATATCCTCGTCAACAACGCCGGCCGCATGGTTGAAGCGAAGGTAGATGAGACGGGACTGGACGAATGGCGACGCACAATGGCGCTCAACCTTGATGCTCCTTTCCTGCTGATCCGTCGCGCCATGCCTCATCTTCGCAGAAGCCGCGGCGCCATCGTCAATATCGGCTCAATAGAGGGGTTGGCGTCCAACCCCGGGCACGCGGCTTATTGTGCCTCGAAGGCAGGACTGCATGGCCTGACGCGTGCCGTGGCGGTCGATGGCGGGCCAGACGGGGTGCGCTGCAACGGCGTGGCTCCCGGCTGGATCGATACCGACCTCAACATCAATTTCGTCGCCGCTTTGCCCGAGGAGGCGCGGGGGCGGCTGGGTGCCATTCATCCGTTGGGTCGAACCGGCCGTGTTGAGGAAGTCGCGGCTATGGTCGCATGGATTGCCTCCGACGAGGCTGCATTCGTCACCGGCCAGTTTGCCAACTACGGAGAACGAGTCTCAAAAGATCTTTTGCAGTTCTTCAATCGCTTAAATGAGAGCGCGAGAAGTCAGGCCGAACACCACCTTGTGGCGAACAGGACAAACCCGGCAGGAGGGATCTGTTGCTCCGGCGGCATAGTCGGTTTTTGAAACTGTCATCGTGAGGCGGCAGAAGTTGCCGCTGATATTTATGTCGTGGACGACATCGCGGTTGAAGGAAAGCAGCCTCTAAGATCCCGTGTGAGATATCGGCGTGAGACACACGTTCTCGTCCTCGCATTTTGGTTTCCATTTCGAGGGGCCACTTACGCGACCGGCGTGCCTACTCCGGTCTCAATCCTGGTCAACACGTTCTGGACCGCGAGGACCGAGAAAGAAAGAAGCAAGCACATCGTTAGCTGTTCGATCGCAGATCGAAACGTCGAAAAGTATATCACGATACTTGATCAGGACGCGCTGCCGTGAGTGCCGAGGCCGCATTTATTCCCTATGCGGCATGCCGCGACAGACGCACTTGAAAAGAAGGAAACTGATGGAATAATCGCAGCAGGACCCGCGTTCTGTTCCGGGCGCGATCTGCTGGTGCGCCAGGGGGACTCGAATGATCAAGGGGCTTGCGGGCCACGTTAGGTGCATTCAACGAACAGGCGGAAAGAGAAGTCCATGTGAGACAAATTCACTAAAGGTTTCCTTGCTACTGCTAATACTATGAATGCCCGACGAGTGGAGAAGGGCTCGTCCTATCTTGGCTGCGAATGATAGCGTGTCATCGCTTATGAAGCTAAGTCGTAGGGCCGTTTCGCCACCAGACGATGACTGCTGCTAATTTGGCTACCACCGGATTGCATGCGCTTCGAGCAGCATGTGGTCATCCTCGCTCAGCGCACCAGAACCGCAAAAAAGTAGCTTGTCGAGTGACTTTATTTCGGCTGTTCCCGCCACTCAGCTTGCATATAACACTGACCTGTAGCCCAAGTTGGAGCCAAGGCAGATGTCGTTCAAAGGCGTTATTCCGCCCGTCATAACGCCCTTTCACGCGGACGGATCGATCGACCGTGACGGCTTCTGTGTCATGGTCGAGCACCTGGTCGCGACTGGCGTCCACAGTATCATTGTGGGTGGTACGACAGGCGAATACTACGCCCAGTCACGTGACGAGCGTGTCAGCCTACTTAAGCTTGCCAGAAGCGTGGTGAAGGGGGCGATGCCGCTGATCGCCGGTGTCGGCGCCATTCGAACAGAGGACTGCATCGAATATGCGCTGGTTGCCAAAGACCTGAAGTACGACGGCATCCTGATCGGCTCGCCGTACTATGCTGTTCCCACGCAGCTCGAGCTTGCCAATCACGCGCTTGCGATCGACAAGGCCGCCAATCTACCAGTGATGCTCTACAACTATCCCGGCCGCACCGGCACGATGATGGATTTCGAGTTTCTGGATCGGGTAGGTCGCAGCTCGAATTTCTGTGCCATCAAGGAGTCGAGCGGCAGCATCAACCAGCTGCACGCCTTGGCTCGTGACTATCCGCACATCGATCTGTTCTGCGGCATGGATGATCAGGCGCTTGAATTCTTCGCCTGGGGTGCCAGGGGGTGGGTCTGTGGAGCTGGCAACTGCCTGCCGGCTGAGCATCTCGCGCTGTACGAAGCCTGCGTGATCGAGAAGGACTTCACGAAAGGCCGGCAGATCATGTCGGCGCTCCTTCCTCTGATGACACTTCTCGAACAGGGCGGCAAGTTCGTTCAGAGCATCAAGTTCGGATGTGAGCTTGCCGGTTTACCGGCGGGTCCGGTGCGCCGGCCGATGCGGGCACTCGACGACGAACAGAAGCGGGAACTGGAGTCGACGATCCGCACCCTTAAGGCAGTCATCGCGTCAATCACTGCAAAATCCCAAAAGAGGGCTTCCGAGAATGTCATCGCTATTAACGCGTGATGAGTACCAGAATCTGGCTGTCAGCCTGCCGCTGCCGACAAACGCGGTGATCGACGGCAAGGCGCGGGCGGCGGAATCGGGCGACACTTTCGAAACCATCAATCCGGCGACGGGGCAGGTGATTGCAAGGATCGCCTCCTGTGGTCAGGCCGATGTCGATCTTGCTGTCGAGAAGGCCCGGCTGGCATTTGAATCGGGCGCCTGGTCGCGTGCGCATCCGAGCGAGCGCAAGCGCGTGCTGCGGCGGCTCGTCAAGCTGATGGAGCGAAATGCCCATGAGCTTGCCGTGCTTGAGACGCTCGAAAGCGGCAAGCCTATCTACGACGTCGAAACCATAGACATCCCTGAGGCTCTGCACTGCCTGGAATGGCACGCGGAAGCCACCGATAAGCTCTACGGTCAGACGTCGCCGTCCGGCGATGACGTCGTGTCGATGATCGTGCGCCAGCCGCTGGGCGTAGTCGCCTGCGTTCTGCCCTGGAATTTCCCGATCCTGATGCTGGCCTGGAAGATCGGACCGGCACTTGCGACGGGCAACTCCGTCATCGTTAAGCCGGCCGAGCAAACCAACATGTCAACCTTGCGCATTGCCGAGCTGGCGCATGAGGCCGGGTTGCCGCCCGGCGTCCTGCAGATCGTCACCGGTCCGGGCGACGTGACCGGGAAGGCGCTTGGCATGCATCCGGATATCGACATGGTCGCTTTCACCGGCTCGACCGATGTCGGCCGGAAATTCCTGGAATATTCCGCCAAGTCCAACCTCAAGCGCATTGTGCTTGAATGCGGGGGGAAGAACCCGTGCATCGTCCTCGATGACGCCGAGAATTTGGACGTTGTCGCACAGCACGTCACTCAGGGTGTCTTCTGGAACATGGGCGAGAACTGCTCGTCCAATTCCCGCCTGATCGTCCATGAGAAGATCAAGGACCGCTTGGTGGAAACCGTCCTCCACAAGCTCAAGGAATGGCCTTTGGGCGAGCCGTTGGACCCGGGCAATCGGCTGGGCGCCATTGTGTCGAAGGAGCAGTTCGACCGCATTATGGGCTACATCAAGAAGGGGCGGGCGGAAGGTGCCAGGGTCGTGGCGGGCGGAAATACCCACAAGCATGGCAAAGGCTATTTCATCGAGCCGACCGTATTCGACGATGTCACCCCCGAAATGGCGATTGCGCGGGAGGAGATTTTCGGTCCTGTCCTGTCGGTAATCAAGGTGGCCAATGCTGACGAGGCGCTTCGGGTCGCCAACGATACGCAATACGGGCTTGCAGCGTCGATCTTTACCGCCAACCTCGGCAAGGCACATCGCATGGCAAGGGATATTCGCGCCGGGACGGTGACCATCAATTGCTACGGCGAAGGAGACGTCTCGACTCCCTTCGGCGGCTTCAAGCTGTCTGGCTTCGGGGGACGAGACAAGTCATTGCATGCCCATGACCAATATACCGAACTGAAGACCATCTGGGCGGACATCTCCGATCCTAGGGTCTCGCGTTCGGTAGACTAGCCTGGTCGCACCGATGGGCCACTATGAGGCTGTCCGCACGCCTGCGGACACATCCATGCCAGGCTGGTACGGTATTCTGCCGCCTCCCAAGGCACCTGAGGTGCTGCGCGGCCGTCACAAAGCGGACTGGCTCATTGTAGGAGCTGGGTTTGCTGGATTGGCGGCCGCGCGGCGCCTCTCTCAATTGGTGCCGAACGAGCGCATAGTGGTGGTCGACGCTCAGCGCGTCGGCTGGGGTGCTGCCGGGCGTAACTCTGGCTTCATGATCGATCTTCCGCACGAGCTCGGTGGTGCGCACTACGGCGGAAGCCAAGATCACGACCGCAAGCGCATCCGCTTGAACCGGGCCGCGATCGAATTCTCTGCTTCGGCAGCGGACGAATACGGGTTGCAGAAATTCTTCGTTCGGGCCGGCAAGTACCACGGAGCTGCAACCGATCACGGTGTTGCCGTCCTGCGCGAATTCGAAAAACACCTTACGGTGCTAGGGGAGCCATTCGAGCGACTCGACGGGCCGCAGTTGAAGGAAATCACCGGAACCGACTTTTTCGTCGGCGGAACCTTCACGCCGGGAACGGTAATGGCACAGCCTGCCGGCTTCATCCGTGGGCTTGCCGAAGGCTTGTCGAAGCGCGTGCAGCTATTCGAGAATTCACCGGTCACATCTCTGCAGGCCGGCAGATTGCATACCGTAAAGACGACCGAGGGCGAGATATCCGCGCCACGGCTGTTTCTGACTGTGAATGGGCATCTTGAAAGCTTCGGTTTCTTCAAGAAACGCCTGCTGCATGTGTTCACCTACGCAAGCATGACGAGGCCTCTCTCCAAGAGCGAACAGGCATCTCTGGGCGGTGAGCCGCATTGGGGTTTGATCCCGGCCGATCCGATGGGATCCACGATCCGAAGGATCGGCGACCGTATCGTCGTCCGCAACACCTTCACGTATAATCCGGACATGTCCACGAGTGAGAAGCAAATCCGTCGGATCGGCATGGCACACGATCGATCGTTCCGTGCACGCTTTCCGATGCTGGGCGAAATACCGATGGAGTTTCGCTGGGGAGGCCACTTATGTCTCTCCCTCAATTCCGCGCCGGCATTCGGCGAAATTGAGGAGAGAGTCTTCGTAGCTGGATGCTGCAATGGCCTGGGAACGGTGCAGGGCACCCTCTACGGTATGCTGGCTGCCGATCTTGCCGTCGGCAGCAACGAGCCAATGGTTGCAGACGCCCTGAACGAGCCAGCCCCGGTTCGGCTTTATCCAGAACCGCTGATGTCGATCGGAGCGCCGCTGAAGCTGTGGGCGATGCAGAAGCGCGCCGGCAAGGAGCTTTAGCTTTCTCGTTCTTGCGCCGCCGCTTCCCGGATCCAGCTACGGAGGCTCTGGGCGGCAGGGGAAAGCGTGCGGTTTTCATACCAGGTGAGATAGTAGCTTCCAGGGGCTGGGAGCTGAAGATCCGTCAGTCTAACGAGTTTCCCTTCGTCAATCTGGGCCTTGACGAGGCGGTGCCAGCCAACAGCCACCCCTTGATCGGCTTGAGCGGCCTGAAGCGCCACGAAGAACTTGCCGAAGCGCCGACCGCGGGTCGGCCCATGCGAGACCCCCGCGCGCCGTAAGACCTCGTCCCAGCCGGCCCAGTCGGGATCGACCCAGTCAACATGCAGCAAGGGAAGATCGGCCAACGACTCCGCCGTTGCATCGCGATGCTTGCTTGCAAACCCCGGCCCGCATACCGGGTAGATTGTTTCGTCGAACAGAAGCTCGGCATGCTCGTTTGACCACGATCCGAATCCGTAGCGAATGCGCAATTCGACCTCGGCGCGGCGGTAATCGCGAGGATTGTCCGAGATGAGGTGGTCAACGGCAATATCCTGGTACCGTGTCCAGAAGTCCGGCATCCGCGGGATCAGCCACGTCGACGCGAAGGCGTCCGTGCATGCCAGCGTGACGTTCCTGGACCGGTCGCCGCGTTTCACATTTCGCACGATGTCTGCGGCGCGCGAAAAACCGCTGGCCAACACGCCATAAAGGTCCTCGCCGGCGCTTGTCAGCGCCACACCGGTTCCCAATCGGGTAAACAGCGGAACCCCCAGTTCGTCCTCGATCGCTTTGATCTGCCGACTGACGGCGCCAGGAGTGACGTTCAGTTCCGCAGCGGCCAATTTGAATGACAGGTGCCGGGCAGACGCCTCGAAAACAGCCAAAGCAGTCAGGGACGGCAGATCGTAATAGCGGCGAACCATCTCAAGCTCCAAACACTTCGATAATCGCGCCGCGCGACAAATAGAGCAAGCAATGCTCAAGGTGTCGGAAAACCATTTGCAAGGCGACGCGATAGCCTGCGTTTCGACTGACTATGGCTGCGATCCCAAACCCATGTGCGGCGGAACATAGCAAAACTGTACGAACCATGCTTCGCGATCTGCAACGCTGTCCAATCAACGTCCGACGCGGCTGCAGCGTAGCATATACAGGGGGATGTCTGCGCTCAGCAACTCAACAAGGGGGTGAGACTTTTGCAGGGCTGCCCCACTGGTCTTCCGCTGCCGTTCAGAGATTATGAACCGAATTATCCCTTTGGTGATGGCTTGAGCTATGACTGGCATTGAGAAGAAAACTGCGGTCATAACTGGCGCGGCGGGAGGCATCGGGCAAGCGATCTCCAGACAGTTCGTTGCGAAGGGCTTTCGAGTGGTTGCGGGCGATGCCGAACAGGCTGGCCTGGACAAGCTTGAGGCCGAACTCAATCGAACCGGACAGAATGTCTGGAGCAAGGCCGGAGACCTCAGAAACAATGGCTATTGCGAGGATTTGATCGAGTATTCCGTCCAGGCCACAGGGCGCCTGGACGTGCTCGTCAACAACGCCGGAATAATCACGCCAGGAGACATTCTCCAGGCGACCGACGATGATTGGGAGCGGACGTTCGAGATTAACCTGACATCGATATCCCATACCTGCCGGAAAGCTATAAGCCACATGAAGGGCCATGGCGGCGGCGCGATCGTGAACGTCGCATCCTGCTGGGAGCTTTATCCCGGGACTGGGCACGCGGCCCACTGCCTTGGCAAAGCAGCCGTGGCGGCGTTTTCAAGATGTCTTGGCCGCGACCATGCAGGTGATGGAATACGGGTCAACGCCGTGTGCCCCAATGAAGTCAGCACCCCGATGCTACGCACCGGTTTTGCCCGGCGCGGCTTCACCCCTGGCACAGCCATGGCGGAGGCCAACAACACGGTGCCGCTAGGCCGGATCGCTGAGCCAGAAGACATAGCTGACGTGGTATTCTTCCTATGTTCCGACGCCGCCCGCTCCATCGCAGGCTCGGCGGTCGAAGTGAACGGCGCAAAGCCTGTCTATTGAGGGCACCCATGGCTGACAGACTGGCAGGCAAGATTGCAATCATCACAGGCGGCGGACGGGGTATCGGTGCTGGTATCACACAGCGGTTTGTGGGAGAGGGAGCGAGAGTTGCCATTGTGCAGAGAAATTCGCCGCCTGACGCGTTGCTTGATGATCGAACGGTCTATGTGAAGGCGGATCTCGCGAATTCCGAGGACATTCGATCAGCCGTCGAGACTGTTGTCGAATGCTTTGGTGGCCTGGACATCTTGGTGAATAACGCCGGGGTCATGTTCGAGAAGACCGTCGAGGAAATGACCGAGGCGGACTGGGATCAGATGATGGACATCAATCTCAAGGCGCCATTCCTGCTGGCAAAGGCAGCAATGCCGCATCTTCGGGAGCGGGGTGGAGGAAGCATCATCAATATCGGCTCAATCGAAGGCCTGGCGTCCAACCCGGGACATCCTGCATATTCTGCCTCGAAAGCGGGGATTCACGGCTTCACAGCGGCGGTTGCGGTCGATCATGGGCACGAGGGAATCCGGTGCAATGCCATTGCACCGGGCTGGATCAATTCTGATCTCAGCGAGGTCTACATCGACAGCATGGCCGATAGCGCTCGCGTCCGCAGAGAACTGCTCGCCATGCATCCGGTGGGGCGTCTTGGCGAGCCGACTGATGTCGGAAATCTCGCAGTCTGGCTTGCCTCGGCAGAGAGCGCCTTCGTGACCGGTCAGGTCTACGTCATCGACGGCGGCCGTACCAAAAAGCTGCCGCTACCGATTTCATAAACAGGCGAAGTCCCGCGCTTTGTCAGGCTGTCGGACCAACTTTCTCGCTAATTCGCCTCTGGAGGAACGCCGAATAGGGATGACCGCTTTCGACCAGAAGCCATACTTCGACCAGTCCAACGGCTCCCTCATGACCCAAAGCGGATCTTCAAGAGATCCGCTCAGCAGAAACGGGACGGAATAGCAATCAAGGTGGAGTTTGGCCGGTGCAAGCACGTCACCTAGAACCGTTTATTCTCTGCTAGCCTTCGGTAGTGCGCACCTTGGGCCGTCAACCGAAAGCCAGTGCTGTGCATGGCTGCCTGCCACGGATAAGGCTGGTCGACGGGGGCAACCAAGTTAACCTTGTAGAAGGCCTGCATTTCTCGGAAGATCGCAAAGTTTGTTTCGTTGACAGGGATGTCCTTATACGCCTCTGCAAACTCCCCGCGGTCCCGCTCAAAGCTGGGATCGACGGGGAAGACATGCCCTGGCGTGGGGAAATAGTCCTTGAGTTTCCGAAGTACCTCGGGCGCGACCTTCGGCGCAACCTGTCGCAATGTGATGAACCGTTGCACATTCGCCTTGTAGACGGGGCGCTGCTCCCAGCCTCCTAGCGTCTGGTCAACCAGCGAATAGAGTGAGGCCGGTGTGATGCGTCCGAGCACATCTGAAGCACTGCCGCTAAGGCCATCAAGCACAATACCTGTGAACAGTCCATGCCCTTCAAACTCAGCAGCGGACTGGTTGCGGTCTGCAGCGGCGAGAATAGTCACGCCTTTGCCGATCAGTGAAACGTCCTTATTGGCTAGCCCCGAAAGTTCGCCTAAGAACCCCGCATGGCAGCAGTCAAGGATGATGACAGTGGAGTCGATCTCTTGGTGCGCACCGTTGGCCATGCCGATCACATCAGCAAGGGATAGCCCGAAGGCTCCTTTCTTATGATCTTGGCTTACTAGATAGCCGCGGTTTGTCTCGGGCTCGAGTAACCCATGGCCGGCAAAATACAGTACGACGGTTTCAGCCTTTCCTTGAAACAACTTCTTGACGCCGTCGTCGAGGAGTTCTGTGGTCACATCCGTTTCATTGCTGGTATAAGTGATGACATCGAAATTCGGATCCCCATTCCCATGGGTCTCAAGTTTCTCCGTGACGGCTATGGCGTCGGCAACACATCCTTCAAGGTCATTGTCGGCCCCGCCATAGCCGTCAACGCCGATGACAAGCGCGCGCTTCACCGACCTCCCCCGATAAGGATCTTTAGATTAGGCCAAGTCCAGTCGTACATTTTGTCGGTCGACTTGGCCGCCTTGGGCTTAACATTGCCGCCTGCCGAGTAGCCCGCGAGGAGAAAATAGGGCACCCCTTCTTCCTGAGCTATGCTCAACTCAGCGCTCACCCCAGTGGCTGTGTCCGTATTTTTGCCACAGATTACACAAACGACGTCAACAGATTTGATCCGCGTCCTGGCATGCTTTTTCCAGTTCTCATCGATCGCCTCTTTGATGGACCAATCGGCCAGATCAAAGGGGCTGTCCTCGAGCTTTGCCTGCCCAACAAGAAGGATCTTCAGCGACTCATCATGGTCATAGTCAAAACTCATAAAAACCTTTGTCTTTGCCATTTCCGTCCGACCCCCATTACGACAACTCGTTTCGGTGTAGTGTTATCGGACTAGGTATTACAGTCGCATCCCCAATGACAACCGATATTTTACTACGTCCGCCGGTTCCGCCGAACCTTGCGATGGGTTTTTGTCCTACGCAGCTTAAGGTCGGAGTGGTCAGAAATGTAAGCGCCCGCGGCGACGAAAGGCCCTTTATTCATTTCGACCACCAGGGAGTTGAACCACTTCGCTCATGCCCATACCTGACTGACCATCGCTTTGGCGAACCGGATACCCGTCCCGTTTGGCCCACGTCCCGAGAGGGGCGGCGCGGCAGGTTAGCGCCTCGTCTCAGTCATTCGGCGGGCCTGTTCCACATCGGTCAATCAAAACGCGACGCCGGGGTGGCCGGCAAAAAAGTCGCTCTGGCGCCGAAGCAACGGATCGCTCCCTGGTTCGGCTGCGCCGTCCACGCCGATGGACTGACTGAGGGTTACACGTCTGTAAACCGCGGCTTCCACCTTTGCCGCTACAACACGACAACCGAATTGAGTCCGAGTTTTTGCGAGACGCGATTGAAAATAACGGGAAAAGGCAAAGTTGTCATAAATTCGGACTTGCTTTAATTGAGCTCTATAATACTTTGGCTTGATCGTTCACCACAACACTATGGATGACCCTGTGCCGGCAAAGTCGCGCAACGCAACAGACTTGGACACCGGAAAGCAGGCGAGGGCCGCAATCAAAAGGGGTCGGGCCGAACTCTATGCGGCGCGGCAATTTCTGGGCCGCGACACGCAGGCGGACCTCAGTGTCCGCATCCCTTTCGACGTCTACTTCCAGGATCCATTCGTCACCAACTCCAACAAGGCCTACAACTTCGACCAAGAATTCAACGTGCCATGGGAGCCCGGGCTCACCGATGGTCCGACGAGCGCCCGATTTGCCGTAGTTGATTATGACAGCGGAACCGAAATCCTGACCACTCCAGCTCAATGGAATGGCGATCTGGGCAAGTTTGTCGACACCAAGGGCAAAATTCTCGATCGGCATAATTTGCGCTCCCCGCAGTTCCGGCAAATGAATGTCTGGGCGACCTTGCAGAATGCGCTCGACTTCTTTGAGGCTGGCTTTGGCCTCGGCCGTCGCATCGATTGGGGATTCGAAGGCAACCGGCTTATCGTCGTGCCGCACGCCGGATATGGTGAAAACGCGTTCTATGACCGGGACAGCAAATCGCTGCAGTTCTACTATTTCGACAGCAGCAAGGACGGCGCTCGCAAACGCATTCATACTTGCCTGTCGGCCGACATCGTCAACCATGAGTTCGGGCATGCCGTGCTCGACGGGATACGGCCATATTACCACGAATCCGTCTTTGCCGAGACCGCAGGCTTCCACGAGTTCCTGGGTGACATTTCGGCAATCCTGATCGCCTTCCGCAACACTGTCTTCCGGACACAGGTGGCCGAAGCCACCGGCGGTGACCTCGACAAGGACAATCCGCTCGCTAGCCTCGCCGAGGAGTTCGGGCGCAATATTGGCGATCAGGACTACCTTCGAAGTGCGCTGAACACCCTCAAATACGACGACGTCAAGAACGACCAGCGCCAGCATTATATGTCTCAGGTCTTGACCGGCGCCATGTTCGACATCATCCGCCGTCTGACGGCCTACTACATGAAAGCAAGAGGCGAATCGGCGAAGAAGGCTCTCTGGTCTACAATCCGCCGCATGCAGTGCATGGCCGTCCAGCCGCTTGACCTGCTGCCGCCGGTCGACGTGATGTTCGAAGATTATGCATTGGCAGTCCTTCGCGCCGAGCAGATCGTCAATCCGACGGACCCTGACGGCTACCGAGACATGATGAGCGACGTTTTCGTCGAACGCGGTCTTTTGAGCGAGGCGACGGCTGCCGAACAGAAAATTCCCACTGCCGTCTTCGAGCGTCTAAACGTCTCGGTCTTCCACGATCCGCAGGCCATCGCCGCCTCACGCGCCAATGCCTATCGCTTCCTTGACGACAACCGCCGTGACCTGTTCATTCCTTTCGCCGCCGACGTGATCGTCACCGATCTGTCGACCGCCCAGAAACTGACGCTCTCGGGCCGCCGCCTGCCCAGGCAAGTTCTCCTGCAGTACATCTGGCGCGAAGATGTGGTGCTCAAAGGCGCCCGGTTCGGCCGCTTTGCCGGCGAGGTGACCAGCATGCTTTGCGGCGGCACTTTGGCACTCGACATTGACGGCAACCAACTGGCTTGGGCACGCAAACCTGGCACCCTTCCGCTCATCAAGGGCTCCCGCAAACGCGAAGCCGAGGACGACGAGGCCAAGCGCGGCGCCGCGCGCCGCGAAGCTTTCTTGGACGCGCTCGCCGCTCGGGTTGCGGCTGGCCGCATCGGCGACGGCGTTGCCGGCGGCACAGCCGGGCTGCTGGTGAAGTCGATCGCGCCGTTGACCGCTGACAGGGGCGATGGAACGGTCCGATTCAGGCTCTCTCCGCACATCGGCATTCGCAGCGACAAGGACGAGGAGATGGGAGAGCGGCCATGGCAGATCAGCTCCTGATCCGCGCCTACAATGTCGGCGTTGGCGATTGCATCTATATACGCATTCCGAAAGCCCGTAAAAAGGGCGGCCAGATCGACGACTTTCACATCCTCGTGGATTGCGGAAAAAAGGGCAGCGCCGCCGAATTGAAGGTGGCGCTGGATCACCTCAAAGGCGAATTGCCGATCGAAGGCGGCCAAAAACGCCTTGACCTCTTGCTCGTCAGCCACGAGCACGAAGATCATATCAAGGGCTTCAATCCGGCCTGGTTCACCGACATTCGTATCGAGAACCTGTGGATGAGCGTCGCCATGAATCGCGATCATCCGCAGGCCAAGTTCGCGCATCAGCTGCATGAGATGGCGGCGACGGCGATGCGCAGCATCACCGCGCGCAATCTGGCTCTGAGCCCGGAGCTGGAAGACATCGCGGCACGCTATAGCATTGCCAACGATGACGCCGTGGACGCGTTGCGCACGCTGTTGCCGAAACAGAATGGCATCACACCGCTCTACGTGCACGCGGACATGAAGCCTGCCAAACTGCAACCGGCGACGCTGTCGGGGGCAACCTTCAAGGTGCTTGGCCCAGAATTCGATATTGATACCTACTATCTCGGCGATGCCGCCCAGGACATCTTGCATGGCTTTTCCGCCTCGACCGGCTTGCTGAAGGGCACGGGAAAGGCGCGGAAAGCCGGTCCGGCTCCCGCAAACATCAGCGGCTCGGATTTCACGCGCCTGCAATCGCGCATGATGTCGGGCGCCTTTGCTTTTGCCGAAGAGGAGGGCGAGGTCGTCAATAACACCAGCGTCATGCTGCTTATTGAATGGCGCGGTCGCCGGCTTCTCTTCGTCGGCGACGCCGAATGGAATTCGGCCTACCGCGACAAGAAGAAGAACTTTGCCTGGAACACGGCCTGGAAGCTCCACAAGCCCGAACTCGACACGCCAGTCGATTTCCTCAAGATCGGTCACCACGGCAGCATCAACGCGACACCCTGGAACGATAAGGAAGACGGCAAGCTTACGGAACCGGCCACCATCCTCAACGCCATTCTTCCGCTTCCCAAAGACAACGCCAAGCCTGTCGCCAAGGCAGTCGTCTCGACTGAGCGAACCTTCTACCCGGTGATTCCGCGATCGACACTGCTTCTCGAGATAGGCAAGCGCGTCAGCAACACCAAGAAATACGGCGCCGAGCTCAGCACCGATCAGCTCGCGCACCTCCCCAACTATCCCGACTACGAGGCGCGCTGGCTGGATCAACCGCAGCCTCTGCGAACCGATCTCGAGGCGCGCCTCACTGGCAAGGGTTTCGTGGACATCATGATCGGCCCAGCTGGAGGTTTTTGAGAGACTTCCCACCGCGTAGCGTTCGGGCGTTTTGAACCAATGACGCACCATTCGCACACATCAAAGCTGTTCAGGAAACGCCCGTTGATCAGGATTGACCCTTTCGACTGTCTCAATGCCGCCGGTTCCTATTCGAGGCACAGGCTCGCTTGCCGACAGGATAATATGAGGGCCAAGGCTTCAACGCGGGCCGCAAAATCGCGGCCGAAAGGGGCGCTTCGAATTTTCGGCCTGGCGACACGCATCCGTTCGCACTGCATTCGCGCTTCAACGTCTCACGAAAAGTCAAATTGTATGATCCCTCGCAGCTGCAACGCCGCCGAAGAATGCGATGCGCACAAAGCAGATCGATAGCTCATACTTTGCGCGCTTCCGCGTTGGCGTGGGAGCGTTTTTTTGAATCAGGGGCGAAGTCAAGGTCGATGAACAAAAACATCGTTGTTCTCTGCGACGGCACGGGAAACGAAGTCGGGGGCAATCTATCCAATGTTCTCAAACTGTTTCGTATTGCTCAAAAGAACGTAGACCAGTTGGTCTATTACAATCCTGGGGTGGGAACGATCGGCCTCAGCAGCGACTGGGGCTCGATCTTTCAGAATGCTAAGGGTGTTTTTGGTCTTGCGACCGGCTATGGCCTGGACGAGAACATCATGGATGCATATCGCTTCGTATGTCAGCGATATGAAGACGGCGACAAACTGTTCTTTTTTGGATTTAGCCGAGGGTCCTATACAGTACGCGCCTTGGCCGGTTTGATCCACACAGTCGGTCTGCTCAGACCAGAGCAACTCAACATCGCCACCTATGCACTGACCGCCTACAAGCGCGCGAGCCAAGATAACAACCTGCATCTCGCGTGGGATTTTGCACGCATCATGAGAACGCGCCATGCCACCATTCATTTTCTCGGTGTGTGGGACACGGTAGCATCCATGATCGTGCCGCGCCCCGACCGCTTTTACCTACCTAGCCTGCGCACTTTGCCGTACACGCGCACCAATCCCAGCGTACGCTGTTTTCGACAAGCAGTGGCGATCGACGAGCGGCGACGTCTGTTTAGGCTGAACCGGTGGGAGCCGAGACAAACGTACGAGGCGGTGCCCTTTGCCGATCCTCCAAGCGACGTTGCGCAAGACACAGTGCAAATGGCGTTCGCGGGTGTGCATTCAGACATTGGCGGAGGTTACCCCGAGGCTGAAAGCGGGCTTTCGAAATTTCCTCTGGCCTGGCTCACCGACGAGGCAGAAGCTCAGGGCCTCCTGATCGACGCCTCCATGTACAGCCATCTTGTCAAAGGAGCTGCCCTGCCTACAGGCAAACATGTCTATGTCGCGCCAGATGCCACCGGCAAGCTGCACAATTCGCTTAACTGGGCGTGGTGGATCCTTGAACTCTTGCCTAAAAGTGTAAAATGGCGGGAATGGAACCGGTGGTCGTTGTTCGGCTGGTATTTTCCTCGTGCGGAGCCACGACGGTTGCCAGTTGACGTGCAGATCCATCCATCGGTCGAGGAACGGAAATGTCGCTTGGGTGATTATCGTCCAGTTAATGAGCCCGACCGATCTCCTTAGCCAGCTGGGGCAAGGGCGACACCTTGCGTGAACCAGTCTTCATGGGTGAAGGCGTACCAACTGCTTTGCGCGCATCGCCGGGCGCGGCGTAGTCAGAAAGTTCGAAGATGGGAGTGCAGATCTGGAGCCGGGGAACTGAGCGGCATCCGTCGATACGCAAAAAAACCTGCCGCTCTAGCTTGAACCCGTAAGCACCGATGACCGGGACTGTCCGGTCCCTGAGGAGATTCTATTTGGCGACGTTCCGCCTTGATATGTTGCCTGCCGGCGATGGTGACTGCCTGCTCCTCTCTTGGGGAGACCACGGCCTGCTGAACCACATGGTCGTCGATGGTGGCCGGGCTGGAGCCTATCACCATCTTCGCAGCCACCTCGCACGGATCGCCGACGCCGGCGAGAGACTGGAGCTATACGTCCTGACGCATATCGACGGCGACCATATCGAGGGCGCATTGGCGTATCTCAAGGACGTAAGCCGCCCGATTGCGCCGCAGCAGGTCTGGTACAATGGCCGTCGGGAGATGAGCTCGATCCAAACCCGCAGCATGAAGCAGGGCGACGCCTACTCAGCAGCGCTTTCCATGCTCGGTTGGCCGGTCAACGAACCGTTTTCCGACGGCGTTGCAAAGATCGAGTCCGCACCCGGCGAGATCGACGTGGCCGGACTGCGGCTGACAATGCTGTCGCCCGACGAGGCCCATCTGACCGCGCTCGGTGGCAGATGGGAGGTTTGGAGACAGCAGGAAGACCTGCGCCGGCGCGGAGGGGTGCGCATGGCGGCGAAGCGGCCGCCGGTGCCGGATCCGCTAGTCGTTGAGGACTTGGTTGCGCCTGGCCCCACTGACAAAGAGTTGCCGAACGGGACCAGCATTGCATTCGTCGCAGAGTGGGGCGGTCGTCGAGTTCTGTTCGCTGGCGACGCGCATCCGGACCTGCTGGCGTCCTCGCTTGAGCCGCTCGCGGCTGCAGAAGGGGGGCGCTATCGGGTCGAGCTCCTTAAGGCGTCGCATCACGGCAGTGCCATGAACACCTCAAATCGACTGATCGAGATGCTCGACTGTCGACGCATGGCGATCTCGACAAACGGGAACCTTCATGGCCATCCCAATCCGCAATCGATCGCGCGCTTCCTCCATTTCGGGCCGGAAGGAACGAAGGATCTCTACTTCAACTACGTCACGGATTGGACGAGGCCCTGGATGACGCAAGCGGTCGCGGAGCGCTACAGGTACCGCTTTCATTCCCCGCCCGGCCTGCCGGGAGCGCTTTCGATTAACATATTTGCTGAAGACTAATCATTGTTGCATCGCCTAGCCCCAGCACCGAACCGGTGGCGCGGATCGGAAATGTCGGTATTTAGTCTGCATGAATACAAAGGCTCTTGATCCCGAGATGTGCGCATGACCTGTGAGTGTTGTTATCGAGAGTGCGGGCATTTATAGCATGGCGAATAAAAAGGTGATCTTCGTCGCGATCGAGGACGAGCGTGCGAGAGATCTACTCAAGGGTCAATCGCTCCATACGGACTCGCCATTTGAATACATCGATATGTCGGTGAAGGAGGCCTACACCGAAGACTGGAAGACGAAGGTGTGCACGCGTATCCGGCGATCCCATGGTGTGATCGCACTAATTGGCAAGAACTCACTTTCAAGTTCGGGCCAGAAGTGGGAGATCGCTTGCGCGCAGGAGGAGGGTGTCCCCGTCCTCGGCATCTGGGCCTATTCAGACGACAGGACGTCGGCAGGCGGCGTGACCACCAAGGCATGGGGCTGGGAAACCATAGCAAACTTTGTCGATGGGCTCTGATCGTGGGAAAGGGCAGGAAGGCGCTTATCGTAGGGATCGACTATTATGAGGACTTGAGCCAGCTATCGGGATGTGTCGACGACGCCCACAAAGTGAAGGCGGCACTCGACCGTAACGGCGACACCTCCAAAAATTTCCAGACCAAGATTTTGACCGGCACCGGTCCCAACGACATCGTCAACCGGAAAGCCCTTAAGGAGGAGGTTCGCGACCTTTTCTCGGGTGACGAGGAGGTCGCACTATTTTACTTCGCGGGCCATGGCCACATCGAGGCTACCGGCGGTTACCTGTGCGCTACGGACACGGCGACAGGCGACGACGGCTTGCCGATGGGAGAGATCCTCAAACTTGCCAACGATTCCAAGGTCGCCAACAAGATAATCCTGCTCGACAGCTGCCACTCCGGTATTGCAGGCTCTTCTGAGAATGATCCACGCTTTGCCGAGCTGACCTATGGGCTCACCATCCTCACTGCGTCGACGGAAAAGCAGTACGCGCACGAGACCGACGAAGGCGGAGTGTTCACGAACCTGCTCGTTGACGCTCTCGAGGGCGCCGCCGCCAATCTGGTCGGGGAGATTACGCCGGGAAGCGTTTACGCGCACATTGATCAGTCGCTCGGGTCTTGGGGACGTCAGCGCCCGATCTTCCGCACAAACGTCAACAGCTTCGTATCACTTCGTCAGGTTACGCCGCCGATCGCCCTCGAGGACCTGAGGGCGATCGCAACACTGTTTCCCAACGCCCACCACGAGTTCGAGCTCGACCCCACGTTTGAGCCCTATAGGCCGATCAGCGGGGTGGAGGTCGATCCAATAGCGGAGAATACAAGCCGGTTCGCCATTCTCCAGAAGCTCAATCGCGTGAACTTGGTGGTGCCGGTCGGCGCACCGCATATGTTCCATGCTGCTATCGAAAGCAAATCCTGCAGGCTGACCATTCTCGGCGAGCATTACCGGCGCCTCGTGGTCAATGACCAGATTTGAAGCTTGAGTGAGCCGCTTGCAGGCGCGGGAGGAGGGAGCAAGGATCGGTGTGACAGTGCTTCCGTGCACGACCAGGGTTGGACTGGTCCTGGATACGAACCTCGATCGGAGCTGCGTGCGCGACTCGGCACAGCTACTTTAGGTGCTAGCGTAGTAAGTTGCGAATATGCGCGACTGGTTGGAGGCGACTAATGAAAGTTCCCGTTTTCGTCAGCCGACCTACACCGCATCTTTCGGCTCAGGAACGATTCGTTGCGCAATTCACTGACGAACTGATGAAACGCGGTTTTGATCCCATTACGATGGGACCGGCCAGCAGTAGCTACGACTTCGATGCTCCGCTTGTCGGTATTCGACGGCTGCTAACTCATTGCTGCGGCCTAGTTTCGGTCGCTTTTCGGCGCACTCACGCATCGGCAGTGAAGAAGTATCCTTCAGCCGATTTACCGGGCTTCGCAGAACGGGACGACCGCAACGTCTGGTTCACGAGTCCATATTGCCAGATTGAGCCTGCGATGGCTTTTCAATTGGGATTGCCCATTCTGATCCTAAAGGAAGAAGGAGTTCTAGCCGAAGGCGTTTTGGAGCGTGGCGTAACCGGCCTGTACCTCCCAGAGTTCAGTCTGGCGGATGGTCCGTCTTTCATCAACGGTCAGGAGTGTCGCGCCCTGCTCGATCAATGGGGCGGTTATGTTCGTGCCGCCTACAAACGGCGAGGCGATCCTCCAAGACTGTTCGACTGACAGCAAGGAATGCAAAGCGAGCACCAAGCAACCGGGCGCCAAGAGTTTCGACGCTATGCCGATACTGGACCCGGAAGCGGGAACGGCTCCCGAATGATGACCGCGTCCAAATCCTTGTTTGCAGCGAGATCGGAAAAAGCGCCGGCCCGCAACCCTCATCCCTTCTCCAACCCTACGCCTATCTCCCCAGACCCACGAATCCTCCCCGTGGGTCGGTCAAAATCCCCCGGGTATGGTCACTTGAAACTCCCCCACCTGATGATCACCGGCAGCGCTGCTGAACAGCAGTAGCCGGTAAGGCAGGACGTTTATTTTCGCCCCCTTTCATAC
>NZ_JAFCGY010000044.1 GCF_016836705.1 Mesorhizobium caraganae | reverse complement strand
CGCTCGCAAGCCTGTCACCCAGAAATGCCTCAACCAGGCTCAATTGTCCCGTCCGCTTAACCGCCATTGCGACTCTCCCGACTTTCGCCTTCAGAGAATCACAACCAGCCAATTACGCAACAGGCCCCTTGAGGGGGAGATGGCCGCGAAGCGGCCAGAGGGGGTCGGTTCGACCAGGCTCAACCTTCCGTCGCAGCGCAGGAGGTTGGCGCTTCACGCGAGACGACCCCCTCTGTCGCCTTTGGCGACATCTCCCCCTCAAGGGGGGAGAGGGGAGCAGCGCCCGTCAATCCGGATAGCAAACCGTCGGAATCTTCGGCCAAACCGCGCTGTCGCAGCCGGCAGCCTGCTGCCTCTGCTTGAAGGAGGCGCTGACCGGGCCGGTAACCACGGGGTCGACGCCATCAGGGGCGTCGGCGAACATCTGCTCGGCCGTCTGGTCAGAGGACGAGACTGGATCGGCTTCCTTCAGCGTCGCGGCCGATTGCGCGGCATTGGCCGCCAGCAGGGCAGCGAATGCGACCGAAGCGATGAGTGGCCAAAATCGGTTGAGTTTGTCGGTCATGAATTTCGAACTGCCCGGGCCCCGAAAGGTTCCCGCCTTGGTTAACAAAACCATCTCACACCGAGATGCTTAAGATTTGATGAGTATTTGGTGATGCGCCTCCTCTTTCGCAATTGCGAAAAACCCTGTATGAGCCGCGCAACCGAAAGAGGCGGCGCCTTTTGGCCTGCTGCCTGCAACGCTCCCGAGACCACAACATGAAAATTCGTAATATCGCGATCATCGCGCACGTCGACCATGGAAAAACCACCCTCGTCGACCAGTTGCTCCGGCAATCCGGCTCCTTCCGCGACAATCAGCGCGTCGCCGAGCGCGCCATGGATTCCAACGACCTCGAAAAGGAACGCGGCATCACCATCCTGGCCAAGGCGACCTCGGTCGACTGGAAGGACACCCGCATCAACATCGTCGACACCCCCGGCCACGCCGATTTCGGCGGTGAGGTGGAGCGCATCCTGTCGATGGTGGATTCGGCCATCGTGCTGGTCGACGCCGCCGAAGGCCCGATGCCGCAGACCAAATTCGTCGTCGGCAAGGCGCTAAAGGTCGGCCTGAAGCCGATCGTCGTCATCAACAAGATCGACCGTCCGGATGCCCGGCACGTCGAGGTGGTCAACGAGGTGTTCGACCTGTTTGCGGCGCTCGACGCCACCGACGAGCAGCTCGACTTCCCGATCCTTTACGGTTCGGGCCGCGATGGCTGGGTTTCGGAAAATCCGGAAGGCCCCAAGGATCAGCAGCTTGCGCCGCTGTTCGACCTCGTCATCAAGCACGTGCCGGAGCCGACTGTTCATCCCGGCCCGTTCCGCATGATCGGCACCATTCTGGAAGCCAATCCCTTCCTCGGCCGCATCATCACCGGCCGCATCGAATCCGGCACCTTGAAGTCCAATCAGGCGGTCAAGGTGCTGCACCATGACGGCACGCAGATCGAGACCGGCCGTATTTCCAAGATCCTCGCTTTCCGCGGCCTCGAGCGCCAGCCGATCGACGAAGCGCAGGCGGGCGACATTGTCGCCATTGCCGGCCTGTCGAAGGGTACCGTCGCCGACACGTTCTGCGATCCGGCTGTGACCGAACCGCTGCATGCGCAGCCGATCGATCCGCCGACCGTCACCATGTCCTTCCTGGTCAATGACTCGCCGCTCGCTGGCACCGAAGGCGACAAGGTCACCAGCCGCGTCATCCGCGACCGCCTGCTGCGCGAAGCCGAAGGCAATGTTGCGCTCAAGATCGAGGAATCGCCTGACAAGGATTCGTTCTTCGTCTCCGGCCGCGGCGAATTGCAGCTGGCCGTGCTGATCGAGACGATGCGCCGCGAGGGTTTTGAAATCGCGGTGTCGCGTCCCCGCGTCGTCATGCAGAAGGGCGAGGACGGCGAATTGCTGGAGCCGGTCGAGGAAGTCGTCATCGACGTCGACGAGGAGCATGCCGGCGTCGTGGTGCAGAAAATGTCGGAGCGCAAGGCCGAGATGGTCGAACTGCGCCCCTCCGGCGGCAACCGCCAGCGCATCGTCTTCCACGCGCCGACACGCGGCCTGATCGGCTACCAGTCGGAACTGTTGACCGACACGCGCGGCACTGCCGTGATGAACCGGCTGTTCCACGCTTACGAAGCCTACAAGGGCGAGTTGCCCGGCCGCACCAATGGCGTGCTGATCTCCAACGAGCAGGGCGAGTCTGTCGCTTACGCCATGTGGAACCTGGAAGACCGCGGACCGATGGTCATCGATCCGGGCGTCAAGGTCTATCAGGGCATGATCATCGGCATCCATAGCCGTGACAACGACCTCGAAGTGAACGTGCTGAAGGGCAAGAAGCTGACCAACATCCGCGCCGCCGGCAAGGATGAGGCGGTCAAGCTGACGCCGCCGATCCGCATGACTCTGGAGCGCGCGCTGGCCTGGATCCAGGACGACGAGCTGGTCGAGGTGACGCCGAAGACCATCCGCCTGCGCAAGCTCTATCTCGACCCGAACGAGCGCAAGCGCTTCGAGAAGTCGGCGAAAGTGGTCGGCGCGGCTTAATCGTCTGATTTTTCCGGATATGGGACGGGGCGAAGCACCAACATGCTTCGCCCCTTTCGTTTATCCGCTGGCCGCTGAGATAATGGCTTTGCGGTCGGCTTCGCTGGCGAGATCAATCCGCACGGTGGTGCCGTTGCGGGCCGGCTTGCGCAAAGCCTTGGCCCCTTCCGGATCAACGACCAGCAATCGCTTCTCCTCCAGCGCCTGAAGCCTCGACCGTGAGATGCCGAGCTCGCCGGCAAGCAAACGGTCGAGTCGCAGCGATGTCGGCATTTCCAGCGCGAGCCTGAGTTCAAGCGCGGTTACGCATTCGCCTTCGTCGCCGAGCCTGTGCTTGTGAACGGCGACGTCGGAGAATTCCTCGATGCGTCCGACCCGGCTTCGCAACGTCACGACATCGAAGGCGTGGCGGCGGGCGAGGGCCGGGTCGTTGCTTTCAAGGGCGGCCAGCAGCGCCGGTTCGATGTCGCGGCGGTTGCAGCGTTCGAAAATGCCGAAATTCCACGAATTGTCGCAGTCGATACAGCGATAGATCAGCCAGACGTCGATGCGCTTGCCATTGGCGTTGACGCGGAATTTGTCGCTGCAGCAATAGGCTTTCACGGCGCGGCAGCGGTTGCAGTTGATGAGAGGTCGAGGTGCGATTTCGGGCGCAATCGCCCAGTGGATGCGCAAAGTGCCGGACATGCCGATAAGCCCTTCCCGTCGGGAAGTTCATCAGGCCAGCGATGTCGAGATGTCCCTGCGGGCACGGCGTGGCGGTAGGCTGCGGTTCTTGAAAGTCAGGTGTCGCGGACGCGCGACAGCGGTTCAGCAGTGCCAAACCGGTCTCGAACCGCCGCCTGAGGAACACGTGAAAATGGAGCAGGCTCCGCTGACGGCGGCGCCCTGCCAGGTGTGATCAGGGGAGTTGGCGAGACCGGCGGTTACTGAGGCAAAGTGAAGCTCGAACTTGATGTCGGGACGGCTCTTCTAGCGACAAGCCAGCAGCCGGGCAAGCTTCGTGGTTTGCCTAACTGAACGCGATCTGCACCTTCATGGATTGGGTGCGGTCGCCGGCGATCTCGAACGCCGCAACCGCCTCGTCCATCGGATAGATGCCGGTCAGCAGCGGCTTGACGTCGACACGACGGTTGTTGATCAGGTCGACGGCCAGCGCGAACTCGTCGTGGAAACGGAAGCTGCCACGCATCTCGATCTCCTTGGCGACGATGAGATTCTGCGGCAGGGACATGTCGCCGCCAAGGCCGAGTTGAACAAGCACGCCGCGCGGATTCAACACGTCGAGCCCCGCCCGCACCGCGCTCTCGTTGCCGGAGCACTCGAACATCACGTCGAAACTGCCCTTTTCGACGTTGTAGGCGGCGAGGCTGGCGCCGTCGGTGGCGACATTGATGGTGCGGTCGGCGCCGATCTCACGGGCCTTGACCAGAACGGCGTCCATGACATCGGTGGCGACGATCTCGCGCGCGCCGTGCACGCGCGCAGCCAGGATGCAGAGCGCGCCGATCGGCCCGCTGCCGGTGACCAGCACCCGCTTGCCGAGCAGCGAGCCGGCGCGGTTCACGGCGTGCAGCGTTACCGCGAAGGGCTCGGCGAAGGCGGCTTCGTTGATGGAGACGTGGTCCGCTATTTTGTGGCATTGCCAAGCCTCGGCGACGAGGCGCTGGCGGAAGGCGCCCTGTATATGCGGCATCGGCATGGCGCTGCCGTAAAAGCGCATGTTGAGGCATTGGTTCTGCATGCCTTGCAGGCAGTAGCGGCAAGCATTGCAGGGCCGGCTGGGCGAAATCGCGACACGGTCGCCGACCACGAGACCAGAGACGCCGGTGCCAAGCGCTCTTACCGTACCGGCGACCTCATGTCCCAGAATCATCGGCTCGCGCAGGCGCACGACGCCGAAGCCGCCATGATTGTAATAGTGCAGGTCCGAACCGCAAATGCCGCCGGCTTCGACTGAAATCTCGACCTGTCCGGCGCCCGGCGTGCCTGGATCGGTCTCCTCGATGCGAAGGTCTTTTGCCGCGTGGATGACGATTGATTTCATGGCCGCGATCCTTTCTCAAACCATAGGTGCGGGCAAGTCCGGCCTCCGAAATATGTCGCGTGCGCTGGCCCATCAGGCGGATGGGTGCCAAATCACCAGCGATCGGATATTCTTGGCCGTCCAACGTTCGAAGGCACTGCCATGCACCTCACCTCGCTGCTGATTTTCGCCGCCGCTCTGTTCGTCGCCGCCGGCTCGCCCGGTCCGTCGATCGCGGCACTCGTCGCTCGCGTCATCTCGAAAGGGTTTCGCGACGTGTTCCCGTTCCTGCTTGCCATGTGGATCGGCGAGGGCATCTGGCTGTCGCTGGCGGTGTTCGGACTGGCTGTCGTGGCGCAGACGTTTCACTTCGCTTTCGTGGTCGTGAAATGGGTCGGTGTCGCCTACCTCGCTTATCTCGCCTGGAAGATGTGGACCGCGCCGGTCGAAGCCAGGGACGGCGAGATGCCGCGCGAGGATTCGCAGGCAAAACTGTTCTTTGCCGGCATGGCGGTGACGCTCGGCAACCCCAAAATCATGATGTTCTACCTGGCGCTGCTGCCGACCATCATCGATCTCGCTTCGGTCAGCATCGTCGGCTGGGTCGAGCTGACGGCGACGATGGCGATGGTTCTCATCGCCATCGACCTCGCCTGGGTGGTCGCCGCCTCGCAGGCGCGCAAGCTGCTCAAGAGCAAGCGGGCGATGAAGATCGCCAACCGCATCAGCGCCACGACGATGGCCGGCGCCGCGGCGGCCATCGCTGCGCGGTCATAGGGCATGACCCCAAACCGAAGGATCGCATCAGCGAAAGGCGGGATCGTTTTTTGCTTCGATGACCTTCGGTAGATCGCGTCACATCATTTCGATGATCGGCGCGATCTCGACACTGAACGCCGGGTCCATCAGGATCGGGCAACCCTTCGCCTTGGCGACGGCATCGTCGATGTCCTTCGCTTCGACGATCGTGTAACCGGCGGTCGGACTGCTGCCACCATTGTTCTCGACCTTGCCGCCGGGCAGCACCATCTTCGACTTGCCGACCGGATTGCCGCCGTCGACGACGGCCGAGCCAAGCTTGCCGTACCAGCCGGTCCAGGCGTCCATCGAGGCTTTCCGCTCGGCCTCGTCGGTCGGCATCTTGCCGGAGCCATGATAGACATAGAGAAATTTCGCCATGTTCTCCTCCCTTGGTGAGCGGCTCGAACCGGCACGCGGTCATGCCGCCCGATCATCGGACCAAACGGGCAAACAAGCAACGAGAATGAGGGATAGCTGATATAAGGCGGCCGCCGCGCCTCACCTTGCCATGGCGTGGTATTCGTCGTTCGGTCGCATGTCGATGGCCGCGGCTACCCGGTTCGACATGTTGAAGAAGGCGGCGGTCGAGGCGATGTCCCAGATGTCGCGGTTGCTGAAGCCGGCGTTGCGCAATGCCGCCCGGTCCGCCTCGACGATCTTTGCCGGCTCTTCGGTCAGCTTGACGGCGAATTCGAGCATCGCCGTCTGCTTCGGTGAAAGATTGGCGGCACGGAAATTCATCACCATCATTTCGCCGAAGGCCGCGTCGCCGGAGAGCTGCCGCACCGCCGCGCCATGCGCGGTCAGGCAGTAATAGCAATGGTTGATCGAGGAGACGACGACCGCGATCATCTCGCGTTCCAGCTTCGACAGGCCCGAATCGCCGAGCATCAGATCATTGTAGGTGTCGGTGAAAGCGCGCAGTTTTTTCTCGTCAAAGGCGTAGGCAAGAAGCACGTTGGGCACCAGACCGAGCTTTTCCTCGCATTTGGCGAAATAGGCTTTTGTCGCCTCGCTGAGCTCCGCGATGCCGAGGTCAAGGGCGCTGATTTTGCCGGACATGGGGTCTTCCTCTTCGTTCATTGCCGCCTGGCCGCCGAATTCCGATAATTCTTAGCGAGCCGTCAAACCTTTGTCGCCAAACGGCGGTCATCTGCTACCATAGTCGTAAAAGCATGTGACGGGAGGACATCATGGCGAGCGTGAAATCCGCAGCTAAGTCGAAGAAAAAGGCCAGCGCGGCGGTGAAGCCTGACGAGAAGTCGGCCAGGCTTGCCGACTATCTGCTGGCCCGCGCGCCGGCTGAAGACATTGCCGCCTATCACGCCGCCGACCTTGAGCGCGCCGCCGATCTGGCGGGACGGGCCGTCGCCATCCACAAGAAGGGCCACAGCGTCGTTGCCGTCGATGCCGATTCCGGTGTCTCTCGCGAGGGCCGGCCGGTGACGGTCATCACCGTCGTCAACGACAACATGCCGTTCCTGTTCGATTCGATCCTGGGCGAGATCACCGAGACATCGGGCGAACCGACTTTGGTTACCCATCCGGTCATCGTCGTGCGCCATGGCAAGACCGGCGTCGACGAGATCCTCGGCGACGGCAGCATCCTCAAGGACGATGGCAATCACGACCGCCTGAGCGTCGTTCATGTCCACATCCCGCGCCTGACGGCGGAGCAGGCGAACGGCTTGGCCGATCGCTTGCGCAAGATGCTCAACCAGGTGCGCGCCGCGGTCAGCGACTGGAAGCCGATGCTCGCCCGTCTCGACCAGGCGATTTCCGAATTCCGCTATTCCGCCGTGCCATTGGACAAGAAGAGGGTCGCCGAGGCGATCGCCTTCCTGGAGTGGCTGCGCGACGACAATTTCACCTTCCTCGGCATGCGCGAGTTCAAATACACCGGCGGCGCGGAGAGCGGCAATCTGGAACGCGCCGACAAGCCCGGCCTCGGCATCCTCTCCGACCCGGATGTGCTGGTGCTGCGGCGCGGAACCGAGGCTGTGACAACCACGCCCGAAATTCGCACCTTCCTGCATGGGCCGGAGCCGCTGATCGTCACCAAGGCCAACGCCAAGTCGCTGGTGCACCGCCGCATCTATCTCGACTATATCGGCGTCAAGACCTACACCGCCAAGGGCGCGCTTGCCGGCGAATTGCGCATCGTTGGCCTGTTCACCTCGACCGCCTACACGCGCTCGGTGATGAAGATCCCTTATCTCCGCTCAAAGGCCGAAACCATCATCGCCAAGTCCGGTTTCGACCGCCACGACCATTCCGGCAAGGCGCTGATCAACGTGTTGGAAAGCTATCCGCGCGACGAACTGTTCCAGGTGCCGGTGCCGGTCCTGAAGAAGCACGCCGCCGCCATTCTCGGCCTGATAGAGCGGCCACGGGTGCGGGCGCTGGTGCGCGTCGACCAGTTCGACCGCTTTGTCTCCATCCTGGTCTTCGTGCCGCGCGACCGCTATGACAGCGTCGTTCGCGAGAAGGTCGGCACCTATCTCAAGACCGTGTTCGAAGGCCGTTTGTCGGCTTACTATCCGGCCTTCCCTGAAGGCGGGCTGGCGCGTGTGCATTTCATCATCGGACGCTCGGGCGGCAAGACGCCGAAGGTCGAGCAGGCGGCCGTCGAGGCGGCCATCCGCGACATCGTGCGCACCTGGGATGACGCGCTGGCCGAGGCGGCGGAAGCCGGCGGCGGCGATCCGTCGCTGAAGGCGATCGCTGCGCGGCTTCCCGAGAGCTATCGCGACTCCTTCAGCGCGGCCGTGGCGCTGGCCGATGCCGGGCGCATCGCCAAAATCAGTGCCAGCAATCCGATCGCCATCGACTATTATCGCCACGCCGAGCAGAAGCCGCATCAGGCGGCACTGAAGATCTATCATCACGGCAGCCCTGTGGCGCTGTCGCGGCGGGTGCCGGTGCTTGAAAACATCGGCTTCCGCGTCATCAGCGAGCGCACTTTCGAGGTCGACGAGGAGGGCGGCGACACTGTCTTCGTCCACGACATGGAGTTGGAGAACAGCTACGGCAAACCGATCGACCTCACCGATGGCGGGGCGCTGTTCGAGGACGCGTTCCTGTCGGTGTGGCGCGGCGATATCGACAATGACAGCTATAACGGCCTTGCCCAGACCGCCGGCCTGTGGTCGGGCGAAGTCACCATCCTGCGCGCTTATGGCCGCTATCTGCAGCAGGCCGGGATTCCGCAGAGTCAGGATTTCATAGCCGCCGCGCTCAACCGTTATCCGGACATTGCGCGCGGCCTGCATGCGCTGTTCGTCGCCCGCCTCGGGCCGACGGCCGGGACGGAAGGCGTGGTTGCCGCCAAGCATCTCAAGGCCAAGATCAAGGATGCCTTGGAAGAGGTGCCCAATATCGATGACGACACCATCATCCGCCGCTACCTCAATCTGATCGAATCTTCGCTGCGTACAAACCATTTCGTTGCCGAAACGAAGGCGCGGGGCCAGTCGCTGGCGATCAAGCTCGATTCGCAGGCGGTCGAAGGCCTGCCGGCGCCGCGGCCATGGCGCGAGATTTTCGTCTACGGGTCCGAGGTCGAAGGCGTGCATCTGCGCTTCGGCCCGGTGGCGCGCGGCGGCCTGCGCTGGTCGGACCGCGCCCAGGACTACCGCACCGAGGTGCTGGGCCTGGTCAAGGCGCAGCAGGTCAAGAACGCCGTCATCGTGCCGGTCGGCGCCAAGGGCGGCTTCTTCCCCAAGCGCCTGCCCACAGGCGGCAGCCGCGACGCCATCTTCGAGGCCGGCACCTCGGCCTACAAGAACTTCGTCTCCAGCCTGCTGTCGATCACCGACAATATCGGCCTGGATGGAGTGATCCCGCCGACCGGCGTTGTCAGGCGCGACCCCGACGATCCTTATTTCGTGGTTGCTGCAGACAAGGGCACGGCTACCTTCTCCGACACCGCCAACGCAATCTCGGAGAAACACGGCTTCTGGCTCGACGACGCCTTCGCCAGCGGCGGCTCGGCCGGCTACGATCACAAGAAGATGGGCATCACCGCCAAGGGCGCCTGGGAAGCGGTGAAGCGGCATTTTCGCGAGATGAACCGCGACATCCAGACCTCGCCCTTCACCGTCGTTGGCGTCGGCGACATGTCGGGCGACGTGTTCGGCAACGGTATGCTGTTGTCGCCGCAGACCAGGCTGATCGCGGCCTTCGATCATCGCGACATTTTCATCGATCCCGATCCGGACAGGGTGGCGTCGATGGCCGAGCGCGAGCGCATGTTCGCGCTGCCGCGCTCATCCTGGCAGGACTACGACAAGACCAAACTGTCTGAAGGCGGCGTCATTGTCTCGCGCAGCCAGAAGTCGATCACACTGCCGCCGGCGGCAGCCGCCGCGATCGGCCTCGCCAAGACCACCGCGACCCCGGTCGAGATCATGACCGCCATCCTCAAGGCGAATGTCGACCTTCTGTGGTTCGGCGGCATCGGCACTTATCTGCGGGCCTCCACCGAAACCAATGCCGAGGTCGGCGACCGGGCCAATGACGCCATCCGCATCACCGCGCTGGATGTCCGGGCGAAAGTGATCGGCGAGGGCGCCAATCTCGGCGTCACGCAGCGCGCCCGCATCGAGTTCGGTATGAATGGCGGCCGCTGCAATTCCGACGCCATCGACAATTCCGGTGGCGTCAACTGCTCCGACGTCGAGGTCAACATCAAGATCGCGCTGGCCTCCGCCATGCGCAAGGGACTGCTGACCCGGCCTGCGCGCAACAAATTGCTGGCTGAAATGACCGACGAGGTCAGCGGGCTGGTTCTGTCCAACAATTACGAACAGACGCTGGCGCTTTCGATCGCGCGCAAGCGTGGCCTCGCCGACATCGCGCATCAGAGCCGCTTCATGACGGCGCTGGAGGCGCGCGGCCTGCTTGATCGCGCCGTCGAGACACTGCCGTCGCCGGCGGCGCTCACCGAGCGCGAGGCGCGAGGCGAGCCGCTGACCCGGGCCGAGCTCGGCGTGCTGCTTGCCTATGCCAAGATCGTGCTGTTCTCCGACATCGTCGCCAGCGACGTGCCGGACGATGCGCATTTCGACCGCGACCTGATGGGCTATTTCCCCGATCGGATGGCGAAGAAATACGCCACCGAAATCCATGGCCACCGGCTGCGCCGCGAGATCATCGCCCGCGTCGTCGCCAACGATCTCGTCAACCGCGGCGGCCCGTCCTTCGTCAACCGGCTGCAGGAAGCCACAGGGCGCAGCGCCGCCGATGTGGTGCGCACCTTCGCCGTGGTGCGCGATGGCTTTGGACTGCCGGGGCTCTACCGCGAGATCGACGCGCTCGACAGCCAGATCGATGGCCAGGCACAGCTCGACCTCTACCAGTCCGTCAGCCGGCTTATCTTCGTGACCAGCGGCTGGTATCTGAAGAACGATGCCGGAGCCGCAGCGCTCGGCCAGCGTATCGCCGAATTGCAGGAGGCGCGCAAGGCACTGGAGCCGAAGCTCATCTCGCTGCTGCCGGGCTTCTCGCGCGAGCGGATCGAGGAGCGGCGGCACGGCCTGTTCAAGGCCGGCGCGCCGGAAAAGCTGGCCGAAAAGCTGGCCCTGGCCGATCTGGCGGAGCTGATCCCTGATATCGCGCTGACGGCGCGCACGGCCAATGCCGACATCGTCGCGGCGGCCAAGGCGTTCTTTGCTGTCAGCGATGCTTTCCGCATTCCGCGCGTCGAAGAAGCGGCGCGTTCGATCACGCCGTCGGATTATTACGACCAGCTGGCGCTGTCGCGTGCCACAGACACGATCGGCGCGGCGCGACGCGGCATCGCGGTCGCCGCTCTCACCGGCCATGCCGGCACGGCGGACCCGGTGGCCGCCTGGCTGGAGGCCGGCGGCGAGCGGGTGGCCCGCATCCGCGAGCGGCTGCAGGCGCTGACCGAAGGCGGCGACATTACCGTGTCGCGGCTGTCGGTGGCGTCCGGGCTGATGAGCGACCTGACGGGGATGTGAGGCTTCGCAAGGCTTTGGGTTCCTCGCCCCCGCAAAGCGGGGGGAGAGGTGGCCGCGAAGCGGGCGGAGAGGGGGCTTCGTGGGGCTGAGCCTTGACCAGTAAACGGCGCTTTTCCCCCTCTCCGTCTCGGCTTTGCCGAGCCACTTCTCCCCCACTCCGTGGGGGCGAGGAACCCGAGAGCAATGAGGTGGGGCAGCGCACGCTTGTTAATTGCATGAGCACCGGAAACATGCAGACATGGCGCCCGATACGGGCGGAGCAGGGACCTTCAGCATGGCGGCGGTAGAAACAGTGCAGCGGGCATCGGGACGCGGCATCTGGGGATGGATGCTGTTCGACTGGGCGGCGCAGCCTTTCTTCACCGTCGTCACCACCTTTATCTTCGGGCCCTATTTCGTCTCGCGCATGGCCAGCGATCCCGAAAGCGGACAGGCCGCCTGGGGTTATGGCATCGCCGCCGCGGGCCTGGTCATCGCCGTCTTGTCGCCGATCCTCGGCTCGATTGCCGACCAGACCGGCCCACGCAAGCCATGGATTGCCTTCTTCGCCTCGATCAAGATCATCAGTCTTTGCCTGCTGTGGTTCGCCGCTCCCGGCTCGAACCTTTTCCTGGTGGTGCTGTTCTTCTCACTGGCTTCAGTGGCGGCGGAATTCTCGACCGTGTTCAACGATTCGATGATGCCGCGCCTGGTGCCGAAAAGCGAGATCGGCCACGTCTCGAATATGGCCTGGGGCCTTGGCTATCTCGGCGGCATGATCGCGCTGATCTTTGTCGTCACTTGCCTGGCGGGCTCGGCGGAGACCGGCAAGACGATCATCGGCATCGACCCGCTGTTCAGGCTCAACCCGAAACTCGGCGAGGACGCACGCGCCACCGGGCCGCTGTCTGCAGGCTGGTATTTCCTGTTCATCCTGCCGATGTTTTTCTTCACGCCGGACGCCATCAAAGGCATTCCGATTGGGCCGGCGGTCCGCGAAGGCCTGTCGGAGCTGAAGTCGACACTGACCGAAGTGCGCCAGCGCAGTGGCATCCTTCGCTTCCTTGTCGCTCGCATGATCTATCAGGACGGCGTCAACGCGCTGCTCGCCTTGGGCGGCACATTTGCGGCGGCAATGTTCCACTGGTCGATCACCGAGATCGGCATGTTCGGCATCATCCTCAATGTCGTCGCTATCGTCGGTTGCCTGGTTGCCGCGCGTCTCGACACCGCGCTCGGCTCCAAGACCATCGTGATGATTTCGCTCGTCATGCTCAGCCTCGCCACCATCGGCATCGTTTCGACCGGGCCTGGTTACACGCTGTTCGGCGCCTGGATGATGCCGGGAGCCGATAGCGGCGGCCTGTTCGGCACGGCGGCGGAAAAGGCCTACATCTTCTACGGCTTGTTGATCGGGCTGGCCTTCGGGCCGGTCCAGGCATCGTCGCGCTCCTACATGGCGCGCAGCGTGACCGCTGCCGAGTCCGGCCGCTATTTCGGCATCTATGCGTTGGCCGGAAGGGCGACCAGTTTCCTGGCGCCGTTCATGGTGGCGTCGATCACGCTCGCGAGCGGCTCGGCGCGACTCGGTATGGCTGCGATCGTGCTGTTTTTGGGCGTCGGCATCGCGATATTGATCTGGACGCCGTATCCGGCGGATCAGCCGGTGGGGTGACTGCATTCTTCCTTCCCCCTTGTGGGGGAAGGTGGCCTCGCGAAGCGAGGTCGGATGAGGGGTGTTCCAGGGAACGCAAACCTCTCACTCCGCTGGAACACCCCTCATCCGTCTCGGCGCTGCGCGCCGATCCACCTTCTCCCACAAGGGGAGAAGGGGAAGAGGCGCCTAATGCCTGAAGTGCCTGACCCCGGTAAACACCATCGCGATGCCATGCTCATCGGCGGCGGCGATGACGTCTTCGTCGCGCATCGAGCCGCCGGGCTGGACGACGGCGGTGGCCCCGGCTTCGATAGCTGAGATCAGCCCATCGGCGAAGGGGAAGAAGGCATCGGAGGCAACCACCGAGCCTTTGGTCAGCGGCTCCGCCAGGCCAGCCGCTTCCGCCGCGTCGAGCGCCTTGCGGGCGGCGATGCGCGAGGAATCGACACGGCTCATCTGGCCGGCGCCGATGCCGACGGTGGCGCCGTCCTTGGCGTAGACAATTGCGTTCGACTTGACGTGCTTGGCGATGCGGAAGGCGAATTTGAGATCGGCCATCTCAGCCGCTGTCGGCGCGCGCCTGGTCACCACCTTGAGTTCGAGATCGTCGACCACCGCATTGTCGCGGCTCTGGACGAGCATACCGCCGGCGACGGACTTCACCGTGGTGCCGGCAGCGCGCGGATCGGGCAGGCCGCCGGTGACCAGCAGGCGCAAATTCTTCTTGGCGGCAACGATACGGATGGCGTCTTCCGAAGCGTTCGGCGCGATGATCACTTCGGTGAAGGTTTTCACGATCTCCTCGGCCGCCTCGGCATCGAGGATGCGGTTCATGGCGACGATGCCGCCAAAGGCCGAGACCGGATCGCAAGCCAGCGCCCTTGCATAGGCCGCGGTCAGCGAAGCGCCTTCGGCGACGCCGCACGGGTTGGCGTGCTTAATGATCGCAACCGCGGCGCAGCGGTTGGGATCGAACTCGCCGACCAGTTCGAAGGCGGCGTCGGTGTCGTTGATGTTGTTGTAGGACAGCTGCTTGCCCTGCAACTGCCGCGCTGTCGCGACTCCCGGCCGCTTGTCGCCGTTGACGTAGAAGCCGGCGCCCTGATGCGGGTTCTCGCCATAGCGCATGACGCTCTCCAGCCGGCCGCCGAAAGCGCGCCAGGTCGGATGCTCGATCTCCAGCGTCTCGGCGAACCAGCCGGAAATCGCCGCATCGTAGGTCGCGGTGCGGGCAAAGGCCTTGGCCGCCAGCTTCTTGCGGAAATCCAGCGACAGCGAGCCGATGTTCATCTCCAGCGCATTCAACACCGAGGCGTAGTCGCCGGGATCGGTGACGATGGCGACATAGGCGTGGTTCTTGGCCGAGGCGCGGATCATCGCCGGACCGCCAATGTCGATGTTCTCGACGATCGCTGCATAGTCGGCGCCGGAGCGGCGGACCTCTTCGAATGGGTAGAGATTGGAGACGAGGAGATCGATTGGCTCGATGCCGTGATCGTGCATGGCCTTTGCATGCTCCGGATCGTCGCGCACGCCGAGCAGCGCGCCATGCACCGACGGATGCAGCGTCTTGACGCGGCCGTCCATGATCTCGGGAAAGCCGGTCAGCTCGGAAACGTCGCGCACGGCCAGCCCCGCATCGGCGATCGATTTTGCCGTGCCGCCGGTCGAGACCAGCTCGACGCCGGCCGCGGCCAGGCCTTTGGCGAAGTCGATCAGGCCGGTCTTGTCGAAAACGGAAAGCAGGGCGCGGCGGACCGGAACGAGGTCAGGTGCCGGAATGTTCTTGGCGGCGACGGCCATGGGCTGGCGGCCTTTCAGGGCTGATTGGAGAGCGTTTCCGGGCCGTAGCACATAAGGTCAGGAAATCAAGCCGGAAGCTCGATCAAGCCAGTGCCGGCAACGACGCTCAGTTTTTCTCGGGGTAGCCGGCGATGCCGGTGCGCGTCAGCTGCCAATGGACTTCGGCAACCTCCGAGGCCTTGAAGGCAAGCACGATCTGGCGGCTGCGGCGCGGACCGCCGAGGCCGGCGAAATAGATCGATTCCTCCACCTCCGGCGCCACCTCGGTGCAGGTGAACACCCAGGTGTCGGCCTCGTCGGCGGTTAGCACCAGGCGGTCATGCTCGTCTTGCAGCAGGTTGATGTCGGGATGAATGTGGAAGCGCACCACGACGAAGTCGCGGCCATTGTTGCGGATCGCCGCACCGCCGGGGCGCAGGAAGCGGTCCCGTCCGGCAAGCACATTGCCCTCGCTCGACAGTTTCAGCTCACGCTCATGCTGGAAGCCGAAGCGCTGGACGTAGCCGTCATGGCGGGCGATGAAGCCTTGCGCGCCCTTCTGGTCGATGCGCTTGCACGGCACATGCTGCGGGCCACCGAGCAATGGGGTGCCGAGCAAGTCGTTGACGCGCAGCGAGTGGGAAAAGCGCGCCGACGAGGTGTCGTTGATGGTGGCGGTCGAATGTGCCGCGGTGGCGCGGGCCAGCGGCCGGAATTCGGCGGCGCCATAGGTGTCGATACCGGCATTGACGACATAGTGCTGGCGGCCCGAGGACAGTTCGAAGGCCAGGCAGCCGGCATGCGCAGCGTTGGAGACGTCGATGGGCGGCGACGCGCCGGTATCGGCAATGACAGTCACGCCGCCCATAGACAGCCGCTCATAGCCGGAATGCGGTGCATGCAGCAGCGGTGCGCCGGCGGTGTCGTCGTGGCGCAATATGGTGGCGATGCGGTCGTGGATGGTGGCGCCCATGCCATTGAAGCGGGCGAGGCTGCCGTCCTGGTGACGGAAGAAGCGTAGCGCCGGCAGCATGCGGTCGATGGCACCCATAAGGGCTGCCGGTGGCGTTTCGGCCTGGTTGGCATAGGTCTGGCGCAGCGGCAGAAGGTCGGCGAGCAACTCGAGCACGGCCATCGGATTGCGCGAAATATGGCCGCCGTCGGGAAGGATCTGGCGGTCGAGTTCTTCCGCCAGATTGCGGGTGGCGCCGCGCAGTGCCGAGGCCGGCGCCGGCAGCGATAAAGCGGCGAAGGCAAGCGCGATGCGGGCGCGCAGCCTGTCCTTGCCATCCGGCATTTCGCGCGCCATCGAGCGCAGATAGCGGATCTGCACGGCGAGCGATTTCAGAAAGGCGCGATAGAACGGAAATTCGGCGCCTTGTAGGACAACCGAGGAATGTTGCAGCCAGGCGATGACGCGCTTGGCGGTGGTGCCGGGCTCCCAGGCGATGCCGGATATCTGGTTGCCGTGCATGGCGATCCAGTCGGAAACCAGCGCGCGGGCGTTGGCTGCGGCCAGCTCGGTGCCGGCGGCGCGCATGTGGCGCAGCCAGCGGAAACCGTGCAGCGTTTTCACCCAACCACGATTGGCGACATCGATCTGGAACGGCGATTTGCCGCCGGTCTCGACCAGATGGCCCGACAGCGGGTAGCGGCCGTAATAGATTTCGAGCGCGATCTGCGGGTCGGCGAGCCTGAGATCCGGCGGCGCAATCAGGACGCGCTCCGGCGTGCGTCCGGAATAGCGCCAGCGATAGACTGGCCCTGCCCGCAGGCGCCGGCGCGTCTTGCGCCAAAACTCCTTAGCGACAAGCGTCCACAGACGTGTCGTACTGCCGGCAGCCAGTGCCAAAACCCCTCCTCGTCGTCCACTTCCCAAGCACAAGCTTATATGATTCAAGAACTTATGCGAAGTCGAATTCGGCCGACGTGAAGGGCTTCACGCTGCCGGCGGCCGGTCAACCCCGAAAAAAGTCGAGCGATTTCCGGGGGTAAGCCCGACAATCTGGCACTCACTTGCGGTTGTGACGCGGTTGATCACCAAGGTCTGCGGTCGGCAACCTGAACCGACGACCCTAGGCCGCGCGCCGCATGCGGGCGGCGAAGAAGCCGTCCAGGCCGGAAATCCCCGGCGAACCTAGGTCGAAATCGGCGGGCGTTGTGCGCAGCGTGCCCTGGCTGGTCAGGAAAGCATCGATGCCGTCGATCTCGCCCGGCTGCAATGGATCGTCGGCGATGGTTTTGTTTCCGGCCAGAAAGGCGCGATAAAGATCTTCGCCTTCGATCGGGTCGAGCGAGCAGTTGGAAAAAACAATCCGACCGCCCGGTTTGACCAAGGTGACGGCGCGGGCGAGCAGCCTTGCCTGCAGGTCGGCAAGCTTTTCGACATCGGCCATGGTCTTCGTCCACGGCACGTCGGGATGCCGCCGCACCGTGCCGATGGAAGAACAGGGCGCGTCGAGCAGCACGGCGTCGAACAGCTCCGCCGGCTGGTATTTCAGCAGATCGGCCTGGACGATGTCCGCCGACAGGCCGAGCCGTTCGAGGTTGTGGGTCAGCCGCGCCAGCCGGTTCTTCGAGGTGTCGACGGCGGTGACTTTTGCGCCGGCAAGGATCAGCTGGGCGGTCTTGCCGCCCGGGGCGGCGCAGAGGTCGGCGATGCGCAGGCCTTTGACATCGCCGAACAGCCGCGCCGGAAAACTGGCGGCGGCGTCCTGAACCCACCAGGCGCCTTCGCCGAAGCCGGGCAGTTCGGTGACGGAGGCGCTGAGCTTTTCCACCCGGATCGTGCCGGTCGGCAGCACGATGCCGCCGAGCTTTTCAGCCCAGAGTTCGGGATCGGCCTTGACGGTGAAGTCGACCGGCGCCTCGACCCGGTGAGCAGCGAGAATCTGCTTCGTCTTGTCGGCGCCATAGGCGGCCTTCAGCCTATCCGAGAACCACTTTGGCGCTTCGTCGGTGGCGGCGAGGGCTGCCGGCAGTTCGGTTTCCTTGGCGCGTGCCAACGTGCGCAGCACGCCGTTGACGAGGCCGGAAAAGCGCTGCGTGCGGGGATCGGACTTGGCGTGGGTCACGGCAAGGTCGACGGCGGCGCTGTCGGGAATGTCGAGGAACAGGATCTGCGCCGCTGCGACATGGAGGACGTGCGACAGAGCCGTGGCGTTGGGTGGCAGCGGCTTTTCGAGGCGCTTGGCCAAAAGCCCGGCAATCGTTATGCGGTAGCGCAGCGCGGTGACCAGTATGGCGCGCACCAGGCCACGGTCGCGCAGGTCGAGCGCCTTGTATTGCGGATGGCCGTTCTCGTGGTCGGTCAGCCCGTCGAGCGGCGTGCGCGCATCGATGACAGCAGCGAGCAGCCGCGCCGCCACCTTGCGCGCGGCGAGGCCGGCGACCGGTTCGTCGGAGCTGTTTTCGCGATTGCCTGAATGTGCGGGCCGGCCTCTGGCTTCGCTCACGACCATGGACCTTTGGGTCCGGTCGGGTTGCGGCCCCACGGGTTGGGCTTTGGCTGTGCCGGTTCGGCTGGCGGCTCAGGCTGTGCCGGCCTGCCCCATGGGCCTTGCTGGCCATCGGAATGCAGTTCTTCGGTGGGCTCGGGCGTCGGCATCTGGCGCGGCGCCGGCTGGCTGCCGGCCATGTCGCGCGCCATCGCCTGCAGCGCGGCGATGCGGTTGTCGGTGTTCGGGTGGGTCGAAAACAGGCTGTCCATGCGCTCGCCGTGCAGGGGATTGATGATGAAGAGATGCGCGGTCGCGGGGTTGCGTTCGGCATCCGGGTTGCGGATGCGTTCTGCGCCGCGAGCGATCTTGTCAAGCGCTGATGCCAGCCAAAGCGGATTTCCGACGATTTCAGCACCCCGCCTGTCGGCCTCGTATTCGCGCGTGCGGCTGACCGCCATCTGCACGATCATGGCGGCAAAGGGCGCCACCAGCATCGCCACCAGCACGCCGACAAAACCGAACGGATTGTTGTTGTCGCGGCTGCCGCCGAAGAAGAAGGCGAAATTGCCGAGCATCGAGATGGCGCCGGCGAGCGTGGCGACGATGGTCATGGTCAGCGTATCGCGGTGCTGGATGTGGGCGAGCTCATGCGCCATGACCGCCGCCACTTCCTCATGCGAAAGGCGCTCCAGCAGGCCGGTCGAGGCCGCGACCGCGGCGTTCTCGGGATTGCGGCCGGTGGCGAAGGCGTTGGGCTGCGGATTGTCGATCAGATAGGTCTTCGGCATCGGCAGGCCGGCCTGCTTGGCCAGCGCCTCGACGATGGCGTAAAATTCGGGCGCATTCCTGGCGTCGACCTCGACGGCGTGGTTCATCGACAGCACCATCTTGTCGGCGTTCCAGTAGCTGAACAGGTTGGTGCCGGCGGCGACCAGGAAGGCGATCATCATGCCGCCGGTGCCGCCGATCAGAAAGCCGACGCCCATGAACAGCGCCGTCATGGCGGCAAGTAGCATGGCGGTGCGTAGCGTGCTCATCGTCTGCTCCGTTTGCGGCCGTGGCAAAAAGGGGTCGATCCGGGTGTCATCATCGCTATATGATGGGAAACGCCGCCTCTCGTTTCAATCCGCCGGAACTATCGCATGACCGACGAAACCAGCAAAGCCGACGCCGATCCGGATGGCGCGGCGCCTCCGAAGGACCTGACACCCGCCGCCCGCCGTGCGCTGGCCGAGGCCAAGGCGCGCCGTGACGAGTATCGCCAGAAGGAAGCTGCGCTGCCCAAGGAAATCGGCGGCCGCGGCGGCAAGGAACCCGGCCGCTACGGCGACTGGGAGGTCAAAGGCCTGACCAGCGATTTCTAGGAGTTCGGGAACAGAAGAACAGAGGAACTGAAGAGTTGAAGAAAAAGGCGCATAGCGCCCGATGTTCTCCAGTTCTCCAGCTCCTCAATTCCTCAGGCCGCGCTGCGCTGCGGCTCCAAGGTCATCCAGCCGCCGTCATCGACGGCGATGCCTACAGCGTCGTAGCCGGCAATCGCGGTGTGCAGTGTCGCCATCGGGTGCTGGTGGGTGGCGCTGATCACCATCACCGACGCTCCTGCCGCCTCGGCGGCGGCGATGCCGGCCGGGGCATCTTCGAAGACCAGGCAGTCGCCGATATCGACGCCGAGGCGTTTTGCCGCCAGCAGGAAACAGTCGGGCGCCGGTTTGCCGCGCGAAACGTCCTCGCCCGCGACCATCAGGGCCGGACCCGGGATGCCGGCCGCCTGCATGCGCAGCAGCGCCAACGGGCGCGGCGCCGAGGTGACGATCGCCCAGCGCTCGGGCGGCAGTGCGTTGAGGAACGGCACGGCGCCGGCGATCGGCAGCACGCCTTCGACATCGTCCGACTCGGCCTGCAACAGTAGCAGCGCCTCATGCACCGGATCGACGCCGGGAAGCGCCAGCCTGGTGATGGTCTCGACCGCGCGCGCGCCGTGGATCGTCGGCAGGAAGGTTTCGACGTCGAGACCATGCCTAAGCGCCCATGCCGCCCAGACCCGCTCGGCCGAAGCAATCGAATTGAGCACCGTGCCATCCATATCGAAGAGAAAGGCGGCGAATTTTCTGCCTGCAAACATAAGATTTTCCAACGGGGTCAGGGAGCGTTTCAGGAGGGTCAAAACATGTCGCTCGACCGTAACGTCGCCACGCCCGCCTGGGAAGGCGTGGGCGGTCCTTTTCGATAGTTCCAGGGAACCATGGTCCCGCTTCTGGCGTTTGAGCAAAACTGTTTTCCACGAGATCGAGGGGGACTTGCGATGCTGATCCGGCTTGGCTACGAAATCGCCATTGACTGCGTGGACGCCACGCCGGTCATCTCGCTACTCGAGATCCATGCGGACCGGCAGGCCGACATCAAGCGGCAGACGCGCGTGCTGACCTCGCCTTCGGTGCCGAGCAAGGTCTATTACGACCTGTTCGGCAATGCCTGCCGCCGCTTTGTCGCGCCCGCCGGTAATTTCCGTATCCTCTACGACGCTGCCGTCGAGGACAGCGGCGAGCCCGATGCGGTCAACACGCTGGCCAGGGAAGTGCCTGTGGCCGAACTGCCGGACGATGTGCTCGGCTATCTCCTCGGCAGCCGCTATTGCGAGACCGACCATCTGAGCGGGCTGGCCTGGCAGCTTTTCGGCCATCTGCCGTCCGGCTGGGCGCGGGTGCAGGCGATCGTCGACTATGTCCATAACCGGCTGTCCTTCGGCTATGGCTATGCCCGTCCGACGCGCACGGCCGCACAGGCGAATGAGGAGCGGGTCGGTGTCTGCCGCGACTTCGCCCATCTGGCGATCACCCTGTGCCGTTGCATGAACATCCCGGCCCGCTATGTGAACGGCTATCTCGGCGACATTGGCGTGCCGGTCGATCCGGCGCCGATGGATTTCTCGGCCTGGATGGAAGTCTACCTCGACGGCAGGTGGTACACGTTCGACCCCCGCCACAACACGCCCAGGATCGGCCGCGTCGTCATCGCGCGCGGCCGCGACGCCACGGATGTGCCGCTGCTGCACAGTTTCGGTCCGCATCGGCTCAGCCTGTTCAAGGTCTGGACCTATGAGCAGGAAGGCAAGCTGTTCAATCCGCCCTATCACGGCGTCGACAAGACCGTCAGCGCGCACATGCTCGCATAGAGCGGTTCTTGGCCCGGATTCTGATCCGCTTCGACACACTGCATCCTCCGGACATCTGTGCCGGATCGGGACCGGCATTCGGCACGCAGCGGATCATGGTAAGCACTTCGTAAACGAAGTCGCTTGCGTGAATTTCCGTTTACCGCCCGTTCACTTTGCTGCGATGCAGAACCCAGCAAAAACAACGGCTTGAATGATAGTTGGCTGCTTTCGCGGAGGCAACCGCGCGATCCGGCCGGAATCCTGCATTGGCCGTCCCGCGGCGACTGGGCCGAGGCGAACGGAGGCTGAAGGATGCGGAATTACGGGGGTCTTATTCAGGCGGCGGGTGTTTTCACCAGGGATCGCAGTGGAAGTTTCGCGGCGCTGTTCGGCCTTGCCGCTTCGGTCCTGGCGCTCAGCGTCGGCTTTGCCGTCAACATCTCCCAGATTTACAACGCCAAATCGAGCCTGCAGGGCGCGGTCGATGCCGCTGTCACCTCGACCGCGCGCGACCTGACCACCGGGGTGATCAGGGAAGCCGATGCCAACAAGTCGGTGCAGGCCTTTCTCGACGGCAACAGCATGGCCGGCATACTGCAAGCCAACCAGATCGTTCTCGACAAGCTCACCGTCGACAGGACCGCCAACACGGTCACGGCCGACGCCCACGTCGATGTCGGGCTCTACTTTCCGCTGTTCAGCGTCGGTGACATGCAGCGCGTCGGTGCTTCCACCTCCGCGCTCTATTCGGACAAGCAGGTCGAGATCGCCATGATGCTCGACATAACGGGATCGATGGCGAAGCGGGGCAGTGTCGACAAGATCGGCGATCTGAAGGCCGCCGCGAAAAACGCCGTCCAGACGATGCTGCGGAACCAGGATCCGAAGAACCCCCGCATCCGCGTCGCGATCGTGCCTTACGCTTCTGGCGTGAACGCCGGCAACCTGGCGGAAAACGTCTATGCCGAGAAGGCAGGCAGTTCTGAACTGCCGCCAGTCGCCGGCAGTTCGCTTCTCGTCGCCAAGACGGGCAAGAACCTGCTGCCGTCCTTCAGCGACTATATCACCATTGTTGGCGCGGCGGTGCCAAACCCCGATAATTGCGCCACGGAGCGCAAGGACAAAAACGGCAATGCCGATTTGAGCGCCGATGGCCCGGATACGATTCGCACGGACAAGAGCGGCAAGAAATATTATGCCCTGGTCAACCGGGATGATCATCTCGGTGGCGGAGGCATGAACAGGTGCCCCGATGCGGAAGTGATCCCGCTGACCGCCGATTCCGGGGTATTGCTCGATGCGATCGACGACTTCCGGGCCGATGGTTATACGGCCGGCGCGATCGCCATTCAGTGGACCTATTATATGCTGTCGCCGCAATGGCGTACCGCGATCAAGAATGCGGGTCTCGGCAAGGGTGCGGCGGATGCCAATGCCAAGAAGATTGCCAAGGTCGCGATCCTGATGACCGATGGCCAGTTCAACACCGCCTTCGCCGGCGCCACCGGCAACTACAACAGCCAAGGCAACCTTACGCGCAGCAACGCCCAATCACTGTGCGGCAATATGAAAAATGACGGCATCGAGATTTTCACCATCGGCTTTGATCTAAACGACAAGGCCATGTCGGCAACCGAGCGAGACCAGGCAAAGGCGGTGCTGAAGGACTGTTCGTCGAAAGACACTTCCGCCGCCAATCATTATTTCGAGGCGTCCACCGGAGCAGAATTGGACGCCGCCTTTCAGGAAATCATCAGCAACACCGAAAAGGTCGCACTGACCCAGTAACGCTCCAAAGGAAAAGGCCGCCGCTTCTTGACGAAGCCGGCGGCCTTCCGTGTTTCCGTCCATGGCGCGGCCGATGGCGGCGACCGAAGTCACCCACCGCGCTTCTCGCGCCTTAACGGGAAGACTGCTTCCCGAAAGTGCAATCCGCTGAGGCCACGTTCTGGAAAACGAAATCACTCGACATCGGATCACCTCCTTTCGATTTGTTGAACACGCCATCATGATGGGGTGCGTTGCAGCAAAAGACAAGATGCCGGTTTGAAATAGCCGGCGGGCTGGCTTTTCCGGGCCGGGTTGCGATCGGCCGTCCAGCCGGGCAAACTCCCGCTGGGAGACCAGCATTCGGAGGAATGGCATGGAGGCAGCCGAGAAGGCCGCGCGCATCGTTCGCACGGTGATCGAGACGCTGAAGCCGGGTTTTGCCGTCAGGCTGTGGACCGGCGAGCGGATCGGCCCTGCCACCGGTCCGGTGCTGACCATCAACGACCAGGACATCGTCTGGCAGGTGGTGAGGCGTCCATCGTTGTCGACACTGATCGAGATGTGGATTTCCAAGACGATAGACATCGAAGACGGGACGATTTTCGATTTCTACGCCCTGCCATCGCAAGGCAAGCTCAGAACCAAGATCAAGTCGCTGCCGAAGCTGGCGATCCTGCGCGACCTGCCGGCGGTGCTCTTGTCACGCAAACAGATGAGTGCGCGGACTGATCTGTCGGGGCGCAATCCCTATGTCAGCGGCTCGAGCCAGGAGGCGATCCAGCATCACTACGACATTTCGAATGCCTTCTACCGGCTCTTCCTCGACGAGCGCATGGTCTACAGCTGCGGCTACTTCACGGATTTCGCCAACGGCATCGATCAGGCGCAGGCCGACAAGCTCGACCATATCTGCCGCAAACTCCGGCTGAAGCCGGGCGAAAAGCTGCTCGACATTGGCTGCGGCTGGGGCGCCATGCTGATCCATGCGGCAAAGCATTACGGCGTCGTCGGCCACGGCGTGTCGCTGTCGCAGGCGCAGACCGATCTTGCTCGCGAGCGCATCCGCGCCGAGGGGCTGGAAGACCGCATTACCATCGAGATCAAATCCTATGCGGAGCTCGAAGGCAGCTTCGACAAGATATCCTCGATCGGCATGTTCGAGCATCTCGGGCTCGCCAACCACGCCACCTATTTCAAGACCATCCATCGCCTGCTCAAGCCGGGCGGCATCTATCTGCACCACGCCATCACAAGGCGCAGCAAGGGCGATTTGAAGAAGACCTTGCGCAAGGGGCCGGAGTTCAAGGCGCTGCTCAAATACATTTTCCCCGGCGGCGAACTCGACACGATCGGCATGACGCTAGGCAATCTCGAGGCGCATGGCTTTCTGGTCTATGACGTCGAGAATTTGCGCGAACACTATGCGCGCACCTGCCGGCTGTGGGCCGAGCGGCTGCAGGCGCGCTTCGACGAAGCGGTCGCCGAAGTCGGAGAGGCCAAGGCGCGGCTGTGGCTGCTCTATCTCACCGGCTGTTCGATTACCTTCGAGCGCGCCTCGGCACAGATTTTCCAGACCGTCGTCACCAAACGCGCGCGCGGCCCGAGCGGCCTGCCGCCGACACGGGCGGATTTGTATCGTTAGTGATCTGTCTGATCCGGGGCTGGCCCGGCGCTAATCCCGAACGAACCGCATCGGCGCGCCGAGCTCGACGCTGGCTGGCCGGTCGACCGTGCAGTAGACGCCGAGATTATGCGCGTTGTGGCGGACCAGATTGCGCAGGATGCCGGGGTCGTGGTCGAAGCCGTCCTGGGAGATGATGGTGAAGCCGCAGCGGCGGCATGGTGCCGAGATGGTCACCAGCAGGTCGCCGATGGCGAGCTTGCGGCCGATCCATTCGGTCTCGGGAAACGAACCTTCAACCGCCGCCATGTCGACGACGATGTTGGGGCGGAAGCGGCGCGTGTCGGGGGTGCCTTCCGGATGCAGCGCCTTCAGCCGCGCCAGCGATGCGGTGGTCAAGAGATGGATCGGCGCCTTGCGGTAGCGCTCGGCGGTCAGCGGGCCGGTGTAGCCGGGCGCGTTATCCTGGCTGAACGGCCGGATCGAGGCGGCGAAGCCGAGATAGGCCGAGATGGCGCGGTCGCATTCAGCACCTGGTGCTGCCAGCCAGTCGCCGTCGGGAACGGCGACCTCAAGCTTCCGGTCATTGGTGAGCCGGGTGCGGATGCGCGGCACCTTGTGCCATTTCGCGTCGCGATCGGGCCGCGCGATCTCGTTGTCCGAGACATCGACAAGGCCGAACAGCCGGTCACCGCCGATGGTCTCAAGGCCGACCGAAATGGCGTCCCGGCGCTCGCCGGCAAGCGAGCTTGCCGGGTAACGCCAGAGCTCCGTAACCGCCCCCAGTGCAGTCATCAAACGCGTCAGCTCTTCTTGTTCTGGCGGTTGGCGATCAGGTCGTCGACCACGGCCGGGTCAGCCAGTGTCGAGGTGTCGCCAAGTGCGGAAAAATCGTCCTCGGCGATCTTGCGCAGGATGCGGCGCATGATCTTGCCGGAACGGGTTTTCGGCAGGCCGGGAGCGAACTGAAGCTTGTCGGGCGACGCGATGGCGCCGATCTCCTTGCGGACATGGGCGACGAGCTCCTTGCGCAGCTCCTCGGTCGGTTCCACGCCTTTCATCAAGGTGACGTAGCTGTAGATTCCCTGGCCCTTGATGTCGTGGGGATAGCCGACGACGGCGGCCTCCGAAACCTTGTCATGGCTGACCAGTGCCGATTCGACTTCCGCCGTGCCCATGCGGTGGCCGGAGACGTTCATGACGTCGTCGACGCGGCCGGTGATCCAGTAATAGCCATCGGCGTCGCGCCGGCAGCCGTCGCCGGTAAAGTATTTGCCCTTGTAGGTGGAGAAATAGGTCTGCACGAAGCGGTCGTGGTCGCCATAGACGGTGCGCATCTGGCCGGGCCAGGAATCGGTGATGCAGAGATTGCCGTCGGCGGCACCCTCCAGCACCTTGCCCTCGCCGTCGACCAGCTGCGGCTTGACGCCGAAGAAGGGCCGCGTCGCCGAGCCGGCCTTGAGGTCGGTGGCGCCGGGCAACGGTGTGATCAGAATGCCGCCGGTTTCGGTCTGCCACCAGGTGTCGACGATCGGCACCTTGCCGTTGCCGACGACGTTGAAATACCACTGCCAGGCTTCCGGGTTGATCGGCTCGCCGACCGAGCCCAGCACGCGCAGCGATTTGCGCGATGTCTTCTTCACCGGTTCGTCGCCGGCGCCCATCAGCGCACGCAGCGCCGTCGGCGCGGTGTAGAAGATGTTGACCTTGTGCTTGTCGATGACTTCCCAGAAGCGCGACTGCGAGGGGTAGTTCGGCACACCCTCGAACATCAGCGTGGTGGCGCCGTTGGCGAGCGGGCCATAGACGATGTAGCTGTGGCCGGTGACCCAGCCGACATCGGCGGTGCACCAGTAGATGTCGCCGTCATGGTAGTCGAAGACATATTGGTGCGTCATCGATGCATAGACGAGATAGCCGGCGGTGGTGTGCAGCACGCCCTTCGGCTTGCCGGTCGAGCCCGATGTGTAGAGGATGAACATCGGATCCTCGGCCTTCATCTTTTCCGGCTTGCAGTCGCCCTTCACGGTGGCGATCTCGTCATGGTACCAGACGTCGCGGCCCTGGACCCAGCCGGTCTTGCCGCCGGTGCGGCGCACGACCACCACCTTTTCGACCTTGGTGCCGGCCTTGGCCGCGATCTCGATCGCCTTGTCGGTGTTGTCCTTCAGCGGAATCGGTTTGCCGCCTCGCAGCCCTTCATCGGCGGTGATGACGAAGGTCGACTTGCAGTCGTCGATGCGGCCGGCCAGCGCGTCCGGCGAGAAGCCGCCGAAGACGATCGAATGGATGGCGCCGATCCGCGTACAGGCCAGCATCGCATAAGCGGCCTCCGGGATCATCGGCATGTAGATGGTGACGCGGTCGCCCTTCTTGACGCCGTGCTTCTTCATCACATTGGCCAGCCGGCAGACGTGCTCGTAAAGCTCGTTATAGGTGACCTTCTTGTCGTCGTAGGGATTGTCGCCTTCCCAGATGATGGCGGTCTGGTTGCCGCGCTTCTTCAGATGGCGATCGATGCAGTTGTAGGAGACGTTGGTCTCGCCGTCCTCGAACCATTTGATCGAGACCTTGCCGTCGAAGGAGGTGTTCTTGACCTTGCTGAACGGCTTGAACCAGTCGATGCGCTTGCCGTGCTTGCCCCAGAACTTGTCCGGATTCTTCACGCTGTCGGCATACCATGTCAGGTAGGTGTCGTTGTCGATCAGCGCGTTCTTCTTCCACGCCGGCTGGACGCGGTGGACATGAACCTCGGACATTTCTGGCATTCCTCCCGAACCGTTCCGCCGGCTTGGCGCCAACGGTTTCACGGCGACGCAGCCGCGAATTCGGCGGCATTATTAACAGTTCCGCGCTGACGGCAACATTAGACGTTGGATTCGCGTGGCGGGATGCCGCAGTTCGTGGATTCAGCGGCTGTCAGCACTCTGCCAAGGTCGCTGCTAACTGCATGTTTTAGCGTAGAAAATGCCCGCGACGATCAAAAAAAATCAATAGACAGTTAAGCAAGTGAGCGCAGAATCCAACATTGGGAGGAAAGGAGATCGACGCAGGGGGCTGCAATGCGTGACCATGCCGAAATGGACTTGATGCTCAAAGGCTATGGGCTGACCACGGCCAAGATTCTCTATCACTTCCCCGATCACCCGCACCTGCTGCAGAGCTTCATCTGGCAGGACTACGACCTCGCACCGAAATTTCCGGTGCTGATCCGCTTCATCGAATTCTGGAAGGCCGAGCTCGACGGCCCGCTGCATTCGGTGACCTACACGCACCAGAAGCTGATCGCACCGAATGAATGGCGCAAGGTCGATGGGGAGTTCGTGCTGCATTGAGCGGCGCGCTTGATCTCCCCCCTTGAGGGGGAGATGGCCGCAAAGCGGCCAGAGGGGGTCGTCTCGCATAGAGCGCCGACGCCTTAGAATACGAAGATAAGGTCGGTACTCCACGCGCGGCGACCCCCTCTGTCGCCTTCGGCGACATCTCCCCCTCGAGGGGGAGATTTGGCATGTCAGCAATCACACCGCCGGCGGGCTGAGCCGAGCGAACCCTTCCTGGCGGCGATAGGGGAAGTACGGGTAGGGCGCGGTAACCTCGCTTGCCGCGTCGAGCTTCCCGATCTGCTCCGGCGTCAGCGACCAGCCGACGGCGCCGAGGTTCTGGCGCAGCTGCTCCTCGTTGCGGGCGCCGATGATGACGGACGACACGGTCGGGCGCCGCAACAGCCAGTTGATGGCGATTTGCGGCACGGTCTTGCCGGTTTCTTCGGCCACCGCGTCGAGCGCATCTATGACCCGATAGAGGTGCTCGTCGGCGACCGGCGGGCCGAAATCGGCGGTATCGTGCAGTCGGCTCTTGTCCGGCAGCGGCTGGCCACGGCGGATCTTGCCGGTCAGCCGACCCCAGCCGAGCGGGCTCCACACCAACGCGCCGACACCCTGGTCGAGGCCGAGCGGCATCAGCTCCCACTCATAGTCGCGGCCGACCAGCGAGTAGTAGACCTGATGCGCGGCGTAGCGGGGATAACCGTGCTTGTCGGCTTTCGCCAGCGACTTCATCACTTGCCAGCCGGAGAAGTTGGAGACGCCGACATAGCGCAGCTTGCCGGCGCGTACGAGATCGTCCAGCGTCGACAGCACTTCCTCGATTGGTGTGCCGGCGTCGAAGGCGTGCAGCTGCAAAAGGTCGATGTAATCGGTGCCGAGGCGCTTCAGTGCCGCGTCGACGGATTTGATCAGGCGCGAGCGCGACGAGCCGTAATCGGCTGGCCCATCGCCCATCGGCAGCGAGGTCTTGGTAGAGATCAACACGGCGTCGCGGCGGCCCTTGATGGCTTCGCCCAGCACCTCTTCGGAAGCGCCATTCGAATAGACATCGGCCGTGTCGAACAGATTGACGCCGGCCTCGAGACAGATGTCGATCAGCCGCCGAGCCTCCTTGGCGTCGCTGTTGCCCCAGGCGCCGAACAGCGGGCCGGAGCCACCGAAAGTGCCAGCGCCGAAGGAGAGTGCGGGCACTTTCAGGCCCGATGCGCCGAGACGTCGATAATCCATTTTATGTCCTTTCAAAGTGTGAACCGAAGCAGCGGATGCGTCGCTCAGTTTTTGACCAGTGTGGCGAGGTCGATGGCGTCGGCCATGGCCTGGTTTCCCTCGTCACCCGTATGCAGATGGTCGCCGGAATCGAATTTGGGCAGCAGACGTGTTGGATGCGCCGGTTCGCGCAGCAGGAGATCGAAATCGACCACGGCATCGAAGGCGCCGCTGGTGCGCAGCGCATCCTTTTCCGCCGTATAGTAGGCATCGAGCGGCGTCCCGCTCAATGCGCCTTCGAAGGGCGTCAGCGTGGCGCCGACAATGCTGAGATTGTGGGCGTGGGCCTGGGCGGCGAGCTGCAGGTATGCGCTTGTCAAGGTTTCGAAAGCGGGCAGGGATTTTTCGCGCACGAAGGGCGTGCCTGGCCAGCTGATGTCGTTGATGCCGATGAGCAGGATCACCGCCTTGACGCCGGGCTGGGCCAGGACATCGCGGTCGAAGCGGGCGGATGCTTTCACGCCCATGGCGTCGTCCAGCAGCCTGGCGCCGGATATGCCGGCGTTGAGCACCGCCACCTGTTTCGGGGCGAGGCGAGCGGCCAGGAAATCGGGCCAGCGGTTGTCGGCATCCAGAGTGGCGCCGGCGCCGTCGGTGATCGAATCGCCGATAGCGACGACAGCGCCGTCATTTGCGGGTGCGTCGACCAGGATTTCGCTGAGCAGGATGCGTGCGTCGGTGGTCTGCGTGGCCGCGAACGCGTCAGAAGCCGTCTGGTTGCCGTTGCCGATATAGGCGGTCTGCTTGCCGTCCCAATGGAAGGTGGCGAGCGGCGTTTCCTGCGGCAGATAGACCGAGACCGAAAGCCGGCTCAAGGCATCGAGCGGCAGGTCCACCGGGTCGCTGATCAGAGACGTGCCCGGCGCGATTGCGGCCTTGGCCTGTCCGCCAAAGGTCAGCACGCGATCGGTGCCGGCGACGATTTTCGATCCCTCGCCGGCGACCGCCACATGGGCCCCGCTGATCTGGACCGGCGTGGCGGCATACTCGTTCGACAGGACGACGCGGAGTTTCTCGCCACCGAGGCTGATCCGGACCGTCTGGCGAATGGTCTGGTTCTCAAGCTGCGGCGGTATCTTCACCGGCAAGGCAAAATCGGCGCCCCATGTCGATTGCGGACTGGCCAACCAGGTGCCGACCCATCCTTGCCTTTCGCCGGCTATCGCCGGATCGAACATCAACGACGCCGCCAGGGCGATAGGAATGAGCCTCAAATGCCTGACCGCATTGGCAAGGATGGAATAGCGAACCGGATCTCTTCTGTTGGTCACAACGGTTTCTCCTGTTGGGTTCGTGTCTTGGCTTTCTGTCGGGGTCGGGATGTTTCGGAGCCGCGGTCACTCCGCGGCGCTTGGGCAGACGGCGGCCGGCACCAATCGCTCGCCGTTTCTGTCGAGGCGCAGCGCCAGGGCGGCGACGCCGAGTGCCGCGACCGGCAGCAAGGCGGCGACCCAGGTCAGCGAGCCGAGGCCGAGGCCATGGGCAATCACCGCGCCGCCGAGCCAGGCGCCGGCGGCATTGCCGAGATTAAAGGCGGCGATGTTGAAGGACGAGGCAAGGCTCTGGCCGGCACCTTGCGCCTTTTCCAGCACCCACATCTGCAGCGGTGCCACGGTGGCGAAGGCTGCGGCACCCAGCAGGCCGACATAGATCACGGCCAGGACCTGGCTGTGGACGGCAAAGGTCATGGTTGCCAGCACCAGCACCAGCACCGCGAGGCTGCCGAGCACCGCCGGTACCAGCCAGCGGTCAGCGACCTTGCCGCCAAGCAGATTGCCGGCGATGAGACCGCCACCGAAGACGAGCAGGATCGGCGACACCGCCGCTTCCTTGAAGCCGCTGATCTCGGTCAGCAATGGGGCGATGTAGGTGAAGACGGCGAAGACGCCGGCATAGCCGAGCACGGTGGTGGCAAGGCCGAGCAGCACCGGCGTGCGGCGCAGCACGGCGAGGTCGGCGCGCAAATTGGTCTTTTCGGGGGCTTCCTGGCTGCGTGGCACCAGAAGGAGGATGACGGCGAAGGCGGCCAAACCGACCAGGGTTACGGCCCAGAAGGTGGCGCGCCAGCCGACGGCCTGGCCGAGCCATGTGCCGAAGGGGACGCCGAGAATGTTGGCGATGGTCAGGCCGGTGAACATCAGCGCGATCGCCGAGGCCTTCTTGTTGGGTGCGACCAGACCGGTGGCGACCACCGAGCCGACGCCGAAGAAGGTGCCGTGGGCAAAGGCGGTGATGATGCGGGCGCCCATCAGCGTCCAGTAGTCTGGCGCCAGCGCACAGGCGAGGTTGCCCAGCGTGAAGATCGCTATCAGGGCCAAGAGCACGGTCTTGCGCGGCCAGTTGCCGGTGGCGATGGTCAACAGCGGCGCGCCGATGACGACGCCAAGTGCATAGCCTGAAATCAGCTGGCCGGCCGCCGAGATCGAGACGCCGAGATCTTTGCTGACATCGATCAGCAGGCCCATGATGACGAATTCGGTGACACCGATGCCGAAGGCACCGGCGGCGAGGGCATAGAGAGCAAGAGGCATGGCGGTTTCCACTTCCAAGACGATGAGCGCCTTGTCCAATCCGCGCCCCGACCCAAGAGATCGTGCACCCACGCCTTGTGAACCAGACTTGCCTTAGGCATATTTCCTGTGAAATAGATTCACAGATGGCCAGGCCCGACGTCAATCGCTCCGGCGAGATCGAAGTGTTCGTGCGCGTTGTCGAGACGGGCAGCTTTTCGGCTGCCGCTCGCGCGCTGCGCATGACGCCGTCGGCGGTCAGCAAACTGATCGCGCGGCTGGAGGCAAGGCTCGGGGCGCGGCTGGTCAGCCGCTCGACGCGCAAGCTGCAGCTGACGCCGGAAGGGACGGCCTTCTACGACAGCGGGCTGCGCATCCTGGCCGACATGGCGGCGGCCGAGCGCGAGGCCGCCGTGGGTGCGGCACCGCGCGGACGGCTGCGCGTCAACAGCTATGTGCCCTTCGGGGTGCACCGGCTGATCCCGCTGCTGCCGCGCTTCCTCGAACGCTACCCCGAGATCTCGGTCGATCTGGTGCTGACCGACAGCGTCATCGACCTGATGCAGGAGCGCGCCGACGTCGCCATCCGCGCCGGTCCGCTCGGCGAATCGCGGCTGGTGGCGCGCAAGCTCGGGCAATGCCGGATGGTGGTCGTTGCAGCACCCTCCTACCTCGGGACGCATGGCACGCCGCTGACACCTGCCGATCTCGACCGGCACAATCGCATGGCTTTCGGCTTTGTCCGGCATGTCGATGGCTGGCAGTTCGTCGACGCAGCCGGCAACACCGTCACGGTGCCGATAATGGGAAACACGGTGGTCAGCGATGGTGAGTCGATGCGGCTGATGGCGGTTGCCGGCGCCGGCATCGCCCGGCTGGCACATTGGCACGTGGCTGATGACATTGCGGCGGGCCGGCTGACGGCGCTGGTGGAGGATTTCAATCCGGGCGACGAGGAGCCTAGCCACGCCGTCTATGTCGGCCAGGGCCGGCATTTGCCGGCACGGGTGCGGGCCTTTCTCGACTTTCTGGTTGAGAGCGTGCGGATGGCCTGACTGATGTTCGGGAGCCAAATGGCTCCCGAAGCATCAGGCCGAGATGCGCCTACTTCTTCGGCACGAATGGCGCCGGGCGGCGGCCGGCGCCCTGACGCTCCAGCATCCAGCCGGGATATTCGGAGGGCAGCGCGCTGACCTCGTCCAGTTTGACGAGATCGTCGACGTCGAGCTTCACATCGGCCGCAGCAAGGTTCTGTTCCAGCTGCTCCATGCGGCTGGCGCCGATGATGACGCTCATGACGAAGGGTTTGGCCAGCACATAGCCGAGCGCCACCGTGGCGACGCTGACGTCGTGCTTCTTGGCGATGTCGCGCATGACGGCGACAGCAGGCGCGATCCTCATTGACCGGCGGGAAGTTGAAGGCGGCGCGGCGGCCTTCGCCGTTGCCGGGCGCGCCGGGGCCGTATTTGCCCGACAGCAGGCCACCGGCCATCGGCGACCACACCATCAGCCCGAGCTTCTCCTCGTTGATGAGCGGCACGATCTCGCGCTCGAGGTCGCGGCCGGCGATCGAATAATAGGACTGGATGGTCTCGAAGCGGGAAAAGCCCTTGCGCTCGGCAATGCCCAGCGCCTTGGCGATGCGCCAGGCCTGCCAGTTGGAGACGCCGACATAGCGAACCTTGCCGCTGGCGACGAGATCGTCCAGCGCCCGCAGCGTCTCGTCGATCGGCGTCACCGTGTCGGTGCCGTGCAACTGGTAGAGGTCGATATGGTCGAGCTGCAGCCGCTCCAGGCTGGCGTCGACCGAATCCATGATGTGGCCGCGCGACGAGCCGCGCTCGTTCGGGCCCTGGCCCATGGCGCCATGCACCTTGGTGGCGATGATGACGTCCGAGCGCTTGACGCCGAGATCCCTGAGCGACTGGCCGAGCAGACGCTCGGACTGGCCGAACGAATAGACGTCGGCCGTGTCGAAGAAATTGACGCCGGCGGCGATGGAGCGGGCAACGATGTCGTTGACGCCCTTCTGGTCGAGACTGGCGATGAGGCCCCATTGGGCATTCTCGCCGGCGGCGCCGAAAGTCATGGTGCCGAGGCAGAGTTCGGAGACGAACACCCCCGTATTCCCGAGTTGGTTGTAGCGCATGGTGGCGGCTCCAGCAGAATTATGATGACGCCAAGCAAATAGGAACGGTACGTTTCGTTTCTAGTCGTGGCGCAATGATGGACTCTCGATTGGTCCAACCATGCCGGCTCGCGTGCGTCAGGTAGCGGAGGCAGTCAGTCGTCCCAAGGGTTGAGCACCGTCACGCCTGTATCATCGAAGTCAGTGACGTTGCGCGTCACAAGAATGAGATCATGGACGAGCGCGGTTGCTGCAATGAGTGTGTCCGCGCTGCCTCGCGTGCGACCGGCGGTGATGCGGCCCCAAGCCAACGCGACATCTTCCGTGACAGCAAGAATACGGTCGGCATTGTCGCGCCGAAGCTCGCGTAGCCATAGATCGAGGCGTGTTGCCTTTTCGGAATCGACCTTGCGCAACTTGATGATCCCACGCTCGATCTCTCCAAGCGTTATGACGCTGAGACTCACCGATGTGGGATCCACCGAAGCCAGCCATTCGGTGGGCTTGGGTAGTCGCCTCTGCACATCCGAAACGATGTTCGTATCGAGCAGATACATCAGAGGTCGACATCTCTGATCATCGTATCCGGGCGGCGGTTGACCTCCTCGGCGAAATCATCATCCCAAACCGGGCCGGTCAAAAGATACTCGGCCAACGACTTCTTCTTTCCGGCCAGACGGTCATAATCTTCGGCGGAAAGCACCACTGCGGCACGCTCGCCGCGCAACGTCACCGTCTGTGGTCCCTCGCTGCGCGCGCGTTGAACCACCTTGGAGAAATTATTCTTTGCGTCCTGAAGGTGCCAGTTCATAGATGCTTCCTAGCTAGCTTGGCTAGATATAGCATTCGGCCGACGACGCGGCAAGGAGTGCTGGGAGAAACTACCGACTGCCGAAGATCGCCGAGCCGACGCGGACGCTGGTGGCACCGAAGGCGATGGCTGTTTCATAATCGCCGGACATGCCCATCGACAGTTTGGCGACGCCTGCTTCGCGCGCCAGCTTTTCCAGCAAAGCGAAATGCGGGCCGGGGTTTTCGTCCGCCGGCGGGATGCACATCAGGCCTTCGATGGCCAGCCCGTGAATGTCGCGGCAATGAGCAACAAAGGCGACGGCGTCACGCGGCTCGATGCCGGCCTTCTGCGGCTCCGAACCGGTGTTGACCTGGACATAGAGTTTTGGCGTCCGGCCTTGCCTGGCGATCTCTTTGGCAAGGTCGGCGGCGATCTTCTCGCGGTCGACGGTCTCGATGACGTCGGCCAAAGCGACCGCTTCCTTCGCCTTGTTCGACTGCAGCGGGCCGATGAGGTGCAGCTCGATGTCGGGGAATTCCTGTTTCAGTGCCGGCCATTTGGCCTGCGCCTCCTGGACGCGGTTTTCGCCGAAGACGCGCTGGCCGGCTTCGATGACCGGGCGGATGGCGTCGGCCTCAAAAGTCTTCGACACGGCAACCAGCGTCACGGAACCGGCGTCGCGGCCGGCTTCGCGCTCTGCAGTGGCGATCCTTGTCTTGACGGCGAAAAACTGTTCGACGGCGCTGGCCATGCCTATATCCTGCCTGTCTTTCTAGCCCTCGCCGGCTCGCCGCAGTTGACGGGTCCGGCAATCCATGGTGAACACCGCGACGACATTTACCTCGGCCACCGGGCCTTGTCCGGCGGCTTGCGCCTGCTTTTAAGTGAAAATCATCCGATGGCAACCGAACGATACAATCCGCGCGCGTCAGAGCCCAAATGGCAGAAAGCCTGGGCCGAAAAGAAGCTGTTCGAAGCGCACAATGACGACCCGAAGCCGAAATACTATGTGCTGGAGATGTTCCCCTATCCGTCGGGGAAGATCCATATCGGCCATACCCGCAACTACACGATGGGCGACGTGGTGGCGCGCTACAAGCGGGCCAAGGGTTTCAACGTGCTGCACCCGATGGGCTGGGATGCCTTCGGCATGCCGGCCGAAAATGCGGCGATGCAGAACAAGGTCCATCCCAAGGAATGGACCTACGCCAACATCGCCGCCATGCGCGAACAGCTCAAGATGATGGGCTTGTCGCTGGACTGGGCGCGCGAATTCGCCACCTGCGACGTCGACTATTACCACCGCCAGCAGATGCTGTTCCTCGATTTCGTCGAGAAGGGGCTGGTGACGCGCAAATCCTCCAAGGTCAACTGGGACCCGGAGGACATGACGGTGCTCGCCAACGAGCAGGTCATTGACGGGCGCGGCTGGCGCTCCGGCGCGCTGGTCGAACAGCGTGAGCTGACGCAGTGGTTCTTCAAGATCACCGATTATGCGCAGGATCTGCTGGATTCGCTGAACGGTCTCGGCGAGTGGCCGGAAAAGGTCAAGCTGATGCAGCAGAACTGGATCGGCCGGTCCGAAGGGCTGCTGATCCGCTGGCCGCTGGCAGCACCAAGTTCCAGCAAGATTGGTGGCGACACGCACGAGCTGGAAGTTTACACGACCAGGCCCGACACCATCTTCGGCGCTTCCTTCATGGCAGTTGCCGCCGATCATCCGCTGGCCAAAAAGGCGGCGGAGAGCAATGTCGAGCTGGCCAAGTTCATCGACGAGGTGCGCCATATGGGCACGTCGGTGGCTGCACTGGAGACGGCCGAGAAGAAGGGCTTCGACACCGGCATCCGCGTCGTCCATCCGTTCGACGACTCGTGGACGCTGCCGGTCTATGTCGCCAATTTCGTGCTGATGGAATACGGCACCGGCGCCATTTTCGGCTGCCCGTCGGGCGACCAGCGCGACCTCGACTTCGCCAACAAATACGGCCTGCCGGTCATCCCGGTGGTGATGCCGGAAGATGCCGACGCAAAGAGCTTCCAGATCACGGAAGAGGCCTATGTCGATGACGGCGTGATGATCAATTCGCGCTTCCTCGACGGCATGAAGCCGGAGCAGGCGTTCGACGAAGTCGCAAAGCTTTTGGAGCAGAAAAGCATCGGTGGCCGGCCGATGGCCGAGCGCAAGGTGAACTTCCGCCTGCGCGACTGGGGCATTTCGCGCCAGCGCTATTGGGGCTGCCCGATCCCGATGATCCATTGCGAGGATTGCGGCGTGGTGCCGGTGCCGAAGGCCGACCTGCCGGTCAAGCTGCCCGACGACATCGAGTTCGACCGTCCCGGCAACCCGCTCGACCGTCACCCGACCTGGCGGCATGTCAAATGCCCGCAATGCGGCAGGGATGCGCGGCGCGAGACCGACACGATGGACACGTTCGTCGATTCGTCCTGGTATTTCGCGCGCTTTACCGCGCCCTGGGCCAACGAGCCAACCGAGCCGAAGGCGGCCGATGACTGGCTGGCGGTCGACCAGTATATTGGCGGCATCGAGCATGCGATCCTGCATCTGCTCTATTCGCGCTTCTTCACCCGCGCCATGCGCGAGACCGGGCATCTCGATCTCGCCGAGCCGTTCAAGGGCCTGTTCACGCAAGGCATGGTGGTGCACGAGACCTACCGCGTCGGCGGCGCCTCGTCCAATGGACGCTGGCTGTCGCCAAGTGAAGTCAGGATCGAGGATGCCGGCGGCAAGCGCCGCGCCATCGAGATCGCCACCGGCGAAGAGGCGGCGATCGGCTCGCTCGAAAAGATGTCGAAGTCGAAGAAGAACACGGTGAGCCCGGAAGACATCACCGACGGTTACGGCGCCGACACCGCGCGCTGGTTCATGCTGTCGGATTCGCCGCCCGAGCGCGACGTCGAATGGACAGACGATGGCGCCGCCGGCGCGCATCGCTTCATTCAGCGCGTCTGGCGCCTGGTGTCGATCGCCGCCGAGACGCTCGACGGCGTCAAGCCGCAGGCGGCGAAGGAGAGCGAGGCCGGCGCCGTTTCCAAGGCCGCGCACAAGATCCTGAAGGCCATCGGCGAGGACATCGAGAAGCTCGGCTTCAACCGCGCCATCGCCCGCATCTACGAGTTGGCCAACGCCTTGACCACGCCGCTCAATGACGTCGCCGAGGGCAAGGCCGATGCAGGGCTCAAAGGCGCCTGCCGCGAGGCCGTGGAGATCCTGGTGCATGTGGTTGCGCCGGTCATGCCGCATCTGGCGGAGGAGTGCTGGCACACGCTGGGCGGCACCGATCTGGTCGCCGAACGGCCGTGGCCGGTCTACGATCCGGCGCTGGTCGTCGACAACGAGATCGTGCTGCCGGTCCAGGTCAACGGCAAGAAGCGTGGGGATTTGACAATTGCCCGCGACGCGGACCAAGGTGCGGTCGAAAAAGCGGTGCTGGCCCTCGACTTCGTGCAAAAAGCGCTGGAAGGTAAGGCGCCCCGCAAGGTGATCATCGTGCCGCAGAGGATCGTCAATGTCGTTGCCTGATCTGGAAAAGACGACGCATTTGCTGCGCCGCGCCGCGCTATACGGCATGGTCGCCTCGATGGCGCTGGTTTCGGCCTGCACGGTCAGGCCGCTCTATTCCAGCGCGCCGTTGACGGCAGGCTCGACCGTCAGCGCTTCAGCCGAACTGGCGTCGATCGCGGTCAAGCCGGTCAAGACCCGCTACGCCCAGCAGGTCCGCAACAATCTGATCTTTGCCTTTGGCCAGGGCGCCGGCGAGCCGCCAGCTCCGGTCTACATGCTCGATCTCGGCGTCACCGAACTGGTCGAATCGGCCGCGGTGGTGCAGGTCCAGACCGACGAGGATGAGCCGACCGCAGGCACGGTGACGCTGACGGCGAACTATGTGCTGACCGATGCCAAGACCGGTGCGGTCATCGCAACCGGCAAGCGCTCGATCCCGTCATCCTTCGACAAGCCAAGGCAGGAGTTCGCTTCCTACCGTGCGCAGCTCGACGCCGAGAACCGCGCCGCGCGCGAACTGGCTGAAATGGTGAGCCTGTCGGTCGCCCAGGACTTGGTCAGGCACGGCAAAAAGGCCTGAGAGACCGTTTCGAAATTCTACTCCGGCGGTCATCTGATGGCGTTTTCTGCGCTTCCGGTGCTCATATGTGGACGGCCCCCTGCTTGCAAGGCTTGGTGAGATAGTTTGATCGGATCGCTTGCGCTCATATGTCCGGCCTTTTGCGCGCGGATATCTGAGCGCGGGCCTAGATG
>NZ_JAFCGY010000043.1 GCF_016836705.1 Mesorhizobium caraganae | reverse complement strand
AACATCTTGGCTGCCCATCCGCTCGACAAACCTATCGCCAGCAAGATGCGAAGGGCAAACTGGAGCAAAGACTTCTTCTATGACCTCTTTACTCATATGCGATAGCCCTGCCCTTGAGGGGGAGATGTCGCCGAAGGCGACAGAGGGGGTCGCCGCGCGTAGAGTGCTGACCTCCTCCTTCGCCGCAAGGACGCCGAGCCCGGTCGGACCGACCCCCTCTGGCCGCTTCGCGGCCATCTCCCCCTCAAGGGGGGAGATTACCGTCGCGCTTAAGCCACCTGCGGCTCCGGGTCGAACGCAGGCCGGCTCGTGTTGATCAGCAGCGAAATACACGCCGCGGCAATCGCGGTCATGCCGGCGATCAGGAAGGCCAGTTCGTAATTGCCCTGCAGCTCGCGCATGGTGCCGCCAAAGGCAGCGGCAGCGGCGGCGCCCACCTGGTGGCCGGCGACGATCCAGCCGAACACGATCGGGCCGCTGCGGTCGCCGAAGGCTTCGTTGGCGAGCCTGAGCGTCGGCGGCACGGTGGCGATCCAGTCGAGACCGTAGAGCACGGCAAAGATGATCAGGCTGGTCGCCGAGAAGCCGGAATAGGGCAGGTAAATCAGCGACAGGCCGCGAATGCCATAGTAGACACCGAGCAGCTTGCGCGGGTCGAAACGGTCGGTGAGCCAACCCGACAGCGTCGTGCCGATCAGATCGAAAATGCCCATCATCGACAAAAGGCCGGCCGCCTGCACCTCGCCGATGCCCATGTCGCCGCAAAAGGAGATCAGATGGGTGCCGACCAGCCCGTTGGTGGTGAATCCGCAGACGAAGAAGGTGGCGAACAGATACCAGAATACCCTGGTTCCCGCGGCACGGCGCAGCGTGTTGAGCGTATGCGCCAGGAAATTGCCTTGCGAGGCCGGCGACACCGGCGGCACGTCATCGGCCTCGGCGCCATAGCGCACCATGCCGATCGAAGCCGGGCGTTCCGGCACCAGCAGCCAGACCAGCGGCAGAAGACAGGCGGTGGCAACAGAGACGGCAATGGCGACCGGCTGCCAGCCGCCCGACTGGGCGAGCGAGGCGAGCAGCGGCAGGAACACCAGCAGGCCGGTGGCGCTGGAGGCCGACATCAGCCCCATGACGAGGCCGCGATTGGTCTTGAACCAGCGATTGACGATGGTGGCGCCGAGCACGGTGGCGACAGCGCCCGAACCGATGCCGGAAAACACACCCCAGGTGAGGAACAGGTGCCAGGGCTCGGTCATCAGCAGGCTGAGCGCGGTCGAGCCCGACATGATCACCAGCGAGGCAAGCAGCGTACGGCGCAGTCCGATCCGCTCCATCAGCGCGGCGGCGAACGGCCCTGTCAGACCGTAGAGGAAGATACCGATGGCAGCGGCAACCGAAACGGTATCGCGCCCCCAGCCGAAGCTTTTGTCCAGCGGCAGCATCATCACGGAGGGAGCCGAACGCAGACCGGCCGCGATCAGCAGGCAGAGGAAGATGACGCCGACCACGACGAAAGCGTAGCGCTGGCCAAAGGGACGGGATTGAGCTATCATGTTACTGACCGGTACGTTGCAGGGTGGAGGTATGTATACGTACCGATCGGTAACATTGTCAATCGAGCCACATGATGCCAACGGACAAAAAAATTGAACTGACCATCAATGACGGTCATGCAGCGGCGCCGCCCAAAGCTGCCAAGAAGATCCTCGACGTCGCCTACGACCTGTTCTACCGGCGCGGCATCAGGGCGATCGGCGTCGACGAAATCGTCAAGCGCGCCGGCGTCACCAAGCCCAGCCTCTACCGCAGCTTTCCCTCCAAGGACGAGCTCGCCGCTTCGTATCTCAGGCAATATGACCGTGAATATTGGGAGCGTTTCGACGAAGCCGTGGCCGCCCATCCCGGCAACCCGCGCGCGCAGATCAGCGCCTTCCTGACCCGCGTCGGCAAGCGTACGCAAAGACCGGACTATCGCGGCTGCGGCATGACCAACGCGGCGGTGGAATACCCGGAACACGGCCATCCGGCTCGCGTCGTCAGCGAGGCCAACAAGCAGGAGCTGCGCCACCGCTTGCGCGAAATGGCGGCAGCGATGGGCGCGCAAGACCCTGACACGCTGGGCGACGGCCTGCTGCTCATGATCGAGGGCGCCTACATCAGCGGCCAGTTGTTCGGCCTCGGCGGACCCGCGGCATCGGTAGCCCGCAACGCCGACCTGCTGATTGAGGCGAGCTTGAAGAAATAACATTTTCGAGCGTTGGCGCCGCCCCTCACCTGCCTGCCGGCATCCTCTCCCCGTAAACGGGGCGAGGGGCGCTCCCATCACCGATTTCGCCAATCACCAACGTTGCAAGAGTATCGCCGGGCGGCCAGCCTCTTTCTCCCCGTTCACGGGGAGAAATGCCCGGCAGGGCAATGAGGGGCGGCGCCAACCCCCTGATAGCGCACGCTAGGCCTGTCGAAAATTTGACGATAGGCTGGAACGAACTCCACGGGAGACGTCCACATGCGCACCCTGCTGCTTGTCCCCTTTGCCCTTGCCGGCCTCTGCCAGGCAGCCGATGCCGATGGCATATCCAGCGCCTACACCGACCTCGATTCGCAAAAGGACTGCGTCATCTATGCGCAGGCGGACGAAGGCGACGGCGACTGGGCTGAACTCGCCTGCGCCGGCTATCGCGGCTATCCCGTGCTGATCGCCTATGACGATGCGCGGGAATCGCTGTTCTACGGTTTTCCACCCGGCGGCGACATGACCTCGGTCTGGGAGAGCTTTTCCGGATTCAATTCGTCCGGCGCCAAGGTCGAATGGCGCATCGAGAGCAAGGGCGACGTCGCCGTTCCTTTCGCCGTCATCCACCGCCGTTCGATCAGCAATCCCGAAGACGAGAACAAGCCGACCGAAGTGCTGCTCGTCGCCAAGGTCGGCCAGATGGAAGCCCGCGATGGCTGCACCATCGGCCTTGTGCTCGCCACCGGCAACCCGCAAGCCAACGACCAGGCGCGCAAACTGGCCGACGAAAAGGCCAAGAGTTTCGCCTGCGGCAAGGACAAGCACACCGTCATTGGCGATGTGCCGGCGTTTGGCAAGGTGGATAACTAAGGGCCGTTCGCGTTGGAACGCCCCTTATGCAGTGTCGTCGGTTCGTGCTGCCCCTCATTGTCCTGCCGGACGTTCGTCATTCGAAAAGCCAAGCAGTTGGCTTTTCGTCCGCTTCGCGGACCATTCCTCAACTCCCTGTATAGTGACGGGGAGAAAGACGCTGTCATCGCAGCTTTCGCCAATTACACGTTGCAGAATGAGAAGCCGAGGGCCGGGCTACTCCCTTCTCCCCGTCACTACACGGGGAGAAGGTGCCGGCAGGCGGATGAGGGGCGGCGCCGTGCTTAGCGGCCGCTCGCACCCCCAGCGTCGCCGCCTACTTCGCCGCCTTCGCCCGCGCGATCGCGTCGATAATCATCTTCTTGGCGTATTTGGAATCGTGCCAGCCTTCGATCTTGACCCATTTACCGGGTTCGAGATCCTTGTAGTGCTCGAAGAAGTGCTGCACCTGGTCACGGGTGATCTCGGGCAGCTGCGTGTATTCGGTGACGTTTTCGTAGCGCAGCGTCAGCTTGGGCGACGGCACGGCGATGATCTTCTCGTCCTGGCCGGCATTGTCTTCCATGATCAAGACGCCGATTGGCCGCACATTGATGACACAGCCCGGCACCAGCGCGCGTGTGTTGCAGACCAGAACGTCGATCGGATCGCCATCACCCGACAGCGTATGCGGCACGAAACCGTAATTGCCGGGGTAGCGCATCGAGGTGTGCAGAAAGCGGTCTACGAACAGCGTGCCGGCCTCCTTGTCCATCTCGTATTTGATCGGCTCGCCGCCGATCGGCACCTCGATGATGACGTTGACGTCGTCAGGCGGATTCTTTCCGCTGGCAATGGCTTCAATGCGCATGGCTCAAATCCCTCTCTCGATTTCCAAGATCGATAGCGGGCGAAGCGCAAGGGCGCAATGCGGCGATTGGTACGGAGCGCTCATGGAAGTGCACAGTTTGTGAATGGGCTGTAACCGAGGCGGCGCTCGTTATTCCCAGACGAAGGCGACCTTTTTCAGCGCCCTCTGCTCGAAAATCTCGACGCCTTCGGCGACATCGCGGCCGCCGGCGCCGGCATAGAAGGCCAGCGCGTTCTGGTTGTCTTCCAGCGCCCACACCACCGTGCCTTTCAGCCCGTGGTCGGCAAGCCGTGCCCGCGCCGCCTTGAACAGCCGGCTGCCGAGCCCGATGCCCTGATATTCCGGACGCAAATAAAGCTCGTAGATCTCGCCCTGCTGCTTCAGCTCGCGGGCGCGGTTCTTGCCGATCGTGGCATAGCCGGCAATGGTGCCGCCGATCTCAACCACCAGCACGGTGGCAGCGCGGCGGATAGCGTTCGCCCACCAGTCGGCGCCGCGGCGGTTGATCATCGAGGTCAGCGAGCGATGCGGGATGATGCCGGAATAGGCGCCCTCCCAGGCCTGCTGATGCACGTCGGCGATGGCACCGGCGTCGCGCGGTTCGGCTTTCCGGATGTCGATGCTTAGGGTCTTCATGATTTGTTAACCATAAACCCGCGTCGACCGATTGCAAGAGTCGAGGTCTGCCAGCCAACCGCTTTCTCACAGCCGATCCCGACACTTGCTGACATCGGGCAAAGCCTGCTCGAAAACGCCCTCGGCCGGGCGGCCAGGCGTCCGGCTCAGGTGCGTTTGTTGGCTTTTCATATCTCTACGAGATGATCGTCGAGCTCGTTGGCATCGCCCGACGTAACCGGGAAATGCTCGGCCAGCACCGCGCCGACCTGCTCGATCGCCTTGACGAAGCCGTCGGCGAGGCGGTCGTCGCCGGCATGCTGCGTGAGGTCGCGGATAACACCGTCCCAGACATGCTGGCCGACCTTGCTGTTGATGCCCGAGTCGGCGACCACTTCGGCATAGCGCTCGGCGATCGACACGAAGACCAGCACGCCGGTGCGCGCCGTGGTGCGGTGGACGTTACGGGCGAGGAATTGCCTGAGCGCATTGTCATGCGCCGCCTGATAACGCTGCCGGCGCGGGACCAGATGGATGCGCAAAGCCGGCAGCGCCCACAACAAAATGAGCACCGACGCCATCGCCAGCAGTTGGACAATGACGAAATGCGGCAGCCTGATCGACAGCCACCACGCTTCCAGTCCATAGCCGACGGCGAGGCTGACGATCAGCATGCCGGATGTCGCCATGAAGGCGGCCGGAAAGAAATAGCCGTCGCTGGCATGCGCGACGACGCAGTAGATCTCGCCGTCGGTTTTCGATTCGGCGGCACGGATCGCGGTGGCGATGCGCTCATGGTCCTGCGGGCTGATCGGTCGTGTTGCCATGTCTCTCACCAGCTCCCTGAAGACCCGCCACCGCCGGACGAACCGCCGCCACCTGAAAACCCACCGCCGCTGCTTGAGCCCGACGACCAGCTGCTGCCCGAACTTCCTGACGACCATCCACTGCCCGAGGACCAGCCCGACGACGAACTCGTTGTCCAGCTGCTTGAACCCGAAGACGATCCCCTCGGTCCCTGGCCATAGCGAAAAGTCATGCCCAGCCATTTATACACGCCCGGCGACAGCTTGGTGCCGAAGATCGGCGGCAGAAAGGCCATCGCCAGGCCGCCGAAGAACATCGTCGCCCACAGGATCAGGAAGATCGCGACGATGGGATCGATGGGCGTGCTGTTGTCGGCCGGATTGCGCTTGCCGCGCGCTTCCAGCTCTTCGGGATTGCCTTCCAGCACCATCACCATGTCGTCGACGGCTTTGGAAATACCGCCGGAGAAATCGCCGGCACGAAAAGCCGGCACCATATCGTTTTCGATGATCAGTTTTGTGTGCAGATCGGTCAGCGTGCCTTCCAGCCCATAACCGACCTCGATGCGCATCTTGTGGTCGTTCGGCGCCACCAGTAAAAGCACGCCATTGTTCTCGCCGGCCTGGCCGAGCTTCCAGAAGCGGAACAGCCGGTTGGCGTAGGGCTCGATCTCCTCTCCGTCGAGACTGTTGATCGTTGCCACGACGATCTGGTCGGAGCCTTTGGTCTCGAAGTCGGCCAGTTTCCGGGTCAGCGCCGCCTCGGTCGCGGGGTCGATGATGTCGGCATCGTCGACGACGCGACCGGTGAGCGCGGGCAACTCCGCCGCCATGGCGGCAAAGCCGAAGATCAACACCGCCAGGGCAAACAACGCACCGGCGGTGAAACGCCTGGAGGGGCTGATGATGGGCATCATCATATCGACACCGCCTCCAACGCTTCCGGATTGCCCTCAAGCGCCATGACTGTCCTCGAGCACCTTGATGATGTCGTCGACGGCCTTGGAAAGGCCACCGGAGAAATCGCCGGCGCGGAAGGCCGGCACCATGTCGTTTTCAATGATCCGTGTGGCGTGCGAATTGGTCAGCGCGCCCTCCAGCCCATAGCCGACCTCGATGCGCATCTTGCGGTCGTTCCTGGCCACCAGCAGAAGCACGCCATTGTTCTTGCCCGCCTGGCCGAGCTGCCAGAAGTTGAACAGCCGGTTGGCGTAAGGTTCGATCTCCTCGCCGTCGAGGCTGGGAACCGTGGCGACGACGATCTGGTCGGAGCCTTTGGTCTCGAACTCGGTCAGCTTCTGCGTCAGCGCCGCCTCGGTCGCGGCATCGATGATGTCGGCATTGTCGACGACACGACCGGTGAGTGCGGGCAACTCCGCCGCCAGCGCTGCGAAGCCGACGAGCAACACCGCCAGGCCCAGCAAGGCAGCGCCGGTCATTGCGACGCGACGGCCATGCCAGGAACTGATGATGGGTGTGGTCATCTCGTCACCAGCTTCCCGAGGAGCCGCCGCCGCCGGACGAACCGCCACCGCCTGAAAAGCCGCCACCACCGCTTGAACCCGACGACCAGCCGCCGCCGCCCGAAGACCAGCCGCCGCTAGATGACCGCTTGTGCGGCTCGAAAGTCATGCCCAGCCAGCGGTAGCGGCCGGAGCCAAGTTTCTTGCCGAAGATCGGCGGCAGGATGGAGGCCGCCATGCTGCCGAAGAAAATGATTGCCCAGATGCTGATGAAGACGGTGAAGAACAGATTGTCCATGTCGATGGGCGGTTGCTCATTGCGCTTTCCGCGCGCTTCCAGCTCTTCCGGATTGCCTTCCAGCACCATCACCATGTCGTCGACGGCTTTGGAAATCCCGCCGGAGAAATCGCCGGCGCGAAACGCCGGCACCATGTCGTTTTCGATGATCAGCCTGGTGTGCAGGTCGGTCAGCGTGCCTTCCAGCCCATAGCCGACCTCGATGCGCATCTTGCGGTCGTTCGGCGCAACCAGCAGTAGCACGCCGTTGTTTTCCTTCGCCTGGCCGAGCTTCCAGAACCGGAACAGCCGGTTGGCATAGGGTTCGATCTCCTCGCCGTCGAGGCTGGGGATCGTGGCGACGACGATCTGGTCGGAGCCTTTTGTCTCGAAGTCGGCGAGTTTTTGGGTGAGTGCCGTCTCGGTCGCCGCATCGATGATGCCGGCATTGTCGACGACACGGCCGGTCAGCGCGGGGAGATCGGCGGCGAAGGCTGTGAGGGGGAGGAAAAACAGGGCAAGCAAGACGCCGACGAAGGCGCTCCGGCACACCCCCCTCTGTCCTGCCGGCCATCTCCCCCGCAAGAGGGGAGATTGGCTGTCATCACCGGCAGCTACCTTTCTGCAACGCCGAAAATTGGCGAAAGCGACAAAGCTGCCGATCTCCCTCCTTGCGGGGGGTGAGGAGCGGTCCGCGCAGCGGACGGAAAGCCAATTGCTTGGCTTTCCGAGCGACGAACGTCCGGAGCGGCAGCGAAGGGCCGGGTCCGGCAGGACAGAGGGGGGTGTGAAGGAACGCAAGGCTGGCAAGGACCAGGCTCACCCAGGCGTCATCACCCGCCCTGCTTCGTGCCGAAATCGACCTTCGGCGGCTGCATCTTGTCTTCTTCGACGGTGAAGTTGGCGAACGGCTCGTTGCTGCGGAACCAAAAGGTTGCCCACAGCACCGAGGGGAAGGTCCTCAGTGTCAGATTGTAGTCCTTGACCGCCAGGATGTAGTCGCGCCGCGCCACTGCAATGCGGTTCTCTGTGCCTTCGAGCTGCGCCTGCAGCGCCAGGAAATTCTGATTGGCCTTGAGATCGGGATAGGCCTCCGAGACCGCGATGAGCCGTGACAGTGCGCTGGTCAGCCCTGCCTGGGCATCCTGGAACTTCTTGAGGGCTTCGGGATCCTTCAGCGTTTCCGGCGTCACCGTGATCTGCGTCGCCTTGGCGCGCGCTTCGACCACCGCGTCGAGCGTGTCCTTTTCATGCGCCGCATAGCCCTTGACCGTCTCGACCAGGTTCGGGATCAGGTCGGAGCGGCGCTGGTACTGGTTCAGCACCTCGCTCCAGGCTGCCTTGGCGTTTTCCTCCGCCGTCGGGATGGTGTTGTAGCCGCAGCCGGCAAGCAGCGGCAGCACAATGGCCATCATCAGCACGGCCGGCAGGTTGCGGAAGGGGAAGGCAAGGCTCTGGGCAAACATAATGTGGTCCCTCGACAGAAAGTTGCATGGGAAGCATTAGCACAATCCGCGTTCAAGAAAATGTCTGCGGCTGGCGCGCACGTATGCGCTCGCGAGGCCCTGTGATTGACCGCGCGAACACGGTAAGGTCGCCGGCAAACAGGACAGGATCATGGCGCAACGCCAAGACGATGACAGCGAATCGCGCCGCATTATCGAGCGCGTGGCAAACGAGAGCGGCCCGGGCGGGACGTCCTTCATCGCGCGTGCCGCGAAAGGCGCGCGCGATCACGTCACCGCTGCCGAGGCCGACCGCTCCGATCCGATAGAGGTCTGGGGCACCCGCATTGGCCGAACGCTTGGACTCATCGTCGCCCTCGGCCTTTTGATCTGGCTGGTGTATTTCGTCTCCCGTGGCAGCTAGAGCATGATCCCGAAAAGTGGGAACCGGTTTTCGGAAAAGATCATGCTTCAAAAAAGAGATAGATCGGGATGACGATTCGATGAAACGTCATCCCGATCTAGGAATTCCATGAACAGCGAAAAAGCCGACGCGCCGCGCGCGGTCATCGTCATTTCCAGCCATGTCGCCCGCGGCTCGGTCGGCAACCGCGCCGCAGTGTTTGCGCTGGAAACGCTGGGCTTCCCGGTGTGGGCGGTGCCGACGGTCATCCTGCCCTGGCATCCCGGCCATGGGCGGGCCACGCGCATCGTGCCGCCGCTCGACCAGTTCAAGGCGCTGATGGCCGATCTCGAGCGCGCGCCCTGGCTGGGCGAGGTCGGCGCCGTGCTGTCGGGCTATCTCGGCGAGGCCGGCCAGGCCGAGGCCGTCGCTTCGCTGGTTGCTGCGGTCAAGGCGAAGACGCCAGACGCGGTCTATATATGTGACCCGGTGATGGGCGATTCCGGCGGGCTCTACGTACCCGAGCCGACGGCCGCCGCCATGCGCGACCGGCTGATGCCGATCGCGGATATCGCCACCCCCAACCGCTTCGAGCTGGAGTGGATGGCCGGCGCGCCCTTGCCAGATCTGAAATCGGTCATTGCAGCCGCCCTTCATGCCGGACCACGCACCATGCTGGTGACGTCGGCGCCGTCGATGATGACCGGCGGCACCGGCAATCTGCTGCTCGACGGCAGCCAGGCGCTGCTGGCCGAACACCGCCTCATCGACAAGCCGCCGAATGGGCTGGGTGACCTCACGGCTGCCGTCTACCTCGCCCGCATCCTGTCGGGACAGCCGCCGATCAAGGCGCTGCAGTCGACCACGGCGGCGGTCTACGAGATCCTGGCACGCACAGCCAAGCGCGGCGGCGACGAACTGCAGCTCGAAACCGATGCGCAAAGCCTGTCGCACCCAATGGCGATGGTGCAACTGCGCCATCTCACACACCCAGGGCGGGACCGCCGGGCGTGACATCCGGTGTGCTCGTCGGCGTCGACGGCTGCAAGGCCGGCTGGATCGCCGTCCGCCGCGATCGGGGGGCTTCGCCGTCGATCTCCGTCTTTGCCAGCTTCGCAGAACTGCTCGACGCCTTGCCGACCGATGCGATCGTGGCTGTCGACATGCCGATCGGCCTGCCTGACTTCTCGCAAAGAGGCGGGCGCGGACCGGAAGCACTGGTGCGGTCGCTGCTCGGGCAGCGCCAGTCCAGCGTCTTCTCTATCCCTTCCCGCGCTGCCCTTTACGCCGACATCAGCGACTTCACCACGGTTGAGGCCTGTTATGAAGCGCATCGCCGCGCCAGCGACGTGGCCAAGACGACCTCCGATCCGCCGCGCGGCGTCTCGATCCAGGCTTTCGGCATCTTTGCCAAGATCCGCGAGATCGACGCGCTGCTGATTGCGCGCCCCGAGCTGCGCACCCGCGTCTACGAATCGCATCCGGAAGTCGCCTTCTGCCGGCTGAACAGTGAAAAGGCGATGACGCTGCCGAAGAAGGTCAAGGGCGCCGTCAACCCGGCCGGCATGGAAGAGCGCAAGGCGCTGCTGTGCCGACACGGTTATGTCAGAGCCTTTCTCGATCAGAAGCCGCCGACAGGGGCTGCCGCCGACGATTTCCTCGACGCGGCAGTGATGATGCTGATTGCCGGACGCCTCGCCTGCGGCGAAGCAAGACCGTTTCCCGACCCACCACTTGCCGACCGTTTCGGCATTCCCGTCGCCATTTGGGCGTAAGGCAGGCCGCGACCCATGCGTGCCGCATGGCGATTTGCGACGGAGCCATCCGCAATTCGGCATTGCCCGCGACGGGCATTTGCCGTTAGAGGCTTTCTCAACTGAAAACGAGCTGCCGTCTCCAACCCGGAAAGGCTCCGTCCTCCGCCCATGCCCCACCTCCCCGAACACCTTCTCAACGGCTATCGCAACTTCATGAACGGCCGCTATCTCACCGAGAGCGGACGCTATCGTGAGCTCGCCCGCGAGGGGCAGTCGCCCGAAACCATGATTGTTGCCTGCTGCGATTCCCGCGCCGCCCCCGAAGCGATATTCGACGCCGGCCCTGGCGAACTCTTCGTGTTGCGCAATGTCGGCAATCTGGTGCCGCCATACGCGCCGGATGGTGAGTTCCACTCGACCTCGGCCGCGCTCGAATTCGCCGTGCAGAGCCTCAAGGTGAAGAACATCGTGGTGATGGGCCATGGCCGCTGCGGCGGCATCCGCGCCGCGCTCGATCCCAATTCGGCGCCGCTGTCGCCCGGCGACTTCATCGGCAAATGGATGAGCCTGATCGCGCCGGCGGCCGAGACCGTGTCGTCCAGCACCTTCATGACGGCGACCGAACGGCAGACGGCGCTGGAGCGCATTTCCATCCGCTATTCGATTGCCAATCTGAGGACTTTCCCTTGCGTTTCGATCCTTGAAGGCAAGGGACGGCTGGCGCTGCACGGCGCCTGGTTCGACATTTCGACAGGCGAACTTTGGGTGATGAACAAGGACACCGGCGACTTCGAGCGGCCGGATTTGACGTAGGAGGCGAGAAATGCGGGATTGGCGTGCGGTCCCTTTCGTCGTGGCAGTACTGACGCTGACGCTCGCCCCTGCCCGCGCCGATGAGGCCGCCATCATCGACCGTTGGTATTCGGCGCTGCTGGTCGCCGACCGCACCGAATTGTCGGACCTGCTCGCCGACGATGTCCGCATAAAGCTCGACGATCTCGGCGTCGTGCAGTCGAAGCAGGAATTCATCGCCTCGATCAACGAATGGAAGGGTGCGGTGGCCGGCGCCGCAATCCGCCATCGCATCGAAAAGAGCGAGGCCGGCGTCACCACGGTCATCGCCTGCTACGATTTTCCCAACAATGACATGCTGATGCAGGAGACGTTTGCCGTCACCGGCAACCGCATCACCGCCAGTTCGCAAGCGGCGATCGCGGAAAATTGCGACGGCTTCTGACGCCAGCTTGAACGGCCTCGCTGTTGCGCCGCGCCAGGCATCGCCCTACATCGGTCAGCAAGCCCCGCCAATCATCGAAAGATCCCCCATGCCGTCCACGAAAACCGTCGACCTCGCCGCCCATCCGCTGACCAAATGGCAAGGGCCGCTCGGCCTGCCGGATTTCGCCAACATCGGCGACGGCGATTTCTCCGCAGTGTTCGACGCAGCGCTGAAGGCGCATGAGGCCGAGATCGATGCTATTGCCGGCAACAAGGATGCACCGACCATCGACAACACGCTGGCAGCACTTGAACTTGCCGGCGAGCCGCTCGACCATGTGTCGTCGATCTTCTGGTGCCGGGCCGGCGCCCACACCAACGATCAAATCCAGGCGCTGGAGCGCGAGATCTCGCCAAAAATGTCGAGGCATTTCTCGGCGATCTCGATGAACGAGAAGCTGTTTGCCCGCATCGACGATCTCTACCAGCGCCGCGAAGCGCTCAAACTCGACGCCGAGACGCTACGCGTGCTGGAAAAGACCTGGAAAGGCTTTGTCCGCTCCGGCGCCAAGCTCGACGCCGACGGCAAGAAGCGGCTGGCCAACATCAGCGAGGAACTGTCCTCGCTCGGCACCAATTTCGGCCAGAACGTGCTGGCCGACGAGCGCGACTGGGCGCTGTTCCTCGACGAGGCCGATCTCGCCGGCCTGCCGGACTTCGTGAAGAGCTCGATGGCCGAGGCGGCCGAGACGCGCGGCCAAAAGGGCCGCTATGCCGTCACTCTGTCGCGCTCGATCTATGAGCCGTTCACCACCTTCTCCGAGCGCCGCGACCTGCGCGAGACCGCCTTCCGCGCCTTCACCATGCGCGGCCAGAATGGTGGCGCCAGCGACAACACGTCAGTGGTGCGCGACATGCTGAAATTGCGCGCCGAAAAGGCAAAGCTGCTCGGCTATAGCTCCTTCGCCGCGCTGAAGCTCGACGACACCATGGCCAAGACGCCGAAAGCCGTGCACGATTTGCTAGACCCGGTGTGGGAGAAGGCGCTGGAGAAGGCGGCCGCCGACCAGAAGGAACTGGAACGGCTGGCGACCGAAGCCGGCAGCAACGAAAAATTCGCCGCCTGGGACTGGCGCTTCTACCAGGAGAAGTTGCGCACGGAGAAATTCGCCTTCGACGAGGCGGAACTGAAGCCCTATCTGCAGCTCGACCGCGTCATCGACGCCTGCTTCGACGTTGCGACCAAACTGTTCGGCATCACCTTCGAGGAGAAGAAGGGCATTGCCGCCTGGCATCCCGACGCGCGCACCTTCGTGGTGAAGAATGCTGACGGCAGCGAACGCGGCCTGTTCCTGGCCGATTATTTCGCCCGGTCCTCGAAGCGTTCCGGCGCCTGGATGAGCGCGCTCAAGTCCGGCTATAAGCTTGGCGATGGCTCCAAGCCGGTCATCTACAACATCATGAACTTCGCCAAGCCGCCTGCAGGTGAAACAGCCCTGCTGTCGGTCGATGAGGCGAAAACCCTGTTCCACGAATTCGGCCATGCGCTGCACGGCATGCTGACCGACGTCACATGGCCGTCGGTGGCGGGCACGTCGGTCAGCCGCGATTTCGTCGAACTGCCCTCGCAGCTCTACGAGCATTGGCTGACGGTGCCGGCGGTGCTGGAAAAACATGCGCTGCACGTGAAAACCGGCAACCCGATGCCGAAAGCGCTGCTCGACAAAATGCTGGCCGCCCGCACCTTCGGCGCCGGCTTCGCCACGGTCGAGTTCACGGCGTCGGCGCTGATCGACATGGCTTATCACGCACGCTCGGATGCACCGGACCAGCCGCTTCAATTCGAAGCCAAAACGCTGGAGAAGCTACACATGCCCGACACCATCGCCATGCGTCACCGCACCCCGCATTTCGGCCACGTCTTCTCCGGCGACGGTTATTCAGCCGGCTACTATTCCTACATGTGGTCGGAAGTGCTCGACGCCGACGCCTTCGCCGCCTTCGAGGAAACCGGTGACCCCTTCAACCCGGCGCTGGCCGAACGGCTGCGCAAGAACATCTACGCTGCCGGTGGGTCGAAGGACCCGGAGGAGCTGTACACCGCGTTCCGTGGCAAGATGCCGTCGCCTGAGGCGATGATGGTGAAGCGGGGACTGGTGTAGGGCTGCATACTCTCCCCCCTCGAGGGGGAGATGGCCGCAAAGCGGCCAGAGGGGGGCGGTCCGACCGGGCTCGACCTCCAGCGGCAGATGGAGGCTAGCGCTTCACGCGCAAGGACCCCCTCTGTCGCCTTCGGCGACATCTCCCCCTCAAGGTGGGAGATTACACCGCCCAAGGATCCTTGACCCTCGGCCACACCGGCCGCGTCAGCTTCTTGTAATCCGTCACCGCCGGATTGCTCGGATACGAACTCGGTGCCGACAGATAAATAATCTCCGCCGCGATCGGTTCGAAGCCGGCGTAGAAATGGTTGGTCGACTTGATCAGCAAAATGTTTTTGCGCATCGGATCGACGCCGATGTTGGAGAAAATATCCGGCTCGAAGGTTTGCGTGCGGTTGGTGTTGAGGATGATGTCGATTTCGGTGCCTTCGATGCGCACCACTGCCGTCGGCCCGAGCGTCACCCGGCTCGGCCCGAAGCTTTGCCATCCCTCTGGAACCGCCTTCAGCACCCGCACCTTCGCATCGATCGGTTCGCCGGCCAGCGGCCCGGCCTTGCCGCCGAAGCGCAGGTCGATGACGGCGCCTTCGCCGGCAGCCTGGCAGAAGGTGACGGCGATCGGGTCCCAGATCGTTGCCACGCCAATATTGTCGACGCTCCGTTCCAGCATGGCGCGCAGCACGACGGTGCCGTCGCCGGCGACGCCGCCGCCGGGATTGTCCCATATGTCCGCGATGACCACCGGTCTGTCCGGGTTTTCCTTGCGCACAGCCAGCGCCCGCGCAATGCCGTCCTCGGTGTTCAGCATCGTCATCGCGGTCTTCTCGCGCATGGCATAGAGTTCACGCCCCAAGCGCTCCGCCAGCGCATCGCCCTTGACCTTGTCATTGTCGGTGACGACCAGGATGCGGGTGCCCATTTCCGGCACATCGGCCGCCATGAAGCCGTGGATGACCGAGACCGACAGCACGCCATCCTTGCCATGCAGCGCCTTGATACGGTCGACGAAGGAACGCATCGGCTCGCGGCTGGTGGGCAGAACCTGGATCATGCGGCAGTCGAAAGTCGAGATAACAGGCTTGATCTCGCCGCGCGCCGCCGCCAACCCAAGCTCGACGACATGCTCGCCGCGCTCGTAGAAATCGGTGTGCGGGAATTCGAGGAAGTAGGCCATGATGTTTGACGCCGCGACGCGCTTCGGCGTCAGATGGCTGTGCGGATCGAGCTCCACCGCGATCACCACATCCGGCCCGACCATCGCGCGCACGCGCTCGAGCAGATCGCCTTCGCAATCGTCATAGCCTTGCGCCACCATGGCGCCATGCAGGCCAAGAATGACGGCGTCGACCGGCAGCGCTGCCTTCAACTGGCCGAGAATCTCGTCGCGCAGCGCCTCATAGGTCTGCCGCTGCACCAAGCCGCCCGGCTCGGCCCAGGTGGCGGTGCCTTCGATGACGGTCAGCCCATCCTTGGCTGCACGCCGGCGCAGCGCAACCATGGGCGATGAGCACAGTGTCGGCGTGTCCGGATGCTTGCCCGGTCCGGCATAGAAGGCCATCTCGAATGAGGCCCGGTCGGTCGGCACCGGCGAGAAGGTGTTGGTTTCCGTCGCCAGCGAGGCGGTGAAGATGCGCATGAAAACTCCGTGCGGCAGCTATTTTACGGCCCCGAGCGCCAGCCCCCGGACGAGATAGCGCTGCAGCCAGATGAACAGGATCGCCACCGGCAGCGTCGCCAGCAGCGTTGCCGCCATCACATGGTGCCATTCGATCGTGTAGCGGCCGGCGACCAGCGAGAACACCTGGATCGGCAGCGTGTAGCTTTCCTGGCTGCGCAGCATGGTGAGTGCAACGACGAACTCGTTCCAGGCATTGATGAAGGTGAAGATGGCGGTTACCGCGATCGCCGGTAGGCAGAGCGGCAGGAACACTTTTCGCAGTGTCAGCCAGCGGCCGGCGCCTTCCATCCAGGCGGCTTCCTCGAGATCGCGCGGAATGGTGTCGAAATAGCTCTGCAGCATCCACACGGTGAAGGCGACGTTGAAGGCCATATAGATGACACCGAGCGCGGTCGTTGATTCGATCAGCCCCCAGGCTGCCATCAGCCGGAACAGGCCGAGCACCAGCACGATCGGCGAGATCATCTGCGAGATCAGCAGGAACTGGCGGAAGGCGCCGTAGCCGGCAAAGCGAAACCGCGACATGGCGTAGGCGGCGGGCACCGAGATCAGGATGGCGCCTACGGTCGCAATGACAGAGACATAGAGCGAATTGGCCAGCGCCTGGCCGAAGCCGGTCGCCACCCACATGTCGGCAAAATTCGACCAGTGGAACTCGCTCGGCCACCAGGTCGGCGACAGCACTTCCGCTCGCGGCTTGACCGCGGTCAGGAACATCACGGCAAACGGAAAGATCGTCACCACCAGCAGCGGCGAAAGCAGCAGCCAGGCGATGATCGTGCGCTTCAGCTTGGGCGTCATGTGCGTTGCTCCCGCATGGCGAGGCGGACATAGATCATGGTGAAGATCAGCAAGATGGCGAACATCAGCAGCGACACCGCCGACGCTTCCCCCAGCTTGCCGATGCGGAAGGCCAGTTTGTAGAGATGGGTGACCAATATGTCGGTCGAGTTGGCCGGCCCGCCCTGCGTCATCACCCAGATGATCGGGAACGAGTTGAAGACGTAGATGGTGTTGAGCACGATGGCGATGTTGATGAACGGTTTCAGCAGCGGAAAAGTAATCTCGCGGAATTGCTGCAGCGGCGTCGCCCCCTCCAGTGCCGCCGCCTCGTAGAGATCGTCCGGGATCGACGACAGGCCGCCGAGGAAGATCGTCGTCGTGAACGGCACCGTCACCAATATGCCGATCAGCACCTGCATCGGAAATGCCGTCTCGGCGCGCGCCAGCCACTGGATGTTCTCATGGATCAAGCCGAGCCCGATCATCGCCGAATTCAGCATGCCGCTTTCACCGTTGAGCGCCCAGCGCCAGACCACCGCCGTCATCGTCAGCGACACAGCCCAGGGCAGCATGATGATGACGCGGGCAATGCCGCGGCCGTAGAAATCGGTGTTGAGGATCATCGCCACCGGCACCGACAGAAGCAGCGCGCCGCCGACCACCAGCACGGTCCACAGGCCGGTGCGCCAAAGCGCCGCCAGGAAATCAGGATCGGCGAGGAAGGCGGCGTAATTGGCGAAATTGTTGAATTCGCGCAGCTGGCCGAAGCGGCTGACATCATGCGTCGAGATCTGGATCAGGTCCCAGACCGGCCAGAAGATGACGACCGCGGCCAGCAACAGGCTGGGCAAGGTCAGCATATAGGGCAGGAAGCGATTTTGCATCGGGTGGCTTTGTACCGGGTTGGACTTCAGTGGCGCTGGCGTGCCCAGCTCGGATCAGTCTTGCATGTTCGTCCAGGCCTAGAGCAGCGCTTCAAGATTTGAATTCCCTGCGGGCGTTTGCGCTGTCCCTCACCTGCCTGCCGGCATCCTCTCCCCGTATAGTGACGGGGAGAGGGGCGGTCTCATTGATGATTTCGCCAATCTCCAGCGTTGCAAGTGTAGCGTTGAGGTGCGTCAGCCCTTTCTCCCCGTCACTATACGGGGAGAAATGCCCGGCAGGGCAATGAGGGGCGGCGCTGACATCGACGATCTGTCCTTCGTCCGAAGGCTGGAAAATTTGGCGCGCCCCGATCGCTAGGGGCGCGCCGGGCGCAGGGAGATACGCCCTATTTCTTCAGCACCGCGTTGGCCTTATCAGCCGCTTCCTTCAGGCCTGCCTCGGGGTCGCCGCCAAGATAGATTTTCTGCATGGCATCCGAGGTGATCTGGGCGACTTCTTCCCAGCCCGGGATGACGGGCGCGAAACGGGCGTCGGGCAGAAGTGCGGTGAAGGCGGCCAGATCGGCATTGTTGACGTAATAGTCCATCTTGGCCTCTTCCTTGTTCACCGGCAGGAAGCCTTCCCCTTGCGTGAACTTGGCGCGCTGTTCGGTGGTGAACAGGAAATCCAGCAGCTTCCAGGCCTCGTCCTTGTTCTTGGAATTCTTGAACATGATGATGGAATCGGTGACGCCGTACGTGCCGCGCGCGCCGGTCGGACCGGCCGGAATGGCAGCCACGCCATATTTCAGGTTCGGCGCCTCGTCCTTGATCTGGTTGGACAGGAAGGGTGCGGTGATCATCATGCCGACCTTGCCCTGCTTGAACAGGTTCTGCACGTCCTCGCGATTGTTGGAGGTGACGCCCGGTTCCGTCAGCCCCTCGTCGATCATCGACTTGTAGAGCTTGGCGGCTTCGAGCGCGCCGGGTGTGCCGAGGCCGGACGTGCCGTCCTTGTTGAGGATCTCGGTGCCTTGCGACCACATCGCATAGTAGTAGTAGACGTCGGTCTCGATCTCCTTGCCCTGCAGGCCGAAACCGAAGGTGCCGGAGCCCAGCGCCTTGATCTTGCGCGCGTCTTCCTGCAGTTCGGTCCAGGTTTCCGGCGGGTTGGCGATGCCGGCCTTCTCGAACAATTCCTTGTTGTAGTACATCGCCCGCGCCGAAGCGGCGATCGGAAGGCCATAGGTCTTGCCGTCCATGATCGAGGGCGACAGGAAGGTGTCGATGAAGCGGTCCTTGAAATCAGGCTTGATGTAGCCGTCGAGCGGCTCGGCGACATCCTGCTGGACGAAATCGATCAGCCAGCGCGTGCCGATGATCGACAGATCAGCATTGGTACCGGCGGTGATGTCGGTGGTCAGTTTCTGCAGCAGCACGTCCCACGGCACCACTTCGAACTTGACGGTGATGCCCGGGTTGGCGGCTTCGAATTCCTTTTTCACCGCTTCGAAATACGGCCCGGTCTTGGCGCTGTATTCGGCGACGGTGACGCGCACTTCGCCGGCATCTGCCTGCGCCGTCAGCGCCAGCATGCTCATTCCGGCCATCAGGCCTATGGTCCATTTCGCAAGGGTCATATGATCTCTCCCATTTGGTGCGCGCCTGCGCTCTTGCGGCTTTCAGACGGCACAAGATTTATGTGACTTTCCTACATTATCCATCATTTCGCGCTGCGCAAGCGGATTATCCTGTTGCTTAATTACATTTCTTAAAATAGCGTTTTGCGACTATCGTAGACCCCAGGGAGACGCGCAGGGTGGTTTCGAACGCCGAATTTGCAGGCAAGACTGTGCTGGTAACAGGCGCCGGCGGCGGCCTCGGCTCGGCCATCGTGGCGCTGCTGGCCGAGCGCGGCGCGCGCGTCGTCGGCTGTGACCAGTCGCAAGACCAGCTTGGCAGTGCGCATCTGGCCTCGCGCCATGTCTTCGACCTCCTCGACGGGGCCTCCATCGAGGCGGCGATATCGGCGGTCCTTGAGAAAGACGGCGTCCCCGACATCCTGATCAACAATGCCGGCTGGACCCGCGCCGAGACGCTTGCGGCATTGACTCCCGACAAGATCGAGCATGAACTCGACCTCAATCTGACCGGGGTGATGCTGTTCGCCGATCCGCTAATCAAGGCGATGGCCGCGCGTGGTTCGGGCAACGTAGTTTTCATTTCCTCGGTCAATGCGATTTCCCATTTCGGCAACCCCGCCTATGCCGCGGCCAAGGCCGGCATCAACGCCTATGCGAAATCGGTCGCGGTGGAGCTCGGCCGCAGCGGCCTGCGCGCCAATGTCGTGTGCCCCGGTTCGATCCGCACCGCCGCCTGGGACCATCGCCTGGCCAAGAACCCGGACATTCTGGGCAAGCTGCAGCGGCTCTATCCGCTGGGCCGCATCGTCGACGCCACGGAAGTGGCCGAAGCGGTGGCTTTCCTTGCCTCGGAACGAGCATCGGGCATAACCGGCGCGGTTGTGCCGGTGGACGCCGGACTGACCGCCGGCTTCTTGCCCTTCATCGACGATATATTGGGAGCCTGACCATGACCGATGTCGAGTTCCGCAACCTGTCGAAATCCTTCGGACGGCACAAGATCCTCGAAAACATCAGCCTCGACATCAACAGCGGAGAGTTCGTCGTGCTGGTCGGCCCGTCCGGCTGCGGCAAGTCGACCTTGCTGCGCATGCTGGCTGGGCTGGAGCCGATCACCTCGGGCGACCTGCTGATCGGCGGCGTGCGCGCCAACGACTTGCCGCCGCAGCAGCGCAATATTGCGATGGTGTTCCAGTCCTATGCGCTGTTCCCGCACCTGAAGGCGGCAGACAACATCGGCTTCGGTCCAAAGATTCGCGGCGAGGCGCGCCCTGCCATCGATGAGAAGGTCAAGAAGGCGTCGGGCATCCTCAACCTGTTCTCCTATCTCGACCGCTACCCCCGGGAGCTGTCCGGCGGCCAGCGCCAGCGCGTCGCCATGGGCCGCGCCATCGTGCGCGAACCCTCGGTGTTCCTGTTCGACGAGCCGCTCAGCAATCTCGACGCTCAGCTGCGCGTGCAGATGCGCACCGAGATCAAGGCGCTGCACCAGCGGCTGAAATCAACCATCGTCTATGTCACCCACGACCAGATCGAGGCCATGACCATGGCCGATCGCATCGTGGTGATGGACCGCGGCAAGATCCAGCAGGTCGGCGCGCCGCTGGAGCTTTATGACCGGCCCGCCAACAAATTCGTCGCTTCCTTCATCGGCTCGCCGTCGATGAGCTTCGTGTCCGGGGCGCTTAAGACCACGCCCGAGAAGACCTGGTTCGAGTCGGCCGGCGGTGGGCGGCTGGCACTCGGCGGCAAGACGGTGCCGGCAGGCAGCACGGTCGAGGCCGGCATAAGGCCCGAGCACTTCGTCATCGGCGAGGCCGCCGACGCGATGGCGATCAAGGTCGATGTGGTCGAGCCGACCGGCTCGGAAACCCATGTCTACGGCGCCATCGGTGCCGACACCGTGCGCGCCGTGTTCCGCGACCGGATACAGGTCAAGCCGGGTGAAATGCTGCCGGTCTCGGTCGCACCGGGCAACATCCATCTGTTCGACACGGCGACAGGCCTGCCGCTATGAAAGCGCCGGTATGAAAACGGAAATCCAGGGATGAAGACGACAACCCAGAAATGAAAACGCCGGCCGACATCATCACCCGCCTGCAGCTGATGTTGCAGGATGGTACCAAATCGGACCGCCGGCTGGCTGGCCTCGTGCTGACCGATCTCGATTTCGCCTCCAAGGCTGCGATCTCCGAGATCGCCGCGCGTGTCGGCGTCAGCGAGCCGACGGTCACTCGCTTCTGCCGCAATCTCGGCTGCGAGGGCTTGCGCGACTTTAAATTCTATCTGGCGCAGGCCATCGCCATTGGCGGCCAGTATCTGTCGCCCGAGCCGCTCAGCCGCGATGCGCGCGAGCAGCGCATCGCCTCAGCCATCACCGAAGCGGCAATTGCCGCCATCCAGCGTGCCAGCGAAAATCTCGACATGAAGACGCTGGTGGGCGTCGCCGCGCGCATCGTCAATTCAGGCAATGTGCTGTGCATCGGCTCCGGCGGCATTTCCTCGATGATGGCGACCGAGATGCAGAACCGGCTATTTCGGTTGGGCGTGCCGGTGCTGGCGCAGATCGACGGGCAATTGCAGCGCATGTATGCCGCGGTCGCCACATCAGAGACGACGCTGATCGCCTTCTCGGTGTCCGGCTATGCACGCTCGGTCATCGATGCGGTCCAGGTTGCCCAGCAATATGGCGCCACCACCATCGCCATCACCCCGCCGGACTCAGCACTCGCCAAAGCCGCTGATACGGTCATCCAGTTCCAATCGCTGGAAGACGGCAACATCTACAAGCCGACCTCGTCGCGCTATGCATTGCTGTCGATCGTCGACATGATTGTCACTTCGGTCGCCGAGACGCGCGGACCCAGGGTTCTCGAAAACCTGCGCCGCATCAAGCAGAGCGTGAACACGCTGAAGGTCGATGATCCCAAATTGCCGCTGGGGGATTGAGAGCGACGCGGAAGCCGCCAATCTCCCCCCTCGTGGGGGTTGAGGAGCGGTCCGCATAGCGGACGCAAAGCCAATTGCCTGGCTCTTGCGAGCGACGAAAGCCGGCAGAGGGGGGCGCTGTCCCGCCGACAGATCAAGGGTGTACATGCCGCAACGCTGGATCTTCGATCAGCCGCTGAGCGTTTCAACGCGCAGCGCCAGCACAGCCGGATCACCCGCGACACGCAGTGTCTTCAGCCGTGAAGTACCTCCACCGACAACCGACACGGTCGATGCAGGCACACCGAGCGCCTTGCCAATCAGCCGCTCCAGCGCGGCGTTGGCCGCACCATTCTCCGGCACGGCGCGCACGCGCGCCTTCAAATAGCTTCGCCCGTCCGCCGATATTTCGACGCCTTCAAGCCTGTCCGCGGAAGACTTCGGCGTCAGCCGGACGAATAGGTCGATGCCATTCTCGCGGGTACGAAAAGGCGCGCTCAAGCGATCTTCGGCCTCACAGGACCAGCGGCGCTATCGTGGTGAGAATGAGCTGCCTGAGGAAGAACAGGAGCAAAAGCAGGATGATCGGCGAGATGTCGACGCCGCCAAGGTCGGGCATGAACCGACGGATCGGCCGCAGCGCCGGCTCGGTCAGCCGGTAGAGCATGTTGCCGATGCTGCCGACGAACTGATTGCGCGAGTTGACGACGTTGAAGGCATAAAGCCAGGAAAAGATCGCTGAGGCGATGATGACCCACCAGTAGAGGTCGAGCGCCATGACGATTGTTTGAATGAGGGCGAGCATGCCGGTCTCCAATTGTTGCCGACATGTAGCCATTGCGCACGAAACCGGCAAGGGCCGCCTTCCCCGCCTCGCCAGCAGACGAGGCCGCCCGCGCGCCATTTCGGCAAAACCCCGCCTTGACAGGAAACCGCAGCCTTCGATAAATGCGCCATCCGCTGGACGGGGCTGTAGCTCAGCTGGGAGAGCGCGTCGTTCGCAATGACGAGGTCAGGAGTTCGATCCTCCTCAGCTCCACCAGCGGATCGCCAAACTGTATTTTTCCGAGCAAAAACAGTGACTTGACAAGATGTAGGCTGGTCCTGCGTACCCAACGGCGTACCCACGTGCGTACCCAACCTCGCCAGCGCTCAGTCTTGTGAGATGTACCGCACAAACCAGCAGGGCTGTTCATGACTGAGATTTACGACAACGCGGTCACGTCGATTGTGCTGGGTATCGAGGACTTTCGAGAAGGGTCCGACGCGCGGATGATCAGCGCCGCGCGCAACTACTATGCTGGCCTCCTCCTGCTAGCGAAGGAGTGTCTGGTCCGAGCGGCTCCCGATGCCGATCCGATGGATGTCATTGGCGCAAAGTTCGAGCCCGTGCCTGATGGAGACGGGGGAGTTGGTCACGAGGTGGTCGGCCATACCACCGTTGATTTCGCACAGCTCAAAAGGCGCTTCAAAGCATTCGCCCTCTCTTGGCCGGAAGCCGACGTTGAAAAGCTGCAGCGGTTTCGCAACGAGGTTGAGCATTATCATTTGAGAGCGCCTGAAGGCGCCCTAAGGGAGGCGATTGCATCCTCGTTCCCGATGATAATCGACTTCTTCGAAACCCTGGGTGAAGACCCGCAAGAGACATTGTCGAGTGTATGGGACACGATACTTGAGGAGACTGCAGCCTTCGAGAAGGTGAAGAAGAGTTGCGTGGACAGCCTAGTGCGCGTCGATTGGCCAGGGGAAGTTCGCGACCTGGACAGGATGTCTTGCAGGGCCTGTAGTTCGTCGCTCATTGGGCAAGCTGATCGTGAAAACACTGCTCCCGGAGGGGTGCGCGGAAAGTGTTTTCAGTGCGGTGAGGAGTTCGGGAGGGATACAATTATCGAAATGGTGGTTGAAGCAAGCTACGAGATCGACAGCTACGCTGCCACTAAGGATGGACAAAGCTCCGCAATAGCGACGTGCCCGGAGTGTGGCGTACACGCATATGTGCAGTCTGGTGAAGTCGACGTCTGTTTCAACTGCCAGGAAACCGTAGGGGGGGATTGCTCGAGGTGTGGGACGAATATCGACATCAACGAATACAACTCAGACTATCCGAATCTTTGCGGATACTGCGCTCACGTGTTCGAGAAAGTCATGCAGGAATGACCTAGGCTGGCTTTGCATCAGCCGTCCTCGAACACCTTTTAACGCCAACATCTATGCAAAATGCACATGTATGAGTGCATGGGTCAGTAGTCGCCGAATTCCTCTTCCGCCTCAAGTACCTTGCGGAAATCTGAGAGAGCATCGGCCCACGCGTTCGTTTCAAGAAGCCTCATGGGTAGCCTCTCGTCCAGCATCTGCAGCGCCCTGGCGAAGCCCTCGGGGTCCTTGTGGGGCCGATCCTTGAGCGCTCTGGCAATGCTTTTTGCGTAGCCCTTCGCACGTTTCTCCGTGGCAGCATCCTGATCGATTTCGAGTTTCTGCTCGCCCCGGGCTTCAAGCTGTGCTTCGGCCCATGCCATGCCCGCCATCTTCTCAGCGGACTTGCCCAGATCGATCAACGCTCGTCTGATGCTACGCATGTTCGCAACGGAGCGTTCGCCGACGCCGCATTCAGCAGCGATCTTGCTTTTCGAGTAATCGGTATAGGCGGTGAGCCTCCACGCCGTGTTCATCTTGTCGCGAAGGCTCATTGCCAGCTTGTCCTTCGAGTTCAAGGAGACCGACTGAGCCAAGGCTTCCTCTACGGTGCCCGTGAAGGCACGCACGGGGATACCCTTCTTAACCTTGGCCCTCTCGTAAGCGAGCCGCCGGTGATGGCCGTCGAGAATGTACCAGCGGTCACCTCCCCACCAGACTGTGATCGCATCCAGGTACTGCGGCTTCTCGGGCTTGCCGATTGCCTTCTTGAGAGTGTCCACGTGCGCCTCGTGATCTCCCTCTCGGAAGCTCAAGTCTCGTGGTTGAAAGACGCACTCCAAGGTACGCAGTTCCTCAAGATCGAGAACGTCAGGATCGCCCTGTGGGCCCTCGGGATGTTCTGCGAAGACTTGGCGGATAGCCTCAAGTGCCTCAGCAGTATCCATGTCTTCGATGTCGTCGCCGTCGAAACGCAATGCCAGTTCCTCTTTGGTGGTATCAAGCGGCCTTTTCTGAACCGCCCTCCCGCAGGGCAATCTTCACGGCATTCAGCAACGTGATCTGACCGCCACCGATGGATGAAGTGACCGGCTGATCCCACAAGGGAACCCCAAGGTGCAAGGCCTTCTTTGCCGCCGCAACGGCGTCCTCGCCAAGCAGCCGTTGAACGGCGCCGGAGACCTTCTTTCGAACCTTCTGCGTGTGGGACGACCAGACCGTAGGATGCCTTGGGCCATTTGGCGTGTATAGGATCGTCGATGTGTCCTTCGTCATCACAGGCATCGTCCACTTGCGACTAGGGGTGCCCCTCTGGGTCGCCCAGCTTCCGACCTGTGTCTCAACGAACCTCTTGCGGAACTCTGGGAGGCCATCGAAGTTGAGCAGAGCCCAGCCTTCGACCGCAGCCGCGCGAATGAACCATTCCCGGAAGTCCCCGCCATTCTTCGCAACGGTAGCTTTGACGATCTCGGCACGGCCTCGTTGGGTGATCCTACGGTGCAGGTCCCCTGGCTGCACGGCCCAACTTTCCGGGCGGTTGAACTTCCGAGCCTGAAAGCGCAGTTCCTGCTCAATCTGGTCCTGCTGCATCGGCAGACAGTCGTGTTCGATCCATCGCTCGATGGCCCCGGAGAAGACCTGAAGTTCCCCAAGGCTCGGCACGGTGGCAATCGGGTCTCCAACGTCCCGCAGCCGATCCGCATGGGCTCGGCAGAAGCGGCTGAGACCTGCTCGCTGATGGGTGCAACCGTTGTGGCTACAGGGAAGGGCTTGGTTCCGGTGCTTCCGGAGGTTGGTGAGGCTTTTGCGATCAGTTCGATCCGTGGTCATCCACGTCGTGGGGTTTCCCCGTTGGTTACTCATTTCATTCTCTAGCTTGCTTAAGGCGCGTGGAAGTAACACTGGCTCCACACGGGTATAGGATTTACGAATGATAGCACATGCAGAGGTATTTGTATAGACAATATGAATCTGAAGAATGATTTATATAACAAGAGTCTTTGTATCAGATTCGAAGCGTGACAACATTGCTTCAGTCAGAGGGGCCCATCTGGCAAATCCGCGCACATGCCCCGAAGTAAACTCAGCTTGTTCAGCAGATACCTTGCCTTTCACCATCAGGCAGTCCTCGCGTCGGGCGAACGGGTCTCGAACTGCCTGGAGGCCGCGCATCGGCAACCTGATGATCACCGGGCTCCTCGCCAAGGTTCCTTTTTTGCCCTTAGCCCGACGGCTCGCTGTATCCGCCCAGTTTACCGCTCCGCGCCATGTAGGCTCGAAGAACACATACTGGCGCAGTACGTCTTGCGCCTCACCTTTCAGCCCCCAAACCCGAGAGGCGCCGGGAACCAGCCCCTCATCGAGGATACTCCGAAGTCGGCGGAAAACCGTGCCGTGATAGAAAAACCCATCGTCCCCAATGTAGTTCGCGATGGCCTGAGCGATGACTCCGGTTTCCCTATCATCCCTGAACCAAAAATCGGCTGGATGCCGCTTCATGTGCCTGCGAAACGTTGCTGCCGCTTGGACCAGCAGACTTCGAGCTTCGCTAGGCAGACCGTCGTTCTCTAGCACCTGTTCAATTCGTTTGAGATGCTCTGCACGATGGTTGCAATCCAGCGCAGGAACGCGGAGCGCATCGAGACACTCGATCAGAAGGTCACGCAAATCCACGCGCATCTCTCTTAGTTAGACCGTAGGATTCGGAACACGCTGGATCGGCTCACGCCCAACTCCTCCACGATTGCGTCCGCCGACTTCCCTTCGGCCTTCAGGCGCAGCACGTCTGCGGCCTTCCGTCTCGCTGTTGGCGCTCTGCCCTTGTACTTGCCGTCTGCCTTAGCCTTAGCGATCCCTTCGCGCTGACGTTCGAGCATCAGGTCCCGCTCGAACTCCGCGATCCCGCCCAACATCGTCAGCATCAACTTGCCGGTCGGTGTGCTAGTATCCATCTGCATCGAGAGGACGCGCAGGGTAACGCCTTTGGACCTAAGCCTTTCGGTAATCCCCAAGAGATCGGCGGTCGAGCGGGCCAAGCGGTCGGGCTTGGTGACAACGAGAGTGTCGCCATCCCGCACATAGTCTAGTGCTGCCTCAAGTTGGGGCCGCATGGTGGCGACCGAGGATAGCTGCTCGCTGAACAGCTTGGTGCATCCTGCGGCCTGGAGGTCTCGCTGCTGGGCCTCCAGCCCTGCCTCTTGGTCGACGGTCGAGGTGCGAGCGTAGCCGATAATGGGAGAAGTCACGTGAGGGCCCCTTGGTGTCACTGGTATCTTAGACTATGTGACCCAGTCAGTGCCAAAAGTCAACACTCATCCTAGTGACACCGGCTTTCATGCATTTCGTGGCGTGTCATAAGGGCAAGCCCTAAAGAACCATAGAAACCACATTGCCAACCGACGACAGGCATCGGATTGTTAAAACAAATCCTGTTGTGGCTTGCACTACGGGGACGTGCGGTGCGATCAAATCATAAATCTGTTTCGACAGGGTCCGCCTGGGGCTTCGAATGAAAACGGTACTCCACGAGTATTTTCGTCCGACAAAAGCGGAATTTGAGAAGTTCTGGAGTGACGCTCTTATCACGTTTGACGCTAGTTCGCTTCTGAACCTCTACGGATACTCCTCCGACACGAAGAAAGAATTGGTAAAGGCATACGAAACCTTCACGAAGAGGATCATTCTGCCATACCAGTTCGCTCTGGAGTACAGTCGAAATCGAGCAAAGGTAATAAGTAACCAGATTCGTAATTTTCAGAAGGCAGAAAACGACCTCAACGAGCTGCTAAAAAAGCACAAAGTTAAGCAGGAGCAGCCGTACCTCTCCAAGGCATCTGTTCGGAACGTTGAAGCTATCTTGGAAGAACTGGATGAGGGGCGATCTAAAATGGAAAAATCTATGGCTTCTGACGAAGATTCTGATCTCCTCCTAAAGCTTTTCGACGGGAAAATTGGCGGCGAGCCCACGGCCGCCGAACTCGATTCTTTATACAATGAGGGTAAGACGCGCTATGGCGCTTTGATTCCTCCGGGGTTCAGCGATGTTAAAGAGAAGGGCGAGCCGCAGTGCTATGGCGACTTCATAGCGTGGAAGCAGATCATGGCTATCGCCGCGGATAAAAAGAAGGATTTTATTCTCGTTACGGACGACGTGAAGGAGGACTGGTGGCATTATGAAAGCTCCCGCATGGTCAGCCCGCTCCCAGCGCTTCGCAAGGAGTTTCGGGCGGTAACCGGGCAGTCGATCTGGTTCTATACGACTGAAGGATTCTTGCGGGCAGCCAAGGAGTTCTCCCAGGTGAAAGTCGGTGATGCCGCCCTCGACGAGGTAACGGCCGCCCTCGACACTCAAAGGGAGGAGCACAAACAGCGACTTTTCAAAATCCTTTCGCCGCCGGATAAAACGCTCGGGCCTCAGTTCCTAAAATGGCTAGACGCACCAGATACGAAGAAGAAAAGTGCGCCGCCGGAGGACAGCGACCCCGAAGATGAAGAGACGTAAAATGGCAGTCAGAGCTTTTACAGATCGGCCGGATGCTCTGTTAACAGCTATCAGGAGCGGCATCGCCGAAGGTGTTGTTCATGGCTGGCGGATGGATCAAGATGGCGACCTCACTCTCAATAGCCCGAACCTTGCTAACCAAGCATGGATGCGGCCAAAAATCCTGCCAGATCGCCTACTCTTTAATATCGTTGGGGCTCAAAACAAAGATATGTCGACAAACCTATATGCGATTTATCATGCTAGGCTTGTGCAAATGCTGTTGACCCATTTCGATACCAAAATTAAGACTGCCTCTGCTACGGCCCTTCCAACTACCGGCGATCAGGTGCCTGTTTGACGAACGGCGCGGCAAGGTTGGGAGATGCTCCCTAACGAGGTTGGGCAGTCTCAGTCGGAGCACGATCTCGCACCCCCCATGGGGGGAACACGGCGCTCTCGCAGTATGAAATACGCAAACAGAACTTTTGAAAAAATGTCCGCAACGGTTCGGGCCCCGCCCAAGCTCGAGGGACGTATGCTAGACCATCCGAGAATCGCATGAATGGTTCGAACTGCCTGGAGAACACATGTACGAGAACGCCTTCAACAGCATCGAGCGAGACCTAAGGGCCGAGGAAGGCATTGCCAACGAGCTGGACTATGTGGAGCAGACCTCCTGGGTTCTGTTCCTGAAGTACCTCGATGACCTCGAAAACGAACGCCGGGATCGCGCAGAACTAGACGGGCGAGATTACAGGCCCATCATCGACGGCGAACACCGGTGGGACCGCTGGGCAGCCCCGAAGGTGGGTGGCAAGTTCGACCACAACAGCGCCCGGACTGGTGATGACCTAGTCCAGTTCGTCAACCAGGAGCTGTTTCCCTATCTCGCCTCCTTCCGCCAGTCCGCTACGGGTCCTAGAACCATCGAATACAAGATTGGCGAGGTGTTCACCGAGCTGCGTAACAAATTCCGTTCTGGCTACATTCTCCGTGACGTACTGGAGATTGTCGACGCCCTGAGGTTCAATACACAAGCCGAGCGGCATGAACTCTCCCAACTCTACGAAACTCGCATCCGCCGCATGGGCAACGCGGGTCGCAACGGTGGTGAATACTACACGCCCCGCCCGCTCATCCGCGCCATGGTCAAGGTTATCAACCCGCAGATCGGCGAGACCATCTATGACGGTGCAGTTGGGTCCGCTGGCTTCCTTTGTGAAGCCTACGATTACCTGCGCCGAGATAACCTGTCCGCTTCCGACTATGAAACCCTTCAGACACGCACCTTTTTCGGGCAGGAAAAGAAGACGCTCGCTTACATCATCGGGGTCATGAACATGGTCCTGCATGGTATCGACGCCCCGAACATCATCCACACCAACTCGCTCAACGAGAACGTGATGGATATCCAGCAAAAGGATCGCCACGACATCGTTCTCGCCAATCCCCCTTTCGGCGGCAGCGAACGACGCGAGGTCCAACAAAATTTTCCGATCCGTACCGGCGAAACCGCATATCTGTTCCTGCAACACTTCATCCGAAAGCTGCGGGCCGGGGGTCGGGCGGCAGTGGTGATCAAGAATACCTTCCTGACCAATACCGACAACGCAAGCATTGCACTTCGGAAGGACCTGCTGGAAGGCTGCACGCTTCACACAATCCTTGATTGCCCACATGGCACCTTCCAGGGAGCCGGGGTGAAGACCGTAGTGCTTTTCTTTGAAAAGGGAGCGCCGACGCGGAATATCTGGGTCTATCAGCTCGATCCGGGCCGCAGCATGGGCAAAACCAACCCGCTCAACGATACCGATCTGGCAGAGTTCGTGGAGTTGCAGAAGGCCTTCACTGAAGGGCCGAAAAGCTGGCGGATCAGCCGGGCGAACCTAGATACTACGACTTTTGATCTCTCGATCAAAAACCCAAACGCGCCCGAAGCGACAGCACTCCGCTCTCCGGAAGACATCATTGCTGGAATGCTGGCACGGGATGCCGACACAGCCGACATTCTGGAGAACATTCGGGGGATGCTCTGATGGCAGGTTGGGAGATTAGGCCGCTGTATGAGGTCTGTGACGTTGAGAAGCGGAAGCATAGCAACGGCCCCGCCACTTATGTTGGATTGGAGGACATCTCAAGCGATACCGGCGAATTTGTGGGGCGCAGAGACGGGCAATCGGTGAAGAGCGCAACCTTCGCATTCACAGACAAACATTTGCTCTATGGGCGTCTTCGGCCCTACCTCAATAAAGTACTGACTCCGGATTTCGCGGGTCACTGTTCGACTGAAATATTCCCTCTGCGACCGCATGAAAAACTCGACAGACGCTTTCTGTTTCACTGGATCACAAGCGAAATAACTAATCGACGGATAGACGCGACCTGTACCGGAGCTCGTATGCCCCGTGCAAACATGAACGAAGTGATGGGCTTCGAAATCCCCATCCCGCCGCTCGAAGAACAACGGCGAATTGCTGCTGTTCTGGACGATGGATTCGACGGCCTGGCTCTCGCCCGAGCCCACATCGAAGCCAACCTGCGAGACGCACAGGAGCTGTTTGCGTCTTTCTTGGGCGGCTTTTTCGACTCAGTTGATGACGGCTGGACTGCCGTGTCGATCGGGTCATTGGTTGAGGAAGGGATACTGGCCAAACCGCAGGACGGGAACCACGGAGAAATCCATCCAAAGAAAGCGGACTTCGTTTCATCGGGCATTCCGTTCGTCATGGCGTCCGACCTTGTTGACGGGACCGTGGACCAGACAAACTGCTACTTTATCTCCCGCGAGCAGGCCGACAGCCTTCGCAAGGGCTTCGCCGTCGATGGCGACATACTGCTGTCTCACAAGGGCACCATCGGTCGAACTGCGATGCTTAAGACCAGTTACGACTACGTCATGTTAACGCCGCAGGTTACCTATTATAGGGTCAAGGACACTGACCGGCTGCTGCCAGAATTTCTCTTCTTCGCTTTTCAAAGCGCATCCTTCCAACATCAGATTGCCACGGCGGCAGAAGATGGGGCGACACGAGCTTACATCGGAATAACAAGGCAACTCGAACTAGTGATTTCGGTGCCAGACATATTTACGCAAGGCCGTTTGGTAGAGCAGTTTCAGGAGGCAAGATCGTACACGCCAGAACTTATTTTGGCATACAAGACTAAGCTGCAGGATGTCGATAACCTTCGCCAATCCTTATTGCGAGAAGCCTTCTCGGGCGAATTGACATGAGTCAGTTTGTGGTTCCAATTGCTGGATAGCTTTGAAGGATGGAACCTCAGCAATGACCACTCGAAAAATCACCAAGAAACGGGCGAAACTCCTTGCCGATCTTGAGTATCTCGTCGGCAACAACTGCTACAATGGGAGCATTCAGAACTGGGGACCCGGAGGAACCTTCGAAGGCGAGGGACGTGGTTTTCGGTACCCACTTACCTTAATCGACAACGAAGGCGGCAAGGACAAGCGACGGTACCGTGCGAACGATGTACCTCCCGAACAGCTCATCACGGGATACTACGCGTTCGGAGCAAACCAGCTTCAGATCGTTCTGGCATTGGAGGAAATACTTCAGCATCTTGAAAAGAATTATGGTCTAAAGCTCTAACCGATGAAGGACCTGGGGAAATCGGATGAGCTTGGCCGAAGAGACGGAAGCCGACACTCGTGCAAATCGTATCGATCCGGTTCTGACGGCGGCGGGCTGGGGCACGATAGATGGGTCAAAGGTTCGCCGCGAGGTCATCTGCCCTGGCCGTATCCAGACGGGCGGCAAGCGAGGCAAAGGCTTGTCTTGCGATTACGTGCTAATCCACAAGGGCCACAAGCTGGCTACGCTCGAAGCGAAACGTGCTGGTATCAGCTACCGTAACGGGGTTGGCCAAGCCAAGGACTACGCCCTGCGTCTGGGGTCACGCTTTGCCTACGCCTCCAACGGGCTCAACTGGTACGGTATCGACATGGTGACCGGGGCCGAAGGCGATATGGCGTTGCCATTTCCCACGCCTGACGAATTATGGGACCTGACCTTTTCCGACCACAACGAATGGCGCGAGCGGTTCGGAGAAGTCGAGTTCGAGACGGACGGCGGCAAGTGGGAGCTGCGCTATTACCAGCACAAGGCGATAACGGCGGCGCTTGACGCAATAGCCAAGGGCGACAGGCGCATCCTGCTCACGTTGGCCACCGGCACTGGCAAGACCTCAATCGCGTTCCAGATTGCCTGGAAGCTATTCCAGGCCAAGTGGAACCTTTCCGGCGAGCCCGTGCGCCGCCCCCGCATCTTGTTCCTCGCCGACCGAAACATCCTAGCCGATCAGGCCTATAACGCCTTTACGGCGTTCCCCAACGATGCCGTTGCACGGATTGATCCCGATACGATCCGCAAGAAGGGCGGGGTGCCAAAAAACGCCAGCATTTTCTTTAGTATTTTTCCGACCTTCATGACCGGGGAAGATACGCCGAGCTATGAGGGCTACCCGGCCGATTTCTTCGACTTCATCATTGTCGACGAGTGTCACCGAGGTGGGGCTAAGGATGAAAGCGAATGGCGGGGGATTCTCGAGTATTTCTCGCCCGCTGTTCAACTGGGCCTAACCGCCACGCCGAAGCGTAGGGTCAATGCCGACACCTACGCTTATTTCGGTGACCCCGTTTACACCTACTCCCTCCGCGAAGGAATTGAGGATGGCTTCCTGACGCCATTCAAGGTGCGGCAGATGGCTAGCACTATTGACGAATATGTCTATGACGGAACTGACACGGTGGTGAGCGGCGAGGTCGACGAGGATCGCAAATACGCCGAGGCTGATTTCAACACCCGCATCATCATTGAGGAGCGGGAGAAAAGCCGCGTCTCAGAGTTCATGGGTCAGATAGACCAGCGGCAAAAAACGTTGGTGTTCTGCGCCACTCAGGACCATGCGGGTCGGGTTCGGGACTACATCAATCAAATCAAGACGAACCAGAATCCGCTCTACTGCTGTCGAGTCACGTCTGCCGATGGCAAGCTGGGAGAGCAGCATCTGCGGGACTTCCAGGACAACGACAAGACAATCCCAACGATCCTGACGACCTCTCAAAAGCTCTCGACCGGTGTCGATGCGCGCAACATCCGCAATATCGTTCTGATGCGCCCGATAGGCTCCATTATCGAGTTCAAGCAGATTATTGGCCGTGGAACCCGCACTTATGACGGCAAGGACTTCTTCACGATCTATGATTTTGTAAAAGCCTACGAACACTTCAACGACCCAGAATGGGATGGCGACCCGCTGGAACCGGTACAGCCGCCTATCCGGGGGCCCGGAGTGCCACCTGAGGGACCGCCCGAGCCCCCCGAGGGAGGCGATGACGAGGGACAGGATCCAGTCGCCAAGCTGGTGATCAAACTCGCTGACGGGAAGGAACGGACCATCCAGTACATCGCCTCCACCACCTACTGGGGACCTGACGGTAAGCCGATGTCCGCCCAGCAGTTCCTTGAGAAGCTCTTTGGCGACCTGGCGAGCCTCGTTGGTACTGAAGACGAGTTGCGGCGGCAGTGGAGCGATCCCGACCAGCGCGAACGTTTCATAGCGATTCTCGAACAACGGGGCTATGACGCGGAGAAACTTGTGGAGATGCGTCGTCTAATCGATGCCCCTCAAAGCGACCTTTTCGACGTCTTGTCCTACATCCGTTTTACGACGCCGCCAAAGACCAGGACTGCCCGAGCGGACAGCGTCAGAGGCGATGGGTTGATCGACGAAGATCAGGAGATGCGCGATTTTCTGCTGGGTGTTTTGCGCTCGTACGAACTCCTTGGCGAAACAGAACTGGCAACCAAAAAGCTAGGCGACTTTTTGACTGCACGGTACGGGACCTTGTCTGACGCAAGAGCGAGGCTGGGGACGCTACCGTCGATAAAAGCCTCCTTTCTGGACGTGCAGCAACGTCTCTATAAGGACTAAAGATTGTGGCATCGGGAAACCATTCACGCGTCAACTAACTCAGGTATCAGCTTAGGAAGCCTCACGGCTTCAACGCACACCGTAAGTTGCTCTAGCGTCGGTCCTGCCGAGTAGACACCAAATGCTATGCTGGCCCGCTTCTGTCCGACTACCGTTTGGATCGTACTTTCCGGCTGTCCAGCTCTTTCAGCCTTCGTGATGAACCAGCGTCGAAACGAGTGGAAGTTAACGAGGCTGCGCCGCTTGCCGTCCCGGACATCCTCCACCTGGACGTCTCGTCGGTAGGCCGTGAAGTGATTGGACGCCTTAAACGACCGTTCCCGCATGGAGTCCTTCTTTCTCACCGGCGGCCATTCGGGAAACAGATCGTCTTCTGGCGACTTTCCTGCGATCCTGCGCTGAACGATTGCTTTGAGGGCCGAATGGATTGGGCAGTCCCTGGCTCCCGGCTCTTTCTTCTGCGGCTTGAATGTGAAGGTGCCGCCCTGACAGTCCCTGATCTTGAGGTCCACTATCGCCTCAAGGCGGGCTCCTGTGAGGGCAGCGATGCGCATCAGGTCGTGCATCTGCTGGGTGCCCGGTCCTGACAACAGCTTGACCAACTCGGCGTCAGTGAAGGGGCGTTCCTTGTCTTCGTTCAGAACGCGCGGGACGGTATAGGTCAGTCCTGCCCACACATTCGCACCAACCGCGTCACGCTTCTCCAGCCACCTCCAATAAATGCCCAGTCGGATGAGATACTTGTTAAGGGTGACAGGAGAGCGTCCCTTGGTTGCTCTAAAGGCGTCTGTGAACCTAACCGCCTCGCGTTTGCTAAACGTCTCAAGGAAAGCCGGTAGGCCCTCACGTTTGCACCAGTCCATTAGATATCCCATGGCTCGTTCGTCATCGGCGCGGGTGCGGGCCTTTACGTTCAACTGGTCGAGATAGGTTTTTCTATGGGCGTCTATGGGCGTTCTTCGGCCGAATGCGACATTGGCGAACTGCACAGCCGCCGCCTCCCTCTGCGCTTCAAAGATCGGTTGACCTTCCCGGTCAACGCCTACAGGCTTACCTGCCTGTTCCTCGGCACGGCTGATGATCTCCAAATCAATTGGTTCGGGATCGGCTCCTGCCTCTTCTACACGCTTTCGCAGGACTGCCAGCCTTAGCGCTTCGGCCATTGAGTCTTTAGGCGACCGCTGCTGGCTTATCCTGGCGTGTAGGGCCTCGATGACGGTCCACTTCAACCTATTCGCCTCGGCAAGGCTGTCCGTCTCAAGGGACTGCTTTAGCTTGGTCTTGCCAAGGGTCGCATGAAGGTCGCGAGGGACGCTGACAACCACTCGCCATTTGTTCCCGTGCCATTCCAGAAATCGTTTATCTGCGTTGCGTGGTGCTGGCATTTTCCCTCTCTGCGTACCCAACCGCGTACCCAGCCTGTGAACCATAGTGGGCTGTTTTTCAACATGTAATTGAGATGGAAGGAGAAATTGCGCTGGAAGGATACCTCCTCCTCAGCTCCACCAGCGGGATATCCTAACTACCTGAGAAGACGCCCTATTTTCTGAAAGGCGCTTTCCGTCCCCATTTTTTTCCCCACTTCCCGCCGCTGCGCACCCGGCGAAACTGCTGGTTAGCTCATGAAACAGTTTTGCGCCCTTTTCCGTATCTGGGAATGGCTTTGCCTCGCCGCCTACTCGTTTTTCAGTGGGTCTAAGTTGCCCGTGGCTTGTCCGCTCGCGCGGTACGATCCAAGCGTCTAGCGAGATGTCAGGAGGAACAATGACCGACATTCATACCGGCTCGTGCCTGTGCGGCGCGGTGCGTTTCAAGACGAGTGGCGCGTTGCGCGGCGTCCACTATTGCCACTGTTCGCAATGCCGCAAGCAGTCGGGCCACTATTATGCCGCCACAAGCTCGGCTGACACCGAGCTCGACGTCACCGGCGCGGAAAACGTCACGTGGTACGAGTCATCTGATTTCGCCCGTCGCGGGTTTTGCAGGGTCTGCGGCTCCGCGCTGTTCTGGAAGCGCAACAAGTCGGAGAAAACATCAGTGATGGCCGGCGCATTCGACCAGCCGTCCGGACTGAGGGGCGAGCATCATACTGTCGTCGACGACAAAGGCGACTATTACGAGATCAATGACGATCTGCCACGCCATGCCCGGTATTAAGCCGTTCACAATCATCTTCAGAATGACTTAGGCGGCAACGTACAGGCAGATCGTACTGTCAGGGCCAAATGGTATTTCACGATGCCGGCTTACCGTTGCTCCCGAGCGGCTGTTTTGCGGCGTCCGGAATGGTCTCCTCCGCCTCCTGCTCGGTGTCCCGCCGCCCGTAGACAAGCCTAAACACAAGCGCGAAATACCCCGCCTGCAATAGAACAGCGGCGATGACGCCCCAGATTACACCTTTCCCGATGGACCCCGTGTCGAAGTAGGCCCAAACCGCAGCAACCGCTGACGTCGCCAGCATTCCCACTAGAAACTGCGGAAAATACATTGCCCCAAACCCCCTTGCCGTTCCCCAACGGCTCCCGAGCCTGCTGAATCTCATTATTTTAGCATTTTAGCAAACACGCAAGTATTGCAGTCCGGCGGCTTGCGCAGCTGCCGCCGTGATCACACCTGGGTTGAGCAAGACCGAAGCGAGAAGCGGAAAGCCTGCCGCTTCATTTGCGAAACGACGGGACTTACCCCAGCCCACATCACCGTCAGTGCAATTGCGGTGCCAAGCCTATTGGCCCATTACGGGACGCTTCAATTGCCGGTCGCCGTAACCTGACAGGCCTGTCCCGCGCTATGAAATCATATCGCGCCGGCAACAAATATCCCCGATAGACCGATGCCACGACAAGGCGCATAGTTCGCTCATTATGTCGCTGCCTCAACGCACCGATCTTGCAAACGACAAATGGCAAACGGCAAGACCATCTGGCGGCGGCTATTGGTGCCCTTCACGCTGCCATCAAAGGGCTGGATGCACCCGTTGAACTCCTGGCTAGCACGATCAAAGCGCCTGTGGAGGGAGCGCCGCAGCGGTGGCCTACACGGTGATTTGGTACGGTAAAAAGGGCATCGTGGAGAATACGCCCTTCGATACCGAGAAGGCTGCGAAGGACCACGCGCTGTCGACCTTTCCAGATCGAAAGTCCGGTATCGTGGCGGTTGAAGTTCGCAAAGACGACGGCACGGTTGTATTCAGCAAAGCAGGAGGCAGTTAGGTCGTTTGGGCAATTTGCGTTTAGAGGATGCCGGCGATCACTGAATGCGTCGGGTCCGCTGCCGGAGAGACAGCGGACTCAAACTAGGGCCAAGAGGGAGCAAGGCCCTTTATGATCCCTATGCGGGGATCAGGGCGATAACACCGGGCGAGATATGTCCGGCCACTTGCTTCAGCGGCGCACCACCAACGGTCCGATAGGTTCGAAGAAGCTCGCCAGCACTCCACTGGCCAGCGCCGCAGTGGCCGGAATCTCGTCTGTGCCGTCCTTGGCCTTCAAATCGCGAATGGTCTCCGCCAGATCGTCCGTCTCGATCTCGTAGACCACCAGATATCGATAAGGAGTCGCCGCGCTTTGCTCGGGACTCAGCCTGAAGCGCTGGGCCGAAACCAGTCCGGGTAGTTTTAATATGTCATGCACGTGACGATCATCGTACCAGCCATTGAACTCGGCCTCACGTCCCTCGACAGGATTGGTCAGGACGGCAAAGATATGTCTGCTCATTCGGTCAGTCCTCCCCTTCGGTTATTTCATCCACTTTTGGCCTTTGGTGGTCAGCAACCTGCGCCAATGCGGCTTCTCGAACACGCTGACGATGTAGGTCGTCACCGTGCCATCCAGCCAACTACTGGCGGCCGATGAGGTTTCCGTCGAAGGCTGTTTGTATATTTCGATCATCGGCGGCTGCCATTTCTGCCATACGGAAGGATACCGTGAAGCCGAGGGGAAAATCGATACGGAGAAGGCGTTGAAGGGCTCGTCCGTGGGCTGGCGGAGTCCCTGGGGCACGACCTATGCATCAAATCTAAGGGAATCGGCGAGAGTGTATACGGAGGACAAATGGGTAGACTACCTCAAGAACAGGTTCACAATGCCGCCAATGCCTTGGTACCAAGTCCAAGCTATGGCCGAGAGCGACATGCGTTCGCTGTATCTTTATATCAAATCGCTCGGCGCGCCCGGTGATGCGGCGCCGCGTTCTCGGCCGCCCGGTAAGGAGCCGAGGACACCCTATGTCCCACTAGAGCCACCTCAGACGCCGAGGAAGTAACGGCCTTCAGGGCTTCGATAGCGCTAGAAATTTTCCAAAACGTTCCCGAAATCTCATCAAGGGCGTTCCGTCCCTCGAAGGTCAATGGCGGCCTTCGTTTCGTGGCGCCCTCAACGCGCCTCCTACGGCTTCGAGCCAGGAACCCCAGCCATGGCCCAATGCATCCAGAACGAGTCCAATTCGTCGCGCGGCAGGGCATCTGCCAGAGCGAACGCGGCCATTTCCACCATGCAAAATAGTCAGCCAAAAACAATGACGTGCAATCGCTTCGGCAACACCGTGAACTGCACGACATTTTTTGAAGCCCGGGGGCTGGCGTGGACCGGATTTCGAAGCGTTTGATCAGGTCGTCGGACTGATATTTGATCAGCTCTACCGGAAATTTCAACGCGGCTCAGATCGACCACACTGAAATTGCTGACAAGCTAGTGGCAGAAGCCTGACGGATGGTACCAAACGCCAGAGCACCGATCCGGTGGCCGACATCTCCCATGCGACGTGACTATCCCTCTGGAGAAGAGTAGAATTCGGCCCGACCGCAGCGCCCTTGGGCAGCGCATCGGGCGCTGCATACCTTAGCGAACCAGGGAGGGCGATATGGGAACGGCTGCACCGAGCGTAGCCATCCGCGCGCTAGCCGAGACCGATCTGCCGGAAGCCGAAAGAATTTTCCG
>NZ_JAFCGY010000042.1 GCF_016836705.1 Mesorhizobium caraganae | reverse complement strand
GTCTGCGACAGACGCTGGCACACCCCGAAACACAAATCCCCATAGCTCACCGCGCACGGACCGCGGGTTCCTGCATGAGAGGCTTTCGTACGCCTGACGGCACCCGAAACCCTTCAGCATGTCGGCCATAGAGGCGAACTTTGCCTCCGCCCGGAAGCAGCCTTGCAATTGACCACGCTGAAGGTCGTGGTCGCGCTAGAGCCTGCAAAGGCGCAATTCGGTACACGAGGGCGAACATTCTGCTGCGGAAACAACTTGAAGAAACGCTTCGCGACCCATAGCATGCCGCGCCATGGTGAAATCTGATCGGGAGGTCAGTGAGATCGGTCGGGTTTTTGAGCCAGTGCAAGGTAGGGAGGACAATAATTATGGCTTCCGAAGTACAGGCAAACAACGGCGTTAACGTAGAGGCGCTGCTCGGCGCACGCGAAGCGCTTACCAACGCCCCGGAGGCGGCGCAGTTCAAGTGGCGCGCGGCCTGCGAATGGAAGGATGGCACCCACAGCCATTCGTCGGTCGAGAGCTTCTACGGTCTCGGCGAGGATCAGCATCGCAAGACCACCTTCACATTCGACGCAGACCATCCGGAGGTCTTCGCTTCCCAGGACAAGGGCGCCACGCCCGTCGAATACGTGCTGGTCGGACTGGCGAGTTGCCTGACCGCCGGCATCGCCGCCGTTGCCCAGAACCGGAACATCCAGTTGAAGTCGGTGAAGGCGACCATCGAAGGCGACATGGATCTCGCCGGAATACTCGGCATCGACAGCGACGTGCGCAACGGCTTCAGCGGCATCACGGTGAAATACAACATCGACGCCGACGCCAAGCGCGAGGACATCGAGGCTATCGTCGCTCAGTCGCAGAAGCGGTCGGCGGTCTATGACATTGTCACCAATCCGACGAACGTCACGGTCGTGGTGAATTGAAAGGCGCTTCGAACCGTAGACTCTCCTGATGAGAGGGTGCGATTAGTTCCGTCACCACAGTGATCGTCGGCGCGGGGCACGCGGGGCTCGCGATGAGCCGCTGCCTCGCGGAGCGCTCTATCGACCATGTGCTGCTGGAGCGCGGCGAGATCGCCAATACTTGGCGCACCGAGCGATGGGATTCACTGCGGCTGCTCACCCCGAACTGGCAGAGCCGGCTGCCGGGCTTCCGCTATGACGGCGACGATCCCGACGGCTACCGGACGATGCCTGAGGTGATCGACTTCCTCGGGAACTATGCCAAGGTGATCTCGGCTCCGGTCAGAACCCACACGACCGTTACCTCGGTTCGCAGCGACGGGGCGGGATATCTTGTGCGCACGGACCGCGGCGAGTGGCGGTGTCGGACCGTCGTGCTGGCGTCGGGCGCGTGCAACATCGCGCGCCTGCCCGACGTCGCCAGCCGCGTGCCGCCGTCGGTCGCCATGCTGACGGCACAGTCCTACCGCAATCCGCGTCAGGTCGCCGACGGTGGCGTGATGGTGGTGGGCGCGTCGTCGAGCGGCACCCAGATCGCACAGGAGTTGCAGCGTTCGGGGCGTCAGGTTACCCTGTCGGTGGGCGAGCACATCCGGGCGCCCCGCGTCTATCGCGGCAAGGACCTGGAATGGTGGATGGACGCCGCCGGCGTGCTCGACGAGCGTTACGACGAGGTGGACGACATCAGGCGGGCGCGACGGGTTCCTTCGCTGCAGCTTGCCGGCACGCCCGACCGCACAACCCTTGACCTCAATGCGCTCGACGACCTCGGCGTCCGGCTCATCGGTCGTCTTGCCGGCATCACCGAAGACGGCAAGGCCCAGTTTGCGGGGTCGTTGCGCAACATGTGCGCGCTTTCCGATCTCAAAATGGCCCGGTTGCTCGACCTTATCGACGAATGGGCGCGCGCCAACGGCCTGGACGCTACGGTCGGGCCGCCGGATCGCCCGCCGCCGACCCGTGTCGAGGACAACCCACCGCTCGGCCTCGATCTTGCCGGAGGCGCTATCAGGACGATCATCTGGGCCACCGGCTACCGGCCGGACTACTCCTGGCTGGAACTGCCGGTCCTCGACCGCAAGGGCCACGTCCGTCACGACGGCGGTGTAGTGGAACATCCGGGCCTGTACCTGATGGGGACGCAATTTCTGCGCCGCCGCAAGTCTGCTCTGATCGACGGCGCTGGCGACGACGCGCGTGATCTCAGCGATCATCTGGCATCGTACCTCAGGCAAAGTACTATCGCCTAGCCAACGCAGGCCCGTAGCAGCAGTTGCACAAGATACCCTCGATTCAGGGCAGCGGGATCGGCTTGTCGCTGAGTGTGCGCAAGTAGGCGATCAGGTTGACCCGTTCGGTGTCGTCCGGGACACCAGGAGTCTCCATCTTGACGCCCGGCGTGGTGAGCATGGGCCCGAAGAGATATCTGTTCAGGTCCTCGTACGTCCATACACCCTCCCAGCCCAGCAACGTGTCGGAGTAACGCATATTTGCCACAGAGGCCTTGTCGCGGCCGACGACGCTCCACAAGTTCGGTCCTATTTTATTCCCTCCCTGTGGCTCGGCGTTGTGGCAATTGGTACACCGGCCGGTGAAGTAGGTTCGGCCTTTCTCGACATCGGCAGAAGCCAACTTCATCGAGATTGGGGCTGGTGTTGGCAAGACGACGCCGTGCGACAAGAGATAGTCGGCAACTTCGCGTTGCCCCCTGCTTTTTGCCAGATGGAGCGGTGTCTTGCCGTCCATTGTCTTCGCATTCACGTCTGCGCCGGCCTCGACCAGTGCCTTCACGCAGTCGAAACAATCGAGAGCGACGGCGACATGAAGGGCGAATTCGCCACCACGGTTGGTATTTGGATCTGCGTCCCGCTCCAGCAACAGCTTTAACAGATCGATCTTGCCTGGCCCGACAGCCGCCATCAGCGGGGGACCCCCAGTCGTCTGGGCGTTGACGTCCGCCCCACGTTCTATGAGCAGTTTTGCCGCTTCGATGTGGCCCATCCAGACCGCAAGATAGAGCGGCGTTGCAGTTCCATCACTCTCATCTATACCGGCGCCTGCATCGAGCGCCGCCGTGATCGCCGCGACATCGCCCGCCATGGCGGCGTCGTGAATGTCGGCGGCATGCGATACAATCGGTGCAAGCAGCAGTGGAATGAAGAGCAAGGGCATGCGCATTTGGCATCTCCCAAGGCAAACCGCGGTGTGTCACGCTTTCAAGCCGACAAGAGTACCACGACTGCCTGATCGTAGCCACTTCCAACCAGTGCCTAACAGATTGTGGAAGCCCCCGTGAGAATGAAAGTTTTCAGCAAGGCCGGCCATGTCCTTGCTGGCCGTCTGGTAACGGGCCGTAAGGTCTCATCCGGATCGTGAGCGCATGTTGCGCCAGACGTCCGCTTTGAGAGCGAAAACAACGCCGAATTCCGTGACCCTGCAATCATATCCCCAAGTGCAACTTAGGCTTCCAGAAGGGACGGAACAACTCAATCTTGGGACAGCGGTTCATCACCACTTTCAAGCCCGCTTCCTCCGCCAACCGGGCGGCAGCGTCATCGCGCACCCCAATCTGACCCCACAGAACCTTGGCATTGATGGCGATGGCCTCCTGTGCAACCTCCAACAGATCTTCGGAGCGACGAAAAACCTCAACCATGTCGACAGGCCGGTCGATGGCGGCCAGCGACGCGTACACCTTGAGCCCTCGAATTTCATCCAGACCGGGACTGGGGTTGACCGGGATCATGTCATAGCCGGTTTCGTGCAGCACCCTGAGAACACCATAGGAAAACTTGGTCTTGTCGGGGCTGGCCCCAACCATCGCGATGGTTTTGACCGATTTCAGAATGTCTTGCAGATAAGCCTCCGAATAGGGCTCATCATGATTCATATGGGTCATTTCTTTGCTTCCAACGGGGTCGCAATATCGGCTTTCAATTCATGAGCGGCCAGCGGGTCAAGGAAGGGGTTGCGATAGAGCTTGTCGTGGCTCTCAACGCCGACCTCCAGCGTGCAGTCGCTCATGGGGCGGGCGACGCATAGGATTATATAGCCATTGCTAATCTGGCGATTGTTCAGCGCCCGCTGCGCTTTTTGATCGACTTTGCCGCTGATTATTTTGGCTGCACAGGTTATGCAGCCGCCATACTTGCACCCATACGGCAGATCCACGCCCTGCTCGCGCAAGCTTTGCAAGAGGGGCTTGCGGTGATCGACGTCAAAGGCCGCACCGCCTTGATTGGCGAGAGTGATGGTGAAGCTGGTCATACCCAGATGTCACTCGTGCAATCACCGCCGGGATAACGGGTTTCGTGGCAGCGGCTTGGTCCATTTGGTTCCTTGCCAAAATCAACAACAAATAGCGGATCGATTTCCATGCCGCCGTTTTCCGTATCGCAATTGACCATTAGCATGCATCCGCCATTGGTGCGGATTTCCGGATAGAACTGATTATCCCAGGTCGAGAAGAGAGAGGTCGTCACATAGAGGCGCTTGCCGTCGAGGCTGAGCTGTATCATCTGAGGCCCGCCAGTCACTTTCACGCCATTGACCTCAGGCGCACGGCCGAGAAGTCCGCCCATCCACACTTGTCCGGTAAGCTTGGCGTTGTGAGGGTCCGAGATGTCGTATTGACGAATGTCGCCATGCAACCAGTTGCACAGATAGAGGTATCTATCGTCCATGCTCAGCAGAATGACCGAGATCACGCCCGGTATTGGTATCGGCCATTCGGGATGCGGCTCATTGCCGACATCGACAATTTTTTCCCATTGCCAGTCACCCGCCGCGTCCTTCCACCAATGGATGATATTTGCAGAAAGGGCCGCGCCAACAAAGCCGTGACTGCTTTCGGGGTTATGATGGAATCGCACTTCCAGTGGGATCAGGCCATCTTCACCGAGATAGAATGTTTGCTTTGGCTCCTTCTTTTCAAAATCCCAAAAATGGATCTCTCGGCCATATTTCAGATGACCAACCTCTTCCAGGTCAAAGCCAGGCATGAAGGTATTGGGTGCGGCCCATTCCGAGCTGACCATTACGTTGTGTCGCGGCTGGTACCAGAAATCATAACCAAACTTGATACTGCCCATGGAGTTTTCCCAGCGGCCGACAACCTCGAACTCCTTGCTGAGTTGCAAATAGCCGCCGGGGGCATTGCCCTGGGCGTCACCAAGCATGGAAACGATGATGTCCGAGCCGAGGCAATGCACCGTGTGTGGCGCCGACAGGTTGGTCCTAGCTTTGATTTCAGCGCCGTCTATCACCTTGAACAGTGTCGGGCTGCGCGGATCGGTACCGCAATCGACAATATGCAGATTTGACGAGCGCACACCCGGCACGATCAGATATTTCCGTTCCATGCTCGCATCGCCATGGCACGACGAACAGGCATTCCAGCCCGAGTGATGAAGCTCATCGCCAATACCCGGCATTTGCAAACGCGAAATCACCTGGCTGTAGGTCGAACTCTCCGGGTCGACATCGATGGTGCACAGATAGTCCGGCTTCTGAATGCCCGTGCCGGTGTAGATGGCAATCGTATAGAGCAGCTTTTCGCGAGGTGCCGTCATCGCCTCGGCTGGAGAAGCATAGCCCGGTCCACAGCAATGATTGGTCATGGGTACTTCCCTTTGAACAGATCACTGGCCAGCCCCAACGGGGTCGAGTTGGAATGTTAGTGCATGCTTGGCATTGGCGCTATGGCCGGGTGGCTTGTGAAGTGCGCACGTGATGTACAACTTGGCGACAGAGCCCCCTTGGACGCCACGTATTGACCGCCCGAGGGGTTATTGAGAACCCTTGCAGCGGCCCGGCGCCTAGAGGTCCGCTTCTGGCCTTCCGAGCCTCGAAGCCGCCGGAAGAGTCTAGCACCTGGGTCCCAGGCCAATTTCCGCCTGCTGCGCTCCACGTTATTGCAAGACGTTCAAATTTGAGCTTCCGCACTCATGCTTTGTCGAGAGAATCTCCTGTACTCTTTTAAGGCTTCTGCGTCGTAATTTTTAGCCGTTCTGAATCGCCGCAGGCGACGATGACGACGGAATAGGAGAACGCAATGACTCGCAATCACGTTGAACGTCTTGAAGAGTTTAGGGAAATCCTGGTCGCGACTCGACGCGAAGGAGTCCGTAACGTGCACCATACTCGCGACGCAATGCGGGCAAGTGGCTTTCAGATCGGGGACAGCGATGGCTCCAGCTACGGAGCCGAGCTGAAGGCGCTCCAAGAGGAAATCGAGGCAGTAGATCGCGCCATCGAAGAAGAGAAGCGGTTGGCCTTGGCCCTCGAGAGCGCGGCTCAATCCCGCCGACCGACTAAACCGAGAATTGTGAAGCGAGCATAGGGTCGGGTACGGCCCTTTGGCGCCTGTCGCGTCGATCGCCTGCGGTCTGGTCTCGGGCTTCCCTCCGCCGTGGCGGTGCTGGGTGGTGACGCACCGGAATCGAACGGCGGCAAGGCGGTCGAATGTCTCGAACGAATGGGAAGCAGACTTACCGAAGCGCAACGAGTGAAGGCTTCGGTTCAATATTCTGGTTCAGCCGGAAAAGATTTGAAGGATCGAAACGGGCTTTAAGCGCTGCAAGGCGGTTGTATCTTTCTGCGCCGTAGGCGTCGTATAAGACATCCTTGCCGGGTATCCGCCTGTTCATTCAGATAATTGCCGGCTTGAGACATCGCGGCCATGCGGCGGCCCGCGTTTCGTCCCCATGCGATGCAACGGGAGTCGTCGATGGGGTTGTCCCAAACCGGCTCGGCAATCCAGTAAAACTTCGCAGCCCGCCCCGAATAGGCAGTGGCAGCCTGGTCGGTGGCGATCGCCTGCGCCTGGGCGGCGACCTCGGGCAAACAGGCTGTAGTCGGCTGCCCCGCCTTGGGGCGGAGCCGGCATCGAGAGTGACCGCTACTGACCCTGAAGGTCGGCTTGACCAATCACAGGGCCGACGACATTGTGGACGTGCAATTCGTAGCCAAGTGGTCGTGTGGCAATGGATTTTCGCGACGCCATCGATAGAGCGCTGGCCTGGGCCGGCGGATGGTTCGACTATGCCGCCGCGCCCTGGTTCGTCTATCAGATCGGCATCATTGCCTCGCTCTTTGCGGTGGCGAAGCTGGCGGCGCTGCGGGTCGAGCCTTTCGTCGAGAACCAGGCACGCCAGATTAAGGGCCATCCCGGACTCTTAAGGGTCGTCATCGCGCTGTTGAGGCGCACCGACTGGATTCTGTTCATTGTCTTCCTTGTTGCCGCGCTCAACCTATTGCTCGCCTTCACTTGGCCGAGCCGCACCCATCTCCTGCTCGTCGCGCTGTTGCTCTCGCTGGCGTGGCTGTTCGCGACCGTGCTGTCGCGCATCATCCGCAACCGCCTCGTCGCGCGCACGCTGGGTTGGCTGGCCTGGATCTACGCGGCCCTTGTCATCCTGGGCGTCAGTGACGAGGCGGCCGCCTTCCTCGACAGCCTGGCAATCCCTCTGGGCGCGGTTCGCCTTTCGGCCCTCATGGTGCTGAAGGCGGCGCTGCTCCTGATCGCAACGGTCTGGCTTGCGGTGGTCACCGGCAATTACATCGATGAGCGCGTCCGCCTCTCCGAGGAACTGACACCGTCGATCCGCGTCCTCGTCGGCAAGGTCGCAAAGATCGGCCTCGTGCTGGTGGCCGGTGCCGTGGCACTTTCCGCCGTCGGTCTCGACCTGACGGCGCTGACGGTGTTTTCCGGCGCCGTTGGCGTCGGTCTCGCTTTCGGGCTGCAGAAGGTCGTTTCGAATTTCGTCTCCGGCGTGATCATCCTGCTCGACAAGTCGATCAAGCCGGGCGACACGATTTCGCTCGAAGGCACCTTCGGCTGGATACGCGAATTGCGGGCGCGCTTCGTCTCGGTGGTGACGCGCGACGGCCGCGAATTCCTGATCCCCAACGAGGACTTCATCACCCAGAGGGTTATCAACTGGTCGTTCAGCGACAACCTCGTGCGCCTCGACGTGAACTTCGGCGTCTCCTACGACGCCGATCCGCACAAGGTCAGCGAACTGGCGATAGAGGCCGCGATCAGCGTCGGCCGGGTCGAGGCCGACCGGCGGCCTGTCTGCTGGCTGACGGACTTCGGCGACTCCTCGCTGAACTTCGTCCTGCGCTTCTGGATCCGCGACCCGCAGCAAGGCCTGACCAACGTGCGCGGCAAGGTGCTGCTGGTGCTGTGGGACACTTTCAAGGCAAACGGCATAAGCATCCCCTATCCGCATCGCGAGATCATCATGAAAGGGGCTGGGCCGGTCAGACGAGGGCACGACGACCAGTGATCTTCTCGATGTTGATGCGGAAGAAAAGGTGAGGCGGACTAGCCACCTTGTCCTCGGCGCGAGTGTCTCGCTGCCAGGTTCCCACCAAGCGTGAGCTCGGCGCCGATGGCGATGCGTGGTTCGAGACATGGCGCATGCGCCTGCCCAACGAGTCATCTGCACCATTTCGACCGTCAATCGCTGGTGGCGCTGCCGGCTGACAACGGTTTTGAGTGCGTGACGCTGAACAGCTTCGAGGACGGGATCAGACTGCGGCCGGGCGAAGCCGGCCCTAACATTCAGTCCGGCTTTTTCAGAAAACCATAGGCGCGCCCGGCCGGGCGCGCCAGCACGCCGGGGGATTATTGCGCCGGCGCGGGTGCCGCGGGCGCCGGCGCCGTCGTCGTGAACCCGCACTGCTTCTGTTCCATCTCGATCTGCTTGGTGATGCGGATGGCGTTCTGGGCGTAGGCTTCCGTCACGGTGCCGCTGTTCACGGTCTTGTCCTTCAGCGGGCTGACGGCGGCGCACAGGTGGAAGACATGCTCTGTGTCGGACTTCGCGGCGCCGTTTTCCGGCGCGATCCAGTAGACGATATCCTGGCCGTTGGGATGTGCCGCGTCCTTCGTCGCCTCGGCCACCGTGGTGGAGTCGGTGGCGATCGCCTGCGCCTGGGCGGCGACCTCGGGCGAACAGGCTGTGGTCGGCTGCCCCGCCTTGATCTGGGCCGCGCACTGGTTCATGTCCTGCGTGTACTGCTCGACCGACGGGGGCTGGTAGCTGACCCCGATCAGCGTCGCGAGCACCGCCAGCACAGCACCGACGCCGCCGGCAATTTTCTTGCTCTTCGGGTCCATGTTCTTGTCGTTGAGGATCAAGAGAACCAGCGGCAGGAAGGCAATCAGGGTGATGATTGCGCCGAGCTGGTTCTGGACGAAGAACCTGAATGTGTCGGATTCGCGGGCCGGGTCCTTCCGGTTGGCCGCCTTCCAGAGCAGGCTGCCGGCGATGGCGAAAATCGCGATGCCGACCAGAATGCCGATCAAAAGCGGCAGGTTGCCCTGGTCGAACTTGTGCTTGTAGAGCAAGACGATCCCGGCGATCTCGCCGCCAATGGCAATGATCCACGAGAGCGCTGCGAAAAGGCGCAGCCGCGTGGCACCGGACTTCTGGCCCTGCGATGCCTGCCAGTCCTTGGTAACGTCTGTTGTCGGCTTGTTGTTGTCGGTCATGACCAGGTCCCCCGGTTTCGACACGTTTGCAGGGCGGCGTCATCGAACAGGCGCCCGGCGCAGCGTCATTGATCGAACGTCGCCTGCCTCGGCGGCGAAAGCGCCACGGCAGACCGTATCCCCATCCATATTGCGCATGAGGGGATTCGTCCATACCCACGGGGCAGGGGCGGCGATGGTAGCGTTCTACACGCTCGATGGGTCGCCCGGCAGCCGGCAGGGCAAACGCATATGGGTTTTTGTGAAGAGGACCCCCACCTTAACCCTCCCCACAAGGGGGAGGGAACGCTGCCGCATGCCCGCCTTTTTGGCGTCGAACCTAGGCGATTTCAGGAGATCAGCGCCGACCAGGTCTCCCTCCCCCTTGTGGGGAGGGATTAAGGGTGGGGGTACGTGCCGGGCAAACCTTCGGGACGTTTCATATGTGGAGGTATTCGCAGGGCGCCGCTCGGATGCGATTGCCCTGCGGCAGCCGCACCGCGCCCTTCACCCTGGAAAGATCGTAAACCCGCCGTCGACGCGGATGACCTGGCCGTTGATGAAGCGGGCGCGCGGGCCGGCGAGGAAGGCCACCGCCTCGGCGATCTCTTCAGGCTCGGCATAGCGGTTCAGCGACTTCCGGCTCGAATCCATGCGCTCCGGATCGACCACGCGGGTCGCCTGGAAACGTGCCGTCTTGGTGGCGCCGGGGCTGACCGCGTTGATGCGTACGCCGTCGTCGATCAGTTCCTTGGCGAGGCAGCGCGTGTAATGCACGACCGCGGCCTTCAAGGTGGAGTAGACGACCTCGGGCGAGCAGCCGAGATGGGCCGCCGCCGACGCGATGTTGATGACGGAGCCGCCGCCGCGCCGTTTCATCGGCGGCACGAAGGCCTGGCAGACCAGCATCGTGCCGATCAGATTGTTCTCGGTGAGCACGCGGATGTCGGCCAGTTCGATGTCGAGAGCGTTGTTGGGGTTCGGCTTGCCACCCTTGGCGCCGATGTCGCCGCCGGCACAATTGACCAGCACATGCACGTCGCCGAGATCGGCCTCGATCTTGCGCTTCATCTCGGCCACCGCCTTCTGGTCACCGATGTTGCCGGTCACCGAGGTAATCTTCGTGCCATGCCGCTTCAGGCGCTCGACCACTTCGCCGAGATTGGCGAACTCGCCATATTTGGCCGGCGCTGTTTCGTCCATGTCGTGGATCGCGACATTGGCGCCGAGTTCCGCCAGGCGCTCGGCCATCACGCGACCCAGCCCTCGGCCAGAGCCGGTCACGAAGGCGGTCAATCCATCGAGTTCACGTGCCGTCATCAGATCTTCTCCATCAAACCAAGGTTGCGCATGTTGGCGGCGCTGCGCCGGATCATGTCGAGCTCATAGGAAACCAGGGAACCGTCGTCCTCGCGCTCCCAGGGGGTGCGGTAGTCGGCATCGTCGGGCAGCCGGTTGCGCTGGGCTGCCGCCAGGCAGGCGGCAAATTCGCGCGCCGTCTTCTCGGGATAGCCGTGCCACCAGTCGTCGCTGAGGAAGCGGACATGCCGCGCCTCCAACGCGCCGGGTTCCAGAACGGCGGTCATGCGATCGTGGTGTTGGCCGAGAATGGCAAACAGCTCGGCAAACGGCACCGCGCCGTCGCCGATGGCGCAACGGATCAGCCGGTAGCCTTCACTCGTGAACTGCACGCGGTAATCCTTGAGGTGGACATGGCGGACATAAGGGGCGATCCGCCTGACAAAATCGAGCGGCGCTTCGCCGACCGGGAATGTGTTGCCGGTGTCGAAGGTGACGCCGACGCTTTCGCCGCCAAGGGCGCAGAAATCGACGAGCTCCTGGCTGGTGAAATCCTGGTGGTTCTCGATCGCGAGGACATAGCCTTCGGCATTCGCGCGGGCACCCCACTCCACCAATCGCTCCCGAATGATGCCGGCGTACTCGCTCCATTTTCCGCCGGCGGCGTTGCGGTCGCCACACAGAACCGGCGTCAGCGCCGTTCGGATGATTTTGGCCTTCAGCAGACGTGCGGCCCGAAATGCGTCGTCGAGCGGTTCGCCGACCAGCAGGCCGCCGCTGACGATCGGTGTGATGCCAAGGCCGGCGAGCCTTTCGCGCAGCGCGATCACCGCGTCGTCGGAAAGCTCACTCAGCCATGGCACCCAGATCTCCAGCACTCGCGCGCCGAGTTCGGTCGCCAGCGCGATGAACCCTTCGAGCCCGGCGGGCTTCGGATTGGCGCGTGGCGTGCCGCGGCCCTGGAGGCCGAGATGATAAGTCAGGCCGTAGGGGTTCAGGCCGACCTCGAGCATGAAGCGATCCTTTGGTTGGGTCATCGCAGGCCGGCATCCACAGTGATTGACTGTTTGGTGATCATGCGGCTGTCGTCGGCGGCGAGGAACAGCACGGTGCGCGCGATCTCGTCGCCGAGAAGAACCCTGCGGATCATCTGGCGCTGCACGACTTGGTCGACCGACGCCTGCGTCTTGAACCAGAGCTGCCGTTGCCGGTCGGTGATGACGGCGCCCGGCTCGATGGCGTTTACGCGGATGTTGTCGGGGCCAAACGCCTGCGCCAGCGCGAAGGTCAACCCGACCACCGCAGCCTTGGCCGCCGCATAGGGCGCCATCCCCGCCGCGCCGGAACGCCAGGCGATCGAGGAAAAATTGACGATCGAACCAAATCCCAATTCCTTCATCTGCGGATGCACGGCCTGGGCGGCAAAGAAGTGGTGCCTGAGATTCACGTCCTGGGCGTGGTCCCAATACTCCAACGTCACGTCGGCGACTGGTTGGCGATTGTCGTCGGCGGCGTTGTTGACCAGCACCGCGACAGGCCCGAGGCGCTCGCGCACCGTGCCGATCGCAGCCTGCAGGGCAGGGATATCGGTCACGTCGCAGCGCAGGAACAGCGGCGTATGCGGCGCCGTGGCGGCGAGTTCCCGCGCCAGCGCCTCGCCGGCCTCCTGCTGCAGGTCGAGAAACGCGACGCGGGCGCTGTTGACGGCGAAGGCGCGGACCGTGTCGGCGCCGATGCCTGAAGCGCCGCCGGTGATCAGCACGACACGATCGGCCAGGCTCGGATAGGTGGCGAAGGACAAGGCGGAACTCATTTCAGATCAGGTCAGATCAGGCGTTGGGTCGTCGGGTCGAACAGGCAGGCACGCGCCATGTCGATGCCGAGCGTCACCGTCTCGCCCATGCCTGGCGTGCCGTCGGGGTCGAAACGACCGGTGATCTCCTTGCCGCTCAGGCGCAGAACGGCCATGGTTTCCGCACCTGTCGGCTCGACCAGTTCGACCACGGCATCGATTTGCGCGATGCCTGGCTTGCGGCGCGCAAGATCGGGATCGAACCGGTAGATGTGCTCCGGCCGGATGCCGAGAATGAGCTGTCGCGGCGTATCGGATGGGAGCGCCTGGACGATCGGCAGGCTGGCCGTCTTGCCGTCGGCGGTCTGCAAGGCAACAGCGGGGCGGCCGCCTTCTTCGCTCAGTTCGGCCGGCAGAAAATTCATGGCCGGCGACCCCATGAAGCCGGCGACGAACATGTTGGCCGGACGGTTGTAGATCGTGGCCGGCTCATCGAATTGCTGGACCTCGCCCTGATGCATCACGGCGATGCGCGATGCCAGCGTCATCGCCTCGACCTGATCGTGGGTGACGTAGACCGTCGTCTTGCCGACGCGGTGATGCAGCTTCTTGATTTCGGTACGCATGTCGACGCGCAGCTTGGCGTCGAGATTGGAAAGCGGCTCGTCGAACAGGAACAGTTTCGGATCACGCACCAGCGCCCGGCCCATCGCGACGCGCTGGCGCTGACCGCCCGAAAGCTGGCCGGGCTTGCGCCCAAGCAGCGGCTCGATCTGCAGGAAGGCGGCAACTCGCTTGACGGCCTCGTCCTGCTGCGGCTTCGGCACGCGGCGGCTTTCCATGCCGAAGGTGATGTTCTCGCGCACCGTCATCGTCGGGTAAAGCGCGTAGGACTGGAACACCATGGCGATGTCGCGGTCCTTCGGCGCAACCGAATTGACCAGCCTTCCGTCGATGCGGATCTCGCCGGAAGTAACAGATTCCAGCCCGGCGATCATCGCCAGCAAGGTGGACTTGCCGCAGCCGGACGGTCCGACCAGCGCGATGAACTCGCCGTTCTGCGCCTCGAGATCGATGCCCTTCAGCACCTCGACCGCGCCGAAGTTCTTGCGCAGGGATCGGATGGTCAATGTCGACATGCGATGGCCTTCTTCCGGGACGGGACGATCGGCGATAGGAGACGGGCTCCGCTCACTTGATCGCGCCTCACTTGATTGCGGCTCATTTGATCGCACCCTGGGTCAGGCCGCGGACGAAATACTTGCCGCCGAAGAGATAGATCAGCAGCGGCGGCAGCGCGCCGATCAGCACGGCGGCGCTCATGACATCATAGGCGCGTACATTGGTGCCGCTTGCCGTCAGCGCGACCAGCGCGGCGGTGATCGGCTGTTGCTGCCCGGAGGTGAAGACGACACCGAACAGATATTCGTTCCAGATGCCGGTGAACTGCCAGATCACCGTGACGATCAGGATCGGTGAGGAGAGCGGCAGAATGATCTTGCGGAAGATGCGCCAGAAGCCTGCGCCGTCGATGCGGGCCGCCTTGATGAGATCGTCGGGGATGCTGACGTAGTAGTTGCGGCAAAACAGGGTGGTGAACGAAATGCCCTGGATGACATGGATGAGGACGAGCCCGTAGACCGAATTGCTGAGGCCCAGATTGCCGAGGATGAACGCCCACGGCATCAACGAAATCTGGCCCGGAATGAAGACGCCGAGCAGCATGCAGGTGAACAGCGCTTCCGAACCCCTGAAACGCCATTTCGACAGGATGTAGCCGTTCATCGCGCCGACCGCTGTCGAGATGATCGTCGCCGGGATCGTCATTTTCAGAGAGTTGTAGAAGTTGCGCTGCATGCCCTCGCAGGTGCCGCCGATGCAATAGGTGCTCCAGGCCTGGCCCCAGGCGTCGAGGCGGAAGCTGCGTGGCAGCGAGATCAGCCCGTTGCGCGCGATCTCTTGCTGATCGCGGAATGAATTCAGCACCACGACCAGCAACGGGATCAGGTAGATCGCCGCGAAGACAACCAGTAGCCCATAGATGACGAGGCGGGTGAGGAAATGCCTCCGCGCCGCAACCGTGGCGGCGCGATGATCGAGCGACTGGTCCAGCGTTGCGTCAGCCATGGCCGGCTTCCTTGCGCCGCCGCCAGACCACCCAGAACGAATAGGGCACCAGCACCACGGCGAGAGCGGCAAGCATCATGATGGCGGCGGCCGCGCCTTCGCCGATCTGGCCGCGTTGGAACATCAGGTCATAGACGTAGATGGCGGGGAAGGTGGTCGAGATTCCCGGGCCGCCTTTGGTGAGGGCAGCCACTAGGTCGAAGGTCTTGATGGCGAACTGGATCTGGATGACGGCGACCGCCAGGAAGATCGGCGCAATCGTCGGCAGAAGCACTTTGCGATAGATGCGGAAGGTCGATGCGCCGTCGATCTGCGCGGCCTTGACGAGATCCTGATCCACCGAGCGCAGACCGGCGAGGAAGAGCGCCATGGCAAAGCCCGAGGCTTGCCAGACGCCGGTGATGATAACCGCGTAGATCGCATAGTGCCGGTCGCTGGCGAGTGCGAAACTGAAGCTCGTCCAGCCGAAACCGCGCACCATCGCCTGGATGCCATCGACCGGGTTGTAGAGCCAGCTCCAGACCGTGCCGGTGACGATGAAGGAGACGGCCAGCGGATAGAGGAAGATCGTGCGCCAGGCCGCTTCGCCGCGCACACGCTGGTCGATCAGGATCGCCAGCAGCAACCCCACGGCCATCGAGCCGACAATGTAGAAACCGCTGAACAAGAACAAATTGTTGTAGGCGATGTTCCAGCGCCGGTTCGCCCACAGCGACGCGTAATTGTCCAGGCCGACCAAGCCGTAGGTCGGCAGCAGCGAGGAGTTCGAGATCGAGATGTAGAGTGTCCAGCCGGTGAAGACGAAGACGTAGACGAAGCTCGCCACCAGCGAGGGGCCGAGCACCAGCAAGGGCATCGCGGAGCCCAGCCGCTCCCGCCAGGGGCGGGCGGGCGCAGGGACCGACAGGATCAGGTCGTGATTTGACATTCAGAGTATGGGACTGGGATGGCGGATGGCCGGGTGCGGATAGACATTGCGCCCGGCCGTTTCCCGTCTACTTCTGTGCTTCGGCCGCGTCGGCCATCGCATTGGCGCCGTCCTCGGCTGACATGTCGGGCGTCGCTACGAACTCGGTGATGGAGTCCATGATCGCGCCGCGCATCTTCTGCGGGATGGTCATGTTGTGGGCCATCGAGCGCACCAGCGTGCCGTCCTTGATCGACGCCTGCAGATCCTTCTGCGACAGCTGCTGGCACGGATTGAAGCCCTTCGACAGATCGATATCCAGGCGTGCGGGGATCGAGCCCTTGGCCTGGTTGAAGACCGTCTGGAAGTCGGGCGACAGGATCAGGCTGGCAAGCAGCTTCTGGCCGTCGATGTAATCCTGGTCCTTCTGCTTGAAGAACACCACCGAGTCCGAGTTGAGGATGAAGCCGGGTTTGCCCCAATCGGTCGGCGCCTGGGCGCAGACATAGTCGGTGCCTTCCTTGAAGCCGGCGGCGGTCAAAAGGCCGATCGTCCAGTCGCCCATGATGTGGAACGCCGCGTCGCCCTTGCCGACGAGCGCCGACATCGAATCCCAATCACGGCCAACCATGCCCGGATCCATGTACTTGCTCGTCATCAGCCGCATCTGCTCGAAGGCCTTGACCATCCCCGGGCTGCGCATGGCTTCGACATCGCCTTCGACGAAGGCCTTGCGATAGAGATCGATGTCCTGGCCGTAGAGCACGACCTCGAACACCGTCGAATCCGTCCAGTCGGCGGTCGAATGCGAGATGCAGATCTTGCCTGAGGCGACGATCTTGTCACAGGCCGCATTGAACTCGGCCCAGGTCTTCGGCATTTCCGCCACGCCGGCCGACTGCATGACCTTCGGCGAGGCCCAGAGCCAGTTGATGCGGTGGATGTTCATGGGAGCGGCGACCCATTTGCCGGTTGGCTTCATCACCGGCAGCAGTTCCGGCGCAACCACTTTCTCCCATCCTTCCGAGGCTGCCAGCTCGTCGAGATCGGCGGTCATGCCGGTCTCGTTCCACTCGGCGATTTCCGGGCCTTTGAGCTGCACGGCAGGCGGGGCATTGCCGGCGATCACGTCGGCACGCAGCTTAGCCAGCGTATTGGCCGTGTGACCGGCGATCGAGGTCTGTTCCCATTTACCGCCCTTGGCGGTGAACATCTCGCCGAGCTTGGCGATCGCCTGCGCGTCCGATCCGGTCGCCCATTGGTGCAGAAGGTTCGTCTTGGGCTCGGCGAAGGCGGCCCCGGCGACAAAGGTGCACGTAGCAGCAGCGACCGCGAAGGCGGTCATAACGGATTTCATGGTTTCACTCCCACATATGGTTGCACGGTTCGTATCGACCGCTTATGGCCGCGGTTTGAAGCCGCTGCCGGCGAGATGCGTTAATCTCGAGTTCTTTCCAAGATGACATATTGGAGCTATCAGTCAACGATGTTTATGTTGATCCATGACAAAACCTTCGCTTAGAACCTGGCTGATCGACCGACCGTCCGCGTCGCCGGAGAGCATGATCGTGCGCTGCCTGAGCGAGCGCGGCGTACTCTCGGCGTCGCAGATCGCACGCGTCACCGGTCTGGCGCGCTCGACGGTCTCAACCGCGCTCAACGGCTTGAGAAGGTCGGGGATGGTGATCGAAGCGCCGACCAGCAGCGCTGGCATCAGAGGTATCGGCAGGCCAGCCGCGGCCGTTACGCTCAATCCGACAGCAGGCACCTGCGTTGGAATTCACCTGGCTCTTCAGCAGATACGGCTCATCGTCGCCGATGTCTCGCATTCCGTCATTGCCGAACAAACTATACCAATGGATCTCGACTACCAGCCGCAACAGGCGGCCCAGATGGTCAAATCGGCAATTGCCCAATCTTACAAGGAAAACGGTCTGCCGGTGGCTGGGCTCCTGGGGGTTGGGGTTTCCGTCTCCGGCCCTGTCAGCCGCGATGGAGTGGTGCTGCGCGCGAGCATGGTTCCAACATGGGCCGGCGTCAACATACGAGATGTGTTCGGACCCGTCTTGGAACAGCCAATCTTCGCCGACAATGAAAGCAACTGCTCGGCCATTGCGGAGCTGATGTGGGGCGCGGCCGTCGGCCAGGACGATTTCGTGCTGTTCAAGATCGATCTGGGTGTCGGCGGCGCCATTGTACAGCACGGCCGGCTGGTGACGGGCATCGCCGGCGGCGCCGGCGAATTCGGGCACATCAGCATCGATCCCGGCGGCGATCTTTGCCGGTGCGGCAATCGCGGATGCCTGGAACTCTATGCGAGTTTTGCGCGGCCGCTGGAACAGATTTCGCGTGTCGTGGGGCGGCAAGTCACAATGGACGATGTCATCACCATGGCCGAAGAGGGCGACGTCAGGGCACTGCGGATGATCGAGGATACCGCCGAGATCGCCGGCCGGGGTCTCGGCCTGATCGGCTCGGTGCTCAATCCGCCGCTTATCATCATCGGCGGCCACATGGCTTTGGCGGGCGACATTCTGCTGACGCCGCTGATCGCCTCCTATGAACGCCACACGCTGATCAAGTCCCGCGATATCGCTCCGGCCCTGCGCACGCGCATCATCGTCGGCAAGCACACCGAAAACGATTCACTGCTGGGCGCGGTCGGCCTCGTGCTGCGACACCAGACGAAGGAACTGTCGCTCGGCTGATCGTCAGCCTCAGGCCGGGCCGCGTGCTCGTTCAAATCAATTGCACGTATCGGCCGCCTTGAGCGCTTCGGCGCGGGAAGGTTGCCGCAAATCCGCGATCCGCCGAACAGCGGCGTAAAACCTTGGATAATCGCCCGAACACAAGTCGAACAAGCGAAGAAAGGCCGGAACCTGTTCACCGTAGACAGAAGTCGCGGCGAGCTTTGCGTTGTTGATCGGGGCAGCGAACCAGGCGTCGTATCCCCGGTATCCGGCCCAGTTTTTGTTGCGCATCTGCCGGTATCGCATTCGCAGCCTGTCGATCACGGCTGCTTTGGCAGCCGCCATCTGCTCCGGCGTGCGGGGACTTGCATAGACCTGCCTTAACTCGTCGCGCGTTTTCGACACCAGTCCGAGAAAATCGGCGCTGCGCTTGCGATCGGCTTCGTAGCGGCGCAATCCGGCCCGATCGCCGGCGGCGCGGAGCCACTTCCTGACGCCGGTGGTTTCGACGGCAACGGCGAAAGCCTCGTTGAATGCGGAATCGCCATCCACATAGAGCCGCTGATGCGCCAGCTCATGAAAAACAAGGCTTGCCAGATAGGTGTCGTCCTGACGCAGCATGGTGCTCAGCAGCGGGTCGCTGGACCAGCCCAAAGTGGAATAGGCGGTGACGCCCGTGACATAGACGTCCAGCCCCTGTCGATGAAGCTCGACAGCGCTCTCGGTCGCCGATTTCCGGGAGAAGTAACCCCGGTACGGAACGCAGCCGAAAACCGGAAAGCACCATGTTTGTGGCGCGAGCGAGAATTGCGGCGCGGCAAAAACCGCCCAGGTCACCGCATCCCGGTGGATGTCGACATAGCTGCGGTAGCTGCTGTTGTCGGGCAGCGCCAGCTCATCGGTCGCAAACCGTCTTATGGCGCGCGCCGACGTCAGCCTGGCGCGCAAGGCGTCAGGCGTCGAAGGATCATGAATGAGTTTCCCGACATTCCTGCGCGCGGCCATGATCTGTACATGGCCCTCCAGCGACTGCGCGTAGTAGGAAATGCTTGTGCAGCCGGTCACCCCGGATGCCATGATCGCCGCGGCAAGCATCCGAAGAACGCGCTTCACAGTTTGCCCACCCTTGCTCGTCGCCCCATGCAGCGATGTCTCGATCCTCCGCTCTGAAACAGGCGCACCGATTTTCGTCAAGCTCTACAGGGGCAGCGGGTCGGACTTTCGACTTTGGCTAGGTTGGCAATGCGGCCATTCGCCTTCGATGGACGCAAGTCCACCGGTATCGGCGGAGCCGCGAATCTGTGTTAAGCCGCCGCTCGACCAACCAAAGGACGACAGCTGTGAGCGAACCCACCGTGGCCCAGGCGACCGAGAGCATCTATGCCTCGCTTCGGGCGGACAATGCCGACATCGACGCCCATATCGCGACGCTCAAGGCGGCGCTGGCTCGAGAAGGAATAAAACAGGCGGTGTTCGATCCGACCAAATTGGCGCAGAACAACCGCCAGGGCCGCAAGTTGATGCAGGCTTATTTTCGGCAGCGCGGCGTGAGCGTAAGTTTTTCGGACTAGCAGAGCCGCGCGCGTGGACTAGCTGCCGGCCATAGCCCAGACCGGAAACTCCCACAGTATTGCCTTGTAATTGGTGAAGCGCTCCTTATCGAATAATATTGAGCGCAATATTGCAGTTGCCGCCGCCGCCATTTGAAATGGCCTGGCCCCAAACGTCCATTGCTGAATCGGCGCGCGGCAATCGGCTGCCTCATGAATCAACTTAAGTCAAGAGATACCGACTTGCGAGCCGGGTATTTTGCTGACATGCTCTGTTTTTTATGGGGTTTTGCACCTTGGCAGGTGCTCAGATGGAAGGGCAAAAGCATGGCAAAGGAATCTACGAATACCGTTTCTTCGGAAAAGAAGGCGGACGCAAATCTGATAGGTAACGCAGAAGGAAACGGGCTGAACTTCCTGGGAGTCCAGGCTCGCGAGAACGGGGCCCCCGGCGACGCTGTAGGTGTCGACAAGATACGCGATCTGCTGTTCGGCAACCAGATGCAGGACTATGACCGCCGCTTTTCCAAGCTTGAAGAACGGGTCTTGCAGCGCTTCAAGGATGTCGAATCCGAGGCCAAGCGCAATCTCGAAATGTACGAGTCGAACGCAAAGAAGCAGATCGATTCGCTTGCGGGGCAGTTGCGGAACGAAAAAGATTCGCGAGCCGACGCCGACAAGGAGATCGATCGGAATCTTCGCGAGCAAAACCAGGCACTTGAAAAGCAGGTGCGGGCGTTATCGGATCAACTGAGCGCGCTTGAGCGCGACGTTTCGGACCGGATAAATCGGAACGATCATTCGCTGCGTGAGGAAATCAAGCAGAAGAATGAAGGCGTTCAGATGCTGATCGAGAAAATGTTTGCCGATCTCAGCAACGTCAAGACCGACCGGAATCTTTTGGCTGGCCTGTTTGTCGAGGTTGCAAAAGCTCTGAATCAGGATCCCGTCGGCAGCAAGAGCAACTCGGACCGTAGCTGGAAAGTGAGTTGATGGGACCTTGACGTCAACCGTCGACCCATTCAACCTTCCGAAAAGAACAGCCTCGAACGATACAGAGATTGATCGCGAGGCTCTGGCTCGTCTTTTGATCGAAATTGCCCGGAACGTCGATCCCGACTACCGGGCGCAGTTCGAGGCAGTTCCAACCGCCGATCCGCGCATGGAAACGCTGCGGCAGTTGCTGGTCGGCCGCGAAATTTCGGAGCTTTCACGCGTTACGCAGCTGCTCGGCGAACCCGAGCAGCTTGCAGCAGCCGTGGGCGACGTTCTTCCCAATGCGGCCGCACTAGCGCCTCATGCGCAACTCGGCGAGGCGCTTGCGCCAGCTGTCGAACGGGCTGTGCAACGGTCGATCCAGAGAAGCCCGCGCACGCTGACGGATATATTGTATCCGGTGTTTCTGCCGGCAATTCGCAAGTCGATCGGAGAAAAGATCGACCAGACCTTTCAGTCGCTGAATGAAACTCTAAGACACATTTTCACATGGCATGGGCTCAAGTGGAGACTTGAAGCCTGGAGGACAGGGGCAAGCTTCTCGGCAGTTGTTCTGAAGCATTCCCTTGTCTACCGTGTAGAACATGCCTTTCTCATTCATCGCACTTCCGGTCTTTTGATAGCGCATGTAACGGCCGATAATGCGACGAGCGAAGATCCTCAGCTCATTTCTTCGATGCTCAGCGCAATTCAGGATTTTGTGAAGGACTCGTTCAACGAGAAAGAGCAGGGCGGCCTGGACACGATCCGTTTCGGCGAGCTTCGTCTCTGGTCGGAAGTTGGACCGTTCGCGACCCTGGTTTCGGTGATCCGGGGAAATCCACCGGAGGAATTGCATGAAATCGTTCGCGATGTGCTGCTTCGCATCCATGAGCAATCCTCACAGGCGTTAGAGCAGTTTGACGGCGACGGTTCGCAGCTGGCCTCCGTAGAGGCGCAACTGCAGACCTGCGTCGAGCTGAAGCAGGATGAATCACACGAGGGATTTCCGTGGCTGGTGGCGGCCGTGGCCTTGCTGCTTTTGAGTCTGGCAGGCGGTTGGTATTTTCTTTCCTGGCAATCAGCGCAGCGCTGGCAAGCTTACTTGTCGCGCTGGCAGGCTTACGTGTCGCGAGTGGAGGCCCAGCCGGGCATCATCGTTGCCGAACAACAGGTACGCGATGGCCAGTTCTATATTGCCGGCCTGAGAGACCCGCTTGCCGTCGACCCGCAGTCGCTGTTGTCCGGAACTGAGGTCGATCCCGCCCAGGTTCATTCGCAGTGGCAATTCTATCAGAGTCTTGAACCGGAGTTCGTGTTGAAGCGGCTGACGGCGTCGCTGGCTCCGCCGGAGTCAGTGCGACTTTCGATCGTCAATGATCGCATCGTTGCCGGGGGTGAGGCTCCCGATACGTGGATCAACCGGGCGCGCACAGCGGCCCAGCAGCTTTCGGCAGGCGGGCCGATCTTCGATATCTCGGGGGTTCGTGATGTAAGCCCTGAAGCACGCGCGGCGGAGCGCTGGCAGGCCTATGTGTCGCGCCTGGAGACCCAGCCGGGCATCATCGTTGCAGAGCAAAAGATACGCGACGGCCAATTCTACATCGCGGGCTTAAGAGACCCGCTTGGCGCCGACCCGCAGTCGTTGTTGTCCGGGACTGAGGTCGATCCCGCCCGGGTTCATTCGCAATGGCAATTCTATCAGAGCCTTGAGCCGGAGTTCGTGTTGAAGCGGCTGAAGGCGTCGCTGTATCCGCCCGATACAGTGCGGCTTTCGATCGTCGACGATCGCATCGTTGCCGAGGGTGAGGCTCCCGACACCTGGATAGATCGGGCGCGCGCAGCGGCCCGACAGCTTTCGGCCGGCGGACCGGAATTCGACATCTCCAAGGTTCATGATGTGAGCCCCGAAGCACGCGCGGCAGAGCACTGGCAGTATTATGTGTCGCGACTTGAGGCCCAACCGGGAATCATCGTCGCCCAACAAACGGCGAGGGGCGGACAGTTCTACATTTCCGGCCTGAGAGATCCGCTTGCAGCCGACCCGCAAGCTCTGCTGTCCGGAACGGAGGTTGATCCTGCCCGTGTTCATTCACAGTGGCAATTCTATCAGAGCCTTGATCCGAAGTTCGTGGTGAAGCGGCTGACGGCGTCGCTGAACCCGCCGAAAACGGTTCAGCTTTCGATCATCCAGGGTCGCATCGTTGCCGAGGGTGAGGCTCCTGCCGGCTGGATCAGCCGGGCGCAGGCCGCCGCCGAACAGCTTTCGGCGGACGGAGTGGTTCTGGATGTCTCGCAGCTGAGTGAGCTGAACCTTGCAGAACTTAATTATTTGCGAGAGGCCATCCAGGCGTCCAATATTTTCTTCCCTTCCGGCAAAGTTGTGCCGGGACCAGAGCAGGCGCCGGTTCTCGACAGGTTGGCGGGTCAAATCAAGGAATTCGCCGAAAATGCCCGCAAGTCAGGCGTAACAGCGCGGTTCATGTTGACCGGCCATTCGGACGCCACTGGTCGTGAGACGGCCAACGCGTCGATCAGCACCGCACGCGCCGAGGCAGTTCGTGCGCTTCTCAACAAGCGCGGCGTCGCTCCAGAACTGCTGCTGGTTCGGGGCGCGGGCACCTTTGAGCCGCTGGTGCCTGAAAATAGTCAAGCCGGGAGCTCCACCAATCGCCGGGTTTCGATTACTGTAAACCTGGACTAGCGGAGCCCAAGATGTTGCAAAAAAAGATCTGCATGCTGGGCGGCTTCGCTGTCGGGAAGACGAGCCTGGTTCGCAGGTTCGTGCAAAGCATCTTTTCAGAAACCTACCTGACCACGGTGGGCGTGAAAATCGACAAGAAAAGTGTCGAACTCCCGGGCAAAACCGTGGATCTGATTTTGTGGGATTTGGCCGGCGAAGACGATATCGGCTCATTCCGCGTCAGCTATGTTCGAGGTGCGACTGGGCTCGTGCTTGTCGTCGATGGAACCCGCGCCGCAACCCTTGCCGTGGCGCTCACGCTGCGCGAACGGGTCGAGGCCGAATTCGGCGCCATGCCGTTTATATTGCTGATCAACAAATCCGATCTGGCCGATCGGTGGGCAATATCGGATAGTGAGATTGACGAACTGAGGCAGCGTGGATGGCAAATCTATCTGACAAGTGCGCTCACTGGTGAGCATGTTGATGATGCGTTTCATCAGCTTGCTTCGATGGTCACAAAATAGACTATGCATGGATTGCCAAAAGAGGTCAGAAGTTGGATTTTCAACTTCTTCTACAATGGGCACTCTGTCGCATATGTGAAAATCGACGCCCAGCTTTGCGTGGCTGCGAAGGGCGGCAATGTCGAACATCACGGGCTCTCGTCGCTTCGCATTGGCAAGCCTGTTGCCGAGCAGCTTGAATTCATGGAAGGGCTGCTGCCTTGCCCGGAGCTTCCGTTTCATATCCCCATGGTCGAACTGCCCAGCGGGCGTGTCGCGGACCTTCATTTTTTTGCTGACGATGACTGCGTGTGGCTGGTCTTTCTTGACGCCTCCGCGGAGCGCGCCAACAGGCAGCGGCTTCAGCAGAAGGCTTATGAAATGACGCTCCTGCAAGAGAGGGAGCGTGAACTCAACGAGAAATTGCAAGCGGCGAACGAGGCATTGAGGAAGAGCCAGGAGGGATTGGCGCGTGAATACCAGCGCGCCGAAGCCTTGCTCCTCAACATTCTTCCGGCCTCGATCGCGGAGCGGTTGAAAGCGCACAAGAAAATTGCTGACAACCACGCAGAAGTCAGTGTGCTTTTTGCCGACATCGTCGGTTTTACGGAACGGGCGAGGACCGTCGGTGCCGTGACGACGCTCGCTATTTTGAATTACTTCTTCAAGGCGGCGGATCGGCTCTCGGAACGACACGGCTGCGAAAAGATCAAGACAATCGGCGATTGTGTGATGGTGGTCGCTGGCCTGCCCACCGCGCGATCCGATCATGCAAAAGCCCTCGCGCGCTATGCCGTTGAGCTGCGCAAGGCGGTTAAGCGCGAACGCTTCGCAGGAGAACCGATAAGGCTCAGAATTGGAATCCACTCCGGCCCGATCGTCGCCGGCGTCATAGGCAAGAGGCGGTTCGCTTATGACCTGTGGGGTGAGACCGTCAATCTCGCTTCGCGCATTCAAACGTCCGCGGAGCCCGATGAGATCCGTATTTCGGACGCAACGCACCAACTGCTCGGACCAAAGTTCGCTTGCGACCCACTCGGGGAAACGGAATTGCGTGGTGCAGGTCGTGTGCGAATGTGGCGACTCCCGGCCTGATTTGCCGCCTGGCAGTGACGACCCTGGAGCGCATTGCGTCTCAAGCCAGCCAAACATCATGGTTTCGAATGTTCGCGGAGGTGCGGCCTGCCCATTAAGGTTGCCGCGTTCCCCCAAGCTGCCCGCCCGCTTGCGGCCAAAATACTGCAGGGCGGCAATGCGCCTCATGCACGAACCCGCTTCGCGGGAGGGGCGCCTCGTTCTGAGATGGCGCGACAGGTATTGGTCTTGAGCGGGTAGAAGCTGCGATCCGACCATGGAGTTCCTTCAACGAGAGGAACTTGCCATGGACACCCTGTCGACCGATGCACCGATCACGCCGCTTCGCCAGCGCATGCAGCAAGACATGCTCATGCGGGGCCTAGGCTCCCATACCCAGCAGGACTACGTTCGTCATGTCCGGCGCTTCGCAGCCTTCCTTCGACGCTCTCCCGATACTGCGACGCCCGAGGACATCCGCCGCTTCCAGTTGTATCAGCATGAGAACGGCGTCGGGCCCGCGACCATCAACGGCGCGGTCTCGGCGTTGCGGTTCCTGTTCCTGGTGACGCTGAAGCGGCGGGATCTGGCACGTGTGCTGGTGATCATGCGCTATCCACGCAAGCTGCCGGACGTGCTGAGCGTGGAGGAAGCGGCTCGGCTGCTCGAAGCAGCACCTGGCATCATGAGACCGGCGTTCAGAACTTGGTGCGCACGCTGCGTGCCCGAGCACCTGATGACGCAGCTGAATTGCTCGCCAGAGAGTCTCCCGAGTTCATCCGCGACACACTAAAGCTGTTGCCGGACGGGCACGCCCGTAAGGTGGCCGAGCATTTGCCACTGCATATGCGGCCCATCGGGTCTCATGGCGATGGCAAGGGTTTCGCGATGCCCGAGTCGCTCATTGAGCTGGACCCGATTTCCGCCAGCGTCCCTGTCGGGACGACCGTTGCTGCCGCGGTTGAAGCTGTCAGACGCGCCCAGGTGCCGACCGAGCTCACTTATCTCTACGTCACGGACGAGGGCAATAAACTGGTTGGCCTTGTGGTCCTACGCGATCTGATGCTGAGCGAACCAGCCGCCATTGTCGATCAGATCATGCTGCCCAGGCCGTTTGCTCTCAAGGTCGATCTCCCTTTGAGCAACGCATGCGAGGCAGCGGTCCGGCGTCACTACCCTGTCTACCCGGTGGTGGACGCCGAGAACCGGCTGCTCGGGCAGGTTCGCGGTTGGCGGTTGTTCGAGCAGCAAATCATTGAGATTTCCGCCCAGTCTGGCCAGATGGTAGGTGTCCAGAAGGAGGAGCGCTCTTTTACGCCGCTGTTTTCAGCCTTCTTGAAGCGTCATCCGTGGCTGCAGTTGAACCTCCTGACGGCCTTCCTGGCCGCATTCGTGGTCAGTTCGTTCACCGGCACGATCGAGAAGATCGTCGCCCTGGCGGCGTTCCTCCCGGTCTTGGCCGGGCAGAGCGGAAACACCGGCTGCCAGGCACTGGCTATGACGCTGCGTGGCCTTGCCCTGGGGGATGTGGACAAACGACCAAAGCTCCACCTGGTGATGAGAGAGGGCGCGCTCGGGATCGCCAACGGCCTGCTCGTCGGCCTTGTTGCGGCTGCGGCGATGTGGTTCTACGCCTCGAGGCAGCCGGAGTCGGCGGCCCAAGCGCCCATGCTGGCACTTGTGATCCTGCTTGCCATGTGCGGATCGTGCCTCTTGTCCGGATCTCTGGCGTGCTGATCCTGTTGGGCCTGCGCCGGGTCGGCGCCGACCCGGCGGTCGCTTCGGCGATCTTCCTCACCACCTTGACCGATATTGTAGGCATGGGCCTGATGCTGGGGCTGGCCACCGTGCTGGTGCTGTAGCAAGGTCAGTCGGAAATCGGACGTCCGGCCCTCCTCTAAAGATTGATCGGAAATGCTCAGCGCCACCGAGTTCGTTTGACGACGAAAGCTGCATCGATGTCTCGTTTCACTCCTGAGCAAGGGATCAGACTGGCCAAGGCGCACGACGCGGCGCTCCGCCGTCACGGAAGCGATAATGGCATTCTATGACCGGGTGAGGCCAGCAGTGGCCGAGATCGCCGACGCGCGCCTTGAAGCCAGCGAGCGGCGCGCGCGGCCTCGCGGCCTTCTGCGCATCGGTGCGCCAACCGCTTTCGCCACCAGATTCGTGGTACCGACGATTGGGGCATTGCAGGACAGGCTGTGCGAAAACTAATCTCTACGACTGAATTATCTGCGGCAGCTCCCGACCACTTTAAGTCTTTCGGTCTGCTAACTGCAGCCCCTGAAACGGACGTCGCAAGTTCTGCGCAGTATCTATCTCGGGAGCGGCCCCGCTGCGCGGTAGCTCTCGATCAATCCGTCGAAGACTGAGATGTCCGACCGACTCCGAGCGATTATTTGAGCGCCAGCTACGGCGGCATAGATCGCGCGAGCCCTTGGTTCGCTTTCGTCGGGCCCGACAATTCCCGCAGCGGTGAGATGCCGACTCAACCAAGCGACATTGACGTCGGCAAAGGTCTGCACTTCTTTCAAGACCGCTTCGGGCAGTTCGGCGTGTTCGGTTGCCATAAAGCTGGCCAGGCAAATGCGATTATCGCGCTCGAGCGACGCTCGGAAGACGCTCGGATAGCGGCGCAAGGCGTCGATCGGATCTCGAGCTTCCGCTGAGATGGCGTCCAGGTCAGCGGCAATGTCTTCCCAATAGCGCTTCGCGACTGCCTCGCCGAGGGAGGCTTTGTTTGGGAAATAGTAATTGATGCTGGCGGCCTTGATGCCGACGGTTTCCGCAAGATCGCGGAAGTTTATCCCACCGTAGCCGTACGCCATCGCCGCTTCCCGCGCGGCCAGAAGGATCGCTTCCCTCGCATTCTCTTTCATCGTCGCCGCCATTTTTCACACCTCATCTGTCATATGGCAGACAGGGGTTGACGTTGCAAGCTTCGGGTGTTAGTTGGATACCTGTCATCTGACAGGCAGGTGGCGAGCTAGATGAAAGCGAGACATCCGATGACCGACAAGTTGAAACTCTTGGGTCTGAACACTCACTCCTCGACCGACGCTTAATCCGAAACCCAACCTGAAGGAGGCTACAATGCCGTTCGCACGCATCGATCTGATCCAAGGCAAAACCCCCGAGTACCGCGCCGCAGTGGCCGACATCGTTTACAGGGGCATCATCGATATCCTCAAGGCGCCCGACGGTGACCGCTTCGTGGTTGTCGGCGAACACACCACCGAAAACCTAATTTATGATCCCAAATTCCTCGGCTTCAGTCGGTCCCCCGACTTCATGCTGATCCAGGTAACCAGCACCGTCGGAAACGAGAGAGACACTAAGTTCGCCTTCTACCGGTTCATCGCCGACGAGCTGAAAACCAAGCTGGCCATCCGTGCAGACGACATCATGATCAACATGGTCTTCGTGGACAAAGAGGACTGGTCGTTTGGCGACGGCCAGCCCTGGTGAATGGCTGAATCTGAACTGTAACGGTGAGGCGGAGGCAAAGCCTCCGTCATTCCAACAGGAGGCTCGCGTTCACACGCCTTGGTGCATGGGGGCCGCCGGGTGGGCAAAGCCTACGCAGAGACTTCCCAGCCGCAGGTTTTGGGCAGGGTTCTCATGGCCGGTTCGGGTCGTTAGCGAAGGGCGCAGCCCTTCCGCGAACCGGACCTTCGCGAGGCTCCCCGTCAAGGGTGGCGAGACCCAGAGACGCCCCAAGAACTTCGTCAAATCCAGTAAATCACCGTAGAATCAGCATGTTAAAATGGATGGAGGCGGACGGTGAGCTTCGTCGAAGGCGATAGCCGAGATCAGATCAGCCTGCTGCCAGCGTGCGTCGACGACTACGTCGCGCCAGCCCTCGTCCGTGTCGTCGATGCATTCGTCGCCAGCCTGGAACTGGCCGACCTGGGCTTCAACCGGGCAGTCGCGGCGGCGACTGGCAGGCCAGGATTCCAGCCTGGCGACATGCTCCGCCTTTACATTTGGGGCTATCTCAACCAAGTCCGATCATCGCGGCATCTTGAGCGCGCTTGCGTTCGGGACCTCGAAGCGTTGTGGTTGATGCGCCGCTACCGGACCATTGCCGCGTTCCAAATACGGCGTGCCTCGTCGTATTCGGCATCAGCGGGCCGGATTAAGTGTCCAGCCAACCCGAAAGCGAACTCATCGATAAGATCGGCGCCAATCGGCATACCACTGCGGTCTTGAAGCTCCGTCGCTGCCATCAGCCGCCCCGTGGATTTGGCGTACCCCCTAGCCACTTACTTTACGTTCAGCTCCACCATGTAAGGCTTCGCAATCCCGGGGGGGCCGTACGGCCAATGCTGGACAATTACGAGATCGACCGGTTTGGCGTGATCCACCAGATCGACGTCACGCCAAGGGCGGTAATGTTGAACATCACGGACTCCGCCGGCATCTGCCCCGATAAGTCCAACGCAACTTGTATGATTCCAAGCTAATATATGCTACCTCTACGTCATGCGCGGACTGCTGGCACTTGGTATGCTGGTATTGGCGGCTACAACTGCAGCCGCAGGTGAGCAATTGTTCGACTCCATCGCCGCCGGCGACAAGGGTGCCGTAGAGCAAGCCCTGGCGGGCGGTGCCGACGTCGACAGCCGGGCGCGCGACCAGGCAACCCTCCTCATCGCTGCAGCGCTCGACAACCAGCCGGAAATCGCCGAATTGCTGCTGGGCAAGGGTGCCGACGTCATGGCGCGTAACTCGGGTGGCTTTACCCCGCTTCATGCGGCGGCCTTCTCGGGCAGCCTGCCGATCGCCAAGCTGCTGCTGGAAAAAGGCGCGGTGCTCGACGATGCCGCCAACAAGGCGGGTGCTACGCCGTTGTTGGTGGCCGGCGAGGAAAACCACGTTGAACTGGCCGAATTCCTTATTACGAAAGGTGCCGATGTAAACCATCCCGAGGCTCATGGCTACATGCCGACAACGCGCGCATTCTGGAAGGGTAACACGGATATCATACGACTGTTCAAACGCCATGGTGCTACCTGCCAAGCCAAAATCCTTGGCGAGGTGAACGCGGCGAAGTGCAGCGAGATCCACGATTAACGGGAGGATGCAGATGAGCACGATGATCAAGTCACAACTTCGGAATTTGGGGGCGGCTGCTCTGGTCGCGGTAGCTGCGGTCGCCGGCGCGGGATCGGCCCGAGCCGACGATTCGGTAAACACCGGCTATTTCGGCGGTGTGGCGATCATGGGCTACGACACGGTCGCTTACTTCACTGACGGCAAGGCCGTGAAGGGCTCCGAAGAATTCACTTATGAATGGCTGGGGACACCTTGGCATTTTGCCAGCAAGAAACACCAGGAAATGTTCATGAGCGAACCGGTCAAGTACGCTCCTCAATATGGCGGCTACTGTGCTGGCGAAGTCGTGGGCGGTGGCGTCACGATCAATGTCGATCCGGAAGCGTTCAAGATTATCGACGGCAAACTCTACCTGATCTACGACGTCGGCAATGCGGACGATTTCGCCGCGCATGCGGCTGAAAACATACCGAAAGCCGATGCCAACTGGCCGAAGGTCGCGGCCAATTTGGAGCTCGACACGTATCACTGAGACCAGGTTCGCCTACTGGACGACCGTGAAGTGAAACACCTTGCTTGTATTGGCATAGGAGTAGCCTTTGCCGGCTTCGTCATTGCGTCTGTAGACGGGACCGCAGTCGGGGCGCCCGAACAGGTTCTCGCTCTGCTCGCACAAGAGATCGCCATCGACGTAGACGGTCTCGGTGACCAGCCGCGTCGTCGTGCGGAAGGCCGCCTTGCCGTCGCTCCCGATCTGAAGGAAGGCTGGTTGCAGACCGGGTTCGATCTGGCCTTGCAATGTATGGCCAATGACCAGGGACGCGATCTCAACACCCTTCAACTGGTCGTGCTCGTCCGGGGTAAAGCCATAGCGCCATTGGGGTAGGCCTGCCTGGCGCAGTGCGTTGACGAGGATCGCCAGATCCTGCGGGTTCCGGAAATGTGCATGAGTCATCTGCCACCCAGCCAAGGAGTCCACGTAGCTGGACCCTGCTACGAGGTGGAGCCCAGCTGCGATTTCGGCTTTCGCATCCGGTAGACGGCCGCCGCGGACATACGCGGCAGCGAGTGTAAACCGAAAGTTGCCAACCGTGGACGCATCGTCGCGGGTGCGCTCGAGAGTCTCGATCGCTTTATCGACATTCCCCTGAAGAAGAAAAACCAGCCCGGCAGTTTCCCTGTTGATGGCGGAGAGGTCGGGGTCGAGCCTGAGCGCTGTCTCGACCGCTGCGGCTGCCTCGGCATAATTGCCGGCGCATAACTGAACATATCCAAGGGCTGCTTGCGCCTCTGCATCGCCCGGACCGATTGAAACAGCCTTCTTGGCAGAGGCAATCGCATCTTCGTAGCGGCGATTCACGACCTGCATGATACCGAGAATTGCATAGGGCGATGAAAGGTCCGGTTCGAGTTCCAAAGCTCGGCTCGCCTTCTCATAGGCTCGCTTGCGCGCGGGCGCGCTCTGCATGATGTCGTTGAAGGCCTCGCGCCAGATATAGACTGTCGTGCGCGCGTCGGCCGCAAAGGCTTCCGCGAACGCCGGGTCGAGCCCCTCCGCCTTTTCATAGAGCGCAAGCGCCTCCCGCAGCCCGGCCTGCAGGACGTTGCGTGACGCTGTCTCGGCTTGGAGATAGTAGTCGTAGGCCTCGAGATTGTTCGTCGGCGGGCGTGCCATGCGCTCGCTTTCCGCTGCCGAAGGTTGCATGCCAAGCGCTTTGGCGATCTCCCCGCTCATCTCTTCCTGGACGGCAAACACGCCGGCCATGCCACGGTCGAACCGGTTGGCCCACAGATTGTCGCCCGTTGCCGTATCGATGAGCTGGGCATTGAGGCGGATCTGCTCGCCGGTGCGGCGGACGCTGCCCTCAACGACGTAGCGGACGCCAAGGTCGCGCGCGACATCGGCCAGCGCCGCAGGCCGATTCTTGTAGGCGAAGACGGAATTGCGGGCGATGACATCGAGACCGGAAAGCTTGGTGAGGTCGGTGATCAAATCCTCGGTGATGCCGTCCACAAAATAGTCCTGGCTCGGATCACCCCCGAGGTTTGTAAACGGCAGCACGGCAACCGATGGTCGGTCGGCTAAGAAAGATGTCCTCGATTGCCACGCAAACAATCCTGCCAGGAGCACGACGAGCAGGACCGCGATTCCTGCCATCCCGATCGCCCGGGGGGATACCGGCCGGCGAACCGCCACCTTGATTTTACCCGATGCTGCGGGATCCAGCAGCAGCCGATAGGCGCGAACCGGATCGGCGATGTTCTTGAGGCGCTGCTCGCCAAGACTGGCAAAGCCGACATCAACCTTGTGGACGGCATGATCAAATGCGGTTCCGGAGATGCAGACTCCGCCTGGCTCGGCCATAGCCTCGAGGCGAGCGGCGATGTTGACGCCATCGCCGTAGATGTCATTTTCCTCGACAATGACGTCGCCAAGATTGACGCCGATGCGAAACTGGATCTGCCGGGCCTCGGCGGTGCCTTTATTGCGATCGGCCATCCGGCGTTGGATCATGGCAGCGCACTGGACGGCATCGACGACGCTGGCGAACTCGACCAGCGCGCCGTCGCCCATTAGTTTGACCATGCGGCCGTGGAATTCCTTGATCGCAGGGTCGACCAGTTCGCGACGGCAACTTTTCAACCGCTCGAGCGTACCGACCTCGTCCTCGCCCATGAGGTGGCTATAGCCAACCACATCGGCAGCAAGGATTGCGGTGAGCCGTCGCTCCATACCTGCCTGCGCCCTCCCGGTCGATCACGCGGCTTCCCTGCAGCCTATTCCAGTCCCGCGTCGAACGCGAGCGTAAGCAGCCGCTTTCACCGAGACGCGTGCATCTACTGAATCACCGCGAAGTGGAACACCTTGCTTGAGTTGACGAAGGAATAGCCGCCGCCTCCATTGTCACGGCGTTTATAGACGGGTCCGCAGTCCGGGCGCCCGAACATATTCTCGCTCAGCTCGCACAAAAGGTCGCCATCGACACGGACGGTCTCGGTGACCAGCCGCGTGGTGGAGCGGAAGGCTGCCTTGCCGTCGCTCCCGATCTGGAGGAAGGCTTGTTGGAGACCTGGTTCAAGCTGGCCCTGCAGCGTATGGCCCAGCACCAGCGAGGCGATCTCTTCGCCCTTCAAGCGATTGCGCTCGTCGCCCGTGAAGCCGAACGGCCATTCGGGCAAGCCCGCCTGCTGCAACGCGTCGATGATGAGAGCCAAATCCCGGGGGTTACGGTATTGGGCACCGTTGAGCCGGTATGCGGACAATGAATCGAACCCAGGTGTCGACATGGAACCTAGTCCCTCGGCGACCGCCGCCCTCGCATCCTGCAGGCGGCCGGCGCGGGCGTATGCGGCACCAAGCGTAATTCTGAAATCTCCGACTGAAGGCGCATCGTCGCGCGTGCGTTCGAGCGCCTCGATCGCCTTTTCGTTGCTTCCTTGAATGAGAAAGACCAGGCCAGCAATTTGCCGGTTGATGGGTGAAAGGTTGGGGTCGAGCCTGAGCGCTGTCTCGACCGCTGCGGCTGCCTCGGCATGATTGCCGGCGAACAGTTGCACGTACCCTAGAGCTATTTGCGTCTCCGCATCGCCGGGGCCGAGCGCGACGGCTCGCTCGACCGAAGCGATGGCTTCCTCGTAGCGGCGATCCACGACCTGCATGATGCCAAGGATCGCATAAGGCGACGAGAGGTCCGGATCGAGTTGCAGCGCACGGCTTGCCTTCTCATAGGCGCGCTTGCGCGCCGGCGCGCTCTGCATGATGTCGTTGAAAGATTCGCGCCAGATATAGACTGTCATGCTTGCATCCGCCGCGAAGGCTTCGGCAAAGGTGGGGTCAAGCTCCTCCGCCTTGTCGTAGAGCGCAAGCGCCTCCCGCAGCCCGTCGCGCCGGCCGGTCCGTGCTGTCTGCTCGGCCCGAAGGTAGAAATCGTAGGCCTCGAGGTTTTCGGTGGGCGGGCGCGCCATGCGCTCGCTTTCCGCTGCCGAAGGTTGCATGCCGAGCGCTTTGGCGATCTCCCCGCTCATCTCTTCCTGGACGGTAAACACGCCGGCCATGCCACGGTCGAACCGGTTGGCCCACAGATTGTCGCCCGTTGCCGTATCGATGAGCTGGGCATTGAGGCGGATCTGCTCGCCGGTGCGGCGGACGCTGCCCTCAACGACGTAGCGGACGCCAAGGTTGCGCGCGACATCGGCCAGCGCCGCAGGCCGATTCTTGTAGGCGAAGACGGAATTGCGGGCGATGACATCGAGACCGGAAAGCTTGGTGAGGTCGGTGATCAGATCCTCGGTGATGCCGTCAGCGAAATAGTCCTGGCCTGGATCGCCGCCGAGATTTGCAAACGGCAGCACGGCAACCGATGGCCGCGATGGCATCGAGAACTTCTGCCATGCGAAAAAGCCGGCAAGCACGGCGAATGCCAGAGCCGCGACACTCGCCAGGATCATGACGCGCGATCCCGGGCGATGTGGCGCGGCTGTGATCTTTCCCGATGCCGCGGGATCCAGCAGCAGCTGATAGGCGCGAACCGGATCGGCGATGTTCTTGAGGCGCTGCTCGCCAAGACTGGCAAAGCCGACATCAACCTTGTGCAGTGCGTGATCGAACGCCGTGCCCGAGATACATACACCCCCCGGCTCGGCCATCGATTCCAGGCGAGCAGCGATGTTGACGCCATCGCCGTAGATGTCATTTTCCTCGACAATGACGTCGCCAAGATTGACGCCGATGCGAAACTGGATCTGCCGGGCATCGGCGGTGCCTTTATTGCGATCGGCCATCCGCCGTTGGATCATGGCAGCGCACTGGACGGCATCGACGACGCTGGCGAATTCGACCAGCGCGCCGTCGCCCATGAGCTTGATAATGCGCCCGTGGAATTCCTTGATCGCTGGGTCGACCAGTTCGCGACGGCAACTTTTCAACCGCTCGAGCGTGCCAACCTCGTCCTCGCCCATGAGGCGGCTGTAGCCAACCACATCGGCAGCAAGGATTGCGGTAAGCCTTCGCTCCATGTGCGGGTGTCTTGCCCCCTAGGTCAACGCTTCGCTGACGAGCGTATTCTAGTACTACTTTGATTGCGAGGGTGCTCGGCCCCTGGGGCAGCGGTCAATGCAACCACCACCTCCTGGCCACTTACTTTACGTTCAGCTCCATCATGTAAGGCTTCGCACTCCCGGGGGGCCGTACGCGAATGCTGGACAATTACGAAATCGACCGGTTTGGCGTGATCCACCAGATCGACATCACGCCGATCAAATACGACAAGCAATACATGTCCTATTACGAGGACCTGAGCGACCGCACCATCAAGCTCGGCTATCAGCGGCTTGGCTGGGTGCTGGGGATCACCGGTGAGATACCGCGGTCGGTGCTGGAGATCGGCTATGGCACCGGCACGTTTATCGAGGCGGCCAAGATTACCGGGGTTGCCGACTGTGCCGGCTGCGACATCACCCGGTTTCCGCTGCCCAAGGGCGTCCGCTTTGTCGATTGGGATGAGGCGCTCGCCGGCGCGTGGGATCTCGTGGCGATGTTCGACGTGCTCGAGCACATCCCTGACCTGGGTTTTCTCGCCCGCCTTCAGACCCGCCATCTGGCCATCGCCGTTCCTTATTGTCGCTGGCGTGAGCTCGGCGCCGATGGCGATGCGTGGTTCGAGACGTGGCGCATGCGTCTGCCCAACGAGCATTTGCACCATTTCGACCGGGACTCGCTGGTGGCGCTTCTGGCGCACCACGGCTTCGAATGCGTAACGCTGAATGGCTTCGAGGACGGCATCAGGCTGCGGCCGGGCGAAGCGGGTCCGAATATTCTGTCCGGTTTTTTCAGAAAGCCTCATGCGAAGATTCGCAGGCTCCGGAATAAGGGCTTAGCCGACAGCGGCTGAATCGACACTTCAGGCCAGCAGGCCAAGTGTCTGACATCGTTGCACGCGTGTACTCTTGCGCGGCCCTTCGTGGCGCTTCTTCAATTCCCTAAACTGATTTGCATACAAATGTTTCTGACTGGCATCGCTATGTGAACCGCTTCACCGTTGCCGCGCAATCGATCGGTTACAGGGGCCGTGCAAGAGCGGGCCCGAGGCAGCGCTCTGCTTCTGCATGGAGGTTACCGATGTTTGAAAGTCTCATCAGAATTCGCGCCGCCTTGGCGCGCGCCAGCAGGCACAGGAAGACCGTGAGGGCACTGAATGCGTTGCCGACGGAGATCCAGAAGGACATTGGCTGGACGGAGTCGAAGGCGATCGATGAAATACGGCTACCGTTCTAGGCGGTCGCGGCGCCGAAATCGCACGCGCGAGGCGCGGCGACTGCTGAGGCAAGCCGGTCGTCCAACTCCCAAAGTGGAGGCAGGCATCTTGCTCTCCTTGCCTACCCCAGCCACCACCACAGCGCCGCCAACACAAGCACGATCGCCGCGACCGACAGCCCCAGCATGATGTAGCTGCCCTTGATGATGTCGCGGATGATCTTCTTGATGCTTTCGCGGTCGTTGAGGTTGGGGAAGGGCTCGTTGGGCAGCGCGACGCCGAGGAAGGCGCAGAGCGGAGCCCAGCCGTCCGTTACCTTGAACACCAGCAGCTTTTCCGGCGGCACCGCCGCCTTCACCTCCTCGGTATAGGCGTTGTAGCGTGCGATCGCCTTGGCGCGGTCGTCCATCACCCCGGCCAGCGTGCGGCCCCAGACCAGTTTGCTCGACATGTCGCCGAATTTCCGGCCGAACGGCGTCAGCCACTCCAGGACCTTGAACTGCCAGACATTCTCGGTGAAGTAGATCGTGTCGATGGTGCTGTCGTACCAGGCTTCGGCGCCGCGCGGGTGCAGGGTGAGCAGCACCTTGGCGTCGGGATAGGCGGCCATCAATTCGCGCCACACGCAGCAGCCGGGGTTGTCGACCGTTGCCTTGTAGTTGGCAAAGACCCGGTTCCAGTCGTGCTGCGTGCCGGGCGGGCTGTTCGCCACCTTGCGCCAGAAGTCGAGATGGCCCTTGTTGGCCTTGTTGAGGATGACTTCCTGCATGTGGTAGCTGGGAAGGCCCAGCCTGTTCAGCGCGGCAAAGGTCGACCATGTGCCGGTGCGGCCGAATCCGGCCCCGATGAGCTCGAGCGTCATTCTATCCCCCTGCTTGAGACCACTTTTCCTTTTATGCCGGTGGGCTCGGAACGAGGTTGCATCCACGCCTTCGGGCGCGCAACAATTTTCCACGTTGAGCGGTAAAATGTGGTTGCTTTTGCGCCTGGGCCACGCGGAATGGCATTCTGGCTATTCCAGCAGGATAATAGGTCAGCTAGATTGACCTAAATTTGCATGGTCGGAACGATCATGCTTGACCAGATGCCGTATCCCGGGAGGTGGGCTGATGAGTTTGATGGACCTGTTGGCGTCGCGCGCCTCGCGGATGAAGGCGTCGGAAATCCGCGAGCTGCTGAAACTGCTCGACCAGCCCGACATCATCTCGTTTGCCGGCGGCATCCCCGATCCGGCTTTGTTTCCGTCGCAAGCAATCGCCGATGCCTATGCCTCGGTGCTCGGCGGCCCGGATGCAGGCACGGCACTGCAATACCAGGTCTCGGAAGGCTATCTGCCGCTGCGGCGCTGGCTGGCCGGCCAGATGGGCAAGCTCGGCATCGCTTGCGATGAGCACAACATCTTCATCACCTCCGGCTCGCAGCAGGCGCTGGATTATCTCGGCAAGCTGTTCCTGTCGCCCGGCGACACCGCACTGGTGACGTGGCCGACCTATCTCGGCGCGCTGCAGGCCTTCAACGCCTATGAGCCGCGCTATGACCGGCTGACTCCGGATGGCGGCAACATGACGCCGGCCGCCTACCAGCAGGCGGCCGCTGCCGCTGGCGGCAAGGTGAAATTCGCCTATCTGGTGCCCGATTTCGCCAACCCGACCGGCGAGACGCTGAACCGCGCGCAACGCGAGGCGGTGCTCGATCTTGCCGGCGAGCTCGACATCGCCGTCATAGAGGACGCCGCCTATCGCGCGCTGCGCTATGACGGCGAGGGCGAGCCGCCGATGCTGGCACTCGACTGCGAACGCTCCGGTGGTATCGACAATGCGCGCACGCTCTATTGCGGCTCGTTCTCAAAGATTCTGTCGCCGGGCATGCGCGTTGGCTGGGTCTGCGCGCCGCGCCGCGTGGTCGAGCGCCTGGTGCTGATGAAGCAGGCCTCGGACCTGCACAGCCCGTCGATCAACCAGCTGATCATGCACCGCGTCTCCGAGGCCGTGTTCGACCGCCAGGTGGAAAAGCTGATCGACGCCTATCGTGGTCGCCGCGACGCTCTGCTTGCCGCGCTCGAGGCTGAAATGCCCAACGGTGTGAGCTGGAGCCGCCCCGAAGGCGGCATGTTCGTCTGGCTGACGCTGCCCGAGGGGTCGGACGCCACAGCGCTGCTCGCCCGCTCGGTCAAGGAAGCCCGCGTGGCGTTCGTACCAGGCAATGCCTTCTATGCTGACGGTTCGGGACGCAACACGATGCGGATGAGCTTTACGCTCGCCGATGAGCGCGCGGTGGGTGAGGGCGTGCCGAGGTTGGCGAAGTTGATGAAGAGCTAATCTCCCCCCGCGAGGGGGAGATGGCCGGCAGGCCAGAGGGGGTCGCTTCGCGTAGAGCGCCAACCTCCTTCTGCCGCAAGGAGGCCGAGCCCGGTCGAGCTGACCCCCTCTGTCGCCTTCGGCGACATCTCCCCCTCAAGGGGGGAGATCGACGCCTCACTCCGCCGCCACCAGCTTATCCTGCGTCTTGGTCTCGAAATCGCCGGCGTCGTGGCGTTCGTGCAGCTGCATGGCCGGATCGCCGAAGGCGCGGTTGACCATGCGGCCGCGCTGCACCGTCGGGCGGGCGTCGATCGCCTTGGCCCAGCGCTGCACGTGCTCATAGTCCTGCACCGACAGGAACTCGGCGGAATCATTGTACATGCGGCCGAGCGCCAGGCCGCCATACCAGGGCCACACCGCCATGTCGGCGATCGAATAGCCGGCTCCGCCGAGATATTCGGTCTCCGCCAGCCGGCGGTCGAGCACGTCGAGCTGGCGCTTGGTCTCCATGGCGAAGCGGTCGATGGCGTATTCGAATTTCTCCGGCGCGTAGGCGTAGAAATGGCCGAAGCCGCCGCCGAGATAGGGCGCCGACCCCATCTGCCAGAACAGCCAGGACAAGGTTTCCGCGCGCGCCGGCTGTTCGGTCGGCAGGAATTCGCCGAATTTTTCCGCCAGATAAAGCAGGATCGAGCCGGACTCGAAGACGCGAACCGGCGTCTTGCCGCTCCGGTCGAGCAGCGCCGGGATCTTGGAATTGGGATTGACCTCGACAAAGCCCGAACCGAACTGGTCGCCGTCGTTGATACGGATCAGCCAGGCGTCGTATTCGGCACCCTTGTGGCCGAGCGCCAAGAGTTCCTCCAGCATGACGGTCACCTTGACGCCGTTCGGCGTCGCCAGCGAGTAGAGCTGCAGCGGATGCTTGCCCACCGGCAGCACCTTGTCATGCGTCGGGCCGGCGATCGGCCGGTTGATGCTGGCGAACGTGCCGCCATTGGCTTTCTTCCAGCTCCAGACTTTCGGCGGGGTGTATTCGGTCATGCGAGGAATTCCTTGGATTTGGCGGGCGGAAACGGCTTGCGCTACGGCGCGAGACTGATGGCGGAAAAGTCGACTCGAAGCTAAGTACTGACAGAGATAGGTGCAATTCAGAAAGGTTCAACTTGTGTTGAACTATTATCAATGTCGGCGCCTTTTCCCTTCTCCCCGTTCACGGCAGGGGAATCGCAGATAAGTTGATTGGCTCTTGCCAAGTAGGAAAAGAGGGATTCTTGAGAGGCTTTCTCGCTACAGAGGAGGCCGCGGTGCCGTTGATTATGTCTATCCTGCGAGAGGTTCGAG
>NZ_JAFCGY010000041.1 GCF_016836705.1 Mesorhizobium caraganae | reverse complement strand
TCGAGCGGTGGTTCGCCGAACTGACGCGAAAGCAGTTGCAGCGCGGCGTACACCGTTCCACCGCAGAACTGGAGGCCGACATCGACGCATTCATCGAAACCCACAACGAAAACCCCACCCCTTACAAGTGGGTCAAATCCGCCGACCAGATCCTCGCATCGGTCAAGCGTTTCTGCCAGAAGACAATGAACCGAACTTCAGATTCAGGTGACTAGCAATTTCTATCTCATTCTGGCGCGCAATTTGAGTACGCCTGCCCGTTATCCTGTCCCAGATTCCCTTGATTCCAGTGCGGAAGCGTTCTGCCCGCGACTGTGACTCTGTTGCCCATCGAGCCGCCTGAAATTCAGCCAGAAATGAGCGCTCCTCTCGCTGACGAAGAACGAGTTTTTCGCGCTGTCCGGCCAAACCCTGGCGAGCGCTGTCGAGTTCGAGCTTTGCACTATCGGCGAAGAAGTCGAGTTTCGCATCCTGCGCTTCCTTGATCTGACGCGTAACCGTGGCGACATCTGGTAGGTCATCGGGCTTGCCGAGACGGGCAACAACCTCCTTAGCCTTTGTCCCGGTCCACCTTGAAACTGCGTAGACCTCACCTTGCCAATCAACCGCGACGTGGCCGCGCCGATCGCCCTGAGCCAGGTAGTAGCCACGACCCTCCAGCGTCTGCCGAAATGCGTTCAGTCCGTCCGATGCGGCCCAGCAGTCCTGAAATATTTTCTTGATCGCTTTGGGATCACGGTTGATGCGCTTTGCCTGCTGCCATTCCTCTCGCGAGAAATTAAGCGGATTGCCGTCTTCTTGTCTCACAAGGCCATTGGGCATCGCCCATCCGTGCTCGATGTAGAGCGAGCGGGACAGCTCTTGCAGCTTCATCTTGAAATGCGGGAGATTGATCGCCTTCATCGTTTTGGCGTTGATCCGGGACCAGACGCAGTGTGCGTGTCGGCGGCCGTCCTTCTCATGAAAAACGATCGCGCGGGGTTGGCCCATCAAACCCATGCTCCGCTCAACGCGCTCAATCGCATCCCGAAACATCGCGACGGTAACCGATTCCTTCGACGGCGGACTAAGACTGAGTGAAAAAAGGAACTGGGAGCATTTCGTCCCCCGGCTGATCGCATATGCTTCCCGAAACGCGTCAACGACATTGTTGGCAACGAAGCCGCGAATCTCCTCGACCCCGACGTGATCGTTTTCATCACGGCGCAGCAGATGAAGCCCGAGCTGTTTACCGTCGGCGCGTTGACTAGCTTTAAGGATCATTCTCCAATCCCTCCACCAATCCGAGCGCCGAGAGTATTTCCGAGCGGAGGCGTACCAATGCCCTCGCGGCGGACCGGATCGCATTCCCTGTCTCCTCATCGAGCGGCAGCGCGCCTATCTTTGCCGCGTACGCTATGTCTCGAAGGCTGGAGGCAACTTCTGACTGGCCAAGCGCCGCCAGAATGGCCGCGAGTTGTCTTTCGCTGGCAACTGGGATTCGCTGATGGTGTTTTCTACCTCCCTCGCCAAAAAGTCGTTCGCGAATATGTGCACTGACATTTCCGTTGCCTATCGCGAGCTTCAGCTTTTCCATTTCCGCATCGGTAAGCCGAAGGGAGATGGGCGTCGTCTTAGGTTTGGTGTAAGTTAGAGTATGTCCGCTACTCGGACATGCGCCAAACGGCGCTCCGTTAAGCGCAAGACCCTATGATCACACGCAAACGGATGCAGGGATGCTCACCATGGGCGGCTTTGCGGCGCTGGCCGTCGGCGGCGCCGCCTGCGCCGACAGGGAAGGCATCCGGGTGATGCCGACCGAATGGTCTACGCTGTCTTGCGGCCGTGTGCCTCGCCGCCGAGCGTAACGACGGCGAGGCCGATCGCGCGCGTCCAAATCATCGAAGCAAGTTGCGTGCCGACTCGGCGCTCTGTTTGCGTTCACAGCTTGCTCGGTAGGCGGTGACCCGGCCTTGGCGACCTTTTGGTTCGGGCTGGCGACATTCTTGTTCAGCTTCGGACACAAGCAGGTTTGCGATAAACACCCCACGGAGGCGGCAGGCGAGATCGCGTTCTTGGCGCGGAACCAACAGCGTTCGCGCTTGCCGAGGGTGCCCGCAATTGTCGAAATGGACGGGGTGCTGTGCACGGTCAAGGTGGGTCTGGAACGCCCCTTGACCGGCTGGAAGACCGTGCCGCAACGGCTGCTCGAAACCGATGCCTCGGCTCGCCTCTGTTAATAAGCACCTGTCCAGAATTTCCAGGACAACGTCTGACAACCGACATTGCGGTCGCTTTGTCGGTTCCGCGACGCGGGACTGTTCGGCGTGCTGCGCCTTGTTAAGCCATTGAGTAATATGGACAACGCTCTTTTTGCGACTCTTTCTGCGATGTCGGCACGATTTTTGAGGCTTCCTCGTCGCGAGGCGTCAGGAGTTGCCGAACCGATATTCTTGTCGTGGTGACAATCCCGTCGTTCCCGGCGCACCGACCGCCCAAACGGCCGTGGACGGCTATCTCGCCGAAGTCATCGCCTGGCCTGCCGGATCAGTGACGCCGTGCCGGAGGTGGGGTGGCGGCGGGCTGATTGGAGCGGGTCTTGAGTCACCCTTACCTGCCGTTCTCCTGGGCGGCTATAGCGGAGCATATGCGTGAAGCTTACGTGCGATATACTGGACGCTCGTCTCAGCAAAACGGCCGTGATCAATGCGACCCTGGACAAGCTTGGCAATAAATTCGCCGATAGGCGCGCAAAACACTTGGGATACCCGTTCAATCTCGACTTTGATGCCTGGCCAATCCATCAGTTTGGCAAATTTCTTATCAATAACTTGGGCGATCCATATGTCGGTTCACACTATGCGACTGAGGTCTGTGGCGTAGAGCGCGAAGTGGTCGGCTGGTTCGCTCGGGTCTGGGAATGTGCCGATCCAGAAGAATACTGGGGAGCTGTGGGCGCGAGCGGAACCGAGGGCAATCTGTGGGCCATATATCTTGCGCGAGAGACTCTTGGTAATCCGGTTCTGATACACTCCACAGAGGCGCATTATTCGGTCCCAAAGGCGGCCAAAATCCTTCGGATCGAGGCTTTGACGTGCGAGGTCGACCATACCGGCGCCATCTGTCCGGATGCTCTGCGGGAGGTTGTCCAGGCAAATCGCCATCGCTGCATCATTCTCGCATTGACCTGTGGAACGACCATGAAAGGGGCGCACGATGATATCGCGTCCTGCATCAGCGTTCTGGACCAAGTCGGGATCGATCCGGTTCGGCGCTTTGTCCACGTCGATGGCGCGCTGAATGCAATGGTCCTTCCCTTCGTCGATGACTTGTCGAGTGGTATCCGTCCCTCCTTCCGGCACGGGGTCGACAGTATATCAACCTCTGGCCACAAGATGATCGGCACGCCGATGCCTTGCGGCGTCCTCATAGTCCGACGCGAACATGTCCGTCGCGTCGCCTCCACCGTGAGCTACTTGCGCTCTGATGATACGACCTTGATGGGATCGCGAAATGGCCACGCCGTTCTCGCGATATGGAACCGGCTGACGCGCCTCGGTATCGCCGGTTTCCGTCATAATGCCCGAACCTGCATCGAGCGTGCGGATGGCTTTGCGGGAGCACTACGCTCAGCCAGTGTCCCGGTATTGCTCAATCCGTGCTCCTTGACGGTTGTGTTTCCGAAACCGTCCGAGAGGCTCGTTAACGAATACCAGCTCGCATGTCATGGCAACTGCGCCCATGCGATTGTCATGCCAAACGTCAAAGCTGATCTCATTGACCGCTTCGTCGGCGACTATACCGCCGAGTGGCCCTGCAATTCTCGGCAAAAGGTGTTTTCATGAACGCTCATGTACAGCCCCAGTATCACGGCATCGAAGCACCAAGGCGCTACATCCACTACCGCTTCGATCGATCCATCACTCATGAAATCAAGGCACTTGGGACTGACAATTGGCATGGCCCTCTTTACATCACAAAGGACTATGCGGTGATTGCCGCCCTCGCGTGGCTGGTCATTGGAGTAAGCTGGTGGTTCTATCTCCTGGCTGTGATAGTCATCGGAGCGCGTCAGCGAGGCATCTCCACCATTTTGCACGATTGTGCGCACGGTGTGCTGACAAAGAATCGTGTGCTGAACTTCCTGCTCGGCACGCTGCTGACGGCTTGGCCCCTGTTTCAACGCCACTACGCCTACAAGCAGTCCCACGTCCACAGCCATCACCCCTACCTCGGCAGAGCCGATGCCGACCCTGACCTGGGGTTTTTCATCGCGGAAGGTGTCTTCACACCCCAAACGGATCGCTCTTTCGTTTGGAAGATCATCATCTTGCCCCTGCTTGGATCGAAGACCTACGCCTATCTGAAGTATCTGATCCGCAACAGATACCAGATGATCCTAGACACCCTCTCTCGCAAGGAGAGCTCAACGCGGGTGAAGCGCGAAGAGACATGGGGTTATGTGTTCGATCGCTGGGGCTTTTACGCGTTCTGGGCTTGTGTCGTAACGGTCGCTCTGGCCTACGGCCACTTCCAGGAATTTGTCCTTCTCTGGGTTGTTCCCTACCTCACCTCGTTTCACATCATCGGCTGGTTCATCGAGATGTCTGAGCATTGCAGCTCCATTGACAGCCGAACCGTGGACCTGGAAATGACCCGGAATCGCCGCAGCCGTCATCTCGAGAAGTGGCTGACCGCGATCAACGGCGACAACTATCATCTCGATCATCATCTCGATCCAGCGACCCCGCTCTGGCGCTTGCCCGAAGCACATGCCATCCGCATGAGGGACCCTGTCTATGCGGCGCACTGTTGCGAAGCGGGCGGTATCTTCCAGTCTGGCCCAAATGGCGAGCCTTCGATCCTGAAGCTGATCCGCGACCAGAACCGGAAGCGCTTCGCCGCAAGCGCGGGATTGTGGGCCTGAACGCTACCCATCGAGAACAATGTGTCTCCGGAGAACTCGAAGGTGACCAAACTCCAGAAAAATGGCCCAGCAACACAATTGGAACCAACGCCGGCCCTTCATGCGGAAACGACAGTTCTGCATGGGAGCTATCGCTGTGATCCGGCGACCCTGGCGACGACCGTTCCGATCTATCTCTCGAACGCCTATGCATTCGAATCCATTGACCATGCATCGGACGTCTTCGATCTACGCCGCGAGGGACGCACCTATTCGCGGTTGATGAACCCGACGACGGATATCTTCGAGCAACGCGTTGCGGCTCTGGAGGGCGGCGTCGCCGCCTTGGCAACGTCCTCAGGACAGGCCGCGATTATGCTTGCGATCCTGAACATTGCCGTTTGCGGGGACAATATCGTGAGCTCCGCGCACCTGTATGGCGGGACAATCAATCTGCTCGCCAGCACGTTTCAGCGGCTCGGGATCGAAACGCGCTTCGTCGATCCGAGCGATCCCGAGCGCTTCCGCGAAGCCTCGGACCACCGCACGCGCTGTTGGTTTGCGGAAGGGCTTCCCAATCCGAAGCTCAGCCCTTTCCCGATCGTTGAAGTGGGGGCGATCGCGCATGAAGTCGGAATTCCGCTGATCATCGACAACACGTTGACCCCCCTCATTTCACGCCCTCTCAAGCTTGGCGCCCATGTAACCGTGCAGTCCACTTCCAAATACATTTGCGGCCACGGCACCACGATTGGCGGCATTATCGTCGACGGCGGCACCTTCGACTGGGCTGCTTACCCCGAACGATTTCCGTTGATGACGCGTCCTGATATCTCCCATGGCAACATACTCTGGCTGGATGCTGCGCGCGGTCTGCCCGGCCCCTATGGGGCCAGCCCCTTTCTGCTCAAGATGCGCAACACGCTCATGCGCGACTTTGGACCCTGCCCGTCCCCGTTCGCATCTTTTCTCTGCATCCAAGGCTTGGAAACGCTGCCTTTGCGAATGCCACGACATTGCTCAAATGCCCGGCAGCTGGCCGACTATCTCAAGGCGCATCCTGGTGTTGTCGACGTGACCTATCCGGCTTTTGGCGGAACCGTTGATCGGCATCGCGCCGTGCAGAACATGGGCGATCATGGCGGCCCCATGATCGTTTTCGATATCGCTGGAGGCATTGAGGCCGGGGGGCGTTTTATCGAGCGCCTGCGACTTGCCTACCACGTCTCAAATATTGGCGACGCGAGAACGCTCGCCACGCATCCAGCCTCGACGACTCATGCTTCGGTTCCCCGCGAGGCGCGCCTTGCTGCCGGGGTTTGCGATGGAACAATCCGCATCTCCGTGGGACTTGAGCATATCGATGATATCATCGCCGATATCGGGCAAGCCATTGGGGGCGCCTGATTTGACCGCGATTGCAGACGGCAGCCCGGCGATCGTTGGCGTTGTTTGCGACCGCCGGACGATCGACAGCGTCGGCTATGAGACGGTGCGCATCCGTTATCTCGAAGCCTTGCGTTCGACCGCGCGTGTTTTGCCGCTCGTAATCCCGGCCGGACTTGAGGAAGAGAGTTTGCAGGCCTGCTTTTCGGTCCTCAACGGGGTGCTCCTGACCGGGGCGGAGTCGAATGTCTCGCCCTCACTTTATGGGGGGCCAGAAGCTTGTCCAGAGACGCTCGATCTCGACCGGGACCGGACAAGTATTGCTGCGATCAAGATTGCTCTGTCGTCCAGCATTCCGCTGTTGGGAATCTGCCGCGGGTTGCAGGAACTCAACGTCGCGCTTGGCGGTACCCTCTCAAGTGACCTTTCGGAAGGTGAAGGTCGGATCACCCATGTGGAAGACCTCACACTCCCGCGCGACCTTCAATACGCCTGCTCGCATGCAATTCTAGCCGAAGGCCGCGGCTACATTGCCCAGTGTATCCGTCGCTCGCAAAAGAAACCGGTCCTGGTCAACACGCTGCATCGGCAGGGGGTCGCGCGTTTGGCTGATGGCCTTGAGGTCGATGCGCGATGCATGGACGGCGTCATCGAAGCTGTCTCCGTAAAGGGCGCGGCAACGTTTGCCGCCGCCGTGCAATGGCATCCTGAATGGTTTCACGCAGAGGATCCACTCAGCGTCGAAATCTTCCGTGCATTCGGCGAAGCCTGCCGCTCCCACATGCTAGCAATGAAGTCAAAGCCATGAAGAATGCTTATTTGTCGTCGATCCTGGGGGCCGGTTTCGCCTTTCTCGCAGCTCTATCCAATGGAACCGTCGGGGTGCTTTCCCGGTCCGCCTTTAATGAAGGGCTCGACCCCACTGCGGTCGCATTCTGGCGTTGCGGCATCGCGCTTTCGCTACTCTCGATCGTCATCCTCTTGAGGTCTGGGGCATTGGCTCGACTCCTCGCCGCCTTCACGGGATCGTGGAAGATCGCCGTCTGCTCTACGCTTGGCATCTTCACGCTTTATCATTTCGAAACCCATGCTTTCGCCTACGCGCCGATCCCACTTGTTGCCATCCTTGTTTTTACTGGCGGCCTTGGTGCAATCGCGCTCGACATCCTCATACTTAAGGAAAGGGTGACCACGCGAAAGGCGTTCGCCATGACCATGGTTTTCCTTGGAGGCTACTTCCTGATTGCCGGCGACGGCATGATGGCTGGAAGCATTATCGGCATTAGCCTCGCCCTTGTCGCAGGGCTAGGCTATGCCAGCTTTATTTTCGCTTGGAAGTTCTTCAAGCTTCGCTCGTCCCTAGAAACTTTCTGGTGGTTCCTGGCTTATGGCTTTGCCATGCTCGCCGTTCCCTACGCCTGGAGCGGCGCGCCAATCCCGTCAGTGAACACCTTTCCAGCTTTGTTAGCGCTCGGGATTATCCCCTCGTTCTGCGGCTTCTACTGCACAATCCTCGCCCTTCAGCATATCGAGGCTTACAAGACGCAGGTCATCGAATCGAGTGAGCCATTCTTTTCCGCCCTCTTCGCGGCCGTGTTCTTCGGCGAATGGCTGACGGGTCCAGGAATGCTCGCGGCGTTGGCCATCATTGTCGGTGCGTTGATCACATCCGTGCCTGAGCGCGGTGCCATCTCCATTCAAGTACGCCCAATTGGCGAAGAGGAGTAGGGAACCGTTTCCATTATTTCCAAGGACCAATATACCTATGGACCGCGGGCGGCTATTGCGTGGACAGATTGGTCAAGATCGAGGTCGACACGCCGGAACACCTGGACAGCGCGTTGGCACCGGCGTCGACGCGGGTCTCCTGGACAACCTGTCGATCGAAGAGCTGGTGGGTGGCGATGGTCGGCGACTGCGCGGTAAACGTGGCCTCCTGGCATGTAACACCCAAGACAGCGCCCGCGATTGCCGCGACCGGGGTCGACCTCACCTCGGTCGGATGGAGCATACAAAGGGTGCCGATTTCTCGCTATCGGGCTAGACACACATAGTTGCTGGGAGGAGAGTAGTTCATGTTGGTAGATCATCTGTCGACTTCAAAAAGGAAGTCGCCCCGACAATGCCGAGCCCTCTTAGTTCACTACTTAGCTCAGGCCAGCAGCGCCAGTCCCAAACTCGAACGTTTAGCGGCTACCGCACTAAATCCTGCTCTCGAAATCACCCATGACCCGACGATACGACATTGAGAAGACGCCCGAAGGCTCGTGGGACATCATCGACGTGTTCACCGGGCAGCCGGTTGTCGAGGTAGGCGTCCCTTTGATCGACATGTCCATCGACGAAGCCGACGATCTGGTCAACCTTCTCAACTGCCGCGACAGACAACAGCGGTCGGCCTCTTAGGCTCCCGTCGCTCAACGTTCCGACCAGGCACCCCCCTGCATCTGTGGGCTGTCCCCTTGGCCGGTTTCGTACGGTTTCAATCATCAATTGATGTCTTGTCGCGAGGCGCGCAATATCGAGTTTCGTTGGCGTCTTTGGGTACGAGGTAGCATGAGCATCATCCGTAAAGTCGGCCCAATTCCTACGGCAGAGCAGGTGGTTGCCTTACTCCTCGACAGGGCGGATCCTGACGACATTGTGTCGGTCAAAGCTACAATGAAAGAAGCTCGCGATGCTGCACCATATCTGCTGGAAAGCGACGAAGAACTGACCGAGGTTGTCGTAACAGTGGCAACCGTCCGCGGCCTGTTTGTTGCCTTTGACAGCCGAGAGTAGCCTCATGGCTTTCCATTGGTTCAACCCTCCCGTTTACGTCAGGACCCACCGCCCCGGAGTTCGGTTTGGGGTCAGCCACGTCGAGGGTGCCGCCGAGCAGCTCCAAAAGTGGAGCAACAAGGGGCCTAAGTGGGATTACGCTGTGCGCGTTTGCATGGCCGCTCTTGAGGGTGAGATGCCTACGCAAGAAGCCCGTAAGGCATTCGAGGCGGCTGCCAAGGAGGAGAAGATGTTCCTGCCATCTGACTAGCGACTAACCGGTCAGCCGGTCACTGCATGTCCGACACGTAGCCTCCGACAAAGAGTGTCGTGGGTCCCCTTATTCGCCGGGAAGGGTTGGCATCACGCGACCCAGCAATGACGCCAGCTGTTTCCCAGCTAGCCCTTCGCCGTCCTTATGGGTCGGCCCTCGGTCTGCTGCTCGCCGCGGGTTGCCCTGTTTCGCGGATTTTCGACCCGGTGCGGCACCGCTGATCGAATGAGCCTATACCGCTTCCGTTCCACGGCCCGATTTAGAGGGTGAGATCCAAGGCATTACAGAAGCCGGGTCTTCCAGTATGCAAGCCCGCTTGGCGAAGCTGATGAACGCCTGACGGACCACGTCGACTGGCTTGTAGCCGTCGTGCGCGTCGTAGCACGCTTTGAGTGCAGTCTTGTGGATCAAATCTCGACGGCTTTCGGGCCATTCTTCGAGAAAATCAATGGCGCCATCGATGGTGACAATTTCTCGCACGATGCAATTCCCGTCCTTCACGAAAACGGGGCTGCTGAATATGGTGGCGTTCATCAAATCCCTCGAATTTTGGCCCAATTTGGTGAAAAGGCCCTTTCAGCAATCATCGCAGAACGTGATGTCATGCTGATGACGGTGGAGAGGACGCTTGATGCTTTTCCAGGAAAGCATGGCGCCTCGAGGCCGGCCGTGGCTTTTCGAATGCGCAGGCAAAGGGAGAGGCCTGGGTGCCGGAAACAGACCTCCGTGATTGCCGGGACGGTCATGCAGGGCACGCACCTGCCGCTTGCGCAAGTGGTTCCTGGCGGCCTACCTGATGGCGAGGCACTCCAACTCCATTTCGGCGCTGCAGCTCCAACCTAAGCTGGGCGTCTCCTACAGAACCGCCTGGCTGGTGCCTCACAAACTCAGGGGGCAATGGTGAACCCTAACCGGACCGCTCTTTCCGGAACTGTCGACGTGGACGAGTCCGCCATCCCGTATCGGCGCAAGGCGGACGCACTGGAGAGGGGTGGCGGCAGCAGCACAGCCAGCCAGATATGGATCGCTGGAGCGGTCGAGACGGTCGGCAACCATGGCGTCGGACACATCAGGCTCGCGCGCATCGCGGACCGTTCGGCTCAAAGCATCGTTCCGTTCGTGGTAGCGAACACCCTTCCCGGAGCGGCATTGCGAACTCCCTTGCCTCGTACGGCAAGGTGCCCGGCCGTCGCCTCAGGAAGGTCAATCTGAGCAATAGGACGATGCCCGCCCACATCGTTTTCAAGTGGATTCACGTCGTTTTGCGAACCTGAAGCGCTGGGCGCTGGGCACATTCCATGGCTTCCGGGAGAAGCATCTCGACGCTTACCTCGGCGAGTTCGCCTTCCGGATCAGCTCATTGCGCGGATACTGGCGCTGCCTCCCGCGCGGCGGCCGGCCATCGCATTGGCGGCCGAGTAGCCGCACGGTTCCGAGGCCCTCCCTAGGGCGATGGGGCAGCCACTTCGTCCTCCATGTCGAGGGATTCTTCGACTGCTTCCGGGTTCCGGGAAATGGTCCATAGGAGCGTATTCGCCGCTGCATCCGGTTCCGAGCGACCTTGCTCCCAGTTTCGAAGCGTTGCCAGATCGAGGCCATACCTCACGGAGAACGCCTCCTGGGACAGCTTCGTGCGATCCCGGACTTCGCGGACGCTTATCGGCCGCGGCGCATGAACCTTCGCGATCACTCCTGCGGACGAGAGTTCATCCTTCAGTGCCCCGAGGTCGTCGACGCAAGGAACCGTCACGAATGCCTTGCCTTGATCAACATCTCCGTGAGGACCGCGTGGGCCGTCCTCAGCGGTAACTGTCTCCCGACGAGAACCCGAGCAGCCTCAGGAGTATTCGCGCCGTGAAGAAAGCTTAGGCTCAGCCGGACGGGAGAGCCTGACGACACCCGGACGACGTCCCGGGTTCGCACCCGTTTGTCCGAACCGCTCCATGAACTTCGATGTAGTCGACATCCAGCTTCTCCGCGATCACCCGACCGAGCTTGCGCAATTTGGACCATCCCCACTGGACCTGGCATCGCCCCCAATATGGAGGTGGACGACAAGATGGTTGCTGCCCATCTCCACGTCCCCGCGAGCTGAAGCACGCATCGGGCGTGACCACGTCAAAGAGGCATGGGTCCGCCGAAATGTCGGCGTCCAAAGTTCGACATCATCAGGCTGCACACGCCATCCCTACGCAAGTTGCTTATAGAAAGCATGTCGAGTGCTGGCGAGGGTCAAAGCCTAACCGATCTCCGAATTGGCGGGATGCTGGCGACACCCGAATCGTGACCACCTCGGTCGCGCTAATTGACTGGGGAAGGGCGACAGACGCGCAGCACCATATATTGTGGCCACCTGAGCGAACGAGATAAGTGGTCTGGTGTGGCATCGAGCATTTACATGGATCTGATCACGTCAATCAGTGGATCATGCGGAAGGGCGGTCGATTCTATTGTGCGCGAGAGCGTCTTTCCGTGATGTGAGAGGCTCGCTCGCATTTCGCGATCTGTAATTGCCAACTCTAAGACCGACGCCAACTCGGCCACGTTGTTGGGGTCTTCGGCGCGCAGGACGTTTGTCCGATCCGCCAACTTGGCGGCGAAAGACACCTTCGACCAAATTTCACCGCTCAATATCAGCGGTGTGCCACATGCCAGTACCTCACGCGGAATCTGCGGCCCATGAAACGCGATTGGAAAATTGTTTTCCAGGAACGTGATCACCGAGCAGGACCTTATGAAAGCCGGAACTTCCCACGGAGGAAGCGGTGGCAGAATGATCGTCCGACCCCGCAGCCGTTTCTTTGACGCAAGGTGGTTGAATGCATGAGCAAAGCGATCAGGCGCGCCACTCCACAGCGCGCGATAGGCGACCGGGACGTTGCGATCCGCGAGAAGGTCCAGCGCATCAATTAGGCTGTAGGTTCCTTTTGCTATCTCGATTTTCCCGTAACTGCCGACAATCGGATCTGAGCACCTCAACCCTTCCCTATTCCAATCGGTCAGCATCTTCAGGAAGTCGCGTTCGAAACCGTAGTTGCTGAAGAAAGCTTCCGCCTCGTCGACAAGTGCCTCAAAGTCAAATCGAGTAGGCTCCCAGAAGGAACCATCGAGCCTCCTGCCGCGAGGTCGGACCAAGCTTTCTCGTCTGACGCCCGCATCCAGGACAATCTGCACCGCATCGTGCTTTTTGCTCGCCACCACACGGCTTGCCGACGCTAAGCAGTGGTCATAAAGTGGCCCTAAATCGGCAAATTTCCTCAATCGACCCAGGTCGCTTCCGGCATGCCGCAATATGACCGGTGTGTCGGCCAATCGACCAAAGATCGAAGCCGCAACGCCATAGGGTTCAAGATACCATCCAATCACCAAGTCGGGCGTACGCGACTTTGCGGCTGCGATGGCGTTTCCCAAAAGTTGGCTAAGGTACGGGGGTGCCCATGGAATGTAAGAGAGCCTTGGCACCGCCTCAAGCTGCCGAATCTCAAGCTTTCCCGCGAAGCCAGCAACCGTCGCCTCTATGCGGGATGCCGATCCCATTTGCCGAAATCCGTAGCCCATACTGTTGGCGTTCGAGATGAAGGTTACCGTATGGCCGGCGGTCACAAGATCGGTTGCCGCTACCCAAGTTGCCTTGGAAACACCCCCCTGGATAGGAGGCATCTTTCCGAACATCAATATATGCATGCCCGTCGCCCTCGTTCTCAGCTGAGTATTCGGACGAATGGCTCGGCCGCTCTGGGGCCGAGAAATTCGAAGCGCTCCTTCTAAAGTGTTGCGTCAACTACGCATCCCCCGCCGCAGATGCCGCAGCCGTCGCAGGCGTCGCAGCCGTAGCAGGCAGTATCCGTGTTGTGGGGAGAGCGCTTCGGCTTGGGCCAATACGCTGGGGGTGGCGCTTCCCCATAGACTGTTCTGTAGTCCTCCAGGAAAGCGAGGTACCGGTCGATGGTACCCTGCGTAGCTACGCCATGGGGTTCCGGAATATGGTGCAGAAACCTGCCCGCCACCTCTTCGCAAAATCGAGCGTAGTCTCTCGTGAAGATGACGAACATGTGCCATAGCTCATCGACTGCGCCCATCATCCCGTATGAGTGGCCATGCTGTCGGGCGGTCGCGCAGAGTGCCAAGAAACGGACGAGTTCGCGTCGATGGTCCTCTGCGACCGCTTGTGAGAAGCCGTACTGTCTCCGGTACCTCGCGAGCACAACAGAAAGATCGAATCGTTCCGCGACTGCGGTTCGACGCAAGGCGTCTTGGATGAACCCGCCCTCTTGGGCGTATCCGTGCGGAGCGCCTGTGGCGGGTTCGTCGTCAATTGATGGCGATTGCTGGACAGCCGCGATGCTTGACAGGTCACTGCTGCCTGTAACGAGTGTTGCTTCAGTCATGAAAGTCTCCTTTTCGTCATCCCCTGTTCGCACTTGACGTGCCTGTGAGAACAGGTCTTGATTCGGCGACAGCACCATCGCCGGATGGGTGGCCTCTGACGTCTCTGTGGCGCGTCCGGACCCTTGTATGCCCGCAGGGGGTCGAGGCGATGGCGATGAAGCGATTCGCGAACAGCTCGTCCCGCGATATCGGCGACCCGGCATTCTTCATCGCCAGGATCAAATCCGGCTTGGCAGTGACGATCGCCTCGTCGGTCATCTGCTTGTAGCTGGTGAAGCCCTCGACCGCTTTGACCGCTTGATGATGCCGTCGCCAGCCGTGTCGCTGCCCGAGGCAAGGATCTTGCTGGCCTGTGTCGACAGCACGAACAGGATGCGCTTGCGCTCCTTGATCGTGGCCGTCTGCTTTTCGGCCGCCGTCAGCTTTGCATCCATCTCGGCCACGAACTTTTGGGCTTTGGCATCGACGCCGAGCTCTTGCCGACGACGCGGATCTTTCAAGGATGCCTTTATGGCGGTGGTGCCCCGGCAGCTCGATGAGGGGCCCGTTCGATTTCGCCAACACATCGGCCGCTTCCTTCGCGTCGCTGCCGTGCAAGGCCGGCATGTTGGACGGATTGACCGACAGAACACGCTGCGCCGACAGCTGACGCATGTAGGCGACATCGGTCACCTTCAGCGCCGCTTTCGGATCGTAGCTCGTCGAATTGCGAGCGACGAGATGACTTTCCTCGCCAAGCGCAGACGATCTCGGTGATGGAGCCGCCGATCCAGCGATCCGTGACGGATCGGAAAAACAGGTACGCCCTCATTGGCCTCGGCGGGCGAAGCGGCGGCCAGCAGAACGCCGAGCATCGGCGCGAGCACCGAGCGGAAGTGAAAAGCAATACGCATTGGTCTTACCTCACGCGGCGGACGGGTTGGGAATGCGCGGCAGGTTCTCGGCCAGGAACCGCCAGTCGCCGCGCTCGCGTTCGCCTTCCTGGCGCGTGCCGAAGAACTGGATGATCATCTTGCCGTCGGCGCCATAGGCTTCGAGTGACGTGACATGGCCGTCCCTGGTCGGCTTGCGCACGGCCCAGACCTCGCGGATGTGGTGGGCCCTGAGATGCAGGTGGAAGGTCTCGTCAAGTACATTGATCCTGGACCCGATCGGCTTGACCGACTTGATCGGGCCGGAATGGATCTGGATGCAACCACGATTGCCAACAAAGCACATGATCGGCATCTCGCCATCGGCCACATGTTGGAACATGGCGCCAACGGCGTCATTGTCGAGCAGCCAGGCGTAATCCTGGCCGACCATGCGCATCGCCTGGCAGCGGCTGAGCTTCAGCGTCTTCAACATGCCGAAGAACTGATGCACGTCGGTCAGACCGCTCCAGTGCTCGCGCAGGTCCTCGACCGTGGCGGCTTGGTCCGGAATCTCAGCGTCATCGTTGGCTCCGCTCGCCTGAGCCGATACGATCGGCTCCTGGTTTGAGGATTCGAGTTCCGCCACCAGCTTCTGGTAGGCATAGAGGTTTGAGGCGGGCCTGAGATGCACCCTGTGCACCGCCTCGCCGGTGGCATCGAAGAATTGCAGGCTGCGGTGAATGTTGCCGCCATCGCGCTTCTCGACGGTGAAGCCATAAGCCCACACTTCCGGGAAGATGCGCAGGTCGATGTTCTCGCCGAGCACCATGGCATGCTGGTTGCCGGTGACCACTTTGTCGTAGACGCCGATCTTCTCGTGCACGGCACTTTCATTGCGGGTCAGCGCCATCACCTCGCCGACCGCTTCGAGGCCGGTCAGCAGGTCATTGACCCGGGGCTCGATGCGCACCGCGCCGAAACCGCAATGCGCCGCAACCAGTTCCGCTTCCGAAATGCCCAACTGGGCGGCGAGATCGCGCTCGCGTATATTCGGCATGTCTTCCCGCGCCCGCCGGATTTCGGCCGGCGAGCGTTTCACGCGCTGGTCCATGTCGTCCACCTGCCTGCATTCTGTCTGCACACTTGCGTCGCTGATCCGCCCGCTCGTTGAGGATCAGCTGCCCTGCCGGGTGATCTGCAGCCGACAGAGCGCGCCGTACTCCCGATCGCGTGCTCGCCCAGCAACAGAGTGTTGCTGGAGAGCGTCCGCATCGCCGTCGCCATCCCCTTGAAACCGGGCGTGCTGCCTGAACGGCAAACGCCATGACACTGACCGGCAAATGCCGGTCGAATCCCATCTCAACTCGGTCAATGGCCACCGGGCGGCGGTGAGCGATTGTGGGTGTCGACGCCAATGGGCCGATGGGGCAATCGGATTGCGCGGGCGGTGCTGCTTTCCCATAGAAAGCGGATCTGACCCAGACCTGACATGTTGCTTTCCTTCCTTCGTTCCATCCCTCGCGAGGAGACGCCCACGAGACGATTATCGGCCGACGGTTGTTGCCGCCTCGCCAAAGGGAGCTTCAAAAGTCGTGCCAATTGCGCCGAAGCAAGCTCAGACAAAATCTTCTGCATGCTATTCAACGGTCTACGTCAGAGTGGAGCAGGAACTCAGGCCGAGCAGTCCCATGTCGCGGACTCGACAAACCCGACAGTACGTGTCGGCTACCCCACGTCTTCCCAGCAATGGCGCATAACGATTCATCGCGGTGTTAGAGAGATCGCGCTGTTTTGAAACGGTTTTTTCCATTGGCACGGTCCATGCAGGGTGATCTGCAAACCGTCACGGACTGAGGAGAAATCGAACCATGATCACGCTCACCGACAACGCCGTTGCCGCCGTCAAGACCGCTCTTTCCCGCGCCAGCGAGCCGGCGGAAGGCTTTCGCGTCATGGTCGAGGCCGGCGGCTGCGCCGGCTTCAAATACTCAATGGGCCTGGAGAGCGTCTCGCGCGAGGGCGACGCGATCATCGAGACAGATGGGGTCAAAATGTTCGTGGACGCAGGCTCTCAACCCCATGTCGCCGGCACGACCGTCGATTTCGTCACCGGACTCGAATCCTCCGGCTTTGTCTTCGACAACCCCAACGCGCGGGGGAAGTGCGACTGCGGCAAGTCCTTTAGTTGATCGCGCCAGATATCGATGTTGGACCATAGCGACAAGGTCAAGGAATACTCCTTCAGGCCGAAGAATGCCGGCGTTCTGGAAACGGCCAATGCAGTCTGTGCGGTCGGCGCGATCGCCTGCGGCAATGCGCTTGAAATGATCAGCACCGACCCGGTGACGGAAACGTTCAAAGCCGTAGAATTCCAGCCCTTCGGCCGCGGCGACGCTGCGGCAAATTTGACTGCTCCAAGACGCTGGCGCGGGCATTGTGAATGCCGGCGGCGACCGGGTCTACGTCAAACCGTAGGCGTCTGCCAGGGCGCCTGCGTCACCAGCAACGGCATGCGCCGGAGGCTCAATGCGACCGGCCTGGCGCTCGCATCCTTCCGGCCAACTGAGGATCGCACACATGAGGACTGTCTATCTCGACAACAACGCGACGACACGGGTCGATCCCGAGGTCGTTCAAGCGATGTTGCCGTTCTTTACGGATCAATTTGGCAACCCTTCGTCGACCCACGGTTTTGGCGCCTCAGTTGGTGCAGCGGTGAGAAAGGCGCGACAGCAGTTGCAAGCGCTGATCGGCGCGGAATTCGACGATGAGATCACCTTCACCTCGGGCGGGACGGAAAGCGACAATGCAGCGATTCTTTCGATGCTCGAGGAGATGCCCAACCGAACAGAAATCGTGACTTCCGCCGTCGAGCATCCGGCCGTGCTGGCGCTGTGCGCGCATCTTGAGAAGACGCGCGGCGTCAAGGTGCACAGGATCCCGGTGGATCGCCATGGCCGGCTCGACGTCGACGCCTACAGGGCCGCCCTTACCCCACATGTGGCAATCGTCTCGATCATGTGGGCGAACAACGAGACTGGTACGATCTTCCCCGTGGCCCAGCTTGCTGAGATGGCCAAGGAAGTTGGCGCCCTTTTCCATACCGATGCCGTGCAGGCGGTCGGCAAGCTTCCGATGGACCTGAAATCGACCGCAATCGACATGCTGTCGCTCTCCGGCCACAAGCTGCATGGCCCGAAAGGGATCGGAGCACTTTATGTAAAGCGTGGAGTGCGTTTCTGCTCGCTGATCAAGGGGGGGCACCAAGAGTACGACCGGCGTGCGGGCACCGAGAACACGCCCGGCATAGTCGGGCTCGGCGTGGCAGCAGAACTCGCCTCGAAATTCATGAACGACGAGACCACACGGGTAAAGTGGCTCCGCGACCGCCTTGAGAACGGGGTTCTCCAGCGCATCCCGAACACCTTCGTCACTGGCGATCCGCTGGAGAGGTTGCCGAACACCGCAAACATCGCCTTCGAATATATCCAAGGCGATGCAATCCCAATTCTCCTCAGCCGCGTGGGCATCGCCTGTTCGGCCGGCTCCGCCTGTAGCTCCGGCTCCCTGGAGCCGAGCCATGTCTTGAGGGCGATGAAAATGCCACATGGGGCAGTCCGCTTTTCCTTCGCGCGCGACAATGGCGAAGCGGATGTCGACCGGGTGCTCGAGGTCATGCCCGCAATCGTGGAGCGGCTGCGTGACGTTCGCAATTCTGGGCCGGGCTCGCTAAGTGCCGAAGAACTTCAATCGGGTCTATGCCCGGGCGCCGAAAGAACCGGGAGTCGCTCATGAACCGTCGGGTCTTTCTCAACGATACGACATTGCGCGACGGCGAGCAGGCACCCGGCGTCGCCTTCACGACGGCGGAAAAGCTGGAGCTCGCAGAGTCTCTTGCCGCAGCCGGCGTCCCAGAGATCGAGATCGGCACGCCGGCCATGGGTGCCGATGAGATCGAAACAATTCGCGCCGTGGTCGCGAGGCGTCTCCCGGTTCGGCTCACCGCCTGGTGCCGGATGAGATCGCAGGATCTCGAGGCGGCAATCGAGAGCGGCGTCACAGCCGTCAATCTGTCGCTGCCTGCGTCGGACATCCAACTCGCCGCCAAGCTCGGCCTCGATCAGACGGCAGCGCTCCAGATCATCGAGCATATGGTCGGGCGCGCAGCCGCCCGCGGCTTTTTCGTTGCAGTGGGCTGCGAGGATGCCTCGCGGGCCGATCCGGATCATCTCGCGCGCGTCATCGAGACGGCCGCGCGCGCCGGCGCAAGCCGCGTCAGGCTGGCTGACACGGTCGGCATTCTCGATCCCTTTTCGGCCTTTGAAATTGTCGCCCGGGTCGCGGCGCAGTCTCCCATAGACCTCGAATTTCATGGCCACAACGATCTCGGCCTCGCTACCGCCAACACGCTGGCCGCCATCCGCGCCGGCGCGCGCCATGCCTCGGTGACCGTCCTCGGGCTCGGCGAGCGCGCCGGCAATGCCGCGCTGGAAGAAGTAGCCACTGCGATGGCCGTCCTCGACGGCGCAGATACCGGCATCGATCTGACCGCGTTGCCCGACCTCGCCGCCCAGGTGGCGCGGGCCGCGCGCTGGACGACAGCAGCCATCAGGCCGGTCGTCGGCGCCGATGTTTTCACCCACGAATCCGGCATTCACGTCGCAGGGCTGCTGAAGGACCAGCGTACCTATCAGGGGCTCGATCCGGCTCTCGTGGGCCGCTGCCGGCGTATCGTCATCGGCAAGCATTCCGGCGCCACGGCGATTGCCCATGTGCTGAGCGAAAGCGGCCGCGATCTCGACCCGGATCTGGCAGCCGCTATGGTGGCCCGCGTCCGCCGCAAGGCGGCCGAGACCAAATCGACCGTCACTGCAACTCAATTGGTCGAGCTCTACGATAAAATGACCAGCGAGCCATGCCTGGCTGGTTCATCCCATTTCATTCCTCCAACCGCGGATTGCGCGCAGGTCGGCCCTGCGACGAACGCACCGACACCACAGTTTTCCGGCCAGGGAGAATGCAATGAATTGTTCCGCTGACAGCCGCCCCATCGATGTCACCGACATCCTCGCACGACTGAGGGGCCTGTCGGCTGCGGAGGAGTTCTTCGCAGTCCTTGGCGTCTCCTATGACCCGAAGGTGCTGAATGTCTCACGGCTTCATATCATGAAGCGCGTGGGCCAATACCTTGCCGAAGAAGATTTCTCCGGTCTGCCCGACCAGGTAATCGCCGCGCGGGTGCGCGCCACGCTGGAACGCGCCTACGAGGACTTCGCGATTTCCTCGCCGCTCACGCACCGGGTCTTCAAGGTGCTCAAAGATCACGATCCGAACAAACCCGCCACGCCGGGCCACGCCTTTGTCCCGTTCGACTCCGTCCTGAAGCGGTTCGGAAAGGAATGAGCGCGACATGGTTGCAACGCGACAATGTCGAGAAGCCGACAAATCCGAACATCACGACGGCGCCCTCAGAAGCAACCAATCGAATTTCCGGAAAAAGGCGCACGCAAAACTAGTTGGCACGAATGATGCGATCAAACAGATGAACTGCCAAGGCCACATCCGGATAGGAGCCTGGAGAAACCGCCAATGCACATCGTAATCTGCATTAAGCAGGTGCCGGACTCGGCACAGATACGGGTCCATCCGGTGACGAACACGATCATGCGCCAGGGTGTGCCGACCATCATCAACCCTTACGACCTATTCGCCCTCGAAGAAGCACTCAGACTGCGCGACGCCTATGGTGGCGAGGTCACCGTGCTCACTATGGGTCCGCCCATGGCAGAGGACGCGTTGCGCAAGGCGCTCGGTTACGGCGCCGACCGCGCCGTGCTCTTGACCGACCGCTATTTTGCCGGCTCCGACACGCTGGCGACCTCCTTCGCTCTTTCCCAGGCAATCGCGAAGGTTGGCAAGACGTTCGGCACGCCAGACATCGTCTTCACCGGCAAGCAGACGATCGATGGCGACACCGCGCAGGTCGGGCCCGGTATAGCCAAGCGCCTTGATCTCTTGCAACTCACGTATGTCGCGAAGATCGCCTCTATCGATCTCGATGCGCGCGAGATCAAGGTCGAGCGCCGCTCCGAAGGCGGCACGCAGATGCTGAAGAGCAGGCTCCCTTGCCTCATCACCATGCTGGAAGGCACAAACGAGATCCGCCGCGGCTCGCTCGAGGACGCCCTGTGCGCCGCGCGCAGTAACGTCTTGAAGTGGAGTGCGGCCGACGCCGGCATTGAGGACCTCACCAGATGCGGCCTGCGCGGCTCGCCGACGGTCGTCAAGCGCGTTTTCGCTCCTGCTGCGCGGGCGGAAAAGGCGGTGCAAATCGACACCGCGGAGAAGGCGTTGCGCGATATCGCTGACGAACTCATCGCCGCAATCTTCACCCGCCAGCCGGCGCTGGAACATGAGCTGGCCTTCAACAGCGGCGCGTGAGGACCAGGAGCAGACAATGTCGACCGTGAACCGAGAAACCCCTCGCCCTGCCGCCGGCCGTGCCGGCATAAAGAAGGAACTGCCCGACCATTTCAAGGACTACCGGCACGTCTGGGTGTTCATCGAGCTCGAACGCGGACAGGTCCATTCGGTATCATTCGAGCTGCTCGGCGAAGGCCGCAAGCTGGCCGACAAGCTTGAGGTCCAGCTTGCTGGCGTCGTGCTCGGGCCGCCGGGAGAGGCCATCGGGAACGCCATTGCCGAAGCCTTCGTTTATGGCGCCGACCTTGTCTACATCGTCGAGGCTCCACTGCTCGCCGACTATCGCAACGAGCCTTTCACCAAGGCGATGACGGATCTGGTCGCTACTCACAAACCCGAAATCCTTCTTCTCGGTGCGACCACACTCGGCAGGGATCTTGCCGGCTCCGTGGCGACGACCTTGCAGACAGGGCTCACGGCCGACTGCACCGAACTCGACGTGGATACCGACGGTTCGCTCGCCGCGACCCGTCCGACTTTCGGCGGCTCCTTGTTATGCACGATCTATACGCTCAACTATCGGCCCCAGATGGCGACGGTGCGACCGAGGGTCATGCCCATGCCGCAGCGGGCGGATAAGCCGGTCGGGCGTGTCATCCAGCACAAGCTGTCGATCACCGAGGACGAGATCGTCACCAAAGTCCTCGGTTTCCTGCCGGATAGCCAGTCGGCAACGGCCAATCTCGCCTATGCCGACGTCGTGGTCGCGGGAGGTCTTGGTCTCGGCGCGGCGGAGAACTTGCAGCTTGTGAAGAACCTCGCGCGAGCGCTCGGCGCCGAATATGGCTGTTCGCGCCCGATGGTCCAGAAGGGCTGGGTGTCGGCTGATCGGCAGATCGGCCAAACTGGCAAGACCATCCGGCCAAAGCTTTACATAGCGGCGGGGATTTCCGGCGCGATCCAGCACCGGGTTGGCGTCGAGGGGGCCGATCTCATCGTTGCCATCAACGCCGACCCGAACGCGCCGATTTTCGATTTCGCCCACCTCGGCATCGTCACCGATGCGATCCGCTTCCTGCCCGCACTGACGGAAGCCTTCACCCGGCGGCTGTCGCCGCACAATCGCGATAAGCTTGCGAGCTAAGGGAGATGGACATGATCGAGGAAAAATTCGACGCCATTGTCATCGGAGCCGGCATGTCCGGGAACGCAGCTGCTTACACAATGGCAAGCCACGGGCTGAAGGTGCTGCAGTTGGAGCGCGGTGAATATCCGGGCTCCAAGAATGTCCAGGGTGCCATCATGTATGCGAACATGCTGGAGAAAATCATCCCGGATTTCCGGGATGACGCACCTCTCGAGCGGCATTTGATTGAACAGCGGCTTTGGGTGATGGACGATACCTCCCACACCGGGATTCACTATCGGTCGGACGACTTCAATGAGGCGAAGCCCAATCGCTATACGATCATCCGTGCCCAGTTCGACAAATGGTTTTCGCGCAAGGTGCGCGAGGCCGGCGCGACGGTTTTGTGCGAGACGACCGTGACCGAACTCGTCCGTGATGCCAAGGGCAAGGTGGTCGGCGTCCGCACGGATCGGGCCGGCGGAGCGATCTTCGCGGACGTGGTCGTGCTCGCAGAGGGCGTCTCCGGACTGCTTGGCACGCGCGCCGGCCTGCGCAAGATGCTGAAGCCGGAAGCCGTGGCGCTCGCTGTCAAGGAAATGCATTTCCTGCCCGAAGAGGTCGTTGAGCAGCGGTTCGGCCTCAAGGGCGATGAAGGCTGCGTGATCGAGGCGGTAGGCACGACCTCCCGCGGCATGGCCGGGCTCGGCTTCCTCTACACCAACAAGGAGTCGATCTCACTGGGCATCGGCTGCCTCGTCTCCGATTTCGCCGCGGTGATGGAGAGCCCTTACGTCCTGCTCGATGCCTTAAAAAACCATCCTTCGATCCGGCCGCTGATCGCTGGCTCGGAGGTGAAAGAATATGCCGCGCATCTCATTCCCGAAGGCGGCTACAAGGCGATTCCGCAGCTCTTCGGCGACGGTTGGGTCGTGGTCGGCGATGCCGCGCAACTGAACAACGCCGTTCACCGCGAGGGTTCGAACCTCGCCATGACCTCCGGCCGCATCGCGGCTGAGGCAATCGTCAAGGTCAAGAGCCGCAACGGTCCTATGACCAAACGCAACCTCGCCCTCTACAAAGCCATGCTGGACAAGTCCTTCGTGGTCAAGGATCTGAGGAAATACAAAGACATGCCGGCCTTGCTCCACACCAATTCCTGCAATTTCTTCACGACCTATCCCCGGTTGATGTCGCAAGCCGCGCAGAACTTCATGCGTGTCGACGGCACACCGAAGATCGAGAAGGAAAAGGCGACCACGGCCGCCTTCATCAAGGCGCGCTCGCGCTGGGGGCTGGTCAGCGACGCGGTCCGCCTGGCATTCGCGTGGCGCTGAGGGGGAGACGAGATGACGATCGCAGTGACGAAGTCACGTGTCGAGGACAAGCTTTACCAGAACCGCTACCTGGTCGATCCTGGCCGTCCGCATATCAAAGTGCGACCGCACGAGAGGCCAAGCGCGAACTTGCTCGCGTTGACCCACGTCTGCCCGGCGAAATGCTATGAGCTGAACGACAAGGGCCAAGTGGAGATCACCCCCGACGGCTGCATGGAGTGCGGCACCTGCCGGATATTGTGCGAGACCAGTGGCGAGATCGCGTGGGACTATCCACGCGGCGGCTTCGGTGTCCTCTTCAAGTTCGGATGACCGGCGCGCGCACCGTTTCAAGAGTGTGAATCGTACTGGACCGAAGTTTCGGCACGTCAGCCGCTGCTAGAATGACCTCTCACATTAGAAAGAAGCTAGTGAATAGTGTGGGTTTCGGAATTCGAATACAGAACGGCGCTTGGGAGGAGCACACCCTGGACGACAACCCCTGAGGTGTTTGCATGGCTCACATACTGCGAAATCGGGTCGATGAAGTAGGACCTCGCAACATCCTGCCCGAACCACGGATCAACTCCATTCACGAAGCGGATATCTCGCTCGGGGGAATCTACGAGATATCGAAGGTCCTGACCGCCGCCACCCGGCTTGAGATCACGATTGCCAATGTCGTGAATACCCTCTCCTCATTTGTGCAAATGCGTCATGGAGCAATCGTCGTCCTGGACGCCGAAGCAGAGCCGGAGATTACCGCAACCGCCGGCAGCGCCCACCCACTTCAATCAGGAATTGGCCGCGTCATACCGCAAGCCGCGATAGACCAGATCGTCGCTACGGGGGTGCCGCTCATCATACAGGATGTCAGCAAGTCCGAACTATTTCAGGCTGACCTTCAACCATCTTCGAGCGGCGGCACCGTCCCAATTGCCTTCATCGGTATCCCGGTAAAGGCTGAGCACGAGATCCTTGGGACATTGTCGATCGACCGTGTCGGTGACGGCGAGACCAGCTCCCGCTGCGACGAGGACGTACGCTTCCTAACCATGGTCGCCAACCTTGTCGGCCGCACCATTCGTCTCCATCACATCCTGAGTATGGATCGTCAGCGGTTCATCGAGGAGCAACGGAGACCGGAGAAATGGCTCGACGAGGAGAGGACCGACCCAGCCCGGCATCGGCATGTCAAAATCGACGGGATCATCGGGGAAAGTCCCGCGCTCAAGCAGGTACTCGAAACCGTCTCGGTCGTGGCAAGGACTAATTCCACCGTGCTTCTGCGGGGCGAAAGCGGCACCGGCAAGGAATTCTTTGCCCAAGCCATCCATAAGCTTTCACCTCGGGGCAAGAAGGCTTTCGTCAAATTGAACTGCGCCGCACTGTCTGAAAGCGTTCTGGAATCAGAGCTGTTTGGGCACGAAAAGGGCGCCTTCACCGGGGCTATCTCCCAACGCGCCGGCCGCTTCGAATTGGCAAATGGCGGAACGCTGCTACTTGACGAAATCGGCGAGATTTCACCTGCCTTTCAAGCCAAGCTGTTGCGCGTCCTGCAGGAAGGTGAACTGGAGCGAGTCGGCGGCACGAGAACGCTTCAGGTCGATGTCCGGCTCATATGCGCCACCAACAAGGATCTCGAGACGGCTGTCGTAAATGGGGAGTTCAGGGCCGACCTATATTACCGCATCAATGTTGTGCCAATCATCCTGCCCCCGCTCAGAGAGCGATCCGGCGATATTCCACGCCTTGCGAACGCCTTCCTCGACCGGTTCAATAAGGAGAACCATCGCGAGCTCGCCTTCGCGCCGTCGGCGCTTGATCTGATCTCGCAATGCTATTTCCCTGGCAACGTCCGCGAGCTGGAAAACTGCGTGCAAAGGACGGCTACACTTGCGCGTTCAAGGACGATCACTCCATCGGATTTCGCCTGCAAGAACAGCCAATGCCTTTCGTCGCTCCTCTGGAAAGGCGTTGCCATCGACGAGCTCTCCCAGCGTGGCACGATGCCGGTTCGGCGTATTGCTGCCCCGGAAGGCGAGATATCGCCCCTCACGGCCGGCGATCCGAACGATCCCGCTTGCCCCGCAATGGGCCCGCATCTGACGGAACGCGACCGCCTGACCGACGCGATGGAGAAGGCCGGCTGGGTTCAGGCCAAGGCGGCTCGTATCCTCGGCCTCACGCCGCGGCAGATCGGCTACGCTCTGCGCCGGCATGGTATCGAGGTGAAGAAATTCTAGGCGTCCCGATGACGTCAAACGTTAGGCCGGAGTAGTCTCCTCACATTCTGCGTGGCCAAGACGCGGTGCCCTTCGCGACCCGGTCGCTTGTGCACTGTCGGAAGCCGGACAAAATTGTGCCGGAGCAAACCGACAGAATCCGACACGGAAAGCCAATTGGTGAACTAAAACCGCCCTTTGAGCTGGCATAGCTCTTGCGCCTTGAACTGCGACGTTACCAGCAACGGAGCCGTTCGATGTCCGCACCGATAATTTCGCTTGAAGGCCTGACCAGCACGACATCCTTCGACCAGTTGCTGGCGACCGCGAAATCCGGTGGCTGCGCCTCTTCAACCTGCGGCTTGTCGGGAAAGCCGGACGACATCGATGGGGCTGTCTGGGAGAAGATCAAGGATCACCCCTGCTTTTCGGAAGAAGCGCATCACTATTTCGCGCGCATGCACGTCGCGGTCGCCCCGGCTTGCAATGTCCAGTGCAACTACTGCAATCGCAAATATGACTGCGCCAACGAAAGTCGGCCAGGGGTCGTTTCGGAAAAGCTGACACCCGACCAGGCGCTACGCAAGGTGATCGCGGTCGCCAACGAGGTGCCGCAGCTTTCCGTGCTTGGCATCGCCGGACCGGGCGATGCCTGTTACGACTGGAAAAAGACAAAGGCAACGTTCGAACGAGTTGCCAGGGAAATCCCCGACATCAAGCTGTGCATCTCCACCAATGGGCTGGCGCTGCCGGACCATGTCGCCGAGCTTGCCGACATGAATGTCGATCACGTGACGATCACCATCAACATGGTCGCCCCTGAAGTCGGCGCAAAGATCTATCCTTGGATCTTTTACGACCATCGCCGCTACGTCGGCATTGAAGCCGCCCGGATCCTGCACGAGCGGCAGATGCTGGGCCTGGAGATGCTGACCGCGCGCGGAATCCTCACCAAAATCAATTCGGTGATGATCCCCGGCGTGAACGACGAGCATCTGATCGAGGTGAACAAATGGGTCAAGGAGCGCGGCGCGTTCCTGCACAACGTCATGCCGCTGATTTCAGACCCTGCGCACGGTACCCACTTCGGCCGGACTGGACAGCGCGGCCCAAATGCAATGGAGATGAAGACCCTTCAGGATCGTCTCGAAGGCGGCGCCAAGTTGATGCGTCACTGCCGGCAGTGTCGGGCCGATGCCGTCGGCCTGCTCGGCGAGGATCGTGGCCAGGAATTCACGCTCGACAGCATTCCCGGCGAGGTCACCTACGATCCCAGCAGGCGCGAAGCCTATCAAGAGGTGGTCGCGCACGAGCGCCGTGATCACGTGGCGGCTACGAGCGAGGCGATCGGAATGGTCAAGGCAGCGGGCTCCGGCAAGTCCCTTCTCGTCGCCGTGGCCACCAGGGGCGGCGGCCGCGTCAACGAACACTTCGGCCATGCGAAGGAACTCCAGGTTTATGAAGCCTCGCCGAGAGGGATCAGCTTCGTCGGGCATCGCAAGGTCGAGCAGTATTGCCTCGGCGGCCGGGGCGAAAACGCCACCCTCGACGGCGTCATCGCTGCGTTGGAAGGCATAGACATCGTGCTATGCGCCAAGATCGGAAATTGCCCTGAGGGTCAGCTCGCGGAAGCTGGAATCCGAGCAATCGACGCCTATGGCCATGACTACATCGAGACCGCAATCAGCGCGCTTTACGCCGCCGAGTTTGGGGTCCAACCACTGGCGGCGACGGCCTGAGCCGTCTCATTTCCATCGAACCAGGAGTTAAAATGGCTTTCAAGATCATCGCATCCCAATGCACCCAATGCGGCGCCTGCGAGTTCGAATGTCCCTCCGTAGCGATCAAGTTCAAGGGCGAGAGCTACGTGATCGATCCGGACAAGTGCACCGAATGCAAGGAGGCCTTCGACACGCAGCAATGCGCCTCGGTATGTCCGGTGTCGGAGACCTGCGTTCCTGCCTGAATTCGGGTACCGACACGGCCGGGCTCGCCTCCGCAGGGCGCCTGGAACTCCTTTGCCGACAACCTGCAGCCTCGAGAAAAGAAGGAACGGCCATGTGGCTGGGACGCGAACAGGAGGTCGAAATCCGCAAGCCTCCACGATTTATGCCGGGTGAGCGGGTCCGTGCCACACGACACATAAAGAATGACGGCACCTATCCTGGCAGGGAGATCGGCGAAAACCTCGTGCGCAAGGGCGACGAGGGTTATGTGCGCGACATTGGCACCTTTCTCCAGCAGTTCTTCATCTATGCGGTCGAATGGGTCGATCGCGGCACGATCGTCGGCATGCGAGCGCGTGAACTTATGAGCCTCGACAAAGTCGAGGCTCCTTGCAGCGCCGACAGCACTGCTAACCGAGGAGCAGCCAGATGAAAGTAATGATCCGCAGGACCGATGCCGGCTTGTCGGCGTATGTGCCCAAGAAGGACCTCGAAGAGCCGATCGTCAAGCTCGAGAACGAAGACTTGTGGGGCGGGATCGTAACGCTCGGAAACGGCTGGCGGTTCGTCCTGCCCGACCTTCCGCGGGATACGCGTCTGCCGATCACCGTCGAGGCCAGGAAGCTTTCTGACGAGGACTGATGCTGCCGGTTGATAAGGGCATCGAGAGGAAACGAGCATGAACACCATCCTGACCTCGGGCCACCTCGTCGTCCTCCAGGACAGTTTTGCCGAAAAGCTGCTTGACCTGCTGAAAGAAGCGCTCGCGGCCGATGCGGTGATCCCCTATCTGGGTCCGGGTCTTCTTGGGTTCAACTCCGCGGAAACGCCTGTACCGCACAGCCCGGAAGCCGTCGCCGCAGCGCTCAACACGCGCGCGCCAGCCCCTTCCAAGATTCGCACCAATATGTGGTCGGTCGCACAGTTCATCGAACAGCGCCGGCATCGCCGGACGCTTCAAGCGTGGATGGCCGAGATATTCGCAGCGCCGGCGGCGCCGACCCTCCTCCACGCCTGGCTCGCAAAGCTGCCGCTCTCCCTCATCATCGACAGCTGGTACGACGGCGCCATGCGAGCCGCCCTCGCAGAGGCCGGCCGAACGGACGTCGTCGAGATACAAGGCGTCACGCGGGCGAACGAATTCGGTGACATCTGGACGAAAACCTATGACTTGGCCGGGAGCGAACTCGAACCCGGATCGGTGGCAAAGACGGTTCTCTATACGCCTCACGGCAGTGTTAGGCCGGCCGCAAATTTCCTCGTAGCAGATTCCGACTATGTCGAAGTCCTGACCGAAATCGACATCCAGACGCCGATCCCTGACGTGGTGAAGGAGCGGCGCACGAACCGTGGCTTTTTCTTCGTTGGCTGCCGCTTCAACGATCAGATGCTGCGCACCTTCGCCAGGCAAATCATGAAACGCTCCGAAGGCCCACGTTGCACGATAATGGATGCGCAAACGCTGACCAGAAACGAAGCCCGTTTCCTTGCGGCAAGCGGAATCACGGTGATCGACATGCCCGTAAGTGAAGCCGTGGCTCGGCTGGTCGGGTCAGGCTCTGCAGCAGATGGTGGCCAGGATCAACATGGAGGACGCCTTTGATGTGAGTCGTCTGGCTTGCTTCAGAAGGCGCAAAATTCAGTCGGAACACACCCGTGAGCAGTGATGCTGTTGGAACGACCTCTCTCAATTCGTCCGCGCGTGTGGAAGCGGCCCGCCTGGGGCGGGGATTGAGCACGCTGCTGCGCATTACGCGCATGAATTTGCGGCACCCGTGGCAGGTCGCCTTCGCCATCGGCTCGACGCTCATAGCGGTAATCCTCCAGCTGCTCATTCCCCAGCTTCTTGGCCGGGCCGTCGACCAGAGCCAGACGGCCATCGGGGGCAGTGTCACGGGGGCCGCGGCAGAACGAGCGCTCTGGATTTCGGCTCTCATGCTGCTCGCCGTCAGCGCGCTGCGCGGCCTCTTCACGATGGCGCAGAACTATTTTGCCGAAGCCGTCGGGCATCAGGTCGCGTACGACCTGCGGCTCGCTTGTTACGACAAGATCCAGCGCCTCAGCTTTTCCTTTCACGACCGGGTGCATTCAGGCGATCTGATCACCCTCGGCATGCTCGATCTCGACGGGGTGCGGATGTATTTTTCCACGGCCCTGGTTCGCGCCCTCCTGCTCACCATGCTGATCGGGATCGGCGCCTACACGATGATCTCAACCGACCCGGTGCTCGGCGTAGCCGCGCTGAGCTTCGTGCCTTTCGTCGCCTGGCGATCGTCGGTCACACAGCTTAGGCTGCGCGCCACCTGGCTCGACCTGCAGGAGCGGCTCTCGGTCCTAAGCCGCGTGATGGAGGAAAATCTCGCAGGCATCCGTGTCGTCCGCGCCTTTTCGGCACAGGCTTATGAGATGCTGAAGTTCGACCGTGCCTCGAAGAACGCGCTCGACCTCGCCCACGACCAGGTCGACGTCTACGTGCCCAACACGTCGGCGATGACCCTGTCCTTCTTTTTCGCCCTGGGGTTGGTCCTTTGGATCGGTTGCAACAAGCTCATCGCCGGCGAGATTAGGGTCGGAACCCTCACGACGTTCCTGGCCTTCATGACGATCCTGCAAATGCCGGTCCGCCAGGTGGGCCTGATGGTCAATGCCTTTGCCCGCGCTTCCACTTGCGGTTCGCGTCTTTTCGGTCTCCTCGACCAGGATATCACGATCAGGGATGCTCCCGGCGCCAGACCGCTCGAGATCAGTGGAGGCACTCTGCGCTTCGACAATGTCTCGTTTGCATATTCCGGCACCGGAAACAGCGCCGTTCTGAAGAATATCACCTTTGAGGCCCGTAGGGGCGAGACGATCGCGATCGTCGGTCCGCCGGGTTCGGGCAAATCGACAATGGCTCACCTGATCCCCCGCTTTTACGACGTAACCGGGGGCACCATCACGCTTGACGGGAAGGACATCCGCGGGGTCACCCTCGCGACGCTTCGCAAGGCGATCGCCGTCGTACAACAGGATGCATTCCTGTTCACCACCACGATCGAGAACAACATCGCTTATGGCGATCCCTGGGCGAAGGAACAGCGGATCGAGCGCGCTAGCGAATCCGCCCAGTTGCACAACTACATCCTCGGCCTCCCAGCAGGCTATGAGACGGTCGTCGGCGAACGCGGCGCCTCTCTCTCTGGCGGCCAGCGCCAGCGTCTCACGATAGCGCGCACCATGATGCTGCGCCCCTCAGTCGTCGTTTTCGACGACTCAACGGCCGCGATCGATGCCGCCACCGAGCAGCGCATCCGCGCGACGATACGACGTCTTGCCAAGGATAGGGTGACGATCATCATCGCCCACCGGCTGAGTTCGCTCATGCACGCCGACCAGATCCTTTTTGTCGACAATGGCGAGATCGTCGAACGCGGCACCCATCAAGAGCTTTTGGCCAAGCGAGGACGCTATAAGGCCCTCTACGATCTCCAGTTGCGCCCGGGTGATGACATCGCGATCGCGTATAGGGGCGCGCCCTGATGGCCAAGGAGCACGCCAGCGAACTCGAGACCGAATCCAATGACGACGGTAGACGCCCCCCGCGCGCGGTCGTCGGCTCCCATCGCATCGAGGAGGAGATGTTCGGCCGGGCTTTCGACAAGAACATCATCCTGCGCATCTGGGCCTTCGTTCGTCCCTACCGCGCCATGGTAGTCATCTCGGTTGCCGCATTGCTGATCTTCATCGGCACGCAGCTTCTCATCCCGCTGATCATCCGCTACGCGATCGACCACGCCATGACTCCCGCAGGCGTTGATCGCTCCGCGCTGCTTACGGCCGCCGGCGCGTTTGCTCTCGCCATTCTGGGCAATTTCGGCGCCTCCTACACGCAGCAAACCGTGGTGGCGAAAATGGCCGTGAACGTCCTCTTCGATATCCGCCGCGCCATGTTTGGCCATCTGCAGAAGGTCTCGCTCTCCTTCATGGACAAGACCGAGGTCGGACGCCTGATGTCCCGCCTTCAAGGCGACGTCAACTCCATCCATGAATTCCTCGAAACCTCAGTCTATTCCGTCGGCGATATTGCGCTTCTGTTCGGCATCGTTTTCGTGATGCTGTGCCTCGACTTTCGCCTCGGCCTCCTGACGCTCTCGGTCTTGCCGGCCCTGTTGATCATCCGCATCGTCTGGTTGCCGCGTGCCCGCGAAGCCTTCATGGCGGCCCGCGAGACCAATTCGGTCGTCAACGGCGCGCTGGCCGAAGCCATTCAGGGCGTGCGCACCGTCCAGTCCATGGACCGCCAGCAGGTGAATTTCATTCTCTATGACGACAAGGCACATGCCGACCTCAGGGCCCACCTGATCGCTGCCAGATATGCACAGGTCATGGTGCCGATCGTCGATGGCCTTACCGGCCTCGCCATGGCCGTCGTCATCGTGGCCGGCGGCTCCATGGTCATGAATGATCGCATCGATGTGGGCGTATTGGTCGCCTACCTATTCTACATCCAGCGCTTCTTTGACCCAATTCGCTCACTCACCCTGCAATATTCGGTCATGCAGCGCGCCATGGCCTCCGGCAGGCGCCTGACCGATGTGCTCGACGTTAAGATCGAGGTCCAGGATAAACCGGATGCCAGGGTGCTTTCGCCGGAAACGGACGGCTCGGTCGAGTTCAGGGACGTCACCTTCGGCTACAATCCCAACCATCCGGTGCTGAGAAATATCTCCTTCCGGGTCAATCCCGGCGAGACGGTCGCCTTGGTCGGGCCGACCGGCTCGGGTAAATCGAGCGCGATGGCCCTCGTCCACCGCTTCTATGATGTTCAACGGGGGCAAGTGCTCATCGGGGGGCATGATGTTCGCGATCTCACTCAGGAATCGCTCGGCCGCCAGGTCGCCATGGTGCTGCAGGAGCCGTTCCTCTTCACCGGGACGGTGTTCGAGAACATTCGCTACTATAAAACGGAAGCCACGCGCGACAAGGTCATCGAGGCCGCCAAGGCGGTCGGCGCCCACGACTTCATCATGAGCCTTGCCAACGGGTATGAAGCCCAACTCGGCGAACGCGGTGGCAACCTATCTCTTGGCCAACGCCAGCTTATCAGTTTCGCCCGCGCTCTCGTTGCCGACGCCAAGATCCTGGTTCTTGACGAGGCCACCGCCAACATCGACAGCTACACGGAAATGCTGATTCAGAACGCTCTGAGAAAACTCCTTGAAGGCCGCACTGGCCTCGTCATTGCCCACCGCCTTGCAACGATCCGCGGCGCCGACCGTATCATCGTACTTCAGAATGGCCAGGTCATTGAGACCGGCAACCACGACAAACTGATGGCCATGGGTGGGCTCTATTCCAAACTCTACAATCTTAACTACGCGTCCTTCGACGACCTTCCCGAAGAGAAACTTGATACCACCGCACTAGCGGGGTCCCGGACCTGATGTCTGGTCGGCCATTGTCTGGGGTGACCGACGAGATCGATGTGGCTGGCGTGCTCGTCGGCGACACGGTCGGCGGGCGCTACAATCGCGCACGGCCGCCCAGCCTGCCTCGCCATCCTCGTCGCGGATGACGCGATGCGTCTGCGAGCTGATCAGCCTCGACAAGAATGCTGTCCATCCCGACACCGAAGCCATGCGCGATATGTCGGCAAAGGATGGAAGGAACGATACGCACCACTTTGCAGGCGGCGCGCGCTTAAGGACCTGGCCTTCCTCGAGGCGGTGTAAGACCCAAGATTATGCCGAATGCAAGTGGAGCGAAACCCGCCCAACCGCCCGCAATTGACGGGTTAATTCGGCATAGCTCGCAGCGCGGCATAAACCGCTAAGTTCAACGACTTTGAACCCCTTTCACCCGAGCCGGACTTCCCACGACTGTTGCCCCTGCGGGAACATCTTGAGTGACCACGCTGCCAGCGCCCACGACCGCATCATCGCCAATCGTGACGCCCGGGAGAATGATTGCTCCACCGCCGATCCACACACGGCTGCCAATGCGGACAGGACGCCCGAACTGCAGCCCACTCTGCCGCTGCTCGGGATCATGCGGATGATCCGCGGTGTAGATCTGCACGGCAGGCCCAATTGCCGTTCCTTGGCCTATCGTCACCTCTACCACGTCAAGGATGACGCAGTTGAAATTGAGGAAGACGTGGGCTCCGAGGCGGATGTTGAAGCCGTAGTCGCAATAGAAGGGCGGACGGATGACTGCTCCGGGCCCAACCTCTCCTAGCCGCTCGGTCAGGAGCGCATGCCACTGCTCGGCGGTTTGGCCCAACGTGTCATTGTACTGCTTCAGCCAAGCCCCGGTGGCCAGCAGGTCAGCTTGGATCTCCGGATCCGCCGCACTGTACGGCTCGCCTGCGAGCATCTTCTCTTTTTGTCGGCGTATCATGGTTCCTCGTCAGATCGTGTCCCGTGGTGTGGTGTAGGAGTGCACGGCGCATTGCCCTTGGCAACGTTTGTTTCTTGGTCTTGCCGCGTCCCGGCTCAAGAAACCGGGGCGGCTGTCTCGTCGGCGACCAGCTTCGTTCGAGCATCGCTGATGCGCCGGACGTAGGTGCCAGGCCGCACTAGCAACCCAGTCGGCAGGTGTCCAGCGGTCGAGGTTCTTCCTTTCCGCTTTTGGATTTGCGCCTGACGATAGAACGGCAAGTGATCGGTGTATGTGGATCCCAGCGCCTGGGCGACGGTTGCCCTTCCGCCCCCTTGCCAAACACCACGCTCGAGCATCCCAATGTCAGATCAATCCCTGCATTATACGCAGGGTCGTCCCCCAGACTGCACGGGAACGTCAGGCGCGCTGCGACAACGCTTTGATCTCCAATCAGACAGCAAATTTCATGGTCAGCCGACTTGAGCCATGATTTCGGATTGGATCGTCGTTGCGGTGTATAGGGAAGCATCTAGCGGCAGATCCCCAAATGCCAGTTGACAAAGAAGGTAATTGGCACCTGCCTCTTCCAACTGACCAAGCAGAGCTTTTCGCACAGAAGCTGCCGATCCTACTACGCACAATTCACTCTCGATTGCTGCATCGAAGGTCAGCGGCAGGTTTGGTGGAGTCGGGATGGCATTGAGGTCGTAAAGGAATTTGAAGCTCTTAAGCCATCGTTCGTAAGCAGGTGCCGCGAGCGAATACGCATCTGCTTCAGAACGCCCAATCACGACCATTCGGAGCAATCCAAGAAATGGTGCTCGATCGTCCGCTTCAGTTTTGTGCTCTGGACCGGCGCGGAAGGCATCAGTAATTCTGCGAACAGAAGAGGAAGGTCCCACGCACGCGATATTTGCGCCATTAGCCGCGGCCCAGCTTGCCGGCTCGGGTCGATTGGTGGCGATCCAGGTCGGCGGATGCGGCCGCTGATGAGGTCTTAGCGTCAAAGGAACGTCATTCAGTTCAAAATGGCGCCCTTGATAAGATAGCGTGCCGCCCTTCATCGCATTAATAAGGATCTCACTGGCTTCCGCATACTGGCTTGGCGCCGCGTCCGCACCAATCCCGAAGTAACCCAATTCGGCGGGGAAAGAGCCGCGTCCTATGCCGAGTTCGAGCCTGCCACCGCTCAATTGGTCAAGCATACAGATCTCTTCGAACGCTCGCAGCGGATGATAAAGGGCAAGTAGCATTACCAACGGGCCGACACGAAGGCACTGGGTGCGCTGGGCGACGCTCGATAAGAACAGATTCGGCGATGGACCTCTCCCATGCGGGGTACAGTGATGCTCCGCCAGATGATATGCATAGAAACCAAGGTGATCGCACGCCTCCGCCAACACCAGGCGATCCGCGTATTGTCGGGCGATATCGCGACCGTCCTCGTCCAGGTGATCGAAGATGCCGAAGGTCGGCGTTGAAGGAAAGGCGTTTCTCACTCGATTTCTCCAAGTTTAAAGCAAGAAGTTCTCTTGCCTGCGATGAGCAAGCAATTAAAAGATATAGAAGGTGTGTGATCGCTCGGATTATCTCCCGCGTAGTGCGGAAGCAGAGCCTGATGCCGCCCAACGTCTGGAGCTTGGCATCTTTAAGCTTCCAGAAATATCTCTCGCGGCTGCAAGAAATACATCCATCTGTTCTTTTGTGCCGATGCTGATGCGGATGTGATTTTGCAAACCTTTATCGGGAAAAAAGGCCACAAGTATCTTTTGCCTTTCCAAGGCTGTTTGCCACCAAGAGCCGTCCTGCCCCGCTGGCACGCGGGCCAACACGAAATTTGCGTGGGATGGTGCTACTGAAAATCCAAGTTGCAACAGCGCCAAGGTCACCCGCTGTCGTTCATGCTTGATGTGTTTGTGGTTCTCTGCATAGGCGGCGCGATGCGCAAGCACGCTGATACCAACCGCATGCCCGATCACATTCATGTTGAAGACGTTCTGGATGTTGCGCAGCCTGCCAATAATTTCGGGGTGACCGAAACCGAAACCGACGCGAACGCCGGCGGCTGCATAGCTTTTCGAAAATGTTCTTAAGACCAGAAGGTTCGAATAGCGATCAATGAGGCGCAGACCATTATCGGGTGCAAAGTCGACGTAGGCCTCGTCCAGGACGATCAAGCGGTCCGATTGTGCCAGGAGGCGTTCGATATCGACCACCGGAACAAACGTTCCTGTCGGATTGTTCGGATTGGCCAACAGAATGAACTTGGCGTCTTTTGCAGGGCCGGAAAACAATTGCTCTATCGGCAAGGAATGAGCTTCGCCCAATCCGATTTCGAGAAATTGAGCGCCCTGCAACATGGCAAGTTTGCGGTTGAACGAAAAGCCTGGCGACATCATCGCCACGCTGTCGCCCGGGGCAAGGAAAGCTCTGTAAATGAGCCCGAGCAGTTCAGACGATCCGTTGCCGGCGATCACCTGATCCTTGGAGACGCCGTAGGCATTGGCGGCTGCTTCCCTCAAGCTGATGTTATCGTCCTCTGGATATAGATACTGCCGTTCGAGGGCCGCAATCGCACTTTGCATTATGATTGTCGGCAACGGAAATGGGTTCTCATTCGTATTTAGTTTGATGCAACTTGCATCCGGCGCTGGTCGGCCAGACGGCGGAGCCTCTAACTGTCTCGCCACTTGCGAAAGTGACGAAAGTACACTTTGCAGTTTTGCATCGGACATATTTTTCTCCATTTCAGTCGCGAAGGGCATCCGGTATCAGCTGATGGTCGAGAGCAACATGGCCGACAAGCCGGCGTCATAGCGCTGCTTCACGCCACCTTTGTCGGGCCGCCGACTGCCGTGAGGTCGGGCGGGGCTGTCCTCCATCGGTCGAATTGGCGCCGACGCGGGGTCTGCATCCCCTCGTCGTCGGGCAAAGGTCCGCCAAACCACCAACGCTCGATTTGTCCCAGCTATTCGCCTCAGTCGTCTTTCACAGACGCTTGATCTCGATGCCGTATTTCCTCAGCACATAGCCAATCTGGCGCGGCGTCAGTCCAAGCAGGCGTGCCGCCTTTGCCTGCACCCAGCCACATCTTTCCATGGCCGCGATGACACCCTCGCGATCGATGATCCTCCCACCATTTAAGTGGCCTGCGCCGGCAGGCACTAGCGGTGGCTGCCCGGTGATCGCTGGCGGGACTGCCACGGCGGCAGAACTGGCGGTCGCAGCCGGCGGTGTGGCCGGATTCACTGGCACCGGCACGATCGGCCCCGGTTGCAGCGCGCTCTTGCCCGATCGGCTCTTCCACAGTGCCGCGGCAAAGCATTGGCCCTGGGAGCAGGAAAAGTCGTTTCTCCCGATTGATGGTCCCGCCGCCATGATCGCTGTCCGGTGCACGCAATTTTCGAGCTCGCGAATGTTGCCGGGAAAATCACAGTTCATCAGTACCTCAATCGCACTCGGATCGAAGGTCAGCGTACGGCCGTTCTCATCGTTGAAATTCTTGAGAAACTCAGCCGCGAGGAGCGGAATATCACTGCGCCTTTCGCGTAACGCCGGCACCAGCAAGGGAACCACGCTGATGCGATAATAGAGGTCGGCGCGGAACTCGTTCCTTGCAACCGCCTCTTCCAGGTTTTTGTTCGTGGCGGCAATGACGCGAACATCGACCTTAATGGTCTGGTTGCCGCCGACGCGCTCGAACTCCTGCTCTTGCAGCACGCGCAGCAACTTTGCCTGGAACGAGGCCGAGATCTCGCCGATCTCGTCCAGGAACAACGTCCCTTTGTCGGCGAGCTCAAAGCGCCCCTTGCGCGAATTGAACGCGCTGGTGAAGGCACCCTTCTCATGACCGAACAATTCGGATTCCAGGACTGTCTCAGGCAGCGCCGCGCAATTGAGCTTGATGAAGGGCCGCTTAGCGCGCGGCGACAACTCGTGAATGGCCTTGGCGATCAGTTCCTTCCCGGTACCGGATTCGCCTCGCAACAGAACCGTAATCTTCGCCTCGGCTACCACCGCGACCTTCTCGAGCAGACCGAGTAGCGCCGGACTGTCGCCAATCATTCCCTTGACGTAAACCTTCTTATGCTGCCGCCGCGCAGGATGCTTGAGCTCGCAAAACTGCTTTTGCAGCCGCTCCTTCTCCGCCATCGGTTGCTCGCGGTCGCACGCGAATGAGCGATGCAACTTCACTGTCTGTCCCACCAGGTTGGCGATCACGGGTAGCAGACGGAGGTTGTAATCGAGCCAAGATCTTGACCCATTGTCCAGCACGCGGTCGATGGTCAGCGTGCCCACGACGTTCGCATCGACGCGAATGGGAACACCGATGAACGACACTCGTATGGCGTCGGAGGCCCCGAGCACGTCCGTGTCGGCGGCACTGAAGGCCGAATGCACCGCTATGTTCTCGGCGACGAGGGGCGTGTCCGTCGTCACAATCTGGTCGATTGCCTTCCGCGGCAGGTACATCCGGCAGCGCTCATCGCAGCTCTCGCTCCAGCCGGCGCCTACGGTGATGTCCAGTTGGCCATCACCGTCGAGGAGAGAGATGATGCCGCACCGCATCTGCACAAACGATCGCAGAAGATCGACGACCTTGGCCAGCGTGACTTCGAGCCGGGAGGGGGCGGTGAGTACTTTCGATATTTCGAAGACCCCGGCAAGCGCACTCTCGTGCGACGGCACAATGGGGACCGCGTTGTTCGTCTCGGGCTTTGAGTTAGCTCTTTTCGCGTCCTGAAGCGATGTGCAGCATGACGGCGTCTCCCCGGCACTTTGTTCGAATTCGCGCGTATTGTCTGAGTCTAGCATGTCATCCTCGATCTCGCGCCGCGAAATCAATGCTCGCGGCATGTGCGCCTGCGACTTCGTCCGGCGTCTAGATGCTCTCGGCAAATTCCATTGTCGCCCGAGCCGTCGTTTTCGGGCACCAGCACGAGCGTCTTCGCCCCGCAGGCCGCCGCCCAATCGGCGAGCTTGCTCGCGCGCGGGAGGCCACGCATTGAAGCGCTGCAAGGCGTTGACAGAGATAATCGAGACGCCGGCTTCGGTGCCGGCGGACCGGACGTCCACCGGCATGCCGCCTGCAATAGGATTGCTGAAAAGATGGTCGCGGATTGGGGTGTGGGGCAAGCCTTGGTCACTGGCAAGCGCAAAAAATGCCCGAACATCAAGTCGGGGCGCCGCCGTGTAGTCCAATGCAAAGCGAGGCGATACCTGGTGCATGGCTTGGCTCTCCTTTTCTGCCGGGCGCAACCGCACGTTGATGCGCAACCGCACGTTGATTCAGCAGACCGGAATGAGGATTGCTAGTCAATCGAGCTTTCTTTCATTTGTGACAGGAAACGCGTCGCCTATGATAGAATGCCCTCAGTGTTATTTGTCGTCGACCAGATAGATGTCCAACAACCCCGCGTCTCCGCGCTGGTTGGTGCGATGACCGTGCAGAGGTGTTGCGTGGCTGTGCTACTCGCCATCACCGTGAAGTGATCGGAAGCCGCGTCCGGAGCCGACGACACCGGTCGGCTCGCTGGCGTTGCTCGCGGCAACCGTCATTGCGTCAATGATGTGGAAGAGGCGATGGCGCGAAGCTTGTCGTAAGCGCCGCTTCCTTGGCAGTGCTTCGGACAACAAGCATCTTTCGAGCCGCACCGTCGCGGGTCAGGCTCACCGGAACCATCTCTGCCTTTCGGCCTCTCCTTTCAAACTGTCGGTTGCCGGGGATGGCAAAAGCACGCTCGCATAATACTACGCTCTGGTGCCGGCACGGCGGCCCGTCGCAAAGACGACAAAACCGAGGGGGCCACCAAGAAGTGTGAGCAAAACCGCACGCCAGAGAGGTCGACCGGCGGCCGATCTGCCAGCGAACATCAAAAGGCGCCCTTGGTTTAATCCCGTCTTCTGCCACCGCATTCTTCAGATCCGACCGTTGGCGACCCTTAGTGTGGAATTCTGCCCGGAGTGAATGCAGCTAGTGCGGAAATCCGCACATGGTCACTGGCGCGAGATGACCGAAACCGGGAAAAGGTGTGATTGCGCAGTCCGCATTTTGGCACGGCACTTGCGACCGACATGGCAGCAGCGTTCGATCGGAGCGTCGCGATGGGAGAAGCCTGGGAAGGGAGGAAGAGCCCGGCCCCTATCCGGTCGGGGAGAGAAATGGTGTTAGCTCCACAAATCCGCAGCGCGGACGCCGCGCCTCGCAAGGCCTTCTACGCCAAGCCCTACGTGCAGGTGCTTGCCGCCATCGCTCTTGGTATCGCACTCGGCTATTTCTATCCGGGGATCGGCGAAAGCGTGAAG
>NZ_JAFCGY010000040.1 GCF_016836705.1 Mesorhizobium caraganae | reverse complement strand
CGTTTTCCAACCACGCGGCAATGCTTGGCGCATCAAACGGCATGAGCAACGGAATGACTTGAGCACTCGCGCCTTCGCGCCTCGCGACCAAGGGGCCAAGGTGCTTGCTCAGCCAGACCTCAAACAGTGCTGCTGGTGCCGAATCCGCTGACAGATCATAGTCCCAGTTTTTCAGAAACTGCCAGATGGCCAGATCGCCTGCATCCCTGAATAGCTGGGTTACGGCCTTGGTGATGCGTGCCGCAATAGGCGAAAAAGTCGAGCGTTGCAGGCGGATGCAGTCTTCGAAGGAGTAAAGCTTGTCGCGGCCAAGCTCATAATGCAGCGTATCGTGTCTGCTGCTGTCCAACCATTCGTAGGCGATTGCCGGATTAGATTTGGACCAGTCATCTGGAACGTTCATTGCGTTCGCGGTGGCGATAAAACCGCGCGCCGGATTGATCTCTGATGGACCATCACTGGGGCCAAGATAGCCTCTCCACTCGAAACGACCGTCGCCTGGTACGGGAAGGAGGCCGTCCCAATTATCGCGGACAGGCGTAGCTCCGGCTGGCCGCCAAGCGATGGTATTGCTGGTATCCGCATAAACATGATTGACCGAAGGGCATCCCCAACCTGCAAGGCTACGCACATACTCTTGATGAGTCTTGGCCCTCATGACCGAGAGGCTGGTCATATAGGGCGCCATTCCCGGATCCATCAGGACAGTTCTTAGGCTGAACGCTCGGTTGTTTTTCTCGTCTTGATAAACCACAGGTCCGTGGCGGGTGAACTGCAGTCGAACTGGCTGTTCCGGATATCCCTTGACCGGGACAACTTCCTCGACGACGCGGAATTTCTCCCGACCACCATCATACGCGTAGCTGTCGGGATCATCTGAAGCAGTATCATAGACATAAATGTCTTCCTGATCCGCACCAAATATCGTGAGGGCGAAGGCTACCATTCCGTTGTGTCCCATCGACACGCCGGGCACCATTGGCTCCCCTGCGCCGATCACGTCCAGACCTGGCATAGCGAGATGCACGACGTAACGAATAGAAGGTAAAGTGTGCGTGCGATGAGGATCTAACGCTAAAATGGGGCGGCCTGTTGTCGTCTTTTCTGCCGAAATTGCCCAGTTGTTTGAGCCTTCGTCGAAAGAGGAACGGGCAACTTCTCCTGATGGAACCACGACAGTCCAAAGACCGGCCTCCTCTAATGAACAGTCCAGTCTTTCTTTGGAGAAGGTTACAGGGCATCTTGCGAGTTGAAAATCTCGCAACACTCGGTCGCTGATTACCGCTGGGTCGAACCCCTCCGCAGGCGTCGGGGTGACGCCATGGGACAGTTGCTTGCGAAGCATATCGAGCCTTGCTCCGAGTTTCGGTCCGGCCAAAGCCATGACTTTCGAGCGCAGGAGTTCTGAAGACGCATTCTGAGTCAGCGAATGGGTGCGAACATGGACGACATCTTCCGGCTTCCAGCGATCGGGCCGATTTCCCAGCACAGCAAACTCGGGTGGAAGCTGGAGTAGGCCTGCATCGCAAGTATCGATGTAGGCATTGATCCCATCTGTGAACGCAGTGCAGATTTCTTCAGCGTCTGATCCATAGGCTTTCCATTCGGATGCCATGTCGCCGCGATAAAGAAACAGGCGCGAAGCCCTGTCCTGGGCAAGGTATCCAGGGCCAAAATCGCGCGAGAGAAGGCCTAGACCGCGCTTGCGGGCCAGATCGATTTGCCACAGCCGATCCCGCGCCGCATTCCAACCCTGCGCGAAGAAGAGATCGTTCGGGTTTTCTGCTCTGATGTGTGGCACCCCCCATCGATCAATATTGATAGAAACTTCACTTTGAAGCCCTTTAACATTCAGAAGATTAGTTGCGATGGCCGTCGTCATATTCAGGTACCTGTTCTAAACTGGAAGATCTTCGCTCAATGAACCCTGGCCGACTACAGCGCTGTCGACGCATGCTCGGCCACCTGTCGGTGAGTGGCAAACCAAACATCGCCTTTGGCTTTGGCAGCGCGGATCAGCTCCTCAAGAATCCAAATCCTTGAACGGTAGCCGATGATGTGAGGATGGAAGGTAAGTTGGAACATCTCACCTTCCTGATATGCCTGCTCAAACTCTCGCATGAAAATTGCCAAAACGTCTTCCGGCCCAATTCGGCTCATCATAAAGTATGGTGCGTCATCACGAATCCACTCGACAGGGATTTCGACTACACCTGTTCGCTCGAGATTCTCCAGTAGCTCATAGCAGCTATCGTCGGCCATCAACGAGGAGTCGTAGAGCAGTCCCATCTCGCGAGCGATTGAGAGTGTACTTTCTGACAAATCCCACGATGGGGTGCGCAATCCGACAGGTCGAGCGCCCGTGATCATTTCGAGCATATCGGCGCTGCGCATCATCAGATCGCGCTCGTTCTCCGGCGGCAGGAGGGAATTGAGCTCGTGAATCCAACCGTGGATACCGATCTCGTGCCCTTCGCCTGTAACGGCCCGCTGTTCGTCTGGATACAGGTTTGCAGCAACCGCTGGAACGAAAAAGCTCGCCTTGATATCGTATTTTTGGAGCAGAGACATAATGCGGGGCATTCCGCGCCTGTTTCCATACTGCCCCCAAGAAAGGCGACCGATCGATTTTCCACCATCGCGCAATTCGTTTGTTTCGTGATCCACGTCGAACGATAAGGCAACAGCGCAGCGCTTGCCTTCGGGCCATGGCGGCGTCAACCGCTTGCCTGCACGGACGCGATTGACGCAATTGCGCCAACGATCTTCAGGCCACTGCCAAGGTTTCATGTTTTCGATTTCAGTCACAATCGGTTCTCCTCCTTGATCCCGATCGATCGGTGTGACGTGACACAGAATTGAGGCCGACAACGAAGTGGGAGCACTTTACCGCCACCCTATCGCGCCACCGCTATCCAAATACGAATGCTCGTAATCTTTACGGATCGCCATCTCAAATCGAGCATTGAAGCACACCTTGAAACGCGATGGAGTGGTTCTCCGCTTGGCGAGATCGCGACTGAATGTCGGTGATGATCCGCGCGTGCAATCATCTCCACGTACGCCGATCTGTAGCGTCATTTTTCTATCTTTCCGATCCGGTTACTTGGTCAGGCTCAAGAGGTTGCGCTAGGAGGCTTGCGCTCGGAAGCGTCTCGTATGCTGATCGTTGCAAGACATCGCTATGGCACCGGCGATGTTGACGTGGAAGACGCGACGTTGCGCGTCAAATTCAAAGGATCAGCGAGCTGCAACGGTCGCTTGTCGGAAAGAATTGAAATGATTCGATCAGACGATCGCCTAACCCAACCCATGGGGCAAGCCCCGTTGCCGAGCTAAACGCAAAGGCGGCGCCGGGCTCTCGCGCGAATTCGTTGTAGTGAACAGCGCTCGACTGAACGCTTGCGCTTCATGCAAACGACAGGCCCCGTTTGATCGACAAAGCATGTCGGGCCCGTTTTCCCGAGCCAGCCCCATAGTCCGCCGAGGGTTCCATGTCCGGTGTTCAACCACAGCCCGCGCCTGTGACATCCGGCCCCCATAAGGCAAATTCGAGGGTGTCGCGGGTCACACAGCCCCGTCCACAAGGCCGCCTTCTCGAGCTGGCCTGCGCCAAGGAACTCCGCGCATTGCGCAATATGGCTTGGCGTCGCGCTCAGGTGCAACACAGCCATTTGAGGAATTTGAGGACCTTGAGCGGCGCCCAGGGTCGCCCACAGCTCTGCATCGCTAACCGAGACCTGACCGCCGTTTACTAAGCTTGTTTCGAGGCCGGCGGCCGGCTGGCGATCGAGCGTCGGCTGCGCGCTCTGGTCGCACAGTTCGCACGGCGAGAAAGTTCAATCCGAAACTGGACGTGCAATGGGCGCACTTCAAAACGCGGCCGGACTGACGGCTTCCGCGCAAACCGCCGAAAATTACACTGTGATCCGGGGCTCGAAACTGACACGATCGAGCGCAATCATGCTCCGAAATTTTCGGACATTGAGGTTGGTATAGAGTTTTGTCTTGACGAAGACGTCAAAGGCCTCGACGTCCTCGACCGTAACGATGAGGACGAAATCGGCGTCGCCCGTAACCATGTAGCATTGCGTAACCTCCTTGGCCGCACGCATCGCGCGCTTGAAATCGTCGACGAGATCAAGCCGCTCACGGTCTAGCTCTACCGTGAGGACAACGGTGAGCGATTTGCCGACAGCTTTCGGATCCACCAACGAGATGTCAGCAATGATTACGCCAGCCGATCGCAACTTTTGCACTCGACGCATGCATGACGCTGCCGAGGAACCCACCAATTCCGCCAGTTCTGGAAATGAGAGCCGGTTGTTCCGTTGTAAGGCTTTAAGAATTCTTCGATCAAGGTCGTCCATCGTGCGATACCAATCGTATTCAGGGTCCTTCATTATGACCAAAGTTATGCAATCCTTATTTCATTAAGTCCTCCTGCGTGAAACGGAATGCGCATATTTGGTGCTGCAGCAACCTGAAACATGCGTCGGCCCTCCGGATCCAATCAGGAGAGGTCAGGCGCACATGTGAGTAGGTCGACGACATTTCAAATCACCCCGCTTCGTTGCGGCCCACGTTTCAAAAACCGAGGAATTTTGGCGCAAACCTACGTCTCCTATGCATGTCGAGACCCAACGGAGTATCGAGCGCCACAAGTAAAGGCGCAGAGACGCCCGTGCTGAACGTCGCGACCAAGCAGCCCCGCTCTGAAGGCGAAATCATTCAACGCAAAAGGGAATGAAAAGTTTGGTATGTGTCAGGAAGATTTCCCGGGGGCCGCTCGCTTTCCGACAGGACAGATTTGGCGGAAGCACGCGGACTAGGCGCGGACGGGCAGAGGGTACGTCTATTGCAAACATGGCACCAAATTAGCGCCGACATTTCGAGAAGCAGGGCCGTTGCTCCACAGAGCAAGAGCCGAGCGGCTGCATCAGGGCGAGCCGCGCGGCAGTTCCAACGCTCGGGCGTGGGCCCGCTACCAAGCGGCCTCCCCGGCGCGGGCGGGGCTGGTGCGGGAGCGCGACGACCTGCGGCCGCGATCTGCCCCTATCGGTGGCCTGCCTCATTGACCACTTCGAAGCGTCCGTCGCTCACCTCAAGTTTCCGCTCGCCCGTCGGCGTGCGATCCGAGCCACCAACCTGCTCGAATGCGTGTTTGGCAAAGAATGGCGGCGCACCAAGGTGATCCCGAATGCCTTCGGCGAGCACGGTGCTGAAGCTAATGTGTGCCGCCCCATCCGGGCAGCCGAGCGATGGCGCGGCATCCGAACAACCGAGATAGGGCGACAGCAGCTCGAGGCAATCTGCGACGAACTCAATCGCGATGCAGAGCGAACCGACCACCGGTCCGCCTAACGCACCACAACCTCACTTATCCAGCAAGGGCCGGACTTGACACGATCAGTCCGGCGCTGCCTGTCTCCGGCGGAACAAAAGGCATAGGCCGAGGCGATATTCGCTGCCGTTTGGTCTTTATCCAATTACCACGCGCCGAAGCTGAAATCCTATGGGCCGGGGCATCCACTTTGAATACTACGGCAACCCGGCGACGTACCCCTGCGTCCGAAGATGCGCTACCGTGCAGCGCGGCGATGCTGGCGACATTTCAAACCACGGCGCTTTGTGCGGTCCGTATTTCAGCAGCCGAAGCATTTTGGCGCAAACCCCTCCTGCCCAGGTGCTATCTAACGTCATGCCTCAATAGGCATCTGTTGGAGACGACAGGCGAGTGCTTCGCCGGTGGTCGACGAGACCTAATAAGCGCGGATTAACCGCGCCAGTGGCTCAAAAAGGGGAACTTGAACATGACAATCTCTCGACGCAATCTCATTAAGATGGGCGTGGCTGCCGGAACGGCCGTGTCGATTCCATCGATCCTTCGGGCACAGACCTCGCCAACCGACGCGCGGACTGTTCGGATGGCGATGGGCAATGCCCTTAGCGTTTACGATCCAATCTGGACGGCAACGAACATCACTGCCGACCACGGCCTAGCGATCTACGACACGTTGTTCTCGCTGGACTCGAAATTCACGTCGCAGCCGCAGATGGTTGAGAAGTGGAACGTTTCAGAGGACACCAAGACCTATACGTTTGAGCTACGCGAAGGCCTCAGCTGGCACGACGGCACCCCTGTTACCGCGGCGGACTGTGTCGCCTCGATCCGTCGCTGGGGTGAAGTATCTTCGGGCGGGCAGCTGATCATGGCGCGTGCCAACGAGATTTCGAAAAAGGACGACAAGACCTTCACCATCGTCCTAAAGGAGCCGCTTGGGATTCTGATCGATGTCTTGGCAGACCTCACGCCACCGTGCCTGTTCATCATGCGCGAACAGGACGCCAGTCGCCCGGCGACCGAACAGGTTACAACCAACATCGGATCGGGACCATTCAAGTTCAATGAGGCTCTTACCACGCCCGGCGCGAGCGTAACCTACGACCGGAACGAACGATATGTACCGCGCAAGCAACCTTCCGACGGATTGGCTGGCGGAAAGATCGTCAAGGTTGATCGTGTGATCTGGGAGTTCATCGCCGAACAGCAGACTGCACTCGCGGCTCTGCAAGCGGGTGAGATTGACTTTTTCGAGCAGCCATCCGCTGACCTCTACCCTTTGATTGAGAGCGATCCCAACCTTGAACTCCAAGTTCTGAACGAGACAGGCAATCACGTGTGCCTGCGCATCAATTCGCTTCAGAAGCCGTTCAACAATGTGAAGGCGCGACAAGCGATTCTTCACCTGGTCGATCAGGAGGCGTTCATGCGAGTTATGGACCCGAGAAATGGTCGCCCTGAGACTTCGATCTTTGGGGAGCCCATATCCAACGACGAAAATACGGGCTGGTACAAGAAGGGCGGCGATCCGGAAAAGGCCAAGCAGCTTTTCGCCGAGGCCGGGTATGCAGGCGAGAAGGTAGTCATTCTCGACCCGACGGACATACCGATCCTTGACAATCCGTCGCAGCTGTTGGCGGCCACGCTGCGGAAGATCGGGGTCAATGCCGAGTTGGCTCCGAGTGACTGGAGCGCTATCACCACACGTCGGGCGAAGAAGGTCCCCGTTGAGGAGGACGGTTGGAGCATTTTCATTACGTCTGAAGCAGATTACTCCCTCAGCAACCCACTCGGCAGCCCCCTTCTCCTCGCGAACGGGGACAACGCCTGGTACGGATGGCCGAAGAGCGACGAGTATGAAGCCCTTCGGGCCAAATGGGCGGATGTCAATACAATTGAGGATCGCAAAGCACTGGCCCGCCAGATGCAACATATCTGGTGGGACTTTGTTGGTGACGTGAGGTTGGGAAAATACCTCTCACCCGTTGCCCGGCGGAAGACGCTCTCGGGCCTCATCGGCGTGCCGGTGCAGCTCGTGCCGATGTGGAACATGCAGAAGGCCTGAGACGCAATGGCCGCCTATATCCTACGTAGATTCGTTTCGACCATCGCCGTCATGGCGATGGTCGGGATCTTCGTCTTCCTGCTTCTCAGGCTGGCGCCCGGCGACCCGGCGGCCATGATCGCCGGCAAGTCGGCCACGGCAGAGATGATCGCCGGCATCCGCGAAAAAATGGGACTGAATGATCCTATGCCGGTTCAGTTCATACGTTGGGTGCGGGACATGCTCGGCGGCGATTTCGGCACCTCGATCTTTGCCGGCCGACCGGTTCTCCAGCTCATCTCACAGCGGCTTGAACCGACCATCTCCCTGTCGATCCTGACGATGATCGTTTCGGTGACGATTGGGGTTTCCTTCGGTATTCTTGCCGCGTGGCGAGCTGGCGGTCTTGTTGATCGCATCCTGACGGCATTCGCGACGCTTGGTTTTTCTGTCCCGGTGTTTGTCGTCGGCTTCTTTCTCATATACTTGTTCGCGATCACAGCACATTGGCTACCGGTTCAAGGATACAAGCCTATCGACCATGGCTTCGGGCCATGGCTTGTGCACCTGATCCTGCCGACCGTGACTTTGAGCATTCCCTACATTGCTTTCATCGCCCGGATCACGCGTGCGAGCATGCTCGAGGTTCTGTCGGAAGACTATATGCGGACAGCCGCCGCCAAGGGCGCCTCGTCATATTCCATGCTTTTCCACCACGCTCTGAAGAATGCGGGTGTCCCGATCCTAACCGTGATCGGCTTAAGTTTCGCAGGTCTGATTGGCGGTGTCGTCATCACGGAAACGGTGTTCAACATACCTGGTGTCGGTCGTTTGGTGGTCGATGCGATCAACAACCGCGACTATCCCATTATTCAAGGTGTGCTCATCCTGGTTTCGGGTCTGTACGTCCTTATCAATCTCGCGGTCGATCTTTCCTACACCCTGGTCGACCCCCGCATCCGGTACTGATTATGACGCTCCTCTCCGCACCAGTTGAATACGTCCCGACGGGCCGCCTGCGAATCTCCGGCCTGCCCCGTCTCGCAAGGCGGCATCCGCTGGTCGTGATAGGGGGTGGCCTCTTGGCGCTGTTGATCGTTCTAGCACTCGCTGCCCCCCTTTACGCCGGCGATCCATTGAACATGGATCCATTCAAGCGCCTCCAGCCACCTTCCGCCGAGATGTGGTTCGGAAGCGACAATCTGGGCCGTGACGTGTTTGCACGAACGATCTTCGGCGCCCGGATCTCACTAATGGTCGGATTGCTGTCGGCCGCGGGCGCGGCCTTGGGCGGCGTTCTGATCGGTGTCATCGCCGGCTACAACCGCGGCTTCGATAATATCGTCATGCGGGTCATGGACGGCCTTATGTCGATCCCGACCATTCTGCTGGCCATCGCCCTTATTTCTCTGACAGGGCCAGGGATCGCTATCCTCATCGTCGCCATCACGATCCCACAGATGCCAAGTGTCTCGCGGCTGGTTCGTTCGGCGGTTCTGAGTGTTCGGGAGCGTCCATATGTGGAAGCCGCCCTCTGCGGCGGTGCGCGCCTGCCGAAAGTGCTATGGCGGCACATCCTGCCGAGCACCATTCCGTCGCTCATGGTGCAGAGCGCCATAGTCTGCGCAGATGCGATCTTGACAGAGGCCGGGCTGAGCTTCCTGGGCGTGGGCGTGCCGCCCGAGATTCCGAGCTGGGGCAACATGATTTCAAGCTCTCGACTGTATCTCGCTATCGCCCCATTGACGGTCTTCGCCCCCGGTATCTGCCTTGCCGTCACGGTCCTTGCCGTCAACCTGCTCGGGGACGGCCTGCGCGACCTGTTCGATCCCCGCGCGAAGCGGCGGAGGCGCTGACATGCTAATGCAAAAATCGGCGGGGAATGACGTGCTTCTCGATGTTCGAGATCTCGAGACACACTTTGTCGGCGACGAAAGCACTACCCGCGCCCTGGGCGGCATCAGCTTCCAGGTGAAGAAAGGCGAAACGCTCGGCGTCGTCGGCGAATCGGGATGCGGGAAGAGCGTCACCGCTCTCTCCATCCTTCGCCTACTGCCGAAGATGAACGCCCGGACTGTCGGCGGCGAGGTCCGCTTTCATGGACGCGACCTGCTTGAGCTGTCCGATCGGGAGATGCGACAGATCCGTGGCGACCAGATCGCCATGATCTTCCAGGAGCCGATGACGAGTCTGAACCCGGTCTATACGGTCGGTCGCCAGATCGCCGAGGCGGTGCAGATCCACACCAAGGCCTCGCGGTCGGTTGCGATGGCAAAGGCGCAAGAGATGCTCCGTCTCGTTCGCATTGCGGACCCCGAACGGCGCGTCAACAACTATCCTCATGAAATGTCAGGCGGCATGCGCCAGCGCGCCATGATTGCCATGGCTCTTGCCTGCTCACCGGAACTATTGATCGCCGACGAGCCAACCACTGCGCTCGACGTCACTATCCAGGCGCAGATTCTGCGGCTCATCGCCGATCTGAAAGAGCGCACGGGAACGGCCGTCATGTTCATCACGCATGACCTGGGCGTTGTAGCCGAGACATGCCAACGCGTGATCGTGATGTATGCTGGCAGTATCGTAGAGCAGGCGAACGTGATAGATTTATTTGCGCGTCCCGCGCATCCCTACACTCAGGGCCTCATGCGATCGGTGCCTGACCAGCGGCGCGGCCGACAGCGCCGCCTTCCGGAAATCCCAGGCATTGTGCCAAGCCTGCGCGAGCCCATTGTGGGCTGTAGCTTTGCGCCTCGCTGCCCATTCGCCATCGACATTTGCCGCGAGAAGACACCCATCCTACGTGATGTCGGGTCGAGCCACGCCGCAGCTTGCTGGCGCGCCGAAGAGGTGATGGGCGCATGAACGGTCCTTTGCTGAAAGTCGAGAATCTGACCAAGCATTATCCGCTCGGTACAGGATTCCTGAAGAAGACCATTCCGGTGATCCGGGCGGTGGAGGATGTATCCTTTTCCGTCGAGGCGGGTGAGACGCTTTGCATCGTCGGTGAGTCCGGCTGCGGCAAGTCCACCGTGGCGCGGCTCTTGATGCGGCTCGTCGAGCCGACGGGCGGGCGCGTGCTGATCGACGGTACCGACATTGCGGGCCTCAAGAAGGACGCGCTTCACGCCTGGCGCCGTCGGATGCAAATGGTCTTTCAGGATCCTTACTCGTCGCTGAACCCGCGCCTCACCGCTGGGCAAATCATCACCGAACCCGTCGAGAATTTCGAGCGTCTCAGCCGAAGGCAGCGTCAGGCACTCGCCGCAGACCTTCTCCGAAAGGTCGGAATGTCGCCGGAGATGATGCACAGACTGCCATCCGAGTTGTCAGGCGGTCAGCGCCAGCGGCTCGGTATCGCGCGGGCGCTGGCGCTCAACCCCTCGCTCATCATCGCCGACGAAGCGGTGTCGGCTCTCGACGTCTCCGTGCAGGCACAGATCTTGAATCTGCTTCTGGATCTCCAGCAGCAGATGGGCATCGCCTTCGTCTTCATCTCGCATGATCTTAGCGTCGTGGAGCATATCGGCCATCGCGTCGCGGTCATGTATTTGGGGCGGATCGTGGAACTGGCCACATGCGAGGCGCTCTTCGCCAGGCCGGTCCACCCCTACACGGAGGCGCTGATTGCGGCAGCTCCGGTGCCGGATCCGACACGAGTTCGGCTGGTGGCGCCCGTCGAGGGCGAGGTGCCAAGTCCGATCAATCCGCCGAGAGGCTGCGCGTTTCACCCGCGCTGCCCGCTCGCGGTCGATCGGTGCCGCATCGAGGTGCCGCCTCTAGTGCCAATGGCAGACGGGCGCGTTGTGGCCTGCCATGTGCGCGCTCCGGCTACAGACATCCCGTCCCAGCCGGCTGAAGTGGGTGATCATTCGCTTGCCCATGTGCTCAGCCTCATGATCCGGTCCTAATGTATCGGAAAACCCAGATATAGCGACAGCACTCGCGAAAAGTAGGAGATCATATGGAGAGAGATTCGCACAAGAACAGTCGCCATCCAATCCAGCAGGATGGTGGCTTTGATACGGTCGGTTCAATTGCCACAAATGTTGAAGACGGCTTCACAATGGCGGCAGTTGGCGACCTTCTTTTTGCGCGGCCAGTGACCAAGGGCCATTATCCCGGCCTGGCCGATGTCCTCAAGCTCTTTCATGGGGCCGACGTCAGTTTCGGGAACTTGGAAACCAACATCTTGGATGTTCTATCCAAAGGATGCCCTCAGGCTGAGTACGGCGGGGCGTATTGCATCAGCGACCCGGAGCTGGGACCTGACTTAAGGGCAATGGGCTTCAATATGCTCAGTCGCGCCAACAATCATACGCTCGACTGGGGCCTTGAAGGCATGCGCGAGACGAGCCGTGCGCTTGATAAGTACGGGATCATCCATGCAGGCGCAGGCGAAAACCTCGCACAAGCTGGAGCCGCGCGCTTCCTGGAGACTCCGCGTGGAAGGGTTGCGTTGGTGTCGTTTGCTACGACGTTCATGCCGATGGCTCGTGCGTGCGATCCTGCTGGCGAGGCGCCAAGCAGACCAGGGCTCAACGCCCTTCGTTTGGAGAAGAGCATCGTTGTTCCGCCGGAGATGCTCGAGAGCTTGAGACAGGTGCGCGAAGTACTACCGGGCTACAATCCCGCTGGAAAAGATCCAAGCCGCGTAGTCCTCGGCGGGGTGACGTACAAAGCTGGCAACAAAGCCAGTTACAGCTTCGAGGCTAACTCGCGTGACATCGCCGATATCCTGCGCAACGTTCGTCGGGGCAAACAAATCTCCGACTTCTGCATCGCCACGAATCATGAGCACGAGCCCGGGGTATGGTGCCAAGAACCGCCTGACTGCGAACAGGCGTTTGCCCGAAGGCTTATCGATGCCGGGGCAGACGCATACGTCGTGCACGGACCGCATCAGTTGCGAGGCATCGAGATCTACAAAGGTCGGCCTATCTTTTACAGCTTGGGCAATTTCTTCTGTCAGGATCTCCGGACGCCAGTAGGCGACGACATGTACGAGGTCTACGGCAAGGATCCGAGGGTCGATACAGACGCCGAAGTCACGGTCGACGAGGTGGCAAAAGGATATCCGACTGCGGAAGGATTAGTAGGGTCTCAATCCGATACGATCTTCTATGAGAGCGTGGTCACCATTAGCCGCTTTGAGCAGAACCAACTCGCTGAATTGCGGCTCCACCCGATCGAGCTCCGCCGCTTAAACAGATTTGCGAACCGGGGTGTACCGCGGCTCGCACCCGCGTCGCAAGCTAAAGCAATTCTGGAGCGGCTACAGGAGCTCTCGAAGCCATTTGGCACCAGAATTGAGATCGAGGACGGCGTTGGATTGATCCGACTGCAGCCCAGCTCGGCCCAACGCGGCATGTAGCGATCCTTCCGCGCCGCTTGGTGGTGCAGCTCGGTAAGCTCGGGCCGGACGGCGCAAGTCTGGACCGTCCGGCCGCGAGATTTGCGCGTCCGCCGTAAGGACCTGAGCAACCAGAAAACTTGAACTGCGCACAGACATGGCAACTGAAGGAGGGAAAGCTCGGGATGGGCATGCTCGAATTTAATGGACAGCGCTACCTCGATGGCCGCGCGTCCGATCCGAATGAACTCGGCTGGATGCGCGGGGCGCCGCCACCGGCGCAGAAGCGCATCACCTTCGAGAGCGACGCTTTCCTCGATTTCCCGCAGTTGCGCTGGTCGCTGTCGCACATGTGCGAGCTTGTGCCAACTGTCAATGTGTGGCGCGGACCGGGCGGGCCTACGCTGCTGGATCGCGGCGACAAGACCGCCGACATTGATGCGCTCACCTTTGCCGATACGAACGGGCGCGTGCGCCGTTTCGATGAGGCGCTCTACGACACCTACACGGACGGGATTGTGGTGCTGCATCGTGGGCGCATCGTCTATGAGCGCTATTTTGGCGCGCTCGAGCCGCACCTGCCGCATGCGCTGCACTCGGTTACGAAGTCATATGCGGGTACGCTCGCCGCGTCGCTCGTACACGAAGGCGTGCTCGACGAATCCATGGTGCTCGCACACTATCTGCCGGAGTTGCGCGGCAGCGCGTTCGAGGACGCGACGCTGCGGCAGGTGATGGACATGCAGACGGGCCTCGACTACAGCGAAGACTACGCCGATAAACACTCCAGTTTCTGGGCGCATGCGCGCGCCTGCGGCTGGCGACCTCGGCCGGCTGGGTACAGCGGGCCGCAGACTTTGTGCGACTACCTGTGCACCATTCGCAAGGTGGGCACGCATGGCGGATCCGTTGAGTACATGACCGCGAACACCGATGCGCTGGCCTGGGTAATGAGCCGCGTGACAGGGCGATCGTTCGAGCAGCTGCTGCATGAACGCCTGTGGGGCCCACTCGGCTGCGAAGAGGACGGATACGTCTTCGTCGATCTCGCGGGCACGGCGATGGCCGGCGCCGGCCTGTCGGCGACCGCGCGCGACCTGGCGCGCTTCGGCGAGCTAATGCGACGCGAGGGCGAGTGGAACGGCAAGCAGCTCATTCCCGCCTCCGTGGTACACGACGTGCAAAATGGCGGCGCCTCCTCCAAGGTATATGAGGCGGCGCAGGGTTACGCGTATCGCAGCCAATGGTGGGTGACACACGATGAGCTGGGCGCGTTCTTGGGCCGAGGCATGCACGGCCAGCTGCTCTATGTTGCGCCTAAGGCGGACATGGTGGTGGCGCGCTTGGCGTCTCACCCCGTACCGTCCAGCGCCGGCAATATCCCGATCACTCTGCCGATGATGCTGAAACTGGGGAGGACGCTGTCCGCATAGCCGGCAGGCGAGCAGGCTCGGATCTGCGTCTGCTTGCACCCTTGACGCATGACCTAGACCCGCCACCTGGCCCTCTACGCGCTTGTTTGCGGCCGCGGGCGGCGTGCGGCCGACCGCTGGCTTTGAGGTGCGCCGGCGACCACTAAAGACCAAAGGCGCGAAGCGGTTCCTCACGTCGGATATGAACGGCGCTCGATTGCCGTCTTCGCCTTCACTGATCCGGAAAACGTAACCTTTCACGGGGCCGAGTAACAGCCGACATCCGAACTGGTGAGACAGGGACACATCCAAAAGTCTGACAACATCACAAACCACGCCGCTCGTGCGGGCAGCGTTTCAAAAGCCGATGCATTTTGGCGCAAAACCATCTTACCCATGCTTCATATCGTCCTGAAGGACGTCCAGCACCATCACCACCGAGGAATGACAATCATGACCAGGGCACCCGCCGATTTTGCCAAGTGCGTCGACGCATTGTTCAACGAGTTCAGCGGGCCGGAAATGCCTGGCGCTGTCGTCGCGGTGACTGGGAACGGCCGGGAGATCTTCGCCAATGCCTATGGTCTGGCGAACATCAACGACGACGTCCCAATGGGACGTAAGACCATCATCCGCATCGGTTCGCAGAGCAAACAGTTCACCGTGCTGCTAATCCTGATGCTGGAGGCAGAAGGCAAGCTCAGCCTGGAGGACGAGGTTCAGAGGCACCTCACCTATGTCCCCCGGCTGGAGTACCCGGTCACGCTCAGGCACCTCGCCTCAAACACCAGCGGCTACCGCGACCATGTGGAAGGCATGTTCGTTTGCGGTCTGTCGATCTTCGCGCCATCAGACCGCCAGACCTCCCGTGATGTCATCGCCAGGCAGGACGCGCTCAACTTCAAGCCCGGCAGTGCGATGACCTATTCGAATGCCGGCTTTTTCATGCTGTCCGAGATCATCGAGCAGATTGAGGACGCGACCTTCAACGAGGTTCTGCGCAAGCGCATCACCGGCCCGCTCGGCATGAACGACACCTCGCTCATGCTGCGCGACGGATCGGTGATGAAGCGGCTGGCCGCGCACTATACCAAGCACGCTAACGGGTGGATCCAACTGGGCTGGGGAATTGAATTTGGCGGCGAAGGCGGGTTGGTTTCGACGCTCGAGGACATGGTGGTCTGGCAGCAGAACCTGATCGACCCCAAGGTTGGCACTGCGGAAATGTATCGGCGCATGGCGACGCCCTGCGTCTTCGACAACGGCGCAACCGGCTTCTATGGGCTTGGGTTGGAGACGGACGTTTATCGCGGCCGCCGCGCGGTCGGCCACGGTGGTTCTGTTGCCGGCGGCAAATCGGAATCGATGCGCTTCGTCGACGACGGGCTCGGCATCATTATCATCGCTAATAACGACCAGGTCGCCACCTTCGCAGTCGCCCGCCGTATCGCCGACATCTATTTCGGCAACGCCGTGCCGGCGCCGATCGAACTTGCTCCCGGCCGCTACCGGCAGGAAGGCGGCGCCGACGTGTTCGAGATCGTCGCCGATAACGGCGTGCCAACCTTCCTCAGTTCCGGTGGAGTGCAGGGGTTCGATTTTGGTCATCGGGGCGGCGCCAGGCCCGAGAACCCGATCACCGACCTGGTTCTCGGTCCACGGCCGGACGGCAAGTTTGACGGCATCTTCTGCGGCACGCCGAGGGTCTACGCACCGCTGATGGCAGGCGCCAGGGCCGCCGCCCCTCTCACCGGACGCTACACCAACAAGCTGCAGGGCCTCGAGGTCGAGATCGATGGTGATGCGCAGCGTGGCATGTTCCGCCTGCGCTCCGATCTCGGCGCCATGAACGCGCCCATCGTCGCCGCTGACAGGGATCTCTGGTTTCTGCTCCAGCCCGGCACCGACATGCGTCCCGATCGGCTCTGGAGGGCAACGCTGAGCGTCACCGCTGACGGTTTCGAGCTAAACTCCGACCGCGTCAAGAAATGGCGCTTCACGCGAGCCTGAGCGGTATCAATAAATGGTGAGAGCCAATATGTTCCTTGAAGATTCTATCCTAGGGAATTCGGCGCGGCTGCGCTTGCGGCTGCGACCGCCGTCAGCCCCCCGATGTCGACCTCGCGCAGCAGACTGGGCGGGAACCGCATGTTGGCGCTCTGAGGAACCGGATACGCTCGACCTACACAATACCACGCTCGCGGTTTCCTCGACACCGATGGACCTGATGTATCAGCCCCTGACTCGCATGAGCCAGCAGGAGAGGGGGTGCCTAGCTTGGGCGAAGGCTGGGAGGTTTGCAATGATCCGATCCGGATCATGGTCGGGTCACGTTTGGCCGCACCTTCACTGGATTTTCTGCTGGGCACAGACCAACTCGGCCGCAACACGTTTTCTCGCACCATCACGGGCGGCCGTATCCCGCTCCTCGTTGCTTTCGCCTCTCTCGGCAGTTCACTGGCAGTCGGCCTCGTCCTTGGTTTGATCGCGGGGTTCGGTCCCCGCTGGCTCGACAATTTGCTCCTGCTTGTCTTCGATACGATCCGGTCCTTTCCAAGTATCATTTTCGCGCTGGCCGTGATCGCGCTTCTGGGACCAAGTCTGGCGAGCGTCATTCTCGTCATTGCCCATTTACGCACGTGTCGTGCGCACCCAGACAGAAGCGCTGCGTAGCAGTGAATACATCGCCGCAGAGCGTAGTATGGGCGCCGGCACGACGCGCATCCTGGCCGTGCACGTACTGCCCAATGTCCTTGGCCCGCTTCTCATTCTCGTGAGCATGGACGTTCCGGCCGTCATCGCCGTAGAGGCGGGTCTCAGCTTTCTGGGCATGGGCGTGCGCCCACCAACGCCCGATTGGGGAGCTATCCTCAACGACGGCTAAGGGTCGGTGAACCGTGCACTCTTCATGAGTCCCATGAACAACCCCTACTGGAAAGGTAAGCCCCATGACGCTCCCCTCGATCGCCCATCCCGACCTGGTCACCCTGTTCGATAACAAGCCGCGCTGGAACCTGCCTGACCACCGCCGCCACGGCTTCCACAACCTCCACACCACGATGCGCTATGCCTTTTCGATACGCGCCCCCCGCGTCTCGCCACTCAGGAAGGAGGTCGACTGGACCATTGGCGAGCGGCCTGGCGTCGCCCGCTATCTCGCCATGCCGCATTTCTCGGCCTTCGTCGTGGTGCGCGACGATCGCATCCTCTGCGAGGCATACGCGCCGGACTTCGGTCCGGAGAGACCGCATCCCATTATATCTATAACCAAGACGACGCTCAACCTGATGCTCGGCCGCGCGGTGGCCGACGGTCTCGTCAACCTTGATGAGCTAGTAGGCACCTATTTGCCGGAGATCGGTACGGGCTATGCCGAGGCGACCGTCAAGGCGGTCGCCGACATGAACGTCGCCACTCACTTCACCGAGGACTACGGTGACCCCCAGGCGACGGTCTACGAATATGATGCCGCCACCGGCTTTCGCCTGCCGCTGGATGGTCAAAAGGAAGGGACGACCCGCTCCTTCATCTGCGGCATCACCGGCGGTGACGTGGCGAATCGCACCGGAGAGGCGCTGTATAAGTCGACCAACAGCGATGTGCTCGGCTGGATCATCGAGTGCGCCAGCGGCCAGCCGCGACGCGACTGGCTGATCGAGATTGTCGAGGCGGCGCGACCGCGAGGGTGTGCCGCTGGTCTGCGGCGGCGCCTGCCTCACCGCGCGCGATCTCGCGCGCTACGGGCTGCTGATTACGCGCAAGGGCGAGGGCATCGACGGTCGCCGCGTCGGCGATGCCGCGTTCATCGAAGAGACGCGCCGCAATCCAGGACCGCCCCTACGGAAGCCGCGCGACTGGATGCGGTATAGCCGCCAGACGAATACTGACGGGACGTGGCTCGGCCACGGCGGCTACGGCGGCCAGTACATGCTCGCGAACCCTGACACCGGCACCGTGGTCGTCTACTTCAGCGTGCTCGAGAACGCGAGCGCCTACGATTCCGACTTCAGCGGCCCTCTGGTGAAGATGATGGCCGATCTCGCTGCACAATGATGAGCTGTAAGTTGGGTGTCATTCGGCAGTCGCGTGCGCCGGCTGTCGGTGCCTGGAAACTGGCTTAGCGATCGCGTTGTGCACCGCGACCGAACGGAGGGGGCAAAGCCTCGCCGGAATACGGGAAGTTGCTGGCATAGTTGCGGATGTGGCTTCGCTAGGCGTTTGCGCCGCTCAGGACCCCGACCTTTCGCTCGATCTGGCTCGCCACGCAGGCCTCGAGCCTCGGCTGGCTAATGGCAACAATCTCGACTTCCGATCTGATGGTGGCTGGTCCAGGCTTGGTCGAACCTGCCCGCTTTCATTCTATCTGTCTTCGCCAGGGCTCTCGTCGACATTTTCAGCCGTCGCCGGGTCATGTTCGCCGGCCGGTGCCTTATGGTTATAGCCTCTGCGATGCTAACAGCGTTGGTTCCGCCGGGCTTTGTCGACCCGCGGATAATCTTCGGCTTGATGATCGCATGCGGCGGCGCTCTAAACGATTCCGCGTCACAGGCCTCGGTCTGCGATATGGTGGAGCGATGCGAAGTTCCCGCTGCCGTCACCTTCCTGTCCGTCGGCTTCAATACTGTCCGGAACCTTGAGCCGAGCACTCGGCGGCATCGTGGTTGCCTGGTTCGGGCTTCTGGCGGTCTTGCTGTTACCACGCTCAGCTACCTGGTCGCTCTAGGGACTATATGGCGCTGCAAGTGGAAGGTTCGCTCGTCCGCTCTGCCGCGGGAGTTACGAGAACGGCAATCTAAGATGGGCTGCGCTTCACGGCGATGTCATCCGAAATCAAGACGGGATCGCCCGTGGCAAGCACTGCCATTCTGGCGCTGCTGCTGGTTGTCCGCGAGAATTGGGAGGAGGACCGCTCGCCTATGGCACAATGATGGCCGGCTTCGGGAGACGCGCTGTCTTCGCCGGCATCTCCAACAGCACGTTCAGATGTAGTTTAGCGCACCATCTCGATCTATTATGCACTGATTGATGGCGGGATCGCCACGGAACACTGCGTAGCTTTCGACGGGTTGAACTGAAGCCATCACTTAGGGTCTCGTTTTGGAACCCTCATTTCGCACGCAGCATCGAATTGATCCTTTTCGCCGGCTGGATTGTGCGATCTAAAACAAAGCGATGACCTGCTGCTGCTGTTCAGCCCGCTACGCGGTACGCGACGTATGCGCGGCGCGCCCTGCCGGTGAACCTCCCCACCGGCAGGGCACTTTTTCGAAGCGCTGCATGAGGTGATTGGGGCACTTTCGCGACCAAGGGTTTCAGGACGGCGTACTGCAATCCGGATGTGTCGAAGTTCGACATTTCCGCCACTACCTGCATGTTGCGCATTGCGGAAGATTCTTGGGAGAGCGTCGATCAGGCCGATTTCGCGGCCCCATGGCTTATCGCCTCAGAACTCGATCTACTGGCCTTTGCTTACCTCTCTTGCCGTCGCGATACGCGTTGCCGATATTGGCGGCGATCTTCACCAGGAAATTGCGCCGATGTCTCATAGGCTCGCTCTCGGGATGGTTGTAGTCGGCAGGAGTGATTCTTCGTCCCGGCGTGACGAGGTCGGGGATCGCCGCGCCGAAGGCCTTGCTGTCGCGCTTGAGCTTGTCGCGCAGAATCTCGCGGCCGAAGTTCTTTCGGATAGGCAACGAACTCCATTTCCGGTGTTGATGCCGGCTCGCGCAGGGTCACCGCCAAGCTAGGTCACCGCCTTGCAGCCTTGGCCCGGGGCCAGTTACGAATGGCAAATTCCGGCGTCGGGCGCTCACCCGTTAAATCCATTGTCCTCCGACCTGACATGGCGGCCGTCATAAGGCTCGACTTCGCCGCGGGCCCTAATCCATTCGTGGCGAAGCCGGGTGAGACCCTTTTCGATGCTGGCTTCGACAGCAGCGTCGGTATAGGAGCCGGATGGATCGTAGACGGCGCCGGAAGGCTCGCCGGCCGTGGGCTGGACAGAGATTTCGCGCATCGGCACGCTGATCTGCGGGTGGAGGGCACCGGGCTTGTGGATCTTGCGTGAGGCGGGCAGCGGCCCCGTCGACATCTTGAGGCTCCTTTGCTCATGCATTGGAGGCCCAGTTCTGTGCCGGAAGGATAAGGATGAAGAGACGCTTCTGTAGATCCGCCGAAACAGGACGTCGGGCGTAAACTCCCGCAATGCCCTTGCACCGTCCCTACGCCCAGTATTGAATTGGATCAGGTTCAACGGGTCACTGCGCCGCGAAATCGATCCGAATGCAATATGCGGCGGGCTCGAAGGTTCTGGGCCGAAATCGCTATCCCCTTCCAATCCATAAAGCGTCAGCTATCAGAAAATCTGTGCTTGACGTTACGTAAGGTCCCGTGTTTTTCGCTGTGCGGGGAACGACTCCAGTCTCGGTCTAGGGCGACGAAAATGAGGGGCAGCGATGGTGGCTGGCGAACCTAACGACGTGCGCGTCAAACGCGCCGGTGGGGGATGGGTCGTTCATATTGTTGAGGACGGCAAACTAACCGTTCTTCGGTTCAAGACACAGTCTCCCGCGGAAAAGTCCGCCGATGACCAACGAGCCAGGCTCGGCCTTGCTGGCAAGCCACCGATTGACGAACGCTGATATCTACACCGGATTTGGGGAGACGTTGGATGGCTGGTGAGCCTTTGGTGCCGGCGGGAGAAACACATCGCCAAAGGGCCATTTCAACGCTACTTGCGGCCGTCCGGCTGGCCATATTTATGGTGATGGTTGGCACCGCTGCCGATGCGGAAGACGACCATGTGGCCTGCTTGATCGACACGGCGGCAAAGATTATGAAAAGCCAGGTCGTCAAGGATTCGGCCGCGGCGCTGGAAAAAGCAGCAAGAATTTGCAAGCCGCCACCGCAAGTAACCTGAGACAGGGGTCAAACACGCAAAATCACATTAGAGTCGCGTCGCTATTCGCACCATGGAGACGCGGGATATTGCGTCATCCCCCCGAAAGCCCGCCGTGCCGAAAGTGCCTCCTCCTTTCGAAGCTGGAGTGTCAGCAGCTTCGGGAGGTTTAGGTCCTCACTTCAGCGCCGAGCAAGTTGCAACGGGGCGGAGAGACTCGCACATATGTGCGGCGGCTGTCACGCCCCGGAGACCCGCGCAGGAATGGCCAAAGCCTCACTGGCCTCATCAAGGATGGAGAAACTGTAACGGCCATGTGCGTCAAGATCGACGGAGTAGCTCAGGCGGTCGAGTATGTGGTTATCCTGGTCGAACGTAACGATCCGCGGCTTCAGAGAGGTTATATGCGCTTCGTCCAGATAGATGGAGTTGCAGACAATGATCTGGTCGTCGGGCTGGCAAGTGCGGGCAGCCGCTCCGTTTAGAATACAGCATCGTGAGCCGCGCTCGCCGAGGATGACATAGGTCGAAATCCGCGAACCGGAATTCTTGTTCCATATCTCAACGAATTCCATGGGCAGGATCCCTGCCTCTTCGCAGTGGTCAGGATCTAGCGTTATCGAACCGTGGTAATTGAGGTTCGCTTCGGTGACGTAGATGCCGTGCAACTTGCCGGCGACTATTTTTCGCATTGGTCTCGTTTTCCTCTCATCATAAATGACGTGTCCTGCCCGTCCTCTGGGCGGCCGGGCCACTCGGCTAAGTTCCGACGACGAGCGCACCGCCGCTGAGACCCGCACCTGCTGCTGCCAGGAGGATCTTCTCCCCAGGCCGGAATGGCTCTGTCTGATTGGCCAGCGAGAGCGACAGTGGGATGGTCGCGGCGGAAGAGTTGCCGTAGTCGGCAATCGTCTTGACGATCGCTTGATCTGCTATGCCGAGGTTCCTGCCGACCGCATCGAAAATACGGGCATTGGCCTGATGCGGCACAAACCGATCGATATCTTGCGGCTGCATTTTGGCCGCGGCGAGCGCGTCCTGCGAACAGCCAGTCATCATCTCCACCGCCTTGGCGAACACTTCACGGCCGTCGGCGATCGTCATGCGGGTTTGGTCGAGGTCAAGATTGGCGTGGAATGGTGTGTTGCTTCCTCCGGCGGGAATCTGGATCAGCCCATAGCGCGAGCCGTCGGAATCCACCGCAGCGCCGAGAATGCCCCGATCGGGATCCTCGCTCGGACCAATCACCAGGGCGCCGGCGGCATCGGCAAACAGCACGGCACTGGCGCGCTCGTCCGGATTGATACGGCGGCTGAGGATGTTGGCGGCAATGACAAGGGCCGCTTTGCCATGCACGCGGGTGAAGCCATCCGCGAACATCAGCGCATAGATGAAGCCGGCGCAGGCACCGGTGAGATCGATCGCACCGGCTCGTCCGAGCCCCAGCTGATGTGCGACCAGCGGCGCGCTGGGCGGCAGAAGATGGTCGGGTGTCGAGGTGGCGAGCAACAGGAGACCGATGTCGCTGCGATCAATAGCGGCGTTCGCCAGCGCCATGTCGCCAGCCTGCGTGGCAAGACCAGACAGCGTGTCTTCGTCCGTTGCCCAGAAGCGCGAACGAATTCCGGTGCGCCGCTCGATCCAGCCGGGTTCGAGCACGAGACGGTTTTCGATTTCCGGGTTCTCGACCTTGCGCGACGGCGCATGATGGCCAAACCCGAGAATGCGCGACGACCTGCTCACGGCCTCGCCCCGAAGCGGTCGCCGGCCTCCTCGATGGCGTCATAGAGCCCGTCCAGTTCCTCGCCGGTGATGCAATAGGGCGGCAGAAGGTAGAGGACATTGCCAAGCGGGCGCACGAGCAGGCCGCGCTCGAGGAAAAAGGCGCGCAATTTCGGCCCGATCTCGGCCAGATAGCCGGCCGAGCCGGTGCGCAGATCGAGGGCCGCGATCGTGCCGGTCGTCCTGCTGTCGGTGAAGTTGGCATTGTCACGAAAGCGCCGAAGCCCGGCGGCCTGCATCGCACTCAACGCCGCGACCCGTTCGGCCACGGGCTCGTCGCGCCAGATCTCGACATTGGCGAGTGCTGCCGCGCAGGCAATCGGATTGGCGGTGTAGGAACTCGAGTGGAAAAATGTCTTCTTCCGGTCCACCGAATAATGAGCCTGAAAGATCGCATCCGTGGCAAGCGTTGCGGCCAGCGGGATTACGCCGCCAGTCAGGCCCTTCGAGGTGCACAAGATGTCCGGAGAGACGGACGCCTGCTCGCAGGCGAACATGGTTCCGGTGCGTCCCCAGCCGGTCATCACCTCGTCGGCGATCAGCAGCGTGCCGGAGGCCTCAGTGATCTTCTTCAGTTCGGTGAGAACCGAGGCCGGATACATCTGCATGCCGCCGGCGCCAAGCACGAGTGGTTCGACGATCAGCGCGGCGGCGCGCCGGCCGCGGCTGACGGCCTCGAAACGATCCAGCGTTTCCTGTTCGTGCCCGGCGGCCGGGAAGGGGATGGTATCGACCTCGAACAGCAACGGCTCGTAGGCAGCGTTGAACACACCGCGGGCGCCGACGCTCATCGTGCCGATAGTGTCGCCATGATAGCTGTGCTCCATGACGACGATGCGCGAACGCGGCGCGCCGATATTGCGGAAATAGCCGAGCGCCATCTTCAATGCGACCTCGACGGAGGTCGAGCCGCTATCGGAGTAGAACACCCAGTCGAGGCCGGGCGGAGCGAGGCCGACAAGCGCCTCGGCCAGCCGTTCGGCCGGCTCGTGCGTGAAGCCGGCAAAGATGATCTGGTCGAGGCTCGACGCGGTTGTCTCGATGGCCTTCATGATGCGGGGGTGGCGGTGGCCATGGGTGACGACCCACCAGGAAGAGATGGCATCGAGGATGCGCGTGCCGTCGGCCTTGTGGAGATAGGCTCCCTCCGTCAGGACGATTTCAGGGATCACGGGCTCAAGCGCGTGCTGGGTGAAGCGATGCCACACACTGGACTGCGACATCATTCGCCTCCCGCAATCGAGGCGAGGTCAAAGCCGGCAACCATCGCATCCCTCAGCGTTTCACCCGTCAGCGGATCGAGCAGGGGCAGTCTGCCGAGCTCCGGCACGCCGCTGAATTCCACGATTGTTTTTTGCGTATCGGCCACCTCCTCGCCAATGAAGGCGAGGCCGATGAGCGGGATGGAGCGGGCCCGCAGCGCCTCGATCGACAACAGGGTGTGATTGATGGTGCCGAGCGCGGTGCGCGCGCAAAGGATGACCGGCAGTTGCCATTCCCGGAAAATATCGATGAACCTTGTCTGCCGGTTGAGCGGCACCATGAGCCCGCCGGCGCCTTCGATGATGAGCGGACCCGGTAGGACTGGAAGTGAGAGCTTGGCCGCCTCGATCGCGACGCCGTCGATTTCGGCTGATCGATGCGGCGAAAGCGGCATCCTCAGACGGTAAACTTCCGGCAGGACACGCCCAGCAGGCAAGCCGGAAAGCCGGGCAACGACCTCGCTGTCGGTCTCCTCGTCGAGGCCCGATTGCACCGGCTTCCAGTAGAAGCCATTGAGCAGGCCGGCGAGCCCCGCCGAAAACACCGTCTTGCCGATGCCGGTGTCCGTTCCGGTGATGACGATGCGTTTGGTCATGCCGAGCCCAGCACCTCGGCAAGTGCCTCGACCATCGCCGAAATGTCGGCTTCGTCGACGTTGAGCGTCAGCGAAATGCGCAGGCGCGACGTGCCCTCCGGCACCGTCGGCGGACGAATGCCGCGTATGTCGAAGCCGCGGGCCTGCAGTGCCGCCGCCACCGCCATGGTGCGGCTGTTGTCGCCGATGACAAAGGGCTGGATCTGCGAGCCGCTGGGCTTCACGCCGCAGAGCTCGGACAATTGGCGGCCCGCGAAGGCAACGCGCTCCTGCAACTGGACACGGCGTTGGGGCTCATCGGACAGCATGGCAATCGCCTCGCGCACTGCCACTGCCATCAGCGGCGATGGCGCGGTGGAGTAGATGAACGGCCGGCAGCGGTTGACGAGATAGTCGCACAGCAGTCCCGGCCCGGTGACGAGCGCTCCGGACGCGCCGAGCGCCTTGCCGCATGTGTGGAGCGCGACGATGTTGTCGCGGCCCTCGAATGCGGCGGCCAGCCCCCGGCCCTCCGGTCCCCAGACGCCGGTGGCATGCGCCTCGTCGACGACGATGAATGCCTCGTGCCGATCGGCAAGCGCGACCAGGCTTTCCAGCGGCGCGCGGTCGCCGTCCATGCTGTAGAGGCTTTCGATCACGATCCAGACGCGCCCGGTGCCGCCTTCGGCGCGCCAGCGCGTGATCGCATCCTCGACAGCATCGACGTCGTTATGCGCGGCGAGCTTGAACTCGGCGCGGCCAGCGCGGGCCCCCTCATGCATGCTGGCATGGGCGAGCTCGTCGAGGACCAAAAGGTCGCCCTTCTGCGGCAAGGCGGTCAGCAAAGCGAAGTTGGCGATGTAGCCGCTGCCGAAGAACAGCGCACGTTCAGCTCCGAAGTACGCGGCAGCGTCTGCCTCTAGTTGCTCATGTTCCGGCGCGTTGCCGCGTAACAGCCGCGATCCGGTCGCGCCGACCGGCGTGCCCTGCGCAATGGCTGCAGCAACCGCGTCGCCAAGCCTCCTCGAGGCGGCGAGCCCGAGATAGTCGTTCGACGAGAAATCGAGTCCGGCGCTCGGCGACAGCGTCCGCAGCCGGTCCTTGCGCGCCAGCCCCTGCAGGGTCGCGTCATAGCGGGCAAGCGGCGCCCCGTTCATTGCGCCTCGAGTTCCATCGGCTCGATGCCGAGACGGCGGAACAGAAGGGTATCCTTGTCCTCGCCGGGATTGTCCGCCGTCAGCAGCGTGTCGCCGACGAAGATCGAGTTGGCGCCGGCAAAGAAGCACAGCGCCTGCATCTCGTCGGTCATGGCGGTGCGGCCGGCCGAAAGTCGGACATGCGATTTCGGCATCATGATGCGTGCCAGCGCGATCACGCGCACGAATTCGATCGGCTCGATCGGCCTGGCGTCGGCAAGCGGGGTGCCGGCGATCGGGATCAGCATGTTGATCGGAACGCTTTCGGGATGCTCCGGCAGATTGGCCAAAGTGACCAGCATGTCGATCCGGTCCACCGGATCCTCGCCCATGCCGACAATACCGCCACAGCAGACCTTGATGCCGGATTGGCGAACCTGTTCGAGCGTGTCGAGCCGATCGGCAAAGCTGCGCGTGCTGATGATCTCGCTGTAGTAGCGTTCCGACGTATCGATGTTGTGGTTGTAATAGTCGAGACCTGCCTGTTTCAGACGAGCGGTCTGCTCAAGATCAAGCATGCCGAGCGTCATGCAGGTCTCCATGCCCAGCGCCTTGACGCCTTCGACCATCGCCACGACCGCATCCATGTCGCGCGCCTTGGGATTTCGCCAGGCGGCACCCATACAATAGCGGGTGGCGCCGGCATCGCGCGCCTTGGTCGCTTCGGCGATGACGCGCCGGACCTCCATCAGCTTCGACGCCTTCAGGCCCGTTTCGTGATGCGCGGACTGGCTGCAATAGCCGCAATCCTCCGGACATCCGCCTGTCTTGATGCTGAGAAGGCGGCTGAGCTGGACCTTGTTGGGATCGAAATTCTGGCGGTGAATGGTTTGCGCCTGAAACAGCAGGTCATTGAAAGGCGCGTCATGGAGTGCGCGAACTTCCGTTTGCGTCCACAAGTGCCGGGCGCTTTCGGGGCTCGTTTGTGGTCCTCTCACTACCATTGTGTCCTTTCCTCATGCCGAAGCAGACCGTCCTTTCGGCATTCTGTTCGGTTTTCCAGTCCTCAACGCAACGTCGCGGGCCGATGCCGAATTTCGTGGCGCCGTGGGTCGATCAGAGATCGCAGCGACGTCGACGCCGGTCCTATGTTCGGCAGCCAGACATGGGCGCATCGCCGGATACCTTACTGACAAGACTCTTCATTGATTGCGACGCTTCCCTTCAAGGAGATCGACGACCGCGCGCGCGGCATCCAAGATGTTCGTTCCAGGGCCGAACACGGCGGCGACCCCACGGTCCATCAGGAACTGATAATCCTGGCGCGGCACCACACCACCGCACACGACGATGATGTTTTCGGCGCCGTTTGCTTTCAGCGCCTCGACGAGTTGCGGCAGCAGGGTCTTGTGTCCGGCCGCGAGCGAGGATGCGCCGACGACATGAACCCCAGAGGCCACGGCCATGCTTGCTGCTTCTTGCGGTGTCTGGAAAAGCGGCCCGGCGACCACATCGAAGCCGAGATCGCCGAACGCCGATGCGATCACTTTGGCGCCGCGGTCGTGGCCATCCTGACCGAGCTTGGCTACCATCAACTTTGGCCGTCTGCCGAGTGACACGGCGACGCCCTCGATTCGGGAAACCAACGTCCTATATTCCGGTTCGTCCCGGAAGGCGGCTCCGTAAACTTCAGTAATCACCTCGGGAACGGCCGCGTGATCCCCGAAAACGCGGCGCAGCACGTCGGAAATCTCCCCCACCGTGGCGCGAGCGCGCGCCGCTTCGACGGCCGCTTCGAGAATGTTGCCCTTGGCGCTGGCCGCGGTCTCACCAAGCGCGGCAAGGGCTGCGTCGACGCGCTTGGGATCGCGCTGACGTTTAGCCCGTTTGATGCGGCGGATCTGTGTCTCGCGCACCGCCGCATTGTCTATCTCAAGGACTTCGATCGGGGCCTCGGTCTCGAGTCGATATTTGTTGACGCCGACGATCACTTCGTCGCCGCGATCGATCATCGCCTGGCGGCGGGTGGCCGCCGTCTCGATCAGGCGTTTTGGCAAACCTTCGATGACGGCCTTGGTCATGCCGCCAATGGCCTCGATTTCCTCGATAAGGGCCCACGCCTTCTGCGCCAACTCGTTCGTCAGGCTTTCGACGTAGTATGAGCCGGCCAGCGGATCGACGACCTTGGTCACGCCGGTCTCGTGCTGAAGGATAAGCTGGGTGTTTCGCGCAATGCGCGCCGAAAACTCAGTCGGCAGCGCGATCGCCTCATCAAAGGAGTTGGTGTGGAGTGACTGCGTGCCGCCGAGCACTGCGGCGAGCGCCTCATAAGCAGTGCGCACGATGTTGTTGTAGGGGTCCTGCTCCTGCAGCGACACGCCTGATGTCTGGCAGTGCGTGCGCAACATCAGTGATGAAGGCTTCTTCGGTTCGAACTCTTCCATAATACGCGACCACAGAAGTCGCGCTGCCCGCAACTTGGCGGCCTCCATGAAAAAATTCATCCCGATGGCGAAGAAGAACGAGAGCCGTCCGGCAAAATCGTCGACATCGAGACCTTTCTTCAACGCGGCACGAACATATTCCCGCCCGTCGGCGAGCGTGAAGGCGAGTTCCTGCACCAGCGTCGCGCCCGCCTCCTGCATGTGATAGCCGGAGATGGAGATAGAGTTGAACTTCGGCATCTCCTTTGTGGTGTACTCGATGATGTCGGCGACGATCCGCATCGAGGGTTCGGGCGGGTAGATGTAGGTGTTGCGGACCATGAACTCCTTTAGGATGTCGTTCTGGATGGTCCCGGAAAGCTCGGCGTGCGAGCAGCCCTGCTCCTCACCGGCAACGATGAAGCAAGCGAGGATCGGGATGACAGCACCGTTCATGGTCATGGAGACGGACATGTCCTTGAGCGGTATGCTATCGAACAGGACCTTCATGTCCTCGACGGAATCGATTGCCACACCCGCCTTGCCGACATCGCCGACGACACGTGGATGGTCGCTGTCATAGCCGCGATGGGTGGCGAGATCGAAGGCAACTGAGACGCCCTGCTGGCCGGCGGCGAGCGCCTTGCGGAAAAAGGCGTTCGACTCCTCCGCGGTCGAGAAGCCGGCATATTGCCGGATTGTCCACGGCCTGCCGGCATACATCGTCGCGCGGGCCCCGCGGACGAAAGGTTTCAGCCCAGGCAGCGTGGCGAGGTGGTTGATCCCATCCAAATCGTCTGCCGTGTAAAGCGGCTTGACGTCGATGTCCTCGGGCGTGCGCCAGACGAGGGTGTCGGGCGATGCCTTCAGTTCCCGTTCGGCAACAGCGCGCCAGTCTGCGAGTTTGGGATCGGCCATCATTCGAACTCCAGAATGGGTTCGTCGACGGCGAGGCTTGCGCCCGCCTTGGCGGCGATCCGTTTGACAACAGCCCGCCGTTCGGCGCGCAGCACGTTCTCCATTTTCATCGCTTCCACCGTAGCAAGAATCTGGCCAGCCTCGACCGGCTCTCCTTCGGATACGGCAATCGCGGTGATGACCCCGGGCATCGGGCAAAGCAGCAGCTTTGAGGTGTCCGGCGGCGGCTTTTTCGGCATCAGTCGCGCCAGCTCGGCGATCGCCGGGATGCGTACATGAGCGACGACATCCATTCCGCGCCAGCGCAGTCGGTGGCCGGTTCCTGACCGTGACGTCTTGATCGATGTGCTTTCGGCGCCAAATTGAAAGTGCGCGAGGGGCCGTCCCGGCAGCCAGTCGCTTTCGACGGCCAGGATCGAGCCGTCATCGAATGACACTGCGGTTCCGTCTTCGTGATCGCACACGGCCACCGCAAAGGCATGGTTGCCAAGCGCGACCATCCAATCGCTAGGGACTTTGCGACGATGATTGTCCATCGCCCTGGAGATCAGGACATTGCGGTGCTGGAGTTTCCAGTTGATATGTGCCGCAGCCGCCGCGAGCTTGCGCTCATCGGCATCGGTTGGAGATACACCTGCGAAGCCGTCTGGAAACTCCTCGGCGATAAAGGCTGTGCTCAGCCGCCCCTCGCGAAACCGGGGATGCTCCATGACAGCGGCGAGAAAGGACAGGTTATTGCCGATGCCTTCCAGTTCGAAATCATCCAGCGCAGCAGCCATGGCGTTGATTGCGCCCAGCCGGTCGGGTGCCCAGGTGCAGAGCTTGGCGATCATGGGATCATAGTGCATCGAGATTTCCGAGCCCTCGACCACACCGGTATCGTTGCGGATGAGTGAGCCGCCCGCACCCGCACCTTCGGCCGGCGGCCGGTAGCGTGTCAGACGACCGATCGAGGGCAGGAAATTACGATACGGGTCTTCGGCGTAGAGCCGGCTTTCGATTGCCCAGCCGTTCAGCCTCACATCCTCTTGGCCAAAGCGCAGCTTTTCACCGGCCGCGATGCGGATCATTTCCTCGACCAGGTCGATGCCGGTTACAAGTTCGGTGACCGGATGTTCGACCTGAAGCCGCGTATTCATTTCGAGGAAGTAGAAGTTGCGGTCACGATCGACGATGAATTCAACGGTACCGTTATGAATAAGGCGGTCGAGAACGGCATCGGCGAGCGTGTTCTGGATTGGAGGGTGCACCAGGCAGGCGGGTCGCTCATAAAGCGATCTGGGTATTCCAAAGCAATTAGCTTAATCGCTGCTGGATGAAAAGTCAGTGGCAGTCACCGGTGACAAGAGTGCATTTCTGCGTACAGTCGACGTTATATGCACAAATCCTGCTTTATGGTCTGTGCCGTTTTTCCCCTAGTTGGCTTGAAGGAGTAGTTCGGTGTGAATGACGGGTAGTCACCACACCCAGAGGCTCTATGAGGTTCTCCAGAGGTAAGGCTGTCTTGTACTTGACCTGCTTAAGGGCGAAGCTCGAGCGGATATTGGCAACACCACGCGTTTTGGACAGTCGGTCGACGATGAAATGCTGGAGTGCAACGGTGTCGCGTACCACGACTCGGAGCAAATAGTCGGAATCTCCGGTCATCAGATAGCACTCCATCACCTCGGGAAAACCGGCCATCGCGGTTTCGAATACCTCAAGGAGCGGTTCGATCTGCTTTTCCAACGTGACCTGGATGAATACACTCAGATAGGCGCCGAGCATCACCGGGTTGAGCAATGTCACGCGACGAGTGATCACGCCGGCCTCGGCGAGCGCCCGCACTCGGGCGAGGCAGGGGGAGGCCGACAACCCGACCTGCGCAGCCAATTCGACATTGGTCAGGCTCGCGTCCTCCTGGAGCTGGTTAAGAATTTTTATGTCTATCGCATCAAGGTTCATTTTCCGCATCGCCTGCTTCATCATAAAGTCACTGTGGTAGTATCTGCTGTAACAAGAAAAATTTTGCAATATCTTCGGCAGGAAATGCCGGCGCATTGCCGATAAAATTGCGCGAGTGGAAACTTGGGAGCCTCGGCGCCATTATGCTCACTAAAAACCCCTCCGCCCATATCGGTGACGACAACGCAGCACATGACGGCGATCCAAACGAGACGGCCGACTGGCTGGCCTCGCTCGAATCCCTGTTCTTCAATTCCGGGGGCACAAGAGCAGAGTTCATACTCAGCGAGCTCGACCGCAAGGCCAGGGAGCTTGGCATCGTCCACGACGCGCTGCCGTTCTCGCCCTACCGCAACAGCATTTCGCTCGAAAAGCAGGCGCCGTTCCCTGGCGATCTCGCCATGGAAGAGCGCATCACTGCGATCATACGCTGGAATGCGCTGGCAATGGTGGTGCGAGCCAATACGGCCTATGGCGAACTCGGTGGCCACATTGCGAGCTACGCCTCGGCAGCGGAGATCTTCGAGGTCGGCTTCAACCACTTCTTCCGCGCCGACAGCGGCGAGGGTGATGGCGACGTGGTTTTCTTCCAGCCGCATTCGGCTCCAGGGGTCTATGCGCGCGCTTATCTAGAAGGTCGTCTTTCGGAGGAGCAGCTCAAGAACTATCGGCAAGAGATTGGTGGCACGGGACTGTGCTCCTATCCGCACCCCTGGCTGATGCCAGATTTCTGGCAGGTGCCGACGGGGTCAATGGGCATCGGCCCGATCACCGCGGTCTACCAAGCACGCTTCATGCGCTACTTAAATGACCGTGATCTCGCCAATACTAAGGACCGTCATGTCTGGGGCGTGTTCGGCGACGGCGAGATGGACGAGCCGGAATCGATCGCCGGCCTGTCGATTGCGGCCCGCGAAAAGCTCGACAACCTGACCTTCATCATCAACTGCAATTTGCAGCGTCTCGACGGCCCGGTGCGCGGCAACGGCCAGATTATCCAGGAGCTTGAAAGCACCTTCCGTGGTGCCGGCTGGAACGTCATCAAGGTGCTGTGGGCATCGGAATGGGATGCGCTGTTTGCGCGTGACACCCAGCACGCCTTGCTTCGCCGTTTCGCCGCCACCGTCGACGGCAAATACCAGACGCTTGGCGCCAAGGATGGCGCCTACAATCTGGCGCATTTCTTCGAGGAGGATCCTGAGCTCAAGGCGCTGGTCGCCCACATGTCGGACCGCGATATCGATGCGCTGAAGCGCGGCGGCCACGACTTCCGCAAGCTGTACGCTGCGTTCGAGGCGGCCAAGGCGACCAAGGGGCGGCCGACGGTCATCCTCGCCAAGACCAAGAAGGGCTTTGGCATGGGCCGCGCCGGCGAATCCCGCATGACGGCGCACCAGTCCAAGAAGCTCGACGTCGAGGGCCTGCTGACTTTCCGGGACCGTTTCTCGCTGCCGATAAGCAACGAGCAGGTCGAGCGGATCGAGTTGTACAAGCCCGCCGAAGACAGCGCCGAGCTCAACTATCTCCGTTCGCGCCGTGAGGCGCTGGGCGGCTATCTGCCGGCGCGTCGCCGCACGGCCGCTTCGGTCACGATCCCGCCGCTTCAGAGCTATGCCGACTTCGCACTCAACGCCGAAGGCAAGGAGATGTCGACTACCATGGCCGCGGTCAGGTTGCTCGGCAACCTGATCAAGGACAAGGAGCTCGGACCGCGCATCGTGCCGATCGTGGCCGATGAAGCGCGCACGTTCGGCATGGCCAATCTGTTCCGCCAGGTCGGCATCTATTCGCCGGTTGGCCAACTCTACGAGCCGGAGGATGCCGGCTCGATGCTCTACTACAAGGAAATCAAGAACGGGCAGCTGCTCGAAGAGGGCATCACCGAGGCCGGTGCGATTTCGTCCTGGGTGGCGGCGGCGACGTCCTACAGCGTGCACAACCTCGCCATGCTGCCGTTCTACATCTACTACTCGATGTTCGGCTTCCAGCGTGTCGGAGACCTGATCTGGGCGGCTGCCGACCAGCGCTCGCGCGGCTTCCTGATCGGGGCGACCGCCGGGCGCACGACGCTGGCCGGCGAGGGCCTGCAGCATCAGGACGGATCGAGCTTGCTCGTTGCCTCGACCGTTCCGAACTGCCGCGCCTATGACCCGGCATTCGCCTATGAGCTGGCGGTCATTCTCGATCATGGCGCACGCGCCATGATGGAACAGTGCAAGGACGAGTTCTACTACGTCACCGCGATGAACGAAAACTACGCCCAGCCGTCGATGCCGGCGGGTGTCGAGGCCGACATCATCAAGGGGCTCTACCGTGTCGCCAGCCACAAGCCCAAGAAGAGTGTTGGTCTTGTCCGCTTGCTCGGCTCCGGCACCATCCTGCCGCAGGTGATCGAGGCAGCCCAGATGCTTGCCTCCGACTGGGGTATTGCTTCGGAAGTGTGGAGTGTGACCAGCTTTTCCGAACTGTCGCGCGATGCACGGGAAGTGGAGCGTCACAACCGCTTCAACCCGCTGTCCGAGCCGATGGTCAGCCATATCAAGAGTTGCTTGCCCGGCAAGGCGCCGATCATTGCGGCCACCGACTATGTGCGCGCTTATTCCCAACTGGTCGCCTCTTATGTCGAGGCTCCGTTCACGGCACTCGGCACCGACGGCTTCGGCCGCAGCGATACGCGCGCTGCGCTGCGCGACTTCTTTGAGGTCGATCATCGTCATGTCACGGTGGCAGCCCTTGCGGCCCTCGCTGCCGAAGGAGCGGTTCCGCGCCAGACGGTCGCGGACGCCATTGCCCGCTACGGCCTCGATGATGCGGTCGATGCGCCCTGGTTGCGTTGATCCGGTCGAGTTCCAGTTCCGAAAGAGTTGATATGAGCCAGCTAATGGAAGTCAGGTTGCCGCATATCGGCGACCACAAGGATGTGCCGGTGGTCGAGTTCCTGGTGAAGCCGGGCGACGTCGTTGCGGTCGAAGACCCGTTGATGACGGTGGAATCCGACAAGGCGACGATGGAGATCCCGGCACCTTTCGCCGGAACCGTCAGGGAGTTCGCGGTGTCGATCGGCATGCGTGTGTCTCAGGGCGCGCTGCTGCTGACGATCGATGCCGCTCCTGCACAGACAGCGGTGCCTTCGCCAGCAACCTTGCCGGAAACGGCAAAGGCCGAAGCCGTTCCCGTGGCTCCGCCCGTCAAGGCAGAACCGCCGGCGGCAGCGAAGGCGGCATCGGCTGCACCAGTGGCAAGCAACGCGCCGGCGGTCAGGTCGGAGACGTCAGCAGGCGCCCATGCCACGCCGTCGGTACGTGCCTTTGCCCGTGAGCTTGGCGTCGACCTTGGCACGGTGAAACCTTCCAGCGCCAAGGGCAGGATACTGCGCCGAAGACATTGCGGCGCACATCAAGGAGCGCCTCGCAGGAGGTTCCTCGGTCCAGGTGTCTGGTTCCGGCATCGGGGCCGGCCTGCCGACCTGGCCAACTGTCGACCACGAAAAGTTCGGCCCGGTCGAGCGCCAGCCGCTGTCGCGCATCCAGAAGATCTCGGGCGGCAATCTCACCCGCAACTGGCTGACCATTCCGCATGTCACCAACTTCGACAAGGCCGACGTGACTGGCCTTGAGGAGTTCCGCAAGGAGCTCAATGGCGCAAACAAGGACGCCAAGGTGACGATGGTCGCCTTCCTGATCAAGGCGTCGGCGCTGGCGCTCAAGGCATACCCGCGCTTCAACGCCTCGCTCGATGGCGACGAGCTGGTGCTCAAGAACTACGTCCATGTCGGCTTTGCCGCCGACACGCCAAAGGGGCTGATGGTGCCGGTGCTCCGCGATTGCGACCGCAAGGGCGTGCTCGAGATCGCCACCGAGATGCGCGCGCTCGCCGACAAGGCGCGCGGGAGTGGGCTGTCGGCTGCCGACATGCAAGGCGGCTGTTTTTCGGTGTCGTCGCTCGGCGGCATTGGCGGAGCAGGCTTCACGCCGATCATCAATGCGCCCGAGGTGGCGATCCTCGGCGCAGGCCGCTCGGCTATGGAAGCCATCTGGGACGGCGACGCCTTCCAGCCGAGGCTGATCATGCCGGTCTCCTTGTCGTGGGATCACCGCGTCATCGACGGCGTCGCCGCCGCCAGATTCCTGGGCCACATATCAGCCCTGCTGGGCGATTTCCGCCGCGCGATCGTTTGAGGCCAGATGAGCATCACCGAAATCAGGGTGCCCGAAATGGGCGACTTCAAGGACGTCGCCGTCATCGAGGTGCATATCAAGCTTGGCGACGACGTCGTCCTTGACCAGACGCTGGTCGTACTCGAATCCGACAAGGCGTCGATCGACGTGCCGTCGCCATTTGCCGGGCGCATCGCTTCGGTCGAACTCGCCATCGGCCAGCGCGTTTCCAAGGGTGCGCTGATCGCCACCGTGGAAGCGGCAGCAGCCGCAGACGAAGCCAAGCCTGCGGCCAAGCCGGAGGCGCCGGCGGCGACCGCCGCAGCCCCGGCAGCGACACCAGCGCCATCGTCCGCGTCGGGTGCTGCGGCCGATTGCGACGTGCTGGTGATCGGCGGCGGACCTGGCGGTTATTCCGCAGCCTTTCGTGCCGCCGATCTCGGCCAGCGCGTGATCATGGTCGAGCGCGATGCCACGCTTGGCGGTGTGTGCCTCAATGTCGGCTGCATTCCCTCCAAGGCGCTGCTGCATGTCGCCGCCGTCAAGGAAGAAGCCGAGCGTCTTGGCGATCACGGTGTTGTCTTCGATACCCCGACCGTCGTTCTCGACAAGCTGCGCAGCTTCAAGGCCGGCGTCGTCACCAAGCTCACCGACGGGCTGAAGGGCATGGCGCGCCTGCGCAAGGTCGAGGTTGTCAGAGGCACGGCGAAGTTCGCCGATAGCGGCTCGGTCGAAGTCGAGTTGTTCGACGGCGGCAACCGCAGGATCGTCTTCGCCAAGGCGATCGTCGCCGCCGGCTCGGTGCCGGTCAAGCTGCCGTTCCTGCCTGACGATCCGCGCATCGTCGATTCCACGGGCGCACTCGAACTGCCCTTCATTCCCGAGCGCATGCTGGTCATCGGCGGCGGCATCATCGGACTCGAGATGGCCACCGTCTACAGCGGGCTCGGCGCGCGAGTCGACGTGGTGGAGCAACTCGACAAGCTGCTGCCCGATGTCGACCGCGACGTGGTCGAGGCCTGGCGCAAGCGCAATGCCCATCGCTTCGATGCGATCTTTCTGGGTGCGCGCGTCGAAATTGTCGTTGCCGAGGAAGATGCACTTGTCGTGACGACGAGCGGCGAGGTCGGCGGCGTCAGGCGCTACGACCTGATCCTGCAATCGGCCGGGCGGCGGCCGGCAGCCGAGGCGCTGCAACTGGCATCGGCTGGCGTAACAATTGATGCGCGCGGGTTCATCGAAGTCGACGCGCAGATGCGCACGCGTGCGGCGAACATCTTCGCCGTCGGCGACGTCACTGGCAATCCGATGCTGGCGCACAAGGCCGTGCATCAGGGCCATGTCGCGGCCGAAGCGGCAACAGGGCTCAAGAGCTTCATGGACGCCAAGGTGGTGCCATCGGTCGCCTACACCGATCCGGAAATCGCGTGGGTTGGCGTGACCGAGGATGCCGCAAAAGCGGGCGGCCGTCCTGTTGAGGTCGGCAAGTTCCCATGGGCAGCATCTGGCCGGGCCATCGCCAACGGCGCCGACTATGGCCTGACCAAGCTGGTATTCGACAAGGAAACGCATCGCATCGTCGGCGGCGCCATCGTCGGACCGGCTGCTGGCGACATGATCGGCGAGATCTGCCTGGCGATCGAGATGGGGGCGGATGCCGTCGACATCGGCAAGACCATCCATCCGCACCCGACACTAGGCGAGACGATCGGCATGGCAGCGGAGGTCGCCGAGGGTGTATGCACTGACCTACCGCCCACTCGGATGCGTCGATGGGGCAGAGAGGCCGCTCCATCCCCAATTGTCGGCTGAGACGGGGAATATCAGGGTAAGCTTGGCATGGGCTTCTGCCGCAATACGCCTGCGGGACTGCAGGTAAACGCTTCACTCCCGACGCCTCCCTTGCGGACACTAGGTGCCTGCTGCTGAAATGAAAACAATTGGCTGTGGGCATAACGTGCAAAGAGACTCATGCGAGCCTATGGACTTTGCAATATATTATTCTGTTCGGCTTGTGTTTCGAAGTAATTTCTGCTGTCAATCCGCCTTCTCTCGTACATATTCGGCATGATTGACCTTTCGAGATATGCTAGCTTCGGTTCATATCAGAAAGCGGGGACCTAGGCTAATGACCGTCACCCTCGCCAACAATATCTTTCATCGCGGCAGGAGCGTGACATAATTCCCGGATGTGGCCGAGATCGTGCTGCAGCTTGCGTAGCAGTCCCGGCGGCGGACCGGGATGTAGTCGCTAATCCACACAAATTCGAAGGAGAGAGTATGTCTGAAAGCGATGGTTATAGCAGCGCGATTGGCGTCAACACGGTCGCAGCCCATCATCCTGCGCATATCGGTTCGGGATCATGCGCGATATGTGCCGCTGAGGGCATTCTGGGAGCGGCCGACCTCTGGACGTCGGAGACCGTGGAGCCGCCCGCGGCGCTTAGGAAGCTTTACGATAGAGCCGTCGTCATCGATGCTCTCGCTTCGGCGAACACCTGCAACGTCAACTTTCCTCCTGCCGGACGGCAGTTCACGGCGGAACAGCTCAATAATGTGCGCCGCTCGGGTATTACTGCTGTAAACCTAACGGTCGAGGGCACAAGCGTCACGGAGATGCTGAGCTGGATCAAGGACGTCAAGGACGACATCGCGGCTAACCCCGATACGCTCATTTTGATCGAGAGGCCCAGCGACATTAACCGCGCGAAGGAGAAGGGCCTTCTCGGCATCATCTTTGGCTTCCAAGGGCTTGAGTTCATGCAGGACGATCTACCGTCGATTGATCTCTTTGCCGATGAGTCGGTCATGATCATGCAACTGACCTACAATGGCGATAGTAAGATAGGATCTGGTTGCCTCGTCACCAACTCCGACGCCGGCCTTAAGCCGGTTGGAAGTCAAGCGGTAAGTCATATCAATCGCCGCCGTCGAGTCGTCGATCTTTCCCACTCACATCCGCAGACCGCCCTTGAAGCAGCGCGTGCATCGAGCGCACCCATCATCGTCTCCCACAGCGCCTGCCGGGAGATTTACGACCACCCTCGCAACCAGCCGGACGAGGTGCTTCGGGCGGTGGCGGACGGAGGTGGCGTATTCGGCATTTTTATGATGCCCTATCTCGGGCAGGATCCCGTGTACGCTTCCAGAGGACTGTTCAATCGCCATCTGGTGCACGCTCTGAATGTCTGTGGCGAGGACCACGTTGGCATCGGCAGCGACAATTCGATAACGCCGATACAGTACAACGACGGACATAGGGAAGCGCTAGAGGCCTTCGTCGCCGGCCGAGACGAACGCGGCGTCTCCGCACCTTTGGACGGCATCGGCCCGTACATCGTGCCCGGGCTGAACATGCCCCGCCGACTGGAAGTTGCCGCTTGGGATCTGTCGGAAGCGGGCTATTCAGACCGCGTTATCGAGAAGGTGCTCGGACAGAATTTTCAGCGTGTATTCAGCGAGATATGGGCGGAATAGTTTCAGTTTGAAGCACAGACTCTAAACAATAAGCATGCCTGGAATAGGTGAAGTCTGAGATGGAAAGAAAATATGCACCCGAGTGATCATCCTCTGAGCCAAGGGGATAACGGCTTTGATGCAATCGGCTCGATTGCGACAAACGTTCAAGACGGCTTCACGATGGCGGCAGTTGGCGACATTCTGTATGCGCGACCGGTGGCTCATGGCTACAATCCCGGCTTGGCGGATGTTCTCAGGATCTTTGAAGATGCCGATGTCACTTTCGGCAATTTGGAAACCATTATCTTAGACAGACCGTCAAAAGGGTGCCCGCAGGCTGAGCACGGCGGCTCCTATTGCATCAGTGACCCCGAAGTCGGACCTGACTTAAAAGCCATGGGCTTTAATATGGTTAGTCGGGCTAACAATCAAACGCTCGACTGGGGCGTTGAAGGGATGCGTGAGACAACCCGCGCACTTGATAATATCGGGATCGTCCATTCAGGCGCTGGCGAAAACCTCGCAGAAGCTGGAGCTGCCCGCTTCCTGGAGACACGTCGTGGGCGCGTGGCGCTGGTTTCGTCGGCCTCGACGTTCCCACCAATGGCCCGTGCATGTGATCCAGCAGGCCAGGCCCCAGGGCGACCAGGGCTGAACCCCCTTCGCCTAACAGAAAGTATCATAGTGCCTCGGGAGAAGTTCGAACTCCTTAGAGAGTTGCGCGAAGCATTACCAGGTTACAAACTTGCTGAAAGAGATTTAAGCCGGGTGGTACTCGGCGGAGCGATCTACAAAGCGGGCGATAAGCCCGGTTATAGCTTCGAAGCCAATTTGCGCGACGTGGCCAACATCCTCCGGAACGTTCGCGAGGGCAAGCAGTTCTCCGACTTTTGCATCGCCACCAACCACGGTCATGAGCCGGGGAATTGGAGCCAGGAACCTGCTGATTACGAACAGTCATTTGCCCGCAGCGTGATCGATGCCGGTGCAGACGCCTACGTGGTACATGGACCGCATTTGTTGCGAGGCATCGAAATCTACAAAGGGCGACCTATTTTTTACAGCTTGGGGAACTTCCTCGCTGAGGACCTCAGGGCGCCAGTAGGCGCAGACATTTATGAGGTATATGGCAAGGATCCGCGGATCGACACAAACGCCGAAGTCACTGTTTACGAGATGGCAAACGGATTTCCAACTGCAGAAGGACTGGTAGGCTCCTATTCCGATGCGATCTACTATGAGAGCGTTGTCACAGTTAGCCGCTTTGAGCAGAACAAGCTTGCCGATTTGCGGCTCTTTCCGATCGAGCTCCGCCGCTCAGATAGATTCGCCAACCGGGGAGTGCCGCGGCTCGCGGCCCCACAGCAAGCAGACGCCATTCTGAAACGCTTACAAAAGCTCTCGGCGCCATTTCATACGCAAATCGACATCGAAAACGGCGTCGGTCGAATCCGAATCTGAGCCAGCTGGGCACTAGGAATCGTAAGTTGCATTCGCCCGCGAATGCTCAACTCGAAAGAGGCAAACTAAAGTGACGATCGGTCCCGCGGCAAGCGGACGACGTCTAAATGAAAGGGGAGAGAGATTATGCGCGATATCGTAACCAATGTGAGCCGTCGGACCTTACTTAAGACGGGCGCCGTGCTCGGGGGGGGTGTTTTGGCTTCTGGCCTGCCGCTCTCACAGGTGATCTGGGCGGCTGAAGGCCGGGTGCTAAAGGTGGCCGCTTCTGCAGACCTCTCGAGCCTCGATCCTGGTTTTTACCATAGTAATTCCGAAACTTGCGTGAACAGCTGCCTCTATTCAAAACTCACGCACTTTAAGTCAGGCTCCGAATGGGGCTGGGAACTGGAAGCGGCGGAAAAGTTCGAGCAGATCGATCCGACGCATATTCGCTTCATTCTGAAGAAAGGCATTAAGTTCACTGGTGGCTATGGGGAGCTGACTGCCAAGGACGTGAAATTCTCCTTTGAGCGGATCATCAAGCATAATTCACCTGTGAAACCCAACATGGGCTCATTCGACCATATCGAGATTGAGGACGATTATACGGGCGTTATCGTGTTCAAATCGCCTTTTGTGCCGGTGTGGAACATCACGCTCCCTTGGGGCGGTCATATTGTTTCTGAAGAAGCCGTAATGAAAGCCACAAAGGACGGTGGAAACTTCGGGATGAACCCCCCGGCCTTTTCCGGGCCCTATGTGCTCGCGGAATGGAAGCAAAACCAATATACGCTCTTGATCCGTAATCCCGAGTGGTCTGGACCAAAGCCCGGATTTGATGAAATCCGCATCGTGCCGATCACTGATATCAAGACGGCAGAACGCGCCTATCAAGCCGGCGATGTTGATTTCACGGAGATCAGTCTCGATTCACTGGCGACCTTCAAAAGCAATCCGCCGGCCGATACAAAGGTCGAGGAGCATCCCTCGCTCGGTTACGTCTGGCTTGGCATGAATTTGGATCATCCAAAGCTGAAGGACATCAATGTCCGCAAAGCGATCCAATGGGCGATCAACGTGCCGCAGATTTTGGGCACTGCCTATGCGGGGCAAGCTGACGTAGCGACAGGCCTGATTCCTCCAGGCATTGTCGGGCACCGTGATAAGGCGCTCGTCCCACCGGAAGGCGATCTAGCGAAGGCAAAGGAGTTTCTGGAAAAGGCCGGTGGTGGTGATCTGAATTTAACACTCGATTGTCTGAGCTCGAATCCGGACACAACGATTGCCCAGACTATTCAAGCTCAATTGGCGCAGATCGGGATTACCGTCGAGGTCAAGGGTCAAGATTCAGGTTCATTCTGGACAATCGGAATGGAATCAGAAGGCCAGCGCTGGAAAGACGTGCAGCTCATTCTCAACTTCTTCAGCAGCCAACCAGATCCACTGTACTACACGGCCTGGTTCACTAAAGAGCAAGTGGGGGTTTGGAATTGGGAGCGCTTCCGCAGTGACCGCTTTGATGAGCTCAACAGCAAGGCGGCCGCGGTCGATGACCCGAAAGAGCGCGCAAAGCTCTACCAGGAGATGCAGGATCTCATGGAAGAGTCCGGCGCTTACCGTTTCCTAACGCATGGGGCCACTCCAGTTATGTACCGAACAACTAAAGTGCATGCTGCAACTCGCCCGGATGGTGTCCCGTTGTATCTCGACTTCAAGCCGGCTTGAGCGGCGGCGGCGGGCGACGGATGTTGTTTTATCTTTGTCGACGGCTGGTCCTCGCGGTCACGATCATCGTGATCGCGGTGACACTTCTGTTCCTGATGATCCATGCCGTGCCGGGGGACCCCGCAGCAACTCTGCTCGGGCCCCGGGCGACGCCTGAGGCAAAGGCGCTGCTGCATCAGCAGATGGGGCTCGACAAGCCGTTACTCGTGCAGCTCGCCGCCTTCTTCGGCCGACTGCTCCACGGCGATCTCGGGTATGATGTGTTCAGCCAGAGACCTGTCGCCGACATCGTGTTTGAGCAACTGCCCTACACGATTGAGCTAATCCTGGTCTCCATCTTTTGGGCCGCCGCTATCGCCGTGCCGCTAGGGTGCTACTCTGCCATGCGGCGCAATTCCTTGTTCGACCAAGCGGTTGGGGTAATCGCGGTGGCTACTATCGCCATTCCTTCCTTTGTCATGGCAGTCTACGCACTGCTGATCTTTGCCGTCGCCCTCCGCTGGCTGCCGGCGATCGGGCCGGGCGATGGCTTAGTGGATCGGCTCGTCCACCTGGCCCTGCCGAGCTTTGCGATGGGAATCGGTTGGGTGGGTTACATCTCTCGACTGGTGCGCGCGTCCATGCTCGAAACGCTGGGTGAGAACCATATCCGGATGGCTCGCTCTTTCGGGATTTCGGAATGGCGCATTGTTTACCACTACGCTCTGCCGCTT
>NZ_JAFCGY010000003.1 GCF_016836705.1 Mesorhizobium caraganae | reverse complement strand
GCACTGATTGGTGCGACGATCAACAGAACCAAGGCGGGCCACGGCCCGCATATTTCGTTCAGGCCCAGGTTCGTGTCACTGCAGGAAAAGATCACAATCGGTCGGCGCTGCCCCTCATTGCCCTGCCGGGCATTTCTCCCCGTATAGTGACGGGGAGAAAGAGGCCTGCGCAGATTGCTTCGCCAATCACCGGCGTTACAGGAAGAGTGCCGGCGTTGCGGCCAGCCCCTTCTCCCCGTCACTATACGGGGAGAAGATGCCGGCAGGCAGATGAGGGGCAGCGCCGACAGATTGTGATCTTTTCCTGCAGTGACACGAACCTGGGCCTGAACGAAAAAAGCGGGCCGTGGCCCGCCTTGGTTCAGTTGATCGTCGCACCAATCAGTGCAACCGGCCGCTCGCATGGGCCAGCATGGTGTAGACCTTGCCGGTGTCCGACGTCAGATAGGTCTGCGCCATGATGTTGTCGCGGTCGTTGCGCGAGACGTCCTTGAGCAGCTTTTCGAAGTCGTCGCAGTATCGGTCGACGGCGGCGCGGAACTCCGCCTCTCCCTGATATTTGCGGCGGATCTCATCGAAGGTCTGCTGGCCCTTCAGCGTGTAAAGGCGGCGCGTGAACACGTCACGCTCGCCGCGCCGGTAGCGGTTCCACAGCTCGATCGAGGCGTCATGGTCGATCGCCCGTGCAATGTCGACCGACAGCGAGTTGAGCGACTCCATGACATGCAGCGGCGAGCGCTGGGCGGGAGCCGCGCGCGGTGCTTCCGCGGGGGCCGCCGGCCTGGCAACGTCCTCCTCGCGCGATGCCCCGGTCAGGAGGTCGCGCACCCAGCCACCTTGCGGTGTGCGGGCGTTGGCGTCGCGCTGGCGCGGTGCTTCGGCAGGACGTTCGATATCGAGCGTGCCGCGCAGGCCGCCGAGCGGCGCCTGCGGAGCCGGACGCTCGGCCTGCGGTGCCGGCGGCGGGCGGCGTACAGGTTCGGCGGGGCGCTGGACCGGCGCCTGGGGAGCCGGGCGCAAATTACGGGGCTCGGAACTGTCGCCACCACCGCGGCCCGATTTCGCAACGATATCCGACAGTTCCTTGAGCGCGTTGATCTGCTCGGAAACGGCGCGGCGGATCGCCGAAGTCGATTCCTTGGCCTCTTCCGGCATCTCGATGACGCCCTTCTTGAGCTCGGCACGGGTGAGGTCGAGCTCGCTCTTGATCGAGCTCGCGGTGCGCCGCATCTCCTCGGTCGCATCGGCGAACCGATTGGTTGCCGAATCGACCACTTCCGCAATGGCAATGCGGATCTTGTCGGCCGATGCCAGCGTCCTGCCTTCGGCATTCTGCATCGTCTGGCCGACAAGGCTCTCGAAGGAACGCATCACCTTCTCGAGGTCTTCCGACTTCTTGACCAGGCCGACGGCGAGATCTTCCAGTGACGACTGCCTCTCCAGCGTGTGTTCCAGATTGCTCTGCGCCGAGCTCAGCAGATCGGAAGCCGAGGACAGCAGACGGCTGTGCTCGTCGAACTTGGTGGCGATCGAGGCGACCTCGCGCAGCGTCGAAGACGACAATTCGGTAAGCCGCGTCGTGTTCGAATCGACCAGGCGGGCCGAGCTGGCGAAGGTCTGCGCCGCCTTTTCGGTGGTCGCGGCGAAGCTTTGCGTGCTGCCGCTGAGACGTTCGTCGACCTGGCCGAGATTGACTGCCGCCTGTTCGATCAGCTCACCGAGCTGCGAGCTGGAGACGCTCATGCGGCCGATGAGATCGGCGACACTGTCGGCGAGCGACGAGCGCGCGCCTTCGACGGCCGACAGCGTTTCGGCCGTGCGGCTGGCGAGCGCATTGACGAGGGCGGCGTTCTCGCTGCGCAGCTTCTCGGTCGCGCGTTCGGTGACCTCTTCCATGCTCTTTTGCAGTTCCGAGCCGCCCTGGGCGAAGCGCTCGACCAGCGGCCGTGCGGTTTCGTCGAGGATCTTCGACATTTCGGCCGAACGTGCCGCCAGCATGGTGTTGAGCTCGCGGGTGTTTGTGCCGATGGTCTTGGCCGCGTCGTTGGTGCTCTGGCCGATATGCTGGCCAACAGCGGTGAAAGTCTCCGCAATCGTGTTGGCGCGCGAGATCAGTTGAGCCTCGGCGCTCGACACCTGCTCGTTGAGCTTCTGGCCCATCGTCTCGGTGGTGTAGGCGAGGCGGTTTTCGACGCTGGCGACCTGTTCCTCGACGCGGGTGGTTGCGGCAGCAACACTCGCGGCCAGCCGCTCGTCGGCGCCGGCCAGAGCCTGCTCAATTTCTTGGGCGTGGACGGCAAGTTCCTGGCCGGTCTGGCGTGCGCGTTCGGCAACCCGCTGCTCGGTGCTGGCGAAGGCACCGACGATGTTGTCGGCATGCTCGCCGATCGTCGAGGTGGAGTCGGCGATGCGCGACACCAGGCGGTGATCAGCCTCGTCGAAGATGCGGCTGATCTCGGTGGCGCGGGCTGACAACGCGTCTGAACCCTCGGCAATGCGCGAGATCAGCTGCTGGTCGGCGGCATCGAAGATGCGGCCGAGATCCGACGCGCGCGCGGCAAGCGCTTCGGCGGATTCGCCGATGCGCATGCTCAGCCGCTGGTCGGCACCCTCGAAGTTGCGCAGGATGTCGCCGGCGCGGTCGGCGAGCGACTGCGCCGTCTCGACCGCACGGGCGACGAGCTTCTGGTCGGCGGCGTCGAACGTGCCGGCAATTTCGCCGGCGCGGGCAGCCAGCCGTTCGGCCGTTTCTTCGGCGCGCGCGAGCAGCGAGTTTGACGTCTCGTCATGCCGGGCAAGCAGCGCGCTCGTCGTGTCCTCGGCGCGTGCGTGCAGGCGGCGATCCGCATCCTCGAAGGTGCGGGCGATATCCTCGGCCCGGGCAAGCAGGGCGGCCGAAGTCTGCTCGGCACGCTCGGCGATCTTGCGGTCGGCATCGCTGAAGGCAGCACCCGCCTGTTCGTGCAGGGCGCTGGTGACTTCCATCACCTTCTCGCGAAGTGCGCCGGCAACAAAGACGGCGCTCTTTTCGAGCACGTTGCGGACATTGTCGACACCCACCGACAGCGCGCGCTCCATGGTTCCGGCGCGCTCCTCGATGATGCCGGTCTGCTTGCTGAAGGCCTGCTCGATCTTCTCGACGTCGACTGCGATAGCCGCGGAAATGTCGGTGCTTCTGGCGGCGATCTGGTCGATATGGCCCGACAGCGAGCGGTCGACATCCTTGCGGGTGTCGGCGAGCTTTGCCAGATCGTCTTCCAGCGCCTGGGTCAGCATGTTGCGGCCTTCGGCCAGCTTGCCGACATGGCGGGCGATGATGTCGTCGACCTCGCTGCGGCTTGCCGTCAGCTTCTGCAGATCGGCTTCCAGCGCGCGCTTGAGGATGTCGCGGCCTTCGGCCAGCTTCTCGACCTGGCCGGCGACCAGCCCGTCGATGCTCGACCGGCTCTCGGCCAGCTTGGCGAGGTCGTCCTCAAGAGCCTTCGACAGCGTCGCGCGATCCTGGGCGAGCTTGTCGCTGTGATCCTGGAGCAGGCTGTTGACATTTTCCAGATCGGCTTCCAGCACCCGTGCGAATTCTCCACGGTTTTCAGTCAGCTTCTGCGACTGGTCGACAATGGCGCTCCTGATCGTGCTGAGATCGGCTTCGAGCGCCCGCTTGAGGATGTCGCGGCCCTCGGCGAGCTTCTCGACCTGTCCGGCGACCAGCCCATCGATGCTGGAGCGGCTCTCCGCCAGCTTGGCGATGTCGTCTTCCAATGCCTTTGAGAGGGCCGAACGGTCCTGGACGAGCCTGTTTTGATGATCGGCCATGATGCCGCTCACATTGTGCAGATCGTCCTGAAGCGCCTGGGATAGTGTCGAACGATCCTGGACAAGCCGGCTCGTGTGGTCGGCGATCAGGCTGTTCACATTCTGCAGATCGGCTTCCAGTGCCTTCGAAAGCTGGCTGCGCTCTTCCGCCACCCTGTCGGAATGACCCGCGATGGCACCCTTGATGGTATTGATGTCGGCTTCGAGCGCGCGCTTGAGAATGTCACGGCCTTCGGCCAGCTTCTCGACCTGGCCGGCGACCAGCCCGTCGATGCTCGACCGGCTTTCCGCCAACTTGGCAAGGTCGGCCTCGAGCGTTTGGGACAAGAGGCCACGATCGTCGGCGAGCCGGTTCGAATGGTCGGAGAGCAGGCCCCTGATGCTGGACAGGTCGTTCTCCAGCGCCTTGCTGAGTTCGGTCCGGTCCTCGGCCAGTTTCGCCGAGTGGTTCTCGATCACACCCTTGATGCCGATAATGTCGTTTTCGAGCGCCTTGGTGAGGATGGCACGGCCTTCGGCGATCTTTTCGACCTGGCCGGCGACCAGCCCGTCAATCGAGGCGCGGCTGTCGGCGAGCTTGCCGAGATCGGCCTCCAGGGCGCGCGACAGAATGTTGCGGCCTTCAGCCAGTTTCCCGACATGCCCGGCGACCATTTCATCAATGATCGTGCGGGCTTGCACGAGTTTTCCAGAGTCTTCATGCAAGGCCTGGTTGAGCCGGTTGCGGCCCTCTTCGAGGCGTTCGAGATGGCTGCCAACCGACGCGTCGATGGCGGCGCGCGACTCGTTGACCTTGCGCAGATCCTCTTCCAAAGCGCGCGAAATCAGGTTGCGGCCTTCGGCCAGCTTCTGCACCTGGTTGGTGACGGCTGCGTCGATGCCGGCGCGGCCCTCGGCGAATTTCGCCAAATCCGCCTCCATGGCCGCTGCCATGCGCTCGCGGCTTTCGGACAGCTTGCGGCTGTGGTTTTCGACCGCTTCCTCGATGCCGACGCGGGCGTCGGCAAGGCGCTGGATGTCGGTGTCGAAGGAGCGCGACACGACGTGGCGGGCCGCTTCCATGCGGCCGGCAAAGTCGCTGGCGCGAGCTTCGAGCATCGACGAGGTCGACGAAACGATGTCGGCCATGTCAGCGCCGATCTGGGTCTTGCCCTGATCGATCATCGCCGACAAATGATCCTTGCTCTCGGCAAAGGTGTGGGCGATCTCGCGGGCGCGCTCGACCAGCGTTTCATTGATCTGCCGGGCACGCGCCTCGAGCGCGGCGTTGAGTTTTTGTGTGCCGGTATCCAGGGCTTCGGCGCGGGTCTGGAATTCGCTGATCAGCGCCTGGCCACGCTCGGCCAGCGTGCGCTCGATGCCGTTGAGGCTGGATTCGAATTCAGAGCTCAAGGTGCGCGCAGCACCCCCAAGCAGCGACACCATGCCGGTGGTGCGGTCGTCGAGCAGGTCGGTCAGCGAGCGGGTCAGGCCGTCGGTGGTGTCGGTCAGCTTGGCGATGCGGGTGTCGAGCAGCGAAGCGAAGGCTTCGCCCGATGTCGACAGCCGGTCGGTGATCGTATCGAGCCGGCCTTCCACCTGATCGAAGATCGACATCGAGCTTTCATTGATGCGGTCGATCAGCGTGTCGCCGGAATTGGTGATCGTCATCGACAGCTTGGTCGACGCGTTGAGGATGGAATCGCGAATGATGTCGCTGGCAGCGCCGATTTCGTCCTTCAGCGTCTCATGCGCGCCGGTGATCGAAGCGCGCACGCGCTCGGCATGGGTGACGACGGCTTCGCGTTCGCTGCCCAGCCCGTCGACAAGCGAGCGTATACGGGATTCATTCTCCGAATAGGAGCGTTCGATCTGGTTGACCTCGCTGTGAACCAGCGTTTCGAGTTCGACGGCGCGCGCCAGCGTGCGCTCGATGCCTTCACCCATGGCCGCCACTTCGCGGCGAACGGCCTGGCCGATCATCATGACGCGGTCCTGGGCGAGGTTTTCCGGCTCCGCCAGGCGGAAAGCCACTTCCGTCATCGACTGGGCGGCGATGCGCATTTCCTGCGCGCGGCGGATCATTGCCGCGAAAGCCCAAAACAGGACGACCGGTATGATTGCCGCGATTGCGAGGCCGATCAGTTCGGGGCGGGCCAGGAGTTGATCGAATGTACGAATTTTCCAGATGCTCGGGCCAAACAGCAGATTGGCAAGACCGCCGGCGCCGGCAATCCAGGCCAGCGACACGAACGCCACGACCCAATAGATCGTGCTCGACGCGCGCCGGTTGAGGCTGTGCAGCAGCGTCTTGTAATCTTTCTGGCGATCATCGTTTGCCGGCTTGAAGCCGGCCGGCTGCGCGCTGTTACGCGATTCAATCGGGCGCAACTCGGCGGGCTTGGCAGCCGGCGTCGCGCTTTGATTCTGTTGGACGGGTGCGCTTTGAGCGGGGGCAGGTTTCTGGGTACGGCCTTCGCGCGCCAGTTCGTCCGCGGCCTGCGAAATCTGCGCTTCCAGATCTTCCATCGACGCCGCAATATCGAGATCGCCGCTGCCGTCTCCGCTAAGGTCGAGGTCTAGTGCCTTTTCGAGTTCCCTGGCTACGTCGTTGTCGAGAGTTCTGGTCGTCGTTGGTTTCTTCGCCATGCCTTCGCTACCCTGTACTAGCTGCCGAGGGACTTTATGATTTTGGCCTGATTCTGGCTTGTCTTATCCCACGCAGGAGGCTGAAAATGGACCCTCGTATCGTAATGACACACAGGGGTAAAGAAAACCTGCATTCCGCGAGATACGTAAAACTTTAAATATAGGGTTAACGTGAACGTGATTTCGCCGCCTCTGCGGCAACAATTTTCCAGCCCATTCATTAACGCGTTGGCGACGGAAATCGCCTAAGTTTTTTTGCGAGCGGGACAAAGGAGTTTCAAATTGGTACGCGGTGAAAGCGGCATTGCCTTCTCAATGCCGGGCGGCGATGCGTCGGGTCCAGCCCGTTCGCGGCCGGTGGATCTGGCCCATCTGGCCCGCCAGACAATGGGTGATCGCGCCCTCGAGCAGGAGGTGTTGGCACTGTTCGTACAGCAGGCGCTTTCTGTTCGCGACAAGATCATCGATGCCGATGTCAGGGAGAGGCTGCTCCTGGCGCATGGGCTGAAAGGTTCGGCGCGCGGCGTCGGCGCATTTGCCATCGCCGACTGCGCATTATCAATCGAACAGCAGCCGGAAGATACACGCAGCCTCACGCGCCTCGGCGTTCTGATCGAGGAAGTGCGCGATTTCATCGCCGCCATCAGCCGGTAATGGCTGCCGCTCGTCGGCGGCCACCGGCATGAATCGGCCGGGCCAGGGCGCGCTTTAGCCAGCTTTCCGAAAAAACGTCACAAAGCGGCGCTTTCGCGCCGCAGTTGACTTGTCTGGCGGAGTGATTATCTCGGCTGAGACTCCCTTCAGGTGACAAATGACCAAGCTGACCTTCATCGCCCATGACGGCACTCCTTTCGATGTCGAGGCCGAAAACGGCTCGACCGTCATGGAGAATGCGATCCGCAACGCGGTGCCGGGCATCGAGGCCGAATGCGGCGGCGCCTGCGCCTGCGCAACCTGCCATGTCTATGTCGACGAAGCCTGGACGACCGAGGTCGGCGAGCCGGAGGCGATGGAAGAGGACATGCTGGACTTCGCCTATGACGTCCAGCCGAACTCGCGCCTGTCCTGCCAGATCAAGGTGCGCGACGCCCTTGACGGCCTCGTCGTGCGCGTGCCCGCCCGCCAGGGCTGAACCAACTTCTTTCGGATTTTTACCGCCGACGCTTGGCAGCAAGCCAATGCTCATGCAGTCTCGCGCCCAGTTTGGCCCAGTTTTGGCAATGAGGCTCGCCTGGCATGACCGATGTAATCAAGACCGACGCACTCATTGTCGGGGCAGGGCCGGTCGGCCTGTTCGCCGTGTTCGAACTCGGCCTCCTCGACATGAAGTGCCATCTGATCGACATCCTCGACCGGCCCGGTGGCCAGTGCGCCGAACTCTATCCGGAAAAGCCGATCTACGACATTCCGGGCTGGCCCTTGATCTCGGCGCAAGGGCTGGTCGACAAGCTGATCGAGCAGATCCATCCGTTCAAGCCTGACTTCACCTATAACCGCATGGTCTCCAGCCTGCAAAAGCTGGAGGATGGCTCCTTTCGGGTCACCACCGACGAGAACGAGGTGTTCGAGGCCAAGGTGGTGGTGATCGCCGCCGGCGGCGGCTCGTTCCAGCCCAAACGGCCGCCGATTCCCGGCATCGAAGCCTATGAGGGCAAAAGCGTCTTCTATTCGGTGCGGCGCATGGAGGAGTTCCGCGGCCACGACCTCGTTATCGTCGGCGGCGGCGATTCCGCGCTCGACTGGACGCTGAACCTGCAGCCGGTGGCAAGAAGCGTGACGCTGGTTCACCGCCGCCCGGAATTCCGCGCGGCGCCCGACAGCGTCAACAAGATGTACGCCATGCAGGAGATGAAACAGCTGGAGTTCCGGGTCGGCCAGGTGAGCGGCCTAACCGGCGCCGACGGCCAGCTGGCATCAGCGACCATCAAGGGCGGGCCTGACGGCGACATTGAGGTGCCGTGCACCCGCATGCTGCCGTTCTTCGGCCTGACCATGAAGCTCGGCCCGATCGCCGAATGGGGGCTCAACCTTCACGAGAACCTGATCCCGGTCGACACGGAAAAGTTCCAGAGCTCGGTGCCCGGCATCTTCGCCGTCGGCGACATCAACTGGTACCCCGGCAAGCTGAAGCTGATCCTGTCGGGTTTTCACGAGGTGGCGCTGATGGCGCAGGCCGCCAAGCGCATCATCAGCCCTGGCGAGCGCATCGTCTTCCAGTACACGACGTCGTCGACCAGCCTGCAGAAAAAGCTCGGCGTCGTCGAATAGGCGTTCAGGGCTTTTGCCGGATCACTCCACCAGGACGACTGGCGCCTCGGCCTCGTCGCGGCCGCGCAACGACTTCTCCGGCATCAGCGCCAGCGTGATCAGCGCCAGCACGAGCGTGATGGCCGCGGCAAGGAAGATCATCATGAAGGGCGTCGCCGAGACGATCTGTCCGGCAGCCGGCACGCCTTCGCCGGCAAGCGGCAGGCCATAGCCGAGCGCGACGGCGCCGAGCATGGCGACGCCGAGCGCGCTGCCCAGCGAACGCAGGAAGGTCAGCACACCGGTGGCGACGCCGAGATGCGCGCGGTCGACGGCGTTCTGCACCGACACTGTGGCGACCGGGAAAGTGGTGCCGCTTCCCAACCCAATGCAGATGGTTAAGAGCTCGACCACCAGCAGCGAGGCGCGGCCGGCGACCAGGCTGAGCACGCCAAGGCAGACAATGGCGAAGAGAACGCCGACCATGGCGATGTGCTTGTAATGGAAGAAGCGCGGTATCGTGCGGCCGCTGAACGTCGCGCCGGCGACCGTGCCGAGCAGCAGGCCGAGCATGGCAAGGCCTGACTGGCTGACCGACAGGCCGATGATCGACTGCAGATAGACCGGCAGGTACACGGACAGGCCGATATTGGCGGCCTGCAGCAGGAACATCGACGCCGTGCCGGCAAGCACGATCGGATTGCTGAGCACTTCAAGCGAAATCAGCGGCTCGGCCGCCCGCATCAGCCTGAGCGCAAAGGCGAACCAGAAGACCGCCGAACAGGCGAGCAGGCCGAGGATTTCACGCGAGGCCCACGGATAGGCGCTGCCGCCCCAGTTGAGCGCCAAAAGCAGCAGTGCCGTCGCCACCACCAGAAGCAGTGCTCCCAAGGCGTCGATGCGATGCCGCTTTGCCGTAACCGGCAGTTTGCGCAGCGGCTTGTTGATGATCGCCATGGCCACCAGGCCAAGCGGGATGTTGATCCAGAAGATCAGCGACCAATGCAGATGTTCGGCAAAACCGCCACCCAGCAACGGTCCGGCGATGCTGGCGACAGCCCATGTGCCCGAAATCCAGGCGGCATAACGCGCCCGTTCGCGTGGCGGCACCAGGTCGCCGATGACGATCTGCGCCAGGGCGAACAGGCCACCGCCGCCCGCGCCCTGGATCGCCCGGCCGATGACCAGCACGAACATGTTGGGGGCCAGGGCGCTGACCAGTGATCCCGCGAGGAAGATCAGGATCGCCGTATAGACGGTCGGCCGGCGGCCATAAACGTCGGAGATCTTGCCGTAGAGCGGCGCCATCGCGGTCGCCGTCAAGAGATAACCGGTCACGATCCACGGCAGATAGTCGGCATGGCCGAGCGAACGGCCGATGGTCGGCATGGCCGGCGCGACGATGGTCTGGTCGAGTGCCGCCAGGAGCATCGACAAGAGGATGCCGGCGATGATGACGTTCTTCTCGCTTTCCGTCAGCGGCGCGGCTGCAATCACCGGCTTGTCGATAGCCTGGTCCATATCAGTTCATCCACAATGCTTGGCGAGCGATTGCGCGGCGCCAAATGGCCGCTCCGCTATACGCCGCCTCAATTGGTCTTGATCTCGCGTTTCGAAGCTCGCGCCGTGCGAGCCTGACATATGTCGTCCCGTATAGGCCGATTTCGACCTTTGCCCGAAAATTTTCTGGGGCTGGCCTCATGTTTCGGCCGGATTGGCTTGGGTAACGGTCCCGTGGTCAGCCGGGCGGAAGCTGGCCGTTTTCGATGCGCTGCATGCGGTAGCGCAGCAGCCGCAGGATGCGGCTTTCGAAGTTGACGCCTTCGACGCGGTCGAAGCGCACCTGGTCCTGGTCGTGCCTGGCGAGCTCGGCCGCGGTGATCTCAGCCGCCCTTGCCTTTGCCTCGGCGCAGGTCTTTTGCGGGTAGCTGGCGTTCAGCGCGTCCTCGAGGAGACGGCCGTGGCTCTTGGCGATCTCGACATGACGCTCCTCGTGGCGCTTGATGTCGGCCGACAGCGTGTCCCAGAACAGCCTGACATCGGCGTCGGCCTTGCGCGGCCTGCGCCACTCCGGAAGGATGACCTTGACCTTGACGGTGACGGTGGCCTTGGCGATGCGGCAGGAATCAGCGGTTTGCGCGTAGCTGATGCGGGTGGTGAACGCCATCTGGGTGGCGCCCGGATGCCTCATCCCGGTGCTTTTCACCTCGGGCCCATGTTTCGACAATTGCGTCTCGATATCATCGAGCGTGCTGCCGCCGACCGCAAAATAGCTGTAGGTCTTCACCAGATTGGCACCATTCGCCGGCAGGACGGTCAAAGCCAGCATCAGGGCACAGAGCAGGGGTCGTTTCATTATGTTGCCTCTTCACTCACCTTGCTTTACGGCCGTTGCCGGCGCAACGGAATTGATCTTCCACCGATCACGCATCGTTGATGGATTGCAAGCGCCCGATGAGCCACATGGTTGAAGGACAATGACGACAAGGCGATGGCAACTGGCGCATGGACGCCATCTCGACCTTGGCGAGAAGGCCATGGTGGTCGGCATTCTCAACGTCACGCCGGACAGTTTTTCCGATGGTGGGCAGTTTATCACGCCTGATCAGGCGGTGGCGCAGGCGCGCCGCATGGTGGAAGAGGGGGCTGCCGTCATCGACATCGGCGGGGAATCCACGCGCCCGGGCGCCTCTCCCGTTACCCCTGGGGAAGAGCAGGCCCGCATCCTGCCGGTCATCGCCGCACTCGCCAGTTCAGGCGAAGCCCTGATTTCGGTCGACACCTATCGCGAGGAAACCGCGCGCCTGGCCGTCGACGCCGGCGCGCATATCGTCAATGATGTCTGGGGCTTGCAGCGTGAACCCGGCATTGCCCGCGTCGCCGCAGAGACAGGCGCTGGGCTGGTCATCATGCATACCGGGCGCGAACGGCAAAAGCTGCCCGACGTCATCGACGACCAGTTTTTCTTCCTCAAGGCATCGCTGGAAATCGCCAAGCGCAATGGCGTCCAGGACGACCATATCGTGCTCGATGCCGGCTTCGGCTTCGCCAAGGAGACGGCGGAGGAAAACCTCGACCTGATGGCGCGGTTTTCCGAACTGACCGCGCTCGGCTTTCCCCTGATGGCCGGCACGTCTAGAAAACGCTTCATCGGCACGATCACCGGCCGCGACGCCGCCGCGCGCGGCGTCGGGACGGCAGCCACCAGCGTCATCCTCAGGCTGAAGGGCGCCGATCTGTTTCGCGTCCACGATGTCGCAATCAACGTGGACGCGCTGGCCATGGCGGATGCTATGCTGGCGCGTGAAAAGCCGGGACACTGAGCCCAGGAACCTAAGAAATGTACGTCATCCGCATGAAGAACTGCGCCTTCTTTGCCCGGCACGGCGTGCTGGATGAGGAGGAGGCGCTTGGCCAGCGTTTCTATGTCGATGCCGAGTTGACGGTCGAGCCCAGCCGCCCGCTGGAGGATGATTCCATCGAGGATACCGTCAATTATGGCATCGCCTTCACGGTGATTGAAAAGATCGTCACCGGACACCGCCGGTTCCTGATCGAGGCGCTGGCGCTCGAAGTGGCAAAGGCGCTGACGGCGCGGTTTCCGCAGATCAGGAAGGCCGAGATCACCGTGCGCAAACCGAACGCGCCGGTGCCCGGCGTACTCGATTATGTCGAGGTGACCGTTGTCTGGCCCGAATAACACGGTCTATCTCAGCCTTGGCGGCAATCTCGGCGATCCAGCGGCCTCGATGGCGACGGCGCTGCGCCTGCTGGACGCCGACGAGAGCACGCGCGTCATTGCCGTCTCCTCGCTTTACCGCACACCGCCCTGGGGCAAGCTCGACCAGCCGGATTTTCTCAATGCCGCCGCCGAAATCTCGACCGCGCTGACGCCAAGGGCGCTGCTCGATCTCTGCCTCGAGGCCGAGCGCAAGCTGAAACGGGTGCGCGAGGAGCGCTGGGGGCCGCGCCTGATCGACATCGACATATTGGTGTTCGGCGACCGCATCATCCACGAGACCGGGCTGGAAGTGCCGCATCCCAGGATGCTGGAGCGCGCCTTCGTTTTGGCGCCCCTGGCCGAGATCGCGCCGGAACTGGCGGTTGGCGGCCGCAGCGTGAGCGAGCGGCTCAGCGCCGTCGATACGTCAGGCATAGAGCGGCTGGCGTCCGGCCGCGACTGGTGGCTGGGTTAGCCGGAGAACCCGCCGCCATCGAGAAATGCCTGTTCGTCCGCCGTCGTCTCGCGACCAAGCATGCGATTGCGATGCGGAAAGCGCCCGAAACGCTCGATGATGTCGCGGTGCTCGACCGCGTATTTGATATACTCCGGCGCCCTGGCAGTGGTGAGCTCAACCGACCTGTCCTGGTCGGCGGGCAGTTCCGAATGTTCGTAAGGCAGGTAGAGGAAGACGCGCAGGTCTTCTTCCAGCGCCAGGTCATGGCCGGCGGCGATCGCCTTGGCGGCAAAGTGCCTTGCCAGCGGATCGGTGGCGTACATATGGCCTGAGCCGCGAAAGCAGTTGCGCGGAAACTGGTCGAGCAGGATCATCAGCGCCAGCGAGCCCTCGGCATGCTCCGACCAGGCGTCGCACTCGCGCCGCGCGGCCGCATAATGCAGGTCGAGAAATCGGCTGCGAAAATCCGCATCGAAAGCGTCGTTCTTTTCGAACCAGGCGTCTTCGCCGGCCTCGCGCCAGAATTTGGTGACGGCGAGCGCGCGCTCATCCAATGCGGTCATCTGCCTTCCTCTGGCTGGGCGGGTTCGGATTTGTTCAACACACCGGCGGTTTCTTCATTCAGCGCCTGGCCGGGTCGACGTGGCGGAGCGAGCGGTGTCGGAATCGGCGTGCCGATATTGCCCCTGAGGAAGCGCCGGCCAGCCCGTATGCCTTCCGCCAGCTGCGTCTCGAAGCGGTCGTTGTCGCGGCGCCGTACATCCTCGATGACGTCGGCGACGTCTTCCGGTTCGACGCCAAGCGCTTCGAGCGCCGAGCCACCGAAGACGAGGGCCGATTCGAAGGTTTCGCGCAGCTGGAAATCCACGCCGACGCGGATGAGCGACAGCGCTGTGCCGCGATCGAAGGCGCGAGCCAGAACGGTCAGCAGCGGGAACTCCGCCTTGATCAGTTCGGCAATGCGAACGGCAGCGTCGGGCTTGTCGACACAGATCAGCACGGCGCGCGCACGACCAGCGCCAGCGGCGCGCAGAATGTCGAGCCGCGTACCGTCGCCATAATAGACCTTGAAGCCGAAATCGGCGGCAGCCTGGATCATTTCGACATCATTGTCGATGATCGACACGTCGATGCCGCGCAACAAAAGCGGCTGGCTGGCGATCTGGCCGAAGCGGCCGAAGCCGATGACCAGAACACTGCCGGTCAGCCCTTCGGCGATATCGACGCCTTCGAGCGACTGCTCGTCGCGCGGCGTGAGATATTTGAGCGCAATGATCGCCAGCGGCGTCAGCACCATCGAGATGATGATGATCGCGGTCAGCGTGGCGTTGGCCCGGCTGTCGATGATGCCGACGGCCGCCGCGGCGGAGTAAAGCACGAAGGCGAATTCGCCGCCCTGCGCCATGAATACGGCGCGCTCCAGCGCTTCGCGATGGCCGCTCTTCAGCACGCGGGCGACGAGATAGATGCCGAGCGCCTTCATCACCATGTAGGCGACGACATAGATGGCGATCAGCCGCCAATTGTCGACCACCACATGCAGGTCGAGCGACATGCCGACGGCGAGGAAGAACAGGCCAAGCAGGATGCCGCGAAACGGCTCGATGTCGGCTTCCAGCTGGTGGCGGAAGGTCGATTCCGACAGGAGCACGCCGGCAAGGAAGGCGCCCATCGCCATCGACAGGCCGGAGAGCTGCATGACCAGCGCCGATCCCAGCACGACCAGAAGTGCGGCCGCCGTCATCACTTCGCGAGCCTTGGCGTCGGCCAGGATGCGGAAGAACGGATTGAGCAGATAGCGGCCGGCCACCACCAGCCCGACAATGGCGCCAAGGCCGATGCCGACCTCGGTCAGCCTTTGCTGCAGGGTCATCTCGGCACCGCCCGGCGCCAGGAAGGCGACCAGCGCCAAAAGCGGCACGATCGCCAGATCCTCAAGCAGCAGGATGGACACGATGCGCTGTCCTTTGGGACTGGCCATCTCGCCGCGTTCTTCCAGCAGCTGCATGACGATCGCCGTCGAGGTCAGCACGAAGCCGGCGCCGGCAACGAAGGATTGCGCGATCGGAAAGCCGCCCGCTAATCCGACGAGAGTCAGAAGCACCGCGCAGACGCCGACCTGCAGGGCGCCGAGCCCAAAAATTTCGCGCCGCAGCCCCCATAGCCGCGACGGCTGCATCTCCAGCCCAATGATGAACAGGAACATGACGACGCCGAGTTCGGCGACGTGCAGGATGGCTTCCGATTCGGAAAAGATGCGGATGCCGAACGGGCCGATAACCACGCCGGCGGCGAGATAGCCGAGGATCGAGCCCAGCCCCATGCGTTTGAAGATCGGAACGGCGACGACGCCCGCGGCAAGCAGCGCCACCACCTGAATAAGATCGCTGCCCGACGCTTCCGCTGACATGCCTCTTGTCCCCGTGTTCAGCAGCACTCCTTGCATGCAGTTGGAGCTAGAGGCAAGGGTGGGAAGCCTGCCAGGACGGGTAGGTGCCGTTGAAGCGATTCCCCCGGTGAAACAATGGTCGCCGCTTGCCTGCCGGACGTTCGGCATCTATATCAGCTCAATGCTTGACCATTCGTCCCGACCGTCTTCGCCGTCCCATATCCCGATGGATGCGCTCAGTGAAGTTCTGCAGGACTTTCGCTTGAGCGGCGTCAACTATGGCCGCTGCGAGCTCCGGCATCCATGGAGCATAGACTTTCCGCAGCAACCGCTGCTTCGGTTCCATTTTGTCGGCCATGGGCCATGCTGGATCCATACCGAAGCGCAAGGCTGGCAGGAGTTGCGCGATGGCGATCTGGTGCTGCTGCCGCAAGGCATCGCCCATCGGCTGGCGAGCGCGCCGGACGTTGAGGTCGACTCGCTCGAGGGCTGCCAGGTGATCAAGTTCGGCGGCAACGTCTGCGAAGTGGTACGGCAGGGAACGGGCGCGACGAGCACCCTTTTCTGCGGCTCGATGGCCTTGGGCTCCTGTGCGCTCAACCCATTGATCACGTTGATGCCGCCTGTCATCAAGGGTTGCGACGTGGCCGGCAATGACCCCGTCGTCGGTCCTTTGCTGGCGGCTATGACGGTGGAGGCCGCGCAACCGCAGATGGGCAGCGCCACCATTTTGTCGCGTATGGCGGATTTGCTGACAGCCCGGCTCATCCGCTGCTGGGTCAATTGCAATGGCGCTTCGACCACCGGTTGGCTCGCAGCCATCCGCGACCCCCATATTGGCCGCGCTCTGGCAGCCATGCACCGAAACCCCGGCCACAACTGGACGCTGGGAAGCCTGGCCGGCGTGGCAGGCCAATCGCGGTCGATTTTCGCCGAGCGCTTCAGCGCTGTCTTGGGCGAGGGTGCGGCACGCTATCTCGCCCGCCTGCGGATGCAGCTTGCCCGTGAGTTGCTGGGGCAGAACGGCTTGTCGGTTGCCGAAGTCGCTACCCGTTTGGGCTATGATTCCGAGGCATCCTTCGCGCGCGCGTTCAAGCGCATCACCAATGTTTCGCCGGGTGTTGTGCGCCGCACAATTCCCGGACGAATAGATATGAATTTCGGATTCTAGGATACATATCATCCGAACGGACTCGTCTATGAAGATCTCCAAACTTTGGAGATCCTTCCGTGACTGACACAACATTACAGCTTGAAGACGCCGCGATCGGCCTTGATGCCGATGCGCCAACCGCATGGAGCGCAGCCACCTGGTTCGCGGTCATTTCATTGGCGGCCACCAGCTTTGCCCTGGTGTCAGCCGAATTCCTGCCGGCAGGTCTGTTGACGCCGATGGCGCACGATCTCGGCATCAGCGAGGGAACGGCCGGACAGGTCGTCACCGCCACCGCTTCGGTCGGCGCCGTAACGGCCATGTTGAGCAATGTTCTCATCGGCCGGTTGAACCGCAAGACGGTGCTGGTTGGTCTCATGGCCCTGGCGGTCGCTTCCAATATTCTTGCGGCGCTGGCGCCCAATTTCTGGCTGCTGTTGCTGGGCCGGGCCGGACTGGGCATCGCTCTCAGCGCTTTCTGGGCCCTTTCGGTTGCCGTCGTGGCAAGGCTGGTCGGCGCCAATGCGACAGGTCGGGGCATGGCTATTGTCACCCTGGGCGTCTCGCTCGCCACCATTGCCGCGCCGTCGATGGGTGCACTGATCAGCGACTGGCTGGGGTGGCGCAGTGCCATGGCCATGACAGCGGGGCTGGCCTTGGTTGCCATGCTACTGCAGTTTCTCAGCCTGCCGACCTTGCCTGCAACCGCAAGCAACAGCCTTGCGGACGTGTTTCGGCTGACGCGGCGGCGCGGCATTCAGCTCGGCATGCTTGCCATTGTCTTGCTGATGACCGGGCATTTCGCCGGCTCCGTCTATGTGCGCCCCTTCCTCGAACACGTGACGCTGCTTGCATCCGGGCCGATTGCGCTGGCTCTGCTCGGATTTGGCATCGCCGCCGTGGTCGGCAACATAGCCGGCGGCCGCTTGGCCGACGCCAATATCCGCATGGCTCTCGTGGTCACCGCCGTCTTGATGGCGTTTGCGGCGCTGGCATTGGTGCTTTGGGGCGTGCACGTCGGCGCTGCCTTCGCGCTCGTAACGCTTTGGGGCTTGGCCTTCGGCATGGGGCCGGTGGTGCTGCCGACCAATCTGTCCCGTGCGGCACCTGACGCACTGGAAGCGGCGGGCAGCCTGATGGTCGTCTCTTTCCAGGTTGCCATCACCATCGGCGCGGTTGTCGGCGGCTATGTCGTGGACAACTATGGCGCCACGGCGCCTTTGACTCTCACCGCCGTCCTTGCCGCATCGACAGCTTTGCTGGCGCTGCTACAGCCTCGCAGCTGAACCCTGCTTCAACTGCCCTAAAGCGCGTCGCGCCTGAACGGCCCTGTGCGACGCGCTTTAGGTTTTTGTTTTTTGCATGTCGTTATCCCAAAACCGCTGCGCACTTTTGGGCGACATGCATTGGACGGCCTGACTCCGGGCCGCCGCGATGTTGCAGCCGCGTTACACAAGTTTATGCGGCACACGCGTTGCGTTTTGCCGCAATCGGCGGCTAAGGGACGCTCGGCTTCGGCCATTTGAAGGCAGCGACGATCAAGTTCTGCCTTTGTGAGGAGATGACTGACATGAAGAAGTTTTTGCTCGTTGGCGTGGGTGTCGCCATGCTTGCCGCATCGGCCTGTTCGAAGGCGCCTGAATGCACGCAGGAGCTTGCGGCCAAGAAGGCCCAGGAGATGACCGCCGCGCTGCAGGAGGCGATCACCAAGGATCCGTCCAAGGCGGCTGACCTGACGGCCAAGGTGCAGGCGGTGACGACCAAGTACCAGGGGGCCACGACGCTGGACGAAGCCTGCAAGGCCTATGACGAACTGACGGCCGCCATCAAGGGCTGATTTCGTTCTGGGGAATTGAAGAAGGCGGTGGCTCGGGTGTGGCCGCCGCCTTTTTTGCTGGCCGCTGCCGGAACTCAGTTCTTGGCGATGGAGCCGACTTCGACGGCATCGACGCGCTTGAGGCTCATGCCGATCACCGGCACCAGTTGCTGGTCGACGCGCACGGCGATGGTCACCGTCATCGAATTGTCGTCGGGGATGCGGGCCTGCATGACGCCGCGCAACTGGTTGCGGTTGATGGTGAAGACCACCTTGCGGGGATCGACGACATTGCCGCCGATAATGTCGAGGCCCGAACCTGCGGCGCCGCCCATGAAGTTGCCCTTGTAGTCGCGTCCCTTGCGCTCGACGGTGGCTGACATTTTTTGGGTGAAGACACCGACCCGGCAGTCGCCGTCGAGCGACATGCCCGTCTTGTTGTCAGGCGTCGAGCCGTCGAAGCTGCAGGTGAATTTCGTGCCCTTGTATTTGCCGGCGACGATCTCGCCCGGGCCGACCCATTTGCCTTCGACGGTGTGGAAGAACTGCTTGTCGGGTTCGGCTGCAGGGGCTTTCCCGGCCAGGCCCAGAGGTGCAGCAAGCGCGACCAGGGGCAGGACGCAGGACAAGATTACGCTTTTCATAGACGACACCGGGCAACAAGGAGGTTGTTGTTGGACGACCATGAACAAGATTGGTTAATGCTTGGTGACCGCGAGAGGACGTTCACTTGTCGGGAGCAGGCGTTTCACTCTCTTTTTTGGTCGCGAACGAGGTCAGCGCCGACAGGAAATCGCCCATGCCCGGCCGCCTGGCGGCAATGAAGGGCAGGGGCCGCGCCGTCTCCATCGCGGCGATGCCGATGCGCGCCGTCATCATGCCGTTGACGACGCCTTCGCCGAGTTTCGCCGAAAGCCGCGCGGCAAGGCCGTGGCCGACGATCTGCTGGACAAAGCTGTCGCCGACGGCGATCGAGCCGGTCACCGCCAGGTGGGCGAGAACGCTGCGCGCCAGCCGGAAGAAGCCGAGCGTGCCGGGCCGGCCGCCGTAAAGCTCGGACAAGCGGCGAATGAGGCGCCCGGCCTCGAAGACGACATAGGCAACGTCGACCAGGGCACGCGGGCTGACCGCCGTCACCAGCGACACCCGCTTGGCTGCTTCCAGGATCATCACCTTTGCCCTGGCGTCGAGCGGCGCCAGAATCTCGGTTTCGGCCAGTCGCACCAGATTGCCGCCATCGATGATCTCGCCGCGCAGTTCGGCCAGCGATCGCCTGCCGGCCGCCGTCTCTGGTTTCGCCGCGACAAAGGCCGAGAGTTCTTCGACGACGGCCCTTGCGGCCTTCGGATCGTCGCGCGCGACGGCATCGAGAGCGCGTTTTTGCAGCTTTTCGACCTCGGCCAGCCGGGCGATGGCCAGGAATTCGCGCACCAGCACCACCATGAGCGCCAGCATGGCGATTGCGGCCATGGCAGCCGCCAGCCAGCCCAGCCACTCCGCGCGTTCGAACAGGTCGCGAATGAGCTGGTCGGTCCACAGGCCGACGGCCAGCGAAACCAGGACCCCGACCGCGCCGAAAAACAGGCTGGCGAACATCGAGCGCTTGCGCGGCGCGGTCGCCGGCGGCGGTTCGGCGGCGACGATGTCAGGCTCGTCGAAGACATCGATCTCGGCCGGCACGACGACGGCGCGCGGCTTGCGCGTCGGTAGCGGCTCGGCATGGCTGCGGGCCCGCTTCGATTCGGCCTCCGGCTCGATACGGAAAGCTGCCGGTCTGCGGGGCGCGGTCATGCCAGATGGTCTCCGATCAGGAACTGCAAGGTGCGGTCGAGCCTGATCTGCGGCAACGACAGCGTGACGCCTTCGGCGGTGCGTTCAAGCTTTGGCGGGCGAAAGCGCACGAAACGGATCGCCGGGTCGTCGCTGCTCTGCCGGTGGTCGGCTTCCGAAACATCAAAAACCGCTTCAATTTTCTCCGGCAAGTCACCGGGAAATATGGCGGTTTCGTTTTTGCCGTCGAAGGTTTCGCCGTTGATCCTCTCGCCATTCAGCGGCGTCCCGATGATCACCGGCAACGTCTCGCGCCCCTGCTTGACCGTGCCTTCGCGTGTCGCGCGCACCGCCGCCATGGCGACCACGTCGACATCGGCACCGGTAAAATTCGCCCGCGCCACGGCCCGGTCGGCAAGCCGCCGCACGATCGCCTGCAGCCGGTCATGGCTTTCGTGATGCAGATGGTCGGCCTTGGTCGCGGCGACCAGGATGCGGTCGATGCGGCGCGAAAACAAATCGGTGAGGAAATTGCCGCGGCCGGGGCGGAAACAGGAGAGGATCTCGGTCACCGCGCGTTCGAGGTCGGCCATCGCGCCGGGGCCGGCGTTCAGCGCCTGCATGGCGTCGATCAGAACGATCTGGCGGTCGAGGCGGGTGATGTGTTCGCGGAAGAACGGCTTCACCACATGCGTCTTGTAGGCCTCGTAGCGGCGCTCCATCATTGCCTGCAGCGAACCGGAGCGTGGCCGCCGCTCGCTTTGGAGCAGCAAGGGCGCGAAGGTCAGCGCCGGCGAACCCTCGAGGTCGCCAGGCATGAGGAAACGGCCGGGCGGCAAGGTCGAGAGCGCCCGCTCGTCGAGCTTGCAGGCCTTGAGATAAGCGGCAAAGCCTTCGGCCAGCCGGCGCGCCGTCATTTCGTTAGCGTCGGCATTGGGGTCGATCGTCGCCGACAGGGCCCGCCAGTCCTGCGACAGGTCGTGACGCACCGGCAGCATCGCCATTTCGAAGGCTTCGCGCGAGAAATCGGCGAAGGATTTGCCGAGCAGCGGCAGGTCGAGCAGCCATTCGCCGGGGTAGTCGACAATGTCGACCGACAACCGCCCGCTGGAAAACATGCGGTTCCAGCCGGAGGCCGATTCATATTCGATGGTGAGCCTGAGTTCGGAAATGGCGCGCGTCGAGTCCGGCCAGACGCGATCGTTGACGAGGGCGGCGATATGGTCCTCATACTGGAAGCGCGGCACGGCGTCATCCGGCTGTTCCTCGAGGAAGGCGCGCGCGATGCGTCCAGACTTCTGCGCCTCGAACAGCGGCAGGCGTCCACCATGGATCAGATTGTGGACAAGAGCCGAGATGAACACCGTCTTGCCGGCACGGGAAAGGCCGGTGACGCCGAGCCGCAGCGATGGCGAAAACAGCCCGCTGGCCCGCCCCGACAGCGTATCCAGGGCAATTCTCGCTTCGTCTGTGAAAGTGGTAAGCGATGATGCCAAAATCTGTTCTCTCGGGCCTCGGTCCGCCCCGATATAGGCTTTGCATCCGCAGTTTGAAATGGCGTCCGGACCTGGCCGGCTCCGCTCAGAGATCGGCGGGCGTCAGGAAGGCTTCGAGATAGCCGGCACCTTGCGCGGCCTCGGTGAGGGTGCCCTCGAAGCGCACCACCGCCAGGCCGGAGGTCGGGAAACCATGGTTCATGATGGCCCGCGCCGCTTCGTCGCCGTCGCCCGAGACCGCCATGGCAAGGTCTTCCGTCATTGGATTGTGGCCGATGACCAGCAGCGAGCCCGGCCCGCCATTGCCGCGGATGATGGCGAGATAGCCGGCGGCATCCTCGCTGTAGAGCGTGTCGAGGAACAGCACCCGGCCGGTGTCGGTGTGGCCGGCTATGCCCTCCAGCGTCTGGCGCGCCCGCTTGGCGTTGGAGCAGAGCGTGATATCGGGAATGTAGTTGCGGGCACGCATCACCGTCCCCATCATTTCGGCATCGGCAATGCCCGATGCGTCGAGCGGGCGGTCGAAGTCGCGCACGCCGGGCAGCGCCCAACCAGCCTTGGCATGCCGCAACAGATACAGTCTGCTCACCGGGCCCCCATGGTGTGCTGCCTTTCAGATGACAATTGGATTAGCCACGAGAAAGGCCTGCCGCACAATGGCGGCGGCACCCAAGCGCAACGAATCATGTGCGAATTCGCCCGCGCCTTGCTGTGGAAGGCTTTGCCGTGGCTCGCCCCTCGCGGCATTAACAATTGCGTGAAACGCGCGCCGATTACGCTTGTGCAGCCTCCTCTGCGCGAATATATAGGCGCGAAATTTGGGGTTGTTGGGTGAGTCGAATGAACGATATCTCTACCGCCGATTACGTACCCTCCGAAGACGAGCCGTTCATGAACGAACGGCAGAAATCATACTTCCGCCTGAAGCTCGTCACCTGGAAGAACGACATACTGCGCGAAGCGCGCGAAACTCTCGAAATCCTGCAGCAGGAAAACGCCAACCACCCCGATCTCGCCGATCGGGCTTCTTCTGAAACCGACCGCGCCATCGAACTTCGCGCCCGCGACCGCCAGCGCAAGCTCATTTCAAAGATCGATTCGGCGCTGCAGCGCATCGATGAAGGCACTTACGGCTATTGCGAGGAAACCGGCGAACCGATCGCGCTGAAGCGTCTCGACGCACGCCCGATCGCGACCCTGTCGATCGAAGCGCAGGAGCGCCACGAGCGCCGCGAGAAAGTCTATCGCGACGATTGAGCCGCAGCTTTCAGGCAGAACTTTTCATTAGAAATGGCCGGGTTTCCCGGCCATTTCTGTTTTTTCGCGGAGCTTCCGGGTTTTTGCCGCGCTAAGCCTCGGTTCGAAGAGATCATACGCAAGAATGGTATAGATCCACACTCCGGTCAGGACCGGCCGGTTTCCGGTAGGATTTATCGCTTCTGGCTGGCGAGTTCGCCGAGCAGCTTGGTCATCTCGTCATCGAGTGAAGCCGGCGCTTTCGCCGCCGGCGTGCTGGCGTGCGAATCATCGAGCGAGACCTCGAGTTCTCGCATCAGCGTGTCGTCGATGGACTCGCGCTTTGGTGGCGGCGGGGCCTGCCGGGCGGTGTTGGCGGCCGCGCCATAGGCCGGCAGCGGTGTCACGTTGCTCGCCTGGTAGATTTGGGTTGGTTTTGGCGCTGGTGCTGCTTGGCGTGGCGGAACGGCGGCAGGGGCCGCCCTTACCGGTTGCGGCGGTGGCGCCTGCCTTGCAGGTGCGGCGGGGGCGGGTTGTGCCGCGCGCGGACGCGGCGCCTGTTGCTGCTGGCCACCGCCGCCGCCATCGCCGGTCAAAGCCGGACGGCGTGGTGCCGCCAGCCTGATATCGCGCTCGACGACGACGTCGGTCGGGCCGCCGATCAAAATCAGGTGTTCGATATCGTCGCGCCGGATGAGCACCAGCCGGCGGTGGCTGTCGACCGCGGTGGCGTCCATGACCGCCAGCCGTGTCTTGCGGTTCCTGCCGCCGGCAACGAAGGTGCCGAAAGTCAGGTTGCGGACCAGCCTGATGATGACAAGCACGATGATCAGCAGGACAAGGGCGGCAAACGTCCACAGCAGCGCTGCGGCATATCCAGGACCCGCCACGCTATCCAGCCACTGCATCGGTGCCCCCAAATCGGTTTTGAAGTGGAAGCGACACTAGACCGTTGCGACCGGGCACCGCAAGTTGCCTTCACGCCTCATGAACAGCTTGAAACACCGGCGCGTCATTTTTATCAGACATTTGCCGCCAAGGCCTTTTCCGGATTAGGAGAATGTGATTCAACCGGCCGGGGGCGATGTCGGACAAACTCACGAGCAGGGGGCATATGGCCAGGGAAACGCGCGGCGATTTCTATCCGGTACCGATCGTCGACCAGAACACGCGGCCAGGCGCGGTTACCCGGCTCATCGTCTTCATCATCGTCTTGACCGGTGCCGCGATCGTTTTCGGTATTTTCCGCGAGCGTCTTGGCGATCCATTCCTGCTCGGCATGCTGGGCGTGCTTGCCATGATCGGCGTCGGCTTCCTGTTTGCCACGGCCATCGGCTTCGTGCAGATCGCGCCGCGTTCGACCGGGGATGAACTGTCGAAGGCCTTCGTCGATTCGATGTCGCAGGGCCTGATCGTCACCGACACCAAGGGCCGCGTCGTCTACGCCAATCGCGCCTATGCCGAGATGACCGGTGCCGCGTCGGCAGCCGACCTGAAGACGGTCGAAGGCTTGCTTTCCGATGTTCCCGAAGCCTCGGTGACCATATACCGCTTGGCCTCGGGCCTGCGCGACGGCCAGGCCGGCGACGGCGAATTCCGGCTGGCGCAGTCGATCCGGCCCGGCGCCGAGCCAGGCGCGCGCTGGTACCGCGCGCGGGCCCGCACCTTCAGCGTTCCCGGCCAGCGTTTGCCCATGCTCGCCTGGCAGCTCGCCGATATCTCGCAGGAACGGGCAGAGCAGGAGCGTTTCTTCCTCGACCTGCAGAAGGCCATCGACCATCTCGACCACGCGCCGGCCGGCTTCTTCTCGGCCGACCAGGAGGGCCGCGTCACCTACATCAACGCCACGCTCGCCGAATGGCTGGGCATTGACCTCGCGAGCTTCACGCCCGGCGCGGTTACGCTGCCGGAAATCGTCGCCGGCGACGGCATGGCGCTGGTGCGCTCGGTCAAGGCCGATCCCGGCACCACCCGCAATGCGGTCATCGATCTCGATCTGACGACGACGACCGGCGAAGCGCTGCCGGTGCGCTTCATGCACCGCGTTTCGGCCAGCCGCGAGGGGACCAACGGCCCGACCCGCACCATCGTGCTCAACCGCACCCAGGGTGAGGACGCGTCCGCCGACCTTCGCGCCTCGGAAGTGCGCTTCACCCGCTTCTTCAACTCGACGCCGATGGCGATTGCCGGCGTCGACGCCAGCGGCCGCATCCTGCGCACCAACGCGCCGTTCCTGTCGCTGTTTTCCTCCGTCGTCGATCGCGATGCCGTCGACCGCCGCGTGCGGCTGGATACGGTCATCCACGAGCGCGACCGCCCGGCCTTTGCAGCCGCCTTCGAAAAGGCGCGGCTCAGGCAGGCCGACATCGAGCCCATCGACACACTGCTGCCCGGCAATGAGGAGCGCCACATCCGCTTCTACGTCAACGCGGTCGCCGATGGCACCGGCGGCGAGGGGGCTGAGGAATCGGCCATCGTCTATGCCGTCGACACCACCGAGCAGAAGGCGCTCGAGGGCCAGATGGCGCAGAGCCAGAAAATGCAGGCTGTGGGACAGCTCGCCGGCGGCATCGCCCACGACTTCAACAATGTGCTGACCGCCATCATCATGGCGTCGGACCTTCTGCTGACCAATCACCGGCCGTCGGACCCGTCCTTCCCCGACATCATGAACATCAAGCAGAACGCCAATCGGGCGGCCTCGCTGGTGCGGCAACTGCTCGCCTTCTCGCGCAAGCAGACGCTGCGGCCGGAAGTGCTGAACCTGACCGACGTGCTTGCCGACCTCAGGATGCTGCTTGCCCGCCTGGTCGGCAACGACATCAAGCTGAAGGTCGACCACGGCCGCGACCTGTGGCCGGTCAAGGTCGACATCGGCCAGTTCGAGCAGGTGGTGGTCAATCTCGCGGTCAATGCGCGCGACGCCATGCCGGCCGGCGGCGATCTCACCGTGCGCACCCGAAATGTTACCGCCGAAGAGTGCAAGAGCTTTTCCTACCGCGAACTCACCCCGGCCGACTATGTCGTGGTCGAGGTCGAGGATAGCGGCTCCGGCATTGCGCCGGACGTGTTGAAGAAGATTTTTGAGCCCTTCTTCACCACAAAGGAGGTCGGCAAAGGCACCGGCCTTGGCCTGTCGATGGTCTACGGCATCATCAAGCAGACCGGCGGCTTCATCTTCTGCGATTCCGAAGTCGGCAAGGGCTCGATCTTCCGCATCTTCCTGCCGCGCCATATAGCGGAGGCGAAGAAGCCGGGTGAAGTCGGCGAAGCGCCGGCAGCCCCGGTGAAAGCCCCCGATCCCGGCAAGGACCTCTCGGGCTCGGCCACGGTGTTGCTGGTCGAGGATGAGGACGCCGTGCGCATGGGCGGCTCGCGGGCGCTGACCTCGCGCGGCTACACCGTCCATGAGGCGTCCTCGGGCGTCGAGGCGCTGGAAGTCTTCGAGGCGCTCGGCGGCAAGGTCGATATCGTCGTGTCCGACGTGGTGATGCCGGAGATGGACGGACCGACGCTGCTTGGCGAATTGCGCAAGCGCCAGCCCGACATCAAGTTTGTCTTCGTGTCCGGCTATGCCGAAGATGCCTTCGCCCGGAACCTGCCGCCCGACGCGCAATTCGGTTTCCTGCCGAAGCCGTTCTCGCTCAAACAACTGGCCACTGTCGTCAAGGACGTGCTTGAATCCTGATGCATGTCGCTCAAAAGTGGCACCGTTTTGAGAAAACGACATGCATAAAACAAAAGCCTAAAGTGCGTCGCAAGCGACGCGCTTTAGATCTCCCTAATTCACCGCTTGCGCAATGACGTGACGCTGGCATGATTGCAGGCGAAAGGGGCGGCGGGTTTTGGGGAGCATGTCGTGACGCCGCACAACGAGGCAGCCAAGGGTGACTATGCCGCAACGGTGCTGTTGCCGGGCGATCCGCAGCGCGCCGAGTGGATGGCGAAGACGTTTCTGGAGGCGCCGCGCTGCGTCAACCGTCGCCGGGGCGCGCTGGGCTTTACCGGCCTCTATCGCGGTCGTCCCGTCAGCATCCAGGCCACCGGCATCGGTGTCCCGTCCTTCCTGGTCTATGTGCATGAGCTGCTGGATTTCCACGGCGTCAAAACGCTGATCCGCACCGGTACCTGCGGTGGTCTGACCGCCGATATGCCGTTGCGTTCCGTGGTGATCTCGCAATCGGTGCGCGCCGAAAGCGAGCGAAGCGGCCAGGTCTTCGGCCTCTACGATGCCGCCGCCGGGCCCGATCCCGGCCTGTTCGCCCACGCCTTGGCCTGCGCCGCTCAACTCGGCATCGACCATCAGGCAGGGCTGACCATCTGCAGCGATGTATTCTATCACCCGGGAGGGCGCGCTCGATTCGCTGAGGCACAGGCGCTTGGCGCGCTTGCCGTCGACATGGAAACCAGCGCGCTCTACCGCATCGCGGCGCATTTCGGCGCCCGCGCCCTGTCGCTGCTGACCGTCGTCGACAATATCGTGACCGACGAGCTAACCGCCTATTCCGAACGTCAGGCTCTGTTCACCGACATGGCGCGGCTCGGGCTCGAGGTTGCAGCCGAGGGATAAGCAATTCCAGGAAAAGTGTGAAACGGTTTTCCCGGGAAAAGCGCGTTGCGCTTTCCCTAGGGAATTCCGTCAAACAAAAAACCTGGAGCGGTTCGGCGTTTCCGCGAAAGGATGAACCGCTCCAGCTTCAGGCGGCTTGGCGCTTCGGCGTCAGCTCATCCATGTCAGGCCGGTGACCGCGCAGATAGAGCGCGCAGGTGGTGCGCAGCATCGAGGCGAAGTTGGGAATGGCGCCGTTGATCTCGATCGCCTCGTCATAGAGTTTCGAGATGAATTTCGGCGTCGTCAGGCCCTGGCTGTCGGCAATCTCGTCCAGCAATGCCCAGAATGTCGCCTCAAGCTGGATGCTGGTCGAGTGTCCGTCGATGCGTATCGACCTGTTGATCTGTCGGTAGCCTTCCGGATCCTGCCCGGCAAAAACCCTGCACATTCCTACCTCCCGATATTGTTGGTTTTGGGCGCTGTGAGTCGCGCCTTCAAGCGGATATTTGTCCAGCCATTTTCGGCCCGAAAGCCGCAAACGGCAATCGGACTTTCGTCTTTAGGCCCCAGGCATAGCAGTGATTGCAAAATTAGCCGTGGTAACCGGCTGCCACCACCTTTCGCGCATGCCGCCCATAATCGCCTCCAACATGCAGCGACGGAGACTGATTTGGCGAAAGCGATCCATTCCATGATCCGGGTCCTCGAGGAGGCCCGATCCGTCGATTTCTACAGAAACGCTTTCGGGCTCGATATTGCCGACAGGCTGGATTTCGAGACATTCACGCTGATTTACCTCGCCAACGCCGAAACCGGGTTCGAGCTCGAACTTACCGTGAACAAGGGCCGCACCGAGCCTTATGGGCTTGGTGACGGTTACGGTCACCTGGCGGTCTCGGTCGCCGATCTCGACAGCGAGCACGACCGCATCGGCGCGCTCGGCCTCAACCCCAAGAAGATCGTCGAGTTCAACCGCGATGGGTCGCTCATCGCCCGCTTTTTCTTCATCGAGGACCCCGACGGCTACAAGATCGAGGTTCTGCAGCGTGGAGGGCGCTTCCAGTAGGGGGATTATTCCGCCGCGTTCAGCCGCGCGACGCCAGCAACGGTGCTCTTCAAGGGCGCAAATAGCAAGCAGGGAGGAACAAATGGTCACGATCTATGACGGAAAGCCTGGGCTCTCACGTCGTGAACTTCTCAAGCGCGGTGGCATCGGCGCACTGCTCGTCATCTCCGGCAGCGCCGTCATCAGCCCCGAAAATGCCTGGGGGCTCGAGACATCGGCGCTCAAGCCCGAAACCATGGCGACGCTGATCCAGATGGCGCGCGACATCTATCCGCACGATCAGGTGCCCGACAAATACTACGCCATCGCCGTGAAGGGCCATGACGAGCAGGCCGGCAAGGACGCCGCCTACAAGACGATGATCGAAGACGGCATTGCCGACCTCGACAAGAAGTCGGGCGAGGGCGGCTATCGCGGCCTCGGCTGGGAGGAGCAGCGCGTCGCCGTGCTGCAGCAGATCGAGGCGACGCCGTTCTTCCAGTCCATTCGCGGCGGCCTCGTCGTCAGCCTCTACAACCAGCAAGAGGTGTGGCCGATCTTCGGCTACGAGGGCGAATCCTACTCAAAGGGCGGCTACATCGCACGCGGTTTCGACGACATCGAGTGGCTCTAGAGCCCCTGTCGTTTTGAACCGTCGCAAACAGGAATTCATGGGAGGAAACCATGGCAGCTTCATTTGATCTCAAGAACGACAATGTCGTCGTCATCATCGGCTCCGGCGCCGGCGGCGGCACGCTCGGCAACGAACTCGCCCAGAAGGGCGTCGATGTCGTCATCCTCGAGGCCGGCGCCCGCCACGAATATGAGGACTTCATCAACGACGAGTGGGGCTCCTTCAGCCAGCTTGCCTGGACGGACAAGCGCACGACGTCCGGCGACTGGCGGGTGTCGAAGGATTTCCCCAATTTGCCGGCCTGGATCGTCAAATCGGTCGGCGGCTCGACCACGCACTGGGCCGGCGCCTCGCTGCGCTTCCAGGAGCATGAGTTCAAGACGCTCTCGACCTATGGAAAGGTGGAAGGCGCCAACCTGCTGGATTGGCCGGTCACGCTGGCCGAGATGGAGCCCTACTACGCCAAGGCCGAAGCCAAGATGGGTGTCACCGGCACCAATAACTGGCCGCGACTGCCCGGCAACAACAATTTCAAGGTGCTGAAGGCCGGCGCCGACAAGCTCGGCTACAAGGAATGTCATACCGGCAACATGGCCATCAACTCGGTCGAGCGCGACGACCGCAACTCCTGCCAGCAGACTGGTTTCTGCTTCCAGGGCTGCAAATGGGGCGCCAAATGGTCGACGCTCTACACCGAGATCCCCAAGGGTGAGGCGACAGGTCATCTCGAAGTCAGGCCAAATGCCATGGCGATCAAGATCAACCACGACGCTGCAGGCAAGGTGACCGGCGTCGTCTATGCCGACAAGGACGGCAAGCTGCAGGAGCAGAAGGCCCGCGTCGTCGCCGTCGCCGGCAATTCGATCGAAAGCCCGCGCCTGCTGCTGAACTCCGAGTCAGCGAAATTCCCCCACGGGCTTGCCAATTCGTCGGGACAGGTCGGCAAGAACTACATGCGCCACACCACCGGCTCGGTCTACGCCATCTTCGACAGGCCGGTGCACATGTATCGCGGCACCACCATGGCCGGCATCATCCGCGACGAGGCGCGCCATGACCCGTCGCGCGGCTTTGTCGGCGGCTACGAGTTCGAGACGCTGTCGCTCGGTCTGCCCTTCATGGCTGCCTTCCTCAATCCCGGCGGCTGGGGTCGGTCCTTCACCACCGCGCTCGACCATTATGATCATATGGCCGGCCTGTGGATCGTCGGTGAGGACATGCCGCGCGCGGAAAACCGCATCACGCTGCACAAGGACGAGAAGGATGCGCACGGCATGCCGATCGCCGACGTGCATTTCGATGACCATCCCAACGACACGGCGATGCGCAACCACGCCTACAAGCAGGCCACAGCGCTTTACGATGCGGTTGGCGCGACGCGCTCGTTCCCGACGCCGCCCTATCCCTCGACCCACAATCTCGGCACCAACCGGATGAGCGAGAAGGCGGAAGACGGCGTCGTCAACCAGCACGGCCAGGCGCACGACATCAAGAACCTGTTCGTGTCGGACGGCAGCCAGTTCACCACCGGTGCGGCCGAAAACCCGACACTGACGATCGTGTCGCTGGCGATCCGCCAGGCCGAATATATAGCATCGCAAATGTCGGCCAAGACGATCTGAGCCGTCCTCCCGGACCGCTACGCGGAACGCGCATGGGCGCGTTCCGCTCTTTTATCTCCCGAGATTGACTAGGCGCCGACCGGCTGCCCGTCCTTGCGCCGGATGGCGACGACGGACGGCCGCGGCAACTGGCCGTCTTTGAAATCGGGCCACAGCGTCTGCACCTTGTCGAGCGTCTCGGCGTCTTCCGCAGGGTGCTGTACCGACAGGAACAGCGTGGTGCCGTCCGGCGTGAAGCACGGGCCGGTTGCTTCCGCGCCATGCGGGCAAGTGAACAGCAGTTTCGGCAGGCCGCGCGCGGCACCCTCGGTGTCGACGCCATAGACGCCGTCCGGCAGGTCGAAATCATTGGCGCCGTCGGTCGCCACCCACAGCCGCCCGGCCGGATCGAAGGTGATGTTGTCGGGGCAGACGAACCAGCCATTGTCCGACGTATCGGGATGGAAGGTCGCGCCGACCTTGGCATCCCTGGGATTGCCACAGAGCACGAACAGGTCCCAGGCATACTTTTCCGCCGTGTGGTCGGCATCCGCGCCGCGGCCGCCGGGCGGGATCAGCTCGACAATATGGCCCCAGAGGTTTTCCGGCCGCGTGTTGGCCGGATTGACCTTCGACTGGTCGCGCTTCTTGTTCTTGGTCATCACCGCATAGACGCGGCCGGTCACCGGATTGGTCTCGATGTCCTCGGGCCGGTCCATCGGCGTGGCGCCCAGCGCGTCGGCCGCAAAACGCGTCTTCAACAGCACTTCGGCCTGGTCGGCAAAACCGTTCTCGGCAGTGAGCTTCCCCTGGCCATGCACCAGCGGCAGCCATGTCATCGAGCCGTCGGCATCGAAGCGGGCGACCGACAGCACGCCCTCGTCGAGCAGGTCGGCGCCTGAGGCCGGGTTAGCCTTGTCATAGGGCTTTGCCGAGACGAAGCGGTACATGTATTCGAAATAGTCGTCGTCACCCATATAGACGACGACGCGGGCGTCCTTGTTGAGGACCACGGTCGACGCCTCATGCGACATGCGTCCGAGTGCAGTGCGCTTTACCGGCTTGGACTGCGGGTCGTAAGGGTCGATCTCGACCACCCAGTCGAAGCGGTTGGCCTCGTTCGGCTCCTTGTCGAGGTTGAAGCGGTCGTGGAAGCGGCCGCGGCCATAGATGTCGGAGCCGTCGAAGCCGTAACGGTCGAGCAGTTCGGCGGTCGGCGCCTTCTTCGGGTCGCCGCCGAAAATGTCCGACACGCCTTCCTCGCAGGTCAGCACCGTGCCCCAGGGGGTAAAGCCGCCGCTGCAGTTGTAGCTGGTGCCGAGCACCTTGGTGCCGGTGGCGTCGGCTGAAGTCATCATCAAGGCATGGCCGGCGGCCGGCCCGGAAACGGTCATTTCGGTGTTGGCGGTGATGCGGCGGTTGAGCGGGCTGTCAGCCACGGTTTCCCACTTGCCGTCCTTCAGTTGCACTTCGACGATCGAATGGCCCATCGCGGCCATGCCGAGATCGACCTGTTCCTTGGTCATCGTCTTGCCGGCGTCGTCCTCGGTCATCCCGGAAAACATCACATTGGGCGAGATGTATTCGTTGTTGACGCAGAGCAGACCGTGGTCGGAGTTCACCGTGCCCTTGGGCAGCGGCATGAAGGCGATGTAGTCGCAATTGTAACCGAAGCGTTTCTCCTGCTCGTCGGCGGCGACTTTGTTGCCGTCGAACTCGGCGAGGCCTGCGGCAAGCGGGTCGCCCCAGCGCGCGACGATGGTCGTCTCATAGCCCTCAGCGGCGGCATGGGTTTTGTCGTAGACCCGCTTCAGCTCGGGAAAGCCGAGCGTCGACTGCGCTGCCGCGGCATGCGTTTCGCCGGCAAACAAGGAGCCGACAAAGCTGCCGCCGGCAATCAAAGCGCCGGAGGCAAGGCTGCCTTTCAAAAGAGACCGGCGCGAGAGGCGCTCGGCAATGATTTCGCGGATGACGGGGGAGGATGAAGACGGTGCGTTGGCCATGGTGTCTGCCTCTCAGGGTGGATGTTACGGCGCACCGCTGCCCTAGTCTGCTTCGGCAACATCTGCATGACATGAGAGGAAGGTTTTGGCGCAAGCGTTGGCGAGAGTGGTTTGCTCGGCTCAGCCCTTGGTGCAGGTCGAGGCGGTGAAGGCACCGTCGGGCTGCTTCAGGATGATGTCGAAGGACGGGGTGGTCTCGCCGTCCAGCGTCGCCTGCGTCATCGAGACGGAGTTGCCGCCGGTGGTGTAGCCGCCCAGCGGTCCCAGCCAGGTGATCTCGCCATTGGCGTTCATCTGATAGTTGTAACCTTGCAGCGCGGTGCCGAACGTCACCGGGCCGGTATAGACATTGCCCTTGATGGTGATGTCACCGAGGTTGAGGAAGGCGCCGAGCAGATAGACTTCGCAGTGATAGGTGCCGTCCGGCAGCTTGCCATCGCTGAAATCGGCGCGCGCGGCGTCGCTCGTTGCCATCAGCAGCAGGATGCCGGAAATGCATGAGATGCGGGATGTCATCGGGTCACTCGTTTGCGGAGTGAGCTTGCCCCATTTTTGCGCCGTGCCGCAATATTGTTCGTCCGCATGCCGCTGGCTGAGTTCAAAATCTAGGCACTTGTCATAATTGGGCGAAAATTAGGCAAAAGCCTTGTGCGCTGCGCAAATTTCCCTCAATCAATTTTTAACCGGCTGCCTTTGTTTTCTTTAGGCTAATATAATAATCGGCTGATAACGTTAGATTATTCCCCATTTCCGAGCGCTGCATTTGCGTTTGGCACGGCTGTTGCATTGCATGGTTGCGCTGCAATCAACCAGCTTGGGAGTGTTCGGTATGAGGGGTAATTTCGCTACAATAACAAAAATGTTTTCGGCCGGCGTGGTCGCTGCCGGCCTGTCGATGTCGTCTCCGGCCAAGGCCGCCGAAGACACGATCAAGGTCGGCATTCTGCATTCGCTGTCGGGGACCATGGCGATTTCGGAGACGACGCTGAAAGACGCCATGCTGATGCTCATCGAAGAGCAGAACGCCAAGGGCGGCCTGCTCGGCAAGAAGCTGGAAGCGGTCGTTGTCGATCCGGCGTCCAACTGGCCGCTCTTCGCCGAAAAGGCGCGCGAGCTGATCTCCAAGGACAAGGTCGCCGCCGTGTTCGGCTGCTGGACCTCGGTGTCGCGCAAATCGGTACTGCCGGTGTTTTCCGAACTCGACAACATCCTGTTCTATCCCGTCCAGTATGAGGGCGAGGAAAGCGAGCGCAACGTATTCTACACCGGCGCCGCGCCAAACCAGCAGGCTATCCCCGCCGTCGACTACCTCATGAGTGAGGATGGCGGCTCGGTGAAGCGCTGGGTGCTGGAAGGCACCGACTATGTCTATCCTCGCACCACCAACAAGATCCTCGAGGCCTATCTGAAGGCCAAGGGCGTCGCCGCCGAAGACATCATGGTCAACTACACGCCGTTCGGCTTCTCCGACTGGCAGACTGAAGTCTCGGCGATCAAGAAATTCGGTTCGGCCGGCAAGAAGACCGCCGTCGTCTCGACCGTCAATGGCGACGCCAACGTTCCCTTCTACAAGGAGCTCGGCAACCAGGGCATCAAGGCCGAGGACATCCCGGTCATGGCCTTTTCGGTCGGCGAGGAAGAACTAGCCGGTCTCGACACCGCGCCGCTGGTCGGCCATCTCGCCGCCTGGAACTATTTCGAGAGCGTCGACACGCCGGAAAACAAGAAGTTCATCGCCGACTGGCACAAGTTCATCAAGAACGACAAGCGCACCACCAATGACCCGATGGAAGCCCACTATATCGGCTTCAACATGTGGGTGAAGGCGGTCGAGAAGGCCGGCACGACCGATCCGGACAAGGTCATCGACGCCATGGTCGGCGTGTCCGTGCCGAACCTGACCGGCGGCTATTCGACGATGATGCCGAACCACCACATCACCAAGCCGGTGCTGATCGGCGAGATCCAGGCCGACGGCCAGTTCGAGACCGTGTCGCAGACGCCCGGCCTCGTGATGGGCGACGAGTGGTCCGACTATCTGCCTGACTCCAAGGACCTGATCTCGGATTGGCGTGCGCCTCTGTCCTGCGGCAACTTCAACGTTGCCACCGGCAGGTGTGGCGGCAAGGGCACGAACTGATCCTCCCCGGCCTGGACCGTCAGGTCCATGGCCATCTGGCCGGTTCCAAGGCCAGAGACCGCAAGGCGTCCGGGCGCTTCAGCCCGCCCGGGCGCCAAATTCCACCTCCCGGAAAAGTACCTGAGCGGATGATCCTGTTGCGCACTCTCGGCCTCATGCTGGTGTTCCTGATGGCAAGCCTGTTGCCGTCGAACGCAGCCGAAGCTGATCTGCGCGCCGTCATCGCCAAATTCGCCACCGGCTCAGGGTTTTCGGCGACCGAAGCCGTGGTGCGTGAGCTCGCCGCCACCGGCGATCCGCTGGTCGAACGTCCGCTTGCAGCGCTCGCCGAAGGCAATCTTTACATCCGCAAAGACGATTCAGCCGTCTTCGTCGGCAATGAGGCCGGCGACAGTGTCACGCTGCTCGATCCGCTGAGCGGTGAGAGCGCCGGCGACGCCGCCAAGGCCGACATCACCAAGATCAAGGTCAACAACACGCTGCGCCGCGTCATCCGCGATGCGCTGGGCACGCTGACGTTGCGTGCGAAAGATCCGGCTGTCCGCATTGCTGCCGCCGACACAATGTTCAAGACGCCCGATGCCGCCAACATCGAGCCGCTCGACGCGGCCATTGCCGCCGAGACCGACGCCAAGGTCAAGGCGCTATTCGAGCAGGCGCGCGCTGCGTCGGTCCTGGTCTCCGACAAGCCCGAGGCCGACAAGCTTGCAGCCATTGCGCTCATCGGCGCGCGCGGCGACCGCGACGCGCTGTCGCTGCTCACGTCGGTCGAGGCCAACGCGCAAGGCGCGGTCAAGGACGCCGCGAGCGCTGCGATCGCCAGCATCAATTCGAGCCTGGCGCTGTGGGATGCCGGTCAGAACATCTGGTACGGCATATCGCTCGGCTCGGTGCTGCTGCTGGCGGCCATCGGCCTTGCCATCACCTTCGGCGTCATGGGCGTCATCAACATGGCGCATGGCGAGATGGTCATGCTCGGCGCCTACACCACCTTCGTCGTGCAGCAGGTGATCCGAACCTCATTCCCCGGCCTGTTCGACTGGTCGCTGGTCATCGCGTTGCCGCTCGCCTTCCTGGTTGCCGCCTCTATCGGCCTGATCATCGAGCGCGGCGTCATCCGCTTCCTCTACGGCCGGCCGCTGGAAACGCTGCTCGCGACCTGGGGCGTCTCGCTGGTCCTGCAGCAGGCAGTGCGGTCGATCTTCGGGCCGACCAACCAGGAGGTCGGCAATCCCTCCTGGATGTCGGGCTCCTTCGATGTCGGCCAGCTCGCCATCACCTGGAACAGGCTGTGGATTCTGGTCTTCGCGCTCACCGTCTTCGGCGTGCTGCTCTATGTCATGAAGCGCACGCCCTGGGGTCTGCAGATGCGCGCCGTCACCGCCAACCGCCGCATGGCCGCCTCGATGGGCATCCGCACGCCTTGGGTCGACGCGCTGACCTTTGCGCTGGGCTCCGGCATTGCCGGCATTGCCGGTGTCGCGCTCAGCCAGATCGACAATGTCTCGCCCAACCTCGGCCGCGGCTACATCATCGACAGTTTCATGGTCGTCGTCTTCGGCGGCGTCGGCAATCTGTGGGGCACGCTGGTCGGCGCCTTCTCTCTCGGCATCGTCAACAAGGTTTTGGAGCCCTATGCCGGCGCGGTGCTCGGCAAGATCGTCGTGCTGGTCCTCATCATCCTGTTCATCCAGAAACGCCCGCGCGGCCTGTTCGCGCTCAAGGGCAGGGCGGTGGAAGCATGATCACAGGACGCTTCTTCGCTGCCGGCGCGGACCGCCGCATCGCCATCACGATTCTCATCCTGTTGGCCGCCGCCATCATCGTGCCGCTGCTCAACCTTGCGGTGTCGCCGACCAGCGCCTTCTACATCCCGCCCTATATCGTGGCGCTGACCGGCAAATATCTCTGCTACGCATTGCTTGCCTTGGCGCTCGATCTCGTCTGGGGCTATTGCGGCATCCTCTCGCTCGGTCACGGCGCCTTCTTCGCGCTCGGTGGCTATGCGATGGGCATGTATCTGATGCGCCAGATCGGCTCGCGCGGCGTCTACGGCAACCCGATCCTGCCCGATTTCATGGTGTTCCTGAACTACAAGGAATTGCCGTGGTTCTGGTATGGCTTCGATCATTTCTGGTTCGCCGCCGTCATGGTTCTGGCCGTACCTGGCCTGCTAGCCTTCGTCTTCGGCTGGTTCGCCTTCCGCAGCCGCGTCACCGGCGTCTACCTCTCCATCATCACCCAGGCGATGACATATGCGCTGCTGCTCGCCTTCTTCCGCAACGATATGGGTTTTGGCGGCAACAACGGCCTGACCGATTTCAAGGACATTCTGGGCTTCAACGTCCAGGCCGATGCCACCCGCTCGGCACTGTTTGCCGCCAGCGCGGTGATGCTGGCGCTCGCCGTCTTCATCACCTGGGCGATCGTCGGCTCCAAATACGGCAAGCTCTTGATGGCTGTGCGCGATGCCGAAAGCCGCACGCGCTTCCTCGGCTGGCGGGCGGAAAATGTAAAACTGTTTGCCTTTACCGTCTCGGCTGTCATGGCGGGCATTGCCGGCGCGCTTTACGTGCCGCAGGTCGGCATCATCAATCCCGGCGAGTTCGAACCATCCAACTCGATCGAAGTTGTGATCTGGGCGGCCGTCGGCGGGCGCGGCACCATCGTTGGCCCGATCGTCGGCGCGCTGCTCGTCAATGCCGGCAAATCCTGGTTCACCGGCGTGCTGCCGGAATTCTGGCTGTTCGCGTTGGGCGGCCTGTTCGTCGCCGTCACCCTGTTCCTGCCCAAGGGCATCATCGGCATGTGGGATTCCTGGCGCGGCAATGCCAAGGCGATGCGGGCAGCCGCGATCGCTGAGGAGGCTGGCACCGATTCCGACGCCCCGCCACCGGCGAAGATCGTCCGCTCCGCGGCGACAACGCCCGGTGCCTGGTCCGCGTCCGGCCCCGAACCGCAGCCGGCGGAGTAGAGCGATGTCGAAGTCCAACACCATCCTCTATCTCGACGGCGTCTCGGTCTCCTTCGACGGTTTCCGCGCCATCAACAATCTGTCACTGGTGCTCGACAAGGGCGAGATGCGCGCCATCATCGGCCCCAACGGCGCCGGCAAGACGACTATGATGGACATCGTCACCGGCAAGACCCGTCCCGACGAGGGCGAGGTGTTCTTCGACGGCCAGGTCGATCTGACAAGGCACGATGAGGCTGAGATCGCCATGATGGGCATCGGCCGCAAATTCCAGAAACCGACCGTCTTCGAAAGCCACAGCGTCGAAGACAATCTGATGCTGGCCCTGAAGGGGCCGCGCTCGATCTTCCCGGCGCTGTTCCATCGCCGCTCGGCCGCCGAGGCGCGGCAGATCGACGACATCCTCGGCGTCATCCGGCTCGGCGACAAGCGTCACGATCTGGCGGCCAATCTCAGCCACGGTCAGAAGCAGTGGCTGGAGATCGGCATGCTCTTGGCGCAGGACCCGAAGCTGCTTTTGGTCGACGAGCCGGTGGCCGGCATGACCGATGCCGAGACCGAGGAAACAGCGCGCCTGCTCAAAGACATAGCGCGTGACCATTCGGTCATCGTCGTCGAGCACGACATGCATTTCGTGCGAGAGCTCGGCGTCAAGGTCACCTGCCTGCATGAGGGCTCGGTGCTGTCGGAAGGGACGCTGGATTTCGTCTCGGCCGACGAGCGGGTCGTCGAAGTTTATCTGGGGAGATGAGCATGGTGTGGCGGGTGCAATTCCATCGCTTCGACCTGTCTTTCCTTCGCTTCTGGAAAAGGCGCTGACATGCTCGAAGTTTCCAACGCCACGCTCCACTACGGTGCCGCCCAGGCGCTGCGCGGCGTGTCGCTGAAGGCGGGCGCCGGCAAGATCACTTGCGTGCTCGGCCGCAACGGCGTCGGCAAGACCAGTTTGATGAGATCGATCGTCGGCCACCACCGGCTGACGAGCGGAAGTGTTGCCTTCGAGGGGAAGGCGCTCGACCGGAGCGCGGCGTATGATCGCGCCCGGTCGGGCATCGCATTCGTGCCGCAGGGCAGGGAGATCTTTCCCCTGCTGACGGTACGCGAGAACCTGGAGTCCGGTTTTGCGCCGTTGAAGCGCGCCGACCGCAATGTGCCTGCGCATGTCTTCGAACTGTTCCCGGTGTTGAAGCAGATGCTGGGACGCCGTGGCGGCGATCTCTCCGGCGGCCAGCAGCAGCAGCTCGCCATCGGCCGGGCGCTGGTGATGCGGCCGAAACTGCTGGTGCTGGACGAGCCAACCGAAGGCATCCAGCCCTCGATCATCAAGGACATCGGCCGCGCCATCCGCTATTTGCGCGACCAGGCCGGCATCGCAGTGCTTCTGGTCGAGCAATATCTCGATTTCTGCCGCGAGCTCGCCGACGAGGTCAACATCATGGACCGGGGCCAGATCGTCCATACCGGCCCGGCCGAAGATCTCGACAGGGCGGATGTCAGGAAGTTTCTGACGGTCTAACCATTTTCCACTCAGTTCATCCTCAACGCTGGCACTAGCAATACTGCATGCTAGTCTTTCTCAGGCCCCGGTGAGTCGGCCGCTTCCGTATCAGTCTGTAGCAGATGGAGGGAATGCGCTGGCTCAGCCTGCAAGTTCCGCGCAAGCAAGCCACCCTAGCTTTCCCTCGCAGTTCTGATTGTCGGTCAATGCGTCCAGATAATCTTGCCAGGAGAATAGGCTATGGAACGGTTCGTCGAGGACCACCAGAAACGACGGCTGACAGAGCGCGTCGACATCATCACCGCCATCAACATTCTGCGCTCGCAAGGCTACCAGCAGGATGAGTTGATCGGCGAAATCACCAAGGTTTTCTATGTCGATCTCGATACCTACAACGAGATCGTCCTGGCTGCCTGACCGCTGAGGCCGAGTATGTGTTGAGATTCAGGTCAGGCCGGCTGAATATCGGCACAGCCTACCCGGCGCGCCGGAATGCGAGCACCCGGTTGCGGCCGCCGCGCTTGGCGCCGTAGAGCGCCTTGTCGGCGGCGCTGAGCACCTTGTCGAACTTGGTGCCGCCTTCGCTGCCGAAAGCGTAGCCGGCGCTGACCGTGCAGGCCAGCAGGCGGGTCTCGGTATCGATCCGGCGCGAGGCAAAACTGGCCCGGATGCGTTCGGCTATGAATTCCACCTTCTCAGGCAAGATGCGATCGAGGACCAGCGCAAACTCCTCTCCGCCCATGCGCGCGGCGACGTCGCCCGGCTGGAGATTGGCGGTCAAATCCTTGGCGAACAGTTTCAGCACTTCGTCTCCGGTGGCATGGCCGAACTCGTCGTTGATGGCTTTGAAGCCATCGAGATCGAACACGATCACGGCGGTGAAGGCCTCGACCGCCGTTTTGCCATACAGGTCGAACAAAGCGCGTCGGTTGAGCAGGCCGGTAAGCGGATCGGTTAGCGCTTCGCGGCGGTGATGCTGCGCCAAGCGCCCCTGGTTGAGCGCCAGCGACAAGGCGCCGATGCCGGTCATGCAGGCGATGACGATGATGAGGCTGAGATCCTCGGCCCAGTTGCTCGGCGCATGGCCAAGCACCAGCCTGCCATCCCAGACCAGCACTCCGGAGCACAGCACGAAGGATATTGCGGTGGCCGTGTAGAGCCCGGCAATGCCGATGATCGGAGCCGGGAATTCGGTCCGTCCCTTCCAGTATTCATAGGCTGTTGCAAACAAGAGCAGCGCGGCAAACGCATTTTCCAGCATGAAGCCCAGCCCGTCATAGCCAAGCGCCATTGGCGGCAAGGCGATCGCCAGCGGACCGCCGGCGCCGATAGCGATGCGCGGCAGCGGCGAGGCGCCGGTCGTGAATTGGTGGGCGGCTCCCAGCATGGTCGCGAAGGCGAGCAGCAGGAAGGTGAAGGTGGCGAGGCCGAGCAGGCGTCCGGGCGCGTCGATATAGGCCTGGTAGGCCAAGACGTCGGCGACGATCAGAAGCACGCTGACAGCCCATGTCAGCAGGAATTTTTCCGAGCGCGCGGTAAGCCAGATGCCGAACAATGTCATGCAGAGGCAAGCGGCGGAAAAACCGACAGCCAATAGAAGCGAATTGTAGTCGAGCGACATGCCCTCGTCCTTGCCCGCGGCGACCTGGCTCTTGCAACCGGGCCGGACCGGATTCATGCAGCAAGGAGGTATCGATAAGGTTACGATGGCGGGGAAGATACTACGTTTGGCTTGATTTAGAGCAATTCTGGGTTGAAACGCATGTCCGTCCGGATTGCGTCAAAATGGAGAGTTGGAGCGATAGGGCGAACCGCTCAGCCGCTCAGCTCACCCGCTTCATCAGCGCCATGGCGCCGAACGGCGCGCGCACCTTGCCCTCGGTGATGAAGTAGGCGAACACGTCGCGCGGCTTCACCGGCGCGTCGACGGACGGATCGGCGCGCCGCAGATCGGCCGGCTGCTTGCCTTCCGCCCAGGTTTTTACCCGCGCCGCCCACTCGTCCAGACCCTTCGGCGTGTAGCAATCGGGATTGTCGTCCGAGCCGGTCTGCAGCCGCGCATAGATGAAATCGCCGGTGATGTCGGCAATGTCAGGGTATTTGGCATGGTCAGCATAGACGATCGCCGCCTTGTATTTGCGAGCGAGTGCGGCGAATTCCGGCACGATGAAACTGTCGTTGCGCACTTCGAGCGCATGGCGAAGCGCCACCCCGTCCTGCTTTTCCGGCAGCAGTTTCAGGAAGGCTTCGAAATCGTCGGCGTCGAACTTTTTCGTCGGCGCGAACTGCCACAGGATCGGGCCTAGCTTCTCGCCGAGCGCCGCGACGCCGGAGCTGAGGAAGCGCGTCACGGACTCGCCGGCCTCGCCGAGCACGCGCCGGTTGGTGACGAAGCGGTTGCCCTTCAGCGAATAGACGAAACCGTCCGGCGCTTCGCTTGCCCATTTGACGAAGGTCGGTTCCTTGAAGCTGGAATAGTAGGTGCCGTTGACTTCGATGGTCGGCACCTGGCGGCTGGCATAGTGCAGCTGCTTGGCCTTCGACAGTTTGTCCGGATAGAAGGAGGTATCCCAGGGTTCGAAAGTCCAGCCACCCATGCCTGAGCGGATTGTCCCGGATTTGCTCATATCGTCCTCCCGAATTCAGAAAAATCAGGCCGTTGTGCTCGCGCCGACAGGTTTTGCCATGTCGACCACCGTCCATCCCGGCCGGTGGGGATTGGCCCGGCGACCCGTTTCGCTGAAACCATAGGCCGTGTAGATCGCGATGTTCCGCTCCATGCGCGAATTGGTGTAGAGCCGCACCTCCGGAACGCCCCACAGCCGCGCCTGTTCCTCGGCGAAGTCGAGCAGCGCGGTGCCGAGTTTCTTGCCTTGGAAAGCGGGAGAGACCGCGACACTGAAGATCATCGCATGATCGGGATGCCGCTCGATGACGATCAGCCCGGCAAGATCCGCGCCGCTCTCCAAGAGCCAGACCTCGCCGCGTTCGATGCGCGGCGTGTAATCCTCGGTGACCGGAATAGGTGGTGCGCCTAACAGCGGCGTGTAGTGCTCATAGGCGGCCTGCGTCAGCGAGACGACTGCGTCGAGATCACCGGCAAGCGCCTGTCGGAATGTCATTCAAAACTCTCCAGGCGCTCGACCGGTCTGCCTACTATTCCGCCGCTTCGCGCTTTCCCCCCGGCCGCCGCTCCAACAGCTCCTTGAGGAACTGGCCGGTATAGCTGCGCTTTTCGCGCACGATGGCTTCCGGCGTACCCTGTGCCACCAGTTCGCCGCCGCCGTCGCCGCCTTCGGGGCCGAGGTCGAGCACCCAGTCGGCGGTCTTGATCACTTCGAGATTGTGCTCGATGACCACCACCGTGTTGCCTTGGTCGACCAGTTCGTGCAGCACTTCCAGAAGCTTGGCGACGTCGTGGAAATGCAGGCCGGTTGTCGGCTCGTCCAGGATGTAGAGCGTCTTGCCGGTCGCCTTGCGCGACAGTTCCTTGGCGAGCTTGATGCGCTGCGCCTCGCCGCCCGACAACGTCGTCGCCTGCTGGCCGATATGGATGTAGCCGAGACCAACCTGCTTCAGCGTGTCGAGCTTGTCACGGACGCCGGGCACGGCGGCGAAGAAATCGACGCCTTCCTCGACCGTCATGTCGAGCACGTCGGCGATCGACTTGCCCTTGAACACGACATCGAGCGTCTCGCGGTTGTAGCGCTTGCCATGGCAGACATCGCAGGTGACGTAGACGTCGGGCAAAAAGTGCATCTCGATCTTGATGACGCCGTCCCCCTGGCACGCCTCGCAGCGGCCGCCCTTGACGTTGAACGAGAAACGACCGGGCTGGTAGCCGCGCGCCTTGGCCTCGGGCAAGCCGGCGAACCAGTCGCGGATCGGCGTGAAGGCGCCGGTATAGGTGGCGGGGTTCGAACGCGGGGTGCGGCCGATGGGCGACTGATCGATGTCGATGACCTTGTCGAGGAATTCGAGGCCCTCGATGCGGTCATGGTCGGCCGGATGCTCGCGCGAGCCCATGATGCGTCGCGACGCCGCCTTGAACAAAGTCTCGATCAGGAAGGTCGACTTGCCGCCGCCCGACACGCCGGTGACGGCGGTGAACGTGCCGAGCGGGATTTCGGCGGTGACGTTCTTCAGATTGTTGCCGCGCGCGCCGACGATCTTCAGCCGGCGGCCCTTCTTGGGCTCGCGCCTGACACCAGGTGTGGCCACCTCAAGCGCGCCCGACAGATATTTGCCGGTCATCGAATTCGGGTTGGCCATCACCTGCTGCGGCGTGCCCTGGGCGATGATCTCGCCGCCATGGATGCCGGCGGCCGGACCCATGTCGACGACATAGTCGGCATGCAGGATGGCGTCCTCGTCATGCTCGACGACGATCACCGTGTTGCCGATGTCGCGCAAATGCTTCAGCGTGTCGAGCAGGCGGGCATTGTCGCGCTGATGCAGGCCGATCGACGGCTCGTCCAGCACATAAAGCACGCCGGTGAGGCCGGAGCCGATCTGCGAGGCCAGGCGGATGCGCTGGCTCTCGCCGCCCGACAGCGTGCCGGAATTGCGCGACAGCGTCAGATAGTCGAGGCCGACATCGTTGAGGAAGCGCAGCCGGTCGCGGATCTCCTTGAGCACCCTGACGGCGATCTCGTTCTGCTTGTCGTTGAGCTGCGCCGGCAGGTCGGTGAACCATTTGTCGGCGTTGCGGATCGACTGCTCGGTGACCTCGCCGATGTGCTTTCCGGCGATTTTCACCGCCAGCGCTTCCGGCTTCAGCCGGTAGCCCTTGCAGACCGGGCAGGGCGTTGCCGACATGAAGCGCTCGATCTCCTCGCGCATCCAGGCGGATTCGGTTTCCTTCCAGCGCCGCTCCAGATTGGGAATGACGCCTTCGAACGTCTTGGTCGTCTTGTAGGAGCGCAGGCCGTCATCATACTGGAAGGTGACCTCGCGCTCGCCGGTGCCGCGCAGGACGGCTTCCTTGGCCTCTTCGGTCAGGTCCTTGAATTTGTCGCCGAGTTTGAAGCCGTATGCCTTGCCCAGCGCTTCCAGCGTCTGCGCGTAATAGGGCGAGGTCGATTTCGCCCACGGGCTGACGGCGCCATCGCGCAGCGAGACGTTTTCGTCCGGCACGATCAGGCTGGCGTCGATGGCACGCTGGCTGCCGAGACCGTCGCAGGTCGGGCATGCGCCGAACGGGTTGTTGAACGAGAACAGCCTCGGCTCGATCTCCGGAATGGTGAAGCCGGACACCGGGCAGGCAAACTTTTCGGAGAACAGGATGCGCTCATGCGTCTCGTTCTTCGACTTGTTGACCGAGTCTTCGCCGGTCTGGCTGGCGTCGAGCGGCCGGTCGGCGAATTCGGCGACCGCCAGCCCTTCGGCCAGCTTCAGCGCCGTTTCGATGGAATCGGCAAGTCGGGTCGCAAGATCACCGCGCACCACGATGCGGTCGACGACGACGTCGATGTCGTGCTTGTACTTCTTGTCCAGCGCCGGCACGTCGGCAATCTCGTAGAAGACGCCGTCGACCTTGACGCGCTGAAAGCCCTTTTTTTGCAGCTCCAGCAGTTCCTTGCGGTACTCGCCCTTGCGGCCGCGCACGATCGGCGCCAGCAGGAACAGGCGCGTGCCTTCCTCGACCGTCAGCACCCGGTCGACCATCTGGCTGACCGTCTGGCTCTCGATCGGCAGGCCGGTGGCCGGCGAATAGGGGATGCCCACGCGCGCGAACAGCAAGCGCATATAGTCGTAGATCTCGGTGACGGTGCCGACCGTCGAGCGCGGGTTCTTCGACGTCGTCTTCTGCTCGATGGAGATGGCAGGCGACAGGCCGTCGATCTGGTCGACGTCCGGCTTCTGCATCATTTCGAGGAACTGGCGCGCATAGGCCGACAGGCTCTCGACATAGCGGCGCTGGCCCTCGGCATAGATGGTGTCGAAGGCAAGCGACGATTTGCCGGAGCCCGACAGGCCGGTCATGACGATCAGGCTGTCACGCGGCAGGTCGAGATCGACATTCTTCAGATTGTGTTCGCGTGCACCGCGAATGGAAAGGTATTTATGGTCGGCCATCGCCGGTCGCCGCCTCAGATCTGGTATCAGTGGGATCGGCGGGGTTTTCCCGGCCATCCCCTATGTAGGTATTTTTGCCGCCACGTCGAGAGACGCCATACTTCTCGACCAAAGTCGTTTAACCGTCTTTCGCGCGAAGGGGCAAGCGGAAAGAACAAAGGCCGAACACGCTCCTGACAAAGCTGTGCGGAAACCTGACAGGGGTCTTTCAAGAACTGACCCTGACGTAAGGTCCCGGCGATCACATTTTTCGGTAACCGGCTATTCAAATGTTGACGCCGCCGACTCAGGGGCGCAGTCTCTGAAGGTCAACGAAGCCGGCCGTCTTTCGATGGCCTCGCCGCCCATAGGTGGCCTGCGAGACGCCGCAGGTTTTGCGATTTGTGCTTCGGACGACAACGTTGCAACGGACATAGGAGCGGAGCATGACGCCACCGGATAGTCCTTTGAGGCTCCACATCTCGTTGGAGCCGCGGCGGGCATAAGTGCCAGGGTTCAGCGTTTTCGCCACCCGACAAACCGTGACCTGCCATATCCCATGAAAATCAGAGACTGCTAGTCGGATCGTCGGCTGAATGCCGCGAAGCATCCGAGATAAAAGTCGGTATAAACACTACCGGCAAGTTGGATCTGGGATCCAAAAAAAGCCCCGACCGTTTGCGGAAGCAACGGCGGGGCTGCTCTTTTGTGCCGATATCGATGCGAGGCGGCAGCCAGATCAGGGCGGCGCCGACTTGTGAATGGAGCCTTGATCCGCCTCTAACGATTGGAAGGCTTGTTTGCGCCCACCCCGACATCGACGGTGATGCTGCCGGAAATCCGGACACCGGTATCGCCGATCTTGAATGTCCCGTTCTCGCCGGCGGGCAGCGCGTCGTCGGGCTCAGGCTGCGGCGTCGGCTTGGCGATACGGTAGTCGCTGGTCACGCCGGGCAGGGCGCCCGTCTGCGGCTGCGATGTGCTGTTCCCGGCAAGAGCCGCGCTACAGGTCGCAGCGGTGATCGCAATGGCTGTCATCAGTCTGTTCCGGCGGTAACGCATTGCAGGACTATAGTGTCGCGCTCCATGCGAGGCCAGACCGGCGGCGTCGAAATTGACGCGACGGCGGCGCGCGTTCAATCCCGCTAGGCCGCCGCCTGCTTGCGGGTGTCGAAAACATGGTCGACGAGGCCCCAGTCCTTGGCTTCGCGCGCGGTCATGAAGAAATCACGGTCGAGCGTGCGTTCGACGTCTTCATAGGTGCGGCCGCAATGCTGCGCATAGAGCTCGGTCATCTGCCGCTTGGTGCGCAGAATGCCTTCGGCATGGCGCTGGATGTCGGAGGCCTGGCCCTGGAAGCCGCCCAGGGGCTGATGCAGCACGATGCTGGCGTTGGGCAGCGCGATGCGCCGGCCCGGCGTTCCCGCCATCAGCAGGAACGAAGCCATCGAGGCGGCAAAGCCCATGCACACCGTCGACACTGGACAGCTGACATATTGCATCGTGTCGTAGATGGCGAAGCCACTGGTCACCACGCCGCCCGGCGAGTTGATGTAGAGTGAGATTTCCTTGTCGGGATTGTCCGATTCCAGCGACAGAAGCTGGGCGCAGACCAGCGCCGACATGCCGTCATTGATCTCGCCATTGATGAAGATGATGCGCTCGCGCAGCAGCCGCGAGAAAATGTCGAAGGCGCGTTCGCCGCGGCTCGATTGCTCGATCACCATCGGGACCAGATTAGCAAAGCCGCTCATCTCATTGTCTCCGTTTGTTTTTCTTCGGCTCAGGCCGCGCGCATCAATAGATATGGCGCGTTGGCGGCGATCAGCGGTTTGGGCTTGTATGCCCTGAGCGAAAGCCGGCAACCGGCGCTCGCCATCGCCACCGCGGGCGTTGCCGCCTGCACAAACCCGTCATGGACGATGCGCAGATGCGTACCGCCGGAAACGGTGCGGGCGAGCGTGAACGTGACGATGCTGTCCAACCCATCGGCATCGCCGGTGTCGGACCGCTCGCGCCAGGAATAGCGCAGCAGTCGCCCCGGTTCGGCATCGAGCACTTCGCATTCGATCGGCGCGTCCGGCCCGGCAAAGGCAAAGCGGCTGCCGGTTTCCGGCTTGATGTCATTTGGCATCATCCACGCCGCCAAAAGCTCCGGCACGGTCAGCGCCCGCCACACCTTTTCCGGTGCGTCCGGCAGGTCGCATTCGAAGGCGAGTGTATCCTTGGCGGCCGGAGCCTGCTTTTCATCGGTCATTGGTCCACGTCCTTCAAAACGGCCTTTAGTCTTTCGATGCGCTCCGGCCAGAATGCGCGGTAGCGTTCGATCCAGCCGAGCAGCGGCTCGAGCCCTTGCGGATCGGCGCGGTAGTACGCGTTGCGGCCGGACCGCCTTTCGCTGACCAGACCGGCGCCGCGCAGCACGGCGAGGTGTTGTGACACCGCCGGCTGCGACACGCTCAGGCCGGTGCGCAGTTCCGACACGCTCATCTCGCCGGCGGCAAGCCGTTCGTAGACGGCGCGGCGCGTTGGGTCGGCCAGGGCGCGAAAAATCTCTGCTTCGATCATGACAAAAGCATAAGTCGATACTTATTGATTTGGCAAGCGGTCTTTTATGGCGCCGCCGGAAGCCAGCGCCTCACCGGCTCGGCGGCCCCTTCGAAAGTCGCCTCGAAGATCGGCGACGCCAGCACGGCCTGGATGTGAAGCGTTTCGGTGCCAACGTTTCTAAACCCATGTTTTCGTTGGGCAGGAATGAGAAGCGATTGTCCGGCAATCAGTGTCAGACGTCCTTCGTCGATCCACATTTCAGCGATCCCGGCGATGACAGTCAGCACTTCCTCGACTGGGTGTTGGTGTGTCGGAGCCCCGACGCCGGGCTGAACCCACTGTTCGAACAGGCAAAGCTGGCTCGCTCCATTGCCGGCGGAAACTTGCATGCGGGTTTCCACGCCCGCTCGCCATTGCTCTCGCGGCTGGTCCAGATGCGCAATGACTTTCATTCGCCTCCGCCTTTCGATCCCGGCACAGTCGCAATTTCAGACGCACACCCTACCTCTTGCTGACATTCTTGACAGCCGGGGCAGACAAGAATAGAACAAAAAAAGAACAAAAACCTTGTGGGAAAAGCCAGCCGCGGCAAGCGAGGATCGCCTGCAGGCTGTAAGGTGAGCGACTTAAAATTTGTTTCGGATGAGCGCGGAGAAGTGTCATGGCGGGTAGCGTCAACAAGGTCATTCTGGTCGGAAACCTCGGCGCGGACCCTGAAATCCGCCGCCTGAACTCCGGTGACCCGGTCGTCAACATCCGCATCGCCACGTCGGAAAGCTGGCGCGACAAGAATTCCGGCGAGCGCAAGGAAAAGACCGAGTGGCACAACGTCGTCATTTTCAATGACCAGATCGCCAAGGTCGCCGAGCAATATCTGAAGAAGGGCATGAAGGTTTACGTCGAAGGTCAGCTGCAGACACGCAAATGGCAGGACCAGACCGGCGCCGACAAATACACGACGGAAGTCGTGCTGCAGAAATTCCGTGGCGAGCTGCAGATGCTCGATTCACGCGGCGAGGGCGGCGGCCAGGTCGGCAATTATGCCGGTGGCGGCGGTGCGAGCCGTGGCTCGGATTTCGGCCAGTCGAGTCCCAATGAAAGCTTCAACCGTGGCGGTGGCGGCGGTTCCAAGGGTGGTGGCGGCGGTGGTGGTTCGTCGCGCGAACTGGACGACGAAATCCCGTTCTGAGTATCAAGGCCACGTGAAGGGCATTTGAGGAGAGGGCGCGATGTCGCTCGGACCGCTTCTATCGGCGCCCCCTCCCATTCCATGGCACGCCTTCGCGGCCCTAGCCGCGCTTGCCTTGGGCGGCGCCCAGCTGGCGCTGCCGAAAGGCACGACGCGCCACCGCGTGATGGGCTATGCCTGGGCGGCGCTGATGCTGGTCATCGCCGCCTCCAGCCTCTGGATCCAGCAGATCCGCCTCATCGGCCCGTTCAGCCCGATCCATATCTTGTCGATCATAGTGTTGATCACCGTTCCGCTTGCGGTCTGGCACGCGCATAGGCATTACGTAGCCAAACATCGCAGGGTCATGATTTCGCTGTATGTTTTTGCGCTGGTCGGCGCCGGCGTGTTCACACTGCTGCCCGGCCGCATCATGCATGCGGTCGTGTTCGGCTAGGGATGTCTTTCCAGGAGGATGATTGCCGTGAAAGCACGGATCAAATGGGTCGAAGAGCGCACTTTCGTCGGCGAGTCAGGCAGTGGCCACAAACTCGTGCTGGGAACCGCCTCCGGTCCTGAAGGCAAGACGCCGGGCCCGAGCCCGATGGAGCTGGTGCTGATCGGCACTGGCGGCTGCTCGGCCTATGATGTCGTCCACATTCTCGAAAAAGGCCGCGAGGCGATCGAGGATTGCACCGTCGAACTCGACGCCGACCGGGCGGAAACCGATCCAAAAGTCTTCACCCGCATCCATATGCATTTCACCGTCACGGGCCGCGCCCTGTCGCACGACAAGGTCCAGCGTGCGATCAACCTGTCGATCGAGAAATACTGCTCGGCGTCCGCCATGATGGCGAAGACCGCCGTCATCACCCACGATTTCGAAGTCGTCGACACGGCGGTGAAGTAGGCAGTAGGGACGGCGCGTTCACCCCGCCATCAGCGCCTTGATGCCGTCGGCGACGAACTGCACTGCGAGTGCGGCCAGGATGACGCCAAGCAGGCGGGTCAGGATCGAGCGGCCGGTCTGGCCGAGGATGCGGTCGATACGTTCCGACAGCACGAATACCAGATAGGTGATGGCCAGGCAGACGAAGATGATGCCGACGAGTGCTGCCTGTGCGGTAAAACCCTGAAACGAGCCGGACAGAAGCACAGTTGCCGAAATCGCGCCGGGGCCTGCAATCAGCGGGATCGCCAGCGGGAAGGCGGCGATGTTGTGGATCATGTCCTTGGTGATGGCGACGTCGCCGATCTTCTCCTTGCGGTCCTGGCGGCGCTCGAACACCATTTCGAAGGCGATGAAGAACAGCAGGAACCCGCCGGCGACGCGGAAGGCCGGCAGCGTGATGCCGAACACTGACAGGATCGAGGCGCCGGCCACCGCAAACAGCGCCATCACCAGGAAGCCGATGATCGAGGCGCGCACCGAAACCTGCTGGCGCTCCTCGCGGTTCATGCGGCGTGTCACCGCAAGGAAGAGCGGCGCGAGACCGGGCGGGTCGATGGTCACCAGAATGGTGACGAAGGCGTTGAACAGGCTGTCGAAACTCGGCATCGCTGACCCCTCCCGCCGGGCCGAGCCCCGCACCACCCTATTGGTAAAGCAAAGCCCGGCCGGTGGGAACCGTCAGGATTCTGGTGGCCGGCAGCTTAGCCGGCAGCGCTGCAATAGGCCTCCAGGCGATAGCCGTCGGGATCGATGACGAAGGCGGCATAATAGTTCTCGCCATAGTCGGCGCGCAGGCCCGGCGCACCATTGCTGTTGCCGCCTGCACGCAAGGCGCCGGCATGAAAGGCGTCGACGCTGGCCCTTGTCGGTGCGGCGAAGCAGAAATGCAGGCCGGATTTTTCGTCAGCCGGCACCGGCCGCGCCGCGTCGTTCACCCAAAATGCCGCCGCCTGCGCGCCATAGCCCAGCGAGCCCGGCGACTGGCTGAGGCAGGAATAGCCGAGCGGCTTCAGCGCGGCATCGTAGAAAGGCTTTGACACGGCGGTGTCGCGGACACCGATCGAAACGTGGTCAAGCATGGGTTTCTCCTTGTTGCAGGTGTGTTGCGCCATCAGCCCTGGGCGACGCGGCGCGCCAGGAACTCGACTTCGAGGCGCCATGTCTCCCCATTGTCGTGCGAACGCTCGCCGAGCCAGCGGAAGCTGTCCTTGGTGATGCGTGAAAAACTCCAGCGGACCGAGGAACCAGTGCCGTCGGCGCCGACCTGCACAATCGTGTCGCCTTCGGCGCGTCCAAGCTGGCGGCTGTAATATTGGTTACGCGGATCGCTCCAGAAGATGTGCCAGGCATCCGTGCCGGGATCATAGGCCCGCAGCGTTGTGCCATAAAAGGTCCATTTGCCGAGCGAGGGCGAAGGGCCGGCATCGCGCGCGGGCAGGATCCACACATCCTGGATCGCCTTGCCTTCCAGGACCCAGCCGAAATGCACCTCGCCGCGCCCGGTCAAAACCGTGCCGTCCTCGAGGTGGCGCGTGGCATCGAATGTCCAGGCGCCGACGAAACGGCCGTAGAGGTCGAGCTTCTCAGCCAGATCGCGATTGGGGCCATCGCTGTGCAGCGCTTGGCTGAAAGAAGATGAATTGGTCATGTTGCTGCCTTCGTGGTGTCAGGAGGCTGCAAGCGATAGGCCGGGGCAGGGTGTTGCGCTTGGGAAAAATTGCTATCTTTCAAGCCATGACGACGAGCGAACAAAAACTGGCTTCGGGGCCGGACTGGTATGTGTCCGACGTGGTGTGCACCGCAGGCGCCGGCGATCGCCCGTTCGAGGAAGAGCACCGCGGTGTCTGCATTGCCGCAGTCACCAGCGGCAGCTTCCGCTACCGCACCAGCCAGGGCACCGCCATGCTGGCGCCAGGTGCCGTCCTGCTCGGCAATGTCGGCGCCTGCTATGAATGCGGGCACGAGCACGGCGCCGGCGACCGCTGCCTGTCCTTCCACTTCGCTCCCGCCTATCTCGACCGGATTGCCAACGACGTGACTGGCGCCAAGAAGCTGACGTTCGGGGTGTCGCATCTGCCGCCCTTGCCGGCGCTGGCGTCGCTGCTGGCCGAGGCCGAAGCGGCGCGCGAGACGGCCGATACCGACGCCTTCGAGGAGCTTGGCCTGCGCATAGCCGGCGCAGCCCTTACTGTTGCCAGCGAGGCCGCGCCTGCCGCTCGCCCACCGAGCCGCCGTGACCAGAAACGGGTTGCCGAAGCGGTCCGGCAGATCGAACTCAATGCCAACCGGCCGGTCTCGCTTTCCGAGCTTGCCGGCTCGACGGCGACCAGCCCCTATCACTTCCTGCGCACCTTCCGGCAGGTCGCCGGCATGACGCCTTATCAGTTCCTGCTCAGAACCAGGCTGCACCGCGCGGCGGTGCGGCTGCGCATGTCGGATGAGCCCATCTCGGCAATCGCTTTCGAGGCCGGCTTCAACGACCTGTCGACCTTCAATCGCCGTTTCCGGCGCGTCATGGGCGAGACGCCGGGAGACTATCGCGCGCGCCGGTCAGGCAGCGCCTCGCCGTCACCGTCAGCGTTCGCAGCCTTCTGACCTCAGTCCGAGGTCGGCCTGCACCAAGCGCTGATCCTAGCCAAGAGCAAGGACGCGGACTATCTGCCGGGCTGGTGGCCGCAGCTCCTCCACGGCGACAGGCTTGAGCAAGGGTTCCCGCTCGGTGGTCATGGCGCCTTGTCCTGTTGTCCGACAAGTTTCTTGTCCGACGATAGCGCCTTGATGGCGGCGTCGACGCTGTGGAAGATTCTGTGCGGGCCGACGATGTCGGCGATACCGAAACGCGCCAGCGCCGCCTGGGCACGCAGCGATTCCAGCCGTGCGATGGCAAAGACAGCACCGGCCTTGCGGCAATGGTCGACGGTTTCGATCAGCGCCTGTGCGGCGGTATAGTCGATCTCGGCGATGTTGCTGGCTTCGAGTACGACCAGTTTCACACTGTCGCCCCGGGCGTCGATCAGTTTGCGGACGCCGCGCTTGAAGCTTTCGGCATTGACGAAGGACAGCGGCGCCTGGAAAGCCGCGACCAGCACGCCGGGGAGTTGCTCGCCGGCCGACGGCGTGCTCGGCGGCCACCACACCGAGGTGCCCGGAACCTGTTCCAGTTCGATCGCCTGCGTGCGTGTCGCGCTCCACAGTCCATGCAGCAGCGACAGGCCGATGCCGATCGCGACGCCGGTTTCGATCGGCAACACGACGATCGCCGTCATGGTGACCAGGATCAGCAGGAATTCGACCGGCGCCTGCCGGTAGACACTGGCAAACACCTTCCAGCGCAAAATGTACTGGGCAACGAACATCAGCACCCCGGCAAGGGCGGCCTGCGGGACATCGGCAAGCAGGCCGCCGCCAAAGGCGCCCAGCGCCAGCACGATTGCCGCGGCAATCAGGCCTGAAAACTGCGAACGGCCGCCCGACTGGGCGGCGATTGCGGTGCGCGGCGGGCTGGCATTGACCGCGAAGGCGCCGAACAGGCCGGACAGGATGCTGCCGGCGCCGACACCGACAAAGTCGCGGTTGATGTCGTCGCCAGCAAAGGAGCGGCTGGTGGCCGCCGTCTGCACCATGACCACGATGGCGATCAGCAGGGCCAGCGGTAACACCGCCTGCGCATCGCTGAAGCTGACCGTCGGCAGGCCGGCCTGCGGCAGGCCGTAGGGAAAGGCGCCGAGAACCTCGACGCCGCGCGCCTTCAGGCCGAAGATCGCAACCGCCAGCGTCGCCAGCACCATGCCGATCAAGGCGCCGGGGATGCGGGCGCTGATGCGCTCGGCGGTGAATACAATGGCAAACACGCCAAGGCCGAGCGCCAAGCTCCACGGGTTGATGAGGTGGAGATTGGCGGCGATCTCACCGACGCGGCGCAGCGTTTCGCCGCTTTCGGGCGGCAGCCCGAGCAATCCGGGCAGTTGCGAAACGATGATATGGACCGCGATGCCGGCCAGAAAACCGGTGGTGACTGGGACAGACAGAAGGTCGGCGATCCAGCCGAGCCGGAAGATGCCGCTCAAACCCACCAGTAGCCCGACCATCAGCGCCAGCATCGCCGCCAGCGCCAGATAATGCGCCGAGCCGGCAACGGCGATGAGCGCGAGGCCGCCGGCAAACAGCGGTGTGATGGTCGAATCCGCCCCGGACGACAGATGGCGGTTGACGCCGAACAGGGCAAAGGCCAGTGATCCCGCGACAAAGGCGAAGAAGCCGATCTCGGGCGCAAAGCCGCCAAGCCGCGCCGTCGCCATCTGTTCGGGAATGGCGATTGCCGCCAGCGTCAGCCCGGCGGCCAGATCGCCATTGAGATCCCCGGGCCGCCAACCGCTCAGCGCTCGCAACGGCAGCCACCGGGTCCAGTTCATCGTGCTTATGGCTCCCGGCCGGGGAAAACGGTCCATCGCAGGCTTTTGCCTGGCGGCGGCGAAATACGCTTTTGCCAAATCGTCGCAATCAGCGGTATCCATTTGAAATTACCACCGAAATTGTCTTTGGAAAAGTGCCGGGAACATTGGAGTTTCGAGCGGGCTTCCTATATAAGCGGTCAGTGATTCCTGATTAGATTGTGATCCAATTTGACCGACCAAAAGACACCGCGCGGCGCCGACGGCGGCCCCACCGGCATCGAGCCGATCTCCATCATCGAGGAGATGCAGAGCTCCTACCTCTCTTACGCCATGAGCGTGATCGTCAGCCGTGCGCTGCCGGACGTTCGCGACGGCCTGAAGCCGGTGCATCGCCGCATTCTCTATGCGGCGCATGAGAGCGGCTACCACTGGAACCGCAAATATGTGAAATCGGCCCGCCCGGTCGCCGACGTGATGGGTAAATACCATCCGCATGGCGACGCCTCGATCTATGACGCCTTGGTGCGCATGGCGCAGGACTGGTCACTGCGGGTGCCGCTGATCGACGGGCAAGGCAATTTCGGCTCCATCGACGGCGATCCGCCGGCGGCCATGCGCTACACCGAGTCGCGCCTGACCAAGGTCGCGCATGAGCTGCTCGAGGACATCGACAAGGAAACCGTCGATTTCCAGGAGACCTATGATGCCTCCGACACCGAGCCGAAGGTGTTGCCGGCTCGCTTCCCCAACCTTCTGGTCAACGGTTCCGGCGGCATTGCCGTCGGAATGGCCACCAACATTCCGCCGCACAATCTGGCCGAAGTCTGCAACGGCGCCATCGCCATCATCGACAATCCGGCGATCGACCTGCCGGCGCTGATGGAGATCATTCCGGGTCCCGATTTCCCGACCGGCGGCATCGTGCTTGGCCGTTCCGGCATCTATAGCGCCTATGCGACCGGCCGTGGCTCCATCGTCATGCGCGGCAAGGTCAATGTCGAACAGCGCGGCAATGACCGGGAATCGATCATCATCACCGAAGTCCCGTACCAGGTGAACAAGGCCTCGATGATCGAGAAAATGGCCGAACTGGTGCGCGACAAGCGCATCGAAGGCATTTCCGACATTCGCGACGAAAGCGACCGCCAGGGCTACCGCGTCGTCATCGAGCTGAAACGCGACGCTGTCGCCGATGTCATCCTCAACCAGCTTTACCGCTTCACGCCGCTGCAGACTTCTTTCGGCGCCAATATGGTAGCGCTGAACGGCGGCAAGCCGGAAGTGATGACGCTGACCGACATGCTGAAGGCATTTGTCGGCTTCCGCGAAGAGGTGATCAGCCGGCGAACGAAATTTCTGCTGCGCAAGGCGCGCGACCGCGCCCACGTCCTGGTCGGCCTCGCCATTGCCGTCGCCAACATCGACGAAGTGATCAAGCTGATCCGCACCGCGCCCGATCCGCAGACGGCGCGCGAGCAGTTGATGGAGCGCCGCTGGCCCTCCGGCGACGTCGAATCGCTGATCCTTCTCATCGACGATCCGCGCCATCGCATCAACGAGGACGGCACCTACAATCTGTCCGAGGAACAGGCGCGCGCCATCCTCGAACTGCGCCTTCAGCGCCTGACCGCGCTCGGCCGCGACGAGATCGCCGACGAGTTGAACACGATCGGCGCCGAAATCGTTGATTACCTTGATATTTTGTCGTCCCGCGCGCGCATCCAGCAGATCGTCAAGGACGAGCTCGCCGCCGTGCGCGACGAGTTCGGCACGCCGCGCCGCACCGAGCTCACCGACGGCGGCGCCGACATGGAAGACGAGGACCTGATCCAGCGCGAGGACATGGTCGTCATCGTCAGCCATTCCGGCTACATCAAGCGCGTGCCGCTGTCGCTCTACCGGGCGCAGCGCCGCGGCGGCAAGGGCCGCTCCGGCATGTCGACCAAGGAAGAGGATTTCGTCACCCGGCTGTTCGTTGCCAACACCCATACGCCGGTGCTGTTCTTCTCCTCGCGCGGCATAGTCTACAAGGAAAAGGTCTGGCGGCTGCCGATCGGCCACCCGCAGTCGCGCGGCAAGGCGCTGATCAACATGCTGCCGCTCGAGCAGGGCGAGCGCATCACCACCATCATGCCGCTGCCCGAGGACGAGACCAGCTGGGGCGAGCTCGACGTGATGTTCGCCACCACGCGCGGCACCGTGCGCCGCAACAAGCTTTCCGACTTCGTCCAGGTCAACCGCAACGGCAAGATCGCCATGAAGCTGGAGGAGGAAGGCGACGAGATCCTCGGTGTCGAGACCTGCACCGACAATGACGACGTGCTTTTGACGGCGGACTCCGGCCAGTGCATCCGTTTCTCGGTCGGCGACGTGCGCGTTTTCCAGAGCCGCAATTCGGTCGGCGTGCGCGGCATAAGCATGGCCGAGACCGACCGCATCATCTCGATGTCGGTGATCGAGCATGTCGATGCCTCGCCGGCGGAGCGCGCCGCTTACCTGAAGCGGGCGGCGGCGGAGCGACGGCTCGAGACGGCCGGCGAGGAAGAAGAGATCGCGCTGACCAATGAGGAGATCGGCGAGGAGGCGGAGCTTTCCGACGACCGCTACGAATTCCTCAAGGCGCATGAGCAATATGTGCTGACGGTGACCGAATATGGCTACGGCAAGCGCTCGTCGTCCTACGATTTCCGCCTGACCGGGCGCGGCGGCAAGGGCATCCGCGCCACCGACGTGTCGAAAACGGCAGAGATCGGCCAGCTGGTGGCGACCTTCCCGGTCGGCAATGACGACCAGATCATGCTGGTTTCGGACGGCGGCACGGTCATCCGGGTGCCGGTCAACGGCATCCGTTTCGCCAGCCGCGCCACCAAGGGCGTGACCATCTTCAACACCGCCGAAGGCGAGAAGGTGGTTTCGGTCGAGCGGATATCGGAACCGCAGTCTGACGAGGATGCCGAGGAGAACGGCGAGGGCGGTCCGGATGCAGCGGATGCCGCACCCGACAGCGCCGAATAGGCTCAGACACAACAACGCCGGCCCGATGGGCCGGCGCGATCAAGACTTAGCCGGTAAGATTAGTGGTGACGGTGGGGCCAGCGAGCGCCGAAGCCTTCGAAGCGCTTGGTCCGGACACGGACACGCTCTGCTTCCTGATGCAGCCCGAATGCGGTAGCAATCAGCATGGCGACGGTCATTGCGGTGGCGAGCATGTAGATCAGCATTTGCGTGTTCTCCTGCGCCTTACAACGGTTAGATGGGGTTTTGGTTTCATCTTCTGAAGTGCACACTAGTGAACGCTGCGTGAAGTCTTCGTGATCAAGGCATTCATCTGTCGTTCATGTCTGCGAAAAGGTTCACGCAGATGTTCCCAATCGCATTTGCCTTCCGTCCAATGCCCCGCTAGAGCATGATCCCGAAAAGTGGAATCCGGTTTTCGGAAACAGATCATGCTCAAACCGAGAGATAGAGCCCTATCCCTGCCATGACCGAACGCACCGCCCTTTATGCCGGCTCCTTCGACCCGCTGACCAACGGACACCTCGACGTCCTGAAGGCATCGCTGGCCGTTGCCGACACGGTTTATGCGGCGATCGGCACCCATCCCGGCAAGACGCCGCTGTTTTCCTTCGAGGAACGGGTGAAGCTGATCGAGGCGGCGACCAAGGCCGAATTCGGCCGCGACGGCGGCCGCATCAAGGTTGTCGCGTTCGACGGGCTGGTCATCGACGCCGCCAGAAAGCACGGCGCCTCGATCATGATCCGCGGCCTGCGCGACGGCACCGATCTGGACTACGAGATGCAGATGGCCGGCATGAACGAGACCATGGCGCCGGAGTTACAGACTGTTTTTCTGCCGGCAAGTCCGTCAGTCAGAACCATTACCGCCACACTTGTGCGCCAGATAGCTTCGATGGGCGGCGACATCCGTTCCTTCGTGCCGGCCGCGGTTGCCGGCGCGCTCACCGCAAAATTCAAGAAATAATCCCCCGGAGATCCCTATGCAGCTGAAGAAGCTCGCCTCGTTCCTCGTTGTGCTTGCCGGTCTTGTCATCGCATCTGTCTCGGCCTATGCCGCCGATCCGGAAAACACCATGATCATCACCTTGAAGGATGGCGACGTCACCATCGCGCTGCGGCCCGACCTGGCGCCCAAGCATGTCGCCCAGATCAAGAAGCTGGTGCGCGAAGGCGCCTATGACAATGTCGCCTTCCACCGCGTTATCGATGGCTTCATGGCGCAGACCGGCGACGTCAAGTTCGGCAATATGAAGAAGGGGTTCAGCCCCGAGGCCGTCGGCACCGGCGGCTCCGATCTGCCTGATCTGCCCGCAGAATTCTCGCAGAGCGAACATTACAAGCGTGGCACGCTCGGCATGGCCCGCTCGCAGGATCCGAACTCCGCCAATTCGCAGTTCTTCATCATGTTCGCGCCGGCGCCGAACCTCGACGGCCAGTACACTATCGTCGGCAATGTCGTCAGCGGCATGGAATTGGTCGATCACATCAAGAAGGGCGACGAGGCCGACAATGGAACGGTCAGCAACCCCGACCGCATGATCAAAGTGCGCATCGCCGCAGACAAGTAGTCTATCAAATCAATCTGTTTTTCTGAGATAAAGGATATCCGACATGGCTGAGATCAAGGACCGCGAAAACGCGCTCATCATGGAAACGACCAAGGGCAAGGTCGTCATCGAACTGTTCCCCGATCTGGCCCCCGGCCATGTCGCCCGCATCAAGGAACTGGCGCGCGAAGGCGCCTATGACGGCGTGGTCTTCCACCGCGTCATCGAAGGCTTCATGGCGCAAACCGGCGACGTCAAGTTCGGCAATTCGAGCAAGCCCTCATTTGCCCCCTCCCGCGCCGGCATGGGCGGCTCGGAAAAGCCCGATCTGAAGGCTGAATTTTCCAACGCCAACCACGGTCGCGGCACCTGCTCGATGGCTCGTTCGCAGAACCCGAATTCGGCCAATTCGCAGTTCTTCATCTGCTTCGACGATGCCGCTTTCCTCAACCGCCAGTACACGGTCTGGGGCCAGGTCATCGAAGGCATGGACAATGTCGACAAGATCAAGCGCGGCGAGCCGGTGGTCGATCCCGACAAGATCGTGTCGCTGAAGGTCGCGGCCGACGTCAAGTAAGGACAAACGACAATGATGGGCGTGGTCTGGTCGCTGCTTGGCATCCTGTCCGGCGCCTTCATCGCCGTTCAGGCGCCGATCAATTCGCAGCTGGCGCGCGGCCTGGGTCTCCCGGTCGCGGCGGCGGCGTTTTCGTTCCTGTCCGGCGCGATCGTGCTCGGCATCATCGCCGTCGCCGTGGTAAAGTTGAACGACATCTCACTCGACTGGAAGGCGCCGGCGCCCTGGCTGTTCATCGCCGGCGGCATGCTCGGCGGTTTCTACGTCACGCTGTCGACCATTTTGACGCCGCGCATCGGTGCGGCCGCCCTGATGGCGTTCCTGGTTGCCGGCCAGCTCTTGGCCGGCATGCTGATCGACCGCGTCGGCTTCCTCGGCGTGGCGGTGCGCGAGATCTCATTCGGCCGCGTCGCCGGCGCGGTGCTGCTCTTGGCCGGAGCGCTGCTCGTCCGGCTTTACTGATGCGCGTCGACCTCTTCGACTTCGACCTGCCGGAGGAGCGCATCGCGCTTCGCCCGGCCGAGCCGCGCGACAGCGCCAGGATGCTGGTGGTCAGGCCGGGCGAGGGCCTTTCGGACCGCATGGTGCGCGACCTGCCGTCCCTGCTCGGGGACGGCGACGTGCTGGTCTTCAACGACACCAAGGTCATCCCGGCGCAGCTGAAAGGCATCAGGCGGCGCGGCGAAGCGCAGGCGCAGGTCGAGGCGACGCTGCACATGCGCATGGCGCCGGACCGCTGGCTTGCCTTCATGCGGCCGGGCAAGCGCATCGCTGCCGGCGACCGCATCCATTTCGGCCATGACAGCAATTCCTGCTTCCTCGGCCAGCTCGACGCCACGGTGATCGAGAAGGGCGAGGCTGGCGAGGCGCTGCTCGGCTTCGACCTGTCCGGCCCGTTTCTCGACGAGGCGCTGCGCGCCGTCGGCCACATCCCGCTGCCGCCCTACATCGCCTCCAAGCGTGACGATGACGCGCGCGACTTGACGGACTATCAGACCATCTATGCCAGGGAGGAGGGCGCGGTTGCCGCGCCAACCGCCGGCCTGCATTTCACGCCGGAGCTATTTGCCGCGCTAGACGCCAAAGGCATCGAACGCCGCTTCGTCACGCTTCATGTCGGCGCCGGCACCTTCCTGCCGGTCAAGGCCGACGACACCGCCGACCACAAGATGCATGCAGAGACCGGTTCAGTCAGCGAGGCGACCGCAGCGGCGCTCAATGCCGCGAAGGCGAGGGGCGGGCGCATCATCGCCGTCGGCACGACCTCGCTGCGCCTGCTGGAGAGCGCGGCAAAGCCCGACGGTACGCTCGCCGCATGGTCAGGCCCGACCGACATTTTCATCACGCCCGGCTATCGGTTCAAGACTGCCGACCTGCTGATGACGAATTTCCATCTGCCGCGCTCGACGCTGTTCATGCTGGTTTCGGCCTTCGGTGGCCTCAACACAATGCGGGCCGCCTATGCGCATGCCATCGACACCAGCTACAGATTCTACTCCTACGGAGACGCAAGCCTGCTTTATCGAGCGGAGATGAGCGATGGACGATGATCTGCAAGCCTTTGACCGAGAAAGCCTGATCGCGGAGGTGAAAAAACTGCGCGCCGGCATTCGTGCGCACCGCGATACGACGGGCCATGATCTGTGCTGGCATCATCCTGATCTGTGGGATCTGTTGCCGGAAAAGACCGAGCCTTCGATCGCCGTGCCGCCGTGGCCAAAATTCATGCGCGGCTGCATCCAGTATCGCCAGTCGCTCGATAGGCAGGCGCCGGACGCACCTGTCCATGACAAGGAATTCAATGGCTAAGCCGTTTACCTTCAAGGTCCTTGCCACCGACGGCAAGGCACGGCGCGGTGTCATCGACATGCCGCGCGGCGAAATTCGCACGCCGGCCTTCATGCCGGTCGGCACCGGCGGCACGGTCAAGGCCATGTATATGGACCAGGTGCGCGGCGTCGGCGCCGACATCATCCTGGGCAACACCTACCATCTGATGCTGCGGCCCGGCGCCGAGCGTGTGGCGCGTCTTGGCGGCCTGCATGAGTTCGCCCGCTGGCCGCAGCCGATACTGACTGACAGCGGCGGCTTTCAGGTGATGTCGCTGTCGAAGCTCAGGAAACTGACCGAAAAGGGCGTCACCTTCCGCTCGCATATTGACGGCGCGCCTTACGAGATGTCGCCGGAGCGCTCGATCGAGATCCAGGGCCTGCTCGATTCCGACATCCAGATGCAGCTCGACGAGTGCACAGCGCTGCCGGCCGATCTGAAGGAGATCGAGCGCGCGATGGAACTGTCGCTGCGCTGGGCGGAGCGCTGCAAGACGGCGTTCGGCGACCAGCCGGGCAAGGCGATGTTCGGCATCGTCCAGGGCGGCGATAATGCAGCACTCAGGGTGCGCTCGGCGCAGGCGCTGAGCGCCATGGATCTGAAGGGCTACGCCGTCGGCGGACTGGCCGTCGGCGAACCTCAAGCGGTGATGCTGGAGATGCTCGACATCACCTGTTCGGAACTGCCTGACAACAAGCCTAGATATCTCATGGGCGTCGGCACGCCGGACGATATTGTGAAATCGGTGGCGCGCGGTATCGACATGTTCGATTGCGTGATGCCGACCCGCGCCGGCCGCCACGGCCTGGCCTACACCAGGCGCGGCAAGGTCAATTTGCGCAACGCCCGTCATGCCGACGATCCGCGCCCGCTCGACGAGGAGAGCGACTGCCCGGCGGCACGCGATTATTCACGCGCCTATCTGCATCATCTCGTGCGCTCGCAGGAGGCGCTGGGGGCGATGCTGCTGACCTGGAACAACCTGTCCTACTATCAGAAGCTGATGCAGGACCTTCGCACGTCGATCGAGGCCGGCGCCTTCGAGGCGTGCGCGGCCGAGATTTCCGAGGGCTGGGCGAGGGGCGATATCCCTACCCCTTGAACAAATCAACGCCACCTGACGATGATTGACGGATCCATTGTCCGGGCGCAGATTCCGGTTGGGGTCAGGCCATGACTGTCACATATGAACTTGGCGGCAAGACCGCGATCGTGACTGGCGGCGCACGAGGCATCGGCAAGGCCATTGCGGCGCAGTTGTTGAACTCCGGGGCCGAAGTCTGGATATGGGATGCTGATCCGACACCTGTGGACGGCGCGCATTGCCAGACGGTCGATGTGACAAAGGCTCACCAGATCAAAGACGCCCTGGCCGAGATCGTCGCAGACAATAGCCGGATTGACATTCTAATCAACAATGCAGGCTATTTAGGCGACTATCGTGGGTTCGAGGCATTCGATCCGATCGAGTGGCAACGCATCATCGGTGTCAACCTGATCGGCGTTTTCGAGGTTACGCATCAGGTTCTGCCGATCATGCGCAAGGTTGGTAGGGGCCGGATCATCAATATGGGATCCCTGGCAGGCAAGGAAGGGTTGCCGAATCTGGCCGCCTATTCAGCGGCAAGTGCAGGCGTCATTGCCTTTACGAAAGCCTTGTCGCGGGAGACCTGCGATACCGACATTCGGGTGAATTGCGTGGCACCGGGGCCGATCGATACCGAGTTGATCAGGCGCCTTGGAAACGATGTCGTAGACGACATGATACATGATAAATGCCAGCCCGCTCAAGCGCCTTGGCGAGGTGGATGAAGTGGCGGCACTGGTGCTTTGGCTTTGTTCCGACGCCAGCGCATTCAACACCGGAGCCGTGTTCGACATGTCGGGCGGCAGGGCACGCTACTGAGGCTTTGTGCGTCAGGTGCTCAGTGAATTCGACGCCCGCAGGCTGCAGCCGGTGATCTGGAAACTGCCGTCGGGCTGCTGCTGCAGCGTATAGACCGCCTCGTAGTCCTTGCCGTCGGGACCGACGATGAGCACCTGCTGGATGATCGAGCCTGGGCCGGTCTGCTCGACCTTGCCGAAGGAATAGCTTTGTGGCTGACGCACCGGCGCGTAGCCGTTAGTCACCATGTTCATGAAGGCGTCGACGGTCGGGAAAATCTGCTTCACGTTTGGAGCAGCGTAGCTGTAGGCCTTGGCGCCATCGTTTGCGATGAGCGCCTTCAGCTGACCGTCGATGACGGCCTGGCCGGCCTTGATTTCGGCATCGCCGGCAAGGGCTGCCGAGATGAACAGGGAAGACGCGAACAGCAATGAAACGACTGCGAATGCGATACGGCGCATGGCCTGTCTCCATTGTCTCCTGACAAATCGCTGTCTGAAGGCACATCATACCATACGCTCGGCGCTGCCTCACGGTTTCAGCAACCGCAAATATTCGCCACGCAAGTGCCGCAAGATCATGCTTAAGCATCGCGCATCGTAGGGGACGGGTGGGACCCGTTCGCGCACCAGGGACGAACCATGTCTAAGCAGCCGATCGATCGGCGCCTTTTGCTGAAGGGCGCGGCTAGCTTTGCAGTTCTGGCTCCCTTGCCCGCTTGGGCAGCCACCGGGCCGACCGTCACCGAAATCGCCTTCGATCCGGCCATTCCAGCGCTCGGCAATCCGGATGGCGACGTCACCATCGCCGAACTCGTCGACTATCAGTGACACGCCGTCGCCAAGGCGCATTCGGCCTGATGCTTGAAAGCCGGGCAGCAGTCTGCGAGAAGGGCCGCCATGGGCGCAAGATGCGCGTTTCAACCTGGCAGGACCGGCAATGAAGACGTTTTTTGTGCAGATAAAGTGCGACCTGGGCAAGTCCTACGAGGTCGCCAGCGCGCTCGCCGACGCCGAGATCGCCTCGGAAATCTACTCGACCGCCGGCAATTACGACCTGCTCGCCAAATTCTATGTCGACGACGAGGAAGATGTCGGCCACTTCGTCAACGAGAAGGTGCAGCATCTTCCCGGAATCAAGGACACCTTCACGGTCGTCACTTTCCGCGCTTTCTAAAGCAATTCCAGGAAAAGCGTGAATCGGTTTTCCCGGGAAAAGCGCGTAGCGCTTTCCCTTGGGAATTGCGTTGAAACAAAGGATAGAGCGGTTCACCGTTTCCGTGAAACGATGAACTGCTCTAGCGCCGCATCAGGCACTTGCCTGGCGACGAGGCAGAGCCTGATTACGTCCCTGTTTCGACTGCCCTAATTTTGGGCAGTCGTAACATACTGATCGCCGATGTCCGCCAAATCACCGATTGCGCTTGATTTTCTCCCGCGACGCCAGTGAAATGGCGTCACAGGGGAGTATGCGATTGGCAGCGTTCGATGAAATGCTTCCGGAAGTTTCCGGACTGAGAAAACCGTATACGGCTTACGACCGCTGGCTGAAGGAGCAGGACCCGGCCAGGCTTACCGAAAAGATGCAGGACGCCGAGCGCGTCTTCCGCAAGACCGGCATCACCTTCGCCGTCTATGGCGAGCAGGAAGCTTCCGAGCGGCTGATCCCCTTCGATATCGTTCCGCGCATCATCTCCGGCAATGAATGGCGGCGCCTCACACAAGGCATCGAGCAGCGCGTGCAGGCGCTGAACGCTTTCCTTGATGACATCTACCATCGCCAGGAGATCCTGCGCGCCGGCCGTGTGCCGAGGGAGCTGATCGCCAGGAACGAGGCCTTCCTGCCGGAAATGATCGGCGTGCGGCCGCCGGCCGGCGTCTACACCCACATTATCGGCGTCGATATTGTCCGCATCTCTGAGAACGAGTTCTACGTGCTGGAGGACAATGCGCGCACGCCGTCGGGCGTCTCCTACATGCTGGAGAACCGCGAGACGATGATGCAGCTCTTCCCCGAGCTGTTCCAGCAGATCAAGGTACGGCCGGTCGAGAACTATCCGCAGCTCCTTCGCCAGTCGCTGGCAGCGGTCCGGCCGCAAAGCACCAAGGGCGCGCCGACCATCGCCGTGCTGACGCCGGGCAGCTTCAACTCCGCCTATTTCGAGCACGCCTTCCTTGCCGACCAGATGGGCGTGCAACTGGTCGAAGGCCAGGACCTGCGCGTCGTCGACGGCCATGTCGCCATGCGCACCACCGAGGGCTACAAGCAGATCGACGTGCTCTACCGGCGCGTCGACGATTCGTTCCTCGACCCGCTGACCTTCCGGCCGGACTCGGCCCTTGGCGTGCCCGGCATCATGGATGTCTACCGCGCCGGCAACATTACCATCGCCAATGCGCCGGGAACCGGCATCGCCGACGACAAGGCGATCTATTCCTACATGCCCGAGATCGTCGAGTTTTACACCGGCCGCAAGGCGATCCTCGGCAACATCCCGACCTGGCGCTGCTCGGAACCCGACAGCCTGAAATATGTGCTCGAACACATCCACGAGTTGGTCATCAAGGAAGTGCACGGTTCCGGCGGCTACGGCATGCTGGTCGGCCCGGCGGCGACCAAGAAGGAATGCCAGGACTTCGCCAAGAAGCTGCAGGCCAAACCGTCCAACTACATCGCCCAGCCGACGCTGGCGCTCTCGACCTGTCCGATCCTGACAGAAAAAGGCCTGTCGCCCCGTCACGTCGACTTGCGGCCATACGTGCTGGTGTCAGACCGTATCCAAATCGTGCCTGGCGGGTTGACGCGTGTTGCGCTGAAGGAGGGGTCGCTGGTGGTCAATTCTTCGCAGGGCGGCGGGACGAAGGATACGTGGGTGTTGGATGACTGAGTGAGTAGGGATTAGTCAGTAGGCAGTAGTAAAAAATAGGGGACAGGGAATGCCATATTCTATTGAAATTCAAATGATTACTAATCCCTACTCACCAATCCCTACTCACTAGCCCGAAGGGCCTCCCATGCTTCTCGGCCGCACCGCCAACGGGCTTTACTGGATGAACCGCTATATCGAGCGGGCGGAAAACATGGCGCGTCTGGTCGATGCCGGCCTGCGCATGGCGCTGACCCGTACCCAGAGCGCTTCGGAAGAGTGGAATTCGGTGCTGCTCAGCGCCGGCTCCGACGTCGCCTTCACGCAGAAATACCAGGATTATACCGCCGCCAATGTCGCCGACTTCCTGCTGCGCGACACCTCGAACCCGTCGAGCACGATGTCGGCGATCGAGACCGCACGCAACAATGCCCGCATGGTGCGCACCGCGCTGACACGCGAAACCTGGGAAAGCATCAACGAGGCCTGGATGGCGTTGAAGCGGATGCTGGCAAAGCCGATCGACGAGCGCGACCTGCCGAGCGTGCTCGACGCCATCAAGCGCGAGACAGCGCTTATCCGCGGCTGTTTCTACGGCACCATGCTGCGCAACGAGATCTTCGACTTCTCGCAGCTCGGCACCTATGTCGAACGCGCCGACAACACGGCGCGCATCCTCGACGTGAAATACTACGTGTTGTTGCCGTCGATCTCGTGGGTTGGCTCGACGCTGGACAATTACCAGTGGGAATCCATCCTGCGCTCGGTTTCGGCGCATCGTTCCTACCGCTGGGTCTATGAGGCCGACTACAAGCCGACCAACATTGCCGACTACCTGATCCTCAATGTCCGCATGCCGCGCTCGCTGACCTTCTGCTATCGTTTCCTGGCCGAGCATCTGAAATTCCTCGGTGACGATTACGGCGAACGCCATGCCTGCCACGCCACTGTCGACAGGACCCAGGCGATGCTGCGGGCAGGGTCGATCAAGGACATATTCGACGCCGGCCTGCACGAATTCCTGGCTAGGTTCATTCAAGACAACACCAAGCTGGGCGACGAGATCGCCCAGGATTACCGGTTCAATTGAGCATGACCCCGAACCGGAGGACCGCGTCAGCGAAAAGTGGGACCCGGTTTTCGGATAAGGTCATGCTCAAAACGGAAGACAAGTTATGAGATTGAAGATCACCCACCGGACCGAATACCGCTACGACGCGCCGGTACACTATCTGCTGCAGCGACTGCGGCTGTTGCCGGTCAGCGGCCCGACGCAGACTGTGCTGTCCTGGGCGCTGAAGATCGAAGGTGCGCGCGAGGAAGTGCGTTTCAGCGACCATTTCGGCAATGATAACAGGCTGTTGAGCGTCGAGGGCGAGCGTGACTTCATCACGGTTGAGGCCTCCGGCGAGGTTGTGACGCGCGACACAGCAGGCGTCTCGGGTCCGCATCACGGCTATGCGCCGCTCTGGCTGTTCAGCCAGGAGACCGCTTTGACCATCCCTGGCGACGGCATCCGCGAGCTTGCCGCGGCGGTCGGCAAAGGCACCGACATAGAGAGGCTGCATCGCTTGATGGCGCTAATCGTCGAGCGCGTCGCCTATACGCCAGGCACCACCAGCGTGACGACGCCGGCGGAAGAGGCGTTGGCGCTGAAGACCGGCGTCTGCCAGGACCACAGCCATATCTTTGTCGCCGCGGCCCGCGCCATGGGCTTTCCGGCCCGTTATGTCAGCGGCTATCTGATGATGGATGCGGCCATTGAACAGGCGGCGAGCCATGCCTGGGCCGAAGTCCATGTCCAGGGTCTCGGCTGGGTCGCCTTCGACGCCGCCAATGGCATTTCTCCCGATGAACGCTATGTCAGGGTGGCCACCGGTCGCGATTATCGCGACGCCTCGCCGGTGTCGGGAATTCGACTGGGACAGGCGGAGGAACAGCTTGCGGTCACCGTCACGGTAGAGCAGTAGTTCTCGGCAAGATTGCTGCCTGAAGAGATTCCATGACTTATTGCGTCGGCCTCAAGATCGATCGTGGGCTCGTGTTCATGTCGGACACGCGCACCAACGCCGGCATGGATTCGATCTCGACCTTCAAGAAGATGCATGTCTGGGAAGAGCCGGGCGAGCGCGTCATCGTGCTGATGTCGGCCGGTAATCTGGCCACGACGCAGGCTGTCATCAGCCTGCTCGACGAGCGCAACAAGGCGATCGGCGAACGCCATGCGACGCTGCTCGAAACCCCGTCCATGTACCAGACGGTGCGGCTGGTCGGCGACACCGTCAAGGAAGTCATCGCCCAGTCGTCACCGGCCGGCGAAAAGGCGGATTCCTATTTCAACGCCTCTTTCATCCTCGGCGGCCAGATCAAGGGCAGCGCGCCGCGACTGTTCATGATCTACCCCGAGGGCAATTTCATCGAATCGACCGACGACACGCCGTTCTTCCAGATCGGCGAGACCAAATACGGCAAGCCGATCATCATCCGCGCCTATGAAAGGACGATGAGCCTGGCCGAAACGGTGAAGCTGCTTCTGGTCTCTTTCGATTCGACGCTGAAGTCGAACCTGTCCGTCGGCCTGCCGCTCGACCTGCTGTTCCTCGAGAAGGATGCTTTCAAGGTCGGGCTGAAGAAGCGGATAAGCCAGGACGACCAGTATTATCGTACCATCTCGGACGGCTGGTCGAACGCGCTGAAAACGGCCTTTGCCAGCCTGCCCGATTTCCCGGGTTAGATTGCCTTGCTGGCGCTGTTGCGTGGCGCTGGCCGCGGCGATCGACGCTGCTTGGCTCAGGTCTGGAGACCAGAATGAACAGTGATGATTTCCGGCAATGGTCGAGGCACGCCGCCGATTGGGGAGTCGAATACCGCTCCTCGCTGCGCGAAAGGCCGGTGCGGCCGCTGGTCGAACCCGGCGACATCTTTCGCAGCATCGAGGCGTCGCCGCCGGAAGCGGCTGAGCCGATGGAGCGGATTTTCGCCGATTTCGAAGAGAAGATCGTGCCGGGCATGACGCATTGGCAGCATCCGCGTTTCTTCGCTTATTTCCCGGCCAATGCCGCGCCGGTCTCGGTGGTGGCCGAATATCTTGTCTCGGCGATGGCCGCGCAATGCATGCTGTGGCAGACCTCGCCGGCGGCGACCGAACTCGAGACACGCATTGTCGACTGGATGCGCCAGGCGCTCGGCTTGCCCGAAGGATTTTCCGGCGTCATCCAGGATTCGGCCTCGTCGGCGACGCTGGCCGCCGTGCTGACCATGCGCGAGCGCGCGCTCGATTGGCAGGGCAACAAGCAGGGCCTGGCCGGGCAGAGGCGGCCGCGCATCTATTCCTCCGATCAGGTCCACACCTCGATCGACCGCGCGATCTGGGTGTCGGGCATCGGCGAGGACAATCTGGTCCGCATTCCGGTCGCCGGGCGCTTTCGCGCCATGGATACGGTTGCACTCGAGGCGGCAATCGTCGCCGACCGTGAGGCCGGCATGCTGCCCGCCGGCATCATCGCCAGCGTCGGCGGCACCAGCACCGGCGGCACCGACAATGTCGCCGCCGTCGCCGCAGTGGCCAGGCGCCACGGGCTCTATCTGCATGTCGATGCCGCCTGGGCGGGATCGGCAATGATCTGCCCGGAATTCCGCCATTTCTGGGCCGGCGCAGAGCTCGCCGATTCCATCGTCTTCAACCCGCATAAGTGGCTTGGCGCGCAATTTGACTGCTCGATGCAGTTCATCCGCCAGCCCGAGGATCTGGTCCGCACTTTGGCGATCAAGCCCGAATTCCTGAAGACGCACGGCCGCGACGGCATCATCAATTATTCCGAATGGTCGGTGCCGCTCGGCCGCCGCTTCCGGGCGCTGAAACTGTGGTTTCTGCTGCGCGCGCACGGACTGGAAGCGCTGCGCAGCATGATCCGCAACCACGTCGGCTGGAGCGAGGGCCTTGCAGCGCGGCTGGCGAACGAGCCGGATTTCGAGATCGTCACTGAGCCAATGCTGTCACTGTTTTCATTCCGCCATAAGGCCACCGGCGATGCCGACGACCACAATCTGCGCCTGGTCAATGCCATCAACGACGATGGCCGCCTTTATCTGACGCAGACGCGGGTCGACGGACGGGTCGCCATTCGTTTCCAGGTCGGACAGTTCGAGACCACGGCGGAAGACGTCAATACCGCCTTCACTGTCATTTGCGACTGTGCAAGATCGCTCAGGCGCTGACAGCATGTACCGGCGGTTTCCCGCCCCAGAGTAGCCAGCAAGAATTGCGAGCAAGGGCATGGCCGGGCAGGGCGAAGAGACGAGCCAAAATCTGACGGGCGTCTGGAACGGGCTTTATTTTTATCCGCGCGAGCTTGCACCCGTCTCCTTTGTTGCCACGCTGATCGAGACGGCAACCAGTTTGACGGGGATGACCCACGAACCGGCGAGCCCGGCGACCGGCACAGTGAGATACGCAACCCTGCAGGGGCAGCGCGACGGCAACGCCGTCTCCTTCATCAAAACATATGACAATGCCGGATCGAACGTGGATCCGATCGACTACAGCGGCATTCTGAACGGCGATGCCACCGAGATCGCGGGCACCTGGCGCATCCTGGGAAGCTGGTCCGGCAAATTCCTGATGATCCGCTCGCCAGGCAAAGTCGCTGCCGTCGCCCGCAAGGTGGCGGAGCGGGTCTGAGCTGTATCTGCCTGGTTCGCCTTTTCAATCATCGATATTTCATTAGCCGGCTTCTCCCTTTTCATTGCTTTCGTTTTGGGTTACAAACAAGAAAAACGAAAACGGGAGGTCCTCAGTGTATTTGTCGTCGCGTCATGCCGAAATCATCCAGATGGCCAAAGACCATGGCCGCGTGCTGGTCGACGATCTGGCCACGCATTTCAATGTGACGCCGCAGACCATCCGCAAGGATCTCAACGATCTCTGCGACCAGCGGCTGCTGTCGCGCATCCATGGCGGCGCCTTGTTTCCGTCCGGCATCGAGAACATGGAGTACGAGGCGCGGCGCAAGATCGCCGCCGACGAGAAGGAGGCGATTGGCCGCGCGGCGGCCAGGCTGATCCCCGACAACGCCTCGTTGTTCATCAATATCGGCACCACGACCGAGTCGGTCAGCAAGGCGCTGCTCGATCACACCGGGCTCATGGTCATCACCAATAACATCAATGTTGCCAACAGGATGCGCATCTATCCTTCGATCGAGGTGGTGATCGCCGGCGGCGTCGTGCGCGGCTCCGACGGCGGCGTGGTCGGCGAGGCGGCCGTCGATTTCATCCGACAGTTCAAGGTCGATTATGCGGTCATCGGCGCCTCGGCGATCGACCATGACGGCGCGTTGCTTGATTTCGACTTTCGCGAAGTGAAAGTGGCGCAAGCCATCATCGCCAATGCCAGGCATGTCATCCTGGTGTCCGACCAGACCAAGTTCGAGCGCACCGCGCCGGTTCGCATCGGACATCTGTCGCAGGTCAACACCTTCATCACCGACCGTTGCGACATCCCTTCGGTGCGCAGGATCTGCGAAGAGGCGGAGGTGCAACTGATCGAAACGTCGCTCGGATAGCGGTGTGATCACGGCGCTGCGACATTTCGTTTGACATTCGTTCTGATTTCGAAATAATCCCGATACGGTTTCGTAAAAACCTAAAAATGCTGCAATGCGAAATCGCGGGAGGGGCTTTGTGGACGCAATCCATGACATCTTCGTCATCGGTGGCGGCATCAATGGCTGCGGCATCGCCCGCGACGCCGTTGGGCGAGGCTTTTCGGTATTTCTGGCTGAGATGAACGATCTCGCCAGCGGGACCTCCTCCGGTTCGACCAAGCTGATCCATGGCGGCCTGCGCTACCTCGAATTCTATGAGTTCCGCTTGGTGCGCGAGGCGTTGATGGAGCGCGAGGTTCTGTGGAAGAACGCGCCGCACATCATCTGGCCGATGCGCTTCGTGCTGCCCTATGCCAAGGGCCTGCGTCCGGCATGGCTGATCCGGCTCGGCCTTTTCCTCTATGATCATATTGGCGGCCGCAAATTGCTGCCGGCGACCCGCACACTCGACATGGCCAAGGACCCGGCCGGCAAGCCGCTGAAGCCGCTGTTTCACAAGGCGTTCGAGTATTCCGACGGCTGGGTCAACGATGCCCGCCTGGTGGCGTTGAACGCGCGCGACGCCGCCGACCGCGGCGCCACCATCCGCACCCGCACGAAGGTGGTCTCGGCGCGGCGCGAAGGCGATATCTGGGCGATCCGGCTGGAAGATCTGGCGACAGGAAAGACCGAAGAGGTCAAGGCCCGGCTGCTGGTCAATGCCGCCGGTCCGTGGGTCGACCATGTGCTGTCGACCGCTGTCGGCCAGAACGACGTGCACAATGTCCGCCTGGTGCAGGGCAGCCACATCGTTATCAAGAAGAAGTTCGACGATCCGCGCGCATACTTCTTCCAGAACAAGGACGGGCGCATCATCTTCGCCATTCCCTATGAGGAGGAGTTCACGCTGATCGGCACCACCGATCGCGACTATCCCGGCGATCCGCATGACGTGAAGATCAGCGACACCGAGATCGACTATCTCTGCGCGGCGGCAAGCGAATATTTTGCTCAAGCCGTGACGCGCCCGGACATCGTCTGGACCTATTCGGCGGTGCGCCCGCTCTACGACGACGGCGCCTCGAAGGCGCAGGAAGCGACCCGCGACTATGTGCTGAAGGCCGATGGCGGCGAGGGCAAGGCGCCGATCGTCAACGCTTTCGGCGGCAAGATCACCACCTATCGCCGGCTGTCGGAATCGATGCTGGAAAAGATCGAAGGGTTTCTCGGCAAACGCGGCAAGCCATGGACGGCGAACGCGTCCTTGCCGGGTGGCGATTTCCCGGCCACCGGCTTCGACGCCCAGGTGGCGAAGCTGAAGAGCGCCTATCCTTTCCTCGACCAGCGCCTGGCGCGGCGGCTGACCAGGCTCTACGGCACGCGCGCGCAAGTGCTGCTCGGCCTTGCCAAGTCGAATGCCGATCTCGGCCGCACCTTTGGTGCCGATCTCTACGAGGCCGAGGTGCGCTACCTCTGCGAAAACGAATGGGCGCTGACCGCCGAAGATGTATTGTGGCGCCGCACCAAGCGCGGCCTGCATTTCAGCCGCGAGCAGGTGTCGGCCCTCGACGAGTTCATGCGCGGCATCAGCCAGCGCCATGTCGTGGCAGCGGAATAGGGAAGGCGATTGATGCACAAAGCCTGGGAGGAGGCATCATGCTGGAACTGAGAAACGTGACGAAGACGGTCGGTGCGGCGGAGCACATCCGCGACGTCTCGCTGACGCTTCAGCACGGCTCGCTCAATGTCCTGCTCGGGCCAACGCTGTCGGGCAAGACCAGCCTGATGCGGCTGATGGCCGGGCTCGATGTGCCGACCTCCGGTTCGGTCTGGTTCGACGGCCAGAATGTCACCGGCATGCCGGTGCAGCAGCGCAAGATCGCCATGGTCTACCAGCAGTTCATCAATTACCCCGCGATGACGGTCTATGAGAACATCGCTTCGCCGTTGCGCGTCGCCGGCACGGATCAGGCCAAGATCGACAAGGAAGTGCGCAACGCGGCAGCGCTTCTGAAGCTGACGCCCTATCTCGACCGCACGCCGCTCAGCCTGTCCGGCGGCCAGCAGCAGCGCACCGCGCTTGCCCGCGCGATCGTCAAGAACGCCAGCCTGGTGCTGCTCGACGAGCCGCTCGCCAATCTCGACTACAAGCTGCGCGAGGAATTGCGCGCCGAGCTGCCGAAGATCTTCGCCGCCGCAGGCACCATTTTCGTCTATGCCACGACCGAGCCGCACGAAGCGCTGCTGCTCGGCGGCAACACGGCGACGCTGTCCGAGGGACGCATCACCCAGTTCGGCCCGACCATCGACGTCTTCCGCAAGCCGATTGACCTGGTGACGGCAAGGACCTTTGCCGACCCGCCGCTCAACACCATCGTGCTGGCCAAGAAGGGCCCGGATTTCCTGCTCGAGGGCGGCGTCAAGCTGCCGGTGCCGGCCGAGCTTTCCGGCATCGCCGACGCGAATTATACGATCGGCTTCCAGCCGCATCATCTCTCGCTCGAGCGGCCCAACGCCGCCGCCGTGCCGGTCCGCGCCAAGGTGACGATCACCGAGATCACCGGTTCGGAAAGCTTCATCCATCTCGATTTCGCCGACGCGCGCTGGGTCATGCTGACCCATGGCATCCGCGATTTCGAGCCCGACGCAGAGATCGAGGTGTTCATCGATCCGCGCCACATCATGGTCTTCGACAGCAACGGCAGCGCCGTCGCCGCATCGAAGCTGGCGGCTTGAGGAGGAAGCGATGGCGCGCATCGACGTCAACCATGTCCGGCACTCCTACCTGCCCAACCCGCAGAAGGATGCTGATTTCGCTCTGAGGGAAGTGCACCACACTTTCGAGGATGGCGGCGCCTATGCGCTGCTCGGGCCTTCCGGCTGCGGCAAGACCACGCTGCTCAACATCATTTCGGCGCTTTTGCACCCTTCGCACGGCGAACTGCTGTTCAACGGCAAGGACGTCACCAATTTGTCGACGCAGGAGCGCAACATTGCGCAGGTGTTCCAGTTCCCGGTCATCTACGACACCATGACCGTCTACGACAATCTGGCCTTCCCGCTGCGCAACCGCGGCGTGCCGGAAGCCGATGTCGACCGCAAGGTGCGCGAGACGCTGGAGATGATCGATCTGGCGTCATGGGCGAAGAAGAAGGCGAGGGGCCTGACCGCCGACCAGAAGCAGAAGATTTCGCTCGGCCGCGGCCTGGTGCGCTCCGATGTCAACGCCATCCTGTTCGACGAGCCGCTGACCGTCATCGATCCGCATATGAAGTGGGTGCTGCGCTCGCAGCTGAAGCAGCTGCACCGCCGCTTCGGCTACACCATGGTCTATGTCACCCATGACCAGACCGAGGCGCTGACCTTCGCCGACCAGGTCGTCGTCATGTACGACGGCGGCATCGTCCAGATCGGCACGCCGGCCGAACTGTTCGAGCGCCCGCGCCACACTTTCGTTGGCTATTTCATCGGCTCGCCCGGCATGAACGTCATGCCGGTGGCGATCGAGGGCAAGACCGCGACCATCGGCAGCCAGCGCATCGAGCTGCCCGGCGCGCCCAAGACTACCGCTGGGAAGACAGGAACGGGCACCATCGAACTCGGCATCCGGCCCGAATATGTGAGGCTCGGCCGCGACGGCATGGCGGTGAAGATCAGCAAGGTCGAGGATCTCGGCCGCCACAAGGTGGTGCGCGCCAACCTCGAAGGCCGCGAGATCGCTGCCGTCATCGGCGAGGATGAGAGCGTGCCTGCCGAGCCGAAGGTGCGCTTCGACCCGGCCGGCATCAACATCTATGCCGATTCCTGGCGTGTCGAGATGGGGGCATAGATGGATAAGACCTGGAACAACAAGGCCTGGTTCCTGGTGCTGCCGGTTCTGGTGCTGGTGGCGTTCTCGGCCGTCATCCCGCTGATGACGGTCGTCAACTACTCGGTGCAGGACACGTTCGGCAACAATCAGTTCTTCTGGGCCGGCACCGAATGGTTCGAGGAACTGCTGTCCTCTGACCGCTTCTGGGAAGCGATGGTCCGCAACCTGGTCTTCTCCTTCATCATCCTCGCCATCGAAGTGCCGCTCGGCATCTTCATCGCGCTGAACATGCCGAAGAAGGGCTGGGGCGTTCCGGTTTGCCTGGTGCTGATGGCGCTGCCGCTCTTGATCCCGTGGAACGTGGTCGGCACCATCTGGCAGGTGTTCGGCCGCAACGACATCGGTCTGCTCGGCTATTACGTCAATGCGCTCGGCATCGACTACAATTACGTCCAGGACCCGTATGACGCCTGGGTCACCATCATCATCATGGATGTCTGGCACTGGACCAGCCTTGTCGTGCTGCTTTGCTATGCCGGCCTGGTCTCGATTCCCGACGCCTTCTACCAGGCGGCCAAGATCGACGGCGCTTCGCGCTGGGCGGTGTTCCGCTACATCCAGCTGCCAAAGATGCAGCGCGTGCTGCTCATCGCCGTGCTGCTGCGCTTCATGGACTCATTCATGATCTACACCGAGCCCTTCGTCGTCACTGGCGGCGGCCCCGGCAATTCGACGACCTTCCTGTCGATCGACCTCGTCAAGACAGCACTTGGCCAGTTCGACCTCGGTCCGGCGGCGGCGATGTCGCTGGTCTACTTCCTGATCATCCTGTTGTTGTCGTGGGTGTTCTACACCGTGATGACCAATTACGACGCGGAGCGCTGAGATGAGCGGCGCCAATGAGAGAGCTGACCGAGTGAGCGAGACGACAGCCGAGGGCAAACTGGCGAGCACGCTCTCGCAGGACCAGGTCGCCCGGCTGATGCGCAAGCGCGGCGAGGAATCGCGCTGGTGGTGGATCGTGCCGACGGTCTACATCATCGTGCTTTTGCTGCCGATCTACTGGCTCATCAACATGAGCTTCAAGACCAATGCCGAGATCGTCTCGTCGCTGACGCTCTATCCGCATGCACCAACGATCGCCAACTACGTCACCATCTTCACCGACGCCTCCTGGTATTCGGGCTACATCAACTCGATCACCTATGTCGTCATGAACATGGTGATCTCGGTGGCGGCCGCACTGCCGGCGGCCTACGCCTTTTCGCGCTACCGCTTCCTCGGCGACAAGCATCTGTTCTTCTGGCTGTTGACCAACCGCATGGCGCCGCCGGCGGTGTTCGCGCTGCCGTTCTTCCAGCTTTATTCGGCCTTCGGCCTGATCGACACCCATATTGCGGTGGCGCTGGCGCACTGCCTGTTCAATGTCCCGCTGGCGGTGTGGATCCTCGAAGGCTTCATGTCGGGCGTGCCGAAGGAAATCGACGAGACCGCCTATATTGACGGCTATTCCTTCCCGCGTTTCTTCGTGAAGATATTCATGCCGCTGATCGCCAGCGGCATCGGCGTCGCCTGCTTCTTCTGTTTCATGTTCTCATGGGTGGAACTGTTGATCGCGCGCACGCTGACCACCACCGATGCAAAGCCGATCGCCGCTACGATGACCCGCACGGTCTCTGCCGCCGGCATGGACTGGGGCCTGCTCGCCGCCGCCGGCGTGCTGACGCTGATCCCCGGCGCGCTCGTCATCTGGTTTGTCCGCAACTACATCGCCAAGGGCTTCGCCCTGGGGAGGGTGTGACCATGAATCTCGACCTCACCTGGATGGCGTGGACGTGGCCAACGGCGGCGTTCTTCGGCACCATTCTTTTCCTGCTGTGCGGCATGGCGGCCTGGGAATTCGTCTCGCCGGGCGGCAATCCCCGTGTCGGCGTGCTGCGCTTCGAGACGACGCGCGGCGATCGCCTTTTTCTTTCGCTGCTTGGCAGCGCCTTCATCCATCTCGCTTGGCTGGGTCTTGTCGGATCCAACCTGTGGTGGGCTCTCGCTCTCTCCGTGGTCTACGCCGTCGGCGTGTTCCGCTACGTATAGAGGGGGAAACTGTTGGAGCGACCGCGTGCCGGCGGCCGCTCCAGATCGCACTTGAAACCTAAATGTGGAGGAAACCTATGCGACGGCAATTTTTAACATCAACAACCGCCCTTGTCCTGTTGCTCGGGGCAGGCAACGCCTACGCCGGAATGGACGAGGCAAAAGCGTTCCTGGACAAGGAAATCGGCCCGCTGTCGACGCTCTCGCGCGCCGACCAGGAAGCCGAAATGCAGTGGTTCATCGATGCCGCGAAACCTTTCGCCGGCATGGACATCAAGGTCGTCTCCGAAACCATCGCCACCCATTCCTATGAATCGCAGGTGCTGGCGCCGGCCTTTTCGGCGATCACCGGCATCAAGGTGACGCATGACACCATCCAGGAAGGCGACGTCGTCGAAAAGATCCAGACCCAGATGCAGACAGGTCAGAACCTCTATGACGGCTGGGTCAACGATTCCGACCTGATCGGCACCCACTGGCGCTACCAGCAGGTGCGCAACCTGACCGACTGGATGGCGGGCGACGGCAAGGATGTCACCAACCCGAACCTCGACCTGAAGGATTTCATCGGTACCTCCTTCACCACGGCGCCGGACAAGAAGCTCTATCAGCTGCCCGACCAGCAGTTCGCCAACCTCTACTGGTTCCGTTACGACTGGTTCAACGACGAGAAAAACAAGGCCGACTTCAAGGCCAAGTACGGCTACGACCTCGGCGTTCCCGTCAACTGGTCGGCCTATGAAGACATCGCCGAGTTCTTCACCGGCCGCGAGATCGACGGCAAGAAGGTCTATGGCCACATGGACTACGGCAAGAAGGATCCGTCACTCGGCTGGCGGTTCACCGACGCCTGGCTGTCCATGGCCGGCAATGGCGACAAGGGTATCCCGAACGGTCTGCCGGTCGACGAATGGGGCATCAAGGTCGACGAGAATTCGCGTCCTGTCGGCTCCTGCACGGCGCGCGGCGGCGACACCAATGGCCCGGCTGCCGTCTATTCGATCCAGAAGTACCTCGACTGGCTGAAGGCCTACGCTCCGGCCGAAGCACAGGGCATGACCTTCTCCGAATCCGGCCCGGTTCCGGCGCAGGGTGCGGTCGCGCAGCAGATCTTCTGGTACACCGCCTTCACCGCTTCGATGGTCGACGCCGGCGCCAAGGCGGTGATGAATGACGACGGCACGCCGAAGTGGCGCATGGCGCCGTCGCCGCACGGCGTCTACTGGAAAGACGGCATGAAGCTCGGCTATCAGGACGTGGGTTCCTGGACGCTGATGAAGTCGACGCCGACCGACCGCGCCAAGGCCGCCTGGCTCTACGCGCAGTTCGTGACGTCGAAGACCGTCGACGTGAAGAAGAGCCACGTTGGTCTCACCTTCATCCGCGAGAGCACGATCCACGACAAGAGCTTCACCGAGCGCGCTCCGAAGCTCGGCGGCCTGATCGAGTTCTACCGCTCGCCGGCCCGCGTCCAGTGGTCGCCGACCGGCACCAACGTGCCTGACTATCCGAAACTGGCACAGCTCTGGTGGCAGGCGATCGGCGATGCCTCATCCGGCGCCAAGACGGCGCAGGAAGCCATGGACTCGCTCTGCGCCGAGCAGGAAAAGGTCATGACCCGCATCGAGAAGTCGGGCGTCCAGGGTGACATCGGCCCGAAGATGGCCGAAGAGCATGACCTCGCCTACTGGAACGCCGACGCGGTCAAGAAGGGCAATCTCGCGCCTCAGCTGAAGATCGAGAACGAGAAGGAAAAGCCGATCACCATCAACTACGACGAACTGGTGAAGAGCTGGCAGAAGTAAGCTTGGCATACGCGCCAGGATCATAGTGAACGGGGAGGCGGCATCGTGCCGTCTCCCCTGTTTGTATAAGCGAGCTACCGGGAGGACTAATGACCGGATACATCCTTGCGATCGACCAGGGCACGACATCGACCAGGGCGATCCTGTTCGACGGTGAGATGAAGGTTGCCGGCAGCAAGCAGCAGGAATTCACCCAGCATTACCCGGCCTCCGGCTGGGTCGAGCACGACCCGGAGGACATCTGGGCGACCGTCGTCGCCACGGTCAAAGGCGCGCTGAAGGCCGCCGGCCGCGAGGCGTCCGATGTGGCGGCGATCGGCATCACCAACCAGCGCGAAACCGTCGTCATCTGGGACAAGGCGACGGGCGAGCCGATCCACAATGCCATCGTCTGGCAGGACAGGCGCACCGCGCCGCTCTGCCAGAAGCTGAAGAATCAGGGGCTGGAAAAGACATTCACCAAAAAAACCGGTCTGCTGCTCGATCCCTATTTCTCCGGCACCAAGATCGCCTGGATGCTGGACAAGGTGAAGGGCGCCAGAAAACGCGCCGAAAAGGGCGAATTGCTCGCCGGCACCATCGACAGTTTTTTGATCTGGCGGCTGACCGGCGGCAAGGTTCACGCAACCGACGCCACCAACGCTTCGCGCACGCTGGTCTACAACATCGAGAAAAATGTCTGGGACGACGAGCTGCTCTCCATCCTGCGCATCCCGGTCGCGATGCTGCCGCAGGTCAAGGATTGCGCCGACGACTACGGCGTGACGGAGAAAAGGCTGTTTGGCGCCGGGATAAAGATCCTCGGCGTGGCGGGTGACCAACACGCGGCGACCATCGGCCAGGCCTGTTTCGAGCCGGGCATGATGAAATCGACCTATGGCACCGGCTGTTTTGCGCTGCTCAACACGGGCGCCGATCTGGTGCGCTCGAAGAACCGGCTGTTGACCACCATCGCTTACCGGCTGAATGGCAAGACCACCTATGCGCTGGAAGGCTCGATCTTCATCGCCGGTGCTGCCGTGCAATGGCTGCGCGACGGCATCAAAGTAATCGGCAAGGCCGAGCACAGCGGCGTGCTGGCGGCGACCGCGGACCCGACGCAGAATGTCTATCTGGTGCCGGCTTTCGTCGGGCTGGGCGCGCCGCACTGGGACGCCGAGGCGCGTGGCGCGATCTTCGGCCTGACCCGTAATTCAGGCCCGGCGGAGTTCGCCCGCGCCGCACTCGAATCCGTCGCCTACCAGACGCGCGATCTGCTCGACGCGATGCGCAAGGACTGGAAAGGAGCTTCGGCCAAAACCGTGCTTCGCGTCGACGGCGGCATGGTGGCCTCCGACTGGACGATGCAGCGACTGGCCGACATTCTCGACGCGCCGGTCGACCGTCCGACCATCCTGGAGACGACGGCGCTAGGCGCCGCGTGGCTTGCCGGCTCGAAGGCGGGTGTGTGGCCGAAGGCGAGGGATTTTGCCAGGAGCTGGGCGCTCGAGAGGCGCTTCAAGCCGGACATGGATGCCACCGTTCGTTCGGCAAAACTGGCGGGCTGGCGCGATGCGGTGCGCAGGACGCTAAGCGCGCAATAGATCGGCGGACCGCGAAATGATTTGGTTTTGCTGAGCGAGGGGGCATGACAAGTCCAGATTGGTATCCTGCTTGGCGCGACGAGGCTATCGACCAGCTGAACGCGAAGAACAAGCGACTCGAGGGCGACTTCAACCTGGGTAACTGGTCCCGCTACGACTATGATCTGACATCCGGAAAGCTTCTCTTTTCAGACCAGAACATCGTCAGAGTTGTCGCCGAAATCCAGATTGCAGGTAGCACCAGCGCGAAGGCCAGCAACTGGCTTTGGGCCTGGTCGAACTCAAACCTGCCTAGCGAACTGCTTGTCGACGCAAAGCTGGTTCGATCGTTCGGAGAGAAGAACGGCATTAAGGAACTGGCGCAGGCCTATGTGACGGATGCTCAAGACGATCTGGAAGTGCTCGGTTGGGAATTGTCCGCGACCATGGTTCGAATTTGCGGCGCTCTCGGAGTTTATCGGTCTCCACGCGGAGAAGGCGGTGGCCTCTATTTGATCTTGAAGACCATTGGCTGGGCGAGTTGAGCTGAACCGCCGGCTTGTGACAAGCCATACAGAAAACCCGCGCCATCTCGGCGCGGGTTTTTACTCATACTCGTCAGCTACTCATTCTTGGATCAGTACGGCGAATTGCACTGCTGTCTGCCGCCGTAGTTCGGCTGGAAGGTGTTGTCCGAGGCGCGGTAACTGCGATAGTGGTCGTAGCACCACTGCACATGGGCGTTGCCTTCGTAGACGCGGTTGTTCTCGCTGTTGACGATTGCGCCGGTGATCAAGGCGCCAGTGGCGAAGGCAGCCAGCGGGAACCAATAGTCGCCATGACGACGGTAGCCGCGGTGGTAATCGCGATAGCCGCGATGGCCATTCCAATAGGCCCCGCTATCATTGTTGCGGGCAAAATTGCGGTTGCCGTTGAAATGGCGCTTGCCACGACGCCACTGTTCATACCGCTCAGGATGAGACTCGCCGACCTTCACGATATCGGACGACGTCGTCGTTGCCTGCGGGACGAACATCTGCGCGGCGTCAGCCGGCAGGATCGCCGCGGCCGCGAATGAAACTGATAGTGTGGTCGCCAGCAGACCCGTTGCGATCTTGTTCATGATCTTCTCCTGAAAGGGTGGTTGACGTCCCTTGTGGGGAGTGAACGGCTCGACGGTGCGATGGTTCCAGCCAAAACATTAAGTTGCTGATTTGTAATGTTTCTCCAATGAACCGGAGAAGAAAAGACCATCTCACACGCCTGCAGATTTTGAAGCGGCGACCTCATTGCGGGAGCGGCTCACCGGGCGTCCTGCCAAGGCAATTTGCAGGGCGTCAGGCGATGGCGGAAACCTCGGTGAAAGCGCCATCTTTTTCCGGTTGACCGGTCGCGGCACTCTCCCTATGTTCCGCGCAATTTCGAGGGCGGCCTTTAAAGCCCGCGGGAGCGCGTAGCTCAGCCGGTAGAGCAACTGACTTTTAATCAGTAGGTCTCGGGTTCGAACCCCGACGCGCTCACCAAATTATCAAGCACAGGCGGATAGTATTTCGCTTCCGAAACGGTGAAGGTCGGTTTCCAGACGGGCTAACCATAGGCTAACAAAAAGCCCGCCAGTGTGAGCCGGGCGCCGCCAATTGCGGTGCCAGTTCTTTCCTGCGACAATCGGCAGGTACACGCGACAAAAGGGGATGGGGCAGTGAAGGATCTCATCCATTGGTTGTTCAGCGTGGACTGGCTCAACTTCGCGGGGGTCTTCGCGACTGTGATCGCCCTTGGACTGTCGCTGCACTTTTTGGCGACGTCAGTTTCGCCCAATCATCACGGCGATGGTTGAGACGCACCACGTCCGGATCGATCCCGGCAAAGAATATCAAGCTTTTCATCAGCGATCAGACAGCGCTTGAGGCGGCGCTCGGCGCCGGCGCCAACGACGAGAACAAGGGCCTTTGGTTGGCTTGTTTCGAGCCTTCCAGGGTGATCCGACTCCTCCACAACGGTGCTCGGACGTCATGCTCTTTTGGTCTAACCCATAGAGATCCGCGTCAAAGCTTTTGGATCGCGCAGGCGGAGTTTCCGATTGAGATCGAATATGAAAGTTGGTTCGGAAAAAAATATCCAAGAGAGGTGAACGTCTTGCAGATCGCCGATTCTGACAGTTTTACAGGCGGTATGTGGGGACCACCCAAAACACTCGCAGTAAGCCTGCGGAGCTGACAAAAAGCCCGCCACCGTGAGGCAGCGGGCGCTAGTTCGGGAGGTCGGGCAGCCCCTTTGCCCGCAAAAACAACGGTACGCCTCGCTTAGCTGGATAATAAGCTCGCGCCGGTTGAAGCTCTGCATATTCAAGCTGCGTGACTTTTCTGCCACAGGAAAGCCCGCCTGAGGCAGCCCCTCGGCATCCGGTGCCGGTACCAAGTCTTTCCTGCGAGTATTGAGGTTCACGGGAGGGGGAAACGATGTCCAAGACTCAACCGATGTTATTGAGCGGAAAAACCCTAGCTCCGCTGGTAGATGATTTGCCCGCCGCCGTGAGGCATCTGTGAATTTTGTCACAGACGCATCGAGCTAATCGGCGTAGGCTACGTGCAGTTTCCTGCAGCGGTGAAGGGAGTGCTCCGATGCTTGTGAACCTTCCTATGCTTGTGAATCTTCCTCTTGTCGCAGTTGGTCCGCTCGCCTATTGGCTCCGTCATCGAGCCGGGCAGAAGGCGCTGTTGAAGGCAACGGACGAGTTGAGCGAGTCACCAGACGACATGCTCAGCGACATCGGGATTTCCCGTGACGACATCACGACGTTTGCGTTCCGCAGCTCGGCATCGAGACGTAGGGGCTGAGCAACGAAAAAGCCCGCTACCGTGAGGCAGCGGGCTACCTAAGCTTTGATTCCCACCGATCGGCTTGCATAAGATGCGCGAGGACCCTCCTGATCGTGTCAGCCCTCGGATCGGGCCACGATTTTAGGTGGAGTGTAAGGTGGTAGGCGCAGTCGGCTATCTCTTTGTTGGCCATCTTCGACTTGCCTGAGCTCTGAATGTTTTTGGCATAGGTGACGGCTGCGTCCGATTCCGTGTCGCTGGCTTCGCTGATCATAAGGCAACACTCGAACAGCACGAGGAACAGCGCGTGATTGGCGTCTTGATGCTGAACCTCAATTCTAGCGACACCATCTGCCATTAGAAGCTCCCCCATCCAATCTTGGCTCACCAAAGCTAAACAGAGCGGTGCAAAAGCGAAAGGCCCGCCACCGTGAGGCAGCGGGCTTAGGCATCTAGCATCTTGCCTACTTCTATTGCAGGCGGCGGTTACCGCTAATCTCCAGATCGATCAAACGACGCTTGCCTTGTACCCTGCCAAAATTAGCGCTCGTAGCTCAATCTAGGAAAGAGCGGGACCTCCCGGAGGCAGATGCAGGTTCGAGCCCTGCCGAGTGCACCAATTTACTTCAGTTGTGGTCTGGCTGTTCCGGCGGGTCGCCGCTGTCGAACTCGCCGTCTTCGAACCAGACCGATGGGTCAACTTTCCCCGAGAGCCGCTGGTCAATATGGTTCGTCCAGCCGAGCGACGGCTCGCCTTCCTCCCTGTGGTGCGGCTCGTCCAGCACGTCGCCCCCATGCTCGTTTTCGGCCTCGCGTTCGTCATGGCCTGGGAGCGTGGCGCGGGAGCCCGCCCAATCCTCTTGCGAGTTGCTGCCGTAGTGCGCGACCGTTAATTCGCCGCTGCGGCCCCATGGGCTTTCCCGCGACGTTGGATGGCGTTCGATAGCGCCCATCATGGGCTCCTCGTCGCCACCTTCCTCGTCGTCGCTGTTGTCCATTTCGAGGTCGAGCGCGTCACCAGCCGGAAGGTTCGGCGCAAGGTATGACGCTAAGCCATGTCCGTCCCGCTCCGTCCATCCAAGTGACGGCTCGTCGTCGGCCGTCTCCTCCAGATCGCAATCGGCTTCCATGAGGTCGAGTGCCGTTATCAGGCTCCTAGCACGGTCTAGGAGATCGTTCAGCCGATTCTCGACCGACTGCCGCCAATCGCTCGGGTTCATCCCCGGCGGTATGCCAAGGGGCTTTAAGGTGGGCGTGTGCGCGTTCATGACTGCACCACGATGACGAGCCGAGCAAGTGATCAATCTGAACGCGATACTTGCCGCCTGCCTGCACGATCGAACCAGGCGAGCATGGCTTCATCACTAAGCCCAGCTATGTCGAATATCATTTGTCCCGAATTCTGCGCTGCGAGCAGATCACAAAATGCGTCGATGGCTGGTACTTCACGCCTAAGCCGGCGGTCTCCGACGCGCTTATGAATCGAATGCGCCAGGGGATAGTGGACTCGGATTTCACCGCCAAGATGGTCCTGAAGTATTTCGAGGCCAACAAGGACCGCTAGCGCTTCTTCTTCGGCGTGATCTCCTCGATCTGCACTTGGTCGCCGATCTCCTCGGGCTTCCGCGATCACACCATAGGCTAACGCGATCCCGGCAGTTCAAAATACAACTACAAGCGGTCGATTCCTTTAGGGATGTAGCCGCTCCCATCAGAGGTCCGTCGCGTGGGGGCACGCGGCGGACTGCTGGTGGCCGGCGGCGCGGCACTTGAGCATCGCCAGGCGACGCTCGCGTTTGTTTAGGACTCCCTAATGTAAGAACGTGTCTTGCACGATTCGGGAACGGAGGGAGCCCCATTCTACAATAGGTTATATCGGCGTATGATCTCTCGCCAGCCGGCACCTATTTGCCGGTTAGGCCCGGTGGTCAAAACCCCCAAGCCCCCCGCCTTGACCGCTGGGCCGCTAGTAGTCTCGCCAGCGCGCGCTCGCCGCCGCGGTCTGGCGCTACCGGCAGCGCGACATGATCGGCATGGCCTCGTGCTTCGTAAATGGCAGCCGGTCACCGTCCTTCTGCTGCCAGTACGGTAGCAGGGTATAAGCGAGCTTGGCGGTTGACCCGCCCCTGACGTTACGTCAAGAATCAGGTATCGCTTGAGTTGCGGCGGACCTGATTACCCGTCCGGCCGGCGCTGATCAGGCAGCTCGCGGCCCGTCTGTTAGTGTATCTTGGCGGCGGACCCATTTTCCGCCATGGCCGGCGCCCCCGCCTAAGGCCTTGCGGCGCCGGCCATCTTCACCAGCGTTCGCTGCCGACCATCGTCCAAAAGGCTGTATTCCCACAACTCTAGCGAGAGCGGTACACTCACTACTCGGCGCGCTTCCCTCAAAGCGCTGTCGCTATAAGGTTCGGCGCCCTCTGGTTTGTTCAGCGTCAAAAGGAGGGCGCCGGGCCTCCTTGGCCCTTGACGACAACTGCCTGGCAAGGCTTGTCGGGCATCATCGGCCGCCTTCAGATGAGACACCACCGTCCCGACGGGTAGGCTCGGCAGTGTTAGGTTTTTCTTCGGTTCTCTTCGTCCAAAACTTATAGAAAAGCGCGAATGACAATAGGAAATATCCAACCTGGAAAATGATCAAAATCAGCAATGTCCACGCAAGCGACTTCCAGAACGAATCCGTTGCTAGATAAATCCAGATCGCCACCACGGTCGACGTGGCGAACATCCCGATCAGGAATCGCGGAAAAAACATTTATGTTCAATGCCGCCCCATAACTGGACCGACCGGTCTCTCGCGTCTGCTCCCCAGAAGCATTTAAGGTTTCACTAAATTAGTAATTGCGCAAGCGCCGTGCTGAGGTGATGCGCTCTTGGTCCTATTTTCGTTTTATTGCGGCCATTCTGGTCGGTGATGTCCTTGACCGTCTTGGCCCTACTGCTTCCTGTGAGGTCATGGCCAGCGAGCCCGCTTGTCAGCCGAGCCGACATGTAGGATTATTATCCTTGCGGCGAACCCCTTCAACGGAGATCGCCAATGGCCAGAACCAAACCTTCCAAGCAGCTATCGCAGGATGAGATCGAGCGCTTCCTCGCGGCAGCAGAGGCGCTGCACAAGAGCATCATCGGTCCCTCCTGGCATACCACAGCGAGCACTACCAAGCGCTTCGTGAGGTCCACGGACCGCTGCTGAAGTCGATTGAGATCATCACAGGCAAGAGGGCGCCGTTCATCCAGCCGAACGGGACAGGGCCAGCGCAGCCGCCTACGTCTGGGTAGACCGATCGGCTTTATTGCGTGATTGCTAATATGCCGTTAGCGTCAGCGACGTGGGTGGGCTTAATACCTTCCCGCAGTGGCCGGTGCGGTCCGCAACCCGAGCACCCCAGCTGCGCCGGCCATTCCCCTTGGGTAGCGCTGGCATGCCTTGCGTCTTTGTGCCCAGCGACTTTGGGCATTCAGTCTCATTGAGAGATTGCTAATATGCGATAAAATACGTTTCAGAGCGAGGTTTTCTGGGCTCGCTTAGCCGGTGCAGTGCGGGTCTGGGGTTAACCTGCACCGGCTATTCTCCTACGGCTGAGGTGCAAGGGATACCGCGCTTATTAGCTCGCCCTTATCTTGACGCCAGCGCCCACCGCGCCAGAATCTGGTCATGGCTAGGGGTAATATCAAAGTAGGCGATGAGGTCGCCGTCACCGCGGTTGTGCGCGGTCGGGTGACACCCGACCGCATCAGCGTGACGATCCCCTCCTATGCCTTCCCGCATTCGGTTGTCGATTCGACTTCGAAGGCAGTGATCGGGCAGCACATGGAATTGACCGGCCACGTCAGGCGTGCTGGTTGCGCACTTAATGCCGCCGCGCGGACACTGTTAGCAGGAAACGGGTGGCTACGGTCGGCTCTTGGCTCACAAATATACAATCACCTTGCGCCGCAAAATGTGGCCGGCTGGTTGTTGCCGAACCGCAGGCCGGGGTGCAAGTTTCGCGTGGCATATCAGTTCGAGGGTGACGCCAATGCTTATGCACCGAATTTACAGGCACCGAACTATTTCGATGACGGCAGCGATCTTATTTGCCGCGACCGGCTTAGCCGACGCCCGGTCGGACACGCGCAAGATGAGTTGCGAAGAGCTTCAACAGATGATCCAGAGCCAGCATGCGGTGGTGCTGAGCACCGGGCCGAACACTTACGACCGCTATGTCCGTCAATTCGGCAATGAGTGCGACTGGCCGCAGATGCCGATGCCGGCCTATGTCCAGACCCGTGATGGCCGCTGCCCTCTCTGCCGCTGCGGCGTGCCGGTTGGCCGCGTCCCATGATGGTGAGTGCCGCCGATCGCGCACCGGCAAAAGCGGCTTCCTCTAATGGCTCGCTCTTCGGAAAAGGCGAGCCATTTTTTTGAGCCGGCGGCCTGTCTGCAGTTCACTCCTCCACCGGACTCCTGATGGGGATCAGGAAGTAACTTGGCCGGGCTTGAGGATTTGGGGTTCCTCGCCCGGCGATCCTTCTTTTCAGCAGTTGAAGAACTGGTGTCTTCACACCAGAGGATGGGGATTCACAGATTCGCGGTTTCGATCTAGAATCTTGGCATGGAACACACGTTCGACGACATCGCTGCCGCCCTCAGGGAGCCACGCACAGACCTTTGGGCGCCTGTCCTACGGCGCAAGGTCGCCCTTCACGCGATGAAACTCGGGCAAAACTGAAATCAGATCTGGATAGCAGTGCCTCTGCCGGTGCCCGCGTACATCGATATCAGCCCATCATTGACGAGACGCCACAATGCTCGCGCTGTTGGATATCGCGAGCAAAGCAGGAGCCCATGGCCGATCAAGCGAGCGGTGGCGCGTTCAAGTGCCGTCAATGTGGGTATGAGCTGCCCTTCGAGCCTTAAAAAGCCCGCCACCGAAGCAGCGGGCCAGACTTAGCAGCGTGATAAATTACAGGCCTTGCCGGCCCGTGATGGCGCGCCAGTGTGGTCTGCTTATTTTGCCGGGGATTTGTAGGAAGAAGCGATTTTTCCCGCCTTCTCTTGGGCCGCCTTGAACTCTGCGCCCGTGTATGCTCGCACGGTTTTGATATTCGATACTGCTCCCGATGCGCCGACGACGAGAAGTGCGGGGATCAGGTCAGCACCGTCGCCGAATTCCGTGATTGCCATCCAGTCAGTTTCACCCGTCGTGACGTAGAAAGAATGCAGTTTCCCGCCTGCTGCTTCAAAGATGGCACGGGCCGCCTTTTCTCGGTTCGACGGATTGTCAATCATTCCACTCGCTGCGGCGGCTGAATAGGACCCTGTGACTATGAACGTTGGCATATGACATCCTCCCTCGATAATCGGCAGACCTGGTGATCTGCCGAATATTCAGTTTTATCGATACAAGGGTCGGTTCCATTGCGGGGTACATAGCCCGTGCTGAGCACCCAGTAGCGGGCTTCTGCTGTTGGATTAAGGTCTGACGTTACCGTTTTGGTTCCGAAATCGTCGATTGGACATTCCGCATTTCACCAATCGACATGTGACGTTAACCCAGATCGTTTTCGGCGCTGCTCAGCCGCAGGACCTTCCCTCCGTCTCCTTCCATCGCCTCGAGGCGATAGCTCCTCAACCCCAGTAGGAATGGCCGGTGCGGGGGGTTGCTTGGGCAAGCAGGCGCACCGGCCATTGCGGGTTTGGAATTCGGGGGTCCCCCGCACTGCCTAAGCTATAGGCATATTAGGAATGACTCAATTACGACTGAAGTCCCTGGGACGTACGTCGCCCTATAAGCGTGGGCGCGACGCGTTTTCCTCAAAAATGGCTGAGAGGTCTATCTCATCATGAAACTGGGCATGAGGGTCGAAGGCCAGCCAAGACGCATGAGATCGAAGCTCTCGGAGGCGCGCGCTCTTTGCGAGTTGGACCTGGTGTTGTTCCTCCTCAAACGGAGAAATAGCCTTGTCACGAGGGTTCATGCGCACACCCGATTGGCGCCATACCCTGATTGAACGATTGAGCGTAGAATTAGGTTCCTTTAGCCCGCCAGAGCGATGCCATGACCGCTGTTCGCACCGTATGAGTCGGCTGCTGCGCCTCACAGCCTCGAAGCAGCCGCTGTTGGGTGCGCTTTTTTGGCTTTGATCCGGGACGAAGAAGGCTCATCTGATCTCCTGAGAACCTCTTGCGGCTCGGTCTATTAGAACATGCTTGTATTTCCCCTGAAGTGAGATCATCCTTTGCAGGCGCGCGGAGGGGGGCCGCCAGGTCAACGGTGGAAAGGGGTACGTCATGGAAACAGTTTGCTCCGTCCCCGGCGGGATTTGTTTCTTGTCGGTTTTCGTCAGTGTCACGATGGCGTTTGTCGTCTTGGCGCCATTCGCAGCCACGCGCCTGCTGGTGTTGAGGATACGCGAGCGCTCGGTCGGGCACCTTCAACCCCGCCTGAATGTGTTGGCAGCGTCCCTCTCGTCTGCTGCGAGCCGCTTGAGCCCTGCCTTTGGCTCCTGGATATCGTCACAGCACTGGCCGATGGCAGGCGAGTGATCGCCTTGCCGCTCGCGGCGTCGCGTCGTAGTGCTTGCATTCGTTTTAGTGTTGAGCCCTGACTTTTAATCAGCAGGTCATGGGTTCGAACCCCCTCACGCTCGCCATTTCTACTCGCAAAATGACCAGACGAACCTCGCGCCTGCATCGGCCCAGAGCGCAGCTTCCAACCTTGTCGCCACACCCGCCGCTGGCTAAACTCGGGCCTTCCAGGGGAGGGTTCGAACATGGCACTTCAGCTTTCGGCGGATGCTGTAGCTCCTAAGGCGGCGACACCTCAGAAGTATCTCTTCGGCCCGGTCGCCGATTTCCTCATGCTGGGCGGCAGCGCTTTTCTCATCCTGCCGGTGCTGTTTCTCGTTCCGCTCGAGTATGAGGGTCCGGTAGCCGCAACGATGGTCTTCGTGGCCTATCTCGTGAACTATCCCCACTTCGCCCACTCCTACCAGCTTTTCTATCGCAATTTCACGCGCAAGGTGTCCGGCGACGGCTACGACAGGAGCCTGCAACTCCGCTACATCTTTGCGGGCATTGTCGTGCCCCTGGTCATGGCCGGGTTCTTTGCCTATGGCGCGGCGGCGGCGAACACGCGGCTGCTCGGCTATGCAACCAACGCCATGTTCTTTTTCGTCGGCTGGCACTACGTCAAGCAGGGCTACGGCATGCTGATGGTGGACGCGGTGCTCAAGCGCAAATTCTTCGACGACCGCGACAAGAAGGTGCTGCTTGTCAACTCCTATGCCGTGTGGATCCTGGCGTGGCTGCAGACCAACACCGCGGTCACCCAGGGTAAATATTACGGGCTGGACTATTACACATTCGCCGCCCCTTCCTGGATTGCCGACATTGCCCTGCTGGCGGCCGTTGCGTCGACGGCGGCCACGCTTTGGATGTTGGTCAATCGCTGGCGAAAGAACGGCGGCGGTCTGCCCTATAACGGCCTGGTGGCCTACGTCGCGTCGCTCTATCTCTGGATCCTGATTGCCAGAATAAACCCGCTCTGGCTGCTCATCGTGCCTGCGCTCCACTCGCTGCAGTATCTCGCCGTGGTCTGGCGCTACCAGACAAACGTCGAGCGTGACAGCTCCGATGCCGAAAGCGATCCGCAGCCGAAGGTCCTGTCCTTTCTCGGCCCTCTCTACAGGTTCCGGCTCCTCGGCTTTATCGTCGGCGGCACCGCCCTTGGCTATCTCGGTTTCTGGCTGATCCCGTCCGCGCTGACGGCTTTGATCCCCTATGACAGGCAAGTCCTGGGATCATCGCTGTTCTTCTTCATCGTGCTGATCTTCATCAACGTGCATCATTATTTTCTGGACAATGTGATGTGGCGCCGTGGCAATCCGGAGGTGTCGCGGTATCTGTTCCGCTAGCCGTCAGGAGCCGCCGAACACCAGCGAGACATTGCCGCCGGCGTGGCGCTCGATGCGGCCGGCAAGGTCGAGTTCAAGCAGCACCATCGACACCTGGGCGGCGTTGAGGCCGGTGTGGCGGATGATTTCATCCACCGCCACCGGAGTCGGCCCCAACACTTCGAGGACGCCGCTGCGCTCGTCCTCGCCGGGCGGCGGCGTTGCCGAAAAGTCGGGCGCCTTTTCCGAGGACGCCGCCATGGGCGACCGCGTGCCGGCCAAAGGCGCGATCGCGCCCGAAACATCGGCCGCCTCGGTGACGAGAGTGGCGCCATCCTTGAGCAGGCCGTTTGAGCCGGCGCAACGCGGATCGAGCGGTGAACCTGGCACGGCAAAGACCAGCCGGCCCATTTCGCCGGCCAGGCGCGCGCTAATCAGCGAGCCGGAGCGTTGCGCCGCCTCAATCACCACCAGTCCGAGGGCCGCACCCGCGACAAGCCGGTTGCGGCGCGGAAAATCCTGCGCCCGCGGCTGCCAGCCGAACGGCATCTCCGAAATAACGGCGCCGCCACGTTCGGCTATGTCGTCGCACAAGCCGGCATTTTCGGGCGGGTAGGGGACGTCGAGCCCGCCTGCCAGCACCCCAATCGTGCCTGTCGAGAGACTGCCCTGATGTGCCGCCGTGTCGATGCCGCGCGCCAGGCCTGACACAATGGCATAGCCGTCGCGGCCAAGATCCGTCGCCAGCATGCGCGCCATCTTGATCCCGGCGAGCGACGCGTTGCGGGCGCCGACAATGGCAACGGCCGGCAGGCGGAACACCGCGGCCTCGCCTTTCATGGCAATCAGCGGCGGCGGATTGTCCATATTCTTGAGCATCGGCGGGTAGTCGGCCTCGCCGATGCCGACGAAGCGGGCGCCGTTCTCGCCGGCCGCCTCCAGTTCCGCTTCGGCCTCGGCGATGGAGGGAATGCGGACGATTTTTCTGGCGCCGCCCGAAATCATCAGCTCGGGCAGCATCTCGAGCGCTGTCTCGGCCGAGCCGAAGCGGTTGATCAATTCGCGAAAAGAGGCCGGGCCGACATTTTGCGTGCGGATCAGCCGCAGCCAGCTCAGCCGCTGCCGGTCGCTGAGGCGCGGCCCGGCGGCAGGCTTGCTCATCCCTTGGCTCCAATCTTACCCTCGGTGCCGGCAAGCAGGCGCGAAATGTTGGCGCGGTGTTTTACAATGACGATCAGGCTCATCACCACGAACAGCCCGGCGACCTCAGGCGTGCTCAGGAAATACAGCGCAATCGGCACGATGACCGCTGCCGTCAGCGCCGCCAGCGACGAGTAGCGGAAGACGAAAGCCATCGCCAGCCAGACGACGATGAAGATCAACGCCACATGCCAGCCGAGCGCGATCAGCACGCCGAGATAGGTCGCCACGCCCTTGCCGCCCTTGAAACCAAGCCAGACGGGAAACAGATGGCCAAGGAAGGCGCCGAGGCCTGCCCAGAGTCCAAGGCCGGCCCACGGTCCGAAGTCGTGCCCATAATGGCGCGCGATCATCACCGCCGCCGTGCCCTTCAGCGCGTCGAGCACCAGCGTCGCGGCGGCCAGGCCCTTATTGCCGGTGCGCAGCACATTGGTGGCGCCGATATTGCCGGAGCCTATCTTGCGCACGTCGCCGAGACCGGCGGCGCGGGTGATCAGCAGGCCAAAGGGAATCGAACCCAGGAGATAGCCGAACAGCAATGCCAGGATGACGTTGTAACTCATTGTTTCCCCCCGCATTTCCCTGGCAGCAGATCGACGCGCGACGTGCCGCGATCACTCTAGGTCGAAAACACTGTGCGGCCCGCTACCAGCGTTTGCAAGACCATGCCCTGCAGCCGCGCGCCTTCGAAACAGGTGTTTTTCGAGCGCGAACGGATACCGCTTTCGCTGACGATCCAGGGTTCTTCCAGATCGACGACTGCAAGATCAGCCGGCGCGCCAGGCTTCAGCGTGCCGCCGGGCAGGCCGAACAGTTTGGCCGGTGCCGTGGACAGCGTCTCGACCAGCCTGAGCAGCGGCACATCGCCATTGTGGTAGAGCCGCAGTGCTGCGCCCAGCAACGTCTCCAGCCCGATGGCGCCGGCAGCGGCATCGGCGAAGGGCAGGCGCTTGGTGTCGACATCCTGCGGGTCGTGCGACGAGACGATGATGTCGATCGTGCCGTCCTTGACCGCTTCGATCATCGCCAGCCGGTCCTCCTCGGCGCGCAGCGGCGGCGTCAGCCGGAAGAAGGTGCGGTATTCCCCGACATCGTTCTCGTTGAGTGACAGATTGTGGATCGTGACGCCTGCCGTGACATTGGCTTGGTCGGCTTTCGCCCGCCTCACGGCTTGCGCTGCCATTTCCGTCGAAATCTTGGCCGCGTGGTAGGTGCCGCGTGTCAACCGCGCCAGGGCCAGGTCGCGCTCCAGCGGGATGGACTCGGCCTCGCGTGGAATGCCGGCGAGGCCGAGCCAGCTGGCATAGAGGCCTTCATTCATCACGCCTGCCGAGGCGAGATCGCCATCCTGCGTCTCATGCGCGATGACGCCGCCGAAATCGCGGGCATAGGTCAGGGCCCGGCGCATCACCAGCGCGCTGGATATTGTATGCCGGCCGTCGGTGAAGGCGACCGCGCCGGCCTCGCGCAGCAGGCCGAACTCGGTCATTTCGCGACCGGCAAGGCCCTTGGTGATCGCCGCAGCCGGGAAGATATTGACGATTGCGGTGTCCCTGGCGGTGCGCAGCACGAATTCGACCAGCGCGACATTGTCGATCACCGGGTCGGTGTCGGGCATCATGACGACGGAGGTGACGCCCCCGGCCGCCGCCGCAACGCTTGCCGATGCAATCGTCTCGCGGTGTTCGCCACCGGGCTCGCCGATAAAGACGCGCGCATCGATCAGGCCGGGGATAATCGTCTTGCCGGCGCAGTCGACGACTGTGGCTCCCGCCGGCACCCCCTGGTTCAGGGCAGCCTTGCCGGCAGCAACGATCTTGCGGCCCTCGACGACGACGGTGCCGACTTCATCGATGCCCCGCGACGGGTCGACGATACGAGCGCGCTCAAAGACCGTCGTGCTCATGCGCCACGGCCCTCTGCGTTGCGGCGGGGATCCAGCAGCGCTTCCATCACCGCCATGCGCACGGCGACACCCATTTCGACCTGTTCCTGGATGACACTTTGCGGGCCGTCAGCGATTTCGGACGCGATCTCGACACCGCGGTTCATCGGTCCGGGATGCATGACCAGAGCGCCATCCTTGGCCGCCTTCAGCTTTTCGGCATCGAGGCCGAAATAGCGGAAATATTCACGCACCGACGGCACGAAGGCGCCTTCCATGCGCTCGCGCTGCAGGCGCAGCATCATCACCACGTCGGCGCCTTTCAGCCCTTCAGCCATCGAGCGCGAGACGATGACACCCATTTTCTCGATGCCGGACGGCAACAGCGTGGATGGCGCGACGACCCGCACCTGCGCGCCGAGCGCGTTCAAGAGCATGATGTTGGAGCGCGCCACGCGCGAATGCAGGATGTCGCCGCAGATCGCCACGATCAGCTTCGACAGCGGTCCCTTGGCGCGGCGGATGGTCAGCGCGTCGAGCAGCGCCTGCGTCGGGTGCTCATGTGCGCCGTCGCCCGCGTTGACCACCGAGCAGCCGACTTTCTGTGCCAGAAGCGCGGCGGCGCCCGCCGACTGGTGGCGGATGATGAGGATGTCAGGGCGCATGGCATTAAGCGTCATCGCCGTGTCGATCAGCGTTTCGCCCTTCTTCACCGAAGAACTCGCCACCGACATGTTCATGACGTCGGCGCCAAGCCGTTTACCGGCCAGCTCGAACGACGATTGCGTGCGGGTCGATGCTTCGTAGAAAAGGTTGATCTGGGTGCGGCCGCGCAGCGTCGAGGTCTTTTTCTCGGATTGCCGGGAAATGGCGACGGCGCGATCGGCCCGGTCGAGCAAAAGCTCGATATCGGCGGGGGAAAGATCGCGGATGCCCAGAAGATGGCGATGAGGATAAAGCGGCAGGGACGAAGCGTCGGTCATCTCAAGGCGCTGCTATAGGGGGGAGAATTCCTTGCCGCAAGCGCCAGCTTGGGATTGCGGCCTTTCTCCCCGGTATTTTCGTCGCGCGCTCCGGCAAGCTTGGGCTATATCTAGCCGATGGCTTCGGATTCGAAGCCTTCGTAACGTAAGGACTGTCCGTGACCGACGACGTGACCAACCAGCCGCCGCCGCTGACGGGCGGCAACGCCTGGCGGGGCGATCCGTTGCTGATCCAGCTCGCCGAACGCTTTTCCGATCCGGTGCGCAAGGATCTCGACGGGCTTGGCCGCTTCGTCCTGACACAGGAAGCGCAGGAGCTGGCGCGTCTTGCCAATGTCGAGACGCCCAAGCTCCGCACGCATGACCGCCAGGGCCGGCGGATCGACCAGGTCGAATTCCATCCGGCCTATCATGCGCTGATGCGGCGCTCGGTCGCCGGCGGGCTGCATTCCTCGATCTGGGAGAATGGCGACAGCGAGATCGGCCGCCGCCATCAGGTGCGCGCCGCGCGTTTCTACCTGACAGCCGAGCTCGAAACCGGGCACCTGTGCCCCATCACCATGACCAGCGCTTCGCTGGCCGCGTTGATGGCCAGCCCAAAGCTGTTTCGCGAATGGGCGCCGCGCGTGACGACGCGCAAATACGACCAGAGCCAGAAGCCGCCGGTCGAAAAGACCGGGCTGACGCTCGGCATGGGCATGACCGAGAAGCAGGGTGGCACCGACGTGCGCGCCAACACCACACGGGCCGAGCGCGCCGGCAGCGGTTTTTATCGCCTCACCGGCCACAAATGGTTCATGTCGGCGCCGATGTCGGACGCTTTTCTCGTGCTTGGACAGGCGCCGGAAGGGCTTTCCTGCTTTCTCGTGCCGCGCATTCTCGGTGATGGATCCGGCAACGGTTTCCGCTTCCAGCGGCTGAAGGACAAACTCGGCAACCGTTCCAACGCCTCGTCAGAGGTGGAATTCGTCAATGCCATCGGCGAGATGGTCGGCGAGCCCGGCGCCGGGGTGAAGACGATCATGGACATGGTCACCTTGACCCGGCTCGACTGCGCCGTCGCCTCGTCGGCGATCATGCGTGCCGGCTTGGCCGAGGCCGTCCATCATACCCGCCACCGCCAGGTGTTCGGTTCGACGCTGATCGAACAGCCGCTGATGCAGCGCGTGCTGGCCGACATGGCGCTCGATGTCGCCGCCGCCACAGCGCTCTCGTTCCGGCTGGCCCGTTCTTTCGACGAGGCGGCCAGCGACCGCGGCGAGGCGGCCTTTGCCCGCGCCATGACGCCGGTGGTCAAATACTGGGTCTGCAAGATCGCGCCGCCACTGCTCTATGAGGCGATGGAATGCCTCGGCGGCAATGGTTATGTCGAGGAAGCGCCGCTCGCGCGCTACTATCGCGAAGCCCCGGTCAACGCGATCTGGGAGGGCTCCGGCAATGTCATGGCGCTCGACGTGCTGCGCGTGCTTGGCCGCGCGCCCGGCCTGTTCGAGGAGGTGCTGGCCGGCATCGATCGCGATCTCGGCGCCGGCGGACGCGGCACCATCGGCGTGTTGAAGGCGGCCATGCAGGTCGCCGGCACGGATGAGGGGTCGGCCCGCCTGCTCACCGAACAGCTGGCGCTGTCGGCGGCAGCGGCGGAATTGCGCCGGCTGGGGGCAGGGCGGATTGCGGATGCCTTTGTCGAGACGCGGCTCGCCGGCCAATGGCGCAACACTTATGGCATGCTCGATTCACGCCATGACGCGCGCATGATCATCGACACGCTCTATCCGCCGGTCAACTGAGGCCGGCTGCACAGCCTATCACCGCGAATTTACCGCAGCCTGTGGATGGACGTTAACCTTAACAAATGGTTTCCATTGCAGCGGCGGGCCGCAAAGCCCACTGTCTTTGTCACCAAAGCAGGGATGCCATGCGGCCCATTTTGACCTCTTTTCTGGCCTTGCACTGGGCGGTAGTTTTCGCCCTGCTGGCGTTCATCTGTATGGATGGAAACCGCGGCGTTGCGGGCGCTCTGGGGGTGCTCGGCGTCGTCGTGGAAAACACCCGTCTGGTCGATCTCGACAACGCTGCCGTCGTGGCGCCGCTGGCCATCGCCTTGCTGGTCGTCGCGGTGTTGTTTTGTTGGGTCTTCATCGAGAGTTTGGTTAACGCCGCAGCGAGCCCCGACGGAGCCGACAGCGTGGCGCGGACTGCCTTTATTTCCGCATCCGCCGTCCTGTCGCTGATCCTGATCGGCGGCGCCGCGCAAGGCATCAACGGCCTGTTCATGGTTGTGGCCGTGCAACTGGCGGCACTTCTGGCCTCTTACGTCGCCATGCATGCCGAGCGGAGGTCGGTTTTGGCCGTCGCAGTTTCGCGCGAGGTCGAGAGCCGCGCCACTGCGCACGCTATGGCACAAGGCGCCGCGCACGGCTCCTTGCTGTCGCGCATTTCCGGCCGGCCGGACATTGGTCCCAGGGATGGCGGTCCCAGGGATGGCAGTCCCAGAGATGGTGGCCATAGAGGCGGCTCCAGCCGCAGGGACGGTCACTGATGCGCACGCTGTTCGCATTGTGGGCCGCCCCACTTGCTCTGTTCTGGGGCTGGTTCTTCCTGTCGCTCAACGATATCAATTTCGGCTACGTCATGCTCAGCCGGCAGCTCCACGACGTCGTGTTCCAGCTCTACGGCCAGATGCTGGGCATCGACCCGGCAATCATTCCGGGCATGGTGGCAAGAGCCTGCGTCTTTGACGGATTCCTGTTGATGGCATTGTGGGCGTTCCGGCGCCGCCGCAACATCGCCGCCTGGATCAGGCGCCAGACGGGAAGTCCGGTTCCGTCCGATCGGATGAGCCAAGCGACTGGAGTCGATCTAAAGCTCCCTGCAGAATAAAGGCGGCGGCCGCCGAATCGATCTTGCCGGCGCGCTTGGCGCGCGAGAAATCCATTTCGATCAACGTCCGCTCGGCGGCGACCGTCGACAGCCGCTCGTCCCACAGCACGAAGGGCAGGTCGGTCACGCCTGCCATGTTGCGCACGAAGGCGCGCGATTTCTGGGCGCGGGGACCTTCCGACCCGTCCATGTTGATGGGAAGGCCGAGCACGAACGCGCCGATATTGTCCTTCTGCAGTTGGGCAAGCAGCGCCGCCGCATCCAGCGAAAACTTCTTGCGCAGGATCACCGGGCGCGGATGGGCGAAGGACAGGCCCCGGTCGGAAACGGCGACGCCGATCGTCTTGTCACCTAGATCTAGCCCGGCCAGCGTCCTGCCGCCTTCCAGGCGTGCCGGCAGATCCTCGATTGCTATGATGCCCAACGGCTTTCCCCAAAAACCAGTTTTACCGTGACAAAGCACCTGACACGTTCTTTTGAACCAGCAGCACACTATGTCACTTTAATTTCGCAGCCGGCGTTCTATCTTCCGGCGCAACCAAAATCGAGGAAAACGATTGATGAAATTGACCTGGTACGGACATTCGGCCTTTCGCATCGAGACATCAGGCGCGACCATCCTGATCGACCCTTATCTCATCGGCAATCCGTCATGGACGGGCGGCTGGGAGGGGCCTGCGGAGGGTGTCACCCATGTGCTTTTGACCCACGGCCACAATGACCATGTCAGCGGCGCGGTGGAGGTGCTGAAGAAGAGCGGTGCCCAGCTGGTCGCCAACTACGAGATCTGCATGTACCTGGTCGGCAAGGGGGTCGACGGCAACAAGATCAATCCCGGCAATCTCGGCGGCACCGTCGATTGTGGCGCCTTCACCACGACCTTTGTCCAGGCGCTGCATTCCTCGTCGTTTGGCCTCGATGGCGGCCAGAACGTCTATCTCGGCAATCCGGGCGGGCTGGTCCTGCATTTTCCGGAAGACAAGACGCTCTACCACATGGGCGACACCGACATCTTCTCCGACATGGCGCTGATCAACGAATTGCACGAGCCGAAGATTGGCATCGTGCCGGTCGGCGACCGCTTCACCATGGGCGGTGCGGTGGCGGCCCTTGCCTGCCGGCGCTTCTTCCACTTCGACACGGTCGTACCCTGTCACTTCGGCACGTTCCCGATCATCGACGCAACGGCGGAAAAGTTCGTTGCGGGCCTCGAAGGATCAGGTGTTGACGTGGCCTTGCCAGCAATCGGCCAAACGATCACACTGTAGAGCGATCGTTTGGACGATCCCTTGTCGCAAAAGGGAATGAAACCATGGGTTTGAGAAGGACTCTTTGTGTGTCGATGCTGGTTGCGGCGTCACCCGCATCGGCCGCCGAGGACTTCATCAAGGGCGTCTATCTCCAAACCCAGGAGCTTTGTGCGCAAGCAAAAAAGGATAGGCTGCAGACGCTGATCGACGCCGGCAATGTCATCTTGTCGGCGGACGGACTGCAAAGCGTCGAGTACAATTGCGAGTTCGTCCAGGTCACCAAGGCGACGGGCTCGCCGAGTTGGGCGGTCACCGCCATCTGCCAGGAGCCGGGCTTTCTTTTTCCCGACGTGCTTTCGATCACGCAGATGAACGCGACGCAAATCGACATCGTCTCGGTGCGCCCGACCGCCGACGAAGGCGAGCAGGCCGGCAATGGCGGCAGCTATTACCTGTGCGATGGCGTGTCCCTGCCTTAGAGCAATTCCAGGAAAAGTGTGGAGCGGTTTTCCCGGGAAAAGCGCATAGCGCTTTCCCTTGGGAATTGCGTAAAACAAGAAGGCTGAAATTTGCTTCCGGCGAGATGATGCACCGCACACATCCGCATGCTAGCGTGAACCTATGGGGATGCTGAAACGGATGGGTTTGCAGGGAGAGCGGCCGGTGTTCCGGAAGCTCGAACTGCATGTCGCGCATGGCTGCAACCTGGCCTGCGAAAGCTGTTCGCACTATTCCAACCATGCCCATTCCGGCACGGTGTCGCTCAAGGATGCCGACCGCTGGATGGGGCTGTGGAGCCGGCGCGTCTCGGTCACCCGGTTTTCCCTGCTTGGCGGCGAACCCACCATCCATCCGCACTTGCCGCAATTTGTCGGTCTGGTGCGGCGGCATTGGCCGCACACACAGATCGAGATCGTCTCGAACGGCTTCTTCCTGCATCGCCACCCGACGCTGCCAACCATCCTTGCGGCGGACTCGGATGCCCGCCTTGTCATATCCGTGCATCATGATTCCGAAGAGTACCGCGACCGGTTGAAACCGGTCTTCGCCTTGCTGGAGCAATGGCGGCAGGAATACGGATTCGTCGCCAGAGTGCGTCCAGCGCACAAGAACTGGACCCGGCGCTACGAAGGTTTTGGCGACACTATGCTGCCGTTCGAGGATGGCGACCCGCGCGCCAGCTGGGAGGCCTGTCCGGCTCGTCACTGCAAGCAGCTTCTCGATGGGCGCATCTGGAAATGTGCTCCCTTGGCCTATCTGCCGATGCAGAAGGCAAAATACCGGCTTTCCGACAAATGGGATGGCTATCTCGCCTATCGCCCGCTCGAACCGGATTGCTCCAACGCCGAGCTGAAAGACTTTGCCGCGCTCGAGGATGAGGACGCCTGCGGTATGTGTTCGGTGAAGGAGCGGCTGTTCGAATTGCCGCTTCCGCTGCGTCAGAGGAAGGCCCGGGCCGGCACTGCAGCGCGGCCCTGAGCACGATCGATGTTGCGCGGCACGCGCCGCGCCGCTATAGCGCCATCTGGTTTTCCCAAAGGCTAAAGACATGTCCGTTGATCTGCAGACAGTGAAGCGCGTCGCGCGTCTCGCCCGCATTGCGGTGAGCGAGGAGGATGCCGAGCGCATGACCGGCGAGTTGAACACCATTCTGGGCTTCGTCGAGCAGCTGAACGAGGTCGATGTCTCCGGCGTCGAGCCAATGACCTCGGTGACGCCGATGGAGATGAAGAAGCGCGAAGACATCGTCACCGACGGCAACAAAGCCGCCGACATCGTCGCCAACGCGCCGGCCACCGAAGAGAATTTCTTCCTCGTGCCGAAGGTCGTGGAGTAGGCGGCCGATGGCAATCGAGATCGCCATCGAAACGCCGTTGCAGGACGATGTCCGCGCTTTGGTCGAGGAGCTCAACGCGACGCTGCTCGAACTGACGCCGCCGGAGCACTGTTATCACCTGACGGTTGAGCAGATGGCCGGCGCAGACACCACCGTCTTCATAGCCCGCGACGACGGGCAGGCCATCGGCTGTGGCGCGCTGAAGCGCCATGATGCGACCGTCGGCGAGGTGAAGCGCATGTATACGCGGCCCTCGCATCGCGGCAGGAAGATCGGCGCCAAAATCGTCGAGCGGGTCGAGACGCTGGCGCGTCAAGAAGGATTGAAGCGCCTGGTGCTGGAAACCGGCGACCGCCATCCCGCGGCATGGGCCGTCTACGAACGCGCCGGCTTCTCGCGCTGCGGTCCGGTGCTGGATTATCCCGATTCCGAGTGGTCGGTGTTTTACGAAAAGAGCCTTTGATGAGCGAACTGACCCATCTGACGATTTCGCAGGCCCGCGCCAAGCTGCGCGGCAAGGAGATTTCCGCCGCCGAGATCACCGAGGCATATCTTTCGGCCATCGAGCGCGCCAATCCGGTGCTCAACGCCTACATCGTCGTCACCGGCGACAAGGCGCGCGACATGGCTAAGGCCTCGGATGCCAAGCTGGCGAAGGGCGAGGGCGGTGCGCTGGAAGGCATTCCGCTCGGCATCAAGGACCTGTTCGGCACCGAGGGCGTCCACACCCAGGCCTGCAGCCATGTGCTGGATGGCTTCAAGCCGCGCTACGAATCGACCGTCACCGCCAACCTTTGGGCCGACGGCGCCGTCATGCTGGGCAAGCTCAACATGGACGAGTTCGCCATGGGCTCGTCCAACGAGACCTCCTATTACGGCCCGGTCGTCAATCCGTGGCGGCGCTCGCGCCTCGACACGGTGGTGATGCCGACCACGCATCAGGGCGATGGCGGTTTCGTTTCGGCCGGCGGCACCAAGACCGCACGCATTTTGGACAACGCGCAGCTGGTGCCGGGCGGTTCGTCGGGCGGCTCGGCTTCGGCCGTTTCGGCTTTCCTGTGCGCCGGCGCTACGGCCACCGACACGGGCGGCTCGATCCGTCAGCCCGCCGCCTTCACCGGCACCGTCGGCATCAAGCCGACCTATGGCCGCTGCTCGCGCTGGGGCATCGTCGCTTTCGCCTCCTCGCTCGACCAGGCCGGCCCGATCGCCCGCGACGTGCGCGACGCCGCGATCCTGTTGAAGTCGATGGCCTCGGTCGATGCCAAGGATACCACTTCGGTCGACCGTCCGGTACCGGATTACGAGGCGGCGATCGGCAAGCCGATCAAGGGCATGAAGGTCGGCATTCCCAGGGAATACCGCGTCGACGGCATGCCGGAAGAGATCGAGGCGCTGTGGCAGAAGGGCATTGCCTGGCTGAAGGATGCCGGCGCCGAGATCGTCGACATTTCACTGCCGCACACCAAATATGCTTTGCCGGCTTATTATATCGTCGCGCCGGCCGAAGCGTCGTCCAACCTCGCCCGCTACGACGGTGTCCGCTACGGCCTGCGCGTGCCAGCCAAGGACATCGTCGACATGTATGAAAAGACCCGCGCCGCCGGTTTCGGCCGCGAGGTCAAGCGCCGCATCATGATCGGCACCTATGTGCTGTCGGCCGGCTATTACGACGCATACTATTTGCAAGCGCAGAAGGTGCGCAATCTGATCAAGCGCGACTTCGAGACCGTCTTTGCCGCCGGCGTCGACGTCATCCTGACACCAGCGACGCCGTCCGCCGCCTTTGGCATCGCCGACGAGGACATGGCCGCCGATCCGGTGAAGATGTATCTCAACGACATTTTCACGGTGACCGTGAACATGGCCGGCCTGCCGGGCATCGCGGTACCAGCCGGCCTCGACGCCAAGGGCCTGCCGCTCGGCTTGCAGCTGATCGGCCGTCCCTTCGATGAGGAAACCCTGTTCCAGACGGCTGCCGTCATCGAGCAGGCGGCGGGAACCTTCCAGCCGGAGAAGTGGTGGTAGCATGCCGCCCCCGTCTCGCATTTCCATCGTCGAGACGGGAGACGAATTGCTGATCACAAACCCACCACGCACCTCGGATTTTAGGACAGGCTTTGTCCTGATCGGGGCCGCGATCGTAGCCTACACCGGCTATATGGGATTGAGAGACACGTCGCCCGCAACGCTCACCAGCGGCACTCTCGGCCTGCTGTCGTTCGTGGCGATCATTGCCCTGTTCACCTATTTCCTCGGCAAGGATTTTATCTGGCTGGTGTTCGGCAAGGAAACGCTGCGGCTGACCAACGCCGCAGCCGTGCGCGACATCAGGGGTTCTTTGCAAAATCGTTCGTCATTGCCTTTGAAAGGGCACCTTAAGGTCGAAATCCTCGACCATACCTATCCGACGGATGAAACGGGACTGTCGGAAGTCATCAGATTGACCAACGCGGATGGCGTCCTTGTTTTCGGCAGGGAGTTGAGCCGTCCCGAGGCCGAGGCTGTGGCGAGTGCGGTCGAGCACTTCATCGGCCGTCAAAATTCGAGCTGGCGATAGGCAGGCAATGTTCTTCTATCTCTCCAAGATCTTCTGGTTCTTCGTCCAGCCGCTCAATCTGGCGATCTTCCTGCTGCTGGCTGGTTTGCTCGCGGCGCTGATCGGCCGTCGGCGGCTCGCGGCCACCGGCAGTGTGCTCGCCTTCCTCATTCTAGCGCTGTCAGGCTGGACGTCGCTTGGGGCCATGATGCTCAATCCGCTCGAAGAGCGCTTTCCCAAGCCACCGCTGCCGCAGAAGGTCGATGGCATCGTCGTGCTCGGTGGCGGTTTCGAGGGCGCCATCAATCTGGTGCGCGGCGGCTATGAGCTGAATTCCGGCGGCGACCGCATGGTCGAGACAGCGATCCTCGCCCGGCGCTTTCCTGAGGCAAAGGTGGTTGTCTCCGGTGGCACCGGCGAATTGTTGCTGGAAGGCGAGGGCGATGCGGCCACCGCACCACGCCTGCTCGACGCGCTCGGCGTCAGCGCCGATCGGCTGGTGCTCGAGAACAAATCCCGCAACACCTATGAGAATGCAGTCTTCAGCAAGGAATTGGTGACGCCGAAGCCGGGCGAGACCTGGCTGCTGGTGACCTCGGCCTTCCATATGCCGCGCTCCAAGGCGCTGTTCGACAAGGCCGACTTTCCGACGATCCCGTGGCCTGTCGACTATCGCACCTCGGGAAAGGAAGGCTTTGGCCTGTTTCGCGACAACGCACCGGATTCGCTGCAGACCACCACCACGGCGATCCGCGAGTGGATCGGGCTTGCCGCCTATTGGCTGTCGGGCCGGATCGACCAGCTTTTCCCTGGCCCGGGCGGCTGACCGATGACTGCTTCTCTGGCGGCCGAGAAGAACTGGCGCCGCACCAGAACCGCCAGAAGCAGCAGCGTTGACAAAACGAACACGACCGGGTCGACGAACCAGCCGAGATAGCCGATCGAGAAGAACACGGCGCGCAGGCCTGAGTTGAAATGCTTGCCGGCCAACATGTTCATGCGCGCCGCGCGCCACACCGCCGTTTCGCTGACCGGGTTGCGCGAGGCCTCGCCATGCGCGATCGGCACCGCGCCGATCAGGATCGTGCAGTAATTGAAGAGACGATAGGCCCAGCCGAACTTGAAGAAGGCGAAGGCCAGGATCAGCACCAGGCCGAAGACCTTGATCTGAAAGGCCGAGCGCGATGAGGTCGCGTTCAGCGGTAGGTCGTTCAGCACGGCAAGCACCTGATCCGAGGCGCCGAGCAGCGCAAAACAGCCGCCGAGCGCAATCAGCGAACTCGAGGCGAAAAAGGCGGTGCCTTGCTGCAGGCCGCTCATGATGGCGGTGTCGACGATGCGGATCTCGCGCTCGGCCATGGTGCGCATCCAGGCCTCGCGCTGCACATTCATCGCCATCGTCAGCGACACCCGGCTGACAAGCTTCCCGTCGGACGCCAGCGTATGCAGCACCCATGCAAGGAGGAAGAAGGCCAGCGCCGCGAGATCGGCCGTCGAAAGATGGAAGGAATCGCCCATGCAGTCCTTTTACCACAGGCTAGGCGCCCGTTTCGACGGCTGGCTCAGGCCGGCAAAGGCGCAGCCATGTGCAACGCCTCGATGACGCTGTCAGTCCTGGTGATCCATCCGAAAGCGTGTTCGAAGTTCCACAGCGTCGACTGGCGGTTGAAGTCGGGACCCGAATGGTTCATCGCGTCCTCGACCAGGATCGGCCAGAATTCCAGCATGTAGGCGTCGCGCGCGGTGGCATCGACGCAGACGTTGGTGGCGACGCCGGTGAACAGCAGATTTCGGATCTTGCGGGCGCGCAGATACGCTTCGAGGCCAGTGTTGCAAAAGCCGCTGTAGCGCGATTTGCGGATGATTTGGTCGCCCGGCTCGGGCTTCAGCGCGTCGACGATCTGCCAGTCCCAGCTGTTGTCGATCAACAGCCTGCCGGCAAGCTCGGGACGCTCGCGCATCATGACCATCCCCAGTTCCTTGTGATGGTTCGGAGACGAGGGACCTCCCGCATCGCTGAGATCGGGCTTGTACGACATCTGCAGGTAAATGACGCCGACGCCGGCCTCGCGTGCCGCCTTGAGCAGGCGCCTGTTGGCGTCGATTGCCGGCGCGGCGCCGGATATGTCGAAGCCGGCGAGGTCGAACATGCCCCCTTTCGAGGCAAAGGCGTTCTGCATGTCCACCACGACGACAGCGGTCTCGGCAGGCGCGATGCGCACCGGCTGCGGCCTGGCATTCAACGTAAGCACGGCTTCCTCCCTTGCAAATGAGAAGCGAGGCCAAACGCGGCGGGCCTGCGATAGGCAGAATAGCCGCGCCGTCACGGTCGAGCAATCAATGTCGCTGCCGGAGCAAACAAGGTCGGCGGGTGCAGCGCGGCATTTGTCAAAACAGCACAAACATCATGGAAGTCCTATATGTAGGTCTTGATCCCATTCCCGGAGACGGCGCAGCGTGTTCCTTTCGGTTTTCGACCTGTTCAAGATCGGCATCGGGCCGTCGAGTTCGCACACGATGGGGCCGATGACGGCGGCGCGGCGGTTTCTCGACGAGATCGCCGGCGATGACTGGCCACGCCCGGCCGGCGTCAAGGTCGATCGGATCGGCGCCAGCCTGCACGGCTCGCTCGCCTATACCGGCATCGGCCATGGCTCGGACCGCGCCGTTGTTCTCGGCCTTGCCGGCCTGACACCGCAGACAGTCGACCCCGATCAGGCCGATACCATCGCCACGCGCATCGCCGCCGAGAAGCGGATTTCGCCGCCCGGCCATCCCTCTTATCGCTTCGATCCGGCGACGGATCTGGTGCTCGACAGGAAGACGCCGCTCACCGGCCATGCCAACGGCATGGCGTTCTACGCCTACGATGCCGGCGACCGGTTGCTGCTCAAGCGCATCTATTATTCGATCGGCGGCGGCTTCGTGGTCTCGGAAGAAGAGCTGCAGCGGATGAAGGTGAAGGGCTCGGTGACGACCGAAGGCAAAAAGGTGCCTTACCCCTTCAAGAACGCTGTCGAGATGCTGAAGATGGCCGGCAAAAGCGGGCTGTCGATTGCCGATATGAAGCGCGTCAACGAAGAGGCGCATATGTCGCGCGAGGAGCTCGACAGCGGCCTCGACGCCATCTGGGGCGCCATGAAGGGCTGTATCGACCGCGGCCTGTCGCGGGACGGCATCATGCCGGGCGGCTTGAAAGTGCGCCGCCGCGCCCGCATGCTGCACGACAAGCTGCAGGAGCAGTGGCAACAGAACAAGCCCAACCCCTTGCTCGCCAATGACTGGCTGTCGATCTACGCCATGGCGGTGAACGAGGAGAATGCCGCTGGCGGCCGCGTCGTCACCGCGCCGACCAATGGCGCGGCCGGTACGCTGCCGGCCGTGCTGCGCTACTGGCTGCATTTCCATCCCGAGGCCGACCAGCCGAGCATCCGCGACTTCCTGCTGACCGCCGCAGCCGTCGGCGGCATCATCAAGACCAACGCTTCGATCTCCGGCGCCGAAGTCGGCTGCCAGGGCGAGGTGGGTTCGGCCTCGGCAATGGCCGCGGCTGGCCTCTGCGCCGTCATGGGCGGGACGCCCGAGCAGGTCGAGAACGCCGCCGAGATCGCGCTCGAACACCATCTCGGCATGACCTGCGATCCGGTCGGCGGCCTGGTCCAGGTGCCCTGCATCGAGCGCAATGCGCTTGGCGCTGTCAAGGCGGTGACGGCTGCCTCGTTGGCCATCAAGGGCGACGGCATCCATTTCGTGCCGCTCGACGCCGCGATCGAAACCATGCGTCAGACCGGCCTCGACATGAACGAGAAGTACAAGGAAACCAGCCTTGGCGGCCTCGCCGTCAATGTCGTGGAATGTTGAAGGCTCAACGCCACTGGCACTGTGGAGAAGTCGGGCAGGGCCGTTGACGCAACCGCGCGCCGGACTAAACCTTAAGCGATGGCACTCAATCTCCTAAAACTGTGCGTCGGTTGCGACAGCGTCGAGGATCTCGAAGAGTGGATCGCCTTCCGCCTCGACGAGCGGCGGCGGGCCGGCGAGCCGGCCGAACACTGGCACACGACCCGCATGGTGCCGACGCGCGGCGCCGAGGTCACCGATGGCGGCTCGCTCTATTGGGTGATCAAGGGTAGCGTCCAGTGCCGCCAGCTGATCACTGATATCAGGCCCTTCACCGATGACGAAGGCATTGGTCGCTGCCGCCTGATGCTCGGCCTCGAAGTGGTTCGCACCGACTGGCAGCCTCGCCGCGCCTTCCAGGGCTGGCGCTACCTGAAACCGTCGGATGCGCCGGCCGATATCGGAAAGGGCAAGGCCGGAATGGTCGAGATGCCGCCGAAGCTGAAGCGCGAGCTCGCAGATCTCGGTCTGCTCTAGCGCCTGGGCCGGGCGTCCTGCCCACTGTGCGATCGCTGGCCCTTTATCTTGTCCCAGACTGGACTTGCAAGCGGCCGGGCAACGCCACATCTTGCTTCTTATGAGCGACAAGAAGCAGCCAGTGCCCGCAAAGGCCAGTTCTGCGCCGGTCAAGCCTCAATCCAATGCCGGCGAGATCGACGCCTTTATCCGTCAGGCGCGGTCGCTTGCCGCGTCCGCGACCGGCTCCGGGCGGCTGATCCTGGCGCTCGACGCGACGATGAGCCGCCAGCCGACCTGGGATCTCGCCACCAAGCTGCAAGGCGAAATGTTCGATGCCGCCGGCAAGGCCGGAACCCTCAGCGTCCAACTTGCCTATTTTCGCGGGCTGGGCGAATGCCGGTCATCGGCCTTCGTTGCCGACACCGATGCCTTGAAGACGCTGATGACGCGCATCGTGTGCCGCAGCGGCACCACCCAGATCGGCAAGGTCCTCACCCATGCGCTGAAGGAGACGGCGAAGGCGAAGGTCAGTGCGCTGGTCTATATCGGCGACGCCATGGAAGAGAATATCGACGACCTGGCGCAGAAGGCCGGCAGCCTAGGCCTGCACGGCGTTCCCGTCTTCGTCTTCCAGGAAGGTCATGATTCCGGCGCAGAAAAGGCGTTCAAGGAGATCGCGCGGCTGTCCAAAGGGGCCTGGTTCCGGTTCGACCGGCGGGCTGCCGCGACCCTGGCCGGACTGCTTTCAGCCGTTGCCGTCTATGCGACCGGTGGATTGAAGGCGCTCGAGGCAAGGGACCGGCCGGGAGACCGGCTGTTAATCGAGCATCTGCGGGGCGGCAGGAATTGATGGGCGCTATCATTGCAATTGTTGCACTGTTTCTGGTGCTGCTTGGCGCGGCGACGATCTTCGTCCGCGCCGACCCGCAAAAACTGGCGAGCGGCATGCGCACGCTCGGCCCGGTGCTTCTGGCGCTGGTTGGCCTCGCCATACTGGTGGTCGGCCGCGAAGGCATAGCCGGCCTCATCCTGGCCGGGGCCCTTGCCTGGTATGGTTCGGTGCGGATGAAGCGGCCCACGGTCAAGCCGGCGCCCGGCAAGCGCTCGACGGTGCGCACAGCGGCGCTGGAGATGGAACTTGATCACGATACGGGCGGGCTTGAAGGCCTGGTTCTGGCGGGCCGCCATGAAGGCAAGATGTTGGGCGCGATGGGTCTGCCCGAACTGCAGCAGCTTTACCGCGAGCTCCCCGGCGATCCGGAGAGCCGTCAGTTGCTAGAGACGTATCTTGACGGCCGTTTTCCCGTCTGGCGCAAAGACGCTGAGGCGAACGGTGGCGAAGGGCTGGGTGTTGCGCCAGGTGCGGGCGCCATGACTAAGGAGGAGGCCTACAAGGTCCTTGGTCTTGAAGCGGGGGCCGCCGCGGCGGATGTCCGCAAGGCGCACCGCCGCCTGATGCAGCGCCTGCACCCCGACATCGGCGGCACGTCTTTCCTGGCGGCGCGGATCAACGAAGCCAAGGACGTCTTGCTCTCCAATCACAACTAGTTCTCCTTCGACGCAGTAAATTTCCGGGAGATGGTCCTCGACGCCGCCCTACTGTTGGACGGCGTAGCAGGTAATTTTCTTCTTCTTCAAAGCGTTGCAGGCATTCCAGGCCGCATCCTTCGAACCGAAACCGCCGAAGCGGGCGCGGTAATAGGTTTCGCCATCCTTGTCGAAAGCGACCGTAAAACCGGAGGCAGATGCAAGGATCTTCGGCGCCTGCTTGGCGGTCTTGTCGAGGAAAGCCTGGGCTTCGGACTGTTTGGGCGAAGACGCCACCTGTACCGCCCAACCGGACGGCACCGAGGCGGTGTTGACCGGATCGACCGCCGGAGGCGATGCTGGCGTGGGCTCGGCGTAGGCCGCGACCATTTGTGCCGTTTCGACCTTGGGCGCCGCCACGATGACGGTCTTTACCTTCCTGGTCTTGACGACGGGTGCGGGTTCTTCGACCGCAGCCACCGTTTGTTCGTCAGCAGACTGCTCGTCAGCAGATGTCGGATCGTCGTTGGACGCTACCGCATCGTCTTCAACCATCGGCTTGTCGTCGGGCGTCGGCGCGTCATGCTTGGGCAACAGCACGTTGGCCAACGCTTTGATCGGATTGTCGCCACCAGCCTTGGCGATCAGGGCGCCGCCGCCGCGGGTGGAGGCGCGCGGCATATAGGCGTTGATCAGCCCGGCCATCTGGTTGTCGCGGCTGCGGCCCGAGGTCCCGCCCATGACGACGGCAACGAGGCGGCGGTTGCCGTCCGAAACCGATGAGACGAGGTTGAATCCGGAGGCGCGGGTATAGCCGGTCTTGATGCCGTCGACGCCCTTGATGCGCCCTAGCAGGCGGTTGTGGCCGTTGATACGCTGGCGTCCGTAGAGAAAAGAGCGCTGCGAGAAATAGCCGTAATACTGTGGGTAATGTTCCCGCAGCGCGATGCCGAGCATCGCCATGTCGTGGGCGGTGGTGAACTGGCCGGGATCGGGCAGGCCGTTGGCATTGCGAAACACGGTGCCGTCCATGCCGAGCTGCCGCGCCTTGGCCGTCATCATGCGGGCGAAATTGCTCTCGCTGCCGCCGAGCAGTTCGCCGAGCGCGGTCGCCGAATCATTGGCCGACTTGGTCACCATCGACAGGATGGCGGTCTCTACCGAAACCGCTCCGCCGGCCTTGACGCCGAGTTTGGTCGGCGGCTCGGCCGCCGCTTTTGCCGAAAACGGCACCGGTGTGTTCTTGCTGATCCGCCCCTTCGCCATGGCTTCGAAGGTCAGATAGAGCGTCATCATCTTGGTCAGCGACGCCGGGTAGCGCCGGCCATTGGCATCGGACGAATAGAGCACCTTGCCGGTCTTGGCATCGACGACGATCGCCGACGACCTGGCGGCCATCGACGATGCGGCGTCCGCAACGACGAATGACATCGCCAAGGCGAGGATCATGATCGTTTTGAGGGGAGATGCGGATTTTGAACCGAAGACCGACAACGCCTGACGCACTGATAGTTCCTTTGAAACTCATTGCCCTGGAGGCGGCAAAGGGATCCGACCTCACTTCCCGTCAACCTATCGCGGCCTGCGTTACCAATCCGTTTATGGTAACCGGCGCGTTCACCATTTTCCTCGGGCTTGAGCCTTTCTTTATTCGAATTTTAGCTGTTGTCGGGCAGCGCGCGGCGTTTGCGGGCCAAATCTTGACTTTTGTGCAGCGCACAATATACTCTCCTGCATTGCACAACGGCGCTCAGGCAAGGGCGCTTCAAAACCGTCAAGGGAAACGTGAAATGACCCAGACCTATGAGGACTTCTCGAAATACGGCAAAGAGTTTGCCGACACCGGATTGAAGAGCTTCGCTTCGCTCTCCAAGGGCGCCCAGGCGATCGCCACCGAAGCTGGCGAATACACCAAGAAGAGCTTCGAAGCCGGCAGCGCCGCGGTCGAAAAGCTGATCTCCGCCAAGTCGCTGGAAAAGGCGATCGAAATCCAGTCCGACTTCGCCAAGCAGAGCTATGAGAGCTTCGTTGCCGAGGCCACCAAGTTCGGCGATCTCTATGCCGAGCTCGCCAAGGAGGCCTACAAGCCCTTCGAATCGATTGTCGCCAAAGCGAAGTAATTTCGCTCCAAAATACCAGGCACGGCCTTTCGGGCTTGCAAAACAGACCCGGTCGCGGATGCGCGGCCGGGTTTTTTCATGCCGGTTTCAATTCCGGGGCTTTGGCGGTTCACGATTTTGAAAATCGCCTCGGTTTGCCCACCTAGCCATATTGTCAGCTAACAAGAAGGGCTTAAAATCGTCCATCGAACACCTACATGTCGAACTCGCATGGGGATTCGAAAGAGGCAGGATTACGTGACGATCGGTTTGACTGCCACGGCAAGCGTGGTGCGGATGCAAAGTGACGGCGACGGCAATGAGGCCGGTCGCGGCACGGCCGTCATCACGCGCACGAAAACCAAGACCAAGAAGCCCAGCCTTTATCGGGTCCTTATCCTCAACGACGACTACACGCCCATGGAGTTCGTGGTTCACGTCCTGGAGCGTTTTTTTCAAAAGGACCGCGAAGCCGCCACACGCATCATGCTTCATGTTCACAATCATGGAGTGGGCGAGTGCGGGGTCTATACATTCGAGGTGGCCGAGACCAAAGTGTCCCAGGTCATGGATTTCGCCCGACAGAATCAGCATCCGCTGCAATGCGTGATGGAGAAGAAGTGAGGTAACATGCCGGCTTTCTCCCAAGGCCTGGAAAAGGCGCTTCACCAGGCGCTGACGCTCGCCAATGAGCGGCACCATGAATATGCAACCCTTGAACATCTGCTACTCGCGCTCATCGACGACACCGAGGCGGCCGCAGTCATGCGCGCCTGCAACGTCGATCTCGACGAGCTGAAGCACACCGTTCTCACCTATATCGACACCGAGCTCGACAATCTCGTCACCGGTTACGATGAGGATTCCAAGCCGACCGCCGGCTTCCAGCGTGTCATCCAGCGCGCCGTGATCCATGTGCAGTCATCCGGCCGCGAGGAAGTGTCCGGCGCCAACGTGCTCGTTGCCATCTTTGCCGAGCGCGAGAGCCATGCCGCCTATTTCCTGCAGGAACAGCAGATGACCCGCTACGACGCGGTCAATTACATCTCGCACGGCATCGCCAAGCGCCCCGGCGCTTCGGAGACGCGCTCGCCGCGCGGCGCCGATGACGAGCAGGGCGGCCAGAACGGCGCCGAGCCGCAGGAGGAAGGCGGCAAGAAGAAGCAGCAGCAGGATGCGCTGACCGCTTATTGCGTCAACCTCAACAACAAGGCCAAGGCCGGCAAGATCGATCCGCTGATCGGCCGCGAGAGCGAGATCAACCGCACCATCCAGGTGCTGTGCCGCCGCTCCAAGAACAACCCGCTCTATGTCGGCGACCCCGGCGTGGGCAAGACGGCGATCGCCGAAGGTCTGGCCAAGCGCATCGTCGAAGGCGACGTTCCCGAAGTGCTGCAGGACGCCACCATCTTCGCGCTCGACATGGGCACGCTTTTGGCCGGCACCCGCTATCGCGGCGATTTCGAGGAGCGGCTGAAGCAGGTCGTCAAGGAGCTCGAGGATTATCCGGGCGCCGTGCTGTTCATCGACGAGATCCACACCGTGATCGGTGCCGGCGCTACCTCGGGCGGCGCCATGGATGCGTCGAACCTGTTGAAGCCGGCGCTGTCTTCGGGTGCGATCCGTTGCATCGGCTCGACCACCTACAAGGAGTTCCGCCAGTTCTTCGAGAAGGACCGCGCTCTGGTGCGGCGCTTCCAGAAGATCGACGTCAACGAGCCGACCATCGAGGATGCCATCGAAATCATGAAGGGCCTCAAGCCCTATTATGAGGAGTTCCACAAGGTGAAGTTCACCAACGAGGCGATCAAGGCTTCGGTGGAACTGTCGGCCCGCTACATCAACGACCGCAAGCTGCCTGACAAGGCGATCGACGTGATCGACGAGACAGGCGCCTCGCAGATGCTGGTGCCGGAGGCCAAACGCAAGAAGACGATCGGCATCAAGGAGATCGAAGCCACGATCGCCACCATGGCCCGCATCCCGCCGAAGACGGTCTCGGCCGACGACGAGAAGGTGCTGCAGGGTCTCGATATCGAGCTGAAGCGCGTCGTCTATGGTCAGGATACCGCGATCACCGCGCTGACCTCGGCGATCAAGTTAGCGCGTGCCGGCCTGCGCGAACCGGAAAAGCCGATCGGCTCTTACCTGTTCTCGGGTCCGACCGGCGTCGGCAAGACCGAAGTGGCCAAGCAGTTGGCTGCCTCGCTCGGCGTCGAACTGATCCGCTTCGACATGTCGGAATATATGGAACGCCACACCGTTTCGCGGCTGATCGGCGCGCCTCCCGGCTATGTCGGCTTCGACCAGGGCGGCCTTTTGACCGACGGCGTCGACCAGCATCCGCACTGCGTGCTGCTGCTTGACGAGGTGGAGAAGGCGCATCCCGACCTGTTCAACATCTTGTTGCAGGTCATGGACCACGGCAAGCTGACCGACCACAACGGCAAGCAGATCGACTTCCGCAATGTCATCCTGATCATGACCACCAATGCCGGCGCATCCGATGCGCAGCGCGCGGCGATCGGTTTCGGTTCGACCAAGCGTGAAGGCGACGATGTCGAGGCGATCAACCGGCTGTTCACGCCGGAATTCCGCAACCGTCTCGATGCGATCATCCCGTTCGGCTCGCTGCCGGTGCCCGTCATCCATCAGGTGGTGCAGAAGTTCGTCATGCAGCTCGAGGCTCAGCTCTCCGAGCGTGGTGTCACCTTCGACCTGTCGCCGGACGCGATCGCCTGGCTCGCCGACAAGGGCTATGACGAGCGCATGGGTGCGCGGCCGCTCGGCCGGGTCATCCAGGAGCACATCAAGAAGCCGTTGGCCGACGAGGTGCTGTTCGGCAAGCTCAAGAAGGGCGGCACGGTGCGCGTCACCGTCGAGAAGAAGGAAACCGGCGAAACCGGCCTGAAGCTCGAATCGCTGGCCGACGAAGCCCCAGTGCAGCCGAAGCAGGAGCCGGAAGAGGCGCCGAAATCCCGCAAGGCGGTGGCCAAGAAGCCCGTCGCCAAGAAGGCGGTGGCGCAAAAGCCCAAGGGCAAGGACGAGCCTGAGCCTAAGGGCAAGGACGGCGGCAAGCGCAGCCTGGTGCCGCAACTGCCACGCAAGGGCTAAAAATTCGCCAATGAAAAGGCCCCGGTGACGGGGCCTTTTTTCATGGCTGGCCGGTTTGCCGAAACAGCGCCCCTGCTTTCAGGTCAGATGCGTTCAGGTCATATGCTGTCAGGTCAGGCGGCGACGCCGTCGGGTGCGAAGCGGGCCAGGAAATGACCGCACGCCTTCCAGATGGCAATCGAGATCAGCACGCTCGCATAGCCGTCGACAGCATAGTGCCAACCAAGGACAACCGAGCCGACCATGATGATTGCGGCGAATGCCCACATCAACACGCCAACCAACCGTGAGCGGCGTGCTGCATAAAGAGCGAAAAGCACCGCCATCGCCACATGCATGGACGGGAAGGCGGATATACCGAGACTGCCTGGGGTCGCCCCGATGTAGCCGCTCCACAAAATGTCCTGCGTGCTCAGCGCCCAGATCGGATAGATGCGATCGGCAGCAGCGAGCGCTTGCATCAGGGGATGGTAGTCGCTGCCCAGCCCCAGTCGCTCGTAAAAGCACGGCCCTGCTGAAGACATGCCCATTGCCAGGAAGAACCCCCCCAGTATCCATACGAGCATGAAGCTCATCAGGAACTGGTGGCGCAGCTTCGTGTCCTTGCGCGTGATGCAAGCGATGAAGACCGAGGCGATAAGGACGACGAACCAGGAATTGTAAGCCAGGTTGAACAGTCTTACGGCCAGCGGCGACTGGACGATAAACCACAGCCATTCATGGGGAGCTCGACCGAAATGCAGCGCCCGGTCGGCCTGGGCCAATGCGTGGTCCCATGCGAATGGCGAAAGGATCGCGACCGCGCCTTTCAACACACCGAAAGCGGATATGAGCGCAATGCTCGCAGCCAGACCATTGAGGCTGTTGGCGTTGCGCTCGGCGTCGCCGAAGAAGTCACCCATCGATCTCAGAAAAGTGCCGAGCGGTTCGCGGTCCCGCTTGATGAGCGCAAGGTGAAAAAAACTGCCGAGCGCGAAGGCGCAGCCGCCTATCCAGAAAGCGAAGAGAAGGTATAGGGCGTAGTCTTCCAGCACGCTGAAATCCGGCATGTTTCCGGTACGCAGGCCGACCGCGGCTGCCAAGAGCAAGGCAGCGATGGCCATCACGTGCAGCAGCCGGTGTCGCCGGTATGCGTCCGCCAAGATACTCAGAAAGACCCGCCCGGCACCTGCTTTTGCCAACGGTTCTGATGTCGCAACCGAATTTTCCACGATTTTTGAAAACCCAAACGCACCACGGTACGGCTAGTTACCATGGCGTGGTTTGATACTTTCCTAACCGACGCGGTGGAATTTGCCCAAGCGCACCGTCTTGAGGCACCCCGGCTTCAACCGTTCAGCACTGCCCGGATCTTGGCCGCGTTCTCAGCCAGCACTTCGGGCTTCTCCATCTGTCCCGTGTGCGGCTTGAGCGCGATGCCTTCGAATCGCGGGATGACATGGACATGCAGGTGATAGACGGTCTGGCCAGAGGCCGGTTCGTTGAACTGCAGGACGGTGACGCCGTCGGCGCCGAATGCTTTTTTGACCGCCAGCGCCACCTGCTTAACGACCGTGAACAGCGGGCCGAGCGTCGACGGATCGGCATCGAGCAGATTGCGCGACGGCGCCTTCGGCACAACCAACGTGTGCCCAGGCCCTTGCGGCATCACATCCATGAAGGCCACCACCGCATCATCCTCGTAGACGCGGTGCGAGGGGATTTCGCCGCGCAGGATCTTTGCGAAGATATTGCTAGGGTCGTAGGTCATGGCGGCGCTCCGGGAGTATGCTCCCGGTGTAGCGAAGGCGCCCCAGACCGGCAAGATGGTCAGGCGAGATCGACGATCCCGGCTTGGACCAGGGCGCGGTGGAAACGCCGTTTTTTCGTCGAGGTGAGGTCGAAATAGACGGCCGGGTCGTCGTTAAGCAAAGCTGCACGGGTGGCGAGACCGGATCGAGACCGCTATTCCTCAAGGTCCTTGCGGAAAGGCGTGTGCTCTTCCAGAATTTCGCCCATTCGCTCGACTTCGCGCCGCTCACGCCGGAGATAATCGGCCACTGCGTTGCGCAGGCCGGGATGCGCAATGTAATGCGCCGAATGCATGGTCACGGGACGGTAGCCGCGCGCCAGCTTGTGCTCGCCCTGCGCACCCGCCTCAACCACCTTCAGCTTGCGCTCGATGGCGAAGTCGATGGCCTGGTGGTAGCAGACCTCGAAATGCAGGAAGGGGTGGTCCTCGATGCAACCCCAATTGCGCCCGTAGAGCGCATCGGAGCCGATGAAGTTGATGGCGCCGGCGATATAGCGGCCATTGCGTTTGGCCATCACCAGCAGGATGTCGTCGGCCATCCGCTCGCCGATCAGCGAGAAGAACTTGCGGTTGAGATAGGGCCGGCCCCATTTGCGGCTGCCGGTGTCCATGTAGAAGGCAAAGAAATCGTCCCAGGCCTTTTCGGTCAGGTCCTTGCCGGTCAGCCGGTCGATCGAGATGTCGTTGGCGAGCGCCTCGCGGCGTTCCTTCTTCATCGCTTTGCGCTTGCGCGATGCCAGCGTGGCGAGGAAATCGTCATAGGTCGAAAAACCTTCGTTGAAGAAATGGAACTGCTGGTCGGTGCGGTGCAGGAAACCGGCTGCTTCGAGCGTCGCGACGTCGCTTTCCTGTGCAAAGGTGACATGCGCTGAGGACACACCGAGCTTTTCCGTCACCGCCTTCAGGCCCGCCGCGAGACCAGCTTTAACAGTCGCGCTATCCTCGCCCCTGCTGACCAGCAGGCGGGGGCCGGTGACAGGGGAGAACGGCACGGCGCACTGCAATTTTGGATAGTAGCGGCCCCCGGCGCGCTCGAATGCATCCGACCAGCCATGGTCGAAGACATATTCGCCCTGGCTGTGCGATTTGAGATAGCAAGGCACCGCGCCCAGCAGCCGGCCTTGCGCATTTTCCAGCCTGAGATGATGGCCCTGCCAGCCGGTGCGCCGCACGGCGCAGCCGGAATCCTCAAGCGCGCTCAGAAAAGCGTATGAAATCAGAGGGTTGTAGCCGTTTTCTGTGCCGCCGCGCGTGGTGCCGGCAAAGCCGCTCCACTCATCGCAGGTGAAGGCATTAATTCCAGCGGCGATGCGGATGGAAAACTCCGCATTCGCCGTTTGTCCATCGCCTTCGTCACCCTGATCCATGAGACTTATTTAAGCTCTGTGCGGGCCGCTACAAGTCACGTTTGAGGTACTTGGCTCAAGCGACTTTGACCAGATCGGGTTCGAACCCTTCGAAGGTCATTTGGTCGGCATATTTGAAGGTGAGATCGACCGCCGGCTGGTCATGCACCGTCCAGGTGATCACAGGCATTTTCAGCTTTTCGCGCACGAAGCTGACAAACGGGTTCGGCAAATCGCCCGCGGCATAGGAGGTGAAGGCAAGGTCGTGCGCCAGCATGGCGAAATGCGCCTCGATCAGCTGGTTGTCCCTTCCATAGGCCGTGAGCCCGCCCGGAATGCCCGGGGCATCTTTGGGGAAATCGCGGACGAGCCAATGGTCGAACGACATGATCGCCGCCTTGCCCCTGTAGCGTTTGAGCATCTTGCCGACGCTGGCCACCAGTCCCTCGTCATAGCCGGGCACGCCCTTCAGTTCGACGACCAGCGGCACGCGACCGTCGACTAGGTCGAGCACTTCCTGCAACGTCGGCACATGGTCCTTGGTGCCGCCGATCCTGAGTGCCGCCAGTTCCGCCGCCGTGCGTTGCCAGACGAAGCCGTCCTGACCGGTCAGCCGCTTCAGGTCCCCGTCATGCATGATGACGGGAACGCGGTCGGACGACAGGTGCACGTCGCATTCGATCGCATAACCGCGCTCGGCGGCCGCCGCGAAGGCCGACAGCGTGTTCTCCCAGCGCGTCTTGTTCATGTCGTGGAGGCCGCGATGCGCGACGGGGCGGGCGGTCAGCCAGGAAAGGTCGGTCATGGTCGTGGCTCTGCTCATGCGACTTCGAAGACGGCTTCGATTTCCACTGCGGCATTAAGCGGCAGCGAGGCGGTGCCGACGGCAGAGCGGGCATGCTTGCCGCGTGCGCCAAGGACGGCGACCAGGAAATCGGAGGCGCCGTTGGCGACCAGATGCTGCTCGACGAAATCCGGCGCTGATGCGACGAAGACGGTGATCTTGACCAGACGCTGGATCTTTTCGAGATCGCCAAGCGCCGCCTTGGCCTGCGCCAAGATGTTGACTGCGCAGTATTTTGCACCTTCCTTGCCGGCTGCCGTGTCGATGTCGCGGCCGAGCAGGCCGCTTGCCTGCAGCTTGCCGTCCTTGAGCGGCAACTGCCCGGCGGTGAACAAGAGATTGCCAGACCTGCAATAGGGCACATAGTTCGCGGCGGGTGCTGCGGCGGCCGGTAACGTCACGCCGAGATCGCTTAGCCGCTTTTCGATTGTTTCACTCATCGTATTTCCCTATTGCTTGGAGACGCTGCGCTGGCCGGGGCCGAAATTGCTATTTTTGCCTCGCTTCCGCCACGACTTTTTTTAAGCTGGACCATCTTTCCCTGCGGCCTGCCACCAGCCGCGACGATCGGAGCCCCCTATGCGCGCAACGCGCCTTGCCTTCCACGCTGTTCTTGTCCCGGCGCTGTTTTCGATGGCTCCCGCCTTTGCCGTGCCGGCATTGCAGGCGCATCGCGCCGTCTACGATCTTACGCTCAGCAAGGCGTCGGACCGTTCGGGGATCACCGGCATCTCCGGCCGCATGGTCTATGAGTTCAATGGCTCGCCCTGCGAGGGCTATACGGTAAAATTCCGTTTCGTCACCCAGATCGTCACCGGCGACAACACCCGGCTGACCGACCAGCAGACCACCACGTTCGAGGATGCGGAAGGCAAGACCTTCTCGTTCGTGACCAAATCCTTCGTCGACCAGAATCTCGACAAGGAGGTCAAGGGCATCGCCACGAAAGAGACCAAGGGCCTCAAGGTCGACATCGACAAGCCCGAGAAGAACAGCCTCGAACTCGCCGCCACCCAGTTCCCGACCCAGCATCTGGTCGAACTGATCGGCAAGGCCGAGAAGGGCGAGAATTTCTACGAAACCAGCCTGTTCGACGGTTCGGAGGACGCCAACAAGGTGATGACCACCACCGTCATCGTCGGCAAGAAAACCGAGGGCGACAAGGCCGATCCCGAAGCGCCGGCGCTGGCCAAGCTTGCCGGCGACAAATACTGGCCGGTCGACATCGCCTATTTCGACGAGACTGACAAATCCGGCGAAGAAGTGCCGGAATACCGCATCAGCTTCAAGCTGCATGAGAACGGCATCACTCGCGACCTCACCATGGACTATGGCGAGTTCTCGATGACCGGCAAGCTGGTCAACCTGTCGCTGTTCTCCCAGACAAAGCCTTGCCCGGTCTCGAAATAACAACAGTGCGGAGCTGTCCACGGCAGGCTTGATGGCGGTGTATGTCGATGCGGCGATCTGGAAGTGGGCCGGCCATCGCTGGTGCCACCTGATGGCAGACGATACCGACGAGCTGCATCGTTTCGCTGCCGTGCTTGGCGTCAAGCGTTCGTCCTACCAGGGTCCGCCCAGGACATCGGCGCCGCACTATGACATAACCGGCTTCGAGCGCGACCGCGCGGTGCGGCTCGGCGCCATCGAATGCAGCCGCGAGGAGATCGTCGCGATCTTCCGGCGCGTGCGGGTACCCAACGGAAAGGGCCGATCGTGACTTTAACGGCATTCCTGGCCTACTGCCTTGCCATCACGCTTGCCGCCGCAACGCCGGGTCCGGCGATGTTCACGGTTATCACCAACGGCGTTTCGCGTGGGTTCCTGCGGGCCTTCGTCGCCGGAGTTGGTATCGCTGCCGGGGACGCCGTGTTGGTCACCCTGGCCCTGCTCGGACTGGTGGCGCTGGCCCAGACTTTCGAATGGGTGTTTCTCGCCTTGAAATATGCCGGTGCGGCTTACTTGATCTTTCTCGGCGTCAAGATGTGGCGGGCCGCGGCCGCGCAATCGACTGCGCAGCGGATGCCTCAAACCAGATTGTCGCGGTCGTTCCTGCTTGGCGCCTCCGTTGCGCTCGGCAATCCGAAGGCGATTCTGTTCCATGCTTCGATCATGCCGCTGATCCTCAACCTCGACACCATGACATTTGCCGATGGCCTGCTGGTGGTGGCCGTCGTCGTCAGCGTCAACATCCTCACCATGGGCACCTACGCCGCGCTGGCGGGCAGGGCATCCGGCTGGTTCAGGACGCCCAAACGCATGCGGCTGATGAACCGGTTCGCCGGTAGCGCCATGATCGGCACCGGAGCACTGATTGCCGCACGCTGAGCGGTAAAGCGCCTCACCGCTTGCGTTTGTAGCACTTCCCCTCTATATGCGCGCTCATTCCACACACGGACTTTGGTGTCTGCCCGGGAGAAATCCGGCTGAAACCTCCGGTGGCGTTCGAGGACAAAGTCCAAAAATGCCTGTGTCCGTGGAGGCTAACCGGAAAGGAACTAAGAATGGCACTGCCTGATTTCAGCATGCGCCAGCTTTTGGAAGCTGGCATTCACTTCGGCCACCAGACCCACCGCTGGAACCCGAAGATGGCGCCCTACATCTACGGCGCCCGCAACAACATCCACATCATCGACCTCTCGCAGACGGTGCCTTTGCTGCACCAGGCGCTGAAGCAGGTTTCGGACACCGTCGCCAAGGGCGGCCGCGTGCTGTTCGTCGGCACCAAGCGTCAGGCGTCGGACATCGTCGCCGACGCGGCGCAGCGTTCGGCTCAGTACTACGTCAACTCGCGTTGGCTCGGCGGCATGCTGACCAACTGGAAGACGATCTCGAACTCGATCCAGCGCCTGCGCAAGCTCGATGAGATGCTGGCCGGCGAAGCCCAGGGCCTGACCAAGAAGGAGCGCCTCAACCTCGACCGCGAGCGCGAGAAGCTCGACAAGGCGCTGGGCGGCATCAAGGACATGGGCTCGACGCCCGACCTGATGTTCGTCATCGACACCAACAAGGAAGCGATCGCCATCCTCGAGGCCAAGCGCCTCGGTATCCCGGTCGTCGCCATCATCGATTCGAACTGCGATCCGGACAAGATCGACTTCCCGATCCCCGGCAATGACGACGCGGCGCGCGCCATCCAGCTCTATTGCGACCTGATCGCCAAGGCTGCCATCGACGGCATCGCTCGCCAGCAGGGCGCGCTCGGCGTCGACATCGGTGCCTCGGTCGAAGCTCCGGTCGAACCGGCGCTGGATTCGACCCCGGCGGCCGAGACCCCGGAAGCCTGATAGCGGAGGCCGGCCCCGGCCTTCATCTTTCTAATATTTTGGCACGCTAAACGGACGCATCACCGAGTACCGGTGGTGCGTCGGTGCATTTAAAACAAAGAGGCGACAATGAGCATTTCGGCTGCACAGGTCAAAGAACTCCGCGACTTGACGGGCGCGGGCATGATGGACTGCAAGGCGGCGTTGACCGAGACCAATGGCAACATGGAAGAGGCCGTCGACTGGCTGCGCAAGAAGGGCATCTCCAAGGCCGACAAGAAGGCCGGCCGTACTGCGGCAGAGGGCCTGATCGGTGTCGACAATGGCGTGCGCGAGGCTGCTGTCGTCGAAGTCAATTCCGAAACCGACTTCGTCGCCCGCAACGCTGCTTTCCAGGAAATCGTCGCCAACGTCGCCAAGGTTGCACTCGCCTATGGCACGACCGAAGCCGTGGCTGCCGCAAAGTACCCGGGTTCGGACAAGTCGGTTGCTGACACCATCAAGGACGCTGTCGGCACGATCGGCGAGAACATGGGCTTCCGCCGCTCGGCCAAGCTGACCGTTCCGCATGGCGCTGTCGCGACCTATGTCCACAACGCGGTCGCCGACGGCCTTGGCAAGCTCGGCGTGCTGGTTGCGATCGAAACCACGGGCAATGAGCATGCCGCCAACGCTTTTGGCCGTCAGGTCGCCATGCATGTCGCCGCCACCAACCCAATGGCGCTGACGGCCGAGCAGATCGATCCGGCTGCGGTGGAACGCGAAAAGGCGATCTTCTCCGACCAGGCACGCCAGTCCGGCAAGCCGGAAGCGATTATCGAAAAGATGGTCGAGGGCCGCCTGCGCAAGTTCTACGAGGAAGTCGTGCTCTTGAAGCAGGCCTTCGTGCTCAATCCCGACATCACTGTCGAGAAGGCGCTCAAGGATGCCGAGAAGGAAATCGGCGCTCCGGCCAAGATCTCCGCCTATCTGCGCTTTGCGTTGGGCGAAGGCATCGAAAAGGAAGAGACCGATTTCGCGGCGGAAGTCGCGGCTGCGGTGAAGAAATAATCCTTGGAAATAGCCCCTGAAAAGGGGCTTCTCAGCTCAGGCAACTCGGCCGGGTGTCCGCAAGGATGCTCGGCCGATTTCTTGCGCGGTATCGATGAAGGCCCTGAGCTTCGGCGCCATCGACGCCCGGCGCGGGAAGTAAAGGAAGAGGCCGGGCTCTTCGATCGCCGTTTGCGGCAGGATCTGCACGAGGCGCCCAGCGGCCAAGTCTGCGCGCACCAGCGGCTCGAACACATAGGTCAGCCCGACGCCGGCAAGCGCAAGGTCGATCGCGGCGAGCGAATCCGTAACGATGACATTGCCCTTCGTCTCAACCACGACATCCTTGCCGTCCTCGGTCAGGTCCCAGCGGTAGAGCGCGCCGGAGCGAACGAGCCGGTAGCCGACGCAATTGTGATTGGCGAGATCGGCCACGCTGCGCGGGCGGCCATGCCGGCCGACATAGGCGGGAGAGGCAACGATGACGGCCCTGAATGGTGGCGTCAGCCGGACCGTTACCATGTCTTGCGCGATCATTTCGCCCAGCCGGATGCCGGCATCGAAACCTTCGCCGACAATGTCGATGAGTCCCTGGTCGGTGAGCAATTCGACAGTCACATCCGGATAGCGCTCCGCCATCGCAGCGACCACAGGTGTGACGGCAAGCGGAATAGCGATGTTGGGAACGTTGAGCCTGAGCAGACCCGAGGGTCGGCCCTTGATGGCGCGGATGCGGTCCATCCGTTCAGCAATGTCCTGAAGGGCAGGGGCCGCCGTCTCCACCAGCGCCTTGCCGGCTTCCGTCAATGAAACGCTGCGCGTCGTGCGTGCAAACAACGGCTGACCGATGCGCTCCTCCACCAGGCGCACGGCATGACTGACCGCGGATGGGGACATGCCGAGTTCGGCCGCAGCAAGCGCGAAGCCGCCGCGCCGGGCAACGGCGACGATGACAGGCAGATGAGTGAGCAGGTCGCGGTCCATTCATGAATGATATCGCATAGTCCTTGCGAACAATTCAATCTTCTCGGTGTCGGCTGCGCGGCCCACATTGTCGCCAACAGGTCGGCGGTGGCCGATACACCAAGGAGAAGAAGCATGAACGCCCTGAAACACATGACCTTCGCCGCAGGCCTTGCTTTGGCGCCGGCCGATGCCGGCGGCGCCGAGCCGTCCGGCTGGCGCGCGCTCGCCGACGAACGCGCCGTCATCCGCATCGCCGACGCCATTGACCGTGCCGTCGATGCGCAGGACTGGAAGCTTGCCCGTTCCTATTTCGCCGACCGCGTCACTGTCGACTTCAGCAGCCTGTCGGGGCAGCCCGCGGCCACCATCGCCTCCGACGATCTGATCGGCACCTGGGCCGGCAACCTCCGCGGCAGCAAGACCAGCCTGCATATGCGCACCAACCACCAGGTGGTTCTCGAGGCGGATGCGGCCAGCGTCTCCTCAAACGGCTATGCCTGGAACCGGATGGAAGGCAATGGCGACCCGCTGTGGGAAGTCTGGGGCACCTACGAGCATCATCTGGTCCGCTCCGGCACCGGCTGGAAAGTTGACGGCTTCATTTTCCGCGCCACGCATGAGCGCGGCAATCCCTGGGTCAAGGCAACCCCCGGCCAGTAAGTCGGCGTCATTCAGATCAGCATCGGAAGAAATATCATGACCATGACCTATTACACGCTCGGCAACAGCGGCCTGCGCGTCAGCCGACTGGCGCTGGGCACCATGACCTTCGGCACCGAATGGGGCTGGGGGGCGGACAGGGAAACGGCGCGCGCCATGGTCGACGCCTATGTCGAGGCCGGCGGCAATTTCTTCGACACCGCCGACCTTTATACCGGGGGCACCGCCGAAACCTGGCTCGGTGAATTCATCGCCGAACGAGGCTTGCGCGACAGGGCGGTGATCGCCACAAAATTCACCTTCAACGCGGAACCCGGCAACCCGAACGCAGGCGGCAATGGGCGCAAGAACATTTTGCGCGCTATCGATGCTTCGCTGAAGCGGCTAGGCACCGACTATATCGACCTTTATCTCATGCATGTCTGGGACGGCCTGACGCCGGCCGAAGAGGTCATGCGCACGATGGACGATCTCGTGCGTGCAGGCAAAATTCGCCATGTCGGCCTGTCCGACGTGCCGGCCTGGTATGCTGCCCGCGCGCAAACGATCGCTGAATTGCGCGGCTATGAACCGGTGTCGGCCCTGCAGCTCGAATATTCGCTGGCCGAACGCTCGATTGAAAATGAGTTCGTGCCCTTCGGCACTCGCCATGGCGCCGGCATCATGGTGTGGAGCCCGCTGGCCAGCGGCCTGCTCAGCGGCAAATATCGACCGACGCAGGATGGCAATGCCGGCCGGCTCGACGGCTTTCGCAACACCACCCATCCGGGGTTCCAGAAATTCACCGACCGAAACTGGGCGATCGTGGCGGAACTCGAAAAGGTCGCCGCCGAGCTCGGGCGCAGCATGCCCCAGGTCGCTGTCAACTGGGCGGCAACGCAACCGGGCATTGCCACCGTGATCCTTGGCGCCACCAAACTGGGGCAGTTGCAGGACAATCTGGCGGCGTTGGATTTCGAGATCCCCGCCGAGTTGCGCGCGCGACTGGATACGGTCAGCAAGACGCCGCCGCCATTCCCCTATTCCTTTTTCGGTTCCGAGATTCAGGCCCGGGTTACCGGCGGCGCGGTGACCGGCGATAAGCCGTTTGGCTATGCGCCGCCGTTGGTGGTCGAAGGCGCCGCCGTCAGCATCACCAGCAACTGACAGGCCGCGACGATACGGGCGGAATTGGCGAGGGGCGCCGCGTGACATCGCGGCGCCCTTCGTGTATCGGAACTCGGCATCGCGCCAGCGGCGGCGCCCGTGCGAGGGCGGCCTGCTCAGGCGCGCCACACGCAATAATGACGAGGTCCAGATGACGGCAAAGCCCCTCTATCGACGTGTCTTGTTGAAAGCGTCGGGCGAAGCGTTGATGGGCGAGCAGCATTTCGGCATCGATGTCTCGGTCGTCGACCGCATCGCCGCCGACATCGCCGAAGCTCGCGCGCTCGGCATCGAGGTCGGCGTCGTCATCGGTGGCGGCAACATTTTTCGCGGCGTGGCGGTAGCGTCCAAGGGGGGCGACCGCGTCACCGGCGACCATATGGGCATGCTAGCCACGGTCATCAACTCGCTGGCGCTGCGCACCTCGCTGAACAAGATCGGCGTCGAAGCCGTCGTGCTGTCGGCGATCGCCATGCCAGAACTGTGCGAGAGTTTTTCCCAGCGCCAGGCCACCGCCTATATGAACCAGGGCAAGGTCGTCATTTTCGCCGGCGGTACCGGCAATCCGTTTTTCACCACCGATTCGGCCGCAGCCTTGCGCGCCGCGGAGATCGGCGCCGACGCTCTGTTCAAGGGCACCCAGGTCGACGGTGTTTATTCCGCCGATCCCAAGAAGGATCCGAATGCGACCCGCTTCGAGCGCATCAGCCACGCCGAAGTCATCAACAAGGGCCTTTCGATCATGGATACCGCCGCAATTGCACTTGCGCGCGAAAACAACATCCCGATAATCGTCTATTCGATCCACGAAAAAGGTGGTTTCGGCGATATTCTGAGGGGCGGCGGCCGTTGCACGATCGTCGCCGACGAGTGATCCGGAGTATACTCTCCGGAAAGGGGATCAGTTTTTCGAAAGCGGGCTATTCGGGCCCTAAGCAGTGAACCCGGGTCAAACGGGTCGAGGAGACTAAGATGAGTGGTGAGTTCGACGACCTCAAGCGGCGCATGGACGGCGCGATCGCAGCCTTCAAGCACGACCTGGCCTCGCTGCGCACCGGCCGCGCCTCCAGCAATCTGCTCGACGCCATCCAGGTCCAGGCCTATGGCACCACCATGCCGATCAACCAGGTGGCGAACGTGTCGGTGCCGGAGCCGCGCATGATTTCGGTCTCAGTCTGGGATAAGTCGATGGTCGGCGCCGTCGACCGCGCTATCAGAGAATCCAATCTCGGCTTCAATCCGATCGTCGATGGCACCAATCTCAGGATTCCGCTGCCCGAGCTCAACGAGCAGCGCCGCAAGGAACTGGTCAAGATTTCGCACGGCTACGCCGAGAACGCCCGCGTTGCGGCGCGCCATGTCCGCCGCGATGGCATGGACTTCTTGAAGAAGGCGGAAAAGGACGGCGATATCAGCGAGGACGATCATCGCAAGCGCTCCGATCAGGTCCAGAAGCTGACCGACGAAACGATCAGTACGATCGATCACCTGCTTTCCGATAAGGAAGCTGAAATCATGCAGGTTTAGGGTCGGCCCACACCGGCTCGAAAGCGAGACCATGGCAACGCCCGCGCATGTCGCGATCATCATGGATGGAAACGGACGCTGGGCCAAGGCGCGCGGCTTGCCGCGGCTTGCCGGCCATCGCGCCGGCGTCGAGGCGCTGCGCAAGACGGTGCGCGCAGCGCCCGGTCTCGGCATTTCCTTCCTGACCGTCTACGCCTTTTCGTCGGAGAACTGGTCGCGTCCAAAATCCGAAGTCAGCGACCTGATGGGGCTGTTGAAGCTGTTCATCCGCCGCGATCTGGCCGAACTGCACCAGAGCGGCGTGCGCGTCAGGATCATCGGCGACAGGGCAGGGCTGCAGCCGGACATCAGAGGCCTGCTCGAAGAGGCCGAATCGCTGACCGCCCGCAATGAAGCGCTGACGCTTATCATCGCCTTCAACTATGGCGGGCGCGACGAGATCGTGCGCACGGCGCGCAAGCTCGCAGCCGCCGTGGCGCGCGGCGAGATCGACAGCGAGGCGATCACGGCGGAATCGTTTGCCGGCGCCCTCGATACCGCGGGCATTCCCGACCCGGAGCTGGTCATCCGCACCAGCGGCGAGCTTCGGCTGTCGAATTTCCTTTTGTGGCAGGCAGCCTACAGCGAACTGGTCTTCCTGCCCTGCTATTGGCCCGATTTCAGCCGTGAACACCTGGCCGACGCACTGCGCGACTTCGCCGGCCGCGAGCGCCGCTTCGGCGGGCTCGCCGCCCAAGATGTCGCCGCCTCGTGACCGGCGGCGGGATGAACAACCTTCAGCTTCGCATCGTCTCGGCGCTGGTGCTGGCTGCAATGGCACTTGGCCTGACCTGGTTGGGCGGGCTGTGGTTCCGCCTGCTTTGCGCCGGCATGGCGGCGGTCATCTTCTATGAATGGGCGCGCATGTCGCGCCCTGCGGCCGGTGCGGCCCTCGGATTCGTTCCAGAGGCGTTGCTTCTGGTTTTCGTCGGCGCCCTGATCGCCGGCGTGCCGGCGTCGTGGCTGCTGTCTCTTGTCCTGGCCATTGTTGTCGTTGCGGCGGTAGGCGCACGCATGCGCGGAGCCGCGCAATGGGATGCCGCCGGCCTTGCCTACGCAGCGCTGTCCGGCCTGTCGCTGGCGCTATTGCGCGACGGCGACCGTTCCGGCCTGGTCGCGATCCTGTTTTTGTTCGCCGTGGTCTGGGCGACCGACATCTTTGCGTATTTCGTCGGCCGCGCCGTCGGCGGGCCTAAGCTCGCGCCATCGATTTCACCCGGCAAGACGCAGAGCGGCGCGCTTGGCGGTGCTGTCGGCGGCGTGGTCGCCGGCGTGCTTCTGGCCGCCGCCGCCGGAGCCAGCAATCTTGGTGTCCTCGCTTTGGTCGCGTTGGTGTTGTCTATTGTCGCCCAGGCTGGCGACCTCTTCGAATCCTGGGTCAAGCGCCGGCACGGCCGCAAGGATTCCAGCGCGTTGATACCAGGGCACGGCGGCGTCATGGACAGGGTGGATGGGCTTGTCGCGGCGGCTTTTGCCCTATACGTCATCGGTTGGATTTCGGCGGGCGCCGATCATCCGGCGCAGGGGCTTTTTCCGGCTTGAGCGGCATTTGACGGCGAAGAAATGGCGCGTGCCACGGATTCGCCTGGATTGATGTCACAGTCGCGGCGTCACCTTTTCGCCGTGGGTGAATTTGAGGGCACGACTTGAACGAGATACTTCACGCGTTTTTCAGCACGCAAGGCTTTGTCCTCGGCACGCTGGTGCCGTTTCTGTTCGTGCTGACCGTCGTCGTCTTCGTTCACGAAATGGGCCACTACCTCGTCGGCCGCTGGTGCGGCATCGGCGTAAAAGCCTTCTCGATCGGCTTCGGCCCCGAGCTTTTCGGCTTCAACGACAGCCACGGAACGCGCTGGAAGCTTTGCGCAATACCGCTTGGCGGCTATGTCAAATTCGTCGGTGACATGAGCGTCACATCGAGCCAGCCCGGCACGGAAGAGCTGGAGAAGCTGACCGATGCCGAACGCGAAGTTGCCTTCCACACACGGCCGATCTGGAAGCGCGCGGCCACGGTGGTTGCCGGGCCGCTGTTCAACTTCCTTTTGACCATCGCCGTCTTCACTGTGATGTTTTCTCTCTATGGCCGCCCGGTGCTGGAGCCGATGGTGGCTCAAGTCACCGCCGGTAGTCCGGCGGAAAAGGCCGGCATTTTGCCCGGCGATCGATTCGTCGCCGTCAACGGCAGCAAGGTTGAGACCTTCGCCGACGTCCAGCGCCTTGTGCAGGGCCGCGCCGGCGACTCGCTTACCTTCACCATGCTGCGCGATGGCAAGGAGATCACCGTCACCGCGACGCCGGAGTTGATGGAACAGCAGGACGCGCTGGGCAACAAAACCAAGGTGGCCGTCATCGGCGTCGTCAACAACAAGGAGCTCGGTCAGCCGAGAGTGATCACCTACAGTCCAATTGGCGCGCTCGGAGCGGCGGTAGAGCAGACGGGGCAGGCCATTCAGGGCACTGGCCACTTCCTGCAACGTTTCGTTGTCGGCCGCGAGGACAAATGCCAGCTGGGCGGTCCGATCAAGATCGCCAAGATGTCGGGCCAGGCGGCCAAACTCGGCTTCGAATGGCTGGTGCAACTTGTTGCATTACTGTCAGTCGGGATCGGAATTCTGAACCTTTTGCCGATTCCCCCCCTCGACGGCGGCCATCTCCTGTTCTACGCCATCGAAGCCGTTTTCCGACGTCCGGTATCGGAGCGGATGATGGAAATGGGGTACCGGGCCGGCCTCTTTCTGGTGCTGGGATTTATGGGCTTCGTTTTCTGGAACGATCTGTTTGGGTGCTGAAATCATGAAGAAATTCGGCCTCGGCACCGGCAATGTTGAGACGCCGTTTACCATGCACGGGGGTATGCGTGACGCGAAAGCCACGCATCAGGGTTAAGTAATTACAAATTAACCAGAAGCCTTGCGTGTAGGGAAAATCCGGTTAATACGGTAGGGGAAATTACCGCACGTCCGGTTTTCTCGCCGTGGGGACTTCGAGAAAAGGTACAAAAGCCCGATGAAGGCAGCATCCAAGTTTTTGAGCGCCGCGTCCGCGGTGGCTATGTCCGCCGCTCTGGTTGTGCCAGGCGCGCTCGCCGTGCAGTTCGTTGCCACATCTGCGGCGCAAGCGGCCGTTGTTTCGAGAGTCGAGGTCAGCGGCAACCAGCGTGTCGACGCCGACACCATCCGTAATTACATCTCGATCAAGCCCGGCAAGGCGTTTTCCAGCGCCGATATCGACGATGCGGTCAAGGCGCTGTTCGGCACCGGGCTGTTCTCGGACGTCCAGATCAACCAGGTCGGCTCGGCGCTGGTCGTCAAGGTGTCTGAATATCAGGTGGTCAACCAGGTCCTGTTCCAGGGCAACAAGAAGCTCAAGGACAACGCGCTGGCAATTGCGGTGCAGTTGAAGCCGCGCAGCACCTTCTCGCAGGCAACGCTGGATTCCGACGTCGAGGCGGTAAAGGCCGCCTACAGGCGCATCGGCCGTGACGATGCCGCCGTGACCACGCAGATCATGGATCTCGGCGACAACCGCGTGAACGTGGTCTTCAACATCAACGAAGGCGGCCGCACCAAGATCGCTGCGGTCAATTTCGTCGGCAACAGCGCTTATTCGAGCCGCCGCCTGTCCGATGTCATCGCCACCAAGCGCTCGAGCTTCCTGTCCTTCGTGCTGCGTGATGACGTCTATGACGAGGACAAGCTGCGCGCCGACCAGGAGACGCTGCGTCGCTTCTACTACAATCACGGCTATGCTGACTTCCAGGTGGTTTCCGCTGTCGGTGAGCTCGACGACACCACCAACCAGTACACCGTTACCATCACCGTGCAGGAAGGCGATCGCTATACGTTCGGCGATGTCAGCGTCGAGAGCACCATTCCGGAAGTCGATTCGAAGTCGCTGGAATCGGTGGTTCAGACCCACAAGGGCGACGTCTACAACGCCAAGGATGTCGAGGACACGATCATCGCGCTGACCGAGAAGGTCGCGGGTTCGGGCTATGCCTTCGCCCAGGTCACGCCGCGCGGCGATCGCAACTTCGAAAACCACACCATTTCGGTCGTTTATACGATCGACCAGGGTACCAAGGCCTATATCGAGCGCATCGAGATCCGCGGCAACGATCGCACGCGCGACTATGTCATTCGCCGCGAGTTCGACGTCAGCGAAGGTGATGCCTTCAACCAGGTTTTGATCCAGCGCGCGAAGAAGCGACTGGAAGCGCTGGATTATTTTGAAAAAGTCGACATTTCGACTGTTCCGGGCTCCGAACCTGATCAGGTCGTGCTGGTGGTCGACGTGGTCGAGAAGTCGACCGGCGAGTTCTCGGTCGGCGCCGGCTATTCGACCGGTGGCGAGACTGCAGGTCCGTCCGTCGAAGGTTCGATCGCGGAGCGCAACTTCCTCGGTCGCGGCCAGTACATCAAGGTCTCGGCCGGTGGCGGCAAGAATTCGCGCGACTACAGCCTCTCCTTCACCGAGCCCTATTTCCTCGGGCGGCGCATCGCAGCGGGCTTCGATATCTACCAGCAGACGCGCAACTACGACCACTATGACGCCGAGACGCTCGGTGCGACGGTCCGCTTCGGCCTGCCGATCACTGACAACATCTCAACGCAGCTGGCGTACAATATCGCCCAGGAGAAGTACAAGCTCGACGACGGTTGCGATAACAATCCTGCTGTCCCGGGTAACGCACCTGGCGACGGGATTCCGGATGCCGACTGCAACATATCTCCGGCGATCGTCGAGGGAATTGACGAAAGCCCTTGGATCAAGTCGTCGGTCAGCCTTGGGCTGGTTTACAACACCATCGACGACATGAAGAGCCCGCATGAAGGCATCTACGCCACGACGACCGTGGAAGTGGCGGGCCTTGGTGGTGATGCCAAGTTCGTCAAGGTTACCGGTCGAGGCACTGTCTACCAGACCTTGTCCGAACAGCTGGACCTGGTCGGCCTGATTTCAGGCGGCGCCGGCCATATAGCGGGCTACGGCGACAACGGCCTGCGTATCTTCGATCAGTTCCAGAGCAGCGACCGCATGATCCGCGGTTTCGAGTATGGTGGCATTGGCCCTGCGGACATCAATACGCGTGACCATCTCGGCGGCACCACCTATTTCAATGCGTCGGCGGAAGCCCAGTTCCCGGTACCGGTCATTCCGGAAAGCTTCGGCCTGCGTGGCGCAGTGTTTGCAGATGCCGCCACACTGTATGGCAGCAATATTGACACCGCTGGTGTCACCCAAACCTCAACTGACATGAAGCTGCGCGCCTCGGTTGGTGTCGGCTTGTTGTGGTCGTCGCCTTTCGGCCCGATCCGCATCGACTACGCGATCCCGGTCAAGAAAGAGTCGACCGACGACGTGCAGGAATTCAACTTCGGCATGTCGAGCCGCTTCTGACGTTCGGGTAACGATGCTTCCGGGCCGTTGGGTCCGGAAGAAACTGATCCGACCTAGCTGGATATTGCTTCTGGAATGACCGATCCGGTGTTCTTCGCGCCATCACGCCGGTATACGGCCGGCGAAGTCGCGAATCTGACCGGCGCGGCGCTAGTCGATTCCGACCTTGCCCACATATCGATTGACGCCTTGGCGCCAGCCAGTGAAGGCGGCGAGGGTGCGCTCGTCTTCGTCGACGGCAAGCGAAATTTCGCGCTGATGCAGTCGCTGAAGGCGGCGGCAGTGCTTTGTCCCACCGAATTCGCCGCCAAGGCGCCGGCCGGCATTGCGGTTCTGGTCCATCCTCGGCCGCAACAGGCTTTCGCCATGATCGGCCGGCTGTTGTTCCCGACGGCGGCCACTCCGGGACCGATGACCAGCGAAACCGGGGTCTCGCCGCAGGCTCATGTCGATGCCTCGGCGCATATCGAGGCCGGCGCGATCATCGAAGCCGGAGCGGTCATCGGCCCACGCGCTTCCATCGGCAGCGGAACGGTCATTGCGCCCCACGCCGTTATCGGCCCCTCCTGCCAGATCGGCCGCGATGGCTATATTGGTCCAGGCGTGAGCGTCCAGTATGCCCTGATCGGCAACCGCGTCATCATCCACGGTGGCGCCCGTATTGGCCAGGACGGGTTTGGCTTCGTCGGCGGCGCCAAAGGGCCCGAGCGTGTGCCGCAGATCGGCCGCGTCATCATCCAGGACGATGTCGAGATCGGCTCGAACACGACAGTCGATCGCGGCGCCATGTCGGATACAATCATCGGCCAGGGCACCAAGATCGACAATCTGGTGCAGATCGCCCATAACGTTCGCATCGGCCGCAATTGCATTATAGCAGGGCTTTCGGGTATCTCCGGCTCCGTCGTCGTCGGCGATGGTGTCACCATGGGCGGCGGCGTTGGCCTTGCCGATCATTTGACCATAGGATCGGGGGCCAAGCTTGCGGCGAGAAGCGGGTTCATGAGCAACGTGCCGGCGGGCGAGATCTGGGGAGGCTATCCGGCGCAGCCGATGGCGGAAGCCATGCGCGAGATCGCCATGCTGCGCAAGCTCGCCAGGACGCGCAAGCAGGGCGAGGGGGGAAGTAGCTGAGATGGTGCCGGCGACGCTCGAGGCGGTCGATATATTGGGGTTGATGAAGCTTTTGCCGCATCGCTATCCCTTCCTGATGATCGATCGAATTGTCGAGATCGATGGCAACAACTCAGCCATCGGCATCAAGAACGTGACCATCAATGAGCCGCATTTCCAGGGCCATTTCCCGGACCAGCCGGTGATGCCGGGTGTGCTGATCGTCGAGGCCATGGCACAGACGGCCGGCGCAATCTGCATTCGCAGTCTCAACACGGAAAAGCCGTCACTGGTCTATTTCCTGACCATCGACAACGCGAAATTCCGCAAACCGGTCGTTCCGGGCGACCAGCTGAAAATCCACGTCAAGAAAATCAAGATGCGCGGCAACCTACTCAAATTCGCCTGCGAGGCCATGGTGGAAGGCGCAAAGGCCGCCGAAGCCGAGATCTCGGCAATGATGGTTACCGGCTGACGGTTCGACATGCTTATGAAAATACATACTTCAATTCATCCCTCGGCCGTTATCGAGGCCGGTGCCCAAATCGGCGAAGGCGCCTCTATCGGACCTTTCTGCTTTGTCGGCGCTGACGCCGTGATCGGTGACCGGGTCGAACTGGTCAGCCATGTTTCGGTGCTGGGTGCGACCACCATCGGCGCCGGGACCAAGGTTTATCCGATGGCGACACTGGGTGGGCCGCCACAAAACACCAAGCACAAGGGCGGCCGCACCACGTTGGTTATCGGCCAGAACTGCACGATCCGCGAAGGCGTGACCATGCATCTCGGCACCGATTCCAGCCGTGGCGAGACGACCGTCGGCGACAATGGCAATTTCCTTGCCTATGCCCACATTGCCCATGACTGCGTCGTCGGCAACAACGCTACCTTCGCCAATGGGGCCACGCTGGGCGGCCATTGCGAGGTCGGCAACAATGTCTATATCGGCGGCCTGACGGCCGTTCATCAGTTTGTCCGTATCGGCGACAACGCCTTTCTCGGCGGCTGCTCGGCGATTGTCGGCGATGTCATCCCCTACGCCATTGCCGTCGGCAACCGCGCCAGCCTGCGCGGCCTCAACATCATCGGCCTGAAGCGCTCCGGCCTGGCGCGCGCCGAAATCCAGGTGCTGCGCAAGACTTACAAGACGATCTTCGACCGCTCCCGCACCGTGGGTGAAAACATCGAATTCGCCAAGGCCGAGTTCGCCTCGTCGCCGACCGCAATGAAAATCATCGATTTCATCACCAGTCGCGGCAAGCGGCACTATGCCGTCCCGTCGCTTAAAGGTGGCGCCGGCGACGATGCCGATGACGAAGACTGAGGCCAGCTCAACGGGCCTCGATCTCGCGCCGGAAGCCAGGGTCGGCATCATTGCCGGCGGCGGCAGCCTGCCGGTCGAAGTTGCCGCCGGCCTGGCAGAGGCCGGACATCTGCCCGTCATCATCCTGGTAGAGGGTCAGGCCGACCGTCAGTCCGAGCTCACCGTCTATGAGCATGAAAGCCTCGCCCTGGAAGACATTGGCTCGCTGGTTGCGTTGCTGAGGCGACGACGGATCACCCATCTTGTGCTCGCCGGCGAGATCAGGCGCAGGCCGCGGCTCGTCGACATGCGCCCGAGCCTTGGGCTGGTGGCGCTGATACCTTCGGTCGCCATGGCCCTTGCGCGCGGCGATGACGGCCTCTTGAAGATATTGACCCGCGGCCTGGAATCCCGCGGCGTCAAAGTTGTCGGCGCGCATGAGGTCGTGCCCCGGCTTGTCGCGGCCGAAGGGCCGCTGACCAAGGCAGTGCCGCGAAAGTCTGACTGGCGCGATATCGAGGCGGCGCATGCGGCGGCAAAGGCCATCGGCGCGCTCGACATTGGTCAGGCGGCCATCGCCATCGGTGGTCGCACTATTGCCCTGGAAGGCGTCGAGGGCACCCATGGGCTGATCGAGCGTACGCAGCAGCTGCGCGGCCATGGCAGGCTCGCCGGCAAGACGCGCGGCGTTCTGGTAAAATGCGCCAAACCCGGCCAGGAACTGCGCGCCGATCTGCCGTCCATTGGCCCGCAGACGGTCGAGGCAGCACACGCCGCTGGGCTTGCCGGCATTGCCGTCGAGGCCGGCCGTTCGCTGATCCTCGAAGGTCCCGTCGTTCTCGCGCGCGCCAATGCGCTTGGGCTGTTCGTGTATGGCCTGCCGGCCGTGGAGCCTGGCCATGGCAGCTGAGAAGCCGCTGAAAATCGCCATCGTTGCCGGCGAAGAGTCCGGTGACTTGTTGGGCGCCGACATCGTCCAGTCGCTGAAACGCGTGACCGGGCGCGATGTCAGGCTGGTCGGCATTGGCGGGCGGCATCTGCAGGCGCTCGGGCTGGTGCCGCTGTTCGACGGGGCCGAGATCGCGCTGATGGGGCTCAGCGCCATTCTGCGCGACCTGCCGCGCCTGATGCGGCGCATCGGCCAGACGGCAGGTGCGGTCGCTGCTGAGAAACCTGACTGTCTCATCACCATCGACAGCCCTGACTTTTCTTTGCGCGTGGCCAAAAAGGTCCGCGCTGCCGATCCTTCCATCCCGATCGTCCATTATGTCTGCCCGAGTGTCTGGGCATGGCGGCCGGGCAGGGCGGTGGCGATGAAGCCCTATGTCGACCATATACTGTGCATCCTGCCTTTCGAGGTGAAGGAGCTCAGCCGGCTCGGCGGCCCGCCCGGCACCTATGTCGGACACCGCCTCACGCATGATCCGGGCGTGCTTGGCGCGGCAAGGGCGCAAGGCCAGCCACGCGATCTCTCGGGGGACCGCGTCAAGACACTGCTGGTGCTGCCCGGATCGCGGCGCGGCGAGGTAAGCCGGCTTATCGATCCGTTCGGCAAGACGGTCTCGGCGCTGCGCGCGCGCGGACACCGCCTGCGCCTGCTGTTGCCCACGGTGCCGCATGTCGCCGACCTGGTCAAAACATCGGTCGCGCGCTGGGATGAGAAGCCCGAGATCATCCTCGATGCCGAGCGCAAATGGCAGGCCTTCGGCAAGGCCGATGCGGCGCTGATCGCCTCGGGAACGGTATCGCTCGAACTGGCGCTGTCTGGTGTGCCGATGATCTCATGCTACCGGCTCGATCCGGTGATGCGCATGGTCCAGGGGCTGGTCACGGTGTGGAGCGCCGCCTTGCCCAATCTGATCGCCGACCAGGCGATCGTGCCGGAGCACTACAACCAGTACGTGCGGCCGCGCTATCTGGCGCGGCAGCTCGAGGGTCTGTTTTCAGACACAGCCTACCGCACCTGGCAAAAGGACGGCTTTGCCGAGGTTGCCAGGCGCATGGCCACTGACAAGCCCTCCGGCGATATCGCGGCGGAAGTCGTTCTTCGCCACATCAAGCTTCGTCACTCCAACTAAAAAGCGCCCTTGCGGGCGCTTTTTGCAGTGTCATGGCGAAGCCGCATGCGGCTTCGATTACCGCTTTGCGATCGGCACGTAGTCGCGTTCTGGGGCGCCGGTATAGAGTTGGCGCGGGCGGCCGATCTTCTGGTGCGGATCCTCGATCATTTCCTTCCACTGCGCGATCCAGCCGACGGTGCGGGCGACCGCGAACAGCACGGTGAACATGGTGGTGGGGAAGCCCAGCGCCTTCAGCGTGATGCCGGAATAGAAGTCGACGTTCGGATAGAGCTTCTTCTCGATGAAGTAGGAATCGGTCAGCGCGATCTTTTCCAGCTCCATGGCGATGTCGAGCAGCGGATCGTCCTTGATGCCGAGCTCGCCCAGCACTTCATGCGCCGTCTTCTGCATGATTTTGGCGCGAGGATCGTAGTTCTTGTAGACGCGGTGGCCAAAGCCCATCAGCCGGAACGGATCGTTCTTGTCCTTGGCGCGGGCGATGAATTCCGGGATGTGGTCGACATGGCCGATCTCGCCCAGCATGTTGAGCGCGGCCTCGTTGGCGCCGCCATGCGCAGGGCCCCACAGGCACGCGATGCCGGCGGCGATGCAGGCGAACGGGTTGGCGCCCGACGAGCCGGCAAGACGCACCGTCGAGGTCGAGGCGTTCTGCTCGTGGTCGGCATGCAGGATGAAGATACGTTCCATGGCGCGCGCCAGCACCGGGTTGATCTTGTATTCCTCGCACGGCACGGCAAAGCACATATGCAGGAAGTTGGCGGCGAAGTTCAGCTCGTTCTTCGGGTAAATGAAGGGCTGGCCGATATGGTATTTGTAGGCCATGGCCGCGATCGTCGGCATCTTGGCGATCAGCCGCATCGAGGCGACCATGCGCTGATACGGGTCCGAAATGTCGGTGGAGTCGTGATAGAAGGCCGACAGCGCGCCGACCACGCCGCACATCACAGCCATTGGGTGCGCGTCGCGGCGGAAGCCGGTGAAGAAGCGCGACATCTGCTCATGCACCATGGTGTGGCGCGTCACCCGGTAGTCGAAATCGTCCTTCTGCGCCTTGGTCGGCAGTTCACCGTAGAGCAGCAGGTAGCAGACTTCGAGGAAGTCGCCATGCTCGGCCAGCTGGTCGATCGGATAGCCGCGGTGCAGCAGGATGCCGGCATCGCCGTCGATGAAGGTGATCGCCGACTCGCAGCTCGCCGTCGAGGTGAAGCCAGGGTCGTAGGTAAAGGCGCCGGTGGTATTGTAGAGCGCACCGATGTCGATGACGTCAGGCCCGACCGAGCCGCTTCGCACCTTGAATTCGTGCGTCTTGCCGGCCAGTTCGAGCGTGGCAGTCGACGGGTGCGTCGTCTTGCTGCCGGTTTCCAGTTTTGTCGCAGCTTCGCTCATTCTCAAACTCCTTCATGTTCCTCATGCCGGCAAGGCAATTCCTGCTAACGACACGTCGAAATCACCGGAATGCGCGAACTCGCCACCGCATTTTGGGAGGTGCGTGCCAGATTGGGCCAGGGCCTAATGTTGCACTGCGAAACGCGCCTTTCAATGCCAATCTTCTTGGGCCAGTTCGCTCCTAATCGATTTGATCCGCAATCCGGGCCAGGCTTTCGTCGCGGCCGAGCACGGCAAGCACGTCGAACACGCCGGGCGAGGTGCTGCGGCCGGTAAGGGCTGCCCTCAGCGGTTGGGCCACGGCGCCAAGCTTGTGGCCGCCGGCCGTCGCGTACTCGCGCACTGCGGCTTCCGCCGCAGCGGCCGTCCACTCGCCCGAAACCGTCTGCAATGCCGCATGGGCGCCACGCAGGATCGTGCGCGCATCGGCATTGAGCAGTGCGGCCGCCTTCTCGTCGATCGGCAGCGGCCGCTCGACGAACAGGAAGCCGGCGCCGTCGGCCAGCTCGACCAGTGTCTTGGCACGCTCCTTCAGGCCGGGCAGGGCGGCCAGCAGCTGCGCCTTCCTGGTGTCGTCGAGGCGGGCGGCCAGCGCCGGGCCGCCTTCGAGATAGGGAAGAGTGGCGACGAAGATGTCGAGCAGCGCCTTGTCATCCATCTTGCGCATGTGCACGCCGTTCAGCGCGTCGAGCTTGGCGAAGTCGAAGCGCGCCGCACCCTTGTTGACGTCGCCGATGTCGAACCAGGAGATCATGTCCTTGATCGACATCACCTCGTCGTCGCCATGGCTCCAGCCGAGGCGGGCGAGATAATTGAGCAGCGCCTCGGGCAGATAACCCAAGGCGCGGTAGGCCTCGACGCCGAGCGCGCCATGCCGCTTCGACAGCTTGGCGCCGTCGGCGCCATGGATCAGCGGGATGTGCGACATGGACGGCACCTCCCAGCCCATGGCCTTGTAGATCACCGTCTGGCGCGCGGCGTTGGTCAGATGGTCGTCGCCACGAATGATGTGGGTGACGCCCATGTCGTGGTCGTCGACGACGACGGCATGCATGTAGGTCGGGACACCATCCGAACGCAGGATGATGAAATCGTCGAGATCCTTGTTGGGGAAGCGCACCTCGCCCTGCACGCGGTCATGCACCACGGTCTCGCCCTCGGTCGGCGCCTTGATGCGGATGGCGCCTTTGACTCCGGCGGGCGCCTCGGAGGGGTCGCGGTCGCGCCACGCACCATTATAGCGCGGCGGCAGGCTCTTGGCGCGCGCCGCCTCGCGCATCGCCTCGAGCTCGGCAGGTGTCTCATAGGCGTAGTAGGCCTTGCCCAGGCGCACCAGCTCCTCGGCCACCTCGCGGTGGCGCGGCGCACGCTCGAACTGCGAGACGGCCCCGCCATCCCAGGACAGGCCGAGCCAGGTCAACCCATCGAGAATTGCCTGGGTTGCCGCTTCGGTGGAACGCTCGCGATCGGTGTCCTCGATGCGCAGCAGCATCGTGCCGTCGGTGTGCTTGGCATACAGCCAATTGAACAATGCGGTGCGCGCGCCACCGATATGCAGGTAGCCCGTGGGCGAGGGGGCAAAACGGGTGACCACCCTGTTGGACATGGCAATTTTGTTGGACATGGCAATTCTCGGGGCAAGGCTAGAAAGCGGGGGCGTGATCGCGCGGACTTTCGCGCTTTGCGCGTTCATGTAGCATAGGGGGTCTGGGGCGCAAGGGGCAGACCCGATGGCTGGACGTGGCCGGGGCGAGGATCAAGGCGAGGGCGCTGCGACAAGCGTCAACGAACGCTCCCTGTTTGCCGATAGTCCCTATGCCGAGCCGATGCTCGTCGCGCTGCCCGAGACGCGACCTGGCCTCCGGCCCTTGTCTCCGGATGACACTGCGTCGGTGCCGGTCGCCGTGCCTGGATCCTCCATCCGTTTGCGTAGGCTGCTGCGCCGTTCGACATGGCCAGCAATCCGTCGCAGCCTGGCCGTGGCCGCCGGCACCGAACTCGACCGCGGCGTCGCCTTCCTGCTTATGCCGGTTTTCCTGGCGGCCGGCGTCATCATTTATTTCTCGCTGGCCAGCGAGCCGGGCTTTGCCCAACCAATCGCGATTGTGCTGCTCATGGCCTGTTGCGCAGCCGTCGCGCGGTCCTGGCCGAAGACGCATCTCCTCTGCGTGGCCGCGATGCTGTGCGCGCTTGGGGTGGTCGCCGCCAAGGTCGAGACCTGGCGCGCCGGAACGCAAATGCTGGGCTCCGAGATCCAGACACGGCTGACCGGACGCGTCGTCAGCCTTGAGGAGATGGAAAACGGCCGCGTCAGGCTGTCGCTCGACATTATTTCCACCGCTCACCCCAAGCTGCGCTACGCGCCGGAGCGGGTCAGGCTCTCGGCGCGTGGGATTCCGGCCGATATGACCGCCGGCTCCCTCATCACCGGCTATGCCAGGCTGTTGCCGCCGACGGGTCCGGTGCGGCCGGAGAGCTACGATTTCTCCTTCGACAGCTATTTCGCCGGTATCGGCGGCAGCGGCTTCTTTCTCGGCAATCCAAAAACCATTGCTTCGCAGGGCCCGCCGCCGCTGACCGCACGGCTTTCTTCGGCGATCGAGAATGCGCGCGAAAACATCGCCGACCATATCAGGGGCAAAATCGGCGGCGCCGAAGGCGAGATTGCCGCGGCGCTCATTGTCGGCGTGCGCGCCGGCATTCCGGACGAGGTCAACGAGGCTATGCGGCGCACTGGCATCTACCACATCATCTCCATTTCCGGCCTGCACATGGCGCTGGTCGCCGGCACCATCATGGCATTGTTGCGCGGCGCCTTCGCGCTGTTTCCCGATTTCTCCTCGCGCCGGCCTGTCAAGAAATATGCCGCTGCCGCGGCGCTTGTTTCCATCGCCGCCTATCTCGTCATTTCAGGCATCGTGGTTGCCGCCGAGCGCAGCTTCATCATGCTGGCGGTCATGCTGGTCGCGGTGCTGTTTGATCGCGCAGCCCTGACCATGCGCAATCTGGCGATCTCGGCCATCGCCGTCATCCTGGTGTCGCCGCATGAGGTTGTCGGCCCGAGTTTCCAGATGTCGTTTGCGGCCACCGCCGCCCTTGTCGGCGCCTATGCCGGCTGGGCCGACTACCGCGCCGATAGAGTGAGAACGCCGCCTGCAAGGCGCTCTTTCGTCGGCTTCCTGTCGCGAAAATTCCTGCTGGCCATGGGCGGCCTCGCCATGACCTCGATCATTGCCGGAAGTGCCACCGCGCTGTTCGCCATCTGGCATTTCCAGCGCGTGTCGCCACTCAGCCTGCTCGCAAATCTGGCCGTGATGCCGATTGTGTCGTTGATCGTCATGCCCTTCGCCGTGCTCAGCGCGCTGGCCATGCCGTTCGGCGCCGATGGACCGTTCCTTTATGTGATGGGCAAGGGTCTGACGGCGATGATCGCCATCTCTGCCTGGATTTCCGAACGTTCGCCGGTCGATGCCGTCGGCCTGATCTCTATCCGCTCGGTGCTGCTGGTGGCGGTCGCCCTCGTCATCGCCACCATGGCCACCACCTGGCTGAGGCTGGTGGCCGTGCCTTTCGCGCTGGCCGGCCTGTTGACTGTGCCACAGGTGCGCACGCCCGATGTGCTTATCTCGGAGGATGCGCATCTGGTGGCATTGCCGATCGGCGGCGGCGAACTCGCGCTCAATCGCGAACGCTCCAACGAATTCACCACAGACAACTGGAAACGCGCGCTGAGGGCCGAAGCCATAATCCCGCCTGAGATTTTCGAGGCAACGGACACGCGGTTCGATCTAGACCCGCTCGACCTGCCGCCAGGCTCGCCCTTCTACTGCACAGGCAATCTCTGCATTGCCCGGCACCCGACCGGAGCCATCATCGCGCTGGCAAAAGACCGCAACACAGCGCGGCCAGCCTGCGCTTTCGCGAGCCTGATCGTCATCGACGACGCCACCGCCTACAATCCGTGCCGCGACCCGCTGGTGCTGGTCGTGACCAAGAAGCAACTTGCCCGCGATGGCAGTGCCGCCGTCTTCTTCGACCCACAATCGGCCGCGACAGCGCCAATGATCCGTTTCGCCGTCGACAAGCCCTATCGTCCCTGGCACGAGCAACGCCGCTTCTCACGCGAAGCGCGTGGAATGCCGCCTTACAAGCAGCCCGAAAAGTACAAACCCAAGCCGGCTCAGTAGCGCCGGATCAGGCCGACCAGCTTGCCCTGCACCTTGACCCTGTCCGGCCCGAAGATGCGGGTTTCGTAGGCCGGGTTGGCGGCTTCCAGCGCGATCGAGGCGCCCTTGCGGCGGAAGCGCTTCAACGTCGCTTCCTCCTCGTCGACCAGCGCCACCACGATCTCGCCGGGGCTCGCCGTATCGGCATTGCGGATGATGACCGTGTCGCCGTCGAAAATGCCGGCCTCGATCATCGAGTCACCCTTGACCTCGAGCGCGTAGTGTTCGCCGCCCATGATCATGTCGGGCGGCACCGAGATCGAATGCGTCTGGTGCTGGATGGCGTCGATCGGCACACCGGCGGCGATGCGGCCCATCACCGGGATCGACACCGCGGAAACGGCGTCGTCATTGCCGGCCGACATCGAACGAGACGAGGAGGCCGGCTTGATCTGGCGGCCGATACCGCCTTGCCCCTGACCGCCTTGACCGAGACTGCCCTGGATGACGCTTGGCGAGAACTTCTTCGCCGCATTGAGGCCGGGTGCGATCGAGTCGGGCAGCCGCAGCACTTCCAGCGCGCGCGCCCGGTTTGGCAGCCGGCGAATGAAGCCGCGCTCCTCAAGCGCCGTGATCAGGCGGTGAATGCCGGACTTGGACGCGAGGTCGAGCGCCTCCTTCATCTCGTCGAAAGACGGCGGGATTCCGCTCTCCTTCAGGCGTTCATGGATGAACATCAGAAGTTCATGTTGTTTGCGCGTCAGCATCGCGGCCCCCACGGGTTCTGAAACCAGAATCGGAAAAAACAAACCCAGAACAAACACTATCTGTTCCAGTTGTGTTCCGCAACCTTTTAAAGTTTAATGAATGTGTTGACGTTTTGTTCAGCGTAACATCAGGACGCTGCAGGCGGCACCCGCGGCGGCGGCCGGAGCGAAGGGCTCGCGCACGATCAAGCCGTTGGCGTCGGCCAGCATTCTCAGCATCGAGGAATCCTGGATGCCGAACGGCGTCGCCACCAATGCGCCGGTTTCTTCGCTCACCACGGCGCGCACATAGTCTTGCCTCAGATCATTGGCCGGCATCGCGGCGCCAAGCTGCGCCGGGCGGATGTCCTGCCGGTGCGTGCGGCCGCCGAGCTGCGCCAAAAGCGGCTTCAAAAACAGCTGCGAACAGACCAGGCTCGCCACCGGATTGCCGGGCAGGCCGATGCATCTAATGTCGCCGAGACGCCCGAACATCAGCGGCTTGCCCGGGCGCATGGCGAGCTTCCAGAAATCGAGCTTCATGCCTTCGCTGGTCAGTACATCGTGCACGAGGTCGTGGTCGCCGACCGAAGCGCCGCCGAGCGTGACGATGACGTCGGCTTTTGCCGCGACAGCCTTGCGCACCAGCGCCGCTATGTCGGCCTTGCGATCTGCCGCGATGCCGAGATCAAGCGCTTTGGCGCCGACAGACTGCGCGGCGGCCGCAACGCCGTAAGCGTTGGAAGAGATGATCTGATCCGGACCGGGGTCACGCCCCGGCGGCAGCAATTCGTCGCCGGTGGCGATGATCGCGACCAGAGGCCGGCGCACGACGTTGAGCATCGGATGATTGGCCGACGCCGCAAGCGACAATGCGGCCGGATCGAGCACGCGACCTTTTTGCAGGAGCAGGTCGCCTTGCGAGAAATCCAGTCCACGGCGGCGGATGTTACGGTCTTTTGCGGTCGGCTCGGTGACCTCGATATGGCCATTGCCAAGGTCGCGGACATTCTCCTGGATGACGATCGTGTCGGCACCTTCGGGCAGAGGCGCGCCGGTGAAAATGCGGACAGCCTCCGCCCTGCCGACCGAGCCGTCAAAGCCGCGTCCGGCCGGCGCCATGCCGATCACCGAAAGCCGCGCCGGGGCGGATGCCACATCCTGCGCCCTCGCGGCATAGCCGTCCATGGCGGACGCGTTGAAGGGCGGCTGAGTACGCAGCGCCACGACAGGTTCCGCCAGCACCCGGCCGGCCGCATCCGCCAGGGCGATGCTTTCACCCGGCAGCGCCGCAGCGCCTTCCAGCAGGCGCTCCAGCGCCTCGGCCACCGGAAGCAGCGCCATCAGGCGCCCGCCTTGTAGTCGCCGGACTTGCCGCCGGTCTTTTCCACCAGCCTTATGCCGGAAATCACCATGGCGCGATCGGCCGCCTTGGCCATGTCGTAAATAGTCAGGCATGCCACCGAGGCCGCGGTCAGCGCCTCCATTTCGACCCCGGTCTTGCCGGTGACGCGGGCGAGCGCGGTGACCCTGAGGCCGGGCAGCGCCGCGTCCGGCTCGATATCGACCGACACCTTGGTCAACAGCAGCGGATGGCAGAGCGGGATCAGCTCATGCGTCTTCTTGGCTGCCATGATGCCGGCGATGCGCGCTGTGCCCAGCACATCGCCCTTCTTGGCGTCGCCGTCGAGGATCATTTTCAGGGTTTCAGGCCGCATCGAGACAAAGCCCTCAGCGACTGCCGTGCGCGTCGTCTCCGCCTTGTCGCCGACATCGACCATGTTGGCCTCGCCCTTGGCGCCGAGGTGGGTGAGGGCGGCTGGCATCCTCAGACGGCCTCTGCCGGCGTCTTGCCCGTCAGAAGCAGGCGCGTTGCCGCCGCCACATCCTGTTGCCGCATCAGGCTCTCGCCGACAAGGAAGGTTTCGATGCCGACCTTTTGCATCCTGAGGCAATCGTCATGGGTGAAAATACCGCTCTCGCTGACCAGCAAGCGGCCGCCCGGCACCATGGACGCCAGCCGCTCGGAGGTTTCAAGACTGGTCTCGAACGTCCTCAGATTGCGGTTGTTGATGCCGATCAGCCGCGACGACAGCTTTAGCGCGCGCTCGGTCTCGGCTTCGTCATGCACCTCGATCAGCGCATCCATGCCGAGTTCGAATGCGGTCGCTTCCAATTCGCTCGCCAAGGCATCGTCGACGCTGGCCATGATGATCAGGATGGCGTCGGCGCCCCAGGCGCGCGCCTCGTAGACCTGGTAGGGATCGAACAGGAAATCCTTGCGCAGCGCGGGCAGCGACACCGCCTTGCGGGCGTTGGTTAGAAATTCCGGCGCGCCCTGGAAGGACGGCGCATCGGTCAGCACCGAAAGACAGGCGGCGCCGCCTTTTTCATAGGCCTGCGCCAGCGTCGGTGGGTCGAAATCGGCACGGATCAACCCTTTGGAAGGGCTCGCCTTCTTGATCTCGGCTATCAGGGCAAAGTTGCCCGATCTGCGCTTCGCCTCGAGCGCCGCGAGAAAGCCGCGCGGCGCGGCGGCATCCTTCGCCCGTGCCTTGATCTCGGCCAGCGGTATCAGCGCCTTTGCCGCCGCGATCTCGTCGCGCTTGTAGGCCTCGATCTTGCGCAGAATGTCAGCCACGGCTCTATCCGTTCGAAATCTCGACCAGCCTGTCGAGCACGCCTAGCGCCCGGCCGCTGTCGATGGCTTGTGCCGCCGCCGCCATGCCGTCGGCAAGCGTTGTTGCCTTGCCCGCCACCACCATGCCGGCGCCGGCATTCATCAGCACCGTGTCGCGATAGGCGCCGGCAGCGCCGCCCAGCATGTCGCGCAATGCCTGGGCGTTGTAGGCGGCGTCTCCGCCGCGCAACTCGTCCTTGGTGTGGCGCTGCAAACCGACTGCTTCCGGGGTCAGCGTAAAGTGGCGGATCTCGCCACCGGCCAGTTCGGCAACCTGCGTTTCGCCGGTGGTGGTGATCTCGTCATAGCCGTCGCCATGGACGACCCAGGCATGCTCTGTACCCAGCGCCTTCAATGTCTCGGCCACCGGCACGATCCATTCCGGCAGGAACACGCCGACCATCTGGCGGCTTACGCCGGCCGGATTGGACAGCGGTCCGAGCAGGTTGAAGATGGTGCGGGTGCCAAGCTCGACGCGCGTCGGGCCGACATGCTTCATCGCCGGATGATGCGCCGGCGCGAACATGAAGCCGACGCCCGCCTCATGGATGCAGCGGCCGATCGTCTCCGGCGGGATATCGATCTTGACGCCGAGCGCAACCAGCACGTCGGCGGCGCCCGTCAGCGACGACAGGCCGCGATTGCCATGCTTTGCCACCGGCACGCCGCAACCGGCGATGACGAAGGCCGAAGCCGTCGAGATGTTGACCGAATGGGAGTTGTCGCCGCCAGTGCCGACGATGTCGATGGCGCCTTTAGGCGCTTCGACGCGCAGCATCTTGGCGCGCATGGTGGCAACGGCGCCGGAGATCTCGCTCACCGTCTCGCCGCGCACGCGCAGCGCCATCAGGAAGCCGCCGATCTGGCCCGGCGTCGCGTCGCCCGACATGATGATGTCGAAGGCTTCGCGCGCTTCCTCGAAGGTAAGCGCGGTCCCGCTGGCGACCTTGGCGATATGGATCTTGAGGGCGCTCATGGGGCCAAAACGTTCATTGGGCTACGGCTTGGGCAACGGCGGCCTGGTCGATGCTGACGGCGTATTGCGTCTGCAATTGCGCCACCAACTGGTCGAGCAGATCGTCGGACATGCCTTGCGTGAAGGATTTCTGCGCGTCGTCCGGCACCGAACTGGCGTCGGCTCCGGCCGGCTCGAACACTTCGGCCACCTTGAACAGAATCTGGCCTTCGCCGGTGGGCGAGGGGATCAGCCCGGTGCCGCCTTCGCCGACGCCGAACATCGCTGTAGCGCCGTCCTTGCCGAAATCGACGTCGTCGGCCTCGCGCTTCACGCCGCGCTTGGTCTGCTTTTCGAGCTTCAGTTCGCCGGCGATGACATCGAGTGTGGTGCCGGCCTTGAGGCGTTTGTCGAGTTCGTCTGCCTTTGCGGTCAGCCGCTTGGTCGTTTCCTCGGTCGTCCAGTCGGCCACCACCCTCTGGCGGACCTCGTCGAGCGTGCGGTCGCGAGCCGGCGTGATCGATGTCAGCTCGTAGAACACGAAGCCATTGTTGGTCGTGGTCAGGGCTTCATTCTCGGTGTTGGGCTCAGCCTCGAACACCGCCTTGATCAGGTCAGGCGATGCCGGCAGGTCCTTGATGATGGTCCCGTCCGGCTTGAGGCCGGTGCGGTCGATGGCCTCGACGGTGACGTCCTTGAGCTTCAGTTTGGCGGCAGCTTCGGCGAGCGTGCTGCCGGCGGCGCGGGTGTCTTCGTAGTTGTCGTGCACGTCGAGCAGGATGCGGCTTGCTTCGCCCAGCGCCAGATCCTTGCGGATCTGGTCAGACACTTCGGCCAGCGGCTTCACCACTTCCGGCTTGATCTCGGTAACGCGCAAAAGCACCGGGCCGAACGTGCCCTGGACGACCGGGCTGATTTCGTTGACGGCAAGCGCGAATGCGGCATCGGCGACCGCCTTGTCGCTGATCTTGTCCTTGGAGAGCGTGCCAAGCAGCGTATCGGCCTGGGTCTTTCCTTGCGCGGTGACGATCTTGTCGAAGGTGGCGCCCGTCTTCAGCGAATCGGACGCGGCCTTGGCGGCGTCCAGCGTCGGAAACACCAGCTGTTCGATGGTGCGCATTTCCGGCGTGGTGTAGCGCCCCTTGTTCTTGTTGTAGTCGTCGCTGACCTGCTGGTCGGTCACGGCGCTGATATCCATGATGTCTTCAGGCTCGAGCCGGACATAGGAGAATTTGCGGTATTCCGGCGCCGCGTAGGTTTTCTTGTTGGTCTCGAAATAGGCCTGAAGCACGCTGTCGGATGGTGCCTGGATCGGCTCGACCAGCGCCTTCGGCAAGGTCAAATAGTCGATGGTGCGGTCTTCGCCGCGATAGAGCGCGACCGCCTTGAAGAAGGTGTCCGGAGCCTTGAGGCCGTCCGAAACCGCCTCGACGATCTGCTGGCGCACCGCCACCTGAGCCCGGTTCTTCAGATAGTCCTCCGGCCGCATGCCGAGTTCGCGCAGCCGGGACTCGAACAGCCGGCGGTCGAACTGGCCATTCGGGCCCTGGAAGGCAGGTTCCTGGCGCGTCAGTTCGGCCAGCCTGTCCTTGGAGAAGCCAAGTCCGAGCTTGCGCGCCTGTTCGTCGAGGACGGCGCCCGACACAAGCTGCGCCAGCACCTGGTTGTCGATGCCATAGGCCTTGGCCTGCTCGCGGCTGATGCGCTGGCCGATCTGCTGCTGCAGCATGTTGATCTGGCGATCGTAGGCGAGGCGGTATTCGGTGATCGATACGGTGGTGCTGCCGGCGGTTATGACCGCGTGATGGCCGGCCAGGAAGCCGCCCGCCAAGCGGGTGGTAACGCCCCAGGCGGCAAAGCTCGCCACCAGCAGTAACAGCAGGGTCTTCGCGACCCAGGTCCCCGCCGCGCTTCTCAATATACCAAGCATTGTTACTTCCGATTTTTCCGCACTTTCGTGTGCGCCCGAGTCTGAAACAAGCGCAATAGCGCCCTTCCGGCTCACTGTCGATTGCTTTGTGGCCTGATTTTGGTAGGGAGGGCGAGACCCCAATGTCGCCCGGAGAACCAGATCCCATGACGCCAGGAATTCGACCGCTCGTTGCCGGCAACTGGAAAATGAACGGCACCAGCGCCTCGCTGAGCGAGCTCAGGATGATCGGCAACGGCTTTATGAGCGGGCTCGATGCCGAGACCGAAGCATTGGTCTGCGTGCCGGCGACCTTGCTGTCGCGCGCGGCCGAAATCCTGTCGCGCACGCCGGTGCGGGCCGGTGGCGAAGATTGCCACATCAAGGAAAGCGGCGCCTTCACCGGCTGTGTCTCGGCCGAGATGCTGAAGGATGCCGGCGCCAGCCACGTCATCGTCGGCCACTCCGAGTGCCGGGAACAGCGTGGCGAGGACGATGCGACTGTCCAGGCGAAGGCGTCTGCCGCATGGCGCGCCGGGCTTGTGGCCATTATCTGCATCGGCGAGACCAAGGCCGAGCGCGAAGCGGGCGCCACGCTCGACGTGCTGTCGCGCCAGGTCGCCGGCTCGGTGCCGCCCAGCGCGACGGCCGCCAACACCGTCATCGCCTACGAACCGGTATGGGCGATCGGCACCGGCCTGACGCCGACCGCCGACGACGTGGCCGAGGCGCATGCGCATATCCGCGAAAAATTGTCGGAGGGACTCGGGGCCTCAGCGGCCGGCAAGATCCGCATCCTCTATGGCGGCTCGGTCAAGCCGTCCAATGCGGTCGAACTGCTCGGCGTCAAAAACGTCGACGGCGCGCTCGTCGGCGGCGCAAGCCTGAAGGCGGCGGATTTTCTCGCCATCGCCGAAGCCTACCAGAATATCGCGTAGGCTCGGCCGCTCCCTCGCCGACTTGTGAAACGCCGCGCCGCGGCCGAAATCGTTGCAAAGGGCGCATTGCTTCCCATATTCCGGCCACGGGCTTGGAAATGCCATTAAAGCATTGTATGGAGCCGCCTCCAAATCACCGGCCCTGATCGCCAGGGAGCGGCAGGGCTTGCCAGGATAAAATATGGAAACCGTACTGATCGTCATCCACCTCATGGTCGTGCTCGCCCTTGTCGGCGTGGTGCTGCTGCAGCGCTCCGAAGGCGGTGGTCTCGGCATTGGCGGCGGTTCCGGTTTCATGACCGCGCGCGGTGCGGCCAATGCACTGACGCGGGCGACGGCGATCCTGGCCGCGGCTTTCTTCGTCACGTCGCTGACACTCTCGATCGTTGCCCGCTATGGCGAAAAGCCGATCGACATTCTCGACCGCGTGCCGGCCGACAGCGGCAACGGCGTGCTCAACCAACTGCCCGGCACGACGCCGCCGGCGCCACCTGCCGGCACCACCGCACCGCCTGCGCCTTCGGGCAATGGCGCCGCCACGACGCCGCTGGCGACCGCTCCTGCCACAGCCCCGGCTCCGGCTCCGGCTCCAGCTCCGGCGACGCCGCCTGCGACCGATTCGGCCACGCCGCCGGCTGCCAATGGCGTTACCTTGCCGGTCACGCCACAGGTCCCGAACCAATAGTCGGATAGGGTACATGCCGCGATCTGTTGTTGTTTCAACACAGTCGCGGCAAATGGCACTTGATCACGAAGATTCGACCATGCGTTCCGCTTGAGGCCGCTCCGGCACTTCGATTATAGATTGCGCGCGGCACTTTCTGCGCCCTTGGGGGGCGCCGGGCGACGCCGTGGGCAACAAGCATTGAACGATCGGATCTTCGCTATGCAGCTTCGCAGCTTCATTTTCATGGGGTTTTGTGCCGTATTCGGCATGAGCTCCGCGGCCTTCGCCGGAACTCCGGCAATGACCTCACCGCAGGCGGGTGGCAAAACCGCTGTCATCAACGTCGCCGCCAAGAGCGATGCGGCACAGCTGAAGCTTCTCAAGAAGAAGAAAAACCCGAGCTCGGATGATCTGGCTCAGATCAGCAAGCTCGAAGATAAGATCGCGGCCGACAAGGCGGCAGCCGGCGCCAAGGCGCTCGAGGCCCGCAAGCTGGCCATGCGCGAGGCGGCGAAAGCCAAGGCCGACGCCCAGCGCCAGGCCTTCCTGGCCAGCAAGGGCAAGCCGGTCGTGGTCGCCGACGCCAAGCCGGCCAAGAAGGCCACCAAGATCATCTCGCCAGTTGACCCGATTGCGCCGCTCGCGCCGATCGAGTCGGCCGAACCACTCCCGGCCGAAGCGATGAACGTCGCGCTGACCGGCAACAATGGCGAATTGCGCAGCGAGGCCCCGGGCCAGAAGCCGAGGAGCGGGGGGCTCTTCGCCGGCCTGTTCGGTGGCACATCGTCTGCCTCCTCGATTGCCTATCTTCCCGAGACGCGGGCACTCGATCAGGCGCTCGCCAAGCGCGAAGCCAAGAAGCAGTTCAAGGTGAAGCCGGAATTCGTGCCGCAGGACGTCGAATTCACCGGTTATGAGCCGGGAACCATCGTCATCGATACCAGCGCACGCCGTCTCTACCTCGTCGAATCGGCTTTCACCGCCCGCCGCTATGCCATTGCGGTCGGCCGCGAAGGCCTGCAATTCAAGGGTACGGTTGCGGTTGGCGACAAGCAGGAATGGCCGCGCTGGATCCCGACGCTGGACATGCAGAAGCGCGAGCCCAAGCACTATGGCCAGTACAAGGACGGCATGCCCGGCGGCGGTCAGAACCCGCTCGGCGCCCGCGCCATCTATCTCTATGACGGCAAGAAGGACACGCATCTGCGTATCCACGGCACCATCGCGCCGCAGTCGATCGGAACCAGCGCCTCCAATGGCTGCTTCCGGATGATCAACGAGCACGTCATGGACCTCTACAGCCGCGTCCGGGTCGGCACCAAGGTCGTCATCATCTGACATTCTTTCAATTCTGCCGAAAGGGCCGGCTTCTGCCGGCCCTTTTGTTTTGACCAAGAACTACAGTCTCGAACCTCGGGACTATCGCGCCTTCTCTGGAAAAAGCCTCAGCGGCGGTTTTTTCTCTGGCGGAATCAATTCGGCCGCGTTAAGCGATGACTCCCATGGCGCGATATGTATTCATCACAGGCGGCGTGGTTTCCTCACTTGGAAAAGGCATTGCCGCAGCGGCCCTTGGGGCTCTCTTGCAGGCGCGAGGCTATCGCGCACGCATCAAAAAGCTCGATCCCTATCTCAATGTCGATCCCGGCACGATGTCGCCTTACCAGCATGGCGAGGTCTTCGTCACCGATGACGGTGCCGAGACCGATCTCGATCTTGGCCATTACGAGCGTTTCACCGGCCGTTCGGCCAACCAGCAGGACAACATCACCACCGGCCGCATATACAAGAACATCATCGAGCGTGAGCGGCGCGGTGACTATCTCGGCGCGACCGTCCAGGTCATTCCGCACGTCACCGACGAGATCAAGCATTTCGTCCTCGACGGCAATGACGACTACGATTTCGTGCTGTGCGAGATCGGCGGCACGGTCGGCGACATCGAGGCGATGCCTTTCCTGGAGGCGATCCGCCAGCTCGGCAACGACCTGCCGCGCAACAACGCCGTCTATGTCCATCTGACCTTGATGCCCTACATTCCGACGGCCGGCGAACTGAAGACCAAGCCGACCCAGCATTCGGTCAAGGAACTGCGCGGCATCGGCATTGCGCCCGACATCCTGCTGGTCCGCGCCGACCGCGCCATCCCCAAGGAAGAGCGCAGAAAGCTGTCGCTGTTCTGCAATGTCCGGGAAAGCGCCGTCATTCAGGCGCTCGACGTGCCCCACATCTATGACGTGCCGATGGCCTATCACAAGGAAGGGCTCGATTCGGAAGTGCTGGCCGCCTTCGGCATCGACCCGGCGCCCAAACCGCGCATGGAGCCCTGGCAGGCGGTGTCCAACCGAATCCACAATCCGGAAGGCGAGGTCACCATTGCCGTCGTCGGCAAATATACCGGCCTCAAGGACGCCTACAAATCGCTGATCGAGGCGCTGTCGCATGGCGGCATGGCCAACCGCGTCAAGGTCAAGCTCGACTGGATCGAAAGCGAGATCTTCGAAAAGGAAGACCCGACGCCGTGGCTGGAAAAGGTGCATGGCATCCTGGTCCCCGGTGGCTTCGGCGAGCGCGGCTCGGAAGGCAAGATCCTGGCGGCGAAATTCGCCCGTGAGCGCAAGGTGCCGTATTTCGGCATCTGCTTCGGCATGCAGATGGCCTGCATCGAGGCGGCGCGGTCGCTGGCCGGCGTCGAGCATGCCTCGTCGACCGAATTCGGCCCGACCGACGAGCCGGTGGTCGGCCTGATGACCGAATGGCTGAAAGGCAACATGCTGGAAAAGCGCCGCGAGACCGGCGATCTCGGCGGCACCATGCGGCTCGGCGCCTATCAGGCCGAGCTCACCAAGGGTTCGAAGATCGCCGAGATCTACGGTGACACCCAGATTTCCGAGCGCCACCGCCATCGCTACGAGGTCAATGTCGACTACAAGGAGCGGCTGGAGGATTGCGGCCTGGTGTTTGCCGGCATGTCGCCCGACGGCGTGCTGCCGGAAACGGTCGAATACCCCGACCATCCCTGGTTCATCGGCGTCCAGTATCACCCGGAACTGAAGAGCCGGCCGCTTGAGCCGCATCCGCTGTTTGCCAGCTTCATCTCGGCTGCGGTGGACCAGTCGCGGCTGGTCTAGCTGCCTGCGGGTTTAGCAGCTGATGCAAACCTATGTCGCGCTGCTCTACAGCATCATCCTCGGCGAAGGCCGCCGGGTCGTCATGTCCGACCTCAAGACGATGGCCGAAGGCCTCGGACTGAAGAATCCTCGCACACTGGTAGCGACCGGCAATCTGGTCTTCGAGGCGCGCGCGGCGGATATCACCAGGCTGGAACAGCGGCTCGAAACGGCTTTCGAAAAAACCTTCGGCCGCCATGTCGTCATCATCGTGCGCACTGCCGAGGACTGGCTGAAGCTCGCCGCCGGCAATCCGTTTCCGACCGAGTCGGCTGAAACTGGCGATCAGGTGGCGGTGCGGGTGATGCGCAAGCCCGCGCCCATGGACGGTGTAGCAGCGCTCCAGGCCTATGCCGCCGAGGACGAGAAGGTGGCTTCGGTCGACGGCGACATCTGGGTCGTCTTTTCGCGCGAGCGGCCAAGCTCGCGCCTGCTTGCGGCGATGAACCACAAGCGCATGGGCATCGGCACCGCACGCAACTGGAACACGGTGCGTAGGTTGGCTGAGATGGTGGGAAGAATAAGCAGTAGGGCAGTAGGGCAGTAGGGCAGTAGGGCAGTAGGGCAGTAGGGCAGTAGGGCAGTAGGGCAGTAGGGCAGTAGGGCAGTAGGGCAGTAGGGCAGTAGGGCAGTAGGGCTCCTATTCCCCTACTCCCTTACTGCCCTACTGCCTTATTCCCTCCATTTCATGCCTTCGCCGTCTTCGCTCCAGCACCCAGTGCCATCGTGCGCAGCACGTAGTAGATGGCGCCGGCAATCGCCACGCCGAAGAACCAGCCATAGACGCCCCACCAGGCCGGCAGCCAGCTGGTGAAGTTGGGCAGGATCGACGAGAAGATGGCGCCGATGCCGGCGGCGATAAAGGCACTGACGTGCCAGCCGCCCTGGAAGCGGAACTCGCCGTCCTCGCGGTAGAGCGCCTCGACGTCGACCTCGCCTTTGCGGATCAGATAGTAGTCGACCATCATCACCCCGAAGATCGGGCCCATCGTCGCGCCGATGATGTTGACGAAGGAGGCGGCACTGCCTTCCCACGGCGCGAAGGGGTAGAGCACCAGCGCAATCAAGGCTGCGATGTAGCCGCCCTTCTTGAAGTCGATCTGCCGGGGAAAGACGTTGGAGAAGTCGAAGGCTGGGGAGACGAAGTTCGCCACCACATTGATGCCGAGCGTCGCCACCGCGAAGGTCAGTGCGGCAAGTGCGGCCAGGAACCAGCTGTCGAACTTGGCCGAGATCTGGTCGGGGTGCAGCAGCACTTCGTGATAGACGTCATAGGCGGCAATGGTGGTGACGCCGGCAACCAGCGAGAACAGGATCAAATTGACCGGCAGGCCCCAGATGTTGCCCTTGCGCAGCGATGCCTTGTCTGGCGCATAGCGGGCGAAATCGCAGAAATTGAGATAGAGCGCCGAGAAATAGGTGACCCAGATCGCCGCCACCGCAAACAGCGACGTCCAGGAGCCAGGAGTGCCTGGTACGCCCGCATCCTTGGTCTTGTCGAGCAGAACATCCATCGGGATATCGCTGGTGAACGCAAATCTCCCGGATTTGACACACAGATAGATCGCCAGGATCAACATCATCACCCACACTGCCGGGCCGGCCCAATCCTGGAAGCGGCGCACCGTCTCCATGCCATTTTGGATGATCAGCAATTGCAGTGCCCAGATGACCACAAAACAGATCACTTCCAGGCCGGTATGGCCGAGGAAATGCGTGTTGGCGTTGAAATCGGCGAACCATTGCGAGCGGATCAAGAGCGCCACGATGGCGCCGGAAGCGGCGGCAGTCTGCGCGCCGTACCAGAAGCAGGCGACGATGGCGCGCACCAGCGCCGGAATGTTGGCGCCCCAGATGCCGAACGAGGCGCGGGCCAGCACGGGGTAGGGCACGCCGGTCTTCACGCCGGCATAGCCGACCATGTTCATCAGCGCGTAGATGATCAGCGAACCGATGCCGATGGCGATGATGAAATTGACGAAGCCGCCGCAAAACAAGAACAGGCTGGCAGCGAGATAATAGCCCCAAAGGCTGTGGACGTCCGACGTCCACACGTTGAAGATCGAAAATGGCCCCCAGTTCCGCACCTTCGCCGGAGCGAGATCCTCATTGTAAAGGCCAGGCGATGCGCCTTGTATTGTCACTGCGATGTCCTCCCCTTGCTAGCCGAACGCGCCTCCACGCGGTGCCACGCAGGTTAAGCCTGACGCAAGGGAACCGGCAAGCAATCCATTTGCCGGCTTTGGCCTTAAAGATATTCAACGAGAATCGCGCTTATCGATCGGCGTTTGTCGGAGACGGGGCGCAACCGCAGTGGGTTTGATTCGATCCGCTGGCGCCAGCGATCAGGATGCTTTGCGGGCGAGGGCCGGTGAAGCTTCGAAATTGGCGGCAAGCCAGGCTATCGCACGGGTGACGTCATCGAGCTGGTACTGAGCTACAGTGGGGCCGCGCGGCCTGACCCGGATCGAGATGCCGCCGGCTTCGTTGATCGCCTCGAAACCGTTTTCATCAGCGGTGTCGTCACCGAGGAAAACCGGCCGCCTTCCGGTAAAGGGCGGGATCGCCATGAAACGCCGCACGGCAGCGCCCTTGGCCGCCTCGAGCGGCATCAGCTCGACACCGGCATTTCCCGGAATGACGCGGTAGCCCTTGGGGAGCTCGGCTAAGGCCTGCTCGACAAGTTCCGTCGCCCTGGCCAGCAGATGCGGCGCCGCGCGGGTGTGAATGGCAAGGATCGGACCCTTGCGCTCGATATGAACCTGGCCGTCGTCCAATTCGGCTTCAATGGCGTCGGCAAGGGCAGCCATATCGGCGGGAGCGTCCGCGGCAACGACCGGGCCGTCCGGCGTCAGCCGGTGTTCCAGCCCATAGAGGCCAGCAACGCGCAGCTTCAGCGGATGAAACAGGCGGTCGGCGACTTCCACCGAGCGGCCGGTGATGAAGGCGACGGCGCCGTCCAGCCGTTGTTCGATGGCGCCGAGCAGACTGCGCAACTCGTTACTGACGGACACCGCGTCAGGGTGGGCGGCGTGTTCGAGCAAGGTGCCGTCAATGTCGAGGAAAAGTGCCCACTGTCCTTCCGGCAGGTCGGGTGCTGCTGGCAGGCCCAATGCTTTCGGCAGACTATTCATGACGCCACCCTCCGCATGCGATCGAAAAGCGAGACGATGTTGCTGTCAGTGTTTGCAGGCCGTTCGGTGACACCTGTCGCCCGGTCGAGGTCGCTGCGTTTGCGCAGCCGCGCCGCGTCCAGCAGCATGCTGCCGGCCCAGCGATAGACATTGTTGTCGCGCACCATTTCGCGCATCGGGCGCATGCGCTCGCGCTGCTCGTCCGGCGACATGGTCAGCGCCTGCAGCAGCGCATCGCTCATCATCGCCGCATCGTAGGGATTGACGATCAGCGCCTCGAGCAGTTCGCGGGACGCACCGGCAAATGTGCTGAGCAACAGCACGCCCTGTTCGTCGTTGCGTGCAGCGACGAATTCCTTGGCGACGAGGTTCATGCCGTCATGCAGGCTGGTGACCATGCAGATATCGGCAGCGCGGTAGATCTCGTAGACCTGTTCCTGCGAGTGATGTTCGGCCACCATGATAACCGGCTTGTAGCCGTCGCTGCTGCCATAGCGCTGATTGAGCTCGTCGGCATAGCGCATGCATTCGTCATGCAGTTGCTGATACGCCGGCAGCGTGCCGCGGCTGGGCGCCGCGATCTGCAGGAAGACCAGTCTGCCGATCCATTCGGGATGGCGCGTGAACAATTCGTCCAAAGCCTGAAAGCGGTCGAGAATGCCCTTGGTGTAGTCCAGTCGTTCGACGCCGATGCAGAGCTTGACGTCGGCCTTGAGGCCGAACCTGTCGCGCAGGCGGGTTCGGCATTCCTCGACTGTGGGCAGCTTTGCCAGCAACTCGGCCGGCCATTCGATGGAGATGGGGTAGGCGTGCACCAGCGTCGTCTGGCCACCGTAGGAGATCGCCGCATCGGCGCGCTCGATACGGCTTTCCAGGAAGCGATCGACGCTTTCGGTAAAATTGTTGGCGTGGAACTGGGTGTGGAAGCCGATGATCGAGCTGCCGAGCAGCCCCTCCAGGATGCGCTCCCGCCACGGGCAGATGCTGAAGACTTCCGAATTCGGCCACGGGATGTGCCAGAAGGCGATGACGATCGCCTCTGGCAGGCGCTCGCGGATCATGCGTGGCAGCAGCGCGAAATGGTAGTCCTGGACCAGAACGATCGGCCGCTCGTTGCGCGCCTCTGCCACCACCGTATCGGCGAATTTGCGGTTGACGGCTTCGTAGGCTTCCCAGTCCGAGGCGCGGAAGATCGGCCGGGTGAAGGCGATATGGCAGAGCGGCCATAGGCCTTCATTGGCAAATCCGAGATAATAACCTTGATATTCCTCCTCGCTCAGCCATACGCGGCGCAGCGTGTAGGACGGCTTGTCCGGCGGCACTGGCACCCGGTCGTTGTCGTCCACAGTGAGGCGGTCCGCGCTCCCGCCGCCATAGGCGATCCAGGTGCCGCCGCAGGCGCGTGTGATAGGCTCCAGCGCCGACACCAGCCCGCTGGCAGGCACGACAAGCTCGACGCCATTATCCTTGACGTTGTGGATGTAAGGTTCGCGGTTGGAGACGACGATAACCTGGGCGTCCGGGAGGTCGTCGGCGAGGATCTTGCGCAAGGTTTCGGGTGACCATGTCACCAGTGCGGCATCGGCGGACTGGCCGTTCTTTTCGAACTCGCGCATGACCTTGCGCGCCGCTTCCGCCGCCACATCGTCGCCAGCCGCGCGGGCAACGGCCGGTGCGTGGCTGTCGCGGCGCCGGGATATCGAAAACAGGACGGCGAGGGCGGATAGGCCGAGGCTTGCCAGGATCACGATCCAGAGCATCTCGACGCCGTAATTTGTCATTGAAGTGCCAATCTCCGCCTTTGGCGGTCATTCTTCTTGTTTCGAATTTGAACCTATCGCTGGCAGCCTGGTCGCCGGCAGCTGTCATTTTGCAACGCACAAAACCGCGATCGGTTCCGACAGAAATGACCAGTTCAGCTTCGCACGATCAGCGGAACCAACCCTTCGTGGCGGTCGGCGAGAAAGGCGACGACACGGTCGCCGACGCGCTGGAAAGTGAGATCGACTTTCTTTTCACCGACGCCCAGATGCCTGAGCGTCAGTGTGTCGATGCCGATCGGCAACCTCGGCCGCGTGACGTGGATTTCGCCATTCCAGCCGTCGATTTCCAGACCGAGGCAGGCCTGCATCAGCATGAAGGCCGAACCCGCCGACCACGCCTGCGGCAGGCAGGCGACGGGATAGGCGATCGGCGCTTCGCCGACCGAGCGGGTAAAACCGCAGAACAGTTCCGGCAGCCGCATGTTGAAATGCACGGCCGATTCGAACGTGCCGCTCATCAGCCGCACCACATTGTCACGCTCGCCAAACCGCGCCAGGCCGGCGCCGCAAATCGCCGTGTCGTGCGGCCAGATCGAACCGTTGTGGTATGACATCGGATTGAACAACACCGCATCGTCGGCAAGCGTCCTCACCCCCCAGCCCGACTGGAAGGACGCCGATAGCAGCTGGTCGGCGACCATCTGCGCCCGCGCCGGCTCGGGCAGCCCGACATAGAGCAGGTGACCGGCATTGGAGGTGCGCACCTTGCAGGGTTCGCCGGCGCCGTCGATGGCGAGCGCATAGAAACCCAGATCGTCGAGCCAGAAATCGCGCTCAACGGCGATCCGCATCTCTTCGGCGCGGTTTTCCCAGTGGTCGGCTTGCGCGAACTCGCCCCGTCGGCGGGCAAGTGCCGCCAGGCCCCTGAAGGCGGCAAAGACATAGCCCTGCACCTCCACCAGCGCGATCGGTCCTTTGGGAATGCGGCCATCGGCGTGGAACACAGAGTCGAAACTGTCCTTCCAGCCCTGGTTGGCGAGGCCGGATTCAGCGGCGCGCTGATAGGTGACGAAGCCTGTCGCGCGGCTGGCTTCCTCGGTCCACTCGGCGGCGGCGCAGAGAGACGGCCACAGGCTGGCGATGAAGTCCATGTCGCCGGTGCGCTCTGCATAGGCGCAGGCGAGATGGATGTAGAGCGGCGTGGTGTCGACGCCACCGTAGTAGCGGCCGAAGGGAAGCTCCTGCAGCGCCACCATCTCGCCCTTGCGCGTCTCGTGCATGATCTTGCCGGGCTGCGAGTCGCTGAACGGCGAGGTCTCGGTCGCCTGATGCTGAGCGAGGAAGGAAAGCACGCCGCGCGCCAGGCCGGGGTTGAGCCACAGCATCTGCAGCGCCGAGATAACGCCGTCGCGGCCGAATGCAGTCGAGAACCAGGGAATGCCTGCATAAGGGTAGGGGCCGGTCGAAAGCTCGGTGGTCAGCAAGGCCACATCGGCGCGGGCGCGTTCGACCCAGTCGTTGAAGACGCGGCCTGAACTGTGCACCGTCGCGCCATGACGGCGCTTGGCCCGCATGCCGAAGCGGGCGCGCGCCGCAGCCGCGCGAAACCGGTCGCGGTCGGGTGGCTCGGCCAGTTCCGGACCGACCTCGACATAGAACACCTTGCTGCTGCGCTTGGTCACCGCGATCAGGAAATCCGCGCGCTTGGCACTCAGCTGGTCCGGCGCCTGCGAAAACGAGATCGCTGACTGCCGCGCCAGACCGTCCAGCCCGTCGTAACGCAAGAGCACGGACGTCGCGTCGATTTCGGCCGCATGCGCCGTGCCGCGCTTTGGCCTGGTCGACCCGCGCACCTCGAACATGTCGCGGAAATCGGCGGCGAAGTGCAGCGAGATGCGGATTGCCGAATGCTCCTGGCTGTAGTTGGACAGGGTGATGCGTTCGAACAGCCGGTCCTGCCAAAGCAATCTGACGCGTTCGATGTGGATCGCGCCTTGCGGGATGTCGCGGCCGCCGACGCTTTGCATCGGCAGGTTGGTCAAATTGCTGGAGAACAGCACATTGTCCTGACTGAGCGAGGCGCCGAGGAGCGATGTCTGCCGGCCGCCGACGGTCAGCCGAAACTCCGACAGCACACGCGTGTCGTCGCGAAAGAAGCCGTCACCGGCGCCCCGGATGTCGCCATAGGCATCGGCCACCACAAAACAGTCGCCTTGTTTCAGGGCGAACAGCCGGTGCGGCTCGCGCGGCGCGGTTTCGTCGAGGGAGGCGAGGGCCACGGCAGGGTCGAGCTTGCGCTCGTCAAGTTCAGTCATCAGTCACAGATCTCTGTTTTCGGGCTCGGAGCGTCGGCCGTCGTTCAAGACGCTTTCTTTTCCGCTGAATTGCCGGTCAGGCGCGTATAAGCAGAGAGATAATCACGGGCCATCCTGTTGGCGGAGAACCGCTTTTCGAAGACGGCGCGCACCTTTCCCCGGTCGAGCTGCAGCAAGGCCGGCACCGCGGCGACTGCGTCGTCGAGCGAATCGATGATAAAGCCGGTGACGCCATGGTCGATGACTTCCGGCAATGCGCCGCAGTTCCAGCCGATGGTTGGCGTACCGCAGGCCATCGCCTCGATCGCGGCAAGGCCGAATGGCTCGGGCCAGTCGATCGGAAACAGGAGCCCGGCGGCATTGCCGAGGAATTCAGCCTTTTCGTCCTCGGCGATCTCACCGACATAATCGATGCGGTCGCCGTCGATCAGCGGTTCGATCGTCTCGTGGAAATAGGCCCGGTCGTCATCGCCGATCTTGGCCGCCAGCTTGAGCTTCATGCCCGAGCGCAAGGCGATGTCGATCGCCCGGTCCGGCCGCTTGTCGCGCGACAGCCGGCCGAGAAAGGCAAGATATGGTTCGTCGGCCGCCGGCTCGAAGGTCGGCTGGTAGAGGCCGATCGGCAGCCCGTGATGGATGGTCGCCAGCCAATTGGCGTTGGCAAGCCCGCTTCTCTGGCTGCGCGAGATCGAAATCAGGGGAAAGCGTGGAAAGCGCTCATAGGCCGGCGCCAGATCGACATAGTCGAGCCGGCCGTGTGGCGTCGTCACCGTTTTGTCCGGCATATGGTCGAAGAACGAAAAATGCAGGAAGTGGCTGAGGTGAAAATGAATGATATCAAAGTCCTGAGCTCGGTTCCTCACATCTGCCAGCATCGCGAGATGCGCCGCTGTGTCCGACTTGAGCGGGCGCGGATCGAGGCGCAGCGCGCGTTCGCGGCCCGGAACCAGCCTGGCGGATGTGTGGCTGTCGCCGCTGGCGAACAAGGTCACCTCATGGCCGAGTTCGACCAGCTCTTCGGTGAGATAGGAAACGATCCGCTCGGTGCCGCCATAGAGCCTGGGCGGCACGGATTCGTGCAGGGGGGCGACGTGGGCTATGCGCATGATTTGGACTGTCCCTCAAAGGCGAACACGAGAGCGAAATGCGTCAGCGGGCGTAACGTTCCGGATAAAATCCGGCCGCCAACAATCCCAAGTCAATCCGCGCAAATTTTTTTGCAAGAAGCGGGAACCAACTCGCCGTTCGCGAATTGAATAAGGTTGGTTCGCACTGCGGCCGACCAGGGAGAGAACAAAATGGACCGCTTGCAGTTCTTTACGCCGGTGCGCATTGCGCGCGGGCAGGGACACCCCGTCGAGGAAGTCGATAGCGTTGCCGAAGCGATGGTCTTTCTGCAGAAATGGCCGTCGGGTCGGCGTGGGCCTGTGTATCAATGTGCCCTGAATTGTTGCTCCGCGGCCCTGTCGGGCCGGATGTCGCCTGAGGAGGCAAGGAAGGCCTTCACCGGTTTTGCCCGTATCACCCGCCTGCTCGACGACGACATGGCGCTGCCAATGGGCGGCGAAAGCATGGCCGAAGTCCACGCGCTGAGACGTTAGGGTCCGGTCATTTTGTGATTGAACGCCTGCGCCGTAGTGGCTCGGGCCGCCGTTTCTCGCACCAGCCTATTCCCGCCCCGGCCCTTCACGGGCTATACTGTGCTTTCATGCTGCGCGTGACCGGTGGTTGATGTCCAATCCACGGACGGTCCGCACGTGGAGGGGAGACATTGCCGAGACTGATCCTGGGAACACTCGGCGCTATCGTCATCGCCCTTGTCTGGGCGGTCCTCGCCAGTTTGATGAGCGCACCATCGATCGTGATCACGGTCGGTGCGGTCGCTATCGGGGCCGGCGTCTACACCTATGTCGACAGACGCTCGAATTGAGCCGTTCCCGTCTGTCGGATTGGCGGTATCCCTCTTCCGACTCGAACCCCCGATCGTGAGCGGACGCCTCCATGATCAAGTCTGTCCCACGGCGTAACCGGACGTTCATGAATTTCGCTGCGACGCAGCGAATCCGTGGGGCTGCCGTCGAGGCGTTCTCGAATAAGGTCCAGCAGGCGCCTATTTGCTCTTGCACGCAGGCGCGGAGCTGGGGCTGACGGGCAAGCTTGTCCCGAGAACTGGTTGCGCCATATCTCGTAGAATAAGGCACACCGTCATTGAACACAGGAGTTGTGATGATGGTCCGCAACCTCTGCCTCATTGGCGCACCTTCAAGCGCCGGCGCCTACGCGCCGGGGCAGGAGAAGGCCCCGGCTACCTTCCGGCGGCATGGGCTGGTCCCGGCATTGACGCAGTCAGGTCGGCGCGTGGATGACCGTGGAGACATACCAGGCTTCCGCTGGCGACTGGACCCGCAACGGCCCAAGGCCATGAATGTCGACGCTGTCCGTCGGGTGGCAGCCGCCGTGGCCGACGTGGTGGAAGAAGCATTGGCTGGCGGCGCCGCGTCGCTCGTGCTCGGCGGAGACTGCACGGTCGAGGTTGGAACTGTGGCTGGGGCGCTGCGAGATGAACGCTCGGTCGGGCTCATCTACATTGATCACGACGTCGATCTGAACACCCCGGAGACGAGCGACGGCGCGCTCGATTGGACCGGCGTCGCGCATCTGCTCGACCTGCCAGGCACGGAGGCGGAGCTGAGCGGCCTCGGCCCACGCCGGCCGATGCTCGCTCCGGCCGATATCCTATACTTTGCCGCCGACAACATCACAGCCGCCGAGGCGGAGACTATGCGCTCGCTCGATCTGGCGAGGATCTCTCTCGCGAAGGTCAAGGAAGATCCGATCGGAGCAGCCCGAGACGCAGTGGCTTGGGGCGCGCGCTACGACCGGCTTCTCATTCATCTCGACGTCGATGTGTTGAGCTTCACCGATTTGCCGATCGCGGAGAATGTTCGGCGCTGCGATGGCTTGAGCTTCGACGCGCTTTCAACGGCGCTTGCACCGTTGGTCGCGGCTCCGAACTGGCGCGCGCTGACGGTGACCGAAGTCAATCCCGATCACGCGCCCGATGAGCGCGAAACATTCGGTCTTTTGATTGCTATGCTGTCGAAGGCGTTGTCGGCAAGAACGTGACCATCAGCTGCCGGCCGCTTGTAGCAGCCGGTCCCGATCAGCCGCCTACGCCTCGTCCGTGATCCACTCGAGCGAGGCGCCATGCGGATCGGTCCAAGCTACAGGGGAGCCGTTCGCAGATAGGAGAAAGCGGCCTGGTGGCCGGCTTGTACCGGCGCGTGTGGCGATGGACGGGAACACGCGTGGGAACTCGTTCGATACCCAATAAGGAGCGAGACGCATAGCCTGCTCGGCGAAAGCTTCTCTGTCTGCAGGGTCGGAGACATAGTCGAGGACGGCTGTGTGAAAGATGACGAGCGTAGCGTCCTTTGGCGCTTCGCTGCAGAGTTGCACGAGGTCGCTCCCGCGCAGGTCGCCCTTCACCACTCGAGGTTTGACTGTGGCGGCAATCTTTAGCGCCGCCCGCAGATTGGCGAGCCGTGCTGTCTGTTCCGGCCAGACCAGTGTCTCAAGCCATGCGACTTGCGTATCGTCCGAAGCATCGATCGGGTTCAGGTCCAATCCCGCTCGCCAAACGACTTGCGGCAAGGCAGCCGGCAAGGGCGTCGTCTCGCTGGCCAAGCATCGGAAGACAGGTGGCTCCGAGGCCATCGTGGGTGCGCGGATCGCCTTGCGTCCATAGTCATAGCCATAGAGGTCGGGCATGAGGCAGAGCCCTGCGGAGGTCCCGACCTCGATGAGAGCCAGCGGCTGCGGCAAACGCGACAGGACGGGGAGCAGCGTGGCGCACCTTCCCGGCTCATTGGTCTGGGTCGAGCGCTCCAGCATGAGAGAGCGGACAGCGTGGAGATGCGCCAGGAGCGCCTGGCGAAATTCGGCCCACCCTGTCGGAGTGCCGAACAGGTGACGCACCGCGGCAAGCAGAAGGTTCGGTTGCCGCTTTAGGTCCGGGAGGGTCGACAGGAAGTCGAGCGTCTCCCAGTCCTCAGCGACCGCACGAGCCAACGCTTCGTAGAGCGGCGAGCGGCCGCGAGCTTCCGTATCGGCGAAGTGAACATATCGAGCCGAGATCGCGGCCAAGCCCTCCTTGTCCATATCTGCTGATCCTCGGTCCCGACGTCTCGTCACAGTACACCATCCACGGGTCTGATTCGAGCGAGGCACGGCGTTTCTACACAAGCTTGACCCCTGCGGACCTCCCGCGGTCGGTGGCGCGTTCGACCAAGCGCTCGCCGATGTTGACGCGCACAATGTTTGCGCCCGGATCCGCGATGCGTTTCATCAGCATCTGTATGCCGGCGCGACCCAGTTCGATGCGGTCGATGCGGATGGTCGTCAACGGTGGGCGGCTATGAAGGGCGACCGCGATATCGTCGAGACCGATAACGGAAAAATCATTTGGAACCGAGAAGCCACTGCTTTGCAGCGCCTGCATGACGCGTGGCCGCCCGCCTGCAACGCGACAACGATGTCGGCCATGGCGTAGGCAAAAAGGGCGCCGCCACCAAGCCCGATCCAGGCAAGGTCGCGGCGGCGCATCGAGCGCAAGCCAGCCGAGAGGTCGCGCCGGAGCAAGGTCAGGACAAGCCTGTCGTGCCGCATTGTTCCATCTTCGCGATCGGGCCTCGCAAGCCAGTTGGATATCGACATAGGTCGGCGACGATTGTGCCGCCAGTAGGACCGTGGCGGCTCAGCCTCCCACAGCGGGTTTGGCGTTGACATTCTTCAGCGCCATCAGGAGATAGTCCTGCATCGTCGCCTGAAGGCTGGTCGTGGCGGTGCGTACTGCTATCATCGCATCCTTCACCGCGGCTTCGTCGAAAGGCGTGGCTTTCTGTGCCGCCGCCAGATTGGCGCGCGCGGCACGCAGTTCGTGCAGTGACTGGAAGGTGCGTGCGCGGTTGTCGCGCAGCACGCCGCGGAACTCCTTCCTCACCTCGGGCGGATAGCCGCTGGCGATTTCCGACAACAGCACGCGCGCCGCCGCGCCCTGGCGCAGCCCATGCACAGCATAGCCGACGAGGAAGAAGTTGACGGCGAGCGAAAGGGCGAGCAGCACCAGCGTCGCCGTCCATATCCAGGAGCGCTTCAAAGCGAGCCCTCCTCTGCCGGATCATCCGCGACAACACCGCCATCGGCCAGCGACGATCCCGACGCCAGCGCCAGAAGCTCCGTATCGGACGGATCGTCCTGCAGCCGTGCCACCTGGTAGCCTGCCAGCATCACCGCCACGAGCGCGGCAGCGGCGCAGGCTGCAAACCCGGCCGGACTCCAGAGCAGGCGCGCCAACAAGGACGGGCCAGCCGATCCGGCTTCGATGCGGGCCAGCACCTTGCTGGCCAGTTCTTGGTCGTCGCTATCGGTCAGCGCCGCCTCGAGCACGAGGCGGTCGAGCGCGGCATCGGGATCGTCCTTCCGCTCCGCTGCCATCAAGGCCAGCGCCTGCTGGCGGAAGGGCGCCGGCCACGCCTCGACAATGTCGCCGAAGCGACGCCTGTTTCGTTCGAATTCGTCCCGTGTCATGAGGACTTCCTTTCGCGGCCCACGGCCACCATTGCCAAATGATCCCTGAGTGCGCGCCGTCCGCGAACAAGCAATTGCTCGGCCGAGCCGGCGCTGCCGCCCATCACCTCGGCGATTGCCGCGATATCGAAGTCGCCTACGGCCCTGAGCAGCACTGCCATGCGTTGCCGTTCTGGCAGGCGCGAGAGCCCATCGCGCACGATCGCCAGTTCCTGCCGCGCCGCGGTCGTCGCTTCGGCATCCGCCTCCGGCGACGCGACCTCGTCCCTTATGTCGTCCAGCCCGATGAAACTGCGTAGCGCCCTGCGTCGACGCTGGTCGATGCAACGGTTGGCGGTGATCCGGTAGAGCCAGGTCGAAGCCCGCCCTCTGGCCGGATCGAACCGCGCGGCCTGTTTCCAGACAGTCACGAATACCTCCTGCACCACATCCTCGGCGTCGCCAACATTGCCGAGATAGCGCGCGGCAAATATCCGCAGCCCACGGCCATGGCGGGCGATGAGCTCGGACAGCGCGCTTTGGCTGCCCGTGGCGATGCGCGCCAGCAGCTCATCGTCGCCACGGGGCTCCTCATGTCGCACGGCGGCGGGCATCCACGGACGAGGCTGCTGGTTCGGCGAATCCGAAATTCGCATCGATCAGGAGGAGCACAGAAACGAATTTCGGGTTCAAATCCATCACACCAGATGTCAGCGACGCCAGCGGCGGAAACCGTGGACCGTGTTGCCGTTTGGGCCGGTGAAGCTGCCGGCCGAGCGGCCCCGGAACGGCCCGCGCGCCGACACCCGTTTTCCCGAAAAGGTCTGCCCATTCGGCCCGGTGCCAGAATAGTTGCGGGCACAGCGGTCAACAACGCCTCCCACGCATTTGGAACTCGACGTGTAAGTGCCGCCATTAGGACCGGTGCGGGTGGTCGAGCCGCTTAAGACGTTGCCGTCCTTGCCGACGCTGCGGCTGATCTCGCCGCCATGAGCGGTCGGACGCTGCCACTCCTCGGCCGAGGCTGGTGCCGACCAGACAAGCATTGCGCCGAGGCAGAAAATCGGGATCTTCACCGAAGATAACATGTCGTACTCCTTGTTTTGTAAAGGGAATGATCGCTGCCGATCATCAGTTGGCGTGCTCGGCGATCAGCTTGCGGACGGAGGCAATCTCGTCGGCCGACAGCTTGTCGTCGCCATCCCGATCCGCGAGGTCGAACAAAGGCATGCTGCTGGCGAATTCCTGCTCGGAGACCTTGCCGTCGCCATTGGCATCCATGCGCCGCCAGCGGTTGCCGAGCCGCGCCTGCGCCAGCTCGGCACGGTCCTTGATCGCCTGGCGGGCACTCGCGATTTCCTTCTCGTCGATGATGCCGTCGCCGTTGCGGTCGAGCCGCTTGAACACGCGCTCGCGGACGGCTGTCATCTCGTCCATGGAGATGACGCCGTCGCCGTTGGTGTCGATCCGTTGCAGGTCCCGCGCCTGGGCCGCGCCGAGCGGCACGAGCCCGATGAGCAGGGCCGCAATCAGTACTGAGCGTTTCATGATGATGTCCTTTCGTTCTCCCGTCGCGGGGGCGACTGCTGACCGATACGCAGCGAGAGCCCGGCTCCTACGCCCGACGCGCAAGATTCTTTGCTGGACCTGCCAATCCCCACCGGCAGGGATCGGTCGTTGCGCCGGCAGTACCGAGAAAAAATCACCCTTCCCGCGTAGGAGCACGAGAGGCGCTGCGTAGAAGGCTCTGCGTAGAAGGCTCTGCAAGGAATGTCCGCGGCGGACCATCCGATCCAATGCGGAGACCAGCATGAACAAGATCGTCATGGCCTTTGCCGGCCTACTGCTTGGCGCGGGCAGCGCCAGTGCTGCGGACGGCAGCGGCGCCAGGGAACTCTTCCGGCGCATCGACACCAACGGCGACCGCAAGCTCGAATTCAGCGAGATCCAGGCCGCGCGGGTGCAGATGTTCGACCGGATGGATGCCAACCACAATGGTCTGCTCGACGCGGGCGAAGTGCGCGCGGCGATGGAACAGGTGAAGTCGAAGCGCGACTTCCAGACCGCGCAATTCGCCGGCTTCCAGGCACAAGCCAGCCGCATCGACCGCAATGGCGACGGCAGGATTTCGCGCGACGAGTTTGCCGCCTTCATTCCCGATCGGTTGCTGCGGGCGGACACGAATGGTGACGGCGCGCTTTCGATCTCCCAACTGCGGGCGCTCCGACGTCAGTAATCCCCGGGCCCTTCGACCCCATCCAAAAGGAGTGAAAAGATGAAACGGACAATCACAGCGTTTTGCGGTTTGGTACCTTGCAATGCGGGAGAGGAGAAACTTCAGGCGCCGAGGTCGATATGCCTCAACTTTCGATATATTCGTGCTCGAATCCAGCAAACTTCGTCAGGCCCGGTTGATCGAGCACGCGAACATGGCCTTGGCGGAATTCGAGCAACTTGCGCTCGCGCAATTCCCGCAACATCCGATTGACATGAATCGGAGTGAGGCCGAGAGCGTCTGCGAGATCGTACTGGGTGAGAGGGCATTCATAGCTGTTGCGGGTGACAGAGCCGATTCGTTCCAGACGCGCCCTCAGTTCGAGGAACAGATGCGCCGTCCGCGCCAAGGCGCTGCGTCGTCCTACATTGGTGAGATGTTGAGCGATAACCGCTCCGCGGCGCACGAGGGTTTCGAGAATAAGGGAGAAGAGGTCGGGCGACTTCATGGCAGCAAGGGTAAATGTCTTGGTCGAAGCCACCAACACCAAAAGCTCGGTTTGAGCCACAAACGTTTCAAGAGCGCTGCCCGGGTATGACTGAGGCAGGACGATATCGCCTCTCAGGGCAAAATCCAGAATTTGCCGCTGCCCGCCCGCGAGCTCATGAGAAATGCAACCCCAGCCCGACTCGACTATGAATACGCGATCGCTGGCCTCGCCCTGACTGACGATGACCGTCTCCGCTGGATAGCGCTTCGGCGTGAACCCCAGTGCCTTGACGAGTGCCATATCGTCGTCATTGAGTCCGACGTACGTTGGGCGTTTTTCACTTCCGCGCAATGGGGGATGTGAAGCATACGTCATCTATAACCCCGCCCAAATTTCCCTTCCCTCGGATAGTATGTACATCAAATTTGGTGCGATGAGTATCCGTCAACGGGAACTTTCGGGTGCATGGTGTGGTGACGGCCACTTCTCGTTGAAATTTACAGGTTGCGCTTGCTTGCCGAAGCCACGATATGAAAATCCCTCCGGGCACTGTCAGGCTTTGTTTCTCTTGAAATTTTCCCGCATGGACTCGACTATTTCGCTGGCAACGGCACAGCTGCGGTTGTCCACTTGATCGGCGGCATTGCGTAGCGTCGTTGATGCGTCCTTGAGCAATCCTCTGATCTCTGCTGCTGACAACAGCTGGGATGCCTCGAGTTCCAGCAGCACGGATTCACTCACGTGCAGGGCAGCAAGCGCAACCGCTCTCGGCCTGGTAGCAAGCAGTTTCAGGAGATCACCGCTGGGTCTGGCACGCGATTTTTTTTTTGCCATAGTTGCGTCTCAACCGTTCGGACAAGAAGGTTCACAGGCCCAAAATTACGACGCCTCGACGAGTTGACCGGAGTTCCAGGATAGGGGGCGTTCGATGCTCTCTTTTAGGCATTCTTAAGAGCATACTATCCCCGTTTGCAGCCGCGACACAGAGGCAGGGGATACCGAATTCGCCGTAGCTACTACTTCCCTACCCCTGGGGCATCACCGCGGTCACAGCCGGCGCAGAATTCCGACGTCAAGGAAGCAGCCCCTGTTCCGGTCAGCCGTAAATCTGCTTCGGAACCGTCTCGCCCATTTCCAAAGCAGGCAGCGGGAAAGGTTCGACCTGTCCTCCAGTCTTGTCCAGATACTGCATCAACGCCGTCACCAGGTGGTAGAAGATGCTCGCGGGGACCTCCGTCGCCAGTGACCTTCCGCGCTCGTCAATCCTGTCGACCCACAAGCCAAGCGGTGCCGGATCGATATGCCATCGGAAGAGGCGGGCGACACGAGCTTCGATCTCGGGTTTCAGATCCGGTCCGCCAATGCCGTCCAGGGCGACTGCCGCCTTGACCGCCTCGCATTGCGGCCAGCTGCGGGAGAGCCGGTCGAGAGGCAATCCTTGCCGCGACACGGCCGCATATGCCAGACCGGTGGCCCGGTTCAAGCCGCTGGCGACCGCCGACGAATAGAGCTTCCTTGCGTAGGCTGCCAAGTCCTTCTGCCCGCTCGCTCGCGCGAAATCGACGAGAAGCGAGGCCCATTCGAAATGGTGCCCCGGTTCGGTCCACTGTCCCTTGTCACCCGGCAATGGCAGCCAATCGACGTCAAAATGTTCCCCAAGCGTCCAGCTTTCCTGGTCGAAGAAATGGCACCGGAAGAGATCGATGACGCGTGCCGCTCGACGGAGATACGCACGGTCGCCGGTGACGCTATGCCAGGCAAGGAAGGATTCCAGCATATGCATGTGCGGGTTCGAGAACCGCACCCCCTTCCAGCCCGGGGTCTCGAGGAAACCGTTCAGGCTGTCGTCTTCAAGATGGACGTCGATGAATTGGAATGTCTCTTGTGCAAGCCGCAGGGCTTCTTGATGGCCACATCGGTGAGCATGGGCAAGTGCCAGGAGCACGCAGGAATGGTCGTAAGCGTCCTCCGCCCGGTCAGCCACGCTGCCGTTTGCATTCAGCGTGCGCACCCAGCCGCCGCGGTCGGTCCGGCCGTATTTCGCGATGAAGTCGATGCCGTGGTCGATCAGCTTGTCGGCAGGTCCGTCCCAGCCGCGTTCCTTGGCCACCGCGAAAGCGTAGATCTGGCGAGCCATCGTCCGCATGCGCTTGGGTTTGCCTAACGGCCTTGCATCGAAACCGAGCGCCTCGTGGAAGCCACCGTACACATCGTCGACACCTGCAGTGGACCACAGCGGCAGGGTCTCCTCGAAGAGCCAGTGCTCGACACGCTTGCGCCATGACCCGCTGATGATGACCCTGTCTTCCGACGCAGTGAACTTCGTCTCGAGGCGTCCGCTTTTCTCCAACTGTTCGACGACTTGCTTCACATTCTGGCTGTGGCTGACGGGAGCGACGAATACCGCGTCCGGTGTCGCCACCACAGCCACATCCTTCATTCCGACTACGGTCAGTAGCCTGCCCTGGCTTCTGAGGTAGGAGCTGCCGCAATCCATGGCGATGACGTCGCCCATTACGACATTGCCGTTGCGGTCCGTCGGGCTGGCTTCGAGCAGTGATTGCCACGATCCGAGGTCGTTCCAGCGGAAGGAAGCCGTAACCATCGCGATACCACGTGCACGCTCCATGACCGCGTAGTCGATCGATGTTGAAGGGACAGCCGAGTAGAAGCCCTGGGGCAGGTAAATACCCGAGACGTCGGCCCGTGCGGTCTTGTAGGCCCGTTCCGCGCTTTCCCAGATGTCGGGTCGGAGGTCGAGGAATGCTTGCCGCATCGTGTCGGCGCGAAACAGGAAGATGCCGGCATTCCAGTAGAATCTTCCCGAAGACACATATTGGCCGGCTGTCTCGGCATTGGGTTTTTCGACAAAACGCGAAACGGCGGCAACTCCACCACCATTCGCCGAAACCTCGATGTAACCGTACCCGGTTTCGGGATGTGTCGGCTTGATGCCGAACACGACAATGCTTCCTGAATCGGCGGCAGGCCTGCCCGCCTCGACGGTTTCCCAGAATTGCGTTTCGGTCGATATCTCATGGTCGGAGGGGACCACCAGCACAAGCGCGTCGCCACCATGCTCAGAGATCGTCTGCAAGGTGGCTATGGCGACCGCGGCGGCGGTATTGCGGCCGACGGGCTCGAAAATCGGCTTGCCGCCGTGCAGGCCGAGCGAACCGATGTCCGAGATAACGCGGTCGGCGTGTCGTTCGGAAGCGATCAGGTAGATCGGCGTTTCGCCTTCCGGCCGCGCCTTGAGGCGTCGGACAGTCTTCGCGAGCATGGAGCCGTCGCCCGAAAGGTCATGGAACTGCTTGGGATTGTCTTCGCGCGAGAGCGGCCACAGCCGTGAGCCGACGCCCCCACTCATGACAAAACTTACGATCCGGCCCGGCATGGTCCAGTTCCTCTCAGAATGTCTGATTGTAGACTCCGACCTCTGGATTGTGGCGCAGCACGGCATCGAGAGCCTCGAACATCTCGCGACGTCGCTCCGACGAGACAGGGCTTTCCACCACGACGACAATTTCCGGTTTGTTCGACGAGGCCCTCACCAGACCCCACGTGCCGTCCTGGGCAACGACACGCACTCCATTCACTGTGACGAGATTGGCCAGCGGCTGGCCGGCGAATTCGATCCCATCCCCCTTCATCTTCGTGAATTCCCCGACAACTTTCGCGACCACCCCGTATTTCACCTCGTCGGGGCAGTGGGGCGACATCGTTGGGGTGCCGAAGGTCAGCGGCAGATCGCGGTAAAGGTCCGCGAGGGTCTTGCCCGGGTTGCGGTCGAGCATCTCGCAGACGGCGATCGCGGTGAGCAGCCCGTCGTCGTAGCCGCGTCCGATCGGCGGGTTGAAGAAGAAATGACCCGACTTCTCGAAACCAGCTATGGCATTGAGTTCGGCGACGCGCCTCTTGATGTAGGAATGCCCGGTCTTCCAGTAATCCGTCCTTGCACCGTTTTGTGCGAGAACGGGATCCGTCATGAAAAGTCCCGTCGACTTGACGTCCACCACGAAGACGGATTTCGGATGCAGCCCGGAAATGTCTCGCGCCAGCATGACGCCGACCTTGTCTGCGAAAATCTCGTTACCCTCGTTGTCGACCACGCCGCAGCGGTCGCCGTCGCCGTCGAAGCCGAGTCCGAGATCGGCACCCGTCTCCAGAACCTTGTCCCGGATCGCGTGCAGCATCTGCATGTCTTCGGGATTGGGGTTGTAGTGCGGAAAGGTGTGGTCGAGCTCTACGTCCAGCGGGATCACTTCGCAGCCGATGCGTTCCAGCACCTGCGGCGCAAAAGCGCCCGCGGTGCCGTTGCCGCAGGCAGCCACCACCCTCAGCTTTCGGCCGACGTTCTTCCCGGCTGTCAGGTCTTCGATGTATCTCTCGCGAAATCCCGGCACGAGTTCATAGCTTCCCCCGCCTACGAGATCGAAATCGCCGTCCAGCACGAGCGCTTTCAAAGCTGTCATCTCCTCTGGGCCGAATGTCAGAGGCCTTTGCGCCCCCATCTTCACTCCGGTCCAGCCGTTCTCGTTGTGGGAGGCCGTCACCATGGCCACCGACGGTACGTCGAGCGCGAACTGGGCGAAGTAGGCTGTGGGAGAAAGTGCCAAACCGATGTCTTTGACGCGCGCGCCGGCCGCCATCAGGCCGGAGACCAGTGCCATCTTGATGGCCATCGAATAACTACGGAAGTCGTGGCCGGTGACGATGTCCGGGCCGACACCCATTCGGCGAATCAAGGTGCCGAGCCCCATGCCGATCGCCTGCACGCCCATCAGGTTGAGTTCGGGTTCTTTGTCCGAGCTGGGATGCCCGAACCACCAGCGCGCGTCGTATTCCCGGAAGCCAGTGGCTTTGATGAGAGCACTGGTTTCGAAGGTGAATGTGTTTGGCGTGGCTTGGCCGACTATGTTCACGGTCGCGGTTTCCACTCTGTAATTGCGGGGAACAGTCGTAGCACGCTGCCGGACGCAGGCCCCTTCATGAATTCGAGTAGCCCCAACGTCCGGGTTCGCGCTCCCTCATCCAATAGGAGCATGCCTGCCGATGGCCGAAAGGATGTCTCGTCCAAGCATGGCGGGCTTGTATTCTGGGGAAGGAAGGTGCGTCCGGTCGGGCGCTGGCGACAAGGGTGGGCTGCAAGATGCCGCTGACCGCATTCAGGTTCTCGTTCCGCGAGGATGTCGACGAAAGGCGGTTCGGTCGCCTGGCTCGTCTTCTCACGGTCATTCAGGTGGAAATCGAGAGGGAATCCGCGGAACTCCGCCCGTCCGTGGAGAGGATGACGGAGTGCGCCGCCTTCTCTTCGGAGGCGATGGAAAATGGCGAGGGGTCCGAACGCATGTCCGCGCGGATCGATACCCTCGCGCGGAACCTGGCGCTCAACCGCGGACGGCAGGTCTCGCTGGAAGAGCAGATGTCATTTGTCGACAGGACGAGAGAAGGACTGCTGCGCATTGTTCCTTCCCATGGGGCATAGGGCCCATACGCCAATTGGTGGCGTTTACCTTCCGGGGCGCAGGCGTAGTCTTTTGCCGCAGTCTGGGATCGCGGGGCCTCGGCTTTCAATGAAAGGATCGGCCGAATTCTATGGACCGTCTGCATTGGGGGCGGCGTGCGCGCAGGATTTTCCGCACGCCAGCAGGAGACGTTGAATGAACCGTATGTTTCCCAATCAATGGCCCTCGACAACAGACCAGCAGGCTTCCGCCGGCCAGGAGTTTATCGGCCTCTCCGACATAACCGAATTTCTGCGGCGCTATATCGGAACCATCATCGCCTGTCTTGCCGCGTCTCTCTTGGTGGGCGGGTTCTACAATTTGACCACCGACCCGACTTTCACCGCCAGCGCGCAGATCCTGATCGAGCCGAAATTGCCGCAACACCTGCAGGAGGGCGGCGAAGTAAATCTGTCATTGGATACCGCCCAAGTGGAAAGCCAGATCGCAGTGATGCAGTCGGAAAAGATCGCTGCGATGGTCATCGACCAGTTGAGGCTCGTCGATGACCCCGCGTTCAACCGTCCGCAAGCCCCGATTTTGCGGGAGAGATTCAGGAAGTTTGGAGAGGTGCTGCTTGATACGTTCGGGCTCCGGAAAAGCGCCTGGTTCACGTCGCTTTGGGAGCATTTCGGTCTAAGCGCACCTGAATCGCCTGCGACGCTGACCGAGTATCAGAAGTCCCGACGCAGCATGTCGATTTTCCGCAACAGCCTCGACATCCGCAGGGTCGGCGTTTCCTACGCTATTGAGATATCCTTCACCTCTCTTGATCCCGAAGGCGCAGCCAGGATCACGAACGCCACAGCTGATGCCTTCGTGCGCGAACAGATCGAAACCAAGACCGACGCCGCAAAGGAGGGCGGCGCGTGGCTCGAGCAGCGTCTTGGACAACTACGCACCCAGATGAACGAGGCCATGGCGAAAGCGCAGGAGTTCCGGTCACGGCACGACTACAGTGTCGGCCAGGAAGCCAGTGGCGGGACGAGCGCCGTGCCGACGCTCGAAGAGCTTGAGGTGACTGCCGAAACCTATCAGAAAATGTATGAGAGCTTCCTGCAGGCATACACCAACTCGGTAAGCCAGCAGTCGTACCCGGTAGCTGACGCAAGGGTGATCACGGCTGCGACGGCCCCACTCCGTCCGAGCGCTCCAAGGCCGAAACTAATACTGGCCTTCGCGGCTGCTGCCGGGCTCGTTCTCGGTATCGGACTTTCGTTTGCAAGGCATACGTTCGACTCGACCATAAGGTCGCCACGACACATCCGGGACAATCTGGGTGTCGAATGCATTGGAGAACTGCCACCCACCAGTTGGAGAGGAGAATCCGGCCACGTCGACGAAGTGGTGAGATATCCGCACTCCCAATACAGCCACAGCCTCAGGAAAGCGCGAACCGAAATAAGCCTTGCGGAAACCAGTCACCCCATTAAGTTTCTTGGGCTGACCGCTGTCTCCAACCACAGTTCGAAAAGTTCCGTCGCCAGCAATCTTGCCTCGCTTTACGCGATGTCCGGCCTGAAGACGTTGGTGATCGACGCCGACATCCGAGCCGCCATGACCACACGGCTGCTCGGCCCGTCACGGGCCCTAGACAAACCGTTCCAGGATCCTGTCCGGCTCAATATCGTCCGCGCCCCCGGACGGCCATTCGATATTCTGCCAGGTTCGGTGGTCGACGATAAGCAGCTGTTGGCGCCAGGCAGGATGAAGACACTCCTGGCGGAGCTTACCACCAGTGACCTTGCCGCCTGCCAGCTTGCCGCCTACGACATCGTGATCGTCAACCTGCCGACACTCGCCTCGGGTGCCGACGAACTGGTTGTGGGATCCGTTCTGGATGGCGTCGTGATTGTTGCCGACTGGGGCAAGACACACGTCGAAACGCTGCGAGAACTCGTCAGGACGCTGCAGGCCAGCAGAACGCCGATACTTGGCGTACTCCTGACGAAGGCCCGCGCGATGACGCCCAAGCGCCGCACGGCATGAAACTGGTATCGAGAAATCCTCCTTCGGAAGTCGCAAAAGCATGTAGGGGATCATTCCTTGGGATTAGGGGGGCACCCCCGGAGCGCCACGCTACCTCCTTTGCCTTTCTTGCTCACAAGCCCCGCCCTTGGAAGAGTGTCGAGAACAAGTTCGAACCGGCAACCGTCCAATGACAACAGACGCCTTCGAGAAGCAGCCGCATCAGGGAGCGCCGATCTGGATTCCGCCATTTCGCCCTGAGTCGGCCGACAGCCGAACGACAGTCCTGCATGTCGTTGGCTCGCACGACCCCGGCAACGCGGGGGCGGCGCTGTCAGACCTGTCGACTTCCCTCAGGGCAGGAACGACGAACCCTCCTCTGGGAGGCATGTCGAAGCGGATCATGGATCTAGTCGTGGCAATATCGGCCCTTGTCCTGGCGGCGCCGGTTATGGTCGTCGTTGCCCTGCTGATCAGGATAACGGCAGGAGGTCCGGCGGTGTTCTCCCACAGCCGAGTCGGCTTCGGCGGACAGCCATTCAAGTGCTACAAATTCCGCTCGATGGTTGCCAATTCGGAGGAAGTTCTGAAAGCATATCTCGAAGCCAATCCTCATGTCGGCATGGAGTGGGAGGAGACCCAAAAGCTCAGGAACGACCCCCGCGTCACGTTCCTTGGATGGATGCTCCGCAAGTCGAGCCTCGACGAACTCCCCCAGCTCTTCAATATCATCCGCGGTGACATGAGCTGCGTGGGCCCAAGACCCATCGTGAAGGACGAACTCAACCGCTACGGCGACCACCTGGGGGAATACCTCCGGACAAGGCCGGGACTCACCGGCCTCTGGCAGGTGAGCGGAAGAAGCAGCATGGACTACGCCAGCCGCGTGGCGTTGGACAGCCAGTATGTGCGGAACTGGTCGGTCTGGCTCGACATGGCGATCTTGTTCAGGACCGTTTTCGCGGTGATGCGCTTTGACAGGGCTTCCTAGAACGGGGGCATTTGGATAGAATAAACATCCTGCACTATTTCATTGCATAGCGACGCCAACCATGGTGCGCGACAGGACAATATATTTATGGGCGAACTATTATCGGTGAAGGGCTAACGAGTAAAAAGATAAAGCTAAATAAGAGGGCGGGGGTTCAAAATTGATTGCCAATTTACAGACCTTGCGGGGCGTCGCCGCGATAGCGGTTTTGTTTTACCACCTTCAACCCATGTTAAACCGTCGTTTTGGTACGGATTTTCAAAGCGATGTAGGTGCGGAAGGTGTCGACATATTCTTCGTCATTTCTGGGTTCGTGATGGTTTTTGCGTACGCGCGAAAGGAACGTTCCGCCTGGGCGTTCTACGGCGAAAGGGTGATCAGAATTGCCCCACTCTATTGGACGGCGACCTTGGCGCTCGTTGCCTTGTTCGGGATCGGGTTTCGACCGAATGGACTGCAGGGCTACAACCTGGCCGACGTAATCACGTCGTTTTTGTTTTACCCTAAAGTGCGACTGGATGGTGAGAACGGGCCTATTCTCTCGCTTGGATGGACTTTGATCTACGAAATTTTCTTTTACTTGATATTTGGCGCGTTTCTCTGGCTTCGGAATATACGCGACAGGGTGGTGGCCATTTCGGCGGTCCTCATCATTGTAGTGGGAGTTGGTCGGTTGTTCGGACCAGATAGCCCTTATGCGCTACGCGTCTATACGGATTCAATAATGCTAGAATTCGTCGCTGGATGCTGGCTCGGTTACTGGTTTCTATCTCAACCAAGGAAGGTCGGGCGGCCCGTTAGTGTTGCGTTCATTGCAACAGGTTTGGCCGTGCTTTCAATCGAGTATTACTTACAGATTTCTCCAAACGGGTACAGGGTTGCAACCTACGGATTTCCGGCTGTTCTGATAGTTGCTGGGGCCTTATTGGCTGAGCGGAGTGGGGCGACAACGCGTAGCTCAATCGTGCTGTTGGTTGGCGCTGCGAGCTATTCGATGTATCTGTTTCATCCGTTGCTGTTACAGCCGTTCGTAAACTTGGCGGCCAAAGTTATGGTCCCAGAACCAAGAATGGCCTATCTGGTAATGCCGATCGCAGCGCTCACTACAGTCGTTGCCGCCGTAGGAATTCACTTGGGGTTCGAGGTCCCTCTGACGCGCTGGTTACGCAACGTCTGGGATAGGGAGCGAGCGGGGAGGATCCCGGGAATTCGCGGTTCTATGATTGGTTGAGTGCATTGTACCAAATGTGAACGCTCGGAAGGCCGAGGCTGTTCATACCTGGGTCCGTTTCCAATAAACGGAAATCGACAGACCAACGATGTAGGCGACGGCCAATGCGAATGCCAAGATGAGGAATTTGGTGATCGTCACGTAGCCCGGCAAGCCAAGGTCATTCCAGGCAAGACTGCCGATCATGAGCAGAGCAGTCGCTGCGATCAGGGCGGGAGCCTTGAACCGCAGTCCCATCAGGACGCCTGCCGCCGATACAGCGACTACACTCATGAGCACCGACATCTCCAGCTACGATATCAAGGCACAGAACGGCCTGCTTCGGCATGGAAGGACCCGCCTGTTGAGTTGGCGAATGCAGTTGGTGCGGAAGCCGGTCGAATGATCACTGATATGCGGCCTCAAAAAGCATAGCAAGGGCCAGCATCACTGCATGCACAGCTCACTCCAGCATCGACGCGGCCTGTGCGCCCTCAGCCCCTCGTGCCAGCATCGCGTTGGGGCGGCTTGCGATCCGACGAGTACGGTGATTTCCTCCCAAAATGCATGTCCAAAACTGTGCAGCGGTTTGGGATAATGCATGCAAAAGCCTAAAAGAGCGCGAATCCTTTCAGAGACGCGGTCTAGGCATCGATTGACGCACGGCGGCAGGCAGCAGTCCTCGCTGAACTCATGCGGGCCTGATCAGTTGGTGTTCTGAATCGGAAGCGCCTGTCCCTGAATGTCGCCCTCTACAGGGAGGGCAGACAAAGCGGACGCCGGCGGGGGTATCTCGATCTTCACAGTATCGCCTGGCTCGATCGGTGTTGTTTCCTCAGCCGTCAGTTCTTCCGAACCATTGCCCGTCGTCCTGACGATCTTGAAGATCGGCTTGGCACTCTCGGCGCGTTCCTTGAGGGCGAGCAGCGCAGGAGCCGTGACCGCGGTTTCGTGTAGCAACTGCGCTGCGGTGTCGGCTTTGCTGACAACTTCATTGAGCTGCGACTGCGTTTCCCGCAAGGCGTCGGCGATCTCGTTGGCGTGCTGGTTATTGAGATTGAGGATCTCTATGTCGGTCTTGCTTATCTCCTGCCTGACCCGCAAAAGCGAGGTCTCGGCGGCCAATCTGTCGCCCTGCATCTGGGCAACCGTCCCTTCCAGATTGAGTTCCCGCGGTGCAACAGCAAGCCCCTTCTGGACAAGGGCCGAAACGCCGGCCAGTTCCTTCTGGATGAGTTCAATCTGCTTGTCGCGGAAGGTCAGCTGCTGCTGGAGCGAGTCCAGTTCCTTCTCCAGGAAATCTCTGAGTTCGCTCAGGGAGCGCAGTTGCGTCGTCATCGCTTCCTTGCGGACGGCGAAGATCCTGCGCTCTTGCTCCATCGCCACCGCGACCGTTGCGTTCGAAGCCCTATCCTTCAATTCCGTAGGGAAAGCGATATCGTTGCTGTCGGCCAGTTCGGCTTCCAGCCGCGCTTTGCGCGCGAGCAGACTGACGCTGCTGAGCGCCAACAAACCCACGTCGCCCTGGCCGGCGATGACTTCACGCTCGAGCCTCGGGATGTCATCCTCGCGTGTCCGCAAGCCGCCGGCAATTCCCAGCGCCTGCAGCACCGTCAGTCCGGGTCTGTAGGGAAACTCGCCGGACTGCGTGACGTAGCCGACGATGTAGAACGGTCTGTACTGGACGATCTCGACGGCGACATCCGGCTCACGGCCGAGGCCCATCTGCTGCATCAGGCGGTCGCCGATCGCGCGGGCGAGGTCGCCGGGTGCGGTGCCCTGCGCATGTATCTGGCCGACAAATGGCAGGAAGAGAGTGCCGTCGGCTCCGACAACGAAATCATCGTTGAGAGCGGTCCATTCGAAGATCACGTCGCGCGATGCGCGCCATTCGTATACCTTGAGCCTGACTTTGTCCTGAGGTCCGAGGAGATACTCGGCAGCCACCGCCGGTAAGGCGAAGGCGGTCGCCGCCGCAATTGAAGCCGCCACAGTCACAAGCCATTTCCGCATTGTCTTTCCGCCTCAGATTTTCAGGATGTATTCGGGTTCGATCCGTCCCATGGCAACGTGCAGGATCGCGAGCATGTTGCCCCTCAGTCTGCCCCTCCGGTCGACATATGGCTCGGGGCGCAGGCTCTTTGCCAGGTTGGCCGCAATATTCCTGAACATCAGGGGCAGCGCGAAAGAGGCCGGAACCGAGCCTTTCTTGATCAGGTAGATCGGATTGGCAACCTGGGAGTACCCGAACCGCGTTCCACTGGTACGTCCCGACTTGATGCCGAGATGGACGCCCGTGATCGAGTTCACGCAGACCACACGGCCTCTGGACCTCAATCGGCTGGTGAAGTCGATATCTTCCTGCCAGCCGTAGAGGACGAGGCGCTCGTCGAAACGCACATCGCCTACAAGCGAGGAACGGACGGACATGTTGCAGCCGTAAGCCCCGACATGGTCGACCACCAACGGTCCAGCATGCGTTTTTCCCTTGGCTTCCCTCAGGGCGGCTTCGGCATCCTCCCAGCTGAGGCCCGCGTTCGTGGCTCCGTCTCTGACGACCCTGCCCATCAGCACTGCCCACCCGTCATTTTCCGCAAAGGCTTTCTCGACCTGCTCCAGGTATTCGGCAGACGGAACGAAATCGTCGTCGAAGAAAGTGATGAGGTCGAAGCGCTGCAGGGAAGGCGCGAGAGCCGTGTTCCTCTGGGCAGACGATCCCTTCGGTCCGAAAACGAGCGAGACGGGGAAAGAACAGCATTCCGGCAGTTCGATATGCGTGGCGTCGGGCGCCGACAAGATGACCTCGTCAGGAAGTCTCGTCTGGTCGCCCAAGTACTTGAGCAGGCGCGAGAGCTGTTCCCTGCGGCCAAGGGTCGGGATGATCACTGCGAGTCTCATGCTCGATCCACGCTTCGGTTTCCGCCGACGCTAGACCGAGCGGCGGAGGGAAACAGCCTGCATAAAAGGAGACGACATGAGCTTGCTCTACCTCCGGGCACAGGCCTTTGGAGTATTCCGCCGGACGGCACACAGCCATAAGTATTAGGCAGGCATGCACCGGGAGCGGACTGTAACCGATCGGACAACTTGCCGGGACCATGACGTGGAATGGAGACTGCCGGGTCTGCAGGTGCGAGGGGACCCATGCTCCACGAACGCTCTTCCGATTTGGCGATCGCGGCCAAGCTCGATGTGCCCATCGAGGAGTTGCCGGCCGCGCCGGAGCTTCGCGTCGACAGATACGCGAGGATAGCGGTCGTTCACGACTGGTGCCCGAACTTCCGGGGAGGGGAACGGGTTCTGGCGCAAATCTGCAAGCAGTTTCCCAATGCTGAAGTCTTCACGCTTTTCGATTTCCTGCCAGCAGAGGTGAAGGAGCAATATTTCCGCGACGTGGAATTCCACACGTCCGCGGCCAACCGGATCCCGATGGTCCAGAAATTCTATCGCTCCCTCTTCTTCTTCTGTCCTTTCCTGATCGAGCAGTTCGACGTGACAGGCTATGATGCGGTGATCTCGTCTTCGGCCGCATTCTCGCGTGGCGTGATCACCAGGCCCGACCAGCCGCATCTTTGCTATGTCCACAGCCCGGTCCGCTACGCCTGGGACGAGCAGTTTTCCTATCTTCAGCAGGGTCACCTTGGCTTCGGCCCCAAGGGAATGCTCTACCGGTATATGTTGCATCGTTTGAGGACGTGGGACACGCGGACCGCGCACGGTCCGGACATGATGCTGGCGAATTCGAATTATGTCCGCTCCCGTATCCAGCACATTTACGGGCGCGAAGCCCGCGTCGTTTTCCCGCCGGTTGCCCTCGCAGAACTGCCCTGTGTCGACGACAAGGATGACTACTATGTCTCGGCATCTTTCCTCGCGCCGTACAAGCGCACCGACCTCGTCATCCGGGCCTTCAACGAAATGCCGTCGCGGCGGTTGGTCATCGTTGGCGAAGGGCAGCAATCAACCAGCCTGCGGGCGCTTGCCGGCCCGAACATTACCTTCTCGGGCTATCTGCCCCGGCAAGACTATGTGAGCACCCTGGCACGCGCAAAGGCGATGGTCTTTGCGGGCTGCGAGGACTTTGGCATAGCGTTGGCCGAGGCGCAGGCTTGCGGAACTCCGCTGATCGCCTTCGGTCGCGGCGGAGCGGTCGACATTGTGCGGCGCCTTGGGTCATCGCCCGAACCGACTGGGGTGCTGTTCAAGGCTCAAACCGTCGATCACCTCAAGGAGGCAGTCGAGCGGTTCGAAGAGAACCGCTATGCCATAACGCCCCGCGCCTGCGCCAGGAATGCAGAACGTTTTTCCGAAGAGAACTTCGACCGGGCCATCCTGGAATCGCTCGGGGCCGTCCAGGCACTCCACGAGATCATGTGAACTCCCGAGCCCTGACGACCTTCGTTTCCGTGTCGACGCCGTCGGCGGCGGCCATCGCCTCAAGATAGCGCAAGGCCGTCGCTCTCCAGCTGTATGCCGACGCTCTCGCCCGTCCCTTGCCTATCATCTGCAGCCGCAGGGCCTCAGAATTGCGCAACTGCATGAAACGGTCGAACCATGCCTCGGGGTCGTCCGGAGGAGCAAAGAGCGCTGCGTTCCCGCAGACTTCAGGCAGGCTGGCTCGGTCGGAAACCACCACCGGGCATCCGACCGCCATCGCTTCGAGGGCGGGGAGGCCGAAGCCCTCGGTGAGCGAGGGGAAAGCCAGGCATAGTGAGTCCGCGAGGAGAGCAACCAACTCGCCATCGGAAATGCGGCCGAGCCAGTGGACGTTTCGGGCTTTTGCGCTGGTTGGTCCTGACTTGAAAACACGAGAATCCGACATGCCGACAATCGCTATCCTGAGCCCGGCTTCGGCAAGGCGGTCAGCCATGTCCAGGACAAGCCCCACATTCTTGTGGGGTGCGGTGCTGCCGATCATGACGATGGTTTCCCGCGACCCCGCCAGTCGTATCCCTGCCGAGTGTTCAGGCCTCCATCGCAAAGCATGCTCATGGCCGTTGGGGGCTACAAAGGCCCGCTGCGCGGGGGTAACGCCCCGTTGGACCAGTTCGCCCAGCGAGTATTCGGAAACCGTCGAAACACGCCATGCCGTCTTGCCGAGGCACGGCAACAAAGTTCTGTAGAAGCTCCTGAAGACACGCGAATAGCTCTGCGGCGCATTCCAAACGTTTGCATCATGGATGCAGACGATATGCTTTCGAGAAAGCAGTGGTCCCGTGTTGCAGAGGCTGAGCAGTCCGCCTCCATCGAGGGACAACGGGAGCTGCGTCTGCTCCCAGATATGGCCGCCCGTGCGACCGGTCTCGCGGCGTTCGATGGAAGCCAACGGGATCTCATCGGAGCCGGGTGGACAGTGCAGTCCGACTTCGAGGCCGCGGGCGAGGGGGTCCTGTTCCGCGATCAAGGCGTCGAGCGAGCGGACGACTTCGCGCGCATAACGCTGGACGCCCGTTGTCGGCTGGGAAAGAAAACGCCCATTGATTGTCCAGCGCCGTGCCATGGCGGCCCCCTTTGTCGCCCCGAGTGTGGCGCTGCGAAGGCGCCGGGTCACCATGGCCATGGGGTCATCCGGGTAAACGGGAAGCATCCGGATAGGCGAGGTCGAACAATGCGCCTACCTCAAACGTTTGAGGGCCTTAGTGCGGCTGCGAATGTTAGTCTGGCCCAGGTACCGAAAGGACCGGGGGTGGAGACATGGGTGAATTTGAGTTCGAAACGACAGTGCCGCCACTACCAAGATCGGCCGGACGGTTGAATGGCCATCGCCCCGAGACACCGCCGGCGAGATCGAGCGCCGGTGGTGCCGAATCCGCGATCGGCCATTCCGCTTTGGCGTGGGCGAACCGGGAAGCGCCGAGACGGCGCTGGACGATAAACGGAGACTTCACGACTCTTGGGCAGACCGGAGTTGCCCGCTACGCCCGCGAGGTGACCATGGCCCTCGACGCTCTCATTTCGGAAGGGCATCCGCTTAGTCGCGACCTGGAGATCGATCTCGTGGTGCCGCGTGCGCTTTCGGGACCTTTCCGCCTCGATGCCATCCCCGTCCGGGTCGTTCCTGAATTCAGGAGGCCGCGCCTCCCCCAGTTCTGGGTGCAGGCGCAGTTGCCCTGGCACGTGCCTGGGGGATTGCTGAGCTTCTGCAACCTCGCTCCCGTCGCACTGAGGCGCCAGATCGCGTGCATCCACGATATGCACACCAGGTTGATGCCGTCGAGCTACGGGCGGGGTTTCCGCTGGGCGCACCGCCTGATCCTGCCGGCGCTCGGCAGGCGGGCCGCCCGCATCACCACCGTCTCGCAACTCTCGCGCAGCCATCTGGTGGAGTTCGGCGTCGCGCCGGACGAAAACATCGTCGTCACCTACAACGGCAGCGATCATACGAAGAGATGGAATGCAGCGAGATCGTCACTGGCCGTCGACTGCGGCAGGCCATATGTCCTCTGCCTTGGAAGGCGGGATCAGGAATACAAGAATATGGGGCTTCTCGCCAAGCTGGCCCCGGTTCTCGATGGGATGGGTCTCGATCTCTGGATGCCAGGCGATGTCGACGAGACCGCGATCCTGCGCCACGTCCCGGAAATGCCCGCCAACATCGTCCTCCTTGGCCGCATAGGGGACGACGATTTCAAGAAGGCGCTCGAAGGCGCCCTGTGCTTCCTATTCCCGTCACGCATCGAGGGTTTTGGGCTACCCGCCATCGAAGCGATGGCGTCGGGCTGCCCTGTCGTGGCCTCGACCTCGCCGTGCCTCCCGGAAATCTGCGGGGATTCGGCACTCTATGCCGATCCCGACGACGTCCATTGCTGGGCCGAAAAGGTCCGCCAACTGATGCTCAACCCAGCCTTGCGCGAGTGGCTGGTAACCAAGGGATCCGCCAGGGCGAACAGTTATTCCTGGCGGTGGATCGCCTGGAAGTACCTCGAACTCATGATACAGGTCGACGCCGACTTCGGGGAGTTCGACAGTTGATCGGAAGAGACAGTTGATCGGAAGAGAGTCTGCGGCAGGAGGCCTTCCGAAGGGATAGGACTGACCGAGTTGTTCGAAGCCGCGTGAGGGCTTCCATAAATATGCGGAAGTCGATGCGGAGAGAGATGATGACCGTTGATGAGGAACCTTTAGGGCCCCTCATTTCGGGTTTCTGCGGCGCGAGGCTTTCGCAGCCCCGCGAATGGCCCGACTGATCTCCGGGAGAGCACGATGAACGAGCGGATCGACCTGGACAGATTACACGCCGCGAGCGGAGGGACATCCTCCAAGACGGTTCTCTTCGACAACTCGCTGTCGATCCTGAATAGGACCGGAGCCTATCACATCGCCAAGGACCTGACCCAGGAATTCGTCCCCGGCAGGGCGGGGATCCGGTATTGGCGGCTGGGTTCCTTCGCCCCCGAGGGCCTGGTCCGCAAGATTGTCGCCCGTCTCATGATGCTGGAGATCAACTGGCTCCAGGACAGCGAAATCTTCCTGATCCGTGACAAGGTCGACGAACGCGGCACCCGGCTGTTCCTGGACCCGCTCTACGTCCTGAGGTCACGCCTGACGGAGAACGATATTGTCCTTTGCCACGATGTCGGCCCGCTGACGCATGGCGAACTCTACGACGAACGGACCTGCGCCAACTATCGTCTTGCCTACGAGAAAATACGACGCGTTGGTCCCGGCGTCGTTTTCGTCAGCAATTTCTCGGCGCACCACTTCGAGATCCTTTTCGGGTCCGCTTTCCGGTTCCTGAAGACAATCCCGCTCTATCTGCGCACCGAACTGTTCAATGGTCCGGCGGAGGCGGTCCCCGGCGTCAACGGTCTGTTCTTTCTCACAGTTGGCGCGTTCGAAACCCGCAAGAACCAGGTCGCGGCCCTGAAGGCGTATCGAGACGGCGGCTTCCATCGCCAGGGGGTCGGATATCTGCTGTGCGGATCGCGCGGCGACGGCTATGCGGAGATAGCGGAACTCGCAGGCACCGTTCCGGGTGTGAGGCTCATGGGATACGTTCCCGACGCGCAGTTGCGCTGGCTCTACGCAAATGCCGAGGCATTCGTGCTGCCGAGCCTTCTCGAGGGTTTCGGCATGCCGGCACTGGAGGCCGCCCATATGGGGCTGCTGCCGATGGTGTCCGCCGGCAGCGCCCTCGTGGAGGCCGTCGGAGGCGTTTGCGCGCAGGTGCAGCCGGATAGTCCCGCCGCGATCGCGGAAGCTATGGGGAAAGCGCTTTCGCGAAGCGCCGCGGAGAAAGCGCAAACAAGCCGCTCGCTGCGCGAGACAGCGTCAGCTGCAACAAAGGATCGGTTCCTGCAGCAATGGAGGGAACTGCTGACTGCCGGAGCAATTCCAGGAAAAGCGTGAAACGGCCTTCCGTCGCAATGGCGCCGACAATTATGCTGGAGCAACTGCGTTGCGGAATATTCGACCGGCATTCACGATTTCGTCGAACAAGGGGTGGCTGGTCACGAACACTCCGGCCAGCCAGCCGGCCGCGGCAAGACACCCGGCGAATATTGCCTGTCCCAACGACAGGTCGAAGCTGAAGCCGCCGGCAACGATCATGCCCAGCGGGCCGAGTGTGGTCAACATGGCGACGACGACGCTCTTTCGGACGGCGACAGCTATCTCGTCCCACCGCAGCGAAAGTCTGCGACGCACGAAACTCAAGGACACAAAGGCCTGGAACGGTACAATGAACATCAGGCTCAGCGCGGCGCCCATAAGTCCGGCAAGCAGGACCGCGGCCGTCATGACGACTGCCGAGACGGGGACGACGATCAGCGACCTCACGAACATGTCCCTGATCGAGCCCATTGCCATCATCACGGGATGGTTCAGCTCGAAGCTGAAGGTGAAAAGCGACGCCAGCGCGATGACTTGCACCAACGGTGCAACAGCCCGCCATTGGTGGCCGAGCACGATGTCCACGACGGGATAGGACAGCGCGGCGACGGCCAGCAATGCCGGCCAGTGAAGTCCGGTGATGATTTCAATGGCATGCAGATAGGATCGTTTAAGGTCTCCGCCCTGCCTGGCCGAGGCCGAAAAAACCGGAAGCACGACCGCCATGGCTCCGCCGAGGATCAGTTTGTCGGGTATCTGGCACACCGTCAGCCCGCGGCTGAAGAGCGCCGCCGCATGGGGCGACAGGACACGGCCGAGCAACAGGAGGGGCAAGGCCTCGTAGGCCCTGTAGAGGAACACGATGGCGCCATTGTAGCCGCCGAAGGCGGCTATCTCGCGCCATTGCTTGAACGTCGGCTTGAACATCCAGAAATCCGGGCGCAGCGCCAGGGCCAACACGCCGGTGACCGCGCTGCTCGCCAGCCAAGCCCAGGCAAAGCTCATATAGCTGAACCCCGTCAGCGCCAGCGCGACGGTAACAACTCCTCCAGTGGCCGCCCCGGCAACGTTGATCATGGCGACCTTTCCGAAAGCCATTTCACGGCGCATCAGGGTGACGATCTGGATAGAGACCAATTCGACGAAAAGGCACACAGACACCAGCCGAAGATAAGGCACCAGTTTTTCTTCATGGAAGGAGGACGCGAGCGCCGGAGCGGCCACAACCAGAAAGGCTGCGACTGCCGCCGTGAGGGCGAGCATCAGGCTGAAGGTCCCGCGAATGTCCTCCCCGCTCAGAACCGGACGTTGGATCATGAAACTCGAACTGGCGAATTCCCGCGCCGACAGCGCGATGCCGAGGATTGCCAGGCTGATCACCGAAATGCCGATCTCCTCGGGGGTCAGGATGCGGGAAACGGCCGCGACGGTGACAAAGTTCAAGCCGATTACGATGTAACGATCGCCCGTGCTCAGCAGAAGTGCGCGTTTGACGCTCATGATGATCCTGGATGCCGGCTGCGAGTGAACAAGCGCCGAAGATGACGTCCGGGTCCGCCCGCCGATCTCAAGGCAGAAGAACATAGGCCGGCGGTTCGAAGTAGAAGCCAAAAGGAAGTAGGTCCGTCCCACATTCGGTTGAGACCGGAGGGGCGCCTGAACTCGCTTCTCCGGCTGCAAAACACTGCATCCCGCGAAGGTCTCGAAAGCGGTCGCCCTGTACTGAGTTGCGCCGTCACACATAGCGCCCAAAGGCTATTGGCCGCATTCGAAAGACGTAGCCGGATGAGGGCGGTCTCCCAATATAGACAGATTGTTGCGATCCGCGACGAGGGTAGTGTTGCAGTCTGGTGAAAACCGGGGCACTGAAATGTTGAAACGTGCGTTGATCGGGGCGGCTTGCCTGCTTGCCATGGCCTCGTCGGCCTTCGGCGACATTCTCTGGGGGGCTAACGGCCACCCGATTACAGCCTATCCAGGCATCGCGATCGAGCGTCAGTTCGACTACCTCGAAGACCTGGGGATGAAGTCCTACCGCGTGAACATTTCCGACATTTCTTCAGCGGACAGGCTGGCGGAACTCGTGGCAGAGGGCAAGAAGCACGGCATCGAGGTGCTGCCCGTCATCACGCCCGGCAACGTCGACCTCGATAAAGACAGCACCGATGAGCTCTACGGCAAGGCGCGCGCTCTAGCAGTCGCATTCGGATCCCGGTTCAAGGATGACATCCGTGCCTGGGAACTGGGCAACGAGATGGAAAACTACGCCATCATCAAAGCTTGCGAGAAGCGCGACGACGGCACCACGTATCCCTGCGAATGGGGTCCGGCCGGCGGCACCGGAGTGCTGGACTATTTCGGCCCGCGCTGGGCCAAGGTCAGCGCCGTCCTGAAAGGATTGTCCGACGGCATGAGCGGAGTCGACCCGGGCATCCGCAAGGCGATCGGCACTGCAGGGTGGGGCCACACCGGGGCGTTCGAACGAATGAAGCAGGACGGCATCAAATGGGACATCTCGGTCTGGCATATGTACGGCGAGAATCCCGAGCCCGCCTTCAAGGTGCTCGCCAGCTACGGGAAACCGATCTGGGTCACCGAATTCAACAATCCTTACGGAAGCCGGCAAAGCGAAAGACAGCAGGCCGAAGGACTGATGCAGTCAATGCTGCGGCTGCGCCAGCTGCAGACCAAGTACAACGTGGAAGCCGCTCACATCTATGAGCTTCTGGACGAAACCTATTGGGCGCCCGACTTCGAAGCATCAATGGGGTTGGTCAGGCTTGTCGGCTCCGCGGACCGCGGCTGGAGCCCGGCAGGGCCTAAGGCCGCATACATTGCGGTGAGGGACTTGATACTCGGCCCGCGGCCGTTGCCCAGGCCGGAGCGCGGTTGCGATTTCGCGGACAGCGACAAGATCGTGACCGCCACGATGCGCCAGGCGAGTTTCAGTCATTGCCTGATACTGGGGCGCAAGGCGAACGACGAAGATATCGAACGGTGGTCCGCGGCCCTTGACGACGGCTCGGCCGATGTCCCCAAAATGATGATCGACCTGATGCATTCGCGGGAATTCCTGAGGAAGTATTCCATCATCGGCCTGACCGACCGTGGCTATGTCGCCTTCCTGTACCGGCTGCTCATGGACAGGGACGGCGACGGGTACGGGCTGGACGTCTATTCCAAACAGCTGCGGGACGGCTCGATGTCGAGGGATTCCATAGCCCGCGGCATGATCACCTCCAGCGAATTCATCGACAAGTATGCTGTCCATCTCGCCGCGACCGCGAAAACGGCCCCCGCCGCCGAAATGGCAAACTAGTCTGCGGCTGAATAGGGGGCTGGGCCGTCATGGATCTGCGCTTCTGTGGTCTAGCATTTTGCCTGCTGGCTGCGACGACTCTGGTCGGCCAAGCCTGCGAACCGCCCATGGCGGCCCAGCAGCCGTTCCCTCTGCGCGTGGAACCTGGCAAGCGATATCTGGAAGACGCTGCCGGCTGTGCCTTTCTGGTCAATGGCGACGCCGCGTGGTCGCTGATCGCCGATCTGACTCGCGAGGATGCGGATGTCTACCTCCGTGACCGGCGGGCACGCGGGTTCAACGTGGTGCTGATCAACCTCATCGAGCATCGCTTTGCCCGCAACGCTCCCGCCAATGCATATGGCGATCGCCCTTTCCTTCGCGATGGCGACTTCAGCGCCCCCAACGAAGCCTATTTCAGGCATGCCGACTGGGTCTTGCGCAGGGCGCGCGACCTGGGTTTCGTGGTGCTGCTCGTCCCTTCCTATCTCGGCTATCGCGGCGGGGACCAGGGCTGGTACCAGGAGATGGCCGCCGCCGGCGAGAAAAGCCTGCGAGCCTACGGCCGATTCGTCGGACAGCGCTATGGCGGCCTCGGAAACATCATCTGGGTGGAGGGCGGCGACTACAATCCGCCGGACAAGAGCCTGGTCAGGGCGGTCGCGGAAGGGATCCGGGAAACCGATCCGGGTGCCTTGCAAACCGCGCACAACGCGCCCGAAACGGCGGCTCTGGACGACTGGCGGGGCGAACCGTGGCTTTCCGTGAACAATGTCTACACCTATGAACCCGTCCACGCGGCGGCCCTTGTCCAGCACGCCTCAGGCGACATGCCTTTTTTCCTTATGGAGAGTGCCTACGAAAACGAGTTCGGCGCGGACGCGCATCGTGTGCGGGTGCAGGCCTACCAGGCGATTCTTTCAGGGGCTTCCGGACACGTGTTCGGCAACAACCCGATCTGGCACTTCGGCGGCCCAGGCCTCTGGCCAGCCGAAATGACCTGGCAAAAGGAGCTCGACAGTCCAGGGGCAAGGAGCATGCAGGTTCTCCATCAATTTTTTTCGTCGATCAGATGGTGGGAGCTCGAACCTGATACGAGCAGTGATTTCCTTATCGGAGGACAGGGCAACTATCACGCCCGGACAATGTCTTCGCGGACCAAGGATGGGTCGCTCGCACTCGTTTACCTTCCCAATGGGAGGGGGGTTACCCTTGACCTTGCAGGGCTAGCCGGACAGCAGGTCTCGGCTCGCTGGGTTGATCCTTCCACCGGAGGGAGCGAGGCAGCGGCCGGGTCACCGTTCTCCATGAATGTTCGGTATTTCGCGCCGCCAAAAGGCGATCATGCCGATTGGATACTGGAACTCCATGCGCAACCGGTACAAAGCCAATGACCGCCAGGAATGAGGCTGCAGACAGCTTTGACAGCCTCTTGACTACCGACGCAATCGGGACGGCATCCCGCCACCCAAGCGGCCACCGTATCGAGGTGCACCGAGCGCCTCGAAGAATAACAATGTTCGGGCTCTTCGGCTCCGGCAACCTCGGCAATGAAGGTTCACTCGAAGCAATGGTTGGGTTTCTGAGGAGACAGAGGCCCGAAGCAGAAATTTCATGTGTTTGCGGTGAACCCGAGGTGGTCAAACAGACATTCGGGATCGATACTTTGCCGATCCGCCGGAATGGCCCGGCGACTGGCCTGTCCGGAAGTATCAACCGCCTCCTCCTGAAAATCCCCGGAAAACTTGCTGATTTCGTGCAGACAGTAAGCCGCATCCGCAAGTCTGACGTGATGATCTTTCCAGGCACGGGTATCCTGGACGATTTCGGGGAAAGGCCGGCAGGTATGCCTTACGACATCTTCAAATGGTGCCTCGCCGCTCGCCTCGTCGGGACGCGTATCGCCTTTGTCAGCATCGGGGCCGGGCCGATCAGGAACCGTCTGAGCCGCTTTTTGATGACGTCGGCGGCCCGACTGGCACACTACCGGTCCTACCGCGACCTGCAATCCAGGGAATTTATGGAAAGTGTCGGCTTAGACACCCGTGGAGACGCGATCTATCCAGACCTCGCCTTCGGCCTACCCGCGCCAATTCCGTCTCCTCGGACTCGGACGGAGGCGCTGACGGTGGGTGTCGGCGTCATGGCCTATCGCGGCTGGTACGGCTTTGCCGAAGGCGGTCAGTCGATCCTTTCCGGCTATATTGGCAAACTGGCGCATTTCGTCGTCCACCTGCTCGACAGCGGCCATGATGTCAGGCTTCTCATAGGCGACGAGGAAGACAGCATCGCCGTCGACGCGCTCCGGGCGGCCGTGGGCGGCCTGCGGCCCGGCTCGAGGCTGGCACACGAACAGGTCCATTCGCTGGGCGACGTCATGGGGCAGATGGCGCTCACCGACATCGTCGTCGCCACGCGGTTCCACAACATCGTCTGCGCATTGATGATGCGCAGGCCGACCATCTCGCTGAGCTACGCGAGGAAGAACGATGTGCTGATGGAAGAAATGGACCTGGGCGAGTACTGCCAGCATGTCGAGACTTTCAATGTCGAAACGCTGATCGCGCAGTTTTCGCAGCTGGTGGCGGCCAGGGAAAAACACGAACAGGCAATCGGCGAGCGGCTCGTCGAGTTCAGGGAGCAGGTCGATAGACAGGACGCCTGTCTCCTCTCCGGCGTGATCGGTTGAAGCGCATGGTGTTGATCGCCCGCATTGCGCCTCCAGGCAATGCGCAACCGGCATTCATCCGAAAGTTGCGGACCAGGGGTAGGGGCTACATCCATCGTCTGAAGGTCAACAATGACGTCGAAATGCTAGCCTGTTGCGGTCTCACTCGTGCGAGCAGCATCATCGATGGAAACAATGCTGAATAAGCCCATGAGGACGCCAAGCGAGCCTGGCAATCCTCGTCCTCATCGGAGGTTCTGATTGATGGCCAGCGTCGACATAGTCATCCCTTGCTACAACTATGCGCACTTCCTGCCGCAATGCGTTCAAAGCGTTCTTGCCCAGGGGGTCGAGGATGTCAGGATCGTCATCATCGACAACGCCTCCACCGACAACAGCGTCGAGGTGGCGCATCGGCTGGCGGCGACGGATGACAGGATCGAGGTCATCTGCCATCCGGTGAATGTCGGTTCCCACGCCTCGTTCAACGAAGGCGTGGATCTGGCCCGCGCCGATTATTTCATGATCCTCTGCGCCGATGACTTGCTCATGCCGGGAGCCCTTCGCCTTGGGATGGCGCTCCTCGATCGCTTCCAGGAGGTATCGTTCGTGCTGGGCAAGCAGATGGCGCCATGGGTCGGGAACGACTTTCCCACCCTGCCTGCGCAGGCCGACGGCTGGACACTGACGGATGGCAGCCGTTTGATCGAGACCTGCTGCCGGAAGATGAAATTCAACCTGACCGCCCATGCAATGCTCGTGCGGACATCCGTGCAGAAGGCGGTCGGCCACTATCGGCCGTCCGTCCCGCTGCTCGACGATCTGGAGATGGCTCTGCGCCTAGCCCGATTCGGATCCGTTGCGGAGCTTTCCGTGCCGCTGGCGATAACGCGCGAACACACGACCAACATCTCTCAAGTCATGTGGCAGGACGGACTCCGTAGGCTGCAGGAATATGAAACCGTGCTGGAGAGTTTCTTTGCTCATGAAGGCAGCACCATGCCGAACGCGCCGGCGCTTCATCGCACGGTCCGGCGCCATCTGGCGGCGGCCGCCTACTGGTCGGCACTATCGCATCTGATAAGGGGCAAGCGCGCGGCCGGCGCCAAACTTTTCAGATTCGGCCGGAGGCTTGACCCGGCCTCCATAATGCTTCTGCCGCCCATCGGCCACTTGTTCACGGCGGACGGCTCCCTCAAACGTGCGAGACGGGTCATTTTGGAGGTACTTGGAGCGACGCGCCCTTAGCGCTGTTTCTCGGAATTTTGCAAAGCGCTCAACATCGATTGGGCAATAGATGTCGGATCGGATCGTGACCTTGCCAATTGCCGAACAAGACCAAAGCGCAAAAACGTCCGGAAAGGCGGCGGTGGTTCTGGTCACGGACCAGAACTACTTTCTTCCGACGTTCGCAACGGCATTGTCCGCCGATGCCCATACTGGCGGCGACATCTCCATTTATCTATTCGTCGTCAATGCGGAACAGGCGTGGTTGCAGCAATTCGGCGCGGCTGTTGCCGGGACGAAGATATCAATCAAGCCAGCGAGCTTCCCGCAGCTGGCTGAACTCTCCCGATTTCACCGCGACGTCGTTCCCCCAATAGCGCTGGCACGGTTGTGGATCGGCTCGTTGTTGGAAGAGGATATCGGGCGTCTTCTGTACATCGACGGCGACACCATGGTGGATGACGAGCTCGACAGCCTGCTGGCAATTTCGCCGCCCGAGCACGGTCTGATGGCGGTACCGGACTTCATGAGAATATACATTGATGAATTGAGCCTGTCTAAAGGGAAAGACATAGCCCATCTGAGAGATTTGGGCTGCAGTCCGACTGCATATTTCAATTCAGGCGTAATATATGCATCGAAAAACGCGTGGAATTCCATAGCGTCGTCGGCAATCAGGTTTCTGCGTGAGCATCCGGACCGCTGCATCGCGTCTGATCAAAGCGCGCTCAATCACGCGGCGCAGGGAAACGTCGACTTTCTGCCTCTTCGCTACAATTATCAGAGCGAATACATGATGGCGTTGGATCCGCGCGAGCTGGGATTCAAGCCAACGATCTGGCACTTCGTCGGCGCGCCCAAACCCTGGGACGCGCCCGGCTGGCCCTGGGACGAGTATTTCAACAAATTCTATCGCCAGGCGGAGTCGCTGCTGCGGAACTGCAGCGTCACGCTTCCGGTTCCTCCAAAGGCGCAGATTGTTGCGGGTCTTTCCCACCGGGAGCGCAACAGATTTCGCATGAAGTGGGTGTATCCTTGGCGCAGATATACACGCAGGCGAAAGATACTGTCCTTGCTTTCGCGGTGACGCACCCGGAGCCGCTCGGCGCCATGGCGACGAAGCAGGTCCGTGCGATCCGAAAGAGCCGATGAATAGGCTTATGGAGGTATGGCAATACGGCAAAAGGATAGTGCGCTCAACCTTGTCGCCGCCTCCTACTTCCATTGCCACGCTTGCCGGTCAGGCGTTGTTTCCCGAAAGTCAGGCATCGGCGATCGCGCCCGGAACCGGGACTTTATTGCGGGGTCGCCAGCCCAGGAAATTATGACATGCATGCCGATGCGCCGGGAGCCAGCCATATGAAGGAAACCCAGGGCTGCGGCCGGCTCGGGTGGGTCTGACACATGCAGATCTCGCCTGCCGGTCTCGTTGTCTGCGCGGCAGTGCTGCTGTTGGCCTATTACTACCGGGCGCCTCTGATCGTAGGGCTTATTGCATCGCTGGCTTTCGGCTCGACGGCCCTGATGACGCTCAGTTCGCTGGGAGGATCGTCGCCGCTTATCTACACCTTCTTCGGCGCTCTTCTGCTGATGGGAGTGGCCGCCAGGAGGCGGATCTGGCAGGACCTGGGCGATGTGTTCGGCAAGATCCGGCCCGTCTGGGTTCTCGTTGGCCTTATGTTTTATGCAGCGGTCGGAGCGTGGCTTTTCCCGCGCCTGTTTGCGGGACAGACCAGCGCGTTCGTCCAATCCACGACACGCCACGGCGTCGTCGTGGAGGCCTCGCTCGGGCCGGTCTCGTCCAACATCTCGCAAACCGGATATTTCATTCTTGGCGGCCTCACGGTCGTCGCCCTCTGCGTCCTGCTCCTCAACAAGGACCGAACAGACGAAATCCGGCGCGGTTTCTTCGTCTGGTGCGTCCTCCATGTCACGATGGGATTGCTCGATTTGGCGGGCAAGTTCGCGGGTGCCGGGGACCTTCTGCTGGTGATCCGGACAGCCAGCTACGCAATGCTCACGGATCAGGTCCAGTCGGGTTTCTTCCGTCTTGCCGGAGCCTATTCCGAAGCATCGGCCTTCGGCGCCGCGTCCCTGGCGTGCCTGTCGTTTTGCTACGTCTATTGGCGCAAGACAGGCTCCCGGCTGGCCCGCTGGTTGTCCGCGGCCCTGCTGCTGCTGCTGCTTCTTTCCACGTCGTCGACGGCATATGTCGGCCTGGCCGCGCTGAGCCTTCCCGTTGCGTTTTCCCTCGCACGTTCGTTTCTGGCCGGTCGTGTCACTGCCGATGAAATCCTGATCGTCGCCCTCCTGACGATCGGGGTCTGCGCGGTGATGGCGATCATCGTCTACGATGAACGGATCCTCGATCCGGTCATCGACCTCATCGACTCGACCATCATCAGCAAGGGCAGCACGGACTCCGGCCACGAACGGACCTACTGGAACATCAAGAGCCTACAGTCCTTCGCCGACACCAGCGGCCTGGGCGTCGGGTTCGGCAGCTCGCGCGCTTCCAGCTGGCCGATTGCCGTCGTCTCGCAGCTCGGCTTCGTCGGCAGCCTGATGATGGTGACGCTCCTGGGCGTGCTGATCCGCGGACTGGGGGGGCTGAAGCCTTACGTCGATCGCGAAACGGATGCGGTGGTGTCGTCCGTCCGGGCATCCGCCCTGGCAGGAATCGTCGCCGCCTCCATTTCGAGCGGGAGCGCGGATCCCGGCATCGTTTTCTTCATCGCACTCGCCGTCATCGCCTCGACCAGGGTGCTCGCCCGCAGGAACAAGCATGCTCTCGAACGGCCGTTGAAGGGATACCAAAAATCCCCGCAACTGATCGATGATCCGACTGTCGCCAGACAAGTAGCGATATCCGGGCAGTGGCCGCCCGCGTCCGACTGGGAGAATCCCATCGACCGCGAATTCATAGGCCTTTCCGACATTACGGGCTTCCTGAAGCTGTATGCGCGCTCCATCATGGGTTGCCTGGCGGCAGGCATCCTCGCGGCGGGATTCTATGTCGTGACCACGGACCCGACTTACACGGCGAGCACCCAGATCCTCATCGAGCCGAACCTCGCCAAGCTGCTCCAGCAGCAGCCGGGCGAGGCCAACGTGTCCCTGGATACGGCGCAGATCGAAAGTCGGATCGCCCTCATGAGGTCGGAAAAGACCGCGATGATGGTCATCGACTCACTCAACCTGCGGGACGACGCGACGTTCAATCGGCCGCAAAGTCTTACCTTGTCCGAACGATTCCACCAATTCGGCGCGCTTGTGCTGAAAACGCTGGGCCTTCGGACAGGCGCGAGTGCCGATGCGTCCGAATCCGCCGGCGATGGACAACCGCCTTCGGGCAGCGCCGACGGCACGGCGTCCGAGATCGCGGAATTCAGGCGCACCCGCCACACGATGCAGGCCTTTCAGAATGGACTCGACATCCGTCAGATGGGTGGCTCCTACGCGATCGAAATCTCCTTCAGCTCCCATGATCCCGAACTGTCGGCCAAGGTAGCCAACGCCACAGCGAACGCGCTCGTGCTCGAACAACTGGGGACCAAGGGGGCGGTGGCCCATGAGGATGGCGCGTGGCTGGACAAACGTCTGGAGGTGTTGCGCAGCCAAATGAACAACGCCACGCAGATCGCCCAGGAATTCCGCGCCCGGCACGACTACAGCGTCGGCAGACCGTCGGCCGTCGCGGCGGTCCGGGACAAGGCGATGGAGAATGCGGGCGGCGAGACACATGAGTCTACGCTCGAAGAACTCGATCTTACCGCAGACATCTACCGCAAGATGTACCGCGACTTCTTGCAGGCGCACACCAGTTCGCTCAACCAGGAAACATATCCGATTGCCGACCTGCGGGTTATCACGCCAGCCTCGCCATCGCCGTCAGCCAGCCACCCGCGGCGTTCGCTGATGCTGGCTTTCGGCGCTCTCTTCGGCATCATGGTCGGAGTGGCCCTGGCCTTTATCCGGAACATGTTCGACAAGACCATTCGTTGGCCGCGGCAAGTCCGTGAGGGGCTCGGGCTGGAATGCATGGGCGAGTTGCCGCCATTCGACCGGAGAGGACATAGCGGCCGAATGGACGAGGTGACGAACTCTCCACATTCGCCCCTCAGCCACAGTCTCAGGCGGGTCAAGACTGCGATCAGCCTCGCCGACACCGCCCATCCCATGAAGTGGCTAGGCATTACGTCGACGACGGAGGGCGAGGACAAATGCTCGACAGCAATCAATCTCGCTTCGGTCTATTCGATGAGTGGCCAGCGCGTGCTGCTCCTCGACGCGAACCTCTCTCACCCGGAGTTGACCAGGCTGCTGTTGGGGGGATCGCCTGCTGCTGGCGAGCAGTCGGCGGGACCCGTGACGTCGAGCATAGTACCTGTGCCGAACCGGAAGTTCGACCTGCTTCCATGCTCGTCGTCCGACACCAATGAGCTGCTTGTCCCGCAGACGATGCACGCCGCCGTCGCAGAATTGCAATCGTACGATATTGTCATCGTGGTCCTTCCGTCGTTTACTTCGGGACCTTCAAAATTGGCGGTCAACTCGGTTCTCGATGGCGTCATCCTGGTCGCCGGATGGGGCAGAACCTCCATGGATGCACTGAAGGAACTCGTTCGGTCTATGCATGCGAGCAAGGCGCGGATAGCCGGCGTGTTGATCACGGAGGCCCCGGCACGGTCTGGAAAGCATCTCGCTGCCTACGGATTGCCCTCGGCAAGCCGGCTTTTCCTCCGCAGACTACCACTCTTGTTGCGCGGATCGGCAATGCGGCCAGGAGTCCCATTCATAGGGCTTAGGAGTTAAGTCCTCGTGCTGTTACTCCTTTTGCCTTTCTTGCGGACCGGCCCCGCTTGCTGGGAAAATGCCTTGACAAGCATCAGGCGTCGACCAAACCGTATCGGGGCGACAGTACAGGGATGTTGCCCTTGACTCCTCCCGACGGCCGACTGGAATGGTCTCGATGTGACCGCTTTGCTCGCATGATAACAAATACAACAATAAGCGCGCGGCAAGCAGGAAAATACCAAAATAGATAAATGGCACATTCAATCAAAAAAAGAAAGTGGAAGCTACGATTTTTATATGCTGCGATGCTTTTCGTCTTAGTTGCCGTAATTGGTGGATTTGTATTTTACAACAATATGCCCAAGCCAGAAGATGAAGCGAAAAGTACGAAGATATGGCATTCATTGACCTGGAGAGTACAACTCTATACGCGTAAGGTGTTGGGGGGCGTTTCGGATCTATCCTGGTCGGAGCTTCTTCGGATGACGAACCCTTCGAGCGGGTTCGTTTTGACTACGACGGTGACGGAAGGGCGCTCCCTGGATGCCGCAGTCAGCAATCCTTTTATCAGTGCGGAGGATCGCGCCAGCGGTGCCGAGATATTTCGCAGGAGCTGCGCGGCCTGCCACGATGGATCGGGGACACACGCTCCGCTTCTCGACCGGTCACTTAGACATGGCGACAGCGACCTGGCCATTTACAAGGTCGTGCGCGACGGTATTCCCGCCACTTCCATGGCGTCCCACGCTGATCTGTCGTTCGACGACCGTTGGAGGGTTGTAAGCTATATCAGATCGCTTCAGGCCAGGACTTCGGCCACGAGCGACGACAACGCGACTCATCTTGATATCCGCGTGAAGGGCGACGACCTGCTTGCTCCGAATCTGGGCCAATGGTTGACCTATTCGGGTTCGTTGGACGGCCAACGCTATTCGCCGCTCTCCGAAATCACCAAGGAAAATGTGTCCCGACTTCGTGTCCGCTGGATTAGCCAACTCGACACCGATGACCGAGTTATAGAGGCAACGCCGCTCGTCGTCGGCGGAGCGCTCTTCACCAGCGTGCCTCCTGCCAGCATCGTTGCCTTCGACACAAAATCGGGCAAGGTGATCTGGAAGTACGACAGGCCCTTACCCGATAATCTGCCCATGTGCTGCGGTCGGGTGAACAGAGGCCTTGCTGTTCTCGGCACCACACTCTTTCTGGGTACCCTGGACGGCGTCCTCGTCGCTGTGGATGTCAACACCGGGATGGAGGTCTGGGAAACCGAAGTAGCGAAGCCCTCCGAAGGCTTCACAATGACCGGGGCGCCTCTGGTCGCGAACAATGCCATCGTAGTAGGCGTCGCCGGCGGCGAGTTCGGCATTCGCGGATTTCTGGCGGCCTATGACCCCGCGAGCGGCAAACAACTGTGGAAATTCAATACCATCCCTGGTTCTGGCGAACCGGGGCACGAGACTTGGGAGAACGACGCCTGGCGAACCGGCGGCGGCCCGACATGGGTGACGGGCAGCTACGACTCTTCACTTGATCTCTTATATTGGGGGGTTGGAAACCCGAGTCCCGACTATAATGGCGACGTGCGCCCGGGCGACAACTTGTACACCAACAGCGCGATCGCGCTGCATGCGAATTCCGGCAAGCTCGCATGGCACTTCCAGTTCACGCCACATGACGAACACGACTGGGACTCCAACCAGACGCCCATCCTTGCCGAACTCACGATCAACGGCGTCAAACGCAAGGTGATTTGCTGGGCAAACAGGAATGGATTTTACTATGTGCTCGACAGGGTCACAGGGGAGTTCCTGACCGGCGTAAACTTTGTGGAGCAGAATTGGGCCGATGGCCTGGATCACGCGGGGCGGCCGGTCTTATCCGCGGGCGCTTCGACGGAGGGACGCCTTATACGACCAGGCGGCGGCGGAACGAACTGGCAAAATCCGGCCTTCGACCAAGGTCAAGGGCTGGTCTTCGTACCGACGACCGAAGGGGCATCGATTTTTACGAAAACCGATCCGGACAACGTGCAACGGGGGGAGGGGGGACTGTTTGTTGCAAGCGGGGCCGCGTGGGTCGCTCCGCCCGTGCGGGCCGTGCGAGCGCTCGATGCTGCGACTGGCAAGAGGAGATGGGAATTCCGCTCCCCCACGGCAAAGGACTCAGGTTACGGCGGCCTCCTCGCCACTGCCGGCGGGTTGGTCTTCGGCGCCTCCGGCGGGGTGTTGTTCGCGCTCGACTCCGCCTCCGGACAAGAACTTTGGCGCGTGCCGCTTGGCGGAGAGACGAGAGCGGCTCCGATCTCGTTTAACGTGGACGGTCGGCAGGTCATCGCGATCGAAGCCGGTCGGGCACTGTTTGTCTTCGGACTATAGGACACCGCGCAGAATCAATATCTTGGCGCGAGGAGGACCAAGCGGACAGAACTCGGCGGATTTCGCGGGGTCCACGTCAAAATGCTTCATCGTCTTTTGAGCTGCCGTCCGGCACGTTTGCAATCGCGTCGAACCTCGAGGTCCCGAATAATTCCTGCTCGCGACGCCCCCGGAGAGAGTATCCGAAAGGATTAGGCGCGCGCCATCCGAAGGAACTAGCCGGCGGCAAGAGCTCGTCCAACAGGGCATTCTGACCGCCTATTGGCGTTCTCGCCCAACCCTTTCAGCCCAAGTAGCCTCTGCGCGATCATATCCGCTCGACAAAAAGGTGTGCGATGAAAGTCATGGTAACCGGCCATCTAGGCTATATCGGCTCGGTAATGGTGCCGATGCTGCTGCGCGCAGGGCATACGGTGACGGGTTACGACAGCGATCTCTACCGGCGCTGCACCTTTGCTTCGGGCGGGGAGCGGGCTTCCGTTCCGGCCGTTCAAAAGGACGTCAGGGATGTGGATGCGCGCGACCTCGAAGGGTTCGATGCCGTCATCCACCTGGCGGCTCTTTCCAACGATCCGCTGTCCGATCTCGATCCGGGCATCACCTACGAGATCAACCACAGGGGCAGCGTCCGTTTCGCAAAGGCGGCCAAGGAGGCCGGCGTGTCGCGCTTCCTGTTCGCGTCATCGTGCAGTAACTACGGACAGGCGGGCGACGAAATGGTCGACGAAACGGTCGTACTGAACCCGGTTACGGCCTATGGCTGGTCCAAGGTGCTTTCGGAACGTGATATTTCAGAACTGGCCGACAGCAGCTTCTCTCCCATCTATTTCCGGCCCGCCACGGCCTACGGCCTGTCGCCCCGGCTCCGCTTCGACATCGTGCTGAACAATCTGGTTGCCTGGGCCATCACCAAAGGCGTGATCCTCCTGAAGTCCGACGGGACACCGTGGCGGCCGATCGTCCATATCGAGGACATTTCAAGGGCGTTCATCGCCGGACTGGAAGCGCCACGCGAGATCATCCACAACGAGGCCTTCAATGTGGGACGAACGGACCACAACTACAGGATTCGCGACATAGCCGAGATTGTCGCCAAGGTCGTGCCGGGCTGCCGGCTTGAATTTGCGGCGGATGCTGGGCCCGACAAGCGGTCCTACCGTGTCAGCTTCGACAAGATCGCGCGCGCTCTTCCTGCCTTCAGGCCGCAATGGGATGCGCACAGGGGCGCCGAGCAGCTTTACCAGGCTTATTGCAAGTCGAACATCACTCTCGAGGAGTTCGAGGGGCCGCGCTTCCAGCGCATTGGCCACATCCGGTACCTTCTGGCCAGCGGACTTCTCGACCAGCGGATGCGGGTCACCGAACCTTCGCGAGCGCTGGAGGGCGCGGCGGGGTAACCGGATGGAACATTTGAACCCCGGCGGACTCGGCCTGTCGCCGTCTTCTACCGGCGTCGGCCAGGAAATCTATTCCTTGTCCGAACGTCTCTTTCCGATTTGCAGGAGCATCACCGGAGACGGTGTGCGACGAACGCTGGATATCCTGTCGGAGCAAGTTGACCTAGAACGGCATGAGGTGCCCACAGGGACGCAGGTGTTCGACTGGACTGTTCCACAGGAGTGGAACATCCGCTCGGCGAGCATTACAGGCCCGGACGGGCAAACGGTCGTAGACTTTGCCGACTCCAATCTGCACGTCGTCAACTACAGCATGCCCTTCAAGGGGACCCTGCCGCTCGACGAATTGAGGCGGCATATCCATACATTGCCCGAACAGCCGGGCTTGATCCCCTACCGCACCTCCTACTACGCCCCGACATGGGGCTTCTGCGTAGCTCACGACCGCGTGGCCAAAATGCCCGAGGGTCTCTACCGGGTCGAGATCGATGCCGAACTCAAGGACGGCTGCCTCACTTACGGCGAATACCTGCACCGCGGACATACGGAGCGAGAATTCCTGCTTTCGGCGCACATTTGCCATCCGTCACTCGCCAATGACAACTGTTCGGGCCTGGCCCTGCTGGCGACCCTTGCGCGAAGCCTGAAGGCAAGGAAGACACGATACAGCTACCGCTTCCTGTTCGCCCCTGGCACGATCGGCGCGCTCGCGTGGCTGTCCCGCAACGAGGACAGGACATATCTCATCGACCACGGTCTGGTGCTGTCATGCCTAGGTGATGCAGGAAGCCCGGCATACAAGCGCAGCCGCCGCGGCGACGCCTTCATCGACCGCGCCATGGCCTACGTGCTCGGGGGTGAAGCCGGGGCAAAGCTGATGGATTTCTCCCCTTACGGCTATGACGAGAGGCAGTATTGTTCGCCGGGCTTCAATCTTCCGGTCGGCATGTTCCAGCGGAGCGTCCACGGCACATTTCCCGAATACCACACATCTGCCGACAATCTCGACTTCATCAGGCCGGAACACCTGGAGGATTCCTTCCGCATCCTGACGGAGGTGATCGACATCGTCGAAGAGGACTGGACGCCGTTGAACCTCTTTCCCAAGGGCGAACCACAACTCGGAAAGCGCGGCCTCTACGCTGCGCTGGGAGGGCAGAAATCTTCGGGCGCCACCTCGATGTCGCTGCTCTGGGTGTTAAATCTAGCCGACGGACAGCATTCGCTTCTGGCTATGGCGGAACGCTCGGGCCTGCCATTCTGGGAACTGGCCGCCGCCGCGAAATTACTGTTGGATCATGGTCTCCTGGCTGCGGCTTTATGAGACGCCGGCTGCGGTCCGCTGCTTGAGCAGCGGCCACGTCCTGTCCCTTTCCGACATCGCCGTCGGCATCAAAGGCCAGCCTATCGAAAACGCAGGGTCGTTGTAGCGGACGCCCGTCGATGCGTGAGGCGTATAGAACTGCGATATGAGGTATGAGACCTCGGCATCATCCGTCAGGGTCTGTAGCCCGTGGGCGAACCCTGCTGGGATGTAGACCTGTTTCATGTTTTCGGGCGTCAACTCGAAGGCCAGCCAGCTGTGGCGTGTCGGTGAGTTCGGGCGCAGGTCAACGACAACATCGAAAATCGCGCCGCGGACACAGGAGACGAGCTTCACTTCGGTGTATGGATCCTCCTGATAGTGCAGCCCCCGAAGAGTACCCTTTCTGACGGAATGTGCGCGGCTGTGCTGGACAAAGCGCGTCGCCAGCCCGCAGTCGGCCATCTCTTTTTCGCAGAAGAGGCGGGTGAAGGAACCGCGGTCATCAATCACCGGCGTCGGCTCGATCAGCCAGACACCCTTCAGCTCAGTCTCGGTAAACTGCATATCGCCCTAACCCCCAATGGCCGGGCAAGGACCGGCAGTCCGATTGTCGGCACGGCGTGCCCGGCTGGAAGAGCTACCTAAGCCTTAGAGGGCCTCTCCGATGGCGGTATGCCGGGCCGGCAGTACTACCCGTTCGGTGGTCCTGACGGCGGCCAATGCGGCAGCCGTTTCGCTATAAGGATTAAGGCTCCCAACGGATTGGCAAATCGAACCCTTGGGCGCTCCGTCCTAACCTGCGACGCAAAAGAAGCACTCACCAAGAAGCACTCTCCAAAGGAGAGCCTCCTACGGAGACGCGGCGGGCACAGGTTCAGTGTCAGGCCCCCGCGTTTTCCGTTTTTCAAACCACCGCGCCATCGCGACAGGAGTACGGAATGAACATTGAGGCTGTCGAAATCGTTCGCGACTATAACACGGCACGCCGAAATGTCGGTTGCAGGCTCTGCGGATCGCGCCTGCGCCACACTCTGGTCGACCTTGGCATGTCGCCTCCTTGCGAGAGCTTCCTGCAGGCCGACCAGCTTGACCAGATGGAACTCTACTTTCCGCTCAACGTCATGGTCTGCGAGCGCTGCTACCTGGTGCAGCTCAAGGAGTATGTGAGTCCCGAGACCATCTTCAGCGAATACGCCTATTTCTCGTCCTTTTCGACAAGCTGGGTGGCTCATTCGAAAGCCTATTGCGAAACGATAACGAAGCGCCTTGGGCTTGGCGCCGACAGCTTTGCGGTGGAACTGGCAAGCAATGACGGTTATCTGCTGCAACACTTCCTGCCACTCGGCGTTCCCGTACTGGGTGTCGAGCCGGCCGCCAATGTCGCGCGCGCGGCTATCGAGAAGGGCGTGCCCACCCGGGTCGACTTCTTCGGGGTACGGCTGGCACTTCAGATGGTGGCCGAGGGACTGCGCGCCGACCTCATCATCGGCAACAACGTTTTGGCGCAGGTGCCTGACCTCAACGACTTCGTCGCGGGGATAAAAATCCTGCTCAAACCAGAGGGCGTGGTCACCCTCGAGTTCCCGCATATCGAGCGGCTGATGGCCGAAAACCAGTTCGACACTATCTACCACGAGCATTTTTCATATTTCTCGCTGCTGACGATCGACCTGATGGCGACCCGCCATGGACTGCGGCTGATCGACGTCGAGGAACTTCCGACCCATGGCGGCTCGCTTCGCGTCTATCTCGCCAACGAGGACAGCAGGTGGGCCACAGATGACCGTGTGGCCGAACTCCTCGAGCGCGAAAAAAGGCATGGGTTGACGGACATGACGACCTACACCTCCTTCGCCTACAAGGCGGAGCGCGCGAAACGCGATCTCCTGGCGTTCCTGATCTCGGCCAAGAACGAAGGCAAGAGGATTTGCGGTTATGGCGCGCCCGGCAAGGGCAACACGCTGCTCAACTATTGCGCCATCGGCACCGACTTCCTCGACTTCACGGTGGACCGCAATCCCTACAAGCACGGTCGTTTCACACCGGGCATGCACATCCCGATCAAATCCATCGAGGCGATCGACCAGGCCAAGCCGGACTACATACTGATCCTTCCATGGAACCTGAAGGACGAGATCATCAAGCAACTGCACCATGTCGCCGCTTGGGGCGCGAAGTTCGTGGTGCCAATTCCTTTCGTGACAGTGATCGATCCATCGGAGCCACCGAGATGAAAGTCGTCCTTTTCTGCGGCGGGCGCGGGACCCGGATTCGCGACTATTCCGACAGCATACCGAAGCCGATGATTCCGCTCGGCCACCAGCCGATCCTGCGCCATGTCATGCAGTGGTACAGCGATTACGGGCATGACGACTTCGTCTTGTGCCTGGGCTACAAGGCCAACGTCATCAAGGACTTCTTCCTGAACACCCGGCCGCAGACCTTTTCCGATTGCGTGGTTACCCGTGGCGGCCAGGACGTGCAACTGCTCGGCGACACAGTCAAGGACTGGAGCATCACCCTGCTCGACACGGGCATCTGGCGCAACATCGGAGAGCGCCTGTGGGCCGCGAGGGATCACGTCAAGAACGAGAAGATGTTCCTGGCCAACTACTCCGACGGCCTGACTAATGTCGACCTCGACGATGTGATTGCGAAGTTCGAGGCCAGCGGCAAGATCGGCTGCTTCCTCGCAGTGCGGGCGCCACTGACGTACCATTTGGCCGACATCGCGGAGGACGGGCGCGTGCGCGAGTTCCGTACGACGGACACCTCGGAGATCTGGATCAATGGCGGCTATTTCGTATTCCGTCCCGAGATCTTCGACTACATGCGCGACGGTGAGGAACTCGTTCTCGAACCCTTCAGGCGGTTGATCGATGACAACATGCTGATGGCGTATAAACACGAGGGCTTCTGGCGTTCGATGGATACGCTGCGTGATTGGCAATCGCTCGAAGACATGGTCGAGAAGGGCGACATGCCATGGAATAGGAAGGTCACCGCCGAAAAGAAAAGGCGCAGCATGGTGCTGGCCGCATCATGAGAGGGCTTCGCCTCGCACATCCCGGCGAGGAGCTCTCGATCCTCTGCGTTGGCGCCCATTCCGACGACATCGAGATCGGCGCGGGTGGCACAATACTCGGCTTGATAGCCTCGGGGGTCAAACTGGACGTCCACTGGTGTGTGCTGAGCGCAGACGGTCAGCGGTCGGCGGAAGCAAGGGCTTCGGCCGAGGCCTTTCTCGAAGGATCGCGCTCGTCCACAGTCGACGTTGCGGATTTCGAAGACAGCTACTTCCCCGCCCATAGCCGATCGATAAAGCAGTGGCTGATGGATGTGAGATCACGGGTTCATCCCGACGTTGTGTTAACCCACGCCAGGTTGGACGCCCATCAGGACCATCGGGAGGTCAACCAATTGACCTGGAACATCTTCCGCGATCACTTGGTGCTCGAATACGAGATCCCGAAATGGGATGGTGACCTCTGCCAGCCCAATGCCTACGTGCCGCTCACGGCCGCCGTGCTGGAACGCAAGATCGAACTTCTCCATGAGCACTTCGGGACGCAGCGCTCCAAGGACTGGTTCGACCGCGAGACATTCGCCGGGCTTGCCAGATTGCGTGGGATGGAATGCCGGGCGCCCGAGCATTTCGCCGAGGCTTTCACGCTGCGAAAGGCCAAAATTCTTTAGAAGTTCTCACACTTTCTCTCGCGAAAAACTATCGGTGGATCAACGAACAAATCGAGTGAAAGGGCATTGAACTCACGGGGCGATCTGCTAACAACTCGACTGTCGCCGTTGGCGAAAAGGACGAAAAAGATACCTCCAGAAGCAGCCATTCAAGCTGCCGGATTTTTACAATCCATTTTGAAGTTGGGGAAGCATCAACGTGGGCAAAGAAGAGATTGCTCGTGGATTCTCGCTCAGCGAAGCGCGGATCGGAACGGTCGAGGGCGGAGAATCCGGTGTTCTGGTGTGGAAATCCGACCAGCTAGTTGCAGTCCTTACACAGATCGACGAGGAAGCCTATTGCACGAAAGGCAAATGGTTCCTCGAGACCGGATTCGGGCTGCTGAGTGGGCAGCACAAGAACTTCGATACGATCGAGGAAGCCGTTAGATGGGTGGGCAGATACACCTTCGCCGAGCCTGTTCCCGCTGTAGATTGATCGGCGGATTCCGCAGCAGCGAAGCCTCTGGGCCCGTGTCCTGATACGTCGGCTCGTCTGTCAGACAGACTTTACCCTACCGGTTCCAAAACGAAGTGAGAACCCGTCGCCTTGTGCGGAAACGGCTCCTTCCTTGACCAAAGGAATGCGAGAAAGCAATGCTTTCGGGGCGTCAAGATGTCACCGCGAGCCGGGTTGCTGATTGCCTCCTGGTCGCATTGCTCGTGGGTTGAGGTTCTGGAGTAACAATTTCAGCTCGTTCATCGCCATTGTTATAGCGGCGGAAGACGACCTGCGAGGGGCGGCCTACCAAGAAACGGCTCGTCCCCGATTCCAGGGCCTGCGCATACACCGCCAGCGCACCGTCGACGACTTCTATCGTCTTCATGATTGCCGCGTCGTCGTGAGTGTAGCTGACGACGAGCGACGGCATGAGCACTCCACGCCGGATCGTCTCCTGCAGGAACAACGAGCGGTATGCCTGCGATGGCTTGCCGTTGGGGTCGAGCGTTGCATAGGCCAGACAGCAGGAGCGGCCGACAACCTTGAAGTGCCCATCCACGCCATGTCGTTTGGCGGCCTCTCCTATTCCTTCCCTCAGTTTCGTCCCCTGTCGGTACAGGTGTTCGACCACAGGCTCGCTCTGGTAAGTGCGCATGGTCGCGATCGCCGCCGCGAGCGCATGGGTCTCCGCGCCGTGTGTGGTGGACAGCAGAAACACCCTTGGGCGATCGGTATGCTCGAGGCCGCCGAGCCGCATGTATTCGCGTTTGCCCGCCAGGGCAGAGACCGAAAACCCATTGCCAAGCGCCTTGCCAAACGTCGACAGGTCCGGTTCGATGCCGTAGAGCTTCTGCGCCCCGGACTTATGCCACCTGAAGCCGGTGATCATCTCGTCGAGAATGAGCAGCGCACCCTTTTCCCTACAAAGGCGCTGTACTTGATGCAGGAACCCGTCCTCTGGATCGTCGCCACGGGTAGGCTCCAGGATGAGGGCGGCCAGCTTGCCGGGGTATCTGTCGAACAAGTCCTTCACGGAGGCGATGTCGTTGTACCGGAAAGTGACGGTCAGGTTTCGTACCGTCTCTGGAATTCCGGCATTCATCGGCGTGGTCCCGATGAACCAATCGTCTGTCGAAAAGAAAGGATGGTCGGCGCAGCAGGCAACGAGATCGCGGCCAGTGTAGGCGCGGGCAAGACGGACGGCCCCTGAAGTTGCATCCGATCCGTCCTTGCAGAACTTCACCATCTCAGCGCCGATAAGCTCCAGGAACGTCTCGGCGCAGTCGACCTCGATCCTGGCGGGCCGCGTGAAATTGGAGCCGCCATGAAGGGCCGTCTCCACCGCTCTCAGCACGGTCGGATAGGCATGCCCCAGCCCAACGGAACGGTTGCCCATGCCGTATTCGATGTACTCGTTCCCGTCGACGTCCCAGACATGGCACCCCAAACCACGCTCGATGAAGCCTGGCGCAAGGACGGGAAACTGGTCCTCACCTTTCGCGTAGGTGTGACTGCCGCCCGGGATCAGTTCACGGCCGCGTTCCTGCAGGCGGACGGACTTGTGAAAACGAAGGCTTTGCTCAGACATGCCGACCACTCCATTCCGGCAGCAAGTCTACATTTTCGGCTCGGGATTTCGCGTTCTCCATAAGGTCATCGGTTAGAACTTATGGTGGATACCGAGGCGGGCACGGGCCTTGACACCGCGCGATGGAACAGTTTTCGAAGCTCAGAACGAGATCACCGCGGCGAACCCGGGCGTTTCGAGCACCTCGTCATTGTCATCGACAGGAAGCTTGGGCAACGAACCGCATCGGACCGCGGCCGTGTTCGTCGCGGCTCCCGGATGTCATTCGCTCCAACGGAGATCCCACGACATTCGCAAGCTCAATGAATTTGTATCAAAACAATGCAAACGCGGCCCGCCAGGATTTCACCAAGGCGGGCCGTCTTGTCACTCGCGATCACTCTTCCGCCAGAGCTCCGTCTGCGAAGAGATCGTTGACCTTGTAGGCGACTTCCGTCCGGTTGGTCGCCTTCAGCTTCTTCATAATGTTTCGGATGTGGACCTTCACTGTGCTTTCACGCAGGTTCAGCTCGTAGGCGATGATCTTGTTCGCCTTGCCACGTCGGAGCGCCTGAGCGACCTCAGCCTGCCTGAGCGTGAACATGCCCGTCAAAGGCCGCGTGTCGCAGTTGCCTGAATCTATCAGGTGCCGCATGGAAAGGACACTGCTCGCCGGGACGAAGATGCCTCCCGCGGCCGCAAGGTTGATCGCTTCGACACACACATCGATCCCGACCGAAGTCGGAATGTAGCCGCGTGCGCCGCATTCGAGAGCCGTCAATATCTGTGCAAGATCCTCTGTGTCGGCCAAGATAACCACCGGCACTGACTTGAACTCGGATGAGATATGCCTGATCTCGTCTGCGATGCCATGGTCGGTGACTTTCCGGCCGCCAAGGTTGAAGAGTATGGCTGCAAGGGGAGGGGCCGAACCCTTCTTCACGCGCCATTCGTCGATCGAACCCATAGCGACGACCGCCATGCCGAGTTCGTGGTCCTCAAGGGCCGATGCGAGACACTCGCGATCTAGGGCCCTTCCGTCCAGGATGAGGAGGCACTGCCTGCCCGCCTGTTCGTTGACATTTTCAGTTCCGCCGGACGGAACTCCTGTCTGATTTGTTGAAGTGTAACTATGCAACCCTACTGTAGAACTCATATTAATACCCGCCTTTCCCCAACGCGATCTGCCTGACGGCGGCCCAATAGAGCTCCCTCATTCTTTTGGATTGAAGTTTGATACCCAGCCCATTGAAAAGCTTCAGGCTGGATTACCCCAGCTTGGAGCCTTGAGCAGTTCCTCACTGCCCGCCACCTAGAACAGCTTGAGCAGTCTATGAGTTCTTCATAAGCAGTCTCTAACTTAGGTTAATTTTCTATAAATTTTTAAGTCTTCAAAAAGACGTAGCCAAGCTGGACCCCAAAGCGCTGCGATCCCTTGAGGACGCTTGGCCAGCACCGTACCTTGTCGGACACATCATGCCGTCAGCCAATCAGCCAAGCAGATCACCCCGATTGCGACTGTTCGGCCGGTCCTCATCCGATAGGCCGAAGCAGGATCTGCTCGTATCCCCTGACGACACTACATCTTACCTCCAAAAGCTTCGTTGACGGCACATGCACCAGGCTGAACATTGGAATGCCGGCGTGTGCTCAAGGCTTACGCTGCCTGTCTGCGGCGAAAACGCGGAGGACAGGATAGGGGAGTCACTGCCCGCCCAACGGCTCCCCTATCGCCCCGCGCGGCAAACACGCGGTCAGGCCAGTTCCCAGAGAAGTTTGATTTGGAACGGCAAGCAGGATCCGCCTGCAGGGCGTAGCTGGCGTCGACAGCAATTAGTCGTCTGCCCGAAGGCTTCGCGGACGCTGGATGGAGGCCTGGTCTCAGGCGTTTCCTTGAGGATCAGCCTCGCTTAGCCAGTGCACATCCAGAACCGTCCCGTCCGTCTGGATCACGGCTTCGAAGGCGGCTATCAGCCTTTTGGCGGCTTTGCTGGCAATGTGGGACTCGGGGTACTTTGCCTCCACGGCCCGCGCACGCTCGTAAACTTCCTTGAGTTGCCTGACTTGCTTGGGACCGAATGCGCTATGTACAACCTGAATGGTCATACCGCTTCTCCTCCTCGTGCCGGCACTCCAACAACCCACCCGTTGCCCAGCGCTCCCGCGATTTCATCATTAGCACAGGGTTTTGCGATTGGCACCAAAAACAACCTGCAATCCTAGTATAGATTACCCTTTTCTCTGGTCGAGGCGTTCTTTAGTAGGCGTTCGCGAATTGAGGTTAGCCGTTTGCAGGAGGCGTGAGCCGGATTACGAAAAGACCGCAATCGCGAAACAACTCGAGGAGTCCATCGACTAGATGGTCCCCTCTCGAAAGCGAAAGGGCACCTATTTTCACGTCCTGCGATCATGCCGCGTGCGTTTTGCGACAGCCGTGGGCGGGACATGCAGCCATTCAGTCTTCAAGCCTCCGCCGAGCGGACGACCACCTCTTGGTTCCCATCGTAGGTAGAAGTACTTGCCGTGTCTTGCAGATGCGGGTGTCGGGCTACGCACTTTGGCTCTCTTGCCCGGGATATCCATCTGCCGAAAGATGAGCCGTCGGACAGCTTCGCGCGTCCGCGTAACCCGGAGCCAAGCGGGAGGCTCGGTCAGCAATGCAGGTGTCCTTGCCGGGGCTGCTGGTGGTCGTGGCCATTTTGGTCATCGCCTACTATTCCAGGGGAATGCTGATTATCGGCCTTGTCGCTTCCCAGGCATTCGGGGCGACGGCAATCATGACGCTGACTTTCTTGGGTGGGTCGTCTCCGCTGATCTACACTATGTTTGCGGCACTGCTGGTTACCGCCGTTGCCGCGCGACGTCGCTTCTGGTTCGATCTTGGAACGGTGTTCGGAAGCATCCGCCCGGTCTGGATTCTGACAAGCCTGATGGCTTACGCAATCATCGGGGCATGGCTGTTTCCAAGATTCTTCGAAGGACAGACCACCGTCTTCGTGCAGTCGAAAAACCGGGGTTCGGTCGTCGAAGCGTCTCTGGCGCCGGTTTCAGGCAACACTTCACAGACGGGCTACTTCATTCTTGGCGGACTCACCGCCATCGCGCTTTGTGCGTTGCTGCTGCATTCCAACAGGATTGACCAGGTCCGCCGCGGCTTCTTCTTGTGGTGCGGTCTGCACGCGGGCATGGGGCTGGTCGATCTTGTCGGCAAGAATGCAGGGGCAGGAGACTTGCTGGCGCCGATCAAGACCGCCAACTACGCACTCATAACACAAGCAGTCGAGGCTGGATTCGTGCGGATCACGGGACCTTTTTCGGAGGCCTCTTCCTTCGCCAGCGTTTCCCTGGCCTGCCTGGCATTCTGCTACACGTATTGGAGGAAGACCAAATCACGACTTGCCCAGTGGTTGGCGGGCATCCTGCTCTTCCTGACCGTTCTGTCGACTTCGTCGACCGCTTACGTCGGTCTAACTCTCCTGTGCCTTCCGGTCGCCTTCTCGATGTTGGTTTCGGTCCTTCGAGGGCGAGTTGAACGCGAGGAGATACTGATAACCGCTTTTATGGCGACAGGCGTGGTCGCCATAATGGGCGTCAGCCTCTACAACGCCGGAGTCCTTGAACCCTTCGTCAGGTTGCTCAATTCCACCATTATCAGCAAGGCGGATTCGGCCTCCGGCCTGGAGCGCACCTACTGGAACATCAAGAGCCTTCAGTCCTTCCTGGACACCAGCGGCCTTGGCGTCGGTTTCGGCAGTTCGCGGGCATCGAGCTGGCCGATCGCGGTGCTTTCCCAGCTTGGCGTGTTCGGATCGCTGATGATGGCGATCATGGTCGGTGTCCTGGTCAGCGGAATCGGGCGGCTGCGTGAATGGGTCGATCCGGAAACTGAAGCAGTCGTGACAAGTGTCAGGAATGCGTCCCTCGCCGGCATAATTGCCAGCTCAGTGTCAGGTGGCAGCGCCGATCCAGGCATCCTTTTCTTCACCGGGTGAAGAACACGCTGGCAACGGTGCAGTCCATCGTCTGGCAGGCATCGCGAGCCAATTCCGATCCAAAGGTGATCCGCGAGGCCGTCGAGTCCCGGCTGTTTGCGCTTTCCCGGTCGCACAACCTGCTGACGCGCGAAAACTGGCACAGCGCCGGGTTGCTCGATGTCCTCCACGATGCCCTGGAACCGTTCGGAGTCTCCGACGGGCGGGCGCAGCGCCTGGCGATTTCAGGCGAAAACATTCGCCTCTCGACCAAGGCGGCTCTCGCGCTTGGCATCGCCTTCAACGAACTGGCGACCAACGCAATGAAATACGGCGCGTTTTCCAACGACAAGGGTTCGATCCGGATCGACTGGACGATCAAGCCGACGCCCGATGGCCGGTTGCTGGTCCTTTCCTGGCGAGAGAAGGATGGGCCGCCGGTTGCGCCACCGCTGCGACAGGGGTTCGGCTCGCGCGTGATCGAGCGCGGCCTGACCCACGAACTCGGAGGCGCTGTGCAACTTGACTATCGCCCGGACGGGTTGATCTGCACGATGAACATTCCGGTACCGGGAGCTCGCGATGAATAAACTGCTTTCTGGCCGTCGCTTCCTCGTTGTCGAGGATGAAATTCTGGTGCTGATGATGATTGAGGACATGCTGGGCGATCTTGGATGCCAGTCCGTGATCTCAGCCGCCACGATCGAAAAGGCGATCGCCCTGATCGAAGCGCAGGCTTTCGATGCAGCCATGCTGGATATGAATCTGGATGGCGACGACAGCAATGCCGTGGCCGACGCGCTTGCCGAGCGCGGCGTGCCCTTCATCTATTCGACTGGCAACAGCGGTCGCGACATGCGCGAAGGCTTCAGCAACCGTGCCGTCCTTCGCAAACCGTTCAGCTTTGACGAACTCAGCAGCAAACTCGAGCGCCTTCTTTCTCCTTGATCAAGGCAATGGTCAGCGCGGCTGGGACGCTCATTTTAGAAGGCGCTGATTGGTCTGCATCCTCTCAGAGTCGGGTAGCGTCGTCCAGGAATGATGACCTGTCGAAATTCTTCCGACCTATAAATCCAATCCACTGGAACAAAAATACTCCACAGTCGCTATGTCTATTGATAATAGTTTTCGCCATGGCTCTCGAGATAAAGGGAAACGCTCATAGGAGGCGCATGGCGGATATGGATATCACCACAATTCTGGTCATAGTTCTTATTGTCATTTTACTAGGCGGCGGCGGCTTCTACGGCCGTGGACGCTGGTACTAAACCGCGAAGATCATCGACGAGTCCGAAACCCTTTCGTTCCCGCACTCCGCCCGATTGGCCCGCGCCCTCCATCAGAGGCGCGGGTTTTTGTTGTCTCCTGGAAATCTCTCGGGACTGCGCTTTGTTGCGCAACCGGAACCCCATCCATCGGGTCGTTTCTCATGGCCCCGCCGCCTAACGCGGAAACACAGGAATTTCAGCCCTTCTTGACGTGGCCGGCGGTGACCTCATCCTTGTGCGCGGCGAAGGCTGCCAGGACCTCGGTTTTCTCGGCCTTCGGAACCTTGAAGTGGTCCAGGGTCCGTCCGAGTTCCGCTGCGACCTCATCGAATTCCGCGGGAGATATCCGCAGGTCCCGGTGCGCCTCCTCAAGGCCGAGCGGCGTCGTGCCAGGCTTGGTGGCCGTGAATTTGAAGGGTCCACCAGAAACCTCGCAGACCCATAGCGTGCGCATGAACTTGAGGCCGGGCAGCCTTTCCAGGTTCTTGGTGTGCCATTTCCGCAGCTGCGGGTTCTTGGATTTCTTGCCGACGATGGGATTCTTCACGACGGCGTCACTGAAGTGATCCACCACCGCTGCGATGGCGAAGACGCCACCCAGCCGTTCGTACAGACTTTTCTCAGGCGTGGATTGCCCGTCCTGCGCGTGCGCGTTCTCCGCCGACAATACAGCCGTAGTCGCCGCGGTCACTGCCAGCCCTGCGACGACGATCCGTCTTGTGAAAGAGGTCGAAACAGCCGTTTTCATCTCTGGTTCCCTCCGAGTTGGGCCAGGACAAGCCGCGGCCTGTCTGGCGGCTTCAATGAAGGCAGAGGCTTACCCCGCCATCGTCTGAGGAATTAACGAGTCTCGCAGGCGAATTATTCCGATTGACGGCATCCCCACCATCAACATGCGAAACTTCGGCATGGGCGAAGATTTGTGCAGGCGCCAACCGGACCTATCCGAGCGGGCTGACCATTTAGACGGCGCTGATGGGAACGATAGGCAGCGGCCAGAGTTAGCTCCATGGGCTCGCCATAACGGGACTATCTAGCCAGTCGCCCGCGACGATCCAAAGGCGAAGCTCACAGGAGTTTACAATGAAGAATTATCTTATCGCTGCCGCCGCCGGGTTTGTTCTGGTCGCCGGTGTTGGTGCGGCCGTTGCAGAGGACGTCATCGTGATTGCTCCCGAACAGCAGACCGTCATACGCGAATACGTGCACAAGCAGAAGCTTGCGTCGGTCAGCCTGCTCGGCGTGGAACTCAATGTCGGTTCGCCTCTGCCCGACACGGTTGAACTTCATACGATCGACGTGCCCGACGTGAAATACAAGTACGTCGTCGTTCAAAATCGTACGGTGCTGGTTGACCCGGACACACGCAGGATCGTGCAGGTCATCGACTAATCATGCCGCGAATGGAACAAACGCCTCGGTGATGTGTTGAGAGACACATCGAACGCCCCAAGCGTTTGGTCGTTAAAGAGCCCGCTTCCAAAGTCCCCCTCTGGAACGCGGGTTTTTTTGGGCCTCCACCCGGAAACGGCGCGTCATTATCAACAACCAATAGTCCCGGGACTGTAGGAGGCACCTATTTGCCCGCGCATTCGGAGTCTTCCTTTGGATCAGCTCACGACGATGTTCGCGACGATCTGAATGTCCGCTCTCGTGTATCGCAGCCCAAAGCGAACTGTCCGCTGTCGGCCCATTTCAGTCATCCCGATCGCAGGCCAGTATTGCCGTTCCTGGGGGTATCCTTTCAGCGAGCGGCGATTGCCGATATCTCCGGCGTTCAGCAGGTTTGTCAAAAGGTGCAGAGGCGCGAAATTGACGCTGCATTGTGGGGTAGGGAACGGCGCATGTCTTGCCCTCAACAACGTAGTCGCAGGACAACTCGCTACATTTGCTTTCTACCACCGTCGCACGGCGATAGAGCCGGCGGCAGGGAAATTCGTAAGCCATCGATTTTGGGAGGTGTATCGAGTGACCAGTTGTGATCTTCCATGCTTGGGCAGATCGCATTTTCTCAGTACCCACGGCTCCCGCAAATCAAGTCTCCCCCTTCGGTTGAATTCCTGGCGGACTTGTGGCCGCCAAATTTGTTCCAGTCGCAAGGTGGGGCGGCTGATCCTCTATTTAATTGGAACTTGATGGGCATCCGTGGGTTACGTCATGAAGAGGAGATATCGCCGTGAAACTGCTGCACCTTGCCCCCATCGCTATTCTTGCCTGCGCCCTGGCTCTTTCCGCTTGCGCTAATACCGTCCGAGGCGTCGGTAGGGACGTCAAATCGACGGCGAACGCAGTTGACGACACCGTCAACAAACCCTGATCGATGCAGCGGACCGTCACGGTTATCGAGAAGGCAACTGGAACTATCTCTCTCGCCGAGCCCGCATCTGCGTGGGGGTTGTACTTCTGTGTTTCGTCATCGATGCCGTGAGGTGACTCTGGCTCGAAAACCCACTGAGATAGGCAACTTCCGCGACCGTCAGACTGCCTTTGACAAGCAGTTTTTCGGCAAAGTCCAGGCGCAACTTGACGACATGGCTATGCGGCGGCGTTCCGAACGTTTTGGTGAACGCCTGGATGAAGTGCCCGGGCGAAAAGCCCGCGACCGCAGCGAGTTCGCCGACGGACAGTTTGCGAGCAAAGTTCTCGCTCAGGAACTCCTGCAATCTACGGGTGCTACTGGAGGAAAGTCCGCTCGTTAATTTCGCTGTCGGCTTTTTCTGGCTTGTGTACTTTCGGAGCAGGTGGACGCCGAACAGCGTGATTAACGAATCGATATAGAGCTCGTTGGCGCTTTCCCTTTGCGCAAGCTCGGCTTTGATCAGTTGGGCGATGTGCAGCGCCGTGGCATCGATGGTTCCGAAAGGCGGTGGCTGGAGTTCGGCATCGCCGGAGTCGAATTCATGAGCGGCCAGTTCGACCAAGCTCTCAGGTTTCAGTGCAATCACCGCATTTTCCCTGGTGCGCGACCAGGCCCAGCTGCTGTGGATGCCCAGGTCAGCGCATCCCCTACGGAAGGCGGTTCCGACTGACCTATGATTGAATGGGAAAATGCGATCATCGTCATTGCTTCGCTTTGTGCGCTGCTCCTCAACAATGGCCCATGCATCGTATCCAGTCGTCGCGAATAGCGGAATGCGCTGATTGTTGCCTTTCTTATCCCTTTCGGTCCCGGATGAGAAGCATCCGCGTGCGAGAATCCAGTTCGGACCAACGCGCCTTGCAAATTTCCTCCTGACGCATCGCGGATGCAACGGCGAAACGTATAATGCGCCCAACCGGCGCTATCTGAAGAGGGTTTGAATCGAAGTGAGCGACTAGCCTGTCGAGTTCATCCTGGGTGGGGCGCCTGTCGCGCTCACATCCCTTGCCGACACCGCCGAGGCGCTTAAGCGCGATGCGCGCGAGATCGACGGGTTCGACCTTCACCGGTAGACCGTGGACGGCCGCAGCATGAGACAGGATAAGTTTTATAAAGCCGATATCTATGCCTAGCGTCATCGGTCCAGCACCTTGGGCAGCCCGGTCACGGCCGAAACGAATGAGCCGTTCGCGATCGAGAGCCGCGATGTTGCACTTGCCGAGATGTCGTTGGAGCATAGCGAGGGCCGCGGCCTTGGAGCGGCGAGGGGACTTGCCTACATCGCACATGTCGTCGATATGGAGGTCGATGAGTTCGCCGAAGGTCTTCAGACGCGCTGTACGGGACTTGGTCGGCGTCTCGATCGACTTGACGCTCGGCGTCGGTCGCCCAGCGTCGTCTCGGCGCAGGAAGGTCTCGCTGGCGTAGCGACTGGACACGCCAGGAGCCAGACGAGAGTTTTGTGTAGGTGGCCATTTTTCGTGTGCGATCCGTGTGCCGTGAGAGATCGAAACGTGGCGAAAAGGGTCGTATTCTTGCGTAAAGTGGCGTGGCTACGCTTGCGCCTAACGAATTGATGTTAAAGACAAAATGCTGAAAAATCAAGACCATAGACTGGCCGTGGCGCCCATGATGGACTGGACGGACCGGCATTGCCGGTTCTTCCATCGCCAGCTGACGCGTCGCGCGCTGCTCTACACCGAGATGGTGGTGGCGGATGCCGTTATCCATGGTGCACGCGAACGCCTGCTTGGCTTCGACGCCACCGAACATCCGGTAGCACTCCAACTCGGCGGCTCCGATCCGCAAAAGCTGGCCGAGGCGGCGCGCATCGGCGAGGCCTTCGGCTATGACGAGATCAATTTCAATGTCGGCTGCCCGTCGGACCGCGTCCAGTCGGGCACGTTCGGCGCATGCCTGATGAAAGTGCCGCACCTCGTCGCCGATAGCGTGGCGGCGATGAAGGTGGCGGTGAAGATCCCGGTGACGGTCAAATGCCGTATCGGCGTCGACGAGCAGGATCCTGAGCCCGCGCTCGATGCGCTGGCCGACGGCGTCTTCGCGGCCCGCGCCGACGCGCTCTGGGTGCATGCGCGCAAGGCCTGGCTGGAAGGATTGAGCCCGAAGGAAAATCGCGATATCCCGCCGCTCGACTATGATAGGGTCTATCGCCTGAAGGCCGGAAAACCGAACAAATTCATCGGCATCAATGGCGGCATTCAATCGCTCGAGGAGGCTGCTCGCCACCTCGACCATGTCGATGGCGCCATGCTTGGCCGCGCCGCCTACCACACGCCTGGCATTCTGGCCGGTGTCGATGCTGCGTTTTACGGGGCTGAACCCGGCGCATTCGATTTTGCCGCGCTGATCGACACGATGGCGGATTACGCCGCGCGGCATATCGAGCAGGGTGGGCGGCTCGGCCATGTCACCCGCCACATGGTCGGCCTGTTCCACGGTCTGCCCGGCGCGCGCCGCTTCCGGCAGATCCTGTCGACCGATGCGACGAAGCCCGGCGCAGGGCCGGATGTGTTGAAGGTGGCGTTCGCTGCCGTCGATTTCGACCGCGCCGAACAGGCCGCTTAAGCGGTTCAGTCGCGCAAAATCATTCGGTCGCCGCGCACGTCGAAGCCCGACAGCGAGCCAATAAAATTCATGCCGAGCAGGCTCTGGCTGAGCGCGCCCGGTGCGGCGACCATGACCTGCATGTTCTTGCGCACGATGCCACCGATCGCCAGTTCGTCGGTCCTCACCGAAGCGGCGCGCGCCATGCCGTTGGCGGTCGAGACCGGGACGGTGAAGCTCAATGCAGCCGGATTGAAGCCGGCCGCTTGCGCGTCTTCGGCCGTCAGCACCGTGCTGGTCGCGCCGGTATCGACCACAGCGCGGATCGGCGCGCCGTTGATCGTGATGCGGGCCTCGAAATGGCCGCTGTCGGCCTTGTCCAGGGTCACCGTGGCGTGGCCATCCTCGACGCCGAGCGCCAGCGGGCTGCCGGGAATGAGGCCTGCCGTCACCCGGCTTGCGAAATCCTGCAACTCGTAGCGATACTGGTAGCCGGCGATGAGCGCCAGCACGATCGCGGCCCAGGTGCCGAGATTGCGGGCCATGGCGCCGAGCGGCCTGCCGGATCGGATCAGGCCGGCGCTGACCAGCAAGCCGATCGCGCCCAGCCAGACCAGCCGGCTGAAATCGTAGTTCTCGATGCCGAACGTGCTGCCGGCGTCGTCATTGATCATCAGCAGCACCAGCCCGACGCCGATTGCCGCCATCACGATCCAGAACAGTCGGTTCATTGGACCTGCCGTTTCAAGAGAGGACGTCGCGCTCGCGCGCCATGCGGCTACGGCGTGTTTCCCGGCGCGGCCGGCGCTCGACCGTCTCCAGCCGGGCCGGCAATTCGGCCATGACGCTGCGGCGGTTTTCCGGCGTCATGCCCATCCAGGCGCCAATTTCATCGCGCGTGCGACCACACCCGAAACAGAAGCCGGTTTTCAAGTCGATCGAACAGACCAGGATGCAGGGGGATTCGATGGCCGTCATGATGTTCTCGTGAGATCCCTTTGCGGAATCCCTTGTCCCGCTTCCACATGGTGCAACGGCAAAGCCAATGCAAGCCCTCCGGATTTCGCCGCCTGCAGCCGCTTTTGCGGCACGGCCCAGTGTTGCGGCTTGATTTTGTGATTGCGGCTTGATGGTTGTGCCGGCCGGGCAAGGCGGCTATGCCGCTTGGCAATCTTGGAGATGAGCACCGACGTCATGACCAGCGCACTGCCTTTCGACGATTTCCGCGATCTGCTGGCGAACCTGCCGCCGGCTGACGAGGCGGCCGAGGCCCGCGTGCGCACGCTGTTTGCGAGGGCCGACAAGCCGAAGGGTTCGCTCGGCCGCATCGAGGACATCGCGGCCTGGCTTGCAGCCTGGAGCGGGCGCGCGCCGCCGTCGGTGAACCGGCCCCTGGTGGCGATTTTCGCCGGCAACCACGGCGTCACCCGTCACGGCATTTCGCCGCGCGCCGTCGCTGCGACCGCCAGTGCCGTCGAGCTTTGCGCTGCCGGCGGTGCCGCGATCAATCAGGTCTGCATCGCCAACGATCTCGGCCTCAAGGTGTTCGACCTGGCGCTGCACATTGCGACCGCCGATATCACCGAGGACGCCGCCCTCGACGAGCGCGGCTGCGCCGCCACCATGGCCTTCGGCATGGAAGCCATTGCCGGCGGCGCCGATCTGATCTGCCTTGGCGATCTCGGCGTCGGCAATTCCACCGTTGCGGCCGCCTTGTGCGCGGCCCTGTTCGGCGGCAGCGGCGGCGACTGGGTCGGCCCAGGCGCGGGCGCCGACGCGGCCATGCAGGCGCGCAAAGCTGACGTGGTCGACGCCGCCCTTGCCTTTCACGGCCCTGCTCTCAGGGATCCGCTGGAGGCATTGCGCCGGGTCGGTGGCCGCGAATTCGCTGCCATCGCCGGCGCCATCATCGCTGCCCGGATGCAGAAGATCCCGGTGCTGCTCGATGGCTTTGCCGCGACCGCCGCGGCGGCCGTGCTGCACGCCGCCAATCCCGCGGCGCTCGACCATTGTCTGTTGGCCAGCCTGTCGCCGGAGCCCGGCCAAAGGCTTGCCGCCGAGCGGCTCGGCCTCATTCCGCTGCTCGATCTCGGCGTCAGCCACGGCGAGGGGGTAGGGGCAGCCCTTGCCGCTGGCCTGGTCAAGGCCGCCGCGCTTACCAGTTCGGGCATGGCGGCTGCGGTCAAAGCATAGAACAGGCCGCTAGCGCCGCCGCGCCGCTACCGCCTTGGTCGGCAGCGCCGGCAACTCCTCCATCACCCGGCTCAGCGGGAAGATGGCGATCGCCTCGGTGCCTTCGCGCAATTTGGAAAGAAGTTCGAATTCGCCGCCGTGCATGGCGAGCAGGCCCTGCACGATCGGCAGCCCGAGCCCGGTGCCCTGTTCGGCGCTCTTGATGGCGATCGAGCCCTGGCCGAAGGCCGACAGCACGATCGGGATTTCGTCTTCCGGAATGCCCGGCCCATTGTCCTTGACTGAGATGTATTGGCCGCCGCCCGCCGTCCAGCCGACGCGCACGCGGACTTCGCCGCCGGTGGCGGTGAATTTGATGGCGTTGGACAGGAGGTTGAGCGTGATCTGCCGCACCGCGCGCTCGTCGGCGAACAGACGCGGAAGCGCGCTTTCGAAATCCTGGACGATGCGGATGTCCTTGTTGCGCGCCTTCAACTCCATCATGTGGCAGCAATCCTCAGCGATGTTGAGCAGCATCACCGGCTCCTCGTTGAGCTGGTAGCGGCCGGCCTCGATGCGCGACAGGTCGAGGATCTCGTTGATCAGGTCGAGCAGGTGCTGGCCGGAATCGTGCACGTCGCGGGCGTAGTCGCGGTAGGTGGGGTTGCTCATCGGCCCCAGCACCTCATTGGCCATCACCTCGGAAAAACCGAGAATGGCGTTGAGCGGTGTTCTCAGTTCATGGCTCATCGAGGCGAGAAAGCGCGACTTCGCCAGGTTGGCGTCTTCGGCCCGCCGACGCGCTTCGTCCGACATCGATTTTGCCGTCTCTACTTCGGCGAGCAACGCATCCTTTTCGGAGCGGAACGACAACAACATCAACGACGATTGGTTGAGATGACGCGCGAAGTAGGCGAAGAACGGCAGAGCCGCGACCAGCAGTGCGGCCATCATAGTCTCGACCGACATCCACAGTTTTGATTCGGCATAGGCATAGACCGCCACCGGAATGACGAAGGTGGCGAGCAGCGCGCTGCGCAAGGACGACGCGGTAATGGCGGTCGCCGCCATCGCCAGCAGCAGCACCATCGCCTTGATCACCGGGAAATAATCGATCTGGCAGGAGGCGCAGCCGAGCCAGGCGAACCAGGCCCAGCCGAGGCCGCACAGCGAATGGCCGATCAGGAAATCCCGGCGTGCCCGAAAAGGGTCGAGTTCGGCGGCTTCGGTGCGCTCGACGCGCCGTGCCATGAAGGCGACGATCGAATAGCAGATCAGCGTGAACAGCGCCCAGATGCTGATCTGCTTGTCCATGCCCGCCAGAATCCCGGTCGCCGCGATCGCCAGCACCAAAAGCGGAATGACGGTCGCACCCCTAACCATGGCGCGGGCATGCAGCCTCAGGAGCTCGCGGTCGAAGTCGAGATTGCCGACCTGTTGCGAAAGACGGTCGCGCGTTCTGCGCACCGCGCGCGCCACATCGCTGTTGCGGTGCGGTTTCCTGCGGTCCACAATGAATTTATCCGCTGTGTTCGAGCGTAGCAGAGGCATGGAAACTTCAATTTATGCGCGCAGCGATCTCAATTCGTTAAGCTACGTTCGAATGATTAAGAGACTGTTTGCCATATGAGCCGTTCGTGGTCGCCAAGGCCGCGCCGGCGATACTATCCGCCGCCACCGCGAAGCCCGTGGCGCAGACTGCTGGACTATGGGCTGACGATCATCCTGCTCGGCCTGCTGATCCTGCTCGCCGCACGCCTCGACCGCTTCCAGACGCGCAAGGCTGAAGGGAGCGCGATCGTCAATGACGGGGACTCGCTGACCCTTGGCACTGAACGCATCCGCATGCGCGGCATCGATGCTCCGGAATACCAGCAGATCTGCCGCAAGGACGGCGCCGACTATGCCTGCGGCAGGCTGGCGCGGCAGGCGCTGGTGCGGCTGATATCGGGCAATCCGGTGACCTGCAGCGGCTGGCAGCGCGATCGTTACGGCCGCCTGCTCGGCGACTGCAAGGCCGGCGGCAAGGATTTGAACCGGGCCCAGGTCGAGGCCGGCTGGGCCATCGCCTATGGCGACTACGAAACCGAGCAGGCCGTTGCCCGCGCCGGCAAGGCCGGCATCTGGGCCGGCACATTCGACCAGCCGCAGGACTGGCGCGAAAGCCACCATGAAGGCCCAGTCGAAAAACGGCACGGCACGCTGGCTTCGCTCGGTGACGCCTTGCGCGAGATGTTTCGCTTCTGGGCACGCGCATTATAGTTTGAAGGACCAGACCGGGAGGATTGAGATGAAACTGTTCGACGGTGGCCGTGCCCCCAATCCGCGGCGTGTCCGGGTCTTCCTCGCCGAGAAAGGCATCGAGGTGCCGCTGGTGCCGGTCGACATGGGCGCGATGGGTCACAAGCAGGAGCCGGTCAGTTCGCGCAACCCGCTGCAGCGGTTGCCGGTGCTTGAGCTCGACGACGGCAGCATCCTCACCGAATCCGTTGCCATCTGCCGCTATTTCGAGGAATTGCAGCCAGAGCCGGCGCTGTTCGGGCAAGGCGCGCTCGGCAAGGCCAAGGTCGAGATGTGGCAAAGGCGCATGGAGTTCAATCTGCTCAGCTGCGTCGCACAGGCCTTTCGCCACATCCATCCGGCGATGAAGGAATGGGAAATCCCGCAAATCCCCGAATGGGGCGAGGCCAACAAGGCGAAAGCGGTCGAATTCCTGAACCTGCTCGACAGCGAACTGGCAAGCCGGGAATTCGCCGCCGGCGACACCTATTCGATCGCCGATATCACCGGGATGATCGCCATCGATTTCATGAAACCCGCGCGCATCAAGGTGCCGGACGAGTGCGCCAACGTGCTGCGCTGGTACAGCGCCGTCACCAGCCGGCCGAGCGCATCCGCCTGAGATGGAGGCAGAGCTCGAACGCCTGACGGCAACGGTCCGCGCCTGCCGCATCTGCATCGACAATCCTGTGGGACGGCCGCTGCCGCACGAGCCGCGCCCGGTGCTGCTGCCGTCGTCCAGCGCCCGCATCCTGCTCGCCGGCCAGGCGCCGGGCACCAAGGTGCATGTGTCCGGCATGCCGTTTACCGACGCGTCCGGCGACCGCTTGCGAAGCTGGTTGGCGGTTAGCGCCGACGAATTCTACGACACCGAGAAATTCGCCATCGTGCCGATGGGCTTCTGCTTTCCCGGCCAGGACGCCAAGGGCAGCGACCTGCCGCCGCGCCGCGAATGCGCGCCGGCCTGGCGCGCGCAACTGATGGCGCTGATGCCGCAGATCGATCTTGTTCTGACCATCGGCTCCTACGCGCAGTCCTGGCATATGGGTGAAGCAAGGCGGCCGTCGCTGACCGAAACCGTGATGGACTGGCGCGCCATCTGGGACGCGCCGGCCAGCCCGAAAGTGCTGCCGCTGCCACATCCATCGTGGCGCAACTCCGGCTGGCTGAAGCAGAATCCATGGTTTGAAATGGATTTGCTGCCCTTCCTGAGATCGGAAATCCGCTATCGCATTGCTTAAGCTTTAAGCAAGATATCACTCGCTTTTATGCCATTCGGCAGAATTTCTTTCTTGTGAAAGGCCGAAATAAGAGGGAGTATAGCCAATCTATTCCCAAAGCGCGTCGCGCCCCAGGGAACGCGGCCTGCACCAGGGAGCATCTCAATGGATCGCCTCGACAGAAAAATTCTCCGCCTCCTGCAGGAGGACGCGACGCTCGCGGTTGCCGATGTTGCCAAGAAAGTCGGCCTGTCGACAACGCCGTGCTGGCGCCGTATCCAGAAGCTCGAGGAAGAGGGCGTCATCAAGCGGCGCGTCGCCATCCTCGACCACGAGAAGGTCAATGTGCGCGTCACCGTCTTCGTGTCGATCCGCACCAATTCGCACAGCCATGAATGGCTGCGGCGCTTCTCCGAAGTCATCCAGGAATTTCCCGAAGTGGTCGAATTCTACCGCATGAGCGGCGACGTCGATTATCTCCTGCGCGTGGTTGTGCCCGACATCGCCGCCTATGATGCCTTCTACAAGCGGCTGATTGCCAAGATCGAGATCCGCGACGTGTCGTCGTCCTTCGCCATGGAGCAGATCAAGTACACGACCGAAATGCCGCTCGACTACATGGTGCTGGACAAGGAATCCGGGGCCAACGCGGCTTAAGGCTAAACCCGCTAGTTCTTCTTTTTGTTTAGAAAAGTCCAGGGCGAGCTGACCGGCAGCGTGATCGTATCCGGCACGTTGTCGACAGCCGCCACCTCGGCTTTGCGCACGGTGTAACCCGACTGGATGATGCTGACGCCGTCGAGAATGAACAGCTGGCTCTTCTCCATGCCGGGCTGCAAAGCGCCGGTCACGGCAACCGCCTCATAGGCCTCCGACATCTTGTAGGGATGGGCCGGGGTGACCAGCACGATCTGGTTCGGCGGCGGCGTCGGCATGTGGCTGCAGGCGCCTGTCCACGGCACCAGCAGAAACTGGTAGACGAGGTCGCCATCGCGGTCGACAGGCAATGCATAGCCGGCTAATTGAACGGTCTTGTCCTGGAGGTTGAGCGACAGCGTCTCGCCATGATCGGGCAGTTTTGCCGCGATCATCGGCAGGCCGGCATCTTCGGCAACCGCCTGCGTCGCCGGCCGCAGATCCTTCCAGAAGATGTGCGCGGTTTGTGCCGAAGCAGGTGAAGTGGACACAAACAACGCAGCTGCAAGCGCCAGGGTCGATTGGAAAAGTCTGCTCATCGGCCGCTTCCTTTGTGCTGGGAGTAAAGACGCCGTGGCCGATTGCGTCAACGCTCGAGCCGCATCACATGTCTGCGAGAGCCGGCCATGCCGGTCTCGTGGAACCCGCGAGCGGCGAACATGTCGCGAAAACCCATGAAGGTATAGCTCGGCGATGCCTGGTCGACCGGATAGGCCTCGACGGTGCGCGCACCCTTGGCAAAGGCATGGTCGACGGCAGCGTCGAGCAGGGCAGCCGCCAGCCCACCGCCGCGCAGCGCTCTCGGCACATAGAAGCAGACGATCGACCAGATATCCGTCTCGGCATCATCCTGTTGCGGCGATAGCTTGCGGTAGGTCTGGCGCGGCGCGACCGAGCACCAGCCGACGGTCTTGCCGTCGAGTTCGGCCAGGATGCCAACCGGCGTGCCGGCCTCGACAAGCGCCATCATCATGCGTTTCTTCTCATCGTTCTCGACATGCTCGCGGCTGGAATGGCGCCAGGCCATGCACCAGCAATATTTCGGTCCGCCCGGCGCCTCGAACAGGTTTTCGAAATCGGCGCGGGTTTTCCGCGTCACCTCAGTGAACCGGAGTTTCGCGAGATCAGGCTTTTCTGGCGGCGATCCGCTCGAGCGTTTTGGCATTGGTCAGCTCCCTGACTGCGTCCTTGCCATTCCAGCGTGCCGTCTTGTCAGTCGACTGCGCCAGGCGTTCGGCCACGGCAAGGGCAGCGCCGTGCATCTCCATTGAGCGCTTGCCGATCGAACGAAGCGCCCAGTTTACCGCCTTCCTCACGAAATTGCGGCTGTCGGTGGCGTGCGCTTCAATGATCGGCAGGAAGCCGAGGAAGGTCGCTACCGGCTCTTGCTTCCGGTGCACGACGGACCAGGCCATCATGGCAAAGGCCGTGCGTCGGACGAACTCCCGTTCGTCCGCCGCGAACTCTTCGATCAGTTCCTTCCAGGCGTCCGTGTCGACGAAGAGATCGGAGACGCCGTCAACGATATCCCAGGAATCGAAGGACGCCGCCCATTGCCTTGCATCCGCTGCGGAAAAGCGCTTCGGGTCGGCGGTGACGGAAGCGATGAACTGCGCCTCCATGATGCCGGTCTGCCAGAGCTCAAAGGCACGTTCGTGGTTGCGCTTGATCTTCCTGGCGATCTGCCGCTGCATGCCATGCGAGATGCCGAGCGCCCGTTCGATCTTGATGCCGTAGCGCAGCATGCCGCGGCGATTTTCTTCCGAGCCGATCGACCGCAAATGCGCGACAATGTCGTCGGCGCTGGAATGAGGCGATAGCTCGACCATCCCGCCTATTTTTCCAGGCGCGCCAGCAGGGAAGACGTATCCCAGCGCTTGCCGCCCATCGCCTGTACGTCCTTGTAGAACTGGTCGACGAGGGCGGTAACCGGCAGTTTCGCGCCATTGCGGTCGGCTTCATCAAGGCAGATGCCGAGGTCCTTGCGCATCCAGTCGACGGCAAAGCCGAAATCATATTTGCCGGCATTCATCGTCTTGTGGCGGTTCTCCATCTGCCAGGACCCGGCAGCACCCTTGGAGATCACCTCGATGACCTTCTCAATGTCGAGCCCGGCCTTCTTGCCGAAATGGATGCCTTCGGCCAGTCCCTGAACCAACCCGGCAATAGTGATCTGGTTGATCATCTTGGTGAGCTGACCGGCGCCCGATGGCCCCATCAGCCCTACCATGCGGGAAAAGGCATCGATGACCGGTTTGGCCTTGTCGAAGGCAGTCTGGTCACCGCCGACCATCACCGTCAACACACCGTTTTCGGCGCCCGCCTGGCCGCCGGAGACCGGCGCGTCGAGGAAGGAAAAGCCGGCCTTTTCAGCAGCTTCGGCCAGTTCGCGCGCGACCTCGGCCGAAGCGGTGGTGTTGTCGATGAAGATCGAACCTTTCTTCATCGCGGCGAAGGCGCCGTTGGCTCCGGTCGTCACCGAGCGCAGATCTTCGTCATTGCCGACGCAGGAAAAGACGAAATCCTGGCCCTCGGATGCCTCGGCCGGCGTCAGGGCAAGCTTGCCGCCATGCTGGGCCACCCATTGCTCGGCTTTCGCCGCGGTGCGGTTGTAGACGGTAACCTCGTGGCCGCCTTTGTTCCTGAGGTGCCCGGCCATGGGATACCCCATCACGCCAAGACCGAGAAATGCCACAGATGCCATAGGTTTGCCCTTCAGATGGAAACGGAATTGTCCGCGCAAGCTCTAGGCTCCGCGCGCAATTCGTCAAGACGCGCATGAGCCGATCGACTGGTGCAGCCAGTCAGCGCTTCAGATGTATGGTGATCCGACGTTCGATCCATTCAACGCCATGGCGCAAGATCTCGACCATCACCAGGTAGACGAGGGCGACCCAGATATAGGCCTGGATGTCGAACGAATTGGCAAAGGCAAGCTTGGCCTGACCCATCAAATCGTAAACGGTGATGATGGCGACGATGGCCGAAGCCTTGACCATCAGAATCAACTCGTTGCCATAGGGACGCAAGGCGACGATCAACGCCTGCGGCAGAATGATCTTTCGCAGCGTCTGCAACTTGTGCAGCCCAAGCGAGGCAGCACCCTCCCACTGGCCTCTTGGCACGCTTTCGATGGCGCCGCGCAGGATCTCGGCCTGATAGGCGGCGGTGTTGAGTGCGAAGGCAAACACACCGCAATTGAAAGCGTCTTTGAAAAAATCCCAGAGGCCAACCGTTTGAAGCTCAGTCCTGAACGATCCCAGCCCGTAGTAAACCAGATAGGTCTGGACCAGCAGCGGCGTGCCGCGGAAGAAATAGACATAGCAATAGGCGAGGCCGGACAGGAGCCGGTTGCTGGACATGCGCCCATAAGCGACCGGCACCGACAGGATCGCTCCGAGCACCATCGATATGCAAACCAGTAACAGCGTGGTTTGCAGGCCCTTCAGATAGGCCGGGGCATATTTGGCGAAGAAGTCGGCGTTCCAGGCAAAGATCAGATAGCTGACGATGCCGAGGCCAAACAGGATCCAGAAACCGACCATCGCATAGCCGATGACACGGCTGCGCGGCCAGCCGCGCGCCCGTGGTGGCGGTCGTTCTACAAGGGTGGCGGTGACGCTCATCGTTGCGCCTCTCGCCGGCCGAGCGAGCGCAGGATCGCGCTGGTAGCAAAGGAAGAAACGACAGCCAGACCAAGGAAGACCATCGCCGCAACGCCATAAAACAGGAAAGCGTGCTTGGTAACGCGGGCAGCAGTATAAGCATTGCGCAGCGTCTCGGCGAGGCCGACGACCGATACCAGCGACGTATCCTTGAGCAGGCTAAGCCAGCAGTTCTCAAGTCCGGGAAACGCGATGCGAAGGAGTTGCGGCAAGATCACCTTTCGCATGGTCAGCCAGTTCGACAGGCCGATGGCATAGCCGCCCTCATACTGACCTTTCGGTATGGCTCGAAAGGCTGAAAGAAACACCTCGCTGGCATAGGATGAAAAGATCAGCGACAGCACGATCATGCCGGCGACGAAGCTGTTGACGTCGATGGTCGCGTCTGGTCGGAAATATCGCACGAGATGCTGCAGCAGGATCGGCACGCCGAAGAAAAACAGGAACAGCGTCACCAGTTCCGGCAGGCCGCGGAAGACGGTGGTGTAGATGTTGGCTGCCAGCCGCAGCGACGGTTCATCGGATTGTTTGGCCCAGGCGACGAAAAAGCCGATCGTCAGGCCGATGGGCAGCGTCGCCAGCGCAAGCGCGATGGTAACCAGTGCGCCATAGGCAATATCGTCAATCCAGCCATCGGGTCCCCAACTCAGAAGTATCCATATGTTCTGGCTTGGCATTGACGGGTCTTGTCTCCACTTCTGTCAGCCCAAGGCGGCAGGAGAAATTCCCCTGCCGCCTTGTTTCAGGTGATCAGGACTCGGCGCCGTAGACGTCGAACTTGAAGTACTTGTCGTTGATTTCCTTGTATTTTCCGTTCTTGCGGATGGCGTCGATCGCGCTGTTCAGCTTGTTGACCAGATCGGTCTCACCCTTGCGCACGGCGATACCGGCGCCCGGTCCAAAGATATCGACCGGCTGCGGCGAGGGTTGGCCGAGAATCTTGCAGCAGGCGCCTTCAGGCGAATCCAGGAACTGTTGCAAGACGACGATATCGTCCTCGATCGCATCGAGACGCCCATTGGCGAGATCGGCCTGCTCTTCGGGGCTGCTCGGATAGCCCTTGACCGTGCTGTCCGTATAGGTCTTCGAGGCATAGTTGAAATGCGTCGTCGTGGTTGCGACGCCGATGGTCTTGCCGGCCAGATCTTCCTTGGTCACGCCCTTGAGGGTCGAGTCCTTCGGCACGGCGATCGCCGAGGGGGTGTTGTAGTATTTGTTAGAGAAGTCGACCTTTTCCTTACGCTCCGCAGTGATCGACATCGAGGCGACGATGGCGTCGAACTTGCCGGCCTGCAGCGCCGGGATGATGCCGTCCCAATCCTGGGCGACGAAGGTGCACTTGACCTTCATCTCGTCGCAGAGCGCGTTGGCTATGTCGATGTCGAAGCCGACGAGTTGGCCATCGGCGGTCAAATTGTTGAAGGGCGGGTAGGCGCCTTCGGTGCCGATCCTCAGGGTTTCCTGAGCCTGGGCGACGCCGAGCGTCAGCAGCGCAGCCGATGCGGCGAGCGCGATACGCAGTGCAATACGCATGATAGTCCTCTCTTTATGGCTCCCGGCCGTCGTTCCGAAACGGCTCTTGTGGGGCGGTGCTTTTGACCGCCCGCTGGCGCGATACTCCCACTGTTTTCGGGAGAAAAGCAACTGTAAAACCGTTGCTTGCGGGATTTGCGGGTCCAGCCAATGCTGACGCCGGGTTAGACAATGAAACAGCTGGGGAGAGCGGCTGAACCGGGTTCGGACAGGGGCCTCACGGTTTTAGGCCGGTGGCGCGCTCGATGAAGTCGGCTATCCCTCCGGTGTCGTCGAGATCGAACACCGGCAGGCTTTCGCCGGTGATTTCGAAGTCCGCGGCGATCGCCACGATATGCCCGTCATTCGCCGAGAGCGGCGAGCGGTCCTTGGCCTCCAGGCGCCGGGTCTCGATCTTTTTGTGCGCCTCGCGCTTGTAGCCTTCGACCAGCACGATGTCGCACGGTGCCAGCCGCGACAGGATCGTCTCCAGCGTCGGCTCGTTCTCTGCGCGCAATTCATGCATCAGCGCCCAGCGCACGCCCGACACAATCGCGACCTCGGTGGCCCCCGCCTGGCGATGGCGGAAGGAGTCGGCTCCCGGCTTGTCGATGTCGAACTCATGATGGGCGTGTTTGACCGTCGACACCGTCCAGCCGCGCCGGACGAGCTCGGTGACCAGCTTCTCGGTCAGTGTGGTTTTGCCGGAATTCTTCCAGCCGGTGATGCCGAAGATGTTCATGGCCCGATGCTCTGCAACAGACGCTCGGCCACCGCAAGATCGTCTGGCGTGTTGATGTTGAAGAACGGGTCGATCTCATTGCCGCCAAGAGCGGACAAGGGAAACTCCACCTCGACAAAATCATGGTGCTCGACGAAGGCCGAGACGCGCCTATTGTCCTCATCGACCAGGAAATGGCGCAAGGCCTGACGCAGCCCGAGCGGCCATAGCGCGAAGGTCGGATGCCGCCTGCCGCTGGAACTGGCGACAGCGATCGAGCCTGGCCGACCGGCTGCGGCGGAGGCCAGCATTGCGACTAAATCGGCCGGCAGGAACGGCGTGTCGCCGGCGGCCGTCACCAAGGATTTGCAGGCGGTGTTTGCCGCTGCCCATTCGAGGCCGGTGAGGATTCCGGCCAGCGGTCCGGCATGGCCTTCGACCGTATCGGCGAGAACCGAAAGTCCGGACGCCGCAAAACGTGCCGGATCGCCATTGGCGCTCAGCACCAGCGATCCGACCTGTGGCGCCAAACGGGCAACGACATGGCCGAGAAGCGGACGCCCGCCAAGGGCGAGCAAGGTCTTGTCGCCGCCGCCCATGCGCCGCGACAGGCCTCCGGCCAGGATGATCCCTGCAATGTCTCGGCTCATGGCCCTATATGCCGTCCGGCGCCATGTCGGGTCCAGCGCTTTCGGCCGCGGGCTTCTGCCGGCCGACGACCCGCTCGCGATAGAGCGCGTAGAGGCCGGAGCCGATGATGATGGCGGAGCCGGCGATCATCGGCAGGTCTGGGATGTCGCCGAAGATGCCGAGGCCAAGCAGCATCGACCACAACAGCGCGGTGTAGCGGAACGGCGCGATGAAGGAGATGTCGCCGGCCCGCATCGCCATGATGATGAACTGGTAGCCGATCAGCACCAGCACAGCCGCCAGCGCCAGCAGCGCGGTTCCCTTGCCCGACATGGGCGTCCAGCCGCCCATCGGCGACAGCAGGACGGCGCCGACAATGGTCATGGCGATCGCGGTTGCTGTCGACACCAGCAACGTCGGGATGGCCTGCGGGATGCGTTTGGTAGCAAGATCGCGCACCGCACAGCAGGCGACGCTGACGAGTGCGTATAGCGAATAGACGCTGAACCCTTCAAAGCCTGGCCGCACGATGATCAGCACGCCGCCGAACCCGACAGCGATCGCCAGCCAGCGCCGCCAGCCGACCCCTTCGCCAAACACAAGGGCCGCGCCCATCGTCACCGCCAGCGGCAGTGCCTGCAGCACCGCCGACACATTGGCGATCGGCAAATGCGCAAGCGCAACGAGGAAGGCGACGGTAGCGCCGGCCTCGCCGACGACGCGCAACGCCACCAGCGGCTGTAGCATCGAGCCCGGACGTGCGAGCGCGCCTTGCTGCCAGGCGAGCAGGCCGACGAGCACCGACGCAAAGGCGCCGCGCACCAGCATGACCTGCGCCATGTTCATCGATTCCGACGAGAACTTGGTGATGGCGTCATTGAGGGTGAAGCCGATCATGGCCACCATCATGAACAGCGCACCGCGAAGATTTGGGGAAAGAGGCAAGGGCGTTACCGGTTTGCACTAAATCAAGCCTGTAGCAGTCGGCGGCAAGACAGCAACGTCAAAGAAATAGGCCAAGGATTTTCACCCGTGGCCTGTAAAATCCCAGCGAGGGCCGATCAGATGATCGGGAGCCTCATTTCGGCGTCAGCACCTCGGTGCCGCTGCCGTTCTTGCCGGCGATCGTCCACAGGCCGTGCAGCGAGCCATCATCCTCCACCTTGTAGACGACGAGGCCGATCTCTTCGCCCATGACATAGCCCGCAGAGAAGGCATTGTCGTTGCGCATGCAGATGCCGTCCGAGGACGAGCCGCCGGTTTCCCAGTGGATGGTGCAGGTGGTCTCGCTGGTCAGCGTGATGGTTGCTTCGCCGCCATATTTCGAGCCGTCGAAATTGGTGCCGGCGACGGTGTACCTGCCACCGATCGATTGTGCTGCTGCCGGCGCGGCTGCAAGCCCAACCACTGCAAGTGAAAGTAAGAGTTTGCGCATGTCGTATTCCCCCAGTGAACAAAGAACCGCTACAGGGCGGGAAGCTAGGCCTGATCGCGCTTGCGGTAAATCCGCCGGCCGTTTTGCGCAGAAGACTTTTCTGGGATGTGTCCGAAAATGCTTAACGGGCTTCGAGGCTGCCGGCGATGGCGCCGACCAGCGGATCGTATTTCGCTTTCACCGCCGGCGGATAGTCGATCCATATGGTGTGAATGACGCCTTCCTTGCCGAACAGGCGCCGCTCGTAAAAGATCTTTCCATCCTTCAGCCCCGACAGCACCGCCCAGTTCTTGCCGGTCTTGCTGTAGGTAATCTCGTAGCCCGCCTCCTTGCTGGCCTTCTCCTCGGCAACGAAGCTTTTGGGGGTGTCCTCACTAACATTGAAGATGCCGGAACAGATCAGGCTGGCGCCGTCGGCGCTGAGCCATTGCTGTCCGTCACCATTGTCCGGCTCGGGCTGGCGTTGGGTGAAAATCTCGTCGGGAAAGGTGCAGACGGTGCCGAAGCGCGCATTGGTGTAGGTGAACGGTGCCGCGACGGCGCTGCCTGCCGCGATCAGCGCAACGGCCGCCAAACCAAGGAAAAGACGCTTCATTCGATGTCTCCGGCCAACAATGGGAGACACTTCTTGCACCAAATCGCGGAGAAAATCAGCCGCCGGTGACGCTCATATGCCTCGATACCGAGGGGCGGCTGGTGCGTCGGTCGATGATGAAATCATGGCCCTTTGGCTTGCGGCCGATCGCTTCGTCGATTGCGGTGGCTACAAGTTCGTTGCCTTCGGACGCACGCAACGGCGCGCGCAGGTCGGCTGCATCCTCCTGGCCCAGGCACATATAGAGCGTGCCGGTGCAGGTCAGCCGCACGCGGTTGCAGCTTTCGCAGAAATTATGTGTCATCGGTGTGATGAAGCCGAGCCGGCCGCCGGTCTCGGCGACATGGACATAGCGCGCGGGGCCGCCGGTCTTGTAGGGGATGTCGCTCAGCGTGAACTGCCGCTCCAGCGAGGCGCGCAGCAGCGACAGCGGCAGATACTGGTCGGTGCGGTCGGCGTCGATCTCGCCCATCGGCATGGTTTCGATGACGGTGAGGTCCATGCCGCGGCCATGCGCCCAGCGCAGCATCTCAGGAATCTCGGCGTCGTTGAAATCCTTCAGCGCCACCGCGTTGAGCTTGACCTTCAGCCCCGCCGCCTGCGCGGCGTCGATGCCTTGCATGACCTTGTCGAGATGACCCCAGCGGGTGATGGCGTGGAACTTGTCGGCGTCGAGCGTGTCCAGCGAGACATTGATGCGCTCGACGCCGCAATCGGCGAGCTCGGGGGCAAAACGCGACAGCTGCGAACCATTGGTGGTCAGCGTCAGTTCTTCCAGCGCGCCGCTCTTCAAATGCCGCGAAAGCTGGCGCATCAGATGCATGATGTTCTTGCGCACCAACGGTTCGCCGCCGGTGAGGCGCAGTTTGCGCACACCCTTTTCGATGAAGACGGTGCAGAGCCGGTCAAGTTCCTCAAGCGACAACAGATCCTTCTTGGGAAGGAACGCCATGTCCTCGGCCATGCAATAGGTACAGCGGAAATCGCAGCGGTCGGTGACCGACACGCGCAAGTAGCTGATCGTGCGACCGAAAGGATCGATCATGTCCATGCGTCAAGCGTTTCCAATGGCTACTAGTGGCGCCGTTATATACGGCTATGTGATACGAACCAACCCGCCATTCAAGATAGCCGCTCTTGATCTTTGGTAACATTCCCTGGCCGACATCCGATGTCGGCAGGGTCTAAATGACCTTTTCCGGCTGAGCGAAGCAGCGTAGGGAAGGGTGGATTGATGCAGGGTGGACGACAATGACGGCGCCGAAGGAACTCAGGGTCTCGAAGGACAGAAAACTGCTGTCCGTCACCTTTCCCGGTCACCTACCGTTCGAACTGCCGGCCGAACTTTTGCGCGTTGCCTCGCCCTCGGCCGAGGTGCAGGGCCACTCGCCGGAGCAGCGGGTGACGGTTCCCGGCAAGCGCAACGTCGCCATCCTCAAGATCGAGCCGGTCGGCAACTACGCCGTGCGCATCACCTTCGACGATTTCCATGACACCGGCATCTTCACCTGGAATTATCTGCATACGCTCGGCCACGAGAAGGAAGAGCGCTGGAATGCCTATCTTGCGGAACTCCAGGAGAAGGGGCTGAGCCGCGACCGCTAGTTCGCCAGTGTCGTCAAAACGTCATTGATTGGGGTAACGCCGGCAAAGGTTCGGAGACGGGAAAATGTCTGAGATCACATCGGTTGAACAGCTCGAAGCGCTCTATGGCCTGCCCGGCGAAGCGTCGACGGTCAAGGAACTCGATCATGTCATCCCCGAATATGCCGCCTTCATCGAGGCTTCGCCCTTTGTCGCTTTGGCAACGAGTGGGCCGGAGGGCTTAGACTGTTCACCGCGTGGCGATCTCGCCGGTTTCGTGCGCATCCATGATCCGAAGACGCTGATGATGCCGGATCGGCGCGGCAACAACCGCGCCGATTCGCTGAAGAACATCATCCGGGATCCGCGCGTCGGGCTGCTGTTCCTGGTGCCGGGCTCGGGCACGACTTTGCGCGTCAATGGCCGCGCCCGCATCAGCACTGACGCCGCGCTTTGCGCCTCCTTTACGGTCGAAGGCAAGCCGGCGCGCTCAGTCACGGTAGTCGATGTCGATTCGGTCTATTTCCAGTGCGCCCGCGCCATCGTTCGCTCGGAACTGTGGAATCCGGCCAAGCATGTCGACCCGAAGTCGCTGCCGACGCCGGGAAAAATCCTGGAGGTTACCAGCCGCAAGAATATCGACGGCGAGGCCTATGACAAGGAATGGCCGGAGCGGGCGAAGAAGACGATGTGGTAAGGTGGGAGGCGCGGATCGAACCGCTCAGGTATCCTTCAGCACATCGTAGATCTTGCGCATCTGTTCGCCGATCATGTCGCATTGTTCCGGTGTCGACTGGCTCATCGCCTTCTCGATCAGCGCCATATGCACCTTCAGCGCCTTCATCAGCAGCTCCGTGCCGGCCTCGGTAAGCGTCAGCCGCAGCACGCGCTTGTCCTTCTCGTCGCCTTCGCGGCGCAGCAGTCCACGGCTCTCGAGTTGCGGCAACAGCATCGTGATGTTGGAGCGGCCGACCAGCAGTTTGCGGGCGAGATCGTGCTGCGACATGCCGGGGTGGCGATAGAGGTTCATCAGCACGTCGAGTTGCGCCGGCTTCAGGTCCAGCGGCGCCAGCTTCACCGCCAGCGCACGCTCCAGCACATGGCAGGCGCGCGCCACCGCGACCCAGTTGCGAAAGCGCGGGTTGTCCCAGGGCAGCTCTTGTTTAATGTTCATGTTTGAACTATTATGTTCATGCTTGAACGGAATGGATGGATCGCCACTATGGCATCATTTGGACTGAAGGTCATCCGGGGCGTGTTCGGCGCCGCCGAGCATGTGGCGCCACGCCTGAGCGGGCGCGCCGCCTTTGAACTGTTCTGCCGCACGCCCAGCGTGAAGGCGCTGAGCGACGGCGAGCGCCGCGCGGTCGACCGTGCCGCCGGCTTCATGGCCGAGGCGCGCCATCATCGGCTGAAGACCAAAAAAGGCTGCGTCATGGTGCACGAATTCCGGCCGGAGCCGGGCAGGGCGTCCGCCGGCACGGTGCTGGTCATCCATGGTTGGCGCTCGCGCACCGAATATATGCGCGCTCTGATCGAAGGCTTTCGCAATGCCGGCTACCGGGTCGCCTCGCTCGACCTGCCGGGCCACGGCCAGTCGCTGGGCCGTCGTCTCAACATGGTCAATGCGGTCGAGGCGGCCAGGGTGGCCAGCGACTGGTTCGGGCCGTTCAAGGCGATCGTCGGCCATTCCTTCGGCGGCGCCGTCGCCGCCAATGCCATTGCCGGTTCCATCAACGGCATTCAGCCGGTGGCGGCCGAGCGGCTGGTGCTGGTCGCAGCACCCAGCTCCCTGCCGGCGATCTTTGCCGACTTCAGCCGCATGCTCAATGTCGGCCCGCGTTCGCAGGTTTCCATGGCCGATCAGGTGAAGCGGCTGTCCGGCCGGCCGCTCAACGAATTTACCGGCGACCGCCAGCTGGCCGAAGCGCCGGTGCCGACACTGGTCATCCACGCGCCCGATGACCGCGAGGTCCCTGCTGACCATGCCAGGCGCTATGCCGGCGCCGGCAGCCATGTGCGGTTGCACTGGGCCGACGGGCTCGGCCACCGCCGCATTCTCGCCGACAAAGGCGTCGTCGAACGTGCAGTCGGCTTTGTGACCGGTCACCAGGACGCAGTATCGTTGCACTGACCTGACTGGTTATTTCTTCTTGCCGCCCGGTTCGACCGGCAGTCCCGCCGCCTTCCAGGCGGTGTAGCCGCCGAGGATGTGCTTGACCGGCGACAGCCCCATATCCTGCGCCGTCTTGGTGGCCAGCGCCGAGCGCCAGCCGCCGGCGCAGAAGAACACGAAGCTCTTGCCCGAGGCGAAGAACGGCTTGTGGTATGGGCTTTCGGGATCGATCCAGAATTCCAGCATGCCGCGCGTGACATGCTTGGCGCCGGGAATTTGGCCGTCCCGCTCCACTTCGCGAGGATCACGCAGATCGACAAAAATGGTGTCTTCGTCGTCGAGCAGCCCGGCCGCTTCCTCAGGCGACACCACCTCGATCTCGGCATTGGCCTCGTCGAGCAACTCGCGATAGCCTTTTTTCATGGACAATCCCTCCCGGCGCGTTTCCGCCGCTCATCGGATTTCCAGCACAACGCCAGCGCTGTCACGCCGTTCCGGCAAGCCCCTGCCACGCCGCCATCGCTCCGGCCACGGTAGCCATCAGCGCGTCACATGAGGCGCCGTCGCGGGCCTGGATCGACATGCCATGCTGCACCGTCGCATAGAAGGTCGCCGCCGCATCGCTGTCGAAGCCTGGCGGCAATTCGCCTTCCGCCACACCGCGTTCCAGTCGTCTCAGCAAGAGGGTATGGTTTTCGGCGCGCCGGCGGCGCAGATCATCGCAGATCGCGCCGCTGCTTGAGTCCTTGTGCAACGCGCCAAGCGCGATCAGACAGCCCTGCGGTCGGTCGTTCTGCGAATAGGCCCTGGCTGTCTGGCGCAGGAAATTCTCGATCGCCTGGCATGCCGTCGGCGCTTCGTCCAGCGCAGTCCAGATCTCGGTGCCTTCGGTCCTTGTGTAATAGTCGGTCGCTTCGAGAAACAGCGCCTCCTTGCTGCCGAAGGCGGCATAGAGGCTGGGTGAGCTGATCCCCATCGCAGCGGTCAACTCGGCCATCGAGGTGCCTTCATAGCCTTTGGCCCAAAACAGCTCCATCGCCTGCCGCAAGGCGGCGGTTCGATCGAAGGTGCGGGGACGGCCTCTTTCCGGCATGGCGCTCTTTTCTGTGTTGATCGATACATAATTCAGTTGACCTGGCCGGGCAAGGCTGCCAGATATTTATGTATCGATCGTTACATAAAGGAGAATGACATGTCATCGAACGGATTGAACGGCAAGGCAGCGCTCGTCACCGGCGGCAGCCGCGGCATCGGTGCCGCGATTGCAAAGCGGCTTGCGGCCGATGGCGCCGATGTCGCCATCACCTACGTCAACAGCGAGGCGCCGGCCCAGGCGGTCGTTGCCGAGATCATTGCGGCAGGCGGCCGCGCCATCGCCATCCAGGCCGACAATCGCGACGCCGCGGCAATCGAAGGTTCGGTCGCCGAGGCGGTGAATGCCTTCGGCCGGCTCGACATCCTCGTCAACAGCGCCGGCATCTGGCGTGCAGCGCCCATCGAGCAAATGTCGTTGGCCGACTTCGATGAAACCATGGAGGTTAATCTCAGAGCCCCGTTCGTCGCCTCGAAAGCGGCTGCGGCCCATATGAGCGAGGGCGGCCGCATCATCTCGATCGGCAGCAATCTGGCGGAGCGCGTCACCGACACCAGCCTAAGCGCCTATTCGACCAGCAAGGCGGCGCTGGTTGGCCTGACCAAGGCGCTGGCACGAGACCTCGGTTCGCGCGGCATCACCGCCAACGTCGTTCACCCCGGTTCGACCGACACCGACATGAACCCGGCCGAAGGCCCGCATGCCGAACACCAGCGGCAGAAGATGGCGACGCCCCGCTTCGGCAAGGCCGACGAGATCGCCGGCATGGTTGCGTGGCTCGCCGGTCCGGAAGGGCGATTCGTCACCGGCGCGGCGCTGACCATCGACGGCGGCGCCAACGCCTGACGCAACAGCCCGCTTTGACCGGTCTGGGGCGGCGGCAACGCCGCTCCAGCCGTCACGATGTTGTGAAACCGTTCTGCAACAGGCCCGTCAAAATTTATGGAAGCTTAACGAAATCAGTATGAATCAGTATAGTAGCGCCTTACATCCGCCATGCAGTTGGCAAGATCGTCTAGCGGCGCGGAACGGGAGCCGGCTTGCAGCCGGAGCGGGTGATTAATGAAATTCCTCGGAAATAAAGCCACTGTGATGCCGCTTGCCGTTGCGGCAACGCTGGCCTTCGGTGCACCGCAGGCGGGCGCGCAGGGGCTGTTCGACATGCTGTTCGGCGGCGGCGTCAGGCACGATCCGCAGGGCGAGTTCCCACCACCGCCGAAGCGCAAGCCGAAGCCCGCAGTATCGGGCGGTGGTACCAAAATCAGCAGCCCGAGCTACTACACCTACAAGGCCGACCGGCTGGTACGCGTCGACTTCACCACATTGGTGGCGGCACCGCCCCAGGTGGCCACAGCTCAGGACGCTGCCTTTGTGCCGTCGGCGACAAGCACGGCCTTTCGCGAAGCGGTTGCAGGCCTCAGCGATTACGAACTCTATGCCGAGCCCGATATCGCCAAGGCGCTGATTGCCTATTACTCGGCCAATCCGGACTTCATCTGGGTAGCCGACGCGGGCCCCAATGCCCGCGCCAAGGATGCGGTACGGGTGCTGGGCGAGGCGGCGAGCTATGGCCTCACGCCGGCCGACTACTCGGTCGAGGTACCGGCTGCCAACGCATCGGCGATCGATGCCGACGCGCATCTGAAGGAACTCGTGCGCTTCGAGATGGCGCTGTCGGCGCGCGTGCTGCGCTATGCCCATGATGCGCAGAGCGGCCGCGTCGATCCGAACCGCATCACCGGCTACTATGAATTTCCGCCGAAGCCGGTCGACATGGAAGGCGTGCTGAAGACACTCGCCCACACCCAGCAAGTGCGCACCTATCTCGAATCGCGCCATCCGCAGAATGCGGAATATCAGGCGCTGCGCGTCGAACTGGAATCGTTGCAGGCCAGCGCCGAAAACGAAATCGTCGTCGATCCCAAGCTGTTGCTGAAGCCCGGCGAGACCAGCGCCGAACTGCCGAAGCTGCTGACGCTGATCGCGCGCAATCTCGACGACGAGATGGGCGGCGCCTATGGCGAGATCCTGGCCCGGCTCGGAACCAGCGACGTCTATGTTCCCGAACTGGTGCCGGTCATCAAGGCCGTGCAGGTGAAGGCCGGCATGAAGGGCGATGGCGTCATCGGCCCGCGCACCGTCGCCTCGCTCGCCGGCGCCTCCAAGGCCGACCGGCTCCAGAAGGTGCAGGTAGCACTTGAAGAGCTGCGCTGGATGCCGTCCGATCTCGGCAGTCCGCGCGTCTTCATCAACCAGCCCGCCTTCACCGCCAGCTATATCGACAATGGCGAGGAGAAGCTGAAGACCCGTGTCGTCATCGGCCGGACCACCAACCAGACCGCCTTCTTCTTCAAGGAGATCAAGCAGGTCGATTTCCATCCCTATTGGGGCGTGCCGCAGTCGATCATCGTCAATGAGATGCTGCCCAGGCTGCGCGGCGATCCGGGCTATCTCGACCGTGCCGGCTACGAGGTGACCGATTCGCGCGGCAGGCGGGTTCCCTCGTCCTCCGTCAATTGGGGCGCCTACGGTGCCAACATTCCCTACAGCGTGCGCCAGCAGCCGAGCGAAGCCAATGCGCTCGGCGAGTTGAAGATCCTCTTCCCCAACAAGCACGCCATCTACATGCACGACACACCGCAAAAATCGTTCTTCCAGCGCGACATGCGCGCGCTGAGCCACGGCTGTATTCGCCTGCAAGACCCGCGCGGCATGGCGGCGGCGGTGCTCGGCACCTCGGTCGACGACATCGCCGAGAAGCTGAAGCACGGCCATGCGACCGAAGACGTGACGCGCAAGATTCCCGTCTACGTCGCGTACTTCACCGCCTGGCCGGATCTGTCCGGCAACGTCGAATATTTCAACGACGTCTATGATCGCGATACGCGGCTGATGCAGGCCCTGGACGCGACCGAGGCAGTGCGCTCACCGACGAGCTGATCTCACGATGGTTCGGCGTTCGTCCAAACGAGGAACCATTCCTATCTCTTTGGTTTCTTTAGGTTTTAGTCGATAGACGGTCGCGCGATTCGAGCGATCAGCGCTGGATGAGCGGACGCCGGAAGCCGGCGTCACGGCCGGCGATCAGCCAATAGACGAGACCCGCGACCAGGCCGGCGCCGGCGATGATGCCGATATCGGCCCAACGCTCGACATCCTCCTCGGCACCTGGCCAGATCAGGAAGAAGCCGGCCGCGGCAGCGGCAGCGCCAAACAGCATGTGGACCAGGAAATTGCGCAGCGCGAAGAATTCGGCAACCAGCGCGAAGATCAGCGTCTGCAGACCGGTCAGTATGATCGTCAGGAAATAGACGAACATGCCGAGCGGCGGCCACAAAAGCACCACGACGGGTGTCACCCCCGTGGCGCCGAAATAGTCCGGCGCGTTGGGCAGCGCGGCGAGCGCGCTGTAGATCACCGCCACCGCGATCAACCCGATCAGCACCGAAACGAAGAAGCCGGCGAACATCATCAGGATGCGCTTCAAAACGTGCTTTACCATCGCCATGCACCCCCGTGCCCTGCAATCGTTGCGCGCACTCAGCCATCAAAGGCGTACTGGCGCAAGAGTGCATCCAGCAGTGCTTTGCGGCAAATCTTCAGGCCCCGCCGCACATATGCTGCGAATCCGGCAGCGCCCAGGTGCCCTTGAGGGTCAGGTCCACGCCGTAATAGACCCGGCCGCGGTCGTCGCCCTCCGGGCAGTCGCGCGGGATCGATATCAGGCACATCACGACCGGGTCGCCGACCTTCGAACTGGCGAGGCCAGGCTCACGCTCATAGGAGACGCCAGCACCATCATTGCTGAATCGCGCCAGACTGCCGGCTTCAGGACTGGCGGTTTCCAGCGGGTCGTCGCCAAGCCGCGTCGTTAGCGCCGTAATGTGGGTGAAGGCGCATTGCCCGATCGACGAGGGCAGGGGCTGGTCGGGGCTGCCCGAATGGCGTGCAGCGATGTCGAGCGCCTTCTTGCCGATCAACGCGATGTTGTAGTCCTGCACCCAGGATGGCGCATTGCCGTAGGTCTGCAGGGCGTTGTTCTGGGCGCTGACGATGCACGCGGCGTCCTGCCCGCAGGCATTCCTGTCGGCGATCAGCGCACGTGCGATCTTGCGCTTGTCGCCGCCAAAGGCCGGTTCGAAACCCGTAAAAGCCTTCGCGACCAGCGCGTCGATGGCGGAAAGCTGTGGATCGGCACAGATTGCCTTTTCCGCCGGCAGGCTGGCTTTGCGGCAGTCGAAGGACGGCCCCTCGGCACGTGCCGCGGTCCCGCAGATTATCGCGCAGGCCAAGGCAATGGCGGGCACGAGCCAACTGAAACCCCGGCTGGAAGAAAGCATGACCGCCCCACTCACGCACCACTTTGCTCACCATTCTAGGCAAAAAGTCCGCTGTAAGGAATTGCCGAGGCGGCGCGCCAGCAGCGCTATTTCGGTTCGGCGGTCACGGGATCGAAGGTGATTTCGACTTTCGCCTTGTCGGCCGTGTAATAGGTGACGGTGTAGCCGTCCTTGTCCCAGTCGACTTCCTTTACATAGCGGAAGCCGTCGCGCTGTTCGACCTTGGCGATGATTGCCGACAGTTTCTGGGCATTCTGCGGCGGCAATGGCCTGTCATCATCCGCGGCAAAGGCCGTTGCGCCGGCGAGAAGAAGTGCAAGGCCGGTCGCCAAAACAAGATTTCGCATGATTGCCCTCATTTCATGTTGGCATGGATCGCACCGGAAACTCGCTCGCAGGCCAATTTGTTCCGCCCACGGCAAACGAGGCGTGGCTTCCGCAAAGCTCCGGAACCGCAACCCAGAGGGGCGAATTCCCCCCACGCATTTGCGGTAACCGGCGGCTAACCATGGCCGCTGCCGTGACCTGCGCCGGACAACCCGATGGTGGTAGAGCTTTCGCCTAGACCCTGCTAGACTTCTGGTCCTGGCAGGGTGGCATGGCGCGCCAGACCTGCCGGGATCTTCTTCTCTCAGCGCACGGCGAAGCGTTTCAGGAACGGGTCGTCGCCTGTGCTAGACCAGAACCAGAAGGGACCGGGGCTCCAACATGGCTGTACGGAACTACACCCGTCAGCTGGCGACAATCATTTCTATCGATGCCGTCGGGTTCTCGCGGCTGATGGGCATCGACGATGAGTCCGCTGTCGCGGCATTCGAGGAACGGCGCGACATCATCGCCGACAGCTGTGGCAGGTTTGGCGGCCGCACGTTCGGCGACGCCGGTGACAGCATCATGGCCGAATTCGGCAACCCGATCGAGGCCCTGCGCGCGGCCTTCGATTTCCAGGGCCGCATCGTCGCGCTCAACGCTTCGGTCGCCGACGACATGCGCATGCCGTTTCGTGCCGGCATCAACACCGGCGACGTCATCGTGCGTGGCGGGCAACTGTACGGCGACGACGTCAACATCGCTGCCCGCATTCAGGAGTTCGCGCCGGGTGACGGTCTCGCCGTTTCGGAGACGACCTGGCACCATGTGAAGGACAAGACGGCGGCCGAATTCACCGATCTCGGCGAATTCATGCTGAAGAACATTGCCCTGCCGGTGCGTGTCCTGATCGCCGGGCGCGGCGGCAACGGATCCTCGCCGGCGGCATCGTTCGCGGCCATCCCTCAGGTCAGCGCCCCCCCAGAAACTGTCGTCCAAGGGCCCGCCGGCGATCGCTGTGCTGCCCTTTCAGGGCAATGGCGGCGAGCACGACATCGGCTATATGGCCGATGGCATTGCCGAGGACATCATCTACGGTCTTTCCAACACCAAGTGGCTCTCGGTCATCGCCAAGGGTTCCAGCTTCCAGTTTCGCGACGATACGCTGGGCACGCGGGTGATCGGCAACGCGCTCGGCGCGCGCTACATCGTCAGCGGCACGCTGATGCGCAATGGTGGCCAGATCCGCCTCAACACCTCACTGGCGGACGCGTCCAACGGGCGGCTGGTCTGGTCGCAGCGCTTCGATCGCGACCTGGTCGACATCTTCAACCTGCGCGACCAGATCGGCGCCGAGATCGTTTCGATCCTCGACAAGGAGGTCGACCGGGCAGAGCAGGCGCGCACCTTCCAGGTGCCCTGGGAGAGCCTGGAGACCTGGCAGTTGGTCCGGCGCGGACGCTGGCACATGAACCGGCGCACCCGCGGCGACACCGAAATGGCGCTGGAATTCTTCCAGAAGGCCTACCGCGAGGACCCCAATTCGAGCGCCGTGCTCAACGAACTGGCGTGGTGGTATTTCTGGCGGGCATGGCTGCGGTTCGGCGACAGCGACGATTTGAACAAGGTCGAGCAGTTTGCCCGCAAGGCCTTGCTGATGGACAGCCTGGATGCGCGTCCGCACGCCCACCTCGGCGCTGTCGACATCATGCGAGGCGAACCGCGATCGGCGGTCGACCATCTCGAGGAAGCGATCCACATCAATCCGAGCTTTGCCTTCGCGCGCTCGGCCATGGGCAGCGCCCAGCTGCTGCTCGGCAATGCCGCGTCGGCGATTCCGTTCTTTCTCGACACCGAGCGACTGAGCCCGTTCGACCTCTACCGCTTCCACAATCTGGGGGAATTGACGGCAGCCTACAGTTTCGTCGAGAACTGGCCGGCGGCAATCGCCGCCGCCGACCGCTCGCTCAACCTGTCTCCGGGCTATTTCTACGCCAGGTTCCTGAAAATCGGCGCACTGATGCGCAGCGGCCGGCCGGAACAGGCACGGCGCGAGATGGCCATTTTCGCCACCCGGCATCCCGATTTTTCCGAAGAGCGCGTGCGCTGGATACCGTTTACCGACAAGACCGCGAACGAGTTCCTCGTCGCCAATTTCCAACTGGCCAAATGAGCATGGCGTTCAATGCTGGCCGAACACCGATTAACTGTGAAAAAATTCACATACGTACAATCGATGCAAACCTAGGCGTTGAAGGGCCGGCATCGCAATAACGTGGACAGCCGGGGGGCTTGAACGCGCATGACCAAACTGAAGTATTTCGACGGCATTCGTGAGGCCCAGAAAAACCAGCGACCGCTATCGGAAATGCCGCCTTTCGATCTCGGCCGGATCCGCAAGACAGGGCTGATTGCGCGCATCGCCGAATTTATCGTCGAAGATCATCCGCGCGTGTGGTTGGCGTTCTTGCGGCGCTTCCGCCCGACCGGCAAACTATTCGGGGTTCTGCTCGTCACCAAGAACGCCGATGTCCGCGACATATTGGAGCGCGGCGACGAATTCCAGACCCCGTACGGGCCGGAAATGACCGAGTTCGCGCGAGGTTCCAATTTCATCCTCGGCATGCAGGACGGCGCCGACTACCGCCGCATGAAATCGTCGGTGCTCAGCGCCTTTCCGCCAGCCGAAGTCGAAGCCGTCGTCAGGCCGATCGCCGCGCGTCATTCGCAAGAGATCATGATGCGCGCCCGCCCCGGTTTCGATGCGATCTCCGGATTGCTGAAGCTCGTTCCGGCGCACATCTGCCGCGATTATTTCGGGATCGAGATCGACGACGAATCGGAATTCGCCGATTGGTCGATCGCGCTCAGCGCGCTGTTCTTTTCGGACCCGGGGGCGAGCCCCGTCATGCGCGAGCTTGCAGTGGTGGCGGGCGATCGTCTTCTCAAAGTCATCGACCGCTCCATCCAGTCAGTCAGGGACCGGGGCTTGAAGACCGAGCAGCCGCTGGCGAGGCTGGTTGCCCAGATGGACCAGGGCCGCTTGTCGCGGGACGACCTCAACTCGATCATGCTGGGCATGATCGCGGGCTTCGTCCCGACCAATGTTCTGGCCAGCGGCAATTGCCTCGACGTGATCCTGTCGCGGCCCGATGCACGGCAAGCCGTCGACGCCGCACTTGCCGAAAACGACACCGGCAAGCTGGACAAGGCCGTCCTTGAGGCCATGCGCTTCAAGCCGATCTGGATCGGCCCGTGGCGCTACACCGCACGCGACGCGATCATCGGCAAGGGCACGCGACGCGAGCGCCTCGTCAAGGCGGGCACCGTGGTGATGCCGGCTACGCTGTCGGCGATGTTCGATGCAGACGCCGTGCAGAACCCGGACCAGTTCGATACATCGCGCCCGCATCGCGACTACATGGTCTTCGGCCACGGCATCCATCAGTGCATCGGCGCCGAGATCGCCAGGATCCAGATCGGCGAAAGCCTGCGCGCCTTGTTCCAGAAGCAGAACCTGCGCCGCATGTCGGGCAAGGCTGGGCGGATGACGCGCATCGGCGCTTATCCCGAAACCCTCAAGGTCGATTTCGAACCGGCAGCACTTTGCCGCACCGTCACCCAGTCGATGGTGACGGTGGTCTGCCCGGTCACCCGGTCCGGATCGCTGGACGCTCTCCGCGACAAGGTCGCCAGCCTCGGCAATCCGGCCGGCGAAGAGATCCGCACCGCGCTCGACATTGTCGGCACCATCCATTTCACCAGCCTGGCGGTTGTCGGCACGGGCGAGATGGACGCTGATTCCGGCCAGGAAAAGGGAGCTCTGGTTCTCGAGATTTCCGGCGACGGCAGCATCGACGATGTCATCAATGCCGTGACGCACGCCATCGGGCACCGGCTGCGGCCGATCTTCAAGGACGTCTGCGACCTGCGTGACGGCGGTGCCTTGAACGATTTCCTGCGCAAGCACAATGTCGACATCTCGCCGTCCTTCGGCAGCAATGCCGGCCTGGTGTTTTCGGGCACGCCCGGTCACTCGGTCCAGCGCATCATGGCCGAGGCAGAGCTTTTCGAAGCTGTGCGCGGCATCGTGGAGCGGCCACGCCAAGGCACCGGCAACGCTCCCGCCGTGCTCGCCGAAGCTCGCCAGCATCTTCAGTCATTGGGGACGTTTGCCTGGGCGTTCGAGCCGGCCGAAAGCCTGCTGGAAAAGCCGCCGGGCCATTGGGGTCGTGCCCTGATGACGACCTTGCTGGTCCCGCCGGTCTTCGCCACGGTGGCGATCATCTGGGCTGCTTGCTGGTACATGACCTATAGTGTGGTGTTCGGCAGATCCATCGACATCAGTTCCCACGAAATCTCCTTCACCGCCATAGCCGTAGCAATCACCTCACTTCTGCTGTCGGGGCTTGGAGTGTTGGTGGCAGCGGCGCTGCTGGTGTTTGCGTGCTTGCTGGCGCTGCGACGCCGCGAGGACAGAGATCAGCCGGAAAGCACATCGATCGGCATATCTGAATTGAACGCGATACTCGTCAAGGAGGACCACGCGGCGCAGAATCATCTGACCGCGATTTCGACGATGAAGGCTGGCATCTTGCGGCGGCTGGCGCTCAGGTTTTCCTTCTACCTGATCTCGATAGCTGCCCAGAAGGTGTTCAAGCCAGGCTTTCTCAACACCATCAACACCATCCATTTTGCCCGCTGGATACTCCTGCCCGGCTCCAACAGATTGATGTTCTTCTCCAACTACGGTGGCAGCTGGGAAAGTTATCTTGAGGACTTCATCGCCAAGGCATCCGCTGGCCTGACCGGCGTTTGGAGCAACACCGTGGGCTATCCACGTACGCGATGGCTGTTCCTTGACGGCGCGCGTGATGGCGATCGCTTCAAGCGCTGGGCGCGGCGCCAGCAGGTGCCGACACTGTTCTGGTACTCCGCCTATCCCCAAATCAACACAACGCGCATCCGGATCAATTCCCGGGTCAGGCGCGGCATTGCTTCCGCCGTCGGCAACGAGGCGCGCGACTGGCTGAGCTTGTTTGGTTCGCTACGGCGCCCGGCGAGCGAAACAACCACCGTTCAAAAGACCACCTCGCTGCTGGCCAATATCAGCTCTGTCTTTCCGGCACCTCTCGAGCAGCAGCTGGAAACCGGCGAGATCCAGTCCATCTTCTTCGGCCCGCTCGGCCCGCTCGGTTATTCGCATATGCTTGCGATCCGCGTGCCGGACAAGTTGCCGGCGCCCAAGCGCAGAGCCTGGCTCGATTTCGTTGTCGAGCAGACGAGTTTCGGCGAAGGCAGGCCCGCCGGGCGAGCTATGATAGTAGCCTTTGGTCCCGGTGGCCTGCGGCAGTTTGGGCTCGACGAGGGTCTGGAGGGCGATCCACTGGAAACATTTCCGATTGCCTTTCGCCATGGCATGGGCAATCCCGAGCGTGGGCGCATTCTGGACGACCGAGGCCGCGACGGCCCGGACGAATGGGAGTGGGGGTCGCTGGAGAACCCTGTGGACGTGGTCATCGTCTGCTACGCTGAAGACCTCGCAAGGTTGAAGACCGAGATTGCCACCGTCAAACGAAAGTCGACCGGTGCCGGCATGAAGGTCGTCGCCGAACTGCCGCTCGCCGTTAATCGGGGTCCGACCGACACGAATGCGAAATCGTCCGACGGGGCAAAGCGGGACGATAGGTCGGAACGCGGGCCAGCCTACGAGCATTTCGGTTTCGCGGACGGGATTTCGCAGCCGATTGTCCGCGGCACGACCCGCGCCAGCAGGGGTGCCGCGCCCATGCATCTGGTCGCGCCCGGCGAGTTCCTGTTTGGTTATCGTGACGAGCATGGGTTCTATCCAGCCTCGCCCTCGGTAAGCGCATCACGCGATCGGACTGGAATCCTTTCGCAGGTGCGCCGTAGCCGGCTTATTCCGGGCCTGCCGCCACCGCCGCGCGATTTCGGCCGCAACGGCTCATTCCTCGTTATTCGCCAGTTCGAGCAGCATGTCGACGTCTTCAACGACTACTGCAAAAAGGCTGCAGCCCTGGTCGCGAGCCAACTCGGCAACCAAGCCATCACGCAAGACTGGATTGCCGCCAAGATGCTCGGCCGCTGGCAGAACGGCAGCTCACTGGTGCGCAACCCTGATCATCCGGGACGCGTCATCGACAACAACTTCGCCACTGGCGCCGAGGATCCGCAAGGCCATCGCTGCCCGCTTGGTGCCCACATACGCCGCTCCAACCCGCGCGATTCGCTGGGTGAGGACCGCGATACGCAGATCAATATCGGCAAGCGCCATCGTATCCTGCGGGTCGGCCGCACCTACCAGAAGCAGGACGGCAAGAATGGCAAGGTCGAAAAGGGACTGCTCTTTATGTGCCTTAACGCCGACATCGAGCGCCAGTATGAATTCATCCAGCAAACCTGGGTTTCGTCGCCCACATTCCAGGGCCTCGTCGCTGAAAAGGACCCGACGATCGGGTCGCGCGACGGCGATGGCAGGTTCACCATTCCGTCATGGGAAAAGGTCACGACGCTCCGCGACATGCCGCAATTCGTCACCACAAAGGGGGGCGGGTATTTCTTCATGCCCAGCCGGTCAGCGTTGCGCTATCTGATTTCGCGGCTCTGATTCGGCGTCAGTCGTCGTCGTGCGAGTCGGCGATGTGGCGCAGCGCGCCGGTGTCGGTGATGCGCAGGCCGCCGCGTTTGATGGCAATGAACGAGCGGGCGCGCCAGTCATTGAGGGTCTTGTTGACGGATTCGCGCGTGGCGCCGAGGAACTCTCCGAGCTCCGATTGCGAGATCGGTATCCAGCCGGCGCTATCGGCCATCACCTCGGCCAGGAAGACCAGGCGCTTGGCCAGCCTTGCCTCGATGCCGAAAAAGGCCTGATCGCCGAGCTCGCCGCTGACCCAGCGCAGCCTGGCGCACAGAAGTTCGATCATCGCGCGCGCCAGTGGCGGATTTCTTTCAATTCGATCAAAGAGTTGTGTCCTGCTCAGCGAGACCAGCTCGCACGCGGTAAGACAGATGGCGGTGGCGGTGCGGGGCCGTCCGTCAAGCGCGCCGATCTCTCCGACAAGGCTTCGCGACAGCTCGATATTGGCCACCAGCTTCTGGCCGCCGGGCGAATAAATCGAGATTTCCACCGTGCCGCTCATCACCCCATAGATGCGGTCGGCGGCATCTTCCTGGACGAACAAATGCTGGCCCGCGGCGTAGCGCTCGACCTTGCAACCGCTGAAAAGAATATCGAACAGCTTTGGATCGATGCGCGCCAGGCGCGGCAGATCGTTTCTGTCGTTCGCGCCGCCAAAAGCCATGTTGAACTTCCCAATTGCCGCAATCAGCAAAGTTTACGGCAAGAGTGCACCGCATCAAAGCCCGGTGTTCATCCCTTTGCCATTACGCCTTCTAAAGGCGTGGAGCGGCGGTTGCGCCCAATGCTGGCTTGCGCCAGGCGGAAAGCCGTCTGCACGCCCGGCGGGAGGAGCCGGAGGCGTGCAGACGGCAACTGATAAAAAGAGTTAGGTGATGAAAATTCCTGGTGCCTGCTGATCCTTGCAGAACTGTCGAAATCGGGAAAGGCGACATGAGCCGCAATGCCGGTTTCCGCCGCTGCAATTGGTGGGCGCAAGCAGCGTGAGCGTCTGTGATCGAGATCACATACGGCGGGGCTAAAATAATGCGAGCGTCATACATCGCGCGAGCGACTGCGGGCGAAGAGACATGCCAGCGTCACGCCTCAGTCATATTAGACGCGCGTTGATTTGTTTCCTTGCGTGCCAGCCAGAATTGCGCCAGTCTAAAATGGGGCAATACAGTTCTTTACTTTGGCAGAACCTTTGGGGGAGGGGCGACCATGCCGGTCAGCAGAGAGCAGCGTATCCGTCAATATCTCGATCTCGTCACCGGCGGCGAGGGGACTGAATCTGTCCTGGCCAACATGGAGACGATGGCCGATGGCGCCCTGGAATCCCTTGCGCCCACGGACGGCGGCAGGACGGAAGCGGCATTTGAATCTGCGCGCGCGGGTGCGGAGAATCTGGCGCGAGGGGCCGAAGTCGCGCCCGACCAGCTTTCCGATCTGGAAGCCATAATCATCCCGGAGTTGCGGCCCGTCTACGACATCAAGGACGGCACCTTTACGACGCTGACTTTCGACGGGGCTCCGACACCAGGTCACTCGCTGTGGACGAAGCTAACCAGCGAGGCCGCACTGAAGCAGCGCATCGAAGCCGCCCTGCCGGCGATCGGGCGCATCGAACTGTTGTGGAACACCAACATCCCCTATGGCGGCACCGGCTTTGTCGTCGGGCGCAACCTCTTGATGACCAACCGGCATGTCGTGCAGATCTTTGCCGAGGGGCTCGGCGACCGCAATCTGCAGTTCATCAACGGCCGCGCCGCCGGCATCGACTTCAAGCGCGATTCGGCAGCAGGAAATGTCTTCAAGATCCACAATGTCCGGATGATCCATCCCTATTGGGACATGGCGATCCTCGAAGTCGAGGGCCTGCCCGACAACATCAAGCCGCTGTCGCTCGCCGTCGCCGACGCGCGCGACATGCTGCGTCAGGAAGTTGTCGCCATCGGCTATCCGGCGTTCGACAACCGCAACGCGGTCGATGTCCAGAACGACCTCATGCGCAACCGCTTCCAGGTCAAGCGCCTGCAGCCGGGCATGCTGCAGGGCGGCTTCGGCACCGAGAGTTTCGGCAAGATCGTCAACGCGGCCACACATGATTGTTCGACGACTGGGGGCAACTCCGGTACCGCCATGATCAACCTCGCCACCGGCGAGGTCGTGGCGCTGCATTTCGCCGGCCGCTATCTCGAGCGCAACTACGCCGCGCCCACCGGCGCGCTGGCCAAAGACCAGCGTGTCGTCGACCTCGGCCTCAACTTCGCCAGCGCCGCCAGCGGCGGCCCCAACGATTGGGGCGCCTGGTGGAACAAGGCCGACAGCGCGTCGCCGGCCGAGGGCGTAAACCTGATCGAGGTCGGCGGCGTAAAGCGGATCCCGGGTGTCGTCACCCAGGCGCCGCCACCCACCGGCGGAGGCGTCGTCGTTTCGCCCGGCGGCAGTGTCACCTTCGAAGTGCCGTTGCGCATCACCGTCTCGCTCGGCGCAACTCCTGCCCATGAAGCGGTTACGGAATCGGTAGAGCTCGAAGCGGCCAAACCGACGCCCCCCGGCGGCGCGTTCGTTCCCAAATCGGTCGCCGACTATGACGGCTATGAGGGCTACGACGAAAAATTCCTCTCCGGCGGCACCAAGCTCGCGCCGGTCGTGGTGCCGATGCCGGAGGCCACCGACCCTTCCGTTCTGGCGCCGCTCAAGGCCGGCGGCACGCGGCTCGACTACCAGAACTTCTCGCTCAAGATGCACGCCAAGCGGCGGCTGGCCCTGTTCACCGCCTCCAACGTCACCGAGGAGAGCAATCTGCGCGAACCGGAAAAGGGCCGCAACTATTCGCGCGGCGGCTTGTTCAGCGAGCGCTGGTTCCCGGATCTGCGGCTCGACGACAAGTACCAGATCCCCGACGTCTTCTACACCCAGGATCAGGGCGCTTTCGACAAGGGTCATATCGTCAGGCGCGATGACGTGGCCTGGGGCAGCACCTTCGAGCTTCTGCTGAGGGGCAATGTCTGCTCCTTCCACGTCACCAACTGCTCGCCCCAGGTCGAAGGCTACAATCGCTCCGACAGCGGCGAGAAGAATTGGGGCGATCTCGAGAACCATGTCTTGTCCGAGGCGGCCAGCGAACGACTTTGCGTCTTCGCCGGACCGGTCCTGGCCGAAGACGACCGGACCTTTGCCGGCAAGGGGCCCAGAGGCACCAGCCTTCGCGCACCGGTGCCGCGCCGCTTCTGGAAGGTGGTCGTCGCCCGCGTCAGTGACGGGCTTGCCAGCTATGGCTTCGTGCTCGAACAGGACCTCACCGACACGGAGCTGGAGTTCACTGTCGCCGAAGAATTCATCGGCGCCATGTACCCGCTGACCGAAATCTCCGAAATGACCGGCGTCAGCTTCGACCAATCGCTGATCGACGCCGATCAGTACGACACGGTGCGCGGCACCGAGATCGCCATGCGGGCCGGGTCGCGCAAACGAAAGAAGAAGGACTAGGGCGTCCGATGACCGAGTGGACGCAGACCGAGCTGACCAGCCTCAACCGGATCCTCGCCAATCTCTATCCGATGATCGGCGACGGCATGCGTGTCGCCAAAGGTGTCGGGCTGGCGACGGCCCAGATCGCCTTTGACAACAAGGCGATCAACAACTGGTTTGCGATTGTCCAGCGCGCAAAACAGGAGACCAAGGCCGACGCCCTCGTCGCCTTTGCGCTGGATGAGAACCCCGGCGACGAGGCATTGCTGCAGGCAAAGCAGCATGCCCCGCCACCACCGGTCGAAGGGCCCGCTACCACCAAGTGGAGCGGCGCGCCGGGCCAGCTCGAAAAGATCCTCGGTGACAAAAGCACGCTGGTGCCGATCAGCTATCTTGAACTCGGCGTTATCAGGGCGAAATCGGTGGTGCGCATCAAGCGTGCCGATGGCAGTTCCGGGACCGGCTTCATGACCGCGGGCGGGATCCTGATCACCAACAACCATGTGCTGCCGGACGATGCATCCATGGTGGGCGCCGTGGTCCAGTTCAACTATCAGCGCACGGTCGCCGGGCTCGACGCGCCATTCGAGGAATTCAGCATCGACCCCGCCGTGCCGCTTCGCACCTCCAAGGACAATGACTGGTCGGCCGTCCGCATCAAGGGCGACGCCTCCAAATGGGGCGAGCTGGACATGAAGCCCATGACCGTGAAGGTCGGCGACCGTGTCAACATCATCCAGCACCCCGGCGGCGCGCAAAAACAGATTTCATTCGTGGCCAACGTCGTGGCCTTCGTCGGCGGTGGCCGCGTCCAGTATCTGACCGACACGCTGCCGGGCTCGTCGGGCTCGCCAGTTTTCGACACCGACTGGAATCTGATTGCGCTGCATCACAGCGGCGGCTGGCTCACCGAGCCCAACGCGGCTACCAAGAGCACATACTACCGCAATGAGGGCATCGCGATCGACACCATCATCCAGGACCTCGCGGCCAAGCCTGTATAGTGGTGATGTACGCAGACCGATGGTGTAACGAGATGCGCGACGATTTAAGACAATGCCATGTGAATTCTTTCGGATGTGACGGACCATAAGGCCACACCGAGCGCCAGGGGAGTTCAGAGATCAGCGCCTATTTCGACCTCAGGCTTCAACTGGCTGATCTCTACCCGTTGCCTCCCGATTGGTTGAGGGTGACCAAGGACGCCGGTATTCTCGCCGGTGCGGTCAACCTGCAGGGGCCGGCTCTCACAGTCTGGTTCAGCATCCTTGACTATGCGCAGGCCAACAAACTGTCCCAGCCGCTGATGGCCACCGTCGCTGCGCAAAATCCGCAATGCGCGGCCCTGTGCACCGCCTACCTCCAGGAACTGACAACAGGTGCGAAGCCGACGCCTGAACTGCCGGGCCTGACCACCGACGATCGGGTCAACACCGCGGTTGCCGGCTTCAACGCCGTCAACCAGCAGCCCAAGGACATCCAGGCGGTGCTCGCCGCCGGCGATGGGCTCACTGCTGTCACCAGCCAGATCGATGTTCTTGCGACTTACAAGAACCTGCATGACGGCTTGCAGAGCTTTCAATATGGCATCGGCAGCTTCCAGAGCCTCATGATCGCCGGGCGGGACATGGGCGCGGATCTCAATCAAGTCCGCGTCCTGCGCAAATTCCTCAACCAGTTGAGACTCTTCTGCGCATCCGCCGGCGACAAGATCACAGTATTGCCCCCCGGCCCGGCGCTTCGCGACATCGAGCAGGCATGGCTCGACGATCTCGGGTCCGCCGCGACGAAACTGCAGGGCGCAATCCCCGACACGTCGGCTGACGCCTACGACGCCTTGCTGGATGTGCGCACCGTGCTGCGCGTCGTACCCTCGCGGCTGAATCAGCAGATCTTCGTCACCGCCAAGAATCTGCCTTTCGGCATCCTGGCCGCGGGGCTCGAAACCATAGCCGGCAAACTTCCGGCCGATGAGCCTTCCGTGCCGGCAATAAAAGCCGCGCAGGACGCAATCAAGGTATTGTCCTCGACCATCTATGCGCGGGTGGTCGAGCACAAGCTCTGGCAGGACATCGACAACAAGCTGGCCAGCCTCACCGACATGATCGAGCCGATAGAAGGGGGTGCTGCGGCGGACAAGTCGTTGCCGTTCCAGTTCTCGCCGCTGTGGCGGAACCTGGAAGTGAAGGTCAAGGTTCTTGCCGATCTCGACCCGAACGGACAATGGCGGGCAATGCTCGCCGGCTACTCTACCGACGTCAACGACCAGCTGTCGCGCGAGACCGTCGACACCGCCTTCATCCTTGCCTTCGAAGCCTATCGGGACGAGGCCCAGCAACGCTTCGTCCAGGTCGATCTGGCGCTGAAAACGGAATGCGCCTCGATCGTCCGCGTCAGCACGCCTTTGCACAAGATCATTGAGGACCTGGGGTCATGAGCAATGAAACAGTGGCAAGCACCGAAACCTCGGCCGAGTTTGTCTCGCTGAGCGACATCCGGATCGCGCATCTCGAGCTGATGCGCATCGCCAGCGCCAACGAAGCGGGCGATCCCTCAATGAAGCGCAGCGACAAGGCCGGCGCCGAGACGACGGAAGCCAGCATCGACAATACGGTTCCCGACGCCCGGACCATCCGCGACTTCCTGGCCAGAGCGCGGCGCGCGGGCAGCACCATGGCGCGCGAATCCGACCGCCGCGCGGCGCAGCGCATCCTCGACTATTGGTCGGCAGAACTGGTCACGCGCCCCGGCATCACCTCAGCCGATGTCAGCCCGGCGCGTCTCGCCGCCTTCGCAAGCGGCCTCGAAACGGCCGAACCGGTCGCCGTCGCAGTCGACTCCGAACCAGCATCGCGTGAAATCGATGATCCCGGAGCGGTCGCCATTGCCGTTCCTGAATCGGTGGCCGTCGCGACCAAGGACAGTGCCGTATCCGGCGACGGCTTCGCATCGGACGACGAACTGAGTTCGGACGAGCTGACCGAGCGCTTTCGCATCCGCGTGGCCGCCCAGGCGCGGCAGTGGAAGAACACCGGCTATCCGGGCTATCTCCTGCGTGGCGAAGCGCTGAAGGAGGCGTCGGAGCTTCCGCAGGGGCCTGACATTGCCGAGTTCGTCGAGGCGAGCGCCAAGGCGGAGACGGACAGCCAGAAGCAGCGTGACCGCAGCAAGAACATATTGATCGCGCTGTTTGCCACCGCGGCCTTGATCCTCGCGGCAACGACCTATTTTGCTTACCTCCAGAGGAATGACGCCTTTGCTGCGCAAGAGCAGGCCTTGCAGAAGGCGAACGAGATCAGGAGGCTCAACGATGATCTTAGCGCTGCCCTTAAAGAGGCAACAAGCGCGCGCGACCAAGCCGTGCAAGCGCGCGACGCTGCCCTGGACAAAGCGAAAGACGCCGACAAAAGGCTCGCCGAGCTGCAAGCCACGCAGGTTATCTTGCGGTCCGCGATCGTGCTTGTGGTCGAACAACTCAAACTGGGCAATGTGTCCCTGGACAAGTTGTCGCAAGATTTGCAACAAGGGGTGCTGGTCGAACTGGCCGGTCAGGTGAAAAGCGGCGAGATCACTCTCGAGCAGTTGTCGCCGCCGCTACGGACAGCGCTTGAACCGCTGCTCGGCACAGATATCGACAAGCAGCCCAACGTTCTTTCGGGATACAAGGTCGATTTCATCGGGGCCACGATCGGCTTGCCCAGGATAACCGGCGAGCTGAGAAGCGACGCCGTGGCGCCGCCGCTGGACTACATCAACTACTCGCTGGTTATGGGCCGAAGTCACCGCATGGCCATCTATTCGGCGGTCAACCTGGATCGGCCGCAAAGGTTGCCCCTGCAAGTCACCGCCAGCAGACTGAAACCCGACGGCCGATTGCCGGTAGATTTTCAACCTCGTCCCAGCTGGTACTTTCGCGCGGACCGGCCTTGGCTAGCGGCGCGATTCGCAAGTGCCAGCGACATCGCCTGGGGTCCCGAGTTCGCCGGTGATTCGGCAACCGCGGCGCTCAAGCTAGCGCAGTATGCCTCTTTCCTGCCAAACACGATGCCGCAGCCGCGTGCTTTCTACGGCGGCCAGTGGCTGCCGCTCGAAAGCTGGGTGCGCTCGCAGCATAACCCACTGGCCAATCGTGTGACCATTTTCAGCGGTCCCGTTTTCCGACCCGCCGACCAGCCGGTCGACGGTGTGCCGGTCCCTTATGCCTATTGGAAACTCGCCGTCTCTTCCGTGCCGGCTGCCGTGAAGGGAGAAATCTCAGAGCCGGAATTCGTCGTCGACGCGTTCTTCATTCCGGCCGACGCTACGGGCGCGTTCGATCCCGAGCGATACCGGCTCCCGGTTGCCGAGCTTGAAAAACGCACCAGCCTCAATTTCGGCACGCTCATCGAATGGACGGATTCGGTGAAGAATCCCGGCCCGAATGGAACCGCGGCAGACGCGTTGGCGGGGCGCGTCAAACTGCTCGACAGCGCCGACGGCGCCAGCGATGCGCTGCGCGGTGGACTGATTGCCGTCCTCGGCAATCCGGACCTGCCGGTGCCCGAACGGCGCAAGATCGTGGCGGCTCTTGTCAAGATGGCCGGTCTCCAAAGCATGACCGGACTGACGCCTGCCGGGCGCCGCAACGTGCTTGAAGCGTTGCTCGGGGTTCCGGCCGACTTGTGGAGCCGCCCGGACTGGCTGCCTGTGTTCGCCGCCGCGCGCCGCGCCGTCGCAGATCTCGATACATCCGCAGCCGACGGGCAGGCAATCATCGGCGACCAGGACCGCGCCGCGCTCAACACATTGAAGGACCGGCTGCACATCCAGCAGCGCCCGCAGACGGCTTACGTCCAGTTCGCCGGCATGACGCGCGAAGACGCCCAGGCGCTCTCCGCCAAGATGCGCGCCTTGGGCTGGGGCATCCCGACGCCCGGAGAGGAGCGAGTGGCCGCTGCCGCCGGCAAGAACGAGGTTCGCTACAAACCCGACAACGACGCCGACCGCAGCGCCGCCGAACTTCTGGCCGCCGACCTTACAGCCGCCGGCCAGCCGGTAACCGCAAGGGCGGTCCCGGTTATCGGTGCCAACACTTTGGAGATATGGATCAGCATATAGGCGTGGCCAAAGCCCGGACTGCCGGGAAAAGGCCGTTCGTCCAAAAGCCGATGCACCGCTTCAAAACAGCGGCGATACTACGGGCTGTTTTCACTCTGGGGCTTTTCCATGCGCGCGCGTCACGCCGTCATGTTTGCACTTTCCGCGCTTTCCATTCCTGCCGTCTCCATCCCGCTTGAGAAGGCGCGCGCGCTTGAGCCTGAAAAATACACGGTCTACTGCGCCGACGACCGCATCGAGGTCTCGTTCTGGGATCTCGAACAGATGAAAGTGCGCCGCGGCTCCAATGTCTGCCAGTTCCAGAGCTATACGAGCTACTCAAGCGCCCTGAATTTCGCCCAGAAGAATTTTGGCGGCGAGGGGGCGAGCTGTAGTTGCTGAGGCAGTCCCGACTCAAGCCTCGTGGCGCAGTGATAACCGCTTGCGCGGATTTTCTCCGATGCTGGAGCGATGAGCCGAGTCACTCGACGCGAGCACACGTCAGATCAAGTAAATGACGACCTGATATTAAATTTCGAATATCGCTCGTCTTGTACGTCATAGTTAATGGACATGGACTTATTTAAGTGCTCAAACAGCTTTGTCATCAGCCATTGTACGGGCGCTGGTGCTTGAGAGAGCATAACATTCTCCCGCCCCAGCGGGAGCTATGCAGTGACAAACAGCCAGCCTAACACGTTTTCAGGGATCCCGATCGCGCGCAGGGACGGCACGATCTCAGTCCTTGCTACGCTGCCTCAAATGGCCGACGCTTTGGCGAACGACTGGCCATCCGATGGCCCACTGTTTCTGGCCGCGCTTGCTGCCTTGGTGGGGGAACGGACGGGGTGCTGCAGCACAAGGGACGTTCACCGAGCCTTCATAGCAGCGGCACTTGAAGCCGAATGTCTTCCCGACAGCTACATGAAGAATTGAGCGCGAAATGCCTCTCACCCTCCGGACGACACTTTGCGAAACGAGAGATGCGCTGCACGTGCTGCGAAGGGCCCTGTTTGTCTGCGGCCATACTGCGGCGATGGAAGAGATCGATTCCCTCATCGGCGTCGCCCAGGATAAGGCGGTCCAGGCAATCGGAGCCATTGATCGGGCAGCGGTTCGAAGACCTATCCTCGTGGTGGTGGCAAATCCGGCGGACCCGGCAGCTATTGTTCTGTCGATCGCTCAGCCCGCAAAGCTTGGCGAGCTTCGCGATCAAGGCATGGGCCTCAGCGTGTATTGCGGCAATCCCCGATGCGGTCATCTACGCTCGCTCGATCTCGATGGTCTAATCGAGACCTACGGCACGCACTACGATTTCATCGCCGAAAAGCGGTTGGCATCGAAGCTTGTCTGCAGACGCTGCCAGAATGTTGGAGGGAGGCTGGTCGTGGTCTCCGACAAAAGGCCCCGGTATTGAGTATCCGTCCCGAGTGGCCGAAGCCGACAAACCTCGCCGAAGAGCAAATATGATGGGAATTCCACGAAAAAAATGGTGGGCGATGCAGGGATTGAACCTGCGACCCCACCCGTGTGAAGGGTGTGCTCTCCCGCTGAGCTAATCGCCCGCTCGTTGCCCGAAGGCCAAGCGAGCCGCGATATAAGGGAGGCAGGCCGTTGAAGTCAAGGCGATGCGCTGGCCTTCTGTGCCGGAAATAGGCGAGGGCAGGGCAGCGGCGCAATCGCCCGTTTCTCTCAGCCGCTTGCCGCTGCAATCAGCCGTTCCGCCAGGTCGAGCGTCAGCGCGTCGAAATGCGAAATGACAGCCGACGGCTCGAACTCTCTGACATCCCGGTCGGTATAGCCGAAATCGACGGCGACCACCGGAATGCCCGCCGCCTTGGCGGTGTCGATGTCGGTCTGCGAATCGCCGACCATCAGCGAACGATGCGGATCGCCGCCAGCGAGCTTGATGGTTTCGGTGAGATGCCGAGGGTCGGGCTTGCGGAAGGCGAACGTGTCCTGGCCGGCGATCGCGGCAAAATGTTTTGACAGGCCGAGCGCCTCGATCAGCGCTTTCGAATTGCCCTCATATTTGTTGGTGCAGATGGCGAGCAGATAGCCGGCCTTCTCGAAGCGGGCGATCGCTTCGACCACGCCGGGGTAGGGGCGCGACTTGCCGGGGATGTTGAGCGTGTAGTGATCAAGGAACAGCTTCAGCAGCCGGTCATGCTCCTCGACGCCAAGCGATTTCTGCTGCGCGGTATGCGCGCGCTCGATCATCACCCGCCCGCCATGGCCGACGAAGCGCCGGAAGCCGGCCTCGTCGACAGCGGCGAGCTCGCTGGCGGCGAGGCTGTGGTTGAGGCTGTCGAGCAGGTCCGGCGCCGTATCGATCAGCGTCCCGTCGAGGTCGAACACGATGATCGGTCTGGTCATGATCTGTCCTGTGGCTGGTGCATTGCAGGCAGGCGATAGCGTCTGTGCCTCATTCAGGCAAGCAGTCGGACAGCCAAAGTCTTTGACCCAGCGGGCAAAAGTGCTACGAGCGCGCAATCAGAAAAATCACAATCAAGCCAAAACCTCCGGGGCAAGCATGGATGCGAGGCAGTTGAAGGTCGAGGCCGCGCGGGCAGCACTTGCCCATGTCAGCGACGGCATGCGGCTCGGCATCGGCACCGGCACCACGGCGGAAGAGTTCGTGCGGCTGCTGGCCGAGAAGGTCGCCACCGGGCTGACCGTCATCGGCGTGCCGACCTCGGAGCGCACCGCTGCCCTTTGCCGCGAGCTCGGCGTGCCGCTGTCGACACTGGAGGAAACGCCCGAGCTCGATCTCACCGTCGATGGCGCCGACGAGGTCGATCCGGCGCTGACGCTGATCAAGGGCGGCGGTGGCGCGCTGCTGCGCGAGAAGATCGTCGCGGCGGCCTCCGGGCGCATGATCGTCATTGCCGACAAGTCGAAGATGGTCGAGACGCTCGGTCGATTTCCGCTGCCCATCGAAGTCAATCAGTTCGGCCTGCGCGCCACCGAAATCGCGGTCGCGGCAGCGGCCCAAAGTCTCGGCCTTTCCGGGCCTATTACATTGAGGATGACGGGGGGCCAGCCTTTTGTTACAGACGGCGGCCATTTTATCCTCGATGCATCTTTTGGCCGCATTCCGGATACAAGAGCGCTTTCGAATGCTCTCCATGCCATCCCCGGCGTGGTCGAGCATGGTCTTTTCATCGGGCTGGCGTCAGCGGCCATCATCGCCGGCGGCGACGGCATCCAAACCGTCCATGCCGCCCGAAAACCAGGGAGTTCTACCGATCATGATGTTGCATAAACGGGTTCGCCAATTCTCCGCCATCCTGGCGGCTTCGGCTGTCCTGGCGTTCACCGCGCCGGCGTTTTCGCAGGATGTCACCGAATCGCATCTGAAAGCGGCGCGCGCCGCGGTCGCTGCCATCCACGCGACCGACCCGTTCGACAACATCCTGCCGCAGGCGGCTGCCGCGCTAGAGCAGCAGCTTATCCAGAAGAACCCCGACATGCAGGAGCTGATCGGTAAGACCATCAGCGAGAAGGCGCTGGCGCTGGCCTCACGCCGTGCCGACCTGGAGAAGGAGGCAGCACTGGCCTATGCCAAGGTGTTCTCCGAAAAGGACCTCACCGACATCGCTGCCTTCTACAATTCCGAAGCCGGCAAGAAGCTGCTCGACAGCGGCCCGACGGTGACGCGCGATTTGGTCAAGGCGGCCGACATCTGGCAGAATGGCCTGGCGCGCGATCTCGCCCAGCAGGTCGGCGAGACGCTGGCAGCGGCCGCGAAGGCCAAGGCTCCCGCGGCACCCGCCGACGGCGCTGCCCCGGCTGATGGCGCGGCACCTGCTGACGGCGCCGCACCCGCTGACGGCGACCAGCCGGAAGCACCGAAGAACTAACCGGCATCCTCGCCGCTGGACCAAGAAAGCCCGGTGCAAACCGGGCTTTTCTTTTGGCCTCATGCAGCCTACCTGTCTCAAACATTTCTGAGGCAAGGAGCGGCGGCATGGCCGGGTACGACTACGATCTCTTCGTCATCGGTGGCGGCTCCGGCGGGGTGAGGGCGGCGCGTGTGGCGGCCGCACTCGGCAAGCGCGTCGGCATCGCCGAGGAATACCGCTATGGCGGCACCTGCGTCATCAGAGGCTGCGTGCCGAAAAAACTCTACGTCTACGCCTCGCAATTTCCCGAGCATTTCACTGATGCCGCCGGCTATGGCTGGACGGTGCCCGAAGCGAGCTTCGACTGGCCGACGCTGGTCGCCAACAAGGATCGCGAGATCGCCCGGCTGGAGGCTATCTACGAGAAGAACGTGAAAGGCGCCGGCGGCGAGACGTTCCACTCGCGCGCCATGCTGGTCGACCCGCATGTCGTGCACCTCTTGGGCGACGACCGCACCGTCACCGCCGACCAGATCCTGATCGCCACCGGCGGCCGGCCGGCGCCGCATCCAGCACTTCCCGGCCATGAGCATTGCATCTTTTCCAACGAGGTCTTCGACCTCAAGCGGCTGCCGAAGGCGATCATGATCGAGGGCGGTGGTTACATCGCCGTCGAATTCGCCAACATCTTCCATGGTTTGGGCGTCGACACCACGCTGGTCTACCGCGGCAAGGAGATCCTGTCGCGCTTCGACATGGATCTGCGGCGCATGCTGCACGAGACCATGGAAAAGAAGGGGATAAAGATCCTCTGCCACGCCGTGTCGGAATGGGTGCGCAAGCGGCCGGATGGGAGGCTGGACGCGCTGGTCACCGGCGGCAAGGTGTTGACGGTCGACCAGGTCATGCTCGCCATCGGCCGCATCCCCAACACCGAGAATATGGGCCTCGAAGGCGTCGGCATCGAGCTCGGCAAGACCGGCGCCATCGTTGTCGACCAGTATTCCCGCACCAACATCGACAACATCTGGGCGATCGGCGACGTCACCAACCGTGTGCAGTTGACGCCGGTGGCGATCCACGAGGCGATGTGCTTCATCGAGACCGCCTTCAAGGGAAACCCGACGGCGCCCGACCACGACACGATCCCGACCGCCGTGTTTTCACAGCCGGAGATCGGCACTGTCGGCCTGTCCGAGGACGATGCTGTCAAGCGCTACCCCGACATCGAGATCTACCGCGCCACGTTCCGGCCGATGCGGCATACGCTGTCGGGCCGCGACGAAAAGATGCTGACGAAGCTGGTGGTCGACGGCGCCACGCGAAAAGTTCTCGGCGCCCACATTCTGGGACCGGACGCCGGCGAGATGGCGCAGCTTCTAGGCATTCCGCTGAAGGCCGGCGTCACCAAGGACGATTTCGACCGCACCATGGCCGTCCACCCGACGGCGGCGGAAGAACTGGTCACCATGTACAAGCCGACCTACCGCGTGAAGGACGGCGTACGCGTCGATTGACGCCCGTTATTATTCCTCGAGAGCGATCTATGCCCGTAACCGCCGCGCCGCTCGACGACAATTTTGATCGGCGCGTCGATGAGGTCGTCGACCGGGCGGTCGAGGAGGAGCGCGTCGTCGGCGGATGATGGGCGCTTTCCCCGACGCACTGCGCGACGCCATCTACGGCTGGCAGGCCTGAAGCCTGAGCAAGGCAAACCCGCCGCCGGACATTGCCGGCGGCAGGATGTTTAGCGGCTGCTACAGCAGCGTGCCGCGCAGGATCACCAGCGCCACCGAGAAATAGATTACCAGGCCGGTGACATCGACCAGTGTCGCGACGAACGGCGCCGACGCGCTCGCCGGATCGAAGCCGATCCGTTTCAACGCGAACGGCAGCATCGAGCCCGACAGCGAACCGAAGGTGACGATGCCGACGAGCGCTGCTCCCACCGTCGTGGCGATCAGCGGCCAATGCGGCCCATAGTCATAGAAGCCCATATATTGCCATAGTGCGATGCGGCAGATGCCGACCACGCCAAGCATGCCGCCGAGCACGAGGCCGGTGGGCAGTTCGCGCAATGCCACCCGCCACCAGTCGCGAAGGCCGATCTCGCGCAATGCCAGCGCGCGGATGACGAGCGAGGTCGCCTGCGAGCCGGAATTGCCACCCGAGCTCATGATCAGCGGGATGAACAGAGTGAGCACGATCGCCTTCTCCAGCTCGCCCTCATAGCTTTGCATGGCATTGGCGGTCAGCATCTCTGAGATGAACAGCGCGCATAGCCAGCCGCCGCGTTTCTTGATCATGGCGAGAAAACTCATCTTCATGTAGGGCTCGTCGAGCGCCTCCATGCCGCCGAAACGGTGCACATCCTCGGTCGTCTCCTCGATCATGGTGTCGATGATGTCGTCGATGGTGACGATGCCCAGCATCTTGCCGTGGTCGACCACCGGCACCGCGAGCAGATCGTATTTGGAGATCGTCTGCGCCAGGGTCTCGCGATCGGTCAGCGGCGTCACCGTCACCGGCATGCGGTCCGGCGCCACCGACAGGATTGGATCGTCTGGCTCGCCGGTGATCAGCCGGCGCAGCCCGGTCGAGCGCACCAGCACATGCGTGTCGGGATCGACGATGTAGATGGCGTAGACGGTCTCGCGCGTCCGCTCGACCTTGCGGATGTAGTCCAGCGTGCGGCCGACGGTCCAATCCGAAGGCACGCTGACGAACTCGGTCGTCATGATCGAGGCGGCGCTGCCTTCGGGGTAGCCGAGAATGGAAAGCAGCGTCGCCCGCAGCGGCGGCGCCAGCCCGCCGAGCAGCTCGGAACGCGCCGGCTCGTCCAGCTCGCGCAGGATATCGGCGGCGCGGTCGACCGACATGGCGGTGAGGAGCTTGCACGCCTTGGCGCGCGGCAGAGCCTCGGCCAGTTCGGACGCGCCGTCGAGGTCCGGTTGGTCGAAGATCTCGACCAGCCGCTCGAACGGCACTTCGCAAAGCAGTTCGATCGCGGTCTCGCGAAGTTCCCGGTTCAGGGCCTCGACGACATCGGCGACGTGATCATTGGCAAGGATACGGGCGATCGCGACGGCATCGTCGCCCGCTACGACGGGGGAAAATTCGTTCATGGCTCACTCCTTGCCGTCCGGCAGGACGTGAGCCATCAGGTCACGTCTAGGCGGACGGCGGTTGCGTTCGACTGTGACTGTCGCCAGGCATGGCGCGGTGACCTTTCTGCTTGCGGGTTCGATTTGGAATGCTGCAAGCCGGGCGCAACATAGGAGCGCATTTTGGCGAGTCAATCGCAGGAACGGCGGAAAACTGCCGGGAACAGGCCAATCGCGAGACTGTGATCGACCGCCGTCGTTGCCGCACTGTTGCGGCCCGGCAAGAGTTTGGTGTGGTTGCTATTTCTGCTTCAGCCGGCGCGAGAAGCGCAGCCATTTGTCTTCGACCGGTCGCGGCTGCGTAAGGATGGTGGTGAGTTCGCGCGGCAGGTTCGGAGCAAGCAGCTTCTTGGTGGCGACACCGTCGGCGATCGCAACCACGCTGTGGTAGAATTCCTCGCCCGTGGCTGATCGTGGCGCAATCGCCTCGTGCATGATGCTGATCACCGTGACATCGGGACAGTTGTCCTTGATCGCCTGGTGGAAAGCGATCTTGCCATCCGGATCGAGTGCGCCGGTCGCTTCGTCGAGGAACAGAAGCCCAGGCTGCTGCAGCACGATGCGAGCCACCACCAGCTTCTGCTTCTGGCCGCCGGAAAGCATCTGATCCCAGATCTTTCCCTCGCGGCTTTCGTCGGCCATGTGTTCGATGAAGTCGCCAAGGCCGGCCTTGTGCAGGGCAGACGCCACCTGCGCATCGCCATAGTCCTGCTCGGAGCCGGGCAGACACACCAGCTGCTTCAGTGACACCTGCTGCAGCTTGACCTCCTGGGCGGCATAGAAACTCTTCACGCCGTCGGGGAAGACGATGGTGCCACGGCCATAGGGCCACAGGCCGTTGATCGCCTTGATCAGCGAAGTCTTGCCGCAGCCGGACTCGCCCTTGAGGAACGTCCACTCGCCACGCCGGAAGCGCAGATTGGCAGCGCTCAGGAACGGCGTGGCATCTTCGCCCTGATGCGCCAGTTCGAGCTTCTGGATAGTCAGGCCGAAGACCGGGTTCTGGCTGGCATAGTGGAAGTCGGAGCGGCCGGTCTGGCTGTAGAACTCCTGCGGCTGCTGGACGTTCTCGATGGCGTTCGCCAATTCGGTGACGCGCTGGCTGTTGGCGCGCAAGGTCGCGATGTCGGGCATCACGCGGATGAGCCAGGAACACTGGCCGATCAGCTGATTGATCATCTCGGCGCCGGTCACGTAGCCTTTGAGGTCAAGTTTGTTGTGAATAAAGGAAACCAGACCGGGCGCATAAGCGACGATGCGAAAGCCCATGAAATTGTGGACCGCCTCGAATGCGTCGTAAGAGACGTTGACGATATTCAACCGTGCCCAGGTCCGATCGATGTCGCCATAGAGTCGGTTGTTCACCGTCTTCTGCACGTCTTCTGCGCTTGACGCGGCGACGTGGAAACTGCGGCGAAGAAAGGTCGTCAATTCGCCGCGATAGCTGCCCTCGGCCTGCTGCAGCCGCACATTCAGCCGCTCCAGCACTCTTCCAAGCCTTACCGCGATCCAGGTGTTGAACGGCACGTAGGTGGCGATGGCGAGCAGCGCGAGGACAGCGCTGCCATAGCTCCCGAGGAACTCCAGCCCCGCCACCTCCACGGAGGTCTCGATGAGGTTCTCGCCGATAAAATAGAGTGACGTGGCAACGCCAAGCACGCCCATGGCGAGGCCGATTGCGCCGCCTGTCATGCCTTTGATCGATTCCTGGATACGTTGGTCGATATTGTCCGGCGCGGGGGCCCCGCTGCCGGCCGAACCATGCTGGGCGTGGAAATGGCTATGATTGCCATCGAGCAGCGCTTGATTGAACTGGCTGTTCAACCAACCGCGCCATTTGCGGTGCAAAGTCTTCGACACCAGGCTTCTCGCACCAACGAGGCCGGCATCCTTGAGCACAAACAGGACTACGACGAGCCCCGCATCAGTCAGCAGCGTCCTGAGTGGCGCGGTGTTGGCGGCGTCATGATAGTAATTGATCGAGTAGGTCAATTCCCCGATCATCAGGGCCAACCAGACCCCGGCTTTGCTGAGGAGTGTTGTGAGGGCTGCGATGACGATGGTGAGGGTCCAGGCTTCCTTCCACCGGTCCGAGAACCAGTAGGCCCGCATCAGTCCCCAGAAGGTCCGCATCGACGATACTGGCGTTAGGGGCGACGGGCCAGCGGCGGCGTCGCGGTTCCAAAGTGCCGATATTGAACGTCGCGGTCTGTCGACCTGAATCACAATCCCGCCCAAACCTTTTTTAGTTTTGTTACGGATAGTAACACCAATTGATCATTTTCTATTAATTTTATCGCGGCGAATGTGAGGCAGCCCACGCGCCGTTGCCTTGAGGCAACAGGTGGTGCCTGGAGACAGCTGTCTCCAGGCCAAATATCCCGTTTGGTTTCAATGTTTTGTGAGAACGCTGAGATGTGCGAAAAGCTTCCCTTGGGGAAGCGGGATTCACGGTTTCGTGAACCGATCGACATTGCCGATTGGCCGGTTTTCCTACCGCGGGCTGACGGGAACACCGGAAATTTGCCGTCTGTGATCACTTCGGGTTTGCCCGAATCATCCTTTCCCGAAGCCGAGAAGTGCCCGGAAATGGTCCTGGCGGCGGCGTCATAGCTGTCGATCACCGTTTCGCCGCTGGTGAAGCGGACATGCTCGACCAGGCGCGCTTTTTAGCAGCCGCTCAACAAGATTTGACAATTCATACGCCGCCGGTTGAACCTTGCGCGGCACTGTCGGCACCCATGCATACCCGGTTCTCCAACAAGGAATCTCCCAATGCTTGCACGCGCAGCCGCCCCAGCAATCCTGTCGCTCTTTGCCTTTCTGTCTCTGGCGCATGCCGGCAACCAGACCATTCCCGCGAGCGCCGAGGGCCAAATCGAGTTCAACACGCCCTCCGGCAACATCGGCTGCATTTACACGCCCAAGGGCGGCACCAGCACCTACCAGCCGCAGGATGGCGGTCCGGAACTGAGCTGTTCGCGCGTCGAGCCGAGCTACGTCACGGTGATCCTCGGGCCGAACGGGCCGGCGACATTGATCAAGAATCCGGGTGAGCAGGGCTGCTGCAGCGATGTCGCCAAGCTGGCCTATGGCAACAGCTGGAGCAAAGGGCCGTTTACCTGCCAGTCGTCAACCAAGGGACTGACCTGCACGGGCAGCAACGGCCATGGCTTCTTCGTCAGCAAGGCCAAGGTGAACGTGAAGTAGGCTTAGCCCACCTTTTCCAGCTCGCCCTTGGCCTTTGCGGCGGCGACCTGGCGGATGGCGTCGGCCAGCGTGTCGGCTTCCTGCGCGCCCATAACGGCATACTTGCCTTCAAGCAGGAAGCACGGCACGCCGGTGATGCCCATTCGCGATGCCGTGGCGATTTCCGTGCGCACCGCCTCGACGTCGGCGTCGGTCGGCAACAGCGTTTCGACCACGGCAGCGTCCATGCCGGCCTCGCGGGCGGCTTCGATCAGCACCGCGTGATCGCCGATATTGGCGCCTTCCTCGAAATACAATTGGAACAGCCGGCGCACCAAGCGGTTCTGCACGGCTTCGCCGGCTGCCCCGGCCCAGCGGATGACGCGATGCGCGTCCAGCGTGTTGGCTGCGACCTTGATGGCGTCGAAGGCGAAGTTGATCCCCTCGGCTTCGCCGAGCGGCTCGATGCGCGCATGCATCTGGCGGATACGCTCCTCGCTGCCGAACTTGGCCAGCATGTATGCGCGCCGGTCTTTGCCTCCGGGCGGAATGGTCGGGTCGAGCTGGAACGGCCGCCAGCGCACATGCACCTCAATGTCGCCGGCAGCGGCGATCGCCTTGTCGAGCCGCTTCTGGCCGATGAAGCACCAGGGGCAAACGGCATCGGAAACCACGTCGACGGTAATGGAATTGTCTTCGCTCATCTCGATCTCCTGCCGCGAACACATCTTTGAGCGATCTCTGGACAAAACGGTTTTCCGTTTGTCCGAGAAAACCGGTAACCACTTTTCGGGATCATGCTCAGTTCGCTTTGCGCCACCAGGTCGGCCATTGATAACCGAATATGGGTGTCTTTTTCGGATGGTCCAGATAATTCCAGTAAGCGAGCCATTGCTGCGCGTTGTATTGCATTGGCACCATATAGTTGCCGGAGATGAGCAATCGGTCGAGGGCGCGCACCGCGGCGACGTAATCCTCCTTGGTCCGCGCTCTCAGCATCGCGTCGATCGCAGCATCCACCGCCGGATCGGCGACGCCGGCCAGGTTGAACGAACCTTCCCTCTTGGCTTCTGAAGAACCCCAGCGAAAACTCTGCTCGATGCCGGGCGACAGCGAGTTGCTGAAACCGCTCGACCCGATCAACACCTCGAAATCGAAACGCTGCTTGCGCGACTGGATCTGGTCGGCTTCGAGGCTGCGGATGGTCACCGTGATGCCGATCTTCTCCAGCGTCCGCTGATAGATGGCGGCAAAGCGTTCCTCGTCCTGCGAGGCCGTCAGGATTTCGAAACCGAAGGGGTTTCCCTTGGGGTCCTGCAGCACCCCATCCTTCACGGCATAGCCCTGGCTCTTCAGCAGGTCGAAAGCCACCTTCAGCACCTTCCGGTCCTGGCCCGTGCCGTCATTCACCGGCGGTCGCCAGGTGCCGTCCATGACATCGGCCGGCACGCGTCCGGGGTAGGGCGCCAGCAGCGCCTTCTCCCTGTCGGAGGCGGGATGGCCGAGCGCGGACAGTTCGGAATTCTGCCAATAGCTCATCGTGCGTGTGTATTTGCCGCCGAACAGGTTCTTGTTGGCCCATTCGAAGTCGTAGAGCATGCCGAGCGCGCGCCGCACCACCGGATTGGAAAACTTCTCCAGCCTGGTGTTGAACAGGAACCCGGTCACCACTGGCGGTATGCCAGTGTCGAAGGTCTCGGCAATCACCTCGCCTCGGTGGAACGCGGGAAAATCGATGTCGCGCTCGCGCTTGATCGGATCGCCCTCATCATAGATGGCGCAGATGCCTTTCTTGAACGCTTCCGTCTTGGCATTGGCGTTGAGGAAGTACTCGATGGTGATCTGGTCGTAATTGTCGAAGCCGCGCTTGGAGGGGAGGTTCTTGCCCCAGTAATTCGGGTTGCGCTTGAAGACGATGCGCTGCCCCGGCTGCACCTTGTCGACGATGTAGGGCCCGCTGCCGATCAGCGGTTTCAGCGTCGTCTTGTCGAAAGTGTCCTTGTCGAAGGCGTGCTTCGGGATGATCGGCGTCAGCGCGATGATCAAGGGCGTCTCGCGGTTGGCCTTGTCATTGAAGGTAAAGCGCACGCTGTGATCGCCGGTCTTTTCGAGCTTGGCGATCAGGCTCATGCGATCGCTGTAGGGCGGGCGGCCCTTGTCGGTGAAGACATTGTAGGTGAACAGCACGTCTTCCGGCGTCACCGGCTCTCCATCAGACCACTTTGCATTTGGGTTGAGGTGGAATTCGATCGACTTTCGCTCGGGATCCATGTCGGCGCTGTCGGCGAGCAGGCCATAGAGGCTGAAGGCCTCGTCATAATTGCGCGTCATCAACGGCTCGAAAACCAGGTTGCCGTAGTTGAGATCCATCATGCCGCGCGCCGTGGTGCGCAGGCTCTTCAGAATGAACGGGTTGAGATTGTCGAAGCTGCCAACGACGCAATAGGTGATGTTGCCGCCCTTCGGCGCGTCGGGATTGGCGTAGTCGAAATGGGTGTAGTCGGCCGGCAGCGCCGGCTCGCCCTGCATGGCAATGGCATGTTTCGGCTCCGACATTGCGGGCTGAAGTGAAAAGGCGAGAAACGAGATCGCGGCGATCAGCCAAACAAGAACGCGGCCCATGACCGTCTCCTTACTGGGCGGCTTGATGATTCGGAGTGCACCCTAGCATGGCGCCGCCGCGCTCCGGCCAGATACGTCAGCCCAAATCGCACGACCCAAATGGCACAGCCAAGAATCGCAGGCGCCGGGCTGGATTCGGCTGCGCATGCGGTGTAACACGCGCTCCGAAGTCATCCTGTTGCCTCAATTCGGCAACAGGTAGCTGGACCACGCGGCGCGAAGAAGCCGGTTCCGGGATCATTTGAGAGGAAGTGCACGACATGACGAGCCTGAACAGCAACGCATACCGCCTTTCGGTCATTGCCGCGGGCGTGGTCGGCTTTCTGGGCGCCGGACTTCTCTCTGCTTCGGCACAACAGCAGCAGCAGATTCCGCAGGGCTGGTTCAAGGCCTGCACCAAGCAGGAAGACGTCGACATCTGCAATGTCCAGAATATCGTCACCGCTGGCAACGGCCAGCTGGTCACCGGCGTCAGCCTGATCGAGCTGAAGGGCAAGGTGAACCGCAAGGTGTTCCAGGTGACGGTTCCGACCGGACGTCTGGTGCCTCCCGGCATCGGCCTGCAGATCGACACCGGCAAGGCGCAGAAGCTCGATTATGTCATCTGCTTCCCTGATCGTTGCGTGGCCGAAGTGCCGCTGACCGACACGCTCGTCGCTTCCTTCAAGAAGGGCCAGGCGATCACGCTCACTTCGGTCAACTTCCAGAACCAGCCGAATCCGATCAAGGTTGCCTTGACCGGCTTCAGCGGCGCCTATGACGGCCCGCCGCTGCAGCAGTCCGATATCGAAGACCGGCAGAAGAAGCTTCAGGACTTCGTTGCCAAGAACAACCAGGATTTTGCCAAGAAGCTCAAGGACGAGCAGGACAAGGCCAAGGCCGCCAACTGATCTCGGGAAAATTCCAAAATACAAAAAGCGGGGCATTGCCTCGCTTTTTTTGTTGCCCCGTTCAGGATGCGGTCAATGTCTCGACTGGCGTTTCGGCTCGTAGCGTCCGTCCGGCCGCTTGTCGAACATCTCGCCGATCTGCGGATGCCGGACCGGCTCGCCCGATTGATCCTCGAGCAGGTTCTGTTCGGACACATAGGCGATGTATTCGGTTTCCGAATTCTCGGCGAGCAGATGATAAAAAGGCTGGTCCTTGCGCGGCCGCACGTCGGCCGGGATCGCCTCGTACCATTCGTCGGTGTTGGCGAATTGCGGATCGACATCGAAAATGATGCCGCGAAACGGAAACAGCCTGTGGCGAACCACCTGTCCGATCGAGAATTTGGCTGTTTTCATCATACTCACCACTAAGCCCTGAAGCGCCCGGCGTCCCTTGGAATGCACGGCACGCGCTCTAAGGCTTTGAATTTACACACGCCGTCACCAAAAATCGAGCCCGACTTTAAGGCTGGTATCCGACCCTATCTGGCGCAGACGGTCGTTCAATTCAATGCCGAAGCGCTTGACGCCTTGTGAAGCTACGGGCTAGCCCGGTCCAGGGTTTTCGGGCCAGGGCAAAAATGTCTGACCGGCTGCTCTAACATGATCCGGCACGGCATATTACCGTCGAACCTGTTTCCCTAGGCCAGTAAGTGCTGCAAAGCCGCTGCCCGGCCTCAAGCCCTCGCGCATAAAGAAGGCTCGCAAGGGCGCGAAACTGCCGAGCACAGTAAGGCCTGCGCTGCGCGCCATCTGCGCCGGCAGCATGTCCGACAGCAGCGACATGTTGAGCAGATTGACCGCGCCGGAACGCGCCAGAATGTCGGGACGGCGCCGGGAATCATAGGCGGCGAGCGCCTTGGGCGCGCCAGGATCGCTGCGATTTTCACCAGCGATTCCAATCAGATCGTCGATGTCCCTGATACCGAGGTTGAGGCCTTGGGCTCCAATCGGCGGAAACACATGCGCGGCCTCGCCAACCAGCGCCACCCGGTTTTGCGCGAAGCGTCCCGGTGATGCCGCCGACAGCGGGTAGATTTGCCGGCCGGGCTCGACCGTAACCCGGCCCAGCATCGACTGCATCTGCTGTTCGACACGCTCGGAAAGTGTCACGTCATCGAGCGCGGCAAGGTCCTTTGCCGTTTCCGGTTTCACCACCCAGACAAGGCTGGAGCGGTTGCCGGGCAGTGGAACCTGGGTGAACGGCCCCGTCTCGGTGTGGAATTCTGTCGAGGTGAAGCCGTGTTCGCTGCGATGGCCGAAATTCAGCACCAGCGCTGCCTGCGGATAGGATCGCACGGACGCGGCTATGCCCGCCGCCTCACGCGCCGGCGACAGGCGCCCATCAGCGGCAATCGCCAGCGATGCGGAAACTTCACGGCCATCCGTCAGAACCGCATGCGCCTCGTCGGCATCGAGGCGCCAGCTTTCGACCATCACTTTCAGCCATTCGATACCGGGATGCGCGGTGACGGCCCTGGCCAGCGCCGGATTGAGCGCGCTGTTGGGCAAATTGAGCCCGAACTGCTCCTCGCCGATCTCCGTGGCGCGAAAGGTGACCACCGGGCTGCGGATCAGCCGGCTTGTGGCATCGACGATGCGCATCACCTTCAGAGGTGCTGCCTTCGGCGTCAATTCAGCAAGCACGCCCAGACGGTCGAGGGTCTTGAGGGCAGGGTTCATCAGCGCCGTTGTCCGGCTATCGGGACCGCCCGCCTCGGGTCCGATGAGAGTCACGGGAAATCCCGCCTCGGCAAAACCGAGCGCCGCGATCAGCCCTGCAGGGCCGCTGCCGGCAACCAGTATCCGTGCTGTCTCGCGATGATCCAAATTGGACTTCCAGTTTGCGATGCAGATCCATCCTGTCTGTCCATGGATATAGGTCAGACCATCCGGCTTGATCAACGCGGCGATTAGGCTCATTCGATTGCCATGACCGGCCAGCAGGACGATTTCAGCCATCTCGACCGCGCCGGCCGCGCCACGGCAGGCCTTGCCCGCCATCCCCGGCTGACGGTCAACATCGCCATCGGCGGCGGCATTCTGCTCGCATGGTTCATTATCAGTGCCATGGCGATCCGCGGCGCCGAAGGCCGGCTTCCCGGCGCCGGCGCACCGGGTGATGTGGTGTTGCGCCATCTGCCGCAGCTGCCGCTGCCGGATTTTCTCGACCGCTTCTTCGGCCTGTGCCTGACGCCCGCACCGCTCGATGCCGGCAGCGGCTCACAATTTCTGGCACTGATCGCCATGTGGTTCCTGATGGCCGTGGCGGCGATGTTGCCGTCGGCAGCGCCGATGATCCGCACCTATTGCGAAATCGCCGACACCGCCCACATCAAGGGCGAACCGGTGGCCCACCCGCTCGCCCTGGTTGCCGGCTACCTCTGCACATGGCTGGTTGCCTCGGCCGGCTTTGCGGTGCTGACGTTGATCGTCCACACATTCGCCTCGTCCGGACGATTGCTCGATCCGGTGAGCGGCATTGCCGCTGCTGCCGCTTTGCTGGTGGCCGGCCTCTACCAGTTCAGCAGCCTCAAGCAGGCCTGCCTGACAAAATGCCGGAACCCGTTCTCGATCCTGTTTTCCAACTGGAGCGCTGAGCCCAGTCGCATTTTCCGGCTCGGGCTGGAGCAGGGCCTGTGGTGCCTCGGCTGTTGCTGGGCGCTGATGCTGGTGATGTTTGCCGTCGGCACCATGAACGTGTTCTGGATGGCGCTGATCGGCCTGTTCACTTTGATCGAAAAACAGACCACCGGCAGGGTTCCTACCCGGGTGGCCGGTACGATACTGCTTGTCTGGGCAGTCGCCCTGCTAGTAGTCTCGGCATGACGGGGGAAAATTCAATGGCAGAGCAAGGCTGGGCAATGAAAGGAGAGCTCGTACTCTCCTGCAATTGCACGGTTTTTTGCCCTTGCGTGGCGTCGCTTGGCAGCCATCCGCCGACAGAGGGCTATTGCCAGACATGGGCGGGTTTTCGTATCGATGCCGGCCATTTCGGCGAGGTCGACCTGTCCGGTCTCAATCTCGGACTGGTCATGGAAATCCCCGGCTATATGAGCCGCGGCAACTGGACCGCGGGCCTGTTCATCGACAAGCGCGCCTCGGTCTATGCGGTGAAGGCGTTGACGAAGGTTTTCACTGGCAAGGCCGGCGGAACCACATCGTTGCTCTCCATCCTCGTCGGCAAATTCCTTGGCGTCGAACAGGTGCCGATCACCTACGAGACGCGTGACAAGACCCGTATTTTCCAGATACCGAAGATCATCGACGGGGCGGTGACACCGATTCCCGGCAAGGATCGCGAGAAGGACACCGTGATCAGCAATTCGGAATACTGGATCGCGCCGGAGATCATCGTGGCCAGGTCCGACAAGAGCAAGATGCGTGCCTTCGGCCGCAACTGGAATTTCGCCGGCCGCTCGGCCGAAATCTGCAAGCTGGATTGGCGGGGCCCGTGAGCAAGAACACAACCGCCAGGAACGCCGCCAAAAAGATCACCGACCGGATTCCGAGGCCGAAGAAGAAGGTCACCTGGCCGCAGGCGCGTGCGTTCTCGGTGCATCTGCTCACCGCGTCGGGCTCGTTCCTGGCCTTCCTTTCGCTGGTGGCGGCGAGTGAGGAACGCTGGACGGCGATGTTCTGGTGGCTGGGTCTGGCGCTTTTCGTCGATGGTATCGACGGCCCGATCGCGCGAAAGCTCGAGGTCAAGGAAATCCTGCCGACCTGGTCGGGCGAACTCCTCGACAACATAATCGACTATGTCACTTACGTGCTGATCCCGGCCTTCGCGCTCTACCAGCGCGGCTTCATGGGCGAAAAACTGTCGTTCCTGTCGGCGGCCATCATCGTCGTGTCCAGCGCCATCTATTATGCCGACACCGGCATGAAGACGAAGGAGAACTTCTTCAAAGGGTTTCCGGTGGTCTGGAACATGGTGGTGTTCACGCTGTTCGTCATCGAGCCGGGGCAATGGGTGTCCTTTGGCGTCGTCGTGGCGGCCGGCATCCTGACCTTCGTGCCGATCAATTTCATCCATCCGGTGCGGGTGGTGCGGCTGCGGCCCATCAATCTCGGCATGACGCTGCTGTGGTGCGCTTTCGGCGCGCTGGCGCTGGCGCAGGCAGCCCTTGCCGCCTTCTACGACCAGATCGGTGTTCTGGGCGAACAGGTCAGTATCTTCACCAAGGTCGGCATTACCGTCACCGGGCTTTACCTCGCCTGCATCGGCGGTATCATGCAGTTCTTCCCAAAGCTCGGCGCCAAGCCGCCAACAAAAGCGACTGACAGCAAGAAAACCTGACCCGCAGGAAAGCCCGAAAATGTCCAAAGCGATCCGTATCCACGCCCATGGCGGTCCGGAAGTCCTGACCTATGAGGATGCCGATCCGGGGCAGCCCGGCGCAGGGCAGATCCTGGTCAGGCACACGGCGATTGGCCTCAATTTCATCGATGTCTATCATCGCACCGGCCTCTATCCGCCACCCGGCGGCTTCCCGCTGATCCCGGGCGGCGAGGCGGCCGGCGTCGTGCTGGCGGTTGGCACTGGCGTCGACTGGCTGAAGCCGGGCGATCGCATCGCCTATGCCGTCAATGTCGGCGCCTATGCCGAGCAGCGCGTTGTCGCTGCCGACCGCGTGGTCAAGGTGCCGGACGGCATCAGCGACGAGCAGGCCGCCGGCATGATGCTGAAAGGCATGACGGCGGAGTATCTCCTGCGTCGCACCTTCAAGGTGAAAGCGGGCGACACCATCCTGTTCCACGCGGCCGCCGGCGGCGTCGGCCTGATCCTGGGACAATGGGCGAAACATCTCGGCGCGACCGTCATCGGCACGGCAAGCTCAACCGACAAGATCGAACTCGCCAAGGCGCATGGCTTCGACCACGTCATCAACTACAGGGAACAGGATTTCGTCGCCGGCGTCGCCGCCATCACCGGCGGCAAAAAATGCGACGTCGTCTACGATTCGGTCGGCAACGACACATTCCCCGCTTCACTCGACTGTTTGCGGCCGCTCGGCATGTTCGTCGCGTTCGGCCAGTCCTCGGGGCCGATCCCGCTATTTTCGATGTCGCTCCTGGCGCAGAAGGGATCGCTGTTCGTCACCAGGCCGACGCTGTTTGTCTACAATGCAAAGCGCGAGGACCTCGAAGTTTCGGCTGCAGCACTCTTCGACGTGGTGCTGAGCGGCGCGGTCAAGATCCAGATCAACCAGCGCTATGCCCTGAAGGATGCCGGCAGGGCGCAGGCCGATCTCGAGGCCCGCAAGACGACGGGAACCACCATTCTGGTTCCGTAACGGGAATTTGCCCAGCTTTTCAGCGCTTTGCCGAGGTGCCGGGCGCTATTTGCGCGAAAACCGGTCGGTCAGTTTCTTGTGCGAAGCAGGCTTATTTTTACCCCTTGAGTTTCCGCTGAAATTCTTGAAGCTCTTTCAAGGTGGGTGCTGCTTTCGCACGAGAGCAGCCAGCGCATACCATGCTTTCGGGAACACAGAACATATCCGGAAACCGGATGGGAGGCACTGTGAGTGCAGATCATGATGGAGCGAACCTGCTTGAGGTTCGTGGCCTGACCAAGATATTCGGCACGCTGACTGCGTGCGATCACATCGACCTCAACATCGCCAAAGGCGAGATCCACGCGCTGCTCGGCGAAAACGGCGCCGGCAAGTCGACGCTGGTCAAGATGCTGTTCGGTTCACTGGAGCCCAATTCCGGCGATATCTTCTGGAACGGCGAGGCGGTCCGCATCACCAGCCCGGGCATGGCCAAGAAACTCGGCATCGGCATGGTGTTCCAGCATTTCTCGCTGTTCGAGGCGCTGACCGCGGCCGAGAACATCGCGCTGTCGCTGGATGACGGCTCGCCGATCAGCTCGATCGCGGCCAAGGCGAGGGCGCTTTCCTTCAGCTACGGCCTGCCGCTCGATCCGGACTCGCTGGTCGGCGATCTCTCGGTGGGCGAACGCCAGCGCATCGAGATCATCCGCTGCCTCTTACAGACGCCGCAACTCATCATCCTCGACGAGCCGACCTCGGTGCTGACGCCGCAGGAAGCCGACAAGCTGTTCGAGACGCTGGAGCGCCTGCGCTCGGAGGGCAAATCCATCCTCTACATTTCGCATCGGCTGGAAGAGGTCAAACGCATCTGCGACCGCGCCACCGTACTGCGTCACGGCAAGGTCGTCGGCCACTGCAACCCACGCGAGGAAACCGCTTCGTCGCTGGCCCGCATGATGGTCGGTAACGAGGTGAAAGCCGTGGTGCGCGCGCCGGCCGAAGGCATCGAGACCGCGCAGCCGCTGCTCGAGATCCGCGCACTCAGCCGAAAGCCGGCGACGCCGTTCTCGATCCCGCTGAAGAACATCAACCTCAACGTGCGTGCCGGCGAGGTCATCGGCATTGCCGGCGTCGCCGGCAACGGCCAGGGCGAGCTCTTCGAATCCGTCTCCGGCGAGGTGCTGCAGCAGGATGCCGCGTCCGTGCGCATTCGCGGCAAGGATGCCGGCGCGCTCTCGATCACCGGCCGGCGGCTGATGGGTGCCGCCTTCGTGCCGGAAGAACGTCTCGGCCATGGCGCGGCGCCGCGCATGAAGCTTTCGGAAAACCTGCTTTTGTCGCGCCACGCCACCGACGGCAAGGTTTTTGTCGGCGCCGGCGGCGCAGTCAAAAGCGGTGCGGTCTATGCCGCCGCCCAACGCATCATCGTGGCGATGGACGTGCGCAAGAGCGCGCCCGATCCGGAAGCCGCAGCCCTTTCCGGCGGCAATCTGCAGAAATTCATCGTCGGCCGCGAGCTCGACCGCAGCCCGGCTGTCATGGTGGTCAACCAGCCGACATGGGGCGTCGACGCCGGTGCTGCCGCCCATATCCGCCAGGCGCTGATCGAACTTGCGCGCAGCGGCTCGGCGGTTCTGGTCATCAGCCAGGACCTCGACGAGCTGTTCGAGATTTCGGATGCGATCGCAGTCATGCACAATGGCGAGCTGTCAAAGCCGCTGCCGATTGCCGAGGCCACGTTCGAAAAGATCGGTCTTTTGATGGGCGGCGCCGAGCCCGGCCACGCCGAACACACGCTGGAGACGGCATGATGCGCCTCGAACTCGTCAAACGCCCGCAGCGCTCGATGCTGTTTTCGGCGCTGTCGCCCTTCATCGCCTTCGGCCTGACGATCATTGCCGGCGCGATTCTGTTCGCGCTGCTCGGCGTCAACCCGCTGACTGCATTCGAAATCTATTTCATCGAGCCGATCAGCCAGGTCTGGCAGCTGCATGAGCTGGCGATCAAGGCCGCACCGCTGATCCTGATCGCGGTCGGCCTGTCGGTCTGCTACAAGGCCAACATCTGGAACATCGGCGCCGAAGGCCAGTTCATCCTAGGCGGCATTTTCGGTTCGATCATCCCGGTGTTGTTCCCAGGTTTCGAAGGCCCGCTCGTACTGCCGCTGATGCTGTTGTTCGGCATGGTTGGCGGCGCCTTCTACGCGGCCATCCCGGCCCTGTTGAAGACACGCTTCGGCACGAACGAGATCCTGACCAGCCTGATGCTGGTCTATGTCGCCCAGCTGTTCCTCGACTGGTTGGTGCGCGGTCCCTGGCGCGATCCGCAGGGCCACGGTTTCCCGCAGACGATCCAGTTCAACGACTCGGCCGTTTTGCCGGAGCTGATGCCGGATGCCGGCCGCGCCAATTGGGGTTTTGTCTTCGCGCTTGTCGCCGCCGTTCTGATCTGGGTGCTGATGAGCCGCCTGCTCAAGGGTTTTGAGGTCCGCGTGCTCGGCTCCAGCCCGCGGGCAGGGCGCTTCGCCGGCTTCGGCCTCAGCCGCATGGTCTTCTTCGCCTTCCTGCTGTCGGGGGCGCTGGCGGGGCTTGCCGGCATCTCGGAAGTCTCTGGCGCCATCGGCCAGCTGCAGCCGGTGATTTCGCCCGGCTACGGCTTCACCGCCATCATCGTCGCCTTCCTTGGCCGGCTGAACCCACTCGGCATTGTTGCCGCCGGCCTGGTGCTGGCGCTGACCTATCTCGGCGGCGAGGCGGTGCAGAGCGCACTCGGCATTTCCGACAAGGTGGCGCGCGTGTTCCAGGGCATGCTTTTGTTCTTCGTCCTCGGTTGCGACACCCTCATCCACTATCGCATTCGTCTCGTCGGCATGGCGCTGGCGAAGGGCGCTGCAAAACTCGATGCTGCGCCGAAGTTGAAGGAAGCCCGCTGATGGACATCACCGTCAACATCCTTTTGACCATCGCCACGGCGGCGACGCCGTTGCTGATCGCGGCCATCGGCGAACTGGTGGTCGAGCGCTCCGGTGTGCTCAACCTCGGCGTCGAAGGCATGATGATCATGGGCGCCGTCGGCGGCTTCGGCGCCGGCTATCTCACCGGATCGCCCTGGATCGGCCTGCTCGCGGCAATCGCCATGGGCGCGGTATTCTCGCTGCTGTTTGCGGTCATGACGCTGTCGCTCGCCACCAACCAGGTGGCGACGGGCCTGTCGCTGACGCTGCTCGGCCTTGGCCTCTCCGGCATGATGGGGACCAGCTTTGTCGGCCAGCCCGGCGAGCGGCTGCCAAATCTCTACATCCCGGTGCTGACTGACATTCCTGTGGTGGGCAGGCTGCTGTTCGGCCAGGACCCGATCTTCTACATCTCGATCGCATTGACGGCGGCCGTCATGTGGTTCCTGTTCAAGACCCGCACCGGGCTGACGCTGCGCTCGATCGGCGACAGCCACACATCGGCGCATGCGCTCGGCATCAAGGTCATCCGGTACCGCTATCTCGCGGTGATCTTCGGCGGCGCCTGCGCCGGCCTTGCCGGCGGCCACCTGTCGCTGGTCTACACGCCGCAATGGGTAGAGAACATGACCGCCGGGCGCGGCTGGATCGCGCTGGCGCTGGTCGTCTTCGCGTCCTGGCGGCCGTGGCGGGTGCTGGCCGGCGCCTACATCTTCGGCGCGGTCTGGATCGGCCAGCTTCATGCACAGGCTTTTGGCATTCCGGTGCCTTCGCAGCTGCTTTCTTCTCTGCCCTATCTGGCAACCGTCGTGGTTCTCGTTCTAATCTCGCGCAACAAGCGTCTGACGATGATGAACACGCCGGCTTCCTTGGGGCAGCCATTCGTTCCGGATCGTTGACAACAAAAACAAACGGGAAGCTCCAAGGCTAAACTCAGAGAGGTAACACAATGAAAAAACTGCTTATTGCGTTGATGACCACGACCGCCGCCATGTCACTGGCGGCGTCCGCGCAAGCCGCCGACAAGCTGAAAGCGTGCTGGGTCTACACCGGCCCGATCGGCGACTTCGGCTATTCCTACCAGCACGACCAGGGCCGCCTCGAGGTGGAAAAGGCGCTCGGCGACAAGGTCGAGACCGCTTACCTCGAAAACGTCTCGGAAGGCCCCGACGCCGACCGCGCTTTCGAGCGTCTGGCGCGCGAGGGCTGCAAGATCATTTTCGGCACCTCCTTCGGCTTCATGGACCCGGAAGTGAAGGTCGCCAAGAAATTCCCGAAGGTGATGTTCGAGCACGCCACCGGCTACAAGACCGGTGACAATCTCGGCATCTACAATGCGCGCTTCTACGAAGGCCGCTATGTGCTCGGCCAGATCGCTGCCAAGGAATCGAAGGCAGGGGTTGCCGGCTATATTGTTTCCTTTCCGATCCCCGAAGTGGTGATGGGCATCAACTCCTTCATGCTCGGCGCCCAGTCGATCAACCCGAACTTCAAGGCCAAGATCGTCTGGGTGAACTCCTGGTTCGATCCGGGCAAGGAAGCCGACGCCGCCAAGGCGCTGTTTGACCAGGGCGCCGACATCATCGTCCAGCACACCGATTCCACCGCTGCCTTGCAGGTGGCCGAGGAGCGTAAGCTGCACGGCTTCGGCCAGTCCTCCGACATGATCAAGTTCGCGCCGAACGCGCAGCTGACCTCGCTCACCGACGAGTGGGGCCCGTACTACATCAGCCGCGTGCAGGCAGCACTCGACGGCACCTGGAAGCCCGACAATGTCTGGCTGGGCATCAAGGATGGCGCCGTCAAGCTCGCGCCCTTCACCAACATGCCGGACGATGTGAAGGCGATGGCCGAGGCAACCACCAAGAAGATCGCCGACGGCTGGAACCCCTTTACCGGACCGATCGCCAAGCAGGACGGCACGCCGTGGCTCAAGGACGGTGAAGTCGCCGAGGACGGCACGCTGCTCGGCATGAATTTCTATGTGAAGGGCGTCGACGACAAACTGCCGCAGTAAGCCCAGGAAACGCAACGCAAAAAGGGCGCCCTCCGGCGCCCTTTCTCATTTCGCGGGCTGTGCGCTCCTGCCGCGAAACCGAGCCAGTGCGGTATCGAGCGCGCCGCCGATCCAGGCCTTCACCCTGCGCTGGGCCGGCCGTTCGAAATACTGCCAGATCACCCAGGAAAGCAGAACCATGAGCGCGACACAGCCTAGCGCTGCAGCCCATTTGCCGACCAAAGGTGCGGCGGTATTGATGGCGATATAGCCGATTTTCTGGTGCAGGAGATAAAGCGGGTAGGTCAGCCCGCCCAGCGCCAGCGTCAGCGCGGATGGCATGACATAGCTGCGCAGCAGGATCGCGCCGATCAGCAGGGAATGCATGACGATGTTGGCGATCACCAGATGCGGCTGCGAAACGGCAATGCCATATTCTCTGAGCATCCACTGCTGCGTCACCGACAACGTGCTGCACGACAGAAGGAAAGCCGCACCAAGCAGCAGCAGGGCTGTCAGCGAGCGGCCATGCGCATGGATGTGGTGGACGAGTACGCCGGCGGCGAAGAACGGACCGAATTCGGTGATGAACAACAGCCTTGCCGCACGGCTTTCGATGAAGAACTCGTTCGACGCCGAGATCGCCAGCCAGGCGAAGATCAGCCCAAGCTTCCATTTCTGGAAAACGCCGCCGAGGAGCGCCAGCGTCACCCAGCCGTAGAACACCAGTTCAAGCAGGATCGACCAGTAGACGCCGTCCATGAAAGGCTGGCCCAAGGCCGGCGCAAACATCGACAGGTTGGCAGCGTATTGACCGAGCGAGGTTGAAAACAGCGGTGCACCGAAAGCCATGACGATGACGAAGGTGATCGTCATGCACAGGAGGTAGCCGGGGTAGAGGCGCACGAAACGCGCGATCGCAAACTCTTGCCAGAAGCGGCCTTCCGCCGACCAGGCAATGACGAAACCGCTGATCAGGAAGAACAGGTTGACGCCGAGATAGCCGTAGAGGGCGAACGGCGCCACGCTCGGATAGCCCTCGGCCAGCGCACCCTCGGCAGCCGCACCGCGAAAGAAGTAATGGAAGAACACCACAGCCAACGCCGCCGCCAGCCTCAACAGGTCTAGCGTCGCGATATGATCCTGTCGGGCAGGTCTGGCATCCATGCGAAGTCTCGGCGTTTACGGCCCGGAAACCATAACGCAGATCTCGACGAAACAGGGTAAACAGCGGCAAATATCGCGAAATTTGGTAAATGGCGGCGGAAAGCATCCGACCGGGCACAATTGTCTGCGACACGGTTCCGTGACCCCCTTCACAGACGAAGTTGCTTTTTACTTGCATTCTCATCTTGCGGCCTGACGAAACTGGCCGACGTTACTAATTTGAGCAGGAGAATATCTTATGCAATTGAGCAAAAAACTCTTAGCCATTATCGGTAAACGCATTCCAGCCATTTATGACGTCATCCCGCGCGGACCACAGGGGCGGCTGGCGCAAATCGCACTCAATCCTCAGCCGCTCCCGCCTCACGAACTGGGCGCCGCGATCGCGGACGAATTCGTCCGCTCCGCCTGGTCCGCCGAGCGAGGCGGGCTCGATAGCAAGGCGTTGATGAGCGACCTCGACGATTGGTGCCCGACGCGACCGAAGATACCGAAGCTGCCCCCGTGGTGGCCGCCGATTCCGGAACCCGAGCCGCATCCCGAATGGTTCGTAGACTATCATCTGGGATTTGCTGCACGGCTGTCCGTGGTCGCGGCTGGCTCGGCGGGCACGCGGCTGGACAAGACCCTCAATCAGGCGATCGATCGGTCGCTGGCCGCAATGGAATCGGTGAAGCTCTGACCAAGGGTGCGCCAAAATTGGAGGGCGCCGGGGAGGCGCCCTTTCGGCGGTTTTCTAGACCGCTGAACCGTAAAGATCGTAGGCGTCGGCGCGGTCGATCTTGACGGTGACGATGTCGCCTTGGCGCAGCGGGCGGCGCGACTGGATGTGCACCGAACCGTCGATCTCGGGCGCGTCGTATTTGGTGCGGCCCTTGGCCGAGGTGCCATGCGCCTCGTCGATCAACACCGGCAGGCGCTTGCCGACCTTCTTTGCCAGCTGCGTTGCCGAGATCTTCTGCTGGCGCTGCATGAAGCGATGCCAGCGCGCTTCCTTGATCTCCTGCGGCACCTGTTCCAGGCCGAGATCGTTGGAGCGGGCGCCCCGGACCGGCTCGTATTTGAAACAGCCGGCGCGGTCGATCCTGGCCTCGTCCAGCCAGTCGAGCAGCATCTGGAAATCGTCTTCCGTCTCGCCGGGAAAACCGACGATGAAGGTCGAGCGTATCGCGAGGTCCGGGCACACGTCGCGCCAGCCGCGAATGCGCTCCAGCGTCTTTTCGCCGTGGGCGGGCCGGCGCATGTTCTTCAAGACCTGCGGCGAGGCGTGCTGGAACGGGATGTCGAGGTAAGGAAGAATTTTTCCCTCGGCCATCAGCGGAATGACATCGGCCACATGCGGGTAGGGATAGACATAGTGCATGCGCACCCAGATGCCGAGTTTGCCCAGTTCCTCCGACAGGTCGAGGAATTTTGCCCGCACTTCGCGGTCGCCGAACATCGAGGTCTGGTACTTGATGTCGATGCCGTAGGCGCTGGTGTCCTGCGAGATAACCAGCAATTCCTTGACGCCGGCCTTGGCCAATTTCTCGGCCTCGCGCAGCACATCGGCCGCCGGCCGCGAGACTAGGTCACCGCGCAGTGCCGGAATGATGCAGAAGGTGCAGCGGTTGTTGCAGCCTTCCGAAATCTTCAGATAGGCGTAGTGGCGCGGCGTCAGCTTCACGCCCTGCGGCGGCAACAGGTCGATATAGGGATCGTGGCTCGGGGGTGCGGCCTCATGCACCGCCGCCATCACGCTTTCATAGGCCTGCGGTCCGGTGATGGCGAGCACGTTGGGGTGCTTTTCGCGGATGACATCCGGCTCAGCGCCAAGGCAGCCGGTGACGATGACCCTACCGTTTTCCGAAAGCGCCGAACCGATGGCATTCAGCGACTCGTCGCGGGCCGAATCGAGGAAACCGCAGGTGTTGACGACGACGAGGTCGGCGCCGTCATGCTTGCGCGCGATCTCATAGCCTTCGGCGCGCAGGCGCGTGATGATGCGCTCGGAATCCACAAGGGCTTTCGGGCATCCAAGGCTGACGAAACTGACGCGAGGGGCAGACATGAAACAACTTCCGGGTTTTTCGGGATCGGCGGCAGTACCACACTTATTGCGGCATTGGTATGGGCAGCGGCTGCGGCGAACGCGACCGCAGCCTCCAGCTGATAACTGGGCGGTAACAGAAGCTATACGACCGGCAGCGTCAGCTCACCGCAGGACTGACATGCGGCCAGACCTCGACAACGCCACGATAGACCATGTCGAGCGCGACATAGAGGATAATCAGCAGGCCGATATAGGCGATCCAGCGGTAGCGGTGCAGCAGCCTGGCAATGAAGCTCGCGGCAAGGCCCATCAGCGCAATCGACAGCACGAGGCCGATGACCAGCACCGGGAAATGATCGCGCGCCGCACCGGCGACCGCCAGCACATTGTCGAGCGACATCGAGACATCGGCGACGACGATCTGCAGCGCTGCCTGGCCGAGCGTCTTGCGCACCTTGCCGGTCGCAACCGTCTTGTCGCCGTCGAGATCGGCATTGGCCAGCGCCTCGGTCGCCTCCTGCTCGTCGGCATGGGACGTCCGCAGCTCGCGCCACATCTTCCAGCACACCCACAACAAAAGGATGCCGCCGGCCAGCAGCAGGCCGACGATTGCCAACAGCTTGACGGTGACGGCGGCAAACAGGATGCGCAGCACTGTTGCAGCCAGGACGCCGATGAGGATGGCCTTCTTGCGCTGCTCGACCGGCAGGCCGGCTGCAGCCAAACCGATGACGATGGCGTTGTCGCCGGCAAGCACCAGATCGATGGCGATGACCTGGAGGAGGGCTGTCATGCTTGCGGCGCTGAAAATGTCCATCGACCGGAGGCCCCTTTTTGTTCGCCGCGTGTTCGTCGTCGGATATGCCGACGCCCTAACGTGTATGCTTCCCGCGCGTCAAGAGAACGCGACGGGCAAGGCCAAAAAACCACAGGAATAGAGAAGCTCGTTCTGCCAGAGAGAATTCTGGTTTGGAAAATTCAGTCGTAGAGATTGTACTTCGCCCAGTCGGCTTCCGGGATCTCGTCACCGATGCGGTAACGGAACTGCAGAACCTCCATATGGTCCGGCGCCGTCTCGCATTTGAATTTCAGCCGGTACCATTGCCCCTTGCTGCGGAAGGCCGCACCCGGGCTGCGGATGGCATCGGCTTTCATTTCTGGCGTCGCAAAGGCGTAAGCGACGACGCGGTCGGCCTTGTACTTGTGGTCGTCATGGCTGATGCGGTCGAGAACCTCTGCGTCGCATCGCTGTTCCAGCCGGGTCTGCGGATCGAGTTTCAGCAGGCCGGCGCGCAAGGCGGCGTCCATCGCGTGGGCGGGCCAGGCCAGCGTCAGGGACGCCAGGGCCGCAAGGAATAGTTTTTTCATGGGCGGGAGAACCAGCATATTTCGGTTCAAAAATCAACCGGAGTGCCGACCCGGCCGCGTCCAGCCGGACTGGCAATTGAAACCAGAAACGGCGCGCAACGGTGCGACGTTGAAGGCGTAATCTTCCGGATGGAGCTGCGAGAACCAAGACAAAACGGCATCGCGTTACGGCCCTCGCGCAGACAGCCAGACAGACAGCAGTCCGGTGACCGGCGGCGCCGGCTGGGGAAGACTGCAGGCCGGCCAATCACTACCGCTAACTTGGTAATGTGGATGCGACATGCGCGGCCTACTTCCATTGCAGGTGCCGCTTACCTCCAATCTCCAAGTTGATCAAACGACACCTGCGCCTTTAGCCTACCAAGATGTTCGCGCTCGTAGCTCAATCAGGTGCGCTGTCGGCAGGGAGTAATTGGGGCCTCGCCGCTTCGCAAATGGAGCAATACCAATGCTAAACTTTGTGAGGGACGCATCATGACCGATCCCATCGTCATGGACTTAGTCGAAACGGCCATCATCCCCGATGTCTTCATTTCAGGGATGGCCGACATGGAAAATTTGGGAGACGGGAATTTCCGGTGCACATTCTACAGCCGGCAGCGAGCGATCTACGAGCGTGGAAAGTTCGAACGCGTCATTGTGTGCCGCCTCGTCATGTCGGCTGGCGCGGCTCAAGCGACGCTGAAACAAATCGCACATGCCGTTGAACGGGCATCGGATAACACAGATTCCATCGGCTTTACTGGTGGGGCACTGCAATGACAATCCATCGTCTACACCTCGCCATCGCGTAAGGAATTAACAAGTCCCCGCCCGAACGCGCGCTGGTGAGGCCTCCACCCCGTCAGGCCGTCAAGGTGTTGCTAATATACAGCATCGACTGCATCTCTGACTTCCTCACGCGCGGAACCGCTTCCAATGACTGTCCGATAACGTCAATATGCCCCCGCCAACGACGCAAGGCGACGAAGATGGACAAGCGACAAAACACAAAAAATATTGAGTTGTATGGTCTCCTAGCCGTTCCGTTGTCACTCCTCATTACGGTGTTGTTTGCCGGAATGATCCTCGGCTAGCCGACAGGGGCATACACTTAGATGCCCGCGCTGCGCCCGGCGCCACCGGCAAGCCTGGGCAGCCGGTTGGTGTGGTGGGTCGTGATTTAGCCGTGGTGAAGTGACCGTCAATCGTCCCTGATCGCTATCCCGCGATAGCCATGCCGCGGCTTGCCGATAAGCTGCGGCTTATGCAAATATCGGCGCACGCCCAGCATGAGGTGCGCCCTTGCGAGACCACGAGCTAATCGAGCGGCCTGGCAAAGGCTGGACGCCGTGGGCAACGCCCCATTCTGAGACAAAATTGCCGGCATCAATATTGCACCGCAAGCTTTTGCCGGCTGATCCCCGGTCCTGATCGCGTACTCTGATCAGGTGTAGGCTCGCCGGGCTTGAGGTCGTGGGGGTCTTCGCCCGGCGAGTTGTCTACCAGCACGGAACACGATGGCCGCGGCTTGCCTATAAGTCGAGACTTATGCGATATTTCCGGCGTTCTCCCAAGCGAGGCCCGGCATGCTTGCTCGAACTCCCTTCACCGAAATAGAGATCGAGGGCGTTGGCGTATTTCGGCCGAACATGTGGCAATCACAGCGCCTCTCGCGGCTGCGCGGGCTGAAGCGCCACATTGCGGTGTTGGCCGCTGGTTGTAGGATGACGACCCGGCAATTCATGAAACTGCCTGACGCCACCAAGGCCGAGCTCGATCGCGCGTATCTGGCGCTAATGTCGCCATCGAACTCGTACAGGCCAGCAAGCGAGCCGGCCGAGACTCGCGCCGAGCCAGGCGGGCACATGTCGGCCGAGATGAAGCTCGCGATCGGCCGGCGCCTGCTTCAGGTCAAGGCATCGCTGCCGCATGGTCATTTCGGGCCTTGGCTCGACAAGCAGGAGGGGCTTTCCCGCAGCATGGCCCAGCAATGCATGGCGCTGGCCACAGGCGGGCGCCAGGACGCGCGACAAGCTTCGGCGGTATACGAGAGCGGCCGGCAAGAACGCGCGCTGGCACCCGCTCAAAGTTGCCTGGGGCGGCCACGACGGCCACTGTGTCGCCAGAAACCGGTTCATCCGGGGAATGTCCGTCTCCATAAGTTTCTGAACGGGCCTCGCTTTCGGTCGGCGGCCAGGCACCAGCATGACATCCGTGCCTAAGTGCCCCCAATTCGGAGGGTAAGATGCGACTATTTTTGGTGTTGATATTGATGGCGCTGAGCGGCTGCGTATCCAATGCTTCCCCGGATAGTGATGGTATACCACGCCGCGCGTCCTGGGCTGGCTTCCGTTAGCCCGTTTAGTTCACGCCGTGTACCTTTAACCCCGGAGCGGCGATCGCCATCCCAATGCCGACGCCCTAGAGGCGACAGCGAGGCCCAGGACCAGCTTGCCGGCCAAGTCCAGGGCAATGAGGCGGACAGGGCTCCACGCGTCTGTGCGGGGCGCTGGGGCAGCGCGATACGCCGTAAGGACTAGTTGCCCACAATGTGAGCTTCAGCTAATTTATCCTAAGACGAGAATTCAAACCCCTCGTCAGCGTAAATATTAAAGCCCGCTAGTCTCTCCTGGCGGGCTTTTTCGCGCATGACGACGTGCTTTTTCTGTCATTGATCATTCAGTTCGTTGAAACCGCATGCTTTGCAGCAATACGCGGGGTTCGGCTCCTCTTCGGGATGGAGCATCCTGACTGTACCGCGTTCCACCCAACAGATTGGGCAAGAGAAATTGCCTCCATATTGCGGCCGATACATTTTCAGGCGCCCGTTCGCGAGATCGGCGGCCTTGAGTCTTTCAGACATTTCAGCCAGGCTTTTGTAGGCTTCGGCGATTTGGTGTCGCAGGGCTTCCCGCTCGTTCGTTTGTGTGAGTGCTTGTTCCTTCGCGCGAAGAGCGAGTTTTTCGGCAAGCCGCTCCATCGGCTTGACGCCGCGTCGCTTGACCGGGATGGGCGGGCCGGGGTCTGATAGCTTCGTCATTGCTAACGAACAATTTCCAGTCGATTAAAATGTTCCGGAACTAATTAAGCGCATGCTAATTGAATCCGCCGGGTGTGGGTCAGTGTATGCGTTTGAAGTTCGTCGAGCCGTTGATGCCGAGTGACCCATATTGGATCAGTCACTTGGCACCGCAATTGCATGGAGCAGAATGTGTTGGGGGTGGGTGAGGGGCCGCCACTTCGTCGCGAAACGACGGAACGGGGTAAAGCAAATGCGGATGCTCGTCAGGCCTGCCAAACGGGAAGGAACTTCTCGAACCATCTTCGATCGACCGTTGATTGATGGCGATGTCAAACCTGGAACAGGCGGCCCGGTGATAACGATCGAAGCCGAGGGCATTTACTCGGATGATTCGAAATACCGATACCAGATTGAAATTACGCTTGGTGAACTTGAGGCACTTATCGAAAGCAGCGGCCCGGCACTTGGGGCGGGTAGGCCAGTAAGCACCGGGCCTAACCGGCAGGGGCATCAAGATGGCGGCGCCGACTGATGGGAGATATACGCGCCCGCTAGTACAAGCGAAACACAACCAAATGAACGAATGACGCAACAAAAGGGTGGAAAACACCTTGGCATTTGATCCGAGATCAGGAGTATGATCCTCTCGTAGAGGCGACCCATTCAACGGAGATCGCCATGCACCAAAAGACCCTAGCCGATACCCTAGCCGCCCGCGAATCGATCTATGTGAGTGCGGGCATCCTATGTGCTGCAAGTCGACAAAACTCGATATTCAGGCGTGTGTTCTTCACATGCATTCCCCATTATGAGGGCCTTAACAGGGCTCGCAATCGCGAGTGGAAGCCGACCTTCGGGAGAGGGCTTAGGGGACTTCAGTCTTAGTTGAGCTATCGCTAATGCGCCTGTAGCTTGGGCAGTGTGGGAAACCCGAATCCAAACTTTCCATCAAAGTCTAAAGACTGGAAAAGCGGACCGGAAAGCACGTGTCGTAACCGTTGATTCAACCATTGTTGGTATACGGATGGGGGTGGGAGCGGCTCCGACACACAGTGGCGGGTAGGGTTTGCCGGAGCCGCCCGCGCAGCCCGTTGGGAACTGACCGCGCCGTCCTATTTTGGGACAGCGCGGTCAATGATTCGTTAAAATGCTCCTGAACTAATGAAGCGCGTGCTAATTGAATCCGCCGGGTGTGGGTAATGCGTTTGAAGTTCGTCGAGCCTTTGATGCCGACCCTTGTGGAGAAGCCTCCAGAGGGCGACGAGTGGATTCACGGGGTCAAGTTCGACGGCTACCGCTCCCAGATGATCATCGACGACGAGGGCGTGCGCATCTTCACCCGGCGTGGGCTCGACTGGACGTCGAAGTATCGTGACTTGGCCAAGGCCGCTGGTGAGCTTGGCGTCGAGAACGCAATCATCGATCATCCTGAATGACGCTGGCCTGTCCGATTTCGGCGAGTTGCGAAAGGCGATCACCCGCCGGCAGCATGACCTCTATTTCGTGGCGTTCGATCTACTGCACCTCAAGCGATGATAACCCACCGTGATCGGCCGATGCTTTCGGAAGTTGTCGGACGAGCGGACCACCAAGGGACGCGAGGTGTATGGCGTACGGCGCCTAAGAGAAGCATGTGAAGTGCGCGACCTCATGAATCCTTGGCGAGGTGCTTGTTCCCGTTGCGGAAGAGGATGCTGCCGCCTTGGCCACCGAAGAGGAAGCGTGGCTTACGAAGAAGGGCTGACCGCTCCGCATCCCAACGACAGAAGCCCGCTTCGGCGGGCTTTTCTTTTGGTTATGGCAACAGGATAAAAAAGCCAAAAAACATAGCAAAATCAAGGGGGTTGGCGGAGGGAGTGGGATTCGAACCCACGGTGGGCTTGCACCCACGCCGGTTTTCAAGACCGGTGCCTTAAACCGCTCGGCCATCCCTCCGTCGTGATTTTTCAATCACTTAGGACCATCGCTATCGGTCGATTTTGAGCGGTTGGCACCGGATTGGCACCGAAGGCGTTCCCGACCGGTTCGCGCTTCATTCCTGTAAAGCGGCATTGAGGGCTGCGTCAACCACCGCAGCGGCGCCTTCCTGCTGTCCTGGCAACAAGTGCGCATAAATGTTCAGCGTGACCGACGGATTGGCATGGCCGGCGCGGGCCGACACGACATGCACAGGAACGCCGCTGCGCAACAGATGAGTGATATGGGTATGCCGAAGACCATGAAACGTCACTTGCGGAACGCCGGCAGTTTCGGCTTCACGAGCGAACTCTTTCGAGAACGGGCGAGGGGTCCGAATGCGGCCGTCCCATGTTGGGAAAGCCAAATCCTTTTCATCCTTGCCCAGGCCAAGCTTCAAGCGGTGCTCGGCCAGGTCCTTTCGATGCCGGCGGAGTTCAACCACCAAACGCGCGGGCAGGGCGATCGTGCGGCGGCTGCGGTCGGTCTTCGGTTCCTTGATCGCAATGCCTGCCTTGGTCTCCTCGACCACCTGAACGACCTGCAGCGTGGCGCGGTCGAGATCGATATCTTTCCACCGCAGCGCCAGGACCTCACCACGGCGCATTCCTGTCGAAGCTGCCATTAGCACCGGCATGTAGATAGATCGGCCTTTGAGGTGGGCCAGGAGTGCCTTCAACTCCGCATCGTCCAGCACCTGTATTTCCTCGCGGCGCACCTTTGGCGTTGTCTGGACGGCTTCCATGGGCGATTGGCGCAGCTTCCTCGCCTTCACTGCCGATGAAAGGATCTGGGAAAGCAACCGATGAACATGCTGGATGGTTTGCGGGGCCAAGCCGCCCTTGCCATCGCGCCGGCCGGCAGTTCGCAGGTGCTCATAGAACTGATCGATTCGCGTCCCGTCGAGCTTCTGCAGACCAACGGCGCCTATCTGCGGGATGATGTGCTGCTCGACAATCTCGCCGTAGCGCTCCAGCGTCTTCGCCGACGTCTTGGACGGTGCGATCGCCTTCAACCAGTGCCGAGCATATTCGGCCACCGTGGCCATTGACCGCTCTACGAACGTGCCTTCATCGATCTGGTTTAGGCGCTTGTTTAGTTCGGCTTCCGCTTCCTTTTTCGTGCCTCTAACAGTCGCGAATTGAGTAAGCCGCTTGCCGGTGACAGGATCGGTTCCAAGATCGAATTTCAGGCGCCAAGAGGCCTTGCCGCGCCGCGTGATGTTACCTCTCATTGTCGTCATCCTTTCCCGCTTGATGTGCGGTGTGGAATTCCGTCGTCATCAATCTGATAGCGAGGTCGATTTACCAATGGGCCGAGATCGGCCTTCAGCATCCCGTCGAATAAGGCTTCCCTCGCGTTTTCGATCGGTGTGTCCAAGGGAAGCGTCGGGTCAGCCTTCTGAACGTCTGACCATGTGATGTCAGAATAGGCGCGCGCCAGATCGGCACGGCCTTCCTCATCCCAATTATCTTCGCTATCGACTGGGCCGTCTGGCCGGATTGCGCTCAGGACTTCATTGATCATTTTCACGGCAGCGTCGAACGCGATCGGCTCATCCAGCCAATTCGAATTTTCATTCTTGCCAGCGAAGCGAAACGCGGTCTCAGCGGCGAGCGCGACCATTCGCATCAGCAGATAGTTTCGGCGACCACCGAAAGCGTCCTCGATTCGCGCATCGTCGATGAACGTGCGGCGCAATCTATGCTCGATTTCTTGACTGAGAGAACGGCCGGACGCCTTAGCTGCTGATACCAAATTCGCTCGGGTGTCACTCCTTATTCGCGTCGACAAGACGTTGGATTTATTCTCGTATTCGCCTTTTGGCGCCGGTCCACGCTTGCCCATAAATGTCTCCACTGCAGAAAACTGTCTTACAGAATGTAGTCGGTCCGATTGCGTAGGTCAACGGACAGGCCGATATTGCCTTACATAATGTAAGCCAGAAAGGGCACAGACATGACGAAAGAGCAGACTGACAGTGTCGTAATGACAGTGCCAGAAGCGGGCGCGAAGCTCGGCTTGGGCCGCAATGCCAGTTACGAAGCGGCGGCAAGAGGCGAGATACCGACGATCCGTTTCGGCAAGTTGCTGAAGGTACCAAAAGAAGCGTTCGCAAGGATGCTGGAGACGACCCGGAAGGGGCAGGCGGCATGATGCGCACCCTTCCTTACGCCGTCTCTGGCGCCGCTCTGTTGTTCGTCCTCGCAATCATCTGCGGATGGTCGCCATGAGCATCGACCTCCAACCCGACGAAGCCGTGCGAGCCGCAGCCGAGTTCCTGGCTGGACCGCGCGAGCGTTCAGGTCAAGCTTGTGTTCCCGAACTGCGGACTCGATACGGCCTGACGACTCCGGAAGCGATCGAGGCGATCCGGCTTGCCAACGCGCTTCGGCTTGCGAGGGCACACTGATGGTGGCGACTCCAGAAACACGAACGCCCGCCGCGGGGCAAGCGGCAGGCGCATCGGGGGATATCAAAGCAGGCAGTGTTCAGAAATCTAACGGTAATCCCGCAGATTTTCAAGAGAAACCGTTGCAATCGCAAACCGCGGTTTTTGAGCGGTCCTTACTCGCCAATCTTGTCGAACGATTGGAAGGCGGCGCATGACCGATCTCGCATGGATGAAAACCTACATCGGGGACGAGGCCGCTATAACCTCACATCTCAGCGCTGAGGAGTTCGGCGCCTTCGAGCGGTTACGCCGGCACTACTGGCAGCACGGCATACTGCCGGATGACGATGTCCGACTGATGCGGATCACCGGCGTCGATCCTGATCGGTGGGAGGCCGTGCGTTCGGCCATATGCTCGCTCTTCGATGACGGATGGCGGTTGCCGCGGCTCGACATTGAGCGGGAAGCAGCAGCAGAAAAGCGTGAAATCGCCATCGATCGAGCCAGGAAAGGCGCGGATGCTCGATGGAGGCGAAATGCTTCAAGCAATGCTCCAAGGATGCTTGAAGCAATGCCTAAAGCAATGCTTGAGCAATGCCCACCAGCACCAGCACCAGCACCAGAAGATTCTGCTCTGGGAAGAAAGGAAGATAACTTGGCTCTCACACACACGCGAGAGCCAAACATCATGACGATGTCGCTGGCGGAGGCACAGGAGCACCTGCGCAAGACGGGCGCGCTCGCCGACGATGAGTTCGGAGGCTTGTGATGAGCGCGGCCGATCGCAACAATCTCGCCCAGACCATGCGGGCGATGTCCTCCAACCTGGAGCGCTCGCCTCTCGACGCGAAGATCGATGTTGTTGAAATGGCCTGCCTGAGGCGCGGCATCTTGCTCACGGCCGACGGTTTTGTCCGCCAGCCCGATGCCGCGGCACTGCTTGGCGTAAGTCCCTTCACGCTTCGAAACCAGCGGCTGAACGGCGGCGCTGCGATCGCTTCGCGGCAGAACGGGCGAATCGTCGAATACGCCATCGCCGGCATCGCCGCGGCTCTGCTCGCCCGAGAAAAGTGCGTTTGAGCGTACCGCGTCGAACCGCAGCGAACTATGCCGCCGACGGCTTCGGTGGGAGAATCATCACAACCAAATCAGGAGCCCGATTGCATGCTCGCCCGTGTGAAATCTTCGCCTGCACCAGATTTCGAATCATTGCTCCAGATACCGGAGCGACCGGCCGCTATCGGCGAGGCAGAGGCAGCCCTGCAAAAGGCTATGCAGGCTCGCCAGGAAGGCCAGCGCCGCCACATAGAGGCAGGCGAGCGCCTGGCCGCCCAGCGCCTGGGTGAGCCGCCTACGATCACCGCGAAGGAAGTCGACGACCTTGGCTTTGCACTGGCGCCGCTGTTCGCGGCGGAGAACGAAGCCAGGGTGCAACGCGACCAGATTGTGGAGGCCTTCGACGCAAGCATCGCGCCCGCGATCCTGGGGCCGTGCAAGGAATACAGGGCTGCGATCGGTGAAGCTCTGGACAATCTCGAAACATTGCTCGGCCACGGCGTCGCGTTCAAAGCCAGGGCCACAGCGGCCGGCCTCGACCTTTCCAAGATCAGCCGCCTTCCGGGTGCCTGCCCGGCTTTGATCGAGCGCCTCAAGCTCGTCCGCGCTGTCCTCGATCACGCCGATCGCTGAGGGCTTTGCGCGCATGAGCACAGACCTCATCCTTGGCCGACTTGCCGCCCTGGAGGAACAGTTCGCGGAATTTCTCCCTGCGGCATTGGAGCGGCGCCGCAATGTGTTTGAGCCGTGCGACCGGCTGATGGCTGAAGTTCGGGCCAAGGCCGAAATTAAGCGCGACCAAGCCCGCATGTCCGTCGTCGAGATGGCGGAAGTTCGCATCATCGGCGACATCGACGACGCCATGGCGTTGAATGTGCACGACCAACTGGAATCGGCTCGGCTTTCCCCTGCAATCAACGTGGTGATCGACAGCGAGGGCGGCGACTTCGCCGCTGCGGTTCGGATCTATCGTGCCATCCGCTGGCACCCTGGCATGAAGCGGGCGAAGCTAGGAAAGCGGTGCATGTCGGCCGGCGTTCTGATTTCGATGGCTTGTGATCATCGCGTCGCATCGGCCAACACCGAATATTTGATGCACCTCACCGCCGACCGTCCCGACCATCGCGAGCGGTGGACGGTGTATCGGCATCTAGAGGCAATGCGCACTCTGCGGAAGCGAGATGGCGAATACCTCAACATCATCGCCGATCGCTCCGGTGCCGATCTCGCTGAACTGGCGATCGAGGCCGCGAAAGACGAACAGCAAACGCTCGACTGGTGCTTGCGGCATGGGCTCATCCACGAGATCGAGGCCACGACATGAAGCGACCAGTCATCGTCGACCAGCGCCAAGCCGATCTCAGCAAAATCGATAAGGAGATCGAGCGCCTCGAAAAGCAGATCGCCGACAAGCGCGCCGTCGTCGATGCTGACCGGCAAAAGCACCCACTCGACCAAGATGAGGAGATGCAGAAGCGGCTGGAAACCCAGGTTCGAGCTCTGCGCGGTCACGTCGACGAGATGCACAAGAAGCGCTTCGACGTTGAACTCGGCGACCTGGCAGAACCTAAGCGCCAACAGGCGGCGCCGGCAGGACCAGCCAAGGTGCATCGGGATTGGAAACTCGAGCCGGTGCAGGTGCCGGAGTACCCATCCCTCGCCAGAACCGAGGAAAATCAGAAGGCATTCACGGAGACCTACGAGCGTTTCGTGGCGGGCTTCACCTATCACCGGCAACTGCACCTGAAGAATGCCGGGTGCCACCCGGATGACCGGGCTTATCTGGACCTGGTCGCGCTCGTCGCTGCCCAAGCAGAGGCTGGCCAAGCGTGGAATGCCCTTAGATGCGCGGCCATCGAGAAGCGCCTGGCCGAATTGGAGAGCAAGCCGAGCATGGCCTATCGCGGCGTCTGGGACCGAGGTGTTTCGTACCGTCATGGCGATGTCTGCACCCACCAGGGCAGCAGCTGGCATTGCGAGCTTGACAACGCTCAAGGGCTGCAGCCGGGCGAAGGGCTTGGCTGGAAATTGATGGTCAAGAAAGGCAGGGACGCGCGGTCATGACCAACCACGACAACGACAATACGCCGGCCGAGGCGCCGACCATCGCCAGTATCCACATAACGGGCCAAGGCCAGCATTGGGCCGGAGACCCGGACATCCTCAAGTCGACACTGTCGGGATGCCTGGCACGCTTCCACGAAGCCTACTCGCGCTTTCCAACAAGCCATGAGGCCGATCTGATCTGGGTAGCGGTGCAGCGATACCATAGCGTGCCCGAGACCATCATCGAGCCGCCCGAGATGAGGCAGCAGTGATGCCAACCATCATCTCAGTGGAAGCCGTCCTTGCTGAAGATGATCGCCGCTCGGTCATCGTCATCGGCCATTGTGCGAACGTCGATGACGACGTCTGCCAGTGGTTCGACCTGCCCATCGAGATCGACCCTCAGCACTTCCTTGCCGACGAATGGCTTCATGCGGCGCGACCAGGCGAGTGGCAGGTGCTCCATGGCTAAGCTCGCGAACCTCAAGCCGGCGCTCTCCAGCATGGCACCGCGCCTCAACGTGGCAGGCCCAGCCAATGAGCGGGAGCGATCATCGCTGCGGTCTAAGACCGAGCCGGCGTTCCGTTGGTACAATACCGCCAGGTGGCGCAAGCTGCGGATGGAGGTGATCACTCGAGACCGCTTCACTTGCCGCATGTGCAAGCGGATCGAGCCGAACACCGCGAACCTCGTCGCCGATCACGTCATCCCCCATCGCAATGACCCGGTGAAGTTCTGGGAAGGCAAGCTGCAGACCCTTTGCCGCACCTGCCACAGCACCACGAAGCAGAAGGCGGAAAGCTCGATGCCGAAAGGGGTCTGGTATTGATGACCCAAGCGCTTGCAAGACCCATGGGGGGGCCATTTGACCTAAAAGCCGCGTTTCGGCTCATAGCCGCTGCACCAGCATTCGCGGATTTTTTTTCCTGTTTGCGCGATTTCAGCCGAAACCGACAAATAAACCGGAAAAACCTCCGTCGCTCCAACCCTTGCAGCACATGGCTTTGAGCCGTCCGCGATAGGTTCGCCAAGGTCCATTTTTCAGAGTTTTTCCTGTCCGTGGATGGCAAAAGCCGAAGTTTTTTTAGTCCGTGGATGTGAAGCAACGGCGCGCGCCGGCGCCGAGGAGAGGATCTGACGATGTTGCTATCTACCGGTCAAATGTTCCGCAACGCGGCCGGCGGCGCACTCGCCATTTTCGGCACCCCGATCGTCACGACAGTCGAGGACGTGCCCTATGCTGGCTTCACAGTTTCTGGACGCGGTGGGCAGAAGGCACAGGCGAGTACGATATTGAGTTGTGCGTCTATAAGTTCATCCTGCTGTGCGTCTACAAGTTCTTTATGCGCTGCCTTCGCAGTCCGCCAGGTATGGAAATTGGCTAACACGATCGCTTAAGAAGGGAACGCCGAGCCGCAGCTCGCTTTTGAGCCGCTGACATACTCTCGCGCATCGTGGTCGGGAACCCGGCAAGGCCATATGCTTTCACGATCGAGCCGAAGCGCCTCTTGAAAACCTTACCGCCCGGAAGATGGGGATCCCCGTTGATGAGAGCGGTTGTGACGTAACCGAACGTCGCGTGCAATCGCCGAACGCCACGAAGCAACTCGTCATTTGAGTAGTATTTGCCTCGTTGGCCACCCGGCGGGCACCTGAAACTAACGGCCTGATATGCCTTTAGTAGACTGCCGAAGTGCACCCAATATGCATGGGAGGACGGCGTGTATGGGCACTCGTTGATGATGTCCTGCGAAAGCATCTTTTTCTCTCGAAAAAGGCGCCTCAGACTTTTGAGCATTTCCGGTTTCTTGAGAGCATAGACCCGCTTCAGCCGGAATTCCCGCTGCACACGCGCAAAGGTCTTGAGATCGATGATAGGCTCCATAACCCGCGTTCGTACCCAGAGACCGGAGGGGTTGCGACTGGGCGGTTTCTTCATTTTGTGGTTGGTCCGGTTAAAGACGTAGAAGCCAGTCAAAAGCTCGTTGCGCAGGACGTGTCTTACCCGTTCCCAGCCCCATAAGCCGCCCCTTGCCGGCACGTGTTCGTCGTTCAACGTCCGTGCGATGTTCGCAACACTCCGTTTGTGCGCCAGAAACATTCGGAAAATCCGGCGAACAACTTTGAGTTCCTCCGGAGGTCCGGGCACAAAAACTATTCGTTCTGAATCCAGCCCCTTGCGTTCGCCTGGGTTGAGCAAAAATCGGGGAGTTCCATCTCGGCTGACCAAAAGGCGGGTGATGCCATACGGCGTTGGGCCGCCCTGCTTAAACCCAAGGCGAGCTTGATTGATCTGCGCCCTTGAAATTTTGCTGGAAAGCTCACGGCTGTACTCGGCCGCCATCACCCGCTTCAGGTTCTTTACGATGCTGGCGACCATGCTGCCGTCGTTCTCGAACGGTTCCCCGCAATAATGGACATTGACGCCAGCGTCGCGGCAGATGAATTCGTAATGCGCGGCTTGGTCGGTATCCTGAAACCGTCCCCACCTGCTGACATCCAATACCAGGATGACAGAATAATTCCGCTGGCCGGTCACGACATCGGCGAGCAATTGCTTGAGTCCCTCCCTGCCTTTTAGGCTAAGCCCACTCTTGCCCGCATCGGCATAGGTCTGGACAATGGCAAAGCCTCTCGCCTCGGCATACTCGGAAATGGCTGCTCTTTGGTTTTCCAGCGAATAGCACTGGTGTTCGGTTGACATACGAACGTACTGCGCCGCCGGTACGCGGAGAACAGTCGAGAGTTCAGGCATTGCAGAGGCCCTCCCTTACCAACGCCCGAAAATATCAGAATTTGCGCCTGCCGATTGTGGTAAAAGCTGGGGCATTCAATTATGTGCACTGTAGTTTACAGGTGCCGGCCAGCGGGCGGATGCCGCAAGGTCGGGCACCTTGCGTATAAGCCATGACTTATGCAATATCCGGCAGTTCGCAGCGAGGCGCGGCATGCTGGCAAGGACACCCTTCACCGAAATAGAGATCGAGGGCGTTGGCACCTATCGCTTGCCGAACCAATGGCAGTTGGAACGCATCAACCGGCTGCGCGGGCTGAAACGGCACATTGCGGCGCTTGCCGCGGGCCTCGGCATGACGACGCGCCAGTTCATGAAACTGCCTGATGCCACCAAAGCAGAGGTCGATCGCGCCTATCTCGCGCTCATGTCGCCGTCGAACTCGTACACGCCAGCAGCCGAACTGGCAGAGCCTCGAGCGGTGCCAGGCGGGCATATGTCCGTCGACCAGAAGCTCGCGATCGGCCGGCGCTTGCTCGCTGTCAAAGCGTCACTGCCGCACGGTCATTTCGGGCCATTGCTCGACAAGCAGGAAGGGCTTTCCCGGGGAATGGCTTCGCAGTGCATGGCGCTGGCCACAGGCGGTCGCCAGGACGCGCGGCAGGCTTCGGCGGCGTAGGACAGCGGGCAGGGGTAAACGCGCGCTGGCGGGGCTCCTTGCGATACAGTTCAATTGTGTTTTGACTCTCTGGCTGCTTGGGCGCGTAAAATATCAGGTTCGCCCAGCCGGGCGGACCAACTCAGGGAGGATGTTATGAAGATAAATCGACGTAATGCTCTCGCCCTTGGTGCCGCCTCGTTGGCGGCTCCGCTTTTAATCGCAAAGCCCACTCCGGTAGCGGCCAAGGCCTACGGTCCGACAGATGGCAAAGAGATTTTTCCCGGCGTTCGGCTCGTCGAGCTGGGAACGCGAGACTCCCACATCAAGGGGTATAAGAAAATTGCCATGGAAGACGTCGTCTATCAGCCAAAAGGATCTAGCCCGCTGGGGGACGTCATGGCGGACGACATGGTCTGCACGGTCACTGAAGGCGAGCTGCAGGTCACGGCCGGGGACATGGAGTTCACGGCCAAGGAAGGCGACGTATGGAGCTGCGGCAAGGGTAGCACGAAGGAGGCCGCTACAAACAACGGAACAGTAGTTGCCGTGATGCGGGTGATTAACCTGAAGGCTGCTTAAAGTTGAGTAGCGCCGAGTCGGCGTGGGGCACGACTCCAAGATCGTTTTAGCAATCCTGAAACAAAGCCGGGCCAGACCGTTTGCAATCTGTCAGACCACACTCTGCCACCACAACCCTCCCGCTGGCTCCGGCCGGCGGGCTTTTTGCATTAAACGAGGAAACTTTTCTAATTCTCGGCGTTGAGGAGATGGCCGTTCTAAAACGGCCTGCCTTTAGGAGGAATTTCTATGACATTAAAGATGCTCACCGTGAGCGCGATGGCGCTCGCAATGATTACAGGCTCGGCTCTCGCCGGCAGCAGCACAGGTACATCGGCTCTCGACGATCCTGCAAAGATGTCGCCGTTTTTCACGGATGCAGGCATGAAGACCATGAGGTCTGAGGCTGACATCCAGTCCGCATGGATGGCGATGTCGGAAGAGGACCGGAATGCGGTTATGAAGGACTGCGCCGACGCAACCGTCGCGAAGTCGCACGCCGATTTCTGCAAAATGGCCATGAAGATGGGCAAATAAGCCCAACATCAAAGCCAAGCCCGCCGGCACGAGCCAGCGGGCTTTTTTCGTTGCGCTTGGGGAACCTCGCCCCGATACGGCCAGTTAATCCGCGGCGGCTAGTCCTCGCCCTTCCGGCCGTTGACCAAGGGCACCTTGGTTGGCCCGCGTCTGCACTGCCATGGGCGCGGGCCAATTCCGGCTCACCCTCATTGAGCGGCTTCAAGCACCGCAGTTACAGAGCAACCGACAAAGGCCCGTCGCTCAACCCTTTCGAGCGACGGGCTTTTCATTTGCGCGTACTGGGGAATTGCAAAACCGTTCCTGCATGTTCTGGCTCGAGCGGCTCATGCCCTGGGCCTTCATGATAGAACACCTGCCTAGCAACGCGCTGGTCGACGGGTTGGCCACAGTTAGGGCAGGTGTAAAAGTGGTCTCGCTCGTTGACCTGCTCGGCGCCGTGTCGTTTGCCGGGGATAAACGGGCCAAGGTCTGAAAGCTTGGTCATTTTCGGCTAGGGTCGTCCACGAGCGGTCTCGTCCGCTTGGGCGGCACGTAGCTCTCCACCAGACGGACATGCTCGGCGTCGACGGTCACCAATGGCCGGAGGCTGATTGTCACCTTGTCGCCGTCGATGCGCGTGACCGGGCCGATCAGTTCCATATGCTGGCCGATGACAGCCTTCGAAGTCGAATCGACAACGGAATGCGGGAAGTCATAAGAGGGGATCGTCACGCTGATGCGATCCTCTGTGACGCGCCCGCGCACAACTGCCGTGACGGCGACCTCATCGCCAACTTTGAAATTACCCCGAGCCATGCCGATAATTCTGGTGCGGCCGGCGCCGACGTCAAGATGAGCGGAGCCTAATATACGAGCTATTCCGGAACACTGTGGCTTCGGCTCGCGGGCTTTTTTGTATCTCGCTGGAACATAGGTTCAAACGCGTCGTTTTGCTTTTTCCAGGTCTCACTGGATAACGGATGCGTCCCATGTTGCTCTTTAGATCAATGCATGAAATTGCAGCGGCGCGCGGCGATGGCTTGCACCCAGCTTTACTGAAAATGATGACCCAGCCCGAGGCCTGGGCTGATATTGAAAGCGCGCTACAATCCGCGCCGGCAGACCGGCATATAGGTTTTCCTGACAACGATACTTCGCCAAGGCGTCTAATGCCGTTCGAGCCGAGGGGCGTTGATTGAGCACACGCGGCACAGATTTTTTGTACAAATGGATTGGCCCAACGTTCCCGCCACGGCTGGCGCCGACGTCATCTCGATTGCCGAGTTGACGCAGAAGCTATTCGAAGATGCCAAAGCGATCGGCATAAGCAGCAACGAGATCGAGGAAGCCACCGGCAGCGTTTACGAGGCAATCCGCAACGCAATCTTGCACCGCGATGCGGTCGTGGCGGACTGACCGCAGCGGCGCTATATCGACGCCATGGCAAGTGGACGTTCAATCTCTGATCGATGACAAGATGACGGTGACGGCTTGCTGGCCCACAACGCGGCCTGCCATCATAAGCTGGAACTCGACCTTACGAAGCTCCGCGACCGATTCGGTCCGGATGCGCGGGCGAGCGACGGCCTAGTCAAGCTGTCGCTAATTTACGCGAACGGCGCGGGAACAATGTTCGCCCCCCCTCGTTGAAAATGCTGGCCGGATGCCATTGTTGCCCACTCCCCATCCGGCCATCGATTAGCCCGCTGCTGTTTCCCCCCTCGGCAGCGGGCCTTTTTCGCCGTTGCCGAGGAAAGCCGCTGATGGCTGACGAGCCGGTGACGCCTAAGCGATTCGAGAAACCGCACTGAGTCCTGAAGCAGAAGGCGCTCGATATGGCCAAAAGATCGGCGACAAGGTGCGGGTCGAGGAAATGAAGCCGAAGAAGCGCTAGGCCAGCAGGGATCAATAGGCGTTTCCTAATTATATACTTGACGTACCAGAGGAAAAAATGCCTAGTGATTCGGGACTGCCGGCACTGAAAAACTGAAAATCGCAATCGAGGAGATTTTGCGAGAGGAAATTGATTTGGCTATGCCTGAAGACCTAGCTTTTCTCGCACTTCAGGTGCCGCGTATAGCAGCTCGTATAGAAAGTCTTTATGCTTCAGGGTGTCGCCGATAATCTGGCGAAACGTGCCGCCATAGCCACAAAGCCTATCATTGGCGCTGATAATTTCCTCAAAATCAGCACGTTTATAGACGTAAACGCGGTCCATATCGATGGGCAAAGCCAGAAGTGATTTTGGGTCTATCAATAGAAGAGCGTCGTGGATTTGTGGGCACTCGCCCCATGTATGATGGGCTAGCCTGTCACGAAATTTTTGCCGTGTTTTGGCGATTGCTAATATGGCAACAAGTAAGTCGAAATCCTTCTTGCTGAGAACCTGTTGAGCGACGGCGCGGATAACTTGCGTCTTGGCCGATTGTGTCTCAAGCGCCAAATATGCTGTAGCAGCCCTGTCGTTCAGGCCGCCCATAAGCTGGACGTACATATCGAGCATGAATAGCTCGACGTTTGACCAAGAGGCGATTGCCTCGATGGCCAGGATAGCTAAATCTGGATGGCGTGACAGCGGTCGGTCGCCCGCATTCCCGACCATAATGGAGACGTTCGCCGCCACTCGTGATAAAGGTTGAGGCATGTCTGAAACACCCAAAGACAAAGATCAGGAAAAGGGCGACGAGGTATTGCGCCGCCTGTTGAAGACGCCGCCGGATCATAGGACGGCCAAAAAGGAGAAAGGCGACGGCCGAAGCCGCCGCCCCCCTGTTTCAGATCAAGGCGTGAATAATGGCCGCAATGCCCAAAAGGCATAAGGCCACGTTGACCTTGATCTGTATCTTGACCGTGGGTTTCATGGTCTGAAACTCCGGTCCGTGGCCACGGAACCAAAAGGTTTCGTGAGTCATGCCAGCATTACGGTTTTAACCCGCCGTTCGCTGGTCTATCGGTGTACCATCCGCGTCACGTGCCGCTTCCGGTACGTCCCGTTCGCATTGCGCACAGTGGCGGCCACAAGGGCGACCACTTACTACAAGAGCTAGCCTTCTCGGCGCGCGCGCGGGCTGCTGCTTATCCAGACGGGGTGCCCGGCAATGCGGATGCCGGGGCCGTTTGGGGCAGCATTGATTCGGATGGTACGCTGATTCATTTCTTGGAGTCGAGCGATGAACCTAAAGGTTACCCGCCTTGTGGAGGGCGCCTGGATTGTGAGTTTTCGATCCCATCACTATACAGCAGAAGCGCATGGGCGAGGCGACGAGCCGCTGCGGCGCTTGCTAGCATTTCTTCGAGCGGAGAATCCCCATCCACATACACAGCGTCTAGGGGGATCAAGACATCCTGAATCCCATATTTCGCTTTGGCGAAGAGCCGTGGATAGGGGTCGTCTTCTGTTTGTTCATATTCGCAGCCGACGATTCTGACAGTCATTGAACTCCGTCCTCCGTCCAACAGGGAAGAACCCTATCGCTTTTTTCGGAGATGTAGGAGTCTTCGCGCCTTCTGCTTAAGCGTGACCGGCTTCACCAATCCGCCGATAAGTAAGGCGCTTATCGCGGGCCATGCGAAGCAGATCGGCGGCGCGCTCCGCATCCGAGACTTTCAACGCGGTGCGGCGATTGTGACGGAAATCGAACTCGGCAAGATAGCGGTGCAAGTGGGCTTCGCCGCAATGCTGATAGACGCCAACCATGCCGCGCTTGAAGACTGAGAACACGTTCTCAATCGTGTTGGTGTGGACGGTGCGGTCAGCTTCGTAGCGAACGTATTCGCCGCCAGTGTGCTTGACGGTGGCGTGGTCCGCAAACTCCTGTCCGGTGATCGGATAGAAGTTGGACTCGTCGGTCATGAGCGTGGATTTGCGGTCAGCGTTGCGGACTAGCACGTCACGGACAGATGCCTTGGTGGCGCGCTCGACGTGGAACATGCGAGCTTTGCCGCCGCGCTCGACAAGGCCAACAATAGAGCGCTTGGAGGAATTGGAGGGCTTGCCGCGAATGGTGCGCTTCTTGATTGTGTCTTTCGGCCCAAAATAGGTTTCGTCAGCTTCAACGGTCTTACCTTCGCCACCAAGCGGGCCGGAAGACTTAACATCTTCCTTCATGGCTTCGCGGATGCGGTGTGCCATGAACCAAGCGGTCTTGTAGGTGACGCCAAGCATGCGGTGCAGCTGATGAGCGCTCATGCCTTTCTTGGACGAGGCGTAGAGATGCGAAGCCAGGACCCACTTGTGCAGGCCGATCTTGGAACGTTCGAAGACGGTGCCGACCGTGACAGAGTACGGCGCGCGGCATTCGTTGCACTTGTAGACGCCGGGGCGCGTGGACTTGCCCGCCAGCTTCGTAATGCGCTCAGGGTTGGCATTGCCGCAATGAGGACAGAACGGGCCATGGGGCCAATGGATAGCCTCCAAATGCTCGCGGGCCTTGCCGGCGTCGTGGTAAATGTCGTTGGTCAGATCGAACATTGCGATAACTCCTTGGACTCGTTATCGCAAAATCCTCATGGTACGTCAAGTATATAATTAGGATTATATTCCTGATCTCGAAGGCGCTGGCAAGCCGATTTACACAATCCCCAATTGCTGGACACGCGCGATGCACCGGCAGTTAATTTCTGCGTCAGGCCAAAGGGGGGAAAGGCCGCGAACTCAACCGATGGGAGGGCTTCGATGATCAAGAAACTTACTCGACACGTCCGGGCGCGTAGTAAGCGTGGTTTGATCCTTGGCCTGGCTGCCCTCGTGGTCACCTCGTCATTTGCGCAGGCAGCAGGCGACATCACCGCCGGCCGGAAAGTCATGGTGCAATGCCAAGCGTGCCACGGCAAGGATGGCCTCGGCAAAATGTCTTACACGCCCAATATCGCCGGGCAGAAGTACGAATATCTCGTCCACGCGCTGATGGCTTACAAGGCCGGAGAGCGCAAGAGTCAAATGATGTCGGCGGTCACCAAGAACCTGAGCCAGGAAGACATCGCCAATGCTGCGGCTTACTATGCCGCGATCAAGATTACCGTCGACGTTCCGGAGTGAACAAGTAACCAAGATCGAAGAACAGGCGATGGTGCAGGACGGCGTTAACGCGCGGATCGAGGAGATCACGCCGAAGCCGAAGAAGCGCTAGCGTCGCGGCCGGTTCGGTGGGAGGGGCACATTCGAAGGCAGGGAAGGATTTGGCGTGCTGGTCTGAGGTTGCGCGTTCGTTGCCTGGGTCGGCGGCACAATCTGTTGTCTTTCGTAAAGCAACAATGTGAGGTAGCCCGCGATCGACGCGAGGGTCGCGGATAGTAGAAGCAGAATCGTTGCGACGGAGAGACCGCGCTGTATCGGCTGCGATTTTGCTACAGGCGCCTCTGCTTCAGTGCTTGGAATGGGCTCGTTTGGTTGCGGCAAAGGGGCAGGATCAGGATCGGGGAACTTACGATCCTGCACGGCCTGCTTCCGACGGGTTTCTTCGTCAAATTGATATTTGCGCGCACCCCGCCAGTTTGCTTGGAACTCGTCTTCTGCCATAGCCTCCAACTAGCCGCCGCTGTCTATCCCGCCACCCTTGCGCAGCCTTACCCCGGCGCCGCCGCCATTCTCGGGGATGAACTCGACGCCGGCCGCGACCAAGGTCTCCTGTAGCCGAGCAAGCGTCGTAGCGTAGGGCGCCCGTTTCCCAGCTTCGAAATCGGCAATGGTCGCGCGACCAACCTCTGCCTTCTCTGCAAGATCCTGTTGCGACCATCCTATCAGGCCGCGAGCAGCCCTCAACTGTCCTGCCGTTATCGTCATCCGCTCCAACTTCATGCAAATTGTATTGACTTTAGAGGCAAGTCATTTAATTTGCATGACGTTATAGCAACTTTGCTCAGGGAGCAACATCATGCCGAACACCACTGTTCCGGCAGCCGGCGAAGTTATGCCCGCTGTCGAGGGAATGAATATCATCGGAAGATTCTCCCGCCGACCCATTATCGTCATGGGCGACGTCGCCATGGCCGCTGCGGCGATGCAGATCGATCGGGACGCCGCCTCGATCGCCGCTTCCCTCGCGATGATCCACGGCGGCAAGTATCACATTCAGATTGATCACTTGCTCGGCTTCGTCCTCGTGGTGCAGTCATGAACGCGCACACGCCCACCTTAAAGCCTCTTGGAATGCCGCAGGGCACAGACCCGCGCGTATGGCGCCAGTCTGTCGAGAAGCGCCTCAACGACCTCCTAAACCGCGCCATGTCGCTGATCACCGCGCTGGACCTCATGGAGGCCGATTGCGATCTCGAAGACACGGCGGACGACGAGCCGTCTATCGGCGAAGACGACCTTGAGCGCGACAACAGCGACGACGAGGACGGCGCCGACGACGAACCTATGATGGGCGCCTGCGAACGCCATCCTACGTCACGGGAAAGCCCGTGGAGCCGCAGCGGCGAGCTAACGGTCTCCTACGGCGGCGGCAACTCGCAAGCGCACTGGGGAGGCTCCCGCGCCACCGCTCCAGGCCTTGACGATTGCGAGGTCGAAAACGAGCATGGCGGCGACGTGCTGGACGAGCCCCACGACGGGCGCGAGGATGACGAGTGGGAACTCGGCTGGACCGAGCACATAGACCAGCGGCTTGCCGGCAAGGTGGAGGAGGATGGCACGTGGAACCATCCCGAGGGGGAACCTGACCTTGGCTGGTCCGGCTACGGAATCGGCTGCAATGCCAACGAACCCCGCGACGATCGCGAAGGCGACGACGAGCGCGAGCAAGACCATGGCGACTATGACGGGATAGGCACCATAATGGGAGGCCAGGGCGCTAATCATTCCGCACACGAAACGATTTGCCCGCTGCCTCACGGTGGCGGGCTTTTCAGTAACTGGAGTTAGATTTGCCGGCGCTAACACCCGTGTCATAAACTAGTGCAGCAGCAAGGGTGCTGGTCACAGCGGCCCCGATCAATAGACCGCCGCGTTCGCTCATGCCAAATGCCTGTAGCAAGAAGCCCAAAGCGCCTGAGCCCACCATGGTCGCTACGCCGCACCCCACAGCATATTGCCATCCTGACTTGTTCAAAGCTTCCCTCCCATGTCGCATCCATGTCGCATGGACCTGCCGATAGTCGCAGGAAAGAACTGGCACCGCAATTGGCACCGGACGCCAAGGGAAGGGCAGGGACGGGGCAGGACAGCGAGCCGATGATGGCAAAGAAAAAGCCCGGAAAATCGGGCTATTCGGGACCGTCAATGACCAGCCGGGATGGCGTTCACCACGTTTCAAGACCGGTGCCTTAAACCGCTCGGCCATCCCTCCGTCGTGATTTTTCAATCACTTGCGCGCTCGTCCTGATCGCCGTTCCTGGCTGCTGGAAGCAGCAGCGAAGGGAGACCATGCGCGTTTCATTGCTCTAGTGCGCGCTGCAAAGGCCTGTCAACAGTGCAAGATCGTCGGCATCGAATATCTACCGAAACATGACAGTGAGCCGCTTGTTCTGTCCCGAACATTGACAATGCGGCGAAACACCGGCCAATCTGTGCTTGCCAAATACAGGAGCAAGTGGGGAAACCATGAAAAAGACCTACGAGAAGCCGGTCCTGGTAAAGCGCCAGAGGCTGTCGCATGTGACAGCGCAGGAACTCCCCTCCATCGAGCCGCAATGACGGATACGGCCTGACGTCGGCAGCGGTGCGGCCGCCGCCACAATCCTGCCCGGTTCCGGACACAATCGATTAATACGCTGATAAACAATTCCTGCGCACAAGGGGATGGGGATTGGCGCGTCGCAGGCATTGCTGCTCTGGCTCCGCCGAGATTCTAAAAACGGTGCCTGTGTCGATATAGTTGGGGACATCTGAAAACATGCAGACCACGACGCATCGGCGTCTTCGTCGCGCTCCTGCTTTGGTCTTGTGCGCTCTTTCGGCTGCGTTGCTGGCCGCCTGCGCGTCGCCGCAGTCCGAGTCGAAAGCGATGGTCTACAAGAAGCCTCGCTCGAAGGAATATTTTGCCGAGACCGAGTATGGCGTGAAGGCCAGCCCGCGCGTCCAATACATGCGGCGCGGCGGCGGCCGTGACCAACTGGGCAAGCCTTATCAGGTGCGCGGCAAGTGGTATTACCCCAAGGAAGACAAGCGCTACGCCAAGGTCGGGCTGGCCTCCTGGTACGGCGACGCCTTCCACGGCCGTCTCACCGCCAATGGCGAAGTGTACGACATGACGCATCTGACGGCGGCGCATCCGACCATGCCGCTGCCGAGCTATGCCCGTGTCACCAACCTCGAAACCGGCAGTTCGGTTATCGTGCGCGTGAACGACCGCGGCCCGTACCATGAGGGCCGCATCATCGATGTCTCGGAGCGTGCCGCGCAGATGCTCGACTACGCCAAGGTCGGCACCGCCAAGGTCAAGGTCGAATATGTCGGCCGCGCGCCGCTCGACGGCGACGATGACCAGTATCTGATGGCTTCCTACCATCCTGGCAACCGCATACCGGACCCGTCGGATGGTTTGCCGACCGGCGTCATGGTTGCCATGAACGGACCTTCGCCAAGCCTGCCGGTCGGCGCCGCCGCCGTGCCGTTCCCCGGCCAGCTGACCAATTCCGGCACCGAGGCGCAGCCCGTAATGTCGGTGCAGGCGCCGGCTTTGGGCGACATCACGCTGCCCGAATTCGGACCGATCGTGCCTCAGCGGCCCGAGTCGCCTTTTGCCGTGGCCTCGCTGTCCTATGCGGATGAACGCGTGCAGCGCGCCGACGTCTTTGCAGCACTGGACGACCAGGGCATGTCGCCGGCCGACATTCTGCAATCGTGGAAAAAATCCAATCCACAGGCCGCCCCGGCAACGTCCGATTATGTCGCCGCCGGCTCCTTCGACGATGCCGCCGAGGCGAGGCGGGTGGCTGAAGCCCTCAAACCCTTCGGCAGGACCGAAATCCAGAGCACCGAACTCGACGGCAATGACTGGTACGCGGTCAATGTCTATCCGGATGGCCACGGCAATGTCGACGACCTCCTGCGCGCGGCGTGGTCGCATGGCGCGCCGGACGCACTGGCTGTGCGCGACTGATCAACAACGGCATGCCGGTTTTCCCATTGCGCGGTTGATCCGCCGGGAAGAAGCCTGATAGCCTTGCGGCACGTTTCCTGCAGGCCAACGGTCGAGCCTCTCATGCGATTTCGCCTTGTCCACCCTTTCGCCGGGCTTTTGGGTCTTGGCCTTTTGTTGGCCGCGCTGGTTCCGGCCAATGCGCAGCTTTTTGAGACCAAGGCCACGCAGGCTTTCATGATCGATGCCGAAACCGGCACGGTGCTGTTTTCCAAGGATGCCGACCAACCGATCCCGCCGGCCTCGATGGCCAAACTGATGACCATGGAGATGGTCTTCAACGCCATCAAGTCGAAGCGCATGACCCTCGACGACACCTTCGTGGTCTCGGAGAACGCCTGGCGCAAGGGCGGCGCCCCGTCGGGAACGTCGACCATGTTCGCCAAGCTCAAATCGGCGGTCCGGGTCGAGGACCTGATCCAGGGCGTCACCATACAGGCCGCCAATGACGGCTGCATGGTGCTGGCCGAGGGCATGGCGGGCTCCGAAGAGAATTTCGCCGCGCAGATGAACGATCGCGCCCGCCAGATCGGGCTGGCGAAATCGACATTCGTCAATTCGACCGGCCTGCCGGCCGACGGACAGCAGACGACGGTGCGCGAACTGGCGCAGCTTGGCTTGCACCTGTGGCGCGAATACCCCGAGCTCTACCTCTACTATGGCCGGGCCGATTTCACCTGGAACAAGATTTCGCAAAGGAACCGCAACCCGTTGCTCGCCATGGGCATCGGCGCCGACGGACTGGCGGTCGGTGCAAGCGAGGCGGGCGGTTTCGGCATTGTCGGCTCGGTCAGCCATGACGGGACACGGGTGATCGCGGCGATGAGCGGACTGGCGAACGATCGCGAGCGCGCCGAGGAAGCGCGAAAGCTGCTCGAATGGGGCGTCCGGTCTTTCGAGAAGACCGAGATATTCGCCAGCAACGAAGTGGTCGGCGAGGCCCAGGTGTTCGGCGGCGCCAAATCCGGCGTGGCGCTGAAAGCAAAGGCGCCGATCAACGTTCTGCTGCCGATCGCCAACCGCGACAAGCTGACCGCAAAGATCGTCTATCAGGGGCCAGTGTCAGCGCCGGTAGAGGAGGGCCAGCCAGTCGGTGAGCTGCGCGTCTGGATCGGCGACACGCTGAGCCAGGAGACGCCGCTTTTCGCCGCCGAATCGGTCGGCGTCGGCACGCTGCCGCAACGCGCGTTCGATGCCGCCAAGGAACTGGCCGTCGGCTGGTTGCGTTAAAGCAGCGTCAGAATCGTGGACCTTTGATAAGGTCCGGACTATGACGTCAGCGCAAAACAGGACAAAGGCCTTTCGGTTGGCGCGCGGATTTTTCATCACCTTCGAAGGCGGCGAGGGCGCAGGCAAGTCGACGCAGATCGAGCGGCTGGCCAGGAAGATGCGCGCCAAGAAATATGATGTTCTCGTCACCCGCGAACCCGGGGGGTCACCCGGCGCCGAGGCGGTAAGACATGTCCTGCTTTCGGGCGCCGCCGAGCCATTCGGGCCGAAGATGGAGGCGCTGCTGTTCGCCGCCGCGCGTTCCGACCATGTCGAGCAGGTCATCCGGCCGGCGGTCGAGCGCGGCTCCATCGTGCTGTGTGACCGTTTCCTGGATTCGTCCCGCGTCTACCAGGGCGTCACCGGGGGCCTCGATCCGGCCTTCATGGAAGCGCTGGAAGAGGTCGCCATCAACGGCATGATGCCTGACATGACGCTGATCCTCGACATCGATCCCACTGAGGGCCTGCGGCGCGCCACCGCGCGGCGTGGCGCCGGCGACGGCCCGGACCGCTTCGAAAAGGAGACGCTGGACATCCACCAGCGCCGCCGCGACGCCTTCCTGGCAATTGCCGCCGCCGAGCCGGACCGCTGCATCGTCATCGACGCGTCGGCGCCTCCCGATACGGTGGAGGATGTCATCACCGCGGCCGTGTTCGCCGCACTCGAGGCGAGGGCGCCGACGCGCAACAGACAGGCAGCGCCCGCATGATCTTCGAACGCATCGCCCCCGAACAGCACGACACGCTGGACGGCGTACCGGAGCCGTCCGAAACGCTGCGTCTGGTCGGCCATGAGCAGGCGGCCGCGATGCTCGCTGCCGCCTATCGCTCGGGAAAACTGCCGCATGCTCTGATCTTTGCCGGGCCGGTCGGCATCGGCAAGGCGACGCTCGCCTTTCACCTTGCGCATCATCTGTTGAAGCATCCGTCCTTCGAAACGGCGCCGGAAATATTTGCCGTTCCCGACCCGGCCTCACCGCTGTTTCGCCAGATCGCCACCGGGGCGCATCCCGGCGTGCTGCATCTGACGCGGCCGCTGAACGACAAGACCAAGAGCTTCAAGACGGTCGTCACCGTCGATGAGATACGCAAGGTCAACCGCTTCCTGTCGCTGACCTCGCATGACGGCAGCTACCGGGTGGTGATCATCGATCCGGCCGACGACATGAACACCAACGCCGCCAATGCCTTGCTGAAGAACCTCGAGGAGCCGCCGGCCCGTACGCTGTTCATCCTCATCGTCCATGCGCCGGGCAGCCTGTTGCCGACGATCCGCTCGCGCTGCCAGATGGTGCGGTTGGCGCCACTCGATGCCGGCAGCCTGATGAGCGTTCTGGAAACCGTCGAGCCGCCGCCGCCAGCCGATCCGGCGGCGCGCGCGGCACTGGCCGAACGGGCAGGGGGCAGCGCCCGCAATGCGATCCTGTTGACACAATATGGCGGGCTGGAGATTGCAAGCACGCTCGACGCTTTGGTGGCGACAGGCAAGAGCGACGTCGCCGGCGCCTATCGCCTTGCCGAGGCCGTCGCCGGCCGCGACCAGGCGATCCAGTTCGACATCTTCAACCGCCGCGCGCTGGATCTGCTCTCGGCGGGCGCGAGCGAAGCAGCGCTCGCGGGCGACCTCAAGCGGGCGAAAACCCTGTCGGACACTTGGCACGAGGCGCTGAACGCTATATCTGAGACCGACACCTACAATCTCGACAAGAAGCAGCACGCCTTGACCATGATCGACCGCCTGAATTCCGCAATGCGAATGTGACCGGATCCGGCCTCGGGTCGGGATGGCAATCGCCGTCTCGATGCGATATCCACCGCCTCACATTCAATTCGGACATTCATGACGGTTCATTCATGTCACGCGACACATTCTACATCACGACCGCGATTTCCTATCCGAACGGCAAGCCGCATATCGGCCATGCCTACGAGGTGATCGCCACCGACGCGCTAGCCCGCTTCCAGCGGCTCGACGGCAGAGAAGTTTTCTTCCTCACCGGCACTGACGAGCACGGCATCAAAATGCTGCAGACGGCCAGGCGCGAAGGCATTTCCGCGCGTGAACTCGCCGACCGCAACGCGGCCGAATTCAGGAAGATGGCGACGGCGCTGAACGTCTCCAATGACGATTTCATCCGCACCACCGAAGAGCGGCACTATGCGTCCTCGCAGGCGATCTGGAAGGCGATGGACGCCAATGGCGACATCTACAAGGGCGGCTATGCCGGCTGGTACTCGGTGCGCGACGAAGCCTATTACGGCGAGGAGGAAACCGAAGTCCGCGCCGACGATATCCGCTACGGGCCGCAGGGAACGCCGGTCGAATGGGTCGAGGAGGAGAGCTATTTCTTCCGCCTCTCGGCCTATCAGGACAAGCTTATCGCACTCTACGAAAGCCAGCCCGATTTCATCGGACCGGCCGAGCGGCGCAATGAGGTGATGAGCTTCGTCAAATCCGGCTTGAAGGATTTGTCGATCTCGCGCACCACCTTCGACTGGGGCGTGCCGGTGCCGGGCGACGAAAAGCATGTGATGTATGTCTGGGTCGACGCCTTGACAAATTACATCACCGGCGTCGGCTATCCCGATGAAAAGGATGAGAAATGGAAGTTTTGGCCGGCTGATGCCCACATCATCGGCAAGGACATTGTACGCTTCCACGCCGTCTACTGGCCGGCCTTCCTGATGTCTGCAGGCATCCCGCTGCCGAAGCGCGTCTTTGGGCACGGCTTCCTGTTCAACCGCGGCGAGAAGATGTCGAAGTCGGTCGGCAATGTCGTCGACCCGTTCACCATGGTCGAGCATTACGGTGTCGACCAGGTGCGCTATTTCTTCCTGCGCGAGGTGCCGTTCGGCCAGGACGGCAGCTACAGCCATGAAGCCATCGTCAACCGCACCAATGCCGACCTTGCCAACGGCCTCGGCAATCTGGCGCAGCGTTCGCTGTCGATGATCGCCAAGAACTGCGGCGGCGTGGTGCCGCAGCGGGGTGATCTGACCGAGGCCGACAGCGCGATCCTCGACCAGGCGGTGGAAGCGCTGGGCACGGCGCGCAAGGCGATGGCCGAGCAGGGCATCCATCTGGCACTGGCCGCGATCTTCGGCGTGGTGGCTGAAGCCGATCGTTACTTCGCCTCGCAGGCGCCATGGGCGCTGAAGAAGACTGATCCGGCGCGCATGGAAACGGTGCTGTGGACGACCGCCGAGATCGTGCGTCGCGTGGCACTTCTGAGCCAGCCCTACATTCCGGGTTCGGCGGCAAAGCTGCTCGACCTGCTGGCGGTGCCGGCAGACAATCGCGACTTTGCGCATGTCCATGCAGACTATGCCCTTGTTTCTGGCACGGCACTGCCCGTGCCAGAGGGCGTCTTTCCGCGTTACGTGGAAAAGCCGGAGGCGAGCGCCTGATGCTCGTCGACAGCCATTGCCATCTCGACTTTCCGGATTTCGCCGAGGAGCGGGCGGCCATCGTTGCCCGCGCCAAGGCCGCCGGGATCGGTCGCATGGTGACCATCTCAACCCGTGTGAAGCGGTTTCAGCAAGTGCTTGAGATCGCGGAGAGTTTCGACGAGGTTTACTGCTCGGTCGGCACCCATCCGCACAATGCCGGCGAAGAGCTGGATGTGACGGCCGAGGAGCTTGTGCGCCTGTCCGCGCATCCCAAAGTGGTGGCGATCGGTGAGGCCGGGCTCGACTATTTCTACGACAAGGCGCCGCGCGATGCGCAAGCGCAGGGATTCCGCACCCATATCTCAGCCGCGCGCGAGACCGGCCTGCCGCTGGTCATCCATTCGCGCGACGCCGATGACGACATGGCTGCCATCCTGGAGGACGAAACAGGGAAGGGCGCCTTCCCCTTCATCCTGCATTGTTTTTCCTCCGGTCGCCGGCTGGCCGAAGTCGGCGTGAAGCTCGGCGGCTATGTGTCCTTCTCGGGCATCCTGACCTTCAAGAACTCGGCCGAATTGCGCGCCATCGCTGCCGATGTGCCGCACGACCGGCTGCTGGTCGAAACCGACGCGCCCTATCTCGCGCCGGTGCCGTTTCGCGGCAAACGAAACGAACCTGCCTATGTCGCGCACACGGCTAAGGTGCTGGCCGAAACCATCGGCGTTGACGAGGCCGAGATCGCGACGCTGACGACGGCGAATTTCTTCCGGCTGTTCGGCAAGATGCCGCGGCCCTCCGGGCTCTGACGCATGAGCGACCGGCTGCGTCTTACCATTCTCGGCTGCGGCTCGTCGCCCGGCACGCCGCGCATCACCGGCGACTGGGGCAATTGCGACCCGGCCAATCCGAAGAACCGACGCACGCGCTCTGCGGCACTCGTCGAGCGAATTGCGGCAAATGGATCCAAAACCACCGTCGTCATCGATACCGGGCCTGATTTTCGCGAGCAGATGCTGATGGCGGCGGTCAAGCGCATCGACGCCGTTGTCTACACGCATCCGCATGCCGACCACATCCACGGCATCGACGATCTGCGCGGCTACGTGCTCGAACAGCGCCGTCTGATCGACATCCACGCCGACCAGCAGACGATGCTTAGGCTGCGCGAGGCGTTCGGCTATTGCTTCGAGACGCCACTGGGCAGTTCCTATCCGCCGATAGTCAAGCCGCACATCATCGATCATGCAAGGCCGGTGACCATTGAAGGCGAGGGCGGTGCCCTCACCCTTGAGCCGCTGCCGCAGATCCATGGCGACATTATTTCGCTCGGTTTCCGCATCGGCGGGCTGGCCTATTGCCCCGATATCAGCGACTTCCCCGACGCCACCGCCGAGCGGCTGCGCGGCCTGGAGATGCTGGTCATCGACGCCTTGCAGCACAACACCCATCCCAGCCATTTGTCGCTCAGTCAGGCGCTCGGCTGGATTGAAAAACTGACCCCGAAACAGGCCGTGCTGACGCATATGCATGTGCCGCTCGACTATGCCACGGTGATGGCCGAGATGCCTGACACTGTGGTGCCGGCCTATGATGGCATGGTGATCGAAATTCCTTATGAATCAGCGTGATGCGAACGGCTGTTTATGAGGATGTTCGGCTCTTTGGTCCGAATATCAGCAGCGTTCCAATCCGCTCATAACCCATGCGGGGATAAAGCAGCGCTCCGGCATGCGTCGCCAACAGCATCGAGCACTGCGACCCACGCGCCCGGTCGTCCTTCAGCATTTTGGACATCAGCGCCTGCCCAATGCCGCGGCGCCGGTGTGAAGGTTCGACATGCATGGCCGAGCACCAGGTGGCGCCGACGGCGTCTATGCTGCGCACACGCCCGACGATAGCGTCGCCATCGAGCGCCACATACTGGCGGAACGGCGCGCTGTCGCCGAGCAGATCGGCCGCGATCGGCCGCCTGCGCATGATCTTTGCCAGCTGCGCCGCCCGTTCGACTGTCTGTACACGCTCGATTGAGATAGCGGCTGGCGGATCCGGGATCTGACGCAATGGCTGGACGAAGAAACCTTCCGTCCGCAGCAGCCGGTAGCCGAGAGCCTTGTAGGTGGTTCGCACCGGCTGATCCGGTTCGTCGCTGGCGATCACGACGGAAACAGCAAAGCTTGACCGCGCGTGCTGCCGCACGATCGCATCGGCTTCCTCGGCGGTGACGTCATGGACGACCCATTCTTCGCCGCGATAGTCGCGAGGATTCTTGCGCTCGGCATCGCGCATCAGCCACAAGGGTCCGACGCGGCTGGCCTCATATGGAAAGCTGTGGCTCTTGTCGGTGCTGAAGCCATGCACGAACACTTCGATCGCCGCTTCGATGTCTCGCTTTGCAGTCGTCATCGACACAGCGTAGCGTTGGCCGTCTGCTCAAGGCAACACGAATCGATCGTGCCAAGCCTATGAAAATCAGCAGCAATTCCCGGCTGGTGGCAAACGCATAAGTTCCATAATCTATCTTATGCGACTTTCCGACTGCAACCCAGTAGCCATATTGATATGCGAAAGTTCAGCATCTAGAGCGGCGGCAGTCCCCGGCTTTCACGGTAGCCGGGCGGATCTTCAACCACCACCACAACGTCGGCAACAACACCTGTGTCGCTGGTGACTTTTCGTTCTGTTCGAAAGAGAAACTTCGAACAATCCGCTTCAGGAAGATGTTTTACAAACTCTGGAAAAACCCCTGCCAAATCCCCACCGCAGCGGCGATTGAAAGGCAAGCAGCGGTCGCCATCACGATGCAGCCTAATTTCGTGACGGGCGTCAGCGGTTCTTTTGCGGCAACAGTTTCCTTGGCCCGGTCATCGCTCAAATCTGTCAGTCCTAAATGGTTGTGTTGGTCAACAGCGTTGCCAGCATGGGAACCGGGTAGAGAAGTCGCGCCAGCACATAGTTTCCATGCCCTGAGCCGGCCGAATAGAGCGCCAGGAAGAAGGCGATGGGCGTGATGCCGAGGCCGACAAGGAACCCTGCCCGCGAGGAGAATTCTGGCGGCGTCATCGGGCCATCGCCATTGCGGCCGGCGGGTCGCGGTCGTCGGGCGGCAGAGGAACAAAAGCGTATCCGGCATAGCTGACGCTCATGCGTGCCTGTCCTTTCGAGTGCGACTTGAGCGCATCCTCCAGCTTTTGAATGTTCGCGAGCGGCACGGTCGCGTTGACAATGACGGCATCGTCGCGGGCTTCCCGGCTCTGGACAAGGCCGCGGCGGTTGTGCAGTTCGCCAACAACGCTCGTGACATAGTCTGCAGGTGTCGCCACCTCGACCTTCATGATCGGCTCGAGCAGCCGCACGCCGAGATACGGAGCGGCTTCGCGAAAGCAGGCGCGGCTGGCTACCTCGAAAGCCAGGACCGAGGAATCGGTATCGTGATACGCGCCGTTCATCAGCGTCGCCTTGATTCCAAGCATCGGGAAGCCGGCAAACGGACCCGAGGACAGGACGCTGCGCAGCCCCTTTTCGACGCCCGCAACGTATTCGTTAGGAACCACGTTATCGACGACCTTGGACCCGAATAGGAAGTCCCAGCTGTCTTTGTTCGGCTCGAACAGAATCTTGACGCGGGCGAACTGACCCTCGCCGCCGGACTGCCTCTTGTGCGTGTAGTCCCGCTCGTGCGCGTGGGTGATCGTCTCACGATAAGCCACTTGCGGCGCGCCGACATTCACCTCGATGTTGAATTCGCGGCGCAAGCGGTCAATGACGGTGTCGAGGTGAAGCTCGTCCCTGCCGGCGACGATCGTCTGGCCCGATTCCGCATCGTGTTTGACGTCGAACCAGGGATCGTCGTCAGCCAGAGTCGACAAGGCGACAGTCAGCTTCTCCTGATCTGACCTCCGCTTCGGCTCGATCGCGATTTGCAGCAAAGGCCATGGCGCGACAGGCTTTTCCATCATGACGCCATGGTTGCAGATTGACCGGATGACCGCAACGGAGGGCTGACGTCTGGCCGGCGGCCCTGCCCGCCTGGTTAAGAAATGTCCGTAGTGGGACCGTCCTTGCCCACGCTTTCATCTCGTTGCCCGGCTCTCGTCAGTGCGGCGTGACGGCTTCCGGCTGTCCGTTGCCCGACAGGATTTGGAGCGTTCCGCGCGTGGCATTGCGGAACGCATCGTCGAAGCTGACGCCACGCACCTGCCAGCGATACTCCTTGCCGCCGAAGCCAAGCCGCCAGTCGCCGACCCAACCCAGCGCCTCCTGCCGCCACGCCAAGGTCCCGGCAAGCAGGGCATCGCCGCCCAGCGTATCGGCTACATCGGCGAGCACGACATCAGCCGGCCGGGGCAGCTCCAGCGGCAAACCGGTCCGGTGCGCGGCGTCCGCCAGCGCGCCACGCATATCGGCCTCAAGCTTGTTGCCGCCATCGCGCACCAGCGTGAAGCCGTCACCCTTCATCGGCTTTATGTCGAGCAACGCGACGATTGCGGGCCGTGGCAACGCCCATGGCTTGCGCCCCAGTGACGCCAGCAAGGCATCGATCTTGTCCGGATCGAAATCGGCGGTGATGTATTGCGGCCGGTCGTGCGTGCCCTGCTCGTCATGCGGCGGGCGGTTGTTGAGCAGGTCGCGGTAGCCGAGATCGGTGACATAATCGGCCGCATGCCGGCTCATTTCCGCAACGCGCGGATCGCCGATCAACCGCGGGTCGCCCGAAACCTTGACCAGCACTTCTTCAAGGCACGGCGCCAGGCCCCAGGCCCGGTTCTCCTCGCCAGTGCCGTTGGTCACCGATTGCGCACGGTAGAGGTCGGCGCGGTCGATATCGGCGGCAGCGACGGGAAAGGCAAACAGCACAGCGAGCACAGCTGCCGCAACCCTGAATTTCAAGCATTCAGGCATGAGCCGCTCCTCCCGAACGCTCCAGAATATCCGTTGGATACATATTCCGGATCATTTCAGGGAAATTCAAGCGGCTGGAGGCGCAGCGTCAGTTCAGGTGGATGTCAGCTTTACCTGATAGCTCAGCACACGCTTTTCACCGGGCGCGATCAGCATCACGCCCGGCTTGTCGGCGAACTCGCCATCGAAATCGACAGGGCTGGCGAGGCCATGCCAGGGTTCGATGCACAGGAACGGCGCGCCGCCAGGTTTCGACCAGATGCCCAATTCCTTGAAACCCTGCCACGACACCTCGATCGCCGGACCATGGGCGGCTGCATAGCGCACGCTGCTGCTGGCCGGCCGGTCGAGGATGACGGCGTCCGCGTCAAACAGTTGTTCGGAGAGCGCCAGTGTTCTGCCTTCTATTGGCGTCGGCTGGGGTGCTGTCAGCACCAGACCATCCTTCAGCTGGCGGATCGGCGCCGGCTCGTTCTGGGCAAAGGTCAGCCGGTAGTCGGTCTTGGCGAGGCCCTGTTGCAGCGGCCAGTTGAACGCGGGATGTGCCCCGACCGACGCCGGAAGCGTTTCGCCGCCGGTGTTGGTGATGTCGAAGGAAATATCGATCTGCTGGGGTTGCAGCGCGTAGGTGACCGCCAGGCGAAATGGGAAAGGATAGCGCGCGCGGGTGTCTGCGTCGTCGGTCAGCACCAGCGTGCAGGACCGGGGGCTCGTATCAGCCCACGTAAACGGCTTGTCGCGGGCAAAGCCGTGCTGGGTCAGCGGATAAACCTGGCCGCGATGGCGCAGCTGGTCGCCCTTCAGCCGGCCGACGATCGGAAACAGCACCGGCGAATGCCGCCGCCATTCCGGCCCGGCCTGCCACAAGAACTCCAGGCCCTCGGCGTTGCGCAAGGAGACGAGTTCGGCCCCCTGCCCGACGATCGTCGCCGAAATGCCGTCGCCGTGAAGGGTCACCTGTTCCATGAATTCCTCGCGGCTGGCCGATCTCGTCGCAGGCTACCAAAGGCCTGCCCGCGAACTCAAGAGCGGCAGGCAGCATTGGCTCTTATGCCGCTATCGCTGACCACACGCCACAGTGTCGGAAAGCAAAAAAGCCGGAGGTTTCCCTCCGGCCACGTTGGAAATGTTGCCTGCTACGGTCCGGCCTATTCGCGTTCGCCGGTGAAATTCAGCAACAGCTGGAAGATGTTGACGAAGTTCAGGTAGAGCGACAGCGCGCCGAAGACGGCAAGCTTCTGCTGCGATTCCGCGTCGAAATTCTCGGCATACTGTTCCTTGATCGTCTGCGTGTCCCAGGCGGTCAGGCCGACGAACACGGCGATACCGATCACCGAAATGGCGAACTGCAGCGCGGTCGAACCGAGGAAGATGTTGACGACGCTGGCAATCACCACGCCGATCAGGCCCATGATCAGGAACGACGAGAACTGGGTCAGGTCGCGCTTGGTCGTGTAGCCGTAGAGGCTGGTGGCGCCGAACATGGTGGCGGTGATGAAAAAGGTGCGCGCGATGCTGGTGCCGGTGAAGACCAGGAACACCGAAGCCAGCGAGAGACCCATCACGGCGCAGAAGGCCCAGAACATTGCCTGGGCGCTCGCCGCCGACATCGTCTGCATCTTGAACGAGAACAACAGAACGAAGGCGAGCGGCGCCAGCATCACCACCCATTTCAACGGGCTGGAAAAGATCGGCACGTAGAGAGCCGGTGTCGAGGCGACCATGAAGGCGACGAGGCCGGTGACGACGAGGCCGATTCCCATATAGTTGTAGACGCGCAGCATGTGGCTGCGCAGGCCCTCGTCATAGACGGCGCCGGCGCGGGCGCCAGCGCCTATGCGATAGCCGAGATCAGGGGTATTCATGCGGGTTCTCCTTATGTGAGGTCTTTAGTAAAGCGTTTTGGCGAGCGTTTCGGCGGCACGGTCGAGGTCATGGACATCGCTGCGCGCGACGACCGCGTAAGCGACCTCGCCGATCTGGAAATAGGCCGAGGAAATGTCGCCCGAGGGTGCGATGGCAGGCTTGACCACGTCGAAGGTTCCGGGACGGATCGCAAACAGCGAGACCAGCCCCATGTCCTTCGTCTCCAGCGCTACCTCGACGCTCGGCCCGTAGCGCGAGGGATAGATCTGCACGTCGCGGATCCTCCAGTCTTTCGGCAGCGACGGCATGACGATCGCGGTCGCGGCGCGAATCTCATCGGCATTGTAGTTCGGCGCCTCGAGCTGCGAGGGCATCGCCTCGCGCATGAGTGTCGTCCTGTGCGCCCGGATCGCTTCTTCGACATAGGCGGGCGGCGTCGGCGAAGCCACCACCTTGGTCACCAGCAGCGGCCCGAACAGCCCGTTCGCCAGCCAGCCGGCGCCGACAAAGACGGCAACCGCAGCCGCTCGTTGCAGCACTGCGAAGACGCGGCGACTGGCCAGCCCCCTGCCCAGCCGGCGCGCGACTTCAGTCGTCGCCGGCCGCGCCATCCCGGTGGAAGCGGCCAGCGCGAGGCGCAACTCGTCGCGCGTCCTCAAATCGGACATCACCCGCGCCGCTGCCTCCGGACGAGCCGACAGAAACGCTTCGACCTCGATGCGGCGCGCGACATCCAGCTGGTCGTCGACATAGGCGTCGAGGTCGGTATCGGTCACCGGGTCCCGCAACAGTTCGGTCATGACGGGTCTCCCACGATCCTCAGATGGTTCTTGGCCGGCGACGGGAGAGCGCTCTCCATCGAGCGCAGCGCCGCGCGCGCCCTGCCGATGCGCGACATCAGCGTGCCCAGCGGCACCCCGCTGGCGTCGGCAGCCTCCTGGTAGGAAAGGCCCTCGATGGCGACCAGATGCAGCGCCGAACGCTGCTCTTCCGGCAGGCTGAAAAAGGCCTCGCGCACCTGCGCCAGGCGCACGGAATGTTCCTGCGGCGCCGGCGTGCTGGCATCGGTGAGATAGCCGGCCTGCTCGACGCGCGCCGCTTCCGAACGGTGCGAGCGCATCTTGTCGATGAATGCGTTGTGGACGATCGACAGCAGCCATGCCCGCAAATTGCCGCCAGAACGGAACGTGCCGCGCCGCTCATAGGCGCGCACCAGCGCGTCATGCACCAGGTCCTCGGCGTCACTGCTGTCGCGCGTCAGCGAACGTGCATAGCGCCGCAGCGAACCCAGCTGTCCAACTATATCGAAGCGTGGCATCGATCGTTTCATGCCCTGTTTACGGAACAGGCGCGAACTTTAATCCATTGCCGCAAAAACTTTTGGTTGGTCGCATGGGTGCCAAAATCCGGCCTCGCAACGCCCATCCCCCGTACGGCAGATGTTTGCTTTATGCTGATGGCCTAACCTTCCCGTCTTTCCAAGGAGCAAAAGATGGTCGGTGGGGATCGGCTGACGGGTGCCGCGGCGCTTCCGATCGTCGGCAGGATGTTCATAGTCCTTGGCATTGTCGGACTGATCGTTTCCGGCGTTCTGGCCATCGTCGAGATGTATGGCCCCGCACCGCTTCGGCGACGGGCAGGATCGTCGCCGCCGAATACAATCCCCTCATCGAGTTCTCGACAGCCGACGGCATCGTGATCCGCTTCAACAATGCCGTCCACAGCTCGTCCTGGGGCGATGGCGACAGCGTCCCTGTCGCCTACGATCCAACCAATCCGCAAAATGCCTCCGTCGACAGCTTCGCCGGACGCTGGTTCCTTGCCGGGCTGGCCGGCATGCTCGGCGGTTTCTTCCTGCTGATCAGCATCGTGCTCATCGTTCTCGGACGGGTCCTCACGCGGCGGATCATCACGAATTCGAAGCCCTAGCCGTTTCGCTATCGGTTGGCCTACCGCGCCTGTCGCACAACATCCCCCGCACGGCAGATGCGCGCCCGCCATCGCGGGACTAATTTGTCGCCGTTCGCTTGCGCGTTTCGTCGAACGGAGACCCGTGATGAACAGGATGAAACGCGCGGCCTTGCTGCTCGACGCCGGAACCCTTGCCGCGATCATTGCTGTCCTTCTGGCCGTCAGCAGGGCTGGCGCCCGCGCCAGGACTGCGATCAACGGCTCTGATCAATCCGGCGCCGCAAAGGCCCGCGTCGCCGGCATGCTGGCGGTCGACCTGTCCGGCCGCTAACCGACGGACCGCCCGCTGGCGACGGATTGACTGCTTGGCGGCTGCTCCGTCAGGGCCGTTCGCCGCGCCGAAGCCTGCCCTCGATTACCGCAATCACCGGCAGCAGATCGGCAACCCCGTTTACGACATAGTGTGCGCCTGCGGCACTGAGCCTGGCCGAGGCTTCGGCGCGCTTGGTGCGGAAAACTTCCGGCGCCATTGCCTGCGTTTCCGCCAGTTGTGTGGCCGAAGACGTTGCCGGTGACCGACACGCCGACTGTCCAGGCGCCGGCGCTGATGCCTTCGGCAATGCCGACCTCGGTGTCGTCGACCTTGACGCTGAGCCATGGGGGATAGACGCCGAGTTCAGTCAGCGCCTTCCACAGCATGAACGGCGTCGGCCTGCCGTCCGGCGTATCGCCGGTGCAAACCAGGCAATCCGGCGCAAAACCGTGCGCGGCCGCCCCCGGCAGGATCTCGGCCATGATGTCGCGTGTGTAGCCGGTGGTCGAGCCGATCTTGAGGCCGTGCGCACGCAGCGTGGCGACCACGTCGGCGACGCCGGGAATGACATCGGAAAAGCGAGCCGCGACCGCCCGGTTCTTCGGCACGAAGACGTCATAGACGGCGTCGATGTCGGCCTCGGTCGGCGCATGCCCATGTTGTTTGGCCCAGGCGGCCGAAATCCTCGGCAGCGCCATCAGTGTGGCAATGTGCGGGCGCTTGGCCATGCCCATCGGTCCGCGCGCCTCCTCGATGCTGATGGCAACGCCGAATTCCTGAAACGCTTCGACGAAGACGCCCATCGGCGCCAGCGAGCCATGATCGACAACGGTGCCGGCCCAGTCGAAAACGACGGCGCGAAGCAGGTGCTGGGGGGTCATCAGGCGATCTTTCTGGCGTCTGCAGTGGTTGAACCGAAGAGTTCGTCGATCACCTCTTCGGCGATGGCGAACGACGTCGAGGCGCCGGTGCCGCTGGTGATCATCACCATGCGCACATTCTCCTGTGGACCGTCGGCAAACATCGTGTGGTTGGCGGCCGAGGCATAGATGCCGGTCCAGCGTTCCAGCACACGCGGCGGCGTACCGCCGAAGACAGCGCTGAACTCTTCCAGGATGATTTCGTCGACCTGCTCCGAGGCGAACGGGTCGGGCGTCGCCGCGTAATGGTGCGAATCGCCGACCACCAGCGTGCCGTCGGCGCTCTGCACGACGATCAGATGCACGCCATTGTCCAGCGCGTGGCGCTGATCGCTCTCGAGCCGGCGGCGCAAGGCTGTGGCTTCAGGCAGGGCGCCGAAGCCGGAATAGCGCGCAAGCCCGAGATCCGACATCACCGGAGATGGAAGCCGGAAGCCGGGATCGGTAAGCCGCATCATCTGCAATTTGCAGCGCCGGACGCCGTAGAGCGCAATACGCTCGGGATAGAGCGTCGCCAGATCGTCGCCGGGGCAGACAATCACCTTGTCCGCGCGAACTGTGCCGCGGCTGGTCTCGATGGCTGGCGGCTCGATGGCGCGCACTGCCGTCTCGCGGCGAAATTGGACGCCGTGCCGTTCGGCAAGGAAGGCGGCAAGCTGGGGGATCGCCTGGCGCGACTCGACACGTACCTCGTGCGGGCTCCACAGGGCGCCGGCAAAGTCCTGCCCGGCAAGCTGTGGGTATTGGCGGCGCAAATCGTCCGGTTCGAGCAGCGAACATCCCTCGCCCATCTCGGTCTGCAGGAACGCTTCGACGACGCTGCGCGCCTCTGGACGACGCGCGACGACGATCGTGCCGCGCTGGAGGATGTCGATGCCGGCCGGCCCGGCCACTTCCTGCCAGATGTCGCGCGAGCGCATGGCGCGGGCCCCGTTCCTGGCCGCTCACCGTGATGAAGCCGAAATTGCGCACCGAGGCGCCGTTGGCCTGCGCATCACGGTCGATGACGACGACGGAAAGGCCGCGACGGACGGCAGCGAGCGCATGCGCAAGACCGACAATGCCGGCGCCACAATGGCGAGATCGAATTTGTCTTGCTGGCTCATCATTGTCCTTTCGCCGCAATGCCTTGTCCGACCCGGCCAAGCTATTCAAACTACGACCATGTGACAGGAACGTGTAGGCGCGATTCAGGCGGCGACGATGATAGCCCTCGCCCGGACTTCCGTCTGGTGCACATGAAAGCGCTGGCGAAGCCCGCCCGATTTGCGTATCACTCCGCCGCCACCGGAAACGCTCTCCATGTTCGAAACACTGCAGCCTGCTCCCGCCGATAAGATCATCGCCCTGATCGGTCTCTACCGCGCTGATCCGCGCCCCGGCAAGATCGACCTCGGCGTCGGCGTCTACAAGGACCGCGACGGCAAGACGCCGGTCATGCGCGCTTTGCGCGAGGCCGAGAAGCGGCTGTTGCAGGGCCAGGACACCAAGACCTATCTCGGTCTTCCCGGCGACACCGGCTTCAACACGGCGATGGTCAAGCTGGCCTTCGGCCCCGCGGCCGACATGACGCGCATTCGCGCGGCGCAGGCGCCGGGCGGCTCCGGCGCGCTACGGCTGGTGGCCGAGCTTTTGAAGCGGACCCGCTCCGACGCGACCGTCTGGCTGTCGGACCCGACCTGGCCAAACCATCCGCCGGTGATGCGCGGCGCCGGCCTCAAAGTGCGCGACTACCCCTATTTCGATGCCGCGTCCGGCGCGGTGCGTTTCGACGACATGCTGGCGGCGCTGGGTACAGCCGAGGCCGGCGACATCGTGCTGCTGCATGGCTGCTGTCACAACCCGACCGGCGCCAATCTCGACGCCGCGCAATGGGCCAAGGTCACCGACCTTGTCGTCGAGCGCGGGCTGTTGCCCTTTGTCGACATTGCCTATCAGGGCTTTGGCGAGGGCCTCGATGCCGATGCTGCCGGTCTGCGCCTGCTGGCCTCGAAGGTGCCGGAAATGGTCGTTGCCTCGAGCTGCTCGAAGAACTTTGCCGTCTACCGCGACCGCGTCGGCGCGGCGATGATCCTGGCCAGGAACAGCACCGAGGCCGATGTGGCGATGAGCCAGATGCTGGCGGCGGCGCGCGCCATGTATTCGATGCCGCCGGACCATGGCGCGGCGGCCGTGCGCATGGTGCTGGAAGACGATGGCCTTCGCGCCGATTGGGAGGCGGAGCTTGAGGAAATGCGGCTGCGCATGCTGAGACTGCGCGTCCAGTTCGCCGACGCACTGCGCCGGCAATCCAATTCCGACCGCTTCGATTTCATTGCCAGCCATCGCGGCATGTTTTCAAGGCTTGGCCTCACCGAGGCCCAGGTCGAACGGCTGCGGGCCGAGTACGGCGTCTACATGGTCGGCGACAGCCGCATCAACGTCGCCGGCCTGCCCGAGGACGGTATGGACGATCTCGCCAAGGCGGTTGTCTCGGTGCTCGACTGAGCAATTCCGGGAAGTATGAAACGGTTTCCCGCCTCTAGGGCAGCTCACCAGGTGGGATCCCGACCGTCGAGATCATCGTCCGGGGCGACCTCCGGCTGGCGACGGAGACTGGCGTAGGGGGCCACGTAGGCCATCCTGAGTGCGTCTCCCACCAAGCTGAAAATGGCGGCAAGCAATGCGCCGATTTCGAGCCTTGGAAAGCTTGGCCGTAGCCGGATAAAGCGGCGGAGGATGATCGTGGTGGTGGTGGGGATGTCGGTCATGGTGTCCTCCGGTGACAGTGAGAATGACACCGCCCCCCACTCAGGTCCTTGGCTCGGACCTGAATAGTCCTGAACAGTCCTGAAGTTCGCCTTCAGGACCGACTTGGGTTATCCTCGCCCTCGAGTGACGGGTTCTTGGCAAATGGACTTGGAGTTCGGGAACTATCACCTGAAACGCGCCGAACGGCTGCTGTTTGGACCCAATGGGCCGATGGTGCTTTCGGCGCGATCCTTCGACATCCTCGCGACATTGCTGGAGAGGCCGGACGAGGTGATCGGCAAGACCGAACTCTTCGATTCAGTCTGGCCCGGCGTGGTGGTGGAGGAGAACACGCTGCAGGTCCATATCTCGGCGCTGCGAAAACTGCTGCCCGCCGAAATGATCGTAACCGTCCATGGTCGCGGCTATAAATACGCTGGCCCCAAGCCCCTCGCGGTTACGGCAGAGGCTGTGGCGCCGTCCAGAGCGTCCATCGCCGTTCTTCCCTTCGACAACATGAGCGGTGACCAGGAACAGGACTATTTCAGTGACGGGATAACCGAAGACATCATCACCCAGCTTGGCAAGTTCAGGGAGTTTCTGGTCATTGCGCGGAACTCTTCCTTCCAGTTCCGCGGCAAGGCGAATGATTTGGCCGAGGTGGCGAAGAAACTTGGCGTCCAGTACGTCGTCGAAGGCAGCGTGCGGAAGATCGGCAACCGGGTGCGGGTCACCGTGCAGCTGATCGACGCATCTTCAACAGCTCACATCTGGGGCGAGCACTACGACCGCGAACTCGATGACATTTTCGCCATCCAGGACGAGATCACCCAGATGATTGCAGCCCGCCTGGCCCGGCAGGCCAGAACCGCGATTGCATCGCGCGCCAGGGCGCGGCCGACGGACAACATGTCGGCGTATGAGTTCTACTTGCGAGCCCTGCAACTGGCGGCCGTCTATGACGCCGCGCACGAAGCGGAACCGTTTCTGCGCCAGGCGGTAAAGCTCGACCCGCGGTTTGCTGCTGCCCACGCCATGCTCGGCGTTGTCGATATCCTCAAGTTCTTCTGGGTCTACTACGATCCAGATTACCTGCATCCCGCACTGGAGATGGCAAAAACCGCGTTGCAGCTCGACCCCGACGAGGCGTACGGCCATCTCGCCACCGGCTTTGCTCTCTTGTATTTGCGCCAATACAGGCAGGCTGAAATCAGTCTTGACCGTGCGGTTGCCCTCAATCCGAACGACCCGTTCATTCTGAGTATCCGTGCGCTTTTTCTCAACTACACGGACAGGCCGGATGAGGCGCTTGTTGAAATAACCGAAGCCCAGCGCCGCGACCCATACGCTGTGGGATGGTATGACGACTTTCGCGGCATCATACTGACCACGGCTGGACGATACAGCGAGGCAACTGCCTGCTACGCGAAAATGGCTGCTGTACCGCGTTGGTCGCTCGTTCGTCTTGTCGTCTGCCATTTCGAACTCGGCGAAATCAAGCAAGCGCAAGACACCCTGGCAAAAGTCAAGGCGCACTATCCCGGACTACCCCTTGACGAGATCGTTGACGCGGAAGTGGATTACTACAGGGATGCCTCCGTGTGCAGCCGTTATCGCGCCATCCTGCAGCGCGTTGATAACGAAGGATAAGCTTCATTACGCCCCCGGCGGCGAGAAGTCCACGTTCTGGTCAGCCGACCTTCGCGGCGTGGCTGGTTCCGCGCCGCCACCTGTGGACAATCTCCCCTCGCCGGCCGACGGCATTGGCCGGCGAGCCGCATGCACGATAGCATCCGCCTGATGAAACCTTCGCGCGAAATTTCCCGGCTGATCGAGATCATGGCCGCGCTCCGGGCGCCGAAGACCGGCTGTCCCTGGGACATCGAGCAGGATTTCTCGACCATCGCGCCCTATACGATCGAGGAGGCCTACGAAGTCGCCGACGCCATTGCGCGCGGCGACCTCGACGATCTGCGCGATGAACTCGGCGATCTCCTGCTGCAGGTCGTCTACCACGCGCAGATGGCGCAGGAGACGGGCGACTTCGCCTTCGGCGACGTGGTTGAGGCCATCACCACCAAGATGATCCGCCGCCATCCGCATGTCTTCGGCGACGAGGAGGCGCGCAGCGCCGGCATGGCCAAGGGCATGTGGGAAAAGATCAAGGCTGAGGAGAAGGCTGAAAAGCGAAGCGCCCGGCTCGCCCGCGGCCTTGACCCCGAAGACAACGGCAAGGGCTTTCTGGACAGCGTGCCGGTGGCCCTGCCCGCCTTGACGCGCGCCTTGAAACTGCAGGAAAAGGCAGCCCGTGTCGGCTTCGACTGGAGCGAGGCGGCACCCATATTGGACAAGATCGAGGAAGAGATCGGCGAATTGCGCGAGGCGCTGGCCAAGGGGGAAACGGCCGAGATCAAGGACGAGTTCGGCGACATGCTGTTTGCCGTCGTCAATCTGGGACGTCACCTCAAACTCGATTCGGAAGCAGCGCTCAGCGGCACCAATGAAAAGTTCCGCTCGCGCTTTCACTATGTCGAACGCGCGCTGGAGGCTTCGGGAAGCACGCTCGCAAACGCCACGCTGGACGAAATGGAAGCGCTCTGGCAGCAGGCCAAGGGCGCGAAATAAACCCGCTTATTGCTTGTTTTTGCGGTGCAATCGGCTTTCGATCTCTTGCCGGGCGCTGTGCGTGGCCTTGAGCGCGATGGTCGCGCTGCCATCCTCATTGTCGATGCGCGAAACGATGTCGCCATTGCGGTAGAGCCAGTCGACGAGGCCGAACTGCGCCGGCTCGACCGTCACCGTCAGCGCTTCCAGCTCGCCCGACATCCTGGTCTCGATCAGTGCCTTCAGCGCATCGATGCCCTCACCGGTGATGGCCGAGATGGCGATCGGCGGCGCCTTGTTGCTGTCGGCGCCATCGGCAAGCAGGCGCCCCCGGTTGCCGTCGTCGAGCAGGTCGACCTTGTTCCACACCTCGACGACGCGCTTGGTATCGCCGGCGTCGACGCCGAGATCGGCCAGGATGCGCTCGACGTCCTCAGCTTGCGCGGCGGTGTCGGGGTCCGAGATATCGCGCAGATGGATAACCAGGTCGGCCTCGACCACCTCTTCCAGCGTGGCGCGGAAGGCGGCGACCAGATGCGTCGGCAGGTCGGAAATGAAGCCGACCGTGTCCGACAGGATGATCGGCGTGCCGTGCGGCAGCCGCACGCGGCGCAGCGTCGGGTCGAGCGTGGCAAACAGCATGTCTTCGGCCAGAACGTCCGCCCCGGTCAGCCGGTTGAACAGCGTCGACTTGCCGGCATTGGTGTAGCCGACGATAGCCACAACCGGGAACGGCACCTTCTTGCGCTTGGCGCGGTGCAGGTCGCGAGTGCGGCGCACCGTCTCCAGCTCGTGCTTGAGCTTGATGATCTTTTCCTGCAGCTGCCGCCGGTCGGACTCTATCTGGGTTTCGCCGGGGCCGCCGAGGAAGCCGGCGCCGCCGCGCTGGCGTTCAAGGTGGGTCCAGCTCCGCACCAGGCGGCCCTTCTGGTAGTTGAGATGGGCAAGCTCCACCTGCAGCGTGCCTTCCTTGGTTCGCGCGCGCTCGCCAAAAATCTCTAGGATCAACCCGGTGCGGTCCAGCACCTTGGCGTTGAATTCCTTCTCGAGATTGCGCTGCTGCACCGGCGTCAGCGGATGGTCGACGATGACTACCTCCGCGTGACCCTCTTTGACGATCTCGGCGAACTCCGCGACCTTGCCGCTGCCGAGCAAGGTTGCAGGGCGTGGATCGTTGACGGTCACCACCGCCGTGTGGATCAGATCAAGGTTGATGGCGCGCGCAAGGCCAACCGCCTCGTCATGGCGGGCGTCCGCCGAACGCGTCAGGCGCGGACGATTTGTTTCGTCATCGTTGCGCTGATGCCGGGTAAGCACCGGCACAATGACAACCGCCCGGGTCGGACCATTGGCTTCCGTCCCGAGGTGATGCGCTGGTTTCCCGCGGACGCTGCGGTCCGCGTCTTTCTCACGTGCCAATCAGGCGCCCTGGCTTTCCTCGCCATCGAACATCTGAACCGGCTGGCTCGGCATGATCGTGGAAATGGCATGCTTGTAGACGAGCTGGGAGTGGCCGTCGCGGCGCAGCAGAACACAGAAATTGTCGAAGGAAGTGACCACGCCGGTCAGCTTGACGCCGTTGATGAGAAAGATGGTGAGTGGATTTTTGCTCTTGCGAACAGAATTCAGGAACAGGTCCTGAAGGTTTTGCGATCGTTCCGCCATTGTTCTTGTCTTTCGCCGATCCCCTTCGGTTTGCAGGCCAATGCGCCAAATTAGCGGGCACGTGTCAAGCTTGCAAACACCCCCTTGCCGTCAGTAACGACAACCAGAACGAGATATATTGATGTGCAGTCCATCTGTGCGGTTATCAGGCTGGACTTTTTTCCGCAATGTCAAAAAAGGCCTGCCGCAATGAAAGTGTTATTGAGCCGGGGTGGCCATTGGCGACCGCGGCGCCGTCGATTGCCACCACCGGCATGGCTATTGTCGTTGCCGAACTGATGAAAGCCTCGCGCGCCGCCTTGGCCTCGGCGACCGAAAACCCGCGCTCCTCGATCTTCAAACCAAGCTTGGCCGCCACCTCGAACATGGTGGTGCGGGTGATGCCGCGCAGGATGCCGTGCTCGGCCGGCCGGGTCACCAGAACGCCGTCCCGGGTCACGATCCAGGCATTCGACGAGCCGCCTTCCTTGACGTTACCTTCTGTATCGACAAACCAAGCCTCCTGCGCGCCGGCCTCCTTGGCCTTCTGCTTGGCCAGCACATTGGGCAGCAGACCGGTGCTCTTGATATCGACCCGGTCCCAGCGGTTTTCCGGCACGGTGATGACCTTGATGCCGGTCTCGGCCCGCTTTGCGGCCGCCGCCGGGTCGGCCTTTCTGGCCGTAATGACCAGCGACGACAGTGTATCGGCCGGGAAAACGAAGTCGCGGCTGGCGACGCCGCGCGTCACCTGGACATAGACCAGGCCGTTGACGACCTGATTGCGCCGCACGACTTCGCGCAAGAGAAGCGGCAGCACGCCCTTGGTGACCGGCCAGTCGATCGACAGTTCGCTGAGCGAGCGGTTCAGCCGTGCAAGATGGCGCGGCATGTCGACGATAAAGCCTTGAGCCACCTCGCAGACCTCGTAGACGCCGTCGGCGAATTGGTAGCCGCGATCCTCGATATGCACGGCAGCGTCGGCATGGGCGACATAGCGCCCGTTCACATAGGCAATGCGCGGCATTCAGTGATCCCTCAGAAAAGTCCCGGCATTTTTAGGCGATTCCGCCGCTGCCGTAACCGGCAATTGCATAGGCCACAGCGTGCTGGCCCAACAACAATGGGGATCAGACCCCCAGCGACTTCAGCTTGCGGTGCAGCGCGGAGCGCTCCATGCCGATGAATTCCGCCGTCTTCGAGATGTTGCCGCCGAACCGGTTGATCTGGGCGATCAGATAGTCCTTCTCGAACTGTTCGCGGGCTTCGCGCAGCGGCAGCGCCATGATGTGCTGGTCGGACTGGTTCGGCGTACGCGGCATGACATCGCCGATCTCGGATGGCAACAGGTCGGCGGTGATCGGTGAATCGACATCGTCGCCACGCGCCAGGATCATCAGCCGTTCGACATTGTTGCGCAGCTGGCGGACATTGCCCGGCCAGTTGTGCGCCTGCAGCACGGCAAGCGCGTCGTCGCCGATGCGGCGCGGCTTGATGCCGGCCTGACGCGCGATCTGCTTCATGAAATTGTCGACGAGATAGGGGATGTCCTCGCGCCGCTCGGCCAGGCCCGGCACCATGACCGGAACCACCGCCAGGCGGTGATAGAGGTCTTCGCGGAAGCGACCGTCGGCGATCATCGCTTCGAGGTTCTGCGAGGTCGAGGAGATGATGCGGACGTCGACCTTGACCCGCTTGGTGCCGCCGACCCGCTCGAACTGCTGCTCGACCAGCACGCGCAGGATCTTGTTTTGCGTCTCGCGCGGCATGTCGGCGACTTCATCGATGTAGAGGATGCCGCGGTGCGCCTCCTCCAGCGCGCCGACCTTGCGCTCGGTGCCGTTGGATTCGGTGCCGAACAGCTCGATCTCCATGCGCTCGGGCGTGATGTTGGCGGCGCTCAGTGTCACGAACGGCGCGCCCTTGCGCGCCGACAGCGTATGGATGGCGCGCGCGGCCAGTTCCTTGCCCGAACCGGACGGACCGATAATCATGACGCGGCTGTTGGTCGGCGCGACGCGTTCGATTGTCTGGCGCAGCTGGCTCATCGCCGACGACATGCCGATCAGGTCGAAGGTCTCGCCGCTGCGCTGCTTGAGGTCTGAGACCTCGCGCCGCAATTTCGAGGTTTCCAGCGCCCGCTCGGCAATCAGGATCAGCCGGTCGGCCTTGAATGGCTTCTCGATGAAATCATAGGCGCCGCGGCGGATGGCCGACACTGCTGTCTCGATATTGCCATGGCCTGAAATCATCACCACCGGCAGGCTCGGATGCATCGTCTTGATCTCGTCGAGCAGCGCCAGCCCGTCCAGGCGCGAGCCCTGCAGCCAGATGTCGAGGAAAATCAGCCGCGGCGCCCGGTCGGCGATTGCCGCCAGCGCACTGTCGGCATCGAATGCCGTGCGGGTTTCATGCCCCTCGTCGCTCAGTATGCCCGCGACGAGTTCACGGATGTCTTCCTCGTCATCGACGATGAGAATATCAGACGCCATTACCGACCTTTTCAGTTTCTCTTTCGTGTTCCGTTTCGCCTTGACCGCGTGGCGGCGCGGTTGCGGCAGCGGGTGGCAGGATGATCGAGATCATCGCGCCGCGTCCACCGTGGAAGTCCGCAGGCGCATCGTGCAGTTCGAGCCGCCCGCCATGGTCCTCGACGATCTTCTTGACGATGGCGAGGCCGAGCCCGGTGCCCTTCTCGCGCGTCGTCATATAGGGCTCGAGCAGCCTTTGACGATTCTCGCGCGGCAGGCCTTTGCCATTATCGATGACGTCGATTCTGATCGCGCCATTCTGCCGGGCAGCTTGAATCCGGATTATGCCGTGCGAACCGTCCTTTTGTTCCAGTCCGTCAATCGCTTCGGCGGCGTTCTTGATGACGTTGCCGAAAGCTTGCGCCATCAGCCGGCTGTCGAAAGTGCCCTTCAGCGGCTCGTTGCCGAAGACGCGTTCGAAAGCGATGTCTGCACGGCTGACCTCGACCAGGAACGACGCCTCGCGCAATGATTCGCGCAGATCGATGGCCTTCATCTCGGGCTTCGGCATGCGGGCGAAAGCTGAGAATTCGTCGACCATGCGGCCGATGTCCTCGACCTGGCGGATGATGGTGTCGGTGCACTGATCGAAAATCTCGCGGTCCTCGGTGATGACCTTGCCGAAACGGCGTTTGATGCGCTCGGCCGAAAGCTGGATTGGCGTCAGCGGGTTCTTGATTTCATGCGCAATGCGCCGTGCCACGTCCGCCCAGGCCGAGGAGCGCTGCGCCTGGACCAGATCGGTGATGTCGTCGACCGTCACGACATAGGATTTCTCCTCCGAGCCGTTGTCGCCGGCCTCGATGGTAATCTGCACGTTGAAAGTCCGCTCGGCGCCGGCGCGGTAGAAGGTGACCTGCTCGCGATAGACCGGCTTGCCGGATTTGCGGCCGATCTCGAAGACGCGGCCGACATGCGGCAGCACGGCCGACAGGTTCTGCCCGAGCGCTGCCGTCGCCGATATGGCCAGCATCGTCTCGGCCGACTTGTTGACGATGGTGACGATGCCGTAGGGATCGACGCCGATGACGCCGGCGGTGACGCCGGCCAGCACCGCTTCCGAGAAACGCCGCCGTTCGTCGATCAAATCCTTGGCCGACAGAATCTCGTTGCGCTGCGATTTCAGCTCCAGCAGCATCTTGTTGAACGTATCGCCAAGCGAGGCGACGTCACCGTCGGAAGGCCGCACTGGCACGGCGACGTCGAGATTGCCGGTGGCAACCTCGTCCGCGGCGCCGATGAGCTGGCGGATGGGCCGCACCAGGCGGTCAGCCACCGCTATCCCGGTCCAGATGGCCGACAGGATGATGATCAGCGTCAGCGACAGATAGGGCAGCGCGAACGCCACCTGCGAGGTCCGCCTGTTCGCTTCCAGGCCACGATATTCCGCGGTGTTGGACTGGACGATCTGCCGCGCCTTGATCACCTCGGGATCGACGAGGCGAATGGTGTAAAGGTAGAGGCCTTCGATCTCCCGCAATTTGACGATGGCGCCCATGATGTTGCGCGTCTTCGGCTCGATCAGCACCGGCTTGCCGTCGGCCGCACTTGCCACGGCCCCTTCCGGCGGCTCCGGCATGGCGAAATTCGTGTCGGTCTTGGCGCTCATGACGAAGGAGCCATCCGGCTTGATCAGCGCCGCGTGCGCCAGAGTCCTGCCCACGGCTTCCTTGTTCATCAGGTCGAGAAAGCCGGTTCGATCGAGGCCGTAAAGCGTGCGTGACGCGTCGAGATCGTAGGCCATCGACAGCGTCGTGCCCTGAAGATTGCGAGCATTTTCCTGGACATAGGCATCGGCGATCGACAGCGACGAGTTGACGATCGTCTTGGTGCGGATCTCGAACCAGCGGTCGAGGCCAATATCGAGCGTGATCGAGGCAATGATGGCCACCATGATGGCGGGGATGGCGGCAACCAGCGCAAACATCGCCACGATGCGCACATGCAGCCGCGATGCCGCCTTGCCGTGCCGGCGCGCCATGACGATGCGATGCACCTCGCGGCCGACCAGGGCGATCAGCGCAAGCACGAACACGGCGTTGACCGCAATCAGCGTCAGCGTCGTGGCTGCGTCCGGCGTGATCGGCGTCGCGCCGACGAGGATCGCAAATGAGATTGCCGCCGTAACCAGCGCACCGGCGATTGCGACAACGCCGGGCAGCGCGAGCAACCGGCGTCCATCCCTTCCGCCGGGTCTGCTGAAAAGCGGTTCGTTTGATGTAAGAGCCTGCGAAGCCATGTCGCCGTCTAAGAGCCAGTGATTGCGTCGGATGTATGCAACGCATTGTGGCGATTATGCAACAAGTGTGGCCGCGAGGGAAACTTTCGGCCGCCGATCCCCTGAAAAGGGGATGACCACGCGTCACTTCGACCGGTACGCGCTCACGATCTCGACGATTTGTAGACGTTGACCCCGAGTTCGCGAATCTTCTTGCGCAGCGTGTTGCGGTTCAAACCCAGCAATTCGGCCGCCTTGATCTGGTTGCCGCGCGTTGCTGTCATGGAAGCCAGCACCAACGGATATTCGACCTCGGACAGGATGCGCTGATAGAGGCCGGCCGGCGGCAATTCGCCGGCGAAAGAGGCAAAATAGCGCTGCAGGAAGTGCTCCACCGCCTGGCCGATGGACAGATCGTCCGGGATCAGGTTGCCGCCGCCGGGAACGACCGGCCTTTCGCCTGTCTTCAGCTCGGCTTCGATGATCTCGGCGGATATTTCGTCCTGCGAGTAGAGCGCGGCAAGCCGGCGCACCAGGTTTTCCAATTCGCGCACATTGCCCGGCCAGGGATAGCGCTTCATCAATTCGATGCCGCCGGTCGAAATGCGCTTGGTCTGCAAGCCTTCGCTGGCGCCGATCTTGAAGAAATGCCGCACCAGATCGGGAATGTCTTCCGACCTCTCACGCAAGCCCGGCAGCCGCAGCGGCACGACGTTCAGGCGATAGAACAGATCCTCGCGGAAAAGCCCCTGGTTGATCAGCGTGCGCAGATCCTTGTTGGTGGCGGCGACGATGCGCACGTCCGTCTTGATCGGCGTACGCCCGCCGACCGTGGTGTATTCGCCCTGCTGCAGCACGCGCAGCAGGCGCGTCTGCGCCTCCATCGGCATGTCGCCGATCTCGTCGAGGAACAGCGTGCCGCCCTCGGCCTGCTCGAAACGGCCGGTCGAGCGGTTCTGCGCGCCGGTGAAGGCGCCCTTCTCGTGACCGAACAGTTCCGATTCGATCAAATCGCGCGGGATCGCCGCCATGTTGATGGCGACGAACGGACCGCCGCGGCGACGGCCGTATTCATGCAGCGCGCGCGCCACAAGTTCCTTGCCGGTGCCGGACTCGCCCGAGATCATGACCGTCAAATCGGTCTGCATCATACGCGCCAGCATGCGGTAGATGTCCTGCATGGCGGCCGAGCGGCCGACCAGCGGCATGGCGTCAGGCTGTTCGTCCGGCCGCGTATCGATTTTCGGCCGCCGCGGCTCGGACAGCGCCCGGTTGACGATGCTGAGCAGCTCGGTCAGGTCGAACGGCTTCGGCAGGTACTCGTAAGCTCCTGTTTCGGAAGCGCGAATCGCGGTCATGAAGGTGTTCTGCGCGCTCATCACGATGACCGGGAGTTCCGGTCGCGCCTTCTTGATGCGCGGCAGCATGTCGAAGGCGTTTTCATCAGGCATGACCACGTCGGTGATGACCAGATCGCCCTCGCCCGCCGCCACCCAGCGCCATAACGTCGAGGCGTTGGAGGTGACGCGCACCTCATGGCCGACGCGCGACAGCGCCTGGTTGAGCACGGTGCGAATGGCCGCATCGTCGTCGGCGACGAGAATATTGCCGCGAACCGTCATTTGCGGTCTCCTTCGCCTTCATCTGCAGTGTCGTTCGGTGCTTCTTTCCAGGCCGGCATCAGGATGCGGAAGGTGGTGCCGCGCGGCGTCGAATCGCATTCGATGATGCCGCCATGCTCGCCGACGATTTTCGCCACCAGTGCCAGGCCGAGCCCCGAGCCGTTCGGCTTGGTGGTGATGAACGGGTCGAACAGGATCGGCAGGATGTCTTCTGAAACACCCGACCCATTGTCGCGCACGCAGAATTCCAGCGGCAGCGACACACGGTCCTGCGTGCCCGGGACGGAAACGCGGATGCCGGGCCTGAACGCGGTCGACAGCACGATCTCGCCTTGCGGGTCGCCACCGATGGCCTCGGCAGCGTTCTTGACCAGGTTGAGAAACACCTGGATCAGCTGGTCGCGGTTGGCAAAAACCGGAGGCAATGACGGATCATAATCCTCCAATATCCTGATTCTTTTGGCAAAACCGTTCTTGGCGATCGCCTTCACATGGTCCAGCACGACATGGATGTTGACGGGGTAGCGGTCGATCGGCCGCTCGTCGGAAAACACCTCCATGCGGTCGACCAGCGACACGATGCGGTCGGTCTCGTCGGTGATAAGCCGGGTCAGCGCGCGATCCTCGTCGGAAGCCGACAGTTCGAGCAGCTGCGCCGCACCGCGTATGCCCGACAGCGGATTCTTGATCTCGTGCGCCAGCATGGCGGCAAGGCCGGTGACCGAACGTGCAGCACCCCGATGCGTCATCTGCCGGTCGATCTTGTCGGCCATCGAGCGCTCCTGGAACATCACCACGATCGAGCCCGGGAATTCCGGCACCGGGGCAACGTAGAGATCGACGACCTTCTCGATGCCGAGACGTGGCGACGACACGTCGACACGGTATTCATTGACCGGCGCGCGGCGTTCGCGCACCTGGTCGACCAGTTGTAACAGCGGGCTGCCGAACGGGATGAGCTTGGACAGCGTGTTGCGCGCCAGCATGGTCGCGCTGGAGCGGAAGAAGTCCTCCGCGTCGGCATTGGCGTAGGTGATGAACCCGTCCGGATCGACCATGATCACCGGTCGGCGGATGGTATTGAGCACGATATGGGCGGCATCCGCCATCTCGGTGCCCGGTGCAGCAGGCGCGTTCATGCGGCACTCCGCAGCGGCGCGGCTTCGCCTTCGCCGGAAAACACCTCACGCAGCAGGGCAATGACGCGGGCAGGCTCGAACGAGGTGAGGATGGCTTTGCGGCGGTCGTCAGTGACGCCGACGGCGTGGCGTTCAAGATACCAGCCGAGATGCTTGCGCGCCTGGCGCAGGCCGCTTTCAACGCCGTAAAGCGTCAGCATGTCCTCGTAATGGGCGGCAATGTAGTCGGCCATGGCTTGCGGGCTTTCCGGCACGCGGGAGGGCGCCTGGCCCGCAGCCGTCGCCGCGATGCGGCCCGCCGTCCACGGCGCGCCGTAATGCGCCCGGCCGATCATCACCGCATCGGCGCCCGACTGTTCGAGGATTTGGGCAGCCTCCGCCGGCGAGCCGACATCGCCATTGGCGACGACGGGAATTGAGACGGCGTCCTTGATTCGGGCGATGGCGCCCCAATCGGCCTTGCCCTGATAGAACTGGCAGCGCGTGCGGCCGTGCACCGTCACCATTTTGACGCCGGCCTCCTCAGCACGGCGCGCCAGAGCGGGCGCGTTCAGCGCATTCTCGTCCCAGCCGAGCCGCATCTTGACCGTGACCGGCACCTGCACCGCGCCGACCACTGCCTCGATCAACGACAGCGCGTGGTCGAGATCGCGCATCAGCGCCGAACCGGCATAGCCTCCGGTCACCTTCTTGGCCGGGCAGCCCATATTGATGTCGATGATGTCGGCGCCCTCGCCGGCAGCGATGCGCGCCCCCTCGGCCATGTGCACAGCTTCGCGGCCGGCAAGCTGAACCATATGGACAGGCAGCCCGGAATGACGGATGCGCAGGTCGCAGCCGGCCTTGCCCTTGGCAAGCTCGCCGCTCGCCACCATTTCCGACACGACCAGGCCTGCGCCATGCGCGTAGGCGCGCTGCCGGAACGGCTCGTCCGTTATTCCCGACATCGGCGCAAGGAACACGCGGTTGCGGATCGTCACGCCGCCGACATCGAGCGGCAAAGCCAATTTTGTTACTTCAGGCATGCACAAAAACCAAGCATATCGGATTGCTGCACATTCTCTAGCCATAAGAAAGGCATTGTGCAACGCGCAATGACGTCACATTGCGGCGCATTTGGGAAAATGCTGGCCTTCGGCTTTTACCCCCACTACCACCAGTCGCAATGACAGACACAAGTGAGAATCGGGCTCTGGGCGACGACGGCAAGGTCGGCGTGGTCATCGTCGCCGCCGGCCGCGGTGCGCGCGCCGGACAGGCCGACGGGCCGAAACAGTATCAGCGCATCGGCGGCCGCGCCGTTATTGCGCGCACGCTGGAGACATTCCTGGCGCACCCTGAGATTGGCCCAATCGTCGTCGCCATCCATGCCGATGACCGCGCGCTTTTCGACAAGGCAGCCGGCGCGCATGGCGAGCGGGTCATCGCCGTAGTCGGCGGCGAGTCGCGCCAAAGTTCGGTTCGGCTGGGACTGCTCGAACTGAGGGGCCACGCGCCCGGCCGTGTGCTTGTGCACGATGCGGTGCGGCCGTTTGTCGATGCGGCTCTCATCGACCGTACCATCGCGGCCATTGGCGAGCGCCAGGGTGCGCTGCCGGCGCTGCCCGTCGCCGATACGCTGAAGCGCGAATCGGCCACCGGCATGATCAAGGAGACGGTGCCGAGGGCGGGCCTTCATGCTGCACAAACGCCGCAAGGCTTTCCGTTCTGGCCGCTGCTCGCGGCGCACGAAAAGGCCCATCATCTCGGCAAGACGGATTTCACCGACGATGCCGCGATCGCCGAATGGGCGCATATTCCGGTCAAAATCGTCCAGGGGTCGCCGGACAATGTCAAACTCACCTGGGCAAGGGATATTGCGATGGCCGATCAGCGGCTTACCGGCGAACGTTTTCCCGACATCCGCACCGGCAATGGCTATGACGTGCATGCCTTCGAGCCTGGCGACCATGTCACTCTGTGCGGCGTCGCCATTCCGCACGGCAAAAAGCTGTCGGGACATTCGGATGCTGATGTCGGCCTGCACGCGCTGACCGACGCGCTGCTTGCCACCTGCGGCGCCGGCGACATCGGCACGCATTTCCCGCCCTCCGACCCGCAATGGAAAGGTGCGGCATCGCGCATCTTTGTCGAACATGCGGCGAAACTGGTGCGCGCGCGCGGCGGCCGCATCGCCAATGCCGACATCACGCTGATCTGCGAAGCGCCGCGCGTCGGCCCGCATCGCGACGCCATGACCAAGGCCTTGTCGGCGATGCTGGGCATTTCCAGCGACCGCATCTCGATCAAGGCGACGACCAATGAAAAACTCGGCTTTGTCGGCCGCGAGGAAGGCATTGCCGCCATCGCCACCGCCAGCGTCGTCTTCCCCGGGGACGTGCCGGCATGAGCAGTAGCGATCTCGCCAACGCCCTGCTCCAGGCCTGCCAGCAGCGCGGCATCATGTTGGCGACCGCCGAAAGCTGCACTGGCGGCATGATCATCGCCGCCCTCACCGACATTGCCGGCTCGTCGGCGGTCGTCGATCGCGGCCTCATCACCTATTCCAACGAAGCCAAGATGGAGATGCTCGGCGTCTCGGCGGCCACGCTTCAAGCGCACGGCGCCGTCTCGCGCGAAACGGTTCTGGAGATGACTGCGGGTGCGCTGGCGCGCTCGCGCGCCGGGCTGGCGCTTGCCGTCACGGGCATAGCCGGCCCGGGCGGCGGATCGCCGGAAAAACCGGTCGGCCTGGTCTGGTTCGGAGTGGCGCTCAGGGGTGGGCTGGTGGCAGCAGAGCTCAATATGTTTGCCGACAATGGCCGTGACTTCATCCGCCGCGAGACGGTCAGGCATGCGCTGGAGATCGGCCTGCGTGCGCTCGGCGACACTCACGAGATGGGCGTCGTTCCGTAGATGACGTCGGCGCGTTTCTCGAACGCCTCGGAAAACATGCGGAAGGCGCGGTCGAACATGGTGCCCATCAGTGCGCCGAGAATGCGGCTCTTGAACTCGTAGTCGATGAAGAAATGAACTTCGCAGCCGCCGTCAGCCGGATCGAAGCGCCAGATATTGCTCAGATATTTGAACGGCCCATCGATGTATTTGACGTCGATGGTGTTTTCGTCCGGCCTCAGCAGCACCTGCGTCGTAAAGGTTTCGCGTATCGCCTTGTAGCCGATGCTCATATCGGCAACGAGAATGGTGCGGCCGTCACGCTCCTTGCGCGAGCGCACCGTCAGCGCTTCGCACAGCGGCAGAAATTCAGGATAGGTCTCGATATCGGCGACCAGCGCAAACATCTGCTCCGGCGTGTGGGCAACGCGGCGAGTGGCTTCGAATTTCGGCATTAATGCATGTCGCTCAAAAGTGGCCCCGGTTTTGAGAAAACGACATGCATCACTTAAAGCAGGATTAGCTGGCTTTTTTGAGCTGCGCCTCGCGCGCCGCCCGCAGCCTGGCGAAATCGTCGCCGGCATGATGCGAGGAGCGCGTCAGCGGGCTCGACGCCACCAGCAGGAAACCCTTGGTCTTGCCGATCGTCGCGAAGGAGTTGAACTCCTCCGGCGTGACGAAGCGGATCACCGGGTGGTGCTTCTTCGATGGCTGCAGATACTGGCCGATGGTCATGAAATCGACATTGGCCGAGCGAAGATCGTCCATCAGCTGCAGGATCTCGTTTCGCTCCTCGCCGAGACCAACCATGATGCCGGACTTGGTGAAGATCGAGGGATCGAGTTCCTTGACCCGCTGCAAGAGCCGGATCGAGTGGAAATAGCGCGCACCCGGCCGCACCGTCAGATAGTTCGACGGCACGGTTTCGAGATTGTGGTTGAAGACGTCGGGCTTGGCCGCCACCACAATCTCTAGGGCGCCTTCCTTGCGCAGGAAATCGGGCGTCAGGATTTCGATCGTGGTCAAGGGTGTTGCCGCGCGGATGGCGCGGATAACCTCGGCGAAGTGCTGTGCGCCGCCATCGGCGAGATCGTCGCGGTCGACCGAGGTGATGACGACATGGGTCAACCCCATCTGCTTGACGGCATGCGCGACGCGCGCCGGCTCATCAGCATCGAGCGCGGTCGGAATGCCGGTGGCGACATTGCAGAAGGCACAGGCGCGCGTGCAGATCTCGCCCATGATCATGAAGGTGGCGTGCTTCTTTTCCCAGCACTCGCCGATATTGGGGCAGCCGGCCTCTTCGCACACCGTGACCAGCTTGTGCGACTTCACGATTTCGCGCGTCTCGGCATAGCCCTTGGACACCGGCGCCTTGACGCGGATCCAGTCGGGTTTGCGCAGCACATCCTGGTCGGGCTTGTGCGCTTTTTCGGGGTGCCGCAGGCGCGGGGCGTTGGCAATCGTGTCGAGAACGGTGACCATCTCAAACCTGACTTGTTGGCGTCTGCCCGTCGGCGTCAGCCTTTAGAACGTCACTTAAGACTTTTCGGGGCAAAGAAAAAGGCCGCGGCGGCGCATGCCGCCACAGCCTTTTTCGCATAGCGGGGTTCCGGAGCAATTCCAGGAAAAGTGTGAAGCGGTTTTCCGTCCGGAAGTGCGTCAAAACAAGGAGATAAAACGGCGAGCCGTTTTATCGGCGAATCAGCCGCCCGGCGAAGATCAGCAGGCATGCGCCGATGAAGCCGGTGATCAGATAAGCGAGCCAGCCGACGCCGAAGGGCTCGATGTTGAGAGCCCTGAGAATGGCGTTGAGCACCACCGCGCCGACAATGCCCATAATGATGTTCATCAAGATGCCGGTGTTGCTCTTCATCACCATCTCGGCCAGCCACCCGGCCAGGCCGCCGATGATGATGGCTGCAACCCAGCCCACGCCATTCACGTCCATATGCCAACTCCTCCAGTGTCATGTGAAAATGCATCCGGAAACGAACTGCCTTGCCGCAAGGTTCCTCCGGCGCATGCGTCTGAGTCTCGCGGCAGCAATTTATCATGCGTTGAGCGCGCGCCCATAGGCGTCGAGCACGCTTTCCTTCATCATCTCCGACAGCGTCGGATGCGGGAAGATGGTGTGCATCAGCTCTTCTTCCGTCGTTTCCAGGTTCATCGCCACGACAAAACCCTGGATCAGTTCGGTCACTTCGGCACCCACCATATGCGCACCGAGCAACTGGCCAGTCTTCTTGTCGAAGATGGTCTTGATGAAACCCTGGTCCTCGCCAAGCGCGATCGCCTTGCCGTTGGCGCCGAACTGGAAGCGGCCGACGCGGATGTCCTTGCCTTCGGCCTTGGCCTTGGCTTCGGTCAGACCGACTGAGGCGACCTGCGGGTTGCAGTAAGTGCAGCCCGGGATCTTCAGCTTGTCTGTCGCATGCACGCCAGGGAAGTTTGCGATCTTTTCGATGCAGACCACGCCTTCATGCTCGGCCTTGTGGGCAAGCATCGGCGGTCCGGCGACATCGCCGATGGCGTAAATCCCGGGCACATTGGTCTTGCCGTAACCGTCGACGACGACACAGCCGCGGTCAGTCTTCACGCCGAGCGTCTCGAGCCCGAGATTCTCGATATTGCCCTGCACGCCGACGGCCGAGATCATGCGGTCGGCGGTGATCTTCTCGACCTTGCCGTCCTTCATCTCAACATGCGCGGTGACGGAGTTGGCACCCTTCTCGACCTTGGTCACCTTGGCTTCGAGGATGATCTTCATGCCTTGCTTCTCGAACTGCTTCTGCGCGAATTTCGAGACCTCGGCATCCTCGACCGGCATCACCGCCGGCAACAGCTCGACCACCGTCACCTCGGCGCCCATGGTGCGATAGAAGGAGGCGAACTCGATGCCGATGGCGCCGGAGCCCATCACCAGCAGCGACTTCGGCATTTCCTTCGGCACCATGGCCTCGAAATAGGTCCAGATCAGCTTGCCGTCCGGCTCGATGCCGGGCAGCGCGCGCGGCCGGGCGCCGGTGGCGAGGATGATGTGCTTGGCGGTGTAGGTGCCCTCGCCTTTGACGCCCTTCGGCACCGGCGGCTGCGGCTCCATCGGCTTCTTGGCCGTCTTGGAGACGACGATCTCACCCGGCTTCGAAAGCTTGGCCTCGCCCCAGATGACGTCGACCTTGTTCTTCTTCATCAGGAAGGCGACGCCGCCATTCAGCCGCAGCGACACTTTGCGCGAGCGGTCGACGACAGCTGCCGTATCGGCGCTGACCTTGCCGCCTTCGAGCTTCAGCCCGTAGTCCTTCAGATGATCCGAATAATGCATGATCTCGGCCGAGCGCAGCAGCGCCTTGGTCGGGATGCAGCCCCAGTTGAGGCAGATGCCGCCGAGATGCTCGCGCTCGACGATCGCCGTCTTGAAGCCGAGCTGGGCGGAACGCACAGCCGTGACATAGCCGCCGGGGCCGGAGCCGATGATGATGACGTCGTAGGATTCTGCCACGGGGTTTCTCCCTGATTGTCTTTGTCTAGAGTTCCAGCATCACGCGCACCAATGGCGCCAATGCCTCACCTATATTGCGCGTGTTTTCCGCATCGAGATGGACACCGTCGAGCGGCGTGGTCGTGGCCACGGTTCCGGCATCGAAAAAGCCGCAGCCGGCCTCGTCGGCAAGCGCGGAATATTGCGGCGCCAGCCGCTTCGAGGCCTCATCGCCGCCGGCAAACATTTCCTTGAATTCGGCATTGTCCGTGCGGCTGACCGCCGGCGGTGCCACGAGCAGGATCTGCGGTGCTGCCCAGTCGAACGGATAGTCATGGCCGCGCACGATGTCGATCAAGCGCTGCATGCCTTGCTTGGCCGCCACCGGATTGCCGTGGATCCAAGGCTTCATGTCATTGGCGCCGAGCATGATGACGATCAGGTCGATCGGCGCATGCGTCGTCAGAACCGTCGGCAACAGCCTTGCGCCGTTGCGGTCGGCGCCGGCCAGATGATCGTCGAAGGCCGTGGTGCGGCCGTTGAGGCCTTCGGCAATGACCTCGATATCGTCATCGTCCAGCGCAGCCTTGAGCACGCTCGGCCAGCGGTCTTCCAGAGCATGGCGACCGAGGCTCGCCGCATCATAGCCCCAGGTCAGGGAATCGCCGTAGCAGAGGATCGTCTTCATGCACTTACCTCCGCCTTAAGCCCGCGCACGCGCCATCTCACGAACAACCACTGCACCAGCACGGTAGCGATGCCAGGCAAAACCAGGCCGGCGCCAAAGCGAAAATCGCCTGACCACTGGGCTTTTCCCGGCGGCTGCGAGAAGGTCCAGGCAATCAGGCCAATCCCGATGATCACGAAGAAGGCCACCGCAACAAGCGCCGTGAGATTTACCGCCCTTTGCGGATCGGACATGAACTGGGCGATCAAGAACACGACCGTCAGGACGATGGCGACCAGCGCCGACAGCATGAAGACAAGGATGTATTCCGAGTCCGCATTGGTGGCGATTGCGAGCCACATCGCCACCAGCCCGCCGGCCAGGCCGGAAAGGATCAGGGCAAAAAGGCTGGTGAAGAATGTCCGCACCGCCCTTTTCCCTTCCTAGACCAGCATGCCCATCGGGTTTTCGATCATGCGCTTGAAGGCGACCAGGAGTTCGGCGCCGAGCGCACCGTCGACGGCGCGGTGATCGGTCGACAGCGTTACCGACATGACGTTGGCGACTTTGATCTCGCCATTCTTGACCACGGCGCGCTGCTCGCCGGCGCCCACCGCCAGGATCGTCGCATGCGGCGGGTTGATGACGGCGGCAAAGTCCTTGATGCCGAACATGCCGAGATTGGAGACAGCCGTGGTGCCGCCCTGATATTCCTCAGGTTTCAGCTTACGGCTGCGGGCGCGGCTCGCCAGATCCTTCATCTCGTTGGAGATGGTGGACAGCGTCTTTTCGTCGGCGTGGCGGATAATCGGCGTGATCAGGCCGCCGGGGATCGACACGGCAACGCCGACATCGGCATGCTTGTGCTTGACCATGGCGGTATCGGTCCACGATGCGTTCGCATCCGGCACCGCCATCAGCGCCATCGCCATCGCCTTGATCACCATGTCGTTGACCGACAGCTTGTAGACGGGCGCCTCGCCCTTGTCGGTCTTCTTCGTCGGCGCGGCGGCATTCAACTGCGTGCGCAGCGCCAGCAGCGCATCGAGCTCGCAGTCGAGCGTCAGGTAGAAATGCGGGATAGTGGACTTCGCCTCGACCAGCCGGCGCGCGATGGTCTTGCGCATATTGTCGTGCGGGACGAGCTCGTATGAGCCTTCCGCGAACAGCTTCAGCACCTGCTCGTCCGACATCGCCTTGGGTGCGGCGCCAGGAGCGGCAGGCGCCGGAGCGCCGGCAGGTGCTGCTTTCGCGGCAGGTGCCGCCTTGGCGCCGCCACCGGCAATCGCCGCCTCGACATCGGCCTTGACGACGCGGCCATGCGGGCCGGTGCCGGTCACGGCGGACACATCGACGCCGGCATCCTTGGCGATGCGCCGAGCCAGCGGCGAGGCGAAGGTACGCTCGCCTGCGGCGTGACCGTTAGCAACTGGCGCGGCTTCTGCTTTCGTCGGCGCAGGCGCCGCGGCAGCGGTTGCCGGCTTCGGCACTTCGGCCTTTGGCGCATCGGCTTTCGGAGCCTCAGCCTTGGGCGCGGCATCGCCGCCACCCTTCGCCGCAGCCGCGGCATCCTCGCCTTCACCAGCCAGAATGGCGATCAGCGCATTGACCTTGACGCCTTCGGTACCGGCGGGAACGACGAGCTTGGCAACCGTTCCCTCATCGACCGCTTCGACTTCCATCGTCGCCTTGTCGGTCTCGATCTCGGCGATCACGTCACCCGGCGAAACCTTGTCGCCTTCCTTGACCAACCACTTGGAAAGATTGCCCTCTTCCATCGTGGGTGAGAGCGCCGGCATGGTGATGTTGATTGGCATGATGTCCTCCCGACCGGCTCAGCGATACGTGACGGCTTTGACCGCCTCGATGACCTCGCCGACATTGGGCAGGGCCAGCTTTTCGAGGTTCGCCGCATAGGGCATCGGCACGTCCTTGCCGGCAATGGTGATGACCGGCGCGTCGAGGAAATCGAAGGCGCGCTGCGACACCTGGTTGGCGATGTGGTCGCCGACCGAGCTTTGCGGGAAACCTTCTTCCACCACGATCAGGCGATTGGTCTTCTTCACCGAGGCGATGACGGTGTCGAGGTCGAGCGGACGGATGGACCTAAGATCGATGATCTCGGCATCGATGCCCATCCCGCGCAGTTCGGCCTCGGCCTTGATTGCGTAGGTCATGCCAATGCCGAACGAGACGATGGTGACGTCCTTGCCCTGCTTGTGGATGCGCGCCTTGCCGATCGGCAGCACGAAATCGTCCAGCTTCGGAACGTCGAAGGACTGGCCGTAGAGGATTTCGTTTTCGAGGAAGATGACCGGGTTCGGATCGCGGATCGCCGCCTTGAGCAGGCCCTTGGCGTCCGCCGCCGTATACGGCATCACCACTTTCAGGCCGGGGATATGGCTGTACCAGGCGGCGTAGCACTGCGAGTGCTGGGCGCCGACGCGGGCGGCGGCCCCGTTCGGTCCGCGGAAGACAATCGGCGCGCCCATCTGGCCACCCGACATATAGAGCGTCTTGGCGGCGGAGTTGATGATCTGGTCGATCGCCTGCATGGCGAAGTTGAAGGTCATGAACTCGACGATCGGCTTCAGGCCGGCCATTGCCGCACCGACGCCGACGCCAGCGAAACCATGCTCAGTGATCGGCGTGTCGACGACGCGGCGCGGCCCGAATTCCTGCAGCAGGCCTTGCGTGATCTTATAGGCGCCCTGGTATTCGGCGACTTCCTCGCCCATGACGAAGACATCACCGTCGCGGCGCATTTCTTCGGCCATGGCATCGCGCAAGGCTTCGCGCACCGTGGTCGAGACCATCTCGGTGCCCGCGGGAATATCCGGATCGGCGGCGACTTCCGTTTTCGGCGCGGCCGCCACAGGTGCCGCGGCCTCGCTCTTGGCCGCGACAGGCGCCGGCGCGGGCGCGGCTACTTCAACCTTGGGGGGCTCCTCGCCGATACCTTCACCGGCCGTGTCGACATCTTCACCGTCGACCGCAAGCACGGCGATCACCGCGTTGACCTTGACGCCTTCGGTGCCGGCCGGAACCACGATCTTGGCCAGCGTGCCTTCATCGACGGCCTCGACTTCCATCGTCGCCTTGTCGGTTTCGATCTCGGCGATCACGTCGCCGGCGACAACCTTGTCACCCTCGCTCTTCAACCATTTGGAAAGATTGCCCTCTTCCATGGTCGGCGAGAGAGCGGGCATGAGAATTTCGATCGGCATGTCCTTGCCCTCCCGTTACAATACGATGTCGGTCCAGAGCTCGGACGGATCCGGCTCGGCGTCGTGCTGGGCGAATTCGGCGGCGTCGGCGACAATGTCGCGGACCTCCTTGTCGATATTCTTGAGCTCGTCCTCGCTTGCCCACTTCTTGGCCGTCAGCCGCGCCTTGACCTGCTCGATCGGATCATGATCCGAGCGCATCTTCTGCACTTCTTCCTTGGAGCGGTATTTCGCCGGATCGGACATCGAATGGCCGCGATAGCGATAGGTCTGCATTTCCAAAATAATCGGCCCGTTGCCGGCACGGCACCATTCGGTCGCCTGATCGCCAGCGGATTTGACCGCACGCACATCCATGCCGTCGACCTGGATGCCAGGGATCTTGAACGAGGCGCCGCGATGCGAAAAATTGGTTTCGGCCGACGAGCGCGACACCGAAGTGCCCATGGCGTAGCGGTTGTTCTCGATGATGTAGATCACCGGCAGCTTCCACAGCGAGGCCATGTTGAAGCTTTCATAGACCTGGCCCTGGTTGGCCGCGCCGTCGCCGAAATAGGTCAGCGAGACATTGTTGTTGTCGCGGTAGCGGTTGGCGAAGGCGAGGCCCGTGCCGAGCGACACCTGCGCGCCGACAATGCCGTGGCCGCCGTAAAAATGCTTCTCCTTGGAGAACATGTGCATGGAGCCGCCCTTGCCCCTCGACAGGCCGCCGCGGCGACCGGTCAGTTCGGCCATGACGCCGCGCGGCGAAAGCTCCATCGCCAGCATGTGGCCGTGGTCGCGATAGGCGGTGATCATCTGGTCGCCGCCGATCAGCGCCATCTTCATGCCAGTGACGACCGCTTCCTGGCCGATGTAGAGGTGACAGAAGCCGCCGATGAAGCCCATGCCGTAGAGCTGGCCGGCCTTTTCCTCGAAGCGGCGGATGAGCAGCATGTGCCGGTAGGCGGCAAGCTCCTCGTCCTTGGTGAATTCGGCTGGTTTGGGGGCGGAAAGCCCCGTGGATTTGGCGGATGTCGATTTGACGGATTTGGCAGGCGCTTTTTTGGCGGCGGTGGCCATGCATCACTCCCTGTTGGCGTCTCTTTGCGGACACGAGAGCAGCACGAAAATCTGCTCCGAGGGAGATCAGCTCTCCCCACCGATTTGAAAGAGGCTAACACGCGAGAAAGCGTTTCGCCATGCTGAAAAATGCATGGCTGTCATGCGTCTAAGCGATTAAAATCATTGGAAATAACAGTGATTAACTGAATTCAGGTTATTTCGAGTTAGCCGGCAGCATGATGGTAATTTCATCCGCCTGGGACAGATTGAGCGCCCGGCGCGCCTGCTCGTCGAGCATATCCTTCTCGAGCGTGCCCTCATGCATCAGCTGGACGCGCCGCTCCAGATCGATCCGGCGCGCTTTGATGGCATCGTACTTGGCCTGCAATTCGACGGTCTGCGCTTCGAGCTGGTATTTGGAATAGATGCCGAACTCGCCATGATAGGCATGGAAGCCGAAATACGCCAGGAACGCCACGCAAAGCGACGGGATGATCAACCGGCCGGTGTTTCTCTGCTTGTGCTGGCGTGTCCACATGGTCGCAATCCAACTTTGTTGGAGCATGATCTTTTCCGAAAACCGGTTCCCACTTTTCGGGATCATGCTCTGACCTCCTTATCTCGCCCGATTGTGCTTAATGGAGGGTTACGGACCTTGGGATTTTGCGAGCGGGAAATCACCCTCCCGGCAAGTTGCGTCCACCTCGTCGATTTTTCTTCTCCATTCCTTTGCGGTCGCAGCTTGCATGCGCGAAAAGCAGTTGACCTTCTCCTGAAGAAATATATGCATACGCTATGCAATCGTTAGACGCCAACAAACTCGGCGCACTCGGCGCCATGATTCGCGACAGGACGGAAGCGTCCTTGAGAGAGCTTTCACCGAGCGCGGCGGCGGTGCTGTCGATGCTGCACTTCAAACCGGGGTTGACGACGACGGAGCTCGCCGAGGTCGTCGGCGTCAGTCAACCGACTGCCGTGCGTTTGATCGACGGGCTGGAACGGCAGGCGCTGATAGGGCGCGGCAAGCCGCAGGGTCGTGTCACTCCGCTGACGCTGACGGAGACTGGCCACGCACAGGTAAGGGAAATGCAAGCTCTCCGGCTCGCCGCGCTCGACGGATTGCTGTCCGTGCTGCAACCGGATGAGCGGCGGCGCTTTGTTTCCATGCTGGACGAGATTCTTGCGGGTGCGACTACTTCCCGTCCTTTCGCGAGAACAACCTGTCGCCTCTGCGAGCATGATCTTTGCGGACCCAAAATTTGCCCGATCGGCTGCCGAGCGGCTGAGATCGAGAGGAAGGAGAGCGAGCTATGATCATTTCCTATGCGGGGCATTCGCCTGCCATCGATCCCGATGCTTGGGCCGCTCCGGATGCCACAATATCCGGCGATGTCGTCATTGGCGCCGGCAGCCGGGTCATGCATGGCGCCCGCCTTGTGGCGGAGTCTGGCGGATCGATCCGCATTGGCCGCAACTGTATCGTGTTGGAAAATGCGGTGATCCGGGCCACGGCAAGTCATCCTTGTACTGTCGGGAATTATTGCCTCGTAGGCCCCAACAGCCACATTGTTGGCGCAGAGGTCGGCGATGAAGTTTTTATCGCTACAGGTGCGGCGGTTTTCCATGGTGCGCACATAGGGCGCGGATCGGAAGTCCGCATCAATGGCATCGTTCACCTGCGCACCCGCCTTGAACCTGGCACGGTCGTACCGATCGGCTGGATTGCCGTGGGCGATCCGGCTCAGCTCCTGCCTCCGGACCAGCATGAGGCCATCTGGTCTCGGCAGAAACCGCTCGATTTCCCAGGCTTCGTCTACGGTGTCGACCGAAACTTGCCGGATGTAATGCAGAAAATCACTGCAAATCTCTCGGTGGCGCTAGGCGTACATCGCACGGGAAACGCTTGAGCGCATTCCGCCGCAGCAGAAAGCGTTCCGGTTCAAGCTCGCTGGTGCATGTCGCCCAAATCTTGCCCAAGGGCCTGACCGAGGACGCGCAGATCAGCTTTTCACCACCGACTTGCCGGCGTAACGCGCCTGCTTGCCGAGTTCTTCCTCGATACGGATCAGCTGGTTGTACTTGGCCATGCGGTCTGAGCGCGACAGCGAACCGGTCTTGATCTGCCCGCAATTGGTGGCGACGGCGAGATCGGCGATGGTCGAATCCTCGGTCTCACCCGAGCGATGCGACATCACAGCGGTATAGCCGGCCTTGTGCGCGGTCTCGACGGCGTCGAGCGTCTCGGTCAGCGAGCCGATCTGGTTGACCTTGACCAGGATCGAATTGGCAACGCCCATGCGGATGCCGTCGCGCAGACGCGCCGTGTTGGTGACGAACAAATCGTCGCCGACCAGCTGCGTCTTCTTGCCGATCAGATCGGTCAGATACTTCCAGCCTTCCCAGTCGTCCTCGGCCAGGCCGTCCTCGATCGAGATGATCGGATAGTCGGCGGCAAGCTTGGCCAGATACTTGGCCTGCGCCTTGGGATCGCGGGTCTTCTTTTCGCCTTCATAGACGTAATTGCCGTCCTTGAAGAATTCGGTCGCCGCGCAATCGAGGCCGAGCGCGATCTCTTCGCCCGGCTTGAAGCCGGCCTTCTCGATCGATTCCATGATGAAATCGAGCGCCACCGGCGCGCTCTTCAGGTTCGGGGCAAAACCGCCTTCGTCACCGACATTGGTGTTGTGGCCGGCATCCTTGAGCTTCTTCCTCAGCGTGTGGAAAATTTCCGAACCCCAGCGCACGCCTTCGCGCAGCGTCGGCGCGCCGACCGGCAGGATCATGAATTCCTGGAAGTCGATCGGATTGTCGGCGTGCGCGCCGCCATTGATGATGTTCATCATCGGCACCGGCAGGATATGCGCCTTGGTGCCGCCGACATAGCGGTAGAGCGGCAGGCCGGCGGCTTCCGCCGCCGCCTTGGCCACTGCCAGCGACACGCCGAGGATGGCGTTGGCGCCGAGCCGGCTCTTGTTGGGGGTGCCGTCGAGCTCGATCATGGTCTGGTCGATGTGGATCTGGTTTTCGGCTTCCATGCCGCCGATCGCCTCGAACAGCTCGCCATTGACAGCCTCGACCGCCTTGAGCACGCCCTTGCCAAGATAGCGCGCGCCGCCATCGCGCAGTTCGACAGCCTCATGGGCGCCGGTCGAGGCGCCGGACGGCACCGCGGCGCGGCCCATCGAGCCGTCTTCGAGAACGACGTCGACCTCGACGGTCGGATTTCCACGGCTATCCAGGATTTCACGCCCGATAATGTCGATGATGGCGGTCATTGCGATGTCCCCGATTGATCGATAAAGCGTCGCGCCCCTCTTAGCCAAAGCGCCGTAAAAGGCAATTGGGAATGGCATGAAATAATAGTGACAGTCGCCCATGCCCCCAGGCCTGGGGGCACCGGCGACGCCATCTGAACGCAAACAGCCCGACCTGACCTGATATGTCTGGCGCCGCATGAGGCGCGCGCCCCTCCCCTTTATCGCGGCAATGCCTTCGTCACGAAATACCAGGTGGCAGACAAACTCCAGCCGATGCTTCAAAAGGAGTCAGCCAACAACGTGACAAACATCACAATGCAGAGACATCGAAGATGTTAGGGTCGCATCTCCAATGCGCACTGTTTGAATGAAGTCAACAAGACTGTAACTCTTTGGAGAGGTGGGAATGGCAACAATTTCAGGTAATGGCTGGGAACTTCTTATTAGCCGGCAAGTCGAACATATGAGGGGTACCAGGCGCAGGACGGTTGGAACCTATAAAGTCTTTCACAACGGCACGGCAGTCACGGGCTTATCGGGGTTCGTGTGTGAATCTCGCGGCCCAGGCGACAATTCGAAAGAAGACAACGGCAGGCGCATCGAGCCCGGCACCTACCCGCTGGCGACACAGTCCGGAGGCAAATATGTGACGATCGGCTACACCAGCGGCAAGACGCCACCCAAACCTGGACTCGAACTGCTTAAGACCAACAAGCGCACCGAAATCCTTATTCATCCAGGCGTCAATTTCCTATCCAGCGTCGGATGCATCAATCCGACGAAGAAGGTGAGCGGCCCGCTTGCCGACATGGACTTCACGGAGAGCCGAACCCGGGTGATCGCCCTGATCGACGATCTGAAAGCCTTTGCCGGCAGTGGTTTCCCGAAAACCAACGGCAAGCCAATTCCCAAAGCTTCGGTCGTCATCGAAGGCGAACCGGTGCTGTCGACCGAGAGCGTCGAGAGTGTCCTCGAAGCGGTTGCGGGCGATCCGAAGAAGGGCTTGCCCGCAGCCGTCTTCCAGAAATTCGCGCCGAGACCGGCAAGCGGTTCCAGGCGGGCGATCTATGACGGTTACATCGGCGCCTTTACCTCCGACAAAGGCCTCAAAACACTCGGCGATCACGGCGTGTGCAACAACTATGATCGGCTGATGCATTTCTTCGCACAAGCGGCGATGGAAACCGGTGGCTTCACCCTCATTCGCGAGTCCCTGACCTACACGACCGTGGCTGCGATCCGGAAGGCGTGGAAATCGCGAGCCGCCAGCAAGACCGATCAGTGGATCAAGGACAATCTGCTGCGCAAGCCGGAAGCGCTGGGCGACTGGGCGTATGGCGGGCGGATGGGCAATGTGAAAGGAACTTTGGACGGCTTCAATTTCCGCGGCGGCGGCACGTTCCAGACCACGGGGCGCGACGCGTATACAGCCAAAGGCAAGCTCGCCAAGGTCGACCTCGCCAATCATCCTGAGCTGATCGAGGACCCGCAGATTTCGCTGCTCGCAGCTTGCGCCGAATGGAAAGAGTCAGGCTGCAATGCCTTTGCCGATTCCGGTCTGATCAAAAAGATCTCGCGCGCGATCAACGTCGGCAATGCCAATTCGACCACGCCGGCCAATGGCGAGGCGGACCGGATTGCCTGGCACGAGAAGATTTTCAAGGCGGTGAAGAATGCAGGACTGCTCGGTTGAGCACGCCTTGATCACGTTCGACAACATGGCGTCACGATAATTCAGGAGCAACATTCGGGGCGTCGATTAGGATCATGCCGCGCGGGGCGAAACAGGAGGAGTTTCGCCATGTCTGAGTTGAGCGGTATCGTGAGTTTGTTCTTGATCGCGGCGGCGTTCCTGACGTCATGCGACAACCAGCAGCCGCCAAAGGCCGCAACGCAGTTGTCGACGCTTTACGCCGCCGAATAGGAACCATCCCGTCCCATTGAAAAGGCCCCCGGTTTCGGGGGCCTTCACGTCAGGCGTCGGCGCGCCGGATCAATGCCAATAAGGCGTGACCTTGTAGTAGTCATAGGAAGCGTCACGTGCGGCCTCGCCATCAGCGCCGGCCAGTTCATTGATCGAATAGGCTGGAGCCGCTTTCAGTTGGTCCTTGGAGAACGGCACGACGTAGCCGCCTTTGTCCTCGTCATAGTCGAGGCTCGCCCATGGAATGGCGTGATATTTCTCGCCAATGCCGAGAAAACCGCCAAAGCCGATAACCGCGAACATGATGCCGTTCGACGTCTTGTCGAGCATGACGTCCTCGATGCTGCCGATGTTCCTGCCTTCGGTGTTGTAGACCGACGTGCCGATGACGCGCGAAGCGGCAATGGCTTCGGTGTGACCTGTCTGGGTGGTCATGTCTGATGCTCCTCATTGTCGTTGATGGTACTTTGACAATGAGGGGCGCGGGCGAAAGTTCCCGATTTTTTCAGAGCATGATCCCGAAAAGTGGGAACCGGTTTTCGGAAAAGATCATGCTCCAACAAGGAGTTGGCAGGCGCTTACTCCGCGAGGATGAAAGTCACCTTCATGTTGACGCGATAGGCCGCGATCTTGCCGTCCTCGACGACGATCTTCTGGTCCTGGATCCAGGCGCCTTCGACGTTCTTCAGGGTCTTTGAGGCGCGCGCAATTCCCATCTCGATGGCGTCCTGAAAGCTCTTTTCCGATGACGATGTGATTTCGGTGACGCGGGCAACAGACATGGCTTCCTCCTGCCAAGGCGCTCATTTGCAAGGAGGAGCCTACAGCCGGCCTTTGCCGACTACAAGCTGGCCACGGTGGCAGTCAGGCAGCGTTCTTGGCGATGCGGTCGAACGCCATCAGTCTTTCGAGCAAGGCCGGCATGTCCTTCAGCGGCAGCATGTTCGGACCGTCTGAGGAGGTCGAATTGTCCGGATCCTGGTGGGTCTCGATAAAGACGCCGGCGACGCCGACGGCAACGGCAGCGCGGGCAAGTGTTTCGACGAAGCGGCGCTCACCGCCGGAAGCACCGCCCTGCCCGCCCGGTTGCTGCACCGAATGGGTGGCGTCGAAAATCACCGGCGCGCCGATCTCGGCCATCACGGGCAAAGCCCGCATGTCCGACACCAGCGTGTTGTAGCCGAAGGAAGCGCCGCGCTCGGTGGTGAGCACATTGGCGTTGCCGGAGCCGGTGATCTTGGCGACGACGTTCTTCATGTCCCAGGGGGCCAGGAACTGCCCCTTCTTGACGTTGATCACCTTGCCGGTCTTGGCTGCGGCAACCAGCATGTCGGTCTGGCGCGACAGGAAGGCCGGAATCTGCAGCACATCGACATGCGGCGCGACGATCGCGCACTGCTCCTCGGTGTGGACGTCGGTCAGAATGGGAAGCGAAAATTCCTTGCGCAACTCGTCGAAGACCGGAAGTGCGGCATCCATCCCGGCGCCGCGCGTTGCCGAGAGTGAGGTGCGGTTGGCCTTGTCGTAGCTGGTCTTGTAGACGAGGCCGATGCCGAGCTTGCCGGTCAACTCCTTCAGCGCGCCGGCCATGTCAAAGGCGTGCTGGCGCGATTCGAACTGGCACGGGCCGGCAATCAGCGCCAGAGCCGCATTGTTGTCGAAGACGACGTTGCCGACGGTTACCGCCGAATTGGGCGCCATCGAATTGGACGCTTGCGGCTTGCTCATGGGATCTCCCGGAAGATGAAGGCCGCGCCCTGCCCGGATGCCGGCTGCACGACAATTTCGTTGCCCGCTATATCGTGCTCGATGGAGTTGTGTGCAAGCAGGCTTGCCGTGGCATCGGCACTGCGGACCGAAAAGACGATCGCCGCGAAGCGAAGTTTCGTCGGCGCGCCGGCCGCAATCTTGAAGCGCGCGGTGAAAGCCGCAGGATCGAGAACGGTCAGACACGCATTCGACAGATCGAAGACCGCGCCGCTCTCCTGCTTCGAGCCAGCCACTACCGAGATCAGCAGAGCCTGTGTAGAAGGCGCGTCGCTGACCGCAACGATTTCGACAATGCCGGTCACGCCATTGCCATGGGCCTGCAACGCCGTGCGATCGATTTTGGGCGCGTTGATCCGCTCGCAGGTGAACAGGAAGGCGTCTGTTGCCCCAGAACCGGAGGCGAAAGCCAGCTTGAACGACGCCATATCGCTCTTCCCGGCGGCGTCGGTGAAGGCGCGGGAAAAACTCAACACGTCTCCGGCCGACAGGCCGGCCGAGACATAACGTGCATGGTCCGCATCGGCGTCGCCAGTGCCCAGCACTACGGCGGAAAAGCCCTCATCGCCCAGGCTCGCGCGATAGAGCCGGTCGCGCGCGACAAAGACATTGCCGTCGGCAATCGCGCGGGCTGCCGTCTGTTCGTCGCCGATCGCCAGCGGTTCGAGATAGGTGCCGTCGGCGAAGAAGGCGCAGCAATTTTCGGTGCCGAAGGGGTGTATGCCGGTTGGCGCGACGATGAAGCCAAGCGACGTCAGCCGCGCCCGCGCCACGGCGAGGCTCGCCGTCGGCAGCACCAGATGGTCAAGCGGATGGGTTGCGCTGGTCATGCCGGCGCGGTGTGCATCATTCCGGACATCGGTTCAAGCCTTTCCGCCGGTGGCGCCCGGATCGCGATGGCGTCCGCCCGCGCGGCCGCATCGCACTCGACCTTGTCATGGCGGCGTGGGCAGCGGACGGCGGCACCTGATTTCACCATTGGCGACGAGCCGTTCAAGGCAGGCTTCGGCTGCTCGCGCACGTCGATGTATGAATTCCGGCTGTGAAGAAGGCGAGGCCCCTTGCCGGACTGATCAGGCCACCGCCACGACATCGGCCGAATAGCGCAATTCGCGCAATGGTTTGACCCGGCTGGTTGTCTCCGCATAGAGCGGGTGCGCCTTGTAGGCGGCCAAGGCCGCCTCGTCCTCGAACTCGGCATAGACGACCACGTCGATCGCGTCCGACAGCGGGTCGACCTTGGTGTTGAGCGTCACCTCGAACAGGTTTGAATGCGGGATATTGCCCAGGTTGAGCAAGCCCGTGCGCACAGCCTCGACATCGTCCTTGCGCCGCGCGCTGAAGAAAACGATATGCCGGATCACGCCTGCCTCCTCGATCGATTTGCCGGCATGTTTTGTGTGAGCGGAACCGTCGCGTCAACCGCCACGATGTCGCGCCCGGCGCCCCCGGGAGGCGACTTTGCAGAGGCGCTAAACTAGCCCCCGCCGGTGACGTAGCGCACGATGCGCGACATCTCCCTGACCGTCGTGTCGAGATAGCGGCCCTGATTATAGAGGCCATCCCAGATCAGGAAAAAGGCGATGGCCATGATGACGACGACGTAACGCATGACTGAAGCTAACGTATGTGGCTGTTCGGAACCATAGTGATTTCGCCGAGGGCCGCGCGCTCCTGCGGATTCTGGCCTCAGGCCGGCGACCTGGGTCAGTGCCTCACAAAGCTTGCCTCTTGAAGTTTCGGCCAATGCCATGGAAGATTGTGGCGAAAATCCACGCGGGCAGCGGCGTTCACGCCTGCGAATGAAATGTGGAGGATGTGGAGGCCGGCAGATCTTGCGCCGTCCCCGCGGAAGTCCAGGGGGATGTGGGATGGCTGCTAGGGAACACAAGGGCGTCGGCGACGCCATCAGGCTGGACGAGTTCAACTTCGCCGAGATCGTCAAAGGCTTGCCGGCCAAGGCGCGCATGGTGCTGTCGGCGGCGATGAAACTGCCGCACGGCTCGCTCAAGGTAAGGATGCCGGACGGCCGCGCCGTTCTTGTCGGTGGCAATGCGCCCGGTCCCGACGCCGAACTGGTGCTGAAGAACTGGCGCCTGCCCGGCCGCGCCTTTTCCGGCGGCACCATCGGCGTTGCCGAATCCTACATGGATGGCGACTGGGAAAGCCCTGACGTGACCAGCTTTCTCGAACTGTTCGTCGTCAACTCGGCCATCGGCGAACGCGTCGCCGGCGGCGCCAACTGGTTCATCAACACCGTCCAGCGCATCCGCCACTGGTTCAACGAAAACACCCGCACCGGCTCGAAGCGCAACATTTCAGCGCATTACGACCTCGGCAATGCCTTCTACAAGCAATGGCTCGATCCCAGCATGACCTATTCGTCGGCGCTCTATGCCACCGGCGCCAACGATTTGGAAAGCGCGCAGGCCGCCAAATATCGCGCTTTGGCCAAGGACACCGGCATCGGCAAGAAGGACCATGTGCTGGAGATCGGCTGCGGCTGGGGCGGTTTTGCCGAATTTGCCGCGCGCGAGATCGGCTGCCGCGTCACCGGCTTGACCATCAGCCGCGAACAGCACGACTTTGCCAAGGAGCGCATCCAGAAGGCCGGACTGTCTGACAAGGTCGACATCAAGCTGCAGGATTACCGCGACGAAACAGGCACTTACGATCGCATCGCGTCGATTGAGATGTTCGAGGCGGTCGGTGAAAAATACTGGCCGGTGTTTTTCGACAAGATGAAGGCCTGCCTGAGACCCGGCGGCACCGCCGGCCTGCAGATCATCACCATCAACGAAGCCGCCTACGACACCTATCGCGCGCGGCCGGATTTCATCCAGCGCTATGTCTTCCCGGGCGGCATGCTGCCGACGCCGTCGATCCTGAAGTCGCTGGGCAAAGACCATGGTCTCGCCCATCTGTGCGAGCGCGTCTTTCCGGACGACTATGCTCGCACGCTGGCCGAATGGCGCAACCGCTTCTGGCAGTCGTGGGAAAAGATGGTCCCGCTCGGCTTCGACGACCGCTTCAAGAAGCTCTGGGAGTTTTATCTCCACTATTGCGAAGCCGGCTTCAGAGCCAGCTACATCGACGTGCGCCAGGTGGTCTACAAGGCGTAGTGCGAGCGGGTATTTGCCCGCCCGTTCGTTCCCTCAAAGCAGGATGCGGTATTTCGCAAACCCGGCTTCGCCCTCGCCGACCGGCTCGATCTTGAGCGATTTCACCCCTGAAATAAAATCCTTCGCTTTGAGACCGGTCTCGAACAAGACGCTGGTTCCGGGCAGCGGCGTGAACGACCAATTGTCGTCGGCCGACGGATTGATCGTGCCCTCGCTGACGACATAGCGCACGATCACATCGCGGTTGGTGTCAGGCGCTTCGTAGATGATCTTCGAGGCGTTGATGTCAGGGAAATTGCCGCCACCGCCAGCGCGGTAATTGTTGGTGGCGACGACGAATTTCGCTGCTGGATCAATGGGCTTGCCATCGAAGCTGAGGCCGACGATGCGGCTGGAGCCGGCATTGGCGACGCCACCCTTGGCATCGTATTTCGGCGGCTGCGACAGGTCTATCTTGTAGCTGACGCCGTCGATCACATCGAAATTGTAGGACGGGAATTCGGTGTCGATCAGCGCCTGGTCGGCCTTCCCGGCCTCGATCTTCTTGAAAATGCCGGCCGACATTTCCAGCCATTCCTTGACCTGCGCCCCGGTGATCTCAACCGCGCGCACCGTATTCGGATAGAGATAGAGATCGGCGACATTCTTGATGGCGATGTCGCCCACCGGCACGTCGGTGTAGTAGTCGGCGCCGTTACGCCCGCCGGCCTTGAAGGGCGCTGCCGCCGACAGCAGCGGCACATCCTTCCACTGCGTGCTCTTCAGAATGTCCTTGAGATACCAGCTCTGCGCCTGGTTGACGATCTGCACCGACGGATCGTCGGCCACCAGCGCGAAATAGGAGTAGAGCGGCGCCGAGGTCTTGCCGACCGGACGGCGGACATAGGCAAGTGTCGCCTCATGGTCCGCCTTCAGCGCATCGACGATGCGCTGGTCGTCCGCCACCGTCGGCTTGTTCACCTTGTCGACGCGTTCGTAGATCGGCCGTGCCTCCGAGGTCGCCGAGACCACGCGCCATTTCGATCCGTCGCGTTCCAGAAGCAGGTCGATCAGGCCCATATGCGAGCCCCAGAAGCCGCCCATCACCGCCGGTTTGCCTTGCAGCGTGCCTTTCTCCGTGTCGACCCCATCAAGCGCCTGAAAATCCTTCTTGCCGGGGAAGACGAGATGCTGATGGCCGGTGAACACCGCATCGATGCCCTCGACGCCGGCAACGAAGAACGAGGCGTTCTCCATTCCGTAGCCTTGCTTGATATCGATGCCCGAATGCGAGAGCGCAATCACGATGTCGGCGCCCTCCTCCTTGATCTCAGGCACCCAGGCCTTGGCCGCCTCGACAATGTCGCGCGTCCGGACATTTCCTTCCAGGTTCTTCAGGTCCCAGACCATGATCTGCGGCGGCACGAAACCGATAATGCCTATTCTGATCGGCTGCTCGGCGCCCGACCCGTCCTTGATCTTCTTGTCCAGGATAACGTACGGCTTGAGATAGAGCTTGTCGTCGCGCGGGCTGGCGGCGAGTTCGGTGCCGCGGATCAGATTGGCGCAGACGAACGGAAAATTTGCCCCGGCCAGAACCTTGTCGAGGAACGACAGGCCGTAATTGAACTCGTGGTTGCCGAGTGTCGAACATTCATAGCCGAGCAGGTTCATGCCCTTCATGATCGGATGCAGGTCGCCGTCCTTCAGTCCCTTCTCGTAGGCGATGTAGTCGCCCATCGGATTGCCCTGCAAAAGGTCGCCATTGTCGATCAGCATCGCATTGGTGGCTTCCTGGCGCACCGCAGCGATCAGCGAGGCCGTCCGCGACAGGCCCATCGTGTCGTTCGCTTTGTCGGCGTAGTAATCGTACGGCAAAACATTCACGTGGATGTCCGTCGTCTCCATGATCCTCAGATGCGCCTGATTGGCCTCAGCGCCGGCGGAGAACGGATGCAGCACGATCAGCGCTCCGCTGGCAGCGGCGCCGGCAAGAAAACCGCGACGGGAGACGGGGTGGAGCAAAGGCGACATTGGTTTTCCTTCCCAGCGACGTGAACATCCCAGCCCCGCCGAAACCTTCGCGCCGAAAACTGGCCATGTCCATCGGGAAGTCAGTCGATCAGCAAAAGGTGACGGCTGGATGAATTGCCGTGGCCGAAGGGAAGACCTCAGCCCTTGTCCTCGTCGCCCTGGGTGATCAGCCGCGCACTGCGCTGGCCGGTGAAATATATCCATAGCCAGCTAAGCGATACCGACAGCCGGTTGCGGAAGCCGATCAGGAAGTAGATGTGCGCCACACCCCACAGCCACCAGGCGAACCAGCCGGTAAGCTTGATCCAGCCGAAATCGATCGCGGCTGCCCACTTGCCGATCGTCGCCAGGTCGCCGGCATGTTTGTAGCGGAAAGGACGCGGCGCGCTATCGCCTGCCAGCCGCGCCTTGATCGTCGCGGCGACATGTTTACCCTCCTGCTTGGCGGAGGGCGCCACGCCTGGCACCGGCTTGCCATCCGGCCGCAGGACATGCGCGGTGTCGCCGATGACAAAAATCTCGGGACTGTCCGGCACCGTCAGATCGGCTTCGACCATCACCCTGCCTGCCCGGTCGACCGGCACCCCCAGCCATTCTCCCGCGGGCGAAGCGGCAACGCCGGCGGCCCAGAGGATTGTCCGCGCCGGCAGATGCGTGTCTCCAAACACGACACCCTCGGCATCCAGCCGCGTGACGGCGCGGCCAAGCTCGACCGTGACGCCCCGCCGTTCCAGCGCCTTGCGCGCATAGTCGGACAGTACCGGCGCGAAATTGGCCAGGATGCGGTCGCCGGCCTCGACCAGCACCACGCGCGCATCACGCGTGTCGATCTTGCGGAATTCGCCGCGCAGCGTCTCATGCGCGAGTTCAATAATGGTGCCGGCAAGCTCGACGCCGGTCGGGCCGCCGCCGACGATAACCAGCGTCAGCAGCGCCTGGCGCGTGGCCGGATCGGTTTCACGCTCGGCCTGCTCGAAGGCAAGCAGGATGCGCCGGCGAATGGTGGTGGCGTCCTCAAGCGTCTTCAGCCCGGGCGCGAAAGGCTCCCATTCGTCATGGCCGAAATATGCGTGGCGCGCGCCGGTGGCGAGCACCAGCGTATCATAGGAAACCGAACTGCCGTCCTCGAGCAGCACGCGTTTGCCGGCACGATCGACGCCGGTGACATTACCCAGGAGCGTCGTCACGTCCTTGCGCTTGCGCAACAGATGACGGATCGGCCAGGCAACTTCCGAGGTCGCCAGCGATGTGGTTGCCACCTGGTAGAGCAGCGGCTGGAAAAGGTGGTGGTTGCGCTTGTCGATCATGGTGATGCGCACCGGTGCACCGGCCAGTGCCCGGGTCAGTTCGAGACCTCCGAATCCTGCACCGACGACAACGACATGATGGCTCGTTTCGTTCATCGCACTCACCTCGTTTTCACCGTCCTTATCTAGTGATTTTTGTGCACCGCAACAATGTGGTGGAGCGCAAGACTGCCATGCATCAAGGCTACCCCGGACTCGCCCTCCAATGTCGCGAATGCCCATGTCGGCAGGCTCAGACGGGTATAGCCTCGCAGGGGAAGGAACCACGGGAGTGAGGCATGGCCAAAGATAGTCACGGCGCGAAAGACGGCGAAGGCCCGGCGCAATATTCTTCGCCGCCTTGCTTCATGCACGAACTCGATCCGGAATTTCGCGCGCCATTGACCGACTGGACCGACGTACGACGTTGGCGCAAGGCTGAGCGCGAACGGCTGATCGCGGCGCGGTTGGCGGTTTCCGCCGACATGCGGACGGCGATGTCGCAGCGTATCGCCGAAGGTCTCGACGCGGTGATCGGCGACATTGCCGGCCGCATAGTCAGCCTCTACTGGCCGTTTCGCGGCGAGCCGGACCTGCGGCCTTGGATAGCGTCGGTCAATGAACGCGGTGGCCGCACGGCGCTCCCCATCGTCATCGAGAAGGGCCAGCCGCTGATCTTCCGCGCCTACGTTCCTGGCGACCGGCTGGAAAAAGGCGTCTGGAATATCCCGATCCCCGCCGAAGGCGATCCGGTGCTGCCCGACATCGTCATTTCGCCGATCGTCGGCATCGATCCGCAAAACTACCGCCTGGGCTACGGCGGCGGCTTCTTCGACCGCACGCTGGCGGCAATGCCGTTCAAGCCATTGGTCATCGGGGTCGGCTACGGGTTGCAGCGCATCGCGACCATCTACCCGCAGCCGCACGACATCCCGATGGATCGCTTGGTGACCGAGGCCTGAGAGCCCGTTTGGAAAATGAGACCAGCTGGATTTCTTCGCGGTGACAAAAATCCGACTTGGTCGACAAAAAGCATAATCTTGCTGCGGCGGACCGTTTCGACATGCGCTCTGGGCGGATCCAAAAGTGTCCGGTCGCTCTTTAGATTGGCTGCCTAACAACGGATGCTAAGATGATCGGACGAACTATAGCGGCGGCCCTCGCAATTGCGTTTTCCTGTTCGTTTTCGCACGCGCAACCACAGCATCGTTTGCCGAGCGGTTATAAATGGGGCCGCTGCCTGCTCACTGTTGACGGTCAGACTCGAATATCCGGAAAGTGCTCCTATCAAATCGAGAAGGGCGGCGATTTTAATATCCAGGGGCCTCGGCAGGTTTTTGCAGGGATCGACTATCCCGACACGCATAGTGGCGCTGGTGAAATGTCCGAAGATTACTGGGCAGTTGTCTACAAGGACGGTGATGTCTGGGAGGGCTATGGGAACTCCGACATTCGCGCAACGCACGGTGATGAACGCTGGGAAGAACTTCGCCGCGAAGGCGCGTGCTATGTCGGGAAGGACGTCCGGGTGTGCCTTTGGCGTTAAGCCAGTTCCGGCTTCATCCCCATGGCCGTGCGATCGACGATCTCGCGCAAGGCAAACGACGAGTTGATCTTGGTCACATGCGGCATCGCCGACAGCCATTCCTTGTGGATGCGCTCATAATCGACCAGGTCCTTGGCGGCGATGCGCAGGATGTAGTCGTATTCGCCTGACATCAGGTGGCAGGACAGTACATTCGGGCAGCGCTTGATCGCCGCCTCGAAATCCGACAGCGTCTTTTCGAATTGCCCCGACAACGAGATGTGCACGATCGCCGTCATCTGGTGCCCGAGCGCTGCATTCGAAAGCCGGGCGTGATAGCCGCGAATGGTCCCGGATTTCTCCAGATTGTCGAGGCGCCGCGAGCAGGCCGACTGCGACAGGCCGACCCGCTCGGCGAGCGCCGCATTGGGTATGCGCCCATCCTTCTGCAAAGTCTCAAGAATGGCGATATCGATCCTGTCGAGCGGCATTTTTCGTGATTCCTGCGAAAATCCTGCAATTTGGCGCAACGATTATCGAAACGCATCATGGCGCGCAAGCGCATTCGCAAACATCCGCGCAACGATTCGTGGTTGACTACATTAATACAGGGAACGAGCCCCAAGGGCTGGATCAGGAGAAGAAGAATGCGCGTCGGTTGCCCCAAGGAAATCAAGAACCACGAATACCGCGTCGGCCTGACGCCGGGCTCTGTCCGCGAATATGTCGCGCATGGCCATGAGGTGCTGGTCGAAACCGGCGCCGGCGCTGGCATCGGCGCCGATGACAATGCCTATCGCGCCGCCGGCGCCACCATTGCCAAGACCGCCGCAGATGTGTTCGCCAAGTCGGACATGATCGTCAAGGTCAAGGAGCCGCAGCCCAATGAATGGGTGCAGCTGCGCGATGGCCAGATCCTCTACACCTATCTTCACCTGGCTCCCGATCCCGAGCAGACCAAGGGCCTGCTCGCCTCCGGCGTCACGGCAATCGCCTATGAGACCGTGACCGACGACCGCGGCGGCCTGCCGCTCTTGGCGCCGATGTCGGAAGTCGCCGGCCGCCTGTCGATCCAGGCCGGCGCCACGGCGCTGCAGAAGGCCAATGGTGGCCGCGGCGTACTGCTCGGCGGCGTGCCCGGCGTGCTGCCCGGTAAAGTCACAGTGCTCGGCGGCGGCGTCGTCGGCCTGCATGCCGCCCGCATGGCCGCCGGCCTTGGCGCCGACGTCACCATCATCGACCGTTCGATCCCGCGCCTGCGCCAGCTCGACGACCTCTTTGCCGGCCGTGTCCACACCCGTTATTCCACTGTCGAGGCGCTGGAAGAAGAATGCTTCTCCGCCGACATCGTCGTCGGCGCCGTGCTCATCCCGGGCGCGGCGGCACCCAAGCTGGTGACCCGCGAAATGCTGTCGGGCATGAAGAAAGGCTCAGTGCTGGTCGACGTCGCCATCGATCAGGGCGGTTGCTTCGAGACCTCGCACGCCACCACCCATGCCGATCCGACCTACGAGGTCGATGGCGTCATCCATTACTGCGTCGCCAACATGCCTGGCGCCGTGCCGGTCACTTCGGCGCACGCGCTCAACAACGCGACGCTGCATTACGGCCTGCAGCTCGCCGACAAGGGCCTGAAGGCGCTTGTTGACGACCATCATCTGCGCAACGGTCTCAACGTCCACAGGGGCAAGATCACCAACCGCGCTATCGCCGAAGCGCTCGGCTACGAGCTGGTAGAACCCAAGGCGGTCCTGGCCGCCTGATTTCACCAAAAAGAGTTTCCTCCTGTCTCGCCCGCCGGTTCGCTCCGGCGGGTTTTTTCTTGGCAATTCAAGCAGTTCTATCCGATGGCTGAGAATTCCACCATCGGCGACATTGTCGACTGGGGTTCGAGCGGCTTCTCGATCGGTGGCGGCCTCGAAACGGCCGTTTCCAGCAACATGACGCTGGGTCTCGAATACCGCTATTCGCAGTATGAGAAAGAAGATTTCGGTTCGGACGGTCTCATCACCGACGAACCTTCATTCCAGACCGTTCGCATCGGTGCGAAGTATAAATTCAACTAAAAGCAGCATCGGCAGCGGTCAAAAGCCCGTCGGTCAATTCCGGCGGGCTTTTTCTTTGCGTGGAACAAAGTCGGCAACAAAAAAGCGGAGCCAAAGCCCCGCTTCCTCAGTCGTCGAGATTCCCGCCGGTTCATCCGCGGTCGGCAAATCCATCGACATCTCTCTCTTAGCGTATGAATACGACGGGAGTGCGACAGCTCTCAACCGGTGCCTCCATGTTTCGACGATCGCTGGGCGCTGTGTGAAGTGCTTCACATCAGGCAATCGAAAAACCTGCGCAGACAGATATCGCCAACTTGACGGCCCCAGCTGCCTCCCGAACGCCTGATGTCTCCTATGCAGACCTCTTCGGCGGCAGCATCCGTCACACGGCTCCCAACTGCCCGCCAGACGACCGGCGGGCATTTTTTTGCGTCGCCGTCACGCGCGGTCGATGCGGCACTGATAGCAATTGTTGCGTGCAGAGCGGACATGGACATAGGCGATGTCATCGCGCTCAAACAGCGTCTTCGCCCGCGCCGCAATGGCGTCCGTCGGGATGACGCCGCCACTGCCATAGACGATGCGGTCATCGGCTCCATAGCCGCGCACGATATAGTCGCTGCTCTCCAGCATATCCGGCAGCGCTTCTGTCTCGGCGGCGCGTTCGCACTCCTGCGCATGCAGGAAGATGGGTCCGGTCTCGGCATAGGGCTGCAACTCAGGAAACGGCCGATAGGCCAGGATCAGATAGCCATCGCCTTCGGCGACGTTTCTCAGGCAATGCCGGCAAGGCACGCCGTCACCATCGGAAATCCTGCGTTCGGGCGTCTGCCCATAGGCGTCCGGACCGCCGCGCTGCAGCGCTCTGACGTCTTCTGTCGGCAAGGCTTTGAACTGAACGGTCATGGCTGAATCTCCGGTGTCTTTGACCTGAGAATATGCCGCCACGCAGGTGCCTCCCACCCGATTCCTGCCAAGGCTGTGAGGCCGCCAGCAGCCCGGCCATTTCAAGCCGGACTGCTGAAACATTGCTTCAGAAACCTGTCCTGGTCAGCGGATGAAATCGTCGAAGCGGCGCAGCGTCACACGGCGGTTGCGCCAGTTCTCATCCTGGGTCTGCACCAGCAGGAATTCCTCGCCATAACCGACGGTTTCCAGCGCATAGCCCGGCACGCCGAATTCGCGCACCAGCGTGCGCTTCAGCGAGGCGGCGCGTTGCTCCGACAGGACCTGGTTCTACTGGAAGGAGCCAACCGCATCGGTGTGGCCTTCGATCAGCACACGGGCGCGGGGATCGCGGCGCAGGATGCGCTCCAGCGCGTCGGCGATGTTCTCGATCTTGCCGTATTGCGAACTGGAAATGGCCGCCGAGCCAAAGGCGAAATTGATCGACTGGATGTCGATCGAGCGCGCCTGGCGCCTCAGATCCGGCCGCCGTTTGAATTCGCGGATGGTGACGCGCTGGTTCGGGCGCAGTTTCACCCGGGGCGCCGCGTCGAGCTGTCGCTCGATCGTTGCCGCCGACGGCGTGGTCGCCTGTGCGGCGGCCAAGGTCGGCCCAAAGGTCGGCACCGCAAGCACTGCAATCAGCGCTGCGGCAAATGTACGTCGGCTCAGAATATCTTTCTCCTCGGCAACGGCCCATCAGTGTTGACGCCACCATGGCAAAGGCAGCCTGAAGCGCCGATGAACGGCTGGTTCAGCTTTCGGAGAGATTAGGGCCGCATGACGCTGGCCGAGCGCTCGGCAAAAGGCAGCGGATGCACGGTCTCCTTCTTTTGCGCCACCGGCGCAAAGCCGAGCTTCTGGTAGAGCGGCAAGGCGGCCGGATGGTCGAGCGTGCAGGTCTGCACCGTCACCCGTTTCGGCCCGTAGGACCAGGCGGCGGCGATCGCCGCGCCCAGGAACCAGCGGCCGATGCCTTGCCCGGTCGCATGCTCCATCATGCCGAAATAAGCGAGCTCGACCTCTTCCGGCAGATAAGGCTTGAGGTCGAAGAACCCCGCCGGCGCGCCGTCGAGATAAAGCACCCTGATGTCGCGGTCCTCGCGGTGAATGCCGGCCGCAAGCTCGTCATCGTCCAGCCGCAGCACATTGACCCAATGCCATTTGCGCCCCACCCGATCCATCAGGTAGCGGTAGAAATGCAGCGGAATGTCCTTGGTCTTCAACAGCGCGATCTGCTTGTTGTAGGGCACCGGCGGCGAATAGGCCGGTGGTACATGCATTTCCAGAAACGTCACCGTAACCTCGATGTCGTCCAACACGCCGTTTTCCATCGCCATCATTCCTTGCCCGTTGCAACGGGCGTATCGGCCAGCCCGCCCCATTCGGTCCATGAACCGTCGTAGAGCCTGTTGTCGGTGTGGCCAAGCGTCTCCAGCGCCAGCGTGACGACAGCTGCGGTGATGCCAGAGCCACACGAGGTGACGACAGGCTTCGACAGATCGATGCCGGCATCCTCAACGGCCTTGCGCAGCCTATCCTTCGACAACAGCTCGCCACCTTGCGACAGCGCCGAATAAGGCAGGTTGCGCGCGCCAGGCATGTGACCGGAGCGGACACCGGCGCGCGGCTCGGGTTCGGTTCCGGTGAAGCGGCCGGCGCCACGGGCGTCCGCAATCTGGCTCTCTTTCGTTTCGACGATGCGCCGCATGTCGGAGAGGCTGGCGACCCGGGCGGCATCGAAATCGGCATAAAACACATTCGGCGCGATCTTCGTCGGTTCCGCCGTCACCGGCCGGCCCGCCGCCTTCCAGCGGTCGAAGCCGCCGTCCAGCACATAGACCTGGAACACGCCCATGACGCGGAACATCCACCAGGCGCGCGGCGCCGAGAAGAAACCCGGGCCGTCATAGACGACGATGGTGTCGTCGGCCGAAATGCCCATCGTGCCGACATATTGCGCGAAATGCTGCGGCGACGGCAGCGTGTGTGGCAGCTTGGCATCCGGGTCCGAGGCCGCATCGTGATCGAAGAAGCGCGCGCCCGGAATATGCGCCGCCTCATACTCGGCGCGCGCATCGCGCTTTTGCGCCGGCAGATACCAGGACGCATCGACGATCGTCAGGCCGGGCTCACCAAGCCGGCTCTGCAACCAGTCCGCATTGACGGTGAAAGGGCTGTCATCGGCCATTCTTTTTCTCCCGCCCCGCGCACGCGAAGCATCTTGGTTTCAAGCCGCAGGCATCGGTCCGAAGCGAATGCGAAAACGCCGGTTCTCGCGGCCCTTCTTTTCGATCTTGCCGATGTGGATCTCGCCGATCTCGCCGGTGCTTTTGACGTGGGTGCCACCGCAGGGCTGGCTGTCGACCGAAGCATTGTCGCCGATGCAAACCAGGCGGATTTTGCCAGTGCCGACCGGCGGGCGGACATTCTTCGACTTCACCAGGCCCGGATTGGCCGCCAGTTCCTCGTCGGTGATCAGCCTGATGAAGATCGGATGATCGGCAAGCACAAGCTCCATCAACCCGGCGGTAACATCTTCCTTGGTGAAGCCGGCATCCGGAGCGTCGAAGTCGACACGGCTGTCATCCTCGGAAACCGCGGCACCGGTGATCGGAAACGGACAGACGACGGTGAGCAGATGGCAGGCGGCGTGCATGCGCATCAGGAGATGCCGCCGCTCCCAGTCGATGGCGAGTTTCACCCGCTTGCCAATTTCGGGCACCGGCTGCTCCGGCGCCGGCACATGGATGATCTCGTCCTTGGTCTCGCCAGTGATGGTGGCGGCAATGGCAATGCGGCTGCCGTCGGCGCGCTCCAATGTGCCGGTGTCGCCTAGCTGGCCACCCGATGTCGCGTAGAAGATCGTCCGGTCGAGAATGATGCCGCCACGCTCGTTGATCGCGACCACCGTGGCTTCGGCCGTCGTCAGATAGGCGTCGTCGCGAAACAGCGCTTCGGTCTTGTGCGCCATCAGGCAACCTTCTCGTACGGCACTGAAATTGTGCTGCGTTCGTCCATCCAGCCCGGTACCGGCAGCTTCTTCTCGCGCAGGAAGTCCGGGTTGAACAGCTTCGACTGATAACGCGTGCCGTAGTCGGCCAGGATGGTCACGATGGTGTGGCCGGGGCCAAGCTCGCGCGCCAGCCGGATCGCGCCGGCAATGTTGATACCGGTCGAACCGCCGACGCACAGGCCCTCTTCCTGGATCAGGTCGAAGACGATCGGCAGCGCTTCCTCATCCGGAACCTGGAACGAGAAGTCCGGCGTGAACCCTTCGAGATTGGCCGTGATGCGCCCCTGCCCTATGCCTTCGGTGATCGAGCTGCCGTCGGACTTCAATTCGCCGCTGGTGTAGAAGGAGTAGAGCGCGGCGCCGAGCGGATCGGCGAGCGCGATCTTGACGTCCTTGCTTTTGGCCTTCAGCCCGAAGGCGACGCCGGCCAGCGTGCCGCCCGAACCCACAGCCGAGACGAAGCCGTCGACCTTGCCGCCGGTCTGCGTCCAGATTTCTTCCGCGGTGGTGCGGATATGGCCGTCGCGATTGGCGACATTGTCGAACTGGTTGGCCCAGATCGCGCCATTCGGCTCGGAACGCGCCATCTGCTCGGCCAGCCGCCCCGACAGTTTCACATAGTTGTTGGGGTTCTTGTAAGGCACCGCCGGCACCTCGATCAATTCCGCGCCAAGCACCTTGATCGTGTCTTTCTTCTCCTGGCTCTGCGTGTCGGGAATGACGATCACGGTGCGATAGCCCAGCGCCTTGGCGACCAGCGTCAGGCCAATTCCGGTATTGCCGGCCGTACCTTCGACGATGACGCCGCCCGGCTTCAACAGCCCCCGCTGTTCGGCGTCGCGGATAATGAACAGGCCAGCGCGATCCTTGACAGATTGGCCCGGATTCATGAACTCGGCCTTGCCCAGGATCTCGCAGCCGGTCAGCTCCGAAGCCTTGTTGAGGCGGATCAGGGGCGTGTTGCCGATCGCTTCGATCACAGAACGGGGCATCCGGGATTCCTTCATGTAGCTGCGGCGAGACCCTAGAAACCCGAAGCTTGCGTTTCAAGGCAAGAATTCGCCTGGTCCAGTCGCATTTCGGGTACTGCAATCTCCTGCCGCCAGATGACGCGCGATGACGATCATTTCAACCTTGTGCGGAAAAGCGCTCTTTTCATTCGATTTTTTCACCGCTAGAGCACTAATGACAGATCGGCAGGGCGCAGAATGACACTTTACCGGGCCAACCCGAAGCATGGCGTCGCCTGGATCACCGGCGGCAGCAGCGGCATCGGCCGTGCTCTGGCCAAGGACCTTGCGGCAAAGGGCTTTGTCGTCGCGGTGAGCGCGCTTGACGAGCATCCGATCGACGCGCTCATCGTCGAGACCGCACAGATGCCGGGACGCGTGGTTGCCTACCCTTGCGATGTCACCGACGAGCCGCGCATGGCAAGCACTGTGGCGGCGATCGAAAAGGATCTCGGCCCGATCGTGCTCGCCGTCTTCAACGCCGGCAACTACATCGCCACGCCCGGCGAAGACCTTAGGGTCCGCGACTTTCGCCAATCCTTCGAGGTCAACTATTTCGGCATCATCAATGGTCTCGTCCCGCTGATGGAGCGCATGCGTATCCGCGCGCGCGGCCATATCGTGCTTGTCGGCTCGGTGACCGCCTATTTCGGCTGGCCGACCACGGCGGCCTATGGCGGTTCGAAGGCGGCGATCAACATCCTGGCCGAGTCGCTGAAATACGATTTCGACAAGATGAATGTCCGCGTCCAGGTGATGAATCCGGGATTCATCGACACACCGCTGACCGAAAAGAACATGCTGCCGATGCCGGGACTGATGCCGGTCAACCGCGCCTCGCGACGCATGCTGCGCGGCATCGAGTCCGGCGGCTTCGAGGTCACCTTCCCGCGCCGGCTGAGTTGGGGGCTGAAGCTGCTGGCGCTGCTGCCGAGGCCCTTCTGCCGCTGGTTCATCAGCACGGCGACCCGCTGGACAGGCCGGCCACTGAATTTCGATCGCAAGCCGCCGAACGACTAACTGTCCACAGGCCGGCTGTTGCTTGGGTGCAGCAGCCGCCATAGGTTGAGATTTGTTGCGTGGAGTCTGCGATGGGGCGACGGATCGTGCTTGCGGTGCTGGGCGTCGTCGTCATCCTCATCCTGGCCGTCCTGCTTGGTCCGCGCGTTCCCGTCGACACCAAGATCCATTTCGATCCCAAAGCGATCGGCGATGATCCGCAGGCCTATCTGGCGGGTGAAGAGGCGGCCGTGCCCAACATCCGCGACGGGCTTGAGAAAGAAATCATCTGGGCCGACCCGATGGTTCACGCCAAGACGCCGCTAGCGATCGTCTATATCCACGGGTTTTCGGCATCGAAGGGCGAGGTTCGACCGCTGGCCGACGAGGTCGCCGACCAGCTCGACGCCAACCTCTTTTACACCCGCCTCACCGGCCATGGGCAGGACGGCGCCGCAATGGCGCAAGGCAGCGTTAACGCCTGGATCAACGACTATGAGGAGGCGCTCGCCATCGGCCGGGCCATCGGCGACAAGGTGATCGTCATCGGCACCTCGACCGGCGGCTCTCTGGCGGCATGGGCGGCGACTGAGCCTGGCGCATCTGACGGCGTCGCCGCAATCGCGTTCATCTCGCCGAATTTCGGCGTCAGGGCTTCAGGCGCCGAACTGCTGACCATGCCCTGGGGCAGGCAGATCGCCGAGCTTGTCGGCGGCAAGGAGCGCAGCTTTCCGACCCGCAATGCGCTGCACGAGAAACTCTGGACGCACACCTATCCGATGGCGGCCGTACTGCCGATGGCAGCATTGACCGAGCTTGCCTACGCAGCACCGGTGGAAAAAGCGACGATACCGGCTCTCTTCATCTTCTCGGATTCAGACAGCGTGGTGCGGGAAGACCGCACCCGCGAGATCGCCGGCCGCTGGGGCGCCGCGCACGAACTGGTGCCGGTCGACGACAATGGCGATTCCGACAACCACGTCATTGCCGGCGACGCGCTGTCGCCGTCGACCACGGCATTCCTGGCGCAGCGGATTGTGGTCTGGGTGAAGGCAATTACCGAGTAGCCGCAAACGAAAAGGACGGCCGGAGCATTGCTCGGGCCGTCCTCATTTCTACAGTCAGCAATCAAGCCAGGCGCGACGCGCCTGGCCGATTGTCCGATCAGGCAGCCCGCGCCGCAGGCCGCTTGCCGCCGAAGCGGCGCTTGTTGTTGCCCTTGAAGGGCTTGGCGCCTTCCGGCTTGCGCTCGCCCGCACCTGCAAAGGCCGGCTTGTCACCAAAACGCTTCTTGCCGAAGCCGTTGTTCTGGCCACCGGGGCGCCTGCCGTCGCGACGGCCATTGCGGTCGTTGCGATCGTTGGCCGGCTCGAAGCGCTCGTTCTTTTCAGCCGGATTGCGCACCGGATCGGGGCTGCCGAGATGGTCGGCAACGATCGGCAGCTTGCTGCGGATGATGCGCTCGACCTGGCGCAGCTTGCTGTTTTCCGAAGGATCGCAAAGCGTGATTGCAATGCCCTCCATGCCGTTACGGCCGGTGCGGCCGATGCGGTGGACATAGCTTTCCGCCTCATCCGGCAGGTCGAAATTCACCACATGGCTGATGCCGGGAACGTCGATGCCGCGCGCCGCGATATCGGTCGCCACCAGAATGCGCACCGAGCCCTCGCGAAAATCGTTGAGCGCCTTCTGGCGGGCGTTCTGCGACTTGTTGCCATGGATGACGGCGGCCTTGAAGCCGTCGCGCTCGAGGTCCTTGGTCACCCGGTCGGCGCCATGCTTGGTGCGCGAAAAGATGATGACGGACTTCATCGCCGCGTCGGCGAGCATGGTCGACAGCACCTGGCGCTTCTGCTTGGTGCGGGCGAAAACGACGCCTTGCACGATCTCGGCCGCCGCAGTGCTTTGCGGCGCTACTTCGACACGGATCGGGTTCTTCAACAGGCCCTTCGCCAGCTCGGCGATTTCATTGGGCATGGTGGCCGAGAACAGGACGGTCTGACGGTCGGGCGCGGTCGCCTTGGCGATGCGCTTGACGTCGTTGATGAAGCCCATGTCGAGCATGCGGTCGCCCTCGTCCAGCACCAGCCATTTGGTGTCGGAGAGAATGAGGTCACCCTCGCGCACCAGGTCGGTCAGACGGCCGGGCGTAGCGATCAGGATGTCGACGCCGGGCGCAACCTTCTTCACCTGGTTGAAGCGTGAAACGCCGCCAAGCACGAGCGCGGTCGAGACATGCGCGCCCTTGGCGAGGATCTTGATGGTGTCCTCGATCTGCACGGCGAGTTCGCGCGTCGGCGCCAGGATCAGCGCACGGGTGGTCTTGGCCCGGCGCTTGGTGCCGAGCGCGATGATCTTCGACAGGATTGGCAGCGCGAAGGCCGCGGTCTTGCCGGAGCCTGTCTGGGCGATACCGAAAATGTCACGGCCTTCCATCTGCGGCGGGATCGCCTGCGTCTGGATCGGCTTCGGCTCGGTGAAGCCGGCGCCGTGCGTCGCCTTGAGCAGCGCGCCGGTGATTCCAAGGGCTGCGAAACCGGTGAGTTCCGCAGTGTTGCCGGTCACAGTGTTGCTACCGGTCATAGTGTTTTCGTTGGTCAAAATAGTCTTCTTTCACGCGGCCTTAGCCGCAAACATCGATGCGGCAGGGCGCAACCTGCCGTCGAAAATTTGATATGAAACGACAAGGCGGGCGGACGGTAACGTCCACTCGGCTGCGCTGTCGTGCCCGCAGGCATCATGCCACGGGGCTTTTCCGCCACCTTGCCGTTCAACCGGAAAGAGGGAAAACAGACGCAACCAGTCTCATTTGTCGAGAAGGCCGGAATCTCCCGGCCCAAGCGCCTATGGGCTGCATATGGCTGAGTTCGCCCCGGAATGCAAGGGGCGTCATGTTGCAGCGCAACAAAGGCGGCTAGGAAGCGGTTGGAAATGTCCGCTTAAACCTCATCGGGCCATTTCCTGGCGCCGTGTTGGACAAACAGGATTTCCATCTGAGTGTCCTTTACCCGATACGCGACAATATAAGGCGTGCCCGGAATCACCAACTCACGCGTGCCTTTGATCTCGCCAACTCGGCCGATAAACGGATTGGCAGACAACAGCCTGGCGGTCTTTGAATGAATCTCCTTGACCACCCGGGCAGCAGCCCGCGGATTATGTTGGCCGATGTAATCGCCGATTTGACGCAAGCTCGATCAGATAGTGTCGGGTCCAGACAATTCGCACCGAGGCTCATGCCTGACTGTACTTGTTGAGAACGGTCGCGATCTCCTCTTCATTGGCGAAATCGCCGCGGTCGGCAGCCTCTATTCCCGCCTGAACGCCGGCAACCCACTTTTCCTGCCACGCCAACGAACGCCCATGGGACAGGGCGTCCTCAATGATCTGATCGCGCGTAAGTGTCGAGCGCGAGGTCAGCATTTCAATCCGGCGGTTCAGATCTTCGGATATTTCTACGTTGTTCTTCATAGGCTTATTCTGCCATATCTGGCGAATGCCTGCCAAGAAGTATCGCGCATGGGGGACCGAGCGATGAAGGACGTGCTGAAGGAACTCGAGCGCCGCCGCGACATCGCCCGCTTGGGCGGCGGCCAGGGCCGCATCGACGCCCAGCACAAGAAGGGCAAGCTCACCGCGCGCGAACGCATCGAGGTGTTCCTCGACGAGGGCTCGTTCGAGGAGTTCGACATGTATGTCGAGCACCGCTCGACCGACTTCGGCATGGAGAAGACCAAGATCGCCGGCGACGGCGTCGTCACTGGATGGGGCACGGTCAACGGCCGCCCGGTCTATCTCTTCGCCAAGGACTTTACCGTGTTCGGCGGCTCGCTGTCCGAAGCCCATGCCGAAAAGGTCATCAAGGTGCAGGAGATGGCGCTGCGCAACCGCGCGCCGATCATCGGCCTCTATGACGCTGGCGGCGCCCGCATCCAGGAGGGCGTGGCGGCCCTTGGCGGCTATGCCGAGATCTTTCAGCGCAACGTGCTGGCCTCCGGCGTCATCCCGCAGATTTCTGTCATCATGGGCCCTTGCGCGGGCGGCGACGTCTATTCGCCGGCGATGACCGACTTCATCTTCATGGTCCGCGACACCTCCTACATGTTCGTTACCGGGCCGGATGTGGTGAAGACCGTCACCAACGAAACGGTGACCGCCGAGAGCCTGGGCGGCGCCTCCGTCCACACGACAAAATCCTCGATCGCTGACGGCGCCTATGACAATGACGTCGAGGCGCTGTTGCAGATGCGTCGGCTGGTCGATCTGCTGCCGGCCTCCAACACGTCGGAGCTTCCCGAGATCGAATGCTACCAGTCGGTCACCGACCATGATCTGTCGCTCGACCGGCTGATCCCGGACAACGCCAACAAACCTTACGACATCAAGGAGCTGATCATGAAGGTCGCCGACGAAGGCGATTTCTTCGAGATCCAGCAGAGCTTCGCCAGGAACATCGTCACCGGTTTCGGCCGCGTCGAAGGCCGCACCGTCGGCTTCGTCGCCAACCAGCCGATGGTGCTGGCCGGCGTGCTCGATTCCGACGCCAGCCGCAAGGCGGCGCGCTTCGTGCGCTTCTGCGACTGCTTTTCCATTCCCATCGTCACTTTCGTCGATGTTCCGGGCTTCCTGCCGGGCACCGCGCAGGAATATGGCGGCCTGATCAAACACGGCGCCAAACTGCTGTTCGCCTATGCCGAAGCGACCGTGCCGAAGATCACCGTCATCACCCGCAAAGCCTATGGCGGCGCCTATGACGTGATGGCCTCAAAGCATCTGCGCGGCGACATGAACTATGCCTGGCCGACGGCGCAGATCGCGGTGATGGGGGCGAGAGGCGCGGTCGAGATCATCTATCGCAAGGACATCGGCGATGCCGAAAAGATCGCAGCCCATACAAAGGCTTACGAGGATCGCTTCCTGTCGCCCTTCGTCGCCGCCGAGCGCGGCTATGTCGACGAGGTGATCATGCCGCATTCCACCCGCCGCCGCATTGCGCGGGCGCTGCGCATGCTGCGCAACAAGGACATGCAGAACCCCTGGAAGAAACACGACAACATCCCGCTGTAGTACTTCCAGACAACCCTTGAGAAACCCTACTCCTCTTCCGCCGCGCCGAACCCCGCATCCCTTGTGGCGGCGGTAGCGCTGGCCCAGGGTGTTGCGTGGTTGTCGATGCGCATCTGGAAGATGAAATAGGTCGGCGAGCAGAAGCCGATGCCCTTCACCTTGCCAGCACCCGGCGTGTCCGGCGGCAGCGACTGGCACATATAGTCCTCGCGGCAGAAATGATCGGCCGAACAGGCGGGACGGTTGCCGCGATTGACCGCGCCGCCAAGACATTGGTCGAAATTGTTGGTCGCCACGCAGGTGTCGAATTTCTTGCCGCCGACCATCCCGCAGATTTCGGACGGCATCGGCTTGCCCGCCTTGAAGGCGGCAAAGCTGCGGTCCTTGTCGTCGCAGGCGCGGTAGGCGATGCCTGCCGGCACGCCGATCTTCGGCGGCCGGCAGGTGTAAGCGGTTCGCGAAAAGCTCGGTGCGAAAGCGGCGAACTGGCCGGTGATCTTGTAGCGATCGTTGAAAGGCTGCGACGGGTTGCTGGCGATCGAGCCGGTCAGGCAGGGATGGCCGGAGAACATCTTTGGGCTGTCCTTCGGCAGCAGACACTGCGCCAACGCGGTGCGCACGCCTGAGGCGGTCGCCAGCGGCGTGCAGACGGTGCCGCCGCCGCATTGCCAGGTCGCGCCGAAGCGTTTTTCATCGTCCGGCATCAGGCACGGCATCGCCATCTCGGCCGGCGCGTAGTCGACATCGCCGGCATCGCTCCACGTCGCGGGTGGGGCGAAGGACAGCGGCCGGTACCGGTTCGGCTCCTTTCCCTCCTGCGTGGCACGCAGCCAGGCCTGGCGTCGCGGGATCTCGGCATGCAGATGCGGCGAGATGCCGACCTCGATGCGGTTGAGCGGCGACGTCGTCTTGTCATCGAGGCCGATGAAATGAAAGCCGGCCGTCGAGCCCGCCTGGTGACAGCCCTGGCAGGCGCCATTGTCCAGCCGCTCGACCAGCGCCTCCGGCGTGCGCACCAGCTTCAGAGCCGCATAGTCGAGGCCGGCGAAATCCGCCGGCTGGAACAGCGGCGTGAACGGATGGTTGGCCTGCCTGGCGCTGCCGAAGGTCGACCACGAGATGATCTTCTTCGCCAGGAATTCGTCGGGGATTTCATAGACGCCGAGATCGACCGCCGCGACATTGGCGCTGACATAATCGGCGAGCCTTTTCTTCAGCGCCGCATCGTCCGAGAGCCGTGCGACATTGGGCGTGTTCTCCAGCGGCTTCTCGCTGACGGTAGCGCCATCGATGCCAAAAATCCGCATGAGATAGGCCGCCTGCCCGCCGAACTCGGTCTCCTGTCCCGAGGGAAAGCGCACCACTTGCGCGTTGAGCTCGAGCTGCTTGAAAGTCAGTTCCTCCGGTTCCAGCGGTCCGCCGGCCAGCCAGCCGGCATCGACGTTTTCGTCGAGCTGCGGCGTCCAGCGCCCGGCAACGCCGACGCAGCCGCCATCGGCATCGGGCTCAACGCTGTAGACGGCGCTGAAGTTGAATGGCAGGCGCGAGGCCAGGACCTTGCCGTTCTTGCGAAAGCTGTAGGCCAGGCGGTAGATGAAGCGCACCTCGCCGCAGCTCTTGTCGCCTTGCAGCGCGGCGAAATCGCGCCGGTCGAGCCGGTTGACGACACCGACCAAGCGGAAGCGCGCGGCTTCGGTCTGCAGCCAGCGCATGTCCATGATGCGGCCGACATTGCCGTCGGTCACCTCATAGAGCGTGCGCCCGCCAGCCTTCATCTCGGCGCGCAGGGCCGCAATGTCAGCCGCCACCATGTCTACGATTGCATGATAGGCCGGCGCCTCGCTGTAGATTGATTTCAGATCGTCCTCGCCATCGACGGCGAAAATGCCGGCGAAACCAAAACCCTTGGCATCGAGGGCAGCGAGCACCGCCGGATCGTCGATGATGGTCACCGGCTGCTCGGCGCGCGCGCTGTGCGATGCGAACAGCGCCATGACGGCCGCAACGACAAGCGCGAAAAACTTCATCCGATCAGCACCTTCTGCCGTGGCTCGACCAGTTCACGCAGCACCGGCACCAGGGCCAGCGGCAGATCCTCGGCTATAAGCCCCGGACCGAAGCGGCTGCCGGCTTCCGCATGGATCCAGACCGCGGCGCAGGCTGCTTCGAAGCATGGCATGCTTTGCGCCAAGAGCCCGGCAATGATGCCTGCCAGCACATCACCAGAACCGGCGGTGGCAAGCCATGGCGCCCCGTTGGCGTTGATTGCCGCGCGGCCGTCCGGCGCCGCGATCACCGTGTCGGCGCCCTTGTAGATAACAATGGCATTGGCGCGGGCTGCGGCCGCACGCGCCTTGGCGAGCTTTGAGAGGCTTTTGTCACCAGCGATGTCGGCAAACAGCCGGCCGAACTCGCCCTCATGCGGCGTCATGACAAGCGCTGGCGCATCCGGCCTGCTGGCTGCCTCGAACAATGTAGGGCCCGTGTTGCGGAAGGACGTGATGCCGTCGGCATCGAGCACCAGTCCCTCGACACCACCCTCTTGCCGTTTTCTGGCGAGCACGGCGAGGGCAAAATCGCGCGCTTTGTCACCGACACCAAAGCCCGGGCCGAGGACGAAGCTCGACGACCGGCGATCGCCGAGAAAGTCGTGCACGTCCTCGATAGCGTCGGTCTTGCGCAGCATGATCGAGGTCAGATGCGCGGCGTTGACCTGCATGGCATTTCCCGGCGACAGCACGGTTACCGCCCCTGCCCCGCTTCTTGCAGCGGCAAGTGCCGCCAGCCGCGCCGCGCCCGTCGCCGACGGTCCGCCGGAGAAGACGCCGACATGACCGCGCCTGTATTTGTGCGCATCGACCGCCGGCACCGGCAACGTCTCGAGCCAGAACGCCGGCTTGTTTTCGAATGTGCGCGGCGCGACCTGTGCGATGATGTCGTCGCCAATGCCGATGTCGGTAACGACGGTCTCGCCGCATCGCTCGCGCCCGGGCAACAGCAGATGTCCCGGTTTCTTGCGCGCGAAGGTGACGGTGATGTCGGCACGAAACGCCGCGCCGAGAATGTGGCCGCTGTCACCGGAAACACCTGAAGGCAAATCGACGGCAACGACAGACAGGCCGGCGGCAATGTCTACGGCACGCGCCGCATCACCCGAGAGGTCCTTGGACAGCCCCGCGCCATAGAGAGCATCGATAATCAACGAGCCCGGCTCAGCGACGAAAGTCGCCAGGGGCCGGCGCTCCAGCGAGCATTCGGCCGCGGCAATCGCCGCATCGCTGCCTGCCCTCGGCTCACCGGACACCCACAGCGTGACATCGACACCACTTTCCCCAAGCAACCGCGCCACGATATAGCCGTCGCCACCATTGTTGCCGGGGCCGCACAGCACGTGGACGCGGCTCGAAGCGGGATAGCGCGCCAGGACCACGGCAGCGACCGCTTCGCCAGCGCGCTGCATCAGGCCATAACCATCGAACGGACCGGCGGCGATTGCCAGCCGGTCGGCTTCGCCCATCTCGGCCGGCGACAGGACTTCGTTGCTCATGAATTGCCGATCCGCATTTCGCCCAAGGCCTCTTTGTCCTGGTCGAGCATTGTCCAGTTTCGGGTTCGAAGCAAACGGCCAGCCGCCGAGATGGCGTGCGGCCAATCCTTTCGCAGACTGGCGCCACGGATCCGCGCGCGCCCGCAAAATACGCGACCTGCCTAATTATCGTGCAGACGGCCGGAGCGGCAATGTGTAGGCTCCGAACACCCGCGCCGCTTCCGAAGCAGTGGATGACGCGAATGTGCATCCCGGCCCGGCGCGGCATTGGAATTGCGCGAAACCGCTTCTCGTGGGCTGAAATTGGCACAGTTCGTGCTTGATGGAGGCGCAAGCGGGGCGCACAACCCGTCTTTTTGGCAGTGGAGGCCACTTTTTACATGAAAAAGATCGAAGCGATCATCAAGCCGTTCAAGCTAGACGAAGTGAAGGAAGCGCTTCAGGAGGCCGGCCTGCAAGGCATCACCGTCACCGAGGCCAAAGGCTTCGGCCGCCAGAAAGGCCATACCGAACTCTATCGCGGCGCCGAATATGTCGTCGACTTCCTACCCAAGGTGAAGATCGAGGTCGTGCTTGGCGACGATGCCGTCGAAGGCGCCATCGAGGCCATCCGCAAGGCGGCCCAGACCGGCCGCATCGGCGACGGCAAGATCTTCGTCTCCAACATCGAGGAAGTCATTCGCATCCGTACCGGTGAAACGGGGATGGACGCCGTCTGAGGTTTCTGATTTCAGATATCTCGGTTTCTGGTTTCCGATAACTCCTCGAAACGTCATCAGACAGGGAAGAAATGACATGACGACAGCCAAAGACATCATGAAGCAGATCAAGGATAACGACGTGAAATTCGTCGACCTGCGCTTCACCGATCCGAAGGGCAAGCTGCAGCACGTGACGATGGATGTCATCGAGGTCGAGGAAGACATGTTCGCCGACGGTGTCATGTTCGACGGCTCCTCGATTGCCGGCTGGAAGGCGATCAACGAGTCCGACATGGTGCTTATGCCCGATCCCGACACCGTCCATATGGATCCGTTCTTCGCCCAGTCGACCATGGTCATCCTGTGCGACATCCTCGATCCGGTCTCCGGGGAATCCTACAACCGCGACCCGCGCGGCACCGCCAAGAAGGCCGAGGCCTACATGAAGGCCGAAGGCATCGGCGATCAGATCTTTGTCGGCCCGGAAGCCGAGTTCTTCGTCTTCGACGACGTCAAGTACAAGGCCGACCCCTACAACACCGGCTTCAAGCTGGACTCCACCGAACTGCCGTCCAACGACGACACCGATTACGAGACCGGCAATCTCGGCCACCGCCCGCGTATCAAGGGCGGCTACTTCCCGGTGCCGCCGATCGACAGCGCGCAGGACATGCGCTCCGAAATGCTGACCGTGCTCGCCGAAATGGGCGTGCGCGTCGAAAAGCATCACCATGAGGTGGCCGCCGCCCAGCACGAGCTCGGCATCAAGTTCGACACGCTGGTCCGCAACGCCGACAAGATGCTGATCTACAAGTATGTCGTGCACCAGGTCGCCAATGCCTATGGCAAGACGGCGACCTTCATGCCGAAGCCGATCTTCGGCGACAACGGTTCGGGCATGCACGTCCACCAGTCGATCTGGAAGGGCGGCAAGCCGACCTTCGCCGGTAATGAATATGCCGGCCTGTCGGAGAGCTGCCTGTTCTACATCGGCGGCATCATCAAGCACGCCAAGGCGATCAACGCCTTCACCAACCCGCTGACCAACTCCTACAAGCGCCTGGTGCCTGGCTATGAAGCGCCGGTGCTGCTCGCCTACTCCGCGCGCAACCGCTCGGCCTCGTGCCGCATCCCGTTCGGCTCGTCGCCAAAGTCCAAGCGCGTCGAGGTCCGCTTCCCCGATCCGGGCGCGAACCCCTACCTCGCTTTCGCCGCCATGCTGATGGCGGGCCTCGACGGCATCAAGAACAAGATCCACCCGGGCCAGCCGATGGACAAGGACCTCTACGACTTGCCGCCGAAGGAGTTGAAGAAGATCCCAACCGTCTGCGGCTCGCTGCGCGAAGCGCTGCAGAGCCTCGACAAGGACCGCGGCTTCCTGAAAGCCGGCGGCGTCTTCGACGACGACCAGATCGACAGCTACATCGAGCTCAAGATGGCCGAGGTGATGCGCTTCGAAATGACCCCGCACCCGGTCGAATACGATATGTACTATTCGGTCTGAGCGATCGGTTCAGAGACAAACAAAAACCCCGGCGTCAGTTCAGACGCCGGGGTTTTTGTTTGTTCGGACGACTGGCGTCGGATGCCGCCAGAGCAGATCGAGGCGGAGACCAAGTCTCCGCCTCAGCGAATGCTCAAGCCGCCGCCGAAACCTGGGCGCTGGTCGAAACCTCCGCGATCGTCTTCAGGATCTGCGAGGCGATCTGGTAGGGGTCGCCCTGCGAGTTCGGGCGGCGGTCTTCCAAATAACCCTTGTAGTCGTTGTTGACGAAGGAATGCGGCACGCGGATCGAGGCGCCGCGGTCGGCGATGCCGTAGCTGAACCGGTTCCACGGCGCGGTCTCGTGCTTGCCGGTCAGGCGCTTGTCATTGTCCGGGCCGTAGACGGCGATGTGGTCCATCAGGTTCTTGTCAAAGGCAGCCATCAGCGCTTCGAAATAGGCCTTGCCGCCGACTTCGCGCATATAGGCGGTCGAGAAGTTGGCGTGCATGCCCGAGCCGTTCCAGTCGGTGTCGCCGAGCGGCTTGCAGTGATACTCGATGTCGATCTCGTATTTTTCGGTCAGGCGCTGCAAGAGATAGCGGGCCATCCACATCTGGTCGGCGGCCTTCTTCGAGCCCTTGCCGAAGATCTGGAATTCCCATTGGCCCTTGGCCACTTCGGCGTTGATGCCTTCATGGTTGATGCCGGCGGCGAGACACTGGTCGAGATGCTCCTCGACGATCTGGCGGGCGACCGGGCCGACATTGGAGTAGCCGACGCCGGTGTAGTACGGGCCTTGCGGCGCCGGATAACCGCTCTCGGGGAAGCCGAGCGGACGGCCGTCCTTGTAGAAGAAATACTCCTGCTCGAAGCCGAACCAGGCGCCCTCGTCGTCGAGGATGGTGGCGCGCTTGTTGGAGACATGCGGCGTCACGCCATCGGGCATCATCACTTCGCACATCACCAGCACGCCATTGGTGCGGGCCGGATCGGGGAACACAGCGACCGGCTTCAGCACGCAGTCGGAGCTGTGGCCTTCGGCCTGCTGCGTGGAGGAGCCGTCGAAGCCCCACAGCGGCAGCTGCTCGAGCGTCGGGAACTCGGCATATTCCTTGATCTGGGTCTTGCCGCGCAGATTGGGGACCGGGGTGTATCCATCGAGCCAGATGTACTCGAGCTTGTATTTCGTCATTCTAGAGCCTCTCGTTGCTTGATCACCGAAGCTGGATGACGCCGGCGCGCGCCGAGCCATCCGGCAGACCGGCTGCCGGTCGATAAAATGCAAGTCATGTGCCATTTCCGCTGCGCGGGGTGCGTCAAAATTGCCTTGTCATCGCGGCGATTCAGCCAAGCCGCCTAAGCAATGCGCCGGGATCGATCAAAGGCAGAATTTGCTTAAATAACAGGCAAATGCTGATCTTTCTTTAGGCATCTTGCCTAAACAGATTGCAGGACCTACTTTGATGGAAAGATGAATCGACAAGCCTCTCCAGAAGAAAGGAGACCGACAATGGAAATCACGTCAGCCCGTCCGTCGGCAAAAATCCTGATGTTCCCGGTGGCAGCGCGTGCGGCTGCCTCAAACTTAGGCGTAAAGGCCAAGTTCGCGGCAGAGCTTGCCTCATTGCGCGATCATCCCTTGGGTCATGGCGAGGCCTGGTACCATGAGGCCGCCATCGCGGAAGCCGAGCAGCCTCACAAGAGCTAGCCGTTTTCCGGGCTAGCAAGCTGAAAGCAGGCCTGAACAAAAGAAAAACCCGGCGCGATCGCTCGCGCCGGGTTTTTTGTTGAACGCAGGAACAGCGCCTACTGCTTGGTGTGCAGGTCGGTTCCCAGCGTATCCCTGACGAAGATCATGCCGATGATTAGCGACATCGCCGCGATCACCACCGGATACCAGAGGCCATAATAGATATCGCCCTTGGAGGCGCTGAGCGCGAACACGATCGCCGGCAGCAGGCCGCCAAACCAGCCATTGCCGATGTGATAGGGCAGCGACATACCGGTATAGCGGATGCGGGTCGGGAACATCTCGACCAGGATCGCCGCGATCGGCCCGTAGACCATGGTCACGTAGACGACCAGGATGAACAGGATGCCGATGACCTTTGCCCAGTTGACGGCTGCCGGGTCGGCAAACATCGAGAACGCACCGGCCGCTGGAACACTGTAGACCGTCACGTCGGTGGCGCCGGCGGCGTCATCCGCCGTCAGCACCTTGTCCTTGACCGCCTGGGCGAGTGGGACAGTGGCTTTTTCACCGGCGCGAATGGCTGCCGCGTCGAGTTTCAATTCGGGATTGGCCGCGACAAAGGCGTCGAGCTTCTGGTCGGCAACCTTGGCGGCAGCACGTTTCAGCGGATAGCCGCCGTCCTGAAGCGCGAGGTTGACCGCCTTCTTGAAGGCAGCATCGTTTGAAGCCGCTTTGTCCGCGGCTGCCACGGCATCATAGGACGCCACCGTTTCGGTGCCAATCTTCACACTGGCCGCGGTTCCCGGTGCCGCCGTCGTAATGATGTCGTAGGGTACGGAGCTCTTGGCAAGGAAGTCGGTCGCAATATCGCACGAAGTGAGAGGCTTGCGTGTTCCGGTCGGATTGAACTGGAACTTGCAGTCTCCCGGTGCGGCGGTCACCGTGGCACGCGTGTTCTGCTGCGCGGTGGCGAGCGCCGGGTTGGCGGCCCAGGTCAGCGCCTTGAACAGCGGGAAGGTGGTGACGATCGCCAGCGCCAGACCGGCCATGATGATCGGCTTGCGGCCGACCTTGTCGGAGAGCCAGCCGAACACGACGAAGAAGATCGAGCCGAGCGCCAGCGCGATTGCGATCATGATGTTGACCGACTGCGGATCGACCTTGAGCACATTGGCCAGGAAGAACAGCGCGTAGAACTGGCCATTGTACCAGACCACGGCTTGGCCGGCGGTCAAGCCGAACAACGCCAGCAAGGCGATCTTGGCATTCTTCCACTGGCCGAAAGCTTCCGACAGAGGCGCCTTGGAGCCCTTGCCCTCGTCCTTCATGCGCTGGAAGGTCGGCGATTCGGCAAGCGACAGGCGAATCCAGACCGATATGGCGAGCAGGATGGCCGAGACCAGGAATGGAATACGCCAGCCCCAGGCCGCGAAATCCTCCTTGCTCAGCGAATTCTGCACGATCAGGATGATAATCAGCGACAGAAACAGGCCAAGTGTGGCCGTTGTCTGGATCCACGACGTATAGAAGCCTCGGCGGTCGTCGGGAGCGTGTTCGGCGACATAGGTCGCCGCACCACCATACTCACCGCCAAGCGCCAGGCCCTGCAGCATGCGCAACCCAACCAGGATGATGGGCGCCGCAATGCCCCAACTCGCCGAGCCGGGAAGCAGGCCGACCAGGAAGGTCGACAGGCCCATGATCGTGATGGTGACAAGAAATGTGTATTTGCGGCCAACGAGATCGCCGATGCGGCCGAACACCAGCGCGCCGAACGGACGCACCAGGAAGCCGGCGGCGAAAACCAGCAACGTGAAGATGTTGCGCGTCGCCTCAGGATAAGTGGCGAAGAATGTGGTGCCGATCGCGGCCGCCAATGCGCCATAGAGATAGAAATCATACCATTCGAAAATCGTGCCGAGCGAGGAAGCGAAGATGACTTTCTTCTCCTCCCGCGTCATGCCGCGGCTGCTTCCGCCGGCGGTCGATGCCATTGCCATGGAAATGTCCTCCCGTGAGATCCCGTCTGTCTTCGATGCCGGGCGTCACGGTCGGCGCTCCCTCTGAACGCGACTCAGCCCAGCCATCGGCGTAAAAAATGACAGAAAGCGGCGGCCGGAGGCAGACCGACATTGGGTTTATGACTTTCGTATTAGGTGCAGTGCGGCAAAGACCGGAGATCAGCCCTTGAGCGCTTCCAGCAGGCTGACGGCGGCCATCATGTCGCGCTTGCGGGCCGAGCGACGGGCCACGGCCTCGGCGTCATGGCCCCAATGCTCGGCCTGCCAGTCCTCATCGACATGGCCGGCGGCCCAAGCCGCCTCGCCGTCAAGCGCGCCGTAGTCGACTGCAAGCGCCAGCAGCGCCGACCCGGTCAGCGAGGTCATGACATGGATGGCGGCCAGCCGCAGCGGCTCGGCGCGCTGGGCAAGATGAGCGCCGAGCACGGCGATGCTTTCGCGCGGCTGCTCGACATGAATCACCCCTTCGGCAAGGTTGAAGCGAGCACCGAGCGCGCTGCGCGCCCAGTCGATGACCGGATCCCAATGCCGGTTCTGGCGCTCGACCAGCCCCTGCGGCGCGTCGGCGCGGTAGCAGGTGAGATCGGACGACGCGAAACGCAACACGTCCTCCAGCACCGCCTGCGGGTCGCTGGCGACGCCGTCAATGGCGGTGTTGACCAGACGCAGCACCGGCATCGTGACGGGATCGATGGTCTCGCCTTGCGCGTCGAATTCGCCGGCTACCAACTTTGCCGCCGTCTCGGTGGGCAGCGCCAGCAACGCCTTACCCGGCGTGCGCACCGGCTTGCCGTCGAGATGCACGGCAAAGCCCTCGTCCACCGGCACGACGGAAACGTCCTTGTAGAAACGCTTCGGCAGGTGCGTCTTCATCTGGATCTGCGCGCGGCGCACCGGATCCGGATCGGAGAGCTGCTTGCCTGCTTCGAGGTCGTTGAGGATATCGCGCATCTCGAACTCCTTAGAGCATGACGCCGAAAAGTGTGAAGCGGTTTTCGGACAAAATCATGCTCTATAAATTTGTCAAAACCTGCTTGCGCGCCGGCCGGTTGACAATGATCAGGCCGATGGCGATCAGCCCAAGCGCCACAAAGATCCTGACCGTCGGCGCCTCGCCCAGAATGACAGCGCCGCACAGCACACCGAACACCGGCGACAGGAAGGCAAAGCTCGACAGGCCCGATGCCGGATAGCGCCGAAGCAGCCAGAACCACAACACATAGGTGAAGGCAACGACATAGATGGCCTGGAACAGCAGCGCCCATGTCGACAAGGCAGTGACGTCACGGATCGGCGGGCCGGCGAACGGTATCACCAGGAAGCCGACGGCGGCGGCGCCCGCCAGCTGGTAGAGCAACAGTTTTTCGGCGCTGGTCTCGACCAGTTTCGAGCGTTTGATGACGATGCTGGTCGCCGCCCACAGAATGCCGGAGCCGAGGCTGAGAAGATCGCCCATCAGAGTCACTTTGTTGCCGCCGACAATCCCGTCGGAGAACACCGCCACCAGGCCGCAAAAGGCAAGCACGAGACCGCCAAGCTTCCTCGCATTGATGCGCTCGCCAAGCAGGAAATGGCCGCCGAGCAGGACCCAGAACGGCATGGCGTTGACCAGCAGCGTGTTGCGGGCAACGGTCGTGTATTCCAGCCCGATATAGAGGCACAGGAACTCGACGCCGAAGAGCACGCCGACAATGATGCCTGCGACCAGCGACCGGTCAGCCTCGAACAGCCTGATGCCGCGCAGCCAGCACCAGCCGAGGACACAAAGCCCGCCAATGATCGAGCGTGCGATCGAGACGAAAACAGGGTCGAAGCCGGCATAGGAAATCTTGGCGGCGACATAGTTCAACCCCCAGGAAAAGGTCAGCCCGACCATGATTGCAGCAGCCGCCAAATCGACCGCGTCGCGGCGATCCAATGCCGAGGCAACGGCCAATGTCAGTCCTCCGCACTGGCGTCGTCGAAGCCGATCAGGTTCCAGCTCTGGCGCATATGCGGCGGCATCGGCGCGGTGACGTCGATGACGCCCTTGTCCGGGTGCGGAATGACGATGCGGCGTGCATGCAGATGCAGGCGGTTTTGAATGCCGCCCGGGAAATCCCAATTGGTGTCGGCCTCGAAATATTTGGGGTCGCCGATGATCGGGCAGCCAATATAGGCGGCATGAACGCGAAGCTGGTGGGTGCGGCCGGTGTAGGGCTCCATTTCCAGCCAGGTCATCGTCTGCGCCGCCTGCTCGATGATCCGGTAGTAGGACACGGCATGGTCGGCGCCTTTTTCACCATGGGCGGCCACACGCACGCGATCACCGTCCTCGGTCGGCTCCTTGATCAGCCAGGTCGAGATCTTGTCCTCGCGCTTGGGCGGCACGCCCTTGACCAGCGCCCAGTAGGTCTTCTTGGTCTCACGTGCGCGAAAGGACTCGGAGAGCTTCATCGCCGCAAGCCTGGTGCGGGCAACCACCAGCACGCCCGACGTGTCGCGGTCGAGCCGGTGCACTAGGCGCGGCTTCTCGCCCTTCTGGCTGCGCCATGCCTCCAGCATGTCGTCGACATTGCGGGTAACGCCCGAACCGCCTTGCACGGCCAGGCCAGCCGGCTTGTTGAAGACGAAGACCTTCGGGTCTTCGTGGATCAGCATCTTGGCCAGCACATCGGCGTCGCCCTGGTTGCGGATCGAGTGACCGGTAAGCGCGCTCTCGCCCTTCTTGTCGACCTCGAGCGGCGGCACGCGCACCACCTGGCCGGGCTCGACACGGCTGTCGGCCTTGACCCGGCCGCCATCGACACGGATCTGGCCGGAGCGCAGCAACTTCTGCAGATGGCCGAACCCGAGGCCGGGGAAATGGGTCTTGAACCAGCGATCGAGCCGCATGCCCGCCTCGCCGGCCTCTACTGTGATCTGTTCAACGCCTGCCATAATTCCAATCGCCGTTCCGCGGCACGCGACGGCATTCGCCGACACCCGCAACCTCATACTCGGTCATCCGTTGTCGGTTCCATATTGCAGAACCTGAACTTTCTCCAGCGTGATCAGACCGCTTGTCATGATTGTCTCAAGTATTGGCAGGAAAGCGGCTATCTTTTCCTCGCCATCGACGATCTCGATCACAAGCGGCAGATCCTCCGACAAACGGAGGATCTTCGTGGTATGAAGCCGGCTGGAATGGCCGAACCCCATCGCTCCGCGCAGGACGGTCGCGCCGGCAATCTGCATTTCGCGAGCCTTGAGCACGATTGCCTCATACAGCGGACGGCCGTCTGCCCTGTCGTTCTCGCCGATGAATATGCGCAGCAATTGCGCCTGTGTCGGTATTTTCATTGCCCGGACCCTCTCAGTCGGTTGAGGCGCATTGCAAAGATGTGGCCAAGCCAGACGGCGGCAAGCCACGCCACCACGGAGATCGCGATATTGAGCCCCGCCACCACAAGCTCCCCGCCTTGCGCGAGGATGAGCGTTTCAAGGCTGAACGCGGAAAAGGTCGTCAGGCCTCCACAGAAGCCGGCCATGAAGAACTGGCGCTGCAACGGGCTGGCGAAGACGCGGCCTTCCGGCCCCGTCAATGTGGCATAGAAGCCGATGAGGAATGAGCCGACAATGTTCACGAGGAGCGTGCCGAAGGGGAATCCACTGCCCCACAAGGCATCGCTCGCCAATGAGACAAGCGCTCGCAGCACGCCGCCGATCATGCTGCCGGCTGCCACGGTAGCATAGATCCGAACCGTTTCACTCGTTTTACGCCAGCCAATGAGGCGCGCCGCGTGCCCTGCCGCGGCAGCGTCCGTTCCGCCGGAGCGAAGCTTCCGCGGACTGCTCATAGCGCCCCGTTGCCGATCAGGAGACTTCCCGCGGCAAAGCCCAGCGTCACGCCACCGAGGCTCAGAACAACCGAAAGCAGCACATTGCCGCCGGCGCGCAACCATTCACCCTCGCGCGCCAGCGCCAGCGTCTGCAGGCTGAAGGAAGAGACCGTGGTATAGCAGCCGAGGCAGCCGGTAACTGCAAAGGCCCAGATGCCGGGCATTCCGTCGCGCGCCACCGCATGCGCGATGACGCCGATCGCAAACGCCCCCGAGACGTTGACGACCATCGTACCCCACGGAAAGGTCTCGCCGACTCGGCGGGCGATGAAGCCGGACAGGAAGAAGCGGGCCATCGCGCCGATCGCGCCGCCAAGACAGACAAGCAACAGGTGATACATCGCGCTCCCTCTTGCCGGTCAAGACTACGCGTCAGGTTGTCTCGACCTTCTTTGCCTTGCTCGAGCCGATCATCTTCCAGTTCTTGTAGAACATGGAATTGATGCGCTCGACGGTGACCGAAACGATGGCGAGAAGGCCGGCGATGAAGCCAGGGAATGGCGACGGACGGATGATGTCCATGAACACACAGTAGCGGCGCCCGTCATATTCGTTGACCGAGCGGTGCAGCAGCGTGTCGTCGAAAATATAGAGCGGGTTGTCGTGCCAGTAGTTCCTGGCGCCGTTGCACTCGACGAAAACCTCTGCCTTCACCGGCAGGAGATTGTAGAGGATGCGCAGGCTGAGCCGCAGCGGTCCGAAATGCCAGGAGGTCGATTCCTTGCCCCTGAAGACCGAGACGGCAATGGTCTTGATGTATTTGAAATCCTTGTTGAATTCGGCGACGTTGTCGATCTTGTGCTTGCCGTACCATTGATAGACATACATGCCGCGACGGCCGGTGCCGAAATTGGCGTCGATATCGGCGATGATCTCGTCCTTGCGCGCCTTGAAGACGTCGAGAACCTCGTTGACCTCGCGCTGATAGTCGGCGGGAAACTGCTCCAGCTTCCACACGCCCGGGTTCCGGTAGCAGAGCAGGTCGACCAGAAGGTTGAAGGGCGACAGCAGCCAGGTGAAAATGCCGTTGCCGAGGAAATAGCCGCGCAACAGCGACAGGTCCTTGTTGGCGTTGCGCAGCACATCGATCAGGCCGCAGACGATCCAGATCGTAGTCAGGATCGGGATGAAATAGAAGCCGAGCGCAAGCAGCGGCAGTGCAATCACAGCCTGGCGAAGGGATTTGCGAAGGGATTTTTTCATTTTTTTCTCGCGCCGTCGGGCGCGATTCCTGTTGCGACGACAATCGCCAAGCATCTTAGCGACGGCCACCCCCGAGGCCGTGCGCCTTGATAGGGTCTTTTGTCCCCACGCACAATGCCATCGCGCGGCGCTGAGGTGGGCGAAAAACCACAGGCGCGCGCAAGCCTATTTTTCCCGCTCGCTGCGCAGCTTCGCCCAATAGTCCAGCCGTTTCCGGATATCGCGCTCGAAGCCGCGTTCGGGCGGATCGTAAAAGGTCTGCCGGCCCATCTTTTCCGGAAAATAGTCCTGGCCGGAAAAGGCATCGGGCTGGTCATGGTCGTAGCGGTAGCCGGCGCCGTAATCCTCCTCTTTCATCAGCTTGGTCGGCGCGTTGAGGATGTGCTTGGGCGGCAGCAGCGAACCGAACTCCTTCGCCGCCCGCGTGGCCGCCTTGAAGGCGGTGTAGACGGCGTTGGATTTGGGCGCGGTGGCGAGATAGACGGTCGCCTCGGCGAAGGCGAGTTCGCCTTCGGGCGAGCCCAGATAGTCATAGGCGTCCTTGGCTGCGTTGGCCACGACCAGCGCCTGCGGGTCGGCCAGCCCGATATCCTCCATCGCCATGCGCACCAGCCGGCGGCCGAGATAGAGCGGATCCTCGCCGGCATCGAACATGCGGGCAAGATAATAGAGGGCCGCGTCGGGATCGGACCCGCGCACCGATTTGTGCAACGCCGAGATCAGATTGTAATGGCCGTCCTGGCCCTTGTCGTAGATCGGCGCACGGCGCTGGACGATGCGCTGCAGCCCTTCGGGATCGAAAACCTCGCCAGCTTTGGCAGCGCGCCAGACCTCTTCGGCCAAGGTCAGCGAGGCACGACCGTCGCCATCGCTCATGCGGATGAGCATCGCCAGCGCCTCGTCGTCGAGCGGCAGCGCCCTGCCCTCGGTCTCCTCCGCCCGCGTGATCAGTTTGGCGATGCTCTCCTCGCCCAGCGAATGGAAGACCAGCACCCGCGCCCGCGATAGAAGCGCGGCATTGAGCTCGAAGGAGGGATTCTCCGTCGTGGCGCCGACGAGCACGACCGTGCCGTCCTCCATGACCGGCAGGAAAGAATCCTGCTGGGCGCGGTTGAAGCGATGGATCTCGTCGACGAACAGCAGCGTCTGGCGGCCATTGGCGCGCCGCAGCTTTGCCGCCTCGAACACTTTCTTCAGGTCGGCGACGCCAGAAAACACCGCCGAGATCTGCTCGAAGGCAAGACTGGTCTCGCCGGCCAGCAGCCGCGCAACGGTCGTCTTTCCGGTCCCCGGCGGCCCCCAAAAAATCATCGAGCCGAGTGAGCCGGAATTGATCAGCCGCGTCAGCGCGCCATCGGGCCCGGTCAGATGCTCCTGGCCAACGACCTCGCCGAGGTTTTTCGGGCGCAGCCGGTCGGCGAGCGGCCGACCGGGTGGCGCTCTTTCCGGTTCATCGACGCTGAACAGATCGGCCATGCAAGTCTTTTTGTTGGAGCGATCCCACTCTTTTGGAGCATGATCTTATCCGAAAACCGGTTCCCACTTTTCGGGATCATGCTCTAAATGGGAAGAGCGCCTCAGTAACGCAACACCTGGCGCAGTATCTGCCCGCCACGCTCGACGGTAAAGCGCCACCAGCGCGTATCCTGCTGGGCAAGCTGCGCCAGCGTCGCCGCCGTATCGACAGTCGTGCCGTTCACCTCGCGCACAATGTCGCCGGGCTGGAAGCCGAAATCGGCGGCCGGCGAATCGCGGTTGATGTCGACCACGGTGACGCCCTTGAGGTCGGTGCGCAGGCCAAGCCGCTGTGCAAGCCTGGGCGACAGTTCCGCGACCTTGGCGCCCGAGAACGGGCTGCGGCCATGCAGCGTCACTTCCGAGGCCTTGGCGCCCTCCGGCGCACGCTCCAGCGCAATGTCCATCGTCGCCTGCTGGCCTTTGCTCAGGACAGCAAAGCTGGCCTTGGTGCCGATCGACAGCGTCGCCATGCGGTAATCCAGCGCCTCGATGCCGTCAACGGTCGTGCCGTTGAGCTGCAGCACCACATCCCCGGGCTTCAGCCCTGCCTTGGCCGCCGGTCCAGCCTCCTCGACAGACGAGACCAGCGCCCCGGCCGGCTTCTCCATGCCGAGCGATTCGGCAATCTGCGGTGTGACCGCTTCGAACTCGGCGCCGATATAGGGCCGCTCGAAGAAATCGAGCCCCGCCTTGGCCGCGTCGGCGAAAGCGCGCACCATGTTGGCCGGGATGGCAAAGCCAATGCCGATCGAGCCGCCGCTGCGGCTGTAAATCGCAGTGTTTATGCCGACCAGCTGGCCGCCCATGTTGATCAGCGCGCCGCCGGAATTGCCGGGATTGATGGCAGCGTCGGTCTGGATGAAATAGCCCGAATCCGAAACGCCGATATGGCTGCGGGCAAGCGCCGAAACGATGCCGCTGGTGGTGGTCTGGCCGACGCCGAACGGATTGCCGATCGCCAGCACCAGGTCGCCGACCTCGAGCGCGTCGGAATCGCCGATGGCGATCACCGGAAACGGCTTGTCGGAGGTGATCTTGAGCACGGCAAGGTCGAGCGTCTCGTCCTTGAGCATGACCTTCGAGGTGAATTCGCGCCCGTCGGCGGTCGCGACCTTGACCTCGTCGGCGTCCTTGATGACGTGGAAATTGGTGACGACCACGCCACTCGGGTCAACCAGCACGCCCGAGCCGAGCGAAGATTGCGCGCGCGGCTGCGCGCGACCGAAGAATTCCTCGAAGAAAGGATCGCCGTCGAAGGGTGACGTGACCTTGGCCGTCTGTGAGGCATAAACATTGACCACCGCCGGCGCCGTCTGCTTGACCAGTGGCGCAAACGAAAGCTGCACCTCTTCGCGGCCGAACGGCACACGCTTGTCGGGACCGGAGGTGCCGTTCTCGCCCTCGACGCCATGCAACAGATCGGTCAGCACATCGGAGAGGCCCGGATCGGCTGGCTTGGCGGCGTCCTCGGCCAGCGCCTGCCTCACGGCCGGTGCCGCGGCAAAGGCGGCCAGCGCGCAAAGGGCAACAAGAAACAGCCGTTTGAAGTGCATTCCGAATCCTCCAGATCGGGCGTCATTGTCCCGACGATTGTGCAGAATGAAAGGCTAATGCACTGAAATACGGCGATTGTCGTGCAAAAGCACTCGCCCGGCAGGCAAAAACGCTTGGCGAGGCATGCCCTCGCGACAATACAAAAAAGGGGCCCGAAGGCCCCTTGAAGTCATTTGCGATACCGAGCCTTATGCGGCCGCGGCTTCCTCATTGACACCTTCGGCCTCGAGGCGGGCGCGGTCGCCGGCGCCCTTGGCGTCGGTGTCGCGGTCGACGAACTCGATGACCGCCATGGCGGCATTGTCGCCGTGGCGGAAGCCCGCCTTCATGATGCGCAGGTAGCCGCCATTGCGGTCGGCGTAGCGCGGCGCAATGGTGTCGAACAGGCGCTTGACGACGCCTTCATTGCCGATCTGGGCAATGACCTGGCGGCGCGCATGCAGGTCGCCGCGCTTGCCAAGCGTCACCAGCTTCTCGACGATCGGACGCAGGTCCTTCGCCTTGGGCAAGGTGGTGACGATCTGCTCATGTTCGAGCAGCGACACGGCGAGGTTGGCGAACATCGACTTGCGATGGCTAATGCTTCGGGCGAAGCGGCGGCCTTTGAAACCGTGGCGCATGGCTCTTTTCCTTCTTCAGTTGTTCAAGAGGCCATGGCCTCTGATGGTTTTCTGCATGACCGTCGGATCGAGCGGCCCACGCCGCCGATCCTTGGAATTCATGCTCAATATTGATCTTCGTAACGCTTGGCGAGGTCTTCGATGTTTTCCGGCGGCCAGTCCGGCACTTCCATGCCGAGGTGCAGGCCCATCGCCGCCAAGACTTCCTTGATCTCGTTCAGCGACTTGCGGCCGAAGTTCGGGGTGCGCAGCATCTCGGCTTCGGTCTTCTGGATGAGATCGCCGATGTAGACGATGTTGTCGTTCTTCAGGCAGTTGGCCGAACGCACCGAAAGCTCGAGCTCGTCGACCTTCTTGAGCAGCGCCGGGTTGAAGGCGAGCTCGGTGACGGCTTCGGTAGCGACTTCCTTCTGTGGCTCGTCGAAGTTGACGAACAGGCCGAGCTGGTCCTGCAGGATGCGGGCAGCGAATGCCACCGCGTCCTCGCCCGAGATCGAACCGTCGGTCTCGATCGTCATGGTCAGCTTGTCATAGTCGAGAACCTGGCCCTCGCGGGTGTTCTCGACCTTGTAGGAGACCTTCTTGACCGGCGAATACAGGCTGTCGACCGGGATAAGGCCGATCGGCGCGTCTTCGGCACGGTTGCGCTCTGCCGGCACGTAGCCCTTGCCGGTGTCGACGGTGAATTCCATGCGGATTTCCGCGCCTTCGTCCAGCGTGCAGATGACGTGGTCGGGGTTGAGGATCTCGACGTCGCCAACCGTCTGGATGTCGCCAGCCAGAACCGCACCCGGGCCCTGCTTGCGAACGACCATGCGCTTGGGGCCATCGCCTTCCATGCGGATAGCGATTTCCTTGATGTTGAGCACGATGTCGGTCACGTCTTCACGCACACCGGCGATCGACGAGAATTCATGCAGAACGCCGTCGATCTGCACGGCGGTCACAGCCGCACCGCGCAGCGAAGACAGAAGCACGCGGCGCAGCGCGTTGCCGAGCGTCAGGCCGAAGCCGCGTTCGAGCGGCTCGGCGACCAGCGTGGTCAGCGTCTTCTTCTTCGACGAGAACTCGATCTTGTTCGGCTTGATCAGTTCCTGCCAATTTTTCTGGATCATGATGCTTTCCTTCCGTTGACCCGCCACCATCCAATCGTGGCGGGCGACCTGGAGTGCCGTGGAGGAGCGCCAGAGGCGCTCGCGCGGCGTTCGGTAATGTCTTAGACGCGGCGCTTCTTGCGCGGGCGGCAGCCATTGTGCGGGATCGGTGTCACATCACGGATCGAGGTGATGGTGAAGCCGGCCGCCTGCAGGGCGCGAAGCGCCGATTCACGACCGGAGCCAGGTCCGCAGACCTCGACTTCGAGCATGCGCATGCCGTGTTCCTGGGCCTTCTTGGCGACGTCTTCGGCAGCCATCTGGGCAGCGAACGGGGTCGACTTGCGCGAACCCTTGAAGCCCTGGGCACCGGCCGACGACCAGGCAATCGAATTGCCCTGCGCGTCGGTGATGGTGATCATCGTGTTGTTGAAGGTCGAATTGACGTGGGCAACGCCCGACGAGATGTTCTTGCGTTCGCGACGGCGAACACGACCGGCTTCCTTGGCCATGATAGTCCTTTCAGTTGATCTCTACACCGCCGTAATGCCAGCGGCTCCACCTTCGGAAGCGAGTAGTGAGTAGGGATTAGCGATTAGGGATCCCTACTCGCTAACGGCTACTCGCTATTCGCTCACTTACTTCTTCTTGCCGGCGATCGACTTGGCCGGGCCCTTGCGGGTGCGTGCATTGGTGTGCGTGCGCTGGCCGCGAACCGGCAGCGAGCGGCGGTGACGCAGGCCGCGGTAGCAGCCGAGGTCCATCAGCCGCTTGATGTTCATCGACACTTCGCGGCGCAGGTCACCTTCGACCTGGTAGTCGCGGTCGATGGTCTCGCGGATCTGCAGCACTTCCGCGTCGGTCAGCTGGTTGACGCGGCGCTCGGCCGGGATGCCGACCTTGTCGACGATCTCCTGGGCGAACTTCTTGCCAATGCCGTGAATGTACTGAAGCGCAATGACGACGCGCTTGTTGGTCGGAATGTTGACGCCGGCTATACGAGCCATATTCTTCTCTTCTCCATGTGGGCCGGCCAACCTTCAAAAGGCAGGCCCGGCGCTGTTCAAATTACCCCGCGTCCGGTGGAGGCCGGCCCATGCGGGAGTTTCCTAGTTTCAATACGGCTGCCTTGCCCTTGCGGACAAGCAAGCCTCATGCCTGATAGGAAGACGGGCCGCCATAACCCAGCGAACCGTTCCAGTCAAGCGCAATCTTTACTTTGCCGTAACGGTCTCCCGCGTCACTGCGGCGAGCAGCGCTTCGATCTCCGCCGTCACAGTGTCGATGCCGGCCATGCCGTCGACGCTCTTCAGCGTGCGCTTGGCGTAGTAATAGCCGATCAGCGGGGCGGTCTTCTTGTAATATTCCCGCAGGCGCTCTTCGAACACCACCGGGTTGTCGTCCTTGCGCACCGGCTGGCCGGCGGCCTTGGCGTCTTCGGCCCGCTTGACGATGCGGCCGACCAGCGCCTTGTCGTCGACGACGAACTCAATCACCGCGTCCAGTGCGATGCCACGCTCGGCAAGCATCGATTCAACCGCATCGGCCTGTACCAGCGTGCGCGGGTAGCCGTCGAGGATGAAACCGTTGGCGCAATCGGGCTGATCGATGCGCTCGGCGACGATGGCGTTGACGATGGCGTCGGAAACCAGCTCGCCGGCATCCATCACCGCCTTGGCGCGCTTGCCGACTTCGGTGCCGGCCTGCACTGCCGCCCGCAGCATGTCGCCCGTCGACAGCTGCGGTATGCCGTATTTCTCTACCAGTCTTTGTGCTTGCGTCCCCTTGCCCGCCCCTGGCGGCCCAAGCAATATCAATCTCATCTGGCCTTCTTCCCCCCGCGCAACTTCGACTTCTTGATCAGGCCCTCATACTGGTGCGCGATCAGGTGACCCTGAATCTGCGCCACCGTATCGAGGGTTACACTGACCACGATCAGAAGCGATGTGCCACCGAGGTAGAAAGGTACGCCAGTCGCCGAAATCAGGAATTCGGGCAGCAGGCACACCAGCACCAGATAGATGGCGCCGACGACGGTGATGCGCGTCAGGACATAGTCGATGTAATCGGCGGTGCGCTCACCCGGACGGTAGCCCGGGATGAAGCCGGAATGCTTCTTGAGCTGGTCGGCGGTGTCCTTCGGGTTGAACACGATGGCCGTGTAGAAGAATGCGAAGAACACGATCATCCCCGCATAGAACAGCATGTAGAGCGGCTGCCCATGGCCGAGCGAGGCGAGCACGGTGCTTGCCCAGGCCGGCAGGTTTGTCGTCTGCGAGAAGCCGGCGACCGTTGCCGGCAACAGCAGCAGCGACGACGCGAAGATCGGCGGAATGACGCCCGACGTGTTGAGCTTCAGCGGCAGATGCGAGGTGTCGCCCTGGAACATGCGGTTGCCGACCTGGCGCTTCGGATACTGGATCAGCAGGCGGCGCTGTGCGCGCTCGAAGAACACGATGAGCGCGATGACGATGATGGCCAGCACGATGATCGCCAGGATCAACCCGGTCGACAAGGCGCCGGTGCGGCCGAGTTCCAGCGTGCCGGAGATGGCGCGTGGCAGGCCGGCGACGATGCCCGAGAAGATGATCAGCGAAATGCCGTTGCCGATGCCACGTGCGGTGATCTGCTCGCCCAGCCACATCAGGAACATGGTGCCGCCAACCAGCGTGACGACGGTCGAGATGCGGAAGAACATGCCGGGATCGTTGACGATGCCGTTGCCGCCTTCCAGGCCAACCGAAATGCCATAGGCCTGCACCAGCGCCAAAAGCACCGTGCCGTAACGCGTGTACTGGTTGATGACCTTGCGGCCCTGCTCGCCTTCCTTCTTCAGCGCTTCCAGCGAGGGAATGACCGAGGTCATCAGCTGCATGATGATGGAGGCCGAGATGTAGGGCATGATGCCGAGCGCGAAGATCGCCATGCGCTGCACGGCGCCGCCGGCAAACATGTTGAACATGCCGAGCACGCCCTTGGCTTGCGAGGAGAAGGCCTGGGCGAACGCGTCCGGGTTGATGCCGGGCAGCGGGATGTAGGTGCCGAGACGATAGACAAGCAGCGCGCCGACGGTGAACCAGATTCGCTTCTTCAGATCCTCCGCCTTGGCGAAGGCCGCAAAATTCAGATTCGAGGCTAGTTGTTCAGCAGCCGAAGCCATGCCTGATTCTCCGCTTGGTCACGCTCGATGCCCGCAGCTCAGGCGGCGCGTTTCACCGAAGCTCACGAGATAAGCTCCGGGCTCTCAACATGCAAGCGGCCGCGTTGACGCGGCCGCTCAATTGATCGGATCAAAGCGCAATCGTGAGCAAAAACGGAGGCCGTTCCTGCCAAGCGCGCTTCAAATTGCCGTTACTCGGCAGCGGCCGCTTCCGGCAGCTTGACCGAACCGCCGGCCTTTTCGATCTTCTCGATCGCAGCCTTCGAAGCGCCGGCGACGTCGAAGGCAAGCTTTGCCTTGAGCTCGCCGTCCGAGAGGATGCGCACGCCGTCCTTGACGCGGCGGATGACGCCGGCGGCAACCAGTGCCTCGGCCGTCACGGTCGCCTTGGCGTCGAGCTTCTTGGCATCGAGCGCCGTCTGGATACGAGCCAGCGACACGACGACAAAGCTCTTGGCGAAGATGTTGTTGAAGCCACGCTTCGGCAGGCGCCTGTAGAGCGGCATCTGGCCACCCTCGAAGCCGTTGATGGCGACGCCGGAGCGCGCCTTCTGGCCCTTGACGCCGCGACCGCCGGTCTTGCCCGAGCCGGAGCCGATGCCACGGCCGAGACGCTTCTTGGAGTGCGTCGCGCCGTCCTTGTCACGCAGATCGTTGAGTTTCATCTGAGTTCTCCTGCGCTTTTGCTCAGCCCTCGTCCACGACGCGGACGAGATGCTGGACGGCAGCGATCATGCCGCGCACCGACGGAGTGTCCTCCAGCGTGCGCTGCTTGTGCATCTTGTTGAGGCCGAGGCCGACCAGCGTTGCGCGCTGTTCCCTCGGGCGGCGGATCGGCGAACCGATCTGCTCAACGGTGATGGTCTTGGTTGCTTTCTTGGCCATGGTCAAAATCCCTGGTCAGATCGACTATTCTTCAGCCGCAACGGCGGTGCCGCGGCGGGCCTGAAGGGTCGAATACTTGATGCCGCGCGCAGCAGCCACATCCTTGGGATGCATCTGGCTCTTCAGTGCATCGAAGGTGGCGCGAACCATGTTGTAGGGGTTCGACGAACCCATCGACTTGGCGACCACGTCATGCATGCCGAGCGTCTCGAAGACAGCGCGCATCGGGCCGCCAGCGATGATGCCGGTACCCTGCTTGGCGGCGCGCAGCAGCACGCGTCCCGCACCCCAGCGTCCCTCGACGTCGTGGTGCAGCGTGCGGCCCGAGCGCAGCGGCACGAAGATCATGTCGCGCTTTGCCGATTCGGTTGCCTTGCGGATGGCTTCCGGCACTTCGCGCGCCTTGCCGTGACCGAAGCCGACGCGGCCCTTCTGGTCCCCGACGACGACGAGTGCTGCAAAACCAAAGCGACGGCCGCCCTTGACGACCTTGGCGACGCGGTTGATGTGGACGAGCTTGTCCACCATGCCGTCATCGCGCTCTTCACGATCGCGGCCGCGGCCGCCATCCCTACGTTCCTGTGCCATATCCTGTTCCTTGTTTTTTTCCGGAAGCACGGTTGCTGATAAGATCCGGTGCCTCTGTGGGTCACCGGGGGCGAATTATTTTCCTTGCATGATCTTGTCCGAAAAGTCTGCAACTTTTCGGGATCAAGCAATTAGAAGCTCAGGCCACCTTCACGGGCAGCCTCTGCTAGCGCCTTGACGCGGCCGTGATAGATGTAGGCGCCGCGGTCGAAGACGACTTCCTTGACGCCAGCCTTGGCGGCGCGCTCGGCGATCAGCTTGCCGATCGCGGCCGCAGCCGCGGTGTCGGCGCCGGTCTTGAGCGAACCCTTGAGGTCCTTCTCGAGCGTCGAAGCAGCGACAATGGTATGGCCCTTGGCGTCGTCGATAACCTGCACGTAGATGTTCTTCGACGTGCGGTGGACCGACAGCCGCGGACGCTCGCCGGCGACCTTCTTGATCTGGCGGCGAACGCGCTGCGCACGGCGCTGCGTGGATTCCTTGGTACCCATGATGGTCTTCCTTGCCTTCAAAAAACGGGGGCCGCCTTGTGCGGTAGGCGAAAGCGCCTCCCGCGACCGCTCCCCGCGGCGTTAAACTTACTTCTTCTTGCCTTCCTTGCGGACGATCTTCTCGCCGGCATAGCGGACACCCTTGCCCTTGTAGGGCTCCGGACCGCGATACTCGCGGATCTCGGCGGCAACCTGGCCGACCTGCTGCTTGTCGATGCCGGTCACGGTGATTTCCGTCGGCTTCGGCACAGTGATCGTGATGCCGGCCGGCGTCTCGTAGACGACGTCATGGCTGAAGCCAAGAGCCAGCTGCAGGTTCTTGCCCTGAAGGGCGGCGCGATAGCCGACGCCGGTGATCTCGAGCTTCTTCTCGAAACCGTCCTTGACGCCCTGCAGGATGTTGACGATCTGCGTGCGCGACATGCCCCACTTGGAGCGGGCGGTCTTGGTCTGGTCGCGCGGCTGGACAGCGATTTCGCTGCCTTCCATCTTGACCAGCACTTCGTCGTTCACCACGAACTTCAGCTCGCCCTTGGGGCCCTTCGCCGTCACGGTCTGGCCGTTGACGGTCGCGGTCACGCCCTGCGGCAGCGAAACGGGTTTCTTTCCAATACGAGACATTTTGTTGTCCTCGTCACTTCTCTTGTTTCAGGTCTGCCGAATTAGAAAATCTGGCAGAGGATTTCGCCGCCGACATTCTGTTCGCGTGCTTCGTGATCGGCCATCACGCCCTTCGGCGTCGAAAGGATGGCGATGCCGAGGCCGTTGGCGACGTGCGGGATCGACTTGGCCGAGACGTAAACGCGGCGGCCAGGCTTCGAGACGCGGGCGATTTCACGCACGACCGGAGCACCGTCGAAATACTTCAGCTCGATTTCGATCTCGGACTTGCCGTTGTCGAAGTCGGTCTGGCTGTAGTCGCGGATATAGCCTTCAGCCTTCAGCACGTCGAGGACGCGGGTACGCAGGCGCGAAGCCGGCGTCGAGACGCTCGACTTCTTACGGCCGTACGCGTTGCGGATGCGGGTCAGCATATCGCCGAGAGGATCGCTCAATGACATGTTATGTCCTCCTTACCAGCTCGACTTGACCAGGCCCGGGATCTGGCCGTTATTGCCGAGATCACGAAGCGCGATGCGCGATACTTTGAGCTTGCGATAATAGGCGCGCGGACGGCCGGTAACTTCGCAGCGGTTGCGGATGCGGATCTTGGCCGAGTTGCGCGGCAGGGCAGCAAGCTTCAGCTGAGCGCGGAAGCGCTCCTCCATCGGCTTGGACTGGTCCATGATGATCGCCTTCAGGGCAGCGCGCTTGGGACCGTACTGGTCGGCAAGCTTGCGGCGCCTGTTGTTCTTCTCGACTGAGCTGGTCTTTGCCATTTCAGATTTTTCCTTTTCTCGCTGCCGTTACTGGCGGAAGGGGAAGTTGAAGGCCTTGAGCAATGCCCTGGCTTCGTCGTCCGTCTTCGCGGTCGTACAAACGATGACGTCCATGCCCCAGATCTGATCAACCTTGTCGTAGTTGATCTCCGGGAACACGATGTGTTCCTTGATGCCCATGGCGTAGTTGCCACGGCCATCGAAGCTCTTCGGATTCAGTCCGCGAAAGTCGCGAACGCGCGGCAGTGCGATGTTCACGAGGCGGTCGAGGAACTCGTACATGCGTTCCTTGCGCAGCGTGACCTTGGCGCCGATCGGCATCTTCTCGCGGACCTTGAAGCCGGCGATGGAGTTGCGGGCGCGGGTGACGACGGCCTTCTGGCCGGCGATCATCGCCAGGTCTTCGGCCGCGATCGAAGGCTTCTTCGAATCCGCGGTCGCTTCGCCGACGCCCATGTTCAGCACGATCTTGTCGATGCGCGGAACCTGCATCTCGTTGTCGTAGCCGAACTGCTCCTGCAGCGCCTTGCGAATGGTCTCGTTGTAGACCTGCTTGAGGCGCGGCGTGTTCTGGGCCTTGGACTGTTTGCTTTCAGCCTTGGGCTTCGTGGTTTGAGCCTTAGCCATTGATGACTTCTCCCGAGCGCTTGGCGACGCGCACCTTCTTGCCGTCCTTCTGGAAGATGAAGCCGACGCGGGTCGGCTTGCCATCCTTGGGGTCAGCCAGCGCGATGTTCGACAGCTGGATCGGCGCTTCCTTGGTGATGATCCCGCCCTCTTGGGACTGGGACTGCTTCTGGTGACGACGGATCATGTTGACGCCGCGCACCAGCGCGGTGTCTTCCTTCGGCTGAACCGAGAGGACTTCGCCCGAACGGCCCTTGTCCTTGCCGGCCAGCACGACGACCTTGTCGCCTTTTCTAATCTTTTGCATTGGTCCAGCTCCTTACAGCACTTCAGGCGCGAGCGAGATGATCTTCATGTGGTTCTTGGCACGGAGTTCGCGCGGAACCGGTCCGAAGATACGCGTGCCGATCGGCTCTTTTTTGTTGTCGACGAGAACGGCCGCGTTCTTGTCGAAACGGATCACGCTGCCGTCCGGGCGGCGGATGTCCTTGGCCGTGCGAACCACGACCGCCTTCATCACATCGCCCTTCTTAACGCGGCCGCGCGGAATGGCTTCCTTGATCGACACCACGATGATGTCGCCCACGGAAGCGTATTTCCGCTTCGAGCCGCCCAGCACCTTGATGCACATGACACGACGCGCGCCGGAATTATCCGCGACGTCGAGGTTTGTTTGCATCTGAATCATGACTGGCCGCCTTCTTCTTTTCTAACGGGACGGGCTCAAAGCCCCTCCCCGGTCTGTCCAAAATTCGTTGTTTACGCCTGATCCGAAGATACGACGATCCAGCGCTTGTCCTTGGAAATCGGCTTCGATTCCTGGATGAACACCTGATCGCCGACCTTGTGGGCGTTGTTCTCGTCGTGCGCCTTGTACTTCTTGGTCATGCGCACGGTCTTCTTCATCACGGGATGCGTGAAGCGCCGTTCGACCTTGACGACAACCGTCTTCTCGTTCTTGTCGCTGACGACGGTGCCCTGCAGAATGCGCTTTGGCATGGTTTTCGTCCTTAAGCCTTCTTGGCCGCGGACTTTTCCGCAGCGATGGTCTTGATACGCGCAATGTCCTTGCGGACCTGCCTCACGCGCGCGGTCTTCTCGAGCTGGCCAGTGGCCTTCTGGAAGCGCAGGTTGAACTGCTCCTTCTTCAGGCTGGCCAGATCGTCGGTCAGCTGGTCCTGGGTCTTGGTCCGGATGTCTTCGGCTTTCATGATCAGCCCGTCCTTATTCTGCGATGCGCTGTACGAAGCGCGTCCTGACCGAGAGCTTGGCCGCGCCGAGACGCAGCGCCTCACGGGCGGTTTCTTCGTTGACGCCGTCGATCTCGAACATGATTCGGCCCGGCTTGACGCGCGCCGCCCAGTAATCGACAGCGCCCTTGCCCTTGCCCATGCGCACTTCGGTCGGCTTCGACGTCACCGGCACGTCTGGGAAAATACGGATCCACACGCGGCCGGCACGCTTCATCTCACGAGTGATCGCGCGGCGGGCCGCCTCGATCTCACGCGCGGTGACGCGGTTCGGCTCAAGCGCCTTCAGCCCGAAACCACCGAAATCCAGGTTGGTGCCGCCCTTTGCGGTACCATGGATACGGCCCTTGAACTGCTTGCGGAACTTTGTGCGCTTTGGCTGCAGCATCGTTCTAACTCCAAATTCCTAAATAATCAGGCGTTTTCGCGACGACGACCGCGTTCGCGATCACCACCACCGCCATGCGCAGCATCACCCTCGGTCGCGCGACGCTCCGAAGCCATCGGATCGTGCTCGAGGATTTCGCCCTTGAACACCCAGACCTTGACGCCGCAGATGCCATACGCCGTGTTCGCTTCGGCCGTGCCGTAATCGACATCGGCGCGCAGCGTGTGCAGCGGCACGCGGCCTTCGCGGTACCATTCCATGCGCGCGATCTCGGCGCCGCCGAGACGGCCGGCGCAGTTGATGCGGATGCCTTCGGCACCAAGCCGCATCGCCGACTGAACGGCGCGCTTCATGGCGCGGCGGAACGCGATACGGCGCTCGAGCTGCTGGGCGATCGACTGGGCGACCAGCGTCGCGTCGATTTCCGGCTTGCGCACTTCAACGATGTTGAGGTGCGTCTCGGACTTCGTCATCTCCATCAGCTTCTTGCGAAGCTTCTCGATGTCGGCGCCCTTCTTGCCGATGATCAGACCCGGACGCGCCGCATGGATGGTGACGCGGCACTTCTTGTGCGGACGCTCGATCACGACCTTGGAGATCGCGGCCTGCTTGAGTTCCTTCTCAAGATACTTGCGGATCTTGATGTCCTCATGCAGCAGCTTGCCGTACTCGCCGGTGTTCGCGAACCAGCGCGAATCCCAGGTGCGGTTGATGCCGAGGCGCAGACCGATCGGATTGACTTTCTGGCCCATTATGCGGCCTCCCCTTTTTCTTCGACTTCACGAACGACGATCGTGAGGTGCGAGAACGGCTTCTCGATACGGCTGGCGCGACCGCGACCACGAGCGTGGAAACGCTTCATGACGATCGACTTGCCGACATAGGCTTCCGCCACGATCAGCGCATCGACATCGAGGTCGTGGTTGTTTTCCGCGTTGGCGATCGCCGATTCCAGCGTCTTCTTGACCGTGCCGGAAATCCGCTTGGCCGAGAATTCGAGGTCGGAAAGCGCTGTCGCGACCTTCTTGCCGCGGATCAGCGCGGCAACCAGGTTCAGCTTCTGCGGGCTGATACGGATCGTGCGCAGAACGGCGCGCGCTTCGTTGTCAGCAAGCCTGCGCGGAGCTTTGGCCTTGCCCATGATTATTTCCTCTTCGCCTTCTTATCCGCGCCGTGACCGTAATAGGTCCGCGTCGGAGCGAATTCACCGAACTTGTGACCGACCATGTCCTCGTTCACCGAGACGGGAACATGCTTCTGGCCGTTGTAGACACCGAAGGTGAAGCCGACGAACTGCGGCAGGATGGTGGAGCGACGGCTCCACATCTTGATCACCTCATTGCGACCACCTTCACGAACCTTGTCCACCTTCTTGAGAAGGTAGCCGTCGATGAAGGGGCCTTTCCAAATAGAACGAGTCACTTGGCGTTACCTCTTCTTAGCTCTTGCGCTGATGGCGCGAGCGCAGGATGAACTTGTCGGTCGCCTTGTTGGACCGCGTCTTCTTGCCCTTGGTCGGCTTGCCCCACGGGCTGACCGGATGACGGCCACCGGAGGTGCGGCCTTCACCACCGCCATGCGGATGGTCGACCGGGTTCATGGTCACGCCGCGATTGTGCGGGCGCTTGCCGCGCCAGACCGTGCGGCCGGCCTTGCCGTCGTTAATGTTGCCGTGGTCGGGGTTCGACACGGCGCCGACGGTGGCCATGCAGGAGCCGTGAACGACACGCTGCTCGCCCGAGTTGAGGCGCAGGATTGCCATGCCCTGGTCGCGACCGACCAGCTGGCCGTAGCCGCCGGCCGAACGAGCAACCTGGGCGCCCTTGCCTGGCTTCAGCTCGATGTTGTGGACGATCGTGCCGACCGGCATCGAGGCCAGCGGCATCGCATTGCCCGGCTTCACGTCGACCGATTCACCGGCCACGATCTTGTCGCCGGCGGCAAGGCGCTGCGGGGCGATGATGTAGGACAGCTCGCCATCGTCGTACTTGATCAGCGCGATGAAGGCGGTGCGGTTCGGATCGTATTCAATGCGCTCGACCGTGCCGACGACGTCGAACTTGCGGCGCTTGAAGTCGATGATGCGGTACGAACGCTTGTGACCGCCGCCGATGAAGCGGGCCGTGATGCGGCCGTGATTGTTGCGGCCGCCCGACTTGGTCAGGCCTTCGGTCAGGCCCTTGACGGGCTTGCCCTTGTAGAGGCCCGAGCGGTCGACGATGACCAGCTGGCGGGTGCTCGGCGTTACCGGGTTGAATTTTTTAAGTGCCATTGTCCTGTCCTCGCGGCCTAGCTCAGAGACCCGTCGCGACGTCGATCGACTGGCCGTCGGCCAGCGTCACTACCGCCTTCTTGACGTCGCTCTGGCGGCCGATCGTGCCGCGGAAGCGCTTGATCTTGCCCTTGCGGACAAGCGTGTTCACGGCCGTAACCTTGACGCCAAACAGCGCTTCGACAGCGGCCTTGATTTCCGGCTTCGACGCCTTCTTGGCGACGTTGAAGACGACCTGGTTGTTCTCGGAAGCCATGGTCGACTTTTCGGTGATCGCCGGCGAGACGATCACGTCGTAATGACGAAGGTCGGTCATTTAAAGCGCTCCTCGAGAGCCTCGACGGCGGCCTTCGAAAGGACCAGCGTGCCGCGGCGAAGAATGTCGTAGACGTTGATGCCCTGGATGGGCAGCACGTCGATGTTCGGGATGTTGGTCGCTGCCAGCTTGAAGTTCTGGTCAAGCTCGGCACCGCCGATCACCAAAGCGTTGGTCAGGCCCAGCGTCGCGAAATTCGCGATCAGCGCCTTCGTCTTGGCCTCGGTCAGCTTCAGCTCGTCGATGATGATGATCGACGCGCTCTTGGCCTTGGCCGAGAGAGCATGGCGCAAGCCCAGGGCGCGAACCTTCTTCGGCAGATCGTGCTCGTGGCTGCGAACGACCGGGCCGTGGGCCTTGCCGCCGCCGCGGAACTGCGGAGCGCGTGCCGAATGGTGGCGGGCGCGGCCCGTACCCTTCTGCTTGTACATCTTGGCGCCGGTGCGCGCGATTTCGGCGCGGCCCTTGGCCTTGTGCGTGCCCTGCTGGCGCTTGGCCAGCTGCCAGCGCACGACGCGCTGCAGGATGTCCTCGCGCGGATCAAGGCCGAAAATCTCCTCGGAGAGTTTCACCTTGCCGGCGTCCTTGCCGCCAAGCGTTGTGATCTTGACATCCATTATTCTGCTCCCTCTGCGGCCGGAGCCTCGTTCTTCGCGCCACTCTCGGCAGCAACGGCGCGGATCGCGGCAGGCTTCGGCGCATTGGCCGGCAGTGCCACCTTGGCCGCATCGCGGACCAGGATCCAGGCGCCCTTCGATCCGGGAACCGCACCGCGGATCAGGATCAGGCCGCGATCGGCGTCGGTCGAAACGATCTCGACATTCTGTGTGGTGACGCGGGTGTCGCCCATGTGGCCAGCCATATGCTTGCCCTTGAACACCTTGCCCGGGTCCTGACGCTGGCCGGTCGAGCCATGCGTACGGTGCGAAACCGAGTTACCGTGCGTCGCGCGGCCACCACCCATGTGGTGGCGCTTGATGACGCCCTGGAAACCCTTGCCGATCGTCGTGCCCGTCACATCGACCTTCTGGCCGGCGACGAAGTGCTCGACGGTGATCTCGGCGCCGACATCGATCATGTTGTCGGCAGAGACGCGGAACTCGGCGACCTTCGCCTTCGGCTCGACGGAAGCGGTCGCGAAATGGCCGCGCATCGCCTTCGACGTGTTCTTCACCTTGGCGAGGCCAACGCCGAGCTGGACGGCCGTATAGCCGTTCTTCTCCTGCGTGCGCTGAGCCACGACCTGGCAGTTCTCCATCTGGAGAACGGTGACGGGAACATGTTCCCCGGCATCATTATAGATGCGGGTCATTCCCACCTTCTTTGCAATCACACCTGAACGCATCGGTTCAATTCCTTTAGAGTTCCGGGCCAGGGGCACCGCCCCTTACCGCGCTCTCATTCCCTTAGAGCTTGATCTCGACGTCGACACCGGCGGCCAGATCGAGCTTCATCAAAGCATCGACCGTCTGCGGGGTCGGATCGACGATGTCGAGCAGACGCTTGTGCGTGCGCATCTCGAACTGCTCGCGGCTCTTCTTGTCGACGTGAGGCGACCGGTTGACCGTGAACTTTTCGATCCGCGTCGGCAGCGGAATGGGGCCGCGGACGTTTGCTCCGGTGCGCTTGGCCGTCGACACGATTTCTTTCGTCGAGGCGTCTAGCACCCGGTGATCAAACGCCTTCAGGCGGATGCGGATATTCTGTCCGTTCATGCGTCACTTCCTTGTTCTGGCGCGGCGCGGGCAACTCCGCGCCCGCGACAGATCGGTTTAAGTCTAATTATTCTTTGATGGTGACGACGATGCCGGCACCGACGGTGCGGCCGCCTTCACGGATGGCGAAGCGCAGCTTCTCTTCCATGGCGATCGGCACGATCAGCTCGACATCGACCGTGATGTTGTCGCC
>NZ_JAFCGY010000039.1 GCF_016836705.1 Mesorhizobium caraganae | reverse complement strand
ATCGAGTTGCCAATCCCTGTTCATGGTCGGCCCCTCCAACAGCCGACCTCTCATGAATCACGCAAAACCGCTCTTGGGAATCCTCAAAACGCTCCCAGAACTAAAAATCTGCCAAAGTAGTGCTAGGCCGTGTACTCATAAACCGGCGGCGAAGTCCGCTTCGCTCCGATACCGACCTCCTTTGCGCAACCGCAGCAAATGTCGCGATGGGCCATTAACGAAAGTGACAGGGCTATATTCGAGCACCTCCGTCGGGCCGGTCAACGCGACAGAAACGATAGGCATCGGCCCAGAGTCTGGCAGAAGGACCGCCTGAGGGAGGGCGCCGGGTCGTTATTGGTGCAAAGGTGGTGCTCATCGGCACGAGCTGTTTGTCCCGATCAAACCCGGACGATGCTGCACTTGCGTTATATAACGGAGAATGTCGATGAGCCAAGCGCCCATACGTTTTGAGGATGGTTCAGTCTACGAGCGCGGGATGGGTGTCTGGAGCCGACTTGCAGGACAAGTGTTCCTCGACTGGCTGGCGCCCTCGTTGGGACTTAAGTGGATTGACGTGGGTTGCGGCAACGGCGCATTCACAGAACTGCTTGTCGAGCGGCTAGCGCCAAGTGAAGTGCAGGGAATTGATCCATCCGAAGCGCAACTGGTGTTTGCACGCGCGCGGAAAGGAGCATCGGGCGTAGAGTTTCGGCAGGGTGATGCCATGGCGTTACCGTTCGATAAAGCACGTTTCGATGCAGCTGTTATGGCCTTGGTGATTTTCTTCGTTCCCGATCCAGCCAAAGGCGTTGCGGAGATGGTACGAGTGGTTCGACCAGGCGGCATGGTTGCGACATACGCTTGGGACATATTGGGGGGCGGCTTCCCATTCGATCCGATCCAGGTTGAGTTTCGCGCTCTGGGCATCACGCCGCCGCTTCCACCGAGCGTCAACGCCTCACGTATGAACGTCATGCGCGATCTATGGAGCAACGCAGGCCTTCAGGCTATCGAGACCCGCGAAATCACAGTGCAACGGACCTTCGCCGATTTCGACGATTTCTTGCGTTCAAGCACAATTACCGGGAGTATACGGCCAATCGTTGCGGCAATGTCAGCCAGCGACGTGGAAGGGCTGAAGTCGCGGCTGCGTGCACGTTTGCCGGCGGATGCAGCCGGCCGCATAACGTATAGTGCGCGAGCGAACGCGGTACGGGGTGCGGTGCCAGAATAATTGATCGGCGTTGTGTGCCTCGCAAACTTCGGTGGTGAATGTCGGCATTGGGTCATTTTCAACGGTTTTGGCAGAGATTGAGGGCTAGTTGATGTCCGCTCCTGTCCGTAAGCGCCGTACCAGGGTCGGCCCGGGAGCGTTGCGAGCGTTGCGTTTAGCCGGACTGCCGTGATTCAAACTCCCGAATTGGGGGCTCGAATCATGCGCTACGAACTCGCCGACTATGAATGGACCGCCATCAAGCCGATGCTGCCGAACAAGCCGCGCGGCGTTCCTCGGGTAAACGACAGACGGGTCCTGAATGGCATCTTATGGGTCCTCCAATCAGGAGCACCCTGGCGTGATCTGCCGACGGCGTTTGGCCCATACACCACTTGCTACAACCGCTTCGTCAGGTGGCGGCGGGCCGGTGTTTGGGGCCGCATCATAGAAGCGCTTGCCACTGCCCAGGATGCCGCTGTCCAGATGATCGACACCTCCATTGTCCGCGTGCATCAGCATGGAGCCTGCATCAAAAGGAACCAGCGCCAATCGATGGGAAGGTCCCGCGGCGGCTTGACGAACAAAATCCATGCGGTCGTCGATGGCAATGGTCTGCCGGTACGGCTGGCGCTGAGCCCCGGTGAGGCCCATGACGTTCGACTTGCCGGAAAACTGCTGTCTCGTCTGAAATCCGGGCCAATGCTGCTTGCCGACCGTGGCTATGACGCGGACTGGATCAGGGAGCTTGCCACGAAGAAGGGCGCGTGGGCCAACATCCCGCCGAAAAGCAACCGTAGCGATCCGATCTGCTTCAGCCCCTATCTCTACCGCGCTCGCAATCAGGTCGAGCGGTTCTTCAACCGGATCAAACATTGTCGGCTTACTTCAGTTCCAGATGACTAGTTTCCGGGAACGAGATTTAGCCGAAGTGCAGTTGATGATCGATCGTCAGCTCGCCGATGCGAATTGCAAAATGTCATCCGGGCTCAGCGAGCACGCTATGATGTGGAAGCGACTAAAATTCAAAGCGATCGAGCGAACTATCTCGCGCCAATTAGCCCGCAGACGCTTTCGCAAAAATTCGCGGGACGCCTAGCCAGAAAAGGGCGCCACTATCTTTCTCCCGCGCGATAGCCGCGATTTTGACTTTCTATTCAGGAACGATCGGCGTCCAACCCAAATCATGTTGGAGTCTTCTCCGATATTCGGTATCCGTTTTGGATCGGTGCATGACGCACATATTCCTCTGCAACTGCGCGCTTCTCGTGAGCCAACCCCTGAAGCGAGGCGAGGATTTGGTCGTATGTGGGCATATGGTCCCGGCTTGCTACCAGTCCAATTTTCAGATTTGTCCAGACGGCTGCGTCCAAATCCTTCTCCGCAGCCCAAGCCTGGATAGCGGCTTTCCCCATGCCATGGCTGGTGTTTGTGGCCTTATCCCAGAAACCGATCGAATATTTGATGTCCGCTTCTTGGATGCTCTCGCGCGCGGCAAGAGCGCTTTTGGCAGAGGCCAGATCGTCAATCGTCATTAATGCCCACAGACTTCTGACCAGACTTTCAGTTTCGGCAATCACAAGCGTGATCCGGCCGTCCTTGGACTGTCTTGCGAATTCGATCGGTAAGACCGGACCGTCTTCGAACCACTTTTTGCGGATGGGCAAGGCTCCTGGATTCCAGATCAATGATCCCCATCCCAAACAAGCTATTTTCATTTGAAATGCCCCCGATGGTGTTCGTCGCTATACCCCGGCCGGAAGGGTGGGGTGAGCGCTGTTCGAGCGAGGACGCACACTCACAGACAATTCAACTTCCTGTCCAAGTGAGGTCAAAACTGTCATAAGGCGGTCCAGCGTGAATCGTCCGAGATTGACGCGGCGTATACGGGAAAAGTCAGCGTGGCTGATCCCGGTGGCGTCTTGCGCTTTGCGCGTCGTCCAGCTGCGTTCGTCCAGGATTTTTATGATCTCGGACGCCATGATGGCCTTGGCCTGCAAAAGGTCGGCGTCGTCGCGATTGAAATCGCGAAACACGTTGCCGCTGCCGTGGACCAATTCCATGTCGTCTTCTTTTTTCGTGCTCATCTCAGCATCTCCTTTAGTCGTTTTATCCGCTCAAGGATCAGATCGATCTCCTGTTTGGGTGTTTTGATTCCGCTCTTCGACTTCTTCTGAAAGGCGTGGACGACCCACAATGCGCCTTCAAACTGAATCGTATAGACTGCGCGATAGGCATCGGTGCGGTGGCGCAACGCTAGTTCGTAGACACCGGTCCCTACGCCCTTCATGGGCTTCACGTTGCTCGGAAAGCCGCGCCGCCAAAACCTCATCCTGGGCGTCCTTCGGAAAGTCCTCGAATGCCTTTAGGGCGGCTTTAACCCATGAAACCGGTCTGGTATCGCGGTAGGTAATCATCTATCACAATGTTGGCAAATTTGCCACCAAATGTCAAGGGCTAAGCTAGTCCGGCTAGTGACCTGTCGGACTCAGGACGGCCCGCCTAAAAATGAGCCTGTGGACTGAGATGCTCATATCGCTTCGAAACAGAGGCAGAAGCGGGTACAGTCATGCTCGACATTCTCTCGGGCACATCAGCATCGAGTTCGATGCTGAAAGATCGCGGGCCGCGCATGATCATGGAAGACCCGGAGGCCTTCAGCACAGTCGATATCTTCGTCAAGGACCTCGGCATCGTGCTCGAGGCGGGCCGAGAAACCAAGGCGGCACTGCCGTTCGCCGCGCTGTCCCACCACCTCTTCCTTTCCGTTTCCGGCCGCGGCGACGGCCAGGTCGACGACAGCCAGGTAATCCGCGCCTCGCGCGCTCAACGGTGAGTAAGCGCGATCAATCAGCCCGGTGCAGCCGTTCGCCTGCACGCCGGCCTCGGGCTGAGAGAAGGTCAGGTCGGGCTGGTGCGTGAGCGCTTCTTCACGCCGCGGCTGTGCTTCAACACCCACGAGAAGCTGAACGCCTGCCTGCATGACAAGTGTATCGCCTACGCCAAGACGCATTGTCACGTCGAGCAGCCGGAACCTACGATCTCGAACGTGTTCGAGGACTCTCGCGGCAAGCTGGTTGAATACCGCGGTTCCTTCGACGGGTTCCATAGGATGCCGGTCTCGATCTGAAGCGAGGCGCCGGTGCTGGGTCATGCCCGATCGGAGAGCCGCCGCGGAAGGGGCAGAAGCCGCGATCCAGGGCGGCTATGCGATTGGCGAGACGAAGGCTGCAGCCGCCAAAGTAATCGTGTGCAGGATCGCGCCGCGCGACTGATTGCGATTGCATCTCTCGCCGCACCGCGCTGAGGGCTTCGTCTGTCAGGCGGTCTAGGTTTCGCGCTTCGGGCCGAGCACGAAGACAGTCAGGACAGCGAGGAACGTGGCAACCGCGCTGTAGGCAAAGACACTGGCAACGCCGGCATTATCCACCAATAGTCCGCCGAAAATCGCGCCGGCTGCGATGGCTACTTGGAACGTTGCGGTCATTAGCACACCGGCGCTTTCGGCCTGCTCGGGAGCGGCGCGCAGCACTGTCCACGTCTGTAACCCCCCCGGCACCGCGCCGAAGGCAAAGCCCCATACGGCAACCGCAGTCGCCGAGGCCGAGGTCGATGCTCCCACCGTCAGCAGCGAGACAGCGGCTATCGCTATGAGTAGAGGCGGCAGTGCCGCGACTGCCTTGAGGCTGTGCATGCCCAGGAATGCGCCAGCTAAATTACCGAAGAAGCCGCCGATGCCAGAAGCGAGCAAGATTAGCGAGATCGTCTCGATATCGAGCGCGGGAACCTTCTCGAGAAAGGCACGGATGTAGGTGAAGCTGGCGAAGTGCCCAGAAGCGACCAGCAGGACGACCAAATACGCGACCCTGATCGTCGGATTCTTGGCCACATCCAGGAGACTGCGGAATGTAGCCACTTCAACCGGAGGCAGCGTCGGAATGGTTATGAGTTGGACAACCAGTGTAACGGCATTAACGACTGCGGCGATCATGAAGGCGGCTCGCCATCCCCAGATCTCGCCGACATAGGCGCCGATAGGAGGCGCGCAAACGGTAGCGACGGAAACGCCGGTCAGGATGATCGACATGGCGCGCGGCAGGAAGTGACTTGGAACGAGCCGCATCGCCAGCGCTGCCGAAATCGACCAGAAGCCTCCGAGCGCTATGCCGAGCACGACGCGTGCCGTCAGGAAAACCGGCAGTGACCAGGCGACCTCCGCCAGAACGTTGGACAGGATCTGCAGCAGCGTCATCGCCCACATGACGATATTGCGATCCAGGCGCCTTGTAATGATGGCCATCGTCGGCGCCGCGATCGCCCCGGCGATTGCGGTCGCTGTCAGCGCCTGGCCAGCCGCACCCTTGGTGATACCGAGATCATGCGCGAGTGGCGTCAGCACGCTGGCAGGCAGAAACTCTGCCGTCACCAGCCCGAAGGTGCCCAAGGCAAGCGAAATGACCGCACCCCATGCGGGACGAGACCGTTGATCGGGCTTTTCTGGGTCGTGCAGAGCAGCGTCCGTGACGCCTGTCGCCGATTCGGTCATGAATAAGCTCTTCAGTTTGAATGCGCTGCAACATGGGGGTGGAAGCGTCGACCCGCGTTAAAGCCAGAAGTGCCGCCTTTCCCGGCGGCGTTCAGCGACTTGTTGTGACGGTGCGTTGCAATATCGATGCCGTTTCCTTGAGTCGAAGACGCTGTCGTCGAGGAGGGGACAATGTCCCGACGTCGGCGGGAACGCTCGGTCACCAGGACCGAGAAATGTCCGAAGCTGAACAAGAATGTCGCAAGTCCGACCAAAAGACCGCCAAGGCTGGGCTACCGTTACCGGGCAAGTCGGGCAACGCAAACGGTGCGCTAATCGGCACGCAACTTGCTCCGACGGTTTTGTGGCGTCAGCAGTGCTTGGAGCTCAGCGGTCATTGACCAGTCTGTACGGGGCCTGATCCGGGACGTGCCCCGTGCTGGCAATCGACCCTGTGACCAGCCGTGCGATCCAATCGAGTGCAAGAACGGCTGACGTTCAGGAGAAACCAAATGGCGATTAATGCGGTTCCAGATCATGTCCCGCCCGAAATGGTGAGGGACTTCAGTCTGTTTACGTCGCCTGGCATGGCGCCGGCGCCCAACGGAGATCCGCACGCAGCTGTCGCTTGCGTCCATGCCGGGCCGCCGATCTTTTATTCGCCCTACAACACGCGCGATGGCCGGGGTACCTGGGTCATCACTCGCGCCGCAGACCAGCGCCGTGTGCTGCAGGACGCCGAAACCTTTTCCAGCCATCGCAGCATCTTCGCATCCGCGCTGGGCGAAAACTGGCCGATGATCCCGCTTGAACTCGATCCACCGGCCCATGGCGTCTTTCGCTCCCTGCTCAATCCGCTGCTTTCGCCAAAGCGGGTGGTGGTATTGGAGCCGAAGGTCCGCGAGCGAGCGATCACGCTGATCCTTAGGATCGCCGCATCGGGCACAAGCTGCGACGTCATGAAGGATTTTGCCTTTCCTTTCACGGTCAGCATCTTCCTTCGCCTTCTGGGGCTTCCGGATCACCGACTCGATACATTTGTCGGCTGGGCGAAAGATCTGCTCCACGGCGACGATGTGAAGCGACCGGCCGCGGCCCGGACGATTGTGGCCTTCATCGACGAACTCGCAACCAAGCGCCGCAAGGAACCGGTCGACGATTTCATGACTTTCATCGTGCAGGCACAGGTCGGGGGTCGCCCGCTGACCGAGGAGGAGGTCCGTGGCATCGGCGTGCTCGTGTTCATTGCGGGCCTGGACACGGTCGCGGCAGCTATAGGCTTTGGCTTGGCTTATCTCGCGCGCAACCTCAAAGATCAAGATTTGCTGCGGCGCGAACCGGACCGGATCGTGCTTGCAGCCGAAGAATTGCTGCGCGCCTATCCGACCGTTCAGATAATCCGCGTGGCAACCAAAGATATAGAGTTCGAAGGCGCGCCGATCCGCAAGGGGGATTATGTTTCCTGCGCCGCGATGATTGCCAATCGTGACCCGGCGGAATTCGAATGCCCCAACACGGTCGATCTGGCGCGAGAGGACAACCGCCACGCCGCCTTTGGCTATGGTCCCCATCGTTGCCTTGGCTCACACCTTGCCCGGCGGGAGATTGTCATTGGTCTGGAGGAGTGGCTGGCGCGCATCCCGGCTTTCCGGATCCAGAACGGTACGGCACCCATTACCTCTGGCGGCCATCTATTCGGGATCGAAAACCTGATCCTGGACTGGTCCTGACCAAGCCCGTCTCGAGCCGGGCAACAGACATTGGAGGTAGCGCTATGCGCATTATTGTCCACAAAGCCAAATGCCAGGGTCACGCGCGATGCTCGGCGCAAGCGCCGGACGTCTTCAAGCTTGATGACGAGGGCTACATCCTGCCCGGTGACATTGAGGTTGCGCAGGGGGAGCAACTGCTTGCGTCACGCGGTGCGCGATCCTGCCCCGAACGTGCGCTGGAACTCGACCGTACTCCCGCTGTGCGGGCTGTATCGGACGTCATTGAACCGAGAGTCTGGCGGGCTTGAATGGGGATCGACCATGTGGCCGCACACTGAAGACGGCAGGCGGCCTCTGTCCCACCCTCCTCCTCGTCGAATTGCGCGGGAGGCATCACCGGCGTCGAGGTGCTGCCATGATGCGCAACCGGCGGCCGGGATTCGCGAAACACCTCTTCCAATCACCCAATTGCGACAGAGACGATGGACCAGGCAAAAACTACCGAACTCCTCGACCGAGAGGCGATCCGCGACTGCCTCTATCGATACTGCCGCGGTGTAGACCGTGCGGATGAGGCGGCGTTGCGCAGCGCGTACTGGCCCGATGCGCATGACAATCACGGGGCCTATTGCGGCTCGGCAGAGGGCTTCATCCAGTTTGCGCTCGGTGTCTTCAAGACCGAGCCTCGCAACATCCATCAGATCACGAACATCCTGATCGAATTCATCAGCCGGGCGGAGGCCACGGTCGAGAGCTATTTCACCGCGCTGCAACGCGGACCGGACAAAGACGGAGAAGTACGCCAGACCCTCCTCTGCGGCCGCTACTGCGATCTGTTTCAGAAGAGGGAAGGGGAGTGGCGGATTGCCGAACGGACGGTGGTCTACGATTGGCTCGAGGAGCAGATCCCACCTGCCGTCCTTGAGGCAGAACGGTTCGGCCCGCGACAGCCGATTGGAGCACCTCATCCGGACGATCCGGTCTATGCGCTCGAGAAGCATCGCATTCCTCCTCGCCATGAAGCCTGCAGAGGTTCCGAACGGGGTGCCGGCAATGGAGACAAAAACTATGATGACTTTGCAATGGCACAGCGATCCCGGCGAAAGCCTGCCCGGTAAGGACGTAGCCGAGAGGATTGCCTTTCTGCCCCGTAGCGGCGTGACCGCGACAGCGGTCGGCTCTGTCGCTCATAAATTCGCTGACGCAGGAACAGGACTGTATTGCACGGCAGTCTCCGATGTCCAAGCTCAGACCGGAGGACCGGTTCGCAGAGGCAAGTGGCCTCCCATCGATCCGGATCGCCTCTCATCGAAGGGTCCGTCGCCAGCTTCGTCCTGCCACTCGACAGTTGGACCGCTGCCGGAACGCACGACGTCTATCTGGGGCCGCAACTGGCTGTCACCCGGGCGTGCTGCTTACCTCATTCCGCCGCCCAACGGGTGATGCGCTGACATCGCTGAGGCTCGTCGCGGAGAAGTTCTCATGAAGCAGGCAGGACGCATCGTCATCATTACAGGTGCCGCAGGCGGGATCGGCCGAGCCCTGGCCGATATTCTTGCCGAAGATGGAGACACTGTTGTTGCGGTGGACCTTCCCGGTAGCGGCGTCGTTGAATTCGCCCGTGGTCTCGGCTATCCGCATCTCGGCCTCGAGTGCGATGTCTCGCGAGAAGAGGAAGTCCTCGCGCTTTATGGCCGGATCCAAGCGCAGTTCGCTCAGATCGGCGTCCTCATCAACAACGCGGCCGTCGGTCCAACGATGACTGCGACCGTCGACACGGGAGTCGACGCCTTCAGGCGCGGCTTGGCAGTAAACCTGCTTGGGCCGTTCGTCATGGCTCGCGAAGCGGCGAGACGTATGAGGCGAGGCGGTGTCATCGTCAACGTCGCTTCCATGGCAGGCATGGTCGGCAATCCCAAACGCAATGCCTACGCAGCCTCGAAAGCGGGCCTGATCTCGTTGACGAAGTCGCTTGCATGCGAGTGGGCGTCTCGTGGCATCCGCATCACGGCGGTTGCGCCAGGCTACGTGCGCACGCCGATGGTCGCAGAACTGGAACGCGCGGGCAACATGGACCTCGCCGCGGTGCGCCGCCGTGTGCCGATGGGCCGCTTGGCGCGGCCCGACGAGATCGCCCTCGCCGTGCGTTTTCTGGCCAGCATTGAGGCGCGCTACATCACCGGATCGGTGCTCGCGGTCGACGGCGGGTGGATGTCATTCAACCAGCCGGGGGATGCGCACCCCGCGATGGAAGGGACGCCCAGAGCCGAACTCTCCTGTCCGGCCGAACGAACCGGTGCGCGAATCGTGCTTGTCACGGGTGGCGCGAACGGCATAGGCGCCGCCATCGTTCGCCGTTTTGCCGCGAACGGCGATACCGTCGTGGTTGCTGACAGAGATCGCGCTGCAGCCACTGCACTCGCTGGAACGCTCGACGGAAATTTGGCGAAATCCGTGGATGTTGCCGTTGAGAGCGAGGTGGTGGCGCTGTTCGAGGAGTTGCGGGGACGTTTCGGGCGCATCGATGTGCTCGTCAACGGCGCTGCTGTCGCCGACACTTGGTTGTCGGGGCTCAAACAAATACCGCAACAGATCGAACACGTCCTGGATGTCAATCTCACCGGCGCCTTCACTTGCGCGCGCGAGGCGATCAAGGTGATGGGCCCCGGCGGCGTGATCCTCAATCTCGGATCGATCAACAGCTTTCTGCCGTTCGCGCCGCGCCATGCCTACGGCGCCTCCAAGGCGGGGATGGACATTCTGACCCGATGCATGGCGGCCGAACTCGGACCGGTGGGGATTCGGACAGCCACCGTCGCTCCTGGCTACATCCGCACGCCTGCACTGGCTCGGTTGGCGAAGGCCGGCCGCATCGACTCGACAGCGATCGAGCGACGGATCCCCATGGGCAGGATGGGACGGCCGAAAGACGTCGCAGATGCGGCGTTCTTCCTTGCTTCGTCTGACGCCTCATACATCAACGGCTCGATCCTCTACGTGGACGGCGGCTGGACCTCGTTCGGTGATGCGGGAAACGCCAGTGAACTCTATGACGAAGGTTTTGCGGAGGCCGTGGGTTGAGTATCGACCAATCGCCAGCCGACGGGCTGCGGCTCATCGAAGCCGAGGACGTCCAGGGCTTCAGGCTTCGGCTGCGCGCGCCCGCAGCGCTTCCTGCAATCGAGCATGTCATCTTCGGCCATGACGAAACCGTCCTCATCGCGGTCGAAGCAGTTCCAATCGCTCCCGGGCGCGCCTGCACCCGCCCAATGGCAAGCGGGTTGCCGCACGACTCCATCGCCACCGCGGCCAACGCCTTCAGTGCGCATGCCGAGCGCATCCCCTGATCGGCAAACTCCCTCCGTAAACAAGGAAGCCCCATGGAATTCGCCACCTTCATCCTGGCCGCCCAGCGTGGCTACCATCAATCTTCCGACAGCGTCATCCGAAACTCCATCCAACAGGCTATCGTTTCGGAGCAGGCCGGCTTCGGCACCGCCTGGTTCGCCGAGCACCACTTCAACAATTACAGCCTGATTCCGTCGCCCTTGATGATGGTGGCGCACTGCGCCGGCGTGACGAACACCATTCGCCTCGGCACTGCAGTCTGCGTGCTGCCGCTCTATCAACCGCAGCGCCTGCTTTCCGAGATCGGCTTCGCCGATATCGTTGCGAACGGCCGCCTTGAACTCGGCGTCGGCTCGGGATACCAGCAATTCGAGTTCGAGCGTTTCGGCGTCCATATCGATGAGGCGCCGGCCGTCTTCTCGGAATACCTGGACATCCTTCTCAAGGGCCTCAACCAGAAGGTCTTCGAGCATGACGGCCAGTATGAGACCATACCCCCGACGGCGATTTCGGTGCGCACCGTCCAGAAGCCGACCCCGCCGATCTGGATCGCCGGCGGGCCGGCGCGCATGGAGCGGGCCTATCGCGAGGGACACAATTTCTTTGTCACAGCATTCCACGATGGCCTGGAGGCTTTGAGCGCGCTGCGCGGAACCATCGAGAAGACAGCGGCTTGCGAGGGCAGGAATGTCACGGACGCCAAAATATCGCTGCTGCGCTGCTGCTATGCCAGCGACGACCAGGCGGAGATCAACAGCTATCTCGATAACGCCCGCTTCCAGCGCCGGCTGTCTGAGGCACTGCATCAGCGCCGTCAGCAGAGCCACGACGGCTATCTGCTGCAGGAAACACCGACGCAGCAGGATCTGTCGTTCGAGACTATGCGTAAGAACCTGCCGATTGGCAGTGTCAATCGCGTGATTGATCGCCTGCTGGAAGAGATGGACATCTTGAAACCGGACCAGATCGCAATTCAGACCCAATTGGGAGATTTCGACCAAAAGACGATGCTGCGCCAGATCGAGCTCTGGGGCGACAGGATCATTCCCGCGATCAACAAGTCGCTGGGTCATGCGCAGGTTTGAACGAAACGGCTTGAACTTTTTGCCTCAGCTGCATGATCGTTCAAGCTGGCATAAGCGCACGTCCAACGGCAGGCTCATGGACGGAACTTAAAAGATCGCTTTTCGATGAGTAGCGCTTTCGTCACTCTCGACGGCGCCAGATGGGTGCCGGAATGTGTCGCCGCTATCAACGGCTCTGCCTGCAGCGGCCGCTGCCGCTGCTTCAAGTCTGATCGCGCAAGGTCATGCACCTTCACGGCGTCGATGACCCGGGTAAAATCCTTGGCGCCCGCGACGGCGAGGACGATGCCTTCGACGGCTGGCTCAATCGCATGATCATGGTCGTTGACCATGCCAGCCGCTGCATTGCCGGTGGAGCCTGCGCCCGCGTCTGCCCGAAGGACGCCAGACCCATGTTGCGGCTGACAGGGTCGCTGCATGATCTGACGAGACCAACCCAGGAGAACGGGACCATGTTCGCCCAAAACGATGGCTGTCTTAGCCCCGGCCAATGGCCTCGGATCGAGCTGGAGAAGGAGTTCGACCAGCATGTGTTTGCCTGTGTCCTGTCGTGTGCGCTCAAGGAGGTCGAGTCCGGCGAGGCGACGGCGACGCAGTCAACCGGCCTTTCCCGGGCCGAGTTGAGCGATGTCCTGACCCGCAGTTTTCCTGCTAGCGCCATAAAAGCCTTCACCTTGGATGACGCCAGCGAGCCAGAGCCGGATATGGAGGAAGAACTTCTGCGCGGCCTGCTGCTGGCGCATGCCCGGCCGGGCGACCCGGGGAGCGCCCGCTTCGCCAAGATCATCGCCCGGCGCGCGATGCGCAACGACCATCTCTGGCAGGACCTTGGCCTCTTCAATCGGGCCGAGCTCAGCCGCCTGCTTGCCACGCACTTTCCGACGCTGGCGGAAGGCAACACCCAAAACATGAAATGGAAGAAGTACTTTTATCGCAAACTGTGCGAGGCCGAAGGTTTTTCGCTATGCACGGCGCCCAATTGCCGGGAATGCAGTGATTTCGAAAGCTGCTTCGGCCCGGAGGAAGGCGAAAGCCGCCTCATGCGGGTCAAGAACGGGATCGCATTGGATTAAGGGCCGCTTTCGTCAGGGTTACGAGGCCTTCAGGCCTTCATCGCCGTTGAGCCATAAGCGCTTTTCTCGGCGCCGCTGTATGGAGGAGGGGATGTTCATCGCCTCGCGATATTTTGTGACGGTGCGGCGAGCGACATCGATGCCGGTTTCCTTGAGCCGGACGGCGATGTCTTCGTCAGAAAGTACGTCGTCATGCGATTCCACCCCGATCATTGTCCTGATCAGATGGCGGACAGCTTCAGCGGAGTGCGCGTCACCGCCTTCGGAGGAGGCGATCGCGACAGTGAAAAAATACTTCAGTTCGAACACCCCGCGCGGGGTAAGCATGTACTTGTTCGATGTCACCCGGCTTACCGTCGACTCGTGCACGTTGATCGCGTCAGCGACAGTCCTGAGATTGAGAGGCCGCAGGTGGGCGACGCCATGTTCCAAAAAGGCATCCTGCTGGCGCACGATTTCAGTCGCAACCTTGAGGATCGTCTTGGCGCGCTGATCGAGGCTGCGGATTAGCCAGTTCGCATTTTGCAGGCATTCGTTGAGAAAGGCCATATCTTTCGAATTTTGGCCGGCCCGGCGTGAGACTTCCGCGACATAGCTTTGGTTGATTAGCACCTTGGGCAACGTGTTCGGATCAAGTTCGATCTGCCATCCACCTCCGCGCGAAGGCATCACCCAGACGTCGGGTACGATGGATTCCGGCGCTCCGGATTGGAACCTGTTTCCAGGCTTGGGATCGAGCGCACGGATTTCCTGCAACATGTCGAGGAGGTCGTCTTCATCGACGCCGCAACGCTGCTTCAATGCCTGAAAATCCCGTCGCGCAAGCATCTCAAGATTGGCAACCAAAGCCGCCATCGCCGGGTCGAACCGGTCTCGCTGGCGCAGCTGTATCTCGAGACATTCGCTGAGAGTTCGTGCAAAAATTCCCGGTGGATCAAAGTGCTGCAAGGTTCGCAGAACCCGTTCCACATCAGCCAGTCGGACGTTTAGGCTCCCGGCCAGCTCCAAAGGGTTCACCTGGAGATAGCCGGTGTCTTCCAGATGGCCGGCAAGCTCGCCAGCAATCAGCCGCTCCTGCGGTGTGAATGCAGTGAGGGCGATCTGACAAGCGACATGGTCGTGCAACGTTTCGGCCAAGGCGACAAATTCCTCGAGGGCAGGTCCATCACCCGGCGCGGTACTGGTCGTACTGGGCAGGGATTTCCCTTGCCTGGGCCGGTCCGGGGAGCCGGCCCAGGTCGGTCCTTCAACCTCGCCAAAAGGCCCGTCGTCCTTTGGCGCAGGCTCCAAAAGCGGGTTCTTCTCGAGTTCCTGTTCTACGAATTGATGCAGTTCGGCATGCGCCAGTTGCAGCAAGCGAATCGACTCAATGAGTTGAGGCGATGCAACAAGCGACTGTTTCTGAAGTAGGCTCACTGATGATTGCATGGTCCGTGCAGTTCCTGTCAAAGAAGCTCTTGGCCGTGGCTCATTGGATCTCTCACAGGGTCGACGCCTCTAAAGCGCATCACATTTCACCGGCCTTATGGGATGCGCTTTGGAGTTCTGTTTTTGTGCACGTCGTGGCCCAAATACCGCTGCACGATCAATGCGCAGTAGGTCATGCAGCGGCTTTCAACGTTTCAAGAACGTTCTGTGGGGATGAGACGCCATAAGGGTCGGTCTCAGAGTTATCGGAGAAACCTTCCTCCTCGAACCACTGCTCCACCACGCCATTGTTGATCAGAGCGGCGTAACGCCAGGAGCGCATACCGAAGCCGAGATTGTCCTTGGCGACCAGCATGCCCATTTTGCGCGTGAACTCGCCTGAGCCGTCGGGGATGAGCTCGACCTTCTGCAGGCCCAAGGACTTCCCCCACGCATTCATGACGAAGGCATCGTTGACGGAGACACAGTAGATCGCGTCAATTCCCTCCTTCTCAAACTCGTCATAGAGCTTTTCGAAATTGGGCAGTTGGTAGGTCGAGCAGGTCGGGGTGAAGGCACCAGGCAGCGAGAACAGGATGACGCGCTTGCCACCGAAATAGTCGTCGGATGTCTTTTCTTCCCAGCGATATGGATTTGGCCCCTGGACTGACTCATCGCGTACACGCGTGAGAAAGGTGACGAAGGGAACCTTCTTTTGAACGGTCATCGACTTGCTCCTTTAGAAAAAACTGGCGCACTGGATTTCGGCTGGGACTGGCGCAATACCGAGCTGCGGCCCGCATGCCGGGCATGAGATGAGGCCGTCGCGGCTCGCGAGTGCATGGGAACGGCCTAGCTCCTGGTCTTCGTCACCCGAACGGCATCTATATGAGGGATCTGGAGGCCTTCGAGCCGCTTGGTCACTCTTTCCGCGGCTACGACGCCGGAAGCGGCATCGATCACCCGCTGCTCCTGCCCGGGATGAAGGTGATAGCAACCGGAAGTGGCCAGTATCGGAACAAGCGTGTGAAGCCGCAAATGTGACTTCACGCAAGAGACCCGCGTCACCGAACTGGTTCAGCTTATTGTCGTGGCTTGCCCGTGACCCGCCGACCTTGGCTTGGGTGACCCTTTCATGGGGCTCTTGGGCACTCACATGCTGATCAGAACCGGTAAACGGCAATTGCGCGAGCGCCACGTGATGCCGTGTCGGCATCGGACTAGCCATCCGCAAAGCAGCTACCAAGCACGGATCTCCGAAGCGGATGATGTCCCGATCTTCAGCGGGAATGGGCGCCGTCGCCTCGGGCGATCGTATAGAGCTTCGCGTGTCAGCCATGGTTCGGTAGTCGCTTTCTTCGTGCTTTGATGGGCTCTACCCACGAGTAGCAAGCGCCATGCCATTTTAAATGAAGAGCTTTTGCAGGGATCCTTTTGGCTCCGCGAGGACGTCTTCGCTTAGGCCGGGTGCGCGCTATAACTGCATGGTCACCACACTGAACAAAGGTGCTGCATGGTGCGGGTATTCAGCGCTTCCGTGACCGGCTTGGGAATGACGAAGCGGGCAGACCGAGCCGATGCCGCACCGGGCAGTGCAGCGATTGCATAGCGTCTGCCGTTAGCGTGTCCTTGCGTGCGTAGGCGCGGCTATGGCGCAGACACGGCTGGCGCAGCAACCATGAGCGCGCGCTCTTCAGCAAAGGCGCCCTGGTCCGAATTCGTTGGGATCAAGTTCCGCCCTGGTGAGACGTTAACATGCCTGAGGTTCCATTTGGTCTCCCCGAGCGTGTCGATCGGCAACCTTCTATGTCCGAAACTGGACAAGAATGTCGCAAGCCCGACCGAAAGGCTGTCAAGGCCGGGCCACCGGTTAGCGGGCAAGCGGTGGAACGCAAACGGAGCGTCAACCCGGCACGCAAATTGCTCCGATTATCTTGTCAGTGGGGCGTTGTGGAGAAGAGGAAATCAACATGGAGCGTGCTCGATGCTCGCCAATGCGATGGCCAGAACAGGACGATGAACCCAGCCACACCAAGGAGCTTGGCCGCTAGTAGTAAGCCACGGCGCTTCCCCCAAGATCGCGCCTACGTCGGCCAAGCTTTCCCTGTTGCTGGTCCGCCCGGAGCCGCTGTCGTTCCCTTCTAGCCGGCGCAGCCGTCTTGTCCCGTTCCTGCCCTCTCCTTCACTGCGCTCCCGTGCAGGGGGCGAGCCAGCTCAGCACGCCGTCTCGTGCCGGCCGGGATCGTCGCCTGATACGACTGGCGAAGGGCCGTACATACGAATGTACGAACCTTCGCTAGTTGAAGCGTATAGTCGCCGGTCGCGTTGTTCTATTGTTCTAGCTTTTGCTGCAAAATCAGGAAGTCGAGGTCGTTAAGAAGTCTCTCCTTTGCCCCCTCGTCGACGGGTGGTGGAGCTGGCGGGATGACCTCCTTGGGTTTCTGACCTTCCGGTAGCTTGGTCGCTCGCTTCGGCCGCTCGACCTCTTTCTTCGGTGTCTTGGCGGGCTTGGGGGCAAAGGTGATAATGATCTTGTTCGTGTCAGTCCACGTGCCTTTCCAACCCCAACCAAGGCTAGCCTGGGCGGTGTCGAAGGGAATCTTGACTATTTTTACGCTGGCTTCCCCCTTCTGGACGAGTTTGAAACTCAGGGTATACGCCACGGATTCCGGCTTCGTTCGGGTCTCCGCATAAGCATCCTGCAGCTGGGCCAACCAACTGGCGATACCCAAGTCCCCCATCAAACGGATGCCGTGCGTCCTGCGCGCTTCAACGGCCTCGTGGTTACAGTCAATTGGATCTCTAACGCCCATGCCGATTGTGAACTTATAGCCGACCTGCCGGTCGGCCGTGCCCGTGACGTCCGTGGAAAGAGCCAATGTGGCAGTTTGTGGAATGTAAGGCACATCGTTGCCGGCGCTCCCGTTCCCACCACCTTCGGCAATCACGTTCAAAGAGAGGTCGACTCCAGCGTTCCACTCTTCTTTCTCAGTCAGGAATGATGCCGGCCCGACGCCTGTCTTTGCGTTGCCGTCGCGCCCTTCCTGTAGCTCGCACCGAATATTGTCGACAATGTCAGAAATACGCAGCAATCCGATGTCGGTCTGAAGCTTGGGGACACTTCCGCACCCAGAAACAGCCAAGCAAACTCCGATTGATCCCCTTATGAAAAGTTTCATGATTTGCCCCCCCGTGCAGCATCAGAACTGATGCATCCTGCGTAGGAAAAGACAAACGAGATTTTCACCCGGAAAGGTCTGTCAACAAGTTTTCAAAAAGATTGCCATCTCTGATACTTTTCGTTATCTACCGGGTTTCCCCCGCACTTAGATAAGTTCGTGGTCCACAAATAGGATCTCGCCCCGTAGGATCGCTTCCACTCTTCGTCCCGGAGCTGCCGACCCCAGAAGGCTCCGATTGGACTTCAGAGCATCAAGAACAGGCTGAAGAGCTGTGTCCTTCGCAGTGGGCGCCTATCCATCGCAGGCGCACCCTGGCGCCTTATGACAGCGCTTGTCCCTCGAAATACAGCTATCGCCGCACGCTTTGCCTGCAGAACAGGTCTTGCAGCAACCTTCGACGGGGACCGTGGACCAGGGGATCGGCGCATCCGGTCGTTTGATGATCGACCCGAATTGCGCCGGCATCAGAACGCCGGCGACCACCAAGCCGGCCACGATCCGAAACATGTTGCTGCCCCCAGGCGGAGTTTCTGTCGGCCCTGCACGCTGCTGCCGGGAACTTATTTCGCAAAATAGGCAGAAATCCGCCGATCTGCCTTGGTCTGCCAATTGTCGTCAATGCTAAGGAAGCCATCGGTCGGGCTTGACGATGCGGCGACGCCCGCCCGCTTCAGTTCGGCCGACTTCTCTGCCTCAGCTGCGCGGAAGCGGTAATGATCGAATACGTCGAGGACATGCGTTGCATACGCTTGGGCAAGCGCGGGATCGCGTTGCACGATTAGGAGGTTTTCGTCGTTGGAGTAGGACGCCTTGTAACCAAGATTGTGGCTGCCAAAGGCGACCACGCAATTCACCGGGTCAAGCGGGTCTATCACTAGGATCTTGTCGTGGATAATCGCTTTGCCCGCGCTCAAGATTTCGTTGTTGACGAAATTGCCGAGTTCGCGGCCGATATCCTTGTCGGTGAGCGCGGTCGCGCGCACGACATTGACACCGCCCTGCTGGATAATGAAGGGCGAACTCGGCACCAAAGGCTTGCCATCTGGGCCGGTGCCTGAAGGCTGGTAGCCCCAGGCCAATGGATCGGAGACGGCGCCGACCACCTCCAGGCTGGTATCCGCCAGGCCGAGGTCGATCGCCTGCGAGATGATCGAGTGTACTCCGCGCTTTGACGGCAGAAACACCGCAAACAAAATTATGCGGTGTGCACGGCGCATCAGTGAGAAGAGACGGTCCATGTCCGGTGGAGGTGGCGGTTGATGCTTGGCGCGCGCCGAAGGGGGCTGTTCAGCGCCTGGAACGTTGGGCGAGAACCAACATTCAAAAGCAGCACCGTTAGCGAGATTACCGGTCACCGGAGTGCGGTCGGCCCCCTTTACAATGTCGCCCTGGTCGGCGCTGGAGTTGGCATCCCCCGTGTTCGCGGGCTGCGGCAAGGGGTGATCGAACAGGCGTTGCCAGTAGTCAAGGTATGCGCGCGCTACGTTCACGTCTTCGATGACGATGCAATTGTTGCTCTGGCCGGAGATGCCACTCCACGTCCAGTTGGTCGAACCGGTAAGCACCGCTTGGGGTGTTCCCTGGTCGTCCGACCAGACGACGAATTTGTTGTGGCCGATGTGACCGCTGCCGTTGAACAGCCGGTCCTGCATACGGAAAGTCGCTCCAGGCGCATCCGCTATCGAGCGCAACGTCGCGCGAGCTTTTTCGTTTCTTGTATCGTAGTCGGTATGAATGACCTTCTTGGTAACCTTGTCCTTGGTGTCTCGGGACCCTGCATCGGACAGGATGAGCTGCATCCGGGATGCCGCGGCGACAAGGAGGTCGAGTAACTGCCGATCCTCAAGCTCGTAGAGGGCGGCATGAAATTGCCCGCCCGCTCGGCTCAGGAACTCGGTCATCGTCGTCGGGACGTCGCCGGCCAGATAGCGTCGCAATATGTCATTTGGTTCGCGCAGACGAACTGCAAGTTCGTTGCGCCCAACTTTGCGATCATTCCCTTCGAGCATGCGGATCAGGAACTGGCTCGAAAGAATACCGTTGGTGAAGGTGGAGACGAACGGTCCCAAGCGGCGGGTGGCCTCAACGATGTTGGTGAATGCCGCAGGTGCCAGGTAGCCGAGCCGGATAGGCGCGCCCTGATAATGATGCTCGACGCGCTGTTTGGTTTTTACGTCCCAATGGCTTTCGGGGACGGGCACCACTTCCTCAAGGTCATCGCGCAAGCGACCTACCGGGCGGATACGGTATCGTAGCCGCTCATTTTCGGGCCGGAGACCCAACTTGTCGCGGTGTCGCCGCAGCGTGAGGTCGCGCCAGTTAAACTTCTGCACCGGCCATACCGTGGTGTTCTGCGCCTGCCAGTCTGGATTCGACTGCCCTTCAAAGGCGACATAGGCGGCAAGCGGGCGCTCGGCGGTTACCAGACCGGTGGCATCAAGATATTCGCGAACAATGTGGAAGCCCAGGCAATCAGGAATCGGGTCAGGGTCGGTCTGCCACGCAAGAAACGCGACTTCATTGTTGACGATCGCAGTTGCTTTGACGATCTGCACCATCTCATCCTCACCTAGAAGAACAACGGCCCGATCCAGCGATCTGGCCTACCGCCAATCGTACTGTTATCCCGCCGACTCGGTTCTATGAGGCGGCTAATGTATAAAGAAGGCCGAAAACCTTCATGTTCGGCCTCCTGCGCAAGGGCGCATCGTTATTTTTCAGAATAAGTCGCCAAAGTAAAGTCTAGTTGCGATAATTATTTTACGCCTATATTTCTTTCTCGCCGAAGAGCGGGAGGCGTTCCATGATCCAATCGATCTATCGAGTTTTCCTGCACGATCGAAGTCGCACATGCAGTGCTACCTCCATATTTCATTCTTTTGCCGGGAAAGTGTTATGAGAATTCAATTCGAGCCGTCGCTAGACAGATCTAAAGGCGTCTGCGATCGACGCGGGTTGCGCCGGAATCAGAACGCCGGCGACCAGCAAGCCGGCCACGATTCGAAACATTTTGCTGCCCCCAAAGAAGTGTGGTTCGAACTCACTTCTCGCCGCACATGAGCGCGGCGGGGATTGGCTGGGCATCGAATTGGACGCCGGCCAAGCCACCGCGGCGGCGTGGCCATAAATGTCTAGTCGACCGTCCTACGGACCTCAAAGAACCCCCACTTCTTGGGTTCTTGTTCTGTAGAGTAGGCGATTTGGCAGATCTGATATGCAAGGTCGATTTTGTCCATGTCCTCCGGCGCGGCAGGAAGACCGCCTAAAGACTTGTAATCCAGCGTTCGGCTGGTGTTGGCCCCGATTACCAGGTTCTGCTCCAGTGGGGCCACTATCTCGGGATACTGCACGCCCTCATCATCCGCGATTTTATGCCCGGCTGAGTCGTACCAGTAACAACCGTAATTTCCAATCAACGAAACTTCGGTACTTCCAAAGTTTTCGACAGCAATAGTATACCGGTTGAAACCATCGTCTGCCACGCGCTCCGCTGCAATATGACCGGAAAGCAGCGGCTGTTGACGACCTAGCTGCTTAATCCAAGCGTCGTTGGACTCAAGCTGTGATTTGGTTACGCCGACCGCGCCACCATCGTTGTGTTGGCGCTCGAGATCAAAAAGGGCCGCCTCGTTCGCGGTCAACGCGTTTTGAAATTGCTTTTTCGCTACCAATCCAGCGATAACTGCGCTTGCCTGGAGCTGTTGGTTCTTGCCTTCATCGAGTATGCGCCTAACCTCGGGCAGTGTCAGAGGCCTGATATCTAAATTTGCTTCTTTGGAAGCGCTTTCAAATATCTCTCCCAACTTTCTAAGTAAAACGTCATCAATCCCGAGAGCTAATCCGCTAGATCTTCCATACAGATAATCGTTTGCAATCATCCATCCTCTTATGGCCTTGAGGTGATCCTTAGACCACTTGTTGGTTAACTCCAACTTCAGCGCCAAGAACTTACACGTATGGAACATCGAAAATGCCGTTATGCGGTTATCCGGCGTCTTGACGACGCATTCCTTGGCGACGACTTCCCTCGTTGCGTTCATGTCTGCTACGCGATTGAGACGCACCTCCTCGGGTTGCGGCCGGATCCTGAATGTGGCCACGATTGGAAAACCCGTCTGCGTTCCGTCGGCCCAAATAACAAAGAGCTGATGCGACGTGGCCGAAGGGTCGACGGGGATATTTACAAGGTCACCCTTTGGGTTGAAATGATCCGCGAGTTCGTCGTCGCTCGCCGTGCCGCTAACCCGCAACGACGTCGCCTCGGTGCTCGGAGTGACAACAACTTTGAACGCCACTGTCTCCTCGGCCGCGGCATGATTGTCAGTTAACGCACAAGAGGTAAGGACGATGAGAAGAATTTTTCGCAGTGATGCCATCACATGACCTTTCAGCCTTTGGCCTTTGGCGCGTCTCCAAGTTTCAATCCGACAATCAGCATTACATATGTCGCCAAATTTCCGGCAGTTGTTATAAATAACTGGGAGGTAATTCCCCGGCTCTCGTCGGGAGAAAATATGTTGAAAAGACCGGCGTTGACTAAGCAAATGAAGATCGTGAATAGTGGAAGTAGAAAGATATAGGTCACCAGGCCGCGTACCCGCAGTACGCTTGTGTTGGCGGCCGTGATTACGGCTGCAACTGGCAAAATCATTTGATGCAGAACATTCGTATAGACTCCGGGGTCCTTGGCGATTGTCGTAACAAATTGGAGCGTCAATGTTTCGTCGAGTTTTGAGGATAGATTCTGTGCCGGGCTGTCGTGAATTGATAAGAGAACACAGATAAGGACGATTATAGGGCCGGCGCAATAGAATATCAGCAGGAACATTAAGAGTAAAAACTGCTGTGTGGACCTGTCGGCGCGGTCTGACTCGTTGTTTTCCATTGCCATAATACAACCTCCAAAAAGCATGCCGATTTAGAATCGGATCGATTCGCGATGCACCACTTTTTTCGAGTTGGCCCCCGAGGGAAGGCCAAATCGAGCGGCGTGCTAATGCTGGGGAACCAATCGCACTTTGGCAATAGTTGTCAAATCTTGAAGCTTGTAGGATGGCAGGAACTTCTGATCCTCAAGCTTGAAATCGAGCATAGACCCCTCCTGTTGATGCGCCGACTAAAGTTCCTGTCTCCAATCAGGGAACTGGCATTATTCATAACCATACAACGAGCAAACATACAATCGAAGGTTAGACGGTGCTCAAAGATTCGTGTCGTCAAGAACGCTCTGCTGCGTTTGTTTGTTTTTCGCAGCAGTCAACCTGCCGAGCATTTCCTCCCTGAGTAAGAGCCGGGCCATCCACCCAGGGACGCAAAGTTTGCGGCGCCGTTGGAATTTGGCTGTTTGGGTAAGAGATTTACCATCTACCGCCGGGATTCCGCGGCAACTAGAGGACGTAGCTCCGAAATCCGAGGCTACTTCTCGAGTAGCCATCAGGAAAGAAGAATGGCAGATTGCCGGGTTAACAGGCGACCAAGATAGCATGAGGCGGGCAAGAGCATGCCAAATAGGCTTGTAATGATCATTCGGCACGCCGAGAAGCCGGTTCCCGATGGCGCGGATCTTGGAGTTACGGAACAGGGCGAAAGTGATCCCGCCTCATTGACCGTGCGTGGCTGGCAACGCGCGGGTGGGCTTTGCTCAATCTTTTCTAAGCCGCCTGCGCCTATGGAAAAACCGGCATCCATTGTTGCGTCCGGTCCGATCAAAAAAGATGGCTCTGGAACCCGGAGCAAACGACCTAGCCAAACAATCACGCCACTGGCAAGACGCCTCGGTCTTCAACCTGATGTCACTCATTCGAAGGGCCAAGAGGCGTTGGCGGCAGAAGTCGTCCGTACAGCCCCAACACCTGTGCTGGTTAGCTGGCAGCACGAAACTATTCCTAGTTTGGCAGCTGCGCTGGTCGGAGGCACGGGTATCGCCCCGGAAACATGGCCGGACGAGGATTTTGACAGCATCTGGGTGCTCCAGAGCGATGGCGCAGATGTCTGGTCATTCTCGCATCAGAGCCAGGCGCTTCTCGACGGCGATGGGTGATCGTTCTCACAGAGGACCTCAGTATGCGATCGCCGCTTGCGGTGCCATTCCTATCGATGGCCGCATATCGAGCCGCCGCCGAACGCCATCCTTTAGGAGGCGCATGGCTACTTCGCTACTTCGCTACTTCGCTACTTCCGTACAATCCAATCCAGCATGTCTAGGTCAACCTGATCGTCGCCGGTGAAATCTCGGATCATTTGGGCGGCATGTTCCCGGGACTGCTTTTCCAGGATTTCCCCTTCGATGATCGCACGTTGGATGGCGCTTCGCAGGATGTCGCAGTCAAATGCCGATACCTTGGCGCGTGACATTGTCAGGCTCCCGCACATAGGCGGAAGCACTGCCAGCTCCCAAGCGCCCACAATGCCTCTATTCGGTACGGGCGACTTGGGGATCATACCCCTTACTGCGCATTTCGCGGGTCGAACAACTTTGGGTCCGTCAAACAGACCATCGCCCGTCCAACGCGGAATGATTGTGAGAGCGAACCTGGCCATCACACTCGGTGCCATGCGGTTGGCGGTTGCCTTTTCCGTTGCTGGTCCGCCCGGAGTCGATGACGTTCCCTTCTAGCCGGCGCAGCCGTCTTCTTTGGAACCGTCCTCCGGGACAGAAACTATCAACCAAAGGAAAAGACCATGACCAACAACCGCAACACCAAGTCCGAGGCGAAATCGCCACTCTACCACGCCTATACCGTGCGTGACGGCAAGGAAGGCCAGAAGGGCTTCTGGATCCGCATCGGCTCCTTCTTCGCCCACGACGACGGCGAGGGCGGAACGCTCCTCCTCGACGCACTGCCCATCGACGGGCGGGTCGTCCCGCACGCCCAAGGCTGACGAATAGGATGCCGCCATGCAGATCTTGACACAAGAGCTGCGGGCGAAGCTGCTGGCGAATGGTCGCCAGCAGCAGCCCCTCCGCGGCACCGACAACGAATCGACTTCGTCCCCGTGGTCAAACTGTTCACGCCGGATGCTGGCACGACCTGGCTCCTGACGGAAATCGACCCGGAGGACCCGGACCTCGCATTTCGACTTTGTGACATTTTTGGGCTTGGCTACCCGGAGATCGGCAGTCTGAGCCTCTCAGAGCTCGCTGCCGTTCGGGGCCGCCTAGGCTTGCCTGTCGAGCGCGACCTGTATTTCAGGCCGGACAAGCCGCTGTCGATCTATGCCAGCGAGGCTCGACGCCTCGGCCGCATCCAGGTGTGACGTTCGTCACGGCGATAGCGGCCACGCCTCAGGCCTTCGCCTTCCGTTTCGCCGCAGGTTTCTTGGCTGGAGCTGGCTTCCTTCCCAAGCCTAGCGACTTTGCCAAAGCCGATCGGGTCGCCGAATAACTCGGCGCAACCATCGGATAGTCTTTCGGCAAACCCCATCTCGCCCGGTATTCATCAGGCGTCAGCCCATGACTGGTCGAAAGATGGCGCTTAAGCGACTTGTATTTCTTGCCGTCCTCAAGGCTGACGATATAGTCCGGAAACACCGACCTTTTGGGGTTAACTGCCGGCTTGGGCGGGGGTTCTGCTACGGGAGATGGCGGGCTAATATTCGACAACGCCGAATTCACGCTCGCGATCAAGTCCGGCAATCCGGACACTGGAACAGCGTTCTTTTGGACATAGGCGGCAACGATATCTGCAGTAAGTTCGATTATATTATTGTTTGGTTCCCCGGGCATTGGTGTGCTCCTTCAATCACCACGTCCTCATATCCGTCTAGAGACGATATGCAATCAACCTATGCCACTTGGAATTTGTCTGATCAATCCGGATATTTGATATTTCTGTATGACGCAGGGGCAAGATGCGAAGTTTCGTTAGGCGACAAGCGTATACTCGCCAAACCAGCCTCCCTGATGATGTAGGGGCCAAAGAATGTTGAAATCGCCACGAGTGACGATAGTCTAGGGGCGCCAAAGGCCGGGGTCTGGATTATGCAACGCGGGATATCACGGAGTATAGATCACGAATTCCTAATAAAGCGTCGGCTGTATCTACCCATGTCCCTTGGTCGGACCAACTAACTGCTTATGATAGAGAGCATCAGCCCATCTTTTTGATGCTCCTGCAAGCGTGGTTCGAGGAAGCCAGCGTAGAAGAGATGGCGGAAATATTGGGTATCGATCCGTGGGAGGAGCCAGTTCGCGCCCGCGACGCGGTTCGCAGCCAACTCGATCGGCTGGTGTGGCTCCTGACTACGGGACTTTTCAAAGACTGGCCGCAAAAGTGCCCATAGATCGGCGCGAATTCTTTGCCGGTTGATGGACCAAATGCGCGCCCGGTGGCTCGAGCTGAGAGCGGTGAAGCTTCCGCTAGCGCCCATCGCTCTCCGTTATTTCGCCGATGCATTCCTCGAGCTTCTCCGGGCAGAACTTCGCCCTGCGAAGTTCATGGCCGGCTTCGAAACGTCGATGGCGTCCCAAAGGTTTGGTCGTCATGAGATCGAGCTCCAGTTCGGCAATGCGAGCGCGCCTGGCGAGCGTCGTCCTGGCGCAACGCTCTAATCAATCTACGTCCACGCATTAGTCTTCCTTACAGCACCCAAAAGCCATGCGGGTCTATCCTCGGAGACCCCAATTTCCGGCAAGCCGAAACGCTCGAAATTTAACTTCAGCTACTTAGCTAGCGAAGACAAAGAGGATCGCGGGAAAAAGTCCGGCAGCAAAGGACTTGAGCACGAGGCGGACACGAGAAAGTAGCGCCGGCGAACAGTGCGACTGCGACGTCGCATCGGCTGCGGGGTGGCGGCTGAAGTGTGGATAATCAGCCTTGGCTATTGCCGCTTGCGCCAGCCGGCGCGCACCCCTCGCAGCCAGGGTAGCCGAGCATGTTGAATTGGCGTTGTTTGAGCAGTCACTCGGCGATCGCGAGGGCATACATCAACCGTTCGGTGATCGCGTGGCTGACGCCGCGGAGAAAACCGCAGGATCGGTTCTATTCGACGTACGTGTCGACGGCGATATCTGCGTTCAGCGGATGGCTGCGATTGGATATGCCGAAACCGGCACAGCGATAATTGTGATGGAAAAGCGGACAACTGAGATGTGCCTCGATCAACGGGGACACCGCCCTTTTGGTGGCGGAATTGGCTGCTTGGTATGCGACTCCGCTAAGTGAGCAAGCGAGGAGCGACCACCGTGGAGCAGCCATCATCCTGCTCGCGAAGCTTCGTAGCTCGGGTCACTTTGCACAAGCCGGATGAGCGCTGCTTCTCACCTCGCGGGAAGCCGAATCCCCCGTCGCTACCGCAGCTTTCGTCAGAAACAAAAGGCCCGCGACGACGTCGCGGGCCTTTCCGTTATGATCGGCGGGGGTGGGCTGGATCAGAACGAGCGCTGGAAACGGACGATGCCGCCAACGCTGTCCTTCTTGTCGGCCTTGGTGAAATTGCCGAACGGAGTGCCGTCGTCGAAGTGGCCGAAGTGATCCCAGTCAACTTCGGTCGTGACAGTGAAGCCCGGGACGATGGTGTAGGCGATGTTCGCCGCAAGAGCGTAGTTCTTGTCGTCGTCAGCCGAAGCCTGGAGATTGAACGCCGTCTTCTCGTTGAACTTGTAGGTGCCGCCGCCCCAGACAGCCCAGTTGCCGCCCCACGGCTTGTAGAAACCGCGGCCATGAGCGTTGATGGAGTTGCTGGGGTCCGTGAGGTTGTCGTCGGTGCCGTAACCGCCCATGACGAACAGCGACAGTTCCTTGGTGACGTTGACGTCCAACCGAACCTTGCCGGCCACTTCCTCGTAGTTGCTGTCATAGGCGACGACGCCGGTGACCGCACCCCAGTCGGCCTTGTACTTCAAGCCGCCGACGACATGCGGAACATAGCTGTCGATCGTGTTGGCACCGGAGCCTTCTTCAAGCGAGACGACGCCCGAGAAGCCGCTGCCAGCGTCGAAGTAGTAGCTGACGACGTTGGTATCCTTGATACCGTACGGGATAATGGTGTCCTGGATGACGTTGCCGGCATAGCCGATGAACTGGTCATAGGGCGTCTCATCCTTACCGACGCGCAGGCCACCGAGCTGGATCCACGCGAAATGCAGGTCGACCGCCTTGTTGGCGGCAGGATTGCTGTCGACGTCACCGCCCGCGGTGACGAGGTTTTTGACACCGAAATTAAAGCGCGTTTCGGTGTAGGTTTTCAAGATGCCGAGCTCGGTTTCCTGGCCGGTCCAGGTCTTCAGCGTGAAGCGGGTGTTCTTGTACCAGGTGCTGTTCTCGCTGCCGTCTTGTACGTCGGTGGTCTTAGCGCCATCGAATGTGCCGATGTCGCCGACGCCGGCGTCATAGCGGACATAGCCGCCGATGCGCAGGCAGGTCTCGGTGCCCGGGATGTAGAAGTAGCCGGCGCCGTAGACGTCGCAGATCTTGACGTATTCGGCCGGTTCCGGTTCGGCGACGACGACAGCGTCGGCGGCCCGCGCGCCGCTGACCGCGATCAGGGCCGCGGCTGAGCCGAGAAGGAGGCTCTTGATGTTCATTTTCTTGAATCTCCAGTCAAAGGTTCAAGACAGGCTTCGGCAGGTCTCTTGGGCTTTCCTGCCACCCCGTCCTCATCGTTGAAAAAGTGGCGCACTGGCGCCGCTTCTTCGCGCTCGACATGGCCGAATTCGCTGCAGTGCACAAACGGAGATTGAGACTGGAAAGCGGCTCTTTGACTCTTAGAGAAGTATTGTTGCCTAAATATCACGCATATGTGCTTAAATCTGGCACAGATTGCACGGGAGGCACAAACGAAACGTGAGTCTAGCACAAGGTGATTCGCACTAGGACTGCCTGCTAGGAGACGTTACTTATAAAATTAGAAGGTATTACAATTGCAAACTAATCGATTTGAAAACCAGAAAGTCAAAATGGAGAGTTGATACTGCCGGCCGATGAAAAGTCGCGCGCAGCCAGCACGACCTCGTGCACCATGTCCTGCTTGAGCATTCCAATGGGAGTGCGACCGTCGAGATCGGGCGAAGGTCGGGCCAACCAGAACCAGGCCAGCCTTGGATTTGGAATGGCGGACAGCACCTCAGTGATCCCTAGCGCCGGCCTGCCGTCTACGAACTGGGCCAGCGGGAACACATGTTTGCGGCCGCCTTTGCGCAAGGCAATGACCTCATTGCGCCTTTGCCAGCGATGCAGCGTCGAGCGCGGGATGCGGAGCTTCTCTTCCAGGTAGGTCGATCCGGCAACTTCGCCCGCCCAGTCCTCGATCACCATGGATTGGAGCTCTGCGGCTCCCTCGGCACCGTGTTGGAACGCAGGCTGGCCGGGTCCGGCCGTCGGCGCCGGTCTCTCCGAAGCACAGTCCACTCCGGCTGGGTGGCCGTGCGCGATCTTGTTTGCCATCGTGCGGAAGAATTCGGCGGCGAGCGCAGTCAAGTCGCCCTTGAAAGAGCCGATCGCGAGCCGCTGTGCCTGCGGCAGAAAGGGGAGGACGGCGGCGACACTGTCGGCAATCTTACTGGCTGAAACCAAGGCCTCGGCGTCCAGCAGGACACCATGCTGCGTCAATGCCTGTTGCACCGCCTCGGTTACCAGGCCTGCCAAGGCTTCGTGGGATATCCCAACCATCGGATTTTGAAATCTGGTCATGTATCTGTCTTGCGGGCCACGCGCTCTCGTCCCCAGCTGCGGCCGATTGGACTACAGCAGGAAGACGAAATGGTAGCGACCATAGACACAGCAACCTGACAGGCAGCTGTCTTGCATTTTTACACCCCAATTGCTGTCCCGAAATGTCAGTCACGGAACGCCTCAGTTTGCGTGTAGGTGCGCTTTATGACAGATGCACGACAGGCGGCGTTGTTTGATGCCCTAATAGGGCGGCTCAGCTTTACTATTGCATTCTTGCTGCTTTGCTGCGCGGCGCAGGTTCGGGCATGGCCGCGGAGCTTGGCTCATGGCTGACATCTGCGGGAGCTAATTGGCGGGTGTCCCGATGTCGATGTGGCGCCCTTCGCCGGGGGCGGTCGGTCCCGCATCCTGCCTGGCGGCGGCGCTATGCTGATGCTCCTACGGCCGCCCTGTTGAACCGGTCTCAGGGCCACGAACTTTCTCCAGCACCGAACTGACTTGGTTCCACTGGCGGGCATTTCGGTGCTTCCGCCTTGTACGCCCTTTTTGTTGCGGCCGCCTTCGCGGCACGGCTACGCCGATAAGGATGTGCCTGGCGGACACGTTTCCTCTGTGTTGGGGGAAAGAGGGGCGCGGCCCTCTCTCCCAGCAAGCCGCCGCGGGCGGTTTCCCCCATCTTCCTGCGCTTTGCTCCGTGCAGACCGGGGATACCCCCCCACCTGCGAGGCTTGCCCCCTCGCTCCCCGTTGCTCGCCGCGAGGCAGGGGTTCAGGCGACCTGAACCCGTAGGGAAAGGGTTGTCCTGAAACGACAATCAAAGGAGCAAGTCCATGAATACCGCTGAAATCACCATCCCGCTCGGCAAGCCGGTGCCGAGCAAGGCCAACGTACGCCGCGTCAATTCCGAGGCGGGCAGGGCCGAACTGGCCGCCAGCATCGAGGCCCACGGCCTCATCCATAACCTTGTGACCCGTAAGGCCCCGAAGGGAGCCAAGTTTGAGGTCGTCGCCGGAGGGCGGCGTCTCGGGGCTTTGCGTTTGCTGCTGGAGGAAGGCCGCACCGTGCAGGGTGTGGCCGTGACCACGGATTTTCCGGTCAGGGCTATCGTGCGTGAGGAAGGCAGCGACACCGAGATTTCGCTGGCCGAGAACGACCAGCGGGAGGCAATGCACCCGGTGGACGAGGTCGTTGCCTACCGCGACCTTGTCGAACAGGGCATGGCGGCCGAGGACATTGCGGCGCGCTTCGGTAAGTCCATTGTTACTGTTCGCCAGCGCCTGAAACTAGCCAATCTGTCGCCACGCATTCTTGACGTCATGCGCGCCGGTGAACTGACGCTTGAGCAGGCCAAGGCCCTTGCCGTCAGCGATGACCACACCGCTCAGGAGGCGGCGTGGTTCGAGCAGGATGGCTGGAGCCGCAACCCGGCCAACATCCGTTCCTTCCTGACCAGCGCCCATGTGTGCGGCACCGACCGGCTGGCACGCTTCGTCGGCATCGAAGCTTATGAGGGGGCAGGGGGCGCTGTGCTTCGCGACCTGTTCGCCGAGGATGGGCAGACTTTCCTGACCGACCGGCCCTTGCTGGTGAAACTTGCCAGCGAGCGGCTTGAGGCGGTAGCCGACGGGTTGCGGATGCAGGGTTGGAAATGGGTGGAAGACAACACGTTCATCCACAGTGGGGGGTTCGGGCGCATCCATGCGGTGCGGCGCGACCCGACCGAAGCCGAACAGGAGCAACTGTCGGCGCTAGGCTTGGAGTACGACAAACTGGCCGAGGCTGTTGACGCGTACGCCGAAGGCGACCCGCAAATCGGGGCCGACGAGGCAAGTTGCAGGCGCTGGAAAGCCGCATCGAGGCCATCAAGAACGCGGCGGAAGCCTTCGATGCAGGTGAGATGGCGCTGGCGGGCAGTGTCGTGGGTATCTCTCATGGCGGCACGTTGCAGGTCACGACGGGACTGGTGAAGGCCGAAGACCGCAAGGCGCTCGCTGCGTTGCAGAGCGGCGGCGAAGATGAGGGCCAGAACGAAGGCGACGAGGCCAGCGAAGCCGGGGAGAAGGAAAGCCCCGACGAGGAAGCCGTGGGCATATCGGCAGCCCTGACCGAGGAATTGACGGCCATTCGCACGGCAGCGCTGCGCGTCGAGCTCTCAAACCGTCCCGATGTTGCGCTGGTTGGCATCGTGCATGCGCTGGTGAGCCGAGTCTTTTACGATTACTACGGACGTATCGATCCAGCCGTGGAGGTCACCGGCCAGCGCCGAAACCTTGCGCCCTCCATCAAGGAGCCGGACGCCTGCCGTGCGTTGACGGGGTGGAACGAAGTCATGGAAGGCTGGGCAGACCGCGTGCCCGGAAACCCCGCCGACCTGTGGCCGTGGCTGGTGGCGCACAAACTGTGCTCCTCGACCTGTTGGCGGTGGTGACTGCCGCCAATCTCAACGCCGTGGTGGCCCGCCACGAAACCGGCAAGGAGCGCATAGCCCAAGCCGACCTGATGGCAGAGGCGGTCGGGCTGGACATGGGTCTGTGGTGGACACCGGAAGCGGCGTTCCTCTCGCGGCTGTCAAAAGCCGACATCGCTAGTGTGATGCGCGAGGCCGGGTGCGCGGACGATGCCGCGAAAGCCGTCGAACGCGGCCCCAAACCCGAAGGCGTCTTGCAGGCCGAGAAGGAACTGGACGGCAAAGGCTGGCTTCCCGCACCGCTGCGGATGCCGGTCCGGTCCGATGCCGAAGGTCCTGATGATGGCGATCGCCGCCGAATAAAAGCCAGATACTTAAGCCCGGGGCAGCGATGCCCCGGGTTTTTGCGTCCGGAATGTCCTCAGGCCGGTGTCGAACCGGCCGAGGCCATGCGAGGGCGCCCCTGGCCCGCCCCTCGCGCTCCCCGCCCGCCCAGCTGATTGGCGAAGCGCGGCGTAGCGGCTTCATTTGTTCCTCATTCTGCCCTGCGCATCCGGGACGCCCAGCTTGCCAGGGTGAATGGCAACCATGCGCCCGTCTGGGCCTTGAAGGCCCAAGCAGCCTTTTGGAATCGCCACCATGCGACCGTCTCTGCCCTGCAAGCCCAAGGCACCGGACGGTATTGCCGTCATTCGCCCATCTTTACCTTGTAACCCCAGCGCTCCTTTGGGAATGGCAACCATGCGACCATCTCTACCCTGCATGCCGAGCGCACCTGCGGGGATGGCTACCATGCGACCATCACGCCCCTGCAGCCCGAGGCCGCAAGGTGGAATCGGCACCATTCGACCGTCCTTGCCTTGAAGCCCTGTCCACCCATCTGGGATAAGTATAGGTCTTCCATCAGAGCCGTTCAGTTTCGTCGACATTTGTTGGTCCCCTTACTGGAACTGGCCAGCGCCATCTCGGGTCGGAATATTGGGATAACGCGTTACGTGCTTGAAGCCGGCATGGCCAAGGGTGCCACGGTACGCCTCGGCCGGTGTCGAACCGGCCGAGGCCAGGCGAGGGCGCCCCTGGCCCGCCCCTCGCGCTCCCCGCAAATTCCCGGTACTCAAGCTAACTTTCAAGGCAGTTGCCGTCTGTACTGGCTCTCAGCGAGCTATAGCTTGTTTCTCACCCATGATTTGCGCGGTTAGACACGTGAGTGAAGCCACGGGCTCTGATCATTGGAGATTGCGGATCAGAATGCCCCAAAGAAGCTCAGCACCGCCTTCCTGCGTGAGTTTGGCATCCCGGTTGGCGCCAAGAGCCGACGCCATGCCAAGGCTTTTCAGAAAAAGCCCTTGGTTGTCATTGTCGACGCTCAACTGTTCATTGAAACTATTGCCATGGTCAGAATTTGAATAGGCGATGCCCTTTCCCATGACGCTGCCAAGAGAGATCGTGCAGCGCGACAACTCCTTCCCGGCTCGATAGACGGCTGCGGAGAACTTGTTCTGATCGATGGTGCGAAAGCTGGTGTCGATGCCGTCGTTACGGGCTTTCAGCTCGTCAAGCGAGTTTCTGAAATAGCTCAAGATGTACTCGAAGCTCTCCTCCAGGAACCGATCACGGTCACGGTCAGTGAAGACCTTTGGGAGACTAAGATTGCTGGAACGCGGGCCTTGCGAAGGGGTGGGAGACGCTGCAGCGGGCGCATTGACTGCGGGCGCAGCCTTGATCACAGCAGGTTTTGCCGCCTCAAGCGCTTTGCGGATGGCGACCGTCACGTTCTGGAAAGCTTCATCAATGTCAGCATAGCTTTTGATAGGCTTGCCGTCGGTCGGTGTCGCGAGCAGCTTGCCGAACGGGGCGGCATGCCAGTCGCAGTGCCTCAGAATAACCGGAATGACCCGCGCGTCGCCTGCACGATGACGCTCCATTGCTCGGCCCATCTCAATGTCGTAGCAGTAGTCTGAGGCTAGGAAGTCCGGACTAACCAGTAACAAGATAACATCGGCTTCCTCGAGATGACGGTCGATCTCCTTGCTGAACTCGTCCCCGGCAGCGATACGTCGATCATGCCACGTGTCTATTAGGCCTTGGCGCTGGAGCATCGTCAGCGCAACCTCCAGCCGGTTTCGAAGCTCCTCATCCTTGTGCAAGTATGAAAAAAATAGTTTTGCCACTTCGAATGCTCTCCCCGGTCCCATGTACGCTTCTGGACTTGGCCTAACGCCAGCGCAACAATAATTTGCAAGAGATAGAGTAACCCTCAGGGTTTCGCGAGACCAAGGTATCGCTATTTTGGCCAGTCATGCACGGCACGCATAGCCACTATGCAAAACCGACATTGCCCAAGGGGCAGCCAGCGCCTTATTGTTGGCTATCTGGCTAGAAATGTCGCTGCGAGTGGCAAACAGTGTCCGGGGCGTTTGCGAATGCGCAAACAAAAAAGCAGCGACGATAAAATAAGCAGCCGGATAACGTGCCGCTCACGTTCCCCAAAATCTTGCAATTGTCCTTAGTCCTGCGCGCGTAGCGTGTCGGTTTGGCTGTTAGATTGAGAGGTGCGTCATGAGCCACGGAGACTTTCACGCGAATTCGATATCGGCCGCCCACCACAGTGCTTTGGTGGTAAAGCTGTCGGTCACGTTCATGGCCGTGTTGGCCATTTTTAGTGGGCTTGCCTTCTTTGCGGGACTCTACATGGCCACTACAGACTTTGGTAGAAACGCTGTAAAGACGGGTTGGCTTCTCACTTACTCCATCAGGTTCTTCGGTCTGTCATTTTTCTTGGTCTTGGGTTCAACGATTTTGCTTGTAATCTACAGCTTTAAGAGCTGGAGAGATCACAGAGAGGCGATTTCCAAAGAGGGTCCGTTTGCCGATGCCCTGAATAAGACCTTTGGGGGCTACGGAGCCGTGTTCGTCGTGACGTGCTCTTTGCTGTGCATGCTGGCTGGAGCTCTGTGTATGACCGCCTTGGTTCAAAATGGATATTAAAAAAGGGCGCAGAGGGCGCCATTTTCATATACTTACCTTGTGAAGTGCAAGAGCGGTAAGTAAAACAAAGTCTGCATTCCGGTAAATAGTGCAGGAGTTGTGCCGACAAGTCTAGCTTCTATTTGTAAAAAGTATTCGATGACCAGTTGGGGCATTGGTCCTCCTTCCGAGGTGAATACTTCGGGAAAATCGATGTTTTGTCAAATATTACAGCATCGGATAGCGGGATCGCTTTTTCAGAGACCGGTATGTTGGGCAGGGTCTCCTTATTGAGCTGATAGGCTGGAATGAAGCCGTGGAACGTTGGAGCCGGCGGTTACCGGGCGCCCCCCTAGTCGTGGCGATTGGCGCAGCCATTGGGCTGCCTTGCCTGACCTATTGGCTCAGGTCGCCGCTGCCAATCTCAACGCCGTGGTGGCGCGGCACGAAAACGGCTAGGAACGCATAGCCAAGCCGACCTTATGGCAGAGGCGGTCGCGCTGTCGTGTTAGACAGAGACGCCCCGGGTTTTGCGTCCGGAATGTCCTCAGGCCTGGTGTCGAACCGGGCTGAGGCCAGGCGAGGGCGCCCTTGGCCCTCCCTTCGTGCTACCCCGGAAGCCAGGGAATAGCCGTAGTCTCCCAAGCTTGCCCCGTATCGTCGCCTACCAGCGCTCGATCGGTCAGTACATAGAACGCGACTACTCGCCAGCGGCGCATTGGTCCGAAAATCAGAAAACACAGTAGGGAAATGTGCGCTAGTCGGCCACCCACGAGCGCACCCGCCGTTGATCTGAGTGGTTGTCGTGTCGAGCCCTGTCCAAGCCCCTTCTCCCCGTTGAGGGAACGCGCCCGAACATAGCAGAAAGTCTCGCAAGTCTGCCAGTCAAGGTTTCGCTTGGGGCAGCAGGAGCTTTACCTTGGACAATCTCGCTCGGGCCAGGCGTCGAGCTGAATTCTGGAACGCTTCCCGGCCAGCTTCAACACCGGCGCGGGGCAACCACTCCAGGGCTGCAGAGCGCGATGCACCAGCGACTACATTCGAACTCGGGTTTGCGCCAGAATCTTACCGGACATTTCGGTGCACTCTGTGCGAAGCAGTCGAACTGCTTGGTAGACGATCGGGTTTCTTTGTCTCTCGGCTTGCCGTCTGATCGTTGCCGACATCTCGCATCGCGCGCTCAATCACCCCGTTAGAGATCGGCGGTTCACCGTCCGGAATTTGCCATGGCCCATCACAAGATGAAGTTCGGCGGACTGCGCGCCTCGCTCATCCTTCTCGATTGACGCGAGCCAGAACCACGGCAGTCGGCATGGGCACTGATGGCCTACGTTGGTTTCGTCGTCCTCGGGAATACAGAGGATCTGACGGCAGGTTGTGCAGGACACATGGAAGACTCCGCAACGATCGCACTTGCCGACGCTATGCACGAACGCGAGTCGCGTCGGGGTGCCGTCGAGCGCCAGAAGGCCAAGTGAGACCTCCGGATAACCGTCCCAGAAAACGCGTCCGTTCTTGCATCTGGGACGAGAGCAGCGTGGCCAAGTTGTCGGATCGAAATCCTCAAGACGGTCGAGCGGCAGCAAGCGGATGCTTACTGCCGTCTGGGCGCGCTTCTCCGCCGCTGGCGTATGTCCGTGAGGACAAACGAGAATGCCATGGGTGGCCCCTACGTCTTCCATCATCCCCCTGAAGGTCTCTACGTCCTTTACGTCGATCTTGCGCTTCCGCCGCTTGGCGTCGACGATAATCCGCCGGCTGTTGTCGGTGTCGTGCCGCGCTTCGATCAGAACGTCGATCTGTCGCTTGATACCCGTGATGGCACCCAGGATCGAAGCGTTCGGAGTCACGCATAATTCCGTTGATAACTGGTCGGCCATCAACCGAGCGACCAAACGCTCGTAGCGTTTCCAGTCCTCCCATATGTCCTTCATCGTGATCGCTCCCCGAAACGCATGTCACCGTGCAGTGGTGATCATGCTACACTACCCGACGTGCGGGACGACTAGCTGGAAAAGAATCGAAGAATTCGCCGACGGTCGACAGGAGTTGTGGTGCTGTGCGCACCCGAAGAGGTAGAGCCCATCTATCCTCCTTGATCGGGCGGCGCTGCCAAAGATCAGCGAGTGGCGCTGATGGGCTGAGACCGCAAAGCCGCCTTTGCAATTCTTCAACGGTTGAGGCCAATCTCACCACAGCGAATCAGGATAGTGGCGCTTGGATACCCTCAGCCCGTTGCAACGCAGCGAACGCATGGCCCAGGTCCGCCGTCGCGACACCCGACCGGAATTGGTCGTCCGCCGCCTGGTCGTGGTTGCTTCTGCGAGATGCGCTACAAGCGATCCTCCTTCATGGAAGTATGCCAAGTGACGAGGATCTGACCGCAGTCTGCTCAAAGACGATTGATCTACCGCGCCGCAGTGGCATTTGGCGGTGGTAGTATAAAGACTCAACGACATGATTACGTGAGAGGGTTCGGATAATTGGGGCAGATCGCGTACAACGCGGCAACAGGGGACATGGCCGAAGCGTTCTCGGCCTCCGATGCCGCTTGGCTGAGTATTTGCAATGCGCCGCTCGGGACATGGCTAATGCCGCGCACGGCGTGGCCGGCTGTGCCCAAAACATCAATCCGGGGCCTCCGATTCTTCGCGCACGCTCCTGGATTTACAGGTCAGCTTCCCGTCCCGGAGAGCTACGCACACACTCGCCTGAAGATCGATGTGGTCAAGGCTGTGCGGGCTATGGGCTTTCGGGCGGAACTTGAGGCCTGGGGAACAGACGGAGCAGGCGCCGAATGGATAGCAGACGTGCTGGTTTTTCCGGCTGACGGCAGGCGGGTCGCATTCGAGATTCAACTCTCAAGCCAGCACTTGGACGATTTCCTGACCAGGACGCAGCGCTATCGGCGCTCTGGTGTCAGGTGTTGTTGGATCATGTCCGAGAGGCCGGTAGCCTTGCGTTCGACAAAGGCCCTCAGTTACAAAAACAGCCAGTACCGCCGTGAGACCGGCGAGGTCTTATGCGATTGCGAGGAGTTAGTGCCCTTTGCCATAGAACTTGCCGGAAAGGACACTTACCCCCGATGTTTTGCCACCGTTCAGGTTCGGCAGAGGCCGGCACATAAAGCGGATGGCGCTGACAGAAGCTATCGCCGGCATGCTGCACGGATATCCTATCTGGCAGCTGCCAGACTGGCATTGGAACGCGCCTACAGTATCGGTTGATTGATGCTCGTTCCTGGTCTGACGCACGAAGGTTGCCATAGCGCCGGCCATAAGCTTGCCTTGATGAAGTATTCAGTTTTCCGCAGTGTGCGGGCAGAGCGCAGCCCGCACTGACCGAATGTGCTGAATGCTGGTCGGGCGATAGCGAAGTCCGGGGTAGGCCGAGATTGAATTGGAGCCTAAAAATACTATTCCTTTTCTGACTCAAAATCGGTGGGAAGATCGCGGAAGAGGTTCCGCTGCACGTGTAATTTGCTATATAAAGGCTGGAGGGGGACAGCCATGCACATCGAATTTGTAGAAGTTTCAAATTTCCGGAAGTTGATTTCAACGCGAGTTGGTCTATCGAAGAAAACAACAGTCTTTGTCGGAGCTAACAACAGCGGGAAAACATCGGCAATTACGGCGCTTCGGTACTTTCTCGTTCAGCGGGAAAAGAATAATTTCGCATTCAACGACTTCACTCTGAGCCATTGGCCCACCATCAATACGATGGGGTTGGCTTGGGAGCAGGCACTGGTGGCACAGGAGCCGATGCCTGACCCGGATTGGGGTACGGTGCTGCCATCAGTGGATATCTGGCTCGATGTCCCCGAGACCGAGCTGCACTACGTGCAACCGCTCCTGCCCACGCTCGAATGGGTCGCTGGCCGTTTGGGCGTTCGCGTCCGTTATGAGCCGAGCGATGCCAAGCAGCTGCAGATGGATTACGTGTCGGCTCGCGGGGAAGTGTTATCGCTCCAGAAGGCTGCTGCCGCACTTGCCGGGGAAGAGGGGGCGGCCGGGCCCGCGTTCGAGGTTAAGCTGTGGCCTGAAAACTTGGTCGATTTTCTCCAACGGCGGCTTACAAGCTATTTCACCCATAGATATTACGTGTTGGATCCGGAGGCCATCGCAGATCCGGTGCACGGGGTAGCCCAGCCTCAGCAACTTAACGGCAATGAGCCAATCGAAGGAGATCCCTTCAAGGGGCTCATTCGCATCGACGAGATCAGTGCTCAGAGGGGCTTCGGAAACGGTGACGACGGTTTTGAGGATGACAAGGCTGCTACAGCTTCCGGTTCTCGAAAGCTGTCCTCCCAGCTGCGCCAGTATTACGCTCACCACCTTGATCCGTATGAAAAACCGGACGCGAAAGACCTGCACGCGCTAAGGGCGATCGAGCAGGCCCAGCAAGCTTTTGACGGTCGCCTGACCGACGGGTTTGAAAGTCCACTCAAGGAAATGCATACACTAGGATATCCGGGGGTAACTGATCCAAGGTTGAATATCTCCACACGATTGCGCCCGGTGGAGGGGCTTAATCATGAGGCCGCAGTGCGTTTCGAGATCGCGGTCCATGATGGAGAGAAACACGTCAATCTTCATCTGCCGGAAGAATCAAACGGTCTCGGATATCAAAATCTCATATCGATGGTTTTTCGCTTAATGGCGTTTCGCGACAGCTGGATGAAAGTCGGCAAAGCGAAGGCAAAGGCGGGGGATGGAACGGTTATCGCGCCCCTGCACTTGGTCCTCATCGAAGAACCCGAGGTGCACCTCCATACGCAGGTCCAGCAGGTCTTCATCCGCCAAGCGTACAAGATTCTCCGCAATCACGACGAACTCGGAGCCAAAGAACCCTTCCGCACCCAGATGGTGGTAAGTACACATTCAAGCCACATCGCGCACGAATGCGAGTTTGACTCGCTCCGGTATTTCCGGCGTCTACCGGGCAATGCAACGAGTATTCCGACCTCATGCGTCCTGAACCTCAACGATGCGTTCGGCGGCGATCCTGACACAAAACGTTTCGTCACCCGCTACCTTAAGGTGACGCACTGCGATCTCCTCTTTGCCGATGCGGCCATTTTCATCGAGGGGCCAGCCGAACGCATTCTCGTTCCTCATTTTGTGAACGAGCATGCTGAATTCGCCAAGCTGTCTGAGAGCTACATCACCTGGCTTGAAATCGGCGGAAGCCACGCCCACCGCATGAAGGCACTGGTCGAGCGAATTGGCCTGACAACCCTTATCATCACAGATCTCGACTCATGCGATGCTGACGGAAAGGTCGCAGTACCGGTTAGGGGCCAGAACTTTACCTCCCGCAATCAGACCCTGCGAACCTGGTGTCCGGTTGCCACTCTCCTCGATGAGCTTCTGGACAAGCCTGACGCGGACAAGATTCTGACCTACACCGATGAGCGCTTCGCGGTTTGCGTGGCTTACCAGAGTCCGGTGCAAATCACCTTCAAAGGCACAGCGGCAGAAGCACTGGCCTATACGCTTGAAGATTCGATCGTCTATGCGAACTTGCCCCTCTTCGCTGGCCTCGACGGCACAGGTCTCATTGCAAAATTCCGCAAAGCCATCACCGACAGCGCAGATAGTGCTGCATTGGCGGTAGCCCTGAAAGAGCATTTGAAGGAAGGGAACAAGGCGGAATTCGCGTTAGACCTGCTTGAGATTGAGAACCCAATCGCCCTCGCTCCACCACCTTACATCCGTGTTGGGCTTCTATGGCTAGCCGAACAGCTTGAACACAAGCAGCTCGAACTCGGCATCGTGAAAGTGCTCGAAAATCCCCTTCCAGCAGCGGTGAATGAACTTGCCGGAGTGGCGGCATGACAGAGCTGGTACAATCCAACTCCAACATGAACATGGACGATCATGTTGATGGGACGATTGCCGATGCCCTTCGGCTGGACGATCCCAAGAGCTTTTTCCTGTTTGCCGGGGCTGGTTCCGGCAAAACCCGGACGCTGGTGAACGCGCTCCAACATATTCGCGAAAATTTCCGCGAAAAGCTTCGCCTGCGTGGCCGACAGGTCGCGGTCATCACATACACGAACGCTGCCTGTGACGAGATCATCCGGCGAACGGAATACGACGCTCTCTTGGTTGTCCGGACCATCCATAGTTTTGCTTGGCAGCAGATCCAAGGCCTAAACAGCGATATACGAGTATGGCTGCGTGATGCGCTCCAGCGCCAAATCCGTGAACTTCAGGAAGGGGAAACGAAAGGCCGGCCCGGCACAAAAGCGTCCATATCCCGCCTCGCGCAGATCGAGTCCAAAGGTCATCGCTTGGATCGTTTGGATCAGATCAAAACATTCACCTATAATCCCAACGGCGACAATCGAGAACGAAACGCGCTGAACCACAGCGAAGTGATCAAAATTTTCTCGTCGTTCCTCCATACCAAGCCGCTTATGCAACGGCTTCTCGTCGAAAAATTCCCTTTCCTCTTTATTGACGAGAGCCAAGATACCCACGGCGCGCTGGTAGATGCGCTACTCAGCGTTCAGCAGGCGCACAAAGAGCGTTTCAGTCTTGGGTTGATCGGCGACACCATGCAGCGCATCTACGCTGACGGAAAGGACCGCATCGAGGATGAAATCCCCGCGGGCTGGGCAGTCCCAGAAAAAAAACTCAATCATCGTAGTCCGAAGCGTGTCGTTCGTTTGATCAACCAGATCCGCTCGTCAGCGGACGTGCATACCCAGGAGCCTCGTGACGACGCGATCGAGGGGTGGGCTCGCCTCTTCGTATTCCCCACAGGCACCGACGACAAACCCGCGCTGGAGCAGCGTATCCGGGAATACATGGCAGAGATCACCAGCGATCCGCTTTGGAAACGCATTGATGATTGCAAAATCTTGACGCTCGAACACCACATGGCTGCGCGCCGGATGGGGTTCGAGAGGATGTTCGAGGCATTAGCATCAGTCGAAGAGTTTCGCACCAGCTTCCTGGACGGCACTTTCGGTCCCGCCCGCCTCTTCACCCACTGCGTGCTGCCGTTGGTCAATGCTCAAAAAAAGAGAGACAAGTTTGCAGCAACCAGAGTCTTAAGGGAACTGTCGCCTTTGCTCAGCAAGGACAGCTTAAAGGCGTCGCAAAAACCGGCGGATCAGTTGGCTGCAGCTCAGACAGCAATCAACCACCTTATGGGGTTATGGGAGGCTGGCGTGCCCTCCTGTGGCCAGGTGCTGGAGAGCATAGCCGAGACGAAACTTTTCGACATACCCGAAAGGCTCAAGGCGGTGCTCGCGGTGCGAATGGCCTCGTCGGAATCGGAGAGTGTGAAGGCCGAAGACGAGAGGGCCGACCCGCCAAGTGAGGATATGGCGGCGCTGCTGGAGTTCCTTGAGTGCCCATTCTCAATGATAGAACCGTACGCCGCCTATGTTGCGCATGAAGCGTCTTACGACACGCACCAAGGCGTGAAGGGGCTCGAATTTGATCGCGTCATGGTCCTAATGGACGACAGCGAAGCACGGGGCTTCATGTTTGGCTACGAAAAGCTGCTCGGCGCCAAGGCTCCCACGCCCGGCGACCTCAAGAGCCAGCAGGAGGGTAAAGACAATTCTATCGAGCGAACGCGACGCCTTTTTTACGTAACATGCAGCCGCGCAAAGAGGAGTTTGGCCTTGGTTGCCTACACAGAAAACCCGGCCGCGGTGAGGGCGCACGTGTTAGCTAACCGCTGGTTCGATGCAGGTGAAGTAATGCTTGTGCTTCCAGATTAGCGCGGGGCGAAGCCGCTATCAGTCGGTGTCATCGGGAGGTAGGATCGTCGCAAGCTCGGGCTCTATTTCAATCTCGTATGATGATGCGAGATCCGCAATTTGAATGCCAACGCGCGTTCGAAGCTCCCCTAGCGCCGTGAAGAAGCCCAATTGATCTGGAAACCGGCCATGATCTCGAGGTTGATAGTTTCGGAAGTCGGCGTGCGGCTCCTCCAAAAATCGACGGCAGGCAGCTCGGATCGATCTGATGGCGGTCAAACTCGGCGACCGCTCCGAGACTATGCCTAATGCATCGGTGCAGCGCTTTCTAATTTCCTGAACCGAGCGCTCAACCTCGCCAGGAACCTCAAGATTTTGAGGGACGTAGAGAACGCGGCGATCTTCTAGGAAAGCTAGAAGTTTCCGAACTTCGTCCCGCTCAGCGTTTGAGATGTCCCACGATGCGCCAAAACCTAACGCACTACCTCTGACCTGCTCCCTGACCTGCCACTGAAGTTTCATCCAGTGGCGATTAGAGCCTCGGCCGTTTCTGTTACGCCGTATGGCGCGGGTTGAGCAACCGGCGCAGACGCGAAGCCTGCAATGAGCGCAGCGTCGGAGCCGGTT
>NZ_JAFCGY010000038.1 GCF_016836705.1 Mesorhizobium caraganae | reverse complement strand
GCTCATCCACGGTTGTAGCCGCAGGGGTGTCGGGCGACTTCGCCAAGCCTCGAATCGGATGGCCGTCCGGTTCGAGGCTCAGCCGCTTCCATCGCACAAAGTCTCCTCCGTGCAGATACAAGGGGTGTTCCAGCGGAGTGAGACGTTGGTGCCTTCTGGAACACCCCTCATCCGACCAGGCTTCGCTCGGCCACCTTCTCCCACAAGGGGAGAAGGAAGAAGCGCAAACCCTTGCCGCTCCCTGCTGCATCGGTTAGGACACGCGCGCCGTGGAAAGCGGTAATTTGACCGATCCACGTAACGCCACGAAACGCCGAGTACCCATCCCATGGCCGACAAATCGGAAAAGACGAAAGCGCGGCTGCCGCGCGGCTTTGCCGACCGCAGCGCCGACGATATCCGTGCCGTCGAGAAGATGATGGCGACGATCCGCTCGGTTTATGAGCTGTATGGTTTCGAACCGGCCGACCAGCCGCTGATCGAATACACCGATGCGCTCGGCAAATTCCTGCCCGACCAGGACCGGCCGAACGAAGGCGTGTTCTCGTTCCAGGACGATGACGAGCAGTGGCTGTCGCTGCGCTACGACCTGACTGCGCCGACGGCGCGTTACGTCGCCGAGAATTTTGAGAGGCTGCCGAAGCCGTATCGCAGCTACCGCTCCGGTTGGGTGTTCCGCAACGAAAAGCCCGGCCCCGGCCGCTTCCGCCAGTTCATGCAGTTCGACGCCGACACCATCGGCACGCCGGGTGTCGCCGCCGACGCCGAAATGGCGATGATGATGGCCGACGTGATGGAAGCGCTCGGCATCAAACGCGGCGACTACGTCATCCGCGTCAACAATCGCAAGGTGCTCGACGGCGTGCTGGAGGCGATCGGGCTCGGCGGTGAGGAGAACGCAGGGCGCCGCCTGACCGTGCTGCGGGCTATCGACAAACTGGACAAGCTCGGGCCGGAAGGCGTGAAGCTTCTGCTTGGTCCGGGTCGCTGGGATGGCGGCAAGGAAGGCGAGGGTGACTTTGCCAAGGGCGCTGGACTGAATGAGGTGCAAGCCGAGGCCGTCCTTCTCGCGACAGCGAGGGAACAGGCGCGCCAGGATTCTAATGTGGGTGCGAACGCGATCTATCAGGAAGGCGTTGGCGAGCTCTCGACCATTGAAGCCTTGGTCAGGGCGGCCGGATACGGCGAAGATCGTATCGCCATGGACCGCTCCGTCGTTCGCGGGCTCGAATACTACACGGGCCCCGTCTTCGAGGCCGAGCTTCTGGCCGAGATCCCCAACGAGGATGGCCAGATCGTGCGCTTCGGCTCGGTCGGCGGCGGTGGCCGCTACGATGGGCTGGTCTCGCGCTTCCGTGGCGAGCCAGTGCCGGCGACGGGCTTTTCCATCGGCGTCTCCCGCCTGATGACGGCGCTGAAGAACCTCGGCAAGCTGGACACCACCGATGTCATCGCGCCGGTCGTCGTGCTGGTGATGGACAAGGATACCGAAAGCCTCGGCCGCTACCAGAAGATGGTTGCGCAACTGCGCGCTGCCGGCATCCGCTCCGAAATGTATCTCGGCGGCGCCGGCATGAAGGCGCAGCTGAAATACGCCGACCGCCGTGGCAGCCCGGTCGCAATCATCCAGGGCGGCGACGAGCGCGCCAAAGGCGAGCTGCAGATCAAGGACCTGATCGAGGGCGCCCGCATGTCGGCGGAGATTACCGACAACGCCGAATGGCGGGCAGCAAGGCCTGCACAGGTGACGGTGGCGGAGGGCGAGCTGGTCGCCGAGGTGATGAAGATACTCGCGGCGCAGGCCGAGGAACGAGCGAAATGATGAGCGCCGCGCTGTTCTTCCCTTCTCCCCTTGTGGGAGAAGGTGGATCGGCGAGGAGCGCCGAGACGGATGAGGGGTGTTCCAGGGAACGCCAACGCCTCATTCCGTCACGCACCCCTCATCCCACCGAGCTTCGCTCGGCCACTTTCTCCCACAAGGGGAGAAGGGAAGGGCGCTGCCCATGACCTCCCGCCCCACCATCGCAACCGAAATCACCAACCTCTTCGCCACCCGCAACACCCATGCGGTGGAAGTGGCCGTGTTGCAGCCGGCCGATCCGTTCCTCGACATGGCCGGCGAGGATCTGCGCCGTCGCATTTTTCTCACCGAAAGCGAGACCGGCAAGACGCTGTGCCTGCGGCCTGAATTCACCATTCCCGTCTGCCTCGACCACATAGCCAGCCAGGCCGGCACGCCGCGCCGCTATTCCTACCTCGGCGAAGTGTTTCGCCAGCGCCGCGAGGGCGGCAACGAGTTTTTCCAGGCCGGCATCGAGGATCTCGGCGACCGCAATACGGCTGAGGCCGACGCCCGTTCGCTGGCCGATGCGCATGCGCTGCTGCAGCTGGTGCTGCCGGGCCACCCCCTGGCGATCATGCTCGGCGACCAGACCATCTTCGAGGCGGTGCTGGCGGCGCTCGGCCTGCCGCGCGGCTGGCGCATGCGGTTGGCGCGCGCCTTCGGCTCCGCGCCGATGCTGCAGGCGGCGCTCGCCGACCTCGCCAACCCGCCGCGCAACGGCCAGCTTGATGGCGATGTCGCGGCCCTAGTGCTCGACGGCGATCTCGAAGCGCTGTCCGCTCACATTGCCGGCGGCATGGAAGAGGCAGGCCTTTTGGCGTCAGGCGGACGAGCGCCAGCGGACATTGCCCGGCGATTGATCGAAAAGGCCGAATTGCGCAGCGTGCGACTGTCGAACGAAGCCTTCGCGGCACTGAAGGATTTTCTCGCCATCGACGTGCCGCTGGACGGCGCGAGTGCTGCGCTCGAAAGCTTCGCGGCCTCTGCCGGGCTTTCGCTCGGCGCGGCACTGGAAAAATTCGCCGCCCGCGCCAGGGCCATCGAGGCGCATGGCCTGCCGGCAAAGACAATCCGCTACGACGCCGCCTTTGGCCGTCCGCTGGATTACTACACCGGCATCGTCTTCGAGATCGCCGCTGAAGGTGGCGAGCGACCGCTGGCCGGCGGCGGCCGTTACGACCGGCTGCTGACGCTGCTCGGCGCCAAGACGCCGATCCCAGGCGTCGGTTTCTCCGTCTGGCTCGACCGCATCGAAGCGCTGCGGGGAGAGCCGCAATGATCACGTTGGCAATCCCGTCGAAAGGCCGGCTCAAGGAGCAGGCGCTGGAGGTGTTGGCCGAGGCCGGGCTTGCCGTCAGCCTGCCCGGCGACGACCGCAAATACCGCGCCCGCATCGACGGCGCCGAAGGCATTGAGGTGGCGTTCCTGTCGGCGTCCGAAATTGCCGGCGAGATCGGCCAAGGCTCGGTCGATCTCGGCATCACAGGCGAAGATCTGCTGCGCGAAAACCTTGCCGACTGGGAAGCGCGCACCGAGATCGTCGCCCGTCTCGGCTTCGGCCATGCCGATGTGGTCGTGGCCGTGCCCGGCATCTGGCTCGACGTCGACACCATGGCCGACCTCGACGATGTCGCCGCCGATTTCCGCCAGCGCCATGGCCGGCGGCTGAGGATCGCCACCAAATACTGGCGGCTGACGCAACAATTCTTCTCGCAAAAGCACGGCATCCAGGTCTACCGCATCGTCGAAAGCCTCGGCGCCACCGAAGGCGCGCCGGCGGCGGGCCTTGCCGACGTCATCGTCGACATCACCACCACCGGCTCGACCTTGCGCGCCAACCATCTCAAGGTGCTGGCCGACGGCGTTGTGCTCAAGTCGCAGGCTTGTCTGGTGGCTTCGAAGAAGGTGCGTGCTGCGCCCGATGAGGCGCTGTTGCGCGATATCGCCGCGAAGATGAGCGCCCTCCCTCCCCCTTGAGGGGAGGGTGGACAGCCACCGAAGGCGGCTGGACGGGTGGGCTCGCTGCGGTAGTGCTCCATCTTTTCACTCAAAGCCAGATAGGGGTCGAGGCAGTTGAGGCGACCCCACCCGCCTCGCCTCGCTCGGCACCCTCCCCTCAAGGGGGAGGAGTACCATCGACGGGATTTCCACAGCCCCATCAGGCTGATAGGCTCGCCATATCCCGGGAGGAAACGGCGATGGCGATCAAACTCGACGAACTCCAGAACGCCACACATTTGCGCGGCCCGGCCAAAGGCGGCACCTTCATCGCCCCGGTCGACGGCAGGGCGCATGTCTCGGGCGATCGCTCGGCGCCGCTGCTGAAACAGACGATTCCCACGCTGTTTTCCGACACGGTCAGCAAATACGCCACGCAGGATGCCGCCGTCTTCCTCGGCCAGGACAAGCGCTTCACCTGGAGCGAACTGTCTGACACCGTCGACACGCTCGCCGCCGGCTTCTTGGCGCTTGGCCTCGAAAAGGGCGACCGCGTCGGCATCTGGTCGCCCAACCGCTGGGAATGGCTGGTGACGCAGTTCGCCACCGCCCGCATCGGCCTGATCCTGGTCAACATCAACCCGGCCTACCGGCTGACCGAACTGGAATATGCTCTCAATAAGGTCGGCTGCAAGGCGCTGGTGACGGCGGCCAGTTTCAAGACCTCCGACTATCTCGGCATGATCGAGACGCTGGCGCCGGAGCTCGCCAAGGCCACCCCCGGCAAGCTCAAGGCGCAGAAACTGCCGACGCTGAAGATCGTCATCCGCATGGGCGACGACAATTCGCCCGGCATGTTCAATTTCGCCGATGTGCTGTCGATGGCCGGCCGCGACGAGCATGACAGCCTCGACCGCATCTCCGAGGGGTTGAAGCCCGGCGAGGCCATCAACATCCAGTTCACCTCGGGCACGACAGGCGCGCCCAAGGGCGCCACGCTGACCCACACCAACATCGTCAACAACGGCAATTTCGTCACCGCGGCAATCAAGCTTACCGTCGACGACCGGCTCTGCATTCCGGTGCCGCTCTACCACTGCTTCGGCATGTCGATGGGCACGATGGGCTGTGTCACCAAGGGCGCCACGATGGTTTTCCCGGGCGAGGGGTTCGATGCCGGCGCGACGCTCAAGGCGGTGGCGCAGGAACGCTGCACCGGCCTCTACGGCGTGCCCACCATGTTCGTCGCCATGCTCGACCACGCCGACTTCGCCAGCTTCGACCTCTCCAGCCTGCGCACGGGCATCATGGCGGGTTCACCATGCCCGATCGAGGTGATGAAGAAAGTGGTCTCGCTGATGCATATGGAAGAGGTGACCATCGCCTACGGCATGACAGAGACCAGTCCGGTCTCGTTCCAGAGCAGCGTCGACGACCCGCTGGAAAAGCGCGTCTCCACCGTCGGCCGCATCCACCCGCATGTCGAGGTCAAGGCCATCGACGCCGAGGGCGCCACCGTCGCCGTCGGCGCGCCCGGCGAACTGTGCACGCGCGGCTATTCCGTGATGAAGGGCTATTGGGACGACGCGGAAAAAACCGCCGAGGCAATCGATAGCGACGGCTGGATGCACACCGGCGACCTCGCAACAATAGATGCCGAGGGCTATTGCAACATCGTCGGCCGGGTCAAGGACATGGTCATCCGGGGCGGCGAGAACGTCTATCCGCGCGAGGTCGAGGAGTTCCTCTACCGCCATCCCAAGGTCAAGGAAGTGCAGGTGTTCGGCATTCCCGATACCAAATATGGCGAGGAGTTGTGCGCCTGGATCGTGCTGAACCCCAACCAGATCGCCACCGAGCAGGAGATCAGGAACTTCTGCGCCGGCCAGATCGCCCACTACAAAATCCCCCGTTACATCCGCTTCCGCACCGAATTGCCGATGACGGTGACCGGCAAGCCGCAGAAGTTTTTGATGAGGGAGGCGATGGTGGAGGAACTGGGGTTGGTGGTTCAGAAGACGGCTTGAGGGTCGAATGCCGGGTGATGGGGATTGCCGGCTTCGCAATGACATTGGGGTGCTCCGCACAGGCTTTCCGCACGGTTTGCAGAGACGCATGGGGGCTTGAATGACTGGTTTCGCACGATCGGCGATTTCCTATGCGATGCCTTTGGCCGCCCTGGCAATGGCCGTTGCGGTCAGAGCCAGCGGGCTGTCGGTGGACGAAGGTTCGCAGAGCGTCAGGATCCTCGTCGGAGCGCTTTCGAGTGCGATCATGTTCATCACAATTTTCGTGGTGCTCGATCACGCCGAGGCGGTGGCCCTCCGTGTGGGGGAGCCCTACGGCACATTGGTGCTGACTTTTGCCGTGACGGCAATCGAAGTGTCGATCATCGTTTCCATGATGCTGCATGGAGAGAACAACCCCACGCTTGCACGTGAGTCCGTCTTCTCGACGGTGATGATTGCCTCCACCGGCGTTGTCGGGATGTGTCTCACGCTTGGTGGCTGGCGTCATCGCAAGCAGGCAATAGTCCGGCAAGGGACAAGCGCATATCTGGCGGTTCTGGTCGCACTGACCGTCATGACGCTTATCCTGCCGACCTACACACGGACCACCGATCCCGGCACATTTTCAGCAGCGCAACTTGGTTTTGTCAGCGTGCTTTCAGTGCTTCTCTATGCAAGTTTCGTGTTCGCGCAGACGGTCCGGCACCGGGACGACTTCGTCGAAGGAGAAGCACTCGACGTCTCGATGCGAACCGCGCCTCACGAAAGCATCTCTGCCAGCGCTTTGCTCCTGGTGATCGGGCTGATTGGAATTGTCATGCTCGCCGAGCAGGTCGCCGCAAGTGTTGAAGATGCGCTCGTTGCCTACCAGGTGGCCCAGGCTGACAGCATTGTGGGGGCAATGATCGCGGGTCTGGTTTTGATGCCGGAGGCCATTTCGGCGGTTCGCGCTTCACTCAACAATGAGCTGCAGCGCGGCCTGAATGTCGCAATGGGTTCGGCTTGCGCCACGATTGGTTTGACAATACCGGCGGTCGCAGCAGCCAGCCTGCTGACGGGACGAGGGTTAACCCTGGGGCTCCCGGAGGCCGACGCAGTACTTTTGGTTTTAGCGCTTTTCATATGCGGCGTAAGCTTTAGTAACGAAAGGACGACGTTCCTGACCGGAATGGTCCATGCTGTTGTATTTTTTACTTACGTATTTCTGATATTTGTACCTTGAGGGGTTGGTGGGATCAGATGCGGGGATGAGGCGGCCGCCGGCTGGCAAACCGCTAGAGCTAGCCGACAAGAGAACGCTTCCGCGAAGTAGGGACGGCTTCCATCCCTAGGGCTGTCAGAAACAGGCTCCTTGCAGTACACTGGCCTGGTTCAGGGGCGGCACAAAATGCCTCGCCGCATTGCAGGGGTGAGCGCCCTCGCATCCGCTCCCCGCACAGTATTAATTTCGAAGTGGATCTTTGTTGGGGAACACGGTGGGGGGAATACTTGATGCCGTTGTCATAGGCGCCGGTTCGGCCGGGCTCGGCGCGAGCTATTTTCTGAAACAACAGGGGCTCAAGCATTGCGTGCTTGAACGAAGCCGCGTCGGCGAGACATGGCGAACACAGCGATGGGATTCCTTCCTGCTGAATTCGCCCAACATACGCTCGATCCTGCCCGGCGATGCCTACGACGGGCCGGATCCTTGGGGTGCGATCACACACCACGAATTCGTCGGCTATCTGGAGAGCTACATAGAGCGGCACCGATTGCCGGTGAGAACCGGGAGTCCAGTGCAGAAGCTGACAAGAGACAATGGTCACTATCGGGTGGCGACGCCAGATGGCACGTTTCGGGCGCGCAACGTGGTGATCGCGACTGGCAATCTGAATTGTCCGGTCCGCCCGCCCTGGTCCGCCGACCTGCCGCCGACACTTCGCCAGATCGATTCCTCCGCATATCGCAATGCGGCCGCACTTGACGACGGTGCGGTGCTGGTGGTCGGCAGCGGCCAATCGGGCGGCCAGATTGCCGAAGACCTAGTTCTGGCTGGGCGCTCCGTCTTTCTGGCGACATGCCGCAATGGCCGCTGGGTGCGACACTATCGCGGCGGCAGCATGCTCAACTGGCTGACCTTGAGTGGTCATCTCGATCTCCCGCGCCGGGAACTGATCCTGCCATCCGGAAAATTGCCACCGCGCCCGCTGCTCGGCGCGACCCACACCATCAGCCTGCAGTCGCTCAGCGCGCTGGGCGTCGTTCTGCTTGGTCGATTCTTAGGGATGGACAACGAGAGCTTCGTCTTCGGCGATGAGCTTGACGACCATATTCGCTTTGGCGACGAGATCTCCGCACATGCCAAGCGCCTGGTCGACCAGTATATCGAGCACACGGGCCTTCACGCGCCGCCAGCCGAGGATGACCCGGCCGAAACGGTTGAGCCGCGGCTGCCGAACCCACCCATACGCTCGATCGACCTGGCGGCCAGCGGGATCTCTTCGGTAATCTGGTCTACCGGCTTTACTGGCGATTTCGGATGGATTGGGCTGCCCGGCGCGCTCGATGCGGCTAGCCAGCCCTTGCACGAGGATGGCATCGGCGTCGATCCCGGCATCTATTTCACCGGCCTCGATTTCGCATCAACGCGGAAGTCGGGCACGGTACCCGGCGTTGCCGAGGAGGCAGCCCGTCTGGTTGACCATCTCGCAAAGAGATGAGCCGATCTCGGATTGGATATTGAAGAAGACGAGCCGCGCCGCGATTTTGATGGGCGAGGCGATGGCGGAGGAGTTGGGATTGGTGATGCAGAAGACGGCGTGACTCAAGCTCTCCACAAATACGGCAGCAGCAGCGACAGGACGCTGCGCGCTTCATTGGTCAATGCGCCGGAAATCTTCAGAAGCTTGCGTATCTGCGACAGCGTCGCCCACGAGGCCGCCGGGCCATCGGAGCATTCCAACCCGTCAGGTAGCTGGACGATGCGGTAGCGCACACGGTTGTGGTCGAAACGGCCGCCTTCGTCCGATGCCAGACGTCAGCGTGTACGATGCCCTTTTCAATGAGATCGACAAGCGGCCGCTGAAAAGGGTCGCGCAAATGCTCCGTGGCGGTCAATTGCAGCGTCGGGCCGAATTGAAAGCCTTCACGAAAACCGATCTCCACGGCATGCCGCAACAGAACAGCCGGCAAAGGTTTTCTGAAGGCGTGTTGCGGCGCCACGCCAGGCAGATCGTGCATTGCGGCATTGGCTCCTGGAACGGCACGATCTTGAGAGGAGGGAAGCGCCAAGGTTTCCGCCATCATTCTTTATTTCAGACCGCGGATTTGAGGTGGTCGATGAAGGCGCGCAGCTTCGGGAGGATCTGGCGCTTGCCGGGATGATAGAGGAAGACGCCCGGCGTCGTCGCCGCGATGTCGTCCAGCACCGACTCAAGTTTTCCCTGGGCAATCGGACCTTCGACGACGGGTTGAGGGATCTGCGCCAGCCCAATCCCACGCATCGCGGCTCCGAGCAATGTCGGGTAGTCGTGGGCGATCAGCGGGCCGGAGACCATGGCCTCGATCGCCTCGTTGCCGTCGACGAATGTCCAGGGTGCGATGGCGCCGTTCGAGCGGCGCAAGCGCAGGCAGGCGTGGTGGCGCAAGTCGTCGATACGCTCGGGGCGGCCGTGGCGCGCGAGATAGTCAGGGCTGCCGACGACGACGAACGAGAAGGAAGGGGTCAGCCGCACCGCCACCATGTCGGTGGCAATGAACTGGCCGAGGCGAATGCCGGCATCGAACCCGCCGGTCGCCAGATCGACCATCTCGTCGCTCGCGGCGATCTCCAGTTCGATCTCGGGATAAGCCTGGCAGAATGACGCGATCACCGGCTCCAGGATCAACGGCACGACGGCGCGCGGCACTGACAGGCGCAGCAGGCCGGTCGGCCGCTGGCCGACATCACGCGCGGCCTCGCCGGCGGCGACAATCTCCTCGAAGGCAGGGCCGGCACGGTCGAGGAAGCGCTGACCGGCCTCGGTCAGACCGACGCTGCGTGTCGTGCGGACAAACAGCGCCGCGCCCATGCGCGCCTCTAGTGAGCGCACCGTCTGGCTCACGGCGGACGGCGTCACGCCGAGATCGGCGGCGGCGCGGCGGAAGTTGCTGTGCCTGGCGACAGCCAGGAACACCTCGACGCCCTCCAGCGCACCGTGCCGGATTGTGTAGTTCTGCTTCATGGGTTGTTGTGATTACAGCGGCTAGTCGAACTATGGAAGCGGATTTAAGTAAGAGCTGAACCTCGGAGACATTTTGCCATGACCGATGAACTTGATGGGGTGCGTGATCACTATCGTGCGACCGGCCTGACTGAGCGGCTGAAGACGGTACTGGCTGCTCTCGGCCCGGAGGATCAGCTTCTCACGCCGCAGCAATTGGGTACCCTCGACCAGTTTCATACCCGTGGGCTTGCTGCCACCGCAGAGCTTGCCCAATTGGCGGGGATTGCCACCGGTATGTCGGTTTTGGATGTCGGCTCGGGCGTCGGCGGGCCGGCGCGCTTTCTGGCTGCGACCTATGGCTGCCGGGTTACCGGCGTGGACCTCAGCGAGCCTTTCGTGGATGCCGCGCGCTATCTGACCGAGCGCACGGGACAGAGCGGGCAATTGTTGTTCAAGACCGCCAGCGCCCTGGAGCTTCCATTCGATGACGGCCGTTTCGACATCGTGCTGCTGCAACATGTGGCGATGAACATTTCCGACCGGGCACGGCTCTACCACGAGATTCGGCGCGTGCTGAAGCCAAGTGGCAGGTTTGCCACCTTCGACGTCGTGTTGGCCGGCGGCGAGCCGCACTATCCGCTTCCCTGGGCGCGAACGCCGGCGACAAGCTTCCTCCTGACAATCAACGCGACGCGCGAGGCGATCGAACCGGCCGGCTTCCGCATGCTGGCATCGCAAGACGACACCGAGATCGCCAAGGCCTGGTTCGCGCAGTTGCGTGCGTCGGGTCCTCCGCCTTCGCCCAATCTCGGCGTGGTGATGGGATCGGACTTTGCAGAGCTTGCGGCCAATTTGGGTCGAAATCTCATGGAAGGCCGGCTCGGTATCCTGACCGCGGTGTTCGAGGCCGCGTCGATCAACAGCTGACAGGAGATCAGAATGTCGACGGAGATCGTCTTTCAGACCCATCTCGTTCTCGGCTATGTCGCGTGGCTACTGTGCTTTGGTGCGTACATCTGGCCTTGGCTCGGATCTCTGGACCGGATCGCGGCGCAACGTGCTATCGCCACGCTGCACAGCTTCCGCTTCTTCGGCCTCGTCTTCATCCTTCCAGGCGTCGTCAGCCCCGATCTGCCCGCCAGCTTCGCCATCTTTGCCGCCTATGGCGACTTCGCAACCGGGCTGCTGGCCATGCTAGCGCTGCTCACCGTGAGGATACGCCAGCTCTTCTGGCTATTCGTCGTCGCCTTCAATGTCGTCGGAACGGTCGACCTCGTCGTCGACTATTACCAGGCTATCCAGGTCGACCTGCCTGCCCATGCGGGCCTGTTGGGGGCCACCTATGCGGTCCCGATCCTCTACGTGCCGCTGCTGATGATCACGCACATCGTCGCTTTCTATTTTCTATTCCGTCCGCACCAGAACGCGACTCGCGCCATCGCAGACAATGATGCGGCTTCCTAGGTCATCATCTGGGAGCATGCGATGATCGCCAACCTGTTCTGTGACGCTTGGCTGGCCTTTTACGCCGCCAGCACCGCCTGATCCAGCCCGCGAATGATCTTCGCCAGTTCCACGCACTCATCATGCCGCACCTTGTTGCGGCGCCACGCAAGGCAGATCGTGCGTTGCGGCATCGGCTCCTGGAATGGCACGATCTTGAGATCGGGCATGGCGCTGGCCGGTCTTGCCGCCATTTCCGGAATGAGCGTGACGCCGAGCCCATGCGCCACCATTTGCAGAAGTGTCGTCAGGCTGGTGGCGCCGTAGCTTGCCATCGCCACCGGGCGCACGCTGCCGCACAGCGCCAGCGCCCGTTCCCGCAGGCAGTGGCCTTCCTCCAGAAGCATCAGCCGCTCCAGCGCCGGGCTCTCCGGCGGCACCGGCGGCGAGGCAAAGGCCGGGTCGCCTGACGGCACGGCGAGGAAGAAGCGGTCGGCGAACAGCGCCTCGGTAACCAGGCCAGGCTGGTCGAGCGGCAGCGCGGCGATGAAGGCGTCGAGCCGTCCCGTCGCTGTGTCCTCGACCAGCGACGCCGTCACCGCTTCACGCAGCTCGAGCTGCAGGGACGGAAAATGCCGCTTCAGCTCCGGCAGGACATGCGGCAGCAGATAGGGCGCCACCGTCGGGATGATGCCCAGCCGGAAGCGCCCTTCCATGGCCGGGCGGCCGCGCCGCGCCGTCGTCTCGACCTCGCTGATATCGCGCAGGATGCGCTCGATGCGCGGCAGCAGAGCCTGCGCCTCTTCGGTTATCCGCACCGTCTTGCCGCCGCGTTCGAACAGCCGGCAGTTCAGCCTTTGCTCCATCTCGGCGATCTGTGCGGACAGCGCCGGCTGGCTGACGCCGGCGAGCTTTGCGGCGCGGCCGAAATGCAGCGTTTGCGCCAAAGCCTCGAAATATTGCATCTGCCGGACGGTGAGACCAATCATAAGGAAAACCTATCGCAACAAACAGGAAAGGCAATTTGTTTTTATCGAGGAGACGGCCTAGTCTGGAACCATTCCAGAGTGGCGCGGCTCCCGACCGGCCCGGAAAACCAACACAGAAAAATCAGCAATTCGGAGGCTAAGATGGACGCGAATACCGACGACAACAGCGCCGGCAAATGCCCGGTCGCGCATGGAACCTCCGGTAGGACCAACCGTGACTGGTGGCCGAACCAGATCGACATCAGCGTTCTCCACCAGCAGTCGAACCTTTCGGACCCGATGGGCGAGGCGTTCGATTACGCCGAGGAGTTCAAGAGCCTCGACCTCGATGCGGTGATCAAGGACCTGCACAAGGTGATGACGGATTCGCAGGATTGGTGGCCGGCCGATTTCGGCCATTACGGGCCGCTGTTCATTCGCATGGCCTGGCACAGCGCCGGCACCTATCGCATCGGCGATGGTCGCGGTGGCGCCGGCGGCGGCCAACAGCGTTTCGCGCCGTTGAACAGTTGGCCGGACAACGCCAATCTCGACAAGGCGCGCCGGCTGCTGTGGCCGATCAAGCAGAAATACGGCCGCAAGATTTCCTGGGCCGACCTGTTGATCCTCACCGGCAACGTCGCGCTGGAATCGATGGGCTTCAAGACCTTTGGTTTTGCTGGCGGCCGCGCCGATGTCTGGGAGCCCGAGCAGGACGTCAACTGGGGTTCGGAAACCAAGTGGCTCGACGACAAGCGCTACTCCGGCGACCGCGAACTGCACGGCCATCTCGGCGCCGTGCAGATGGGCTTGATCTACGTCAATCCGGAAGGCCCGAACGGCAAGCCCGATCCGCTGGCCTCGGCGCGCGATATCCGCGAGACCTTCGGGCGCATGGCGATGAACGACGAGGAAACCGTGGCGCTGATCGCCGGCGGCCACACCTTCGGCAAGACCCACGGCGCCGGTGATGCAGCCCTTGTTGGCGCCGAGCCGGAAGGCGCCGGCATCGAGGCGCAAGGGCTCGGCTGGTCGAGCAAGCATGCGTCAGGCATTGCCGGCGATGCGATCACGTCAGGCCTCGAAGTCACCTGGACGACGACGCCGACCAAGTGGAGCAACAACTTCTTCGACAATCTGTTCAACTTCGAATGGGAACTGACCAAGAGCCCCGCCGGCGCCCATCAGTGGACGCCGAAAGGCGGTTCCGGCGCGGTTACGGTGCCGGACGCGCACAATCCGGGAAAGCGCCATGCACCGGCGATGCTCACCACCGACCTCGCACTGCGTGCCGACCCGGCCTATGAGAAGATCTCGCGGCGTTTCCATGAGCATCCCGAGCAGTTCGCCGACGCCTTCGCCCGCGCCTGGTTCAAGCTCACCCATCGCGACATGGGTCCGATCGTGCGCTATCTCGGCCCGTTGGTTCCGAAGGAAGAGCTGATCTGGCAGGATCCGGTGCCGGCAGTCGACCATGAACTGGTCAGCGACCAGGATATCGCTTCCCTGAAGGCCAAGATCCTGGCTTCGGGCCTCACCGTTTCGCAGCTGGTTTCGACCGCTTGGGCCTCGGCCTCTACCTTCCGCAACTCCGACAAGCGCGGCGGCGCCAATGGCGCGCGCATTCGTTTGGCACCGCAGAAGGACTGGGAGGTCAACCAGCCGACTGAACTGGCCAAGGTGCTGGCGAAGCTCGAGGCCATCCAGAAGGAGTTCAACGTTGGCGGCAAGAAGGTGTCGCTGGCCGACCTCATTGTGCTCGGTGGTGTCGCCGCGGTCGAGAAGGCCGCGGCGGATGGCGGCAACGCGGTGAAGGTGCCGTTCACGCCGGGCCGCACCGACGCCTCGCAGGCGCAGACCGACGTTCATTCCTTCGCCGCGCTTGAGCCGAAAGTCGATGGCTTCCGCAATTATGTCAGCGGCAAGCTGCCGATGTCGGTCGAAGCGTTGCTGGTCGATCGCGCGCAACTGCTCAACCTGACGGCGCCGGAGATGACGGTGCTGGTCGCCGGCCTGCGCGTGCTCGGCGCCAATGCCGGCGGCTCGAAGCATGGCGTATTGACCGATAGGCCGGGCACGCTGACGAACGACTTCTTCGTCAACCTGCTCTCGATGGCGACCGTCTGGGATCCGGCCTCCGAGCCGGGCTCGCACGAGGTCTACGAAGCGCGCGACCGCAAGACCAAGGCAGTCAAGTGGACCGCCACCCGCGCCGACCTGATCTTCGGCTCGCATGCGCAGTTGCGCGCGCTGGCCGAGGTCTACGGGTCGGCGGATGCCGGGCCGAAATTCGTCGGCGATTTCGTCAAGGCGTGGACCAAGGTGATGAACGCCGACCGCTTCGACATCGCCGCCTGATTACAACCTCCCAAGCAAAAAGGCGCGGGCCGAGGCCCGCGCCTTTTTGTTTATGCAGGTTTCGAAATCAGTCCTTTTCGAAGATGCGCGCTTTGGCGACGACGCCGGCAATGGCACCACCGATCAGCGGCGCGACGATGAACAGCCAGAGCTGTTTGAGCGCGTCACCACCGGTAAACAGCGCCGGGCCGATCGAACGCGCCGGATTGACCGAGGTGCCGGTCACCGGGATCATGGCGAAGTGCAGCCCTGCCAGCGTCAGGCCGATGACTAGGCCTGCGAACGCCGTCGAGTGCTTTTCCGCGGTGACGCCGAGGATGACGGTGACGAAGGTGAAGGTGCCGATCAGCTCCCACAGGAAGGCCGAACTCATCCCCCATTTCGCCACGTCCCAGCCATTGGCGCCGAAGCCGGTTGTGTGTCCGCCGGTCTGACCGGAGACGATGATCCACAGCGCCAGCGAGGCCAGGATGGCGCCGATGACCTGTGCGATCCAGTAAGGGATGACATCCTTGGCCGGCAGCCGGCCGGCAAGGAAGACGCCGAGCGTGACGGCCGGATTGAGATGCGCGCCGGAAATCGGTCCGACCGCATAGGCCGCCGCAATCAGGCCGATGCCGAACGCCAGGCCGATGGCTTCCTGGCCGAGCGGCAGATCGGCCAGGAAGCCGCCCGTCGCCACCGACGCCGTGCCGATGAACACCAACAGAAATGTCCCTAGAACTTCCGCGAGATACGTTTTCATTGCCCTCTCCTCGTATCGATCCGCGGGTTCGCGTTTTCTGCGCCGCGAATCATGGGGCAGAGAGTATTCCCAACGCAAAAGCTTGGAAAGCACAGCAGTTGCGCCACAGGCCATGCTTGCGGCAGCCAGTTTCCAACATTAGAGGACCTGCATCTATTTGGAATTTGTTGTCGCCGGCGGGCGGACATTTGCCGGCCGGGGAAATTCGCCGCCCGCGATCGGGATCGCCTTGTCGCCGCGAATTCAAGCGGGGTTCAATCTCGACGTGAAAGGCTCTAAGAGCAGGCCGGAAGATCCTGTGCTCGATTGATGGAATAACGAATGCGACTGGGCGGACGGCTGGCGGCAGCCATCGAAGTGCTGGAAGACATTGGCCGGCGCCATCGGCCGGTGGCCGATGCGCTGAAGGATTGGGGCTTGTCGCATCGCTTCGCCGGCGGCGGCGACCGCGCGGCGATCGGCAACATCGTTTACGACGCGCTTCGCCACAAGCGTTCGGCCGGCTGGCTGCTCGGTGAAGACACGCCGCGCGCCATCGGCTTCGGCGCGCTGCTCATCGAATGGGGCCAGACGGCGCAATCGCTCAACGATGCGCTCGACGGCGACAAGTTCGCGCCGCCGCTGCTCAGCGCCGCCGAGTTGCAGGTGCTGGCCGAACGCCGCCCCGAAGACGCGCCGGAGGCCGTGCGGGCCGACGTACCCGACTGGTGCGCGCCGCTGTTCGAACGAGCCTTCGGCGAAACCTGGGTGGCGGAAGGGGCAGCTCTTGCCACCCGCCCGCCGCTCGACATCAGGGTCAACACGCTGCAGGCTGACCGAGCCAAAGTGTTGGCGGAACTCACCGACACCGGCGCCAAACCGGCCGCTATCGCGTTGCAAGGCATTCGCATCCCGCCCATCGATGGCGACGGCCGGCACCCGAATGTGCAGGCCGAGCCCGCCTTCCAGAAAGGCTGGTACGAGGTCCAGGACGAGGGCTCGCAGATCGTCGCCGCACTTGCCGGTGCGCAAGCCGGCATGCAGGTGCTCGACTTCTGCGCCGGCGCCGGCGGTAAGACGCTGGCGCTGTCGGCGGCGATGGCTAACAAAGGCCAAGTCTTTGCCCATGATGCCGAAAAGGCGCGGCTGGCGCCGATCTTCGACCGCATCCGCCGGTCGGAAAACCGCAACGTGCAGGTGGTCACCAAGCCGGCCGAACTCAGCCCGCTCGTGGGCCATATGGACATTGTGCTGGTCGATGCGCCATGCACCGGCAGCGGCACCTGGCGGCGCCGTCCCGACGCCAAATGGCGGCTGACACAGAGACAGCTCGACGCCCGCAAAGGCGAGCAGTCGGCGATCCTCGATGCCGCCAAGGCCTATGTCAAACCTGGCGGGCTGCTGGCCTACATCACCTGCTCGGTGTTCGACGAGGAGAATGGCGAGCAGATCGCCGCCTTCCGCGAGCGGCACGAAGGCTTTGTTCCGGTCGACCATCGCACACTCTGGGACGTCCATTTTCCGGGCCACGCGACGGCCGCGCGGATCGGCAAGACAAGCGACATCTCGCTGTCGCCGGCGCTGAGCGGCACCGACGGGTTCTACTTCTGCGCGCTGCGCCGGGCGGCCTGAATCTTGGCGCCTACAGCGATCTGCAGCCGGGTTTCATCCTTTGATGGCGGCGGCGGCGTTTGTTGCAGTGCAGCAAAAGCGTTTGCGCGGCGTTCAAGCCTCTGCAATAAGCTTTTGCAGATCAATCAGGGCGACAGCCATGGCAGCAAAGATCGTACCGGCTCCCGACTATGAGGATCGCGTCAGGGCGTCTTTTGCGCGCCAGCAGGCGATGGCGACGATCGGCGCCGAGCTGACACTGGTGACGCCGGGCATCATCGAGATCGAAATGCCCTATTCGGCCGCACTCACCCAGCAGCATGGCTTCCTGCATGCCGGGGTGATTTCGACGGCGCTGGATTCGGCCTGCGGCTATGCCGCGTTTTCGCTGTTGCCGGAAAGCTCCAGCGTGCTGACCATCGAATTCAAGGTCAATCTGCTGGCGCCGGGCAGGGGCGAGCGTTTTCTGTTTCGCGGCTCGGTGACCAAGCCCGGCCGCACCATCATCGTCGCCGACGGCCAGGCCTATGCCTTTGCCACCGACGGCGAGGCCAAGCTGATCGCCACTATGACCGGAACCATGATGACAGTGGTTGGTCGCGACGGGATTGCCGGCTGATGGCCAAAGTTACGCGCATTGGCGGCAAGGAGGTCCTCTTCGTCATGGCGGCGCAGGCCGAATACGGTCCGCATCTGCAGAAACTGTTCACGCCGCTGATGACGGGTGTCGGCCCGGTCGAGGCAGGCGTGCGCCTCGGCGCCGAACTGTCCTGGCTGAAGTCGCAGACGACGCTGCCCGATCTCGTCGTCTCGCTCGGCTCCGCCGGCAGCCGCACACTTGAGCAGACCGAAATCTACCAGGCGGTCTCGGTGAGCTATCGCGACATCGATGCCTCGCCCTTAGGGTTCGAGAAGGGTGCAACGCCGTTTCTCGACCTGCCGGTGACCGTGCCGCTGCCATTCCGGATTCCCGGGATCAAGGAAGCTTCGCTGTCGACCGGCGGCGCCATCATCACCGGCGGTGCCTATGACGCTATTACAGCAGACATGGTCGACATGGAAACCTTCGCCTGCCTGCGCGCCTGCCAGCTGTTCGATATCCCGTTGATCGGCCTGCGCGGCATTTCCGACGGCGCCGCTGATCTGCGGCATGTCGGCGACTGGACCGAATATCTGCATGTCATTGACGAGAAGCTGGCGGATGCGGTCGAGTGCCTCGACCAGGCCATCGGCGACGGTTTGCTGGGCGCCTGACTGTACCGATCAAGCCGCCAAGCTGGCAGTGTCGCCGAAATCGATGCGCGAGATGCGACCGCGCACCGTGCCGGTTGCATCGACATAGTCGATTGCGCCGCTCGTGTGCTCGAGTTTCCAGGAGCCGGCGGGGCCATCGGTCCATTCAACCTTGTAGCCGTCGTCCAGCAGGTCCCATTGTCCATGGAAGCGGGTGCCGTCCGGCAGCAGCATGTGTGCCTTTTCAGCGGTTTCATAGTGGATGAAGGCGCTCTCGCCACCCATGTCGATGACATGCGTGGTTCCGATCATGATAATGGCCAGCGTGTCCCTGTTCAAAATTGTCATTGTTCGAGGTCCCAAGGTTGAGTTCGAAATCGCTCGACGCGATAAAGGTCGTCAAGTATCTTGACTATATGGAGCGCTATCGAGATGGTCAAGGAGCTTGACGAAAGAACCAAAGCACTGCCCGATCACATCGGTTGGCGCCTGTGGCAGGCGAGCCGCGCCTGGCAGGCCGAATTTGCCGCCGCGATGCGCGCTGCCGGCCACGGCTGGTTCACCGAAGCGCGCGCCGGGCTGCTGGGGCATATTGCTCGCGACGGCATTCGCCAGGCTGCTCTGATCGATCGCTCGGCGATTTCCAAGCAGGCGGTCCAGCAATTGCTCGACGGGCTGGAGGCGGAAGGCGTGGTGCAGCGCCTGCCCGATCCGCGCGATGGGCGCAGCAAGCTTGTCGGCTATACAAGCAAGGGGCTGGATGCCTTGCGCGACGGTGACCGCATCAAGCTTGAGATCGAGCGGCGCTATGTCGGGCGCATCGGCCATCAGCGCTTCGCAGCGCTGATGGACGCCTTGCGAGCCCTCGATACACACCTGCCGAATGCCGGTGACAAAGACGCCGAAGTTCCGTAGCGGTGCGGCCTCGCAACCCATTGCGTCGACTCGTTTCTTTCTCTAAAGGCTCGCCATGACGACAGCCAATCATCCCGATACAGTCCTGATTGTCGATTTCGGCAGCCAGTTTACGCAGCTCATCGCCCGCCGCATCCGCGAGGCCGGCGTGTTTTCCGAGATCGTGCCGTTCCAATCGGCCGAAGCTGCCTTCAAGCGCATAAATCCCAAAGCCGTGATCCTGTCGGGCGGTCCCGCCTCGACCACAGATATCGGCAGCCCGCGCGCGCCGCAGATCGTCTTCGACGCCGGCGTGCCGGTGCTCGGCATCTGCTACGGCCAGATGGCCATGTGCGTGCAGATGGGCGGCGTCGCCGAAAGCTCCGACCATCGCGAATTCGGCCGCGCCTTCGTCGAGATCGAAAAGGACAGCCCGCTGTTCGAGGGCCTGTGGGCGCCAGGCCAGCGCCACCAGGTGTGGATGAGCCATGGCGACCGCGTCATCTCGCTGCCCAAGGGTTTTGAGGTCTTCGGCAAGTCGGAAGGCTCGCCCTTCGCCATCTTCGGCAATGTTGCGCGCAAGATGTACGGCATCATGTTCCACCCCGAAGTGGTGCACACGCCTGATGGCGCCAGGCTGCTCAGGAACTTCGTCCACAACATTGCCGGCATCGAAGGCGACTGGACGATGCGCGCCTACCGCGAGCACGCGGTCGAGGCGATCCGCAAGCAGGTCGGCAAGGGCAAGGTGATCTGCGCCCTGTCGGGCGGCGTCGACTCCTCGGTTGCAGCGCTTTTGATCCACGAGGCGGTCGGCGACCAGTTGACCTGCATCCTCGTCGACCATGGCCTGATGAGGAAGGACGAGGCGGCAGGCGTGGTGGCGATGTTCCGCCAGCACTACAATCTGCCGCTGATCCTGGTCGATGCCTCGGAAAAATTCATCTCCGCGCTGGAAGGCGAAGTCGACCCGGAGAAAAAGCGCAAGACCATCGGCCGGCTGTTCATCGAAGTGTTCGAGGAAGAGGCCAAGAAACTTGGCGGCGCCGATTTCCTGGCCCAGGGCACGCTCTATCCCGACGTCATCGAAAGCGTCTCCTTCACCGGCGGCCCGTCGGTGACCATCAAGTCGCACCACAATGTCGGCGGCCTGCCCGCGCGCATGAACATGCAACTGGTCGAGCCGCTGCGCGAACTGTTCAAGGATGAGGTGAGGGCGCTCGGCAAGGAGCTCGGCCTGCCCGAGAGCTTTATCGGCCGCCATCCGTTCCCGGGTCCTGGCCTCGCCATCCGCTGCCCCGGCGGCATCACGCGCGAAAAGCTGGAGATCCTGCGCGAGGCCGACGCCATCTATCTCGACGAGATCCGCAAGGCCGGCCTCTACGACGCCATCTGGCAGGCCTTCGCCGTGCTGCTGCCGGTGCAGACCGTTGGCGTCATGGGCGACGGCCGCACCTATGAATTCGTCTGCGCGCTCCGCGCCGTGACCTCGGTCGACGGCATGACGGCGGATTTCTACCACTACGACATGGCCTTCCTCGGCGCCGCCGCCACCCGCATCATCAACGAGGTCCGCGGCATCAACCGCGTTGTTTACGACGTGACCTCGAAACCGCCAGGGACGATCGAGTGGGAATGATTCAGGCCCACTCACACGTCGCCGAACCTACGCCAATCTGCGACGTAAAATACTGAAAACAAAGATAAATCCTTTCATAGAGGATCAGCGACAATCGGCACGCAGAGATTGGTTGTGACAGACCGACTGACGGGTCGCATACATATTGCCCACCCGAAATTTTCTGAGTACCGTCACGGTCAATGAGGCTAGTGACGGTACTTTTTTGCCCCATAAGGCATTGAAGAAAAAAAGGAATTTTCTGCCGAGAAGCCTCAAAATTGTACTGACAGTACTTTTTCAGGAGGCAGTAGGCATGCTGACGGATGCCGCCCTTAAGGCGCTGAAACCAAAACAGAAAATCTACAAGATTGCAGACCGTGACGGCATGTACATCCGCGTCATGCCCAGTGGTGTGATCTCGTTTCGGCTGGACTACAGGCTGAATGGACGCCGTGAAACGGTCTATCTAGGCAGATATGGCAGAGACGGCATCTCGCTCGCGTTGGCCCGAGAGAAGTGCCTCGACGCGAAGCGCGCTGTTCGCGAGGGACGATCGCCGGCCATCGAGAAGCAGCGCGAGAAGCGCCGCTTGAAAGAGGCCAAAAGTTTTGGCGAGTTCGGGCAGAAGTGGCTCACCGCCGCGCCGATGGCCGACAGTACGCGCGCCATGCGGCGTTCCATCTTCGAGCGAGAGCTGCTTCCGGCCTGGCGCAATCGACTCCTGACGGAGATCACGCCGGACGATCTAAGAGCCCTATGCGGCAGCATCGTCGAACGTGGGGCTCCGGCGACAGCCATTCACGTACGAGACATCGCGAAACAGATTTATGGCTTTGCGATCCTGCATGGAGAGAAGGTCGCCAACCCTGCCGATGAAGTCGCACCCGCATCAATTGCGACTTTCGTGCCGAAGGATCGCTCGCTCTCGGCCTCGGAAATTCGTGTGATGCTGAAGCAGCTCGAGCACATCCCCACACTTCCCACGATCCGTTTGGGAATGCGGCTTTATCTGCTCACTATGGTGCGTAAAAGCGAGCTGCAGGACGCGGTGTGGGACGAGGTCGATTTTGAAAATGCAGTCTGGACGATCCCGAAAGAACGCATGAAGCGATCGAAGGCGCATAACGTCTACCTGTCACGCCAAGTGCTCGACATCATGATTGCCCTGAAGACCTGTGCAGGGAATTCCAGATACCTTCTTCCATCGCGGTACGATGCGGATGCTCCGATGTCGCGCGCCACCTTTAACCGCGTTACCTACGCGGTCGTCGAGCGGGCGAAGTCCGAGGGGCTGCCTCTGGAGCCGTTTACGGTTCATGACCTGCGGCGAACGGGCTCGACGCTGTTGAATGAACTTGGTTTCAACAGCGATTGGATCGAGAAATGCCTGGCGCACGAGGACGGGCGCTCGTCGCGTGGTGTCTACAACAAGGCCGAATATGAGGTGCAACGCCGCCACATGATGCAGGAATGGTCGGATATCGTCGATGCCTGGGTCGGTGGCAAGAAACATGTGCCGACACTGATCCCGCCGTCGATGCCGATCTTGGAGCCTGATCCGGCCCTTTAATTCCATACACCGGTTGTACGGCGCATCACGCCTGTTTGGCCCGAGGTTCGCCGAGTCCGTTTTTCCTGCTACGCATTAATATGAAACTTTGTGGCGCCGGTATTATAGCTGGACGAAAATATGGTGAGGCGGTTCGGGACTCACTACTGCCAGGCATTAGCAAGCCACTTTTGTGATTCCTGTTAACGGTTCCCTGGCTCGCACCAGGACCTTCGGCTGCACTCCGGCGACCCCACATCGTACACGAAAGGCGAACCACGTTTGCCGGATCTGTCCAGGCCACCGACTGGCTTCTGCTACCTGTCTAAACGCGCAGCATCATCTTCCTCAATGATGTCTTCGAGTGTCGGGCGCTTGTTGTTGAAGGTCGTCAGCCGGAAATCGAGCCCTACAATGTTCATGAGCGTGAGCACGCGTTTGAAACCCATGTCGGATACCCTGCTATTCTCAAGCGCCTCGATCCTCGCCCGGCTGAGCCCGGAAAGTTCGGCGAGCTTTTCCCGGGTCAGCTTGCGCTGCTTCCTGGCATTCTTGATCTCATTGCCAATATCGTTCAGGTCGATCATTTTCGCCTCACAAATTAGCTGTTTCGCGCTTTTGTGAGGAAAATAGCTTATATAACGGCTGTTTTCGAGGCTCTGATAACCGTGACATCAGACGGCATCATGCCGATCATAAGCAGCAAGCTCCGCACGCTCTTTGCTCCTGATCATCATCGCCATCATGCCGCCGGCGCGATTGTGCCGACGTCAGTGGTCTTCGGCGGGGTGGATGGTTATCACAGATGTCCCGATTCTCGGGTTAGCAGCTTCGACGTTCGCGACCGCTCAATCTGGTTTCATGGACGCCCACCATCCGCCGCCGCGGCAGATATGCCGGAACGGATTGATCATCGACACCAAACCGTGGCGATCATCCCCGGTGCTTACGGTATTTGTGCCCGATCTCGCGCTCTGACCGGAGAGGTTTTCCGTAAACGCACATCAGGAGGACTCGCTCGGGGGATCGGAACTGCCCTGCGAGCCTGCAGCCAGGCTTCTACTTCGGCCAGATCCCAAACCACGCACCGAGGGGTGAGAGCGAAGCGTCGAGGAAATTGCCCGCGTTGTTCCATTTCATAGATTGTGGTGTCGGCCAGAGGTACGATTTCGCGCAGCTCCTTGCGGCGGATCGTCCGCTTTGTTGCACTTTTCCCGGGACCAGTCATGGCGCCATTCCTCCATCGCTAGGCAGACAATTGAAGGTGATGGTCTTCAGGGATGGAAATGGGGAAAGCCGGCAAGCGTATGCAGGGCGGTCATTTCGTACATATCGGCCGGTGAGGGTTAGCTGTGGCCCGGATCGACCATGCGTCATGCGCGGCGGATCGCTTCCTGTTCTGCGGTCAGGTTAGCGAGCAAAGTTTCATATGGCGCCCTTCGCTGGGGGCGGTCGGCCCCGCATCCCGCCTCACGGCGGCGCTATGCTGATGCTCCTTCGGCCGCCCTGTTGAACCGGTCTCATGGCCACGAACCTGCTCCAGCACCGAACTGACTTATTCCCGCTGACGGACATTTCGGTGCTTCCGCCTTGTACGCCCTTTTTTACGTTGGTCGGGAGAGCAGGGGCTCTCCCGACGGAGAGTCAGAGGAGGGGCGGGTTTTCGCGACGGGTTGAAAGCGGAAGGAGAGGCCTTCGGCGCCCGTGGCGGAGAACCGCGATGTCTGTCCGGACCAATCGAACGCATGCCGTCGCCGACCGGCCGAACCTCTACGACGAGATCACTGGCAAGATAATTGCCGAGCTGGAAGCGGGTCGTTTTCCTTGGGTTCAGCCATGGGGGACGTCTGCGATAAAAGCGTCGCTTTCCCTGCCGCGGAATGCCAGCACGCATCGCACGTACAGCGGGATCAACGTACTTATCCTCTGGGGTGCTGTCGTCGAACACGGGTTCCCAACCCAGAATTGGATAACCTATCGACAGGCGTTCGCGCTCGGCGGGAACGTCCGCAGAGGAGAGCACGGGATAACGGTCGTCTATGCCGATCGTTTTGTCCCGGATCACGAGAAGAAGCGCGCTCGCGAGACGGGCGAGGATGCTCAAGCCATACCGTTCCTCAAGCGCTTCACCGTTTTCAACGTCGAGCAATGTGAAGGACTACCTGACGAAGTCGCAGCTTCGGCCCCGCTGTCGGTGGCAAGCCCGATCGAACCGCGGGTCGAGGCGCTGATCAAGGCCACCGGTATCGACTTCCGTATTGGCGGCGACAGGGCGTTCTATGTGCCTGCCCACGATTATATCCAGGTGCCGCCGCCCCAAGCTTTCTTCGAGCCGATCAATTGGCATCGGACAGCCTTGCATGAGCTTGGACATGCCACTGGTCACAGTTCACGCCTGGATCGCAAATTCTCCGGCTCTACCGCCTCCAGAAAATATGCGTTCGAAGAGCTCGTGGCAGAGATCAACGCGGCCTTCTGCTGCGCGGCCTTGGGCATCGTACCCACGGTTCGGCATTCGGATTATATCGGCTCATGGCTGGAGGTTCTGCGCGAGGACAGTCGCGCCATCGTTCGTGCCGCCAGCCAGGCCAGCAAGGCAGCGGAGTGGCTTCTTGGCCATCTGCCGGAAGAGGTCGGAGCATCCATCGAGGCGGACGCGGCCAACGATAGAAGGGCAGCATAACCTTCGTTGACGCGACCAGAGCAAGCGCGGTCCCGTCGATCACGGACCGGCTGCCTTGAATTCACAGGGTTCCGCCTCCGGATTGCACGCGGCGGCCCTGCCGATCGGCATAGGTATCAAGTGCTAGCCGCGTTTCATCGATCGCCTCTCGTTATCGGTCATGCGGAAACCGCGTTGACGGCCACAAGCCTTTCCAAGCGTGCGCGCGGTGCCGGCTCGGTTGTCGAACAACGGCGTGCCGGCTCGTGCTGGTAGGAGAGGGAGAGGGTTGGAGGGATTTCGTGACGGGTTCAAGGCCGAGAGAGAGGCTCTCGGCGGCCCGTCGTGGAGAAACCTTGATGGCCAACGCTGCTCAGAAGATCACCCTGTCGCCTTCGCGCGATATTCCTTTCAACAAGCTGGTGCTCGCCCAGACCAATGTCAGACATATCAAGGCCGGCGTCTCAATAGAGGAACTCGCGGCCTCGATCGCCCGCCGCGGTCTCATCCAGAGCATTCATGTTCGTCCCGTGCTCGATGCCGGCGGCGAGGAGACCGGAATGTTCGAGGTCCCCGCCGGTGGGCGCCGCTATCGCGCGCTCGAGATGCTTGTGAACCAGAAACGTCTCGCGAAGACCGCGTCCGTTCCCTGTGTCGTGGGAAATTCGTCCGGTCCGATAGCCGCCGCGGAGATCTCTCTTGCCGAGAACATTGAACACGCTCCGCTTCATCCTCTCGACCAGTACCGCGCGTTCAAGGATATGCGCGACAAGGGCATGTCGGAGGAGGAGATCGCAGTCGCCTTCTTCATCTCGGTCAACATCGTCAAGCAACGTCTCAAGCTCACAACCGTATCGCCGGCGCTTCTCGACGTTTACGCCGATGACGGCATGACGATCGCTCAGCTCGAGGCATTCTCCGTTAGCAGCGACCACACCCGACAGGAGCAGGTCTGGGACGCGATCAAGAACAGCTGGTCGAAGGAACCCTACCAGATCCGCCGGATGCTGACGGAAGGGACGGTTCGTGCATCCGACAAGCGGGCCGTGTTCGTCGGCCTCGAAAGCTATGAGGCGGCAGGCGGCGAAGTGCTGCGCGATCTGTTCCAGTCTGATGATGGCGGGTGGCTGCAAGACGTCCCGCTGCTTGAACGGCTCGTCAGTGGCAAGCTAAAGACGATGGCCGGCGAGATCGCCAATGAGGGCTGGAAGTGGATCGAAGTCGCGGTGAGCTTCCCCTATGGCGCTACAAGCGGTTTGCGCGAGCTTGAGGGCACGCCGATCGAACTCACAGATGACGAACAGGCAACGCTCGATGCGCTGCGTGAAGAGTTCGACAAGCTTCAGGCGCAGTACGAGGAGGCCGACGAGTTGCCGGATGACGTCGACCAGCGGTTTGGCGAGATCGAAAAGGCCGTCAAGTCGATCGAGGCGCGTCCCGTTCGCTTCGATCTTGCGGAAATCGCGCGTGCGGGTGTCTTCGTCAGCATCGATACCGACGGAGCGCTTCTCGTGGAGCGCGGTTACGTAAAGCCCGAAGATGAGGCGCCGGTTACGCCCGAGGGTGGCAAACATTCCGACGTCGACGGGTCCGACGTCGAGGCGACGGGTTCGGTTCAGCGGGCCATCATCACCATCGGTGGCCAGCCGGTCGACCCGGACGATGATGAGGAGGATAGCAACAAGCCATTGCCGGATCGGCTCATGATGGAACTGACCGCGGATCGCACGCTGGCTCTGCGCGACAAGCTCGCAAACGATCCCGCAATCGCTTTTCTGGCCGTGCTTCACAAATTCGTCCGTGACGCTTTCTCTCGCTTCAGCGCGCAAGGCGTGGCGATGGAAGTCTTTGTCCGTGGCACCGTCTTTCCGGTCCAGTCCGAAGGGCTTCGGGATACGACGTATGCGCGCTCGATCCAGGCCCGCCACGAGGCCTGGGAAAAGCGTCTTCCAACGGACGTCGCCGACCTGTGGGACGCGCTCTCTGCACTGACGGGTACCGAGCAAACTGAGCTGTTCGCTCATTGCGCATCCTTCGGCGTCAACGCCCTATACGAAAGGGCTGATCGCTACGGTAACGGCGCCATCTCGGCGCACGGCGTCCAGCAGCGCCTTGCGGATGCCGATCACCTTGCTCGGGCAGTTGGGCTCGACATGATCGCCGCCGGATGGCGCCCCACTGTCGGCAACTATCTCGGCCGCGTCACCAAGGCGCGTATCCTCGAAGCCGTTCGCGAGGGTGCCGGCGAGCGCGCCTCCCAGCTCATCGATCACCTCAAGAAGGGCGACATGGCCAAGGAAGCCGAACGCCTGCTCGCCGATAGTGGCTGGCTGCCCGAGCCTCTGCGGCTTGTCGACGGTGATGCCGAAGCAGTCGACACCAACGCTGGCGACGAAGATCAAGCTCTGCCTGAATTCCTGGCAAGTGACAACGATGTCGCTTTGGTCGACCAGGGAGAAAAACAGCTAGACGCCGCCGAATAGGCCGTTTTCCTTCCGCGCCCATCGCCCGGCTCTCGCAAGAGTGCCGGGCGTTTTCTGCGTACGGTGGTGAGAGTGAGTGTCCGGCCGGAACGGGTTGAGCCCGTCGGGTCAGAGAGAGCGCCGATGGGTTTTTCCTGGTCTCGCTCTCCAGAGGATCTCCGATGAATTTCTTGTCTCCGACATTAACCGGCAACCCGGTCTCTTCCGCCGCTGCGCCTGTCGATCCAGCCGCACCAGTCTACGCGGCAGCCCTGCGTCTTCTCCCCCGCCTCGAATCCGGCCGGCGCGTCGATGCCGTCGTCTTGCGAGCCGCGATGGAAGCCTCATTCGGAGCATCCGACACAAGCGGCGCCTGGGACTGGAAGACGGCCTATGACGCCTGCGAGGCCGCCACCGTCCTGTTCCTTCGCAAATACGGCAGGTCGCTTCTGCGCAAGGCCGGCTCCGTGACTTCCGCCTTGCCGCTTTTCAGCCGGATTGCGGACCTTCTGCCCACGCATACCCGCCGCTCCGAGGAAACTCAGGCGCTGCAGCAGTTCTCGACACCTATCCCGCTCGGCCTCGCAGCCGTCTCCGCGGCCGCCATAACGGCGTCCGACCGGGTCCTTGAACCTTCCGCCGGTACCGGGCTGCTTGCCATCCTCGCCGAGATCGCGGGCGGCTCGCTTGTCCTGAACGAGCTTGCAGAGACTCGTGCGGGCCTTCTGTCCAATCTCTTCCCGGCCCTTACGGTCACGCGGTTCGACGCGGCCCAGATCGATGATCATCTCGATCCCGTCAGCTTGCCCACCGTCGTGCTGATGAATCCGCCATTCTCAGTCCTCGCCAATGTGCGTGGTCGCGTCGCAGATGCGGCCTATCGCCATGTCGCCTCAGCCCTCGCCCGGCTTGCTGACGGGGGCCGGCTGGTCACCATCACCGGTGCGAGTTTCGGGCCGGAGATGCCGGCGTGCCGCGATGCATTCGTGCGCCTCGATGAGCATGGTCGTGTCGTTTTCACCGCCACGATCAGCGGCGCCGTCTATGCCAAGCATGGCACGACGATCGAGACCCGGCTGACGGTTATCGACAAGACGCCTGCTGGTGATACGTCCCTCGTCCCGATTGGACTCGGCGTTGCGCCGGATGTCACCACCTTGCTCAGCTGGATCGAGGAACACGTTCCGGCGCGGCTGCCGGTCGCCGAAGCGGCCAAGGTCGTTCCCGCCACTCCACCGACGGTCCGCGGCTATCTCGCCCGCACTGTCACAGGCCCAGTTCACCGGCAGCCGTCCGAGCCCGTCGGCGTTGAACTGTCGTACGAGACGGTCGATTGGACGCCCGACGAGGGAGCACGGCTGACCGACGCGATCTACGAGGATTATAGATTGCAGACGATCCGTATTCCTGGCTCACAGGCGCACCCGACCAGGCTGGTGCAGTCCGCAGCGATGGCGTCGGTCGCGCCGCCAAAGCCCACTTATCGCCCAACTCTGCCCGACGATATCCTGAGGTCGCTCTCCGACGCCCAGCTCGAAACGGTGATCCTTGCCGGCGAGGCCCATTGCGGGTTTCTCGCCGGATCGTGGTCAGTCGACCACACGCTCGATGTTGTCAAAGCAGCACCCGATGACGCGCCGGCAGCCGTGCGCTTCCGGCGCGGCTTCTTCATCGGCGACGGAACCGGCGTCGGCAAGGGCCGCCAGTCGGCGAGCATCGTTCTTGACAACTGGCTGCAAGGCCGGCGCAAGGCTGTGTGGATCTCGAAATCAGACAAGCTGCTCGAGGACGCCCAGCGCGACTGGGCCGCGCTCGGCATGGAGCGTCTGCTGGTCACGCCGCTGTCGCGCTTCCCGCAAGGGCGGCCTGTCACGTTGCCGGAAGGCATCCTGTTTACAACCTATGCCACGCTACGATCCGACGACCGCGGCGAAAAGGTTTCGCGCGTCAGGCAGATCGTCGAATGGTTGGGCTCGGGTTTCGACGGAGTGCTCATATTCGACGAGGCGCACGCCATGCAGAATGCCGGCGGCGGCAAGGGAGAGCGTGGCGATGTCGCGCCCTCACAGCAAGGTCGCGCCGGCTTGCGCCTGCAACATGCTTTGCCCGGCGCCCGTGTCGTCTATGTCTCCGCCACTGGCGCGACCACCGTGGCCAATCTGGCCTACGCCCAGAGGCTTGGCCTCTGGGGCGGCGAGGACTTCCCGTTCTCGACCCGCGCGGAGTTCGTCGAGGCGATCGAGGCGGGTGGCGTGGCGGCGATGGAGGTGCTCGCCCGGGACCTTCGTGCGCTCGGCCTCTACACGGCACGCTCGCTCTCCTTCGACGGCGTCGAGTATGAACTGGTCGAGCATGAACTGACGCTTGAACAATGCCGAATCTACGATGCCTATGCCGGCGCTTTTGCGATCATTCACAACCATCTCGACGCGGCCATGCAGGCCGCCAACATCACGGGCGATAGCGGCACGTTGAACCGCCAGGCCAAGTCCGCCGCGCGCTCGGCTTTCGAAAGCGCCAAGCAGCGCTTCTTCGGTCATCTGCTGACGTCGATGAAGACGCCGACGCTGATCCGCTCGATCGAGCAGGATCTCCAGTCCGGGCATTCGACCGTCGTTCAGATCGTCTCCACCGGCGAGGCGCTGATGGAACGCAGGCTGGCGGAGGTGCCGACGCAGGAATGGAACGATGTCCGGGTCGACATCACGCCGCGCGAATATGTGCTCGATTACCTCGAGCATTCCTTTCCAGTTCAACTCTACGAACCCTTCACGGATTCGGAAGGGAACCTATCGTCGAGGCCCGTGTTTCGTGACGGCCAACCCGTTGAAAGCCGCGAGGCGGTCGCGCGCCGCACGGCCCTGCTCGAGAAGCTGGCGAGCCTTCCACCGGTTCCTGGCGCGCTCGACCAGATCGTCCAGCGCTTCGGCACCGGCATGGTCGCGGAGGTGACGGGCCGGTCGCGACGCATCGTCAGGAAGGGCGAACGCTTGATGGTCGAGGGCCGCGCGGCCTCGGCCAATCTCGCCGAGACCCAGGCCTTCATGGATGACGTCAAACGTATCCTGGTGTTCAGCGATGCCGGCGGGACGGGCCGAAGCTACCATGCAGAGCTCTCGGCGCGGAACACGCGTCTGCGCATCCACTATCTTCTCGAGCCTGGCTGGAAAGCCGATACCGCCATCCAGGGCCTTGGCCGAACGCATCGGACCAGCCAGGCGCAGCCGCCGCTTTTTCGCCCGATCGCCACCAACGTGAAGGCCGAGAAACGCTTCCTCTCCACGATTGCCCGGCGTCTCGATACGCTGGGCGCGATCACGCGGGGTCAGCGCCAGACCGGCGGGCAAGGCCTGTTCCGGCCGGAGGACAATCTGGAATCGCATTATGCGCGCGATGCGCTGCGCCAGCTCTACCTGCTGATCGTCCGCGGCAAGGTCGAGGGCTGCTCACTCACGCTGTTCGAGCAGACCACGGGGCTGACGCTTACGGACGAGAACGGCAAAGGACGAGTTGCCGCCGATCACCACTTTCCTCAATAGACTGCTGGCGCTCACCATCGACCTGCAGGACATCCTGTTCGAGGCTTTCGAGCAGTTGCTCACCGCGAAAGTGGAAGGCGCCATCGCGGCTGGGATTTATGATCTTGGACTCGAAACGCTGCGAGCAGAGAGCTTCGTCGTCGCCGACCGGCGGGCGATCTACACCCATCCGGGCACCGGCGCCGAAACGCAGCTCCTCACCATCGATCAGCGCCAGCGCAACCGACCCGTGCCCGTCGAGGAAGCTGTCGCCCAGCTCGACGATCAGCGTGCGATCCTGCTGGTCAACGAACGCTCAGGGCGCGCTGCCGTGCAAGTGCCCGCGCCATCGTTCATGCTCGATGATGGCGAAAGCGAACGGCGTGTCCGGCTGATCCGGCCGATGGAGCAACACCATGCCCCCCTGCGTATGATGGAGGATAGTCATTGGCAGCAGGCTGATCGCGAGACCTTCACCGCCGCCTGGAGTGCCGAGGTCGCGAGCGTCCCGGCTTTCTCGGACTCGACCATCCACATCGTCGCGGGGCTGCTGCTGCCGATCTGGAAGCGACTTCCAAACGAATCGAGCAGAGTCTATCGGCTCCAGACCGACGAGGGGGAGCGCATCATCGGGCGCAGGGTTTCGGCCGCATGGGCCGCCGGCGCGCTCGAAACCGGTGTCAGCGCGATCACAGCATCAGATGCCTTCAACGCCCTTGCAGATGGGCGCACGATGCTCGACCTTGCCGAGGGACTTCATCTGCGCCGCGTCCGCGTCATGGGCGCCAATCGCATCGAGCTGTCGGGCTTCACCGATACCATGCGCGAGCGGCTAACGGCCTACGGACTTTTCCACGAGATCATCTCCTGGAAGCTGCGCATGTTCGTGCCCGCGGACGCAAGTGGACCTGCGGTTCTTGCCAAGGTCATCGAGCGTCATCCGATACAGCGTATCAGCGAGAGGGAGGCCACGTGATGCCGCCTCGCGATACATCCGAACTGGCAAGCCGTCTCGCTCAGCGGGCGGAGGCGGTTTGCCGCCGCTACCTTCCCAATGGCCGCCGTGAGGGCCGCTACTGGCTGGTTGGCGACGCCCGCAATGCGCCGGGGCGCTCGATGTTTGTCCGTCTCAAGGGATCGGATTCCGGCAAGGGCGCCGCAGGCAAATGGACCGACGCCGCCACCGGCGAGCATGGCGACCTTCTGGACGTCATTCGGGAATCGCTTGGCCTTGTCGATTTCAAGGACGTCTGCGCCGAGGCGCGCAGCTTTCTGTCGATGCCCCTGACGACGAACCAACCAAAGGACCGGTGGGAGCAAGCCGTTCCCGCTGCCGGCGGCTCTCCCGAAGCGGCGCGGCGGCTGGTCTCCATTTCGCAGCCGATATCAGGAACGCTTGTGGAGACGTATCTGCGCGGACGCGCGATTACAGCCTTGCATGAAACCGGGAGCCTTCGGTTTCATCCGCGCTGCTATTACCGTCCAGAGCGCGGCCCGACCGAAACATGGCCGGCAATGATCGCGACGGTCACCGACCTCACAGGCAAGCTCACCGGCGCCCACCGCACCTGGCTTGATCCGGGCGGATTCAGCGCGGCCAATCTTGGCCGCGCTCCGATCGACACGCCGAGGCGGGCCATGGGCGAACTGCTCGGACACGCCGTCCGCTTCGGCTGCTGCCACGACGTCATGGCCGCCGGCGAAGGCATCGAGACCATGCTGTCGCAACGCTCTCTCCTGCCCACCATGCCAGCGATCGCGGCGCTGTCGGCGGCGCATCTGTCCGCAATCCTGTTCCCTGACACATTGCGGCGGCTCTATATTGCCCGCGACAATGATCCGGCAGGCGACACAGCTGTGGCAACCCTCGTTGAACGCACCAGCGCGGCCGGTATCGAGGCGATGGTGCTCACACCGCGGCTCGGTGACTTCAACGAAGATCTGCGTCTGCTCGGTACTGCTGCACTGAGGGCGATCCTGCGTGTCCAGATCGCGCCGCAGGATGTCGAACGCTTCATGGAGCTGGCGGCCTGACCGGAAAGGGGAAGAGGGGTGCGCCAGCGATGCGTGACTCGGGTCGCAGGGGGACCTTCGCTGAGGCGAGGGCCGGCCCACGGCCTTCCAGAGGGCGATCGGGCGCCGGCCGGTCCGGACAGGCAATGGCTGCGTCCGGCCATTTTCCGGCGGCCCTTGCCACCCCACGCGTCGGATCGCGCGGGGCCCAGTCTTCGGGCCTTTCCATCGCGAGGCAAAATAGCCGGGCTTCGCCATCCTTCACTCCCGTTCCGGCCCTGCGCTGGCGCTTCGGGTGCAAGTCCGGACCGTCCATCGCCTTCGTCGCCATGAAGGCCGCGATGGGCGCGGCCGATCCCCCGAAGGCGAGCCGCCATGAGCACCGAGCACGATACCGACTTCGAGCCGCAACCCGCATCATCACCCATCGACCACGTCCTGCAGGAGCTTCAGCTCTACGGCTACCGTCCCTTCGATGATGAACCCGATCCGCGTCCGCTTCCCGAAGGCCGGGTCGTGGCAGCCAGCATCGCCGACATCTTCGACGCTCTCCTGGTAGCGATGGCCGACACACGCCTTGAGCCCGATCTCGAAGAGCTGCTGTGGGGCACGGTCAATCTGTTCCATCGCGCGACCAAGCGGATCGAACGCGAGCTCGATGAAAACGAGCTTTGCCAGCAACGGCTGCAGCGCGAACAAGACGGATCCGAGGTCAAGTCGGTTGAGCTCGAGCGCCTCATCGCCCAAGGTCAGACACTGCTCGAACGCCGCAGCGCCTTCGAATTGATGCGCGACCAGGCCGCCGAGCATTACGAGCGTCACACCCACTCGATCTGGCGCCCGCGTTCGGGCTCTGTCGTCAACCATCGCAACCTGACCGCGGCAATGATTGACAGCCGGGACTTCGTTGCCGCGAGGAAGCATGCAGATATCCACGTGCTGTTGCCACCTGGACCGAAAGTCGCCTTCACCGGCGGGCTCGATTTCAACGATCATCTGCTGATCTGGGCCAAGCTCGACCAGGTCCATGGCAAGCATCCGGACATGGTCTTGCTACACGGCGGATCGCCAAAAGGTGCAGAGTTGATCGCGGCCAAATGGGCTCACAGTCGCAAGGTGCCACAGATTGCCTTCAAGCCGGACTGGACCAGGCATGCCAAGGCCGCGCCCTTCAAGCGCAACGACGCCATGCTCGACACCTTGCCGATCGGCGTCATTCATTTCCCCGGCTCTGGCATTCAGGACAACCTCGCCGACAAGGCCCGCAAACTCGGCATTCCGGTGATGAAGTTCGGCGCCGCGTGAAGGGGCCACCAGTCCACTCGCCTGAAAATCATCCGCTCTGATTTCAGTCGCTCCCGGCGCGTTGATCGGACGACCGCCCCTGCCGATGTGGCGGCGATGAAGGCAAGGCTGCGGACCACGAGGGTCACATCGCATCTGGTCCTGCAATGGAGAACAGGGAACCGATCGCCGCGTTTGTCGGCGCAATTCCTTGATCCGGTCCAAGGGCCTGATGCCATCAACCCATAAAGGGTCGGACTACGCAAAGCGTGCCGCCGTTTCGGCCTTGCCTTCACGGTGATTGCGGCTCTCGGCCGGACACATCGGGCGCCTGTCACGCGGGGATCGCTCCTCGCTTCCAGAACAGGAGCCGGAAAAATGTCCCTCATGGAAGCCAACGCCTTCGCCTTCAGCCTCGCCACCAGCCTGATGGTCAGCATCGTCATCTTCCGCGCCGGCGACGGAACACTTTCGGTCGTGCGGGCCGACGAGTATGAAGGAGAGGTCGCCCAGATCGTCCGCGAGATCGATCCACACCAGCGATGATCCGGACAAGTTGCGGCCGGTGGTCCTTTGCGCCCCGGCCCGAGGCAGCGCTACAGTTCGAACCGCAATTGACTTTGATCCGGCGGCGACACATCGCCCAGCGACGAGAGTGTGATGCCCAACAGGCGGATACCTTTCCGCGGCGGAAATACCGACCTCAGGAGATCGGTTGCGAGCTCCTCGAAATCTGGGAGTTCAATGGGCCGTGCGGCTGCGCGTGATCTGCTGGAAGTCGGCGAATTTGACCTTCAGCGTGACGGTCCTTCCCCGGATGCCTTTGCCTTCACAGTATCCCCAGACCTTGGCGACCAGCGGCCTGATTTCGGCGATTGATGCATCGAGACGACGATGTCGGCTGTGAATGTGTCCTCGGCGCCGATCGATTTGCTGGCCGATCCGGCTCGAGCGCGCGTTCGTCGATTGCGCGCGATCTGATAGTACCAGAGCCCAGACTTTCCGAAATGCTGCTGCAGGAAGGGGAGAGACCTCTCCTTGAGATCGGCACCGGTCTCGATGCCGAGCGCTTCCATCTTCGCGGCTGTCGCAGGACCGACACCGTGAAATTTCTTGACGGGCAAAGTCTCCACGAAGGCGGGCCCGTGGCGTGGCGTGATGACGAACTGGCCATTTGGCTTGTTCTGGTCGGATGCCATCTTGGCGAGAAATTTGTTGTACGAGATGCCGCGGAAGCGGTGAGACCGGTCACCAGCAGGATCTTCGCCCTGATCATCTCGGCGATTGTCGTGGCAGACGCAATGTTGAGTCGGTTCTGCGTCACGTCGAGATAGGCCTCGTCAAGCGAAAGCGGTTCGATGAGATCGGTGTGTTCGGCGAAAACGTCGCGGATCTGAGCAGAGACGCCCCGGTAGACGTCGAAGCGGGGCGGCACGAAGATCAGCTCGGGGCATTTGCGCTTTGCCGTGACCGAAGGCATCGCTGAGCGAACGCCGAAGGCGCGGCCTCGTAGCTTGCGGCCGCGACCACGCCGCGGGCGGCGGCTCCGCCAACGGCAAGCGGCTTGCCGCGGAGTTCTGGATTGTCGCGCTGTTCGACCGACGCATAGAACGCATCCATGTCGACATGGATGATCTTGCGCGGGCCGGCGCCGCGTTCAGGGGCCATTCGCCTGCAACATCATTTCACCAGGGTCAAAGCTTCGTACTGAAAGATCCTACAATCTTCAGATCACAAATTCAGCCTGTCTACGACCCTGGCGGAGGCGCGAAATCGCAAAACTTGCTCCTGGAAGGGGGAGAAGGACTTCGTGTTCCGGGTGCGTCATGTCGAGCCAAGCCGAGCCTTCGTCTCGGCGCAGCACCACCATCTGCCGGTCATGGTAGGGCGCAATATCGTCGTTGGCCTGGATCGTGAGGATTGCGTAGGCTTCCGGCCAATCGCGCGTCGCTGGCCGCCAGATGCCGGCGAAGTAGAACCAATCACCGCTTGCGAGGCGAAAGCTGTAGTTCTTTCCCTGGCTGCGATGCCGGAATTCGGCCGCCGGCACCAGGCAGCGGTGGCTCGGGAACGATCGGCCCTCTGCGCGGACAACCGTGAAGGGTCGCCCGCCGGGTTCCCTGGGTTGGAGACCCACGGCAATTCAAGCATCTCAACATCGCCGCCGTAGCGTCTCATGATGATGCGGCGTTGGTGCGTCGGAATCGAAAACTCTTGCACTCTATCGGCTGATGGTGGACGTCGCCTCGATCGTCGAGGACTTCGCCGATCTTAAGATCAAGATACGCTTCAGCGAAGGCGTGCCGAACATTGAGGCGCGCGAGGACATCAAGATAACGGATCTAGGGCCGATTATCCGCCCGGTCGCCGGCGCGAGCGGCGAGGGTGATCTGGTTCGGCGCCGGTGGAGCTGGCCCGGACAAAACAAGCGCCCGGTCTACAACTTCCGCTCGGACAGCCGCGAGTTCGCCTCGAACCGCTGCCTCATCCCGGCCGATGGTTTCGCGAATTCACCGACCCGACGGCGAATGGCAAGAAGCGCAAGGACAAGTGGCTCTTCACCAAGCGCGACGAGCCGGTTTTCTGCATCGCCGGGATCTGGCGCGAGATCGATGATGTCGGTGAAGCGTTCACCATGCTCACGATGGAACCGGGTCCCGACATTGCCCCCTATCACGATCGGCAGATCGTGTTCCTGGAGCGGAAAGACTGGGCGAGTTGGCCTGATCCATCGGTGTCCGCCAAATCTCTGATCAGGCCGCTGCCGGCCGGGACGCTTGTCGTCGAGCAGGTCGGTTGATGGGACTGTCTGGTGTCGGCAATTTCGGTGCGCGCCCAAGCTGGCCTCGTATGCTCGGGACGCGGCGGTTGGTCTCGCAATTGGTCACGGACAAAAGCCTGATGCACGAAGCCGGTGCTGAGGCGGGCTATCGCCGACCCGCTAGTGGACGGTCATTCTCTTGCGCCAATCCCAAGGCTGCTCAAACGATCCGATCCACATTCCAAACTTCGCGGCTCGAGCGTCAGCTTGGGCCTGCGCATAGTAGCCATCGCTATATTTCGGCCAGTCGAGGGCGTAGCCGCGCCTGACCAACCACTCTGCGATATCAACTCCGCCGGCTGTGCAGACAGCCACCGTGCGTCGAAACTGGTCTCTCCCGACCTCGATGCATGACGTGGGGCGGTGTGCGTCGAGGAAGTCCGCGAGGGCCAGGGATGACCGCTGTCCGCAGCGATATTTCTTGCCGGACCCATCGAAGCAGATCTGAGCGCTTTCGGGCGCGTCGATGCCATAGAGGCGGATACGCGTGCCGTGGATTTCGATTGTGTCGCCGTCGATAACGGACGGTACGCCAGCGAGCGGCAGGGCCATGGCATTGTGGGTGCCGAGAACCACGGCCAGCAAGATTGACCCGACGCGCACTATTTTGTTGCCAATGGCAGTGTTACAGCTTTGCATGGTGGATAAGGGGGCTTTCCTAGAGGTGTTGAGGCTGTGTGTTTCTGCTGCGCTGTTGGCGATGATTGGCGCCCAGCCGGCTTTTGCTGCAAACACTCCGTGCAGCGGTCACAAGGGTGGGATCTCACACTGCCAGGGCAGCACCTTTATTTGCAACGACGGTTCGGTCAGCGCCAGCAAAAAGAACTGTTCGGCGGAGATGGGTGGGGCGTCCAGTCAACCCCTTGGACTTATCGGCGGCGGATCGGCCGAGATGGCGCCGGCAAGCGAGAGCGAGTGCAACTGCCGGGGAGGTCACTTCTGCACCGGACCCCGCGGCGGCCACTACTGCATCACTGACAGCGGCCGCAAGAGCTACCTGAAAAAGTGATGCACGGCATGGTCGGAACATAGCGCTTCAGGCAGTGGTGACGCCTGAGCCGGGGAAGAGTCTGGGTCATCTGAAATCCCGCGTCTTGACCTTGATGTTGTCGATGTGCAGGTCCGGGATGTAGATGTCGCGGCTGCGCAGCCCCTTGGGCGGCAGCTCGCGCGGATCAGGCCCCGAGCCGCCATTGCGTACCTGGTCGCCGCGGGCATGTGGCACGGGAAAGCTCCCCTCGCGTTCGCCGACGCTGGCCAATTCTGCGGAAAGGTCGGTGATGCGCCGTGCGACGAGGTGAACCACTTCGCCCTCACGCTGAATGCGGCCCGCACCGCGACCATGCCGGCCGACAGAACGGTGCGCCGATGCTGCTCGAACACCTGATAAGAGAATGGGAGTCAAGTGGGTAAGGGCTGACCGCTGGCGTGTTTCGCGCCGCCGCTTGCGAAAGGACACGCTGCTTCCACCCAACACTAACAGCAGCTATGCGCCTTCATTTCGGTCGTTCTGACTGCCCTCCGAAGCTCCCGAAAGCCGACGCAACAGGGTGAAAGCCGCCGCGAAGCTATTCTGCTGTGGCGCACTCGGTGACCAATCGCCCCCTCGAAGGAACTGAAACCGCCGTCGTCCGTTATCTCCGACTGATTTCTTGCTGATTTCGTCGGCAAGCTCCCCCCAGGACAGAAGTGTTTGCGGCGCAAGCTAAATTGCGTCCACCGGTTTTGCTCTGTTGCGTCGGGACCCACGGATTTTATTGAAGCTGAAAAAGGAGAGAAAGCATGGCTGACGGCCCAACCGTTATTAATTCAGGCGGAGGTGGGGGTGGCACCACAGTTATCGCGATTGTCGTGGCGGTCCTCGCAGTAGTCGTACTGCTGTTTCTTACAGGCACCATTCACATTCCTGGTAGGGGTGGAAGCAACGTCAATGTGAAAATCGAAGCGCCTGCTGCACCGTCTCCGGCACCGGCCGCACCGGCTCCGGCACCGGCCGCACCGGCACCGGCCGCACCGGCTCCGGCGCCTGCAGCGCCCGCACCGGCCAACGGCGGCTGACCTTACTCGCCGTTTTATAGTACTGCAGCGAAGCGCAGGCACCCATCCCGTGCAAGACTCGGCGGGGATGGTGTGACGAAGAGGGGCGGAGCCCGAACGGAGTTACACCACCCCCGCAGCGTCACTGCCTACGTCTGTTGACCGCGGTTGGCTGAAGTCATTGGCGATTTTCTGAAGAACGGAGAATCACTTTTGTGCCAAGCCGCCTAGTAGTGTCTCAGTTTGAATTTAGTTATGGACGTTCACTGACCGCTCTCGCGAATGCCATCTTCGCTGGAATTCTTCAACTCGTCCATGCCTGGCGTGGAGCAGTGGCGTGACGGGACGCGGGCAACGTTAGCAAGGTGGAACAATCTGGCAGGGTATTGCCGGATTGGCCTGGCGCAGATGCCGTGCAAGTTCCCAGCCGGATTTGCCCGCGCCCAGGCCTATGTCGGTGCCGAGGCCCTTGAACTTGCCCGGCTTGGCGTCGAAGGCCGCCATAGCTGGGCCGCGTTTTGAGCCGCCACGACTTCAAAGCCGTCTTCTTCCAGGGCCGACTCAACGTCAAGCAAGATCAGATGCTCGTCCTCAACGACTAGAACCGCGCCGTTGCTCAATTGCAGGCTCCCCTCGCGTTCGGGTTTGCCGGTACTGACAAGGCCGGGAATTGGCTGGTTTGCGCGGTAGGCGGCGGGGGGTACTGCGGCCGTTCATAGGAGCACCTTCGCCGTGTGCGGTTGGATGGGCGCAAGCTTTCATTCAAGTCACGTCAAACCGTTACCAGCGGACATCTCGGCCAGCAGTTCGCTTCATCATTCTTGATAGCCAGTGCCGCCATTGCCTCCCTCCGTCATTTCACAGAGCGCACCAACGACCTCTCGAACGGGCTGATCTGGCCGAAGGGCGGCTGAAGCCTCGACCGCCTATGCCGCAATGGCGCGTCGCGCGTTTCTTCCCCTGGGCGAAGCCCATTCCTCGCGCAACCAAGAAACGCGCGCCTGCGCCATCCTCCGCTTTGCTGCGGTCGCAAGCGATGCGGCGGCGGTCGCCTTCGGCCTCACGATCGCCATCGAGGTCGCATGGTGCGGGCTCGGAAACGAGAAAACGGAGACTGAAAATGGCTACCATCGGCACTTTCAAGAAGACCAATGCGAACGAGTTCACCGGCGAGATCGTCACTCTCAGCGTCCAGGCCAAGGGCGTGCGCATCATCCCCGATACCCGCGCCAGCGGCGAGAACGCTCCAAGCCACCGCGTGGTGGTCGGCAAGGCCGAAATCGGCGCCGCCTGGTCGAAGCGCTCCACCGAGGGTCGCGATTATCTCGGCCTTAAGCTGGACGATCCGAGCTTTACCGCTCCGATCTACGCCAACCTCTTCGCCGACGAGGAAGGCGAGGGCCACAGCCTCATCTGGTCGCGCCCCAGCCGCCGCAACGGCGAGTGAAAAGGCAGACGCCTCGCCCGGTACCGGGCGAGGCGTCTTCTGCCGGTGACCGCGGAAGCTCGCCTATGATTGATCAGAACGTTTGGCGAGGCGGACGCCAGCACCGCCACCATTCTCCGGAAGAAACTGTATACCTGCGGATTCGAATGCACGCCGCAACGCGTCAATAGTCACTCTGTTTGCCCTTATCGGACCGGCCAGAGGCTCAAGTCGTTTGATTGTAGCCAGGGAAACCTTCGACCGTTCCGCCAGCGTTTTCTGATCCCATTGAAGCAGAGCGCGCGCGGCTCGCATTTGTCCGCTTGTAAGTTCATCTATACCAAAAGTATCATTTGATGCCATAGGGCTTGATTTTTTGCCTGCGTTCATTTAAATCACCACCGTTTCCCGACGCATGTGGCCTGGGAGGGGTGATCTCCAATCTCGCCAATGCTGCGGTGAAACGGTCGAGCAGAGTGCACGAACACCCGTGCCCGACCTGACCAAAACCAAGCTGTGTGGAGCTCGGATCATGGCTGATTCCGACAATACCACGACTTTGCCATCCGTCACGCCTGGACGGAAGCCACGCAGTTCGTTGATCGCTGGGCATCCTAAGCCTTTGGTTGGCCATGCAACCGAAGATCCGCCGTTGGCCGATCCAGCACTGGTCCTGTCCCTTGCCTGGATCGACGCTCACGTTGGAATGCTGGCCTCCTGTGTCCGGCAGCAGCAAGCTGAGGCGGGGCTCCTGGCGAGCGGCGCTCTCTCTCCTGTCGGCGAAGTGATTGGGCGCGGAGACGGGGCTTGCGCCGACCGCGACTGTCCTGATTTCCTGAAGGAAGAGCAGGATGACGCTGAAAAGGCCGACGGCTTGCTGGCTGAGATTGTGGCGACGCCAGCGCAATCCCTGGCGGGCGTGGTCGCCAAGCTCGCGGTCATCCTTCGGGAGGCGGCTGACAACACCGACCTTTGCGAATTTCCGCTGCCGCACATCCGCTCGGCCTTGGCCGATCTGCGGCGCCTCACGCATGAAGCGATAAGCGACCAGCCTCCCGGATGGCCCGCCGGCGATCAGTCGATCGGCGCGCTGTTCGAGCAGTCCGCGTCATCGTTCGCTGCTTGGCGCGCCTTCAGTGCCTGGAGCCAGGGTGATGATGGCGCCTATCGCGTCTGGACGAACACATTCAAGACACTGCAAGGCGCAAGCCAGTAGGCATCGCGAAGTTTCGGCCTGACTGCTCCGCGCCGAGATCTCTCCTCGTTCATTCGTCAATGACGGAATCCAAGGATTTCGCCCAACGCCGCGTCCCCCTATCAACTCCTTGAGAAGGGAAGGATGCGGATGAAGCCGGATACATCGCAGTGGCGTGACCCACAGGCATATGCGTTCGTCAAAGGCGCCGCCGCCGACGTGATTGCCCGGGAATTCCTGCGACGCAATCCCCAGTATCAGCAGGACTTCGCCGCCTCCCACTCCGCCAAGGCGATGCGCGCGTTCCGCAAGCGCTGGGGTTTGCAATTTCGCCGCCAGACCTGACCAGTCCGCAGTCGAGCAGACGGTCTATTGGGCACCTCAGATCGATCCTGGGGTCGTGAACCTTGTCGAGGTTCCGCCGGATCTGCGAGCGCGAGAGGGCATCGCCTCCGACTTCTCGCTGGCCACGGGCCGGCATGACGAGGTGGGCCTTCACATGCGCTCTTCGCCAGTCGGCCCGCAACTGGCGCTTCTCGACGACGCGAAGCCAGGCGAACCCCTTGCCGCCATCATCCCGCTCGACGACATGGCGCACGACAGGCTCCAGGCGATCGAGCGGTTCATCCGCTCTATCCATAGGCAACACGTTCCCGACGCCCGCTTGACTACGACCCAGCGCCGGCGCCTAGGCCACATGCTGCGATGCCTTGATGGCCGCGCCCAGCAGGCATCCCATTTTGAAGTCGCGACCGCCTTGTTCGGTCCGCGGCTGGTCAGCGCCGCCCACTGGCATGACTCCACTTTTCGCTACCAGACGTATCGGCTCATGCGCGACGGGCTGAGGATGGTCGAGCGCGGCTATCGCCAATTGCTGCGCGCGCGAAGGCGCCATCTCTGACGAGTGCCGTCGGCCGCGTTGTTCACTTTCTTGCGCTGTCTCCAGCCCAACGCTTACTCTCAATCCTGAAGCGGATGGCGGCTTCGCGCCTCATGCACGAACCCGCTTCGCGGGAGGGGCGCCTCGTTCTGAGATGGCGCGACAGGTATTGGTCTTGAGCGGGTAGAAGCTGCGATCCGACCATGGAGTTCCTTCAACGAGAGGAAC
>NZ_JAFCGY010000037.1 GCF_016836705.1 Mesorhizobium caraganae | reverse complement strand
CTAGGCCCGCGCTCAGATATCCGCGCGCAAAAGGCCGGACATATGAGCGCAAGCGATCCGATCAAACTATCTCACCAAGCCTTGCAAGCAGGGGGCCGTCCACATATGAGCACCGGAAGCGCAGGTAGCCGTCATTTGCAGGCCGGCCTCACCTGAATGTCGACGCAGATTAGGCCTTGCGGTCGGAATGGCCTAAATCGCGGTCCGGATCGATCACATCGCGAACCAGTTGCTTGAGTTTTGCTGCTTCCGGGAAACCCCCGTCGCGCTTGCGATCCCAGACCAGCTGATCGTTGCAGGAAATGGTGAAGATGCCGCCGGTGCCCGGCACCAGCGTCACTTCGCCCAGATCCGTGCCGAAGGTCGAGAGCAGTTCCTGCGCCATCCAGCCGGCGCGCAACAGCCACTGGCACTGCGTGCAATAGGTGATGCGGATGGTGGGCAGCTGGCTCATTTCCGAGTTTCGATCACGCCGCGCTGAGCTTGGCCATCGTCTCGTCGTCGACCTCGAAATTGGCGTAGACGCTCTGCACGTCGTCATCGTCTTCGAGCGTTGCCACCAGCTTCATCAGCGACTGGGCGCGTTCTTCGTCGACCGGAACATTGTTCTGCGGCTGCCAGATCGGCTTCACCGATTCGGCCTCGCCCAGCGAGGCTTCCAGCGCCTTCGACACTTCGCCCATGCTCTCGAAGGCACAGTAGATGGTATGGCCTTCCTCGTCGGACTCGACATCATCGGCGCCGGCCTCGATCGCCGCGTCCATCACCTTGTCGGCGCTGCCGGCGGAGGCCGGATAGTAGATCTCGCCGGCGCGGTTCCACATGAACGACACCGAGCCGGTTTCGCCGAGCGCACCGCCGGCCTTGGTGAAGGCGGCGCGTACGTTCGAGGCCGAACGGTTGCGGTTGTCGGTCAGCGCCTCGACGATCAGCGCCACGCCGCCCGGCCCGTAGCCTTCGTAGCGCACCGCTTCGTAATTCTCGGCATCGCCCATCGACGCCTTGTTGATGGCGCGCTGGATGTTGTCCTTCGGCATAGACACCGCCTTGGCGTTCTGGATGGCCAGGCGCAGGCGCGGGTTCATCGACGGATCCGGCGTCCCGCTCTTGGCGGCGACGGTGATTTCGCGCGCCAGCTTGGAAAACATTTTCGACCGCACCGCGTCCTGGCGGCCCTTGCGGTGCATGATGTTCTTGAACTGTGAATGGCCAGCCATGGCACCCCTGTCGTCTTCGGCTAGAGCATCGCGAAGCGAGGCGACGATACCCGGCCTTCCCGCAAATGCTCGAATTTAAATTTCAGAACGTCTCTCGCATGCCTGCGAAGGCTTACGGCGTTCTCTGTCGGAATGGCCGGCTTATAGATAAATCGGCTCAATTCGTCCAGACACGGCGTTCACAGCGCCCCGGCGAGCAGCTTCAATGCCCACCACCGGATTTCCTGCGCCGCCGCGCCAGCATGTTGAGTCCTTCGACCAAGGCCGAGAAACCCATGGCGGCGTAGATGTAGCCCTTGGGCACATGGTAGCCCATGCCGTCGGCAATCAGCGTCATGCCGATCATCAGCAGGAAGCCCAGGGCCAGCATGACGATGCTCGGATTCTTGGCGATGAAATTGGCCAGCGGCCCGGCCGCCAGCATCATCACGCTCACCGCCACAATGACCGCGATATACATGATGGCGATCTCGTCGGTCATGCCGACGGCAGTGATGATCGAATCGATCGAGAAGACGAGGTCGAGCAGCAGGATCTGGAAGATGGCGCCGGCAAGCGAGATCTGCAGTGTCTCGCCCATCATCGTGTCCTTGTGGTCTTCCGGGTCGACCGTGTGATGAATTTCCTTGGTCGCCTTCCACACCAGGAACAGGCCGCCGGCAATCAGGATCAGGTCGCGCCAGGAAAAGCCGTGGCCGAAGGCGGTGAACACCGGCGTCGTCAGCTGGACGATGATCGAGATGGTGGCAAGCAGCACCAGCCGCATGATCAGCGCCGCCGAGATGCCGAGACGGCGGGCGCGTGCGCGCTGCGCTTCCGGCAATTTGTTGGTCAGGATCGAGATGAAGATCAGATTGTCGATGCCGAGCACGACCTCGAGCACAATCAGCGTCAGCAACGCGACCCAGGCGGTGGGGTCAGAGACAAATTGAAAATGCGGCGCCAGGAATTCAACGAGCTGCATGGAGGTCGTCCCCTCTACGATCTAGAGCAGTTTCGTCGCCAGTTAGGTACTATATTCCAGCATATCAATGTCACGACCAGAAGGATGGTGCGGTTTCTTCAAGCCGCGGCCCGCGACGAAACGGCGCGATCTTCTCGGTCAGCCCGGTGCGGTCGGAAATAGTGACGCCGATGCCACACAATGTCGCCGGTCCGGTCGCCGCCTCGAAGCGGCCTTTCGGCACTTTCGACAGGAACCGGTTGAGCGGTTCTTCCTTGTCCATGCCGAGCGAGGAATCATAGTCGCCGCACATGCCGGCGTCGGACATGTAGCCCGTGCCGCCATTGAGGATCTGGTGATCGGCGGTCGGCTGGTGCGTGTGGGTGCCGACGACGAGACTGGCGCGGCCGTCGACGAAATGCGCGAAGCACATTTTCTCCGAAGTCGCCTCGGCGTGAAAGTCGATGACCACGGCATCGGCCTGCTCGCCCAGCGGACAGGCGGCCAGCTCGCGTTCACCGGCCTGGAACGGATCGTCGAGTTCGGGATGCATGAACACCCGGCCCATAATGTTGGCGACCAGCACGCGTGCGCCGTTTTTGGCGATGTAGACGCCGGAGCCGCGCCCCGGCGTGCCCTTGGGAAAATTGGAGGGACGCAGGAAACGTTCCTCGCGCGGCGCGAAGATCAGCGCGTCGCGCTGGTCCCAGACATGGTTGCCGGTGGTGACGACATCAGCGCCGGCCGCAATGGTGTCGCGAAAAATATCTTCGGTGATGCCGAAACCGCCGGCGGCATTCTCACCATTGACGATGACGAAATCGAGTTTGAAATCGGAGATCAGGCCGGGCAGCTGTTCCCACACCGCCGTACGTCCCGATCTGCCTACCATGTCGCCGAGGAAGAGAAGTCTCATGCGGCGCTGCGCGTGCCGAGCGCCCGCGACACCGTTTCCGGTTCCTTGGCGATAACCCTGAGATAGGCCTGCGCTGCCTGGTCCGGCTCGGTTCTGCCTTGCTCCCAGTCGCGAAGCGTCCCGAGCGGAATGAGGTAGCGGATCGAAAACTCTTCCTGCGTAAGATGCAGAGCGCGACGGATGACTTTGACGCGCGCAACAGGCGTCAGCCGGTCCACGCTCGCGGGAGGATTGTCTGCATCAGCCAACGCGCCCGCCTCGGCCGCAGCATCGCTCATGGCGCGCAGCCGATCCCAGTCGGTTTCAGATTCATGCTTCGTCATACGCTTTCTGCTCATGGCGTGTCGCCTTCCTGGCGGAGATCAGTCTTATTCGGTCGCCACGCTCGATGTAAACCACTGTCAGCACTACGCCATTGACGATACCTATGCTGACGAACCGTTCTTCCTCATAAACCATGGAGCGGTCGATGTAGTGCAGCGCGTGAATGTCATCGAAGAGGCGGCAAGCATCGGAGAATGCCACACCATGCTTGGCAACATTACCGGCTGCTTTCCCATCGTCCCATTCGAATTCAAGCATGCAGACCTACTGGAATCCAGTAGTATCGGCCGGATGGTCACGCGCGTCAAGCGATGACACGGTGCAACACGCCGTTCTGGTCCTAACGCCGACCGAAAGTGCCACGCTGCGGTTGCGGCTGTCCCGCGCTTGCGACGCGGCCGGCCGAAGACATCGGCGGCGGCGCGTTGCGTCCGCGCAGCCAGAAGAACCAGACGTAGAAAGCGGTGAACCCGCCCGTAACGGCAAAGAGCAGCAACCCGCCGCCCCAGCCCTTCATTGCGGCGGTATCGAGGGACGATGGGTCGGCAGGGTCGTAGTACAGTTCCACCCGGTCGCCTTTGGACGCCGTGTATAGACCGATGAGCTTTCCCTTGCCTGACCAGATCATCGGCGCATCGTTGGCGACATAGGCGATGGCGACATTGATGCCTTTCGTGGCCAGGCCGTTTTTGTGGGTTTCGGTATAGGGACTGACATCCATTACGGTGGCAACCGTCTGATGCCAGGCGAACTGGTGATGCAGGCTGGTTCCGACAATGTGCAAGCCCATCGCGAACAGCGTCACCGCGATGAGGACGAACGGCATCAGCAGGTAGCGTGCTAAGACAAACATGACGACCGCCATCGGCTCGGGTCGTATTGAGCAAAAAACTACCCCGGCATGTCTTGGAAACGCGTTAAGCGGATCGCGACTTTTTAAGCGATATCGAAGCGGCGCAAGCCGCTCTCGGTGAGTATTTCCGGAATGACGACGTCATGTGGCTCGTCGGGAACCCGCGCTACCTCCTGGCAGTCGAAGGCGATGCCGATCAATCGGGGTTGGCGCCCCATGGCGTGCAGGCGCGCGATCGCCCGGTCATAGTGGCCGGCGCCGTAGCCAAGGCGATGGCCGCGCGCATCGAAAGCAGCGAGCGGCACCAACATCACCGCGGGATCGAGAACCTCGGCTTCCTCATGCGGACCGACCGTGCCAAAACCCATCTCGACCATCGGCGCGCCCCGCACCAGTTCGCGAAAGACGATGGTGGTCTTGTCGAGAATGGCCGGCAGGCAAAGCCTTGCCCCTTGCTCGCGCAAAGCGAACATCAGCGGCCGCACGTCGACCTCCGAGCGCATCGGCCAGAAGCCGGAGACGATCTGGCCCGGCTCGACCGCGAGGTGATCGCGCGACGTCTCGGCCATTTCCAGCGCGGCCTCCACCCGCCAGAACGCATCGAGCGCATCGCGGCGGCCGAGTGCTTCCTTGCGGAGATGTTTCTTGAGTTCTTTCGGAGAGGTCATGAAGCCAAGGTAGAAAAGGTCGGATTTGAGCGGAGTGTCAGGAGCAACGTTTTCTACCGCACGATCCACCGAAATGTCAGTGGATGCTTGGCCTTGAGTGACGATCCACACAACCGGTGGAGAGAGCGATCCCGGGAACCTACAAAGTAGGTGGGCGCCGTATGAGAAAACCCACGGGTCTTCCCAGGGACAGCTCCCTAAGGATCGTTAAGGCCCCGGGGAAAATGTTCTCCTGCCGGGAAGCACAGACCGTCGCCCCCAATATAGGCCGCTGGTCGGTCCAGCGCCAGTGACACGAGCCGATGTTTCCATTTCGGATGCACGCCCTTTTTCGTCGCGACCGGCTCGCCCTTGCACAGGCCGGGCGGCGTCCTTACGGTCGCGATGACCAACCGAGGAGCAAGCATGCGTTTTGAAGGCACGGCGGCCTATGTCGCCGACAAGGATCTGATGGTGGCGGTCAATGCGGCGATCGCGCTGGAGCGGCCCTTGCTGGTCAAGGGCGAGCCCGGTACCGGCAAGACCGAACTTGCCAGGCAAGTGGCGGCGGCACTCGGCCTCGACCTGATCGAATGGCACGTCAAGTCGACGACGCGCGCGCAGCAAGGGCTCTATGAATATGACGCGGTCTCGCGGCTGCGCGACAGCCAGCTCGGCGACGAGCGCTTCAACGACATCAGGAACTACATCAAGCGCGGCAAGCTGTGGGAGGCGTTCGCGGCCGGCAAGAAGGTCGTGCTGCTGATCGACGAGATCGATAAGGCCGACATCGAGTTTCCCAACGATCTGCTGCAGGAACTCGACCGGATGGAGTTCTTCGTCTACGAGACCGGCGAGACCATTCGCGCCGCGGTCCGGCCGATCGTCATCATCACCTCCAACAACGAGAAGGAACTGCCCGACGCCTTCCTGCGCCGCTGCTTCTTCCACTACATCCGCTTTCCCGACGTCGACACGCTGCACAAAATCGTCGATGTCCACTATCCCGGCATCAAGCAGAATCTGGTGCGCGCGGCACTGACCCAGTTCTACGAGATCCGTGACGTGCCAGGGCTGAAGAAGAAGCCGTCGACCTCCGAGGCGCTCGACTGGATCCGCCTGCTGGTCGCCGACGACATCGCACCGGAAGATCTGCGCGCCGATCCCAAGAACGCGCTGCCCAAGCTGCATGGCGCACTGCTGAAGAACGAGCAGGATGTGCATCTGTTCGAACGCCTGGCCTTTATGGCCAGGCGGCAGGGGTAAGGGCGGCGGGGCCGGCTAACAGCTATGAGCGGCTTGGGCCGCTCACTCGGCGGCAGCAAGCCCTCTTTCCTGCGGCGCGGCGCGCTTCGGCCCAAAAATGACGAACCCGATGACCGAAAGAGCTAGAACGCCGAGCCCGCAATAGAGCATGACCCAGCTGAAACCGTTGACCAGAGCGGCGTGCACAATGGCGCCGGACGGATCGAGCGTTGCGAGCTTGGGCGAGACTTGCGTCAAGTCATTGAGATTTCCAGTGGCGATCCTTTCCGCCAGCGCTCGCAACTCGTTCGGCTCCATCGCCGCGCCGAGTGTGGTCCACAGGTAGGAAACGATCCCCTGCGTCAGCAGCAGGCCGAGCACCGCGATGTTGATGGCGAGCGTGATCAGGCGGGCGCTGATGTCGATGCCGGAGGCCATGCCGGCGCGATCCGGCGACACCGCGCCGGTCGTGGTGTTGGTGGTCGGTGAATTGGTGAGACCGATGCCGATGCCGGCGATCAGCGTGCCGGGCAGCATGGCCAGCCAGGTCGCCCCTTCGAGCCCGGAGCCGATCCACATGGCGATGAAGCCGATCCCCAATGTCAAAAGGCCAAGCGGGACGGCGATCCGCGCCTGATAGCGCGCGCGAATGCGCTCGGCGATTGGCGGCATCACCATGAAGGGCAGCGTGTAAACGAGCAGCAAAAGGCCGCTCGTCGTGCTGTCATAGCCGAGCACGCCGGAATAATAGATCGGCAAATAGATGATGAACGGCCAGTAGCTGAAATTCATGCCGATCGCGCCCATGATCGCGCCGGAAAACTGGCGGATGCGGAAGACCGAGAAATCGAACATCGGATAGGCATTGACCCTCTCGGCGACGAGAAAAGCAATGAAGGCCGCCACCGAGGCTGATATCACGCCGATGCGGGCGCTCGCTCCGAGGTCCGCACCTTGCGTGATCAGAGAAGAGAAGCCGAACACTGCAGCTGAAAGCGTCAGCATGCCGGCCCAGTCGAGCGTCTGGGCATTATGATCGCGCGATTGCGTGACACCGGCGCCGATGAAGGCGAGCGCCAGGATCGCCAGCGGCACGTGGATGAGGAACACCCACTGCCAGTTCGACAGTGCCACGATCAGGCCGCCGATGGCGGGACCGAAGCCAAGCCCGATGCCCGCGACGACGCTCCAGGCGACGAAAGCCTTGCCACGTTCACGGCCGTCCTGGAACTGGTGCGACAGGACGGCGACGCTGCAGGTCAGCATCGCGCCGCCGGCAAGACCTTGCAGGAAACGGGCGGCGATCAGCAGCGGCGCACTGGGAGCCAGGCCGCACAGCAGCGAGGCGAGGCCGAAGGCGATGGTGGTGATCACCATCACGCTCTTGCGGCCGAAGCGGTCGGCCAATGTCCCGGTCGCCATCAGCACCGTGGTGCAGGCTATGGTGTAGGCATTCATGATCCACTGCAAATCCCTGAAATCGGCGGCGAGCACGCTTTCCAGTTTCGGCAGGATCACCGGCACGCTGGAGATTTCGAGCCCGAACAGCAGCGACGCCAGGCACACGCCGGTCAGCGCAATGGTGTTTCGTTGAATTGGCAACGGCATATCGATCTCTCCATCGGAACATGGGGCGGCGATGCTCTTCAAACCGCGATCGGCCTGAAATAGAGGAGACTTGACCATGAAAAAAGGCTATGGTTGGCTATATCAGAAATGACAAATTGGCATGCTGCCCGACGGAAGGTTGTAAATGACCAGTCTTGATGTCGATGCCGTCCGCACCTTCGTGATGGTGGCCGACCTGCAGAGCTTCACCCGCGCCGCTGCCGCATTGGGCAGCACCCAGGCCACAATCAGCGTCAAGCTGCGCCGGCTCGAGGAAAAGCTCGGGGCGCGGCTAATCGAACGCACGCCGCGCCGCGTCAGTCTGTCGGCGAAGGGGGCTGTTTTCCTGCCCTCCGCGCGCGACTTCCTGGCCGCGCATGAGCGCGCCATGGCTGAGTTTGCCGAAGCACCTTGCCGGCTCGCGCTCGGCTTTGTCGATCATGTCGCCGGCCCCGAGCTTTCCGTCCTGATTGCCCAGCTCCATGCGCACGATCCCTCGCTCACGCTCAGTTTGAGGATCGACACCAGCACAATTCTGAAGGAGGCGTTCGATCGCGGCGAACTGGATGCGATCATCGTACACCGCGAAGGCGACAGCCGTCCGGGCCGGACCTTGTCGCGCAACCACTATGGCTGGTTCGCGACCCCTTCCTTCGAATGGCAGCGCGGAACGCCGCTGCGCCTGGCGCTTCTAAGCACGATATGCAGCTGCCCGGACCGTGTGCGAGCGGTCGAGACGCTGAACAAGGCAGGCATAGCCTGGGAAGAGGCCTTCGTCGGCGGCGGCGGGGCGGCCGTCAACATTGCTGTATCGGCGGGCTTTGCCATTTCGGCGCTGGCCCACCGGGTCGTTCCTCCCGGCCTGGTCGAGGTTGGCCGCAAGCTTGGCCTGCCGCCGCTTGACCCGTCCGAAGTGGTGCTGCATTCGCACACGCTGGCACCACGAGCGCGCGAGGCCCTGCATGTGCTGGCGACCGCATTTCGCGAGTACAATTCGCCGGTGGTATAGGCGAAGCTGTACCTGATCTGATTCCGCCGGAACGGGTCATGCTTTGGTGGAACCTAAATGACCGAGATCACCGTCCGCCCGCTGGCGCAGGCCGACCATGCCGACTGGCGGCGTCTGTGGACCGCCTACCTCACCTTCTACGAAACCAAGCTGCCTGACGAGGTGTATGACATCACCTGGAAACGGCTGTTCACTGACGGAGAATTCGAGCCGAAGGGTTTTATCGCCACGCTCGACGGCAAGGCGGTCGGCCTGACCCACTATCTCTACCATCGCTCCGGCTGGTCCGAAAAAAACAACTGCTACCTGCAGGACCTGTTCGCCGACCCTGATGTGCGCGGCAAGGGCGTGGGTGCGGCGCTGATCGAAGCGGTAAAGCAGGAGGCCGGCAAGATCGGCGTCAAGAACGTCTACTGGATGACCCACGAAACCAACACCACCGCGCGCAAGCTCTACGACCGCGTTGCCCGGCGGACTGGCTTCATCGAGTACGATCTGCTGTAGATAGCCCATGTTCATCCCCTTCTTCCTCGAACTGAAGGCCGCGCGGGTACCCGTTTCGCTCAGGGAATATCTGTCGCTGCTGGAGGGGCTGGAAGCCGGTCTGGTCGATTATGACGTCGAGGGTTTTTATTACCTCGCCCGCGCCGCTTTGGTGAAGGACGAGCGTCATATCGACCGCTTCGACCAGGTGTTTGCGCATGTCTTCAAGGGCATTGAAGCGCTGGGCGGACCGGATGCGGTCGATGTCGCCAACATCCCCGAGGAGTGGCTGCGCCGACTCGCCGAAAAGCACCTGACCGAGGAAGAGAAAAAACTGGTCGAGGCGCTCGGTGGTTTCGACAAGCTGATGGAGACGCTGAAGCAGCGGCTCGAGGAACAAAGAGGCCGGCACCAGGGCGGATCGAAATGGATCGGCACCGGCGGCACTTCGCCTTTCGGCGCCTATGGCTACAATCCCGAAGGCGTGCGCATCGGCCAGCACGAAAGCCGCAACCGCCGTGCGGTGAAGGTGTGGGACAAGCGCGAGTTCAGGAATTTCGACGACGCCGTCGAGCTCGGCACCCGCAACATCAAGGTGGCGCTGAAGCGGCTGCGCCGCTGGGTGCGCGAGGGCGCGGAGGAAGAGTTCGACCTGCCCGGCACCATCCATGCCACCGCCGAGCACGGCTATCTCGACGTGCAGACGCGCCCCGAACGGCGCAATGCTGTGAAGCTTCTGATGTTCTTCGATGTCGGCGGCTCGATGGACGACCACATCAAAAGCGTCGAGGAGCTGTTTTCGGCCGCCCGCGCCGAGTTCCGCCAGCTCGAATATTTTTACTTCCACAACTGCCTCTATGAGGGCGTGTGGAAGGACAACCGCCGCCGCCATGCCGAGGTGATTTCGACCTTCGACCTGCTTCACAAATACGGCCCGGACTACAAGGTGATCGTCGTCGGCGACGCCTCGATGAGCCCTTACGAGATCGCGCACCCCGGCGGTTCGGTCGAGCACTGGAACCCGGAAGCCGGCGCCGTCTGGCTCGGCCGCCTGCTGCAACAATGGCCGAACGCGGTCTGGCTGAACCCCGAAAACCAGAAGAACTGGGGCTTCACCCACTCGATCGCGATGATCCGCGATATCTTCGGCGGCCGCATGTTCCCGCTGACGCTGGCCGGGCTCGAAGCCGCGACCAAGCAGCTCTCACGCAAGCATTGAGCCCCAAACACGCCTCTGCGCTGGGCAGGCGTGTAACAAATGCTTATGTTGGTGCGAATACCGGCTGCAACCAACAACAAGCCGCCAAGGCTGAGGAGATTGGATGGATACCCACACCTACCCCGTTACCCGCACTGACGCCGAATGGCGTGCCCGGCTGACGCCGGAGCAGTATGCCGTCATGCGCGGCCACGGCACCGAACGGCCCGGAAGCTGCGCCCTGCTCTACGAAAAGCGCGCCGGAACCTTTTCCTGCGTCGGCTGCGACCAGCCGCTGTTCGAATCCAAGCTGAAGTTCGAGAGCGGCACCGGCTGGCCGAGCTTCAACGACCCGGTGCCGGGTTCGGTCGAAAACACCGTCGACCGCAGCTACGGCATGGTCCGCACCGAATGCCACTGCGCCCGCTGCGGCAGCCATCTCGGCCATGTCTTCGAGGACGGCCCGCCGCCGACCGGCCTGCGCTATTGCATCAACGGCGTGGCGCTGAAATTCGAGCCGGCGGCTTAAACCGCAGCGCGGTCATCTTGGAAAGGGCGGCTCCGGCCGCCCTTTTTCATGCCCTGCCGGCGCCTCAAACAACGACCACCAGGATCAACCATAGCGCGGAACCGAGCATCATCAGCGAGGCCTTGGCGCCGCCGGCCTTTTCCGCGATTCGCCAGACGGCCAGGGTCAGGAATATGTTGTAGGGCACCGGCGCGAAATGCACGGCCAGCACCACGGCCAGCGGCAGCTTCAGCCCGAGCAGGACGAGCGCGACCACCGACGACGCGACGTTGATCGCGGTGCCGACAACGACCAGGTCGCGCCAGAACAGACGATCGAGGGACACGGCACCGTGCCAGCGGGAGCGGAAGAAGCCGGCCGCTCCGCCCATCTTGCCGTCTTCGCTTTCCGCGGGTCCTGGCATCGGCTCAACTCTTTCATTCGGAACGATCCCGGGCGCGGCAGGCGCGCATGATGATCGCGTAGAGCATATGGCTTGGCGATCGCCGTCAAACAATCGCGAAATCTTTCCGGATGGCCCCTTGCCGGCATCCGCCGCGAAGCTACCTTGCACAACGTGCCGTTCCTTCATCCCGGTCGTCTGCGAGGGAGGTCTTTGATGAGCGACAAAAGCTACAATGTGCTGTTCCTGTGCAACGCCAATTCGGCGCGCTCGATCATGGGCGAAGCCATCCTCAACCGGGTTGGCGCCGAGAAATTCAAGGCCTTCTCCGCCGGGTCGCAGCCGAAGGGCACCGTCAATCCCTACGCGCTGCAGCTGCTTGAGAGCCTCAACTACGACACCGGCTTCGCCCGCTCAAAAGGCTGGGACGAGTTTGCAAAGCCAGACGCGCCGGAAATGGATTTCGTCTTCACCGTCTGCGATAGCACCGCCAACGAGACCTGCCCGGTCTGGCCCGGTCACCCGATGACCGCACTGTGGGCGATACCGGATCCGGCCAAGGCACAAGGCACCGACGCCGAAATGCATCTGGCCTTCGCTGATGCCTATCGCATGCTCAACAACCGCATATCGCTGTTCACCAACCTGCCGATGGACGCGCTGGACCACATGGCGTTGCAGCAGCATCTGGATGAGATCGGCCGCGACGCGCCGAAGCCGAATTAGCGCCAGCCGGTCTCAACCTGTCCCAGCACCTCAGTAACGGCGTGCTCGAAGCGCGAGCATTCCGTCACCAGCCAGTCGGCCATGGCCGGCCAGTTGTCCTCGGCAAAGCAGTTCACCCGCCACATCGAATTGATGCCGAGACCCTCGCAGCTCTGCTCCGGCCTGAGCTTCAGCCTGCCTTCGATCGCCGGCTGGAAAGGCTTCAGCCGCGACCAGGCTTCAGTGGCGCCGAACTTCTCGTTACGGCCGAAGAAGACGCCGACATGGTTTTGCGCCGGCGCGACATACATGGACAGGACCAGGGCGAAGTCCGGCAGCCCGCGCTGCCAGAACCAGGGTCCGCGCCGCGCCATGGATGCGCGTTCCTCCGGATGCCGTTCGGCGAACAGCACCCAGAAGTTGCGTTGGCGGAATTCAGAGGCGCGGCGGGCGCCAAAGTCGAATTCGCTCATGGTTCAACCCGTCGAAAGGCGCCGCTATCGACGCCCGGAGGCTGCCCCCGGCCTTACACCATGCCGAGCGCGGCCTTGTACAGATCGAGGATGGATTCTTCCTCTTGGCGCTCGGCCTGGTCCTTCTTGCGCAGCCGGATGATCGAGCGCATCGCCTTGGTGTCGAAGCCGGTGCCCTTGGCTTCGGCGAACACTTCCTTGATGTCGTCGGCGATGGTCTTCTTTTCTTCCTCGAGCCGCTCGATGCGCTCGATGAAGGCGCGCAACTGGCCGGCGGCAACAGTCTGGCTGGTCTCGGTGATGTCGTCGGCCATGTTTTTCTCCGCTTCTTTTTAGGCGCCGCGATTCTGGCGCGGCAAAATTGGAGCGGGTTCGATGCCCGAGCGGGCGCGGCGGGTCAAGCCATTATCGATGCTTCGTGGACGGCTGCTGCCAGCCGTCCCCAATGTGATCGATCCGCATCAGCCAAAGGCGATCAGCAAATCCTTGGCGTCGATCTGATCGCCGGCCTTGACCAGCACTTCGGCGATCGTGCCGTCGCGTTCGGCATGCAGCGCCGTCTCCATCTTCATGGCTTCGATGGAGAGCAGCACGTCACCAGCCTTGACCGCCTGGCCGGCGGCAACCGCAAGCGCGGAGACCACGCCGGGCATCGGCGCGCCGACATGCGCCTCGTTGCCGGGCTCGGCCTTGCGCCGTGCCTTGGCCGCCGAGGCGCCGTGCGCCCTGTCCGGCACCCGGACGCGGCGTGGCTGGCCGTTGAGCTCGAAGAACACGGTGACCATGCCCTTCTCATCGACATCGCCGATGGCAAGGCAGCGCACCACAAGCGTCTTGCCTTTCTCGATGTCCAGGAAGATCTCGTCCTCGGACTTCATGCCGTAGAAATAGGTCGGCGTCGGCAAGACGCTGACCGGCCCGTAGGTCTCCTGCGCGGCGGCAAAGTCGGTGAACACCTTCGGATACATCAGCCAGGACGCGAATTCGTACTCCGAGAGCTTGCGCTCCAGCTTCTCCTCAATTTCCTTGCGGCTGGCCTTGAGGTCTGCCGGCTTGAGCAGCGAGCCTGGCCGCACGGTGATCGGCTTGTTGTCCTTCAGCGCCTTCTTCTGCAGCTTCGCAGGCCAGCCGCCGGGCGACTGGCCGAGATCGCCGCGCAGCATCGAGACGACCGAGTCGGGGAAGGCGATGTCCTTGGCCGGGTTTTCGACGTCGGCGACGGTGAGGTCCTGGCTCACCATCATCAGCGCCATGTCGCCGACCACCTTGGATGACGGCGTCACCTTGACGATGTCCCCGAACATCAGATTGACGTCGTGATATGCTTGGGCCACCTCGTGCCAGCGCGTCTCCAGCCCGAGCGAGCGCGCCTGTTCCTTGAGGTTGGTGAACTGGCCGCCCGGCATTTCGTGCAAATAGACCTCCGAGGCCGGCCCCTTGAGGTCGCTTTCGAAGGCGGCGTACTGGTTGCGCACTGCTTCCCAGTAGAACGAGATGTTGCGGATCCATTGTGGGTCGAGGCCGGGATCGCGCTCGGTTCCCTTCAGCGCCTCGACGATCGAGCCGAGGCAAGGCTGCGAGGTGTTGCCGGAGAAGGAATCCATCGCCGCATCGATGGCGTCGACGCCGCTTTCCACGCCCGCCAGCACCGTCGCCGCCGACAGACCTGACGTATCGTGGGTGTGGAAGTGGATCGGCAAATCGGTCGCCTCGCGCAGCGCCTTGAACAGCACGCGTGCGGCGGCCGGCTTCAACAGCCCTGCCATATCCTTGACGGCGATGATGTGGGCGCCAGCGGCCTGCAATTCCTTCGCCAGCCCGACATAGTATTTGAGGTCGTATTTGGCGCGCGCCGGATCGAGGATGTCGCCGGTGTAGCAGATCGCCGCTTCGACCAGCTTGCCCTCTGCGCCCACCGCGTCCATGGCGACGCGCATATTCTCGACCCAGTTCAGGCAGTCGAAGACGCGGAACAGGTCGACGCCGCCAGCCGCTGCCTGCTTGACGAAATGCTGCACGATATTGTCGGGATAGTTGGTGTAGCCGACGCCGTTGGCGCCGCGCAGAAGCATCTGCAGCAAAAGGTTGGGGGCGGCCTCGCGCACTTTGCTCAGCCGCTCCCACGGATCCTCGGTGAGGAAGCGCATGGCGACGTCGAAAGTGGCGCCGCCCCAGCATTCCAGCGACAGCAGCCGCGGCAGTGCCCGCGCATAGGTGCCGGCAATGCCGGCAATGTCATGCGTGCGCATGCGGGTGGCGAGCAGCGACTGGTGGCCGTCGCGCATCGTCGTGTCGGTGACCAGCACCTCTTTTTGCTCACGCATCCAGGCGGCGAATTTCTCCGGCCCCAGCGCGTCGAGCTTCTGCTTGCTGCCGCCCGGCACATTGCCGTTGAGATAGGGCACGACGGGCGCTGCCGCATCGGCCTTCGGCATCGGACGGCCGCGGGTTTCGGGATGGCCGTTGACGCTGACGTCGGCCAGATAGTTGAGCAGCTTGGTGGCGCGGTCCTGCCGCTTGACCTGCGCGAACAGTTCCGGCGTCGTGTCGATGAAACGGGTCGTGTAGGAATTGTCGGCGAAGCGCGGGTGGTTGATGATCGCCTCGAGGAAGGTGAGGTTGGTCGCCACGCCGCGGATGCGGAACTCGCGCAAGGCCCGGTTCATGCGGGCAATCGCCTCGGCCGGTGTCGGCGCCCAGGCCGTCACCTTCTCCAGCAGCGGATCGTAGAAGCGGGTGATGACCGCGCCCGAATAGGCGGTGCCACCGTCAAGGCGGATGCCGAAACCGGCGGCTTCGCGATAGGCGGTGATCCGGCCGTAATCCGGAATGAAACTATGCTCCGGATCCTCGGTGGTGATGCGGCACTGCAGGGCGTGGCCGTTCAGCCTGATGTCGGCCTGCGCCGGCACGCCCGACTCTTTCGTGCCGATGGCAAAGCCGTCCAGGATGTGGATCTGCGCCTTGACGATGTCGATGCCGGTCACCTGCTCGGTGACGGTGTGCTCGACCTGGATGCGCGGATTGACCTCGATGAAGTAGAATTTGCCGGTGTCGGCGTCCTGCAGGAATTCCACCGTGCCGGCGCCGATATAGCTCGTCTCGCGCGCGATCTTGAGCGCATAGCCGCAAAGCTCCTGGCGCAATGCCTCGCTGAGGTAGGGCGCCGGCGCGCGCTCGACGACCTTCTGGTTGCGGCGCTGGATCGAACAGTCGCGCTCGAACAGATGCACGGCATTGCCGTGCGTGTCGCCAAGCACCTGGACCTCGACATGGCGGGCGCGCTCGATCAGCTTTTCGAGATAGACCTCGTCCTTGCCGAACGCGGCCTTGGCCTCACGTTTGCCTTCGGTGACTTCGCGGACCAGATCGGCCTCGGCGCGGATGGCGCGCATGCCGCGCCCACCACCGCCCCACGATGCCTTGAGCATCACCGGATAGCCGATTTCCTTGGCCAATTTCTTGACCGCGTCCATGTCGTCCGGCAGCGGGTCGGTTGCCGGGATCACCGGCACGCCGACCTCGATGGCGAGATTGCGCGCGGCGACCTTGTTGCCGAGCCGGCGCATCGTGTCTGGCTTAGGGCCGATAAAGGTGATGCCGGCCTCGGCGCAGGCATCTGCGAATTCAGGGCTTTCCGACAAAAGGCCATAGCCCGGATGGATGGCGTCGGCGCCGGACAGCCTGGCGACGCGGATCACTTCCTCGATCGACAGATAGCTTTCGATCGGCCCCATGTCCTTGTTGAGATGCGGCCCGCGCCCGACCTGGTAGCTTTCATCGGCCTTGAACCGATGCAGCGAATATTTGTCCTCCTCGGCCCAGATCGCCACGGTTTTGAGGCCGAGCTCGTTGGCGGCGCGAAAGACGCGGATGGCAATTTCGGACCGGTTGGCGACGAGGATCTTCGTAATGGCCAAGGAAGAAGGCTCCGGACATGGAGGGATGGGGCTCAGCAATGATTAACGCGAAAATGCTGCAGTGCAACCAAAATCGGGGGGCGATTAAACCGATTTAAATGGATTCTAGCACTGCAAAGCGAAAGACTGCGTGCGGATGGCGTCGCGAAGTGACGCGAATTGTCATCTCGCGCACAATCCGCTCCCGGCTAATGGTTCTTTTTAGCCAATGCCGTCGCTAGGCGCTCCGGGGTTAAAGAAAAATGCCCGGCGCAAGCGCCGGGCATTTCGTAGGGATTGCGTTATCCGATCAGGTCTTCGGCAGCCAGGTGATCTTGCCGTCCGGACCCTTCTTCCACTCGTACATGATGTAGCCCGGGAGCTTCGGATCGCCCTTCTCGTCATAGGCGAGGTCGCCCAGAACGGTCTTGAACGGACCCTTCTCATGCATCGCCTTCGCCACTTCCACCGGATCGTTCGACTTGGCCACGGCAGCGGCCTCCGCGATCACTTGCATGGCAGCGTAGGCGTACAGCGTGTAGGCTTCCGGTTCAAAGCCCTGGGCGCGGAACTTCTCGACCAGTGCCTTGTTCTCGGGGATCAGGCGGGGATCCGGACCGAAGGTGTTGAGCGTGCCGATAACCGCGTCGCCGGCGATCGCAGCCAGCTCGTCGGTGACGATGCCATCGCCCGACATCAAGGTAGCCTTGAGGCCCTGGTCAGCCGACTGGCGGATGATCAGGCCGGCTTCCGTGTGCAGGCCGCCCCAGTAGATCAGGGTGACGCCGGCGTCCTTCATCTTGGCGATCAGCGCCGAGAAGTCCTTGTCGCCGACATTGACGCCTTCGTACATGACTTCCGTCATGCCGGCCGCGTTCATCGCCTTCTTGGTTTCGTCGGCAAGGCCCTGACCGTAGGGGGTCTTGTCGTGGATGACGGCAACCTTGGCGTCCTTGAAGTTAGCCGCAATATAGGCGCCGGCGATGCCGCCCTGCTGGTCATCGCGTCCGCAGGTGCGGAACACGTTCCACAGGCCGCGCTCGGTGAATTTCGGGTTGGTCGCCGCCGGGGTCACTTCGACGATGTTGTTGTCGACATAGACTTCCTGCGACACCGGGATCGAGACGCCCGAGTTGAAGTGGCCGACCACGAACTTGACGCCGTCGCCAACGAACTTGTTGCCGACCGAAATGCCCTGCTTCGGATCGGAGACGTCGTCGCCGACTTCGAGCTTGATCTGCTCGCCATTCATGCCGCCTGCTGCATTGATGTCGGCAACGGCCGCTTCCGCACCTTTCTGCAGCTGCGCACCGAAGGCCGCATTCGGGCCGGTGATCGGACCGGCGACGCCGACGAGGACGTCAGCCCATGCGTTACCGCCGAACGCGACAAGCGCGGTCAGGGCAACGGCGGACAAAAGTGACTTCTTCATTTAAACGCTCCCATTTACGAGGTGGGCGTGGATGATACTTTCATGCGATGCCCACCCTTATCGCAGAAAGCGTACTTTGCCGATTTTCAGGCCCTTGTCACGCCGATTCATCCCCGAAACGGCGTTAATGGTGAACGTCAAGCTTTCGGTTTCCAGCTTAAGATCGAAGCCCGTTCGTAAAGCCAATTATACTGCGTCACCATCTGGTTGGTGCGCGTGTATTGATAGCCGACAAACCCCAATATCATAAGCACGATTGTGTCCACGACATAGTATTGCAGAGAAAACATCGTACCGCCGAACAGGGCATGATGGATGAACCTGATGCCGATGCCGAGCCCCAGCAGGAAGGCGAACAGCGCCGGCAGGCTGCGCCATGTCTGGGCGCTGGCCTTGCCAGTCATCCATGCCGCCCAGCCGCCGAGCAGACAGGTGACGAAGAAGAACTGCCAGATGGAAGGTTCTTCGTAGAGAATGCCTTGCATGGTGAAGACTCCTGAACTCAGTGATGGCCGCCTTCGAGATAGGCCGCGCGCACTTCCGGATTGGCGAGAAGGTCCTTGCCGGTGCCGCTCATGGTCACGTTGCCGTTGACCATGACATAGCCGCGCGTGGCGAGCTTGAGCGCGCCGAAGGCGTTCTGCTCGACCAGGAACACGGTCAGCCCTTGCGTGCGGTTCAGCTCGCGGATGGCGTCGAAGATCTGCTTGACGATCAGTGGCGCCAGGCCGAGCGACGGCTCGTCGAGCAGGAGCAGCTTCGGCCGCGCCATCAGCGCGCGTCCGATCGACAGCATCTGCTGCTCGCCGCCCGACAGCGTGCCGCCACGCTGGGCAATGCGCTCCTTGAGGCGCGGGAACAGTGTGAACACCTTCTCGGCATCCTCGTCATAGTGCTTGAGGTTGTCGAGGCCGGCGCCCATCTGCAGGTTTTCCATCACCGTCATGCGCGGGAAAATGCGCCTGCCTTCCGGCGACTGCGCGATGCGCATGCGCGCGATCTCGTGCGTCGGCATCTGGGTGATGTCGGTGCCGGCGAAAGTGATGGTGCCGGCACGCGCCCGCGGCGCACCGAAGATAGTCATCATCAGCGTCGACTTGCCGGCGCCGTTGGCGCCGATCAGCGCGACGATCTCGCCCTGGTTGACGTGCACATTGACGCCGTTCAGCGCCTTGATGTTGCCGTAGTAGGTCTCGACGCCCTTGATGTCGAGTAGCGTTGTCTCGGCCATCACTTACGCCCTCCGCGCGGCTTGGGTGTCGGGGATTTTGCAGCCGCTGGCTTGGGCTTGGCCGTCGCCCGCTCAGCCGGCTTTCTTGGCGCGACGCTGGCCCTTGCATCGACCTGTGCCGCCTTCGAGGCGCCCTTCGACACCGTAACCCGCTCGCCCTCGCTGTGGCCGATCGTGTCGCTCACCGGGCCGGCGAGATAAGACGACGACGTGCCTGGCCCGTGCGCCGTGTCAGGCCCTATGTCCAACTGCTCGATGACGTCTTCATCGCCGACCTCGGTCAGCACCGTCTCGACCTCCTCGTCGTCGACGCCGAGATAGGCGGCGATGACGCGCGGGTCGGTGCGCACCGCTTGCGGGCTGCCGTCGGAGATCTTGCGGCCGTATTCGAGCACCACGACATGGTCGGAAATCTGCATGACCACTGACATGTCATGCTCGATCAGCAGGATCGATGTACTGCTCTTGATGTCCATCAGCAGCGAATTGAGCGCGGCCGATTCCTTCGGATTGAGACCGGCCGCCGGCTCGTCGAGGCACAGAAGCTCGGGCCCCGTGCACATGGCGCGCGCGATCTCGAGGCGCCGCTGCGCGCCATAGGGCAAATCGCCGGCCGGATCGTCGGCGCGATCGACGAGATCTGCCTTCTCCAGCCAGTGCTTGGCAAGCTCCACCGATTCGGCCGAGGCCCGGCGGTAGCCGCCGATCCCGAACAGGCCCAGGATCGTATAGCCCGATGCCTTCATCAGCTTGTTGTGTTGGGCAACCAAGAGGTTCTCCAACAGCGTCATGCCCGAGAACAGGCGGATGTTCTGGAAGGTGCGCGCCACCTTGGCGCGCGCCGGGATCTCATGATTGGGCAGCCGTTCGAGCAGGAAGCTCGAGCCGTCGGCACCGTTGAGCGTGATCATGCCTTCCGACGGCTTGTAGAAGCCGGTGATGCAGTTGAAAACGGTGGTCTTGCCGGCGCCGTTCGGTCCGATCAGCGCGGTGATCTCGCCGCGCTTGGCCTGGAACGACAGGTCGCCGATGGCGACCAGGCCGCCGAATTTCATCGACAGATGCTCGACCTGGAGAATGGCGTCTTTCATGCCCGGATTGGCCTTCTGAATCGAACTCGCATTCATCAGCCGTGTCCTTCCTTGGTGAAGGAACTGGAGACCGCTCTTCGCTCCTTGAGGAAGGCTGTCGGTTCACGACTACCAACGAAGCCGCGCGGCTTCCACAGCATGACGATGACCATGGCCATGCCGAACAGAAGCATGCGGTAAAGCTCCGGCGTGAAATCCTTGCCGAAGACCTGCTTGAGAAAGTCGAGCTCCCGCAATGCCTCGGTGCCGCCGATCATCACCATTGCGGCGACCGCGATACCGACCAGCGAGCCCATGCCACCGAGCACAACGATGGCCAGGATGATCGCCGATTCCAGGAAGACGAAGGATTCAGGACTGACGAAGCCCTGCCGTGCGGAGAAGAAGGCGCCGGCAAAACCGCCGAACATGGCGCCGGTGGCAAAGGCGGTGAGCTTGGTGGTGGTGGTGTTGATGCCGAGCGAGCGGCAGGCGATCTCGTCCTCGCGCAGTGCCTCCCAGGCGCGGCCGACAGGCATGCGCCTGAGCCGTATCGTGACGAAGGCGGTCAGCAGCGCCAGCGCCAGGATCAGATAATAGAGGAAGATCTTGTAGTAGGCGCTCGACTGGGCGATGTGCAGCACCTTGCCGATATAGTTCGGGTCCGTCGAATTGAACGTCATCAGGCCGAAGAACGTGACCTTCGGAATACCAGAGATGCCGGCCGAGCCGTTGGTGACTTCACGCCAGTTGATCAGCACCAGGCGGATGATCTCGCCGAAGGCCAGAGTGACGATCGCCAGGTAGTCGCCACGCAGCCGGAGCACCGGAAAGCCGAGCATCACGCCCCAGAAGGCGGCCATGGCGCCGGCCGCCGGCAGCAGGATCCAGAACGACAGGCCGTAGTGAGAGCCGAGCAGCGCATAGGCATAGGCGCCGACCGCGTAGAAGGCGACGTAGCCGAGATCGAGCAGGCCGGCGAGGCCGACGACGATGTTCAGCCCCCAGGCCAGCATCACATAGATCAGGATCTGGATGCCGAAATTGTCGATCCACTTCAGCGAACCCTGCAGCCCGCCGACGAACGACCACGACATCAGCGACAACACGCCGACGACCAGGATCGGATAGAGCACCAATGCGGTGACCCCGAGCTTGGTGAAATTGTCGTGGATGTAGGCGCGGAAGTAAAAGATCACGCAGGCCAGCGCATAGATGACGGCCAGAGCGCGCAGGAACTGCAGATAGCCGGCCAGACCATCGCCCACCAGCCCCGGCAAGGCGCCGCCGAACACAAACAGGACCACCGCCAGCACGATGGCCCCGATGAAGGCCGGAAGCAGGAAGAAGCGCGACGCCACGCTGGCCGGCAACAGGCCGGTGGCGACATTGGCGATCTTCTGATTGGCCATGAAGGGCTGGCCATAGGCAATGTAGAAGAAGCGGCCAAGCATGGTCAGCACGACCACGGTGATGAGCAGCCACCACCGCGTCACCAGGATCAGCTGGTTGCTGATGTTCTGGTCGGTCTTCAGGCCGATGAACAGAACGAACAGGCCCAGCGAGATGGCACCGGCATAAAGCGCCTCACGAAATGCGCGCTGCACGGGGGAGGCGACGGTGTCGCGCTCCGAGGATACGGTAACCGCCATTGTCTCAGACCTTTTCGACTTCTGGCCGGCCCAAAATGCCGGAAGGCAGGAAGATCAGCACGATCGCCAGGATGGAGAACGCCGCGACGTCCTTGTAGTCGATCGAGAAATAGGCCGACCACATGCTTTCGATGAAGCCGATCAAAAGCCCGCCAAGCACGGCGCCCGGCAGAGACCCGATGCCGCCGAGAACGGCCGCGGTGAAGGCCTTGACCCCCGGCACGAAGCCGTCGGAGAAGGCGATGACGCCGTAATACATCAGGAACAGCGTGCCGGCGACGGCCGCAAGCGCTGCGCCCATGATGAAGGTGATCGAGATCGTACGATCGACGTCGACGCCGAGCAGCGCGGCCATCTTGCGATCCTGTTCGCAAGCGCGCTGGGCGCGGCCAAGCGAGGTCCTGTTGACCAGGTACCAGAACAGCGCCAGCAGCAGCGCCGTGACGATGACGATGATGATCTGCTTCAGCGACACGCTGATGCCGTTGATGTTGTAGACCTGGCTGACCATCGGCGGGATCGGCTTGTTGCGCGGACCCTGCGTCACCTGGATGAAGTTCGACAGCGCGATCGACATGCCGATGGCGGTGATCAGCGGCGCCAGCCGGAACGAACCGCGCAGCGGCCGGTAGGCCACCTTCTCAATCGTCCAGTTGTAGAGGCTGGTGAGCAGCATCGCCACGATCATCATGATCAGCAGCGCCAGGACGACCGGCACCGAATAGAACAAGGCGCCGAGGATGAGGAAGACGACGAGGGCGGCGAAGGCCCCGACCATGAAAATGTCGCCGTGGGCGAAGTTGATCATGCCGATGATGCCGTAGACCATCGTGTAGCCGATTGCGATCAGCCCATAGATCGATCCCAGCGTCAGCCCATTGATAAGCTGCTGGACAAAGTACTGCATGTGTACATGGCTCCCCTGGAATGTCGCCCATGCAGACGCATTCCTTTTCGTATTTCCCCTAGTCGTAAAGTTTCGAGCCCGGATTGCAACGTGATTTTTCAAACGTCGTGCGTGTTTTGCCGGCACGCCGTCCGATTGCCCGTTTTTTTGCTCCCGACCCCTGGACTATCGCGGACCCTATCATTGGCATAACGCAATGTCTTTGACGATTCAGCCGGACCATGCACCCCGTTTCGAAGAAATCGCCGTCAAAATTAGGTGATGAGACGATTCGTTGCGTTGCTGACAGGCTTCGTTTTTTAGCCACATTCCTTTCCGCAGAGGCAAGATTCTTGCTGCCTAGCCACAAAGCGTTGATCGAGTCGGCCGCGATGGCCGATAAAAGACCCTGTTGAACCCGAGCTTCCAGGCCCGGCCGCCGGACAAGGAAGCGACTGCCCGTCTGTGATCAGTAGGCGGATCCACCGTCCTCGCTCAGCGCATGCCGTTCCGTGCCTTTCAAGGGTGGATTGAAAACGCTGACCAGGATCATGTCGCCTGCGGCGTCGGCCCGCAGATAATGCTCGTCATGCTCATTGAGCACATAGATCGTACCCGATGCGGTGCACCGCACCGGACATGTCCTCGACCTCGCCGGTGCCGGCGATGCAGTAGCAGGCCTCGAAATGCCTGACATAGTGGAGGCGCGATTCGCTGCCGGCGCGCACGACGGTGTGACAGACGGTGAAGCCCATGCCGTCCTGCTGGGTCAGCAGCCGGTGGCTGGTGCCATTGCCCCAATTCACGAAGAAGTCAGATTTTTCTACATCAGCCAATAGTCTGGTGAACATGACGATTTCCCTGCGGATGCCGGCCAAGGACCGGGAAGTTGCGGATGGATTGGTGATCCACGGCAGAGATGCTGCATGCCGGGCGGATTTTCAAATGATTGCTTCTCACGGTCATGTTAGTAAATCTTACAGATGGACTACATTCCGCTGAACGCCATCCGGGCCTTTGAGGCTGCCTCCCGCCGCTTGAGCTTTTCCGCTGCCGCCGAAGAGTTGCATGTGACCCATCCGGCGATCAGTCACCAGATAAGGCGCCTGGAGGAGTGGCTGGGCGAGCCTCTGTTCCACCGCGACGCGCGCAAGGTAAGGCTGACCGATGCCGGCGTGATCCTGCAGGCGTCAGCGAGCGCAGCCCTTGCCGAACTCGGCGCCACCTGCCGGCGCATCCGCCGCAATGCCGCGGCGGCGACGATTTCTGTCGGCTGCATCCCGTCCATCGCCAGCCGCTGGTTTGTGCCCCGCCTGCCAGCCTTCACCGCCAGTCACCCCGACATCGGCATGCGCGTCGCCTATGCCAAAGCCGAGGACAGGCTTGGCGATGGCGACAACGATGTGCTGATCACGCTCGGCGCCGATCCGACGCCCGGCGTCACCAGCCTGAAACTGTTTTCGCGCCTCAACCGCCCGGTGTGCAGCCCCTACTATCTGGCCGGCAGGGAGCATCTCAGGACACCTGCCGGGATCGCCGGCGCCGACCTGCTGCACGACGAGAACCGCCAGGGCTGGAGCGATTGGTTTGCCGAGGCCGGACTGGCCAAGGTCGATGTCGGCAACGGGCCGGTCTTTGCCGACTTCAACATCCTTGCCACCGCGGTCATCGCCGGGCATGGCGTGGCGCTATGCCCGGTCGATGTCTTTCGCGACGAACTGAAGCGCGGCGACCTGGTGGTCCTGTCCGACATATCGACGAACCGCGACAAGGCTTATTTCCTGACCATGGCGGCGAATGCCTCCCCCGCCGCACTCACCTTCGCCGACTGGTTCCGTCGGGAAGTCTCGGTCGATGCCGAGGGCAACCAGCCCGCTACTTGACGACGAACCCATGCGCGAACGGATCGCGGTCGTCGATGAAGATAGTGTTCAGACCGGTCATCCGCGCCCAGCCGCCAATCGAAGGGATGATGGCCGGCTTGCCGGCAACGGTGACGTCCTTTTCGACCTTACCCTTGAACAGCGAACCGATGATCGATTCATGGACGAAGCTGTCGCCGGCCTTGAGCTTGCCCTTGGCGTGAAGCTGCGCCATGCGTGCCGAAGTGCCCGTGCCGCAGGGCGAGCGGTCGATCGCCTTGTCGCCATAGAAGACGGCATTGCGCGCATCGGCGCCCGCCACCGTCGGCTTGCCCGTCCACAGCATGTGCGACAGCCGGTTGATCTCAGGATTTTCCGGATGCACGAACGAATACTTCTCGTTGAGCCGCTGCCGCACCACCGGGCTCCAGGCGATGAAATCGCCAGCGGAGTAGTCAGCCATATCGCGGTAATTCGCCTGCGGTTCGACGATGGCGTAGAAATTGCCGCCATAAGCGACATCGACCGTAATCTCGCCAAGCTGCGGACACGCCACCGTCAGCCCTTCCGCATAAAGGAAGGACGGCACATTGGTGATACGCACCTCTTCGACATAATCGCCAACCTGTTTGTATTCGGCGATGACCAGCCCGGCCGGCGTGTCGAGCCTGAGCACACCCGGCGTTTTCGGCTTGATCAGCCCATGTTCGATGGCCATCGTCACCGTGCCGATCGTGCCGTGGCCGCACATTGGCAGGCAGCCCGATGTCTCGATGAACAGGATGGCGATGTCGCAATCCTCGCGCGTCGGCGGATAAAGGATCGAGCCCGACATCACGTCATGGCCGCGCGGCTCGAACATCAGCCCGGTGCGGATCCAGTCATACTCCGCCAGGAAATGCGCTCGCCGTTCCATCATCGTCGACCCCTCGAGCAAGGGACCGCCGCCAGCGACCAGCCGCACCGGATTGCCGCAAGTATGGCCGTCGATGCAGAAGAAGGATTTTTTGGCCATGATTTCCTCGAACTCAAAACCGTTGCGGGCTGAAGGGGGTAAGATCGATCGGCGAAGTCTGCCCGAGAACGAGATCGCGGATCAAGCGGCCGCTGGCCGCCGCCTGGGTCAGGCCGAGATGGCCATGGCCAAAGGCGTAGACAGCGTTGGGCGCAATGCGCGCCGTGCCGATGACCGGCAGCGAATCCGGCAGCGACGGACGATAGCCCATCCATTCGCGGCCGCCTGACGGGTCCAGCCCCGGCAGGAATTGTTTGGCTTTTTCCAGCATCGCCTTCGAGCGCGCAAAATTCGGCGGCCGGTCGAGTCCGCCCAGCTCGACGGCGCCGCCGACACGCAGTCCCGTGCCGAGCGGCGTGATGACGAAACCGTGGCCGGAGAAGATCAGCATCCGCTGCACGGCGAAGGCGGTCTTCGGCAATGTCGTGTTGTAGCCGCGCTCGGTCTCCAAAGGGATAATGTCGCCGAGGTTCTTGGCCAGCAGATGCGACCATGCGCCGGCAGCAACGACGAGATGCCGTGCCTGCCGGACAGTGCCGTCGGCCAGCGTCAGCGTCACGCCGGCATGATCGGCCACGACGCGCTCGATGCGCGCTTTTTCGAAACGCGCGCCCAACCCTTCGGCATAGGCCCAGACTGCCTTGCCGAGCAGTTTCGGGTCGGCGACGGTCTTCCATCCCGGCACGAACGTGCCCTTGATGAAGCGCGGCGACAGCCCAGGCTGCAGCCGCGCCAGTTCCTCGCCTTCGACATGGCGAAAGCCGATGCCGAAGCGCTCTCGCGCCGCCCAGCCCGACAGTCCGGCCTGGAACTCTGCCTCGCTTTCGTAAAGTTCCAGCGAACCATCCTCGTGCAGCATCGGCCGCGTGCCGGACCGCTCGAGCAACCCCATCCATTCGGCCTCGGCGAGCCTCATCATGCCCGCCTGTGCCACAAGGCTCGCCTCATAATGCCGCGGCGCGCCAGCGCGCCAGAAGCGGAACAGCCATGGCAGGAGCTTCGGCAGATAGGCCGGTGGGATGCTGAGCGGTCCGAGCGGATCGGCAAGCCATTTCGGCAATTGCCGCATCATGCCCTTATGCGCCATCGGCAGCACATCGGAGAAGGCTAAGGCGGCGGCATTGCCGGAGCTGGTTTCCTCGCAAATGCCGGTCCGGTCGAAGATGGTGACGCTGCGCCCGGCCTCAGCCAGCAGGGCTGCGGCACAGATGCCGACAATGCCGCCACCCACAATGGCGATGTCAATTGAAGCATCGCTGTTCATGACCACGCGCCGTGCAAAAATGGCCAGTCTCGCTTCTCCGAGCCAGCCCCCTCATCCGGCCCTTCGGGCCACCTTCTCCCCGGTGGGGAGAAGAGACCAGCACCATCGCTGGCTATCTCTTCTCCCCTCGGGGAGAAGGTGGCCGCGAAGCGGCCGGATGAGGGGGCCTGCAGCATTGCCAATTCAGAACGTCGGCAGCTTCGGCCGTATCGCCAATGCGTCCTTGACGATCTTCTCGACTGTCTTGCGGCGCTCGCCTGACAGCGGCTGGCGCGGCATGCGCACGCGGTCGTTGGTCTGGATGGCGAACACTTCGGCAAGCTTGATGTTTTGTACCAGATAGGTCGACACGTCGAGATCGAGCAGCGGCCGGAACCAGCGGTAGATCGAAAGCGCCTCCTCGCGGCGGCCCTGCTTCATCAGCTGGAAGATGGCCACCGTCTCGCGCGGGAAGGCCGTGACCAGACCCGCTACCCAGCCGATGGCGCCGACCGACAGCGCCTCGAAAGCGAGATTGTCGACGCCGGTGAACAAATCATAGCGGTCGCCGAAGCGGTTGATGATCTCGGTCGAACGCCTGATATCGTCGGACGATTCCTTGATGGCGACGAAGCGCTTGTCGGCGGCCAGCTCCTCCATCTGGTCGACGGTGACGTCGACGCGGTAGGCGAGCCGGTTGGAGTAGATCATCACCGGCAGGTCGCCGGCCTGGGCGACGGCGCGCAAGGCGGCGACCGTCTCTTCCGGGTTGGTGTGATAGATCGGGCTCGGCACCACCATCAGCCCGTTGGCGCCTTCCTTGGCGGCGCGCTTGGCGATGCTTGCCGCCTCGCGGGTGCCGGCCTCGTTGACCGTCAGCAGCACCGGCTTGTTCCCGGCGACTTTCTGTGCCGTCTTTAGCACCTCGATCTTTTCGTCATGCGACAGCATCGGGCCTTCGCCGAGCGAGCCGCAGACGATGATGCCGTCGCAGCCGGCCTCCATCTGCAAGGCAAAGCAGCGCTCCATCTCGGCATGGTCGAGGCGGTCGTCAGCAGTGAATTTGGTCGTGACGGCGGGGAAAACTCCGGTCCACATAGCTGTCTCTCCATCTGATATATCAGCCGTATATCTGGTAAGAAATCTACTGTCAATGCGGAATCTGCTATGATATATCTAAAATATATCAGGAGCGGACCTTTGATATCCACCGACACTGCATCCCCAGAGCCGGCTGCCACCAAGGCCTATCGCGCGCTCGAGCATATGATCGTGACGCTGGAACTGGCGCCGGCGAGCTTTGTCACCGAGGGCGCCCTGATCGAAAGGCTCGGCCTCGGCCGCACGCCAGTGCGCGAGGCGATCCAGCGCCTGGCCTGGGAAGGCTTGCTCGACATAAGGCCACGCGCCGGCATCGCCATTGCGCCGCTGCATCCCGGCGATTGGCTGCGCGTGCTTGACGCGCGCCGCGGCGTCGAGGTGGTGCTGGCACGCTCAGCCGCCCGTTTCGTCACCCGCGAGGCCGCCGACATGTTTCACGACGCAGCACTTGCCATGCAGAAGGCGGTCATCTCGGGCAACGTGCTGGCCTTCATCCAGGCCGACAAGGCGCTCGACGAGGCGCTGGCGCACGCTGCCGACAACCCGTTCGCGGCGCGGCTGGCCGCGCCCTTGCAGACCCACAGCCGCCGCTTCTGGTTCCGCTACAAGGCCGACACCGGGCTCGCCGAATCCGCCGAGCACCATGTCGCGCTGATCCGCTCGATCCTGGACGGCGATGAGGAAGCCGCCGCCAAGGACGCCAAGCGCCTGATGGCGCTGCTGCGTGGCCATGCCGAGACGGCGGCGACGCGCTGAACGGGCGATCAGATTCCTTGCGCGGTGGCGATGGCGGTATTCTCCCATCCGTCACCGGTCGCGAAGATGCAGCTTCGGCCCTTCACGTCGGTCACCAGCATCGACCAGGTCCCATCTGCCGCAACATAGATCTCGACAATGGCGGCCTCGCCGACCACACCGTAGCCGATCTGCTTTTGCTGAAAGGCCTGCGCCAACCCCGCGACGAGGTCGCTGTGGCCACCGCAGATAAATTGCGCCTGTGCCGATAGCGTCGACAGCGCCAGCGCGGTGCCGATCGCGGCTATCCTGATCCATCGAAACGAAAATTTGTGTGCCATGGGCACCTCCTTCGCCTTGGCGTTCCGGCAAAGGGAGGCACATGGGGCAGCCTCAATATGCCGGAGCGTTCCAGGCCGGGTCCGACGTCTTCATCACGTCACTCCTTCTGGTTTTCCGGTCTGTCGTCAGGGAATTTTATCATTCCCTTGAATCGATATGGTGAGGCCCCGATCTGAAAACAAGCACCATTGCCTTGCCCTCGCCGGTGCCAACCGGACCGCCAAAGACGAAAAAGGCGGGATGACCCGCCTCTTTCTGTATTTGGAATGTTTCCCGAACTCCATCGTCGGGATGACGAACTCCGCACCGCCCTTGATGCCTGCCTGCGCGCGACAGCCAAAGGCGAGGACGCGCAAGTGAAAGAACGTCCGGTCAGTTCATCGTCGGGATGACGAATTCCGCGCCATCCTTGATGCCGGACGGCCAGCGCGACGTCACCGTCTTGGTCTTGGTGTAGAAGCGGAATGCATCCGGGCCGTGCTGGTTGAGGTCGCCAAAGGACGAGGCCTTCCAGCCGCCGAACGTGTAGTAGGCGATCGGAACCGGGATCGGCACGTTGACGCCGACCATGCCGACCTGGACACGGGAAGCGAAGTCACGCGCCGCATCGCCGTCGCGGGTGAAGATGGCGACGCCATTACCCATTTCGTGATCGTTGGCGAGCTTGATGGCGTTCTCATAGGTCGGCGCGCGCACCACCGACAGCACCGGCCCAAAAATCTCTTCCTTGTAGATGCGCATGTCGGCGGTGACGTTGTCGAACAGGCAGCCGCCCATATAGTAGCCGTCCTCGTAGCCCTGCATGGAGAAGCCGCGGCCATCGACGACCAGCTTGGCGCCTTCCTTGACGCCGATGTCGACATAGCCCTTGACCCGCTCCAGAGCTTGGCGCGTCACCAGCGGACCGAAATCAGCGGAGGAATCGGTCGATGGGCCAACCTTTAGGCTTTCGACACGCGGGACCAGTTTTTCCATCAGCCGGTTGGCGGTGTCATTGCCGACGGGCACCGCCACCGAGATCGCCATGCAGCGCTCGCCGGCCGAGCCGTAGCCGGCGCCGATCAGCGCATCGACCGTCTGGTCCATGTCGGCGTCGGGCATGATGATCATGTGGTTCTTGGCGCCGCCGAAGCACTGCACGCGTTTTCCCGCCGCCGTGCCGCGCGAATAGATGTAATGGGCGATCGGCGTCGAGCCGACGAAGCCGATGGCCTTGATGTCGGCATCGTCGAGGATGGCGTCGACGACATCCTTGTCGCCATTGACGACGTTGAGGATGCCGGCCGGCAGGCCGGCCTCGATGAACAGTTCGGCGATGCGCATCGGCACGCCCGGGTCGCGCTCCGAAGGCTTCAGGATGAACGCGTTGCCGCAAGCGATTGCCGGCGCGATCTTCCACAGCGGGATCATCGCCGGGAAATTGAACGGCGTGATGCCGGCGACGACGCCGAGCGGCTGGCGCATCGAATAGACGTCGATGCCGGGGCCGGCGCCGTCGGTGAATTCGCCCTTCATCATGTGCGGCGCGCCGATGCAGACTTCAACCACTTCGAGGCCGCGCTGGATGTCGCCCTTGGCGTCGGCGATGGTCTTGCCATGCTCGCGCGCCAGTATGTCGGCCAGTTCGTCATAGTCGCGGGCGACCAGTTCGAGGAATTTCATCAAGACGCGCACGCGGCGCTGCGGGTTGGTGGCGGCCCATTTCGGCTGCGCCTCCTTGGCATTCTCGACTGCCGCGCGCAGTTCCGCTGGCGAAGCCAGCGCCACCGTGCCGCGCACCGTGCCGTCCATCGGCTGCATGACATCCTGCTTGCGCCCGCTGGTTCCGGCGACATGCTTGCCGCCGATGAAATGACCGTATTCGATCATGGTTTCTCTCCCTGAGTTTGTGATGATGCATTCAACGCCTTTGCAGGCGCGAAGGCAACGCGAGGGAGAACGCAACCGTTGTGCAGGGATTAGACAACGGCCGATGGGTGTGCATTAATTGCCGCAAATAGCGATGTTCTGTTGATTGGCAGCAAGGATAGAGAGTTGCGATCCTTCAAACCCCCCTCTGGCCTGCCGGCCATCTCCCCCGCAAGGGGGGAGATCAGCAGCGTCAGCGACGGTGCCTTTCTTTCAGCGGTCAAGATTGGCGAAAGCCGGAGTGACATCCAATCTCCCCCCTTGCGGGGGAGATGGCCGGCAGGCCAGAGGGGGGTGGGCGGGAACGCGGCGCTCGCCACTAAATCGGGCCATCCGCATGAACTGGGATGACGTCCGCATCTTCCTCGCAGTGGCCCGCGCTGGCCAGATCCTCGGTGCCGCCAAGCGCCTCGAGCTCAACCACGCCACCGTCTCACGCCGCATCGCGGCGCTCGAGGATGCGCTGCGCACAAAGCTCTTTCGCCGGCTCACCACCGGCAGCGAGCTGACGCCGGCCGGCGAGCGGTTTCTCGACATTGCCGAGCGCATGGAGGGCGACATGATCGCCGCACGCTCGACCGTGTCGGGCGAAGGCGACGACATTTCCGGCACGGTGCGCATCGGCGCGCCCGACGGGTTCGGCGTCGCCTTCCTCGCCACGCGTCTCGGTGCGCTGACGGCGCTGCACCGCGAACTGACCATCCAGCTGGTGCCGGTGCCGCGTTCCTTCTCGCTGTCACGGCGCGAGGCCGACATCGCCATCACCGTCGAGCGGCCGAGCGAAGGCAGGCTGGTGGCGGGAAAGCTGGTCGACTACACGCTCGGCCTGTTTGCCTCGCGCGCCTATGTTGAGGCACATGGCCTGCCGCGGACATCAGCGGAACTTAGCCAGCACACGCTGATCGGCTATGTGCCGGACCTCATCGTCAGCCCGTCACTCGACTATGCCGCCGAGTTCAGCCCGGACTGGCGCACCAGCTTTGCCATTTCCTCGGCCCTCGGCCAGGCCGAGGCGGTGCGCTCCGGCGCCGGCATTGGCATCCTGCACACCTTCGTCGCCCGCTCGATGCCGGAGCTGATCCCCGTCGACATCGTGGCGCCGATCCGCCGCGCCTACTGGCTGGTCTATCATGAATCGGTTCGCCCTCTCCGCCGCGTGCAGATCGTCGCCAACTTCATCACCAAGGCGGTGGAGCGGGAGCGCGGGCTGTTCGTGTAGGCTATCGCCTTTCCCCTGCCATAAAATCCCCTTCCCTTGCCACGGAATCAGTGAGTGTGGCATCAGGCGCAGGATTTTGCCGCTGGTACGGTGGAGCGCCGGGTGGCACATTTTTCGGAAAGCTGGCGCGAATAACAATGCGAGCCGTTCTTGCCATCCTCCTGCTGGCCTGGCTTTCGGCCTGCGCCAACCCATGGACCAAGGTTCCGGAAGCTGAACTGCCCAAGCCGATCCGCACCGCAATGGCTCGCCCCTCGCCTTTCGTCTTCGGCAATTATTGCGGCCCGGGCACCCGCACCGGCGACCTCTCGGCCCGGCCGGTCGACCGGCTCGACAGCGCCTGCCAGATCCATGACGCCTGCTACATTGCGCGGCGCAACCATTGCGCCTGCGACGGCGCTTTGGTCGCCTCGGCAAAGGCAATCCGCGACGACAGGACGGCGCCGAAAAAGATGCGCGGCGAGGCCGAGCTTTTGATCGCCACCTTTGCGCTTCCCGTCTGCAAGGTCTTTCCGCAAGGCTTCCTGCCACCCCGCGACCCGGCCGAGCTGAAAACCATGAACGGGGCGGCGGGATGAACCGCGCCACTTGCCTGGCCATTGCCGGGCTGGCGCTTATGGCGCTGGCCGCATGCGCCGGTCCGCTTAAACATAGCTGCGATTTCTTCCCTGGTAACGAGGACTGCGCGCGGCCCTCGCTGTCGGCCGACGCGCCAGGACCGCAAGTCGCTGCCACGCAGTTTTTCGGCGATGCCGGCACCGGCGACTACGAAAGGCAGTTTCTGGCGCTGCTCGCCAACAACCAGATCGGCGCCATGGACAGGGCGAACGGCACCGGTCCGTTCGGCCATGACCGCCACGCCATCGCCAACCGCGATTTCCAGGCAACCTACCGGACACTGGGACGACTGGCGAAGCCGGTTGGCGCGGGGCAGATGCCGGCAGCGAGCGGCACGGCTGGCGAAGGCCATTTTGCCGGCCGCTGGCGGGTGTCGCGGCAGACGCTCTATATCGACGCCGCTGCCCGGCCCTCCGCGCCCAAGACGTTCAGCTTCTCCGGCCTGCAGGCGCGCTCGGTCGAGATCGTGCTGCGCCAGTCGGGAAAGCTGCCTGTCGACATATCGGGCGCCTGCGACGGCGCGCTGGCGATCCGCGCCGTCGGCGGTTCGCGCACCGTGGCGAGCGGCGCCGCACTCCGGCTCCGCCTGTCGGCCGGGCAAACCGCCAGCCTGTTCCCGAGCGATGGTCTTAACCGCTGCAGTCTCAAGGTCAGTTCCAGTCTGGCCCCGGCGGGGACGCCACTCACCATCCTGCGCGAAGAGGTCGCGTATCCGGCGATTACCGCGCTCGACAGCCGCTATGAGCGCTGTCCGGTGCCCGATCCCTCCGGGCTGGAGGAGCTCGACCGTGTCTTCTATGCTGGCCGCTGGCTGTCGCAGACCTGCTCACTGCCGCTGGGGTCACCGCGCCTTCTGCGCAAATCGCGCGACGGCTTCAACGCCAAGGTCGTGGCGTTGCTCGGCGCGCCGCTGCCCGACAGCGCCTTCGACAAGGCCGATCCCGAACTGCCGCTCGACTTCTCGCTCGCGCCGAGACTCAAGCTGATCTATCTGTCGTCGCTGGAATTCAAGGCTGATTTTTCCGGCCGCGTCCTCGAACGGCTGATCCGCCACCACGCAGCCCTCGGCACCAAGGTGCGCATCATGGTGACCGACGTGCTGGAGCGCGACAAGGACGACGCCCTACTGCACCGGCTGGCGGCCGACTACCCCAATGTCGAGTTGCAGGAATACCGCTGGCGGGCCGACCAAGGCGCGCCGATCGACGAGCAGCTGTCGCAACTACACAAGACCCACCACGTCAAGATGCTGGCGACGCTGGCCGAAAATCCCACCCGCTCGCGCGTCATCATCGGCGGCCGCAACGTCCATGACGGCTTCCTGTTCCATAAGCCGATCGACCTGTCGCGCTATCCCAACCTGGAGCAATACGGCAAGACCGACGGCTTCTCGCTGAACTACTATTCGAACTGGAGCGATTTCGACATCGAGTTCGCCGACCCGGCAACGGTCGAGATATTGGCTGCGCACCTCTCGACCTTGTGGCTGCGCGACGCCGACACCAACATTATCAGGCCTTTTTCCATTCCAGTGCGCACCGACGGCCGGCGCCCACCAGGCACGGTGCGCCATTTCATCTCCGTGCCCTATGAGGACAACCACGCGCTGGAGACCTATTTCGTCGAACTGATCGACACCGCCCAGCATCACATCGAAATCGTCAATCCCTACCTCAATCTGACGCCGAAGCTCAGCCTGGCTATCGAGCGGGCACTGGCGCGTGGTGTCAGGATCGACATTATCGGCCGCATCGACCTCAAGGGCGACATTGGCGGCAAGTTGCTGACCGCGCTCAACAAGCTGTTCGTCGAGAAATATGGCGACCGCATCAACATCCGCGAATTCAAGGCGCCCGATGTCGTGCTGCATTCCAAGATCATGATGATCGACGAAAGGCTGGTGACGATCTCGTCGGTCAACCTCAACAACCGCAGCTTCTTCCACGACCTGGAGAACGGCATGATGGTGCTCGACCCCGCCTTCTACACCAGAATGAAACCGGTCTACGACGACTATGTCGCCCATTCGAACCCGGTATCGACCAAGGTGACGATACCCTGGGCCTACCGGTGGCTGTTCTCGAAAGGCTGGGTGAAGGAAGCGTTCTAGACCCGGGAAACGTCCGGCCTCTACGTCGAAGCTTTCAGTGAAAGAACGAGCGTCATCGGATTGTTGGGGGAGGCAGCAAACCCGTAATGTTCATGGAAGCCCTTCGCTTCTTCGGATATGGCGTGAACCAAAAGTCCCCGAACCCCGAGAATGGCCGCCGCCTGGGCCGCACGCAAGGCGGCATCTTGCAGGAGCGCGGCGCCAAGACCCGTGCCTTGCCAGCGCTGATCGACGGCGAGACGACCAAGGACCGCAACCGGTATTGGATCGGGCATATTGCGGCGGATGGATCCCGGCGCGTCGGCGAGATCTAGTCCGCCGGAGGAAAGGCAATAGTATCCGACGACACGCCCCTCCAGCGCCACAACATAGGTTCGGGACGCCCCGTTGACCTGATTGGCGCGCGCCCGTCGGCGAAGCCATTGATCAAGGCTGGCAGTACCACTTTGAAAGAGTTCGAGATCGTGCGCCTCAGTCAGCAACGTTGGCGCCGACAGCGTCATTTCTGCCAAGGCTTCGGAGCGTTCATCAGCCGGTCAAAGCCTTCGCCGCTCGGCGGTCGGTCCAGAATGGCCAGATAGTGCCGATAGCTGTCGGCGTCGACCTTGACGAGTGCCTGATCAAGCAAAGTGTCCTCTGCGGCGCGGTATGCCGCGTCGATCATGAAGTCCGAACGGGTCTTGCCGCGCAGCTTCGCAGCCCGGTCAATCAGATTGCGGACGTCTTCACGGATGCGCAGATTAATGGGCTTGGCGCGAGTCTCGGGGGTCTTTGTGGCCATGATGGGTTCCCTTGTCTCGCCATCATAACATAAGCGCATACACACTGTGTATCTTTTTCGCTTGCCCCATCCCTACCGCAAATACCGCTCCGGCCCCAGCTCCCGCACATCGATATCAGGCACCTTGCTGGAGATGATGTCGGACAGCACCTTGGCCGAGCCGCAGGCCATGGTCCAGCCGAGCGTACCGTGGCCAGTGTTGAGATACAGATTGGAGAACTCGGTGCGGCCGATCAGCGGCGGCCCATCCGGCGTCATCGGCCGCAGCCCGCACCAGAACGACGCCGCCTTGAGGTCGCCGCCATCCGGGAACAGATCGCCGACCGAATGTTCGAGCGTGCGCCGGCGCGATTCATGCAGCCTGAGGTCGAAGCCGGAAATCTCTGCCGTGCCGCCGACGCGGATGCGGTCGCCGAGCCTGGTGATCGCCACCTTGTAGGTTTCGTCCATCACCGTCGATACCGGTGCAGCCGCCGCCTCCTTGATCGGCACGGTGATCGAGTAACCCTTGACCGGATAGACCGGGATCGGACGCCTGAGCAGTCGCATGAAGCGCGCCGAATAGCTGCCCAGCGCCAGCACGTAGGCGTCGGCCGCGCGCGAGCGCTGGTCGGTGCCGAAGCTGACGATGCGATTGCGGTTCTTGGTGAAGCGCCTAATCTGCGTGCCATATTCGAAGGTGACGCCACGCGCCACGCAGAGCTCGGCCAATCTGTCGGTGAACATCTTGCAGTCGCCGGTTTCGTCGCCGGGCAGCCTGAGGCCGCCGACGAACTTTTCCCGCACGCCGGCCAGCGCCGGCTCGGCTGCGATGCAGCCATCGGGATCGAGCAACTCATAGGGCACGCCGTATTTCTTCAACACCTCGACATCGCCGCCGGTGCCGTCGAGCTGCTTTTGCGTGCGAAACAGCTGCAGCGTGCCTTTGGTCCGCTCGTCATAAGCGATGCCGGTCGCCTCGCGCAGCGCCTTCAGCGTGTCGCGGCTGTATTCGGCGAGCGGCACCATGCGCGCCTTGTTGATGGCGTAGCGATCGGCGGTGCAGTTGCGCAGCGTCTTGAGCAGCCACGTCCACATGTAAGGATCGAAGGCCGGTCGCACGACCAGCGGGCCATGCTTCATCAACAGCCATTTGATCGCTTTCAGCGGAATGCCGGGACCGGCCCAGGGCGAGGCGTAGCCGGGCGAAACCTCGCCGGCATTGGCGAAGCTGGTTTCCAGCGCCGGCCCTTTCTGGCGGTCGAACACCGTGACCTCGTGGCCGGCCTCGGCGAGATAATAGGCTGTGGTGACCCCGATAACGCCGCCGCCCAACACGAAGATCTTCATCGCATCACTCTCCACGACGACATCTTATCCGAGCCCGAAGCCGTCGCCTCCTGTCTGCCGGATTTTGCCGCGTCCGCCAAGGGGCGGCGTGTCGCGCCTCTATTCGTTGATGTAGCGGCGATGAAAGCGCGGGCCGAGGCTGGTCAGGATTTCATAGCCGATGGTGCCGGCGTGGCCGGCCGCATCGTCGACGCTTTGTGACGGACCCAGCAGCTCGACGAGGTCGCCCTCGCGCAAGCGGCCGGCCGGCAGCGCCGAGATGTCGAGGGTGATCGAATCCATCGACACCCGTCCGACAAAGGGCAGCCTGACACCTTCGAACCAGGCGGCCGATGCGGCGCGCCGGTGCCAGCCATCGGCATAGCCGAGCGAGATCGTCGCTGCGCGCAAGGGACCACTGGCCAGGAAGGCATGGCCGTAGCCGACGCCCGCACCCTTTTCGATGCTGCGCGTCTGGATGATCTTTGCCTCGAGCCGCACCACCGGCAGCATCGGGTTCGCCTCGCTTGGCGTCGGGTTGATGCCGTAGAGTGCTGCACCTGGGCGGGCGAGGTCGTACCGATAGCGCGGCCCGAGAAAGATGCCGGAGGAATTGTCGAGCGACGCCGGCGCCTTGGGCAGCATTTTGCGCAACCGTTCGAATTCCATGAGTTGCGCATCATTGGCCGCATTGGTGGGTTCGTCGGCACGGGCCAGATGGCTCATGACCAGGACAACGTCGACGCCGGCGAAGGCATCGGCCGCAAGCGCCTCGACCTCCGCAGGCGCCATCCCCAGCCGTGACATGCCGCTATCGACCTGAACGGCCGCCTTGAGCTTGCGGCCGGCCTTTCGGCCGGCCTCGCTCCATGCCTTCAGTTGCCCGGCGCTGTTGATGACGGGCACAAGATCCGCCGCTATCGCTTCCGGCTCGGAGCCCGGCGGCAGCCCGTTCAGCACATGGATCGCTGGCTGCGGCCCGAGTGTCTCGCGCAGCGCGACACCCTCAGTGAGATGCGCGACAAAGAAGATGTCGCAGCCCTCGGCAACCAGCGCCGCCGCCACATGGCGCGCGCCGAGCCCGTAACCGTTGGCCTTGACGACGCCGGCGCAGCGCACGCTGCCGAGCTTCGCCTTCAGCCGCCGGTAATTCTCCCGGACCGCGCCGAGATCGATGGTCAGGATCGCGCCTGCGGCGGCCTCGGTGATCGTATCGGATTGTGGCAAAGACGCCTTCGCTTCAGTCATGGCAGACACATGGAGGTCGGCGCCGCCCCTCGTTGTCCTGCCGGACATTTCTCCCCGTATAGGGACGGGGAGAAAGGGCTGGCCTCAACGCCCGCTCTCTTCTTGCGACGCTGGAGATTGGCGAAATCGCCGACGACATCGCCCCTCTCCCCGTCCCTATACGGGGAGAGGATGGCGGCAGCCAGGTGAGGGGCAGCGCCAACGCAGCGCTAGGGGGCGATTGCCGGGCGTCGTCCATGCTTCAACCAATAAAGCATGGATTTCTTACCATGCGAACCTGGCTGCTCAAATCCGCCTACGCGAGATGCCGGAATGCCGCCACCACATCCTCATAGACCTTGCGCTTGAACGGCACGATCAGGTCGGGCAGGTCCTGCATCGGCCGCCAGGCCCATTCATCGAATTCGGCGGCATGGCCGCCGGGCGGCGGATTGATCTGGATCTCGCTGGTCTCGCCGTAAAAGCGGTAGGCGAACCATTTCTGCGTCTGGCCACGATAGCGGCCCTTGAAGGCGATGCCGACCAGATCGGCCGGCAGATCGTAATTGATCCAGTGCGGCGCCTCGGCCAGCAGCGTGACCGAGCGCATGCCGGTCTCCTCATAGAGCTCGCGCCCGGCCGCCTGCAGCGGCTCCTCGCCCTTGTCGATGCCGCCTTGCGGCATCTGCCAGAGTTGCTTCGTGCCGGCAAATTCGCTGTCCGGCTCGGCGATGCGATGGCCGACCCAGACCATCCCGTCGCCATTGAGGATCATCAGTCCGACGCAGGGGCGGTAGGGCAGCGTCTCGGGATCGATCTTTTTAGCCATCAGTCAGGTCCAGCCGTTTCGGGAGTTCGCGCTAATTTTTTTCCGGGTCGATGGCCACCGCCGAGATCGGCACGATCTCGATGCCGCGCTTTTTCGCCTCGAGCACCCATGCCGCAACCGTGTCGACGGTGAGATCGAAGGCCGAGCCGATGCCGACGGCGGAGCCTTTGGCGCGCGCTGTGGCTTCCAGCGCGTCGAGCTTTTTCAGGATAGCTCCGCGATCCTGCACGGCATCGATCGCCATATCGCCGGCGACAAACGGCACGCCGTCCTTCAAAGCGAGATCGGGCGCCAGGCTCCGCGCGGACGAGCCGTCGTCGATATAGGCAAGGCCGCGTTTGCCTAGCTCGGCCATGAACGGTCCCATCGCCGTCGCGTCGGCGGAAAAGCGCGCGCCCATATAGTTCATGACCCCGGTATAATTGGTGGTCCGCGACAGCGCCCAGCGCAGGCTCTTCAGGTTGTCGTCCGGGCTCGCCGCCACCGTCAGCGTGTTGCGGCCGGGGTTGACGTTGGGATAGTCGAACGGTTCGAGCGGCACCTGCATGACCACCTCATGCCCGCTTTGCCGTGCCGCCTGCATCCAGCGGCCGATGCTGTTGCCTTGCGGCGCAAAGGCTAGCGTCACTTCCGCCGGCAGCTTGGCGATCGCGGCCTGGGTGCCGGTCTGCGACACCGCAAGCCCACCGATGACAATCGCCACGCGGGCGCCGCGTGAGCCCGACCATGGCCGCGCATAGACGTCGAACGGCCGCCTGCCGTCGGCGGCGCGTACCGGCAGCGGGCCGGTGTCGCTGGCCTCGATCAGCGCCTTGTCAGGAATATGTGCGATCTTCAGATTCTGACCGATCGTCGACGGGTCATGGATGACGATGGCCGCATTCGCCGGACCGTCGCCCTCCTGGGTCTGCACATGAATGATCTGCGGCCCGGCTGCCTTGGGCGGCGTTTCCGCCTTCGGCGCCGCGGGCTCGGCAGTCGGTGCCGCCGCGGCAGGCTCCGCCGCCGCCGTCACCTTCGGCGTCGAGACCGCCGCCTGTTCGGGCTTGCGGAACGGCTTTTCGCGAAGCGCGATCGCGCCGGAGATGCCGAGCGCGGCCAGGACGACCAGCGTCGTCGCGACAGTACGGGCGCTCAACCCGCGCGACGCAGCGCGCGGCCGGACGGTCTGTCCGAGCGGGCGTTCTATGTCCTTGCCGATGTCAGCCAAGCCGTATCCCCGGGGAGCATGATCAGCGAAACCTTTTCGCCATGCGCAGATCCAAAACTGATGGCGCGTCCTCGGCGCCTTTTGAGGCACCGCTCTCCAGCCACTGCCTCCGAATCAAACTGCCGGAACCTTGCGGTCCCGGCAGCATTGCATGCTTCGATCAGGCAGCCAGAGCCGCCTGTCGACTTACTGGTTGAGCACGGCCTTCTCCGGATTCGGCGGGAACGCCGGATCGGTCTTCTGGCCGCGCAGCAACTGTTCGGCGTAGATGAGCTGCAGATCGTCCTTCGGATCCGGCGGCACATAGGCAGCCGAGCCCGAACCGGTATCGCTCTCGTCGGCGCCCTTGATGTGGCCCTTGAGGTCCGATTCGCCACGCGTCAGGTCCCTGCCCTGCAGTTCGGGCGGCAGCGGCTGGTCGACCTTGATGTCGGGCGTAATGCCTTTGCCCTGGATCGACTTGCCGGACGGCGTGTAATAAAGCGCCGTCGTCAGACGCAGCGCGCCGTTCTCGCCAAGCGGGATGATGGTCTGCACCGAGCCCTTGCCGAAGGACTGCGTGCCGACCACGGTGGCGCGGCGCAGGTCCTGCAGCGCGCCGGCAACGATTTCCGAAGCACTGGCCGAACCGCCATTGACCAGAACGATCAGCGGCTTGGCGCCGATGTCGTCGCCTGCCTTGGCGTCGAAGCGGGTGACATCCTTCGGGTCGCGGCCGCGGGTCGAGACAATCTCGCCACGGTCGAGGAAGGCGTCGGACACGCTCACCGCCTGGTCTAGCAGACCGCCCGGGTTGAGGCGCAGATCGAGCACATAGCCCTTGAGCTTGTCGTTCGGCACCTGCTTCTTGATGGTGTCGATAGCGTTCTCGAGGTCGTCATAGGTCTTTTCGGTGAAGGAGGTGATCTTCATGTAGCCGATGTCGTTCTCGACCCGGAACTTGACCGCCTTGACCTTGATGATGTCGCGCACAACCGTCAGCTCGATCGGCTTGTCGGCGCCCTGGCGCAGGATGGTGAGCTTGATCGGCGTGTTGACCAGGCCGCGCATCTTCTCGACCGCGTCGTTCAGCGTCAGGCCGCGAACCTCTTCGCCGTCGATCTTGGCGATATAGTCGCCGGCCAGCACGCCTGCCTTGGCGGCCGGTGTGTCGTCGATCGGCGTGATCACCTTGACCAGGTCGTTCTCCATGGTGACCTCGATGCCGAGGCCGCCGAACTCACCCTTGGTCTGCACGCGCATGTCCTGCGCCTGCTCGGCATTCATGTAGGACGAGTGCGGATCGAGCGAAGCGAGCATGCCGTTGATGGCGTTTTCGACCAGCGACTTGTCGTCCGGCGGCGTCACATACTGCGCCCGCACGCGCTCGAAGATGTCGCCGAAGATCGCCAGTTGCTTGTAGGTTTCGGAGCCTGCAGCGTTCGCCGTCGAGCCGGGCGCGCCATAGACCAGGCTCATCGCTGACGCGCCCATCAGCGCACCGGCAATAAGAAGCGACAGTTTCCGCATCATTTCACGTCCTTCCAGAGAAGCGGTCCGCCCACCATGGGGTCGGATCGACGGGTTTTCCATCCTTGCGGAACTCGACGTAGAGTTCCGGCGTGGCATTTCCATTCTTCGAGGCCGAGGTGCTTGCCACCCGGGCCTCTCCCATCGCGCCGACCGGCTCTCCTGCGAGCACCGACTGGCCAGACGCGACGCTGATTCTGCTCATCCCCGCCAGGACGACATGATAGCCGTCTCCCGCATTGAGGATCAAGAGTTGACCATAGGAGCGAAAAGGCCCCGCATAAAGCACATTTCCGTCCGCCGGTGCTGTGACGATGGCTCCCGATTGTGTCGCAACCATGTCGCCAAGCATCACCGCGCCGTTACCGTCATCGGTCCCGAAACGGCGCTTGATCTTGCCGGTGACCGGCAGCGCGACCTGGCCCTGAAGCGCCGAAAACGGCGCCGATGCAGTGAGACGGTTGCCTTCCGGCACCGGCAGTGACGCCAGTTCCGTCGACGCGGTGGTATCCGCGTCCGGCTTGTCGCCGTCAGCCGCCTTCTGCTCGCCTGCCTTAACTGCATCGGCCGCCTTGCGGCTCTTGTCGGCCTCGAGCGAGGCGATCAGTTCCTTCAGGCTGCCGGCCTTGGCCGCAAGCGCCTGGGAGCGCTGCTTTTCCGCCACCATTGCGGTCCAGGTGTCCGCCTCGAGCTTCTGCTTGGCTTCGAGCAGCATGGAGAGGCGTTTCTTTTCCGCCGTCTGCTCGCCGACCGCCGCCGTCAGCCGGGTCCGCTCGGCCTCGATCGAGGCCGTTACCCGCGTCTGTTCCTTGAGGTCGGCCAGCAATTTGTCGGTCTGCTGGCGCAGTTCCGGCACCACCGCGCCGAGCAGGATGGCGCTGCGCACCGACGACAGCGCGTCTTCCGGCTTGACCAGGATCGCCGGCGGCGGATTGAGCCCCATTCGCTGCAACGCGCCCAGCACTTCAGCCAGCACGTCGCGCCGTGCCGCCAGCGAGCCGCGGATCTTCTGTTCCTCGCCCTTCAGCCCCTCCAGCCTGGCGCCGATATCCTCGATGTCCTGGCCGAGCTTCTGCTCGGTCATCGCCGACTGGATCAGCGCCGCGGTGATCGAAGCATGGTCCTTCTTGACCGCCGCAATGTCGGCGGCAAGCTTGGCCAGCCGTTCGGACGACAGCGTGATCTCGGCCGACACCTTCTCATATTCGGCCCGGCTCTGGTCCGGATCGGGCGCCACGTCGAGCGTGTTTTCGGCCCGCACAAGGCCGAGCGACAGCAAAACCACGGCTGCAGCGATGCCGCAGCGTGCGTGCCAGAAGCCCGTTCCTGATTTCCCGTTGTCAGCCATTGAAGCCCGACTCTATGCGTGGCTTCGTTAACGAACCATCAACCATGATCGAAACCGAAGCCTAGCATAAGACAGCCGCGCATTGGGGCGGAAATCGGTATGACGGTGATTGCGTCCACCGGTTTACGACCGATGGTACGGATGGCCCGAGAGAATTGTCGCCGCGCGATAAAGCTGCTCGCCCAGCATGACGCGCACCAGCTGGTGCGGCCAGGTCGCCGCGCCGAACGACAGCACCAGATCGGCTTGATCGCGCAGCGGCTGGTCGTGTCCGTCGGCACCGCCAATGGCGATCACCAGCGCCTTGCGGCCGCCATCGCGCAGCTGGCCGATGCGGCCGGCGAAATCGTCTGAGGACAGGTTTTTGCCGCGCTCGTCGAGCAGGAATAGCGCCGTGCCCGGCTGCAGCTGCGCCTGCAGCTTCTGGCTTTCCTCGCGGCGGCGCTCATTGGCATTCTGCGCGCGTCCCTCGGCAATCTCGGTGACACCAGAGAATTCGAGCCCGATCGCCGGGCCGCTCTTGGCGAAACGCTCGAAATAGCGGTCGGCGAGTTCTCTCTCGGGGCCGGTCTTCATCCGGCCCACGGCATGAACGAATACTTTCATCCCGCCTCTATAAGCCGCGCGAGCGGCTTAGTGGAGGGTCTCTTCCTCGAGATCCGGCGCCTGCCACATCTTTTCAAGATTGTAGAATTCGCGGACTTCGGGGCGGAAGACGTGGACGATGATGTCGCCTGAATCGATCAGGACCCAGTCGGCGCCGGACAACCCCTCGACGCGCGCCATGCCGAGGCCGGCATCCTTGAGCGCCTTGAGGAGATGGTCGGCGACAGCCGAGACATGACGGTGCGATCGACCCGACGCGACAACCATATAGTCGCCGAGGCTCGATTTCCCCTGAATGTCGATTGAGACAATATTTTCGGCCTTGGAGTCTTCCAGACTGGCAAGGACTGTCTTGATGGCACGGGACACGGCGTCGTCTACGCTGATCCTGGCCGGCGAAGGCACGATGTCGGCCTTCTTCCGCAGTGCTGTTCTCAGTGTATTTCCTTTCGCAGCAAGAACAACCAAATCACCCATGAAATCAGGTGACACCCCATAGATAGGCAGAGTTCCGTTGCAGTTTCAAGACGCAGGCCCTGCCGGCGCGAACGTTGCACCCCCTTTCCGGTTCCAGAGATCTTCAAAAAAATCGGAACCCATGGCGTCCACAGCGGTTATCGACGCACCCCCCAACCGGAATTTCTCTGATGCCCATCGACCCCCAAAACACGCTTCTCACCGTGCAGGCCGGCCTTGCGCAACTGAGCACCCTGATCGTTTCCTATTCCTTCTCTGCCATCGGCGCCGTCATCCTGCTGGTTGTCGGCTACCTCGTTGCCGGTCTCGCCGAACGCTCGATCTCAGCCGGGCTCGGCCATATCCATGGCTTCGACGCGACGCTGCGCCATTTCTTCTCCAAGATCGTCCGCTACGCCATCCTGATCCTGGTCGTCATCATGGTGCTCGGCCAGTTCGGCGTGCAGACGGCCTCGATCATTGCCGCCATCGGCGCCATCGGCCTGGCCATCGGACTGGCGCTGCAAGGCACGCTGCAGAACATCGCCGCCGGCATCATGCTTCTGGCGCTCAGGCCATTCCGCATCGGCGAATATGTCGAGGTCGGCGCCATTGCCGGAACCATCGAGGAAATCGGCCTGTTCGCCACCAAGCTTCGCACGACAGACGGTGTCTACGTGCTGGCGCCGAATTCCACCTTGTGGAACCAGCCTGTCCGTAATTTCACCCGCAACGGCGTGCGCCGCAGCGACATCACGCTGACCATTGGCTCCTGGAACGACATCGACCTGGCGCAGAAGACGATGCTGGGCGTTGCCGGCGCCGAGCGCCGCATCAAGCGCGAGCCGGCGCCGATTGCCTTTGTCGCCACCGTCGGCGATGCCACCGTCGCCATCACCTTGCGCTACTGGACATCGGCGGCGGATTTCTTTGCCACCCAGATCGATCTCACCAAGCGCGTCAAGCAGGCGTTCGATGCCGAGGCCATCTCGGTTCCGGCGCCGCCGCCGGAGGCCCGGCAGGAGGCTTCCGCCACCCGACAGTAGATCTGTGGAACTGGTCATTTGCTTCAGCAATATCTGACGGAAAACCGCTTCACACTTTTCCTGGAATTGCTTTAGCGCTGCTCATCCGGGGCGTAGGCGAGCTCCACCGGCAGCGGCGCCTGCGCCGACATCGGCGCGAAACTGCCGGTCTCCGTGGCGGGGACGGCGCGCGTCGTCGCCACCCGCCACAGCACGAACAGGCAGAAGCCCGTGGCGATGACGATCGCCACATAGATGAAGGCCTGCGTTCCATAGACAGCCGACAGCGCCGTCACGATGCCCGGCACGATGAAACCAGACAGCGACCAGGCAAACAGCAGCGAACTCGACAACGCCACCATGTCGTCCTTGCCGGCGCGGTCGGCGGCATGCGCGCTGGCCAGCGAATAGATCGATTCCGACGCGCCGTCCCAGATCACGTAGATCACCACCAGCACCGCCAGCGCGCCGCCGTCGAAGCCGATGGCGAACAGGCCGGCGACGATGGCGAGTGCTGCAGCGCCGGCCAGCACGTAGCGGCGGTCGGTACGGTCGGAAATCCAACCGAGCGGGATCTGCAGGATCAGCGTGCCGACGGGCATGGCCGAAAGCAGCAGCGCCACTTCGGCTTGGCTGTAGCCCTTGGCCGTCGCATGGATCGGCGCAAAGCCCGAAATCGCCATCGACAGACCGCCGACGGCCAACATGCCGGCCACGCCGACCGGTGAGATTCGCCAGGCGCGCCCAAGCGCCACCGAGGCCGCGCGAGGTGGTGGCGGTTGAGCTAGACGGGTCATCCCCACCGGCAGGATCGACACCGCGGTGAAGGCAATGCCGATCAGCGGCGCCTGCGCCGACGCGATGTCGACCGCCGCAAGCAGGGCATAGCCAACGCCGAGCCCGGCGACATAGGCGACATAAAACACCGCCATCACCCGGCCGCGAATGGCGTTGGCTACGGCATCGTTGAGCCAGCTCTGGGCAACGATGAACAGGCCGCATATGGCAAAGCCGTAAAGCGCGCGCGCCGCGATCCACAGCAGCGGATAGGTGCCGGCGCCGATGGCCGCGTTGGAGAGCGCAATCAGCGCCGACAGCACCATGAACGCGCGCGCATGTCCGACCCGGCGCACCAGCGGCCCGGTCAGGATGCAGCCGGCAAGGCCACCGGCCGACAGGCCGGTGATGATCAGCCCGGCCCATGTCGGATCGAAATGCTCCACACCGAGCCGGACCGGGATATAGGCAAACATCAACCCATTGCCGACCGCAATAAGCGCCATCGACACGACGACACTGGCAATGGCGATCACCGGCGCCGGCGAGGCGCCATGGTCCGGGTCGATGTGGGTCTTGGTATTAGCGAGAGTGGCCATACGGAGGGAGCATCGCCTACGCAGCAGCAAAAGGCCGCCGTAAAAGCGACATCGGCGATCTTTTCCTTCTCCCCTTGTGGGAGAAGGTGTCGCCGAAGGCGACGGATGAGCAACCGTGTTTCAGATTGAAGCTGGGCTCCAGGGTTTGTTGTCTCGGACCATGGCGTTGAGGGTTGTGATGAGCTTT
>NZ_JAFCGY010000036.1 GCF_016836705.1 Mesorhizobium caraganae | reverse complement strand
TCTCTTCTGGCAGCTTGTCTCTCTTCTGGCAGCTTGTCTCTCTTCTGGCAGCTTGTCTCTCTTCTGGCAGCTTGTCTCTCTTCTGGCAGCTTGTCTCTCTTCTGGCAGCTTGTCTCTCTTCTGGCAGGATAGCCTATTTTGTGATACACACAAAATAGGCGGCGCGGCCCTAGCGGGCCTTAGCGCCCGCAAGCGGGCTTGAGAGATGGATGAAGACGCCCAGAAAACAGCGGTGAAGAGCGCGTCACGACGCTACGGCGAGGTGACGCACATCCGGTTTTCGGCTAACGAGTTGGCCAGCCTCAAAGCCATTGCGGAGCGGGATGGCGTCACCGTCAGCGAGGTCGTCAGGCGTCTTGTGCGGGCAGAGGCGGGGTATCTGCCTATCGCGTCAGAGGCGTTGCGGCCGGCGATCGTGGACATGACCGATCAGCTGCGGCGCGTCGGCGTCAATTTCAATCAGGCGGTGCGCGCCATGAACGACGGCCGAGTTGCCCATGATGAGGATCTTGAACAGGCGTTGATCGCCGTGGGCGACCTGGTGCGGCAGTTCCGCGACGAACTGAAGGCGATGACTGGCGGGTCCCGCAAGGCGAGGGAGGCCAGGCCTTGAGCGGTCGTCTTGCTGGCTACGCGGCCGAAATCGAACGCTATCTTCGAGGCGGGTCCGGCGTGAAGCGCGAGGAGCTGGACGACGACAAGTCCGCGACGAGCGCCCGACGCGAGGCCGGTGAATTTCAGGCGATGAAGAGTTATGAACGGACCGGTGGCGGCGGACGCCTCGGGCAAGGACAAGCCGGCTCGACTGTAGGTTCCGGCAGCAACGCTCCTCGTTCGTCGCCGGGAGTAACGGGCGTGGCGGGGAGCCCCGTTTCCAGCAGGTCACCGAAGTCCGCCGCGGCTGCGAGCTCGCCCAAGGCTGCTAGCGCGCCGATCATGGTCTATGGCGCCACGCTCGCGGGTTTCCGGCCGGAAGAGGAGGAGGAAGACTGGAAGCGGCGCGGCGGCGGCGGCCGTGGCGCGAGTCGCCCCAGCGGTACAGGGCGAGCGGCGCGGGTCGCCTATCAGGCGCGGGCCGTCGCGGCACGGGCAGGCTATGCGGCGGGTGCGCAGCCTGCTGTGTTCAAGGTCATGCCCAATCCGCCATCAACCAAGGAAGCCGCCGCTCGGCTGCTCAATTACATCGGAAAGCGCGAGGACGAAAAAGGCGAGAAGCACGACATCGAGATTTTTGACGAGGATGGACAGGTCCTTGCGACAGGCGGCGCACGAAAGGCGTTCCTGGAAACGTTTTGCGAGACGTTCGAACCACCCCTGGAAAATACCAATTTTATCGAGGTTCGTTTCGATCTCGCCGGCGAGGTCACCGATGCCGCCTTGAGCGAGGCGTTGAACAAGGCCTTCGCAAAACCGTTCATCTATGCGCAGGACGGACAGACGGTGGAGGTTTACGCACACACCGATGAGCGAGCGGGGCCGCTTGCGAGAGTCCTGGCCGGCGGTCGGGAGAATTCGCGCAGCAAGGCGCTCGACAAGATCGAGGCGCGTTTGTCTGAGGCTATGGGAGCGGCGGGGGTGGTAGCCAAGGCAGAGGTGATGGCGGCCGTCAGCCGTGAACCCAAAGCGAAATATTTCCTGCAGAAGTTCATCCGCACCCACAGCCAAGTCCGTTTCGCAAATGGCGAGCCTGTGCCTGGGGTGAAGAATTCGACTAAGGCGGCGGCTTCGGTCTACGAACAATGGCGCCCGCAGTTTTCGGGGCGTGAGCGCCGCAATGCCTATCACCTGCTTTTCTCGGCAAAGGCCGGCACCGATGCCAACGCCGTCATGGCCGCGGCGCGCGCCGTGCTCGAGGAGCGCGCGCCAGGATATAAGTTCGTCCTGGCGCATCACAAGGACACCAAGCACGTCCATATCCACGCGATGGTGCAGGCACGGTCAGCCGACGGCGAACGCCTGAAATTCTACAAGCCAGATCTGGTCGCCTGGCGCGAGACCTTTGCGGAAAAGGCCCGCGAGAACGGCATTGCGATGGTGGCGACGCGGCGCATGGATCATGCGATGACGCGGCCCTTCACGAAGGAGCACGCCGGAGCCTACAGCCGCGCCCAGAGCGATCCGCGCTACCAGGTTAGCGCCAGGACGATCGAGCGAGTGGAGGCCAAGCGGCAACGCCGTTTGGATGGACAATCCCTTGTCGTGAACGGCGATGCAATCGCTGCCGCATGGCAAAAGACTGTGACGACGATGCGGACCGCGGGCTTAGTCGGTCAGGCTCTCACGGCAGCGGAGTCGATCGGCAACAATTTTCTGCGGTTCCGTCGCGATCGGACAGGGGAGGGGGAGTCAGGTCCTGCCGCGGATCGCGGAGCTGATCAATTGGGGCAGAAGTCTTTCCTGTCCCATCCCGGTATGAGAGAATTGAATGCACTGATAGGAGATTTGAACATGGCGCAAACCCCCTTGGAAATGCGGCGTCAGATGGCCCGCGTCAATCAGGCTCTCGACAACATGCGCGAGACGCTGCCGCCGGCGCATCAAGGACAGTTCGAACAGTATCGCGAAGAGGTCAATGACAAGATGCACGACCGTCTCGCGCGGCTGCAGTTCGAGCGGCAGCAACAGCGTCGTGGTGGTGGCAGTGGCGAGCCGATCCCCGAGCGCGAGGCGCGAGGGCGAGACCTTCCAACTCGGGACGATCCCCGCCAGCCGGAGCAGCCGCGCACCGGCACCGAGCAGGAGATGAGAGCCAAGCAGAAGGACGCGAACAAGCAGAAGGACGCGAACAAGCAGAAGACTCAGCAGGCTGAAGAGCAGGACCGCAAGACTCAGCGCTCGAATGATAACGATTACGAGCGCTGATCAAAGATCGCTTGCCGGCCCATTAAGGCGCGGGAGAGTGCAGGGAAATGTCACCGAGGCTCGTTCGTGCGTCGGAGGTTCAGGATCAAGAACCACGCATCTCAAGTCGGGTAGTCAGATGCTGGTCCCATTTCCAACCAGCCGAAGCTTCGTCTCTCACGGTCACCCGTTGGGGAATCCAGCACCTATGCTTTGTAGGGACAAGATAGTTGCTATTGGGATTTGGCCGCTGCCGCCGCGAGCATCGCCTGTCCCACGTCGATAGCGCCTTGAGCAGTTAGCGTCTCTCCGGCGTTCTGGATGTCGGGCAGCTCTTTGTTCTGGCTGAGTTTGAATTTTCCAACCGTGGCCTTGGTGATCTCGATCTCCAAGGCCACGATCGCTTTGGTCATCGTTTCAATGAAATCCTTCGGCGCTTCGCCCATCTTCCACGGGGCCGGCTGGTTGGCCTCGTGCATGGAGGTGAGCTTCGCGACGTTGCAGCGCACATAGCGCTCGTCGTCCTGGACAGTGATGTGACCATGGGCGGGAGGCGCGTTGTCGGCGATCGCCGTAGATTGCTCGGCTAATCGACTAGATCAGGCAAAACATCTTCGACGATGCAGAGATTTCGATCGAAAGTCTCGATGTCGGATGCGTTTGCGCGCAGAGACCGCACCTTGTTCAGGATCGCCGCAACCGCCGCTTCTTTGTCGGGCGCTATGCGTGTTGTCACCGCTTTGGCCGCCAAAGCGGTAAAATCTATGGCGGCATAAGCCGGTACGGCTGCAGCGTCTGTTGCTTTCAGCCGGTCTTTCACGATTGCGCGCCGGCCCGGAGGCAGAGCTATACGGCCTGCCTTTGCGGCAAATGTCGCGCCGCGCCGCAGCCGGGTCTGCATAAGGCCTGAGCGGTACGTGGGTGCTTTCGGCACAATCGTCGGGAGCGCAGGAGATGGAACCGCCGCGGAAGCGTCCAATGCAGGGCTTTTTGTGCGCGAAACCTCGACGGCGGCGGGCAGAGGCATGAACGCGCGTTTGGCGAGCTGGCCGTCGGCGAAATAGAAATTGCGGGAGCCGAGGATCGGCAGTTCGCCGCGCGGCAATATGATGACCTTGTTCTTGTCGAGCGTACGGATTTCGTCCGGCCGCATCAGGGGCCGCCGCACTTCCTTGCGGTGCTCGGAGCGCGTGTAATAAGTGTCGAACAACGTTGCCTTGGTGCGCGTCACGTCCTTTTGCACGTCCGACGTTTCGCCGAGCTGCTCGGAAACGTAGCGCAGATCGTCAGCGTCCTGCGCACCGAAAAAGATCTGCACGCGAGCGGCGTTGATGAGCGTCTTGCGCCCTTCCTGGCGATAAATCTCGTCAACAGCCTTCAGCGACTGTACGAAAAACCACATGGAAACGCCGTTACCGCCAAGCACGCTCGCCATTTCGGTCACGTTCTCGAGCTTGCCGAGGTTCTGGAACTCGTCCAGCAGAACTAGCACCGGATGTTCTTCCGGACGCGGCATAGTTTCCGACATGAAGTTCATCATCTGCGTAATCAGGACGTTGAACAACGGTCCGAGGGAGGTGATCTGCTCGCGCCGTACGTCGAGATAAAGAGAGATCCGGTCGCGCTTGAGATTGCGAATATCGAACGTGCTGCGCGAGGTAGCTCGCATCAGGCGCTCGTTGAGAAATGGGGCCATGCCGGTCCGGACGCCGGCGTAGATTCCGGAAAACTGCCGCTCGGACATCTCGAAATATGGCAGCAGGGTTTGCAGCGTGAAATGCGAACATTCGCGGCGGCGTTCCTCGCGCAGAGAGCCGATGAACTCCAGGAGCGGCTGCTCGGCACCATTCATGATCTCGAGGATTGTGGAGAAGGTCTTCTTCTCGTTCGGGATCGCAGGCGATTCCATGACGAAGGACGCTATGCCGGTAAAGAGGAGGCGGGCATCGTTGACCCAGTAGGGATCCGCGTTCGAAGGGGGGCGCGGAAACAGTGCCGCAGCGATGTTGCGAAGGTCGATGTCGCGCTGGGCTGAGTCCAGCGAGATGAAGTCCATCGGATTGTAGCATGCGGTATTGCCGTCCGGATCAGCCGGCGCGAAACGCACCACGCGGCTGATGGTCGAACGGTAACCAGCGGTCGCCGCATAGGTCTCGCCCCGCAGGTCGAGAACCACGAGCGAATGCGGCCAGGTCAAGGCGTTCGGGATGATGAGAGACGTGCCCTTACCGGAGCGCGGTGGCCCTATGACGAAGCCGCCGACATCATCGCCATCAATCCACAATTTCTTGCCACCGATCAGCTTGCGCTGCGTCAAGCGGATCTTGCCTGAGCGCTGGTCGCGGCCGGGCGACAGAATTTCGGCAAGCCTGCCGCCGGCTCGACCGACGAAGACGCCGCCCACTTTCGTCAGGCCGGTTTTCGATACGTCGCTCATGGTCATAAAGCGAGAGTCATTGCGCTTTCTCGGACGCATGAGAAACAAGCTGACCAGTGGCAAGAGAAACCCTAATGCTCCGGCGGCAACGGCGTATTGTATCCTGCTAAAATTCCTCGCCATCGTGTCCGCCCAGGCCTGACGGACGACCGGCAAGGGATTGGCGTTCAGCTGGTCGAACAGGACATGGGAGCCAGTCCGGTACCAATCTGTCGCGGCATAGGCGACCGTGAAGAGTAGGACGCCCATGGCCAGCGCCATGAGCACCATGAAAATTGCTGTTGCGACTTTCTGCATGGGTGGCCCCCGTTAGATTGTCTCCGCCTTGGTGAACTTGATCTCGCTGATGCCGCGTCGTCCGCCTTCAGTGCGGACCATCTGGACGACCACCGGAATGACCTCGCGCAGGTAGTCGAGGATTTCACTCCGTGAGAGCCCCGTACTGCCCTGCATGACCATGAGCGCCAGCCGCTCGTAGGCGGACCGGGCGGAATTGGCATGAACGGTCGTGAGCGAACCAGGATGGCCGGTGTTGATCGCCTGCAGAAACGCGAACGTTTCAGCGCCGCGTAACTCGCCCAACAACAGACGGTCGGGTCGCATGCGAAGCGAGGCTTCGAGAAGCTGTTGCGCGGAGACTTTGGCAAGGCCCTGGTCGCCCTTCGAGGCTATCAGCGTGACGTTGTTGGGAGCCGGCAGCCTCAGTTCGCGGGTGTCTTCGATCGTGATGATCCGTTCATGAGCCGGGATCTCCTTCAGGAGTGCATTCAAGAACGTCGTCTTGCCGGTCGACGTGCCGCCTGAAACGACGATCGAGACGCGGTTGCGCACCGCATACTGCAGGAACTCCATCGGCGACGTGTCCTGCAACATCTCGACAAGTCGCTTTTCTTCGGTTGAAAGCGCCAGGCAGGCACCCATCGCCGTGTCCTCGAATGCGCCAAGATCCTTGTAGGCAGCAAGGCTCATATCCATGATGACCTGTTTGCGGATTGAGATCGCCCCGCCTTCGGGAGCCGCGGGCGGCAAGATGCATTGGATGCGCTCACCCGAGGGTAGCGCGGCCGACAGGACCGGTTTTTCTTCGTTGATGACCTGATTTGTCGCCGAGGCGACGCCCGTCGAGATGTTGCGGATCCAGCCGGGCGTGACCTCGCGCTTGACGACGTGCTCCATTTCCTTAGCGCCGAGGCGTTCGATGAACAATTCACCTGGTCTGTTGATCGCAATCTCGGAAACCGAGTCCTCGTTCAAATAGGACCATATTGGCTCAAGATGAGCGCGCAGGACCGGGGCTCTTGCCCAAGGGTCGGGGAGGGGATGCACGGCGTTCATTTCACCGGGCTCCCATAGCCGGGATAAAAATGATCCTTTGGCGTCGCGTATAGAGGCGTCGGATCGATCGGGGTCTTCGGCCGCCCACCTGCCTTCATTCGTGCAACTTCTTCCTGAACGGGATCGGCGTACAAATCCGAGAAATCGAGATCTCGCCGCACCAGCACGACAACCGATGTGCCCTGGTCGACGTAGACTGTCGGGCCAATGTTCTGCGTGTCGCGAAACGCCTCTTGCGCGAGTTGCTGCAGAGCGGTCGATGACTTATCGAACGCGATGCTGCGGGCGTCGCGCTGCGAGCCATTGCCACCATAAGTTACGGTCGTGGTCTCACCGGTTACGGGATCGATCGTCGACACCTGGCGCTGTTGTCCATCCTGGCTGCTGTCGCCAAGCGAGGACAGATATTCAGAGACGCCGCCAACGACGGAAAGCATGATGGCGTTGCCGTACCGTTCAACCCAGTGCGTATCGACACGGCCGCCCATGCCACCGCGGCCGAGCGCGTCTGCACCGGGTGACTTGATATCGACGGAAATGCCGTCCGAGCGGATGACCCTGTTCCAGACGATGAAAACACGCTTCTGACCGCGCGCAAGCCCCGAGCGGTATTCCCCGGTCAGGCGCGAGCCCTTCGGAATGAGGATCCGCCTGCCGTCGAGCGAGAAGACATCCTCACGCACGACAGCGCGTACGGCACCGGGAAGGTCGGTGTTGATCGCGGTTTCCAAATAGCCGCGAAGGATCGTTCCTTCAGGGATCAGCGCATCGGTGCGTCGGAAGACCCTGGCTTTGACGATCCCGGAAGAGCTTGCCTCAGACTGCGCCAGGAATGCCTTGTTGGGATCGCTGTCGGCGCCGGGGACCGGGATGATCTGACCGTCGGGCGCGATTTCGACCTGTGCCGCCTGGGCGCCGGCATTCGTCGATCCGGTTTCATCATTCGTCACCATCTGGTTCGACCGCAGGCGTTCCCACATCGCCTTTTCATGCTCGGCGGCCTCAGCCTTGCGGCGAGCCTCGTACTCAGCCGCGGCCTTGCGGCGGGCTTCTTCCGCCTCGGCCTTGCGGCGAGCTTCCTCGGCTGCCATTTGTGCCTCCAGCGCCCGCCGCTGCGCATCGAGATCCGCGCCCTCCTGGACGGTCTGATCGACGTTATCGGCTTGTTGCGTGCCCTTCTGGTCGTCTGCCGGTGGCGGCACCACGATCTGGTCGATCGTGCCGTCGGCAGGTTGAGGCGGCTCGTTCAACGCTGGCGGGCGGAATTCGGGCGGGTTGAAGTTTTCCTCGCCATCGCTACGAAGATCGCGCGATATCGGCTCCCGAGGCCAGTTCAGCCATATCAGCGCGCCTACGAGCACCACGCCGAGGCCGACCAGGGCGATCCTGGTACCTACGCCCGCTCCGCGGCGCGCGACAGACGGGCTGCCGTCTAGTTGGTTATAATCGATCTGGGTCATCACCGCCCTCCACTGGATCCGAACAGGGTGGAACCACCTGTCAGTTGCGCTGGACCGTAGACCTGCTCGACTGGATCGATAGCGTTGGGTCGGGCCCGGTTGTAGAGGCAGAGCGTCTTGCCATCGGCCCGCAAGGTGAATTGCCGCGCGACTTTGTCGATGACCGTATATTTGCCCTGAGTGCGAACGTTGACCAACGACTCATGGCGCTTGTCGTCGACAACGAAAATCGCCGGAATGTCACCCTTGAACTCCAAAAACACCTTCGTGCCGTCGTCGAACACTGTGCGCGGCTTCAAGCTGTCGTCGCCCTTATAGGCATAGTCGTAGTTGAGATCGGCATAGTTCAGGTTCTTCAAATCCGGATCGGCCGCGCTCTCCTTGGCCTGTGAGAGCAGCCGCGCGTTGATATCCTCGTCCGGGTATTTGAACCGAACCTGGAAGGATGCCCGGTCCCGGTCATTGTCAGTCGCCTGCAGCAGCAGGGAATAGACGCGCCGGTTGGTAACGACGTTGACGTTGGTCCAAGCATCGCGCTCCAGCGGCTTGACGAACAGGAATCGCGATCCGCGTTTGGGGATGATCGACCAGCCTTTCGTGTCGCCAGCCGACACGGTTTCGATGACTTCGGTCGGGCTGAGCTCGACCATCGTGGAAATGCCAAGAGCTGCACGCACCGACGTCACGTCGTCATTGTTGAAGGTGACATATCGGATGCGGCTGTCGCGTGCGGCCGCGCCGTGGATCGTGCCAAGCAGAAGGGCGGCTGACAGGGCGAAGCTGACGCGCCGTCTCATTGCAGGCTCCCTGCGGCCGGCGCCGATTCCTGGTCGCGGCGGTAATCCGTAACCTGAAATCCCAACGGGTTGTCGAAACGCCATTCGTTCTTGAGTGGCGTTGAGGTGTAGCGGAATTTTATCACCGCGACCCAATTGTCGGCCGTGGACGAATTGTCCCGACGCGTCGTCGTGGCAAAGCGCACCGAGGCTGTGTTCCGATTGAGCAGGGAAACCGACTTGATCTCGACCGAGATAGTGGCATTGCGGCCATAGATCTTATCCAGCGATTGCGGATTTGCAGGCGTGAAAAGCCATGTCAAATCCTTGGACGCCGCGTCGGTGGAGTAGAGCTGCGCCAGGTCGTAATTCTGTTTTAGTTCACGGGAATCGTAGGTTTCGCGGGCACGAATGTAGCGGACCAGATTGGCCGCAGTGACGGCCTCGTTCTGCGACAAATCTCCAGGCTTCAGCGCGCGCATGATCTCGAGGTAGCCCGTCGATTTGTCGACCTCGACAACGTACGGTTCGAACTGCCGGAGCGGCAGGATCAGCACGAGCGCAAGCAGCGAAAGCACCGCCACCAGTCCGGAAACGCCGCTGACGATCCATGCCAATGTACGCGATCGCCGCATTGACCTGTGCGTGTCGTCTTCCCAGGTCGCGCCCGCCCTGTAATAGCGTCTGTCGACGACTTCGCTGCTGCTGTTAGCAGTCGTTTCCGATGGATTTGACACTTTACTACTGCCTCGTTTGCGCCGCATCCCGATCCAAGGTGGCGATCAATGATCGTTGTGTTCTTATCTAGGCGAGAGGCCTGGCGTTATCGCGCGCGCCTTGCTGGATGGCGGACCGAGCTGCGTCGTCCGCCCTTGCTGCTCGCGAAGATCGGAAGCTGTTTGCCGCGAGCTGCCGGGCGCCCCGAGCGGCGCGGCCGGCGGCCCATCGTGCACCGGAGTAGCGCACGGCATTCCTGCCGAACCTCCCATATGAGTAGCGAGCTCCTACGGTGCTGAGATACCCGCCGCCATTCAGGATCGAAGCAATCGACGGTATCTGCATGAGAACGTAGATCCCGATGATCGTCACCAACACCAGCGGCAGCACCAGCGACATTTTGCTGTCCATGGTCGCTCCGCCCGATGTGGCGGTGTTCAGCGCAGCGTTGACGAGCGAGAAGTAGAAGCCGAGAAAGCCGTAGATCAGGATTTGCTGAATCATCAGAAAGGTCGTGAGCGAAAGGAACCCTTCGCTCATGCGCGAGGACCAGCGGTAAAGCCAAAGAATGATCCATATCGGCGCCAACGCGAGCGTGATGAACAACATCACTTTGGCGGCGATGATTGCGGCAATAGCAAGCGCTGCGAAGATGATGGCCGACAGCAGGACGAGCAGCGACAGGAGCGCGCCAAAAATGTCATAGAAGGATCCGCTATAGACCTGATTGGCTACGTCCTGTGCCCCTTGGTAGAGGTTGTCGATTAGCGCTGGAATTGCCGCCTGATCGCTGAGTTGATTGCCGGTGGCTCGCGACACGGCGCCGACGATGACCTTGCCGACCTCATCTGGAATGCTTTGCACGAGCTGATAGATCGTTGTGGAAAATGTGCCCCATCCGGTCAGCAGCAGATAGATGATGATGGCGCGGCCCAGGCGATAGGCCGCTTCGAGTGGCGAAATCGACTCTCGCCCGCTCAGGATCGAGTAGCCCCACCACACGATATAGAGGGTGAGCATGAGGGTGAAGACGTTGCCAATCGCATTGCCCAACTGCATATAGACGGTGCGAACGAAGTCCTCACCGATGTTGTCGATGCCACCGAGAATGCTTTCGGCAAGACCGTTCATGGATCCTCGTCAGTGATGCTGGAGAACGGCGTTGAATTGACAGGCTTCAGCGCGCCGCATTCATCGGCCTCGGCATACGCCAAAGGCCCGCACGGCGCTTTCCGTTCGCGATTTGCGCATCCGAAAAGCACTGCGCCGAGCCCAATAACAGCGCATATGCGCAGCACTCGCCTCGACAAGCGCTAACCTCCGCTCTTGCCAAATTCCGCGAACGGATTGACGTTGCGCGGCGTCATCATCTTCTGCACCTGGCTCTGGCGAAGAAGATCTCCCTTCAGCTTCTCATTCAGGGCCGCGACCGCACCATTCTGGACGCCGATCAATTCGTTGACCGCGCGCGCGTTTTCCAGCTGCATTCGTGTGTTCTGGTCCACCGATCCCTTGACGTCCTGCGACTGCCCAATCTGCCCGCTCGCGGATTGCAGGGACTGTTGGCGCTGGGTGACGCCCTGCGAGGCCTGCGAAGTCAGCGCGCTTAGCAGCGAGGCCACGTTGACGCTGCCGCCATAGGCTGTGTTGACGGCGCTCGTCTCCTTGCCGGCAATCTGCTGGAGCTGCTTCACCAGCTGCAGCCCATTGATGACGGCGCCGGCGATTTTCTGGATTTCGGGCGACAAGCCACCAAACGAAAGCGCGCCACCGTTCAGGATCGATCCGAACGACGGAGCCTGGGCAATCGACATGTTGCCGCCGAGGCCCATTTGTCCGATCCCGAGCGAACCGTCACGACTGCCGCTGAGAGCCTGCAGGATCTCCTCGCTCTTTTTCAGAATATCCTTGTTCGAATCCATGATGGAGTTGGTGTTCTCCGCATTCTTGCGGGCGACATCGAGATTGGCGCCATCGATGACCGCAATCTGTGCAAAGCCCGCGCTGGTCCAAAGCGCCATGCCGGCAGCAATCGCGAATTTCTTCATGTCAGCCTCCTATTGCTGTAGAGAATTGATCACGCTGGCAGCGCCGGCAGGATCACTGGTGATGATCATCGAGCGGCTGTCGGCCGAGTTTGCCCCCGCGTTCTCAACCGCGCATGGTAGCCACCGGCCGCGATCGATCTTCAACCGCTCCAGTTCCGCGGGATCACAAGAGAACGGGTTTGGAGAGCCGCTCTTCGGCTGTTGCACCAGCTTGGACGACTGCGATGCCTGAACATTCTGCAACGATAGAAGTTGGGCCAGCAAAGCCGTAAAATCCCCCGCCTGGGCGAGGTACTGGTTGGTGACACCCGCGTTGCCCCCCCGAGCCGACGAGTTCAGCTCCCAAGCGTCCTTGTATTCAGTCACCTGGCCAACGGTACCCCCTAGCGCGTCGATTGCCGCGTCGTTGGCGCCCATCTGCGATGAACTTGCATCGAGGCCGCCGGCCGCCTTCCTGACCGTGCCCATGGCCGCGTCCTGGGCCGTGCCGCCTGCGCCGTCGGCCGTTACGATCGAGAATGGTGGCGGCGCGGCGGCCGGAGCCTTGCCGCTCGACACATAGTCGTTGAAGTAGCTGTTCCAACGGCCGACACCGCCGGCCCACTCTCTTTGCTCGCCTGCGTTGGATCCGTTGTAGAAGGAGGCGAGACAACTATAATTCGTCGCCCCGCATTGCTTCACGCCCATTCCGAGATATTTGACACCGCCTTCGACGTTCTGCTCGTTCACGTCGCGGTCAAGTCCCATGGACTTACCGGTGCCCTTGGTCAGCTGCATGACGCCTTTGACGCCGGTGTGGCTCCCGGCGCATGTGTCGAAGCGCGATTCCTGATAGGCAACGGACAGCGCCAGGCCTTCGGGCACACCGTATTTTTGCGCATAATAGCGGATCGTCTTCACGTTGCCCGCGTCGCGCTGCAACGCTTCGGCCGGGGATCGGCGAAACATCTGTGAGCGGTATTTGTTCGAGTAGGTGCAGACGACACTTTTCTTCCTGTCGGTTTCGTCCTTCTTGGCCTCATCCGACTTCGTGCTGTGCTGCTCGTCCTCTTGCCGCTTGTCGAGGTTCGAATCGTCGATGACCGCGATCTGAGCGACAGCCACGCTCATGCTTTCCGCCGTCGCGAGAGCCACGGCCAGACAAAAGCTGCTAAGCCGCTTCGTCATGCTCGTTCTCCCATCCGCAGAAGTATGGCAGCCACATCTCCGGCTCATCGCCGAAGGTCTCCCGGAGCCGTGCGCATTCCTTGCTGTTGGCTTCGTTCGAGGACAAGACCTTGATGAGATCGGGCATCGCCGACAAATCGAGCTTGGCGACGATTGAGTCGCTGTCGTGCTTGACGAGGAACGTGCGTGTTTCCTTTGCGGTTCGGCGCACGAACTCGAATTCCTTCGCCGTCAGCGAGAAGCGCTCCATGTAGGACTCCTTGCTCGCCTTCGGGTTGGGGAAGAAAATGTTGGTCTTCGTTTGCTCGATCAGTGACGACGAGATGGAAGAATTGACGACGTCTTCGGCTGTCTGCGTGCCAAAGCCGACCACGCCGTTGCGGCGACGAATGGTCTTCAGCGTCTCATTGATGAAGGCGGCGAAAACCTCGTCGTCCAGCAGCTTCCAACCTTCATCGAGGAAGAGCATGATCGGCGAGCCGTCGATGACGTCCTCAAGACGATGGAAGATGTAGAGCAGCGCCGCCGAGCGCAGCTTTCGATCGCCCAGGATCTTCGTCATGTCGAACCCGACAACGGGTTTCGAGAAATCGACCAGATCGACGGGATTGTTGAAAAGCCAGCCCTTGTCCTTCGGGTCGAGCCAGGGCTGTATCCGCGCGGCCAGATCATTCATGCCAGGCATGAGCGAGCCCCGCAGCACTTCCGGCAGCAGGTCGAAGGTCCGCTGTTCGCGCGGGATCTTGTAGATCATGTCGACGGCGGCGTTGATGACGCGCATCTCCGCCACGTCCAGCGCGCCGCCTTCCGGCGTCAGAATGTAGATGAGCAAATCTTCAAGGAAAGAACGGTTTTCTGCCGTGTCATCAAGCTGCAATGGCGCGAAGCCGGTCGGCTGAGAAGGCTCCATCACCTCGTAGCGACCGCCTAGCGCCCGAACGAAAATTTCAGCGCCGCGCATGTAGTCGAAATAAACACATCGCGGCCGCGGAATGATGCGCATGGCCTGCGCCATCAGGAACGACAGCACCACTGTCTTGCCCGAGCCGGTCGGGCCGAATACCGTGAAGTGCCCGACATCGTGAACGTGGAAATTGAAGTAGTAGGCCGTCTGGCTGGTCGTTTCGAGCAAGGCGATGGGGCGTTTCCAATGCAGCCGCTCACGTTGGCCGGACGGGAAATTGTGTCCTGAAAAAAGGCCGGCGAAATTTAGAGACGAGATCAACGCACGTCGCGCGATGTAGCTGAAATTTCCCGGCAACTGCGCCCAGAAGGCCAGTTCCGTGTTCAGTGTCTCGCGTACCGGCACGATCGACATGCGCGAAAGCTCCGCCGAAATGTCGGATAGCGCACGGTTGAGGCCATTTATGTCGGATGCCAATGCCATGACGCTCATGTGATGTTGACCAAAGACCACTTCGCCGCCGGCCAGCTTGTCAGCGCCGTCGTGGACGGACTCCTCGACCGTCGTGCCCGCCTCGTCGGAACCCTCAACCTGGTTGGCGATGGTGTTGATCCTGCGCATCGCCGTTACACGGTCTTCGATCGCGAAACTCTGCGTCAGGACAAACTCATGGGGCAGGCGCAAGAGACCGTCCAATGATCCCGGAGCGGTGAACGGTGGGTATTCCTTGATCGACACCATGGCGCCGAGCTTGCCTTCGTCCGGCCCGCGAAGTTCCAGTGCGGACTTGCCGAAAAACAGCTGTCTGGTCGCCAGTACATCGCCAAGGGACATGCGCGGCAGAGGCATTTCCACGTCGACGCCGCCGGCTAGGATCTTCGCCAAAAATTCCGCAGGCTCGGAAAAGAAGCTGTCGCGGCGCTTCACAACACCGAGAAGACGCCCCCCATAAGCGGTGAAATCCTTGACCATCCCGTCAAGGATGTCATGCAGTTCGGCAATCGCCTCTTCCCGGGTTTCTTCGCCTGCGGTACTGATGCGGAATGCATTGAGCGCCTTGTCCACCCAGCCGACCCGGCCGACCATCGGGCGCCGTATGACCGTCAGATACGCCTCGTTGACGAAAAGGTTTTTCGACCCAAGCTCATCCATGTAGCGGGCGTCGAGCTCGGCCACGAAAGGATTGTCAAAGTCGCCTTCGATCTCCGGCGTCACGTGGCGGCGGATGATCGTTGTGTAGACCGCAAAGCGAGAGGTCGAGAGATTGCGGAACGTGGTGTTGCGGTTGAACATTCGGCTGTTCAACTCGGCCTGGTCCATCGTCTGGAACGGCAGGCCGCTGAGCTGGATGGCGCCGACCAGAAAGCCGCTCTTCGTCACTATCAGATTGTCATCGACATGGCGAAGGTAGGGGATGTGCATCGCCGCGGGTTTTTCGCGGCGGCGCTCACGGCCAAATTTCAGGTCGGCATCGAGGCTCATGGCGAATAGCTCCTCGCGCCCCAAAAAGTAAGGTTCGCCACCGCTCCGCGTTTGGAGACGCGCCGCTCGAAAATATGAAACATGTAGGGGTCGCGCTGGCACAGATATGCGCTGACCAGATGCACCACGCCGAACACGCCGAGACCGAGCATGAAGCTGCTTGTGGCGATAAAACCGATCACCGCCAGGATGCCGTTCAGCGCGAAAACCTCGTAGCGCACCCCCCATTTCATCGGGGGGCGTGTCAGGGGCAGGTTGACCGGCTCGACATAGACCTCCTCGTCATCCATGTCTCAACTGCCTCCCGCGGTCGCGCGCACCGCATCCACCAACTGGGCAGCGCCGAAGATCAGAGCGATGCCAATGATGATGGAAAAAGCCATCATCCACGCCAGCCGGCCCGTCATGGCGAGGAAGCCGAGAAAACAGACCGCGATGATGGCGAATGAGCGCGCTATGTTGCCCTGCAGAACTCCGACGAACCACTCCAGTACGTTTTCGACTGGCGCCGCCGACTGGGCGTACGCGGTTGCTGGCGCCAGAGCTATTCCGACCGCCGAGGCCAAGGCCAGTTTCAGGGCAAATTTGCCCGCTTTCCTGTATTCCACCATTGGCTCCTTTCAGTTGCCGAAATCCATGACATGACCATCCTGCCAAGCGTCCTCGTTTGCTGGCGGAGTGGCCGCCAGCATTTCGGATTTGGTCAGGACGGACTTCTTCACGACACCGCCGAACTTCCAGCGGTTGAGTATCTTCACGATGTATTCCGCGGTCTCCGGATTCACCGGAATCCCTTGCGCCTTGTAAACGCTGTTGGGCCCGGCGTTATACGCCGCCAGCATCAGCAGCGGATCCTGGAACTCGTCATAGAGTGACTTCAGATAGCGCAAGCCAGCCCGAACATTCGCCTGCGTATCGCAACGGTCGCTCACCCCGAGATCGGCCGCCGTGCCCGGCATCAACTGCATGATCCCAAGGGCTCCGACCTTGGACGGACCCTGACTGGCGCCGAGATCGCTTTCAGCCCATGCAATCGCCTCGGCCAGATCGGCGTCGAATCCTTCTTCTTGCGCGATTGAACGCAAAAGTTGGGCGACTTCAGTACGGTTTCCCGTTTTGCACGCCCCCTGCCTTTTCTCCCCGACCGCGGCAATGGGGTCTGTCGGCGTTGCAAAGGCGACTGCTACGCGGTCTGATGCCAGGTCCCGGCCGTGCGCTTGCAACGGTATTGCAGCAGCACAGAGGGTCAACAGAAGAGCTGTGCGAGTGTTCATACTGTCGCCAAAATTTAACACTTTACTATGGCTACACGCAGCCCTAGTAAAGTGTCAACACCATATGCACCGCAGGGACGGATTTCGAATGAAACAGATTGCCCTTTGCACGGTTTTGCTGCTCCAGGGTGCCGTGGCTTATGCCGCCGGCGCCGACGCCCCAAATGCCTTCGCGCAGCCGTCGGAGCGGTACCTGCTTCAGTTTGCGAAGCCGGGTGAAAAGGTGTTCGTCTATGAGCGCTACGATGCCAAAGGCGCGCTCTTTCAGCGCGATGCGGCGACCCTCATTTCGCCGGTCAAGGTGCCGTCGGCGACCGAGCGCGTCATCAACGGCGTGACCTATCGACTGCGCGGCCTTGCAGCCTGCCCAAAACCGAAGATTACGTACAAGACGCAGCAATGGGACTGCACGAAGGCCGCGCAGGACTATGAAGAAGGAATCTACAACGATCGTGCATCCGTGGTGCTTTGCAAAACACTTGTGCTGCAAAGCAAGAAGGATGAGTCCGACGCCGTGTCGTGTTTCTCTCTCGTGGGTGCGGGCAATGCAAACGACCCGTATAACGTCGCCTACGACGATGACGAAATGGTCTTTTTCGACATGGCGGCAATCGGACGCAACAAGGACGGCAAGTCCCTGCGCCCCGATCTGGAGCACTCCGCCGAGCTCGGTGGACAGTTCCAGGAATGAAACAGGCGAGCTTTGCAGTGTTGGCCGCATTTTGTTTGTGCGCATCGGCACGGGCGCAGGATGCCACCATCTCTGCCGGACCAACGCCCTTCGCGGTATCGAAATCGGCTCAACTGCTGACCGGAGATACCTGGCGTGACGGAGATCACCTTTTCCGCCTCTATGGCGTCCAGTCATGTCTTCGAGGCACGTCAGCCGAAGAGCCAACTGTGAACAAGATCGATTGCGGGAACACCTCGCTGGCGCACCTGGCAGCCCTGTTCGATAGCGCCGCGGTGACATGCCAGCCAATCGGCTTCGCCCTCGACAAAGCGGTTTTTGTCGTGTGCGGTGCGCAGATGAATGGCGAAACAATCGACGTTGGCACCGCGCTCATAGCGACCGGATACGCGTTTGCCGCAACGACAGCAAAGGGCAAAGCCGTCAATGAGAGCTACCTCGTCGCGGAAATCAACGCTAAGATGAAACGCACAGGTCTGTGGGGCACGACGTTTCAGCATCCTGTGCAACTGCTGCTGAGCCAAGTGTTGGAGAGACAACAATGAAGCACGACGATGAAGCGCACAAATACTATTATCCCGTGGAAGGACGCACCGACGGCGCCATTGGCGATGCTATCGCATTCATTGCGATCATCTTGGTGCCGGCAGGACTCTATGCGGCCTGGAATACCGTGGTCTCATGGATTTCGGCGTTCTTCTTCTAGGACTGCAGTTTCGTGAAAGAACCGAGCAACGCGCGCAAATCGTCGTCATCAATCTCGCACCAGCCGTTCCCCAACAACCGCCGGAAATAAGCTGCCTTCATTTTCATCTCAACGACATCGGCCACCGGCGCAGCGGCCGCGCGCCGACGCGCGATAGCCTCTTCCGCCAGGACCGAATCCAATCGCCGGCCGATCAGGGTCGCGTCCGGCCCTTCGGCCCCCATCCATCGCTTGCCGAGACGTTCAACCATGGCGACTGCTTGACGATGCGCCGCGAGCAGATTCGCGACCCCATCAGCCTCTTCCATCACTCCGTTGTTACAGACCACTTGAATGGGCATCGACCGGCTCCACGCGCATGACAATTCGTAAATGATACCTGGGGAAGCGAGAAAAATAGGGATGGGTTCATCCCTCTGCTTCTCAGGCTCCCGAGGCCTTGGCTTCCCCTACTTTTCGCTCATGTGGTCACACTCCGCCCTGCCACCAGACAAAACGTTTCAGATTGTAGGCGAAATTGCCCACACCAATTTTGACCTTGCCGCGGGCGCGACCGGCCGATGGTGCGGGATGAACAGTCCCATGCGGTCCTTCTGTCGGCGAAAGGATGCTCGACACGGGCGCGGGTTCGGGAGCATGTCCGGTTGCCCTGCTCGATATCCTTCGGCATCGGCCTGCCTTCGGCGCCGGTGTTGGTGCTGGCCAGCAACCCGCGTCGACCCTGTCGCCGGTATCCAGAAGACCAAGGAACCGCCCGAAGGTGCGCCAGTCCATGATCTGAACTCGGCGTGCTCATCTGACAGTCCTTAAAGTCTGTAACACCAGGATTTTTTAACATCATCACCGCATCGTAAGGTGGGCGCCCGTCCTGCGACCGATCCGGGCAGTTCAGTGCCTTGGCCGGGCGTTTGCGAAACATCTCCCACGCAACAACCGTGTTCGGCCTCTCCAGCGGGTCGCCCGTCATTCGATCATTTCCCGTGCCGGCCAAAATCGAGTTGACAAAAACGTTGATTGAGGACGAAGGCACGATAGGATACGAAGCCTAGTGAAATGGAACGAAACTAGAGCCTGTAAGTCATTGTTTAGGAACGGAAAGTTATTTCTCCCTCCGCCGAGAGACGGGAGTGATTTCAAAGAATTATTCAAACTACTGGCGGCGGCGGGTGCGGGTCGGCCTTTGGGCAAAGACGGGTTTCCTGCAGGCCCATGGACGCCCGAGCTTCTTGCAGAGGCGATTTCACAGATTGATTCCAACGAGGTTGGGGTCGATCTGCGAACGGTGCAGCTTTGGTTTCAAGAGAACGAGAAGGGAATTAGCACTGCCAACATCCGTTGGCTGGCGAGGATTTTTGGATGCGATGATCCGGTCGCAACTAGCGAATGGCAGATGGAGCTCAGTGCGGCGCAATCGCGGTTATCGGCCAAGAGACGAGAATGGAGGAGAGCTGGAAGCAGCGTTGCACAGGAGATTCCAGATGCGGCACTGACTGCGACCTTCGATGACGAGACAGACTCCCCGGCAGAGCTGACACGGGATACTGACGCCAAGGGGCCGAGCCGGCGTTTTAGTTTGGCGAGGAAATCGGAGGCGTTTTTTAGTCGCGGATCTCCCCTGAATTTACCGGCGTCGGTGTTTGCGGGTGTCACCGCTCTTGGGTTTTTGTCGTATCTTACGGGGATTCACAGCGTGACATATGGCCGGGCGGATGGCGTCGTCAAGCAGGTTGGGTTTCTTTGGACGGCGAATTGGACATTCGTCTTCATGGTATTTTTGCCACTGTTTTTTGCCTTCGTGACCGAGCTGGTGACCTTTTGGAAAGATGAAGCCCGCCCAAAGCTTGTAGCGCAGGGCGACAAGATGGAAAGCGACGATGCCTGGGCGCGCAGCGTACAAGCTTCTTCGTATTCATATTGGGCGGTTTTTTTGATTTGTGTGGTGTTCGCCGGTCTTTTTCAGTGGATCGGCGTGTCTTTAATCCCGTTGCTCAAAGGTGGTGGCAACTATGCGACGGATTGGGGCTCGTTAGCGATTGTGCGCCCTGAGGTTATATCGGTGCCGGAAGCGGTCGTATTCACGGGGCTCGCTTACCTATACATGTGCCTCTGTTTTTATCTGTTCTTCGTAGGCCTCATTTTGCTTTATACGGTGATCCATGATCTTTGGAGAATTGGAGAAGCAGCGAGTAATCCGCCGGAGGTGGATTATCAACACCAGCTCCATGAAGCCAGCCTCCGGATTATGCGTGCTATTTTTCGGTGTACTGTTTTGGGGCTTCTGATCGCCATAGTCATGAAGCTCCAGAGTGCTTACCTGACATCGCGTGGAGAGAATATTGTGGCTTGGTTGGTCGGCGATATGTCTTCCGCCTTCTATGGGCGCAATGATGTGAGCGCCGGGATTATCTACCGTAGGCCGACCCATTACAGTAGCCTTCTTATCGCTATTTCGACCTGTGTTGTATTTCTGTACGGCTTCATCCGCTTAGGTGTCGAACGTCGGTTTTGTATGTCTTTGTGGAGGATGTCAGCGATCGTAGCGTTACTCGTGACTGGCTACTTGCTGATCGATGCATTTGTTGGCTTTTCGATCCTTCTGGGCGTTGGAGTGCTGTTCGCAATATACGGCCTGTTTGATCCGGGGTTGGGGCGATGGCAAGCGAGTAAGTTAGGAAACAATCAGAGTGTATCATAGGTGGCTTGATCATTGGGATGAGCGGCGGGCGCGACGCGGTGAGGAAGGGAAGAAACCAACGGGTTTCGCCCTTGACGCGGAACGCGCCTTTCCAGGTGCGAAGAAGATAACAAGTATCGAGGAATTCTGTGCCCTTGCGGACCAAGCCGTGGCTAATCCAGCCTTTTTCGATGACCCGAATGTGAGTGATCAGGGGTTTGAAAGGCTAGATGGCTGGCTCAAATTTTCATCGGACATTTCTACTGATGTCGAACAGAACAATGTCGTCTCGGCGAAAATCACAGAAAGCGGGTCGTTCGATCAGGCGATGGTGATTTTTCACCATTGGAATGCAAGCGCCCGGAATCGTCAGATTGCCCACTTTTTCTCGCGGCGTGGCATCACGGTTGTCGAGATTGCTATGCCTTATCACTTGGAACGTAGCCGTCCCAGCTCCGTGCACGCCGACTATATGCTTAGCCCTAATCTCGGTCGAACGATCCAATCTGTAAGGCAGGCAGTGTTGGATGGGCGAAAACTCATACGTTGGTTGAAGATCGAAGGCTATCGAGAGATTTCGGTTCTCGGTATGAGCTTAGGCTCCTGGGTTGCGGGGGTGGTCGCGGCGCACGACTCGGCTGTGTCAAAAGCCTCGTTGTTTCTGACGGCGGGGAGTCTAGCGGATATGGTTTGGACGGGTCGCGCGACACGATTGATACGTGATAGCCTTGAGCCTGAGATTGAGCTGACCGATCTCAGAAGGGCCTGGGGTCCACTTAACTTGGAGAATTACGCCCATAGTTTGGCACGGCCTGATCTCGATCTTCATGTTGTGTTGGCTAAGAGAGACAAAGTGGTGTTGCCAGAGCTATCGGAGAGGTTCATGCAGGCGCTGAAGGACGCCGGAGCTAGGCCAAATATTTTGAAATTAAACTGTGGTCACTATTCGCTCGCCATGCCGCCTTACATTTTATTGGCCGGTTTGAGCTTGAAGCGGTTTCTGTCGCGTGCTGACAAGTCGGCCCAGAGAGCATGAGTTTGGCTTTGGCCGGTCAGTTAATTAGCAAATTCTCTGGTAGGCATCACGACACGAAATTGATGAATGTGGGGTCGCCCCCTACCGGAACCGACCCCTGGAAGTGGCCGACAAAGGCGCAGGCATGAAACCGGCAATTGTCGAAAAGGCCACGACACCCTTCTTCTCTACAGCCGGCGGCAATCACACCGGGCTAGGTTTGACGGCTTGTTCTCATATGGTTTCGACCCTCAATGGAAAGCTGTTCATCAGCAGCATTCCCGGCGCCGGCACAGTCGTCCATGTCAAAGTCCCCTTATCATCCCCGCCGCTGCAACAGGCTAACAGCCGACGACGACAGCAGCGGCCCGACAGCCGCGGCGGGGGCGCTAGTCGGCCGCCGGGCCTGACCGGCAGGGGCATAGGAGCGGTCGCCGGCTGGGGCGAATTATAGCCCTTTAGGAACACTCGTGGGGCGGCTAGGTGTCGGCTCTGCCAGGCGGGATCTTTTCGGAAAACAGGAAGGTCGCTGGATCAAGTTTCAACGCCTTGGCGATCGCCGCAATCGTGTCCACGCTGATATTGCCGCTCGCGCGTTCCAGTTTCGTGAATGTCGCCTCCGCCACACCGATGAGTTCGGCCATCTCATAGCGGTGCAAAGTACGTCGTTGTCGCTCAAAATCGATGATGTGCGCCAGCCGCTTGCGGATCGCATTGTCGTCCAACCGATGCGCCCATTCCGGAACTTTCTTACCGCCGGCGAGCAGTCCTGCAAAAGACACTTGCAAGCCCTTTGCCATGATCTGCAGCGTCGTCAATGTGACATTATTTTTCTGACGCACCGTCTGAATGTAGGTTCGATAGGCCAGTTTTTCGCCCTCGGCGGTCCGAAACAGCTCGGCCATGTGCATATGGGAGAGGCCACGTCTGGCTCTCTCCCGCTCAAGCGTCAGGGCAATGTTGGCGCGCAACGGGTTGTTGACCACGCCCGTATCGTCTCGTTTCATAAATCGATGTAGTCGCACAAACCTGCCTTTTCGATCTGTCTTTTTTCGCGCGGATCATCCATAGTAAACTGTCAAAATCCGCAGCGAGGAAAAGGCTATGACCATACTCAAATTCCTTTTGTTGGGTGCCGTCGCCATCGTGGGCACCGCAGCTCTTCCATCCCAATCACAGGCGTCGGAATGGGGCTGTCAAGTCCTCCTCTGTCTTTCCGGCGACTGGCAGGGTACCCCCTCGTGCCACCCGCCAATTTACAAGTTGATTGCGGCGATGGAAGCCCCGGGTTTTGACTGGCCGACTTGTCCGCAAGCCAACTCCAGCGCCGCGAGGTTCGAGAAGTATGAGGATTGTCCGCCTGGCTGGCAAGCAGTTGGCGGCAACGATTCCGATCGACCCGGAATGGGGCAAGAACGGAACATCTGCCGCATCGCGGCCGACACACTCACGCTGCCCGTCACTTTCATGAATAGTCGCCTCGGCCAGAATCATGACAATGGATCTCGACAGGCCCAGATCGAAATCAACGGAAAGTTGGTGGCGGCAAAAATCCAAACCACCGCAGTCGATAGAGGGCCTTCCCGTGGTAACGGCTCGACCTTCGTCATCATCTCTCGGCCGATGCGCGAAAAACCCTGGTTCATCGAGTATGACGACGCGAACGGTATGCGCCAGAAAAGCTGGTTCAATCTCAACATGCCCTAAGCCAGGCGATCGAGCAGGACGAGGCACTATCAGGGTCACAATTCTGGGAGGTTTGTAGTGTTTAAGGTACTTCTCCTGTCCACTGTGATTTTGAACACAGGCGCTGTGTTGATGGCGGCTAGTCAGAGCGACAAGCCGCGATCAAACGTGGACAATCCTATCTGGCCCGCTTCACTGAAATGGGAGTGCAAGACCGCTGCCAAAATCGTGTGTGAGCGTGATGGCAGTTGCTCGGTGGCTGAGGACCACACTGGATTTGTGCTGAACTACGGCAGCAACGAAGCTGAGTTCCCGACCAGCAATGTCAGGATCAAACGCCACTATCAACAGACCGTGCAGGCAAGCCCTTTGCAGCAGGAAGTTAAAGTCGAACTGGCCGACAATCGGGTTCTTTGGCTGACGGCCGTGGATGCCAGCCGCACTTATTCGCAAGCGTGGGTCGGCGCACTGAGCGAGTTGAAGGGTGGCGCGGTACTGATGGTATCCGAGGGAGTCTATTGCATGCCGCACAAGTGAGTGCGCCGAGAGGGGAGGCGAGCGAAGGCCGATATGGTCTGACCCGGTACGCCAGCCCGGCTGTTAATAAGAGTTCAGAGTCTCCGGCCAAATTTAATCAAACGATGAGGGTATCTTAAGTAGTGTCGAACTTGTGAACCGAGACGTCGATAGGCGTTACTGCTGAAACATTGATGGATAGCTCTCGATGACGATCGGTAAGACTTTCTGAGAGCGATATGTATAATTTGCAATATTGAGAAATATTAACCTTTACTGATGAAAGTCGCGTAACATATATTATGGAACTTACCAAAATATATTGTAAAACAATGTGCCGTGAGGTCGATACGCGAGCCCACTGTCTCTTCTAGACTAGGACATAGACCCATAAAGGGGATTGAACGAAGCCGCTGACGCGGCATTTGGCGGGTCGGTTTGCGGGTGAAGCTTCTGTTTTAGAGGATTGCGGCTGTTGAAGCGCAATCTTGAGAACAGGAGCAATAAAATGGCCGAGTTGAGCCCGCTTCGCCGGCGCATGATCGAGGATATGACGATCCGTAATCTGTCGCCGGCCACGCAGCGATCCTACGTGCATGCCGTGGCGAAGTTTTCGCGCCTAAGTGCAGCCCGCTTCATTCGCAAAGCCAGCGTCGCCGTCCAGAGCCCATGATTCCATGAGTTAGCTTTCCAGAAGCGAATTGAACAAATCGATTGTTCGGTTGGTGCGCATCCACAAGATGGATGCATGCCTGCATATTCACCAGGTCGAGATGCTAGTCCGCAAAGCTGCCCTACCCGGTGGCACATATAACGAGGGCGAAGCGACCATGATGAGACCGCCGCAGATCATCAGAGCAAGGCCCGCAGCGACAACTGACTTGTCTCTGTAATATTTCCCGATTGTCCCACCTGGTAACGCCAAGGCAACACCCGGCGTAAGATAGAGACCGATTAGCAGACCGATCTCGGAAGATTAAAAGCCAAATTCGTGTCTGAGCATCGGGGCGAGCGCCGCAACACTGTGAAATTGAAATGCCATCGCAGTTCTGACTGCGAAGAGCAGAGCAAGGACGCTCCACCGACGGATCACGAACCAGTCAAGGTGCCGGCCTGACGTTCTGGTTCAGGCGGAAGAAATTGGTAGGATCATACTTGTTTTTCAAAGCGGCCAACCTTGGGTAGTTCCCACCGTAGGCCGCCGAACCCTGTCAGCGCCCTCTTCGCCCGAGATTGTTGGCATAGACGCCTCCGGTCGAGAACGGTCTCATCGCATCCCATAGGACCTGCATCAGCTTACCGAATAGTTTGCAACAGAACCAGCTGGAGCCCCCTTGGAACTGGCGGCTCAAGACCCCGCAAGTTCAGCGGCCTGACCTGCGGCCTTCGCTGGCCGGTGTAGGCGGGAGCCTGATTTCGTTTGTGCACCCGGAAGAACGCCTTCGTCAGCTAATCGTCAGCTAGGTGGTCTATCCAGACCTGCCGCGCCTAACCAGCCTGAACTGAATGCGAAACAAAAGGAGTGCGAATCGTCATGTACGGTCGAATTGGTGGCTCATCCAATATCCCCGACACGCGCAGTGGCGAAGCTGACGCAACAAATCAGTCGGGTGCCGAGGGGCGCCTAACCATTCGCGAGGCGGTGCTCGTCCCTCGCGACCTCCCCACAGCAGGTTCGGTCTGACGGATGCGCGGCGCAATTGCTTCGTTTCTTTCCAACAATATTCAGGATGCCCATCTGGATTTGCCAACAGTCGGCCGTTGGCAAGCGCGAGACCCCGCAGAAATTGCTAGGGATCTTATGGATGTCGACTACCTTGTCATTCCGCTCGATATATTTCTTCCCTCGGCTGCCCAAGCAGGGCAGGAGCTAGAATATGCCCTAACCAGGATGGCGTCGCTCTTCGCCAGCGTGGCCGGTGCCTTCGACCTTGGTACAAACATCCCAATCATCATGGTCTCCCGCAAAGATTACGCGGATGGAATGTCGGTAGGCATCGCAGAGGCTGCTTTCAGCTTCTCCAGGTCATTTGCCGGGGAAACAGCTTGCCCGCGCCTGCTGTGCATTCCGGTCGGGCATGTCGACCCAAAATCGCTAACTGCCCTCATCTCCAGGGAGCTAGACTGCAGTCTGGAAGATACCGCCGATGTGGTGGTCTATGATGGAAAGCAGCGAGCTGTCACTCAACTGCAAGAGATTCCATCTGCGCTGCAATTCCCTCATCGACTAGACGTCACTGCATCCTACCTCGTAACTGGGTGGAATGTGCGGCGCGATGTCTGATCGACGAGCCATCGAGGAACTTGCCGGTGCCGCATCCGCGCGGCGCTCTTCGCCGAAAAGGCACTGGGCGAACTGCCGTTCAGGCCCTTCCCCGCCGGCCTCACCCGGCAGGGGCCGCTGGCGGAGATGTTTTGAGGCTTGGGCGAAGAGCGGCCGTCGGCAAAAGACGCAGAAAACCCTTCTCCTCACGAGAAGGTGGCAGGGTGCTGCCGCGCCGATTGCAAAATCTTTGCGCCTCGCCCGTCCCCTCCTCCAGTCTTGACTCGTGCCAGCCGAGGGCCTATCTCACCGCCACGTTAGCACTCGCTTCTAGTGAGTGCTAACAACTCTCCGGCAACGGAGAACCGTTCAACATCCGCACCAGGGACATCCAAAAATGGCAAAGTCGAATTTCCGGCCGCTGCATGACCGCGTGGTCGTTCGCCGCGTCGAGTCCGAAGCGAAGACCGCTGGCGGGATCATCATCCCCGATACCGCAAAGGAAAAGCCGCAGGAAGGCGAGATCATCGCCGCCGGCTCTGGCGCGCGCGACGAGGCGGGTAAGCTCGTGCCCCTGGACGTCAAGGCTGGCGACCGCATCCTGTTCGGCAAGTGGTCCGGCACCGAAGTCAAGCTCAACGGCGAAGACCTTCTGATCATGAAGGAAGCCGACATCATGGGCATCATCGGCTGACACGCCGCCGCCTTTCATCCGCACCATCCAATCTGAATTTCGGGCGAAATGCCCAGGAGTAAAAAATGGCTGCCAAAGACGTAAAATTCTCCCGTGATGCCCGGGAGCGCATGCTTCACGGCATCAACATCCTCGCCGACGCGGTGAAGGTCACGCTCGGCCCCAAGGGCCGCAACGTCGTCATCGACAAGTCGTTTGGCGCGCCGCGCATCACGAAGGACGGCGTCACCGTCGCCAAGGAAATCGAACTTTCCGACAAGTTCGAGAACATGGGCGCTCAGATGATCCGCGAAGTCGCGTCCAAGACCAACGACATCGCCGGCGACGGCACCACGACCGCGACCGTTCTGGCGCAGTCGATCGTTCAGGAAGGCCATAAGGCGGTTGCCGCCGGCATGAACCCGATGGACCTGAAGCGCGGCATCGATCTGGCCGTCACCGAAGTCGTCGCTCACCTCGTCAAGAACGCCAAGAAGATCAAGACCTCGGAAGAAGTCGCCCAGGTCGGCACGATCGCCGGCAATGGCGACGAGTCGGTCGGCAAGATGATCGCGGAAGCGATGCAGAAGGTCGGCAACGAAGGCGTCATCACGGTCGAGGAAGCCAAGACCGCCGAGACCGAACTCGAAGTCGTCGAAGGCATGCAGTTCGACCGCGGCTATCTCTCGCCCTACTTCGTCACCAACGCCGACAAGATGGTTGCCGATCTGGAAGACGCCTACATCCTTCTCCACGAGAAGAAGCTCTCCAACCTGCAGGCCATGCTGCCGATCCTCGAGGCTGTCGTGCAGACCTCGAAGCCGCTGGTCATCATCTCGGAAGACGTCGAAGGCGAGGCTCTGGCCACGCTCGTCGTCAACAAGCTGCGTGGCGGCCTGAAGATCGCCGCCGTCAAGGCGCCGGGCTTCGGTGATCGCCGCAAGGCCATGCTGGAAGACATCGCCATCCTCACCGGTGGCCAGGTCATCTCGGAAGACCTCGGCATCAAGCTCGAGAATGTCGGCCTCAACATGCTCGGCCGCGCCAAGAAGGTGTCGATCTCCAAGGAGAACACCACCATCGTCGACGGCGCCGGCAAGAAGGCCGAGATCCAGGGCCGCGTCGCCCAGATCAAGCAGCAGATCGAGGAGACCACCTCGGACTACGACAAGGAGAAGCTGCAGGAACGTCTCGCGAAGCTCGCGGGCGGCGTTGCGGTGATCCGTGTCGGCGGTGCGACGGAAGTCGAAGTCAAGGAAAAGAAGGACCGCGTCGATGACGCCCTCAACGCGACCCGCGCGGCCGTGGAAGAAGGCATCGTTGCAGGCGGCGGCGTCGCCCTGCTGCGCGCTTCGCTGGCCATCACCGTCACCGGCGCCAATGCCGATCAGACGGCCGGCATCGCCATCGTCCGGCGCGCCCTGCAGGCTCCGGCCCGCCAGATCGCTGCGAATGCAGGCGCCGAAGCTTCGATCGTCGCCGGCAAGATCCTCGACAACAAGGATGCGACCTTCGGCTACAACGCCCAGACCGGCGACTATGGCGACATGATCGCCATGGGTATCGTCGATCCGATGAAGGTCGTGCGCACGGCTCTCCAGGACGCGGCCTCGGTCGCCGGCCTGCTGGTAACCACCGAAGCCATGATCGCCGAGGCTCCGAAGAAGGAGTCCGCTGGCGGCATGCCGGGTGGTATGCCCGGCGGTGGCATGGGCGGCATGGGCGGCATGGATTTCTAAGCCCACGTACCCTAACGATCTCGGAAAGGGCGGCAGCGATGCCGCCCTTTTTCTTTGGGCGAACTTTTTTGCCCACAAGGGGCCGGCGTCTAGAATGCGGGCAGGCCCGATCACGGGCACCATACGGCGGCACTTTCATGGCGGACACCAATGACTGAATTCATTCTGCTCGCCATGGGCGGCTTTCTTGCCCAAGCGGTGGACGGCGCGCTCGGCATGGCCTACGGCGTGGTCTCGTCGACGGTGCTGCTGTCGTTCGGCGTTCCGCCAGCACACTATCACCGCAATATCGACTGGAAGCTGTTCTGGCAGCTCGCGCCCTTCGGCATTCTGGGCGGCTGCCTCGGCGCCTTCGTGCTCACCTCTTCGACGGCGACGTGGTCAAACCCCATGTCACGACCTCTCTGGCGGTGATCGGGTTCTGGCTGTTCGTCCGCTCTTTTCGCAAGCTTCCCAGCAAATCTGTTCCGACCGTGTTCGTCGAGCCCCTGGGCGCGACCGGCGGCTTCCTGGACGCGGCGGGCGGCGGCGGTTGGGGGCCGATGGTCGTCACCGGGCTGCTCGGCGCCGGCGCCCCCTCTCCGTGATCGGCACCGTCAACGCCAGCGAGTCCTTGATCACGCTCGCGGTGTCCATCATGTTCATCGTTGCGCTCGCCTCCGGCCATCTGGAGGCGGAGGCGCTGTTCGACGCATGCGAGCTCGATGCCGGGCTGATCGTTGGCGGCGTAGTCGCCGCTCAATTGCCGGATGGATGGTCGAGGCCATACGCGGGGGGACGCTTTTGCGCCTCGTCGGCGGCCTGATCATGCTGCTCCCTTTGTTCCAGACCGCCCAACAAGTGGGATTGTCTGAGTCGAGCAAGCGGATTCCCTTCTGAAGCTCCGCTTTTTCTTCCGGACATCCTGATCGGCGTAACCGAAGCGAGGTTCCACGTTCGCGGACTGGTGGCGAGTTGGGCCGCGCGGTGAGAAGCGAAGCCGCCTGGAGAGAGAAGCTGCGGGGGGCATGCACCTCTTGTCAGAGCGTGGAAGACTGCAGAACCGGTCATCCGTCCAGAGCATCACGGTTTTGGCTGCCAAGTGGCTTGTTGCGATCTCGCACGCTAATGCCTTGGCGATAGATGCGGCAAAGGCCGCTTCGTTTTCGCGAACGGATCCTTCCGCAAATCAATTGCCGCCGTTTCGGAAACGAGCCACGACGCGAAAAAGAGGCATGACAATATGCCGTCTTCCATACGATGGAGCACCATTGAGTATGAGTTTCAGCATAGAGAATCCGAGTAACCGCGGATGGAGGGGTAATACAGATTTCGAGTCGCTAACCGTAGTTCAGGAGGGCGGCGGGCGACTATATTCAGATTCGCCGATACATCAAAACCCGACCTGTCGGGATCAGCTGAAGCAAATAGTCGAAGTCGCTGATGTTGCCTGTTAGAACGGAAAATCCCAATTTCTGTGCCTGCAGGAACAGCACGCAATCCTGAAGCGCCCGAAGCCTGGAATCATCCTTGTAGCCTTGAAGGCGGCACAGCGTTCCTGAGAGGAGTGCGGCTCGGCCCAGAACATCGGGATCCGGTGCAAAAACCCGATGGGGCGGCATATCCTTGATCGTGGTCGCGATCTGCTTGATTGCTTTGGCCGTGCCCGGGTGTTTAGGGTCGAGGACCCCCACGGTGTGCATCAGCTCCTGAATAGCTACAGTGGAATGATTGACCTGCCTAAGGTCGAGGACGTCGGCAGCTGCTTCAGGTGCTCGGCCCTGCAAACCGTCGATGTAAACGCAGGTATCTAGCAACAGCTCCTGCCCCGCCTCGACAAGGTTACCGATGATCGGCAGCTCCTTATCGGGGCGGCGGCTTAAGGTTTTCTGAGGATCAAATCGCGACCATCTGACGGCCGCACCGAAGTCGAAATCAGCCAATTCAGAACCCGAGCTTCAGCGTCGGATCCACCGTTCCCCGTGTTTTCCTGAAGGTCTCGGCAAAATTGTCTTCCAACGCCACATTTGCCAACGCAAATTCGACGAGCTCGGTATCAGACGTCAATCCGGTTCGAGCTTTGGCCCTCTTGATCAGATCAGCACTCACCCGCCCCGCAATCCTGCCGTCCTTCTCAGCGCGCAGGCCGAATTCTTCCGCCCTCTGCAGGACGGCTTCAATCCTGGCTAGGCGATTCATCTGCATTTTCGCAGCCATTTTGGGAAGCGTTCTCGTCCGCTTGTTGCCCACGCGCCCGAGGCCGTGACGCACACGTACAGCTGTCTTCGCCATCTGAGCTCCTTACGCGTCCGTTTAACAAATTTCGATTTCAGACAACATAATAGGTAACCCGGATTTCTTCAATGACTCAAGATCAGAAGATGGCTCACGGCCCCCGAAAGGTGCTTTGCTGAAGCCCTCCCAAGGGAGGAGACCACGGCCGCAACGACCTGAATGGCTGGGTTTTGTCCACAGCAGCAGGTCATGGGCACTCAGGGTCAAGTCCGCGGCCGTCTTTTAGGGATCAACTCTGACGGGCGCCGGCTCGGCGAATGTGCGCAGGATGAAGTCCAACAAAGACGGAGCTGCTGACTGGCGACGCCAGTTCCGAACTCGGAGGCGATCGCCCACAGCGCCGGAGGCAGGATCGCCAACGCGACGTCGCGTGGTCTCATCGCGCCCTCGCCTTCACAGGATATGCAAGTCTCGATTTCACTTTCGCTGACCCCAATTCCTTGATGTTGAAAGCTACCGAGGACGTATCCAATCGGATCAAGGATGCCTTTGAGATGGCTTTGAAGGAACTCAAGCCCGCCGCCTGATTGGCTCAGGCAATCGGGACCGAAAGTCTGCACCTCGCCCACTGGCACTCCTTATACGGCAGAGCGAACATTCCCTGCTGGTCACAACTCCTTCGCGTGCTCTTTTACCGCCAAATCGAGCGCTTGGTTCAGAGGCACCGCTTTGGAGAATAGGAAGCCCTGAGCGGTTCTGCAGCCAAGCTTGAGCAGAGTTTGCCGATCCGCCTCTGTTTCGACGCCCTCGGCCATGACCTCGATCCCGAGCGTCCTGCCAAGATCGATGACCGTTTTGACAAGCAGCCGGTCCTCCCGGGACTTGGCCAAGCCGCGAATGAAGCCCTGGTCTATTTTCACCTTGCGTATCCGGCTGTCCTTGAGCGATGCCAAGGTGGAAAAGCCGGTGCCGAAGTCATCGAGCGCGATGGAAATGCCGGCATGTGAAAGCCGTCCGAGCTTTTCATCCACTCTGTCCGGGTCCACCGGGGATTCTTCGGTAATCTCGATTTCGAACATCGTTGCAGGGAGATCTTTTGCCGCCAGTCCATTCAGAACCATGTCGTCGATATCGCCGGCTTCCAGTTCGCGCGGTGATACATTCATCGCCACACGAAGATCACGACAACCAGCTTTCTCCAAGCCGTCGATAAGTGCACAACAGTCGGCGAAGACCGTTTGGGTCAGCAGCTGAAGCATTCCGGTTTGGCGTGCGGCTGTGATGATTTCGGGTGGAGAGATAGAACCATGAATCGGATGGGACCACCTTAGCAAGGCTTCAAAACCGACCACGGCCTCGGTGTCGAGTTTTACGATGGGCTGGAACCAGGGGGCCAAGCTTCTCGTCTTTATCGCTGAATGAAGGTCGCGTTCGATGGACTGACGGCGTTGCAGTTCCCCGTCGAGTTCGGCATCGAACAGGCAAAATTCGTTCCTGCCACGACGCTTGGCTGTGTAAAGGGCGATATCGGCCCGCAACAACATTTCTGTCAGTCCCGGGCTCTCCGCCAAGTATATTCCTATCGATGCCCCGATCCGGACGGACGCGACCTCAGGATAGGGGCGGGCAATTTTGGCTATGATATTGGAGGCGAGATCACTGGCAGAAAGCGAATCCCCCAGTGAGGGAAAAAACAGCACGAATTCATCGCCGCCGATTCGGGCGAGCGTTGAGCCTTTCGGTGCTTCCTGCTCTATGCGGCGGGCGATCCTGACAAGCAGTTCATCACCGGTCCTGTGGCCGTAGGTATCGTTGACGGATTTGAACCCGTCTAGATCAATCAGCATTGTAACGAAGGGGCCATCTGCAGTCTCGAACTGACTGATAGCGTGTTCGAGGCCACGCCTGTTGAGAACGGCCGTCAGGTGGTCCTGCCTGGAATTGGCCTCCATTTCGGCCGCCAGCCGCTCCGCCTCATGCCTCAGGCGGCTCGCTTCGCGGAAGCGTGCTTGTCCAACAAACGCGGCTCGAACCAGGCCGCCCAGGAAGAGCAGAACGGCGAAGGCAAGAACGTACCCTTCAAAGTTGCCTTTCGCCAGCAAGCACCCCGCTGTGATGAGGAGCGGCGGTGTGATGAAGTTGGTCGCTGCCGCGGCATATGAACTGCCGTATGTAACAGCACCAGCTGAGATGCCCGCCAGAATGATCAGATGCAGCGGTGCGTGAGGTATCGTGTATCCAACCGTCAGGACGGCAAGAAAGGACCAGGCAAACCCTGCCAGAAGAGCAAGGATGCCAAACCAGCGAAGCCGCGGCGAAATCCGCGTTAGATCGTCCTGGCGTCTGGTGTCCTTCAGCTGATAACGGGCGAGTGCAAGGCGGCCGATATTTATTGCATTGACGACCAGAAACCAGATCGCGGCGCCAGAGCCGCCGCCAGAAAGGGCCTGCACCGCTAGAATCAGGCCTGACAGGACGGTGCTGATCGGCATCGATACGAAGAGACCGACCCTCAGGTCAGCAAGCTGATCCTGAAGGATTCCGGCCTCCAGCGTGTCTTCTTTCTTCAGGGCCATGGATGGGTTAGCTTGCTTTCCAGGCTTCGTCGCAGCGCAAGCCTATGCAGGCTCACTGAAGGACGGGTTAACTATTCAGCGGGGTACAGCTTTCTGGAATCGTTCAGCCAACAAATCAATGCCGAGCCCGCTAGCCCGTCATGACAGCGCGTTGGGAGAAGATTGGCGTAGGATTTGGTCGCTTAGGCCAACCTTCTATCAGGTCTCGCGAGCCACACTCACCACGAGCGGCTCCAATCTGCCTCTGGCTATGGTCATCCGCTGTAGCGGGCCGATGTGTTCATCGGTGAGGCCGCATTGCGTTTGGCAATCCGACCGGGGGTGATCCTCCTGGTGGCGAGATTAACGTGGCCGGAAATGTGTACAAGGCAACACGGTCCATACCAATCCTGCTCACAAGTTGGCGAGATCGGTGAGCTTTCGAGCGGCGTGCTTGGCGAAGTATCGTGCGCCGCTCTGGGTCAGGTGAGCCGCATCATAGAAGATGGGATGTTGCTTTTCATCTAGCACCACGCACTTATCTTGGTCCGGGCAAACTGATGAAAAGATGTCCAGATAGCGATTGCCAAATTGCTGAGCCAGCATGTTGTTTATAAAGAGAGTGTCGGAAGCCTTGAACCGCGCAGCCAAGCTCCCGAGCCCGTCCAACTTCCCGTTCATGTTAACGAAATCAATGCTGCTCTTGAGGAGGTTCTTTCTGCCCAGGACATATACGCGAGCTGGGCTGATTGACTCAATTTTGTCGGCGGCGGCACGCATGCGTTTCGCACCGTATCGTTCCCATAGGAACGCGACGATAACCACATCCGCCTTTTTTAGTGCGGGGCTGGAAAGGAGCGCGTTGCTTCTCTCTTTGCATTTCTCCTCAAGGGAAGGGTCTGACGTGGTGTAGATATTTTCCTGGTCCCAATACTGCTGATCATCGGCATATGGAATGTTGCAGCCATAGTTGAACGTATAGGTGACTATGTCGACGTTCCGCTCGTGGGTTCCTTCTAACAGAATGTTCGTAAAATCAGCGGACTGGCTGTCCCCCACGATGAGGATATGTTTTCTGCCAGGCTTAAAAGTGTTGCTGCTCAGGCGGATGTCATTCGCCCATACGTATTTCGTGAGAACATCCATATCGTAGCTGTTTACTCCGCGAAGCGCTTCTGGCAATCGCCAAGTCCAGCCTTTTGTAGCCCAGCTATGCAATGACGGTGCGACAATCAGGGCGGTGGCCGAAGCGCAGATCGTCACCAGCCGCCGGCCCTGAAAGGCATGGGAGTATCTTAGCGGACGCTCGATGAAACCGTGAAGCAAATAGCCAAGCAGTATCGATAGAGCGATGGCGGCGACGCCCTGGAGCGTGTCGAGGTCGCGCCCGGTTGCATGGAGCCAAAAGACGATAATGGGCCAGTGCACGAGATAGATCGAATAGCTTGCTCGGCCAATCAATAGCGCCGGTGCCGTTTTAAGCGGCAAGGCAGCGACGGCGTTGCGCCCGCCGTAGATCATCATCGCGGTTCCTAGAGTGGGGAGCGCCGCATGCCATCCTGGAAACGACGTACCGGCATCGAACTGAAGAATGGCGTAAAGGATTGCCAAGCCACCGGTCGTGTAAGCAATGTCGGAAGACAGCCGGCCTGGCGTCTTGGCCCACACAAGGGCGGCTCCGCACGCAAACTCAAATATGCGAAACGGTGTCAGGAAGAACGCGGCCGTTAAATCAAAGCGCATAGCCAAAAGGCACGCCGTGAAACTGATGAGACCAAACGCGGCCACGGCCATAAGGGCCAGTCGGCCCTTCCGCACCGAGGCGGAGATGATGGCTGGCCAGATCAGATAGAATTGTTCTTCCACCCCAAGCGACCAAGTGTGCAAGAGTGGCTTGGTCGTTGCGGCTGCATCGAAATAGCCGCTTTGCATCCAGAAATAGACGTTCGACAGCGATAGGATCGCCATCGCGGCAGAGCCGGAAAAGCTGCGAAAGTCATCTGGGCCTTGGATGAATGCGGCACAAAAGAACGTGACAAAGATCGTGGAAAATAGCGCTGGAAATAGCCGGCGTGCGCGCCGGGCGTAAAAGTCGGAAAAGCTGAATGTTCCGTCGCGCACCCGTTCAACAACTATCTTTGTAATCAAATAGCCACTGATCACGAAGAAGACGTCGACGCCGACATAGCCACCGGAAAGGGTTGAGAACCCTGCGTGGAATAGGACAACAGCAGAAACCGCAAAGGCGCGAAGGCCGTCAATATCCGGCCGGTAGTCGAATCGATTCATTCGCTCCTCTAAGCACGGCCTCGGCTGTGACATCAAGGCGTTCCGCTGGCGGCGTTTGATTGCCGGCTGGTTGTCGAAGTCCTGCCCAGCCATGCCTTGAACCGAATCCCATTTCGAGGCCTTGCAACGCAAGACCATGGAAGCGGCATTGGCAGGGGCAGAATTATCTAAATTTAGTCATCGCTCAGGAGACGAAGACGCGCGCTTAGACGGCGAGATAGAAGAGGAGCCCTGGGCGAGATCGCGTCCTGAGATTTGTCGACGGTATCGTGACTGTGGTCTCACCGCCTCAGCATGGCCGAAATTCCATGGCGGACAAAGGGAAGATATTGGGCAAAGCGAAGCCCCGCATGTCTTGCAAGCCGTGCCGCCGGGTGCTCGCCTGAGTAGAGTCCGACGAGGATGTTCGTAGCATGATAGAGCGGTGCCGCCGACCGGCGCAGGCAGCTTTCGTATCGGTGGAGCATGTCGGGATCGGCAATGTCGCGCCGGTCGCGACATACTGTCAGGATTCTCTGGGCGAGTTGCTTCTGGCCGCTGAGGGCGATGTTAAAGCCATGCGCAGTCACCGGGTGCATGCCAATGGCAGCGTCGCCGATAAGTGCGGCGCTCGGTGCCCAGAACTTGTGCGCCCACGTCGTGACCAGCGGATAGCTATGGCGGGTGCTTGCCAAGGTCATTTCTCCGAGGCGCCCTCGACACCGGTTCGTCAATTCCATCAGGAACATATCGTCGTCGAAAGCAAGCAGTCTATCGGCCTCGTTTAACGGCAAAGTGAGTAGTAGCGACGACACGCCTTCCATGAGCGGCAACATCGCTATCGTCTGATGGTGATCGAACCATTCGACTGCGATCTGCTGATGGACGCGCTCGTGCCTTACCCGGCAAATCAGCATCGCCTTGCCAAGCCGATTGATGTCGGCGCCGATGCCGAGCAGGTCGCGCGTGGCGGAAAAACGCGAGTCCGCTGCAACGAGAAGCCGAGCGGTCAATTGCCTGCCATCGGACAGCCTTATGACTGCTCCTTTGTGGCTGTTTGTTGCACTGACGACCGACTGGCCGCATATCAGCTGGGCATGATCCTGCAAGCGGATGATCTTGAACAGGGCGTCGCGGATCCGACAATTTGGGACCAGAAATCCGAGTGGTTCCCCAGATCCCCTGGGAGGATCGAAACACAGAGCGAAAGGGCTCGATCCGTTGAGCACGCGCGCGCCTTGCAGTGGTGATTTGTGCGAAACGGGGATGGCATCCCAGGCGCCGAGCTCGCGAAGGATTCTGATCGAGGAGTAGGTCAGCGCGATCTCGCGACCGTCGAAAGCTGGATTCGCCAGCCGTTCCAAGGACTGCTGTTCCACAACTGCCACCTTCAGTTCGCTCTGCCCCAGCGACGCGGCGAAGGAAAGTCCGACCGGCCCGCCTCCGACGATAACGACATCGAAACTCTGGTCGGAGCCGGCCATCAGCGTGCCGCCATCGCGTCGGCTATCTGCGTGAGATGCTGGTGGAGTTGAGCCGCAAACTGTGGACCGATTGCGCGGGGTTCCAGTGCCCGCCGCGTCGCCTCAAGCCACTGCGCATGAACGTCCGCATAAATCGGCAACGAAGGATGCAGTCTTATAAAACACGGACGCAGCTGATCGCACCAGTCTTTGGGTCCGCCCAGCCAGCGCCATGCCCCCCTGTTGGCAGGGCCGGTTTCAATCAGGTCGTGGAACTGGCAAACGAAGGCACGGATCGGTGGACCGCCCCCGAGATGAGTGAAAATGCTATCCGAGACGCTGTCAGCAGCCTCGCGTCCGAGCCCGTTCAGGTTCACATCGATGCTGGCCAGTTGCGGCCGCGTCGCAAGCACCATCACGTCCCAGTTGTCAAATCCGACGATTGCCACGTCGGTAGGTACTGCCAGGCCAATCTCGCGCAGTGTGTCGCACGCGCCGCCGGCGATCTGATCGTTGCCGCCGAAGATCGCGTTCGGCGTTTGCGGTCTCGAGAACAATCTGGCCGCCGCGTCGCGCCCCAACGCCTCGGCTGACTTTTGGTTTTGACCGTTCTTCGTGTCGGTCTTGATCCAGACCGGTCGCCGAGGTGTTCGGCGGCGCGAGCCATTGAAGGAGCCGACCACTATCATGAAAAAACCCAAAAACCGCGAAAACGCTGATGGTGACGACGAAACTGTCCCTTAGACATGCGTTCTCTCTTGAAAGGCTAGTCGACGAAACCACGGCGATGAGGAGATAACCTTGATCTGGATCAGCCAGACAAGACAAATCCGGGCGAGGCAGTCTTTCGAGCGATAGGGGCTTTTCACAAATCTACATCAGCGGGACTTAGCTAAGCTGGCTGGGGAGCCCCAGTAGTGCCGAGCAAGCCGACTCAGCTGAGGATGGCATCCGCACAGTCGTCGGCACAGCGATATGGGTCAGCGTTCCGGCTTGTCGTCCCGATCGACGAGGATGCGCTCAGCGGCCCCGTGAAGATCCTCATACTGACCACTTCTCAAGGCCCACAGAAAGCCGGACAGCCCCAGCGCGCCAAGGAACAGAGCTGCTGGTATGAGGTAGACGAGCGTCGTCATGACGGCTGCACAGATGCGCGAATGCCCGAACGCGTTGCCGGGGGAGCCCCCCTCACCTCGGCGAGCACGAAACCCTGCAATCGCAGCGCATTTCCAATGACAAGCAGCGACGAAGCAGACATCGCGATTGCCGCGACCAGCGGCGTGACGTGCCCCAGAATGGCGATCGGCACAGCAATGGTGTTGTAGACGATCGCGATGGCGATGTTCTGGCGGATCAGCCGTCCGGCCTTCCGTGAGACTTCCAGGGCAAGGGGTACGGCCAAAAGGCTTTCGCGCAGGAACACGAAGTCCGCGGCGTTGCGGCCAATGTCGGCGGCGGTGGCCGGAGCGATCGACACATGCGCCGCGCCCAACGCAGGCGTGTCGTTAAGGCCGTCGCCCACCATCAGAACCTTGTGTCCGTCCTTCGCCAGGGTCTCGATGCGTTCGACCTTGCCGGATGGCAACAGGCAGGGCACGAAGTCATCGACACCCAGCCCTTTCGCAACCTCGGCACAGGCTGCCGCTGTATCGCCGGACAGCATTTCCACCGATATCCCTGCATGCTTCAACTGATCGATGGCCGCACAGGCGTCGGCACGCAATGCATCCTGGAAAGCGAAGGATGCGACAATCATTCCGTTTTTCGTCAGCACCGTTCCGCCGTAGCCGTGTTTGCCTTCACCACCGGTTCGAGCCTTCGATCCAGCCCATCCGCGTCGACCCAGCCGCCAAGTGCTTCCGGCGTCGGTGGCTTCGATTCCAAATCCCGGGTGCTCGGTGACAGCATCGAACTTGTGTTGCCCGCCAGGAGTGGCAAAGCCGGCTATGGCCTTTGAAAACGGATGACGCGAATGCGCGGCCAAGTCTGCGGCGATTGCCAGCATGACTGGATCGATTGAGCCCGAATTGACCAGCCGGGGTTGGCCGAGCGTGAGCGTTCCGGTCTTGTCGAACACCGCCGTATCAATCGTCGCCAGGCGCTCCATGGCCGAGCCGTCCTTGACCATGATGCCGTTCTCGAACAGGCGCCGCGCGGCGACCACCTGGACGATCGGCACTGCGAGACCGAGCGCGCACGGGCATGTGATGATGAGAACAGCGATGGCGATCGTCATCGCGCGGTGCCAGTCGCCGGTCGCCGCCATCCAGCCCAGGAATGTCACGAAGGCGGTGAGATGAACCACGGGCGCGTAGAGTGCCGAGACGCGATCGGCGATGCGGCGATAATGCGCACGACCGCCCTCGGCGGCCTCCATCAGCCGAACCATTTCCGCCAGGAACGAATCCTTTGCGGCAGCTGTAGCCTCGATCGTCAGCGAGCCGGTAAGATTGAGCACGCCAGCTTGCACGGCTTCGCCTGGCGCCACGTTTCTGGGCGTGCTCTCGCCGGAGACCAGCGAGCAGTCAAGATCCGACGCCCCTTGAATGATCTGGCCGTCAACGGGGATTCGTTCACCGGCCGCTATCAGCAGCTGCATGCCGGGTGCGATCTCGCCAACCGGCAAATAGTCCCGTGCGCCGTCTCGGCGCAGCACCATGGCGCCGCGCGCGGCCAGTTGTGACAGGCTTTTCACCGCGGTGCGGGCACGCTCCCGCATCACGTGATCCAGCGTGCGACCGATCAACAGGAAGAACAGCAACGAAACCGACGCGTCGAAATAGGCATGTTCGCCATGATTGATCGTTTCATAGAGGCTCATGGCATAGGCAAGCGACACCCCGACCGCGATCGGCACGTCCATGTTCATGCGGCCGTGGCGCAGTGCATTCCAGGCTGAGCGGAAGAAGATGCCACCGGCGAAGGCCAGCGCCGGGATGGCGATCAGCGCCGAGACCCAATGGAACAGGTCGCGGGTAGCACCTTCGGCGCCGGACCAGACCGAGACTGACAGCAACATGATGTTGCCGGCCGCGAAGCCGGCAACGGCGACGGCGCGGATCAGCTCCGCAAGCGTCTTGTCCTTCTCATCGACCTCGGGGGCGAACAAATGCGCCTCGTAGCCCAGCCTGCCAAGCGCGGCGACGAAAGGTGGCACCTGATCCCCACGCCACCGGATCGCGACCCGTTTCGTCGACAGATTGACACGCGCGCCTTCGACATCGTCGAGCTTTGCCAGCGCCGTCTCGATCGTCTGGATGCAGGCTGCGCAGTGAACCATTGGAACTGAAAGGTCAGTCTGGTTAAGACCACCGCCGAGCGATCGGCTTGCCAGCCTGATCTCCTGGCTTGATGGCAGGACCGATATGCTGTTTTCCAGTTCCAGCGCCATTTCGGCGCCCGGTGCACAACAGCTCATTGCAGCGCTCCATGGGAAATCATGATCCTGCGGACGTCGCGATAGGGCATCGCGAGGCCGGCATCGGCGTCCACCTCGACGATCCAGACGCCGTCCTTCGGCATGTGCTGAGCGGCGAATTCCTGACCCGTGGCGGGTGCGAGCGTGACCGACTTGTCCTCTTTCTCGTAGGCGGGATGGCGGAACAGCACCTTGACGCCATGCAGGGTAACCGGCTTGCCGGCGGCGTTGCTCAGGCTGTAGCGGACCTCGCCCGATGCGATCGTCAGCTTGCCGGTCCAGCCGAGCGCTGCCTGCGCCCGCCCTTCCTCGGCCTTCTTGTTGAACTGCTGGCTCGCGACATAGGTGTTTTCGACGACGAGGCCGGTCCAGCTCGTGTTGGCGAGCGTCGCCATCGTCAGGTTGACCGCGATGACCACCCCGAAAAAGGCAAGGATGATGGCCAACATGTGCCTGCCGGCAAATTCGCGCGGCTTTTGTGCCTTGGCGGTCATCTGGCTGTCTCCGGCGCGTTGAAGGTGGCGGTGTATTCGTCCGCCTCGAAGCTCGCTCTGTCCTCGACACGGAATGTGAAGGTTTGCGCTGTGCCATGGATTTGATCGGCAGGCTGGCGCACGAAGACCTTCAGCATCTTCAGGCGGTCGGGCTCGACCGGAATGGCGAAGGAGCGGCCTGCCGGGATGTCGTCGCCGACCACGCTCATTTCGCCTCCTTGCAAGCCCTGCATCGTGACGACGATCGTCCTTGGCTCGGGGATCATGTTGAGCAGCTTGACGGTATAGCCATTGCGGATCGAACCGTCGTGCAGCGTGACGAATTGCGGATTGCGGTCATGCAGCACGTTGACTTCGAGCCGGTCGCGCGTCAGCAGCGAATAGAGCAGACCAAGACCGATCAGCGACCACACGGCCATGTAGACGTAAGTGCGCGGCCGAAAGATCTTGCCGATATGAAAATGGGCCACCTTGTCGGAGAACTTGCCATCAACCGTCCTGACCAACGAGGGGGTCACCGGGCAGGAGCCGCCGGCGGTCGCCAGCATCATGTTGGCGTTGTAGTCGGAGAGCGTCGCGTAGGAAATCAGCCCGCGTTCCTTGCCGAGCTTGTCCATGACGCCGTCACAGGCGTCGATGCACTGCGCGCAGGTAATGCATTCGAGTTGCTGACCGTCGCGAATATCGATCCCCATCGGGCAGACCGCGACGCAGGCATTGCAGTCGACGCAGTCGCCGGCGGGCAGCCCTGCGGCAAGCACCTTCTTGGCGTGACGCGAGCGCGGTTCGCCGCGCCAGTCATTGTAGGTGACGGTGAGGGAATTCTCGTCGAGCATGGCCGCCTGGATGCGCGGCCATGGGCACATATAGGTGCAGACCTGCTCGCGCATCAGCCCGCCGAACGTATAGGTCGTCGCCGTCAGCACGGCGACGGTGATGTAGGCGACGGGCGCCGCGGTGCCGGTGAAGAGCTCGCCAACCAGCGTCGGCGCGTCGGCGAAATAGAAGATCCAGGCGCCGCCGGTCGCCGCGCCTATGACCAGCCAGATGGCGTGCTTTGATACACGCAGCACGAGTTTGCGGGCGGTCCAGGGACCGGCATCAAGCTTGATACGAGCATTGCGGTCACCCTCGATGGCGCGCTCGACGACCAGAAACAGATCGACCCAAACGGTCTGCGGGCATGTGTAACCGCACCAGGCGCGGCCGACAGCCGATGTGATCAGGAAAAGACCGACGCCGGCCATCACCAGGAGGCCGGCGACATAGTAGAATTCCTGGGGCCAGATCTCGATGAAGAAGAAATAGAAGCGTCTGTTGGCAAGGTCGAGCAGCACGGCCTGGTCCGGGGCAAACGGCCCCCGATCCCATCGCAGCCAGGGCGTCAGATAGTAGATGCCCAGCGTGATCGCCATCACCAGCCATTTGAAGCGGCGAAAGCTGCCCGAGGCGCGTTTCGGGAAGATCTTCCTGCGCGCAGCATAGAGCGGCTGACGGGTCTTGGCGGAATTGACCGCCTCGGCTTCCAGCCGTTCTACATGCGTCTGATCCAGCACGGTTATCTCCACTCACGCGCAACCGCTGATTTTACCCGCGTTGAAGAAACATTGCCGCGGGGCGGGCAGCGCCGTTGGTGCAACTGCCGGGAATGTGTCGAGGCCCGGCGTGCGCCGGGCCTCGTCGCTTGGCGGGGAGGGCCGAGAATAGGCTTCCGTTCCTATTCTCCGCCGCCAAGCGAATGGACATAGACCGCAAGCTCCTTGACCTTCGTCTCGCCAAGACGACCGATCCAGGCCGGCATGACGCCGTGCTTCGGCGCGCGGACCTGCGCAGCAATAGCCGTCTCGCCCGGCCCATAGAGCCAGATGGCGTCGGTCAGGTCGGGCGCGCCGAGCTCCCTGTTGCCCTTTGCTGTGTCGCCATGACAGGCGACGCAATTTTCCGCGAACACATTGGCCCCGGGCTCGATCAGGCTTGCGTCCTGGACCAGGCCGGACAGGCTGGCAACGTAGGCGCTGACCTGTTTGATCTGGTCCGGCGTGATGATGTCGCCAAAAGCCGGCATTTCCGACAGGCGCGTATCCGGGTCTGATGCGAAGCGGATGCCGTGCGTGATCGTCTGCTGGATCTGCTCGGCGCTGCCGCCCCACAGCCAATCGTCGTCGTTGAGGTTGGGAAAGCCCTTGGAGCCTTGCGCGCCGGAGCCATGGCACTGCACGCAATTGACCCTGAATGCCGCACCGCCGGCAGCGACGGCGAACTCGCGCAATGCGTCGTCGGCAGCAATCTCCGAGACGCTTTTCGATTCCACCGCCGCGACATATTTGCCCTTGGCGGCTTCAGCCGCGGTCAGCTCGTTCTTGACCTCGTTGCGGCTGGAATAGCCGAGCACACCTTTCGTCGCCGAATGCAGCAGAGGCCATGCCGGATAGGCGATGGTGTAGCCGATCGCCCAGAAAATGGTGATGTAAAACGTTACGACCCACCAGCGCGGAAGCGGGTTGTTCAATTCCCGGATGCCATCCCACTCATGGCCGGTCGTTGAGATGCCCGAGACCTCATCGATGTGCTCGCTGCTCATGGTCAATCGTCCTTGAGAGGAATTTGAGCGGCTTCGTCAGCTTGCCGGCGGCCGCCAGGGCGAAGCGCGAAGGCAACGCATCCGACAAAGAACAGCGCCATGGCGAGCAGGCCCCAGCTGTCGGCGAATTCCCGCATCAAATTGTAGTCCACGATCACACTCCTCAGCGGTAGCCAGCGGCTTCGTCGTAATTCTTGAAATCCACCAGCGTGCCAAGCATCTGCAGATAGGCCACGAGAGCATCCATCTCGGTGACCTGTTGCGGATTGCCGTCAAAGTCGCCGAGCTTGGCCTTGGGGTAGCGCGCTTCAAGGCCGGACGTATCGATGTTGGGATCCGCTTGCGCCATCAGATCGATATTGGCGTTGGCGATCATGTCATCGGAGTAAGGGACGCCGACACGCGTGTTGGCGATCAGATGCGTCGAGAAGTCTTTCACCTCAATCGGCCTATCCTTCAGGAACGCGTAGCTCGGCATGACCGATTCCGGCACCACCGAGCGCGGCGCGCTGAGATGCTGTACGTGCCATTCGTTCGAGTAGCGGTCACCAACCCGGGCGAGGTCCGGTCCAGTGCGCTTCGATCCCCACTGGAACGGGTGATCGTACATCGACTCGGCCGCCAGGCTGTAGTGGCCATAGCGCTCGACCTCGTCGCGGAACGGCCTGATCATCTGGCTATGGCAGAGGTAGCAGCCCTCGCGCATATAGATGTTGCGTCCGGCGAGTTCGAGCGGCGAATAGGGGCGCATGCCTTCCACCTTCTCGATCGTGTTGTCGAGATAGAAGAGCGGCGCGATCTCGACGATGCCGCCGACGGTCACCACAAGAAGGGAGCCAACGAGAAGAAGCGTGGCGTTCTTCTCGACGACGGCGTGTTTGTCGATCAAGCCCATTTTCTGGCTCCTCATCGCGCACGCTGGAGGGCGGGGATGGAGCCCGGCATCGGATCCTCCTCGCGTTGATAGCCAAAGATGGTCATGGCGATGTTCCAGGCCATGATAAGGGCGCCGGACAGATACATCGCGCCGCCGATGGCACGCATGAGGTAGTAGGGATGCATGGCGGCGACGGTTTCGGCGAAGGAGTAGACCAGGAAGCCCTGCTCGTCGTATTCGCGCCACATCAGGCCTTGCATGACGCCGGACACCCACATCACCGCCGCGTAAACGACGATACCGAGCGTCGCCAGCCAGAAGTGCCAGGTGACCAGCCGCAGCGAATAGAGCCGCTCGCGGTTCCACAGCTTCGGCACCATGAAATAGATCGCGCCAAACGAGATCATGCCAACCCAGCCGAGCGCGCCGGAGTGGACGTGCCCGATCGTCCAGTCGGTATAGTGCGACAGCGAGTTGACCGTCTTGATCGCCATCATCGGACCCTCGAAGGTCGACATGCCGTAGAAGGCGATGGCCATCACCATCATGCGGATGATCGGATCGGTGCGCAGCTTGTCCCAGGCGCCGGACAGCGTCATCACGCCGTTGATCATGCCGCCCCATGACGGCATCCACAGCATGATCGAAAACACCATGCCGAGCGTCTGCGCCCAGTCGGGCAGAGCGGTGTAGTGGAGATGGTGCGGACCAGCCCAGATGTAGAGGAAGATCAGCGCCCAGAAGTGGATGATCGAAAGGCGGTAGGAATAGACTGGGCGGTTCGCCTGCTTGGGCACGAAATAATACATCATTCCGAGGAAGCCGGCGGTCAGGAAGAAGCCGACGGCATTGTGGCCGTACCACCATTGCGTCAGGGCGTCCTGGACCCCGGAAAAGGCGGAGTAACTCTTCGAGCCTAGCAGAGAGACGGGCATCGACAGGTTGTTGACGACATGCAGCATCGCGATGGTCACGATGAAGGACAGATAGAACCAGTTGGCGACGTAAATATGCGGTTCCTTGCGCTTCAGGATCGTGCCGAGGAACAGGATGAGATAGGCGACCCAGACGATGGTCAGCCACAGGTCCACATACCATTCGGGTTCGGCATACTCGCGGCTCTCGGTGATGCCGAGCAGATAGCCGGTCGCAGCCATGACGATGAAAAGCTGATAGCCCCAGAACACGAACCAGGCGAGATCGCCGCCGAACAGCCGCGCGCGGCAGGTGCGTTGTACGACGTATAATGACGTGCAAAGCAGTGCATTGCCCCCGAAAGCAAAAACGACGGCCGACGTATGCAGCGGCCGCAAGCGACCGAAATTGAACCAGGGCTCGATGTTGAGATCGGGATAGGCAAGCTGCAGCGCGATGACCACACCAACCAGCATGCCTACGACGCCCCAGAACATTGTGGCGATGGCCCCGTAGCGGACGGGACCATCCATGTAAGCGGCGGGGTTGATCGGAACTGCTGGCTTGAACTCCGTGTTGCGCAACAGGATCGCAGTGAAGCCAGCCACGGCGAAGAACAAAACCCACATATGCTGGCGAAAAGGTTCATCTACGCCGAAGTCAGCAGCCACCAGGGCCGCAAAAGCAAACAGGCTTAAAAGGACGATCTCTGTGCCGAATTTCATCGCAAATCCCGATCTCCAATTCCGGCGGACCCAAATCCGCAGTGCATTAATTGCGCAGCCGCCGCCTGCTCGCCCTGATCCATGTCAGAGCCGAACGATTTTGCTTCGGGCAGCATCGAGTTCGGTGCGATCCGAAGGTGGCGATTGAACGAGGAAACGCAGCACGGGCCGCCCCGCTCATGGACAAGTCCGGCGTCCGCGGGCCGGCCGGCGTGGAGGCGATTCCGCGTGATGTGATGAAGCGCGCGCACAAGGAAAAACTGGGGCTCTGCAATGCTCTGGAAAATATCGCTGATGCGCTGCCGAGCGTCGATCGCCTGAAACGATCGTCTTTCCCGCCTACGAGGCCGCTGTCGTCGGCGGCGACGCCAGCCTCGCTTCTATCCGGCGGTTGCGCGCCGAACACGTCGAAGACGAGTGCTTTTTTGGTGAGGTGACTGAATTCTGCTAGCGATCGGCCATGGCGAGACGATGGAGAATGCGGAAGCCGTCGGTTTCATTCTGCGCGGCTTCTTCGGAGGCTTGCGGCGACACATCGCTTTCGAACGCGAACATGTCCTGCCGCGGGTCGGAGTAAGCGACGGCCCCGCGCGCTTAGGCCTCATCTAAAGGGCGGTTGCGCCTCGGCCGCCGCAGCGCTTCTCCAGCCGGCTGACGCTGTCCACCGTGACATGGCGATTGTTCTCGATCCGGATCACGCCGTCCATTCTCAGTCTGGTCAGCTGGCGGCTCACAGTCTCGTTTGTAAGTCCAAGGAAATCAGAGATGTCGGCACGCGTCAGCGGCAGATCGAAGCACGCCGACCTGGCCGCCGGGCCAACGCTGGAATCGATATTCCGGGCGATCAGGAGGAGAAAGCTCGCCACCTTCTCCGGTGCGGTCTTGCGCCCCAGAGTCACCATCCATTCGCGTGCCTCGTCGAGTTCGTTCAGCGTCTGCTTGAGCAGGCGATGCTCAAGTTCCGGTGATTCCTTCATCATCCGTTCGATCGCCGCCCTCGGAAACGAGCACAGGGAGACAGCGGTTGCCGCTTCCGCATTGATCGCGCTTTTCACCTTGAAGGGCCGTCCCAGAAAATCCGGTGCGAACTGGAGGCCGACGATTTGCTGGCGGCCGTCCGAAAGGCTCTTCGTCAGCTTCACCACGCCTGAAAGCACGTTTGAATATCTGTCGACGGCCTCGGCGTCGCCGATCAGTTCGACCCCCGGTTCAATGGTGTGCTTTGACGAGGTCTTGGCAAGCCGCGCCAAATGGTCTGGATCGAGCGCACCGCAGACGCCGCGCTGCCGTACCTCGCAAGGTAGGCAAAGAACGGGAATGCCGGAACTGTGAATATCCTGCCGTAATGTCATTCGATCGCTCTACCGATCCCAAGTGCCGGCAGGATAGCAATCGACGGCAGAAAAATCGTTGCGGCAGTTTGTCCGTGCTGGAGGTTGACCGAAATCAGGGCTTTGGCTGTTCGACGCGTCCAGAGTTCCGGCAACTCAAACACGGTGGACCACGACATGCGACCGGAATTAGCTGCCAGACTTGGCGAGAACGTCCCCCGCTACACCAGTTACCCGACCGCGCCGCATTTCCATCCGGGCGTCGACGCGTCGGTCCAGAAAGGCTGGTTGGAGGCGCTCGAAGGCGGTGACGAGATATCGCTTTATCTGCATATTCCCTACTGCGACAGGCTCTGCTGGTTTTGCGCCTGCCACACCAAGCAGACACGTCACTATGAACCGGTGACGGCTTATTTGGGCTCGCTACGCGCCGAGATCGCGACGGTTGCCGCCCTTATCAGCGGGAAGGTCTTCGTCCGCGCAATCCACTTCGGTGGCGGCTCGCCGACAATGCTGAAGCCTGAGGATATGGTGGCTCTAGGCGCGTTCTTGCGGGACAGCTTCGATTTTGTTCCGAATGCGAAAATCAGCATCGAGATCGATCCGAACGATATGGGCGAAGCACGCCTTGACGCGCTTGCCGAAATCGGCATGACGCGGGCGAGCCTCGGCGTGCAGGATTTCGATCCGAAAGTGCAAAAGGCGATCAACCGCGAACAAAGCTTTTTGCAGACCAAGGTAGTCGTCGACGGAGTTCGTTCCCGCGGCGTCGAGTCCGTCAATCTGGATCTGCTCTACGGCCTGCCGCATCAAACCAGGGAGAGCCTGTGTTCCACCGTCGCGCAGGCGCTCACCCTGGAACCGGACAGGATGGCGCTGTTCGGCTACGCTCACGTGCCCTGGTTCAAGAAACATCAAACGATGATTGACGAGGCATGGCTGCCCGGTCCCACGGAGCGGTTCGCGCAATCGCAACTCGCCGCGCGGGCGATTTTGGACAAGGGATATGAAGCAATAGGCCTCGACCATTTCGCCAAGCCGGGCGATGCGCTGGCGGCGGCGGCCTGCACAGGGGCCTTGCATCGCAACTTCCAAGGCTACACAGAGGATCGCTGCGAGACGCTGATCGGTGTCGGTCCTTCGTCCATCAGCCGGTTTCGCCAGGGCTACCTGCAGAACAATCCTTCGACCGCTGAGTACGGACGTATGGTCGCCAATGGCGGGCTGGCCGCCGTCCGCGGCATCGCCTTTTCCGACGACGATCGGGTCCGTGGCTGGATCATCGAGCGGCTGATGTGCGATTTCGCCTTCTCGGCGATCGACCTGGTGGAGAGCTTCGGGGAAGCCGGCCAAAAGCTCCTTATTCAGGCAAGCTCAATCGCTCTTCAGGATCCTGCTCGACTGCTTGAACTCCAAGGCGACAGTTTCGTCGTGCTGGCGGAAAGTCGTCCCTTCGTGAGGAGCATTGCGGCGAAGTTCGACAAATATCTCGAAAGTGGAACGGCCAGGCACTCGGTGGTAGTCTGAGCACCGCAGAGGAACGGTCACGGTTTTCAGTCGATCGTGAACCGATTGCGCTACGTTTTGACCATTCATCGGCTACCGTCGCATTGCGGACGTGCGATCGCGGATTTTGACCCGGCGACCAATCAGAAACAGATCTGGAAGGCGCTGCGGGACTTGGCCCAGCTCATGGAGGCTATAAGCAATTACTTGATTTTCAACGCCATGCAGGCGCGCATCGTCGAATTCGGCAACTCCGCCGGACTATCGATGCTGTAGCCGGATTCGCCAGCCTTCCAGTGACTGCTGTTCAACAACGCCACCTTGAGTTCGCTCTGGGCAAGCGATGCGGCGCAAGCGATTAGGCGAACGAAAGACCGACCGGCCCGGCTCCGACGGCATCGATGTCGAACGTGTCGTCACGGCCGGCCATCAGCGTGCCGCCCCCAGCGTCACGAATACGGTCGAGACGCTGGGAGCGAACAAGGTGCCGAGAAGCAATATGGAAAGCCGGCCGCCGACAGCATGATATGGTCGGCCGACTACGGGGTTGCCGACCATATAAGAGATATAGCCGGCACGAGAGGCGCCACGCATGGCGAGAGGAACGAGATTGCACCGGCCGCCAGTGCTGTCAAAATGCCGATTGGAGATTTCAAGCACCGTCTCAACCCTTCGGCTTTGATCGCGCATCGGCGATGGCGCGCTGCAGCTTGGCAACATCGACCACGCCAGGCATCACTTCGTCGCCGACCACCAACGCCGGCGTGCCGGTGATGTACAGATCGCCGGCGAGCGCGCTATTGCGCGCAATGGCGCCCGCGATGGTCGGGTCTTCCATGTCCCGCTTGAGCTGCTCAACGTCGAGGCCTACTTGTGCTGCGATGGTCAAGGTGGTCCTTTCGTTGACCAGGCCGTGGAAACCCATGAGGGCGCGGTGGAACGTCTCGTATTTTCCCTGTTTATGGGAGGCGAGCGCCGCCACCGCGGCGAATTTGGAAGTCGGTCCCAGGATCGGAAACTCTTTGAACACAAGCTTCAGACTCCGATCGTCCTTGATGGCTTGCTCGATATTGAGGGCTGCCTCCCGGCAGGGCGGGCAGTTGTAGTCAAAGAAGGTGACCAGAGCGACGTCGCCTTCCGGATTGCCAGCGGTTGGCGCAGCGGGGTCATTGAAGAGTGCGTCGCCGCGCGCCGCGATGAGGATCTTCAATTCCGCCGCGAGGTGGCGGTCTTCGAGCTGCTGCAGGTAGTCTATGACAGCGGGATGATGTAGCGCCCCCAGCGCGGAAAGAAGCAGGGCGAGGGCTAAAAGAGCGATCGTGACGACAAGGCCGGGGGTTGGCTTGGACATGGGGCGGTCTCCAATTAACAGTGAACAGCAGGGCAGCAACGGTGCCTTTGGCGTAAAGCCGGTCATCGCTTTTGATCGCTTGCCCGGTACTTCCCGGAGTATGGGAAGTTGCGGGGCCCTCTCGGTGCCGATGCCAGCTGGCAATTCCTCTAGGACGGCTTCACGCCCTGCCCCCAATGGCTGAGCGGTGCTCGCGCGAGCTGGCCGGCCGCGACCGCCCTTCGCCGGGCCGGACGTCTTGATTCTCCACCGTCAAAGCGTCGAGGTGCCGCTGGCGAGGGCCTTTGCCGATCGAACTTCATCCGGCTCGCCCCCCAGCGGGCGAGGACGAGCAAAGCCACCGCGTTGCCGACGACATTCGTCAGCGCCCGATATTCGGACATGAAGCGGTCGACGCCAAGGATCAGAGCCATGCCGGCGAGCGGGGCGGTCGGGATGACAAAGAGCGTTGCAGCCAACGTGACGAAGCCTGCAGCGGTAATGCGAGCTGCTCCTCTCGAAGGGAGCATGGCAACAAGAAGCAGCAGGATCCGATCGCCAATCGAGAGATCCGTGTTCGTCGCCTGGGCGATGAAGAGGGCCGCCAGCGTCATGTAGATATTGGTGCCGTCCAGATTGAAGGAATATCCGGTCGGGATGACGAGCCCCACGACCGAACGCTTGGCGCCGGCCTTCTCCATCTTGTCCATGAGCGAGGGCAGCGCGGCCTCCGAGGAGGAGGTTGCCAGGACAAGCAGCAGCTCTTCCTTGATGTAGC
>NZ_JAFCGY010000035.1 GCF_016836705.1 Mesorhizobium caraganae | reverse complement strand
CCTCTAAGGTTGACGCGGGGTGGAGCAGCCCGGTAGCTCGTCAGGCTCATAACCTGAAGGTCACAGGTTCAAATCCTGTCCCCGCAACCAAATCAAAAAAGCCCGCCTCGTGCGGGCCTTTTTGTATGCGGCAGCCGGCCGGACTGGGCTCAAACATCTCCGCCCGCTCGAGCCTTTCGGCAACATTCCGCCCGCCGAGGCCGACGATATTACGCCATGCTCGACGAGGCGCGCATGGGAGCCTAACCTAACCCTCGGAGCCGCCGGCGAGCCCGAAGCGGTTCAGTGCACGGCGATGCTCACATGCGGATGCTTGCGGTTGTGATTGCGAGGGGAAGCGCCCGCTTCGGCGACAATGTCGTAGACCGGCAAATAGACCCTGGCATTTTGATCCGTGAAGTAGCCAGTTCCCGTCAATCATAGCAGGAGACCTATTCAATGCCGCTCGAGTGCATAAATCCCCACGATCTGCCCGTTCCAGAAATGTACAGCCAGGTCGTCGTCGCAACAGGAAGCAAGCTGGTGTTCGTCTCAGGCCAGCAGCCGGAAGACATACACGGCAAGCTCGTTGGCCATGGTGATTTCGCAGCCCAGGCGCGCCTGGCATTCGGGAATCTTGGCCGCGCGCTTGCTGCCGCCGGCGCTCGGCCTGAGGAAGTCTGCAAGATCACAATTTACATCGTCGACTACAAACGTGACGAACACGTGCCGATCATTGAACAGGCCCAGATCGAGCTGTTCGGGGATCACAAGCCAGCAAACGTCGTAGTCGGGATAGCTGTGATGTCTCCCGGCTACCTGATAGAGATCGATGCGATCGCGGTCGTCGGCTAAGCAAGGACGAGCCAAGCCGCCAACCAATCCCGGAACCCTGATTTCTCGACCGAGATCGGGTCGGTCTACTCTCTCGATGAAATTTGGTGCGATCAGCGAGATCTGCCGGCCCAGCCAGCTGATATCGGAGGGGTCAGGTACTCAGGTCGTCGGGCCAATCGGCTGCAAACTTCGGCGATAGCGACCGGGAGCCTGGCCGATCAGCCGGGTGAAAGCCTGCGAGAATGAAGGCGCCGATTCATAGCCGATCGCTCGTCCGATCTCGTCAATAGTGCGATTGGTTTCCCTGAGCGCCTTGACTGCGAGATTCATCCGCCATCGCGCGACAAGGCCAGCGATGGCTCTCCAACCAGTCGCGCAAACCGCCGCGCGAACGTGGCCCGTGATTGGCTGGCAAGGCAGGCAATTCAAGGCGAGCGAGCGGCATGGCATCGGCTGACGCAAAGCTCTGCCGGATCATCTCATACGTGCTTGCGGCCGCCTGTCTCGCGGAACCAGCTGTCGGGGTAGGGGTACCACCAGTCCTGGATCGCCGGCTTGTGGTCGATGATGACCATCTTGGAGCGGCGGAAAGCGTCGAGCCCCTGGCGGCCGAGCTCGCGGCCAAGGCCTGAGGCCTTCCAACCGCCGAAGGGCAAGGCGTCATTGTCGATCAGCGGATTGTTGACCCAGACCATGCCGGCTTCGAGCCGCTCGGCCGCCTCATGTGCCTCGGCAAGATCGGTGGTGAAGACCGAGGCGCCGAGGCCGAACGGGCTGTCATTGGCAAGCCGGATCGCCTCGTCGAAATCCTTGACGCGGCAGATCGCGGCGACCGGCCCGAAACACTCTTCGCGTACGATCGCCATATCGGGGGTGACGCCGGTCAGGATCGTTGGTTCGTAGAACCAGCCGGTGTTGTGCGCCGGCGGGATACGGCCGCCAGTGACGGCCCTGGCGCCGCGCGCAATGGCGTCGTCGACCAGCCGCATCACTTTTGCCCTCGCGGCCTCGCTGATCAGTGGACCGATCTCGGTTTTGTCCATGCCGTTGCCGATGCGAAGCGCCAGCGTCTTCTCGGCGAACAGTTCGACGAAGCGATCATGCACCGAATCGACGACGAAGAAGCGCTCGGCCGACGTGCAGACCTGGCCGGTGAGGTGGAAAGCGGCGGTGACGCTGCCGGCGGCCGCCACCTCCAGCGGGGCGTGCTGGCTGATGATCAGCGGATCGCTGCCGCCGGCCTCGATGACGCAAGACTTCATGCGTTCGGCGCAGGCGACCGCCACGGCCTTGCCGGCAGCGACCGAGCCGGTGAAGGCCACCGCATGGGTGCGGTCGGACGCGATCAGCGCCTGGGCGGTGGCGGCTGCGCCGGGCAGGCAGGAGACAAGCCCCTCCGGCAGCGAGCGAAATACGCTCATATAGTCGAGCGTCGACAGCGTCGTCGCCTCGGCCGGCTTGATGATGCAGGCATTGCCGGCGGCAAGCGAAGCCGCCACTGTCCAGCACATCAGCAGGATCGGGAAATTGTAGGGCATGATGTGGACCGAGACGCCGTACGGCTCGTAGCGCGCATATTGGAACGAGCCGGCCTGCGTCGTGCCGGCCACCTTGCCGGCATCATCACGCGCCATCTCGGCATAGTAGCGGAAGATCGGCGCACAATTGGCGATCTCGCCGATCGCCTCCGGATAAGGCTTGCCCATTTCGCGCACCATCAGTTCGGCGCATCGGGTGAAGTCGGCCGCCTCGATGGCATTGGCGACCGCATGCAGGTGTTTTGCCCGGCTCTTGGCGTCGAGTTTTTTCCAGGCGGCCTGCGCTGTGGTCGCCGCAGTCAACGCGGCGTCGATCTCGCCATTCGTCGCGGCGGAGATGGTGCCGACGGTTTCGAGCGTCGCCGGATCGATCACCGGTTTTTTCGCGCCGGTCATCGGTCGGTAGTCCGGATTGACGAAGAACGCCGGCCGGTCAGCGGAGAAATCCATGGACATCCTCTCAGATCCGCTCAGCGAATCATGTAGACCTTCTTGATCGTCTCATGGACGGTGCAGATGCCCTTCCAGTCCTGCGGAAAGAACGCTGCCGTGTCCGGCTCGATCTCGATGACCTCGCCGGATTCATGGACATAGGTGCAGCGTCCCTCGAGGAAGTGGCAGAACTCGTCACGGGTGACGTGGCAATGCCACTTGCCCGGGGTGCAGACCCACAGGCCGCATTCGGAGCGGCCTTCCGGCCCTTTGTAGAGCAGCTTGCCCGAGGTGTGGGACTCACCCTCGATCATCGTCGGGATGACGCCCCAGTCGACGAGTTCGGTAATGGTGAGCGGGGATTGCATGATGGGCGTGGTCATAGCGATTTCCTTGAAAAAGTGCTCAGCGGCACATGAAGGCTTTGGTCAGCGTTTGGGTAACGATGGAGGTGCCGGTCCAGCCGGCGGGAAAGAACACCAGCGTGCCGGCCTCGACCGGGATTTCTTCGCCGTTCTCGTGGACATAAGTGCCGTGGCCCGACAGGAAATGGCAGAACTCGTCGGCGGCAAAGGTGACTTTTCGCGAGCCCGGCGTGCACGACCACAGGCCGCATTCGCTCGAACCGTCAGGGTTCTGCGACAGGATCCTGCCCGAAGCGCGCGGCGAGCCGGCCAGCGTGTTGCTGCCCGCGCCCCAATCCTCCAGTTCCACGGTCGAGACTTTTGGCCAGTGCGGTGTCGGCATGTCTTGCTCCTGTGCAGCGATGTCAGGCCAGCATGTAGACGTTGCGCATAGTCTCATGCACGGTGCATTCGCCCGTCCAGCCGGCGGGGAACATGACCACGGTCCCGGCCGCGACTTCTATCACCTCGCCGACATCCGACCGGTAGGTCGCGCGGCCGGCAACGAAATGGCACAATTCGTCGCGCGGGATCGAGAGGCGCCAGCGGCCGGGCGTGCACACCCAGATGCCGGATTCCGGCTGGTTGTTCGGCCCTTTGTGGACAAGTTTGCCGGTCGAGTGCGAAGCACCGTCCAGCGCATCCGGCTGAACGCCCCAGTCGACGAGATCGGTGCGGGTCGAGGCCTGGTAGAGGTGCGGAGCGGAGGAAGTCACAGCAGCGCCTCCAGCAAGCCGGCAGCCTTCTCCGGGCCGTTCTGCGCCTGCATCTGCGCCGAGGTCTTCGCCAGCTTGGCCTTCATCTTCGGGTCGGTCAGGCAGGTTTCGATCCTGCTGACCAGCTGGGCATCGCTCCAGTCATAGCGCGGCATGCCGAAGCCGTGGCCGGTTTCCTGGACCCTTGTGGCATTGTCGTGGCCGTCCCAGACATAGGGCATGATGATCGCCGGCTTGCCGAAATAGAGGCACTCGGTGAACGAGTTGTTGCCGCCATGGTGGATGACGGCATCGACCTGCGGAATGACCGACGGCTGCGGGAACCAGCTCTCGACGATGACGTTGCCGGGCACGTCCGTGTACTGGTCCTTGTAGCCGCCGACATTGACCAGCGCGCGGTAGCGCGTCTTGCCCAGCGTCGCGATGATGCGCTTCAACAGATCGACATCGCCGGCGCCCAGGCTGCCGAACGAGACATAGAGCAGCGGGCCGTCATTATTCTGCGCGAAGGTCGGCACGGTATAAGGCTTTTCCTGCCGCACGCAGCCTTCGAGATACTGGAATTTTTTGGGATCGAGTGGATGGCGGCGCTTGAACTTGGCCGCTTCGGGATAAAGCAGCAGATTGAGATAGGGCGAGGCCTCGAAGAACTGGCCGATCGGATAAGGCGCCTCGTTGTTGGCGGTGAGGAAGGCATTGAAGTCGTCATGGATCGGCTTGATCACGGCGTTGAAGTGATCGCGGTAGCGCTGGTGGCCGACATGGTCGTTCTCGCCGCAGCCTGAGAGATGCGGCGGGATGTCCTCATCCTCGATCTCGTTTTCCGAGCAGGAGATGACGCGCACCCAGGGCTTGCCGAACTGCTTGATGGCCGGGAAGAGGATGACGTTGTCGACGCAGATAACGTCCGGCTCGATGGCGGCCAGAACGCGCGGCAGATCCTTCTGCGCCCACTTGGCGCTGTCGACGATCGCGGTCCAGCAATCCTTCACATAATTGTCGACCTGATCGTAGGGCGATTTGCGGAAGTTCGGGATGTGGCCGTTGATGAAATCCTCCCAGAATTTGGCCATCTGCTCGGGTGGCATCGGTTCCGACAGGTTCACCGGATGCGCCTCGAAGCCGTAGCCCTTGTAGACATCGACGAAGCCGGGGTCGGACAGGAACACAGCCTTGTGTCCGCGCGCCTCGACGGCTTGCGCGATGCCGACGGAATTGAGCGCCGGGCCGTAGGCTGCCTCTGGAAAAAACGCGATCGTCTTCTGCGCCATCAGGCTTCTCCTCTCATTCCTCAAAAATTCTGACATCGGCGGCGTCCCAGCCGAGCTCGACCTGGTCGCCCGACGAGACCGGCCGGCGGTCGGCCGCATCAGCGGTGACGCGGACCAGGAAGCGTTTCGGCGACAAGGGCGTGCTGACATGGAGCTGCAGGTCGAGCCCGTGATAGGCGAGCGCCTCGACCGTGCCGCTGGTCCGGTTGGCGGTCTCAGCTGACGGGAACAGCCGGATGCGTTCGGGCCGCACCGAAGCGACAGCTGGTGCGCCGGATGCAAGCGCGGCGGGAACCTTGCCCATAATGCGCGCGCCGTTCGCCGCTATCACGCCATCGGCTGATACCTTGCCCGGCACGAAATTCATCACGCCGATGAAGTCGGCAACGAAGCGATCGGCGGGATGCTCGTAGATGGCGTGCGGTGTATCGCATTGCAGCAGCTTGCCGTCCTTCAACACTGCCATGCGGTCGGCCATGACCAGCGATTCCTCCTGGTCATGGGTAACGATGACGAAGGTGATGCCGACCTCGTGCTGCAGGCGCTTCAGTTCCAGTTGCATGGCGCCGCGGAGTTTCTTGTCGAGCGCGCCGAGCGGCTCATCGAGCAGTAGCAGCCGGGGCCGCTTGACCAAGGCACGGGCGAGCGCGACGCGCTGCTTCTGCCCGCCCGACAGTTGCTCCGGTTTGCGGTCAGCGAACGGGACGAGTTCGGTGGTGGCCAGGATGGCGTCGACGCGGGAGCGGATTTCCGCTGACGGCAAACGCTCCATCTCCAGCCCATAGGAGACGTTGGCGCGCACGCTCATATGCGGGAACAGCGCGTAGGACTGGAACATCAGATTGACCGGCCGCTTGTTGGGCGGGGTCCGGGCGATGTCGTTGCCATCGAGCAGGATACGTCCGTCCGTGGGCGTCTCGAAGCCAGCCAGCATGCGCAAGAGCGTAGTCTTGCCGCAACCCGAGGGCCCAAGCAGCGCGAAGAACTCGTTCTCCCGGATGTCGAGCGAGATGCTGTCGACGGCGGTGACGCGGCCGAACTTCTTCGACACATTGTCGATGGCCAGCAGCGTGCGCGGTTCGCTCATTGGCCGATGATCCCACGGTTGAGCCGCTGCGACAGGGTGAGCGCGGTGATGCTTACCGCCATGACGATGGTCGCCAGCGCGTTGATCTCCGGCGTGATTCCGAAGCGGATCATGGCGTAGATCTGCATCGGCAGCGTGGTCGAGGCGCGGCCGGCGCCGGCGGTGAAGAAGGCGATGATGAATTCGTCGACCGACAGCGTGAAGGCGAGCAGTGCACCGGCGATCACCGCCGGCAGGATGACCGGCAAGGTTACCCGCCTGAAGGTGGTGATGGCGGAGGCGCCGAGATCGGCGGAGGCCTCGACGATCGACCAGTCGAAGCTCTTCAGCCTGGCGCGCACCACCGAACAGACGAAGGCGAGGTTGAAGACGACATGGGCAAGGATGATGGTGTGCAGGCCCATGGTCAGGTTCAGCATGGAAAAGAACGACAGCAGCGCGATCGCCAGCACGATGTCGGGAATGATCATCGGCGCGAAGATTAGCGCCTCCAGGCCCTTGCCGTATTGCCGGCGCATCTCGACGCCGATCGCCAGCAGTGTGCCGAGCAGCGTAGCGATGGCGGTCGAGACCAGCGCCACGATCAGCGTGTTGAGCGCTGCGGACAGGATCGCGGCATTGCCGGCCAGCGAGGCATACCATTTCAGCGAAAAGCCCGACCACGCCGTCGGCAAGCCGCCTTCGTTGAAGGACAGCGCCACTAGCACGGCGATGGGGATGTAGAGGAAGGCGAAGACGAGAACGAGGATCGTCCGCATGCCGAGAGTGCGGGTGAAGGATTGGTTCATCGCGAGCCTCCGACAGTTTGGAGCCGCGTGAACGAACTGCGTCCTTCTCCCCGTTCACGGGGAGAAGATGCCGGCAGGCAGATGAGGGGCAGCGCCCAACCTTGCAGGCGCTGGCGTCGCCCCTCATCCGCCCCTTCGGGGCACCTTCTCCCCGTGAACGGGGAGAAGGCAAGGATCGCGCCGCACTCAGCCATCGGCTTTTACCTCAGCCGCACGCCCCGCGGCGCGATCGGCGGCCAGCGCCTGCGCCATCAGCACCAGAAGCATTATGGCGATCAGCGCCATGGCAAGTGCGGCGCCGAACGGCCAGTCATTGGCGGTCAGGAACTGGTCGTAGACGAGGTTGCCGATCATCTGGAAACGGCCACCGCCAAGAAGCGCCGGGGTGACGAAATTGCCGATCGACAGCACGAAGACGAAGACCGCACCGGCAGCGATGCCCGGCACGGTGAGCGGCAGGATGACACGGCGAAATGTCGTGGCGGCCGAAGCGCCGAGGTCGCGCGAGGCCTCGGCGAGCTCCGGGTTGAGGCGTGACAGCGGCGCGTAGCAGGCGAGGATGACAAAGGGCAGATAGTTGTAGACCAGGCCGGCGATGACGGCGCCTTCGGTGTAGAGCATCGACGGCGGCTCGCCTGTGTAACCGAACCAGCGCAAGAGCTGCGTGATCAGCCCTTCGCGGTTGAGCAGCACGATCCAGGCATAGGTGCGGATCAGATAGTTGGACCAGAACGGCAGCACGGCGAAGAACAGGAACACCGGCTGCCACCGGCGCGGGGCGGCCGCAATCGCATAGGCGGCGGCATAACCGATCACCACCGCGATCAGCGTCGCGGTGCCGGCGATGCGCGCCGATTTCAGGAAGATGCCGGCGTAGAGCGGGTCGAAGACCAGCCCGAAATTCTCCAGCGTGAACGTGTAGTCGATGCCGCCATAGATGCCGCGCCGGAAGAAGGCGAGCGCCAGCACCAGCGCGCATGGAACGACCATCAGCGCAGTCAGCCAGACCAGCGCGGGAGCCATCAGCAGCGAGGAGCGGGAGATCCGCGTCACGCCGCACCCCTGCCGATCATCTCAACTGCATCGAAATGCTCCCTCACCCGGATTGCCAGCCGAATTGCGAAGGCCAATTCGGGGCAATCGGACCTCTCCCCGAGGGGAGAGGAGATGGCCAGCGCTGGCACCTTCCCCTTCTCCCCAGCGGGGAGAAGGTGGCCGCGAAGCGGCGGGATGAGGGGGCGCTGCGCCGCCGATTGGCGAAATGCTGCAAGCCGGCGAATCTCCCCCGTCAAAGGGGAGATGGCCGGTCCACCCTCCGCAGCTGCAGCGCAGCTGCTGCGGAGGACGGGCAGGCCAGAGGGGGGCGCGAGGGAATGCAAGCTTGCTTCCAGTGATCGAAGTGGCAGGCCGCTTACTGCGCGGCCTTGATCTCGCTGACGATCTTGGAATAGTCGCGCTGGGCTTCGCCGACGTCACGTAGCTGTTCGAACTTGACGAGGTCGGCCACCGGCATCGCCATGTTGGGGAATTTGGCCAGGAAATCGGCCGGCAGGCTTTCCATCGCCGGCTTGTTCGGCACCTTGTAGTCGATATTCTGTGCCGCCCAGGCGTGGTTCTTGGCGTCGAGCATGAAGTTGATGAACTTGAAGGCGTCGTCCTTGTGTTCGGACGCCTTCATCACCACCATCGTGTCGACCCACAGGTCCGAACCTTCCTTGGGGATGACGTATTTGATCTCGGGCTTGTCGGCGATGCCGTAGTTGCACCAGCCGTCCCAGGCCTGCACCATCAACGCCTCGCCGGAAACCAGCTTGGAGTAGAAGGTGGTGTCGTCATAGGCGAGCAGGGTTTTCTTTGCCGAGATCAAGAGGTCCTTGACCTCGGCCATCTTGGCCGGGTCGGTCTCGTTGACGGAATAGCCCTTGTCGAGTTGCCCGGCGGCCAGCAACCAGCGGTCGGTCGCCAGCATGGTGGTCTTGCCCTTCAGCTCATCGGAAGGCGCGAGCAAGTCGCTCCAGCTGGTCGGCGCTGTCTTGACCAGGTCCGAGCGGTAGCAGAGGCCCGTCGTGCCCCAGGTGTAGGGGACGGAGAAAGCGTTGCCGACATCGTGCGGCAGCTTGGTCGCCTCCGGATAGAGGTTGGCGAGGTTGGGGATCTTGGCGTGATCGACCGGTTCGGTCAGGCCGAGCTTGTTCAACACTTCAGCGAAGGGCGAGGAGACGAAAACCACGTCATAGCCCTTGCCGCCGGCGGCAATCAGCTTGCCCATAATCTCTTCATTGGTGGCGTGCACCACCACTTCGCCGGAGACGCCGGTGGCGGTCTTGAAGGCGGCCATGGCGTCGGGCGCCATGTAGCCGTCCCAGTTGGAAATGACGAGGTCGGCGGCGGCAGCCGGCGCCGACAGCGCCAGAGCAAGGCCGAGAGCGATTGAAGATATTTTGAGCGCACGGCGCCGCAGGCTGGTAGCGGTCATGGCAGACTCCCATTCGGTTTGATCGTCGAAATCATTTGCCGGACCAAAGCCGGCGACCCGCGCCGATGCCTCGATCCTGTTCCCTCGGTCTTTTCTCGCCGATTGTGCTGACAGTACTATTGCAGAAAAAAGTACGTCAATCCATAATTTGCCAACCGACCGAGGAATCTGGCCGATTGCGTCCGTTCCGGCGATCGGCCAAAACCAATGCGTCACTTCCGTCCGCCGAGACCAGTCATGCAAGCCGCAGCCCGACGACCTCGCACCAACCATCTCGATCTGGCGCAGCGCATCCTCGATGTCGCGCGCCAGCGCGGTTTTGAGCCCGGCGCGCGCCTGCCCGAACAGCAGATCGCCTCGCTCTGTAATGTCTCACGCACGCCGGTGCGCGCGGCGCTCAGCCTGCTTGCCGGGCAGGGCGTGGTGCGCTGGGAGGCCGACACGGGTTATCACCTGGCGGTCGACCTCGCCGCGCAGCCGGCCATTGCCGCCGAGCTTCCCAGTGCTGAAGAAGACGAGCTTGCCGAAGCGATCCTGCGCGATCGCTCAGCGCGAAGGCTTGACCAGACGGTGACCGTCGCGGGGTTGATGCGGCGGTACGATGCTGATCGCAAGACGGTACTAAAAGCGCTTAACAAACTGACTGACGAGAATCTGCTTGATCGTGCGCCCGGCCAGTCCTGGCTGTTCCGGCGCGCGCCGGACGATCCGGAGGCGCAAGGCGAGAGCTATGAATTCCGCCTGCTGCTGGAGCCGGCTGCGATCCTGACGCCCGGCTTCCGGCTGGATGGTGCGCGGGCGGCAGCGTTGCGCCAGGGCATGGAAGCGCTCTCGGCATTGCCGGACGCGACCCTGGACACGCGCGAGTTCCAGCGGCTGGACATGGATTTTCATGGCATGATCGCCGAAGGCTGCGCCAACCGCTTTGTGTCGGATGCGCTGGCCGATCATCTCCGCCTGCGCCGGTTGCCTGGCATCTATGCCGGCGTCAACGTCTTCCGGCTGCGGCAATCGCTGCGCGAACACTTAGGCATACTCGACTATCTTGAAAGCCGGCAGTATGAGGTGGCTGCCGATCTGCTTCGCATCCACCTGCGGCTCTCCCGCAACCAGCGACCGCAAGCGGCCAGCCGCGGAGCTCCCGCACTGTTCGGCATGATCAGCCGGCCGGACTGAAGAGGAATAATTGACGCGTAAAGCCAGCCCGACCATCGCGCTGTTTCCCGAAGCCAGTTTCGGCGCCGCATTGAATTGCGTCGGTATCGCACAGGCATTGCGCGCACGGGGCGCCCGGCCCGTCTTCATCTGCCATGCCGGTTTCTCCGGCGTCTTTGCCGACTACGGGTTCCAGGAATACCAACTGCCGACCGACGAGCCGCTGAGCGACAGCGAACGCCAGAGCTATTGGCAGGCCTTCGTGCGCCGGCACTTGCCGCATTTCCGGCTGAGCCCGATCGACCAGCTCGAAACCTATGTCGCGCCGACCTGGCAAGCGATCGTCGACACTGCGGTCAATGCCGAGGCGCCGCTGCGCCAATTGCTGGCGCGGCTGAAGCCCGACGCGGTGGTGCTCGACAATGTCATCATGTTCCCGGCGATTGCTGCCGCCGGTTGCCCGTGGGTGCGTGTCGTCTCCTGCGCCGAGACGGAATTGCCTGATGCCGAAGTGCCGCCTTATCTCTCAGGAATGGCTGCCGATGACCCGCAACGCGAGGCGTTCGAGGCGCGCTATCTGTCGGCCTCGGCGCCGGCACATGACCGCTTCAACCGTTTTCGCGCGGATTCCGGCCTGGCGCCGCTGCCCAAAGGCCTGTTCCTCGAAACATCGCCCGACCTCAACCTGCTGCTGACGCCGACGATCGTGCGGCGCGAGCGCGCCGAGCCGCTCGACCCCGAACGCTTCATTTATCTCGAAGGCTGCGTGCGGTCGGAAGGGCCGTTCGAGGTGCCGGTGTTTCCGCGCAATGGCGGGCCGCTGGTCTATGTCAGCTTCGGCAGCCTTGGCGCCATGGATGTCGGTCTGATCGAGCGCATGCTGGCCGTCTTCGACAGGATGCCGGCGCGCTTCATCGTCAATGCCGGCGGACTGCGCGACGCCTATCGCGCGGTGCCGGACAATGTCTATCTCGACGCCTGGTTTCCGCAGCCTTCTGTGGTGGCGAAGTCTGACCTGTTCATCCATCACGGCGGCAACAACAGCTTTTGCGAGGCGCTGCGCTTCGGCGTGCCGTCGCTGATCATGCCCTATTGCTGGGACGGACATGACAATGCGCAACGCGCGGGAGAGACGGGCGTCGGCGACCATATCGGCCGCGACGCCTGGACCGAAGGGGGATTGGAGAGAGCCATTCTCGGCCTGCTGGCCGACGATGTGATGCGCGCCCGCCTCAGGGAGAATGCAGCCCGGATGGCGCTGACCCCTGGAACGGATGTGGCCGCGCAAGCCATACTCTCTCTCATAGGTACGTGAACCAAAATGCAGGACAAAAATACCAACACCACTCTCTTCACCGGCAACGATCCCAAGAACTGGCTCGCTCGGCACGGCATCACCGAAGTCGAGTGCCTGGTGCCAGACATGAACGGCGTGCTGCGCGGCAAGGCGCTGCCGACGGCGAAGTTTCTCAAGGCGCTGGAAGACCGCGCGCTTTATCTGCCGAGCAGCGCTTTCCTGGTCAGCATTGATGGCCGCTATTCCGGCTCGATCGATGAAGGCTTTGCCTATCAGGATCCGGACATGCGCATGGTGCCCGACGTATCGACGCTGTGCCTGGCGCCGGGCGGCGGTGTTGGCAAAGCCTATGTCTTCGCCGACGCCTTCCACATGGACGGCAGACCATGGATGGCCTCGCCGCGGCACGTGCTGCGAGCCGTGCTCGATCTCTATCGCCAGCGTGGCTGGCGGGCGGTGGTGGCGCCGGAGGTGGAATTCTATCTGACCGCGCCCAATCCCAATCCAGACCAGCCGCTGACCGCGCCGGTCGGCGCCAATGGCCGCGCCGAAGGCTCACAGCATCCCTATGACATGGTGGCGCTGGAAGAATTCGAGCCGGTGATCCGGCGCGTCTATGACTATGCCGCAGCCGCCGGTCTGCCGCTGGACACGCTGATCCATGAATCGGGCACCGCGCAGTTGGAGATCAATCTGCTCCATGGCGATGCGGTGCCGCTAGCCGACCAGGTGCTGCTGTTCAAGCGGCTGACGCGCCAGGCCGCGCAACAGAGCGGCGTGCATGCCACCTTCATGGCCAAGCCGATCGCCGCGCAGGCGGGAAGCTCGATGCATTTGCACATGTCCGTCGTCGATGAGAAGACCGGCGCGGCGCTGTTTGCCAGCGCTGATGATGCCGACACCGAAATGTTCGACCATTTCATCGGCGGCCTGCAGAAGTACGTGCCTGAGATCATGCCGCTGTTTGCGCCGAACGTGAATTCGTTCCGCCGCATCCGGCCGAACCACAGCGCGCCGGCCAACATCGAATGGTCGCATGACAACCGTTCCTGCGGCCTGCGCGTGCCGGCTGGCGGGCGTGCCGCAAGACGGGTGGAGAATCGGCTACCGGGTGCGGATTGCAATCCCTATCTGGCGATCGCCGGCTCGCTGCTCGCCGGCTATCTCGGCGTCGAGCAGAAGCTAGCGCGCTCGGCTGAGGCGTCGGGTAATGCCTACAAGATCAAAAGCACGCTACCGAAAACCATGGAGGAGGCGCTCGACCGCTTCACCGCTTGCGAGCCGGTGCGGGCGTTGCTGGGTGAGGATTTCTTCCAGACCTATCTGCGCGTCAAGAGTGTCGAACTCGACCTTTTCCAGAGCGTGGTGACGAGCTGGGAACGCGACCATTTGTTGCTGAAGGTGTGATCATGACCTCCAGTTCAACGGGTTTCAATTCCGGTCTCGATATCGGCAAATCCTATTATGTCGCCACCGCCAATCCGGCGCCGGACCATCCGGCGCTGGTGGGAGATGTCGAGGCCGACCTGGTGGTGGTCGGCGGCGGCTGCACCGGCCTGTCCGCCGCCCTTCATGCCGCCGAGCGCGGCCTGAAGGTGGTGCTGCTCGAAGGCGGCAAGATCGGCTGGGGGGCGTCGGGCCGCAATGGCGGCCAGATGATTCCCGGCCTGCGCAAGGGCGCCAAGGGGCTGGTCAAGCTCTACGGCCCCGAGCGGGCGAAGGCGCTGTTCGACCTCGCCTTCGAGGCGCGCGGCCTGGTGCTCGACATTATCGAGCGCCACGTCATCGATTGCGATCTGAGACTGACCGGCCATCTGGTCGGCGCGGTCAACGGCTCCGATCTTAGGGATCTCGAAGAAGAGGCGAGATGCCTTGAGAGCGTGATGAAGTTTCGCGACGTCGAGATCCTGTCGGCGGCGGACGCGCGGGCCAAGGTCGACACGCCTTACCATGGGGCCATGTATGAGCGGCTTGGCGGCCACATGCATCCGCTGAACTACACGCTCGGGCTTGCCCGTGCCGCTGTGGCGGCAGGTGTCGTCATCCATGAGAATTCGGTGGCGGTGAAGCTGGAGCGCGAGCCTTCGATCCGGGTCTCGACATCGAAGGGCTCTGTGCGGGCCAAACATGTCGTCTTGGCCGGCGATGCGTTGCTGCACGGGCTGGAGCCGCGCGTCAACAGCCGCATCATGCCGGTCGGCAACTACATTGTCGCCACCGAGCCGCTGGAGGGCAAGCGCAACGTCATCCCGGCCAATGTCGCGGTGTCCGACACACGCTTCGTCGTCAACTACTACCGCATGTCGGCGGACGGACGGTTGTTGTTCGGCGGCGGCGAGCGCTACACGCCGTCGCCGCCGGCCGACATTGCCGGCTTCGTGCGGCCGCATATGGAGGCCACTTTCCCGCAACTGAAGAGCTGCCGCATCGACCATGCCTGGGGCGGGCTGGTCTCAGTGACGACGTCGCGGCTGCCGCATGTCGGGCACTATGGCGAGGTCTATTTGGCGCATGGCTATTCCGGCAAGGGCGTCATCCTGTCGACGCTGTCGGGCAAGCTCTTGGCCGAAGCGATCACCGGCGATGCCTCACGGCTCGACCTGTTCTCGACGCTGACGCCGATGCCGTTCCCGGGCGGCACGGCGCTGCGTGGTCCGCTCTATGTGCTCGGCATGTTGTGGTACGCCATGCGCGACCGCATCAAGCACTGAGTTACCGCTGGCGGGCGGGGATCATCGGAGGATTGCATGCGTGATTTTCAGTTCCCCGGCCGCTCGCCGATTCGCCCCACGGAAGCGATGCCGGCAACATCGTATCCACGTAAGGACGGTTGCGCGATCGGCTACTCTCGACGCGTATTCAGAACCAGATCAGCCAGACAAGCTGCAGGATGACCAGCGCAATGGCGTCCCAGAAGATGAGCTCGCCGGTCGAGAACCAGCGCCTCGACTTGTTGAAAACATAGAACAGCCGCCAGACCAGCGCTGCGGCGGCCAGCGGCACCAGAGCGAGCAGCGTGCTCACGGCAGCCGCGCTCCCGACACCGCATCGAACGTGTGCAGCGCTGCCGGCGGAAAGCGCAGATGTAGCTTCTGGCCGGGATCGTAGGCGCGATCGTCATTCACTGTCCTGACGATCAGCGCGTTTGCCTCGCTCTTGGCGAAGATCAGCACATCGGGTTCGACCGGTTCGACGACATCGACGGCAAATTGGATCGCATCGCCGGCAGACGCGTCGACGAGCTGGATCTGCTCGGGGCGGATGCCGAGCACGATGGGACCGTCAGGCTTTCCCGGCAGCGGGCAGCTAAAGCCGCTGGCGTGGAAGACGCCGCCGCGGACATCGCCGTCGAAGGTGTTCATCGCCGGACGGCCGATGAATTCGGCGATGAAGCGGTTGGCCGGCCGCCGATAGATCTCGCGTGGATCGTCATACTGGATCAGCGCGCCTTCGCGCAGCACCGCGACCCGTGTCGCCAACGTCATCGCCTCTTCCTGGTCGTGGGTGACGAAGACGAAGGTCTTCTTCAGCTCGCGATGCAGCCGCTTCAGCTCGGTGCGCATGTGCAGCCGCAGCAAGGCGTCGAGATTGGACAGCGGCTCGTCCATCAGGCACAGGCTCGGCTGCCAGACCAAGGCGCGGGCGACGGCGACGCGCTGCGCCTGGCCGCCCGACAATTGCGAGGGCCGGCGGTCGAGATAGCGGGTGATTTCGAGCAACTCGGCCATGGCGCGCACGCAGCGGTCGAGTTCGGCGGCCGGCATCTTGCGGATGCGCAGGGGGTAGGCGATGTTCTCGTAGACGCTCTTGTGGCTGTAGAGCGCATAGTTCTGGAACACCATGCCCATGCCGCGCAGCCGCGGCGGCAGATCGGTGACATCGCGGCCCTCGACTAGGATGCGGCCGGCGGTCGGACGTTCGAGGCCGGCAAGCAGCCGGCAGGCTGTCGTCTTGCCGGAGCCCGAAGGGCCGAGCAGGACAAGGAATTCGCCAGGCTCGAAAGCAAGGTCGAGCGCCTGCAGCGCCACCGTCCCGTCCGGGAAGGCCTTGGTGACGCCGTCGAAAACAATTGCCATGCGAGATCCCTTCAACCCTTGACTGCGCCGAAGGTGAGGCCGCGAACCAGCTGTTTCTGGACAAGGAACGTGAAAAGCACGATCGGCAGTGTCGCCACGATGGCGACCGCCGCAACCTGTCCCCACAGCGTGCCATGCGGCGTCACCAGCCCGGGTATGCCGACAGTCAGCGGCCTCCCGTCGAAGGCGACGAGGATGAAGGCATAGAGGAACTCGTTCCACGACAGGATAAAGCAGAGCACGGCGGTGGCGCCTATGCCGGGTGCGGCCAGTGGCGCGACGACGAAGAAGAACGCGCCGAGCCGCGAGCGGCCGTCCATCATCGCGGCTTCGTCGATCTCCCTGGGGATTTCGGCGAAGAAGCCGCGCATCATCCAGACGACGAGCGAGAGGTTGAAGGAGGTGTGGGCGATGACCACGGCGTAGATGGTGTCGATCAGGCCAAGCGAGGTGAAGAACAGGAACAGCGGCACGGCAATCGAGATCGGCGGCGCCATGCGGGTGGTCAGGAAGAAGAAGAACAGGTCTTCCTTGCCCGGAAAATCCGAACGGGCAAAGCCATAGGCGGCCGGCGCGCCGATGACGATACACAGCACAGTTGACGACACCGAGATCAGCACCGAATTGATCGCCAGCGGCCAGTATTCCTTGTCGATGAAGACGGCTGGATAGTTGGAGAGTGTCGGCGTGAAGACCCATTTCGGTACCGACGACAACAGGTCGACGCGGTTCTTGAACGAGGCCAGCACCATCCAGACGTAAGGCGTCAAGGCGACCACGACGGCGACCAGCAGCACGGCCCAGGCAAAGCTTTTCCAGGCGCGGCTTGTGGACTGGTCGATCATCGCCGCGCCCTCAAAACGCGGCCGCCGGCTTGCGGCTCGACCAGTACACAGCCTTGTAGAAGACCGAACACAGGATCAGCACGACGAGATAGATCATGAAGGCGACCGCCGCGCCGTAGCCGAGGTCCCAGTTGCGGAAGTTGACGCGGTAGGCATAGATCGAGACAAGCTCGGTCAGCGTTCCCGGACCGCCGCCGGTCATCAGAAAGACCTTGTCGAATTCCTTGAAGGCGTCGATGCCGCGCAAGAGCAGCACCAGTGCGATGACGGGTCTGAGCAGTGGCAGCATGACGTCGCGAAAGATCTGGAACGGTTTGGCGCCGTCCATCATCGCCGCCTCGAACGGTGCGCGGGGCAGGCTCATCATGCCGGCCAGCATGATCAGGGTGACGAAAGGCGTCCACTGCCAGACATCGATGGCGACGATGGTCGGAAAGACCAGGTCGGGTGCCGAAAGCACCGCCGCGTTCTGCGCCAGCAGGCCGACCTTGCGCATGTAGAAGGTGAGCATGCCGAAATCGCCCTGCAAAAGCAGGCGCCAGATCAGCCCGACGGCGACCGGCGCGATCATCATCGGGATGAGCAGCAGCGTGGTCAAAAGCCGCTGGCTGGCGACGAAGCGGAAGATCAGGAAGGCGAGCGCGAAGCCGAGCAGGAATTCGAGGCCCACGGCGATGACGACGAATTTCAGCGTGAGCAGGAACGACGCCCAGAAGAACGGATCGTTGCGCATCAGCTTGCGGAAATTGTCGAAGCCGACAAAGGCGCCCGCGTGGCTGGCATCGGCAAAGCTGAGGTCGGTCAGCGCGGTATAGACCATGTAGTAGAACGGGCCGACCAGGAAGACGACGACGAGCAGCGTCGCCGGCAGCATCAGCAGCGGTCCCACCCCACGGTCGAGAAGCGGCATTCCGCGCAGCGATGGAGTGCGGTTCGTCACGGGCGTTTCCTGCGGACAAGAATGGCTACCCGCTTGTGCGGGTAGCCTCTGCGCGACATCTCAAGGCCTATCGTGCCGGATAGGTCATGGGTGCGCAAGAACCGAGCAATGTCGAGATGTCGGTGGCGGCGGTGTCGAGGGCAGCCTGCGCTTCCTTCTCACCGGCGAGGTAGGACGACAGCTCGCGCACCAATATGTCGGTAATCTCGGCCGATTGCGGCAGCGTCGCCTTCGGCACCGCATGCTCGTTGGCCTCCATCGAGGCCTTGGCGTAGGGCAGTTTCTGCACCTCCGCCGAGGCATAGACATCGGGCCGGCCCGAGGCGCCGCCATTGAGATGCTGTTCGAGCTGGCGATCATAGCCCATCATCCACTGGACGAAGAGGAAGGCCGCCTGCTGGTTCTTCGAATAGACGGGGATCAGGTAGGTCCAGCCCTCGACCTGACCGATCTTGCCGCCGTCGCCTTGCGGCACGAGATCGAAGCCGACCTTGCTGACGACGGTGGAGGCCGTCGTGTCGACCGACACGGCATAGGTGGCGTCGTTCCACATGATCAGCTCGGCGACCTTGGCCTGCTGCATCAGCGCCATGACGTCGTCCCAGAAATAGTTGAGGCTGTCCGGTGGCGAGAATTGCAGCAGGCTCTTGTAGTATTCGAGCGAGGCGACGGCCTTGGGGCTGTTGACAATGACCGGGCCGCAGGCCGAGCCGCTCTTCACGTCGAGCACGTCGCCGCCGAAGGAATAGAGGAAGTTGAGCCACTCATACCACAGCGCCTCGTGACGCTTGCCCTGCAGGGCGGTGCCGTAAAAGCCCTGGTCGGGGCGGTAGAACCATTCAGCGATGTCGCGATACTGCTTCCAATCCTTGGCGGGAGCGAGGTCGTAGCCATACTTGGCCTTGAAGCCCGCCTGCTCCTTGGGGTCGGCGAGCAGATCCGAGCGATACCACATGAACATGTTGAGCACGGTGAAGGGGAAGCCGTACTCCTTGCCGTCATACCAGGAGATTTCGTGCCAGGCGGTCTGGTAGAGCTGCTTCTCCGGCTCGAAGGTCGGATCGCGCAAAGCCGGATCGGCCATCATCTTGGCGATTTCGACCAGATGGTTGTTGGTGGCGAATTTCCCGAGTTCGCGATGCGGCTGGATGATGACGTCGTAGCGGCCGCGGTGCGAATTGAGATCGAGCTGCACCTTGTTGACGGCTTCGGAATGCTCGTACATCTCGACTTCGACATGGATGCCGGTCTGCTTTTCAAACTCCGGCGCCATCTTCTTCAACGCTTCGAGCGGCGGCAGCGCCTCGCCGACCATGCGGATGGTTTGGCCGCTATAAGGCTTCGACGCCTCTTTCAGATCCCACGCGGCGGCCTGTGTGATTTGCCACATAAGGGCGGCGAGAACGAGGAGTCCGGATGCGGTACTCCCACGTATCAGCGGCTTGAGCATTCTTCCCTCTCCCTAGAAGTCGTGCCTGACGGGCCGGCGCCCGTTCTGTCATAAAATGTGTGGCACTGCAAATTAAAATGTGGCACCTTGCAACAAATGGTTGGGAGATGTTAACAGACCGGCAGTAACCCGGCTTTCCCGACCAGGCGAGGGACCTTTCGGATGGACTTCATCTTCATGCTGACGCGAAACGATCGCACGGTCGAGGACTGTCTCGACCTGGTCGAGCTGATCGAGCCGGTCGGTCTGAAGCATGTCGGCTTCAAGGATATTGGCGTTGCGCCCGATGTGCTGCGCAAGCTCGCCGGCGCCATTCGCCGGACAGGCGCCACCACTTATATGGAAGTCGTCTCGACGACAGCGGAGGCGTGCCTCAACTCCGCGCGCATTGCCCGCGATCTCGGCATCCAGCGCCTGCTTGGTGGCACCCAGGTCGACGAGATCATGGCGCTGCTGGAGGGGAGCGACACCGAATACTACCCTTTTCCGGGACGGCCGGTCGGCCATCCGACCAAGCTCGGCGGCTCCCCGGGGGATGTCGAGGCCGACTGCCGATCCTTTGCGGAAAAGGGTTGTGCGGGATGCGACATCCTCGCCTATCGCGCCACCGAGGCCGACCCGGCCGAACTGGTTCGCGCCGCCCGACGCGGCCTTGGTCCGTTGCGGCATCTGATCGTAGCCGGCGCGGTGGCTTCGGCCGATCGGATCAAGGCAATCAAGCAGGCTGGCGCAGACGCTTTTACCATTGGCACAGCGGTTTTCGACGGTTCCTATTCGCCGACCAAAGGTTCTATCCTCTCGCAACTGCGGGATGTCCTCGCGGATTGCGAGCGTGTCTAATGGCGGTTATCGGCATCGATCTCGGCACCCAGAGTCTTAAGGCGGTTGTCGTCGATGACGAGTTGCGGCTGCGTGGCGAGGCCGGCGTGCTTTACCAGCCGGCCCTTCCGGCGCCGGGATGGGCCGAACAGAATCCGGCGCTGTGGCTGGCGGCGCTGAAGCCGGCGATTGCCGACGCGCTCGACAAGGCCGGGCTGGCGCCATCCGACATCAAAGGAATCGCCATTGCCGGACAGCTCGACGGCTGTGTCGCTGTCGATAGCAGCGGTCAGGCTCTGGCGCCGTGCATCATCTGGATGGACCGGCGCGCATCGGGAGAAATTGCCGGCATCGACCCGGACTTCATCCGCGAGCGCACCGGTCTCGTTCTGGACGCAACGCATATGGCGGCGAAAATCCGCTGGGCAACGTGCAACCTGCCCGAAGCGCGCCGAGTAGCACTCTGGCACCAGCCGGTATCGTTCGTGGTCGCGGCTTTATGCGGCCGTGCCGTCATCGATCACGCGCTGGCCTCGACGACCATGCTCTATGGGCTGAAGGAGCGCTTCTATGCCGGCGATCTGCTCGCGGCCTTCGACATCGATGCGGATAAATTGCCCGGCATCGACGATGCATCGGCGGTCGCCGGCGCCTTGACTGCGGCCGGCGCCGATCTGACAGGCCTGCCTGTGGGCACGCCGCTGGCAGTCGGCACCGGCGACGATTTTTCCGCAGCTATCGGCGCCGGCGTTGTCGTGCCCGGTGTCGTTACCTGCAATCTCGGCACGGCGGAAGTGGTCGGCGCGGTATCCGACACGCTCCGCCTCGACACCGGCGGCCTGGTCGAGACGCATGGTTTTCTCGACGACCGCTATTTCGTCTCCAATCCCGGATGGCTTTCGGGCGGTGCAGTGACCTGGTTCCTGTCCACCTTCGGCGTCGATTCTCCGGCGGCAATGTCGGAGCTGGCGGCGACGGTCGTTGCCGGCAGCGACGATTTGCTGTTCGTCCCGGCACTGTCCGGCGCCATGGCGCCGCGCTGGATCGCCGAGGCGCGGGGCGCTTTCTACGGCCTGACATCCTTCCACGGCAAAGCGGCCTGCGCGCGCGCGGTGTTGGAGGGCTGCGCTTTCGCCATGCGCGACGTTGTCGACCGGCTGGACGAACTTGGCATCGCCACCGGGCGCATCCGGCTCTCGGGCGGCGGCGCCCGCAGCCGGGTGTGGGCGCAGATCCGCGCCGATGTCGGTGGCAGGCCGGTCGAGATAGCAAGCGCCGCCGATGCCTCGCCGATCGGTGCGGCAATCCTTGCCGCCACCGCCATCGGCCTTTCGTCCTCAGTGCAGCAGGCGGCCGAAAGGCTGAGCGGTGGCATCGAGACGATCGACCCCAATCCTTCGGCCAAGGCCACTTACGACAGAAGTTACCGCCGGTATCGGACCCTGTTCGATGCCCTGACCCCGCTCCATGCTGACTGATTGGACGGCATCCCGATGTCCAAGGAAATGCTCGATAGTCTCATTGCCGGCACGCTGCCTGACCCGGATAGCGAGGGAATGCTATCGGTGCCGCTGAAGACCATCGTCATCGGGCGCGGTCTCGGCGATGAGGCCGATGCGCTGGTCAAGCCGCTGCCGCTCGGCCGCAAGCTCGCCGTGGTGATGGATCCCGACACGCGCCTGGCGCTGGGCGAGAGGGTGTCGATCGCGCTGCGCGGCTCCAGCGATGTCGACAAGATCATCCTGCCGCGCCATCCGCATCCGGACATGGACGCCGTGCGATCGGTGATCGCCCGCACGAAAGACGCCAGCGGCCTGGTCGCGGTCGGATCGGGCTCGATCAACGACATCACCAAATATGCCGCGCATCTCACCCAAAAACCCTACGCGGTGTTCGGCACCGCACCTTCGATGAACGGCTATACCTCGGTGTCGGCGGCGATCACCGAGGACGGGCTGAAGAAATCGCTGACGGCAAGCCTGCCGGTCGGTGTGTTTCTCGATCTCGACGTGATGGCGCGGGCGCCGCACCGGCTGATCGCCGCCGGCTTCGGCGACTCGATGGCGCGGCCGACCGCCCAGACGGACTGGCTGATGGCGCATCTGCTGATCGGCACGCCCTACAGGCAGGCGCCGTTCATGCTTCTGGCCGAGGACGAGAAGACGCTGATCGCCAAGGCCGGCGAACTCAGGACAGGGGACCTTGAGGCAATGGAAGTGCTGGTGCGTACGCTGGTCATGTCCGGCCTCGGCATGACTTTGTGCGGCGGCTCCTATCCTGCCAGCCAGGGCGAACATCTGATCGCCCACTACATCGATATGCGCGGCCAGGGCCTGCCCGAGGCGCATCACGGCGAACACATAGCGGTGACGACGTTGACAATGGCGCGGCTGCAGGAACGTGTGCTGGCATTGCCGGAGCTGCAGCTTGCGCCGTCCGCCGATACACAGGACCGCTTCATCGAGATTTTTGGCGAAACGCTTGGACGCTCCTGCTGGGCAGCGTTCAAGCCTAAGCTGCTCGACCATGAGCGGGCGACCGCCATCAACACCATGCTGGCCGAGCAATGGCGTTCGTATCGCGAAAGGCTTTCCCGCGTGGCCCGTCCGGCGCGCGAGATCGCGGCAGCACTGCGTGCCGCCGGTGCGCCGACCACGCCGCAGGAGGTCGCCATACCGGCTTCCTTCTACGACGAAGCAGTCGCCAATGCCCGGCTGATCCGCGACAGGTTCACCATGCTCGACGTCGCGGCCGTCTCGCTCGAAACGGTCGCGGCGGGAGCCTGAACGGGTGCTGCGCCCGCTTGCCGACTTCACCATCCTGGACCGGCGCAAGATCGCCGTCGTGCTGACCGACATAGACGACACCTTGACTGACAGGGGACGATTGCCGGCAAAAGCCTATGTGGCGCTAGAGCGGCTGAAGCAGGCTGGGTTCATCGTCGCGCCGGTCACCGGCCGGCCGGCTGGCTGGTGCGACCTGATCGCGCGGCAATGGCCGGTGGATGGTGTGATCGGCGAGAACGGCGCGTTCTATTTTCGCTACGACGACGCTGCCAAGCGGATCGTTCGCCACTACGCCAGGAGTGCCGGAGAAAGGCAGGCCGACGCGGCGCGCCTGCGCGAGATCGAACGCGCCGTGCTCGCGGAAATTCCGGGTGCGGCGGTCGCTGCCGACCAGACCTACCGCGAGGCCGATCTGGCGATCGATTTTCGCGAGGATGTCGCGCCGCTGCCCAAAACCGAAGTGTTGAAGATCGTCGGTATCTTTCAGCGCTATGGAGCGACGGCGAAAATCTCGTCCATCCATGTCAATGGCTGGTTCGGCAAACACGACAAACTGTCGACAAGCCGGCTATTCTTGCAGGACTGTTTCGGTATAGACATAGACCACGACAAGGACAGCATTGCCTTCGTCGGCGATAGTCCAAACGATGCACCAATGTTCGGCTTCTTCCCCAACAGCGTCGGCGTCGCTAATGTGGTGGACTTCGCCGGCGAACTTCCGGCATCTCCTGCCTTCGTCACAAGCGGGCGCGGCGCGCAAGGATTTGCCGAGCTTGCCGACGCGTTGATTGCTGCAAAGGGAATGGAAGTGCCATGGATCAAGGCCGACTGACGAAGAAGGAGCGGCACGCGCTTATCCTTTCGGAAGTGCGCCGGTCAGCGTCCATTCGCATCTCCAAGCTCGCCCGGCGAATCGGGGTCGCAGGCGAGACCATCCGCCGCGATCTCATCGAACTCGGCGATGCCGGGCTGATCAACCGCACCTATGGTGGCGCGACGATCTCGCTGGTGACGACCGAACCGGTAATTTCCGAGCGCGGCCTGACCCTGGTCGACGAGCGCGCCCGCATCGGCCGCGGCGCGGCCGGCCTGGTCGAGAAAGGCCAGATCGTGATGATCGACGGCGGCTCGACCACTTATGAGGTGGCACGCAACCTTTCGCAGCTGAAGCGCGACCTTACCATCATCACCAATTCCACCGGCGTGGCCTCGGTGGCCGGCGCCAATCCGACCTTCCGCGTGCTGCTTTGCCCCGGAACCTATGACAGCAGGGAAGGCAGTGTACTGGGCGAAGACACGGTCGAGTTCGTGCGCCGCTACAACGCTGACGTCGCCATCATCGGGGCGTCGGGACTAAGTGCCGACGGCCCGAGCGACATGATCTCCGGCGCCGCGGCAGTCAAGCGCGCGATGATATCGCGTTCACTGTCGACGGTGCTGGTGGTGACCCACGACAAGTTCGGCCGCTCCAGCCTGGAGCGCATCTGCGGACTTGACGACATTGCCGACATCGTCACCGACAGCGAACCGAAGACCGACCTGCGCACTGCTGCCGAACAGGCGGGCACGGAGCTGCATGTGTTTGCCGGCGACTGATCAGCAGTTGCCGCAGCCTATCCCGCAGCATCCCGGTTGGTCAGTGCGATGTGGCAGCAGCCGGAGCCGTGGCCCGGCGTCCAGGTGACATTGTCGAAGCGCACGCCCGTCGCCTCGAACAGGCCGCGGTCGAAAGCGCCGGCGATGCGGCAGAGCGTGGCGAGCTTTTCATCGCCGACACCGGCCTCGACCCAGGCCTCCTTCAGCGGACAGCGTTTCACCTTGAAGGCGATGTGGTCCGGTCCGCGCTCGACATCGGTCGGATACATCAGGCCGCCATCCGGGCTGACGGCCAGGAACGCTTCGCCGATGGCCGCTGCGTCGTTGGGCCCGAAGCGGGCAAAGGCTGCTGCCGCCACCTCCTTGCCGCGCTGTTCGATGGTGCGGATCATGATCGCCTCGGCCTTCTCCGCGCCCAGTTCGCCGGTCAGCTCGTCGAGAAACAGGCGGTAGAGATCGGCCCGGTTGCGGAAGGCGGAATCGAGTTCTCGCGAGAGTTTCTCGGCTCTGGCTTCGGCGTCTGTCATGGTACCTGCCTGCTGCTTCTGTTCAATCTTGGTGCCGCCGCCACCAGCGCCTTGCCGATGGCCGATTGCGGCGCGTCGATAACGGCGCGGGCGTCGCCGCTCTCGGCGATCCGCCCGGCGTCGAGAAGGACGACGCGGTGGGCGATCGCACGAACAACGCCGAGATCATGCGAAATGAAGAGATAGGCGATCCGTTCCCTGGCCTGCAGGTCGAGTAGCAGCTCAAGAATCTGTCCGCGCACGGAAACGTCGAGCGCCGACACCGCCTCGTCGAGTACAATCAGCGACGGGTTCGTTGCGATGGCGCGGGCAATCGCCACGCGCTGGCGCTGGCCGCCGGAGATTTCATGGATGGCGCGTGGAGCGAGATCGGCCGTCAGCCCAACACGCTCGAGCAAGGCAGCGATGCGGGCCGGACGCTCGGCGCGAGAAGCGATGGCATGGATGCGCAAGGGATCGTCAAGCACGCGCGCCACCGTGGCGCGCGGGTTGAAGGCGGCGAGCGGATCCTGGAACACCATTTGCAGGTGGGCTCGCCGGGCGCGCAGGGCAGCGCCGTTCAAGGTAAGGAAGTCATCGCCTTCGAATTGTATGTTTCCGGCATCCGGTTCGATCAGCCTGAGCACCAGACGTGCGATCGTCGACTTGCCGCTGCCAGAGGGGCCGGCCAGCGCCAGCGTCTCGCCAGGTTCGACGGCGAAGGAAACGCCGTCGACGGCGGCGATGGTCTTGCCGCCGCGGCGATAGCGCTTGGTCAGATCGGAGACGGCCAGCAAGGTCATGCCGGCGTCCGTCGCAGCAGCGGCGAGGCGTCGAGGCCAAGATGGGCGTCGAGCAGCGCGCGCGTATAGTCCTGGCGCGGGGCATTGACGATCTGCGCCGTCGCGCCGATCTCGACCAGTCCCCCATACCGGAAGACGGCGATGCGCTCGGCGAGTTCGGCGGCCAGCGCGATGTCGTGGCTGATGAACAACAACGTCATGCCATCCTCGATGACCAGTTGCCGGATCAGCGCGACGATCTCGGCTTGCACGATGGTGTCGAGCGCGCTTGTCGCCTCATCGGCGATCAGCAGTTTGGGTTCGGCGGCAATGGCCGCGGCGATCGCTACGCGCTGCTTCTGGCCGCCGGAGAGCTGATGAGGAAAGGCGCGTATGGCGGAGGCCGGGTCGGGCAAGCGGACGCGTTCGAGCAGGTGCTTTGCCCTGGCGTAAGCTTGTGGCCAGTCAAGGCCGAGATGGGTGTGGGCGACTTCGGCGATTTGCTTGCCGACCGCCATCACCGGGTCGAGGCTGGCGGAAGGGTCCTGGAAGACGAAGCCGATGTCGCGACCGGGGAGGGGCTGTCGGGGTCCGCCAATCGCGGATGTTCGGCGTTCCGTCACACCCCCCTCTGTCCTGCCGGACATCTCCCCCGCAAGGGGGGAGATTACGCTCTCATCTCTGCCTTCGCCAATCTTCGAAGTTGAAGAGCCAATGGCGGTGTTGCCAATCTCCCCCCTTGCGGGGGAGATGTCCGGCAGGACAGAGGGGGGTGGGAAGGATCGCGGCGCCTGAAATTGCCACCCAATACGCCCTTCGACCTTGGCTGACCCCGGCAGCAACCCCGCAATCGCCAGCGCCAGTGTGCTCTTGCCCGAACCGCTTTCGCCGATGATCGCCAGGCGCTCTCCTGCAACAACATCAAGGCTGATGCTGTCCAGCGCCGTCACCTCGGCCCCATCCCGCCGATAGTGCACCGAGAGATCGCGGATCTCAGCCTGCGCGGTCACGACAGGCTCCTCCGCACGGCCGTCGTCTCGACCACGCCTTCGCCGGCGAGATAGATACCGAGCACGGTCAGCACGAGCGCGATACCTGGAACGATCGACAGGAAGGGCGCGGTGCGCAGAACGGTGCGGCCCTCGGCGATCATGCCGCCCCAGGTGACGCGGTTGGGGTCGCCGAGGCCGAGAAAGGAAAGTGCTGCTTCGGTGAGGATCGCGGCGGCGACGATCACCGAGGACAGCGCCAGCACCGGCGGCAGAGCGTTGGGCAGCACTTCGCGGAAAGCGATCGCCATCGGATGCATGCCGATGACGCGGGCGCCGGCGACATAGTCGCGCTCGCGGATCGACAGTACCTCGGCGCGCGCCACACGCGCCGGCCCGGTCCAGGCGCCAAGTGCGATCGCCGCGACGACAATGCCGAGCGACGGGCCGACGACGCTGACGAAAGCCAGCGCCAGGAGAAAACTCGGCACGGTCTGGAAGGCATCGGTGATGCGCATCAGCACCTCGTCGACGAGGCCGCCGGCAAAGCCGGCCAGCGTGCCAACGACCGCACCGATGAAAAGCGCCGCCGTTGCTGCCGCCAGCCCGACCGCCAGCGAGGTACGGGCGCCGTGGAACAATTCGGCCAGCACGTCACGGCCGAGCCGGTCGGTGCCGAGCGGCAGCGACCAGTCCTGAAACGACGGCAGCAGGGCCGGACCGGCGATGGCTTGAGGGTCGCTGGGGAAAAGCAGCGACGCAGACAGCGCCATGGCGAAAAGCACCGCCAGAATGAACGCACCGGCGACCGCTTCCGGCCGGCGCAGGAGCCGGTTGAGCGGGCTCACGCGCCGGCCTCGCTGGCGCCGACGCGCGGGTCGAGAAAGGCGTAGGCGATGTCGACGGCAAGGTTGATGGCAATGACCAGGACGGCGCTGGTGAGGATGATGCCGAGCAGCAGCGGTGTGTCGCGCGACGCCACCGCTTCCTGCGCCAGCCGGCCGAGCCCGGGCACGGCAAAGACGCTCTCGATGACGACGCTGCCGCCCAGCATCTGCGCCGATTGCAGGCCGAGCATGGTGACCAGCGGCAAGAGCGCATTGCGGGCGACGTGGGCCAACACGATGCGGCGGCGCGACAGCCCCCTGGCGCGGGCGGCGAGGACAAAATCCTGCCGCCAGGCCTCGGCCATGCCGGCGCGCATCATGCGCAGATAGAGTGCGAGGTAGATGAAGCCGAGGGCGGAAACCGGCAGTACGAGATGGACGGCGATGTCGGCGGCGCGGGCGAAGCCGGTCTTGTCGGAGGCCAGGCTCTCAATGCCACCGATCGGCAGCCAGCGCAAATCGACGGCGAAGACGACGATCAGCACCAGGCCGAGCCAGAACCCAGGCACGGCATAGAGCGCCAGCGAGCCGATGGACAGGAAGCGGTCGCGAAAGCTGCCGGGTCTGGCGCCGGCATAGATGCCGAGCGCCGAGCCCAAGCCAAAGGAGAGCGCGGTGGCGCTGACCATCAGAAGCAATGTCGTCGGCAGGCGCTCGATGATGACTTCGCGGATCGGTCGCGAGAAGGTGACTGACTGGCCGAGGTCGAGATGCAGCAGCGCCCAGAGATAGTTGGCGAGCCGTGTCAGTTCCGACTGGTCGAGGCCCCAGCGATGACGCAGCAATTCGATCATGCCGGCATCACCACCGGTCGAGACGATATACGCGTCGACGGCGTCACCGGGGGCGGCTTCGAGCAAAAGGAAGGTGCCGATGATGACGATCAGCAGCACGAAGATGCTGCCGACGAGACGGCGGCGAATGAGGGTGAGGGCGCGGGTCATGGCTGCCTTACCCTCCCCCTTGTGGGGAGGGGGGTGGGGGTCCTTAGGTCAGCGCCAGTACCCCCACCCCGCCGACCGGTTGCCGCTTCGCGGCACCCACTCGGCGACCCTCCCCACAAGGGGGAGGGTGGAGGTCGGCGTTGTCCGGCAGGACAGAAGGGGGTGTGAAGAAACGCGGCCCTACGCCATGTCCTCACACCAATTTCATCGCGAACTTTCATCCGCGCAAATGTGTCACGATTCCAGATACGTGTCCGCCCAGTTCGAAACCGCCCAGCGCGGATTGTTGGCGATATTCCCCACCGTGTCGCGCGCAACGCTGATAAAACTCCACTCCGCAACGTTGATCAGCGGCAGGTCGGCGGCCACCTCCTTCTGGAATTCCTTGTAGAGGTCGGTGCGCGCTGCGGTGTCGAGCGTTTCCGATGCCTTGGCAATCAGCGCATCGAGCGCATCGTTCTTGTAGCCGCCCTGGTTGGAGAACGGCACGCCGTCCGGAATGCCGCTCTGCACCAGGATGGTGGTCGAGATCGCCGGGTCGCCGCGGAACACTGGCGGGCCGACGGCGAGGTCGAAGGCGTGGTCGGTGTAGACCGCCTTGATGTGCGCGGGCGCATCGTTGTTGACGATCTCGGCGTCGATGCCGATGGCAGCCAGCGCCTGGCGCAGATAGTCGCCGAATTGTTTGGTCTCGTTGAAATAGGGCGCCGGCAGGAGTTTGAGCGCAAAGCGCTTGCCATCATCGGCCTTGCCGTAGCCGGCCTCGTCGAGCAGTGCGTTGGCCTTGGCGACGTCGAACGGATAGGTCGGCACGTCGGCGGTGTAGAATTGCGGATCGTTCTTCGGCACCGGGCCGGTGGCGGTCGCGGCATAGCCGAGGAACACCGTCTTGACGACGAAATCCTTGTCGATGGCATGCGCGATCGCCTGGCGCACCTTCACGTCGGCCAGTTCCTTGCGGCGATGGTTGATCTCGACGACGAGCTGGTAGGTTAGCCCCTCATAGCCCTTGGAGATGACCTTCAGGCCCGGCACCTTGGAGATGCGGTCGAGGTCGGCCAGTGGCACCGCGGAAAAGGCGGCGAGCTGGATCTCCTCGGCCTCGAGCGCGGCCGCCGCCGACGTGCGGTCAGGCAGCACCTGATAGATGATCTCGTCGAGATAGGGCTCGTCCTTGCCCCAGTAGTCGGCATTCCTGGTCAGCTTGTAGTACTGGCCGGCCTTGTACTCGCCGAACTTGAACGGGCCGGTGCCGATGGGCGCATTGTTGGCCGGGTTCTCCTCGATCTTGCCGACCTCATAGACATGCTTTGGCACCACGCTCGACAGCGCCGGCAAGGCGTTGCGGATGAGCTGGAATGGAGTCGGCTTGGCGAATTTGAATACGGCGGTGAAGTCGTCCGGGGTATCGACGCTGGCCAGATCCTTGAACACGGTGCGGCCGAGATTTTGCAGCGGCTTCCAGATTTGCAGCGCCGAGAAGGCAACGTCGGCCGAGGTGAACGGCTTGCCGTCATGCCATTTGACGCCCTCGCGCAGCTTGAAGGTCACCGACAGCCCGTCGGCGGCGCCCTCCCAGGAGAGAGCAAGGCGCGGCTCAAGCCCATCCTTGCCGTCGAAGGAGGCTTCGGCCAACGTTTCGACGATCTTGCTGGAGATGAAGAAAACGCCGTTGGAGGCGACAATCGCCGGATTGAGATTGCGCGGTTCGGAATCGGCGGCAAGCACGAGCCGGCCGCCCTTCTTCGGCGTCTGCGTCCAGCCAATCGCCGGCATGGCGGTGGAGGCCAGCAGCAGGGCCGACCCCGAAAGCAGCGTGCGTCTGGAAATATCTGACATGATCGAACTCCGTCCTCTCCACGACCCTGCCGGGCGCGCCAATCTCCCTCGGATACCAGCGGGTCCGCCAGCCTCCTTGTAGCGCCGATTATGGGCCTTGTGCGGGGTTTCGCCAGAGACGGAATTGGCGCATCCTTGCTTGGCTTTGAAATTTTCGTCCGCTGGACCAGTTAGAAGAAGTGGCTCCATCCAATCATTCTGGTAGGACCAGATTGGCTGGGTAGCCGACGAATGACGATTTGCTGACTGGCCTGGTGACGCCATTTCCCTATTTCTGGCTGGACCAGAGTGAGCAAAATGGTGCAGATTTGATCAACAGTCAGGGGATCGGGCGCAGCGCGACCGGCGATCCCACTGAAATCAGGGAGAGAACAATGAACATTGCCCCGGGCAAGAATGCCGTCAGCAATATTCCGTTCGACCAGGCGAGGGTCGACCGGCTGATGGAGGAAGCCGGCATCGATGTGCTGCTGGCGACGTCCAAGCACAACACGCAATATCTGCTCGGCGGCTACAAGTTCATCTTCTTTGCCGCCATGGATGCGATCGGCCACAGCCGCTATCTGCCCGTTGTCGTCTACGAAAAGGGCGGGCCCGAGCATGCGGCCTATATCGGCAACCGGATGGAAGGGGCCGAACATCAGAACAACCCGTTCTGGACGCCGACGCTGCACGCCGCCTGCTGGGGCACGCTCGACGCCGCCAATCTCGCAGTGGAGCATGTGCTCAAGATCGGCAAGGCTGGCGCGCGCATCGGCATCGAGCCAGCCTTCCTGCCGTCCGACGCCTATGCGCTGATCCGCAAGGCGCTGCCGGACGCCAAGCTGATCGACGCGACCGACATGCTGGAGCGCGTGCGCGCCATCAAGACCGATGCCGAGCTGGAAAAGCTGCGCATCGCTTCCGAGCTGATCACCGATTCCATGCTGGCGACCATCCAATGGGCGCGCGAAGGCACCACCAAGGCCGATATTATCGAGCATCTGCGGCGCGAGGAAACCAATCGCGGCGCGCATTTCGAATATTGCCTGCTGACGCTAGGCTCCAGCCACAATCGGGCGGCGTCACCGCAGGCGTGGAAGAAGGGCGAGGTGCTGTCGATCGATTCCGGCGGCAATTACCATGGCTATATTGGCGATCTCTGCCGCATGGGCATTCTCGGTGAACCCGATGCCGAACTGGAAGATCTGTTGGCCGAGGTCGAGACGGTGCAGCAGGCGGCCTTCTCCAAGGTCAAGGCAGGCACCATCGGCGGCGACATGATTTCGCATGCCGAGGGGGTGCTGAAGGCCTCCAAGGTTGCGCCCTATACGGATTTCTTCACCCACGGCATGGGGCTGATCACGCATGAGGCGCCGTTCCTGATGACCAACCATCCGGTGACGTACGAAGGCACTTACGCCGCCAAGCCCCTGGAAACGAACATGGTGCTCTCGGTGGAGACGACCATGCTTCACCCGACGCGAGGGTTCATCAAGCTGGAGGATACGCTGGCGGTGACGGATACGGGGTATGTGATGTTCGGGGATAGGGCGCGGGGATGGAACAGGGGTGGGATTTCATAAGGGGTAAGTAGGCGCTGCCCCTCATCCACCTGCCGGCACCTTCTCCCCGTAGAACGGGGAGAAGAGAGCAGCTCTGGCGATTTGCGAAATCGTCGATGAGAGCATCTTTCTCCCCGTCACTATACGGGGAGAAATGTCCGGCAGGACAATGAGGGGCGGCGCTGCCTTATAAGGTTATTTCCCACCCGCCTGGATCAGCCTGAAATCCGGCAGCTCCCGCAGCACCAGTTCCGGCCCGGCCGGCGAGTAAACGACGAAGAGCTGCATCGGTCCGTCACCTGTATTCAGCGTCGAATGAAACCGGCTTTCCGGCACATAGATGGTGCAGCCGGGCCCGACTTTCGCCACCACCGGGTTGCCGTTCTCGTCCTCGACCATCTGCTCGCCATTGCCTGAGATGACGAAGATGATCTCTTCCGCGCCGGGATGATTGTGGCGGGTGTGGCCCTTGCCTGAGGGCAGGTCGACGACGCCGCCGGAAAAGCGCATCGCGCCATTCACTTCCGGAGCGACCGTCAGCGCCAGCTTGCCCCAGTCGAAGCCGAAGGCGCTGACGTCCTTCGGGTAGACAAACACCTTGCTCTTGTCGGTCATCTCTCATCCCTTCTTTTCTTCTGGTCGTGCAGCGTGACGGCTTTGAAATCCGCCGTCTGCCTGGCGATCGCGGCTTCCGCCGGCAGCCGTTCCATCGAGCTTGCGCCATAGAAGCCATGCAGGCCTTTGCAGCGGTCGAGAATGTAGCGGGCGTCGTCCGGCATCGAGATCGGTCCGCCATGGCAAAGCAGGATGACGTCCTTGCGCACCGAACGCGCGGCGTTGGCGATGGCGTCGATCTGGACAACGCAGTCGTCGAGCGACTTGGCCGACGTCGCGCCGATCGAGCCACCGGTCGTCACGCCCATATGGGCGACGATGATGTCGGCGCCGGCTCGTGCCATGGCGCGAGCCTCGTCCGGGTTGAAGACATAGGGCGTGGTCAACAGGTCGAGCTTGTGCGCCTCGGCGATCATGTCGACCTCGAGCCCGAAGCCCATGCCGGTTTCTTCAAAACTCTGCCGCATGCTGCCGTCGAACAGGCCGATGGTGGGGAAATTCTGCACGCCGGAAAAGCCCATCGTCTTCAGCTCGGTGAGAAGCAGCGGCATGATGACGAAGGGATCGGTGCCGTTGACGCCGGCTAGAACCGGCGTCTTCTTCACCACCGGCAGCACCTCATAAGCCATTTCCTTGACGATCTCGTTGGCATTGCCGTAGGCGAGCAGGCCGGCGGCCGAGCCGCGTCCGGCCATGCGGTAGCGGCCGGAATTGTAGATGATGATCAGGTCGATGCCGCCGGCTTCCTCGGCCTTGGCCGAGAGGCCGGTGCCGGCGCCGCCGCCGACGATGGGCACACCGTCGGCGATCATCGCCTTAAACTTCTTCAGTATGTCCTTGCGCGGTATGGCAGCCATGTCTGGGCTCTCACTGTCTGGCGATGTCGAGGAAGGCCGCGGTTGCGGCCTTGGCAAATTCCGGGTCGTTGATGTGCAGCGGCAGCCGTGTCACGCGGCGCGTGGCGTTCGGCTTGATGGTTCGCTCGATGGCGTCGAACAGGATGGCGTCAGCTTGCGGATCGAAGAAGGCACCGCCCTCGATGTCGAGCGCCGATACGCCTTTTTCCGGGATCAGGAAATGCACCGGTCCCTCGCAGCGGCTCAGCTTCTCGCCGATCCATTCGCCGATGCTGCGGCATTCTTCGGCTGTGGTGCGCATCAGCGTGACGTTGGGGTTGTGCTCGTAAAACAGCCGGCCGCGATATTTCTCGGGAATGGTCGGTGGAGCCCAGAAATTGACCATGTCGAGCGCGCCGACAGAACCGACATAGGGGAGCTTGGTGCGAGCAATGGCGCCGAAGCGATCTTCCGTCGCCGGCAACACGCCGCCGAACAGCAGGTCGCAGACCTCCGTCGTGGTGATGTCGATGACGCCGGCGAGCAGGCCGCTGTCGGCGAGCTTCTCCATCGAGCGGCCGCCAGTGCCGGTGGCGTGGAAGACCATGCAGTCGTAGTTTGCCCGGAGCTGGTCGGCGATGGCCGTCACGCAAGGGGTGGTGACGCCGAACATGGTCAGCCCGAGCGCTGGTTTGCCGGTTGCAGCCGGCGCGGGTTTCGACGCCATGCCCGCGATGGCCTGCGCCGCATTATGCAACACCGTGCGGGAGAGCCGGTTCAGTCCCGCCATATCGGTCACCGAGGGCATCATGATGATGTCGGAGACGTCGACATAGGGCGCTGTGTCGCCGGAGGCGAGTGTCGAGACCATGATCTTCGGGACGCCCAGCGGCAGCGCGCGCATGCCTGAGGTGACGATCGAGGTACCACCGCCGCCACCGATGCCGATAATGCCGGCTACGTCGTCGCGGGACTGGATGAAGCTGGTGAAGGCAGCGCCCATTCCGGCCACCGCCGTACCGCGATCATCTATGCCGAGCACGGCGCTAGCTCCGCCCGGGTGATGTGCGGCGACCTCGCTGGCTGGAATATCGACCGGCACGGTGGCGCCGCGCGTGCCGATGTCGACGCGGGCTACCGAACTGCCGGTGGCGGCAATCGTATCGGCCAGGAAGGCAAGCTCTTCGCCCTTGGTGTCGGCTGTGCCCACCACATAGATGCGTTTCATCGCGTTCTCCCGTCGCCGGCTGACCCCGCGTTGAGCCGCCCGCCGCTCACTTGCCCGGCCCTTCGTTGAACGAAGGCCATTGCAATTTTTTGAGACGCGCGTATCGTATTGACATGGATGTCTCACGTCAACAAGCTGCAGCAGGCGACGACGCCAAAGAGGCTGCCGAACGCGGCCCGCGCGCCCGCACGAGGCGGCTGATGCTGGAGACGGCGACGCGGCTGATGCAAGCGGGGGTCACTCCGTCGGTGAGCGAAGTCGCGGAAGCGGCTGAAGTCTCGCGCGCCACCGCTTATCGCTATTTCCCGAGCCAGGCAGCCCTGGTGCATGCCGTGGTCGACGAGGGGCTCGGGCCGATCCTGACCTGGCAATCGGCTTCGAAAGATCCGCAACGCCGCGTCGCCGAATTGTTCGACACGGCCATGCCGTGCATCGAGGCTTTCGAGGCAACCTTCAAGGCAGCGCTGAAACTGTCGCTCGACCAGTGGGCGCAGCGTCAGGCGGGCACGCTGGGGGGCGAGCCGCAGTTCACACGCGGTCATCGCGTCCAGCTGCTGAAGGATGCAATTGCGCCGCTCAAGGGGCAGCTGCCGCCGCGCGAATTCAAGCGCCTGGCGCAGGCGCTGTCGATGATGTTCGGCGTCGAATTGCTGATCGTGCTGAAGGACATATGGGGGCTCGACAGCCGCGGCATGCGGTCGGTCGCGCAATGGGCGGCTGGCGCCTTGGTGCGCGCCGCGATGGCGGAATCGATGACAGAAGCGGATACGGCGCGGCCGGCGGAAGCGATGAAATAGCGCCAATCTGGTTCGACCAGATTTGAGCGGCCACTACCGATGTTAACCTGGATGTGGGTACCGAAACAAGGCTCTCCTATATCAAGGAGTAGGAAAATTAAGGGAAAACAGTCAGATACATGAGAAATCCGGTTATGCAAGCTCCGGCTGTGGTCCAAGAAAGAGCTTGACGGCTATCCAAAATTGGTAATACCAGATCAGGGCAGATAAAGCGGATCGAAAGTGAGAGCTGCGGTCCATTTTCCGGCAAAGCGCGGAGGCTTGGAACCGGAAAGGTGCGATCTCGGGAGGAACTACCAGGGCCGGCCCCGTTGCCGGCTCGCATGATACGGTAGAATGCGCACAAGGGAGGAAACATTATGCGCAAGACAATGACCAGCCTGCTTGCTGGTATCGGCTTAGTGCTTGCCTGCGGAACGTCCGTTTACGCGCAGGATAAATCGCTCACCATCTTCTGGGCGGAATGGGATCCGGCCAATTACCTGCAGGAACTCGGCAACGAGTACGAGAAGGAAACCGGCGTCAAGATCACGGTGGAAACCACACCGTGGCCCGACTTCCAGACCAAGGCCTTCACCGAGTTCAACGCCCATGGCGACGCCTATGATATGGTCGTCGGCGACTCGCAATGGCTCGGCGCCGGCTCGACCGGTGGCCACTATGTCGACCTGACCGACTTCTTCAACAAGCACAAGGTCGGCGACGTGATGGCACCGGCGACGGTGAAATACTATGCCGAATATCCGGGCGGCAGCAGCAAGTACTGGGCGATCCCGCTCGAAGGCGACGCCGTCGGCTGGTCCTATCGCAAGGACTGGTTCGAAGACCCCAAGGAAAAGGAAGCCTTCAAGGCCAAGTATGGCTACGATCTCGACGTGCCGAAGGATTTCAAGGCGTTGCGCGACATCGCCGAATTCTTCCACCGGCCGGACCAGAAGAAATACGGCATCGCCATCTACACCGACAATACCTATGACGCGATGGCGATGGGCTTCGAGAACGCGCTGTTCTCCTATGGCGGCGAACTGGGTGACTATTCGACCTACAAGGTCGATGGTTTCATCAACTCCGACAAGGCGATAGCGGCGCTCGACGCCTACAAGGAACTCTACACGTTCACGCCTCCGGGCTGGGCCAAGTCGTTCTTCGTCGAGGACAACCAGGCGATCACCGAGAACCTGGCGGCGATGAGCATGAACTACTTCGCGTTCTTTCCCTCGCTGATCAACGAGGCGTCGAACCCGAACGCCAAGAACACCGGCTTCTTCGCCAACCCCCCGGGCCCGAACGGCGACCAGTTCGCCGCACTCGGCGGCCAGGGCATCTCCATCGTCTCCTACTCCAAGAAGCAGGACGAGGCGACGAAGTTCCTTGAATGGTTCATCAAGGACGAGACCCAGAAGAAGTGGGCAGCCCTCGGCGGCTACACCTGCAGCGCCGCGGTGCTCAAGTCGGACGAGTTCCAGAACGCCACGCCCTACAACAAGGCCTTCTATGAGACCATGTTCAAGGTGAAGGACTTCTGGGCGGTGCCCGAATATGCCGAACTGCTGCAGCAGCTCAACCAGCGCATCTATCCCTACGTGATCGGTGGTCCCGGCACCGCCAAGGAGACGCTGGATGCGCTTGCCGCCGACTGGAACGCGACCTTCAAGAAATACGGCCGCGGGCAGTAACCGACTTCTTCACGGAGGGGGCGATTGGGGCCTCCTCCGTTTTCTTTTTCAGAACCGGGAGCAGGGTCTTGGCGACCACGATGATCACCACGCTGGACAGGTCCTCGCGAGCCGCTGCACGCGGTCTCAGCGACATTTCGATCCGCAACCTCTTCATCATTCCGACGATCCTGTTCCTGATCGTCTTCAACATCTTCCCGCTGATCTATTCGCTGGGCTATTCCTTCACCGATTTCCGTGCGTCGACCAATGCGCCGGCAAATTTCGTCGGGCTGCAGAATTATCGCGACCTGCTTGGCGACCCCTATGTCTGGTCCAACTTCGCCGTCACGGCGAAATACGTCATCATCTCGGTCGCCGGCCAGCTGCTCGTCGGTTTCGGCGTCGCCATGCTGCTCAATCGCGACATCCCGCTCAAGGGCTTGCTGACGACGCTGCTGCTTTTGCCGATGATGTTGTCGATGGCGGTCGTCGGCCTGTTTTGGAAACTGCTCTACGATCCGTCCTTCGGCATCATCAACTATGCGCTCGGTCTCGGCACCTTCGAATGGCTGTCGGATCCGAAAATGGCGCTCTATGCAGTTGCGCTGACCGACATCTGGATGTGGTCGCCCTTCGTCATGCTGTTGTCGCTGGCCGGCCTGTCGGCGGTGCCGAAGCATCTGTATGAGGCAGCGGCGATCGACCGCGCCGGACCGTTCTACACCTTCTTCCGCATCACCCTGCCGCTGGTTGCGCCGATCCTGATGATCGCGGTCATCTTCCGCACCATGGAGGCGTTCAAGACCTTCGATCTCGCCTACATCCTGACCAGCCAGCCGACGGCCGAACTGATCTCGATCCGGCTCTACAAGATGGCGTTCCAGGAATGGCAGACCGGGCGCTCCTGTGCACTCGCCTACATCGTGCTGATCATGGTGCTGGCGATCACCAACATCTACGTGAAGTACCTCAACAAGGTGAAGGAGCGCTGAAATGGCCGCCGTCCGCACTTCTTCCGAAATAGGCTTCAACCGCGTCGCCATCGTCGCTGTCCTGCTGGTGACGATCATCTTCCTGGCGCCGATCTACTGGATTGCCTCGACGGCGTTCAAGCCGCGCAATCTCGCCACCACCATCCCGCCGACGGTCGTCTTCCAGCCGGAAATATCGCCCTTCGTGAAGCTGTTCGCCAAGCGCTCGCAGATGCGCAACCCGGCGTCGCCGGAAGAGTATGCAGCCGCTCCCTGGTGGGAGCGGGTCGTTTTCGACGGTGGCGAAAAGATCGTGCGCGACGGCAAGGGCGAAGTGCAGTGGTCCGGCTATCCGAGCCGCTTCATGAACTCGTTGATCGTGGCCATAACCTCGACCGTACTGGCGGTCGGCATGGGCACGTTCACCGCCTACGGCTTCTCGCGCTTCAAGGTGAAGGGGGAGGCGGACCTGCTCTTCTTCATCCTGTCGACACGCATGCTGCCGCCGGTGGTCGTCGCCATCCCCATGTTCCTGATGTACCGCGCGGTCGGGCTCAACGATTCCCATCTCGGCCTGGTCATTCTCTATACCGCTTTCAACCTGTCCTTCTCGGTCTGGCTGATGAAAGGCTTCATGGACGAGATCCCGAAGGAATATGAGGAGGCGGCGCTCGTCGATGGCTATACCCGCATGGAGGCCTTCTTCAAGATCGTGCTGCCCGAGGCCGCCACCGGCATCGCTGCCACCGCCGTCTTCTGCTTTATCACGGCTTGGAACGAATATGCCTTCGCACTGATCATGACCAGCCGCCGTGCCCAAACGGCACCGCCCTTCATCCCCAGCCAGGTCGGCTCCGGCCTGCCGGACTGGACGGTGATTGCCGCCGGCACCTTCCTGTTCCTGCTGCCGGTCGCGATCTTCACCTTCCTGCTGCGCAATCACCTGCTGCGCGGCATGTCTTTCGGAGCGATCCGCAAATGAGCTTTCGCGCCATCAACCAGAAATATCTAGAACCCGGAAGCCAGGTGCTGATGGTGCTCGGCATCATCGCGCTCTGCCAGCCCTGGAACATGCTGCTGCATAGTTATGGCGTGACCATCATCCTGATCGGCCTGATCGGCTTCAACATCACCTCAAAGATCGCGCCGGAAGAGAAGGCCGGCACTGGCCACGGCGCGGACGAGCCGGCGCGAAATCCGGGAGCACCGCATTGACCCAGATCGAGCTTCGTGGCGTTCAGAAATTCTTCGGCGCCGTCCAGGTCATCAAGGACCTCAACCTCAAAATCAACGACAACGAATTCATCGTGCTGCTCGGCCAGTCCGGCTGCGGCAAGACGACGACGCTGCGCGCCATTGCCGGGCTGGAGACGATCGATGGCGGCGATATACTGATCGACGGCAAGCCGGTGCAGCATCTCAAGGCCGCCGACCGCGACATCGCCATGGTGTTCCAGTCGTTCTCGCTCTATCCGCATATGAGCGTCTACGAGAATGTTGCTTTCCCACTCAGGGCAACGCGAAAGAGCAAGGCTGAGATCGACCAGGAAGTGCGCTCGGTCGCCAAGACGCTGCAGATCACCGGCCTCCTGGCCAAGAAGCCGTCGGCGCTGTCGGGCGGCGACATGCAGCGCGTCGCTATCGGCAGGGCGCTGGTGCGGCGCCCCAAGGCGATGCTGATGGACGAACCGATCGGCGCGCTCGACGCCAAATTGCGCGAGGAGATGCGCGCCGAGATCAAGCGGCTGCACATCAAGCAGGGCTCGACCACCATCTATGTCACGCATGACCAGATCGAGGCGATGAGCCTCGCCGATCGCATCGTCATCATGCATGAGGGCGTGTTGCAGCAGGTCGGCTCGCCAGACGAGGTCTATTCGCATCCGGCCAATCTGTTCGTGGCGCAGTTCGTCGGCAGCCCGGTGATGAATGTCGCCGATGCGTCGGTCGCAGAAACAGCGTCCTCGGCCTCGGTCACCGTCGGTGGTGCTGCCGCCGGTTTCGAATTCCCGCGGGCTCTTCTGTCCAGGCTCAATGGCCATGCCGGCGGCCAGCTGGCGCTCGGCATACGGCCCGAAGGCGTGCTGGTGCGCCATGAAGCGGCGGAGGGCTTCCTGCCGGTCGAAACGCAGATCGTCGAGCCGCTCGGCTCCTTCGACATTGTCGACCTCAAGGTCGGCTCCAAAATGCTGCGTGCCCGCACCAAGAGCGGCTTCGTCGGTGGCCCCGGCGAAAGGGTCTTCGCCAGGATCGATCCGACGCAGGCGCATTTCTTCGATACGGCAAGCGGCAAGTCGCTTGGGGTGAGGCTCTGATGGCGCATATCCAGCTCAAGAATATATCCAAGAGCTTCGGCAACCACACCGCGCTGACCGGGCTCAATCTCGAGATCGCCGATGGCGAGTTCTTCGTGCTGCTCGGCGAGACGGGAGCCGGCAAGACGACGACGCTGCGCATGGTCGCCGGCCTCGAAAAGCCGACGGAAGGCCAGGTGTTCATCGACGGCGTCGATGTCGCCGACTGGGGTGCGGCCGAGCGCGACGTGGCACTGGTGCTGCAGCAATATTCGCTCTACCCGCGTTATACCGTGCGCGAGAACCTGGAATTCCCGCTGAAGCCGAAGATCCGCCGGCTGCCCGATGCCGAGATCAAGGACCGCGTTGGGCGGGCCGCCAAGACACTGCGGATCGAGCATCTTCTCGACCGCAAGACCGATCGCCTCTCAGGCGGCGAAATGCAGCGCGTTTCGATCGGCCGCGCCATCGTGCGCAAGCCGCGCGTGTTCCTGATGGACGAGCCGCTGTCGGCGCTCGACGCCAAGCTGCGCGAGGCGCTACGGACGGAGCTGAAGAACCTGCAGATACAGCTCGGCGCCACCTTCCTGTTCGTCACCCACGACCAGATCGAGGCGATGTCGATGGGCGACAAGGTCGGCGTGTTGAACCACGGCCGCATCGTGCAGACCGGCACGCCGCACGAGATCTACAACAATCCGCGCGATACCTATGTGGCGAGCTTCGTCGGCTCGCCGCCGATGAACCTCATCGACGGCCGGCTGGTGGATAATCGCGCGGTGATGGCGCCGATGAATTTCGAGCTGCCGCTTTCAGGGGGAGCCAAGGGTTTTGGAGGGGCGAAAGCGGGCGCGGCGACCGAAGGGCGCCCGCTCGTCTTCGGCATCCGTCCGGAAGACGTCTATCTGGAGAGTGGTGCACCGGTCGAGGCGCGCGTCCACGATGTCGAGAACCATGGCGTGGAAAAGATCCTGACTCTGCGGGTCGGCGACACGACGCTGCGCGCCACCGTGCCGGCCAGGACCGATGTGGCGATCGAGCAATCGGTGCGCTTCGCGTGGAATGCGGACAAGGTCGTGCTGTTCGACAAGGGCAGCGGCGTAAGCCTGCGCCACGCCAGCTGACCCCTTGTGCACTCTACGCCGGCGGCTGACCTGTCACGAATCTACAGGCGATCGTGTGGCTATTTCTGGAAATAGGTCTCGTAGGGCGTGTCGTTGATCAGCAGGATCACGCACTCCGTCTCCGACAGGCAGGCGTCGTCGTGCATCTCATTGGCCTTTTGGGTCCAGTAGGACCCTGGCGGCAGTTCGACCTTGGTCGCTTCGCCGCTCTCCATCTGCCAGTGCGCCCACAGCCCCTTGATCACCACTGCGCGGTAGTCGGCGGTGTGCGCATGCACCGGCGCGCGCCAGTTTCCGGGAACTTTCAGCAAGGTGCCGGCCGGCCCCTTGGCCCGCTCGCCCCATAATGGGCCAAGGCGATGCGGCTGGTCGGGCACTTCGGCGACATAGGGAATCTTGTCGGCCGGCAGGTAGCTGTCCTCGAGGGCGAAGGCGCGAGCGGGAAAGATGCACAGAATGGCGAGCGCTAGAAGCGCAGAGCGACTGGACATGGTGGTTCCTCCGCCTGCGAGACTATGGAGGTTGGTCGCGCCTGCAATGACATGCCGTCCAAAAGGTTTGGCAATTTCTCCAGCCGCAGAGGGGCTGGCGGGACGTCCCCGAATCTTACGAGTGGATGTCGCCGCCGCCGGTGTTGCGCAGATGGCTCGGTGCGACGCCCATCACCCGCTTGAAGGCGCGGCTGAAGGAAGCCTCCGAATCGTAGCCCCAGTTTCGCCGCCGCCACCGACACTCTCAAACCGTCGCGGGTAAGCCATTGCCGGGCCTGGTGCATGCGCACGCGCAGCACATATTTGGCCGGAGTTTCGCCGACGACGGTGGCAAAGCGCTGGGCGAAGGCGGAGCGCGAGGCGCCCATCAGCCTTGCCAGCGCCTCGACCGTCCAGTCGCGGTCGGGCTGCAGGTGAATGGCGGCGAGCACCTTGCCGACATCGGGATTGCGCACGGCGGCAATCCAGCCGGAGGCATCGCCGCAGCCATTCTCCACCCAGGAGCGGATGATGGTGGCGGCGAGCACATCGGCAAGACGCGCCAGAATGCCGCCGGAGCCGACCCGGTCCATCGTCACCTCGCCGGCCATGGCATCGAGCAAATGCTGGATGCCTGGCGCGTTGGTCATGAGCTTATGCGCCTGCATCAGATTGGGCATCATGTCGAGCAGCGGGTGCGAGCCGTCGAGGTTGAAGTGCATGCTGCCACAGAACAACAACGTCTTGCAGCCATCGCAGCCGTTGGAGACGTCGTAGATGTTCTCGCATACCGGTTCGATCGAGTAGCGGCCGATCGGAACGGGTGGCACGCCTGGCGCGCTGGCCAGAATATGCTCGTCGCCGCGCGGGATCAGCAGCGCGTCGCCCACCGACAGTTCGATCCACTCCTTCGACGGCGAAAACAGCCAGCAGCTTTGCTGTCCCATGAAATGGAACCGCGCCGCTTTCTGCGCGGGAAAGGACACGGCCCAGGGCTCGCCAAGCACGCAGCGGCCATAGTCGACGCCGTCGAGGCGCAAGCCGCGCAGCATGTCGGTCAGCGGGTCGCCGCTGATGGTGTCGACCTTCCAGGTGGCGATTGCGCTGGGCGCTGTCTTCGGCGGCCTGCTGGTCGACAATGCCGGTGTGGCCAGCGCCTTCGCCTATTGCGGCGCTGCGACCTTGCTGGCAGCGATCCTGGTGTTCGCGCGCGGCCCGAAAAGCGCTGGGTAATCTAGCCCGAAAACCATCGCTGGCAGCGGCCCGAGGACCATCGCGGTTTTCGGGCTGCTGTTGTGATGAGGCTACCGAGTAGGTTTCAGACCGAGCGGCCGTCGAAGTCAAAGATCGACAGGGAGGATGGGTCGATATCGGCGACGCAGTGGATGTTGATATAGGCACTGCGTTCACTGCCTTCGCGAACATCCTCGGCAAAGGGATGGATGCCGCAGGTGCGGCAGAAGCGATGCGCCATCGCATGATTGCCGAATGTATAGGTGCCGAGATCATCACCCCAGGCCAGCACGGTCAGGCTGGCATGCGGGATAGCGCATAGAAGCGCGCCCTTACGCGAGCAGATCGAACAATTGCACCGCACGGCGCCGGTCAGCTCTGCCTTGAATTCGAACGCCACCTTGCCGCAGTGGCAGCTGCCTTTGTACAGCATCGGTCTCTTCCTATCGCTGGCAGGTGCAAAGGCACGCTGGCCGGGTTATCCCTTCCGCAGGCCCAACCTGCCGCTTGAACTCTCTGTGCTTGCTTTAAAGACGTTGCATCCTGGCGGAGTCCGACATCGACATGCAATCAATCCGCGATCATCTCGAAATCATCCTGTCACGTCTTGCCAATCGTGCGGCAGAAGAGAAGGTCTACACCAAGGTCTATGCCGAAGCCGCGCGGGCCGCGGCCGATGCCAGCGATGCTCGCAAACGGGCCGGCGTGAGCCTCGGGCCACTCGACGGCACCATTGTCTCGATCAAGGATCTGTTCGATGTCGCCGGCGAACCGACCACGGCCGGTTCACTGATGCTAAGGGACACCGCACCTCGCCGGCACGACGCGGCAATCGTCAACCGGCTGCGGCAGGCCGGCACTGTCATCATCGGCAAGACCAACATGACCGAATTCGCCTTCACCGCGATCGGCGACAACCAGCACTATGGCACACCCGGCAATGCCGCCGACGCGAGCCGCATTCCCGGCGGCTCGTCCTCGGGCGCCGGCGTTTCCGTGGCCGAGGGCACATGCGACATCGCCATCGGCTCGGATACTGGCGGCTCGGTGCGCATCCCGGCATCGCTGAACGGCGTCGTCGGCTTCAAGCCGACGGCTCGGCGGGTGCCGTTGACCGGCGCCTATCCCCTGTCAGCGACGCTGGATTCGATTGGGCCGCTCGCGCTGAGCGTCGCCGCCTGCGCGGTCGCCGACGCCGTCATGTCAGGGGACGAACTCCCGCCGCTGCATCTGCCACTGTCAGTTGCCGGCCTCCGCGTTGGCGTCCCGCGCGGTGTGCTGTTCGACGAGACGGAGCCGGAGGTCGCGGCAGGCTTCGAGCGATGCTTGAGCGCGCTGGAGCAAAGCGGCGTGCACGTCGTCGACCTGTTGATCGACGATCTGATTGCCGAGATGCGCACGGCGACCAAACGCGCCTCGATCGCATCGATGGAAGGTGCCGAGGTTCATGCCGACTGGCTGTCCGTCGGAGCATCGGTTCCGGTGGACCCGCATGTCAGCGGGCCGCTTTCGCGAGCACTCGCCATTCCTGCATCGGTCTATATCAGGTCCATCCGCCGCTGCGGCGAGCTAGCCGCCGCCATGGCCGAGCGCCTGGCGTCGATCGATGTGCTTGCCCTGCCGACCGTGCCAATCGTCGCGCCCTCGATCGCCACCATGGCCGGCGACGAAGCGCTGCGCAACAAGGCCGAAAGCCTGCTGTTGCGCAACACGCAGGTCGCCAACCAGTTCGACCTCTGCGCCATCTCGCTGCCGATGCCCGATATGACGTTGCCGGCCGGGCTGATGCTGGTGGCGCGCAACGGCCATGACCATCATTTGCTGCGCATCGCGGCTGAGGTCGAAAGGCTGTTCTGACCGGCGTCCAGTATCAGCGCGGCGAGCAGTGCTTGCGTTCGCTGTCCTTGGCTGTGCGTTCGATGCCGGTCGCGACCAATGTCGGCAGGCTGTACTGCTTGCCGTTGAAGCTGTGCGGCCGGTTCTCGATGGTACCTGCGACAACGAGCTTGCCGGCATAGAGTTTGTCCGGAAGGTCGAGCGCCTTGTCCTGCTGCGGCAGGCCGTCAATATCGACCCACACGCCCTTGACGACCTTGCCAGTGGTGAGGTCAAGCGCGCTGGTGGAAGGGCAGGGCGCCATCACGCACCGCAGGCCGTTGTCGCAAGGCACGTAGCTGCCTTGCCCATCGGCCTGAGCCTCGGTAGCTGCCATGCAGATGCCGGCAATCAGAACAAGAATTCGGGTAACGCTTTGGGCCATGTCGGCGAAGCTCGTCGCCAAATCCGCGAAAATTGAGGCGGGTCGCAGAACCGTCAGTCGGCCGGAAACCGCCTGCGGTAGTGCTCGACCACGTCGGGATTGCGCAGATTGACCGGCAGCCGGTTGGCCAGCACCAGCAAGGTCTCGCCGGCAGCACCCACACCCATGCGCATCATCGACTGCTCGGTAATGCCCGCCATATGCGGGGTGACGATGACATTGTCAAAGCCGAAATAGGGGTGATTTGCCGGCAGCGGCTGCGTGGCAAAGACGTCGAGCGCGGCGCCGCCAATGCGGTCCTTGCGCAAGGCCTCGATCAGCGCGTCGTCGTCGATCACAGGCCCGCGCGAAATGTTGATCAAAAGCGCGTCGGGCTTCATGCGGGCGATGCGCTCGCGGTTGATCAGGCCGCGTGTCTCCGGCGTAAGCGGGCAACACAACACGATGATGTCGCTCTGTTCGACCAGCGCGTCGATCGACAGGAAGCCGATCCTGTCGGGGGCCGGCTGCATGCTGCGCGTCGTCGCCACCACGTTGAGGCCGAAGCCGTGCGCGGCGATATGGCCGACCGCCTGGCCGATGGCGCCGAAGCCGATAATGCCGATGGTCTTGCCGGCAAGCTCACTGGCATGGCTGGCGTGGTCGCGGCCGGCATTCCAGCCTTTGGCGCGCAGGTCGCGGTCGACCGAGCGGAAGCGGCGAAGCAAAGCAAGCGCCGCGAACATCACATATTCGGCGACCGAGCGCGCATTGACCGCCGGCACATTGGCGACCAGCACGCCGGCCGCGGCGGCGGCCTCCATCGGCACCATGTCGAGGCCGGCGCCGTGACGGACTGCTGCCCGAAGCTTCGTTGCGTTTTCGAACAGCGCCGGCGGCAGCGGCGCGCGCACGATGATGACGTCGGCGTTCTTCGCTTCCGCGGTCAGCGTTTCGGGGTCAAGCGCGGAGGCGACGACGAGTTCGCCGGCGCCGACCAGCATGGCGGAGGCACGCGGATGCAGCGTGTGCGTCGACAGGATTCTGGGCATGGTGCTCCCGTTTTTATCGCAATCCCAAGGGAAAGCGCTGCACGCTTTTCCCGGGGAAAACCGTTTCACACTTTTCCCGGAATTGCTCTAGACCTTTTCGAGTGTGGCGTTTTTCTGCTCCATGCCCCGGCCCTCGATGATCCCCTTCCAGTAGCTTTCGGCGCCTTGCAGATGGGCGCTCATCAGCGCCTGGGCGAGATTGCCGTCGCGGCGCAGCAGCGCCTCGTAGATCTGGATGTGCTCGGCATGCGAGCGCACTGAGCGCTCGGGGTCGTTGAAGTAGATCGGCAGGCGCAGCTCGCCCATCAGATAGTAGACGCTACAGATGTTGTGGAAGACGCCGTTCTTGGTTGCCCGCACGATTTCGAGATGGAATTCACGGTCCTCCTTGGCGAGACCCTCGCCGGCGGCGATGCGCTCTTCGGAAGCTTTCAGGATCTCGCGCAGGCGTTCGAAATTCTCCTCTGTGGCGCGCGAACAGGCAAGTTCGGCGGCCTTGATCTCGTGGATCTTGCGCAGCTCGACGGTCTCGTAGATCTGCACCGGATCGAGCGGCAAGCCCGCGCGCGCGAACAGCGCCAGCGCCTCGACGCTAGCCTGCCTGGTGTCGACATAGATGCCGGATTTGGCGCGGCGTTCGACGATGCGCATGGCTTCGAGAATGGCCAGCGCCTCGCGGATCTGACCGCGGCTGACGCTGAAATGCTCGGCCAGTTCGCGCTCCGAGGGCGTGCGGCCGGTCTCCTTGTCCGAATGGGAGAACAGATAGGCGGCGAGTTCGGCGAGAAGGTTCTTTTCTTTCATCGTCAACTGCGTTGCGCGTGCGCCTCCAGGAACCGCTCCGAAATGGTGAATCCCAGACCCGGCTTTTCAGGGATCGCTATCATACCGTCTTTTGCTTCGACAGTCTCTTCGACAAGATCGTGGATCATCGGGTTGGCGCCGAGCGAATATTCGACGGTGAAGCTAGCCGGCGAAGCAGCGCAGACATGCAGGCCGGCAAAGAAGCAAGGCGCGCCGGCCCACAGATGCGGGGCAAAGCGCAGATTGAAGGCGCTGGCAATGGTGCCGATCTTCATGGCTTCGCTGATGCCGCCGCAAAAGGCCGGATCGGGCTGGAAGATGTCGGCCGATTTTAGCACGGCGAGATCGCGGAAGGCGTAGCGCGTCGCCTCGCTTTCGCCGGTGGCGATCGGGATCGAGCCCGAGGCGCGAACCTCGGCCATGCCAGGCTTGTCGTCGGCGATGACCGGCTCCTCGAACCAGGCGAGGTCGAGATCGCTAGCCAAGCTGATGAAGCGCTTGGCCTCAGCCACCGTATAGGTGCCGTGGGCATCGACCATCAGTTCGACATCGGGGCCGAGCGCCTCCCGGGCGGCGCGGACTCGGGCGGCGGAAATGTGCGGGGCGCCGTCCATGGCGCCGATGCGCATCTTCAGCGCCTTGAAGCCGCCCTTGGCGATGTAGGATTTGAGTTGCTCGCCGATGGCGTCGGCGGCAGCCCAGCCGCCGGAGGCGTAGGCCTGCATGCGATCGAGCTTGCGGCCGCCGATAAGCCGCCAGACGGGCTGGCCGAGCGACTTGCCGAGGATATCCCACAGCGCAATGTCGACGGCACTGATTGCTGCCACGCTCATGCCGCGCCGCGCCAGTTGCGGCATGGCGTGGCCGGCATGCGCGGCTGTCTCGTGGCGCACGCCATTGTAGAGCATCTCCCAGATGACGCCGATGTCGGCGGGGTCGCGGCCGATTAGCTGCGGCCCGACCTCATGGTTCAGCATGTGGACCAGCGCGCCATAGCTGCCGGCGCTGCCGGCGGCGTTCTTGCCTTCGCCCCAGCCGACCAGCCCGTCGTCGGTCTCGATGCGCAGGATGGCGGCGTCGAAGGTCGTCACCTGGCCGAAGTCGCTGCGATGCTGCTTCGCGACTTCGATCGGTATGCGGACCCACCAGGCCTGGACGTTTCTGATGCGCATGGTCATCCCCGGCCCCGCCGCCGGCAGGCGGAAGGGCGCATTCCAAATCGGATCGGCTACTTGATCAGCGGCAATATTGTTTCGGCGGTGATGCGCATCTGGTCGGTGTAGAATTTCTCCGTCAGCACGCTGGAGCCGTGATCCTGGATGAACTTCAACTGCTCCGGCGAGATGTCGACCGGGTGGCGCTCGACCATGTCGGGATAGGGCGCGGCCGGCGTGCGGTCGACAGGCGCGACGAACTCGTTGGTCAGCGCGCCATCATAGCCGACTTCCTTCAGCGTCTGCACGATCCGTGGCCAGTCGATCTGGCCGAGGCCGGCGGCGAAGCGGTTGTTGTCGGCGACGTGGAAATCGAACAGGCGTTTGCCGACCTGGCGGATGGCGTCATAGACGTTAAATTCTTCCATGTGGATGTGGTAGGCGTCGAGGCAGACGCCGCATTCGGGGCTCACCGCATCGGCCAGGGCGAGGGCCTGCGCGCCGCGGTTGAACAGATAGGTCTCGAAGCGGTTGAGCGGCTCGACGGCGATCTTGACGCCGACTTTCTTGGCATGGGTGAAGCATTCGCGGGTGGCGTCGACCACCCACTTCCACTCCTCTTCCTCGGTGCCGTCCGGTACCACCTTGCCGACGGTGGCGGGCACAAGCGTGATGATCTCGCCGTCGAGCTCGCTGATCATGGTCAGCACGTCCTTGACGTACTGCACCGAGCGTTCGCGCTGACCCTGGTCCCTGGCGGCCAGGTTGCGTTCGCCAAGCATCAGCGTCACCGCACCCCAGCAGCGTATGCCGTGTTCTTTCAGCAGCGCGCGGGTCTCCTTGGTCTTGTACTGCTCGGGCTCGCCGGAAATCTCGATCGACTCGTAGCCGAATTTCTTGATGCGCTTCAGCGTCACCTCCAACGGCTCCGCGCGCATCCAGTTGTGCGTCGAAAGATGCATGGTCTATCCTTCCCAGAATTCGTCTGTGCCAGTTCGCCTGCGATGCGCCTCACTGAAGCGCGCCTCATGATTCCTCCCCAAGGCGCTCCAGCATTTTTACGCAAACTGGTTCGACCAATTGGGCCTGAATGGAGGTCTACAGCAATTTTTGTCACGCGGCAAGAACTGCCGCCGTGCGATCGCGGCATCCCTTTACTGTATTGATTATGCTTGTATATGTTCCCCATTTTGGGGTGCGCCGCCGGCTGCTCTTGCGAGTCAAATGGCTTGACCCATTTCCGCTATTTGGTAATACCAGAATGGCAAGTCGAGAATGCACATCACAAAAGACCAAAGAGGCTGGCCCTGCTTTCATCAGGCGCTATGCTTGGTCCCTGGAAAAATGAATTGGGAGGATGCCGATGCCGTCGACAATGAAAGGTCCGGGGCTGTTTCTGGCGCAGTTTGCGGGCGATGCCGCGCCATTCAATTCGCTGGCTTCGATCACCAAATGGGCGGCCGGTCTCGGCTACAAGGGCGTACAGATCCCGACCTGGGACGCACGCCTGTTCGACCTCAAGAAGGCGGCGTCTTCCAAGACCTATTGCGATGAAGTGAAAGGCATCTGTGCCGATGCCGGCGTCGAGATCACCGAACTGTCAACGCATCTTCAGGGGCAGTTGGTGGCGGTTCATCCCGCCTATGACGCGCAGTTCGACGGCTTCGCGCCCGCCTCGGTGCACAACAACCCGAAGGCGCGGCAGAAATGGGCGGTCGAGCAGATGGAGTTCGGCGCCAAGGCGTCGAAGAATCTGGGCCTGAAGGCTTCGGTGACGTTTTCCGGGGCGCTGGCCTTCCCGTACCTTTACCCTTGGCCACAGCGGCCGGCCGGGTTGATCGAGGAGGCCTTCGCCGAACTTGGCAAACGCTGGAAGCCGATCCTCGACGTTTATGACGAGAATGGCGTCGATGTCGGCTATGAGATCCATCCCGGCGAAGACATCTTCGACGGCGCCACCTTCGAAATGTTCCTCGACGCGGTCGGCGGCCACAAGCGCTGCAACATCAATTACGACCCGTCGCATTTCCTGTTGCAGCAACTCGACTATCTCGAATTCATCGACATCTATCACGAGCGGATCAAAGCGTTCCACGCCAAGGATGCCGAGTTCAACCCGACGGGACGGCAAGGCGTTTATTCCGGCTACCAGAGCTGGACCAACCGCGCTGGCCGCTTCCGTTCGCTGGGCGACGGGCAGGTCGATTTCGGCGGCATCTTCTCCAAGCTCACCCAATATGGCTACGATTCCTGGGCGGTGCTGGAATGGGAGTGCTGCCTGAAGCATCCGGAAGACGGCGCTGCCGAAGGCGCGCCCTTCATCCAGCACCACATCATCCGCGTGACGGAAAAGGCATTCGACGATTTCGCCGGCGGCACAACCGACAAGAAGATGCTGCGCGCGATGATGGGGATCTGACCGGCTTCGCCGGCAGTGGCAGACGCCAAAAGCAGAACGCACAAGACGAGGGAGACGATCATGGTCGGCGCATCGAAAGCTGAAACGGGAGGCGGCCCGATCCGCTATGGCATGGTCGGTGGCGGCCAGGGCGCTTTCATCGGCGCCGTGCACCGGATCGCGGCGCGCATGGACAATGACTTCGTGTTGGTGGCCGGCGCGCTGTCGGCCAATCCCGAGCGCGCCAAGGCTTCCGCCGCCGAACTCGGTCTCGACCCGGCGCGCAGCTACGCCTCCTATGCCGAGATGGCCAAGGCCGAAGCCAAGCGTCCGGACGGCATCGAGGCGGTTGCGATCGTCACCCCCAACAATGTGCACGTGCCGGCGGCGAAAGCTTTCCTCGAAGCCGGCATCCACGTGATCTGCGACAAGCCGCTGGCCACGACATTGGCCGAAGCGAAGAAGCTTGCGGCGATAGTCGAAAAGACCGGCAAGGTGTTCGTGCTGACGCACAATTACACCGCCTATCCGATGATCCGGCAGGCGCGCGAGATGGTGGCCAAGGGCCAGCTTGGCGATATCCGCATCGTGCAATCCGAGTACCCGCAGGACTGGCTGACGGAAGACCTTGCCGCCACCGGCCAGAAGCAGGCGGCTTGGCGCTCCGACCCCAAGCAGGCGGGTGCGGGCGGCGCGCTCGGCGACATCGGTACGCACGCCTACAATCTTGCGCGCTTCGTTTCCGGACTGGAGCTCGATTCGCTCTCGGCCGATCTCGACGCTTTCGTGCCGGGACGCCAGCTCGACGACAATGTCAACGTCATGCTGCGCTTCAAACCGGTCGGCAAGACGCATCCTGCCAAAGGCATGATCTGGGCGAGCCAGGTGGCGCCCGGCCACGAGAACGGGCTGAAGCTGCGCATCTACGGCTCGAAGGGCGGGCTGGAATGGGTACAGGCCGATCCGAACTATCTCTGGTACACGCCGTTCGGCCAGCCCAAGCAGCTGCTGACCCGCAATGGCGCCGGCGCGCTGCCGGTCGCCGGCCGCGTCAGCCGCGTCCCGTCAGGCCATCCCGAGGGCTATCTCGAAGGCTTCGCCAACATCTACCAGGAAGCCGCGCGGGCGATCCGCGCTGCACGCAAGAAGGGCGGCAAGCCGGGCAAGGATGTGGTGTTCCCGACCATCGAGGACGGCGTCGAAGGCATGGCGTTTATCGAAGCCTGCGTGAAGTCGTCGAAGAAGAATGGGGCGTGGACGAAACTTTAGGCGGCGCCTCCCCCTCACCCGGATTGCCAGCCGAATTGCAAAGGGCAATTCGGGACAATCCGACCTCTCCCCTAGGGGAGAGGAGAGGTGGCGCCGACGCCAAGTCTCTTCTCCCCTAGGGGCGAAGGTGGCCGCGAAGCGGCCGGATGAGGGGCATGGCGCGAAGTTGGCGACAGAAACCAGCGCGCGCCGTCACATCGGGAGGGAATGTCGATGAAAATCGGCATGTGTATGTTTTTGTGGACGACCAGCGTCTCGAAGAAGCATGAGGCGCTGCTCAGGGACATCAAGGCGACAGGCTTCGACGGCGTCGAAATCCCCGTCTTTGCCGGCACGCCTGACGACTACAGAAAACTCGGCGAAATGCTCGACCACATCGGGCTGGAGCGCACGGCTGTGACCGCGATGGGCGATCCGGGGATGAATCTGATTTCGCCGGATGCGGCGACCCGCAAGGCTGGCATCGACTACATGAAATGGGCGATCGACTGCAGCGTGGCACTCGGTTCCGACAAGCTGAGCGGACCGCTGCATTCGACGCTCGGCGCCTTTTCCGGCAGCGGGCCGACGGCGGCCGAGAAAAAACGCTCGGTCGCCTCGCAGCGCGCCATTGGCGACCATGCCGGCAAGAGGAACGTCACCATCGGGCTGGAGGCGCTCAACCGTTTCGAGTGCTACCTGCTCAACACGATGGCCGACCTGTCCGAGCACATCGACGCCATCGACCGGCCGCACATAAAGGCGATGTACGATACCTTCCACGCCAATATTGAGGAGGCCGACCCGATCGGCGCCTATACCAAGCACCGGCGGAATGTCGTGCATATCCACATTTCGGAGAACGATCGCGGCGTGCCGGGGCGTGGCAACATTCCGTGGAAGGAGACTTTTTCGGCGATCCGCAAGAGCGGCTATGACGACTGGCTGACGATCGAGGCGTTTGGCAGGTCGCTCAAGGATTTGGCGGCGGCGACCAAGGTTTGGCGGGATTTTTCGGAGAGCCCGGAGGCGGTTTATCGGGAGGGGTACAGGCATATCCGGGATGGGTGGAAGAGGGCGGCGTAAGCGCGCCGTTCAACAAGCGCCGGCGATCCTCCGCGCCCCCCTCTGTCCTACCGGACATCTCCCCCACGAGGGGGGAGATTGGCAGCTTCCGCGCTTCGCTCAATTCTGCAGCGTTGAAGATTGGCGAAGGTTGTGGTGACGACTGATCTCCCCCCAAAGTGCAGGGCTATCGCATATGAGTAAAGAGGTCATAGAAGAAGTCTTTGCTCCAGTTTGCCCTTCGCATCTTGCTGGCGATAGGTTTGTCGAGCGGATGGGCAGCCAAGATGTTTTGCGCGAGCCTTCGG
>NZ_JAFCGY010000034.1 GCF_016836705.1 Mesorhizobium caraganae | reverse complement strand
CAGCCGAAACGACCAGGATCGCGCCGTCCATCTGCGCGGCGCCGGTGATCATGTTCTTCACATAGTCGGCGTGTCCGGGGCAGTCGACGTGGGCGTAGTGGCGATTGGCCGTCTCGTATTCGACGTGCGCCGTCGAGATGGTGATGCCGCGAGCCTTCTCCTCCGGCGCCGCATCGATCTGGTCATAGCGCTTGTATTCGCCAAAATACTTCGTGATCGCCGCCGTCAGCGACGTCTTGCCATGGTCAACGTGACCAATCGTGCCGATGTTCACATGAGGCTTAGTGCGCTCGAATTTACCTTTTGCCATAGTCTCTTTCCTTGGACGGCCTTGACCTTCAGTTCAGTCGAATGCGGGGCGATTAGCGACTACGGCCGAAAAACACAAGTGCCTTGTGGCCGGGTGCGCTGTCCACTCGGCCCGAACCGATGATCCGATTGCGGGGATATGGCGCTGATATAGGAACGCGCGACGGGAAATGAAATGGGGGCGCCCGCTTCAGCGCGTGTCTGCAACTCCCGGCTATGTCCTGGCCCTTCCCTGCTGGATTGGCAGCCCACGTCTGGCCCATTGCCGCTGCCGCGCCGGTCTGATTTGCTCGTCCGATGCATTTCATCCCCACATCAATACGCGGCCCGCTGTTCATGATCGTTTCGACGGGGTCCTACCTCGTCAACGACACGATGATGAAGCTCGCCACCGCAGGCTTGCCGTCCTACGAGGTGCTGTTCCTGCGCGGGGTCGCGGCCACGCTGTGGGGCATGCCGCTGTTGTATCTGCTGGGCTACGGCAAACAGATCCCGCTGATCTTCGACGGGCGCGTGCTGCGCCGTAACCTGCTCGAGCTGGCGGCGATCCTTTGCTACGTGGTGGCGCTGGCCAACCTGCAGATCGCCGATTCAACCGCGCTCGGGCAGATCACCCCGCTCCTGATGCTGGTCGGCTCCTCCATCCTGTTCGGCGAGCGGATCGGCGGCGTGCGCATGGCGCTGATCGGGCTCGGCTTCGTCGGCGCGGTCATGGTGGCGCAGCCGACCATGGAAGGCATCTCGGTCTATGCCTTGCTGGCGCTCGGCAACGCCGCCCTGTCGGCCGCGCGCGATCTCGCCGGCAGGCGGGTCCCGGCCGAGGTGCCGGGAATGATCGTCGCCATTTCCGCCGTCGTGGTGGTGCTGATCGGCGCAGGTGCCGCGCATCTGGTTTCCGAGCGCTGGGTGATGCCGGAAGCCCGTCACCTGCTGTTGATGGCCGGCGCCGGGTTCTTCCTGATCTTCGGCCATTTCTTCATCTTCATGGCCTATCGCGTCGGCCCGACCGGCGTCGTGGCGCCGTTCTACTACTGCTTCACCGTCTGGGCAGTCATTTCAGGTGTGCTGGTGTTCGGGCAATTCCCGAATGCCTTGGCCGTGTGCGGCATCCTGCTGGTGGTGGCGAGCGGACTTACCATCGTGTCGCTGGATGAACGCAAGCGCAGGCTGACCGTCGTTGCCTAGCCTTCACGGCAACGTATCGGCAGCCAGTCAGATCGACAGAACTGGCGCTTAAAGCGCCCGCTTGCCGCTGATCTGATGATAGGCCCACAGCACGACCACCGCGCCGATCACGGCGACGATCAGGCTCCAGATGTTGAGGCCGGTCACGCCCGCGGCGCCGAAGGCGCTGAAGATCAGCCCGCCGACAATGGCGCCGACAATCCCGAGCACGATATCCATGATCAGGCCCTGGCCGGTCTTGTTGACGATCTTGCTGCCGATGAAGCCGGCGATGACGCCGAGGATGATCCAGCTGATGATGCCCATTTTCCTCTCCATTCCCCCGCCGGCCGATCATGGTCACATGATTGTCAAAAGCTCAAGCCAACTTGAAATTCGGCCCCCGCGCTCCATTCTAGCCAATGGGACGGGGCTTGGTCGCTATGGAGGATTGGACCTATGGGACTTTTTGACAACGCCGTACCCGGCGGCAACATCACCAAACCGCTGATGATCGCGCTTGGCGCGCTGCTGGTCGGAAAGATGCTGAGCGGAAGAAGTGCCGAACAGACCGACGAGCCCGCCGCCCAGCCTCAAACGCCCGCCCCCACCGGGACCACGGCTTCCGGCGATGGCGGCCTGCTCGGCGGACTGGGCGGGCTGCTCGACAAGTTGAAGGATGCCGGCCACGGCAATGTCGCCGATTCATGGGTCGGCACCGGGCAGAACCAGCCGATCAACGCCAATGATCTTGGCAAGGCTATCGGCCCGCAGGTCATCCGCGAGATCGCGCAAAGGACCGGGCTCGACGAGCAGGAACTGCTCAAGCAGCTGTCCACCGCCCTGCCCGGCATTGTCGACAAGCTGACGCCGAACGGACAGGTGCCGCAGCAGCACCAGGTTGCGTCGGCTTTCAACAGCTAGGGCGCCGCTTTCGCTCCAGCATTTTCAGCCAAGACGCCCGGCACCGCCTTGCGGCTGTCGGGCGTCGCCTTCACCAATGCCATGAACCGGTCGGCGGTCGATGTTTCGACCGGCGTGTAGACGGAAACCGAAAAATCGCTGACGGCAACGTCGTCGAAATATTCGCTGAAATCTGATGCGGATTGGGGAAGTTTGGAGCGGGTAGCGGGAATCGAACCCGCATATTCAGCTTGGAAGGCTGCTGCTCTACCACTGAGCTATACCCGCTTCGCTTCAAGGCTGACGGGCTGGCAGTGGTGGAGAGGGTTGGATTCGAACCAACGTAGGCTAAGCCAACGGATTTACAGTCCGTCCCCTTTAACCACTCGGGCACCTCTCCAGCCTGCCGTCGAAGCCTTGCAACGAGGCATTCTCGCCGATCCGGTTTGAACCCGAAGGTTTTCTCCGAAATCAGCGAAGCGCCTTATGGCGGCAAGGCCAGTGGGTGTCAACCGCACGTCTGGGCAAAATGCGCTGAATTTGACAGCCCGCCCGGCACGCCGGCTTTCTGCCTGTATCCATGCCCTTGCGACACGGCTATAGAAGCCGGCCATGAGCAATGACAACACGCCCAAGACCGCCAAAGACACCCACTACGCCAAGCTGCGTCGCGCCCACCGCGACGAGAAGGCAGGCGGCGCGCCGGCCTTCCGACCGCGCCAGCCGGTGCCGCCGGGCGAGAACGCTCCCGACGGGCTGGTCAGGCTTTATGGCCTGCACACGGTGCGGGCCGCGCTCGACAATCCGCGCCGCCGGATCAAAAAGATGCTGGTGACGCGCAACGCCGCCGAACGGCTGGCGATTGCCGATCTCGCTGCTTTGCCGTTCAAGGCGGAGCTGGTCGAGCCCAGGGACATTGACAAGATCACCGGCTCGGACGCTGTCCATCAGGGCGTGCTGATCGAAGCCGAGCCGCTGAAGCCGAAACGCCTCGACGCGCTTGGCGACACGAAACTGGTGCTGGTGCTCGACCAGGTCACCGACCCGCACAATGTCGGCGCCATCCTGCGTTCCTCGGTCGCCTTCGGCGCCGGCGCGCTGATTACCACGGCCCGCCACAGCCCGCAGGAATCCGGCGTGCTGGCCAAATCCGCCTCTGGCGCGCTGGAGCATATCGACCAGATCGAGGTGAAGAACCTGGCCGACGCGCTGGGACAGCTGCACGAGGCCGGCTTCCAGACCATTGGCCTCGATTCGGACGGTCCGGCGGAGCTCGAGACGAGTTTTTCAGGCGACAAGATCGCGCTGGTGCTCGGCGCCGAAGGCAAGGGCCTGCGCCAGAAGACGCGCGAGACGGTGACGACGCTCGCCCGCCTCGACATGCCCGGCGCGATTCGTTCGCTCAATGTGTCGAACGCGGCGGCGGTGAGCCTCTATGCGGCGCGGGCATGGCTTAAGGGCAGCTCGAATGGGTAGCGGTTTTGGTGATGGGAAATTCGAGTTCGGAGCGTGGACCACACCGTTCGAAGACGAACACGTAGAGATTCTCGATGTTGCGTACGCCACGAAAACTGGCGAACTCGTCTGTCGAGTAGAGTCGACCGATACCGGCCTCATCTATCGAATTTGTGCTGAAACTTCGGCCTTTCGCGTCATTGATGAGCATGGGCTTGGCGAATTTTGGGCAAAGACCCGAGATCTCGGAGGCCGTCCCGGCGCCACGACCTTTAAGGTCAAGAATGGCCCCTGGTCGACGGAAAGCCCAATCTCGTTCGCATGTTCGAACGGATGGTCTTATGTTGTTGCGACAGACTCTGACTGCATTGAGATGATCGCCGCCGCCACTCCAACCGTTAAGGTCGAATAGCTTCGTCACCCCAGGTCGTGCGCGGCCATCCGCTCCAGCGCGCGAACCAGCGCCGAATGATCCTCCTTCGCCCCGCCATTTGCCGCACATGCGTTGAACAGCTGCTGCGTGGTCGACGTGTTGGGCAAGGAGACGCCGAGCGCCTTGGCGCCTTCCAGCGCCAGGTTGAGGTCCTTCTGGTGCAGTTCGATGCGAAAACCCGGCGCGAAGGTGCGCTTGACCATGCGCTCGCCATGCACTTCGAGGATGCGCGAGGCCGCCAGCCCGCCCATCAGCGCCTGCCGGACCTTGGCCGGATCGGCGCCGGCTTTTGCGGCAAAGACCAGCGCTTCGGCGACTGCTTCGATGGTCAGCGCAACCACGATCTGGTTGGCGACCTTGGTGGTCTGGCCGACGCCGTTCGGCCCGACCAGCGTGATGTTCTTGCCCATCTTGTCGAAGACGGGTCTGGCGCGCTCGAAGGATTTCTCCTCACCGCCAACCATGATGGTCAGCGACGCCGCCTTGGCGCCGACCTCACCGCCCGACACCGGCGCATCGAGATAGTCGCAACCGAGATCGTTGATCTTTTTGGCAAAGGTCTTGGTCTCGATCGGCGAGATCGAGCTCATGTCGATGACCAGCTTGCCCCTGCTGAGACCGGATGCGACGCCGTTGTCGCCAAACAGAACCTCTGCAACCTGAGGCGTGTCAGGCACCATCGTGATGATGATATCAGCCGCCTTCGCCACGGCGTTATGGCCGGTGACGGTCTTCAGCCCCTTGGCAATCAGGTCAGCCGGCGGTTTCGAGCGGTGGTCGCTGGCAATGACAGTATAGCCGGCATCGAGCAGATGCCCCGCCATCGGCGCGCCCATAATGCCGAGGCCGATGAAGCCGATGGTTTCCATAATTTCTCTCCAAATGCCTGTGTGAAACGCCCCCTCATCCGGCCGCTACGCGGCCACCTTCTCCCCGTCGGGGAGAAGAGGCTGGCGCCAGCCTTGGCGTTCTCTTCTCCCCTCGGGGAGAAGGTGGCCCGAAGGGCCGGATGAGGGGGCCTAAGCCGCGGCACTCCCCTGCCCGTTGAGCTCCCGGAACCACCCCAGGCCAGCCTCCGTTCCCGCCTTCGGTTTGTATTCCGCCCCAACCCAGCCGGAATAGCCAATCCTGTCGATGTGCTCGTAGAGGAAGGGGTAATTGATCTCGCCCGTCCCCGGCTCGTGACGGCCGGGATTGTCCGCAAGCTGGATATGCGCGATGCGGCCAAGGTTAGCCTCGATGGTACGGGCAAGATCCCCCTCCATGATCTGCATGTGATAGATGTCGTATTGCAGGAACAGGTTCTTCGAGCCGACGCGGTCGATCAACGCCAGCGCCTGGTCCGAATAGTTGAGGAAGAACCCCGGGATATCGCGGGTGTTTATCGGCTCGATTAGCAGCCGGATGCCGGCCTGCTCCAGTTTCTCCGCCGCGAACGCCAGGTTCTCGGCGAAGGTGTTTTCCAGCACCGAACGATCCGCCCCTTGCGGCGCGATGCCGGCGAGGCAATTGACCTGTTCGCAGCCTAGTGCGTGGGCGTAAGAGATCGCCTTGGTGATGCCTTGCCGAAACTCCGATACGCGGTCGGGCAAAACGGCAATGCCGCGCTCGCCCTTGCCCCAGTCGCCGACCGGCAGGTTGAACAGCACCTGGCTGAGCCCGTTCTTCTTCAACCGCGCCGCGACCACGTCAGGCGCGTGATCATACGGGCCGATATATTCGACGCCCTTGAAGCCAGCGCGGGCGGCGGCGTCGAAGCGGTCGAGGAATTCGTGCTCGCCAAACAGCATCGACAGATTGGCTGAAAAACGCGCCATTCTTTTTCTCCTTCTTCCCGCCAAAGCTCAATCCAGGAGGACGATGGCCGTCGGCGCATCCTCATGGCTTTCGGCAAGGTCTTCGAATTCGGTGATCTTGTCGATTTCCGTGCCCATGGAAATGTTGGTGACGCGTTCGAGGATGAATTCGAGTACCACCGGCACCTGATGTTCCTTCATCAGCCGCTGCGCTTCCTTGAACGCGCCAGCGAACTCTTCCGGCTTGCGCACCCGCACCGCCTTGCAGCCCATCGCTTCGGCGACCGCGACATGGTCGACGCCATAGCCGGCCTCGGGATCGTCTGTGCGGTTGACGTTTTCGAAGGCGAGGCTGACCTCGAAATCCATCGAAAAACCGCGCTGCGCCTGGCGGATCAGGCCGAGATAGGCATTGTTCACGACGACATGGATGTAGGGCAATTTGTGCTGCGCGCCGGCCGCCAGTTCCTCGATCATGAACTGGAAGTCGTAATCGCCCGATAGCGCCACGATGGTGCGGTCCGGATCGGCGGCGCGCACGCCAAGCGCTGCCGGCAGCGTCCAGCCGAGCGGGCCGGCCTGGCCGCAATTGATCCAGTTGCGCGGCTTGTAGACATGCAGGAACTGCGCGCCGGCGATCTGCGACAGGCCGATCGTGGTGACGTAGGTGGTGTCGCGGCCGAACGCCTTGTTCATCTCCTCGTAGACGCGCTGCGGCTTCAGCGGCACCTGGTCGAAATGCGTCTTGCGCTTCATCGTCTTCTTGCGGCCCTGGCACTCCTTCGCCCAGCCCGACCAGTCGCGCAGTTTTCTCGCCGTCTTCCATTCGGTGGCGACGTCGAGCAAAATCTTGAGTGCCGCACCCGCATCGGAGACGACGCCGAGATCCGGGGCGAAGACGCGTCCGATCTGGGTCGGCTCGATATCGACATGGATGAATTTCTTGCCCTTGGTGTAGACATCGACCGAACCGGTGTGGCGGTTGGCCCAGCGGTTGCCGATGCCGAAGACAAAATCGGCTTCCAGCATCGTCGCATTGCCGTAGCGGTGCGAGGTCTGCAGTCCGCACATGCCGGCCATCAGCCGGTGATCGTCGGGAATCGCGCCCCAGCCCATCAGCGTCGGGATGACCGGAACGCCGGTAATCTCGGCAAACTCGATCAACAGATCCGACGCATCGGCATTGATGATGCCGCCGCCGGCGACGATCAGCGGCTTTTCCGCCGCGTTGAGCATCGTCAGCGCCTTTTCGGCCTGGGCGCGCGACATGGCCGGCTTGAACGGGACGAGCGGCTCATAGGCGTCGATGTCGAACTCGATCTCGGCCAGTTGCACGTCGACCGGCAGGTCGATCAGCACCGGACCCGGCCGCGACGAGCGCATCAGATGAAACGCCTTCTGCAGCACCATCGGCACCAGATAGGGCTCCATGACCGTAACCGCCCATTTGGCGACCGGTGCGGCGATGGCGGCGATGTCGACGGCCTGAAAATCCTCCTTGTTCAGCCGTGCCCGCGGCGCCTGCCCGGTGATGCACAGGATCGGGATCGAATCCGCCGCCGCCGAATAGAGCCCGGTGATCATATCGGTGCCTGCCGGGCCGGATGTGCCGATGCACAGACCTATATTGCCAGCCTTGGCCCGGGTGTAGCCTTCGGCCATATGCGAGGCGGCTTCGACATGGCGCGCCAGTATGTGACGGATCGAGCCCCTTGCCTTCAGCGCCGAATAGAACGGATTGATCGCCGCGCCCGGCACGCCGAAGCCGCAGGAAATGCCTTCCTTTTCGAGAACGAGAACCGCTGCATCGACAGCGCGCATCCTGGCCATGTCCAGCCTCCGCAAGATTGTTGGTTGGCTGACAATGCCAGCGCGCTGGCCATTTTTCAATTTTTTCAAAATAATTTTTCATTTCTAGAAAACAGCAACTATTGACTGATTTTGCTGGATTTTTCGTTTTTCATGAATCCAGATCGAAAAATCGGTGAAAAACTTTTTCATTGTGCTTTTAGGGAAATCGGCGACAATGCCGCCATGGAAACCAGCGAAAAACGCCAGCGCGGCCGTCCCCGCGCCTTTCACGGACCCTCCGAGGCCGGTTCGGTGCAGTCGCTCGACCGCGCCTTGCGCATCCTGGCCATTGTTGCAGAAGGCAGCGGCCTGTCGCTGAGCGAAATATCGGCGCGCAGCGAGCTCGCCGCCTCCACCGCCTACCGCATGCTGACGACGTTGCAGAACCACGGCATGGTCGAGTTCGATACATCGGACCAGCTATGGTCGATTGGCGTCGAGACCTACCGCATGGGCGCGGCCTTCCTGCGCCGGCGCAAGCTGGTCGACCGCGCCCGCGTCGTCATGCAGGAATTGATGGAAAAGACCGGTGAAACCGCCAATCTCGGCGTCGCCGAGGACGATTGCGTCGTTTTCGTCAGCCAGGTCGAGACCCATCAGGCGATCCGCGCTTTCTTCCGGCCGGGCACGCGCAGCTCCTTCCATGCCTCGGGCATCGGCAAGGCGGTGCTGGCGCAGCTCGAGCCGGAACGCGTCGCGACCATCCTGCGCAAGTCGGGCCTGCAGCGCTTCACCGACAAGACGCTGTCGGATATCTCGGCGCTCGCCCACGATCTGGCTGTCATCAAGCATCGCGGCTGGTCGGTCGACGACGAGGAGCGCCATCCCGGCATGCGCTGCGTGGCCGCCGCCATCTTCAACGAATTCGGCGAGCCGATCGGCGGTGTTTCGGTCTCCGGCCCGACGGTGCGGGTGACGCCGGAGCGGCTGGGCGAGATCGGGCCGCTGGTGCGCGACGCGGCCGCGGAGGTGACGAAGATGATCGGCGGCGTCAGGCTGACCTGACTAAGCCCCGACCAGCGCGCTCCTCGCCGATACCTCGAAGACATCGAGCAGAATCGCCAGCCCGACGCCGCAGGCGGTCAGGATGATGCCGGCCATGAAGATGCGGTTGGCGCGTTCGTAGATTGGCCGGCGGAGCGAATCCAGGTCGAGCAGCAACGACAGCGCCCGCATCTGCAGGGCGATGCCAACCAGGATCGGCACCACGGCAAGCAAATGATGGAGTTGCCACGGTATCGGGTTGGCCGCCCAATGGGTGACGAAGCCCAGCGAGAACGCCAGCAGGATGCCGACGGTGGTGACCGTGCCATTGCGGAAAACCGGCTCGATCAGGTCTTCCTTCGGGTTCTGCTCGTCCAAACCACCCTCCCCTCAATTGGCGCTCGGGTGGCAGACTAGACTTTCGCAAAATCGCTGTACATCGCCGACCACATGGACGTTGCCCGTCTTGCCGCGGCTTTCGCAAGCATGCAAAAAGGCGAGCATGCGGAAAACGGTCCAGCTTTTGCTCTTCGCTTCGCTTTACGGTTGCGTGGCGACGACACCGCCGCGACCTGAACCCGCCGCGAGCCAGCGCGCCGATCCCATTGCGGTCTCGCTCGCCCTGGAGGAGACCATCACCATTGGCGTGCGCCAGCACTTGAAAAACCCGGTGGCAGCGACGTTCGGACCCATACTGGCCGGCGAGCGCACGGTGAACGGCCGCAAAGAGATCGTGGTATGCGGCTCTGTCGATGACAGGAACGCTGCCGGCGGCTCTGCTGACTACGAGCCTTTCCTTGGCAGGATTTACCCGGATGCCGACAACAGCTTCGAACTCGCCGTGATGGGCAACACGCAGCAAGGGGCGATTGCGGATGCCTGCCGCGCGGCAGGGTTACCGATCGACACGCAGAAATCCTAGAGCAATTCCAGGAAAAGTGTGATCGGTTTTCCCGGGAAAAGCGCGAAGCGCTTTCCCCTGGGAATTGCGCAAAAACAAAGAGCTAGTGGTCTGCGCCTGACGGAAGAGTCCGATCTGGGATTCCTCTTGGCCAGCGTGCATGCGAGGCCGTGGCATGCGCACTGGCATTTCCATCACTCTTACCCCCTCCGACCGGCAGCGCCTTGAGGCTGTCGCCAGCAACCGGAACACGGCTCAGAAACGCGTCTGGGGGCAGTTATCGTGCTGCTGAGCGCCGATGGCGTCTGCATCACCGAGATCATGCGCCGGACCGGCACCTCTAAGACCTGCGTCTGGCGCTGGCAGGAGCGCTTCATGCAGGAAGGTGTCGACGGCCTGCTGCGCGACAAGACTCGCCCCTCCCGGATCAAGCCGCTTGGCCCTGATATTGGCCGAGCGGGTAGTCAACCTGACGCTTTCTGACCCACCGGTCGAGGCAACACACTGGACTGCCGCCATGATGGCTAGGGAGAGTGGCATCAGGGCCAGTGCCGTACGGCGCATCTGGCGAGCCCATGGTCTCCAGCCGCATCGCTATCGCCAGTTCAAGCTCTCTAACGATCCCAAGTTTGGCGAGAAGCTCAGAGACGTGGTCGGGCTCTACGTCGATCCACCCGCTCATGTGCCATCGTTCTCTCTGCTGATGAGAAGAGCCAGATCCAGGCGCTCGACCGCACCCAACCCGGACTGCCGCTCAAGAAGGGCCGCCTCGGGACCATGACGCACGACTACAAGCGCCATGGCATCACCACGCTGTTTGCCGCCCTGAACGTGCTCGATGGCACCGTCATTGGGCGCAACATGCAGCGTCACCGGCATCAGGAGTTCATCCGCTTCCTGAACACCATTGAAGCCCAGGTGCTAGTGGATAAAGCCGTGCACGTCATCCTCGACAACTATGCGGCTCACAAGCACTCGAAGGTCCGGGCCTGGCTCGACCGCCACAAGCGCTTCACCTTCCACTTTATCCCGACATCCTGCTCGTGGCTCAATGCCGTTGAAGGCTTCTTCGCCAAGCTGACCCGCCAGCGGCTCAAGCGCGGCGTCTTCCGTTCGGTGGTCGATCTTCAGGAGGCCATCAACCGGTACGTCGCTGAAACCAATGCGCGTCCCAAGCCTTTCACCTGGACGGCTGATCCGGATGAAATCATCGCTGCCGTTAGGCGTGGGCACCAAGCGTTAGATTCCATCCCTAGCGCCAGTCGTCGAGCACGAAGACGCCGGCGCGACTGTAACCCGGCTCATTGGGCCTGTGCATCGTGACCCCTTGGATTTCGGTTCGAAAGCCACGCCCGACCAAGTGCCGGTACGCCTCGTGGCGGGCCATGTTCACCCCGGCCAGCAGCTTGGGCATCCCCTCCGCTACGGCAAGCGCCTCGCAGGCATGCAGCAAGCTGTCGAAGGTCTCGCCAGCCGCCGATCCTGGGCGCACGGTCCCGAACTTGATGAAGCAAGCACCGTCGCCTGCTTCGCTGCGCGGCCCATGATGGCAGACGGCAAAACCGTCCAAGCCCGCACCCGCCGTATCGCCGAGCAGGACCGTCTCCCCAAGCTCCTGCGCCTCTACGGCCTGGATTTCCGCCCCCAGGTCGAGCCCGTCGTAAAGGGCGCCGGTCAGGTCACGGCAGGACTTCAGGCATTCCACTCTCTGCTCCTCTGTCAGATCGGAATACCGCGACCAGCGCACCGGCTCGGTCTGGTCGTGACGGACCGGCGCCGACATGATGGCCGTGAGGAAACGAGCCCAGTAGCCGTACTTCTGGTACAGGCCCACGTGCTTGGCGCTCTGGGCGAAGGTGAACAGGCCTGCATGCCGCGTGCCCCATTCATCGAAGCTCGCCGTGACGGCCTCGACGAGCCGCGCGCCGATGCCCTGGTCCCAAAGGTCGGGGCGGATCGTCAACGGTCCGAAGAAGCCGACGCTGCCCCAGCGGGTTGCGAAGTTGGAGCCCACCAGTTCACCGCCCACTTCCGCGGCGAAGGCGGCGACGTAGGGCGCCTGCCAGCGGCCGCGTACGTAGTCGCGGTCGGACCAGAACGTCTCTGGTTCGGGTGCTCCCAAGAAGTTGCCAAAGGCCAGCCGGAAAATTCTTTCGGCTTCCGGCAGATCGGTCTCGGCTAGCGCGCGGATGGCTACGCTCGGTGCAGCCGTTCCCATATCGCCCTCCCTGGTTCGCTAAGGTATGCAGCGCCCGATGCGCTGCCCAAAGGGCGCTGCGGTCGGGCCGAATTCTACTCTTCTCCAGAGGGATAGTCACGTCGCATGGGAGATGTCGGCCACCGGATCGGTGCTCTGGCGTTTGGTACCATCCGTCAGGCTTCTGCCACTAGAGCGGTTCGCCGTTTCCGTGAAACGGTGAACCGCTCTTGCGTGAACAATGAAAAAGGGGCTGTGGAGCCCCTTCTTCATTGCCTGAAACCGACCTGTTAGAGGTGGCAATAGTGGCGGTAGCCGTCATAGCCGACATAGGTGTCCGAATACGGATCGTAGCTGGCGTAGCGGTTGGCGCAGCGGCGGACGTGCCAGGAACCACCCTCGTCGTCGACATAGACGGTACGCGGCTGCTGGTTGAGCAGGCTGCCGAGGACGAAGCCGCCAACGCCGGCGGCGATGCCGATGCCGATTTCGCGGTTGTGGTGATGGCTGTGGGCGGCCGAGGGCTGGACGGTGCCGACCAGCGACGTGGCGGCGACGGTGCTGGCCATAAGGGCAGAAGCGATTTTGCGCGTGAACATGATGATCTCCTTGTTTCGTTGCTAGAGGCGATCCATCCGCCTCTTGATCATCTGTCGTTGCGGTGAGGAAAAAGGTTCGACGGGTTTTTGATTTTTTTCTCGAGCCGGCAAAAACCTGCTGAGGCAAGGATCTCGTCGCTCGGCGGATCTTAGCGCCACATCGAAAGGTTCGAGGGTTTTGCGATTAATGAGTAGGCAGTAGGGATTAGGTTGGATCCTGCCCTAGCTCCTTGAGCCCCTACTCACTACTGACTATTCCCTACTCACTCTCTGTCACCCCATTCCCGTGACATGCCGCAGCCAGAACGCCATCGCTATAAAACCGACGATGGTGGCGATACCGGTCCAGTCGATGTTGGCGCTCTTCACGTCCTTGATGAGCTTGACCAAGAGAAACCAGGCGATGACGACGAGCGGGAGAATGATGACAAGTCTGATCATGCGAGCCCCCTAACCAGGCGATTGCACCTCAACGATATGTAGGAAAGGAATTGGCGGTTTTCAGCATGGCGGCGCCAGCCGGCCCGGCGGGTCCATTAGCAATCGAAAACGGAGTTTTGTCTTTACTGGCGCACCAAATATGCTAACCGGAGCGCCGTGCCCTTGTAGCTCAGCTGGTAGAGCAGCGGTTTTGTAAACCGAAGGTCGGCGGTTCGATTCCGTCCGGGGGCACCAGAAAAATATCAATTAACTCAATAGTTTGCTTGCCGACGACGTTGCCCGGCCGGGCAAAATCGTGTTGCAATGCGTTGCACTAAGAACGGCAGATTCCCGCGCTTTGGCAACCGTTACCAGAGAGTCCGTGCAACATAGGTGCAACACGACCCAATCAAACCGAGCGCCGCGGTGGTAGGCCCGGATCTACCTACCACCAATAGGTGCGCCTTTAGGAGAGAACGACATTGGAAAGCTACGCGATCGAGAAAGAACTTTCGCCTAATACCGAACAGCCGGTGTGGGCGCTCTATCATGTTCGCGAAGATGGTACCCGCGGGCTTGTGAACAGATTTCTGGGTGAGGAACAGGCGCTGTATATGCAAACCCACTGGATGGGTGTTCTGCAGGAGAGGAAGCGGTACCGGACCGACCCTGTTTACCGACGTGAGCGCGATGCTGCAGACGCGCGCGAAGCAGCCAGGCAACGGCGGGGCGCACTCGCTGGAAAGATCGGCTTGGCCGTCGTCATCTCGGCAATAGTCGGGCTTCTAGTTTGGGCCGGGGGACAGGGAGGTAGCCGCGGTCAATACGACGACGACGACGGCTGTTCGGTATATTGGCGCTGTTAACGTCCGACGGAACATTCAAGCGATTCCCTCAGGCACAATGTTGGGCGCCCCCGTTCTTGCCGCCGTCACGCCTTCACAAACAAGAAGCCCGCGCGAGGCGGGCTTCTTGTCTCGACCGCGGTGCCTTACCCCGCAGTCCGCTTGTCGCCGGGGCACATACCCGTCTGATGCAACAAGCACTCGTAGCACGGCGCGCTACCCGGTATAACGTCCACCAGGCTATCGCCTGATATCATGCGATCGCGGCACGGATCCACCTGCATAAATGAGCGCACGCCGTATATCTCTAAGCCCTTGCGCGTTCTGGTCCGCCCCATAACTAGCGACGGTAAGATTTGGTCTTTGTGTGAGACGCACTGGCCTAGCTTGAAACGCCAGCTGTCGGCGGGTGGCCCACTGAGCGGTTCCAAGGTTTCTAAAGCGACACTCGAATCAACGATTCCCGATTCCATGTTCATGATGTTTCCCCAAACCGTGCTGATTTGCACGGTGATGAGAATGAATCGATTCCAAGTAATCGTCAAGTACGTCCTTCCAGCTAGGCGTTCTCGCATTTTTTGTCAAGCAAACAAGGCGTTTACACAACTTCCCGCCTAAGGCGAAAGCGCCTTAAGTGTCAACATATAGTAGGCGAAAACGCCTAGAAGTATTTCGGGGAATCCATATGGACTCCACTGTTATTTTGTGGAATCCATATGCATCTGATACAGTGCTGCGTCCATGAAGCACGACCATACCTTCGATGAGCCAAGGCTTTAGCGCCCCGCAGAGATTGGCGCGACACAGTCAGCGCCCTTGCCATTGAACTCGGCGGCAAGCTGGCTACCGGCATTGCTATCGGCATTGGCATCGCCGTCGGTCGCGCGCTGGCGGGCTGAAGGTCATCGAGAGCGGGCCAGGCGTGCGGTTGCGCAGATAAAGCCGGTCCATTAGACAGGTCTCATCAAAGGGGACCAACACATGACCGACGAACATAACCACGCGGCCGAATTAGCCGAGCTGACGGCGGAAGTCGTTTCTGCCTACGTTAGCAACAACCCCCTGCCGGCGGCCAACTTGCCGGACCTGATTGCGTCAATTCACGCGTCGTTGTCGGGGGTAAGCGGAGGATTTGCACCGCCTGCCGAGCCTCAGGAACCTGCAGTCAATCCCAAGCGATCGGTGCACGCGGATCACATCGTCTGCATCGAGGATGGCAAAAAGTTCAAATCACTCCGGCGCCATTTGATGACCGAGCACGGCATGACGCCCGAAGCCTATCGAACAAAATGGGATCTGCCGGCCAGCTATCCCATGACGGCGCCGAGTTACTCCGAAAAGCGATCGGAATTGGCAAAGGCTGCAGGGCTCGGGAAAACACCAGTTTCGAAAGAGAAGGCGCCTTCAAAACGCAAGGCGAAGGCTTAGCGGATTATATCGCCTTGGCGGTAGCGCTCTACATCGCCGCCGTCACCGCTGCGATGCTCACCAGCGCGGTCTGACGCTACCGGCAGCGCGACATGATCGGTATGGCGGCTTGCCTTGGCCGCGCTCGGTGCCTACGTGCTGCTTCGCTAGCGGACACGGTGTAGGTTGTGGCCGGCGTTTCTCACCTTTTTTGCTGCTTCCATCGTTCATATTGATAAGACCGATCATATTAGCAAAGGTGTATATATTAAGCAGCCGGACGGTCGCCCTGTCCAAGGCCCCTGCCGGTCAGGCCCAGCGGCCTTTCGCTGCCAGTCCCCTCTAGCACGCAACCATGGCGCTGGGCCGCCGTCCTAAGCTTCCGGCTTGGTGCTTTCGAACGTCGGCTTCCACTCGCGATTGCGAGCCCTGTTAAGGCCCTCATAATCGGGAATGCAGGTGAAGAACACCGGCCGGCGATCGCGGCCTGCGGCCTTGCAATCAGCGCAGCCGAAGAGCCGGACCAGATCCCAATGCATGGAACCATGATCCGGCCCGAGCCTCTCGATCAGCGCCTGGATGTCGAGCTTGGTCGATTTGCAGCACATCGGATGCCCGCAGTTGACGTAGACGGATTCGTTTTCGGCCAGGGTATCGGCGAGGGTGTGGGGCATTTGGCGATCTCCGTTTCAAGGGGTTCGCCGCAACGGGAGGATTATATTCCTGACATCGATGTGAAAGGCAAGGCGAGCCTGCTTAGGTCGAAAGAGATTCCAGCAACGCGATCAGCGCTGCTTTGTCGGCATCAATCATAGCGGTAATGCGACGCGCGAATGGCAGGAATTCCGCCGCCACATCCTTCGGCAACACGCATATCCGTTTCGAGCGGAGCCGTGCAAGTTTTGCGGAGCTCTTTCGATGCACGGTCGGGCAGTCGAAGACGGTCTGTCCCGTCCGAGACTCGCCGAGTTCAGGTATTCGCTTGCAGTCGATTGCAAACTGGTCGCGAAAGCCCGCGCCTTCTGAGTTGAGATAGATGAAGCTATGGAGATCGCCGTCAGCTTGGACGCAAATGCACAAGTGAAATTTCATTTTCCCCGCGGCGCCGCTCTCAAAGAGCACGATGTCGCCAGGGTTATAAGCCATCAGTCGAGCGTCGACATCTCGCTGAGCTGACGAGCCCGCTCAAAGTTCGGCGCATCGAAAAGCATACCCAAACTCATCGGAAATTGTTTGCGGTCTTCTGACTCCTCCCAAGCATCTACGTACGCGGGGTCCTCATGGGTGAGCTTTCTAACCTGCGAAAATGAAAGGCTCCTAATCGTACCCACCGCAGCTTCAATGGCTGCCTTATCGCTGGGAGAAAGGACCCCATCAATCCACGCAACATCGGCGACGCTGTGATAGTATCTCTTGCCATTGTCTCCGGCCGTAGACCTCCAAGGCAGCCCATCGAGGCGATACCGGTTTACCGTGGCTTCGTCATCTTTAAGGAGGTTGTACGCAGTGCTTGGCACTGGGCCATGCTCCATTGCGACGTACTTATCGGATGAGATGAGGCGACCAAATTCGTTGAGGTGGGCGCGGTCTGCCAAGAAGATGCTTTTCACGACATCGTATTGCGTGAACTTTGCACCCATGTTCTCGGCGACATGGATGGCGTAGGCGACGGCCGCTATAACCCTGTCTACGTTTGGCTTGAGCTGCACAACCTCAGCTTTTTGCCTATTCATTGGCCTACCCAGCGATGCCCCCATTGCGGTTCCTGTAGCAGAGTCGATGCTCCAAGAATATGGCATTTATACCGCCGACACGTTTACAAAGCCACAAAACGCCTGGCGCGACAGTGAGAAATGCGCTCGCGCGTACATTAGCAACCTCTTGACTAAGGCCCCCGTCGCTCCAGAATCCTCGACATGGCTCGGGGTAATTTCAAAGTTGGCGATGAGGTCGCGATCACCGCGACGATACGGAAGCGCGTGACGGAAGACAGGGTTAGCGTGCTGATCCCGTCATATCACCAACCGCATTCGATTGTGGACACGTCACCAAACGTGAACAGCGGGCAGAAGATCGAGCTTATCGGTGACGTCACCCACATTGACCCGGATGCGAGAACGGTCACCATCAACTTGGGCGTCCCCGTCACCGTGAAAGCCGACTCGGTGAGGCTGGTGACGTCCTATGTCCCGCCGAGGCGGAAGGCACCGCTGCTCGACAAACCGACATAGCAGGCTCACCAGCGCGCGTCCCGGCCGCTGTCCTTACCCTGTGTAATGCAGGGTCGTGGCTGTTCCTTTCAGAGTTTGAGATTAGAGTCCGCTAAATAACGGGATATATCTGGCGCTTAGGGCACCTAAGCATTGGTCGCATCACGATTGCGCCCGATGGTTAAGCCACGAATTTATTATTGATTGGCAATGACTTAGCTGTACAAAATGGAACAGCCCAAGCATCCAAAGGTTAACCATTGATTAAACGATAGTTGACTTATCCGGGTTTTGAGGAAGAGGATCCCATCGGGACCGGGGGATGAGCACCTAGAGGGGCACCTCTGTCCGGGTAAATGGGTAATCAGGGGTTCCAAAATGACTAAGCTTCTAAAGCAATTCCGCGACGACGAATCCGGCGCGGCGATGGTTGAATACTCCATCCTTATCGGCATCATCGCGGTCGCCGCGATCATGACGGTCATCGCGATCGGCATGTGGGTGAACGCCAGGTTCACGGGTCTCTGCGCTGCCATGGAGGCCAGTTCTGTCGGCTCATGCGATGCCGCCGCCGGCACCGGCACCTGAACCATCAAACAAGCGCGCCGCCGTCGATTTTAACCCGATCCGCGCGCAATGACCGGAAGTTCGTTCACCTAAAGCTTCGGTGACCTTGCTTTCGGCAAGGGGGTCGGCGTTCATCGCGCCGGCCCTTTTGGCAGACGAATGATATCGCAGACTACGTGCTGGTCGCACTCAGCCCCCGTTGCATGGCCCGCCGCCGCTCTGCGCCAACATTTACCCGTATTTTAGCAATTGCTTGAATTTCCCCTGAAGCGGGATCATGATGCAGTGGGTTTGAGTGGGGTAAGGGTAGAGCGTCATGGAATTAGCAAGCTGTTATGACCAAAGCGCAAGCATCGTTGCGTCGTCTGCCTTCCTGAGCGTGACGGCCGTTTTCATGATTTTGGCCTCTTTTGCCGCGGCACGGCTGATGGCAATGTCAGGCACGGGATTTGTCGAGCGGCTTCAGACCGCTTAAAATCCCTGCGCCAGCAAGCTTGGGCCTTGGAACGGCAATCGCCGGTTAGGTCAGCGTTACTTTCGGATCGATGTAGAACGTTGACGACGCCTTGGCCGCTTTGACCCTGAGCAGCACCCATCCCTTCTGCTGAGGCGTGAAGGTCACCACAAGCTTGAAGCTGGTGCTAGAGCCGCCCCATGTCCCGGAGCCTGCATCCTGACCGGCCCCCGCGGCTATGACATTCGCCTTACTGTCGTTGACGAACGAGGCAAGCGGCGACGAGGCATCGCCGAGGTATTCGGCCTCGACCCAAATCTCGTCGTTGTTAGGAACGGCCCCACCGCCCCAGATGCCTTCGATCGCAGCCGTCACGGCAGAGCCGGTTATGTCGTTCCAGATAGCGATCGGAGGGGTTTCGAAGGGCAGCGTCCAAAAAGCGTTAGCGGTCGTGACGATCTTCCAAGCCAGGGGTGTCGTTCCGTCCGATGCACCGCCGGTGTGGACGATGGTTGTTTCCTCAGTCAGCGTGCCCGAGTAGCGGATGCGGCCCTGGTTATAGTTGACGCCGCTGGCGCCTGATCTGACATAGTCGATTTCTGCGGCGCCTTGGTTTGAAGGTGTCGCGGCTAGCGTCACGGACGCATTGAGCTTGCAGTCGGTGAAAGAATAGATCGCTGTGGGGCCTGTTCCCGCACCAACAATGGTTTTGCCAGACCCGGCAGCACTCAAGTCAACCCCACGAACTTCAATCACCTGGGCGTCGGCGTTGCCTCCATTGACGAAAAGCGTCGTGGGGATCGTGCCAAGCAGCGCCGACGGCGTATTGGACCACGTGATCCTGCCCACGGTATTGACCGCCTGCCCGGTAGCGGCGAACGACAGCGTGGTGTTCTCCAAGGCCGTGTAACATGAGTCCAGAGAACCAACCCTTATTCGGCTTGATGCCCCGGTCGAGGCGATGCGCAGCGAGCAGTTTTTCATTGCTATGATCTGGTTGTTGCCGTTTCCCACATTGAGCGTGGCTGTGCTGCTTGAGCCAGTGCCCGTGGTGAAAATCACGCCATCGATATACGCACCGCTGCTCGCCAGGCTCATGGTACTTGCGCCAGACGAGTTCACCGCAGCCGTGGCGCGTAGATCCGCAGCGACAGGCGGGACCGACCCGGAATGATTGACGCAGATCGTCTTGCTGGGGTTTGCCGCTGTTCCGGGGAACGTCAGGGTCAGCCCCGCAGTCGTTTCAGAATGATCCTCGGAAACATAGAAGATATCGCCGGCCGCTTTGCCCGAGAGCGCAGCGGCAAGCGTGGTGTAGGCGTTGGTCCAATCGGCGCCTGTGCCGGCACCAGCGGCACCTGAGCGAACATAATATGCGGTCATTGACTATGCCTCATTGATGTAGGTTCCTGGCACCATCGACTGGCGCGGGCCATTGCTGTTCACGTAGGCGCCTAGAGTCATTGCCTGACGGGTAGCGCCTGACACGGAGACGGTAATCGTAAAGGATGGCAGATCAGCCGTTGCGGTCACGCCGTCGGTCACGCGCACCGAAAGGCTGGCGTAGGTTCCGGGCGTAGTTGGCGTCCCTGAAACCACACCGGTTGATGAGTTGATGGAGATGCCAGTCGGCCAGCTGCCAACCAGCGAATAGGTATAAGGCAGCGTGCCGGCGGTAGCGGTGACCGTGAAGCCGGCATAGGCGATATCTTCGGTGGCAGTTGTGATCGGCGTTCCAGACAGGGAGAGCGATCGTAACCCGCCGACACGAATACCGCTCGAAAATCCCGGCAGCATGGCTATACCTTCATGTCGTTGGCAGAGAAGACATAGAAGTTTGATGTCGTGACACACAGGATGTTGAGCAAATCCACCGATGCCGCCGCCGTGGTCAGGACCGGCTCCGTGCCGCCTGGAAACTTGTACTGATTGCCATATGCAAGTGTCCGTGTGCCGGCCCCGTCTTGCGTGATGATGATCGTCCGCCATGTTCCTGGCTGGCCGTTGGTCGGGTTGTCGAGCGTGCGGTTGCCGCCGATTGTCAGCGAGCGATTGATGCCGGCATCCCAATCAAGCGAGATGTTTGCACCATCGGTCAGCGCCACTAATGCCGATGCGCTTTCGATCAGGTCTGAGGTCAGCACCTTGTCGCTGGCGGCGGCACGCACATTGGCGTCACTGGCCTTTGCCATGCCGTCCTTCAGCAATTTGCCGGTTGTGCCGTTATACTGCGCAAAAGCGCTGTCCGTAGCCGAGGCCGGGCCGACAACGTCACCTACTACGCCGCCGCCTCCTGACGCCGCGATCACCGCGCCGTCAAGGCTGTTTGTTGTCCCGTCCGTCTTGAAGATCCCAATCTTTCCCGCTGCCACGCTGATCGTTGTCGATCCCTTCGTGACGGTGATCGAGTCGGACGCGTCGGTATTGTGGACGAGGAACAACGCGCGCTTGACGCCGGGAATTGTCAGGCTGCGCGTCGCCGAAAGACCGCTGGGAACGAACGTCTTTGCGGATCGGAACTGCGCCGCCGTCAGAGTGACATCGCCACCCGAAAAATCGACGGTGTAGATATCCTCTTCAACGTTGGCGAGTTGCGTCAGACCATCATTCGAGGTCTGCCATTGGCCATCCGCCTGGCCATCAGCGATGAGGCTAAGGCCGAGATCATTTGCCATGGTCGGCGGCCTCCAAATAAAGATCAGCTAGCACTTTGGCGAGATTCAGAATGTCCCTTTGGTCAAAGCCCATTGCCCGGCAGCGCGACTGAAACATCATAAATTCGAGAGTAATTGAAAAGAACGGGCTTGGCCTTTTGCCGCCCTCGTCGTGATCGCTTGCGATCATCGGATGGGCGCGGCTTATCGTTCGCGCCGCGGCGGGTTGGTGGTGGTTCATCGTGGGATTCCTGTGTGAAAAGGTCCGGGTAGGATTGCTGATTGGGCCGGCGTGCCCATAGTCGCCGTTATGGTCGCGGGGCATGTCGAATTGGCGTTGTTTGAGCAGACGCTCGCCAATCCAGACGGTATGAATCAGCCGTTTCGTGATCGGGTGGCTGACGCCGCGGAAAAAACCGACGGATCGGTTCTATTCGACGTTCGCGTTGACGGTGACGTAGACGTTCAGAGGATGGCGGCGATCGGGTACGGCACGACCGGCACTGCCATAGTCGTGATGGACAAAAACGGGCAGCTTAGGTGTGCGTCAGTAGATAGCGACACGTCCGCTTTGGTGGAAGAGCTTGCCGGGTGGTACGGGTCACCGCTTAGCGAGCAAGCCCACGTTGACTATCACAGCACAGCCATAACCTTGCTCGCGAAGCTTCGTAGCTCGGGGCACTTCGCCCGTTTCTAGCCGACTTGGTGGTATCCCTTAAAAGAAAAGGCCGCCATGGGCGGCCGGGTTGTGCAGTTGAGGTGGGCCTTTGTTGGCACTTCGGCAGCCCTATGCCATGGCTTTAACCGGCTCATTCACCAAGTCGTCTAACATATCCTCTCGTTTCACGCGCAACTCCTTCAGGGCTGCCAAGTATTTTGTGTTATTCACCCCAATTACAAGAGACGATGTAGTGGCTCCCGTTTCTTTGTCCAATTGGGAAAAATGGCTGACTGTGAATCTTTGATTTGGCAATGAGCTAATAATTTGGACTTTCGATTCACGCCTAGTCGTCGTTGATACAATAAAGTGACCCTTCTTGCCATCAACATCCAAATCAACACCATATTGGGCCGCAAAGCGTTGCAGCAGGTCGATGGGAGTTTTTGCTCCGGCTATATCAACTCTTGCTGGGTATATACGCCATGACTGATGGACGTTCATTATGAAGCCGTCTCGTTGACCAGCAACCACACAAATAAAATCCCTAAGTGGCCACTTAGTCCGGAATAGTCTTTGAAAAACAGAAATCATTGCGGGCTCGCCAGGCTTTCGGCTTGGTCCGAAATGCTGTTCGACATCCGGTCTTTTAATAGTTGTTTCGATTACGTCTCTCTCAAGGGGGAAATGTTTTCCGTATATCTCGGCAATGTTGTTGATAGTTTTAACTTCATAGAGATCTGACGGCAAATCACCCCTAAGAGCCAACCGATGTAGGGCAGCCTGAGTGTCGACCGGCGGGAGTAGCCGATCAGATTCGTCGTCCAAAAAGGCTGTTATTTTTTCCAATGCCTCGGGACTATCGTCCTCACTCGCGAGCCCAAGATGGGCGCGCACTTCTTGAAATACGCGAGCCATTACGTCCTTCTCACCCTCTGGGCTGGGGGATGGAGCATCAGCGTAGTCCATCGAAAGCGCAGCACGCGCCAAAAGTCCGGCCGCCTGTTTCGCGTCATAATGCTTTAAGGCTTCAATCATGGTCGCACCAATCCGGATAGATCAATTATGTCGAACTCATGCCGCTTCAAGTCAACGATGCGGTACTCAGGTCCGTAGCCGGCACGTTCCCGGCGACTAACCTCTTCGATACGACTAGCCGCTATTCCTGCCTTTGGGATTATGTAAAGAACAGGCTTCCATATTCTCCACGAACGCGCCCTCACGCTAGCCACAATTTCGTCGTGCTGGTCTCGTGTTAGATCACCGTCGGCGAGCCACCCCTTGGCAAGGCGGCAAAATGTCTTCCTGTGATCCCGGATGATGCGGCTGTGCTCTTCTTGGGCTTTTGATTCATGCAGTAGGTCTTCGTAAATCTTGCGAGGATTGGAACTAGGTGCGATCAGAGCGCCAGATGACCCAGCGGGCGCGTCTCTCTCGCTATCAAAAAATTCTGACACCCACGCGAAATAGTTTCCGCTCCGATACTTTTCAGCGACTTCCGCCGCGAACCAAGGGTTCGCTGAATATAATACCGGTCCAGTCATTAAGAATTTTGCGCCCGCTTAAAGTCCCCACCGCACGTAACATACGAGCAATTAACTGGCTAGCCATCCCCGACAGTAGTAAATCGGCCTAGCCGCAATATTCCGGCTGCTCGCCCTTCAACAGCAGCCCATGCCGCTTGAGGTATTCGGCCTCTGTCTCATCGTCCAAGAACGGTGACGCTAGCTCAGCGCCGAACCGACGCTCACCAGCATAGGGCAGTGCATACCGCCACCAATTGGAAGGGCGTGTGCCGGCAGGATTTGACTTAAGCCACGCCGCTATGGCGCGCTCGCCATCCTGGCGCCAGCAATCCTCCAGCTCTTTCTCTGTGGCGAAGTATTGAAAGCCCAGCCAATCATCGTGGCTTGGGTCTGGCTCGGGAGGGAGATCCCCGTCGCAGGCCCAAATAATCCAAGCATCGGAAACGGTCTGCTTTCGCTTCGATTTGCGGAATTTTCTTGGCATTAATAGCCCCTATTGTCGGCCAAAGCGGGCGGTCTTGGCGCTTCTTTGCCGTCGACGTCGCCCAAGCAAAGCTCTCGTAGCAACCGTGCGTAGGCCAGCCTTGAATCCCTCTCGATCGCAACGCAGGGATGGGCGCGCGGGCATCCGAACCGGTCAATAAATACGACGCCCTCTACGGCAAGCCGTAGCCGCGCTTGCTCTCCGCGGTCCAACGCCTCGCATGCCAACACAAGTAAGTTCATGTCGTGGTCTTCTAGATCGAAGTCCTCGACTACAGATCGGAACCACTTGCGTGCCGCTGCGGACAAATGCGCAGGCGGCTTTTTTGCCTTTTCGGCCATCGTTTCACCTATTGAAATATGAAATGAACCGGGGAGTCGCTTGCGCGTGTAATTGGCCCGGAGCGGTCAGTGGCGAGTCGACCTCAGAGATCGAGATACCCCCCGGTGGCAAATGTGATTTTGCGATCAGTGCCAGGCGGGTTACGCTGCGTCATTAACGAAGAGGATGGAAGACGATGAAAACTCTCCTCGCAATAGCCGCCGCACTTGGCCTGTCAGTATCCGCCGCCTCCGCGGATTGCCCCGCGCATTCGAAGGTACAGGCGTCGGCGCCTGTCGACACGCAGACAAAGACCGCGAGCGTCGACAAGACCGATATGTCCACATCGGCAGAGATCAAGAAGGAAGTTCCGCCAAAGACCGAATAGCTGCGCGCTATCAGATCCCGCGCAGGCGATGCATCGTCTCGACCTTGCGACGCAGGGCGCTTGACGCGTTGTGTGCCTTACGGACGCTCGCATCCGTTGTTTCATATGCCGGGAACGCCGTGAGTGTGATCTCGTAGAGATCAATCTCTGTGACGGTACGAAGAGGCAGTCGATCTCCACCGTCTTGCCATTCCTCCGCCAAGAACAGCCCAGCGAAAGAGCAGCCTTTCACGTCCTGCCGACTAACTGTACCAAGCGCCTCCTGCCCGGAGGGCGTTGAGGTGTCGACGTCCAGGCTGAACCATAGACCTATGCGATCCTCTCGGAGCGTCAGCGTCCCAGAACTTGTTCGACCCAAGACGCGGCCGGTGTCGTGCCCGATAAGCGCAACAATGTCGTTGCGCTTGAGCGATTCCGTGAACGCTCCAGGCGATATCCGCTCCCGGAAGGATTGGCCGATTGTCGTAATATCCCCAAAGCGCACGGCATAACCGCTGATGACATTATCGGCCAACCTTCGCCTCCGCTGCCTTCAGTTTCGCCTCACGCTTGCCGAGAGTAGACTTCGCACGAAGCTCCGCAGCTATGTCCTTAGGGTCGGTGGAGTCATAGCGGAGTCTACCGTCTGGCATTGTGATTTTTCGCGACCGGACGGGCCTGGCGCGTGACGTGTCTGCACGTTCAAGCATAGTAACCGGCCTCCCGCACGTCGTTCAGGAAGCGCGGAATATGGCCGTCGCGAGGATCGCCGAGCCAGCCCAACGTTAGAGGGCCGAGAGCGGACCAGGCGATATCTTCTGCCTCGAACATGTTGCGCAGATCGTCATAGTCACGCCGCGCGGCCTGAACGGCTTCTAGTGCCTTGGCTACCGCAGAAACGCGTCTGCCGTACTCTGGGCGAACGGCATCATAGACGATCCTGCTGGCTTTCCCGCGCTCGGTTAGGATTCGCTCGCGAAGCACCTCTAGTGCACTGTCGATGTTGGCCACTTCGCGATGAATTTCCGCGACACGCTTGAAGTTGTGCGACTTCGAATCTTCGTCGTCGCCTAGCAGGTTCGCGATAGCGGGCCGCAGCGCGGTGGAGGTGTCGAGGGCAATCTCTTTCTCCAACTTACGTCGCTCTGCTTGAAGTTTGTCCCGGGCGACGTTGAGTGCCAGCCGCTTTGCGATTAGCGCTGCGTAGGCCGGAGACGAATCCTCGAGCGAAGGCATGACGAAAGGAGCTGGAGATTCCAGCGGGGCGTCCGGCTTGGTAGGTTCTGATTTCTTCAAAAGGCCCATGTCATGCTCCTGCGAAAAGGTCACGGACGGCATCGGCAAAGGCCGCACCATTAATTACGGTCGATCGACGGTGGCCGGTACTCTGCCAATTTGAAGCCAGTGCGCCAGGCTCAACGAAACGGCTGATCGCGCCGTCAGGCTGATGTACGTCGATCTCCGGCCAAGACGAGACCACTTCGATGCGAACGCGTCGCACGTCGCTCGATCCCTCCGCTGCCAAGTCTGCGAGCGCATCGAGATAGTTGCCGGCAGAGTACTGCAGGCTTGCTGGTAGAGACTCGATCGGCGTGCCGGCTGGCGTTAGATCGCGGACGTTCGCAACAGTCTCGGAGACCGAACGCAACGGCACGTCGACGGCGCTGCCGATAAGCAGATCCACAACGTTGCCGATGTCGAGCACTGGGGATCTCGCTGGGGCGCCAGGCGGGAGACGTCCGGCATCGGTGAGCGCTCGCGCGACCGCGCGGACTCGGGGTTTGTCGAAGCCAAGACGCGCAGCGAGCACGTTCACGGCCTCCGATGTGGAAGGCATGATGTGTTTTCCTATTTTCGAAAGTGGCAAGTTCACGCGCAAAAAGGGGTACGGCCTTCGCCAAGCCGAAGCTTAAGACGAAGGCCGCGTTTCCGGCGCTGTCGGAAATTGAATGGTCCCGCCTGCGGAACTGCCGCAATGACGGGTTGCGCACGACGATGACGAGGCGTCGGGCGCAAATGGAAAGGGGCGCCGGAGCGCCCCAAATCACTGTTCTCATACATATACGCTACAGCGCGCCACGATATGGCACGTCAGGCGGCGATATATATCTTTCCGCTGTTATCATTCACCGCAACCAGCATCTTGGCGGTATCGAGCAAGGCACGCTTAGCTGCGCGGTCTGCATACTGCGGGCCGTGGCCCAGTCGAACGCCAAGGGACTTTAACGAACCGCCGGCCGCCACTTCGTCCAGCACCTCGCCAGCCTCGCCCTTGGGCTTCTCAGGAGCGTCCCAAACGCCAACGGCGCCTGAGTTGGCACCCTGTTTCGGACGCGAGATACCGCCAAAAAAGTGAGCACCCTTTGCCGTAGCGGTCGGATACTTGGTGACAGGTGGCGCTGTGTCCATCAGTCGAGCTAGCTCTGCGCGAGCATCCTCGACGCCTGGAAGCGGATCATAGAACGTACCGTTGCCGCCTGCACCAGTAGGCAAGCATGCCGCGCGTTCCAGACCAACCGCATCACCGGGAAGCGGTATTGCGGGCCGCAGCTTCAAATAGCTTGCCGGATTTCGCTTGTTCTTCCCGTTGCCTCTTATGTCGTCCTTCGGCTTGAGCTTCTTGCCTGCCTTTGTCTGTCCCCACTCTCTAAGTGCGCCGCGATAGAAGCTGAGGGTGCCCAGGTATTGCCACTCGTCGCCACGGTAGCCCTTGCCGGCCACTCGCCTGTAGCCTTTTCCCACATGCAGCACGCCGTCACGCACATAGGTGCGGAAAGCATCACTGGCAGATCGCATCAACTCGCCAACAGTCGGGCGTATTTCGCGATCAATTTCGTGGGGATTTTCGAGTACGGCAGGCTTCATGTTCACAAGAGCACGGGCGACAGCCTGGACGGAGTCGGGGTTGTTTTTCCTAAGCCAGTTCAACAGCGGAAGAGTTCCGCGGTACCGAGTGTTGTCATTGTCGGTTTTCATGGGTGGTCATCCCAATTCGAGAAACCGGCCAGGCCGGGCAGTCCGCTTACGCAATGCGCGGGGCGGTAGAAAAATCTTGGTGCAACGCAACATTTTTGTTGCGCCGCACCTTCCGTTAAGTAATTCTAATATTCATACGAAATCGGCGGGGGCGCCCTGGTAGCCAGGGCTGTTCCTAGTGAAGAGTCTTGGCTACCTACGCCGCATCGTCCTCGCTGGTTCTCATTCGCCGGCCTCAAGTCAGGCCGGATCTTCCATAGTGCCGCCCACGAAATCCGGCGAACTTGCACCGTCTCGCCATTGGTCTCTACGGTTCTTGCTGCAGCCACTGGCGCCTCCCATCATTCGTCTACCCGCCGCACTGTCGGAAAAGAGCTGGTGTATAGTTGGCCGTCGTCGCCTTCCGTGATCACGACGAACTGCCCTTCGGAGTATGATCCTTCATGGACTACGCCGACGACCTGGCACGGAAACCAGTTGGTCTTGCCGCCCATCTGCTTAACGGGGTACTCGGCTTCGAAAGGGGTGATGGAAATTACGTTGGTGGTCATGTGTTGCTTTCATGTGTGTTCTCCTCGTTTCTTTGTTCTGGTGCGTTGAAGTGCCCGCCGGATTCCACCGGCGGCAGGTGCTTCCACCGCCAGCGGGGTATAAGGGGTGGTGGTGGCTAGGCTGGTGGTAGGGCGGTGGTAGCCCGGTGGAAGGCTACGGTGGAATCATGTCCCTCCGTAATCTTCAGAGGCCAGGATGAGCCGCTTTCGTTGCCGTGAAGGCGGCCCGTCCTTTACGATTCTAATTGCATCGGACTCCAGAAGCCGTTGCATCGCATCGGCGAACTGTCGCTTTGAAACGCCATTGGCGTCCGCGTGTTTTGCCATCTTCGCTGGCGCATAGTTTGTGCCGGTCACATCGGAAAGGGTCTGGCCGGTTCGATTGAATGTCGACAGCAATTTCTTGAAGGTCTCGTCGGCCCGCTTGCTCAGCACACCGGCAATTATCGATGGCTTGCCGTCGTCCAACACAAACACGCCCTCGTGCCAGCACACTCGTATCTCTCCACCCTTCTTGCCGTAGTTGGCTTTCATGGTGGTGAGAACGCGGGCGTTTGGGTCGACGCCGTCACCAGTCGCCGCGGTTAGGTATAGCCTCGAGCGAACGCTGTTACTCCAGGCGGTGCTGCCCGAGGATCCTGTGCCAGTCTGCATGCCCGCGACCGAAGGGTGTGAGAGCAACAGCACCGCCATATCCAATTCGATCGCCTGCTTGCGGAGCAGACCGATGAACTGGCGGACATGATTGCGCTTAATTTCGTCGCCGCCAAACAAGTCTGCAGAAGTGTCCAGCACCAAAAAGCCTGGGCGGAACTCGTTTAGGCTAGCCACCAGATTCAGCATGTTGTCGGTTGGCTGCATCACGCCTGCCTTATCCGGAACGGCAAGCAAGGCGTCTCGGCCAGCCATCGGCACAAGTCGGAAGTCAGCCAAGTCCGAGAAACCACGCTGCAGGCCGTGTGTGATATCTGCTAGGCGCCGATGAAACTCGTCCGCCTCGTCTTCTGCGCCCAAATACATGACGCGACCAGCCAGAGGCTGCAGGCCTAAAGTCTCGCAGCCTAGCGCGCTGGCTGACGCAATCTGTAACGCTAGCAAGGACTTTCCGACGCCACCATCACCGTTCAGGATAGTCACCTGGCGACGCGGTATCAGCCCGTCCAGAAACCATTCGCGAGCGGGCACGGGCAAGCCGTGCCAGTCGGCTGGGTTGATCAGTGGGAGATTGTCATTTGCAGCCACCTTTATGGTGGCACGATGGCTGCCCCCAGCCTGCGACGACGCATGAAAATTCTCAGGCGCCACCGTCTCATGCTCAGCGTGTTCGACCGTGGTTTGGACCCCATTGCGCCATCGCGTGTCGAACCGCAGGCTTCTTATCGCGCTGGGATATTGAAAAACACATACGCCGCCTTCCGGGTCGATACGGATTGTCCCGCCACCCCGCTTGTCGACCAATGCCGTGGCGAGGTCGATGTCGATTTCAAGTGGTGCGGTCATGCGGCGAGGGCTCCGTGAGCGCGGCAAGAGCAGCGCGGGCGATTTCGGCAACAAGAGGTTGGGAGAAAGTCACGACACGGCTGCCCATCGCATTGGGGGCGAACACCGCGTAACCGCCATCGCCGCGTCTGGAGAGTTTCAGATTGAAAACCCGAAGGTCCTCATTGATCTCAACATCGACGCGCGCGATAGCGTTGCCGAGACCGCCAGGCGGCTCGGGTCGGCAGGCAATGATTTTCAAGGAGTGGGTTCCGTTTCTGGAGTTTTTACGCGGTTGGGTCCGCGGGAGGTTTTTATAGGTGGGCTAAGCCGCCCTCGCCTCTTGTTGTGCAATCCAGTTCGCCAGCGTGCTCTTCCTGGCGCACACGGTTTCACCCAGCCGAAAATGCGGCAGGCCGCCTTTTGAGACTAGGTGATAAATGGCGCGACGCGGAAAGCCCAAGTGCTTGGCGATGGCGTCGGCGCCGCGCAGGATGTCTGTTGCGAGCGGCGTGTTGTCGTTTGCTGTCATGAAATTCCCCGTTGTAACCGGCCCATAGGGCGCGGAAATCCACACGCGCCAAGACGCGCGTTCAAACTGATTGTGAAGTGGGGTTAGGGCCGCCATTCGCTTAGGCGGGATACGCTCAGTCGCCGCACCAAGCACGGTCGTAAGGCACATATAAGAATCTCACCAAATTTGAGCAAGTGTTACAAAAAAAATAGTGCGTTGCGGCGTGTTGCAAATCATTCCGCGTTACACGAAAACCGATGGTCATATACCGTGAACTTGCAACGGAGACGAACATGGCCACGATTCGAAAGCGCGAACTCCCTTCCGGAAAGATTGTTTGGCAGGCCGATTATCGCGACGGCGGCGGCAAGCGAAGGCACAAGCAATTTTCGAAGAAGGGCGACGCAGATGCATTCCTACTGACTGCCCGCGGCCAGGTACGTGCCGGCACGCACGTGGCGGATAGCGCAAGCATCACCGTCGACAAAGCCGCAAAGCTCTGGCTAGCGCAGGCTGAGAAGAATGGCAGGGAGCGCGCAACGGTAGCGCGGTACAAATCGACCTACGAGTTGTACGTAAAACCAAGATTCGGCGCCACGAAGCTGGCCGCTCTGTCCGCCCCTGCGATCCAGACTTTCATAGACGACCTTACGGGAACTATGTCCGCGTCGTCCCTGGCGAAGGTTCATGGAGCCCTCACCTCTATCTTCAAACACGCGGTGTCTCGTGGTCACGCCGCCGTCAATCCCGCTCGCGACATTCAGATGCCATCGGCAACGCGTGATAAGCGCCGGCCAGAAATGCCAACCAAGGATGAGCTGCGCGCCATCCTAAAGCACACGGCGGCACGATGGATCCCATTCATTCGGATTGCTATACTGACAGGAATGCGCGCCAGCGAACTCCGCGGCCTCCAGTGGCGCGACGTCGCTATCGAGTCCGGCGTGATTCATGTTCGGCGCCGTGTCGATCGCTACAATGAATTCGGACCGCCCAAGTCTGACGCTGGTACGCGCGATATACCGATCTCGGATAGTACCGTCGCCATGCTCAAGGCATGGCGCAAAGAGTGCCCCAAAGGCGAGCACGACCTAGTGTTCCCGAATGGAGAGGGTAACATCGAAGGCCACGCTAATCTTCTGCACCGCGTCTTTTGGCCGGCTCAGATAGCGGCAGGCGTCACGGTTTCAACAGGCGTAAAGGACGAAGACGGAAAGCCTATCCTCGATGCGAAATACTCCCTGCATGCCTTACGCCACGCTGCAGCGGCGCTGTTCATCGAACAGGGTTTTCCGCCAAAGAAGGTGCAGTCGCTCATGGGGCATGCATCGCTTGCGATGACTTACGATGTGTACGGCTATCTGTTCAAAACTGAAGACGACGACCGTGCAAAAATCGCCGAAATGGAAACCGCCCTACTCGGCTGATTCCGCCCGTTAACATGGACTCCATGCAACACAGATGTAACACGGAAGCTAATAGCTTAATATAATCAATGCGCAAAAGCGGTTTTGTAAACCGAAGGTCGGCGGTTCGATTCCGTCCGGGGGCACCAGCCTTCGCTCGGTCCATTCTGGACACATAGGTTACGGTTTATATCGGAGACATGGGTAACACTTTTGGCCCGAAGGGGTTTTGGAGTGGTTCGGAGCCTACATGTCTCGTCATCGAAGTATCCCAAATCATAATCCATGAAGCTGGCCAGCCAGATGTGGTCCTCGACCTGTTTGATGCCGACGGTCTGGCCGGCGAAGACGATACTGAGGTTGATCTTCTTGCGATTGTAGCAGATGCGGCCGCAGGTGGTGACGATGACGGCCTTGTCGTGAAACGGATAATCGAGGTCAGGCAGGCCAGTATAGCGGCGCGGTGACGGCTGATAGCGGTCTGCTGGACAGTCCATACCGAGCGCCTGGTGCGGCCGCTCCTTGTTGAAGCAGTCGATGAAGTCGTCGAACTTGGCCTGCTGCTGAAGAAAGTTGGCGGCTGCCGGTTTGGTGGTCTCCTTCTTCAGGGTGAGGTGCATACGCTCATGGCGCCCGTTCTGCTGCGGGCAGCCCGGCTTGATGCGCTCGATGTCGATGCCCAGGCGCAGCCACCAGACCGACAGCTTGCTGAGGTTGAACAGTGCATTGGGGCTTGCGAAAGGAACCCCATTGTCGGTGCGGGTGGCAGGCCACCCAAAGCTCGTTAGAGGAATGAAGTGTCCTCCGAAGCCTTGGCGAAGGAGGACTGCCGACGGTTCTTTTTCGGCGGCTGGCGTCACCGACATCAGGCCAACTCGTAACCGTCGGACCTTCTAGGAGAACGTCGCAGCCTGAATGGCTGCCGTATCGTGCCGAGCGTACAGCGAAGAAAACAGGCACGCCAATCAGCAGCAGTATTGCCCAATGCCACATTCGCCCGTCCCCCTACCACAACCTGCATTGCTTATAATACACCCTAAGATTGTATCACCTTTTGTCTGCAACTCAAGAGGCTCTTCGGCTGAAAATCGCGCCGCCGCCGTCATTCCAACTCAAAATGCCGCGGAAATGCCTGGTGCAACAAGAGCAACATCGTCTTGCGCAGCACGTCGGTGTCGCGGCTGGACGGGTTGAGATGATCCCAATACCAGGCGCCGTGAACCAGATAGTTCAGGCTCTCCGCTAACGTGTCGATGTCGACGCCGGTGTAGCCGCCGTCACGGGCGATTTCGATCAGCAGATCGCGGGCTTCGGCGGTGTAGGCGAGATCGCTGGGCAGGCCGATTTCGTTGTAGATCTGCATGCTCTTGCGGTCGCTGGAAAACACGACGAAGACCGAAACCCATTTCGGATGCAGACGGGCAAAACGCTGCGCGCAATCGACCGCGCCCAACACTCTTTCTACCGGCGACAGGCCGGGCGCCCGCACCAGCGTCACCCACAGCGCGTCATACTGATCGCTGAGATACTGCAGCACGGCCCGGAACAGGTTCTCCTTGCTGCGAAAATGAAAGACCACCAGCGCGTTGGACGAGCCGACATGCTCGGCGATGCGCTGCATGGTGACGCTCGCCAGTCCCTCCTCCGCGATAAGTTCGATGGTGGCGTCGATGATGCGCTGGATGCTCGCTTCGCCGCGCTCGCGCCGGCGGTCCTTAGGGGCAGCGTCGTTCGCTGCACCCTTGGTCGCCTTGCTTTTTCCCGCCTCAGCGGTGGCTTTGCGTTGCGCCATTGTCGTCAGGCCTTTCCCCGGCGAAAACATCCCGCCGCTGCTTTGGCACGCCGGCTCTTCGGGGACTCAGAGCGACGGGCGTGTCCCGGCATTCGTGTACCATTGACCCTGAGCCGTCTCATAGGCCATCGCCGCCCGGAAAACATCGGCGTCGCTGTAGGTACGGCCGACAAGCTGGATGCCGGTCGGCACGCCATTGGCGGCGCGGCCCGACGGCACGGACAGAACCGGGCAGCGGCTCAGCATGTTGAACGGCGTCGTCATCACCCAACCCAGCGACGGGTTTACGTGCTTGCCGTTGATCTCGACCTTGCCTTTGGTCTGATCGAATTCCGCCGGCACCGCCGGAAGCGCGTTTGTCGGGCAGATCAGCACGTCGTATTTTTCCAGCAACGGCCCCAGCGTCTGGTACATCCTGGCCGCCACCTCCAGGGTCGCGACAAAATCCGTCGCCTTCGACTTTTGCCCATCCTGCGCAAACTGCCTGGCATAGCTGGTCATGTCCTTGCCGTGCTTGGCGAGCAGGGGCGCCAGCGAGGCGCCGAAGAGATGCTCCAGATAGGCCATGCCGGCCTTGAGCACCTCGTCGCCCCAGCCAAGGTCGACCTCCTCGACGGTAGCGCCGAGCGAGCGGAACACGTCGCAGGCAGCGAGCGTGTTCTTGCGCACGTCAGGGTGAACCTCGAATGACCCGAGATCCATGGAGAAGGCGATCTTCCAGCCTTTGATCGGCTTGTAGTCGAGCGGCAGGCGCAGTTTCGGGCGCAGCGTGGCGATGTCGAGCGGGCTCGGTCCGGCCATGACATTCTGCAGCAGGATCGCATCCCCGACATTTCGGGCCAGCGGCCCGGTGTGGCAATAGAAGTCGAGGTTGAAGGGCGGCTCGTCGGGGTTGCGGCCGTAAGGCGGCTTGAAGCCGACCAGGCCGCAGGCCGAGGCCGGGATACGGATCGAGCCGGCAATGTCCGAGCCGGTGGCGATCGACGATGTACCCGAGGCCAGCGTCGCCGCCGAACCGCCCGACGAACCGCCCGGCGTATAATCCGGATTCCAGGGGTTGCGCGTCACGCCCCAGCGCTTCGACCAGGTGTAACCGGCGCAGCTGAATTCGGGCGTCGCCGTGCGGGCATGCACTATGCCGCCGGCCTTCATGATACGCTCGTTCATCGTCGACGTGTGGCCACCAATGGCGTCCTTCGACAGCAGCGAGCCATGCGAGGTCGGCTTGCCCTTGATGTAGCTCTCATCCTTGATGCCGATCGGCAGGCCCTCGAGCGCACCGGTCCTGGCGCCCTTGGCGTATTTCGCTTCGGCTTTTCTGGCGAGATTCATCGCCTCGTCGAACTGGGTGAAGGTGAAGCAGTTGATTGTCGCCTTGGTCGCTTCGGCGCGGCGGATGGTGGCCTGCATCAGGTCGACAGGCGACAGTTTCTTCGCCTTGAACAGCCGCAACGCCTCGCTGGCGGGCATGTAGCAAAGGTCGAGATCGGACATCACAAATCTCCCGCGGCGGCTGGACCGCATCTGGCATGAAGAATGGCCGGGCCGCAGGGTTCGGCCCGAAGGATGTTGGTCAGCTTCGGTTGACGGCGCTGCTATTTCTGCAGATCGGTCCAGATCCTGGTGTAGAGCGCCTGGACGTCGGTCGGGCAGGCCGGCATGAACTGGCCCTTGTCGGCAAATTCGGCCGGAACATCCACTTCAGGCGCTCCCTTCATGTCGTCCGGCAGGAAGGGCTCGGAGCCCTTGATGCCGTTGGCGTAGTGCGCAAAGGCCGAGATCAGCGCGGCATTCTTCGGGTCCATGATGAAATTCTGGAAGAGCTTGGCGTTCTCGACGTTCTTGGCGTCCTTGAGCACCGCGACATTGTCCATCCAGATCGGAAAGCCTTCTTTGGGATAGCCGTAGACGATCTTGTCGTTCTCAAGCCGCTCGCGCAGCGATATGCCGTTCCAGTTGACGCCGGCGGCGATGTCGCCTCGGTCCAGGCCATCAACGGCAGCGTAATCGAGCGATAGCCATTTGCCCTTCGCCTCGACAAGCTTGTCATGCACCTTCTTCAGCAGCGCCTTGTCGTCGGTGCAGTACTTGCCGCCCTCATAGGCAATGGCCAGGAACATGATGTCCCCCATTTCGGGCACGACGTTGATCTTGCCGACGAGTTCCGGCGGCGGATCGAGGAAAATCGCGGACGTATTCGGATCGCCCGCATAGACCGATTTGTTGACCGAGATGCCGGTCGTGCCCCATTGCCACGGCACTGAGTATTTGCGGCCGGGATCGAACGGCACATCGACCCATCTCGGATCGACATTTCTAAAATTCTCCATCGTGTTGGGATCGGTTTCCAGCAGCAGGCCTTCGCTGATCCAGATCGGCATGACACTGGCCGAGGGCACGACGATGTCGTAGCCGGAAGCGCCCTGGCGAACCTTGGCCAAGGCGGTGTCGTTGGAATCGTAGTCGGTGACGGTGACCTTGATCTTGTAGGTCTCCTCGAACTTCTTGATCAGCTCCGGACTGGTGTAGTTGCCCCAATTGTAGATCTGGAGTTCGCCGTCGGCGCGGGCAATGCCGGTCATCGCCAGCAGCGACAGGCCGAGCGCCGTCGCGGTGGATTTCAGCTGCATGCTTATTGTCTCCCATTGTCGGGACCGGCGGGATTGCCGCCTCGAGTCCGTATGTTCCCTTCGTCCTGGTGGTCATTCACCGGCGGATGCCGGCTGACCAACTCGATATGTCCACAACGGTATTAATTACTAAACATACAGTCAATATCTTTTTATCGCCCCAACTGCGTCATCGGCACCGACAGTGCGCCGGCGAAGGCGACATGATATGGTCAAGGTCGGGGCCATTTGATGAATTGGGGCAAGCCGTGGCGCAAGCGCTGCGGCCTGAAAGGCTTGGGTCAAGGTGATGCGCCTTTTCGTGGCGGTCGTGCTGCTGATATCCATGGCGTTCTTCTCCGCCGCGCGCGGCGAAGAACGGATAGCGCGCCAACAGAGGCGAATTCACCACTACTGGGCTTGGGCACATGCGCGTTAGCACTGTCATCTTGATTGTTCTCGCCAGCGCGTTCGGGGTGCTCGCGGTGGTTCTCGCCAATAGCTGGCTGTCCAACCAGCGAAATGCAATGGCACAGATGGCCAGCGCGCCCGAGCTCGCACAGCCGCCGACGCAGATCGGCGGCTACGACAGCCCATCACCGGGCAGCTACGATTCCGGAAGTAAAGGCTCGGGCGCCAGCGGCACCGATTACGGCTCTGGGAGCTTCGATAGCAGTGGCCAAGAGCCGCCGGCGACGGACGTCGCGCCGGGCTCAGGCAATCCCGACGCATGGGGGGAACAGTGCCGAGGAAGCTGCCCAATACGAGAAATACAAACGCCAGGAAGATCGGCGCCGGCAAGCTGAAGAGCAGGCCCGGCAAGAGTATGAGCAGCAAAGGAAGTATCAGGAGGATGCGGCCAAAGCCGCAGCGGCGCAGAACAACCTCGGCGACACTTACCCGAAGGAGGACGAAGCCGCCGAGCCCGCTCCGCAGCCCGACGCGCAGTCTAGCGCCGAGCCATCTCCGCCGCCTTTCGACCAGGCGGAAATCACTCTGGGGGACGGAGGCGGCTCGCCACGGCCCGCCCCGGCCCCGACAACTGCCCCTGCACCCTCCGGTGCCGCTGACATCGAAGTCGTGCGCCACCCCACCATCGATGCGCCGGATCAGATTGTCGCCGGCGAGACGGTGACTGTTTCGATCGCCTTGACCGAAGAGCAGTTGACGCCTGAAGTGAAAGTGAAGGCAGCACCGGGCTCGTCGGTGACAGAAGATGGCGCCTTGGCCATGGCGATGCCGGCAGGAGCCGAGCAATGGCCAATCGATATCGATCTGTTCGCCAGCGGCTTCGATCTCACCGACGGTGGCAAATGGAGCCGGCAGACGACGCTCTACCGCCAGGGCGACAGCGACTTCGTCCGCTTCGACGTCAAGGCGCGGCCGATCGCTAAAGACAGCAAGCCGGCCCAGTTCATCGTCCGCATCTACAGCGCCGGGCAATTCCTCGGATCGGCGTCGCGGTCCGTCACTGTTCGCCGCACCGCGCCTGTCGAGGCAGCCGCTCCGAGCGCCACAGCCGAGCGCTCCGCCACGCCAGCCATGCTGATGCTGGCCCCGGCGCCGCCGCAACCCGCAGTGACAGGCGATATCACTCTTGGCGGTGCAGGCAGCGATGACGTCCCCGGCCTCGACGTGACCATCCTTTATGACGACCCGAGCGGGCTGGGTTCTGGGCAGATCATCATCCATTCGCCGCATCTGGCCGGTTCCGGTGACCGATACGTTCTCGACGCCGCCTGAGATGGCGGCATGGCTGGACTCGCAATACCGCCGCCTGCTGCAGCTCGGCTTGAGCCTGCGCGGCGCGGTTTCGCTGCAGCAAACTGCGGCAAGCAGCGATCCGGACGCGCAAAAGCGTTTCGTCACGCTGGCCGCCGAAGGTTTTGGCGATGCGCTCTACCGCGACTATGTGCCGAAAGCATTCAAGGACGTGTTCTGGTCACTGCGCGGCAAAGGCGAGCTACATTCGATCCAGATCACGTCGAACAGCCCGACGCTGCCCTGGGAACTGATCCGCCCGCGCAAAGCCGACGGCGCCACCGGCGACGGTTTTCTCGGCATGGGCTACCGGCTGGCGCGCTGGGCGCCGCGCAGCAGTGTCTCACAGGTAGACAACCCGCTCGACCGCATGACCTTCACCGGTGTCGCGGCTGTCGCGCCCTCCTATGTCGACAAACAGTCGCTGCGCTTTCAAGAGGACGAGATCGCGTCGCTGAGCAAGCTTGCCGGCTACCGCCGCTTCGATGGCGATTTCATCTCCTTCGAAAAACTGGTCGGCGAAGTCTCGACCGGTTTCATTCATTTCTCCGGTCATGGCGAGGTCAACCAGCCGAGCAGTGGACGGCCGGTCTTTGCCATCGATCTCGTCGACCAGTCGCTCGACCCCGATACATGGAGCGCCCTGATCGCGGCCGCGCATGGCAAGGGCAATCCGTCCTACTTCTTCAACGCCTGCGACACCGGTCGCTCTCAGATGCTCGGCGGCTTCGTGCAGGGCTGGGGTCCGGCGGTGCTGGCGGGTGGCGCTTCCGGTTTCATCGGCGGCATGTGGCCACTGACCGACCGTGCGGCAGCGGCTTTCTCGACCGATTTCTATGGCGGCATCAGCACGCGGATCAAGGACGGGCCGGTCTATCTGGCCGAGATCCTGCAGGATGTGCGCAGAGAATTCTACCAGACCGGCGATCCGACCTATCTCGCCTACACATTCTACGGCAACGCCAATCTTCAGATTGTCGCGCAGTGAGCGATGCCGCGCCGTCGACGGTCGCTTGCGGCTTCAGCCTACAATGCGTTCTGCGGGCATGGCATCCTGGCGTCGCCGCAGCGTGAGGCCGTCGGCCTCGGCCTGGAACTCATGTCCTCGGACTGCCGCACAAGTTCGGCGAAGAGAAGCGCGAAACTTCCCATCACGAGGAAGACGATAATCAGGCGTGTCACCGGCAATAGACAGGTCTCAACTGGCTAGCCCCCCAGCCACCCATCCTCTGCCGGCTAACATGATCGATCGGGCTTTACGAGTGTTTAAGCTCGCTCTTAACCATCACATTCGCCTCTCCGGCGACATGAAGCGCGAGCCACCGATTTCGATCCGGCGCAGCCGCGGTGGGACCGGACGCGGCCTCCCTTTGCAGATGCGCTTGCCCATGCTACCCCACGCAACCGCCGCCGACCGCCATCGGGAAGTCATGAGCAACGCCAGTTTCGCCTTCGTCTCGTCCGACACCGCCGATGCCAGGGCGGCGATGGAAAGCCTGTCGGCCCGCTATGGCCAGACCTCGTTCGAGGACGCCGAGGTGGTGGTGGCGCTGGGCGGCGACGGCTTTCTGCTGCAGACCCTGCGTGACACGATGAGCACGGGAAAAAAGGTCTACGGCATGAACCGTGGCACCATCGGCTTCCTGATGAACGAATACCGCGTCGGCGGCCTCACCGAACGCATCGCCGCCGCCGTCGCCGAAACGATCCGGCCGCTGGAGATGCTGGCGGTGACGCATGAGGGCGAGACGATTTCAGCACTTGCCATCAACGAAGTGGCGCTGTGGCGCCAATCCTATCAGACCGCAAAAATCCGCATCGCCGTCGACGAACAGGTCCGGATCGAGGAACTGAACTGCGACGGCGTGATGATCGCGACGCCGGCCGGCTCCACCGCCTACAATCTGTCGGCGCACGGGCCGATCCTGCCGCTCGACGCGCCGCTGCTCGCGTTGACCCCGGTCAGCCCGTTCCGGCCGCGCCGTTGGCGGGGTGCCCTGTTGTCCAACAAGGCGACCGTTCGCTTCGATATTCTGGAGCCGGAAAAGCGGCCGGTGAACGCCGCCGCCGACCACACCGAGGTCAAGGCGGTGACTTCCGTCACGGTTCGGGAATCACTGAGCGCGACGGCGACGCTGCTGTTTGACCCCAACCATTCGTGGAACGAACGCATTCTCGCCGAGCAGTTTCGCTATTGAGCCGGCGCAAAAAGACACTACCTGATTAAGCATCGCGATTAAGCTTACGTTTCACAATCGCACCAATCCCGCCCGTTTCTGTTGACAAATCGCGGGCTTGCGCCTAATCGCAATACCAATCTTGCAGGCACGCTGTGCTTGCCGCGACGGATGCCGTTGCGCTTCCCCGAACCAGCCAAAGACAACAACACTTGTCCTCAGACACCACGACCGCTCCAGAAGCGTTGACCTTTTCAGACCTCGGCCTGTCGCCCAAGGTCCTTTCCGCAGTCACCGATGCCGGCTACACGCAGCCGACGCCGATCCAGGCCGGCGCCATCCCGCATGCGCTGCTCGGCAAGGATATTCTGGGCATCGCCCAGACCGGTACCGGCAAAACCGCCTCCTTTGTGCTGCCGATGCTCACCCGCCTCGAAAAAGGCCGGGCCCGCGCCCGTATGCCGCGCACGCTGATCCTCGAGCCGACGCGCGAACTCGCCGCGCAGGTCGAAGAGAATTTCATCCGATACGGCAAGAACCACAAGCTCAACATCGCGCTGCTGATCGGCGGCGTCTCCTTCGACGAGCAGGACAAGAAACTCGAGCGCGGCGCCGACGTGCTGATCGCCACGCCCGGCCGCCTGCTCGACCACCGCGAACGCGGCAAGCTATTGCTCAACGGCGTCGAGATTCTCGTCATCGATGAAGCCGACCGCATGCTCGACATGGGCTTCATCCCCGACATCGAGCGCATCTGCGAGATGATCCCGTTTACCAGGCAGACGCTGTTCTTCTCGGCGACGATGCCGCCGGAGATCACCAAGCTCACCGAAAAGTTCCTGCACGCACCGGTGCGTGTCGAGGTTTCGAAGGCCGCGTCCGCTGCCACCAACATCATCCAGCGGCTGGTCAAGTCGGGCTCAAAGCCATGGGACAAGCGCGAGACGCTGCGCAATCTGATGAAGGCAGAAGACGCCGAACTGAAGAACGCCATCATCTTCTGCAACCGCAAGGTCGAAGTGTCGGAACTGTTCCGCTCGCTGCTGAAGTATGATTTCGACGCCGGCGCGCTGCATGGCGACATGGACCAGCGTGCGCGCATGCAGATGCTGGCCAATTTCCGCGACGGCAAGCTGCGCTATCTCGTGGCATCCGACGTCGCCGCGCGTGGCCTCGACATCCCCGATGTCAGCCACGTCTTCAACTACGACGTGCCGATACACGCAGAAGACTATGTCCACCGCATCGGTCGTACTGGCCGCGCCGGACGCTCCGGCAAATCCTTCACCATCGCCACCAAGTCGGACACCAAATACATCGACGCTATCGAGCGGCTGATCGGCAACAAGATCGAGTGGCATGACGGCGACCTGTCGACGGTGGTCGCAAGCGAAAGCAGCGAGGACGAAGCGCCCCGCCGTGGCCGTGGCGCGCCGCGTCGCGCCGGCCGCAAGGACGAAGACCGCAAAGATCGCGGCGAGCGCAAGCCGCGCGAGCGCCATGCCAAGCCCAGCGACGAAGCCCCGGCGGATGCCGCGCGCGAAGAACAGCCGGTCGTAGCCGAAGCCGCGGTTGCCGACATTGGCGAACGGCGTCAGCGCAAGGAGGCGATCCGCTCCGAAAACAGCGAGCGCAAGGTCTCCGATCGCAACAACGAGAACCGTGCTCCCGAACGCGGCGACACGAGGCCGCAGCGCGCTGGCAACAGCCGCCCTGCTCGCAACAACCGCGGCGGCGACGACAATGACGGCACCGTCGGCTTCGGTGATGACATGCCGGCCTTCATGAAGATCGTCGCCAAGGTCTGATTTCCGGTTTTCGTTTGGCAAGGCAAGCCGATCACCGGCTTGCCTGCCGCGATCACATCTGTCCCGTCACATCGGGCCGGGCATCATCTTGGTCGGTTTTTCCAGCATCGGAAACTCGGCCTTGCTGCATCTCACGTTCGGGTTCGTCGGGCTGAACATGCCGTTCGGGTTGTCCTTGAACAGCCAGGCATGAAGGTCGTAGTGGACGAACTCCCTCGGAATGAGCGGATAGTGCCCTTCCATCGGCCCCATGAAGGTCTGGCCAAAGAGTTTCGGAGCTTCCTTGGTGTCTGGCGTCAGGGGCACCAGCCATTCCACGCCAACCAACTTCAAGCCTTTTTTGGTCGGCTCGTAAATCAGCACATTGGGGCGCATCGGATCGAGTTTCTGACCGACACTCGGGACATTGACGAAATGGATGCCCATGGCGCCCTTCGGATAGTCCATCGCGCCGGCGATCTTTTCCCCGGAGTAGTAGACGCAACCGACGGTCGACAGATAAAGGTCGCGGACGGCGGCCGTGTAGTCCTCATATTTGGCGAGCGATTTCTTCAAGGCTTCGATATCGGCCTTGTTGGCGTCTTCGGCTCGAGCCGTGGCGGCTGCGCACCACGCGGAGACTAGACCTGTCAAAACGAGGACGCCGCAACGCCCAAGGCGAGTTGTTCTTGTCATGCATTCCTCCCAGATTTCATGATCTGGCCGTGCAAGACCGGGGCCGAATAGATGATGATTGCGCGGCCGTTTGTACCCGCCCCATCCCCTCTCTGGAACGGTGCCAATGCTAATCCTTTCCAAGGTCTCCGGAAAGAGATTATTAGAAAACTCTAATGCTTTAGATCCCTTTGCGGACCACAGGAGCCAAAATAAAAACGGCCCCTTGCGGGGCCGCCTTCGCATGTCGATGCCGACCTGATCAGGTGAGCGGCGAAAGCTGGATCTCGACGCGCCGGTTCTGCGCGCGGCCGGCCGACGTTGCGTTGGATGCGATCGGACGGGTCTTGCCGAAGCCGGTGACGGCGAAGCGGCGCGAGTCGACGCCCTGTCCCGACAGATAGTTGGCGACCGCCAAAGCACGGCGCTGCGACAGATCGAAATTGTGCTCGTCGCCACCGGTCGAATCAGTGTGGCCGAACACGTCGACCGTGGTCTGGCGGAACTTGTTCAGCACCAGCGCCACCGAATTCAGCACCTGGTAGAAGCCGGGCTTCACCGCATCCTGGTCGACGTTGAAGGTGATGTCGGACGGCATGTTGAGGATGATCTGGTCACCGGCGCGGGTGACGCTGACGCCAGTGCCCTGCAGCTGGCGGCGCAATTCAGCCTCGTTCTGGTCCATCGTGGCGCCGATGGCGCCGCCGGCCAGCGCGCCGATACCGGCCCCGATCAGCGCATTGCGGCGGTCATTGCCGCCGGCAAGCAGACCAAGGCTGGCGCCGGCCAGGGCACCAAGGCCTGCACCCGCGGCGGTGTTGGAAATCTTCTGATCGCCGGTATATGGATCAGTGGTCGTGCAGGCGCTCACCAGCACAGCCGTCGCAACGGCGACGAGCACAGTCTTTTTCATGAGATAACGTCCCTCTCCAAACCGCGGCCTTTGCGGCCCGCGCATATCAGCCCTTCCACGGGTCTTGTACCATGAAATACGGCGAAAAGCGGAACGGCGAAAGCGGCTTTTCCCCCGCTTGCGCCACCCTTGTGCCTCTGCCGCAATTGACGGCCTACCAGAGATTCTTGCCGTCGATAACGACCACCTCGACCTTGTCGAGGTCGAAATCGTCGAACAGCCGCGAATTGACCGAGATCTTGGGGTTGTCGAAGTCGGGTTTGCCGGTCGACCAGTCCGGCGTCTCGGTGAAGGTGCCGCAGCCGCAAATGGCGCAAAACCCGTGTTTGACGGTCTTCGATCCCCATTGATAGACGGAGACGTTCTTTGCCGGGCTGGTGAGCTTGAATTGCGACGGAACGTAGTAGGCCCACAGCGAGCCGCGCTTGGAGCAGAACGAGCAGGTGCATTGCGTTACTGTCTCGGGCGCTTGCGAAACCTCGAATGTCGTCGCCCTGCAGTGACAGCTGGCCTTGATGGTCATGAAAAGCTCTCCTCTCCGTTGCCCGCCGCCATGCGGCAAAGGCACCATAAAGGAAGGCTCCTGACAACTGTCTGTCAGCAGGCTCTGATCGATAGAGCCGAGCGGCGCTCTGGCTGAAGCGGGTCCGTCGTCACCTGCCAATATAGGCAGCTAGTTCGTCCGGCGTCCCATTTGGGAAAGCCTGTCTTAGAAAATCCAGGAACGCCGACACTCGCGCGCTGAGCAGCCGCCGAGACGGGTAGAGCGTCCATAGAGAGATCTCGGGGCCGTCAATATCCCCCCAATTCACCAGTGTGCCGTCGGCCAAGTCGTGGGCCACCAACGAAATGGGAAGACGTGCTGCACCGACCCCGGCTCGCACCGCATCCCGGACCATGATGAGCGTCGACAAAGCAAGGACCGGCTCGATTTTAATTGTCGACCGGTCACCTTGGGTCTTCACGTGCCATGTTTGCCGTTCGCCTGTCCCGCGCGCAACGCCCGGAGCGGGGCCGCCGGTCGTGCGAGAAAGGTGAGGGCTCGCCACGACGACCAGGCGGTCGCGGAGAAACGCCCGTCCGACCAGGCTTTCGTCGGGATCTGGATTGACCCGGATTACGAGATCGTAGCCTTCCTCGATCATGTCGACATGGCGGTCCTCTGTCGTCACCTCAAGCCTCACCTCCGGATATTTAAGGGCAAAACCCGCCGCGATCCTCCCCATTGCCGTCTGAGAAAAAAGCATAGGTGCGCTGATCCGCAGTCTCCCCTTGGGTTTTTGACCACCCGAGGCGATCGCTGCAGCCGTCTCGTCCAGTTCGGCAAGCAATGTTCCGGTCCGCTCGAAGAGCGCCCGTCCTTCTTCGGTCAGCTTCAGGTTACGCGCGCCCCGTTCGAACAGGCGCAGATCAAGACTGCTCTCCAATTCTCCAACGCGTCGGGACAACGTTGCCTTGGGCCGGCCGGTGGCCCTTGCCGCTTTGCCGAAGCCACCATGGCGGGCAACGAGATTGAAATCGGTGAGAGCAAGAAGATCCATGAAGCGTCCCGCCAGTGAGACGATGTGTCTAAAATTTCCGTCTACTGGACTCTTTGTGAGCCACACATATTGGCCCTGTCAAGCAACCCGACAGGAGAAATTCCATGACCATTCTCGTTACCGGCGCCACGGGCAATATTGGCCGCCAAGTCGTCGAACACCTCGTCACGCGGGGCGCCGATGTCCGTGCTCTCGTCCGCGATCCGTCGAAAGCCAGCTTCCCGGCTGGTGTATCCGTCGTGCAAGGCGACTTTCTCGATGTCGATTCGCTGCGCAAAGCCATGTCTGGGGTTTCCACGCTGTTCCTCTTGAACGCCGTGGTACCGGATGAATTCACCCAGGCCTTGATCGCGCTGAACGTGGCCCGATCGGCCGGCATCGAGCGGATCGTCTATCTGTCGGTGATCCACGCTGACGTCTATGTGAACGTGCCGCATTTCGCGGGCAAGTTCGGCGTCGAGCGGATGATCGAGCAGATGGACTTCAAGGCTACGATCTTGCGCCCGGCTTACTTCATCCAGAACGATCTGATGATCGAAGACATCATCACCGGCTATGGCACCTACCCAATGCCGATCGGCGCCAAGGGTCTCGCCATGATCGACGCCCGTGATATCGCCGAGATCGCCGCTCTTGAACTGCTGCGCCGCGAACAGTCCGAGGAGCCGCTTGCGCTCGACCGGATCAACCTCGTCGGTCCGCAGACACTGACCGGGACGGATATTGCCGCAATCTGGTCAGACGTGCTTGCCCGCCCAATCAGCTACAGCGGCGACAATACAGAGGGCTTTGAGCAAAATCTCAAGCAGTTCTTGCCCGCCTGGATGGCCTACGACATGCGCCTGATGGGCGAGCGCTTCTTCACCGACGGGATGCTGCCTGAAGCTGGCGACGTCGAGCGCCTGACGGCGCTTCTGGGCCGCCCACTGCGCCCATATCGCGACTTCGCCTCAGCAGTCGCTCCTTCCGTGTGACGGAAGCACCAAAACACCTAAGGCTGAGAAGCGCTTGCCAGTGCCATGGATGGCCTCACGTCACACGCCAGCCTTCTCAGCAAAAATGTTCTGGAACTACGGCCTGCCTTCCGATGAACTTTGTCAACAGCCGTCAGTAGGAACGCGGCGGTACGAACAGGCAGATCGTCTTGCCGGCGTCGAGACCAGCCTGGTGCGCGCACCAGTGGAAATCGCCGTCGGGTGAGTCCTTGACCCGCTTGTCGCTCATCGGAACGACCTCCCCCGTTCCGGCGATGACATAGCCCTCGGGCTTTTCCAGCACCTCGCCCGTATGGGTGGTGCGGCAGTCATAGTTGGCGCAGCAGGCGAAGGGATAACTCCAGCCTTGCGGCTTCGCCGCCGTCGGTTTGGCGTCATGGGCGAAGCCGGGTGCGGTCAGCACCGCGATCGCGCCGATCACGAACAGGGAAAACAGAAGTCGGCCAGCCGGTTGAACGGCTCTGGCCGATCGGACTATGGCAGCAGACATGGAAACGTTCCTTTCAAGCGAGCATCAAGCGTTTGCTTGCCCGTTCTTGGAACGTGTCTTCCCAGTGGCCGAACCGTCAGCTCGCAGATATGCCGCGCCCGGCCATAAATGCTTTTTCACTCTCAGCCCGGGATGCTGGGCTGATTCCTTGGTCGGCGCAAGAAGTGCATAGGTACTACAGTGCCGCACCCCGAGCGCCGACATCTGCCCTCCAAAGGGTGCGCCGGCTTGGTTAACGAGAGATTAACGACGCGGCGCCCAAGAGGCGTTAGCCGTCGGAGGCGTGCCCTTCATATTGCGGCAGGTCGTCGGCGATGGTGAACCACGGCGCCTTGGAGCCGACGAAAATATGCGCGGTCGGCCGGATGGTGGGATCGTCGACCAGCGTGCCCATGGCGACATGGACATAGGCGCCGTCGCGGACCAGCGAATAGAGTAGCGAGCCGCAGCGGCTGCAATGCGCATCGTGGCCGCTGTCGTCGCCGAAATGGATGAGCCCGTGATGCCCTTCGGCAAGGGCAAACTTGTCGCGTTCGATGCCGGCGAACGGCTTGAAAGCCGAACCTGTGGTGCGCCGGCAGTTCGAACAATGACAGTTCGCGGCATAGACGAATTCGTCCGCCACCTCATAGTGGACCGCGCCGCAAAAGCACTTTCCGCTGAGCTTGCGAGTCACCGGCTTCTCATTTGCCCGACGCCTGAGGATACGGACGTATTTAGTCTAGATCGGCAACCGCTTCACCAGCCCCGCCTTCAATGCGCTGCGACAGCGAGGCTTCCATGAAGTCGTCGAGATCGCCGTCGAGCACGCTCGACGGGCTGGTGCTTTCGACACCGGTGCGCAGGTCCTTCACCAGCTGGTAGGGCTGCAGCACATAGGAACGGATCTGGTGGCCCCAGCCGATGTCGCTCTTCGACGCCTCGGTGGCATTGGCCACCGCTTCACGCTTCTTCAGCTCTTCCTCGTAGAGCCGCGAGCGCAGCATTTCCCAGGCCTTGGCCTTGTTCTTGTGCTGCGAGCGTTCTGCCTGGCAGGCGACCGCGATGCCCGTGGCGATATGGGTGATACGGACCGCCGAATCCGTCGTGTTGACATGCTGGCCGCCCGAACCGGACGAGCGGTAAGTGTCGATGCGCACGTCGGATTCAGAGACGTCGATCTCGATCCTGTCGTCGACGACCGGATAGACCCAGATGCTGGAGAAGGACGTATGGCGGCGCGCATTGCTGTCATAGGGCGAAATGCGCACGAGGCGATGGACGCCGGATTCGGTCTTCAGCCAGCCATAGGCGTTGTGGCCCTTGATCAAGAGCGTAGCGGATTTGATGCCGGCCTCTTCGCCGTCATGGACTTCCAGCACCTCGACCTTGAAGCGGCGCCGCTCGGCCCAGCGCGTATACATGCGCAGAAGCATCGAGGCCCAATCCTGGCTCTCGGTGCCGCCGGCGCCGGCATGGACTTCGAGATAGGTGTCGTTGGCGTCGGCTTCGCCCGACAGCAGCGTCTCGACCTGGCGGGCCTTGGCTTCGCCTTGCATCGAGCGGATGGCGGCTTCGGCCTCGGCGACGACGCCCTCGTCGCCCTCTTCCTCGCCAAGCTCGATCAGGCCGATATTGTCTTCCAGCGCCTGCGTCAGGCCCTTGACCGCGGCGATGCCCTCTTCGAGGCCCTGACGCTCGCGCATCAGCTTTTGCGCTTCCAGTGGTTCGTTCCAGAGGCTGGCGTCCTCAGCCCGCACATTCAGGTATTCAAGCCGCTTTATGGCCTGATCCCAGTCAAAGATGCCTCCTCAGCAGGGTTATCGCCTGCCTGATCTCATCGACAATGTTCTGCGTTTCCGCGCGCATGGCTGGTTGTTCTGTCCTGTTTTTGAAGTGGCGCTTGGGTCGGCGCGATACATAGGGACGGCATTGCTGCCTGTAAAGCGAAATGGGCCGGCTTAACAGGCCAGCCCATTCAACATAAGAAGTCAGATCGTCAGTAAAGCCCGCCGCCGGGCGCCTGGATGGCTTCCGTCGCCTGCGGCGACAGCGGTCCACCTGCGCCATTTGACCCGTCGGCGCCCATGCCGATCACCCAATAGCTGTCAGCGGGGCCGGTGCCGGGCTTGAAGGCTTCGATGATGGTGCCGGCATCGCCCGCCGCGGCACGCATGCCGGTCTTGCGGTTGATGGCGACCAGGTTCATGCCTTCCGGCACCTTGAAGTCGACATTGGGCGTGCCGTCCAGCGCAACGCGCATGAAATCCTTGAAGATAGGCGCCGCCAGACCACCACCCGTCGCGCCCTTGCCAAGCCCTTTCGGCGTGTCAAAGCCCATATAGAGGCCGACGACGAGGTTCGGCGTGTAGCCGATGAACCAGGCGTCCTTCTCGTCATTGGTCGTACCGGTCTTGCCGGCAATGTGGCGGCCAAGTTCGGCGATGGTGGCGCCGGTGCCGCGCTGGACGACGCCTTCCATCATCGAGGTGATCTGGTAGGCGGTCATCGGGTCGAGCACCTGCTCGGAATTGTCTACCAGTTCCGGCTCAGGCTGGTTGTTCCATTCGGACGCATTGCAGCCTTCGCAGCCGCGCTCGTCCTGCTTGAACACCGTCTTGCCGTAGCGGTCCTGGATGCGGTCGATGAGCGAGGGTTTGATCGACTTGCCGCCATTGGCCATGATCGAATAGGCCGACACCATGCGCATCACGGTCGTCTCGCCGGAGCCCAACGCCATCGGCAGATACGGGGCCAGATGGTCGTAGACGCCGAAACGCTCGGCATATTCCACCACCAGCTTCATGCCCATGTCGTTGGCGAGCCGCACCGTCATCAAATTGCGCGACTTTTCGATGCCGGAGCGCAAGGTCGCGGGGCCGGCGACCGTGCCGTCATAGTTCTTCGGCGTCCAGGTCGTGTTGCCGCTCTGGATGGTGATCGGCCCGTCCATGATCACCGAGGCCGGCGTATAGCCATTGTCGAGCGCGGCCGAATAGACGATCGGCTTGAATGACGATCCCGGCTGGCGCATCGCCTGCGTGGCGCGGTTGAACTCCGACTGCGCATAGGAGAAGCCGCCGACCATGGCCAGCACGCGGCCGGTATGCGGATCCATGGCGATCAGGCCGCCCTCCACTTCCGGCACCTGGCGCAGCGTATAGGCGCCGTCCGAACCTTCATTCTTCTGCACGAAAATGACATCGCCCGGCTGCAGCACGTCGGCCGGCGACTTGGCCTTGACCGTCTTGCCGTCGACCACATGGCGCATGGCAAAGCTCATGTCTTCCTTGCTGACGGTGCCTTCGACGCGTTCCTTGACGATATCGCCTGAAATCTGCCGCTTCGGCTGCAGGCCGATGGAAAGGCCGGTATCCGAGCTGTCGAGCACGACGGCAAGCGACCATTCCGGCACGTCTTCCAAGCCCTTGACGGCGCCCAGCGCCACACCCCAGTCGCCGGAAGCGTCGATATGCGTCACCGGTCCGCGATAGCCGCGCAGCGTATCGTATTTGAGCAAACCGTTCTGCATCGACTTGCGGGCGATGAGCTGGATCTTCGGATCGAGCGTCGTGCGCACCGACAGGCCGCCCTCATAGAGCGCGTTCTCGCCATAGCGCGCGATGATCTGGCGGCGCACTTCCTCGGTGAAGTATTCGCCCGCGAACAGATAGGAGCCGTTGCGGCGCGGCGTCACGCCGAGCGGCTCGGCCTTGGCCTTGTCGCCTTCCTCGCGCGTCACGTAGCCATTCTCGACCATCTGGTCGATGACCCAGTTGCGGCGCTCGATGGCGCGGTCGGCATGCTTGAAGGGATGGTAGTTGTTGGGACCTTTCGGCAGCGACGCCAGATAGGCGGCTTCCGCGACGGTGAGTTCGTTGACCGACTTGTCGAAATAGGTCAGCGCCGCGCCCGCAACGCCATAGGCGCCGAAACCGAAGAAGATCTCGTTGAGGTAGAGCTCGAGGATGCGGTCCTTCGAATACGCCTGCTCGATGCGGAAGGCCAGGATCATCTCCTTGATCTTGCGCTCGTAGGTCTGGTCCGAGGACAGCAGGAAGTTCTTTGCCACCTGCTGGGTGATGGTCGAGGCGCCGACCTGGCGCCTGCCCGAGCCCACATTCTGCAGGTTGACGTAGATGGCGCGGCCAAGCCCGGTGATGTCGATGCCGGGATGGTTGTAGAAATTCTTGTCCTCGGCCGACAGGAACGCCGCCTTGACCCGGTCCGGAACCGCCTGGATCGGCAGATAGAGCCGCCGTTCGCGCGCATATTCTGCCATCAGCGAGCCGTCGGAGGCATGGATGCGGGTCGTCACCGGCGGCTCGTACTTGGCCAGCACTTCGTAGTCGGGCAGGTCCTTCGACAGATGGCTGATGTATATCGCCACGCCCGCGGCGACCAGAAGCGCCAGCGTCGTGCCGATACCAAAGAAATAGCCGATGAGACGAATCATGCCCGCTCCAGTCCGAGGTTCGGGAATTTCCTAGACGAAGCCGCCTCTCGCGCAAGCCTTCGCAACGGTCCCGATCCGTGATGGAAAACCCATGTCGCCACCATGTGGACAAAATGGGGCAGCGCCCGATTTCTGCATCCCCCACCGGAAATAAAAGCGTCCGGTGTTGTCGTCGTGCAACGCTGCCTCTGGTTGTAGGCGGCGTCGGCCACCTCAGCCTCCGGTTCCCGTTTCCATCTTGGCGGAGGCAAACAAAGCGACGGCGTTGGTGATGCTCTGCGCCGCCTTGCCGCGCCAGTCGGCGTCGAGCAGCTGCGCCTCGTCCTTGGCGTTGGAGAGATAGCCGAGTTCGACCAGCACCGACGGCACATCGGGCGCCTTCAGCACCTTGAAGCCTGCCGAGCGCTGCGGATTGTTGATCAGGCCGACGCTGGTGGACAGCTGGCCGACCAGCGTGTGGGCAAAGCTCATCGAGAAATTATGCGTCTCGCGGCGGATCAGGTCGATCAGTATGTCGGTGACTTCCTTGTTGTCGTCCTTGATCACCATGCCGGCGAACTGGTCGGAAAGGTTTTCGCGGTCGGCCAGCGCCTGCGCTTCCGGGTCGGATGCCTTGTCGGAGACGGTGTAGACGGTGGCACCTCTGATGCCCTTGACGCTGATCGTATCGGCATGGATCGAGATCAACAGGTCCGCCTCGTGCTGGCGGGCGATGCGCACGCGGTCGTCGAGCCGCAGGAATTCGTCGGTCTCGCGCGTCATGAACACGTCGTAGTTGCCGACGGCGGCGAGCTTGTCGCGCAATTCGGTGGCGAAGGCCAGAGTGACGTTCTTCTCGATGGTGCCGTTGAGGCCTTCGGCGCCGCCGTCGATGCCGCCATGGCCGGGATCGATGACGACGGTGAAGCGGTGCCCCGGATTGGAGACCGGCCCGGTGCCGACCCTGGCGCCTTTGTCGGTGGAGACGGTCGAGCCGGTGGTCAGCGCCTGGTTGGCAAGGGCTTCGTCGAACTCGCGATCCGAGGCCGCCGACATGTCGATGGCGATGCGGTAGCCGGTTCCGTCATCATTCTTGAGCACGTCGAGCTTGTCGACCGAGAACGGTCCCTTGCCGGTGAGGATCAGCCGCGATCCCTCGCCTTGATCGCCATAGCGCACCGCCTTGACCAGGCCGCGCGCCTTGGCGTCCTTCGCGCTGATGGCGAATCGTGTGCGCGGCAGGTCGACGACCAGCCGGTTGGGGCCGCGCAACAGGAACCATTTGATATCGGGTTCGCGGTCGAAATCGATGACGATGCGCATCTTGGTGGCGTCGCCCGCCATCTTGTAGGCGGTGGCGCCGAGCGGCGCATCAGCCGCGCGTGAACCCGGCGCAAAACCGAAGCAGAGCGCCAGCAGCAAAAGCACAATCGCAGCGCGCAGCAAAAGGCCTGCACGGCCATGGCCCTTGTCTGTGGTGCCCGCCAGTCCCATCTCTTTGCAGTCGCTCCCGGTTTGGCGCCTCGCGCCCGCGTGGTTGGTCGAAATGCCGGTCAGGCCGCAGACTCGATTAACGATTGGTATCCATCTCGATTAACGATTGGTATCCAGAGAAGGTTAACCAAGCCTTTTATTGAGCATTAAGGCCTGTGCTTCCGTTACGGCACTGCTTTTTGCCGGCATCCGAAATCGGGGTTGCCTTCCACCCCGTCAAATCATAAAAGCGATGGTGGATCACTGCAATCCTGGAACCGCTTCTCCCGCAGCTTCCTGCTACAGGTCAGATGAAAGGCGGCTCCTTTCGCTTCCAGCGAAAAGGCTTCAGGTGATCGCGACGAATTTCGCAGGTGTGCGCCCGTGGCGGGGGAATCGCCTGCGTGAGGAAAACGGCCGGGTTTGTTCCCGTGCCGGCTCTGTATGAGCAAACAAGCTGGTCCGGTTCGTCCGGGCTTTGGTTCAAAAGGTTCTGCTGGTGACGATGGCTTCAAGCGCAATCATGGAAAGGTCCGCATCAAACCGCGCCATTATGGCTGCGGGCGGCACCGCCATGGCGCTCAAGCGGCGGCCAGCAACCATCCAGACATCCGGCACCCACATGACAGACACGCAGCAGCGGGCTTTGCCTTGCAAGCTGCGGCTGGCGGCTGCCGGGAGGAAACGTAATAATGCCCAACAAAATGCTGATAGACGCCTCCCACCCGGAGGAAACACGCGTTGTCGTTATCCGCGGTAACCGTATTGAAGAATTCGACTTTGAATCCCAGGACAAGAAGCAGCTCAAAGGAAACATCTATCTCGCCCGCGTAACGCGCGTCGAACCTTCCCTTCAGGCAGCCTTTGTCGAATATGGCGGCAACCGTCACGGTTTCCTCGCCTTCAGTGAAATACACCCCGACTATTACCAGATCCCGGTCGCCGATCGTCAGGCTCTGCTGCGCGCCGAAGCGCAGGAAGCCGAGGACGAGGAGAACGAGGACAATGACGGCGACGACCGCCAGAGCCGCGATCGCGGCCGGCGCGGCCGCCGGCGCGGCGGCAAAGGCCGCGAGCGTGGCGAACACAAGCGCGACGCCGGCACCGATGATGAAAACGGCGAACATGGCGACACCGGCAGCGATGCCTTTGCCGAAGAGCCTGCTTCCGAGCATGCCGCGGCCAATACCGCCGGGCATGAAGATCACGCCGCGCATAGCGACAGCGAAAACTCCGAGACCGAGACATCCGAGACCGAACCGTCAGAAGGCGGCCCGACATCGATCGCGGCAAGCGTCGAGGCGGATGTGATCTCCGAAGCCGTCCCGCCGGCTGAGGCCGGCGACGAGGCGGCCTCCAGCGAGGCTAGCGGTGAAGCTGTTTCGGCTGATCACAGCGGCGAATCCACCTCCAGCGACAATGATCGCGGCATGCTGGAAGAGGTGCAGTCCTCGCATCCCGACGACCACGAGATTGAATCGGTCGGCGCCGAGGATGCGCTGGAAGAGGTGCGCAACCGCCGCAAGCCGGTGCGCCGACAGTACAAGATCCAGGAAGTCATCAAGCGCCGGCAGATCCTGCTGGTGCAGGTGGTCAAGGAAGAGCGCGGCAACAAGGGCGCGGCTCTGACCACCTATCTGTCGCTTGCCGGCCGCTATTCGGTGCTGATGCCCAACACGGCACGCGGCGGCGGCATTTCGCGCAAGATCACCAGCGCGGTCGACCGCAAGCGCCTCAAGGAAGTCGTTGCCGATCTCGAAGTGCCGCAGGGCATGGGCGTGATCCTGCGCACCGCCGGCGAAAGCCGCACCAAGGCGGAAATCAAGCGCGACTACGAATATCTGATGCGGCTTTGGGAAAACGTCCGCAATCTGACGCTGCAATCCACCGCCCCTGCCCTTGTTTATGAGGAAGGCAGCCTGATCAAGCGCTCGGTGCGCGACCTCTACAACAAGGATATCGACGAGATTCTTGTCTCCGGCGAGGAAGGCTATCGCGAAGCCAAGGATTTCATGCGCATGCTGATGCCGAGCCACGCCAAGGTGGTTCAGCCGTTCCGCGGCACGACGCCAATCTTCGTGCGCAACGGCATCGAGGCGCAGCTCGACCGCATGCTGCAGCCGCAGGTGACGCTGAAGAGCGGCGGCTACATCATCATCAACCAGACAGAAGCTCTGGTCGCCATCGACGTCAATTCGGGCCGCTCCACCAAGGAGCACTCGATCGAGGACACCGCGCTCCACACCAACCTTGAAGCGGCGGAAGAAGTCGCCCGGCAGTTGAGGCTGCGCGATCTCGCCGGCCTGATCGTCATCGACTTCATCGACATGGAGGAGAACCGCAACAACCGCTCCGTCGAGAAGCGGCTGAAGGATCACCTCAAGAACGACCGGGCACGCATCCAGGTCGGCCGCATCTCGCATTTCGGCCTGATGGAGATGTCACGCCAGCGCATCCGCGCCAGCGTGCTGGAATCGACCATGAAGCCCTGCCCGCATTGCGGCGGCACCGGCCATGTCCGCTCCGACTCGTCGGTGGCGCTGATGGTGGTGCGGGCGATCGAGGAATTCCTGCTCAAGGATTCGCGCAGCCACATCACCGTGCGGACGCCGGCGGCAACCGCGCTCTATGTGCTCAACCACAAGCGCGGCACCTTGGTGGAACTCGAAAGCCGCTTCGGCCTGACCATCACCATCGAGGCTGATGACACGGTCGGTGTGCAGCACTATGCCATCTTCCGCGGCGCTATTGCCGAAAAGCCGGAAGGCTTTGTCGAGCAGCGCAGCCTGCCCGCCTATGTCGAGCCGGAAGAGCCCGAGGACGAAATCGTCATCGAGGAGGAAGACGACGAGGTTGTGGTGCAGGTCGAGCAGCCGCGCCAGGCGCAGCCGCAGTCGCAGCAGCAGCCGAGATCGGCTGAGGACGGCGAAGGCCGCGACCGCAAGCGCCGCAAGCGCCGCAGGCGGCGTGGCGGCAAGGATCGCGACCGCGAGCATGGCCAGATCGCCGAAGGCGCTTCGGCCCCTGCGGCAAGCGCCGACTTTGCCTCTCCGGGCGGCGACGATGCTGCACCGCAAGACGAAGCCCCGGTTGGTGCCGTCGAAACGGTGGAAGCGTCGGATGACGCCCAGGGTAAGAAGCGCCGGCGCGGCAAGCGCGGTGGCAAGCGCAATCGCCGCGAGGACGGTGAAGGCGCTGAGGCCGAGGCTGGCGAAACCGCTGACGTCTCGGTGGCCGATGCCGCTGAAGCCGAAACGGCCGCAAGCGAGCCGGTCGCGGCGGTAGCGGTCGAAGAAGCCGCGACTCCCGCCGCGGCGAACGACGACACGCCAGCCGAAAAGCCGAAGAAGAAGCGCGCCTCGAGGGCGAAGAAGGCCGCGGCCGAAATCCCCGCCGAGACGGCAGCCGAAGTGCCGGCCGCTGCCGCCGTGGAGGACATTGCACCGGTCGAGGCGCAGACGTCTGCGCCTGCCGCTGCCCCGGCGACTGAGGAAGAAGCACCCGCCAATGTCCGCCCGACTCGGCGCAAGCCTGTGGCGATCGATGCTCCTGTCGTGCCGGTGGTCTCGTCGACTGTCGCCGATGAGGCCAAGGCGGAGGAAAAGCCGAAGCGTGCCGGCTGGTGGCAGCGGAAGGGCTTTTTCTAAGCTTTTCAGCTAATTAAGATAGATTTCTGACAAAAAACCCGCGTCGTTCGAACCACGACGCGGGACTTTTTGTTATTTGGCGCGACGTCAGGACTTGCCGAGATTCAGGTCAGGCCGAGTCGAGAATTTGGTGGCTGTACCGAGAACCGGAGCGGAGCGTACTTTTCGTATGTGTTGGGGTGGACGGCCCCCGACGGCATCGTGATGTGCCAGAATGAGGTCGTTGCAGATCTCATCAAGGGAGACCGTCCGTGGATAAACTTATTC
>NZ_JAFCGY010000033.1 GCF_016836705.1 Mesorhizobium caraganae | reverse complement strand
GTGCGCCCTGCGTCGGCCTGAGGGCCTCACCGCCACCATCAAACTCCACCCCAAAAGGCAAAGCCGAGCGAGACATCACGGTCAAACCGCTCCGCACGCCTTTCTCCCGTAACTGTGCAACAGGCCCCTTGGGGGGTGAGAAGCGGTCCGCTTCAGCGGACGAAAGCCAATTGCTTGGCTTTTCGAGCTTCGAACGCCCTGAGCTATGCGAAGGGCCGGGGTGGTGGCCGATCCACCTGCCGCCCGCGTATAAAATCCACGAACCCTTGCACCGCGTCGCGCATAGCTTGCCGGTTCGCATCTTCGCCCAAGATCGTCTCCACCTCCGCCGGCTTCTTGCCCAGCAGCGCGATCTCGAACGTTTCCTCGCAGAGCGCAAACGACATCGTCCGCACGATCTCGGCGAGCGCGGCGCGGGCGTAGAGCGAGCGCGCGGAGGCGTGCACCAGCATGGCCGGCTTGTCGACGGCGGCGTCGCGCGAGACCAGCCAGTCGAGCGCGTTTTTCATGCCGCCCGGCACGCCATGCGCATATTCGGGGCAGGAAACGATAATGCCGTCGGCGCTGGTGACGGCCCCGATCAGCCGTGCGGCTTCGCGTGGCGTGCGCTCGCCTTCGTCATCGGGATTGAAGATCGGCAGCAGGCCTAGCCCGTCATAAACGGCTACGCGGCAATCCGAAGGCGCGTTCGCGGCCAGCGCCGCGAGCAGCGCCGAATTGGTCGAGGCAGCGCGCAGGCTGCCGGAGATGGCGAGGATTTCGATCACGGGAAAACCGGGCAAAGGAGAACCGGGCAAGGGGCCGGAATGGCGAATCGTGCCCGAAATCTACCACAGGGTCTTGCTGTAGGCCTCGTCCAGTGAGCGGTCGAAATCATCGGGCGTTTCGGCATGCGCCATCTGATCGGACAGGATCTGGCCGAGCGTCGGCAGCGTCGCGCGGTCGTACCAGCTGTCCGGCTTCCACAATTGCGAGCGCATGAAGGCCTTGGCGCAATGCATGTAGGCGGCCTTGACGCTCACCACGACGACGCTTTGCGGCTGCTTGCCGTCGACGGTGAGGCGCTCACGCAAATCCGCATCGACGGTGATGCGGGCGTCGCCATTGATGCGCAGCGTTTCGTTCATGCCGGGGATGAGGAACAGCAGCCCGACCGAAGGGTTGAGTAGGATGTTTTCCAGCGTGTCGAGCCGGTTGTTGCCGGGCCGGTCGGGGATGGCGATGGTCTTGTCGTCGAGGACAAGGGCGAAGCCAGGCCTGTCGCCTTTCGGCGTCACGTCGGCATTGCCGGCGTTATCGGAAGAACCAATCAGCACGAAGGGGCTCTTGCCGATGAAGGAGCGGCAGTGGCCGTCGAGTGCCCTGAGCTCCTTGCGCATCGAGGCGTCGGTCGGCCGCGGCGTCTTGTAGATTGTCCTCAACTCGTCGCTTGTGGTGACGAATTCCATGGCCCCTCTCCTCCAATTCCAGCGCAATTCCCAAGGGAAAGCGCTACGCGCTTTTCCCGGGAAAACCGCAACACACTTTTCCTGGAATTGCTCTACTTGCCGGCTTCTTCCACCTTCTCGGTCTTATCCTCTATCGAATGGCGCAGGATCAGCGGCATCTGGCTGAAGGTGAACAGCAGCGTGATCGGCATGATGCCCCAGACCTTGAAGGTAACCCAGAAGTCGGTCGAAAAATTCCGCCACACCACTTCATTGGCAAGAGCCAGGAACAGGAAGAACAGGCCCCAGCGGAAGGTCAGCTTGCGCCAGCCTTCGGCATCGAGGCGAAAGGCCGAATCGAAGACATAGCCGAGCAGCGAGCGGCCGAAATACAGGCCGCCAAGCAGCACGCCGCCGAACAGCGTGTTGACGATGGTCGGCTTCATCTTGATGAAGACGTCGTCCTGCAGATAGAGCGTCAGCGCGCCGAAGATGAAGACGACGACGCCCGAGACCATCGGCATGATCGGCAAGGTGCGCATCAGCAGCCAGGAGGCGATCAGCGCGATTGCGGTCGCGGCCATGAACAGGCCGGTGGCGACGAAGATCGGCCCGCCGAATTCGGCCAGCACCGGAAATTTCTCGACCAGCAAGGCGCCGCGCGCATTGGCGAAGAAGAACACCATCAGCGGTCCGAGTTCCAGCACCAGCTTGAGCAGCGGATTGACGCTTTCCTTCTTCTTTTGCGGGTTGGACGGGTCGCGTTCGAGGATGTGAGGGTTCATGACTTCCTTCTGACGCATGATCTTGTCCAAAAAGCCGTCAGCTCTTCGAGATCATTGCCTGTTACGCTACGCCCGCGATCGCCCTGGCGAATTCGCTGGCCGAGAATGGTTCGAGGTCGTCGACCTGTTCGCCGACGCCGATGAAATAGACCGGCAGTTTATGCTTTGCCGCGATCGCCACCAGAATACCGCCGCGCGCCGTGCCGTCCAGCTTGGTCATCACCAGGCCGTTGACGCCGGCGACATTGCGGAAGATCTCGACCTGGTTGAGCGCATTCTGGCCGGTGGTGGCGTCGACCGTCTGCAGCACGGTGTGCGGCGCTTCCGGATCGAGCTTGCCCAGCACGCGCACGATCTTTTCCAGTTCGGCCATCAGTTCGGTCTTGTTCTGCAGCCTGCCGGCGGTGTCGATGATCAGCACGTCGGAGCCAGCCTCTTTGGCCTTCTCGAAGGCGTCGTAGGCAAGGCCGGCGGCATCGGCGCCGATCTTGGAGGCGATGACCGGCGATTTCGTCCGCTCACCCCAGATCTTCAATTGCTCGATGGCTGCAGCGCGAAACGTGTCGCCGGCGGCGAGCATCACCGACAGCCCGCCATCGGTCAGTTTTGCCGCCAGCTTGCCGATGGTCGTGGTCTTGCCGGTGCCGTTGACGCCGACGACCAGGATGACATGCGGCTTGTGCGAAAGGTCGAGCTCCAGCGGCATGGCGACATGGGTCAGCACCTTCTCGACCTCGGCAGCCATGATGGTGCGGACATCTGCGTCGGAGACATCCTTGCCGTAGCGGCTGGCAGCGAGAGCATCGGTGACGCGCAAGGCTGTTTCCATACCGAGATCGGCGCGGATCAGCACGTCCTCCAGGTCCTGCAGCGTGTCCTCATCCAGCTTGCGCTTGGTGAAGACGCCGGCAATGTTGCCGGTGAGCTCGCGCGACGACCGCGCCAGCCCGTCGCGCATGCGCTGGAACCACGAACGACGCGGCGTCGGTTCCGGCGCCTTGACCGGCTCAGCCTTCTGCTCGACTTTTTTGGTGACGGTCACCTTGCCGGGAGCGGGTTTGGGCTCTGGCGAAGGAGGCGGGATGGGCTGCGGTTCGGGCGCGATCTCGGCAATGACTCGCTGTGCTTCGACCGGCGCAGGTGTAGCTTCGGGCGGTGTGCGCTTTACCTCCCCCTCGATGGGGGAGGTCCCAAGCGAAGCTTGGGGGTGGGGGTGATCGGCGTCGGCGCTGTCACCCCTCCCCGCCACTTCGTGGCGACCCTCCCCATCGACGGGAGGGTGGGGCGCTGGCGCCTCGTCACGCTTCAAAAACTCCGGAACGACCTGCTCGGCAGCAGGCTTCAGCGCCTCAAGCGCATCCCATTTGATCGGCGGCAGCGGCGCGGTTTCGTCGATGCGCGCCTCGACGACTTCCTTCTTGCCGAACGAAAATATCTTCTTGAAAAAACCGGCCATGCTTCAATCGTCTCAGGCGGCGCGGGCAGTGAGCGGCGCCGCAAGCAGGCGCGCGCCGTCATGGCCGGTAATGGTGGCCTCGACGATCTCTCCCGGCGCACCGGCGGCGATGGCGGCCAGCGTAAATCCTTCGGTGCGGCCGAGGCCGTCGCGCTCGACCAGGATCGACTGACGCGTTCCCGGCAGTGCCGACAAATGGCGGCGATACGCGGCTTCGCCCGCGGCGCGCAGCCTCGCGGCGCGCTGCTTCACCAGTTCGCGGCGGACCTGCGGCATGCGCGCGGCGGGGGTGCCTTCGCGGGGCGAGAACGGGAAGACATGCAGATGCGTCAACCCGCATTCCTCGACGATCTTTATCGAATTCTCGAACATGTCCTCGGTCTCGGTCGGAAAGCCGGCGATGATGTCGGCGCCGAAGACGATGCCGGGACGCAGCTTGCGCACATCCTCGCAGAAGCGGATCGACTGGTCGCGCAAATGGCGGCGCTTCATGCGCTTCAAAATCATGTCGTCGCCCGACTGCAGCGACAGGTGCAGATGCGGCATCAGCCTGGGCTCGGTGGCAATGGCATCAAGCAGATCGTCATCGGCCTCGATCGAATCGATGGAGGACAGCCGCAGCCGCTTCACGTCGGGTACCTGCTTCAGAATGGTCTTCACCAGCCTGCCGAGTTTCGGCGCACCCGGCAGATCGGCGCCGAAGCTGGTCATGTCGACGCCGGTCAGCACGATTTCGGCATAGCCATTGCCGGCGAGCCTTTTGACCTGGTCGACCACGGCGCCCATTGGCACCGAGCGTGAATTGCCGCGGCCATAGGGGATGATGCAGAAGGTGCAGCGATGGTCGCAGCCATTCTGCACCTGGACGAAGGCACGCGCCCGGCCCTCGATGGCGTCGACCATGTGACCAGCGGTCTCGCGCACCGAGAAAATGTCGTTGACGCGCGCCTTCTCGGTGTCGTTGACGCCGAAATCCGGCAGCGCGCGGTAGGAGTTCGCCTTCAACTTCTCCTCATTGCCGAGCACGAGATCGACCTCGTCCATGGCAACGAAATTCTGCGGTTCGGTCTGCGCCGCGCAGCCGGTGACGATGATGCGCGCCTGCGGGTTTTCGCGGCGGGCCTTGCGGATCGACTGCTTGGCCTGGCGCACCGCTTCCGAGGTGACGGCGCAGGTGTTGAAGATGATGGCGCCGCCTGCGAGCGCGCCGAGGCCGGCACTTTCGGCTTCGCGACGCATCACCTCGGATTCATAAGTGTTGAGGCGGCAGCCGAAGGTGACGACGTCTATGCCTTTTGCGTTGGCAAGACCAGACATCAGGCCGCGCTTTCAGTGTCGCGAGCCCAGCTTCCGGTCGACGGATCGAAACTGCCGGAAAACTCCCATTCGGCAGCGCCGGTCAGGATAACGTGGTCGTCGTCGCGCCATTCGACATGCAGCGAGCCGCCGCCTGGCGTCATCAGCGTGACGCTGCGGCCGGTGCGCCGGGTGCGGGCTGCGGCGACTACCGCTGCGCAAGCGGCCGAGCCGCAGGCCTTGGTCAGGCCGGCGCCGCGCTCCCAGGTGCGGATGATCATCGTCTCCGGCGACGTCACCTGTGCGATTGTGATGTTGGCGCGCTCGGGGAAGATCGGATGGTTTTCGAGCAGCGGGCCGAAACGCTCGAGCTCGTAGGACCGGACGTCGCGATCGACCCAGAAGATGGCGTGCGGGTTGCCCATCGAGAGAGCCGAAGGCGAATGCAGCACCGGCGCGTCGATCGGGCCGATCTGCAATTCGATCATGCGGGTGTCGCGAAACTCTTCCGCCAGCGGAATATCCTGCCAGCCGAAGCGCGGCGTGCCCATGTCGACCGAGATGGTGCCGTCAGCGTGCTCAAGGGCGTTGAGGATGCCGGCGCGGGTCTCGAAGGTGAAGTTCTTCTGGCCGGTTTCGGCGGCCAGCGCCTGGACGACGCAGCGCATGCCGTTGCCGCAGGCCTGTGCGCCCGAGCCGTCGGAATTCAATATGTCGATGTAGTAGGCGGTGCCGGGCGTGCGGGCGTCATGGATGGCCATGATCTGGTCGAACCTGGTCGCCGCATCGGCGTTGAGCGCGACAGCCGACGCTGCCGTCACTCTATCGGCACGGCCGCGCATGTCGGCAACGATGATCTCGTTGCCGATGCCGTTCATCTTGGCGAAGGGGGCCGTGCCTGCCATAGCTTCCCGTAGTTCCTGTCCGTTTTGCCGCTATATGGCGGAAACGGGCGGGAATTACCAGTGCGACGGGGTCTCAGGTCACGGCAAAGACGCCGAGCACGATCAGCAGGAAGATGACTAGAACGATGCCGATGAGGATGCGCGCGCCGGTGGCGGCGGCGCCAGCCAGCGCCGGCATGCCGAGCAGGCTCGCGGCGGCGGCGACGATCAGAAGAATGATGATCCATTTGATCATGGAAAGGCTCCCGGCCAAATTGCGTTGCGCAAACAACGTGTTTTGGCCCGTTGGGTTCCTTCCCTAGACCTCCGGCACGTCCCAGATTTCACCCGGCCGCAGGGCGCGGAACCGCTCCTGCGGCACGCCCTTCGCCTTCAGCGCTTCGGCCAGTTTTTGGACCGGCTCGTCGATCGGTTCGTCGGTGAGATGGAAGGTGCCCCAGTGGCAGCCTGCGGCGTGAGCCGCGTTGCACAGCTGCATGCCTTGCACCGCTTCTTCCGGGTTCTGATGCTGCGGCGCCATGAACCAGCGCGGCTCGTAGGCGCCGATCGGCAGGATGGCGAGGCGAAAGCCGCCATGTTTCTCAGCCATCAGCCGGTAATTGGCGCCGCCATGGAAACCGGTGTCACCAACGAAATAGATCTTTCCGGCGGGGGTTTCGACGACGAAGCCAGCCCACAGCGCCATGCGGCGGTCGCGCGCGCCACGCGCCGACCAGTGATGCACCGGCTCGACATGGACGGCGATGTCCTTGGTAATCTCGACACGCTCGCCCCAGTCATGCGCCGTCGTTCGCATGCCCGGCACGGCGCTATCGATGATGGCGTCGTTGCCGAGCGGCGTCAGCACAAGCGGATCGTGCTTCGCCTTCAGCCGCTTGAGCGTGGCAAGGTCGAGATGGTCGTAGTGATTGTGGCTGACCAGCACCAGGTCGATCGGCGGCAGCTGGGAAAACGCGATGCCTGGCGCATTGACGCGCCTGGGCCCGGCAAAGGAGAGCGGCGAGACGCGCGGCGACCACACCGGGTCGGTCAGGATGTTGAGACCGGCGGTCTGGATCAGCAGCGTCGCGTGACCGACCATGGTCAGGCGCAGCCCGTCGCTGTCGATTCGCGCCGCCGGCTCCGTTGGTTCAAACGGACTCGGATTGGCCGCCGGCCATTTCGAACGCTCGCCGCTCAGCTGCCATTTGAGCAGATCTGTGAAGCGGCCGGGCATCTGGCCGTCGGGATTGAAGAAGAGAGTACCGTCGAAATGGTCGCTGGGCGGGCCTCTGTAATAGCAGTTGGCGGCTCTCTTTCTCGCGGCCAAGGTTTCGGCTCCGGCAGGTTTCTGTCCTTGCTAGATAGGGACGAGGGCCTCCGGTGCAAGCAGGTGCCACTTTCGCAACCGATCTGCTGGTTCGAGCCACGCTAGAGCGAAGGCACGCCTTTGTCCGCCAGGAATTTTGCGATAAATTTGCAACAATTCTTGCTGCAAACCCTATTTTAACCATATCGGGTTGAAATTTCGCCACCTTCTCCATCTTGGTGAGGGTGAGAGTGTGCGGACGGCTTCCCCCAGCCGGATCCGACGGAGGTTGACATGACATTTTCAAGAAGCGGCCTGGTGGCCGTATCGCTGGCAGCGCTGTTTGCAAGCGGCTGTTCGACCTCGCGTTTTTCATCGATGGATGACCAGCAGCCGGCGCCGCTGCAGCCCGCGCCCGCCGGTACGGTGAGCGGAAGCCAGCTGCCGCCACCGGCAGCGCCGGGCACAACCGACCCGTCGCAATTCCCGACGGCGCCGGCCGGCACTCAGGTCGCCTCGCTGCCGCCGGATGGATCGGCGCCTGCGGGCGCCACCGACCTCACCGCGGCCAGCGTCGCCGGTGTCTGGAACGCCAGCGTGTCCGGACAGAGCTGCAAGGTGGCGACGCCACAGACCAAATTCGGCGCCGGCTATCGCGCCGGACCATTGCATTGCCCCGCACCGATCGACGGCATCAAGTCGTGGAACGTCGCCGGCAAGCAGCTGACGCTCTATGACGAGAATGGCGGCACCCTGGCGCGGCTCTATTCGTCGGGCGGTTCGAAATTCGACGGCCAGACTTCCACCGGCTTGCCGATTTCGCTTACAAGATAAGCTGCCTATCCCTAGACAGCGACGTGACCGATGCATCTGCGTGACGGCCTCCAGACCCATGCGACCGTCAGGCAGCGCTACGACCATCTGGTCGACACCGGCGCTGTCGAACGCGATCCGGCGCAGGAGCGCATCGCAGCCGCACTCGACCGGCTGATCGATGAGATCTCGGTCAAGCGACTGGCGCACAAATCGAGTGCGCTCGGCTGGCTGTTTGCCCGCAAGCGCGAGACGCGCGAGGTCGTCAAGGGCCTCTACATCCATGGTGGCGTCGGCCGCGGCAAGACCATGCTGATGGACATGTTCTTCGAACTGCTGCCGGTCCGCCGCAAGCGCCGTGTCCATTTCAACGACTTCATGGCCGATGTGCAGGATCGCATCCAGAAGCACCGGCGGGCGCGCAAGAATGGCGACGCCAAGGAGGACGATCCGATCCCGCCGGTCGCGCTCCAGCTTGCCGAACAGGCCTGGGTGCTGTGCTTCGACGAGTTTTCGGTCACCGACATTGCCGATGCGATGATCCTGTCGCGGCTGTTTTCGGCGCTGTTTGCCAATGGCGTGGTGCTGGTCGCCACCTCCAATGTCGCGCCCGAAAACCTCTATCGCGACGGGCTGAACCGCCAGCTCTTCCTGCCCTTCATCAGCATTCTCGAGCGTCACGCCCAGGTGCTGACACTCGATGCCGACAAGGACTACCGGCTGGAAAAACTGGCGCGCACGCCGGTCTATGTCACCCCGGCGGATGCCGAGGCGGACCGTATGCTGGACGAGGCCTGGCAGGCGATGACACGCGGCGCGCCCGTCGTCGAGACCACCGTGGCGGTGAAGGGCAGGCAGGTGGTGGTGCCGGCCGCTGCGGGCGACACGGCGCGGTTTTCCTTCGCCGATCTCTGCGAAAAGCCGCTTGGCGCCCGCGATTTCCTGGCCATTGCCGGCCGCTTCTCAACCATCTTCATCGATCGCGTGCCGGTACTCGGCGAAGGCAGGCGCAACGAGGCCAAGCGCTTCATCCTGTTGATCGATACGCTCTACGATCACCACACGCGGCTGGTGGTGAGCGCCGAGGCCGCGCCGTCTGAGCTTTATACGGCCAAGCGCGGCGTCGAGGTGTTCGAATTCGAACGCACCGCCTCACGGTTGATCGAGATGCAAAGCCGCGACTGGCTGGAAGACTGGGCGGAACGGCAGAAGGCGCAGAAGCCCGAAGGCAGGCATAGCGAGCCTCCGGTCGCGATGGCCTAAGCCTTCAAGTCCGCGGCAAGGTTCCGGCAACAACCGTGTAGTGGTCGACGAATTCGGGCTTTTCCAGAAGGTAGCGATCGTCTTCGGGATAGTAGCGGGCCAGTTCGGGTGCATCCCCGGCAAAGCTTCGCACGGCGTCCATTGATGACCACCAGCTCAATGTGACGATCTCCGTCGAGTCATCGTCGCGATCGCGCATAAGCATCTGGAAACCGCGATTGCCGGCCGTAGCCGCGTAGTCGAGGCCTCCCGTCCTCTCGACATAGGCGGCATAGGCAACGCGATCCTGTGTACGGATGACGGACGACCAGCGACGCAGAATGAGCGGTTCTGTCTCAGTCATGGCTAACCTCCCTGTTGTCGTGGCCGCATTCTAGAGCCTGTAGACATACATCACGAATGGCTCGGCTACCGCACCGCGCGACTCATAAAGCGAGCGCGCCGCTACATTGTCCGGCTCGGTGCCGACCCATGCCTCTTCACAGCCCTGATCGCGCCCGATCATGAACATCACATCCAGCATCTTTCGGGCGATGCCCTGGCGCTGGAAGGCCGGGGACACCCCGACCTCGTCGATGTAGAGTTCGCTGACCTTGTCGGGGTGGCGGTGGATGACGGCGGCGCACTGGCCGACGACGACATTTTCGGACAGTGCCACGATCATGAAATGGCCCGGTGCGGCGAGATAGGCGGCGAGCCTGTCGGCGCGCACCGGCTCGTCGAACACGTCTTCGGCGACCCGCTTCACAAGGGCGTCATCGCCGGCATATAGTCTTCTGATTTCCACGTTCATTGTGTAAAACCTCTCAAGTCGGCTTACAAACTCTGACGTTTACGTAAATCCCATTGTTTCTAACCGATTGAAATTATTCACTCGAAAATAATCGATTGAATATATTTTCCACCAGGGCTACTGGATGCGGCGAAATCTCGCGGATACCGCAGCCTTCCGGCTCTTCCTCGACGCCGTCAACCAGATCGCCACAGATTTGGGCGTCGTCACAGACAAAGGGAAAATTTCCTCACATGGCACGCAACAAGATAGCGCTTATCGGCTCCGGCATGATCGGCGGCACTCTCGCTCACATGATCGGCCTCAAGGACCTCGGCGACGTGGTGCTGTTCGATATTGCCGAGGGCATTCCGCAAGGCAAGGGGCTCGATATCGCGCAGTCTTCGCCGGTCGAAGGCTTCGATTCGAGGCTGACCGGCGTCAATGACTATGCCGGCATCGAGGGCGCCGACGTCTGCATCGTCACCGCCGGCGTGCCGCGCAAGCCGGGCATGAGCCGCGACGACCTGCTCGGCATCAACCTCAAGGTCATGGAACAGGTCGGTGCCGGCCTGAAGAAGTACGCGCCGAAGGCCTTCGTCATCTGCATCACCAACCCGCTCGACGCCATGGTCTGGGCGCTGCAGAAGTTCTCCGGCCTGCCCAAGACGCATGTCGTCGGCATGGCCGGCGTGCTCGACAGTGCGCGCTTCCGCTATTTCCTCGCCGAAGAGTTCAAGGTCTCGGTCGAAGACGTCACCGCCTTCGTGCTCGGCGGCCATGGCGATTCCATGGTGCCGATGATCCGTTATTCGACAGTGTCGGGCATTCCGCTGCCGGACCTCATTAAGATGGGCTGGACCTCGAAGGAAAAGCTCGACCAGATCGTCCAGCGCACCCGCGATGGCGGCGCCGAGATCGTCGGCCTGCTCAAAACCGGCTCGGCCTTCTACGCGCCGGCAGCCTCGGCCATCTCGATGGCTGAATCCTATCTCAAGGACAAGAAGCGCGTGCTGCCTTGCGCTGCGCATCTCTCGGGCCAGTATGGCGTCAAGGGCACCTATGTCGGCGTTCCCGTGGTCATTGGCGCCGGCGGCGTCGAGCGCATCATCGAGATCGACCTCAACAAGAGCGAGCAGAAGATGTTCGACGCTTCGGTGGCGACGGTGCAGGGCCTGACCGAGGCCTGCGTCAAGATCGCCCCGCATCTCGCCTCGAAGTGATCCCCGGAGACCATCCAGATGAACATCCATGAATATCAAGGCAAGGCGCTGCTGAAGAGCTTTGGCGCGCCGGTGGCCGAAGGCGTGCCGGTGTTCAAGGCGAGCGAGGCGGAAGCCGCGGCACAAGCGCTTCCCGGCCCGCTCTATGTGGTGAAGAGCCAGATCCATGCCGGCGGCCGGGGCAAGGGCAAGTTCAAGGAGCTTGGCCCGGACGCCAAGGGTGGTGTGCGGCTGGCCAAGTCGGTGGCCGACGTCGTCGCCAATGCCAATGAGATGCTTGGCCACACGCTGGTGACCAAGCAGACGGGACCGGCCGGCAAGCAGGTCAATCGGCTGTACATCGAGGACGGCGCCGACATCGAGCGCGAGCTTTATCTGTCGATCCTGGTCGACCGCGCGGTTGGCCGCATCGCCTTCGTCGTCTCGACCGAAGGCGGCATGGACATTGAAGGCGTCGCCCACGACACGCCGGAAAAGATCATCACCCGCGCCATCGACCCGCTGGCCGGCGTGACGAGCATCGACGTCGACATATTGGTGGAAGCGCTGGGGCTCACTGGCGATGCCGCCAAGGATGCCGCAACGCTGTTCCCGATCCTCTACAAGGCCTTTGTCGAAAAGGACATGAGCCTGCTCGAGGTCAATCCGCTGATCGTGATGAAGAACGGCCGACTGCGCGTGCTCGACGCCAAAGTGTCGTTCGACAACAACGCTCTCTTCCGCCACCCCGAGCTGATGGAACTGCGCGACACCACCGAAGAGGACGAAAAGGAGATCGAGGCGTCGAAATACGACCTCGCCTATGTCGCGCTCGACGGCAATATCGGCTGCATGGTCAATGGCGCCGGCCTTGCCATGGCGACGATGGACATCATCAAGCTCTACGGCGCCGAGCCCGCCAACTTCCTCGATGTCGGCGGCGGCGCGTCGAAGGAGAAGGTGACGGCGGCGTTCAAGATCATCACCAAGGATCCGGCGGTCAAAGGCATTTTGATCAACATCTTCGGCGGCATCATGAAGTGCGACATCATTGCCGAGGGCGTGATTGCCGCGGTCAAGGAAGTCGGCCTGCAAGTGCCGCTGGTGGTGCGCCTCGAAGGAACCAATGCCGAACTCGGCAAGAAGATCATCAACGACAGCGGCTTGAATGTCGTGTCGGCCGATGACCTCGACGACGCAGCCAAGAAGATCGTGGCAGCGGTGAAGGGCTGAGCGGATGCCTCCGCGCAAGATAAACCTGGTCGAGGCGGCTGATCAGAAGATCACGAAGGTCTTCGATCCGCATATTGCCGGCGATGTCAATGACAGCCAGGCGAAGGTTGCCAAGTTCGGCGAGACCTTCGACTGGCATGCGCATGAACATGAGGACGAAGCCTTCCTCGTGCTGCGGGGCAGGATCGCCATCGATTTCCGCGACGGTCCGGTCGAGCTCGGCGAGGGCGATTTCATCGTCGTGCCGAAGGGCGTCGAGCACCGGCCGCGGTCGCTGACCGCGGAGCCGGTGGTGCTGATGTTCGAGCCGGCAACGACGCTCAACACCGGCAATGCCAAGAGCGATCTCACCGTCTCCGATCTGAAGCGGCTCTGATCATGAACGCGGCTTCCTTCTCCTCGCTCTCGGCCGATCACCAGCGCCTGCAGGCGCTGGTCGGTGCGTGGCGCGGCGAAGAAGAGGTGGCGGAAACGCAATGGGCCGATGGCGGCACCGCCACGTCGGAAGTGCTGGCGGAGGCACAGTTCGGCGGCCTGTTCGTGGTGCAGCGCTATCGCCAGCGCCGCGACGGCACGGTCTCGTTCGGCTCGCACAGCGTGTTCGGCTTCGACCAGCCAAACAGCCTCGTCACCATGCACCAGTTCGATTCGATGGGCTTTGTGCCGGCCTCGCCGGCCACAGGCACATGGAACGGCGCTGAACTGGTCCTCGAGCGGTCGTCGCCGCGCGGCGCCGCGCGCGTGACATATATTTTCGACGATGCCGATGCCTACCGCATGCGACTGCATTTCAAACCCGCCGGCGGCGACAGCTGGCAAGACATGGTGAGCGGCGTCTACCGGCGCGTCTCGCCTTCCTCGATCAACTTTTAGAAAAAGGGCTCCGATGTCCATTCTCATCGACAAGAACACCAAGGTGCTGGTGCAGGGCCTGACCGGCAAGACCGGCACGTTCCACACCGAACAGGCGCTGGCCTATCACGGCACCAAGATGGTGGGCGGCATCCATCCCAAGAAGGGTGGCGAGACCTGGACCGGCGCGAAGGGCGAAAGCCTGCCGATCTTCGCCTCCGTCGCCGAAGGCAAGGCAAAGACCGGCGCCAATGCCTCGGTCGTCTATGTGCCGCCGGCAGGTGCTGCCGAAGCCATCCTGGAAGCGATCGAAGCCGAGATCCCGCTGATCGTCTGCATCACCGAAGGCATTCCGGTGATGGACATGGTCAAGGTCAAGGCGCGGCTCGACCGCTCGACCTCGCGCCTGATCGGCCCGAACTGCCCGGGCGTACTCACCCCCGACGAATGCAAGATCGGCATCATGCCCGGAAACATCTTCCGCAAGGGCTCGGTCGGCGTTGTTTCGCGCTCGGGAACGCTTACCTATGAGGCGGTCTTCCAGACCACCAATGTCGGCCTCGGCCAGACCACCGCCGTCGGCATTGGCGGCGACCCCGTCAAGGGCACCGAGTTCATCGACGTGCTCGAGATGTTCCTCGCCGACGACGAGACCAAGTCGATCATCATGATCGGCGAGATCGGCGGTTCGGCCGAGGAAGACGCCGCGCAGTTCCTCAAGGACGAGGCCAAGCGCGGCCGCAGGAAACCGATGGCGGGCTTCATTGCCGGGCGCACCGCGCCGGCCGGCCGCACCATGGGCCATGCGGGCGCGGTCATCTCCGGCGGCAAGGGCGGCGCGGAAGACAAGATCGCGGCAATGGAATCGGCCGGCATCAAAGTATCGCCGTCGCCGGCACGGCTGGGCACGACCCTGGTCGAGGCGATCAAGGGCTAAAGGCAGTACGGGAGTAGGGCAGTATGGCAGTAGGGGAATAAGACAGGCGGGACGAGCGCGGCTCGCTTTCCTTACTGCCCTATTCCCCTACTGCCCTACTCCCCTCCAACAAAGGAGACGGAGCCAGGCTCCGCAGACAAAATGGCAAGACAAGATCAGGCCAACGACCAGTTTTCACTCACCTCATTCCTCTATGGCGGAAATGCCGACTACATCGACGCGCTTTATGCCTCCTATGAGGACGATCCGGAGTCGGTCAATCCGGAGTGGCAGGACTTCTTCGCGGCGCTGAAGGACGACGCCGGCGATGTGCGCAAGAACGCCAAGGGCGCGTCCTGGGCAAGGCCCTCCTGGCCGCTGCAGGCCAATGGCGAGCTGGTATCGGCGCTCGACGGCAATTGGGGCCTGGTCGAGAGGACGGTCGAAAAGAAGGTCAAGGACAGGGCGGTCACCAACGGCGTCGTGCTGTCGGATGCCGATGTGCACCAAGCGACGCGCGATTCGGTACGCGCCATCATGATGATCCGCGCCTACCGCATGCGCGGCCATCTGCACGCCAATCTCGATCCGCTCGGCATCGCCAAGCCGCTCGAGGACTATAACGAGCTGTCGCCAGAGAATTACGGTTTTACCGCTGCCGACTACGACCGGCCGATCTTCCTCGACAATGTGCTCGGCCTCGAATTCGGCACCATCCGGCAGATGCTGGAGATTCTCACCCGCACCTATTGCTCGACGCTCGGCGTCGAGTTCATGCACATCTCCGATCCCGAGGAGAAGGCCTGGATCCAGGCCCGCATCGAAGGCACCGACAAGGAGATCTCCTTCACCGCCACCGGCAAGAAGGCGATCCTGCAGAAGCTGGTCGAGGCCGAAGGCTTCGAGCAGTTTATCGACGTCAAGTACAAGGGCACCAAGCGCTTCGGCCTCGATGGCAGTGAAGGCCTGATACCGGCGCTGGAGCAGATCATCAAGCGCGGCGGCCAGCTCGGCATGAAGGAAATCGTGCTCGGCATGGCGCATCGCGGCCGGCTGAACGTGCTCTCCCAGGTGATGGCCAAGCCGCACCGCGCCATCTTCCACGAGTTCAAGGGCGGCTCGGCCGCTCCCGACGAGGTCGAGGGCTCGGGCGACGTCAAGTACCATCTCGGCGCTTCGTCGGACCGCGAGTTCGACGGCAACAAGGTGCACCTGTCCTTGACCGCCAACCCTTCGCATCTGGAAATCGTCGATCCGGTGGTGATGGGCAAGGCGCGCGCCAAGCAGGACTATCTGTTCGGCCGCAGCCGCGAGGAGATCGTGCCGCTGGAAGAGCGCGCCAAGGTGCTGCCGTTGCTGCTGCATGGCGACGCCGCCTTTGCCGGCCAGGGCGTGATTGCCGAGATCCTCGGCCTGTCGGGCCTGCGCGGCCACCGCGTCGCCGGCACGCTGCACTTCATCATCAACAACCAGATCGGCTTTACCACCAATCCGCGCTTCTCGCGCTCGTCGCCCTACCCGTCCGACGTCGCCAAGATGATCGAGGCGCCGATTTTCCACGTCAATGGCGACGATCCGGAAGCCACGGTCCATGCCGCCAAGGTGGCGATCGAATTCCGCATGAAGTTCCACAAACCGGTGGTCGTGGACATGTTCTGCTACCGCCGCTTCGGCCACAATGAGGGCGATGAGCCGGCCTTCACCCAGCCGATCATGTACGCCAACATCCGCAATCATAAGACGACGGTGCAGATCTACGGCGACCGGCTGATCGCCGAGGGCCATATCACCCAGGCCGAGCTCGACAAGATGAAGGCCGACTGGCGCGCACATCTGGAATCCGAATGGGAAGTCGGCCAGCACTACAAGCCCAACAAGGCCGACTGGCTGGACGGCGCCTGGTCAGGCCTGCGCACCGCCGACAACCAGGACGAACAGCGCCGCGGCAAGACCGCCGTGCCGGTCAAGGTGCTGAAGGACATCGGCAAGAAGCTGACCGAGGTGCCGAAAGGTTTCGAGGCGCACAAGACCATCATCCGCTTCCTCGAGAACCGCCGCCAGGCGATCGAATCCGGCGAAGGCATCGACTGGTCGACGGCCGAGGCGCTGGCTTTCGGCGCCATCCTGCTCGACGGCAATCCGATCCGCCTGTCCGGCCAGGATTCCGAACGCGGCACCTTCTCGCAGCGCCATTCGGTGCTCTACGACCAGCGCGACGAGACCCGCTATATCCCGCTCAACAATCTGTCGGCGGCGCAGGCGGGCTACGAAGTCATCAACTCGATGCTGTCGGAAGAGGCGGTGCTCGGCTTCGAATATGGCTACAGCCTGGCCGAGCCGAAGGCGCTGACCTTATGGGAAGCGCAATTCGGCGACTTCGCCAACGGCGCCCAGGTGGTGTTCGACCAGTTCATCTCCAGCGGCGAGCGCAAGTGGCTGCGCATGTCGGGCCTCGTCTGCCTGCTGCCGCATGGCTATGAGGGCCAGGGTCCGGAGCATTCCTCGGCGCGTCTCGAACGCTTCCTGCAGCTCTGCGCCGAAGACAATATGCAAGTCGCCAACTGCACCACGCCGGCCAACTATTTCCACATCCTGCGCCGGCAGCTGAAGCGCGACTTCCGCAAGCCGCTGATCCTGATGACGCCGAAGTCGCTGCTGCGCCACAAGCGGGCGGTGTCGACGCTGCCTGAGATTTCGGGCGAAAGCTCGTTCCACCGGCTGCTTTGGGACGATGCCCAGCTGTTGCAGAACCAGGCGATCAAGCTGGTCAAGGATTCCAAGATCCGCCGCGTCGTGCTGTGCTCGGGCAAGGTCTATTACGACCTCTATGAGGAGCGCGAGAAGCGCGGCATCAACGACATCTATCTGTTGCGCGTCGAACAGCTCTATCCGTTCCCGGCCAAGGCGCTGATCACCGAACTGTCGCGTTTCCGCAACGCCGAGATGGTGTGGTGCCAGGAAGAGCCCAAGAACATGGGCGCCTGGTCGTTCATCGATCCGTATCTGGAATGGGTGCTGGCGCATATCGACGCCAAGCATCAGCGGGTGCGCTACACCGGACGTCCGGCGGCGGCATCGCCGGCGACCGGATTGATGTCGAAGCATCTGGCGCAGCTCGCAGCCCTGCTCGAAGACGCGCTCGGTGAGTAAAGCAGCATTGGGCGAATAGAATTCGGCACACAGAACAGACAGAGAAGAAACGGACAGGCACAATGGCTACCGAAATCCGCGTTCCCACTCTCGGCGAATCCGTCACCGAGGCGACCATCGGCAAATGGTTCAAGAAGGTCGGCGATGCCATTGCCGTCGACGAGCCGCTGGTCGAGCTCGAAACCGACAAGGTGACAGTAGAAGTGCCCGCCGCTGCCGCCGGCACGCTGGGCGAGATCACCGCCAAGGAAGGTGAGACCGTCGGCGTCGGCGCCCTTCTCGGGTCGATCTCGGCCGGCGAAGCCGCCGCCCCTGCAAACAAGCAGGAGGCCAAGCCGCAAGCCGTCTCGCAAGCGTCGAGCCCCGACGCGGCCCATACGACCAAGCAGGCCGCGGCCGAGACTGCCAAGATCGCCGGTGATGCCGGCGCGGTCGAGCCGCGCTCTATGCCGCCGGCCCCGGCCGCCGCAAAGCTGATCGCCGAGGCCAATCTGTCGGTCGATCAGGTGTCCGGCTCAGGCAAGCGCGGCCAGGTGCTGAAGGGTGATGTGCTCGACGCCATCGCCCGGGGCGCGCCGTCGCAGCCGGCCGAAACGCCGAGAGCCGCACCGGCGCCCGTCGTGGTGCGCGCGCCGTCCTCCGGTGACGATGCCTCGCGTGAAGAACGCGTGCGCATGACCAAGCTGCGCCAGACCATCGCGCGCCGGCTGAAGGAAGCGCAGTCGACCGCCGCCATGCTGACCACCTTCAACGAGGTCGACATGTCAGCGGTGATGGCGCTCAGGACCAAATACAAGGACATCTTCGAGAAGAAGCACGGCGTGAAGCTTGGCTTCATGGGCTTCTTCACCAAGGCCGTCACCCACGCCTTGAAGGAGATCCCCTCGGTCAATGCCGAGATCGACGGCACCGACATCATCTTCAAGAACTATGCCCATATCGGCGTTGCCGTCGGCACCGAAAAGGGCCTCGTCGTGCCGGTGGTGCGCGATGCCGACCAGATGTCGATCGCCGAGATCGAGAAGGACATCGGCCGGCTGGGCATTGCCGCGCGCGACGGCAAGCTGTCGGTCGCCGACATGCAGGGCGGCACGTTCACCATATCCAACGGTGGCGTTTACGGCTCGCTGATGTCGACTCCGATCCTGAATGCGCCGCAGTCGGGCATTCTGGGCATGCACAAGATCCAGGACCGGCCCGTCGTGGTCGGCGGCCAGATCGTGATCCGGCCGATGATGTACCTGGCGCTCTCCTACGATCATCGCATCGTCGACGGCAAGGAAGCGGTGACCTTCCTGGTCCGCGTCAAGGACAGCCTCGAGGATCCTGAACGGCTGGTGCTTGATCTCTAGAGGCTGGTCGGTTTTGAGCCGGGGAAAAGGACTGCGCCGCCGCATGACGACCCGTTCCTCGCGCTTCCGGTCCGGAATGGTTTTCACGGCAGTGTGTGCGGTCGGCGTCACGCAAGCTGTATCTACAGCCCACGCCGCCTGTCCGCTGGCGCTCGCCGTATATGGCGACGCCGAAAGCGATACTGGGATCGATTTCCGGCCGACGATGGATGCGGCCACCGTCACCAACTCCTTCAAGATGGTGCTCGACAAGGGCGTCGTGCTCGACGGCATCGTCATGTGGACATCAGGTGTTTCGCGGCCGCACGGCTCGCTGATGTACAAATGCCCGACCGGCGACGTCACCGGTGACGAGCTCGCCGCCTGCACGGTGTGGCAGGGCGTCGTCTACAGCGCCGACGACAAGGGCAACATCGCGCTCATGGCGGCGGAGGGCACGGACGCACCGCAGAGCCTGATCTTCCCCGATCTCGGGCCGTCGCTGCAGATGTCGTCGGCCTTCGGCGCCAACGGTTTCTCGAAACTGCCGTGGGACGTGTTTCTGCTGAAAGGTTGCCAGGAATGAGCGCGGCCAAGAAGGTTCTTCTGGTCACTGGCGGCAGCCGCGGCATTGGCGCGGCCACCTGCCGGCTTGCGGCGAAGGCCGGCTACCGCGTCGCGGTCAACTATGCCGCGAACGAGGCCGCCGCCAAGGCGCTGGTTGCCGAAGTCGAGGCGATGGGCGGTGACGCCTTTGCGGTCAAGGGTGACGTCGGCAACGAAGGCGACATCGTGGCAATGTTCGAGGCGGTCGACCACCGCTTCGGCAGGCTCGATGGCCTCGTCAACAATGCCGGCGTCGTCGACGTCAAGGCGCGTGTCGACGAGATGAGCCTGGCGCGGCTGGAGCGCATGATGCGCATCAATGTCATCGGCTCGTTTCTGTGCGCCCGCGAAGCGGTCAGGCGCATGTCGAGCAAGAATGGCGGCCAGGGCGGCGCCATCGTCAACATTTCGTCGGCGGCGTCGATACACGGCTCGCCCGGCGAATATGTCGACTATGCCGCGTCCAAGGCGGCGATCGACACCTTCACGCTCGGGCTGGCGCGCGAAGTCGCGACTGAAGGCGTGCGTGTCAATGCGATACGGCCAGGCATCATCGACACCGAGATCCACGCCTCCGGCGGCCAGCCAGACCGGGTCGAGCGGTTCCGCGACATGCTGCCGATGAAACGCGCCGGCACGGCGAATGAAGTCGCGCATGCGGTTCTCTATCTTTTGTCGGATGAAGCGTCCTATACGACGGGCGCGATCCTGAATGTAAGCGGCGGCCGCTGAAGGCCACAAATCAAAGGGATAGAGCATGATGGTCTCCGAAAACCGCTTCACACTTTTCGGCATCATGCTCTAGGCAAGAAGGACACCCATCATGGCTTATGACGTCGTTATCATCGGGTCGGGACCGGGCGGCTATGTCTGCGCCATCAAGGCGGCGCAGCTGGGGCTGAAGGTCGCGGTGGTCGAGAAGAACGCCACTTTCGGCGGCACCTGCCTCAACATCGGCTGCATCCCGTCCAAGGCGCTGCTGCATGCTTCCGAGATGTTCGCCGAGGCAGGCCATTCCTTCGACACGCTCGGCGTCGAGGTAACGCCGAAACTCAATCTGAAGAAGATGATGGCGCACAAGGACGCAACCGTTTCGGCCAACGTCAACGGCGTCGCCTTCCTGTTCAAGAAGAACAAGATCGACTCCTTCCGCGGCACCGGCAAGGTGGTCGCCGCCGGCAAGGTCTCGGTGACGGCTGAGGACGGCAAGGTCGAGGAGATCGAGACGAAAAACATCGTCATTGCCACCGGCTCGGATGTCGCCGGCATTCCCGGCGTCAAGGTCGACATCGACGAGAAGGTGATCCTGTCGTCGACCGGCGCGCTGTCGCTCGAGAAAGTGCCGGAGCGACTGGTGGTGGTCGGCGGCGGCGTCATCGGGCTGGAGCTCGGCTCGGTCTGGGCGCGGCTCGGCGCCAAGGTCACCGTGGTCGAGTTCCTCGACACCATCCTGGGCGGCATGGACGGTGAGGTGTCCAAGCAGTTCCAGCGGCTGCTGTCCAAACAAGGGTTCGAGTTCAAGCTCGGTGCCAAGGTGACAGGTGTGACCAAGGTCAAGAAGGGTGCGACGGTCACCTTCGAGCCGGTCAAGGGCGGAGCGGCCGAGACCATCGAGGCCGACGCGGTGCTGATCTCGACCGGACGCCGGGCCTATTCCGACAGTCTCGGGCTGAAGGAGGCCGGCGTCGAGGTCGATGAGCGCGGCCGGGTCAAGACTGATGGCCATCTGCGGACCAATGTGGCCGGCATCTACGCCATCGGCGATGTCATCGCCGGACCGATGCTGGCGCACAAGGCAGAGGATGAAGGCGTGGCGGTGGCCGAGACCATTGCCGGCCAGGCCGGCCATGTGAACTACGACGTCATCCCGAGCGTCGTCTACACCAGCCCGGAAATCGCTTCGGTCGGCAAGACCGAGGAGGAGCTGAAGAAGGCCGGCATCGATTACAAGATCGGAAAATTCCCGTTCACCGCCAATGGCCGCGCGCGCGCCATGCTGCACACCGACGGCTTCGTGAAGATCCTCGCCGACAAAGCCAGCGACCGCGTGCTCGGCGTCCACATTGTCGGCTTCGGCGCCGGCGAGATGATCCATGAGGCTGCGGTACTGATGGAGTTCGGCGGCTCGTCCGAAGACCTCGCCCGCACCTGCCACGCGCACCCGACAATGTCGGAAGCGGTCAAGGAAGCGGCACTGGCCACGTTCTTCAAGCCGATCCATATCTGATTTCGACGGGAAGTTTGCAGCACGTCGGCGGTGAAGGATCGCTACCCTCGCCAATAGGCGATTACCCGTTTGACAAACCAAACGGATTATGCGATAACGATTCCAAGGAGTTATCGCCATGTCGGTTCTGTCCCGCCCCGAGTTCCACGACGAAGCCAAGGCTTTCGAGCACGTCGAGGGCATCTTGTGGCCGACCGGCCCGGTTTGCCCCAAGTGCAAATCCAATGAGCGGCACTATGCTTTGAAGGGCGTCCGCTCAAAGGCTTCGAAGAAGAACCCCAACGGCGTCGAGCGCCACGGCCTTTACAAGTGTTCGAACTCAAAATGCCGCTCGCAGTTCACCGTCCGCATGGGCACCATTTTCGAGGAAAGCCACATGCCGCTGCACAAGTGGCTGCAGGTGATACACCTCATGTGCGCATCGAAGAAGGGCATCAGCGCGCATCAGATCCACCGGATACTGGAATGCAAGTATGACACCGCCTGGTTTCTCTGCCATCGCGTTCGCTTCGCTATGGCATCAGGCAGCCTTTCGCCCATGGGCGGCCCGGGAAAAACCGTCGAGGCCGACGAGACCTACATCGGACGTTTAGCCGGCACGGAAGTCCGTCGCGGCGGCGGCGCCCACAAGAACACCGTCCTTACGCTGGTCGAGCGCGGCGGCATTGCCCGCTCGTTCCATATCGACAGTGCCAAGGTAAAGACCGTCATGCCAATCGTTCGCGCTAACATCGCGAAAGAGACTGCAATGATGACCGACGAGTGGGGCGGCTACCGCTATCTAAGCGGCGAGTTCGCATCGCACGATACGGTCGTGCATTCCAAGGACGAATACGTCCGCTACGAAGGCGAAAAGACCATCCATACGAACACCGTGGAAGGCTTCTACAGCATCTTTAAGCGCGGCATGAAAGGCGTCTACCAGCATTGCGCGGAACACCACTTGCACCGTTATCTGGCCGAGTTCGATTTCCGCTACAGCACCGCGTTGCGCTTGGCGTCGATGATGGCGTGCGCGCGGTGAAGGCTCTTCTTGGAGTGAAGGGCAAGCGCCTTACGTTCCGAGGTCCTTCGCGACGCCCGGCATAGCTTCCGCCGGAAGCCTGTCCAGCACCGCTTTCCGTTCAAGCCGAAGCGCAGGCGGAAATAAAGATATCTGCATGTGTTTCTGAGAGGCAAACAGACAACCCAGAAAACCGTGTCTGTCGCCAGACGGTGTTTGCGTTTGTCTGGGAATCGCGTTAGTTCTCGCGGATGACCCGTCCATCCCATGCAGTCTCGATTCTCATCGCGGAACGCGGCACCCTCGCGGATCGCATTGAACAGTTGCAGTCCGACCTCAAGGAGGCCAAGGGCAACTTGCGGTCCCTTGACGAAGCCATCGCGCTGCTTACTGGCGCCCCGGCGCCGTCCCTTCGTCCAGATGCTCCGACGCTCAAGGATTTGATCCTTGAGCAACTAGACGGGATCGAAGGCAAGACGCCGCTGGAGATCGCTAACGCCATCTCGGCGGCAGGACGGGACACAAGCAATACCTCTGTCTCATCCATCCTGTCACGCCTTCGCGCAGACGGCTTGGCGGACAAGGACGGAGACAAATGGATTAGGACGCAAGTACCAGATTTCACAAAAGGCTCTGACGCGCCAACGTCAGAGCCTTTTGACGAAACGGGGCCGGAAACTGGTCGGGAGAAGGCCTTACCAACCGACTCTCCCGAGGGTTCGATTCCCTCCGGCTCCACCCAGAAGTCGCTTCAGGAAAGCATTGCCGAGTTGTTGAATTCGGCAAGAGGTCTTCGCCGAGGCGACGATGACACCCCCTTTTAACCCAGCCCGGACAGGCGCAAAGGAAAGGAGAGGCCCATGTGGTCAACCAAGATAATAGATGTATGAGGGCCAAGGCTCTGCATAGCATCTAAGGCTCGGTTGTCCGCTGGCGAGAAAACTCGCCGGCGGCGACATTCATATCTGACTCCCGGAAACCCGTAAAGAGTCGACCCATGGCTAAGGATAAATCTCAGATCGACAAGTTCCTTGAAGCTGCTCGCGCCCTAGAGGATGTGACGGACGAGGACTATGACGATGCCGTCGCAAAAGTCGCCAAGGCGCAGAAGTTGACGGACGAAGAGATAAAGGCCCTCGCCAAACAGGTGCGGAAGAGGCCTTCAGACTGAGATTGCTGGGGTTTATCCTCGCAACCCACAGGGATGGGCATTAGCCGGCGCTTAAGGGCTTGTTGACGCTGCGGAATCTGCGGAGAGTCGAAATCCTCCCCCGATTCGAGAAGGCATCCTCCCCATGGCCTACAAGAACGTTCTTTTGCTCCAGGTATTTCTAAAATTCGAAGCCGAATTGTGCGACCGGGAATTGAAAGCTCTCGCCCGCGCTGTCGGTCCTGTATCCAAGCCGGTCATGCACGACAAGCGCCATATCGGCTATGTCATCATCACCGGCGAGACTGCGCAGGAGCTAGTGGATCGTCTCGCCTTTGTGCTCGACGCTGATAACTTCACCGACTACACCGCCGTCCCTGTTCTCGGCAATCCAGCCGGCAAGCATGGCGGCTTCAATAGCCTCGTTACCCGCGTCCGTCTGGCCTATGCTGCTCTCCAGAGCAGTCCAGCCAAGCAATTTGCCAAGAGTCAAATTCTCGTCGAACAGCGAGGACGCAAAAGCGCACCGGCTGAGATGCGCGTCAAAGGCGACCGAGATCGGCAAACGCCTAAGTAGCCTTATGGTGAAGAACTCGACGCGACCCATGACTACCCCCCTAAGCTAGAGGGGTAGTCTGACTCTTCAACCTTGTGCCGGGAATGCGGCAAAAAGGATCGGCTGTTACTCCAGCCGGCGCCGGCCTGTCTGGCGAAAGAATCGCATTGAACGATTTGGTTTGTCAAATGGGCAATCCCCCGCCAATAACAGGCCCAAAAACAAAACGGCCCGCTTCGCAGCGGGCCGTTCGTTATTAAATTCAGTGGCCTGATTACTGGGCCGGTGCGGGAGCCGGGGCTGGTGCCGGAGCGGGCTCAGGCGCAGGTGCGGGCGCCGGGGCTGGCGCGGGAGCCGGTTCGGCGGGCTTCATCGGCTCAGCCGGTGCAGGCGCAGGTGCCGGTGTGCTGGCTGCCGGCGGCTCAGCGGGTGCCGGATGCTCGCCGCTTCTTCCAAAAACATAGTACGCGACAATCGCAAGGATGACGACGACCAGCGCAATCAGCCAGCCGCTGCCACCGCCCGATTTGGGCGCCGGGCCCGGGTCGTTAGGGTTCGACATAAAAGTGTCCTCCGTGGATGAAAAGCATCAAACAACACCCATCAACGCGCAACCGTTGAACGGGTTTCATACTAGGCCTGGAAATCGCCGAACGCAGGAAAATTCTGATTTGCAACCGGTCGGTGGCCTGTATTTCCCCCGCAAAATCAATCGCGAGTGAGCAAAACTGAGCTTACCTGTACTTTTTCGCCAAGAATAGGGCCAACTGGTCTTCGGACCGCGAATCAGCTGCGGACCCAGACACAACCGAGCCTTGCGTGATTCGGCAGGCAAGGAGCCGCGCAGATCAGTCGACGGCAGTGACAGTATAGCCGGCTTTGCGAAAATCCTCCACCAGGCCTTCGGGGCCGGGAAGATGCAGGGCGCCGACCGCCATGAAGGCGTTGCCCTTGGCCAGGATCGGCTGGGCATGATCGACCATCACCTTGTTGCGGTCGGTGATCATGGCCTGCTCGAAGGCGGCGTACCCTGCAGCGTCGTCCTCTTCGCCTGGGGACATTGACCGCAGGAGCGGCCAGAACGTGCCGGTGTCGCCGCGCTGGTAGAGCACGATCATGGTCTCGTTGATGTCGTTTATCTTGTCGCCGAGCTTCAAGGTTTCAACCAGCCCCTTGATGTGAAAGGCGATCGGCAGCGAAGCCATGGCGCGGAGCTGGCCGGCGGCGGTTTCCAGGCCTTCCACCGGCTTTCCATTAGCCTTGGCGTCCTCAGCCAGCTTGACGTCGAGAACCGGCGCGCCGCCCGCCTGGCGGGCGACCTCGCAGACCGGCAGCGCGACCATGGCCGACAGCAGCCACGGCTTCATCTTGGAGACGCTCGCCGGCGGAATGCCGCGCGCATCGAGCCCCTTGTTCACCACCGCCGCATCCTCCGGCGACAACAGCGACGACAGCGTCGTGCTGTCGGTGAACATCATCAGCTCGGGCTCCTTGAGCATGGCCTCATCATCTTCTGCTTGTCGAGCACGTCGGTGGTTTCGATGATGATGGTGCCGGCAGCGTCGTAGGCCCGCTTGGCGGCCGGCGGCAGCGCGGTCACGCGCGGGTCGGTCATGTGCATGGTGCCGAACAGGAAGGACGGCTTTTCGCCTGATTTTTCCAGTTTCCACAATAGGCCCTTGCCGTTCAGCGTCGCCGCCGCTTGCGCCTCGATCCTGGCATAGGTGGCGGGGTCGTCCTTCTGCAGGGCCGACAGCAGATCAGCGCCGGTGCAGACCGGGACGTCGGCATGCGCCTTACCGGCGGCGAGCAGCAGCACGATGAGGAAAGACAGGAAAAACAGCGCGTTGAGCGCGACAAGCAGCTTCAGCGACGCAAGGGCCGCGCGGTCGGCGATGGCGATGACGCGTTTCATGATCGCTTTTCTAGGACCGAAAAGCGGCGAAACGGTTAATCGGCGGCACAAATTTGAAGAGTTCACGCCCTTGGGTGGGCGGACTCATAGATTTCGAGCAGTCTTGCGGTGTCGACGCCGGTATAGACCTGCGTCGTCGACAGGCTGGCATGGCCGAGAAGCTCCTGGATGGTGCGCAAGTCACCGCCGCGGCCAAGCAGATGGGTGGCGAACGAGTGGCGCAGCGCGTGCGGGGTGGCGGTATCCGGCAGGTTGAGCGCCGAGCGCAGTTTGGCCATGTCGCGTTGGACGATGGCCGGATTGAGCGGTCCGCCGCGAGCGCCACGAAACAAAAGGCCCTTGGGGTCGAGATGGTAAGGGCACAGTTTGCGGTATTCGGCGATGGCGCGCAGCGCCACCGGCAGCACCGGCACCAGCCGCGTCTTGCCGCCCTTGCCGGTGACGCGCAGCACGGTGTCGGCTTCCGAGGCCAGGTCGGCGGCACTGAGGCCAAGCGCTTCGGAAATGCGCAGGCCCGAACCGTAGAGCAGCGTCAGCACGGCGGCGTTGCGGGCGGCAATCCAGGGCTCCTCCGCCAATTGGCCTTCCACCGAGACGACATGTTTGGCGTCGCTGGCGGTGAGTGGCTTGGGCAGTGATTTTGGCTGGCGCGGGGCGCGCAGCGCTGCTGCTCCCGCTGCGTTGGCGAGGCCACGCCGCTCGAGGAAACGCAGCAGCGAACGGATGCCGGCAAGACCCCGGCCGAGCGTACGGGCGCCGGCGCCGGCGTTGCGCCGCGCGGCAAGAAAGCCGCGCAGATCGGCCGGACGCAAAGTGGCGATGTCGGAAATGCCGGGCGAGCCGCCGCAATGTCCCGTCAGGAAATGCAGGAACTGGCGCGTATCCCGCTCGTAGGCTTCGACCGTCGCCGGCGACAGCCGGCGTTCGCGCGCCAGCATCTTCAGCCAGCTCTCGCGCGCTGCCTGGAGGTCGGGTTTTGCCGGGATGAGAAATTCCTGCATGCGGCCATTGTCAGGCAGCCGGGTTAGGAAGCGGTGAAGAAGCTGTCATTGAAATGGCCACGGGAGGGCGTTAGAGCAGGGCAAAGGACATCAGCCATGAGCAAGCCCCAGAACCCCGTCCAGATGGCCGTGATCGGCGCCGCCCACGGCATCAAGGGCGAACTCAGGGTCAAAACCTTCACCGGCGAGCCGCTGGCGCTGGCCGATTATGGGCCGCTCTATGCCAAGGACGGCCGCGCCTTCCAGATCATCGACATTCGGCCCGCCAACACCGTCGTCGTGGTGCGCTTCAAGGGCATTGCCGACCGCAATGCCGCCGAGGCGCTGGCTGGCACGGAGCTGTTCGTCGACCGCTCGATGCTGCCGGACGATGGCGAGCAGGACGAGTTCTACCACGCCGATCTCGTCGGGCTCGAGGTCCGCGACGATAAGGACGCGGTCATCGGCAAGGTGGTCGCCGTGCACAATTTCGGCGGCGGCGACATTCTCGACGTCACACTCGGCGGGCGCAAAGGCGTGCTGATCCCGTTCACCCAGGCCGCCGTGCCGCAGGTGGCGGTTGCCGAGGGGTTTGTCCGCGTCGATCCGGCCGCCGCCGGTCTGATCGACGACGAGGATGGCGAGACGCCGCGTGAAGACAATTTCGACGCGAAGGGCCGGCCGCGCGGGCCCAAGGACGCCGGAGGCAACCGGTGACGTTCAAGGCATCGGTGCTGACGCTCTATCCCGAGATGTTTCCGGGTCCGCTCGGCCTGTCGCTGGCCGGGCGGGCGCTGGAGGCAGGTACTTGGTCACTGGAAGCGGTCCAGATCCGCGACTTTGCTGAGGACCGCCACCACAGGGTGGACGACACACCGGCCGGGGGCGGCGCCGGTATGGTGATGCGCGCCGATGTGCTGGCCAAGGCGATCGACCACACGGCGCCAGAGGGCGATCCGCGGCCAAAACTGCTGATGAGCCCGCGCGGCAAACCGCTGACGCAGGCGCGCGTGCGCGAGCTTGCGGCCGGGCCGGGCGCCGTCATCGTCTGCGGCCGCTTCGAAGGCGTCGACCAGCGGCTGATCGAGGCGCGAAGCCTGGAGGAGGTCTCCATCGGCGACTTCATCCTCTCCGGCGGCGAGCCGGCCGCACTTGTGCTGCTCGACGCCGTGGTGCGGCTGTTGCCCGGTGTGATGGGCAATGCGGTGTCAGGCGAAGAGGAAAGCTTTGAGAACGGCCTGCTCGAACATCCGCACTACACGCGGCCACAGGAATTCGAGGGCAGGCCGATCCCCGACGTGCTGACGTCAGGCAATCACAAGAAGATCGCCGCCTGGCGCCGCGCGGAGTCCGAGAAGCTGACCAGGGATCGGCGACCGGATTTGCTCGCCGCTCAGCCCTTGGCAAAATAATAAAACGCCAGAAACAGGCCGACGGCGATGACGAAGCCGCGTACTGCGTTTTGCGGCACGCGCTTGGCGATCCACACGCCGGCATAGCCGCCGAGCGCGCCGCCGGGGATCATGACGATCGCTTGCGGCCAGGCGACGACGCCGCCGGAGACGAAGACGATGATCGCTACCGCCGCGATAACCACGGCCAGCATGTTCTTCAGCGCATTCAGCCGGTGGTAGTCGCCGGCCTGTGTCAGGCCGAGCGTCGCCAGCATCATCACGCCCATGCCGGCGCCGAAGAAGCCGCCATAGACCGCGGTGAGGAACTGCGCCAGCGACCCGGCGAGCGAGCCGACCGCGGCCTCGTGTCCCGGCTTTGGCGCCGGCTTCAGCCACGGTCCGGCTGCGAACAGCGCGGTGGCGGCCAAAAGCAGCCACGGCACCATGACGCGGAAGGACGGGTTGGACAGCGCCAGAAGGATGAAGGCGCCGGCCAGCGCGCCGGCGGCCGAAATCAGGCAGAGCAGCAGCGCGCCGCGCCAGAAATGCTCGATGTCGGTCCAGTAGGCGAGCGTCGAGGTGATGTAGCCCGGAAACTGGGTCACCGAGGAGGTGGCGTTGGCGACGATCGGCGGTACGCCGACCAGCGACATGGCGCCGAAGGTGATGAACGTGCCGCCGCCGGCGACCGCGTTGCATGCGCCCGACAGAAAGCCTGCCGCAAACAGCAGGGCCGCGTCGAGAACGGACATATCGAAAATCGTCATGAGAGTGGCGCCGGACAAGTATGCGTCGTCCCGCTTAGGAAGCTTGGAGGGCAGGCGCAACCCTGTACTGGACGATTGCGTGGTGGCATGCGACCAAAAAAGACAGGGCCAAGGCGTGACAAGTGAGTGAAATAGCTGTATGTGCCCGCCCGTACTGGCGAGAAATCTCCCAGACCCGTCAACAATGACGGTGTAGTCGCCCCTGCCCGATGTCCAGAAGACAGATGTCTCGGAGACAAAGGGCATAGCCGAGCGGTCAATGGAACTGCAAGGCGAGTGTCGGACGCTCTGACTGTCGGAAGAACAAGAAGTGGACTATTGAGATGGATATCATCCGTCAGCTCGAGGCCGAACAGGCCGCCAAGATCGAAGCCAAGCGCAAGCTTCCCGAATTCCAGCCCGGCGACACCGTGCGCGTCCAGGTCCGCGTGACCGAAGGCACCCGCACCCGTGTCCAGGCCTATGAGGGCGTCGTCATCGCCCGCTCCGGCGCCGGCTTCCAGGAAAACTTCACCGTCCGCAAGATCTCCTACGGCGAAGGCGTCGAGCGCGTTTTCCCGGTCTTCTCGCCGATGGTCGAGGGCGTCGAGATCGTGCGCCGCGGCAAGGTGCGCCGCGCCAAGCTCTATTATCTGCGCGACCGTCGCGGCAAGTCCGCCCGTATTTCGGAAAACACCGGCGTGCGCGCCCGCAAGCTCAACGATGAGGAGCGCGATGCGCTGAACGCCGAGAAGGCCCGCATCGAAGCCGAGAAGGTCGCCGCCGCCCAGGCGCTGGCAGCCGAGACGGCCGCCAAGGAAGCCGCCGAGAAGAAGGCCGCCGACGAGGCTGAAGCGGCAGCCAAGGCCGCTGCGGAAGCCACCCCGGCCGAATAAGGTCTCGACCAAGGATTTTGGAAAGGCGGCTTCGGCCGCCTTTTTTCATTTCACCAGACTGTGAACGATTGTCGGCCGAGAAATTGGGGCTCGGCTGTTGACCGCACATTATCTTGTGTACTAAATAATCGTACGCAAATTAATTGGAGAACTGAAATGGCACTCTACACCACACAGGCTCGCGTCACCGGCGGCCGCGCCGGCCATGGCGAAACCAGCGACGGCCTGCTCAAGGTCGACCTAGCTTTGCCGAGGGAACTCGGTGGACAGGGTGGCGCCACCAATCCAGAGCAGCTGTTCGCGGTCGGCTATGCCGCCTGCTTCGAAAGCGCCATCCGCTTTGTCGCGCGCAAGCAAAAGCTGTCGCTGACCGATGCGTCGGTGACCTCGACCGTCAGCCTGCTTCCCAACGGCGAAGGCTTCAAGCTCGGTGTCGCGCTCGCCGCCGAGACGAAGGGCCTTGATCAGGCGGCGGCGGAAGCGCTTGTATCGGAAGCGCACAAGATCTGCCCCTATTCAAACGCGATCAAGGGCAATGTCGAGGTGGCGCTTTCGACAGTGGCGCTTCCGGCAAAGGCAGCATGACGACGAAGACCGAAACCAGAGCCACAGAAGTCCCGGCGGATACCGCCGGGACGATCGCTGTTCCGCGCCTGGACCAGCAGCTCTGCTTCGCGCTCTATTCCGCGAGCGGGCTGATGACCAAACTCTACCGACCCCTGCTCGACCCGCTCGGCCTCACCTATCCGCAATATCTGGCGATGCTGGCGCTGTGGCAGCATGCGCCGAGCACGGTCGGCGAGCTCGGCGAGGCGCTGGGGCTGGATTCGGCGACGCTGACGCCGCTGCTCAAGCGGCTTGAGGTGGGTGGCCTGGTCACCCGCCGACGCGACCCAGCCGACGAGCGCCGCGTGCTGGTCGAACCGACCGCAAAGGGCCAGGCGCTGCGCGCACGCATCAAGGATGTATCCGCCGGCCTTGCCTGCGCCATGCCGCTGGAAGTCGAGGAGCTGAGGTCGCTGCACCGGACCTTGACCGGGTTTGTCGCAAAATTGCGTGACGCAGCGTCAGCATCCTGACCCGTCGTTTGACGGTTTCCCTTGTGCTCGAAAGCGGCCCAGTTAGCCATAGCGGGTCACGGAAGAAATGCCGACCGCGAAGCGTTCTAAAACCGCGCCGGTTGAAGGCATTGGAATCCACTTTCACCGGACGCTGAGCACTGGACCGGCTTGCAAGCCGTCTACGGACGGCTAAAGTCGCGCCTGGATTTTCATGTGAGCCCGGCTGCAAGCGGGCTTCTCATCCTGGAGTGTATCATGACCAAATCGAAACTGCTGCTGGCCGGCCTGCTGGCCTGTTTCCTCGCGCCCGTTGCTGCATGGGCGGCCGATGCGCTGCCCGACCTCGGCGGCAAGAAGGTGGTGGTGGTGACGGAAAACGCCTATCCGCCGCTGCAGTTCATCGACCCCAAGACCGGCAAGCAGATCGGCTGGGAATATGACGCGATGGACGAGATCGCCAAGCGGCTGAACTTCAAGGTCGAGTACCAGAACACCTCCTGGGATGCGATGATCCAGGCGGTTTCCGACAACCAGTACAACATCGGCATGACCGGCATCACCATCAAGGACGACCGCAAGGAGAAGGTCGATTTCTCCGACCCCTATATGCGTTCGGAACAGTTCATGCTGGTGCGCGGCGACGAAAGCCGCTTCACCGACGCCAAGACCTTCGCCGACTTCAAAGACGGGCTGATCGGCGCACAGGCCGGCACCACGCCGTTCTACACCGCCGTCTACAGCGTGCTCGACGGCAATGAGCAGAACCCGCGCATCAAGCAGTTCGAGACTTTTGGAGCCTCGGTGCAGGCGCTGAAGTCCGGTGATGTCGATGTCGTGCTGACCGACGGCACTGCGGGGAAGGGCTATGTCGACGCCTCCGGCGGCAAGCTCAAGCTGATCGGCGGCCCGCTCGGCACCGAGGATTTCGGCTTCATTTTTCCGAAGGGTTCGGTTCTGGTGAAGCCGGTCAATGCGGCGATCGCGGCGCTCAAGGCGGATGGGACGATCGAGGCGCTCAACAAGAAGTGGTTTCTTGATTACAAGATGGGGCAGTAGGCCGTCTTGGCGTTAGGGCCGGTAAAGCTGCCAATCTCCCCCCTTGCGGGGGAGATGCCCGGCAGGGCAGAGGGGGGTGTGCAGGATCACCTCCCTTTTATTTTGAGCTTCTCCAAAGAGAACCTGGCCAAGGGCCGTGGCTCTGATCGGTTGACAGGCTGGAGGGACAGCACCCCCCTCTGTCCTGCCGGACATCTCCCCCGCAAGGGGGGAGATCAGTGGCTTTTGCGAAGGCAGCTATTTGCCGGCGTTGGGCATTGATGCCCCCCGCCTCCACCCAAAAATCCGACTTCCCCTGGTGGCTTGCCGCTGCGTTCGTTCTCGCTGCCGTCGCCGCCATCTTCATCGCCGCCAGCGATCTCTACGCCCAGGTCTTCGCCACCGTCGCCAAGGGCATCGGCATCACCGTCTTTGTTACCGTGGTCGCCTTTGCGCTGGCGTCGGCCATCGGCCTCGGCATTGCGCTGATGGGGTTGTCTGGGTCGCGCTGGCTCAGGCAAATCGCCCGCTTCTATGTCGAGATCATCCGTGGCGTGCCGATCCTGGTGCTGTTGTTCTGGATAGCTTTTGCCGGTGCGCCCGCCTTCGTCGCCGCCTGGAATGCGCTGACCGCGCCGCTGCAGAATGCCGGCCTGATGGGCGAGCTTTTGGTGCGCGACGTCTCGCTGTTGTGGCGGGCCATCATGGCGCTGACCATCGGCTATTCCGCCTTCATCTCCGAGGTCTTTCGCGCCGGCATCCAGTCGGTGGAGAAAGGCCAGATCGAGGCGGCCAAGGCGCTGGGTCTGTCACGCACGCAACGTTTCCGGCTGATCGTATTCCCGCAGGCGATCCGCACCATATTGCCGCCGCTCGGCAATGACTTCGTCGCCATGGTCAAGGATTCTTCGCTCGTCTCGGTGCTCGGCGTCGCCGACATCACCCAGATGGGCAAGATCTACGCCGCCGGCTCGTTCCGCTTCTTCGAGACCTATTCGATCGTCGCCTATATCTATCTCATCCTGACCGTTGGCCTGTCGCTGGCGCTGAGGGCACTGGAGCAGCGACTGCGGCGGGCGCAGGAGGAATAGAAGTCGGGCGCGGACACGGCTACGATCAAGACCAGATCGTGCCGGGAGGATGCAAGCGATGAATGTCGATAAGGCCAATGCCGCGCTGGAGTCCGTCTACACGGCCGACACGCCGGAGGGGCTGGCCAAGGCCTATGCCGACTGGGCCGCGACCTATGACAGCGAGACTGCTTCGCTCGGCTATTTGCTGCCCTTCCTGATCACCGCCTGGGTGGCGCGCCATGTGCCGGCAGGCGAGGGCCCGCTGCTCGACGCCGGCTGCGGCACCGGCCTGTCCGGCCCGTCGCTCAAGGCGCTGGGCTATACCGACATTGCCGGGCTCGACCTCTCCGGCGACATGCTGAAGATCGCCGGCAGCCGCAATGCCTATGGCGACCTGAAACAAGCCATGCTCGGCGGGCCGCTGCCCTGGCCCGACGGGCACTTTCGCGCCTTCTTCTCGACCGGCGTGTTCACCATCAGCCATGCGCCGGCGTCCGGCCTGCACGAACTTGTCCGCATCACCAGGAAGCGTGGCCACGCCATCTTCACCGTGCGCGATCAGGTGTTCGAAAGCGGCGGTTTCCAGGCCGTGTTCGATGAGCTGGAGCAGGCGAAGAAATGGAGGCCGGTCGAGCAAAGCCCATGGTTCCGCTGCTATGCGATCGCCGAGCCGGATGCGCTGGTAAAGACTTTTGTGTTCGAAATCCTGTAGCGGAGTGAAGCCTGGTCTTCGGCATCCAGCGCTCGGAACTATGTGCAAGCAAGCGCGTTCCGGGGCTGCGCCCGGCCTCATTGCGAAAGCGGTGCGGGCCACTCATTGCGCACAAAAGGAGAAGGGTCGAATGGCGTCCGTCCGTTATATCGTTGCCGACATAGACAAGGCGGTAGAGTTTTACCGGGACAATCTCGAATTCAAGGTCGAAATGCACAATCCCGGCAAGTTCGCATCGCTGCTTCGCGATGACCTTACCCTGTATCTCAGCGCTCCAGGTGCAGGAAGCGGTGGTCAGGCCGGAGGTGATCCGGAGCCAGGCGGGTGGAACAGGTTCATGGTCGTAACCAAGAAGCTGGATGCCCTGATCAACCGGTTGCGCGCGGCCGAGGTGACGTTCCGCGGGGACATCAGCGATGGCGGTGCGGGCCGCGCTATTCTGCTTGAAGATCCATCGGGCAACGTCATTGAGCTGTTCGAATTCAAGAAGGACAGACAGTGATCTCCCCATTTCGTGGGGCGAGGAACCCAGGTTCTGCGAAGACACGCCGCAATTGCCGAAAAGCCAAAACATTGGTATGAGCCACGCCATGGAAGAGCTTTTTGGCGATCCGGCCTACAAGGGTTTCGTGCTGCAGGACAGAAAACGCCTGCCGTCGCGCTTTTCTGCGCGCGTTTCGGGCGCGCTCACCAGCCGACTTAGCTAGGCCGCTTTCGCCGGGCCGAAGGCCTCCGGCGCGTCTGCCCTTCCCTATTTCAAATCGACGGATTTACGCACATGAGCGCACCGCGCACCCTCTACGACAAGATATTCGACGACCATGTCGTCGACCGCCAGGACGACGGCACCTGCCTGCTCTATATCGACCGCCACCTCGTCCATGAGGTGACCAGCCCGCAGGCCTTCGAAGGCTTGCGCATGAGCGGCCGCAAGGTTCGGCATCCGGAAAAGACGCTGGCCGTGGTCGACCACAATGTCTCGACCTCGCCCGAGCGCAAGTTCGGCATCAAGAACGAGGAAAGCCGCATCCAGGTCGAGGCCTTGGCCAAGAACGCCAAGGATTTCGGCGTCGAGTATTATTCCGAAAACGATATCCGCCAGGGCATCGTCCACATCATCGGACCGGAGCAGGGCTTTACGCTGCCGGGCATGACCATCGTCTGCGGCGACAGCCACACCTCCACGCATGGCGCCTTCGGCGCGCTGGCGCATGGCATCGGCACGTCAGAGGTCGAGCATGTGCTGGCAACGCAGACGCTGATCCAGCGCAAGGCCAAGAACATGCTGGTGCGTGTAGACGGCCAGTTGCCGGAAGGCGTCACCGCCAAGGACATCATCCTTGCCATCATCGGCGAGATCGGCACCGCCGGCGGCACCGGCTATGTCATCGAATATGCCGGCGAGGCGATCCGCGCGCTGTCGATGGAAGGCCGCATGACGATCTGCAACATGTCGATCGAGGGCGGCGCGCGCGCCGGCCTGATCGCGGCCGACGAAACCACCTTTGCCTATGTCAAGGACAAGCCGCGTGCCCCGAAAGGCGCTGCCTGGGATGCCGCCCTCGAATACTGGAAGACGCTGCAGTCCGACGAGGGTGCGCATTTCGACAAGGTGATCGTGCTCGACGCAGCCAAACTGCCGCCGATCGTTTCCTGGGGCTCGTCGCCCGAGGACGTGGTTTCGGTGCAGGGTGTCGTTCCCGATCCGGAAGAGATCACGGACGAGAACAAGCGCAGCTCAAAGATCCGCGCGCTCGACTATATGGGGCTGACGCCTGGAACCAAGATCACCGACATCACGCTCGACCGCGTCTTCATCGGCTCCTGCACCAATGGCCGCATCGAGGATTTGCGCGCCGTGGCCAAGGTGGTCGAAGGCAAGACCGTGAGTGCGCATGTCGACGCGATGATCGTGCCGGGCTCCGGCCTGGTCAAGGAACAGGCGGAGGCCGAAGGTCTCGACAAGATCTTCATCGCCGCCGGTTTCGACTGGCGCGAGCCGGGCTGCTCGATGTGCCTCGCCATGAACGACGACCGGCTGAAGCCGCATGAGCGCTGCGCCTCGACATCGAACCGCAACTTCGAAGGACGGCAGGGCTTCAAGGGCCGCACCCATCTGGTGTCGCCCGCGATGGCGGCAGCGGCGGCGATCGCCGGGCATTTCGTCGACATCCGCGACTGGAAATAGTTTCCGGCGCGCAGCTCATAATCCATATCAGGCCCCGGACCGCATCGCGGTTCCGGGGCCTTTTTCATCCGCTCTGCCCGCATATTCGCTCTGGCTTAACCGCTTGTTGGGGCTTGCGCTCTATGGTCTTCCCTGACGTCACGCGGGGAAGTCACCGTCCTTTGGACACCGGTCTGTTCATAGCGCTGCTCAATCCGACGATCGCGCTGGCGCTCGGCGCGGCGTTTCTCGTGCTATGGTTCTACCAGCGCCACCGGCCCTATCTGGCGGTGCTCGGCGTAAGCTATTGCGTATCCGCGCCCGGCTTCCTGCTGCAGTATTTTACCTTGCCCGTCGGCATGGTGCTGACCAAGCTCGCCTCCAACCTCTGCTTCACCTTCGCCGCGTGCTGCCTCGTCGGCGCGATCATCGCGCGCTACGGCAGGCGCGTGCCCTACGTCGCGATCGGCATTCTGGCGGGTGGCGGGCTGGCTGCGTTTTGCTGGTTCTTGTTCGTGGAGCCGGACCTCACTTGGCGCATCCTGTCCATCAATTTCGGTTTTGGCGGACTTAGTCTGCTGGTCGCCGCCGAGCTGCGCGCCGTGCGCGACAATGGCCCGACCGAAAAGATCCTGTTCGTGCTGTCGCTGCTGTCGGGGTTGAACTTCATCGGCCGGACGCTGTTCGTCGTCATCTCGCACGGGCCCTTCACCAGCTATGACGGGTTTTATGGCTCGTCCTACTGGACGACGGCACTGCTGACGCACGCGCTGCTGTCGTTGCTGATCGCGCTCAGCCTGTTCTCGGCCGCAGCACTCGACGTGATGAAGGCGCTGAAAACCGAGACGCATACCGACCCGCTGTCCGGCCTGCTCAATCGCAGGGGGTTTGAGGAGCGCGCCTTGCTGGTGCTGCAACACTGCGCCGCCGCCAAGGTGCCGGTCGCACTGGTGCTGGCCGACCTCGATCACTTCAAGGCGCTCAACGACAGGTACGGACACGCCGCGGGCGACCAGGTGATCGCCGACTTCGCGGCCAAGCTTCGTGCCGCCGCCGGCGCGCGCGCCGTTGCCGGGCGCATCGGTGGCGAGGAGTTCGCCGTGCTTTTGTCGCTGAGCGACCTTGCCACGGCGCGGCTGTTTGCCGAGGCCGTACGCACGCACTATTCGGCCGGCAGCGTCGACGGGTTGCCGCCGGGCACAAGAGTGACCGCGAGCTTCGGCGTCGCGGCGCGCACCGGCGACGAAGGGCTGGAGCCGCTGATGCGGCGTGCCGACGAGGCGCTCTACAAGGCCAAGAAGAACGGCCGCGACAGCGTGCGGCTGTCCTATGAGCGGGCCGAAACGGTGTTCATCCCGGATACAGGCAGCGCCAGCTAGAACGCCTCGCCGTTTCACGGGCTAACCATCGTACGACAGCCGGCCACAAAGGCCGACCATACCGATTGGTCTAGCGGCAAGGGCTGAGGTTGGGCATCTCGCCGTCGGAGAGGCCGTACATATAGGAGCGGCCCTTCACGAACACCGGCGGCTGATAGCAGCCACGTCCGGAGATGTGATCTGCCTCATCTTCATAAAGGACTTCCGGTTCTGCTTCCGGCTGGCCGGCGCCGGTGTAGTCGGACAATTTCTTGGCCAGTCTGCCCTCGCCGACGATGATGCGCTTGTAGCCGGCGGCGCTGTCGATGACGAGATTGCCGAAGGAATCGGCATAGACGCGGTCATGATGGCGCGACCAGGCCATTGCCGGAGCGGCGAAGCCGAGACTGGCTGTCGCCAGCACAAGCGCCGCAAGGCGTGCTCTTCCTGAATTCGAAAGCATGGTGTCCTCTCTGCTCTGGACCCGTTCGAATCGGAAATTAACCTTTTATTAACCTTTGTTAAGAGGGCAGGTGCATCCAACGGCGATCTCTCGTCAAACATGGTTAATATCCGACGGGTTGGAAAACCCGCCGGCCATCTTTCGGCCATGCTTGACCGCACCATCGACCGGAAATTGGAACGCCCGGTGAGCTTGATCCTGGCGCAGCATCGCGGCTAGTTTGCCGCGCGGAGGACAATCATATGGCGTTACGCCGGGCCTATCGGATAACGCTCGCGCTTGTTGCCTTGCTGAGCACAGCTGCCTGCGTGCCGCAAAACAACGCGCCGAAGGCCGCAAGCGCTGCCGCTCCCGCCGTCTCGATGGCCCCCGGCGCACCTGTGACCGCTGCCCCCATCGCTGTCGAAACGGCCGTGCCGCAACCGCGCACCGCGACCTACAATTGCGCCGGTGGCGGCAGGATCACCATCGAGAATCTCGGCACATCGCTGCACGTGCTCAGTCCCGACGGCACTGCCGAGGATCTGCCGGCCTCCCCCGCCAACCAGAACAGCCGGTATGGCGCGGCCCATGACGCAATCGTGATCGACGGACGCGAGGCGCTGGTGATGAAGGGTGGGAAGACGCCGGTGACCTGCAAACGCTGACCCCGGATGCGGGAGCAATTGCGCGCAAGACGCCGATCCCCTAGATCATGCGACCCGATGCGTTCGGCAGAGGAATTCGCGTGATATCAGATCCAACCGCCTTCGAGCGCTATCGCAACACGGCTACCGAAAAGACCAACCTGCCGCGCCTGATAATCGGAACGGCCATCGTCGTCCTGTTCTGGGTGGCGATCACTTTGGTGGTGGTGCTTGGCGGCACCTATCTCGCTATCATCTGGCATGTATTGCCGGGCGATCCGCGCGGGCCGCTACAGGGCTTTCTGGCCTCGCCCATCGGGATACTCACCGCGCTCACCTCGTTTGCCGGTATCTGGCTCGGCCTGTGGCTCGCCATGCGTTTCGTCCATGGCGAGCCGCTGACCGCGCTTCTTGGCCCGAGCCGTCGCGTCTCCTGGCCCGGCTTCGTCAAGGGCCTGATCGCGGTGCTGATCACCTCGGCGCTCTCCGAAGTCCTGCTCTATTGCCTGCAGCCCGAAATCGCGCGCGGCGCGATCAGCCTCTCGACCTGGCTGCTGTTCCTGATCCCGATCGTGGCGCTGGCGCTGCTGCAGACTTCGTCCGAGGAGATGCTGTTTCGCGGCTATCTGATGCGCGGCCTGGCCAGGCGCTTCGAGAGCCCGTACGTCTGGGCACTGCTGCCCGCCTTGCTGTTCACCTCCTTGCATTGGAGCCCGGATTCGAGCCTCGCCATCAACGCCTGCGTGCTGGCCTCGATCGCCGCCTTCGCCCTGCTGTTGACGCTGGTGGTCTATGTCACCGGCAATCTCGGCGCCGCCTTCGGCGCCCATCTAGGCAACAATCTCACCGGTTTCCTGCTGATCTCGCACCAGCAGAGCTACAATTCCTTCGCCCTGTTCAACGCCAAGCCGCTGGAAGGCCCCGACTGGACGACGACGGATGCGGTCATCATCGCCGCGATCGGCATCATCTGCACCTTGCTGACGATCCTGCTGCTCCTGCACCCGCGCTCGCCGCTGAAGGTCACGACAGACCTTCGGGATACAGCCAGGGTGAACTGAGCCAGGATCGGCGCAGAGACCCGGTAAGCCGCCCAAGTCTTGACTCTTTCGCCGATTTCCTGTCTACACGCCCCGAATTCCGCGACGAGTATCCCTCCGAGCAAGCCGACCAGGACGCCAAAACCTCTTTGAGGTGGGTGCTGTAAACAGATCCTGGAGGCCAACACCCGGCAGCGCTGAGCGCCCCCGGGTGCTTTTTGGCTTTGCGCTTGCCCGGGCTTTTGTTTGGACAAGCTCTTTTGTTTGGACACTTGGCGCGAACGCATTACCTCTCGGGCACCATCCGGGTGCCTGAGAAAAAGGAAACAGAATGTTTGAATCACTTCAGGAGCGCCTTGGCTCCATCCTGAACGGCCTGACCGGCCGCGGCGCACTGTCGGAGGCTGATGTCTCGGCAGCGCTGCGCGAGGTGCGCCGTGCGCTGCTCGAGGCGGACGTGGCGCTGGAAGTGGTGCGCTCCTTCACAGACAAGGTGCGCGAGAAGGCTGTCGGCGCCGCGGTCGTCAAGTCGATCAAGCCCGGACAGATGGTCGTCAAGATCGTCCATGACGAGCTGGTCGACATGCTGGGCGCCGAAGGCGTCGCCATCGACCTCAATGCGCCGGCCCCCGTCGTCATCATGATGGTCGGCCTGCAGGGCTCCGGCAAGACGACCACCTCGGCCAAGATCGCCAAGCGGCTGACCGAGCGCCAGAACAAGAAGGTCCTGATGGCCTCGCTCGACACGCGGCGTCCCGCCGCGCAAGAGCAGCTCCGTCAGCTCGGCGAGCAGGTCAAGGTCGCGACGCTGCCTGTCATATCCGGCCAGAACCCGGTCGACATAGCCAAACGCGCCGTGCAGGCGGCCAAGCTCGGCGGCCACGACGTCGTCATCCTCGACACCGCCGGCCGTACCCACATTGACGAGCCGCTGATGGTCGAGATGGCCGACATCAAAAAGGTGTCGAGCCCGCACGAGATCCTGCTGGTAGCAGATTCGCTGACCGGCCAGGACGCCGTCAACCTGGCCAAGAGCTTCGACGAGCGCGTCGGCATAACCGGCCTAGTGCTGACCCGCATGGATGGCGACGGCCGTGGCGGTGCCGCCCTTTCGATGCGCGCCGTCACCGGCAAGCCGATCAAGCTGATCGGCACCGGCGAAAAGATGGACGGGCTGGAGGAATTCCACCCCAAGCGCATCGCCGACCGCATCCTCGGCATGGGCGACATCGTTTCGCTGGTCGAAAAGGCTGCTGAAAACATCGACGCCGAGCAGGCGGCGGCGATGGCCAAGAAGATGCAGTCGGGCAAGTTCGATCTGAACGACCTTGCCGGCCAGCTTCAGCAAATGTCGAAAATGGGCGGCATGGGCGGCATCATGGGCATGATGCCCGGCATGGGCAAGATGAAGGACCAGATGGCCGCCGCCGGCCTCGACGACAAGATGTTCGGCCGCCAACTCGCCATCATCTCGTCGATGACCAAGGCCGAGCGCGCCAATCCCGATATTTTGAAACACTCGCGCAAGAAGCGCATTGCCGCCGGTTCTGGCACCGACGCCGCCGAAATCAACAAGCTCTTGAAGATGCATCGCGGTATGGCCGACATGATGAAGGCGATGGGCGGCAAGGGCAAAGGCGGCGGCCTGATGCGCGGCATGATGGGCGGCTTGGCCTCCAAGATGGGCCTCGGCGGCATGATGCCTGGTGGCCCCGGGGGTATGATGGGTGGCGGCATGCCGGACCTCTCCAAGATGGACCCCAAGCAGCTCGAAGCCTTGCAGAAGCAGGCGCAGGCCGCCGGCCTTGGCGGCATGAAGGGCCTGCCCAGTGGTCTTCCCGGCGGCGGTGGCCTGCCCGGCCTGCCCGGCGGCATGAAACTTCCGGGGCTTCCCGGCCTTGGCGGCGGCGGACTGCCCGGGCTTGGGAAGAAGAAGTGAGGACGCTATGAACGAAGAAAAGGACATGGCCGACGCCCGCATTATCTTGGCCGGCTATCGCGCTTCGATCGACAACATCGATGCCGCCCTCATCCACATGCTGGCCGAGCGCTTCCGCTGCACCAAGGCGGTCGGCGTTCTGAAGGCCGAGCATGGCCTGCCGCCGGCCGACCCGGCGCGTGAGCAGCAGCAGATCACCCGCCTTCGCCAACTGGCGAAGGATGCCCATCTCGACCCCGATTTCGCGGAAAAATTCCTCAACTTCGTCGTCCGCGAAGTGATCCGCCATCATGAGCAGATCGCCGCGTCCAACGGCGCAAGTAAAGCCGGCTAAGTAAGTGCATGTCGCCCAAAAGTGCGCAGCGGTTTTGGGATAACGACCTGCACAAGACAACAGCCACACCCTATCAATGAAATCAGAGCTTTTAGGAGAAATGAAATGGCACTGAAGATCAGACTGGCCCGTGCGGGCTCGAAGAAGCGTCCTTACTACCACGTTGTCATCGCCGACGCCCGTTCGCCGCGCGACGGCCGGTTCATCGAGTCGATCGGCTCGTGGAACCCGCTGCTGCCGAAGGACGGCGAGCGCGTCAAGGTCGACGCCGACCGCGTCAAGCATTGGCTGTCGCACGGCGCCCAGCCGACCGACCGCGTCCTGCGCTTCCTCGACGAGGCCGGCCTGCTCAAGCGCGAAGCCCGCTCCAACCCGAAGAAGGCCGAGCCGGGCAAGAAGGCGCAGGAACGCGCCGCTCTGCTGAAGAAGGCACAGGAAGACGCAGCAGCAGCCGTTGCCGCCGCTGCCGCGGCCCCGGCCGAGGCGGAAGCCGCCACCGCCGAATAAGCATTCGCTTCATCGCATCGACAAAACGGCGGGCCTGTGCCCGCCGTTTTGCTATTGTCCCGCAATGCTATGATGGGCATTCGGGCAGATAGGTCAGATGGACGAACGGGCCGTTGCCGAAGAAGTCCTGTCCGGCGATGTTGCCGGCAGACTGCTCCGATGCGCCGGCGCCACGACAGGTGTCGTGGTGTTGAGCGGATCGAGCGGCCGTGTCGACGTCGCGCGCGCCCGGCTGTTTGCCAATGAGGGTGCATTCGCGCTCGCGCTCCAATGGTTTGGCGGCGACGGCCAAATCCCGGGAATATGCGAGATCCCCCTCGAAACCTTTTTCGCCGCAACCGATTATCTTGTCGGGCTGGGCTGCCGGCGCATCGTCTATATCGGGACATCCAAAGGCGCCGAAGCCTCCCTGCTTGCGGCGGTTCACGATCCACGCATCGAGGCCGTGGTTGCGATCAGCCCGACATCGGTCGTTTGGGGCAATATCGGGCCGGGCCGCGACGGCATCAGCTGGCCGGAACGATCGTCATGGACGCTCAAGGGGATTCCTTTGCCGTTTGTCCCGAGCATTCCCGATTGGAGCGCTGAGCATGTCGACGGTCTGGTGTCCTACCGGGGGCTTTTCCAGCGTGCCTTGCAGACCTTCAGCGATGAGGCGGCCAAGGCTGCCATTCCCGTCGAGGCCATTTCAGCGGAGATCGTGCTGGTTGCGGGCGGCGACGACGCGCTGTGGCCGTCCCTGGATTTTGCCGACCGGATCGTTCGGCGTCGCCAGGACGCCGGAAAGGTCACCCGCCTCGTTTCGGCGCCCGACGCCGGCCACCGGATTCTGCTGCCGGGTGAGAACACGCCACGCTCGAGATTGCACGCGCATGGCGGCAACGATGATGCCGATGCCCGGCTGGGCCGGGAGGCTTGGAGATATATCCGGGAACTGTTGTAGCACCACGCGAAAACGGCGGGCCTGTGCCCGCCGTTTTGCTTGGATCAGCGTCCGCTCAATAGCCTTGTGGGCAACGGGCGATGTAGGTGCGCCCATAACGGTCGCGATAACGGCACTGGCCGCTCTCGGTGGCATGGCCGATCAGCGCGCCGGCCACGGCGCCGACGGCACCACCGACAACGGCGCCCTCAACCGGATCATTTGCCACGGCTGCGCCAACCGCCGCGCCACCGAGGCCGCCGACCGCGGCACCCTTTTCGGTTTGCGAGCACGCGCCGAGCGCGGTCGCCAGCGCCAGAATGATAATCGCTTTTTTCATTGTCGTTCCTCTCTCACGCGGATCGCCGTCCTCGCCGCCATGATTTAAACTCCCAAACGGCTAATTTGATCCCGAAGAGGTGGGGAGATCGCGGTATCTGCGCCGGTCATATTCGTATTGATCGCCGCAGAGCCGATTGAAATTCCTGAGGTTTTACTTCTCAGCTGCCTTTTTCAAACTGGCGAGCCCGGCCTCGAAATCCTTGCCGACCAGCCTGTCGAAATTCATGAACACGCCCATGAGCCTGGCGATGAAGGGGTAGCGGCCATGCATGGCCCAGGTGACGGACGTTTCGTTGCCGGCCGGCTTCAGGGTGAAGTCGACGGTGTTGTTGGCCTTGAACGGTTTTTCGAAGTCGAGCTTCAGCGCCACCAGCGACGACGGCACCGAGTTGGTGATTCCCATGCGGCCGATGCCGGCTTTGCTGTTGCCTTCCCAGGCATAGGCGGCGCCCCTGCCGGCATCAGTGCCGGACAGCGTACGCTTCATGTCCGGGTCGAGCTTTTCGTAGGGCGACCAGACGGTCCAGCACCTGAAATCGTTGATCAACGGAAAGATAGCCTCGGGTGGCGCCTTGATGCTGGTCGAGCGGCTGACGGTGAAACCGGCCGGCCGTGTCGCGGCATAGATCAGCAACGCGGCGATCAATACGACCAGGACGATAAGGATGGTGGTGAGCATCTTTTTCTCCTCCTTGGTGGGTTAGCGGCTGAACGGGATCAGGGCACGCACCCGTGGGTCGCGCAGATACAGGCCGCCCCACAGGATGATGCCGAGATAGACGCCGAACAGCGTGTGCGAGAACAACGGGCTGCCGACGCGCATATTGGTGGCGATGGCGCCGCCGAGATAGCCGGTGAGCAGGATGGCGCCGAGCACCGAGGTGCGCGGCAGCGCGTAGAGCGCCGTCGAGATTAGCCCGATGATGCCGAGCATACGCGCGACATTGACGTCACCCGGCCAGCCGAGCGGCACCATGGTCTGGGTGACGACATCGAGCGGCGGCAGCTTGATGACGCCATCGAAGATCATGAACAGGATGATGAGACCGCTGAACACGCGGCCGGTCCACAAGGCGCCCGGCGAGACGGGCGTGGTTTGAGAAATGCTCATGCTGCTCCCTCCTAGGTGATTTGAGCCGTTTGCTGGCTTCGAACCAAGGACGCTGCATGAGGCAGCGATCCTACAGGACAGGGATTCTTTTTGATCTGAAGGACGGCAAGGTCTTGTTTTTCCGCCGATTCTTTCCACCGCCTGCCGGGCAGGCAGAGGGAGTGCTGTCCTTCCATCTTTAGATCACGGAACGTGTGCCGCTCAGACTATCGGCGTTCGCCAGTGACGGCTATTGATGGGCTGGGCGAGAGACGAGCGAATGACGGGCGAGACCGACCTGAAAAAGCTGCTGGCGGCGATGACGCCGCAATTGCTGCCAGGCGTTTATGTGTTCGTCACCTTGGCGCCCGGCGCTGCGCAGCCGGAAGGTCTCGATTCGGTGATGATTTTTCGCGAGCGCGAAGGCCTGACGTTGATCCTCACCGAGGATGCCGCCCGTGCCGCAGGGCTGGCCGCTTCGTTCCGCTGCCGGATGATCACGCTGAACATCCATTCGTCGCTGGACGCCGTCGGCTTCCTCGCCGCCATCACCGCCCGCCTGGCCGCCGCCGGCATGGGCGTCAATCCGGTCTCGGCCTTTTACCACGACCATCTGTTCGTGCCCGCCGGCCGGGCCGAGGAAGCGATGGAGTTGTTGCGCCAGTTGGCGAAGGACAGCGCCGGCTGAGCTATCAGGCCCGACGAACGTAAAGAATGTCCGGCAGGCCTTCCTCGTTGGTGGTGCCGTCGCCAAACGACTCTGCACGGAAGCCGTGGCGCTCGTAGAAGCGTCGGGCGCCGGTGTTGGACTGGAAGCAGTGTAGTTTCATCACGGGCAGCGCGGCGGTCGCTTGCGTCAGCAGCCGGCTGCCGATGCCTCGGCCCGTCCAGTCCGGGTCGAGATAAAGCTGCTCCACCCAATCGCCGCTGACGGCAATGAAGCCGACAATTGCCTTGTCGACCTCGGCGACCGTCACCTGCTGCCGCGGCAGCACGATGTCGCGGATGAACGCAAGGTCCTCGGCTGGCGTGTGGATGACCGGCATCCAGTCGAACGAACCAAGCGCTGCCCGCATGATAATGGCGATGGCAGCAGCGTCGGGGCTAACCGCGGGACGCAGGATAATGTCTGTAGGCTGAGTGCTAGTCATGAAGAGAACGCCAACGTCTCACTCCGCTGGAACACCCCTCAACCGTCTCGGCGCTGCGCGCCGATCCACCGCCCGGGGGCGAGCCGCGGGTCTCGCCCCGTCCTTCGGACCCCACAAGGGGAGAAGGAAGAGGCTGCCCGGCCGAAGGCCGAGCCCGCGACTGCGGGCCGCCGGCTTTCCGGCGCCCCCGCGGAGGGCCCGCCGCGGCAGCGGCGATACGGCCCGTGAGCGAAAACTAGACCGCCGTCAGGCCGCCTTCTTCTTCGGCTGGATCAGGCCGCGCTCGACCAGCAGTTCGGCGATCTGAACCGCATTGAGCGCCGCGCCCTTGCGCAGATTGTCGGCGACGATCCACATCGACAGGCCGTTGTCGATGGTCGAATCCTCACGGATGCGCGAGATAAAGGTGGCGTCCTCGCCGGCGGATTCGAGCGGCGTGATGTAGCCGCCGTCCTCGCGCTTGTCCAAGACCTGGCATCCCGGCGCTTCGCGCAGGATATCGCGCGCTTCGTCGGCGGTGATCGGCTTTTCAAACTCGATGTTGACGGCTTCCGAATGGCCGATGAACACCGGCACGCGCACGCAGGTCGCCGTCAGCTTGATCTTGGGGTCGAGCATCTTCTTGGTCTCGGCAACCATCTTCCACTCTTCCTTGGTGAAGCCGTCATCGAGGAAGACGTCGATATGCGGAATGACGTTGAAGGCGATGCGCTTGGTGAACTTCTTGACGTCGACCTGGTCGGCGACGAACACAGCGCGGGTCTGCGTGAACAGCTCGTCCATGCCTTCCTTGCCGGCGCCGGACACCGACTGGTAGGTGGCGACGACGACGCGCTTGATGGTGGCGAAGTCGTGCAGCGGCTTCAGCGCCACAACCAGCTGCGCCGTCGAGCAGTTCGGGTTGGCGATGATGTTCTTGCGCGAAAACAGCGAGATCGCGTCCGGGTTCACTTCCGGCACGATCAGCGGCACGTCCTGGTCGTAGCGGAACGCCGACGAATTATCGATGACGACGCAGCCCTGCTTGCCTATCTTCGGCGACCACTCCTTGGAGACGTTGCCGCCGGCCGACATGATGCAGATGTCGGTGTCGGAAAAATCATACTGGTCGAGCGTCTTGACCTTCAGCGTCCGGTCGCCGAACGACACTTCGGTGCCTTGGCTGCGCCGCGAGGCCAGTGCCACCACTTCGCTTACCGGAAAGCCGCGCTCTTCCAGTATGTTGAGCATTTCGCGACCCACATTGCCCGTGGCGCCGACTACTGCAACCTTGAAACTCATTCGAAATCTCCTGTCCCTCTCCGCCTGGTTTTTGGAGAAAACCCGCCGGCCAATGCGGGTTCCGTCCCCCGGGCCGGACCCGGGAGAGGGTGGTTAGGCCAAGGGAATCACACCGTTTTGGTGGTGGTTTTGCCAGTTTTATCGGCCAAGAATGCGGTTTTGGTTGAACGGTAAGACGCGCGAACGCGCCCGGCCCCACTGACGTGGCCGGGGAAGTCGAATGCAAGAAGCGCCATCAGAAGGCCGCGCATCGAAAATGATCCCGTTCGATGCCGGCTTTTACGCGGTTTGCGTCAGGAGTCAATCGGCGCGACCGTCCCTTCTCCCCGTCACTCTACGGGGAGAAGGTGCCCGACGGGCGGATGAGGGGCGGCGCTGACTTCGACGGTTAGCTCATCCGGAAGTAAGGGCCTGAAGCCTTGCTCCCGGCTTACCCATCACCGTTGGCGCTGCCCCTCACCTGCCTGCCGGCATCCTCTCCCCGTATAGTGACGGGGAGAGGGGCGCTCGAACCAACGATTTCGCCAATCGACAGCGCTGTGCCGCCTGCTCTGTACAATGGCGGCCGCAGGAAGTAGGAACGCCCGAGAAATGCTTGGGCTGGCGTGTGCATGAGCCGGCGTTGCCGCCCGTAGGCGGCCGAATTCCGAAAGAGTAACATGTCCAATTTCGAAGGTATCGTTCCTGCGCTGGCAGAGGCGCTGGAAAAACGTGGCTATGTCGAGCTGACGCCGGTGCAGAAGGCGGTGCTCGAGCTCGGCGAGGCCGACGCTCTGGTGTCGGCGCAGACCGGCTCCGGCAAGACCGTCGCCTTCGGCCTGGCATTGGCGCCGACGCTGCTTGGAGGCGCCGAGCGCTTTGGCCCGGCTGGCGTGCCTTTGGCATTGGCGGTGGCGCCGACCCGCGAGCTGGCCTTGCAAGTCACGCGCGAGCTGCAATGGCTCTACGCGCCGACCGGCGCGACTGTCGCCTCCTGCGTCGGCGGCATGGACATGCGCTCCGAGCGGCGCGTGCTGGAGCGTGGTGCCCATATCGTCGTCGGCACGCCCGGCCGGCTGCGCGACCACATCACCCGCAATTCGCTCGACATGTCGGCGCTGAAGGCCGTGGTGCTGGACGAAGCCGACGAGATGCTCGATCTCGGCTTTCGCGAAGACCTCGAATTCATCCTCGACGCAGCACCTGCCCAGCGCCGCACGCTGATGTTTTCGGCCACCGTGCCGCGCTCGATCGCCACGCTGGCGCAGGGCTATCAGCGCGATGCCGTGCGCATCTCGGCCGGAGGCGAGGAAAAGCAGCATCTCGACATCGAGTACCGGGCGCTGAATGTCGCCTACCCCGACCGCGAGAACGCCATCATCAATGTGCTGCGCTTCTACGAGGCGAAGAACGCGCTGGTGTTCTGCAACACCCGCGCCGCCGTCAACCATCTGACCGCGCGCTTCAACAACCGCAATTTTTCCGTCGTGGCGCTGTCGGGTGAGCTCAGCCAGAACGAGCGCAGCCATGCACTGCAGGCGATGCGCGACGGCCGCGCCAAGGTCTGCATCGCAACGGATGTCGCCGCGCGCGGCATCGACCTGCCCAATCTCGAACTGGTCATCCACGCGGATTTGCCGACCAATCCGGAAACGCTGCTGCACCGCAGCGGCCGCACCGGTCGTGCCGGACGCAAGGGCGTCAGCGCGCTGATCGTGCCCAACGGCGCCCGCAAGCGCACCGAGCGGCTGCTGCAGAATGCGGGGCTGAAGGCAACATGGGCGAGCCCGCCCTCCGCCGACGACGTCATCAAGCGCGACGACGAGCGGATCCTTGCCGATCCGGCTTTCGACGAGCCGGTGGCCGATGACGAGCGCGGCTTCATCGACGCGCTTCTGGCCAAGCACGGCGCCGAACAGGTGGCAGCCGCTTTCGTGCGCCAGTGCCGCGCCAGCCGCTCGGCGCCCGAGGATCTCATGGACGTAGCGCCGTTCACGCCATCGCGTGAAAAACCGGCGGGCGAAAAGTTCGAACGCCGGGATGAGGCGCCCAGCCGCCGCGACGATTTCGGGGACAGCGTCTGGTTCTCGCTGTCGATCGGACGGCGGCAGAACGCCGAGCCGCGCTGGCTGATCCCGATGCTGTGCCGCACCGGCAACATCTCCAAGCGCGAGATCGGCGCCATCAAGATGCAGCAGGAAGAAACCTTCGTGCAGATTGCGGCCGATTGGGCCGACCGCTTCCTCGCCGCCATCGGCCCTGACAAAAAGCTGCAGGGCAACATCGTTGTGAAGCGCCTGGACGGCACGCCCGACCTGTCGCGCGCCGGCTACCAGGCGCCCAAGCCCGACAAGAAGCCGCATCGCGGCAAGCGCCCGTTCGAGGCGCCGCAAACTGCGCACAAGCCGAAATTCGAGAAGCGGGAACGCCCGGCTGGCGATGCAAAGCCTTGGGCCGGGAAGCCAAAATTCGACAAGGCCGGACCGCCGAAGAACAAGAAGCCGAAGAAGCGGCCGGGCTGACGTTTTTCTCAGCGAAGGCTAGCGCCGCCCCTCATTGCCCTGCCGGGCATTTCTCCCCGTACAGTGACGGGGAGAAAGGGCCTGCACCACTCACAGCGCTAACTCCTGCAACGCTGCCGATTGGCGAAATCATCGATGACAGCGTCCCTCTCCCCGTCACTATACGGGGAGAGGATGCCGGCAGGCAGGTGAGGGGCAGCGCTGACGGCGGCAGGATGAAGCTACCTGACCGTTTGCCCTTCACTTCGTCCACCCCCTTGCGATCCGCCGCAACTTTGAACAGTCTACGCCAACACGGGGGTGAGGCTAAATGCGTGGTGAAGTTCTTCATTATGACGAGGCCCAGGGCTTCGGATTCATCACCGGGGCGGACGGCAACCGCTACACCTTCGCGCGCGAAGATCTGCGCCGCGATACGGTGATTGCCAAGGACGCCGTGGTCGAGTTCCTGCCCGCGAGCGGCCAGGCGCGCGACGTTTTCTCGATCCGCGCCCAGGCCGCTGGACAAGCCACCGCAGCTCCCGCTGCAAGCGCCGCGCCGCCCAAACCCGCTGCCGCTTCAGCCGCGCCGCAGCATTTTGGCCGCCTGGCTGACGACGGCGCGGTCCACGATAGCGGACTGCCGGGTTATTTCTGGCGGGGCGTGACACGCAACTACATCAACTTCGCCGAGCGCGCCCGCCGCAAGGAATTCTGGGCCTACTGCCTGTTCTGGACCGTCAGCTTCATCCTGGTCGGTCTGGTCGGCGCCCTCGCCGACCAGACGATCGGCAATTTCAATGACGGCAACGGGCCGATCGTGATGGTCGGCGTCTGGGGCCTGTTTGTGCTGGCGACGTTCCTGCCCTGGCTCGGCCTCATTGTCCGACGGCTGCACGATATCGGCCTCACCGGCTGGCTCGTCCTGCTGATTCTCGTGCCGACCTTCGGCACCCTGGCCATCATCGTGTTCGGACTGATCCCGACCCAGGGCCACGAAAACCAGTGGGGGCCTGTGCCGCAGGGTGTCAGGGTTTAGAGGGTTCTTCTTAGCGCATCACCGGACAGCCTGAGAAACACCTTCCGCCCGTGCCGTTCGGCGCCGAGCCGGTCGTAGAGACGCAACGCGCCCTCGTTCCAGTCTTCGGTGGTCAGGTCTATGCGGCCGATTCCTTCCCTGAGGCAATGGCCGGCGAGAAAGCTGAGCAGCGCCCGTCCGGTGCCGGCGTTGCGGGCATCCTCGCGCACAAACAGGTCTTTCAGGAACATTAGTCGTTCGAGATCGATGCCCGGATGGGCGATCGCCACCGAGGCGAGGCCCGCAACCTTGCCGTCGGCGAAGGCCAGCGCGAAATGCGGATAGGCCGGGCTTTCATCGCCGAGCCATTTACGCGCCGTGGCTGTAGCCCGGCCATGATCGAGCGGCGCCTGCCGGTAGTGCGCCGCCATCTCGCAAAGTACGGTGGCAAGCGCTTCGGCGTCGTCGGTCGTCGCCCAGCGGACGTCGACCGCCACCGGATCAGCCAAGGAACTTGGCGATAATCGCATCGCCCATCTCGACCGTACCGACCTCGGTCATGCCTTCGGACAGTATGTCCTTGGTGCGCAGGCCGTCGTCGAGCACGGCAGCGATTGCGCCTTCGAGCTTGTCGGCTTCGGCGACCATCCCGAAGGAATAGCGCAGGCACATGGCGAAGGACGCGATCATGGCGATCGGATTGGCGATGCCCTGGCCGGCAATATCGGGCGCCGAGCCATGCACCGGCTCGTACAGCGCCTTGCGCTTCTTGGTCTTCACGTCAGGCGCGCCGAGCGAGGCCGACGGCAGCATGCCGATCGAGCCCGTCAGCATGGCGGCAATGTCGGACAGCATGTCGCCGAACAGATTGTCGGTGACGATGACGTCGAATTGTTTTGGCCAGCGCACCAGCTGCATGCCGCCGGCATCGGCCAGCATGTGGTCGAGCTTGACGTCGGCGTACCTGGCCTTTTGGGTCTGGGTGACGACCTCGTTCCACAGCACGCCGGATTTCATCACGTTGCGCTTTTCCATGGATGTCACATGGTTGCGGCGGGTCCGCGCGAGCTCGAAAGCGACGCCGGAAATGCGCTCGATCTCGAACGTGTCGTAGACCTGGGTGTCGATGCCGCGCTTCTGGCCATTGCCGAGATCGATGATCTGCTTCGGCTCGCCGAAATAGACGCCGCCGGTGAGCTCGCGCACGATCAGGATGTCGAGGCCTTCGACCACCTCCTGCTTCAGCGAAGACGAGGCGGCGAGTGCCGGATAGCAGATCGCCGGGCGAAGATTGGCGAACAGCTCCATGTCCTTGCGCAGCCGCAGCAGCCCGGCCTCGGGGCGCACCTCGTAAGGCACCTTGTCCCATTTCGGCCCGCCGACGGCGCCGAACAGCACCGCGTCCGCCGCCATCGCCTTTGCCATGTCGGCATCGGAAATCGCCGCGCCATGCGCATCGTAGGCGCAGCCGCCGACCAGGCCTTCATCGGTGACAAAACCGCTGTCCAGCTTGGCGTTCATGGCCGCGATCAGTTTCTTCACCTCGGCCATCGCCTCGGGGCCGATGCCGTCGCCGGCGAGCAGGAGAAGATTTTTCGAAGCCATCAGAACCGTCCCGACACTGTTTGGAGAAACCGCGGCCTTGCTAAACGCCAAGCGGGCTGCATGCAAGCCTGGAAGCGCAATCACCGATGCGAGAGAATATTGACCAATCTGCCGAACGGATCGCGCACATAAAAGCGCCGCACGCCCCAGGGTTCGTCGACCGGGCCGTATTCGATGGCAAAGCCGGCGGCCTTCATGGCGTCGAGCGCTGCTTCGACATCATCGACCTCAATGGAGAGGTCCGGCACCGGCGTGCCCGAGCCGCCTTGAGCCATGAAGCTGATCTGCACCTGCATCCGTTCGTCGGAACCGCAGGTGACGATCCAGCCCTGATCCATCAGCACATCGAGGCCAAGCACGTCCTGGTAGAAGCGCTTCGCCGCCGCCGCGTCCTGTGTCTCGATATTGGCGACGATGCGCCGGACCGTCATGGCTTTGGCCTCCTCATGCCGTGTGCCGCAGCGCCGTGACTTCGATCTCGATCTTCATCTCAGGCTTGTTGAGCTGGCACACGATCATCGTCGCCGCCGGGCGGATGTCGCCGAATGCCTCGCCGAGGATCGGGAAGACGACATCCACGAAGGCCTGGTCGGTGATGTAATAATGCGCCCGCACCACATCGGCCATGGCGAAGCCGCCGTCCCGAAGCGCCTTGGCGATGGTGGCGAGACAATTGCGCGTCTGCGCCTCGACCGTCTCCGGCATGGTCATCGTCGCATAGTCGTAGCCGGTGGTTCCCGACACGAAACACCAGTCGCCCTGCACCACCGCACGCGAATAGCCGGCGGTTTTCTCGAAGGGCGACCCGGTGGAGATGAGTTTGCGCATGGGGCCTCCTTGCAATCATAGGCGCTCGTCTAGCAGAGGAGAGCTGGACCGGTCGTGGGCCAAGGCAAGCGAACTGTTGTCATGAAGGCAAGCACAAACCTCGGAGATTGGCCGAATCCTTCGCGGCTTCGTCATCCTATGGCGAAGCAAGGAGCGAAGCGACGCGGCGCAGACCATAGGATCCATGCCGGGACGTCAGTGCGTTGCCACGGTGAAGAATTCTGCACCGTTGCACTCTATGGCAACAGTCACGGCATGGATCCTCGGGTCTGCGCTCCGCTACGCGTCGCTCCGCCCGTGGATGACGAAGCCGCGACGGTCGTGCCCTAGTTCGCTGACCCCTGCGCCTTGTCCATCGCTTCCTTCACATCCGCCGGCCAGGTCTTCAAGTCCGGCCACGCCTGCGGCTCACCATCATCGCCGCGGCGGGCGAAGTAGAGCGTGTGCTTGACCGGATCGACGGCCATGAAACCATCGCTGCCGCCGCAATCATGCGGCACGCAGCCGGTGGCGTAGAAGGCGCCGGACGCCGTCTTTTCGGTGCCGCCGCCGACCAGCAGGCTGGTCGCCATGTCGGGCATGGTGTCGCCAAGCAGCGTCTTCGCCGCCTTGTAGACGGCCTCGTTGTGGAAGGCGTCGATGATGTTCTGGTACTTGGACGGATCGACATCTTTCCAGTCGGTGCCGGGCTCGGGCGCATATGTCAGGTCGCCTGAAATCGTCAGCCCTTCGCTGGGCGACCATTGCAGCGCCTGCTGCGAAGCGCCCGGCAAGAGGTAAGGCACGAAATAGATGGCGTTGTCAGCGACCGCCGCCGGCGGCGCACCGCATTCGTCCTGCTCGACAGTAAGGCTCTGGATCTCGCCGCCTTCCGGCTTCCAGACGATGACCTTGGCCGGGCCGCACTGGTTGCCGCCGTCACCGACATCGACCAGCGCCACGTTGACGCCGCCGACCTTGACCACCTTGTCGAAGAACACGTCGTAGTTGCTGGCCAGCTGCTTGCCGTCATAGGCCAGCACCTTCTCGCCATACTCTTCCTGCTGGGTGATGGTCAGCTGCCCACCCTCGAACGGGATCGGCCCTTGGCTGTCATCGCCGGCCAGGGCTGTATTGCTCGACGCGCCCGGGTCGGCGGCCTCGCCGGACGGATCTTCAGCCGGCACCAGCACCGTGTCGGTCTGTGCATGCGCGCCAGCCATCGGCATCAGCATCCACGCCAACGCGCAGGCGCCGGCAAGAAGCGAACGTGTCATGACTGTCCCCTCCGTTCAGCCGCCACGAACCCGGCCTTTGACGGTCGGGTTAAATCATACTGCTCAGGCCCAGGGGCGCTCGGCGGCGTTCTTCTTCTCGAACGAGGCGATGGCGCCGGCCTTTTCCATGGTCAGGCCGATATCGTCGAGGCCGTTCAGCAGGCAGTGGCGCTTGAAGTCGTCGAGATCGAATTTGACCACGCCGCCATCCGGACCGCGGATTTCCTTGGCCTCGAGATCGACCGACACCGTCGCATTGGAGCCGCGCGAGGCGTCGTCCATCAGCTTCTCCAGATCTTCCGGGCTGACGGTGATCGGCAAAATGCCGTTCTTGAAGCAGTTGTTGTAGAAAATATCGGCGAACGAGGTCGAGATGACGCAGCGTATGCCGAAATCGAGCAGCGCCCACGGCGCGTGTTCACGGCTCGAACCGCAGCCGAAATTATCGCCGGCCACCAGGATCTGCGCCTTGCGGTAGGCCGGCTTGTTGAGCACGAAATCCGGGTTTTCCGAGCCGTCGTCCTTGTAGCGCATTTCGGCGAACAGCCCGCTGCCGAGCCCGGTGCGCTTGATCGTCTTGAGATAATCCTTGGGGATGATCATGTCGGTGTCGACATTGACGATCGGCATGGGGGCGGCGACGCCGGTGAGCTTGGTGAATTTGTCCATGGCTTTTGCCCGTATTTTCGTTGCGGGAGATTGCTGACGCACCGTTTACACAAAGCTGCTGGCAAATAAAAGGCAACTGTTCGTGCGTGCCCTTGGTCCATGCGAAGACGAGCACCTGTCGGGCAAAAAGAGCTTCGAAATCGTTGCCCGCTGGTGCAGTCTGGCTGCCATGAGCGAGAATTCCCACGTCCTTTATGCCCGCGAGCCGGAACTCGGCATTGCCGAGTTTCGCCGCGTGCTGGTGGAATCCGGGCTCGGCGACACGCGTCCTGTCGAAGACGATGCCCGGCTGCAGGCGATGCTTTCAGGCGCGAACCTGGTGCTGACAGCGCGGCTCAATGTCGAAGGCCGACCACTGATTGGCGTGGCTCGCGCCATCACCGACTTTTCCTGGGTGTGTTACATTTCCGAGCTTGCCGTATCCCAATCGGCGCAAGGGCTTGGCATCGGCAGGGGCCTGATGGACGAGGCCCGCCGGCAGCTTGGCACGTCGGTCGCCATCAGCCTGATCTCGATGCCCGACGCCGTCGGCTTCTACGAACGCATCGGCATGATGCGCATGCCCGACGCCTTCTGGTTCTCGCGCAAGCGGTGACGCCAGCCAACCAAACGAGGCGGTCGCTTCGCTGTGACATCGCCTCTTGACATGCAACCATTTGGTTGCATATTAAATGAATGAGCATGGATGCCGTCTTTCGCGCCCTCGCCGACCCGACACGCCGGCAATTGCTGGATAGCCTCCATCACAGGAACGGGCAGACGCTGAACGCGCTGTGCGAGCGGACGGATATGACACGCCAGGCTGTGACCAAGCATCTGGCGATCCTGGAAGAGGCAAACCTCATCACCACCGTCCGCAACGGACGTGAAAAGGAGCACTACCTGAATCCCGTTCCCATCAACGAGATCGCCGAACGCTGGATCGGCAAATTCGAACGAGGACGGCTGACCGCCCTCAGCGACTTGAAGAAGCGCCTCGAAAGGGAAGAGCCATGAGCAATGCCTTCGTCTATGTGACCTATATCCGCACCACGCCCGAGAAGCTCTGGGAGGCGCTGACCGAACCGGAATTCCACCTGCAATATTTCCTCGGCGCCCAGATGCAGAGCGACTGGAAGAAAGGCTCGGCATGGAAGATGGTCTATCCCGACGGCCGCGTCACCGACAGCGGCGAGATTGTCGATGTCGATCCGCCAAGGCGCCTGGTCATCAAATGGCGCAATGAGTTCATGCCGGACGTGAAGGCCGATGGTTACACGCATTGCACCTTCGTCATCGAACAGGAAGGCGACATGATGAAGCTCGCCGTCACCCATGCTGCGGACGGTCCGCACCGTCTTCTGGAACATGTTGGCAATGGCTGGCCGCTGGTGCTGTCTAGCCTGAAGAGCCTGCTCGAAACCGGCAAGGGCCTGTCGCGCCCGGCATCAAAGGCGGCTTAACTCGTTTCGATAACGAAACAATCGCGTAGGGGGTTGTGATGCACGGCCCAGTGGTGGCGCAAAGCATGACCAATGGCGAGACGATCATGGCAAGCGCCGAGATCGTAGCGCCACCGGAGCGCGTCTTCCACGCGCTGATTACGGATGAAGTCGAGCGTTGGTGGGGCTCTTGCGAAAGCTACCGGATGGTCGATTGGACGGCCGACTTGCGCGTCGGCGGCCGGTGGCAAGTCATCGCCAGGACCATTGCTGGCGAGGACCATCCCGCCGGCGGCGAGTTCCTCGAGATCCAGGCGCCGCGCCGGATCGTGCAGACGCGGGCCTATGGCTGGGACCATCCCACCCTTGGCCGGCGGCAAATGACGGTTGCCTACCTGCTGGAACCGATAGCCGGAGGCACACGCATCACCATCTGCCATGGCGGCTTTGCCGGGTTGACCGACGCGGCGGCTGAACATGCCGAGGATTGGGGCCGGGTGCTGGGGTGGCTGCAGGCCTATGTCGAGACTGGGGAGCCGGCGGCATAGAGGCGGGTCCTTTCCTTCTCCCCTTGTGGGGTCCGAAGGACGGGGCGAGACCCGCGGCTCGCCCCCGGGCGGTGGATCGGCGCGCAGCGCCGAGACGGATGAGGGGTGTTCCAGCGGAGTGAGACGTTGGCGTTTCCTGGAACACCCCTTGTGTCTCTAGAATCATGCAGTATTGGGCTGGCGGGTGATCCGGATCACGACCGGATCACCCGCTGCGACGGAAGCCCGTACACCCCTTGGTATAAGCCCGTGGATGAGCAAGG
>NZ_JAFCGY010000032.1 GCF_016836705.1 Mesorhizobium caraganae | reverse complement strand
CCACGTCTCGCAGGACCAACTCAACGCCGTCGCCCTGCGGCTCAATCAGCGCCCCCGAAAAATCCTGGACTTCGAAACGCCGGTCGATAGGCTACAGAAGGTGTTGCAATTACCTATTGAACTCACCATCCGATAGCGGCCATCAGCCGAAGCATCTGTCTCAATAGTCGCACCGTCAGCCTTCTCTTTGCCAGCATAAAGCCCTCCTCGTCCACCACAGCTGAGCGGCGCGCACCGATGGCCTGCAGAAGATTTCAGGCTCGGCATCGACATCGAGCCTAGAACCTCTGCCGGAGAACTTGATCGAATTGATTGCTACCCCTGACCAGCAACGCGATACCTGCCGAAGGAAAATTTTAGATTTCCTCGAATGACTTACCCCGAATAACTAATCGGTTTGGCATATTCACGGCCAACATGCGGCAGCCGGTAAATCACCACATGATTAGGAAGCACGAAAGCCTCCGGGCTACACTTTCTCCCGCAGCGCGCATGCTGCAGCGACCATGTTCATGAGGGCAGGGCGAACCTCCTCCCATTTGCGTGTTTTGAGGCCACAGTCCGGATTTATCCACAGTTGGCCGTCGGACAGTCGCTCGCGGGCAAGCATGACGAGGTCCGAAATCTCGCCGACTTCCGGGACCCGTGGTGAGTGAATGTCGTAGACTCCGGGACCGATTTCGTTGGGGTATTTAGAGCTCGTGAAGGCGTCAAGCAGTTCCATTTTCGAGCGTGACGTCTCAATCGAAATTACATCCGCATCCATTTCAGCGATCGCGTCGATGATCTCGTTGAACTCCGAATAGCACATGTGAGTATGGATTTGGGTCGCGTCCTTTACACCCGTTGAAGCGAGCCGGAAGCATTCGACAGCCCAGTCGAGATAGACTTTCCAGTCGGACTTGCGCAGTGGCAGGCCTTCGCGAAACGCGGCCTCGTCGATCTGGATTATCCTTGCGCCGGCTCTTTCGAGGTCCGTCACTTCATCGCGTGTGGCGAGCGCGATCTGGCGGCAGGCCTCGGCGCGGGGTAGGTCGTCGCGAACAAAAGACCAGTTAAGAATGGTCACTGGGCCTGTGAGCATGCCCTTCACCGGCTTTTCCGTCAGCGACTGGGCAAATTGCCACCAGCGGACCGTCATCGGATTGGGCCGCGATACGTCGCCGAAGATGATGGGGGGACGCACGTAGCGGGAGCCATAGCTTTGTACCCAGCCATGCTGGGTGAAGGCGAAGCCGGACAGCTGCTCGCCGAAATGCTGCACCATGTCGTTTCGTTCGAACTCGCCGTGCACCAGCACATCCAGCCCGATCTCCTCCTGCAAGCGGATCGCCGCCTCGGTCTCCTTCCTCAGGAAGGTCTCGTAGTCAACATAGCTCAGTTCGCCCTTCGCATGAGCGGAGCGCGCCTTGCGCACCTGCGGCGTCTGCGGGAAGGACCCGATGGTCGTCGTAGGGAAAGGCGGCAGGTTGAGCGTGCCAGCCTGGACTTTGGAACGTTCGGCAAATGCGCTCTTTCGTTGCTTCATGCCGTCGTCGATGCTGGCGGTCCGCCCCTCGACGAGCGGATCATGGACCTTGGCGGACATTGCGCGCGCCGCGACCGCATCGGCAGAAGCTTTCAATGTGCCTGCTGCGGCCTCCCTGCCTTCGGACAAGGCCTGGGCCAGCACGACCAGCTCTTCGGTCTTCTGGGCCGCGAATGCCAGCCACCAACTGACGTCCACATCGAGCGCGGTCTCCATCCGCAGGTCGATCGGCACATGAAGCATCGAGCAGGAAGGTGCGATCTCGACGCGGTCCAGGGGCCAGCCGGCGACGACAGGCTTGATGAGGTCGAGAATCGCAGGCAGGTTCGCGCGCCAGACGTTGCGGCCGTCGATCAAGCCAAGCGAGAGCACCAGATCCTTTGGTGCGAGCCGACCAACCGTCTCCAACTGCTCGGGAGCGCGCACGAGATCGAGATGCAGGCCCGCCAAGGGCAGAGAAATCGCGGTCTCGAGATTGTCTCCCAGCGGCCCGAAATAGGTAGCCAGCATGATCTTCAACTCGGGCACGGCTTTCGACAGCTGGCCATAAGCGAATTCGAACGCAGCTCGTTCGTTCGGATTCAGATCGAGCACAAGCGCCGGCTCGTCAATCTGTACCCAGTCGACTCCCGAGAGCTTCAGCCTCTGCAGGAGTTGCCCGTAGACAGGCAGCAGCCGCGGCAGGAGCGCCATGGGATTGAAACCTTCAGCAGGTGACTTCGCCAGCTTGAGGAAGGTAACCGGTCCAAGGATGACTGGGCGTGTGTGAATGCCGAGGGCTTTAGCCTCGAGGAAGTAATCGACCGGTTTCGTAGACAAGAGGGCGAAGGTCTGATCGTCGGTCAGCTCAGGCACCATATAGTGATAGTTAGTGTCGAACCATTTGGTCATTTCCATCGCGGTCAAGCGGTGGCCCTGAGCCGCATGCTCGTGGCCGGCATGTCCACAACCCGCGGTCTCACCCTGCTTGCCGCGGGCCATCGCGAAGTAGATGTCGAGTGGGACCTCGCTACCCTTCCAGGCGTAACGGGACGGCACGGCACCGACCATGGCTGCGGTGTCGAGCACATGGTCGTAGAGTGAGAAGTCGTTCGACGGGATTTTCGATACGCCGCGATCGTGCTGCTCCCTCCAGCTAGCGGCACGCAGCGCCTTCGCCGTCGCCAAAAGGTTGGCAGCGGAAGATTTTCCGGACCAGTAGCTTTCAAGGGCGAATTTCAGTTCTCGGCGGCGGCCAATGCGCGGCATGCCGAGGGTTGCTACAGGAACTTGCTGAGAGATAGTCATGCCATACCCCGATGGTTGGGGGCGTGGGGACAAGGAAGGCGCTAGCAGGCCGGCACAAAACCCCCGGACTGCCGCGGCCACCGAGACACCCCGCCCGTGGACGTTGTTTGCCGTGGCAGGTCTCCTGGCTCGCGGGTCATAGCCTCTGCCCAGTCTTCCCGAGGCTATTTGCCTCAGTGACATCAATGGGGTTGGCTCGCCGCTAACAGTTGCGGGGGCAGCGCCGGCATCGCACCGGCTTCCCTCTTAGCTCCGCTGCGGCAACGCCGTACGGAGAACCACGACACGCAGACAATCACAGCAGTCCGTTCCTTTGTCAATGCCACATAAAGAAATGTTTATATGATTATGCGAATGCGCCTTTTGCGCTGTCGACGTGTTCCCAAAGTTGCGTGGATGAGGACCAAGAGGGCGACCTCTCCGACGACCAGACTGCGGGCTGTCAGCAGACGCACCGCATGGGTAGCCGAGATCGTAGGCAACATGCCTGTCGAGCACCGTCGTTTCCTTCTTTCCTTCAAGGCCGGCGAACCTAACTGGGACCTACTCGGAATAACGGGAGGCGCGTAACTGCCGGCGGTGCATTGGAAGGTCGATAAGTAGGCCAAACTTTCGGAGGACAGGCGCGGAAAGCTGCTGTCAGGTCCTCATGAGAGGACTTCTGAGCCTGGACACCAAGATCCGCGACGGAAAACCGCCGTCTCACGGGGATGCGCCTACGACATTCGATTTACCCGCGCTCCCCTGGACAGCCTGCACAAGGGGGAGGTCAGCAGCTCGCCCTTAAAAATGTCCGCCTAAAGCAGCCCAGCCTGTTCCGCCTCGCGGCGCAGGTTCTGGCGCGGGCGCGGGCCGATCTGCTGGATCACCAATCCGGCCGCCAGTGAACCAAGGTCGCCGCAGGTCTTGAGGTTGCGGCCTTGCGTGTAGCCATGCAGGAAACCGGCGGCGTAGAGGTCGCCGGCGCCTGTCGTGTCGACCAGTTCCTCAATCGCGGTCGCCTGGATGACCACGGTCTCGTCGCCGCGCACGATGACCGAGCCTTTTTCCGATCGGGTCACGGCGGCGATCCGGCAATCCTTGCGGATCTGCGCCAGCGCCTCGTCGAACGACGATGTCTGGTAGAGCGACTTGATCTCGTGGCTGTTGGCAAAGACGATGTCTACCGTGCCCGAGCGCATCAGATCGAGGAACTCGTCGCGGTAGCGGTCGACGCAGAACGAATCCGAGAGAGTCATCGACACTTCGCGGCCCGCCGCGTGCGCCAGCTTGGCTGTCTGCCGGATCGCCTCCTTGGCGCGCGGCGGATCCCACAGATAGCCTTCGAAATACGTGACCTTGGCGCCGGAAGCCTTGTCGGCCTCGACATCCTCCGGCCCGAGTTCGACGCAGGCGCCGAGATAGGTGTTCATCGAACGCTCGCCGTCGGGGGTGACGAAGATCATCGAGCGCGCCGTCGGCGGCTCGCCCTGGAGGGGCTTGGTGTCGAAGGCGACGCCTTGCGCATGCATGTCATGGGCATAGATCTCGCCGAGCGGGTCGTTCGACACCTTGCCGAAGAAGGCGGTGCGGCCGCCGAAGCTGGCGATGCCGGCCGCCGTGTTGCCGGCGCTGCCGCCGGAGGCTTCGATCGCCGGCCCCATGCGGCTGTAGAGCAGCTCGGCACGCTGGGTGTCGATCAGGTTCATCGCCCCCTTGATGATGCCGTTGGTCTCGAGGAACGCCTCGTCGCTCTGGGCGATGATGTCGACAATGGCATTGCCGATGCAAAGCACGTCATATTCGGGCATCAAAGTCTCCGCTCAACAGTCCGCTGGCCTTCTGCAATGCCGGCCGGGCGCGGGTCTAGCGATTTGGAATCGAGGTCCCGCATGCCGGCGGATCCAACATCGGCCGTCACGCAGCTGCCGGTCCTGCCTCACGCAGCAAGTCGTCAGCTCTGTCCGTTCTTTCCCAGGTGAACTCAGGCTCTTCACGGCCGAAGTGTCCGTATGTCGCGGTCTTGCGGTATATCGGGCGTAAGAGATCAAGCATCTTGATAATGCCCTTCGGTCGGAGATCGAAAAGCTCAAGAACGACGCGCTCGATTCTTTTTTCCTCGATCCTTGCGGTTCCGAAGGTGTTGACGAGGATAGACACCGGCGCGGCCACGCCGATCGCGTAAGCAAGCTGCACCTCGCAGAGCTCCGCAAGTCCGCTAGCGACGATATTCTTCGCGACATACCGGGCCGCATAGGCAGCCGAGCGGTCAACCTTGGACGGGTCCTTGCCCGAAAAGGCGCCGCCGCCGTGACGCCCCATCCCACCGTACGTGTCGACGATGATCTTGCGTCCGGTGAGCCCGCAGTCGCCGCGCGGCCCCCCGACCACGAACCGGCCGGTTGGATTGACCAGGAACCTGATCCCCGTCGTGTCCAAGTGGGGCGGCAAGACCGGCTTTATGATCTCCTCGATGACGCCTTCGCGGACTGTTTCTTGTGAGACCTCCTCCGCATGTTGCGTCGACAGGACTATGGTATCCAGCGCCACGGGGCGCAAACCTTCATAGCGGACGGACACTTGAGATTTTACGTCCGGGCGCAGCCAGTCAAGCTGTCCCGCCTTCCGGACCTCTGCCTGCCTTTTCGTCAAGCTGTGAGCGAGCTGGATCGGCAAGGGCATCAGTGTATCGGTCTCGCTGCATGCGAACCCGAACATGAGGCCCTGGTCCCCCGCTCCTTGGTCGAGATCCTGCCCTCGTCCCTCGTCTACGCCCTGGCTAATGTCGGGCGACTGCTCGGTGAGAGCCAGAACGACGGCGCAACGCCTACCATCAAAGCCGATCGCATCGTCATCGTATCCAATATCGAGAATCGTCTCGCGGGCAACTTGGCTGTAATCGACCTGCGCATCGCTGGTGATCTCGCCAGCCAGAACAACCATCCCTGTCTTCACCAACGCTTCGCACGCGACGCGCGCCTTCGGATCGGTGCGCAGGATCGCATCCAGGATGCCATCCGAGATGTTGTCGGCCATCTTATCCGGGTGTCCGGCGCCGACGGATTCGGAAGTGAACACGAACTGCCTGGTCATCGAATGTCCTCGCTTCAGCTGTTGGAGTTAGGTGGCGACCTTCGATTGCCCGCCTTACCTGTCGGTGATGCCGGGGACCTCAAACGCAGCGCAGAAGTCCGCAACCTCTCTTCGCACCCTGGCATGGACATCAGGGGCGTCGGGCTGGCGGCAGACCAGGTCGATGAAGGCGGCAATCTGCGCCATTTCCGCCTCGCGCATGCCCATGGACGTCGCTGCTGGTGTCCCCAGGCGAATTCCGCTTGTGACCGCCGGATGGCGCGGGTCGCCCGGCACCATGTTAAAATTCGTAATGATGCCTGCCTTTGCCAATCGCTCGGCATAGGCTTTGCCTGACAGTGGTCGATCGCGAAGATCAAGGATCAGCATATGATTGTCAGTCCCCCCGGTGACCAGGTCATACCCTCGCTCCAGAAGCGCCTGGGCCAGCGCCTTGGCATTCTTGACGATCTGCTGACCGTAGACACGGAAGGACGGGTTCGCGGCTTCCTGCAAAGCGACAGCCAGCGCGGCGATGATATTCAAATGCGGTCCGCCCTGCAGGAGAGGGAACACCGCACGGTCTATACGTTTGGCGAGATTGTGTTTGCTCTTCGGATGATAGAGCGCCTGATAGCGATCTTCATTCCTTGACAAAATGAAGCCCCCGCGGGGACCGCGGATTGACTTGTGAGACGTGCTGCTGACGACGTCGCAATGGCGGACGGGGTTCGGATGCGCTCCTGCGACAATCAGGCCACTGATGTGTGCGATGTCGGCCACCAGATAGGAGTTCACTTCCGAAGCGATTTCGGCCATTGCCGCATAGTCAAAGATACGCGGATAAGCAGTTCCGCCGACCCAAATGAGTTTCGGCCGTTCCCGCTGGGCCGTCTCGCGCAAGCGGTGATAGTCAATCTGCTGCGTCTTTTCGTGCAGCCCATAGGGGACGCGTTTGTAATCAGTGCCTGAGAAGTTGACGGCCCATCCATGTGTCAGATGACCCCCACCGGGGAGGGGCAAGCCCATCACTTTGTCTCCCGGGCTCAACAGTGCTCGATAGATGGCCTGATTGGCCGGCGAGCCGGAATAAGGCTGGACGTTGGCGTGTTCGCTGCCAAATAGTGTTTTCAAGCGCTCAATGGCGAGGTTCTCAAGCTCATCGACGATCTCGTTTCCCGCGTAGTAACGCGCACCGGGGTATCCCTCGGCGTACTTGTTCGTAAAAATCGAGCCGGTCGCTTCCAGCACGGACGAAGAGGCGAAGTTCTCGGAAGCGATCAGTTTGAGCGTCGTCCGCTCCTGCCGCTCCTGTCTTAGAAGCAGGTCGTGCACGCGGCAATCGACGGCGGCCAAGGAAGACCGTCTGTAGGTGTCGGGCTGCGCGGTCGCGGCGTCTGCGGAGTTGTCCATGACAGTGTCGCTCCCACTGGATTGATCTATTTCACGATCACGCGGGCGGGCCCCTTCGACCGCGCGTCGTGTATTGCTTTGAGGCGTTGCAGGTCTCGTTTATGAAAGCCATCGTCGTGGGGCAGGAGATCGATCAACAATTGAACCAGCCCACCGTCCTTGCTCCCCGCTTTGAGATGGTACGAGGGTCGTCGTTCGTTGGAGCAAAGAAAGTCGGCTCTGGCGAGCAGCCGGACGTGTCGCAAAACGTACTCGCGACGCCGCCCCAGAATCTCCGCCAGCTCGCAAACCGTTAGGTCCGCATGCGCGCAAAGGCCCAGGATTCGAAGACGATCAAGATGCGCTGCCGTCCGCAAGCGACTGACCAGTGCCATCATTGGTCAGCATCAAGCCATATGGAAAAGTTGGGCGTCCGTCTTACTGACCTTGTCATTTGGCGTTCTCCGTATGTGCGGCTTTCGAAAAGTTTATTTTGTTGGACCGAGGTCAAGATGCTTGTAAAATATGCGGCATCGCAAATAATAAATATCCTGTTCTCTCATATCAAGATAAAAACTCCTGTTGACATCGCCTTTAAATCGAGATGCAAGCTGTTCGGCGGTCGGAGATTGCACGGCATTACGGTTTTGACTCACTGATTTCAGAGGCTTCGATAAGCGTACCATTCCAAGCGGTTTAGAGTTGCTAAGAGTCTATGAATTTCTTTGAAGAATCTGTTGCAACGCCGGCGCGCGCATTGGCAAGGTGCTGATCAGGCGGCGAGCAGGGGAAGGCAGGCGGCCAAATCAAGAAGCGCCTAATATGCCGGACAAATCATCCAGGTCGCAGCCGTCACCGCCATTATTGCGATCGCCGTCTCAGCATTCAGGAGTGTCGGTAGACCTTTTGACCGGCCTGCTCGCGGTCGCGCCCAGAGAGCGCAGCGCTTCTGTCAGGCCTGGACGGCGACTGGCACGATAGTGTGCGAACCGCTCGTTCATTATTGCCACTATCGCGCGGGGCTATTCTAGAAGGTCTCGACAGAGTCGACGCGACAGGGAGGAGATGGGGCTCGCTGCTTGTCCGTGCCATGGCGTTGGTGGCCTTGGAACAGCCAAGTTTGGCGTTTCACCCGCGCTGCTTGGGCATCGGCGAGCGCGACCGGCAAGATGTTCGATGGCATAGTCGCGTCATCATTGCCGCGGTGCGTCCGCGAACCCTGAGGATCTGGTCGAGTTCGCGCCGGTCGAAGCGCAACTGGCTGGTCGCGGCGCGGGCGTCGCGCCTCGATCAGCCGATGCTTCCCCATCCTCCTGCCGCTGTGATTGATCATGCCCCGACCGATCGATTAAATCTGCGTCGGCTTTGTTCGCGGTTTCGCGTCTGATTGCAAAGGCCTGCCGAGCAAGCCGGCACAGCGCTATTTCCGAAACGTCCAGTCACGTTTGCGAAGTGCGTGTCGGAATTGGTGATTCTATGACACATTATCGGCACCATTTAGCCGCGCCATTGCCCCAATGTCCGAAGAGATAGTCGGCGTTGCCTGAGACGGTTCGGTCCGGCACCGGCTCGTAAACCCCAAGCCCCCCGCCCACGGGTCAGTGCCGGATCGAACCACCTGCATTTTTCTTGGAAAGAATCAGGTGCAACGATCCCAAAAGATAATTGGCCGGCGGCAGTAGGCCTACTCCAAGGGGACAGCGCATTCGCGCCGCGCCGAGCGAATCCGACCAACAGAGGAAGCAAACCACAGGGGGCGTGCTCGCGCTTGAGGCGGCTACGCGAGACGGGCCATAGGACGTGTGGACTCTTGAGATTGAAGAAGGGCGCTGACACAAAGGCTGGGCGCTCGCCTGCAGCCAGTCCGCATGGCCCAGCAGCAAAACGGTTATGATTGCGGCCTCTTTGTGCTGGATGGCACGCGGGAGCTGACTCGACGGTTGGCGGAACAATCGCGGCCACGGCTCAATCTCGAAAACCTCGTTACCGATCGGAGAGCACTCCAGCAGCGACTCTCGCGAATTCGATGACCCGCTTTGGGGGAGCCGGCATGAGGCCCCACCTGGCCATCGTGAGGTTTGCCTGCGATTACTGAAATGAACCCGCGGAGTGGGACGGCTTGAGCCGGTTTGTTAGTTGGAAACTGACCCCTCAGACGTCGGTCTCGAAAGACTGGCCGACTTCATCCGCGAGCACAAAGCTAATCGCGGCGACGGCCAAAAATGGCGCAGCCGACGATTGTGCGCCACATTCCCTTGGTGGACCTTTTGTCGCCCTCCCTTGCGGTGCGTGTCGGCAGACGCCCCAAAAAACGAGCTGCACTGAACTGACAAGGTCCGGGAAATGCTTCGAAGTTAGTGTTTGCGGACGGGCACTAGCTGGTGGCTCCCACCTGATGACGACATAAGAGCCCGATTTGCGATTCCGTTTCTGGCATGCGCGTGCGAGTCTGGTGCATGTGCACAGCTATCGTGGTTGTGCCAACGTACTCCGTTCGGACTTCCCGTCAAACGCAAGCGACAGGTTGAGATTGTGCTGCACCATCTGATTGCCTTTTTCTGTTTCGAGAGCTTGCCGATACAGCACTTGTGCCGCGTCGTGCCGCCCTTCAATATCCAAGATAACTCCCTTCGCATTCAATGCACGCAAGTTACCTGGATCCGCAGCTAAGACGCTGTCGAGTACCTGAAGCGCCTCATGCGGGCGTTTCTGCGCCACCAAAGCATTCGTAAGACCGATCGCCGCATCGACATGGTCGGGATGCTGCTTCAGATCATCCCGCAACGCTCTCTCTTGAGCATCCTGACTGACTGCGCGCAGAATGCGTTCGCGCATAGCCGGATCGATCTTATTGGCGCCTAGCAACTCTGGGGGCGACGTCTCCTTCACTGAAAGGGCCGGCTTGTCCCAGCTGGCGCAACCGCCAAGAGGCAGAATGGCGAGTATTGCGAAGAGAAGTGAGCCCAGACGAAATGACAGTAACGGCGGAGCGAGTGTATTCTCATGTAAATTCATGCTTCGTTCTCAGCTTTCATCGAGTGCTGTGCCTTTCAGTTGGTGGGCAGCCCGGATAGTGGGAGACCCCCCTAGCGTTCCACTGTTCATTCCAAGCGGAAGCTTGACGGATCCGGCGGGCTGAATCGTAAAGTCGGAGGCGAGGTCCTGATAAGACAGTACGGCAAGATCGATCCCGTTTCGGGTGAGAAAACCGCGGACGAAGCGTCGGACATCCATTGAAGTTAATACAACAGGGCGGGTCTGACCCGGTGCTGTGCTGGAAAGGATCTGACGCATCTGTGACAGCAGCGCTTCGCTTTGCCGATCCTCTAACACGAGGTAGGGGCCTGCAGCCGAATCCCGAACCGCACTGCGCACCACATCCTCAGTCTCACGTTCGATGATAAAGGCGGGTACGATACCGTGTGTGGCATAGCGGTGACAGATCTGCCGCTTCATACCAGAACGAACGTATTCCGTGAGCAGGGCGACGTTTTGCTCACGTTCGCTCCACTCGGCCAATGCCTCCAAGACGAGCCGGGTATTGCGGATCGGGATACCTTCATCCAGTAGGCGGCGCAGCACATCGGCAATCCGAGGGATCGGCGTCGTGCGCAGCACCTCCTTCACCAGATCAGCATATTCCCGCTCCATCCGGCCCAGCAATTGGCGGGTCTCTTGGATGCCCACCAAGCGCGGTGCATAGCGGGTCAACGTCGCATGGACACGCAACGCGAGGAGTTCGCTAGGCCGGTGATGCCCGATGCCGGCGGCATTGAGAGCCGGTGCATGGCTTTGTTCGACCCAGACTCTGTCCGTTTCTGCATCATGCCGAAAGGGGATGCCGCTCGATTCAATGTTCGCCAGATCGTCTGTGAGCGTGAGCTGTGTCGGATTAATCAAATCCTGTTCGACCGGCACGCCCTCGACATCTATCCTGAATTGCGACTCGGGCAGTTGCTGGTCGGCCGCGATTGGGATGCGGGGAACGATAATGCCGAGATCGGCTGAGACTAGTTGCGAAACGCGTGCAATGTGCTGTTGCAATTCGACTTGGTCGATCGCATGCGTAAGGCTCGGCGCAAGGAAGAAGGCGATCGGACATGTCTCCGCAGGCACGTTTTCCTTTTGAGGCTCTACGGAAGCTGCAATTTTAGCATCGACATTGCCGGCGCCCAGCACATTACCCTTGGCAAGGCTTGCCGTGGCGAAGACTGCGGCCAAGATCAGAAAGACGGGCAGAGGGAAACCAGGAACAAACCCCATCACAACCAAGACGCAGGCCGCAAGCCGCAATGCTCGCTTACTGGCGGTGAGTTGATTGACTATGTCGGTACCAAGGTTGAGGCTCGCAGCCCCAGTTACTCGAGTGACGATGGTCGCTGCGGTAATTGAGAGCAGCAGGGCCGGAATCTGCGAGATTAGCGCATCACCTATCGTCAGCAGAGTGTAGTGATGCAGCACCTCGCCGAAGGACATACCCTTCGAGAGCAGGCCGATCGAAGTCCCACCCAGCATGTTGATGCAGATAACCACCAGCCCGGCGATGGCGTCGCCCTTCACAAATTTCATCGCGCCATCCATCGCGCCATAAAGTTGGCTTTCCTTCTCCAGTGCGGCGCGCCGCCTGCGAGATTCGTTGGCATCGATGTGGCCGTTCCGCAACTCTGCGTCGACCGCCATTTGCTTGCCCGGCAGAGCGTCGAGCGTGAAGCGCGCCGCCACTTCTGCTACGCGTTCGGCGCCCTTCGCGAGGACCATGAATTGCACCATGGTCACGACCAGAAATATGACAAAACCGACGACGATATTGCCTGAGATTACGAAATCGCCGAACGTGTGGATGATGCTGCCTGCCTCCCCCTCGGCCAGGATCAGTCGCGTCGTTGCGATGGTGAGCGCCAGACGGAATACTGTGGAAATCAAAATGACGCCGGGCAAAGAGGAAAAATCAAGTGGCGTGCTGACATACAGGGCAACCATCAGCAGCAGTATGGCCAATCCCATATTGAATCCGATCAGCGTGTCGATCGCCACGACCGGGACTGGCATGACCATCATAGCTATGGCCAGAAGCAGCATCAACGCGACCATTAAGTCCGGGTTGGCCGGCGCGCGCTTGATGAAGTTACGCAGGACGTTGGCCATGGCGGCCCCTTTATGATCGTTTAAGAATTGCTCTGCTGCTACGCAGCTTTCGAAGACCCACCAGCGCATGGCTACGCTTGAGACTGAGAGGCAGGCGTGAAGAGAGCTGGCCCTGGGGGTATCCAGTCTTACACCGCAGAAACCTTCCTTGAGTGCATAGCCGAGAAGCCACAGCAGTTGAACATCCCGAAAATCACGGTGGGCAGCGAGCCGCATCAGGGGCAAGTTTCGTGCGCTTTGCCCACACGCAAGGTGGACGTAGGAAAGGGCGCGGAAGAAATCGCGCTCCTGCTCGGGGATCAGCACGCCGGTTTCGGAAACGTTCGTCGGTCACATTGAAGCGTTGCGCTCGATCCGGGTCCACCATCGGCTGATCAAGCCGGTTGCGGTTCTGCCGGAGCAGAACCACCCGCCGTAACCCGTTCCGCAGGACGACAATGCCTTCACGCACCGCCGATTGATATCGAGCGCGACAGGATAGGTGGGGCGGCTTGACCATTGGAGTTCTCCTTAATATGGCCTGCAAATCTGGAAACTTTTAATACGGGAGAGAAGCAAGGCGGCCATTTCGGCTCAGCAGCACGCGGCCATCCTCGATCCGATCGACCGTCCATCCATCCTCCAAAAGGGCGCCGACAAAGTACTTCTCACCATCGATGACAACATACGGCAGGGAGCCACGCCAAACAGCTTCAACGGCGATTGCGGCTGGCGCCTTCTCCTCTTTGATGACCACCCCATTGACCAGTGTTAGAGCGCCCTTCGTGCGATGATCGAACCACTGCTGAGCCTTCTGCCAACTGGTGGCCGACGCAGACGTGACGGTGCCCTCAGCGGTCACAACACCCTTTGCGGAGCCGATCTTAATATTGAGCAGGCCCTCTTTATCGACTTCCTCTTGCAGGTCTTTGGCCGCTGCCACGGTAGTCTGATCGTCAGCGCGGTTATTGGTCAGCTTGGACTCAAGTTCGGCACCAGGTGAATTGGCGCTCAATGCACCAGCGTTGCCGTAGTAGGAGAAAATGGCCGAGAGCGCGCCGATCCCGAGAGAGCCGAGCAACACCAAGGCGAGCACGGAGACGGAGATGGATCGGCGTGGTATCCCGATCGAACCAGCTGGCGCTGCATCCTGCGCTGACCAGAGAATGGACATCGCGCCTGCGTGAATGACGACAGGAAGCGGAACCACAACGCACTCGCCTGCGGCAATATTCCTGTTGCCCTCCACGCCGAGTCCGGCTGCAAGGGCCTCGACCTGGATCGAATTGCCAAGAAGAGCGATACGAAGATGATGCCGCGCAAGTCCTTGCTCGACGAAGATTATATCGGCATCGAGGCCACTACCGATTAAGCTCGTTTCGAGAGACGCCTTACCGGTCAGTCCGCAATAGAGCCCCGACAGAACTTCGAAATGAAGGGAAACGGCATCATTCAAGGATGATCTTCCGAACAAGGAGGAAGCCGCATGGCAATTGCCATGCGGCTCGTTTCGGTTCTACATCGCGCCAGCGCGATCGAGGCTCTAGAGTCCCGCTTTCGACGTTACTGAACGCGTTCGTCGGCCGCCTTCTTGATTGTCTGGAGTTCCATCGAAACAGTGCGCAGCTGCATACTCCTAGCCGTAGCCTCCGCGCTAACCGCCGCTAGATCCTTGATTTGCTCGTCGAACGCAGCAGCCCCAGCGCCTCGGGCAGCTGCGGTCCCAGCAACCGAAGCAGCGGTGCCAGCCATACTAGCAACGGTTCCAATGTTACCAAAGCCACTTAGGATATTGGCCATATTGTTTCCCTTTCTGTCGAATTGTGCCGTCAAACGACACGCCACGTCCTGACGAGGACCATCCAGCGTCAGGTATCCTCTTCCGTTTCTGCCATAGCGTCCTCGGCATCAGCCATGACATCACTCATAATGGTGAGCGCAACGGAACTGAGAGCTGCTTGGAAGGCTTCGCTTTGAGTTGCAGCTTGCGAGCCGTCCCCAGAGATGGTCGGACTATCCGCCCGATCGCTCCCGCGAACCGGCCTGTTATGACCAGAAGGCCCGCCGGATTGGTGCGGCGGCTGTCCATTCGAATGTCCATGACCCCCTGTACGAGCCAATGAAACATCGATGCTGCCAACTCCACTCCCAATTGCTGCGACCATCAGGTCCTCCGTTAATCGTCAATTCCGTCGACGGGCGACGATGCCGTGTAGGCATCGACACCCTCAAGCTATAGCCGCCAGCTTTCGACAAGCTGACGAGTCTCAGCAAGAACGGCGCTGTCGCAAATCACGGTTGCGGCGATCTGGCCTCTTCCTGTTGAGGCAGATTTCTTCCCAGGCATCATTTTCGCCGCGAGGTGGGGTGGGGCGGTGCGTTCTACTGCAGGCACCGGATCAGCTGTCGTGATCTTGAATTGTAGTGTCGCCTAGGCTGGCGCGAAGGAGACAGCGTTTGTCAGCCTGTGATCTATCGCCCGGCCGCCTGCGGGGTCCCGTTTACACGTCACCGGTCTCCAACGGAATTGTCAGCGGTGCTGTGTGGCCGTACTCCTGTTTTCAGCTCAGTCTCGGTCACCGAGTGCACGCACGCGGCGCCTGTTTGTGCCGAATAGTAGACGTCCGCGATCGGTGCGTCGGCCGCCAACGTTCGGCGCTAATGCGTCCGCATCACCTGGCTCTTCCATTCGGTCGTCCTACGCTCCCGGCGCGTCCAAGCCTGCGCGACCGCGATATCAATAGGCCTGAAGCTGCCGGTCAGTGACCCGTCCGCCTGAGCGCGCATGTGCCGTCCCGCCTTCGATGCCAACTTTTCTTCAGCGGGCCACCGACGCAGCTTCGGGGAAAATAAACGCGGTTTCCACTGGATCATTGCCATGCTTGTGAAAGTCGTCAGCTTCTCGAAAGCTCACGCTCGTTATGAGAGCGTGGACATCAGGCAGAAGGCCACGCCGGAATCGAAGCGACCGCGAAGAGAGGCGGCGGTTGCGGTTCATCTAGGCCAGGGAGCGCTCGACGACCCAGCGCCTTTGGATGGCCGACAACACTTAGGTAGCGCATTCTCGCCTGTATCGGAGATGGAATATGACGGGGATTGGCCGATCTCGCAAATCGCGCGTTGGGAATGCTGGAGCGGACAGCACGTGGGGATCGAGCAGTTTGCGCCCGGAATCAAGTCTTGCCCTTGCGGAAGGCAGTCAATCGTTCGATTCCGTCGTGGAGCGGATGCGCTCTGGGCCTCAAGATAGAGGGTCGTCCTCCGCTCAAACTGCGCCCGGTGCCGATGATGCCCTTGGCGACAGGTTTTCCGGCCTCTCCGTTGGCCCACAGCGGCTCCTGGACCCTGCGATACGCGCAGCCGCTGCCCCACGTGCAGGCACTGCGCGGCGGCGCGGTTTTCCCTCTATGTCGGAGGGTGAAGCCACGGCGCCGGTCGCCAGCCCGCCGCCAACTTCGGGTGTGGCAGGCGCCATTTCCCTGTCAGGCGAAGAAATCAACGCAACAAAGCGACAAATGGACGGACTGCTTGAGGGACTTGACGCTTGCCGAAACGCGGCCTTGCAAGCCCAGAACTCGGAGGAGGCGCAGGAGCTGATCGATCGGCTCGTCAATGCAGGCTCAACAGTTCTGGACTATTACGCGAGCCTGCCCCCGGCTGTGGCGCGGAGCATTCTGTCCGACGATCGGGCGCGTGGACTCCGCGACGAGGCGCTCGATGCGGCGAACCAATGCAACGAACTGGCCACCGCGACTCTCTACAACTTGGAAGGGCGCAGGAAGAGTGCGACCGCCGTGCTCAACGGGATGCAATCCAAAGCTACCCCCGACCAGCTGAGCCGAGTGGCTTCCAGTGTGGCGAAGCACTATGTGGCCTGCACGCAGTGGTGGGAAAAGAAGGCACGTCGCTGCGAACGAATGCGGTCGGTCTGTGCCGCCACTGCCAATTTGCCAAGTGCAACTGCCGAGATGCGGCAGGACGAAGAGGCCGCGCTGCGGCTGCACACCGGCTGGGCACTGAATACGAAGGTTATGCAGCTGCAATCGCGGGTCGCTCTCGCGCAGGTCAAGATTGAGCCGCACGCGAGCACGTTCGAAGCACCCGTGAGGGAAATCCTCATGGGTGAGAACGGGCAAGTGCGTCTGCTGGGAACCTTCATCGGCGACGTCTTTCCGGCATTCAACTCGACGTCCGACGCTGTTCTGAACAGCAAAGGACGCCCACTCGACGCAGAGCACTGCGCCGTTCTGGAAGGTGTCATGGAGCGGCTTTCGGGATTTGCGTCGGCGATGCACGACATCCTTGCCAAGCTTAGCGATGACCGAACAGGCCTCCCATTGGAACTATTGGGCCAGATCGTGGAGGGCGCGTGGATCACTGCGGACGAGGTCATGCACCTCCTGGCACTGCAGCCGAAGCCGCAAGCCACCATTGCACCGCCGGCCGACGCTAGCGCTGCGATGCCGGCCGACACTGCCGGCAAGGCTGCAGTGGCCGAAGGCACTGCAACGCGCAGCAGAAAGGGAAAAGGCAAGAGCAAGCCGGCCGCTGGCGCCGGGAGTTCGGCCACGGGGCGGCCGGAACCGCAAGTCGCTGCGGGCGTCGGCGACACGGCGCCTGCAGCCAAGGTTCTGGTGCGCCCGGATCTAGGGAAGAAGCTCGTGAGCGCGAAGGAGGCGCACGCGAGTGCGGCGGCGGCGGCAGACTTGGCAATCTGCCAGGCCCCGCCGTCCATGGGGGTCCTGACGCCACGACTGGAGCGGTTGGACGAACTTTTGCAGTTCGATCTGGCTGGTCAGCAAAGGACCGTCTCGCAAGCGCGCCAGATGAAACCCGAGGACGCCGACCACACCGTGGACACCGTGGTCAAGCGCCTGCAAACGCAGGCCACCGAGATGCAGGCCTGTCTGGCCGCGTTGGAGGAGCCTCGTCGACGCGTCCTACTCACGCCTGCGCAAGTGATTGAAGTGGACGACAAAACAGCCCGGCTCAAGGTGTTGTTATCCGAGGCCCAGAAACTGGCGAAGGCTGTGAACTCGGAACCAAGTCTTGTCCCTGGGAAAGGCAGCCAATCGTTCGATTCCGTCGTGGAGCGGATGCACTCTGGGCCTCAAGAAACGTCCTCCGCTCACATTGCGCGCGGTGCCGATGATGCCCTTGGCGACAAATCTTCCGGACCCTCCCTTGGCACACATCGAATCTTGGGCGCTGCGCCAGGTGAAGTCACTGCGCCGCGGCGCGGTTTTCCCTCAGTGCCGAAGGGTGGACCGCCAGCTCGAGAAGAAACCTCTTTGGGTTCTGATGGCAAACCCTGGCTCGGCCATCAAGGACCCAGAAGCTCGCAACCAGATACGCTGCTACCCCATAGGCAACCCGAGTCCGACCCGGGTGCAGGACCGGGAAGGCGGCGTTTCGACCAGGTAGCCGCACAGAGCTTCAACGAAGCATACTCGGAAAACCTAATTAATAACGCTTTGCATGACATTTCTTTCGCTCGCGACATCACTAGATTCTCATGCGCTGTGGTGGAGTATGACAGGAAGCTGCAGGGTCGAGCGCATCACGCAACATTCCTGCAAAGGGCCGCTTCCGAGTTCAAACGCGAATTTGTCCCAAGATGGGAACAAGATATCCGCGCCCGCAATACCTGGGGGTATGCCACCTCATGCAACGCGATGAGCCGGGAGCCTGGTGGTCAGGCAGGCATGGAAGCTTGCAGGGCCATGGCAGCTCAGGTGTCGAGGCTCGGCAATGCGCTAAACGATGTCGAAAGCAAAACGCTTTCGCTGTTCGTATTGTCGTTCAGTCGCTATCCCAGGGTGGCGGAATGTCGCAATGGAATGATTAGAATCGCCAAGTTTTTTCGTGAGCGCCGCGGAGCGCTTTCGGAGCTCAACAGTCAAAGTCTCGCCCTGCTGGTCAACGGTTTCAGCAAGTGGCCGCAACAGGAGAACTCTCGTGAGGCCACAATAGCAGTTGCCGCCGAGATTCGCCGTCGCCCTCCCGGGCTCTCTGATTTTGGTCCGCAAAACCTAGCTAACGTTGTGAACGGTTTGAGCAAGTGGCCGGAAGAGGCGGAGTGTCGCGGTGCAATAAGGGCAATCGCCAGCGAGATCCGTCACCGCGCTGACCGCCGCGATGTCTGGCTCTCCGACTTTGGCCCGCAGAACCTGGCTACCGTGGTGAACGGTTTGAGCAAGTGGCCGGAAGAAGCGGAGTGTCGCGGTGCTATAAAGGCAATCGCTAGCGAGGTCCGTCACCGCGCGGGTCGCCGCGATGTCTGGCTCTCTGATTTTGATCCACAGGCGTTGGCGAACCTGGTGAACGGCTTTAGCAAGTGGCCGCAGGACTGCCGAGACGCTATAGTTGCAATCGCCGACGAGGTCCATCACCGCGCGGGCCGCCGCGATGTCTGGCTCTCTGGTTTTGATCCACAGGCGTTGGCGAACCTGGTGAACGGCTTTAGCAAGTGGCCGCAGGACTGCCGAGACGCTATAGTTGCAATCGCCGACGAGGTCCATCACCGCGGCGACCGGCTCTCCAGTTTTACTCCCCAGCACTTGGCGAACCTGGTGAACGGCTTCAGCAGGTGGCCCGAGGGGGCGAAGTGCAACGACGCTATACTTGCAATCGCCGGCGAGGTTCGTCGCCGCGCCGGCCGAGCGGACCGGCTCTCCAGTTTTACTCCCCAGCACTTGTCGAGCCTGGTGAACGGCTTCAGCAGATGGCCAGAAAGGACAGACGGCCACAGCGTTATAGTTGAAATCGCCGACGAGGTCCGTCGCCGAGCCGACCGGCTGTCTGGGTTTGATCCGCAGGCGCTAGCGAACCTGGTGAATGGTTTCAGCAAGTGGCCTGACGAGACGCGCTGTGGCGACGCCACACTGGCGATCGCCGGTGAGCTCTGTCGCCGCGCCGACCGGCTATCTGGGTTTGATCCGCAGGGTCTGGCGAACCTGGTGAATGGTTTCAGCAAGTGGCCTGACGAGACGCGCTGTGGCGACGCCACGCTGGCGATCGCCGGTGAGCTCTGTCGCCGCGCCGACCGGCTATCTGGGTTTGATCCGCAGGCGCTAGCGAACCTGGTGAACGGTTTCAGCAAGTGGCCACAAGAGCAGAACTCACGTCACGCCACCGCTGTGATCGCCGGTGAGGTGCTTCATCGCGCCGACCGGCTCCCCGATTTTACCTCTCAGCACTTAGCGAATCTGGTGAACGGCTTTAGCAAGTGGCCACGAGAGGAGAACTCACGTCAGGCCACCGTTGTAATCGCCGATGAGGTGCTTCGCGCCGATCGGCTGTCTGATTTCACTCCGCAGGGTCTGGCGAGCATGGTGAACGGTTTCAGCAAGTGGCTGCAAGAGCAGGACACTCGCCAAGCCACAGTCGCGATCGCCAACGAGGTCTCTCGCCGTGACAACCGGCTCTCAGATTTTACTCCGCAGGGACTGGCGAACTTGATGAACGGGTTTAGCAAGTGGCCGGAAGAGGCGGCGTGCCATGGGGCGATAATCGACATGGCGGGCAAACTCGGCTCGGGAGACGTGCGATTCGGAGCGTTCACCACAACTCAGCTCAGCATGATCGCCAATGCTCTGGGGCGAGGTGTCACGAGGGGAGAGGGCACCGGAGAGATCATAGAGACCGCTCTGCTGAAGAATCGGCTGCACGATCTGGCCCACTACCTTCACTATGCCAGTGATCGTCTGGAGCAGGCCCAGGTGCTGAACATCGCCATGTTTTTCAAGGCGCTGGCTAAGGCTCAATTGTTTGACGATCTCGGTTTGCTCGCACGCACGGGGTTAGACCGGTTGACCGAACTGCATCATACCCCTGGTTTTGCCGCTGAGAACAACCTCGAAATCATGGGCAATCTGTGCGTCGCCCTGCTGCCGCTGGCGCGCAGCCCGCGCAAGGACTTGCGCTGGCACCGGAGGCAGGCTCTAAACTTGCTCAACGACATTCAACCGATCATCGAGCACAAGATCGAGGGGCATCTCAAAGCAGGCGATGCCGAGCGGACCCGTGGGCCGTGCTCGAGCCGTTGTCCCGCCTTGTCGATCTATCAAACGCTCAAGGCCCGTGCGGTTCTGGCGACAATGTTCAGGCGACCGTATGTCGAGGGCAAGAAGTCCGATTTGCGGGTGAGGCAGGAAGAGCTGCAGTTCAAGACCAAGGAGATTTTGGACAAAACGGGCGGCCTCGTCGAAGGCGACCTTTCCAACATGAGCTGGAACCTGATCGCGGAGATCGCGGCGGAGACACCGGTCGATGCGCTGGACACGTTCGTGGCGCAGAATGCAGCGACGGTCCAGGCCCAGCATCCGGCGTCCGTCTTCGACGTCCATCAAGTGTTGCGAGCCATGGACCATGAGCCCAGACCGCCGCAGGGTGAGGCGGGACTGATGCAGTTGCAGGTGGTGGACATGCAAGGCCGGCCAGTGGCCACGGAGCCCGAGACACGCTATTCGATTTTTCATCGCCTGACCTCGGGGGTTTTGCCCGTCGTCGCGGTGCAACTGCCAGGAAAGCCGAGCGCTTTCATGCTGGCACGCACGGTCACCGTCGAGGGTGTGCCATACCGCATGGACCTGTTCGGCGGAAGCAAGTTGAAGCCGCCGAAAAAGCCCGTTTCACAGGTCGCCGCCCGCGTTCCAGGTATGGTGGGGGCAGAGTCTTCCGGGGGGAAGCTGCTGGCGATTCCATATGCCGAAACCGCACCGGGCACTGCCTTCGAGCAGCTATCGCGTGCCTGGGCCCCTTTCAAGGAGGCTTATTATTACACTCAGCGCAGGGGTTTTGCCGCGCCGCCGGCAATCAAGGGCCTGGGGGTTCACGACTACGCGCTGGAGGGCACCTTCAAACTGTCGCTGCTGCCGGATCGCCCTGCCAACCAGGAGCATCCCTTCAAGCTGACTGGGCCGGAAGGCCCGATTGCCTTGCGACCGCATGACGGCTGCGGCTTCATCAAGGCCTCGCTGGCCAACCGTATGACAGCTGTTCGCCGGGCCGGCCGGCAGGAAGGCCCTGATCGGATGCCTGCTTTTGCTGAGGGAAGAAGAACGTCCGTTCCCGCATCAGCGCTGCAACACTATCCCCGCAGCGAGCCGGTGGCCGATGAGGCGCATGAGAAGGCCAAAACCTGGCTTGAGAGCAGACAAGGGCGAGGTTTGACGTCTGAAGAGTTGTTTCGCACCGTGACGGCCGGACACATCGACGGTCCCGGCGCTGTTGCCGTACCGTCCAGTGATGAGTGTCTCCATGTGCCGACGCTCAAGAGCGACACGTTGGGGACGAGCGGCGTGCTGGTCGGGCGATCCCCCTATGACAAGCCGAACCTGCGCCCGTTTGCCGCCCAACGAGTCAAGGCAGCAGTTGATGGGGATCCGACCGCTGTGTTTCTCGATAACTGCACAGCCATCCAATACAGTTTTAATGTCGCCCAGAAGTCGGGGGAAGAATTGGCGAGCGACGATCCGGCTTTTTTTGCCAAAGGCATTCTGATCGTTGTCCCGGATAAGATGTGGCCGGCCGCCTACGCCGACCGTGGACTGGTCATGTCTGCCGAGGACGTCAAGTGCCATTCGAGCTGGACCTCGAGCAAGGACCGCGTCAAGGTGGACACGCCGCTCGACTGCCTCGGCATCCTGCAGGCGACCGAGGTGTTCGCCCCTGGCTCGTTGGTTGCCGTCCCGACCGGTGAGCAGAAAAAGCTTGACGGCGACTTCGACGGGGACACCGTTGTCATCGTCGGGGACCGGCCCCAGCTTTATGAGCATGTGCGCCAGTTCGATCATAAGGAGCAAGCTCTCGGACGTCCGTCGCTGAAGCCGCCAAAGTCGCATACCCCGGCGCTTGAGGGCGACAATTACCAGTTCGGTCGTGCCCGCCAGATCCTCGCCGCCACGCAGGATGTCCTGGAAACCTATAGCTGCCTGCAGCGAAACTTTCTGGCTCAATCCCATGAAGCACAACGCTGGTTTGCCGAGCGTGCCGTCTTTGGCACCTACGAGGGCGTTCACCACGAGCTCAGGCGAGAGATCCGTCAGCTGTTGGGCCAGGAAGAGGTGAGTAGCCAGGAGATCCAGAACACGTTTGCGAAAGCGAGGCACGAGATCGAGGTCGCCAAACATCCGGTTGCTCGCGAAATGGCCGAGTTGCTCCTCGCCGACCTTGCGGCATGGGCAATGAAGCCGAATGAGCAACTCCGGCCCGAAACAATCGAAAGCGCGAACGCCGCAAACCCGACCCTCAGCGCAAGGCTCTGCGAGCTTTTTGCGGATCTGGTGGAGACCTATCCGGCAACGCCTCAGCCACGAGACCGCATCCAGGTTTTGCTCGACCACTATCCTCCTCGCATCGACCCTCGCCCGGATGGTTACAATCCGGACGACCTCGTACAAAGCGCAACCAACTTGCTGAGCCTTGGCATCAAGGTCGGCACCGACGCCTACAAATCCGATACTGGCGCCAACCTCTTTTTCAAGAAGAGCCAGAACCTTCAGCGGCTGCTGCATGCGACACCGGGTTTGAAGTCCGTGCCCTACGTCAAGGGCGTGGCGGCGACCCTCGCCCAGGGAAGGTTTGATGTCGATGCGACCTTGGAGGATCTGAGGGACAACCCCACGCTGGCGGCTTCAATCATGGAGACCTCGATCAAACTCGCTGCGGAGCGGGGCATTTTGCCCAAACCCTCCGGCCTCCGGCCCGCCGCCGAGGATGCTGACATGATCACACTGACCCGCGAGGAGGCCTCAGAGCGCGCCCAAAATGAGGCTGACCGCGCTAGGGCCGAAGAGACGAAAATCACCGAGGCGGCACTCGGCGTTGCCGCAAGCCTCGGAAAGACGGACATCCAGGTGAAGATGCCCCATCTGGATCACCGCTTGAAATCGCATGCCTCCATGACAGATCAGTTCACCGGCATGAGCATCCCGCCCGGCAGCGCTCCACAGCTCATCAGCAATGCTGTACGCCATGTCTTCGAAGTCTCTGACAAGGATTTTACACGAGCCTTCAAGAAAGCCATGCTGGCCTTCGAGGAGCGGGGCTACGCCGAACGCCAGACAACCAACTGGTTCAGAATGCGCAGTCCGACTTTCATCGGCATCAAGACAGTGCTCACCACGCCGGAAGCTTATCGCTTCGAGGTGGAGTTCCACACGCCAAGCAGCTACAGGGCCAAGCTTGCCAATCACGACACTTATAAAATCCTCGACAGGCTGCGGCGGCAAGCGAGCGGGGATGCTTTGGAGCAAGCTAAGGCCGAGGAACTGGTGCAGCGGACGAGAGAGGTCTGCACGGAGATTGAGATCCCCGATGACGTCCTGAGCATAGCTCACTGGGGAGCCGAAGGGGATCGTAGGGGTGGCGCCTCCGCGGCATTTGGATTGCGAGCTGTCGAACAATCAAGAATGCCCGAGATCGCCAGGTCACCGGAGGCAAGAGAGATTGTCGAGGCCCTCGACGTGCGGCCGATCGTGCTCGTCGGCATGCCAGGCGCCGGAAAATCCACCATTGGCTCAGCCATCGCCAAGCGACTGGGCCTGCGCTTCATCGATACCGACCAAAAAATCAAAAAAGAGGCCGGCAAATCGATATCGCAGATTTTCGTCGACCATGGCGAGAACCATTTCAGGGAGCTCGAGGCGAAGGTAATTGCGCGTGTGCTCGAGCAAGGGCCCGCGGTGATCGCGACTGGTGGAGGCTCGTTCATGCATAAGCAGACCCGGCGCCTCGTCGGCGAGAAAGCGGTCTCGCTCTGGCTCGATACCAGCCTGGACATAGTCCAACGTCGCCTCAGGAACGATACCAACCGCCCGCTGCTGCAAGGCCCTAACCCGGATCAGGAAATCACCCAACTAATGAGCGAGCGCAAGCCGCTTTATACACAAGCCGATGTCACGGTCGTCCCGCCCCACGAAAAAGATAAAAAGAACGTGGATCCCTGCGTTGAGGCGCTGCACGTCTATCTTCGCGGCGAGGCGACCGCGGACCGCAGCACCGCGAATGTCGTGGGGATGGCAGAATAACCGACAGCGAACTCCGCCACAGTCGAGGCCGTCCTCAGCGACTGTCCAGCGTCAGTGCTGATTGGACCGAATTGGCTCGAGTGCGAATGGAGGATTTCTGGTTCATCGTAGCCCTGAAGAAGGGAAGATAAGACAGAAATCCGGGACAGGGAAGCGCCACTGGAGAAGGACATCAAAGGAAATCCGCCGAGCGAGCCGCTCGCATTATTCGGCCGGGGCGAAGATCGGGATCGTTCTAGAAGGGTATGCAGTGGGGAATCGATTGCTGTGCCGACGCGAGCGAATGCCGAGAGCACACTACAACAGGTCGAAGGAGACTTCCGGCAAGCCGGGAAGGGCGGCTTGCCGGCGGCACGCTAAGTGTCGTGGACCATGTCATCCAGTGGCGCTCATCCCGATCCATCGAGTACCGCCACAATCCGCCGACCGACAACAACACATTCCCGCAAGAAGAGCAGGCGCGAAATTGTATTTCCTGGAGCAATAGTCCCTTTGGCAGTTGACCAGTGACCCCTTTCCTTACGTGAGCTTGACTCGGTTCGGTCAAAATAAGCTCGTCTAACCGCATCCATAGCCGGTGCGCAAGGAGGTTGCGGACCTGCCCTGTGGGGACGATTGAGCTTTGCTCACACCCTCGCGATTTGTCTGCACTTTTTTGCCGCCAGCGCATGATGGTTGAACGTTTCCAGGCCAACATTGTCGCCGAGCGATCCCGCCGGACTTCCCGATCCGGAACGCAGGTTCATAATCTGGTTTGGAGCTCCGGCCGGAAACCGGCGACACCGCAAAAGCGGCCGATGCTGCCTGCCAGCAATGACACGCCGATAAGGCTAATGGCGGCTCGCCTACCGACACGCTGCGTTGTCGCCTTCGATGATTGGACCTTTCGTCGCAAAGTTTTCAGGCCACGGTCTTGAGGTCCTGCTCCTGATGTGCGCCCAGGGCAGGGGGTTGCCGATCTGGCCGTTCGGGTGGCAGTTGATGATCCTTGCGAGCAGTCGGCCAGGTCGCCGAGTGGCTCAGCCGCACATGAGGGCCTGACAGAAGACCACGCTCGATCACGCGTCGAAAAGGGCAGAAGCCTCTTGCAATACGGGCGGCAACCACAGAAGGCTCCACAGCTATACTAAGCCTGCGGCGAAAAGTGCTTTCGCGACAGGCTCGAAATGTTGCGTAGGAACGGCGTCGCCCAGCTTCGTTGTGCTGATGAGCTGATGCGTAAGCACGTGATCATCGACAATGTGGAGACGTAGCGCCCGCGCCTCATTTAACCTGTCTGAAGCAGCCTCGCCCTCGGCGCGGCAAACCAAGACCGGCACCCCGATCTCGCTACGAACGTATCGCAGACCGACCAGTATCGCCCTCCCTTTGAAGATCAACGTGGCGCGGTGCACCCCAAGCGGAGGCTCGCCAGCAGACTCGTCGCGGAGGCGGCGTCGTTGACGCTTCAACTCCGGCGTACCTTGCTGTTCCTTCAACTCGCGCGTCACTTCGGTCTTAGTCATGCGCATTTCGCGCAGAAACAATGCACGCTGCAACAGGATATCGATCAGTCCGCCGACCAGAAGTGCACCGGCGCCGATTGCCATCAGCAGTTTCGCCTCCGTAAAGACGAAGCCGATACAGCCCATGCCACAGACCGGCAGATAGACCATCGTCTTCCATGTGCCGAGAAGGAAGAGGAGAAAGGTTGTGCTGAGGACCAATACCTTAAACAGCGTCTTCCCAACCTCCACTGCAGAACGCGCAGACGCCATGCGCTTCAGCCCTTGAAAGGGGTCAATTTTCTCAAAGTTGAGTTTCATCGGCTCTAGAGAGAAGACAAATCCACCATTGACTATTAATCCGGCCAAAATTACCGCGGCGACGAGAGTTCCAAGCAGCGGGCCAACAGTTTCCAGTGAGAGTTCTGTCAGCAGGACCAGTGCCTGCCGGACCGCGACATTGAAGGGCAGATTCTGCAGATTGCCGGTTAATAGTAGCGCTTCGTGGCATTTGTCTAGGATCACGCTCCCTCTTAGCCAAATGTAGCCGAGCCCAGCGCAAGTGGCGACCGCGCGGACGAAATCGGCGCTGCGTGGAATCTGCCCTTTTTTGCGCGCTTCGCTTAGCTTCTTCGGGGTGGCGGCGCGTGTCTTCTCTTCACTCGTGTCGCTCATTTCAGCAGCTTGTCGAACCACTCAAGCGCGCCATTCGCTTGTGTGATCTCCAGGTTCATCCCCTCGATGAGATAGGCAGTGTAGGTAATCATGATAATCGGAAAGCCGATATTCTTGATCGTCGGGGACAGTTGGCTCGACTTGAATTGGGGCGCAAAGCGCCGCAGTATCATCATTGACATGTCAACCAGCACCAGGAAGGACACTACAGGCCCGGAGACCAACAATGTCGTGCGCATGATGTGATCGAGGAGCCTTAATAACTCCGTGGCTCCTTGCGTGGTCAATGTGGGGTGAAACCGATACACGGGCCAGATCTGGAAGCTGCCATAAAGGGCGCTGATCATAGCCTCCAGGCCTCCTGATGCGACGAAGATCGTAATTGCAGTGATCCCGAGAAAAACCCCCATAGCGGAAGCCTGACTGTTCGTCGCGGGGTCGGACGGAGCAGACGGGCTGGTGATGCCGCGTTGGTTGTCGACAAACTCGCCGGCCGCCTGAAGGCTCCATAACGGGATGCCGAGAAAAGTGCCAAGTAGCAGGCCGACAAAAACCTCCTTCAATCCGAGCAGAGTTACCTGGATCAGACGTGTTTCAGGATCCAGCGCCTGCAACCCGTCACTGACGTGTGCCAAGCATGGTAGTCCGAAGGCAACAGCCAGGCAGCTGCGGATCAGCCCGCCGATCTGTGCCCGTGTAAACACAGGAAGAACCATCATAATGCCCATCGCGCGGCCCGCGCCAAGGCCGGCGGCAACGACGAGTTCGATAGCCGCATGGATCAGGATTTGAATCTCGGCCGATGACGCATACATGGTGGAAGCTAATAGCTAGGTGTCATTGCGGGAAACTCCGTAAAGACTTGGTCGGCCAGCCTTATGAGCGGGGCGCTCAGCACAGGGGCAAACAGGCCAATCACCGCCACAACGACCAGAAGCTTCACGGTGAGGGGCAAGCTTTCATCCTGGATCTGCGTTGCCGCCTGGACGATGCCAATGCCTAGGCCAACAATCACCGATGCAATGAGCGGTGGCAGAATCCAGATCATGAAAACCACCAACGACTGGCTCATAAGAGTGACAATACTGGATTGGGTAATGATCAACCTCCCGGTGTGGTGTAACTCAATACAAGTCCGTGCATCAATCTCGACCAACCATCAATAGCGACGAACAAAAAGAGCTTGAAAGGGACAGATATGACTGTTGGGGATACCATCGACATACCCATCGCCATCAAAATTGTCGTTACGATAAGATCGATGACGATAAAGGGAAGATAGAGAAGAAAGCCTATTTCGAAGGCACGCTTGAGTTCTGAAATTAGAAAAGATGGTACGAGAATGGCAAAATCATCAGGTGTGGCTCTGGCGCGCATTTCCTCTGGCCAGACTTTTTCGGTCGAGGAGAGGAAAAATCGCCGCTGCTCTTCGTTTGTGAATATCTTGAGATGATCGCGCAAGGGCTCACCTCCCGCTTTGGCAGCGCTTACCCAGTCATCGAGTGTCTGATAACGGAGCTTCGGATCCGTCATCCGATCATAGGTCTGTTCAACAACGGGCGCGCTAACGAACATGGTGAGGATCAATGCCGCGGCGTACAGTACTATGTTCGGTGGAATCGTCTGGGTGCCGAGCGCATTGCGGACGAGGAATAGAACAACTGATACCTTTACAAACGCCGTGGTTGTGACGACCGCTAAAACCAGCAGACCGAGTCCGGCGGTAACCGCAAGAAGCGACAGGATTGCCGGCTGAACCTCAGTCATTGGATGCCAACCTGCCGCGGAGTCTGATGCCCAGCTCATCTCCGATGCGCACGATGTCGCCACGACCGATACGCCGACCATTGGCAAGTATGTCGACCGGACCGTCAATCGGCCGACCAAGTTCGAAAACATGGCCTTCCCCGGCACTCCTCAGCTCCCCTAGAGGGATAGGCCAGCGGCCGCACTCAAAGACAAGCACGATCTCAACATCATCGAGATCGGCTTCCGACGGCCCTGGTTGCGATTCGGGTTGTGTCATATGCGCATTCTCCAAGGGGCACGATCGTGGGCGGAAAGGCCCCCGCAGGATTAGGTGGTCGCCCTCAAGATCTGCCCCGGCCCATAACTGGCCCACGGACAGGGTGATCTGGCCGCGGCCGAACGGCGATATGTCTGGCAACAGAGCATCCCCGACACATGCTTTGCGAAGAAGCGCCGCTGGAACGCGAAGCGTGCCGATCTCTCCTGCCACTGTGACCGGGAGCTCTGGGAATAGCTCGCGCGGCTGTCGCGGCAGCTGGCCAAGCAGTTCGCCTAACGCGCGGAAGGCAGACGGCACCAAGCCATCAAGAGGCGAGAACAGGAACAGACGACCCTTGCCATTGACTGGGCCGAAGACGATATCCAATTCGAGATGAGGAGCCAATGTCATGGCTTCACGGACATGGAGGAGTTGCACGTTCCGCTGCATCTGATCCTCCAGTCGAGCGATAAGCGGCTCGAATGCAAGTTGGAGAATGAGCGAAGCAGTTGGCTCGGAAGGGAAAGCAAGGCCGCTCTGCACTGTCGAGACGAGCGCCTCTAAAAGCCGTCGCGACAGCGACAAGACGATCGTTTCAGCTCCTACGCGCCAAATGCAGTCAAGCATCGGAATGGCAGAAGGTTCCTGCTGCCAGACAAGCCCTTCCATCCGCACCGATAACGTCTTGTCGCCGATCCGGCTCTGAAACGGCCTGCGGTAAGCCGCTATATCATTGAGCCACGAGACCACCACGTGAGACAGTGTTAGCACTGGTTCGAATATAGCGGGTCTGACCACAGTGGTTACCAAAGCGGGCTCTAAACTGCACGATCGCGTCACCCAGAGAACCTGCGCTTATCGGATCTGGTTGCGCGACATCTGGGCGAGCGAAAGCCTCCCATACCGAAGCGATATCTCGTCGTCGGCCTCAATTTCGCCTGCGGCCTCCGAATGCATATCGACGGCGCGCCGGACGTCGTCCTCGATTTGTTGCCATTTGCGCCTTGCGGCCGAACGTCTGACCCATAGGGCCCTGGTCTCAGATGCCGATGTCTCGGCCTTTTCTTGAGCGATGCGCGCATCATCAAGCATCTGGCTTTTGAAGGTGACCTCAGCCGCAAGCCGCTCAATGTGAAGGTGGTGATGGTCGAGTGCTGCGATAGCCAAGGTGTCGAGCGACATCAGTTCTTGGTAGAGTTGAGCTTCCGCCCTTGCGCGCTGTTGCCGTGCGATTGCAAGCCCCTGGAATGCATTCTGTACGGCTAGGGTGGCCATGCGGCGCTGACCTTCCTTCTTTGACAGCTCCCTCAGGGCGCTGCGCTCTTGCATTTCCTTCAGAAGCCGTAACCTCGAAGCGTGAACACGATTCACCCCGTCAAACGCGACATCCATGCGACCGTTTCCTCAAAATCTGACGCCTCGTCTTCGCTCTGGCGCAAAAACTCCCTCAACTCGCCAATCGATGCGACAGCCCGGTCAGTGAGGGGATCGCCGCCTTGCTTGTATTCGCCGACGTTGATCAAAAACTCGGACTCTGCATAGCGCGAGAGGAGATCACGGAAGAAGGATGCTGCCTTGCGATGTGTCCCAGAAACGACCGCATCCATTACGCGGCTGCGACTCTGCAGCACATCGATCGCGGGGAAATGCGATCGCGCCGCGATAGCGCGTGAGAGGACGACATGGCCGTCGAGAATGCCGCGCGATTCCTCGGCGATAGGATCGCCTGTGCCATCACCTTCGACAAGTACAGTATAGAAAGCCGTGATTGAGCCGCGCTCACCCATGCCGGCGCGTTCCAGCAGGCCTGGCAGCATGGCAAAAACGGAAGGAGGAAAGCCCCGCCGGGTCGGCGGCTCACCCGCAGCAAGACCTATTTCGCGCATGGCGCGGCAGAAGCGCGTGAGCGAGTCCAACATGAGTGCGACGCGTAGCCCTTGTTCGCGAAAGTATTCCGCGAGCGCGGTCGCCATAGGAGCACATTGCGCCCGCTCCACTGCCGAGCGGTCGGAGGTTTCAACGACAACGACCGTACGGCGGAGGCCCACCTCCCCAAGATGCCGCTCAATGAATTCACGAACTTCACGTCCACGCTCGCCTATCAGCGCGACTATGACAACGTCGGCGGCGGCACCTTTTACGATCTGCGACAACAACGTCGACTTGCCACAACCAGGCTCGCCATAAATCCCGATCCGCTGGCCCTCGCCGCACGTGAGGAGACCATCCAGGGCACGAACCCCGAGCGGGAATGGCAGCTCAACCATGCGCCTTGTCATTGGATTGGGCGCCCTGCCGTGCAACGGGCGAGTTTCGGCGGTTTTGACTTCGCCTTTGCCGTCGAGTGGGCGGCAACGGCTGTCAATCACACGGCCAAGCAAATCAGGGCCGACTGGCACTTCACGCATTCGTCCAGTCGACACGACTTCTGCGCGACTGGACAGGCCCACCAGGTCACCGATCGGCGTGAGCAACACGCCATTGTCCAACAAGCCGATCACCTCGGCTTCGAGCGCCAGCCCGGTTCGCGTATCCTGCAGCAGACAAAGTTCCCCAATCCGAGTATCTGGCAAGATGGCATGGACAAGTGTACCGGCAGCGCGCGTAATCCGTCCGCGCACGGCACGCGTGTCGATTTGCTGTGCTGCAGACCTCAAAGACGAGATCGCCGGATCGGAAGCCCGGCTGCCAGCCACTTTATTATGCTGTGGTACCGGCGTGGTCACAGTTCGCCTTCTTCAGGATGCGACGCAAAGCCGAGGCGCAGCGCGCGCATCTGTGCATCAAGTCCAAGATCGACATTGCCATACTCGCTCCACAGCACGCACTGTTGCGGCGACAACGTCGGATCCGGATCAATCTGAACCCTCGGCCGCCCCTCCCGTCCGTCGCAACCAGCAAACTCGCGCGCGAGCATATCGACTTGCGTGGGACACACATGAAGGCAAACTTCCGCGCCGCTATATTTGCGCTCAATCGCGTGACGAACAGCCCTCACCAACAGCTCGCCCGGATCGAAAGCGCCCAGAAGATCGCTTAGGATCTCTATCACGAGCTGTGGCAATTCCTGCTCCAGAACCGCCTTTCGTCGCGCCACTTCGGAGACTGCCCGTGCAATCAACCGTGCCATTTCCTCGGCGCCTGCATTCAAGCCCTCGGTATGGCCGCGCGCCCGCTCACGCTGATAAGCGGCGCGTACCCAGCTGCGAACCTGCTGCTGATGCCGTTCTGCTGCATCACGCGCTTCTGCGGCGCTGTGCCAGACCTCGAGCTCACTCGCCGGTATCAGTGGCCCCACCGGGCGCATCTGCGGCGCGACGGGCGCTGCGGAAACATCGGTTGTCACACGGGGATCTCCGTCTCAAAATGGGCTACGACAAGCGAAAACAACCGGCCCGAGGCATTACTGTGTTCGGGCGCTGGAGTCTCGGCGGGGGTTCCGACAGGCAACCGTAGAAGCACGCGGCTACGTTCAAGCGCTGGACTGTCATTGAGCCAAGCACCAAGGCAGGCATGTCCATCGTGTTCAATTTGCTGGGCGAGTTTTTCCGGATCAGCGATCAAGCTGTTTGCGATGGCATGCGCCAGATGTCGGATGCCAAACGCGTGGGCATCAGCGCCGATATGTCCAATAAGCACGGTGAGGTGAGGCTTTGTAACAAGCTTCAGCAGCGAACGGGCATGCCAGATACTACCGGCAAGGAGAGCGGCCCGACGCGGATCATGTCCGCGCAGAAGATCCGGCCCCCAGCCGCTTCCGTTCGAAGCCCTTTCATTGTCAAGCAGCAATTCTGCCAGTCTTGGCTGCAGCCTGGGACTCTTCTGCAACTGCACCAATGTCGCAGCGGACAACGCCGGATCAAGACGTGCAGCAAGACGAGTCGGATGGGCCAAAGCAGCAAGATCGCTCAGGCGCACGGAACGCAATCGGAACGACTGATCGTGTTCGGCAGTCTGTATCGGTATCGACATTGGGAATGTTACCTACGCCGTATCGCCGATGATCTTTTTGTGAATGGCCCCGACAGCGGAAACACCCGAGCGGCCCTCGACCTTGGATAGTTTGCCCGATGATTGCTTGCGCCGACGCCTAAGAACACTGGCTAAGAGATAGCACGCCACTACGAATACAGCTGCGGCAACACCGATCACGATTGCCAGCAGTGGCGCCGGAACGAACCTAGATGCTTGGGCCGAAACAGTCGCCGGTACGGCCCGTTGCTCATGCGCGGAAACCACTGGCACCAAAACCACTTCGACCTTTTCGTAGGACAGGCCTTCGATGCTGTCGGCGACGAGCAGCTTTATCTTCGGCAGCAGAACTGAGAGATTTGCTTTGGCGTCGTGCCGGATAAAAACCGAGGCCGAGGATGGCGTGCCGCCCGCTCGTAACAGGTCGTTGTTCGGCAAAACGACATGAACACGTACTGAGAAGACGCCATCGATATCGCTGATCGTACGCGACAACTCTTCGCTCAGGGCATAGACGTAACGAGCACGCTCCTCGGTCGGCGAGGCAATCAGGCCCGATCCATTGAATATCTCGCCGAGGTTCTTGAAAGACTGGCGCGGCAGCCCCTTGGCATTCAGGAGGTTGATTGAGAAGGCAAGCAGCTTTTCGTCGACCTGGATCGTGCTGGTCCCATCCTTGGCGGCAACCCGGACCGCATCAACCCCGCTGTCGATCAGAAGCGCGAGCATCTCATTCGCCTCGCGCTCCTGCAATTGCGTGTAGAGATCGACCTTGCACCCTGTCAGAGCGAGGAGAAGCGGCAGCACGACAAAATGAAGCGATCGCCAACCGGACGGGCGACTATGCATAATTTCGCCGTGGGCTAAGCCAATCATGTGCGCCGTTCATCCTTCCTTTAATAGTTTGTTCACAGATGAGGTGATGCCGCTGACACCTTTGGAAATAAGATCAACTTGGGTGACGCCGTTGTAGACATCCCGCAGATCAGCAATCATCGATTCGAAATCATGCCCCGCTTGCGGAACGCCCGACATCCGCATTCCCGCTCCCCCACCTTCGACAGGGAGCTTCTGCGCCGACACAGGTAGAGCGGCGCCCTTCGCAAGGCCTACCTGATGGTCAAGCGCGGCAGAAGTAACTGCATTGTCCCGGTACATGGAAGAAATCGTCTGGAGCACGCGATCGCCCAGTGGGCTTGTCTGCGCAGTCGCGCGTTGAACATCCAACTGTGGAGGAACTGGCACCGCTCTCCCTGGCCCCGACGCGGTATCGTTTTTTATCGAGGCGGCCGCCTGCGCCAGCGCGCGCTCAAACTGGGCCTGCTCGCCGAATGACGGTGACGCGACCCTGGGAAGAGAGTCCGTCAGACTGGCAGAGATCGACGCGACAGGCATCATCATGCAAGGACTCGATTGCTTTCTCTTTGACTTGGGATGAGTCCAGCCCCGGTTATCACCCGCTGTTGCGGTCGATACCTAGAGAGGCAACCTGACGACAAGCTGACGGGAGCGTCGTTTAGTCACGTAGTCATGTAAGAAGTCACATTGGCGACTTTAGTGATTGTGAGAAACTCAGCCTTTGGTTTATCAGGACGAGATGTCAAGAACGCTCATCCGATCCGCCATCCTGCACAGCTTGAAGAGACTTCTCTGGGTCGGATCTTTTCTCTCCATCGGAATCCACACAACTCTCGGCGTCCCTCTGTCGTTCCCCTCGACACCCTATAGGTATACGGTTCTAGATCAGGATCTCTCTGCCGCGTTGCAGGAATTCGGCACTAACCTGAATATCCGAGTCAACATCAGCGCCGAGGTGAAGGGGCGGATTCGCGGGCGTATGCCGGATTTGCCACCGCGCGAGTTCCTCGATCGGTTGACCAAGCTGTACGATCTCCAATGGTACTATGATGGGCTTGTGCTCTATGTGTCCGCTGCAAAGGAAGCCCAAACGCGGATGCTTGTGTTGACTCCGATTCGCTTCGACGCGTTCAAGGGCGCCCTCGATGAGCTTGAGATCTCCGATGACCGCTATGCCGTGAGACCCGCGCCGGGAAATGGCCTCGTCTTGGTTTCCGGTCCACCGCGCTTCATCGCGCTCGTGGAGCAGACGTTCAACGGCCTCGTGGCGGAGGCGCAGGCGCAGCCTCACGTCGCTGAGACGCCGCCAAGGGAAACGGTGCTGATATTGTTTCGGGGTTCCTCCACCATGGTCGTCCGCGATGGACGACCGGAAGCCTCTTATTCTTCTGACGTGCCGCAACCGGATGGCGTTGGCGGGAAGCCTGAACTGGGTCAGAAATGACATCTATGGATACGCCGCAGCTTCTGGAGAAAACATTACCGGCAGCCGCCTCCTCTTTATGAGTTCTTTTGAATCCGTCAGGTTCTCGAAAGCTGAACCGCTCATGATGAGACCCAGTATCAACGATCGCCGGCCATTGTGCTGGAGTTGAACCTTGGAGCCATCCAGGAGCGGAGCAATTAAAGTACGGCCAGGGGCAATTTGGTGACCCGGCCAATGCTCGGAATTGTCAACGTTCGTGAACACATTTGGCGTCGCCCTTGTGGGGGATTGCAAATTCACATCTGAGGAGCCAAAATTGTTAATCAATAACGCCACTGACGTTTACAACGGCCCGAACCTCCCGCAGTCCAACAGCCCGAACCCCTCACAGGCCGCACGGGTCTGGTCGGGCCCGATATCTGCGTTCGACAAGACCCAGCAAAACGCATCGTCCTTTGATGCGATGCTGTCCATTTACCGGATCGGGGGAATGGCCGGTCCCTTCGCGCTCCGGGACCCGCTGCCGGGGAATCTCGACTCGTCGATGGAAGGATTGTACCGGCACCCATCGGAATCGCTGTTGCCGGATGTCGAGTCGTCGTTGGAAGAATTGTGCCGGCACCCATTGGACCTGCTGCCGCCACATATGAGGGCAGCAATCGAATCAATGGAGCAGGACCCGCAGCCCTCTGCGGTTGCCTCCCGTTCCGTTGCGCCGGCGCCCATAAAAAGCGAGAGAATCACGTGGAACGGTGGCTCGCTGACCGAGCCCGAGTTGCAGATAGTGGCAGTGCTGAACCGTCACAAGGACCAATGCCCGCTCAGTTGGAAATCGTTGGGGGACAAAGCCAATGATCCCTCTACGCCGCCGGATCTGAAAGCGGCGATCGAGGGATTGCAGCAGGATCCAGAGCTTTTTCATGCGATCGGCTCGCAGGGCGATGGCTGCTGTGGCGGCAAGATCACGGAGAAGGATTTGTCCGGATTCTCCAGCCATCACTCACAAATTGCCGCATTTCAGGACCGACAGGCGCAAAGCTACACACAGAACTACATACCGTCCGACAGCACCGGAAATCCTCAGCCGTCGGTCATGACGTTGAGCGATGCCTTGCGCGAGCTTTACCGGTACTCCGACAACCTGCCCAAGGACCTGAGCCTGGCTGATTTCAAGCAGATCGTCGATGGCGAAGCGAAGACCGGCAAATGTCCGCCCCAGGTCATTGCGGCAGCTCAATACTTCGTCAGTCACCCCGATGCCTGGAAGCAGCTGTGCGGTGGTACGACAGACAAGGTCCACAAAGAGGACTTCCTGCAAGCTGCTTCATCGTCAATGAGCCTCACGCGAACCGAGCTGAATACGCTCAAGACGATTAACAGCCATCAGGACGCCTTCTTTGGACGCGGTGACCTGACTCGTGACAAGCTGGCGAGCATGGCAGACGACAAGAGCCTCGATCCGAAAGTACGGCAAACGGCCTCGCAGCTCCTCTCAGATCCTCTTTTGTTCGGTCTGCTGAACAATTCGATTACGGGCTATACGACCCACAGTGGGTTTTTCGACTTCGGCGGCGGACATACGGTCGATTCCGGTGACGTCAGCAAAAAAGACTTTGCCCACTTCAACGACAGCATGTCGTCTGCGAACCGCACCGTTCAGCAGCCAAAGACCCATGCGCCCAAAACCGCTGCAGAGCAGGACGCCGCCTCGGACATGATGATGGGCCGGGCGGACCAGCCTGATGTCAAGTCAGCCAAAAAGAACGGCGGAGCCTTCATGCACGCAGTCGACTCCGTACTCAAGGTGCACTCTCAAGTGCTTGACTGGGCTGCAACGGCGGTGGGATTGCTCAGCTTCATCCCGGCCATCGGACAAGTAGCCGATCTCGCATCGATGGCGCTTGCATCACAGGCGCAAGCGGAAAATCTTGTTCGTACAGCCATTACCGGAGGCAATATGAAGCAGGCGCTGGTACAAGCTGGCATCGGTGTCGGAGCGCAGGCGCTCAGCCTTGTCGCGGGTCCCGAGGTCAAGCTGGCAATTAAAAACGGGCTCGTGAAGAAGGCGATAGAAGAGGCCGCGACGGCCGGGATCAATCTGCCGGTTCCCATGGCGCAAACCTATGCGGAAGGCTATTTGAACAACCTGCAAGCACGCCTTGCGGCCGAGCCTGTGCAAGCCGCTGGCGTTCCCAGCCAGATCGGAACAACGCCATTATTCCAAGACGTGGCCTGACCAACAAATGCGCACCCTCCGCGTGCTTCGTCCATTCTATCAATCAGCCCGCCGCGCAAGTTTGCCTTTACCGCGCAGATCTGATCGGCGTCTGGAAGATCGGACGGTCGCGATCTAGCTGTGAGCTTTCAGTAGGTTGCCCATCCGGTCCAGACCGGGAAAGCTGAGGTTGTCGAAGCTTCAGTGATTCTCGGAGGACCGGATGAACGTTCATAAGAATGCCCGGCTTATGCCACGCGGTCGAGAGCGAATTGTAAGGCAGGTCGAGAGCGGGCAGACGCCGCAGGCCGTCGCCGAAGCCGCAGGCGTCTGCCCGCGGACGGTGCGGAAGTGGGTCGTTCGTCCCGGCCGTATCGCGGCGCCGGCCGACACCTGCAGCGATTATCGAGACCATCGAACGACTGCGCCGCCAGCGCTGGACGGGCAAACAGATCGCCGCTGAGGCCGGCGTCTCGCCAGCGACTGTCAGCCGTGTTTTACACCGCCTGGATTGCGCAGAAAGTTAAGCGCCGCGCCGGCCAGCTCGATCGCGCCGTGGACACCGGCCGCACGCCGGCAAGGTGTCCATGATAACGATGCCATCCAGCTTCACGATCGGGACGAGGACCTGCTCGATAGTGAGGAAAGGGAGCCTTATGGCACCATCAGTTGCGCACAGCGCGATCATGCTGATGAGGTGCAGCGCCCGTGAAGATGGGGGCCTCCGGTGGCCATGGGGACCCGCAACACCTGCCGCGTGGCGCGCGGCCACGTAGCCGCGCCACCTTGGTCGACACGACCTGGCCAAGATCGAGGCCGCCTGGCCATTGAACCAAGTCGCCGCGCTTCCAGGACACGCGAAGCCTTCAAAACCCCGCCAACAAAGATCGCCGCTCAGTGCTGTTGCTGTCGTCCCCATCGCCAAAAGGGTGCTTGGGGGGATCCGTCCCGACTCCGTCACACCATCAGCGTGACAGTGACCGCAGTTTCACCAAGCAAAGTCGCCAGCGCCGCGCCCACGCAAGAGCGCCGTAGTGAGGTGAGGCGCCAGGCTATTACCATCTGGGTCATCGAAGCTCAATGACCTCGATAAGGCGACGATCGTGCATTGACACGGTCTGCGCATCGCCAAATGCTACGACGCGATGGTGCGTGCTTGAGCAGGTGCCAGAGTCTACCGGGCGAAGAGGAAAGGACCTGGCGGCATCAGTCGCCACTTTTCTCCGTCGTGAATGTCCTGTATTTGGCAGCTGGTATGGCAGCGCGATCACCATTGCTTGGCTTGACTGCCTTGTTGTCGAATAAATCGCGCGGATCGTTGACCATCACCGCGAGGTTATGGCGTGTCGAACAGCCAAGCGTCTGGTCGAAGGACTTGTCATTGAGTAACGGACTGGAAAACGACGGACAGACAGGGGGGCGGGCATGATAGACGATCGCCTCTATTCGCGCTGCGCCCCCGACGTGTTGGTCGAGCAAATGGATGTTGTACGCATCGATGCCCATCTGCCTGGCCTGATGGATTGCCTCTGCGCTGAGCCGGGCCGACCCGCTGATAAGCAGATGAAGCGCATCGCGCCGACCGCGACTGGCCCTCTCAAGGAAAACACGCAAACGCTGCCGTTCGGAAGCGCGAAGACTCTCTAACATCAGGACGGCGGTCTCCTGCCGGATAAGGATCGGGGTCGATGGCTCGACATAGATCGGCGGGCTTACGCAGCCACTTAGGCTTGCCGTAAGAGCGACCAGGAGAACTTTGATCCGCAACGTCATTCGACCACAGCTATTCGATGATAAAGCCGGCACTGCCCTTGGCGCCTGGCGCGCCGGTGCGGGTAGTAGCGCCGCTTCGCGGCGGACTTGCCGGCGAATTCGTCACAGTGGCCCCGCCGTCCAAAGCCGGCGCGATCCGGTCCGTGGGTGCGCTCATCTGGTCGGGGCTGGAGCCCGGCCTTACGATGTAAGGCGTAACCAAAATAACCAGTTCCGACTCTTCCTTTTGAAACGAGGACGAACGGAACAGGGCGCCAAGGATCGGCATTTCGCCGAGCCAGGGAAAAGCACTGATATCATTGCTGACGTTACGCCTGATGAGACCACCGATTGCAAAGCTCTGCCCGCTGGCGAGTTCGACGACTGTATCGGCTCGGCGCGTGGAAACTGCCGGCACGGAGATACCGTTGATTTGAACGGCACCTTGTGACGATAGTTCACTGACTTCCGGCTTTACGTGAATGTTGATTAGATTGTTGTTGAGAACGGTTGGCACGAATTCCAAGCTGACGCCGAAGTGACGGAATTCAATCGAGACTTGCCCATTTTCCTGGGGGACAGGAATGGGGAATTCGCCGCCGGCGAGGAAGCTGGCGGTTTCACCGGACATCGCAGTGAGATTCGGCTCAGCCAAGACGGAAGCGATGTGCTCCTTGGCGAGCGCGTCGAGAACCGCGCCGACGCTGATATTGCCATCGTTGAATCCTATTTCGGCTGTACCACCACCATTAGCTGCACCAGAGCCAGCACCTCTGGCGCCGCGTAACAAACCCACTTTGAAAGTGCCGATTTGACCGAAGGCGGACAGGTTAATACCGAGTTCCTTCATGGCGTTACGGGAGACCTCCGCTACGCGCACACTCAGATTAACCTGCAAGGACCCAACGACCTTGATGTTATTGACGACCTGCGCACCGTCACCGAGAAATTGCTGAGTAACTCTTTTCGCAGTGTCGACGACTTCGGCATCGGGCGCTGTACCGCTAAGGATTGCGCCGCGCGGGGTATACTTGACGCGGATCGGATGGTCGCCGACCTGATCCCTCAACATGGCCCGCAGATCTCCAATCGGTTGCGTGACGACGATATGCAACTCGGCGAGAGCCTCGCCGTTGTCGTCCAAGGCGAATAGGCTGGTCCGCCCGGATTTCTTGCCAAAGACGAAAATGGTTTTGTTCGAGGGTGCCTGATAATCCGCGATCGTCGGGTCGGCGACAAAGATGGTCGCGGCTGGCGCGGGCAGATGAACTGTCTTGCCGAGCGAAGAGGAAAGGTTCAGCGTGGCATTGATACTATTGGAAGCGGCACGCGGCGCCCCTTCATCCCCGTTGTTTTGGGCCACGGCAGAACGTGGAGATAACAGCATGAGCGCGCAGAGGAGAGGGCCTAAGTAAAGACAAACGGTAGCTCTCGAACCGTCGATGAGGGTCGGCCGCCGATTGGTGCCAGGATGACGAGTTGGAACGATTTTCAAGACAGTCTTTTCTTTCACATTCGACCAACTATGCGGATGCCGCGCCCGGCAATTCAAGAATGTAACCAATGCCACGCACGGTCCTGATCCGTGGCGTTGCACCTGACCCACTCAGATGTCTACGTAAGCGATAGATTCCGACTTCAAGCGCGTTGGTAGATACCTCGTCGTTGAACGAATAGAGGTGACCCTCCAACTGCTCACGCGGCACGATGCGGCCTGCACGGTTAAGCAGATGCTCTAGAATACATAGTTCGCGGCGTGCGATCGTCAGCGGATGACCCGCAACGGAAACCTGTCGGCCGATCGGGTCGAAGGTGAGATTGCCAAACACAAGGATGGGGTCGGTCATCTGTATCGACCGGCGCTGAATGGCTCTCATTCTGGCGATGAGCTCAACAGGACAGACGGGCTTGACCAGAAAATCGTCCGCGCCACCGTTGAAAATGGCAATTCGGCTCTCGATATCGTTGATGTTACTCATAATGACGGCAGGAACTGAATGACCCTCGCTCCTTAGCTGCCTCAGCCAGTCCAAGCCATCGCCATCGGGCAGAGCCATCTCCAGCAGGAGAATTTCATAGCTCGCGCAATGAAATGCACTCGACGCCTGTTCCAGAGTACAAGCTACATCAACGGCGAAACCGCTATCCGCGAGCGCAACGCGCACCGCGCGTGCAAGATCCGCATGATGATCAACGAGCAGCGTTCGCATTTCATCTCTTAATCAAAGTAGGAGAATCCATTGAGCACGTCACCGTCGGCTATGAGGCCGGCGACGACAGCAGAAGTCGCGCAACTCGTCGCAGTACTCGTAACCGCTCTTTCGAACGGGTAATCGCAGGAGCATGCAAGCCGCACGCCTGCAATAGTCGCGGATAAGAGCATGTGAAGGCCTGTTGACGGAGCGAAACTGACGGTCGGCCGACCCAAAATGCCACCAACCCCGCCTGCGATTTTTCTGCGCATCGATTCTCCTACGTGCAGCCCCCCTTGATTTGTTAGGCCAGCGTCGCCGTCCAGAGCCTCATGATTCCATGACTAGGAGGGTTAGCTTTCGAGAAGCAGATCTAACAAATCGATTGTTCGGATGGGTACGCATCCACATGGTGGATGCTTCCCGCATATTCACCTCAGGTCTGGCTGCTAGTCCGCACGCTGCCTGCCGGTCGCATGAAGCATTCGAACCGAAAGGCAGGCCTCGATCCGATCGAAGAACGCGAGACGACACTGAAGGGATTAAGAACACACTCGGGATCCCGCATAACGGGCAAACCGAAGCGAGGACGCCTCGGAGAGGTTGACATGGCCGATCTGGGAAGTATCCCGTGTCCGGAGGGCAAGCCCGTGCTACGTATTTTCCGAAGTTGAAGCTGGCTGTCGTCGCGGTTTTTCCGGCATATTGGCAGTAGGCGCTTCCTTTTTGGCCCCGACAAACTCTCGGTCGCCCGGATGTCAAGGGTGGAAAGGATGCGGTGCTGAAGCGACCGATGGATGCCCGGAGCCTTTCCGGCTTTGGCGAAGGCCGGACGGACCTCTCGGTCGTCCGGCCTTCGGCTGGGATCAGTTCGTCTTCGTCACCTGGCTGAACAGCTCAGTGAATACGGTCCTGGCCTTGCCGACCTGCTTGACGGCCTGCGCCGCGTCGAGGTTCACGGGCTTGCCGATCACGATCAGCGCCACCATGCCCAGACCGTAATGCGGATTGCATTTCACGCCGTAGACGCCCTCTTGCGTCAGGGTCACGGTGATCGTTTCACCAACCTTGCCCTTGAACTCCTGGGCGCCGTCGGGGATCATTCCCTGGATGGTTTCGACATTGTGGGTCTTGTCGCCAGGCACAAACTTGACCGTGTCGCCCGGTGCCGCCTTCATGAAATTGGGCTGGAAGACCATGGAACCCTTGTCTCCCTTTGTCAGCAACTGGACAATGTGTTCCTCGGCATTTGCGGCGCCGGCAAGAGCGAGCAGGGCGGCGGCGGCGGTAATCAGGCGAAGTTTCAAGGGAAAGTCCTTTCTTGAGTGCGTCACGGCTTCAACCGCTGCAACTTTCGAGCCCACCGCGCGGGCTAGCGATTTGCGCTGGCGCAACTGCTGCGCGAAATATAGCTGGCCCGTCTGGCGCCGCTGTGGAGTCATGAGGCAGTGAGGAGCTGAGTTTGCCGCTTGACCGCTCGGTTATCGCGCGACTGTCGCTGTTCGGGGGCCTGAACTCCGCGGAACTCGACAGCGTTCTCAACGACCCCCGTCCGTACGGTTTGCGAAGGAGTCGCCGATCTTCGAGCGGGAGTCCGAGGCGCGCTCATTCTATGTGCTGCTTGCCGGGCATGAGCGGTGGGGTCGACTGCGTGGTTCCGGTTTGGCCGAACGCCGTGTGGCCGGATTTATCGCCACGTTTCCCTGTCCTTGCCGCGGGAACATTCAAGACGGTTGGCAGCAGACTTAGGAAACGCAGGCGCGGGTCATGGAATTGGCAACCGAACAGGTCGAGCAACGCTTGGCTAACGCGCTTCTTCGACTGGTGAACCAGACCGGCAAGCGACGGCTGAAGATCTTCAATGCGCTGTTTTTGGCGCTCAGTAAGCGCGGCCATGCCGGCGATGCCTACGAGCGCGATGGAGAAATTCACGCGCGAGCAATTATAGGCGATACCCATCTGGGTCTGGACATACAAATAGTCGGCAGCCACCGCACCGTGCGTCAGCATGGGTACATGCGGCCGGCGCCAGACCTGCCAGCATCAACCCCGTTTGCCGGCGGATCGATCCGGGTTTCGACCGCAAGAATACGGTTTCTTGGCAGGATGAGGGTGACGTCGAGCTCGAATCAAAGATCGCTGAGATTGCGGCTGCGATCATCGTGGCGAGCGAGAAAGAGTTTCGCCTTAGCCTGCGGGAAGCCGAGGAGCGTGCAGAGCGGGAGCGGATTGAAAAGGAGAAACAGCGCCAGGAACGGCTGGTTCAACTTAACCAAAAGCGCCTGCAAAAACCTGCGGAACAGCGGAGAGCTGCTACGTCAAGCTGAAGACATTCGCGCGCTTGTTGAGCGCGTCCGTCGCGCGATCGATGAAGGTTCGGCCTATATCGACGCCTCGGCACTGGAAGCATGGCAACGTTGGGCACTCGCAGAGGCAGACAGGATCGATCCAGTGCGGTCTGGTCAAATTTTGACGCATCTCAACGAGCCGTCGCTATAGTAAGTCGACGACGCCTTTCTGACCGACTGCCCCGCTGTTGGCGAACATCGCAGGGAGCGATATCGAATAGCGAAGTGAAGAGACGCGCGGAGCCATGGATCTTAATCTACGAAGTTTGCACCTTAGCATTTTCAGATCGCGCAAATGACGATCGAAGAACGCAAATATCCCGGTGAGCTTGCATCCCCGCAGCAGCTTCACGAGCTGGCGGAGGAATATCGCAAGGCGGCAAACTTGCTCCTTCAACAAGGCCGTCCCGGCAAACCGTTGACACGCGCGCCGTTCAGATTGTCGGCGATCCATGCGATCGAACTCTATCTGACCGCGCTTTTGCTCCACTGTGGGCACAATCCCAATCAGGTCCGCAAAATGCAGCACGACCTGTCGGCGCGAACAGAACACGCGCTGGCAGCCGGGCTGCGCCTTCGCGCGAAAACCGCCACGCATCTTCAGTCTTTAAGCCGGAACCGGGAGTATCTCGTTACCCGTTACGGCCCTGAACTGGCGGCAACCGCCTCGCAAATAAACCGCCTTACCGCCACCCTGGAAGAGGTGGCGGCAAAGGTCAAGATATTGATGGCGCTGCCCCCTAAAACGCCGCGGTAATCAGAGCTTGCTGCGGGCGAGGTTTAAGACCGGGATTCGGCGGCCTCTCTGTCCGCTTCGGTTGCCAATCCGATGACGTGATGCACCAGGAAGACGTCGATGTAGTACGCAACTTCGTCGCGCCGCATCGGCAACTTGTCGGGGGTGATCAGATCCGTAAACAGTTGATTGTCGACGTAGTCACCAGCATCCCAAAGGCCTCTGGTTAGCGCCTCATTGTTGGGTTCAATCCGCTCAAGGACAGCCTCGAAAGCCGCGTTGGCGGCAGCAATAAGTACAGAGCGGTCGGCCCCGGCGACTGGCAGGGACGCAATAACGGCATGGGAATCCATGACGAGTTTTCCTCTTGAAATGGCGGTCTCTTGCCTCAGCATTTTCGGCCGCCATGCCGACGCTGGTTCTTAAAATGGTGGCTGGTCGAGGCGCCAGGCGCCACCTTGTGCTCACGTGCGCTGCAGCAGGATACGCTGGAATTCGGCAGAAGCAATCCCAAGCGACCGCCGATGCGGTGGGGGTGGACTACGACGTATCAGCGCCGTGGTGCCGCTCATAACGCCGCCCACCTCGCGCCAATCGGACGGTGGCACGACAGACGGGCGATCTTCGATCAGATGGCGTGCTACGCGCGTTCGAGCTGCTGCGCGCACGCGCATCCAGTCCAAGTCGAACCGCGACCGCCTTGCCGTTGAAACTGCTGACTTTCGCGATTGGAGCGCAAAGCAACCTTACCGACAAGGAGGAAGAATGGTCCAGTTTTGATGTCGTTGAGCTGTCAGCAATGTCTCCATCTTGGCGGTCAGTCGTTGCCCGGGATCGAAGTCGGTGACGAAATCAATCCCGAAGATGCGCATGCCGACCGCCAAGTAGGCGGTGTCCTCTTCGCGGTATGGTGGCTCAAAGTGGTGATCATGGCGGCGAGAACCCGCGATAAGGACGGCGCTGAATTCGCCTCGGCCCTTTCGCACGAATTTCTTGACCGCAGCCATCTCCGGCGTGCTCGCAACTGCTGGACCGAGCCAGTAGACAGCAACACCGAAAGCGACTTTGTAGAGCGCTCTGACAAATTTTGGATCGTCCCCGAACCGCTGGGAGAACTTGACGGTCGCAAAGCCGTCCGTCGCCTTGAAAGACAGGTTTTCCAGATCCTTCGTCGCCTGAGCAGGCTTCAGTCTCTTGCCGAACGCTTCGGCGGGTCCCGGACCCCCATTGATGTGCAGTTCTGGCCCGGCTTCAGTATAGCGCCCAAGGATCGAACTCCAGCTGTCGAGCGATGGAGCCTTTCCGCGCTTTCGGGGGACGTTTCCGAGAAAGGTAATCAGCTCGAATTGGCGCAGTAGGGCTCGGTCGAGGTGCCCGAAACCGTTGTTGCACTTAGCGCAGACGTCATTGGAAAGTACGAAGCCGGGTGGGCATCCCAACGCCTCCGGGAGGATGTGCTCCAGGGATGGGTCGAATGTAGCAGCCCCGCACCAGATGCATGGTGCGGAATCGAAACAGCGGCGCTGCGAACTCGCAGTCATTTCTTCGGCGACGTTCACCGGACTCTCCATGCGCACAGACTCAATGGCGGATCATACGCTAAGCGGCGCGACCCGGACCGGGCCTCGGCAATCAAGGCAATCGCGGCCCTGGAGAAACAGTTCGACCGGATCATCCCGGTGGACGCCGCCGTTGTCGAGACCGGTGATTCAAATCACCTACTTTGTCGCCGGTGATCAAAATGCCCGACCGCTACGTCGTGTCTCACTATGATTTCGTTGTTCGCAATATCCCGTTGATGCTCGTTAGACAGCATCGAAGATCGTGTTCTCGTCGCATGCGGTTCAGGCGCATTTTGAGCCCCCGCACGTTCTCATCTGCTGCGCACTTCGCCCTGCGGACAACAGACGGCGAAGCCACCACGGCCGCGAAAATCTCGCGACGGCGTCTCGATGCCGGTACCGGCCTGCCATTTTTGAGAGGTGATCCGTGCAGGTGCCTGACGCAAACCATGCCATCCCGTCCCTGACCATATCATAGCCATCGCCCTCTTTCAGCCGGGCGGGCCTCCCGACCGCCGGATCGATGATGACGATCCCCCTGGAGAATATTTTTCTTTGAAGAGCGTGACGGTCTGCGCCGTCTTGTGGTGCCTCGGCTTGTACAATGGCCTCCTGGCCTTCCGTGACACGCAAGCGATGAGGTTCGGTTACTCTACCGTGCAATGGCGTTCGGAAATACGACAGGCGAACCACAATAGTCATGTTTAGGCTGAAGACTTTTTAGCGGACCGCGAAAAAAGAAAACGACCAGTTCTTGCAAAGCGTTCGAACTCGCTTTCGTTGGAGAAGCGTCGTCGCTAGTCCAGCTCTATCGATCGTCACTCGCTGTCATGTGACTGCATGCTTCGAGAGCTTCTCGAACACAAACAGTTTGGCGTCACGCACGCTGTCTTCAAGCGGGCTTGCCTTTGCCAAATGCGCCGCAATCGCACTGGCCAGCATGCATCCCGTCCCGCGCATTGATGTAGCAAGGCGCGGTGCGTCGAAGCGGACTGGTTCGTGATCGGAGCGCAACAGGATATCGGTCGACCGGGGTCCCGATGCATGGCCACCCTTGATAAGCAGAGCCCGCGCGCCGGCTTCCAGCAATTCCCGGCCTTGCCTGACTGCGCTGTCCTCATCGACCGCCAGTTCCGAGCCAACCAGGAGCGCCAGTTCGATGAGGTTGGGTGTGACCAGGCGGCAAAGCGGCAGCAGATCACGCTTCATGACGGCGATGGCGCCGGCTTCCAGGAGAGACCGGCCTGACGTCGACGCCAGCACCGGGTCCAGTATCGCCGGCACGTGCGGATTTTCACGCAGCACCGCCGCAACGGCAACGATGATCTCGGCAGTCGCCAGCATGCCGATCTTGATGGCCGTCACCTCGTTGGCCTGCAGCGCCGCGCACATTTGATTGGCCACCAGACGAGATTGCGAATGATGAATTTCCATGACGGCTTCGTGCGTCTGCACCGTCAGCGCGGTGACAGCAAGGCAGGTGCGCACGCCAATGGAAGAGATCGTCTCGATGTCGCGCGCAATTCCGGCACCACCGCTGGAGTCCGATCCACCGACAACAAGCACATGCGGTTCCCGCCTCAGCGCCATTGGTCCGTCTTTTCGATCCATTTCCGCGCGCGCGCTTCGGGATCGGCATTCAATGTGATGTCGGTGACCACCGCCGCGCTGTCCGCACCAGCCGCGAAGACTCCGTCGAGCCGGTCAGGGTTGAGGCCGCCTATGGCGACCAATGGGATCGGCGCGACCCGGCGCTTCCACGCGCTGATCCGTTCGACGCCTTGCGGAGCCCATTTCATCTTCTTCAGGATGGTCGGGTAGATGGGGCCGAGCGCGATGTAGTCTGGCTCGGCGGCCTTGGCCGTTTCCAGTTCGAGATGATCATGGGTGCTCAGTCCGAGCCCCACGCCGGCTGCCCGTATCCGCGCGAGGTCGGCGGTCCGCAAATCCTCCTGGCCGAGATGCACGAAGTCGCAGCCTTCCTCGATTGCCAGGCGCCAGTGGTCGTTGACGATGAGCTGGCACCGGTGTCGAGCACACAAGGCCTTCGCTTTCCGGATTTCGGTGCGCAACCCGGCTTCATGCATGGTCTTGATGCGGAGTTGCACCAGCTTGAGGCCAAGCGGCACCAGCCGCTCGATCCAGGCAGCGCTGTCGACGATCAGGTAGAAGGGATCGAGCTTCATGAAAAAACTGCCCTGCCGATCGTCGGTGTCGATGGCACGGCAACGTCGCGCGGTTCGAGCATTCCCGAGCTGAAGGCTTCACGACCGGCCTCGACCGCTTTGCCAAATGCGCGCGCCATGCCGATGGGGTCGGCCGCCTTGGCGACCGCCGTGTTCAGGAGCACGGCGTCAAAGCCGAGCTCCATGACGGTTGCTGCATGCGACGGTCGCCCGAGGCCTGCATCCACAATCAGTGGAACGTCAGGGAAATGCCTGCGCATCGCGCGCAACGCCGTGATGTTGACCGGCCCGAGGGCGGAGCCAATCGGCGCGCACCACGGCATCAGGACCTTGCAGCCTGCCCCAAGCAGCCGCTCGGCGACGACAAGGTCGTCGGTGGTATAGGGGAGTACTGCAAAGCCGTCTTCGCACAGGACGCGTGCAGCTTCGACCAGGCCGAACACGTCCGGCTGCAGCGTATCGTGATTGCCGATCACTTCGAGCTTGATCCAGCTCGTGCCGAAGACTTCGCGCGCCATTTTTGCGGTCGTGACCGCTTCCTTGACGGAGTGACAGCCAGCAGTGTTGGGCAGGATTTTCGTGCCAAGCGCGCTGATCAGCGCCCAGAATTTTTCGCCGGCCTTGCCGCCGGCCATTTCACGGCGCAACGAGACCGTCACCACCGACGTGCCTGACGCCTTGACCGCATCGGCAAGGATGGCAGGCGAAGGATATTGAGCCGTGCCGAGAAGCAGCCTGGAGGCAAGCCTCGTCCCGAGAAGGTCGAACATGCTAGCCTCCCTGCATGGGTGAAAGGATTTCGATCCGGTCGCCGTCGCTCAACTGGAACTCCGCCCGGTTGGCTTTGTGCACGAGATCGCTGTTGACGGCCGTTGCCAGCCAATCGCCCTCATAGTCGAGCGCGGCAAGCAATTCGGCCAGCGTAATGGCGGCAACTTCATGCGCTTCGCCGTTGACCATCAGTTTCACGAGCAAGCTCCTTGTTTCTGTCTTGACTGAAAACCAGGTCGGCAGCCTGGCGCGCCATGGCGGGGGCGAGGAGAAAACCGTGGCGATAGAGCCCATTGATCGCGACGCTGTCTCCGCTCGTTTCGACGCGCGGCAGGTTGTCGGGAAAGGCCGGACGAGCACCTGCGCCTGTCTCAATGATGCCAGCTTCGCCGAATGCCGGATGGAGAGCATAGGCCGCGCCCAAAAGCTCCATCATTGAACGCGCCGTGACCGGCCCTGTGGACTGGCTCTCGATCATCGTCGCGCCAACCATGAAACAGTGGTCGTTGCGCGGCACTATGTAGACCGGAAAGCGCGGATGAAGCAGCCGGACTGGGCGCGACAGCGAAATGTCCGGCGTGCGTAGGATCAGCATCTCGCCGCGAACGCCGCGCAGGCCGTCGTCTTCTGCCGCCATCCCCGTGCAGTCGATCCGGCGATCGAAACCGGAAATGTGCCGGGCATCGGCGCCGAAGCGGAATTCGACACCCATGGCAGCGAGCCTGTCATGAAGTGCCGCCATCGCGTGCCGGGGGTCGAGATGAGCCTCATCGGGGAACAACAGTCCGCGCCTGAAGCGGCCGGCGAGGTCGGGTTCCAGGAGCGCAATTTCGTCTTCATCGACACGCCGATGCCCCGACGTGCGACTTGCGAACCGGTCGAGTTCGCCAGTATCGCGCGGCGCGGCCACGACCAGTGTTCCGGCCCGCGTCACCTGACCGGGCAGCACCGCATCCCACCAGTCGGCAGCGTCGCATCCGAGATCCAGCACAGGCTGCTCGGCGCTTTCACGCTCGCACCATGGCGCCAGCATGCCGCCGGCGAACCACGATGCGTTGCCACCGATGCCATGCCGGGTCTCGGCGACTGTGACCGTCGCGCCGCGGGCGGCGAGTTCGAAGGCGGCGGTGAGGCCGGCAACACCGGCCCCTTTGACCAGCACCCTCATGACGGTTCCGGCGCCTCTGGCATGACCCGTACGCCGGTCTCGTCTACCGGCAGGTAGAGATCGCCGCCCTCGCGGTATTTCGCCGCCATCGCCGCCATGCCTTCTTTCTGTGCCTCGGCGCGGATGTCGTGGGAGATACGCATGGAGCAGAATTTCGGCCCGCACATCGAGCAGAAATGCGCCAGCTTGTGTGCCTCCTTGGGCAAGGTCTGGTCGTGGAAGGATCGCGCCGTTTCGGGATCGAGCGACAGGTTGAACTGGTCTTCCCAGCGGAACTCGAAGCGCGCGCGGGAAAGGGCATCATCCCTGACTTTCGCCGCCGGATGGCCCTTGGCGAGATCGGCGGCATGGGCGGCGATCTTATAGGTGATCACGCCGGTCTTGACGTCATTGCGGTCGGGCAGGCCGAGATGCTCCTTGGGCGTGACGTAGCAGAGCATGGCCGTGCCGAACCAGCCGATCATGGCAGCACCAATACCTGAGGTGATGTGATCGTAACCCGGCGCGATGTCGGTCGTCAGCGGTCCAAGCGTATAGAACGGCGCTTCGCCGCAGACGGCGAGCTGCTTGTCCATGTTCTGCTTGATCTTGTGCATCGGCACGTGGCCGGGCCCCTCGATCATCACCTGGCAATCCTTCGCCCAGGCGATCTGCGTCAGCTCGCCGAGCGTTTCCAGCTCGGCAAATTGCGCCGCGTCGTTGGCATCGGCAATCGAGCCGGGACGAAGGCCGTCGCCGAGCGAAAAGGACACATCATAGGCGCGGCAGATGTCGCAGATCTCCGCGAAATGCTCGTAGAGGAAGCTCTCCCGGTGATGATGCAGGCACCATTTGGCCATGATCGAGCCGCCGCGAGAAACGATACCCGTGACGCGGTCAACGGTCAGCGGGATGTAGTGCAGCCGCACGCCGGCATGGATGGTGAAATAGTCGACGCCCTGTTCGGCCTGTTCGATCAGCGTGTCGCGGTAGACCTCCCAGGTCAGGTCCTCGGCGATGCCGCCGACCTTCTCGAGCGCCTGGTAAAGCGGCACCGTGCCGATCGGCACTGGCGCATTGCGCACGATCCATTCGCGGATGTTGTGGATGTTGCGTCCCGTCGACAGATCCATCACCGTGTCGGCGCCCCAGCGGATCGCCCACACCATCTTTTCCACTTCCTCGGCCATCGAAGAGGTGACTGCCGAATTGCCGATATTGGCGTTGATCTTCACCAGGAAATTGCGGCCGATGATCATCGGCTCGCTCTCGGGATGATTGATGTTGGCGGGAATGATCGCCCGCCCGCGTGCCACCTCGTCGCGCACGAATTCGGGTGTGACGAAATCGGGGATCGCCGCGCCGAAGGCTTCGCCATCGCGCTCGAGCTTGCCATGCAGAATCGCCCGTCCAAGGTTCTCGCGGATGGCGACGAACTCCATTTCGGGCGTGATGATGCCGGCGCGCGCATAGGCAAGCTGGGTCACCGCCTTGCCGGCCTTGGCTCTGAGCGGGCGGTTGCGAACGGGAAACTCCGGCGTCAGGCGCTCGCCCGCCGCGAATCCGTTGTCTTCCGGCCGGACATGGCGGCCGTCATAGGCTTCGACGTCGCCGCGCGCCGTAATCCATTCGTGCCGACGCCGTGCGAGACCCTTTTCGATGCTGGTTTCGACAGTCGGGTCTGTATAGGGCCCCGACGGATCGTAGACGGTGACGGGCGGTTCGCCAGCCGTCGGATGGACGGCGATTTCGCGCATTGGCACCTTGATGTGCGGGTGGAGGACGCCGGGCTTGTGGATTTTCCGCGAGGCGGGCAGTGGTCCCGTCGACACGGCGGGGGTGAGGGCATTCATCGTGAGGCTCCTTTGCTCATGCATTGGAGACCCAGTTCTGTGCCGGAAGGATGAAAAGACGCTTTGGCCGGCCTGTTCGAAACAGGACTTCGGGCGTGAACTCCCGCAAAGCGCTTGCACCGTCCCTACGCCAGTATGAACTGGATCAGGTTCAACGGGTCACTGCGCCGCGAAAGCCAGCAGTATCTCAGCCCCTTGCCGGGACTCCCCTTGGTGAATGCCTCGAATTGAGCGGGCCGTCGCCGCTTTGTCAAGCGGCTTCGGGCGCCTTGGGCCGCGGCGACGATCTGCGGCCCGTCAGACCTGGGAGGAAAGCTCGCATGTGTCGGGCGCACGCCCGGGACACGAGGCAGGGATGAGGGGATCGCCAAACCGTCGGACTAAAGATCGATCCTTATGATGATCACGCCTTCAATCGGCACCAAAGGTTTGCGCGTAGATCGCCTCGATCCGCCCTGCCTCGTCATTGGTCAGCGCGGCGAATTCCTTTTCGCTGGCGCGGTTCGAAAGGTGGCCACCATTCTGGTGAAGGAAACCGAAGAGCAGATCGGTCAGCCGCTCGGGCATGTCGATAAAGGCATCCACCTGTTGCCGGAATTAATCGTAGCGCTGCACAAAAGCGGTTTCGTCGGGAAGATCCCGTTCGATCGTCCGCTGAACGCAGGCATAGAGGAATTCGGCGTGCGGGGCTGCATCGAGAATCGGTAGAAATCCCCGGTGTCATTCAGCACCCGGACGTTGAATTGCGGCGTCGGTTTCCATTCGATCAATGGCAGAAGGCGCTGCGAATAGCTCTCGAGCACGCGCCTGTACTCGTCGATCTGGTCTAGGATCGCGGCCGAGACGGGAAACACCACTCCCGGCGGATTGAAACGTGCAGGGCAAGGACATGGTGGATTAGGTAGCGGTGAATGCGGCCGTTTCCGTCCTCGAACGGGTGGATATAGACAAAGCCGAAGGCGAGGATTGCGGCGGCGATGATTGCATCAAGGTTTTGCGCGGGGCCTTGATCGAAGGCCACCATCCCATCGATGAGTCCTCAGGCCGAGCGCTGATGTGATCGGGCAGGGGCATGCGGTTGTCTCGGTCATGCTGGCCGACGAAGCCTCCTTCCTTTCGCAAGCCAAGTCTCACGAAACGGGCATCGCCGAGGACTCAGCAGCTCATCGCCATCGATCGGTTGGCGGCCGGCTTCGCCGATGGCGCGGCCCCAGCGTTGGATTCGGTCTTGCGGCGGGCGCTCGCCCTCGATCGCGTAGCTTGATCGCGAGGCTTTGAGCAAAAGAAAGGCGGCGGTCCGAGCAAGGAGGTCGCGCGGGACGTCCGCTACGATTGCCTCCGCGCGCCGCGGCAGTTCAAGGCCGATGAATTTTTCGAGAGTCCTGGTGCGAAACACCAGAGGGCAGAACTCAGGCGTGCCGGGGAGATTGTCCGTTATGCGGAGCGCGAAGCGGTCTGCTACCGTTCAGTAATGCGATGATGCTGGCCAGTGGCGGACAACGTACGAGGCAAGGGCACAGCGAGCCCGTAGGCTCCTATTAGGACGCTGTACCCGGCCGGGTCGCCGTCTCAGGAAGGCGTATTGCTGAGATGCCGCTACCGGCTTAAGGAAGCGCCTTCAGATAGCGAATGGCGCGTCCGGGACCGACAGCCCGGCCGCATGCTGAATGGCGTCAGCCTGCTTGGCAATTACCTCGGCTGACCCGTCTCAACGCAGGCTGTCGAATCTGCCCGTCAGCGCGGAACGACCGGCGCGATGGGTCACGTCGAGCGCCTGCTGGCGCCGCTGTCGCGCGACTGCGCAATAGTCACCGTGATCGACGGTCACCACGCGACCATTGCCTGGATCGGCGGTGTGAACGGCCATCGCGTCAAGGCGGCTGGGCGCAACAGGGCGGTGTTTTGTCTGAGCAGTAGCAACCCGGTGCCGATCATGCTGGACGGGCCAGGGATCCTTCCGCGCTCGAGCACGGCCATCGAAACGAAACGACCTGATCGTCCGCGCGAGCATAGGAGTGCGGCTGATCGGTGGCGACCAGCGGCTTCGCCCGCGTGCAATGTCATTGTCTCAGAGCCGACGGCGACCTTGAGACTTCCTTGCACGATCGAAGCAAGCTCACGAGTGCCCGACTGTGAGCGGCCGAGCGATGAACATCGTCCGGCCTGAGGTCTAGGCTTCCAATCTCGCTTCGATTCCATCCTATTTCTCTTAGAGTGTTGCGGGATTGGTCCGTTCAATCGGACGCCGAGATTCAACTTTTCATTCATTAGCTAGAATGCGCTTTGGAAACGGAGGATGCCGCCGACGCTGTTCTTTTTGTCAGCGTCAGTCCAGTTTGCGTTGGAAGGGCCGACCATGCCGACGCCGAAGTTGCCATAGTGGTCATAGTAGACTTCGACTATAACCGTGAAACCTGGGACGACCGTATAGGCGACGTTTGTAGCCAGACCATAGTTCTTGAGCTGATCACCCGAGACCTGAAGGTTGAACGAAGTTGTCTCGTTGAACTTGTAAGTGGCGCCGGCCCAGAAAGCCCAGTTGCCGCCCCAAATTTTGTAGAAGCCACGACCATGAGCGTCGATTGCGTTGGTCGAGTCATCGTTGAGCTTGCCGTTGGAGCCGTAGCCGAACATTCCGAATAGCGACAGTTCGTTGGTGACATCGACGTCGACGCGGACCTTGCCGGCCACCGATTCGTAGTTGCTATCATAAGCGACAACACCGGTGATCGCGCCCCAGCCTTGGGTGTATTTCACGCCGCCCACGACGTGCGGAACATAGCTGTTGATAGTGCCGACCACGCCCGAGCCCTCTTCGAGTGAAACCAAAGCCGAAAAGCCGTTATCGGCGTCAAAGTAGTACTGAACCACATTGGTATCGAAGTCGCCGTACGGAACAGCCATCTGATTGAGGACGTTGCCAGGGTAGCCAATAAACGTGTCGAAGGCCGACCAGTCCTTACCAACTCGGAGGCCACCAAGCTGAAGCCAGGCGAAAGTCAACTTGATGCCACTGTTGAAGGCATAGTTCTGAGGACTGTCCAGACCCGAGTAAGCGTTGCGGTTGCCGAAGTTCATGCCGGTTTCGGTATAGGTTTTCAAAGTGCCGAGTTCGGTCTCCTGGCCTGTCCAAGTTTTCAACGTGAAGCGCGTGTTGTTTCGCCATGTGCCCTGATCCTCGCCTGTCCTCACATCCGAGGTTCTTGCGCCGTCATACGATCTGACATCGCCGAGGCCGATGTCGTAACGGACATAGCCGCCGATACGCACGCAGCTCTCGGTGCCACGAATATAGAAATAGCCCGAACCGTAGACGTCGCAGATCTTGACATATTCGGTCGGTTCCGGCTCGGCGGCCGTCACCACGTCGGCGGCGCGAGCACCGGAAACTGCGATCAGGGCCGCAGCTGAGCCGAGCAGAATGCTCGTGATGTTCATTCTTGATCTCCGTTCAAAGCTTGAAAATGGAGGAAATGACGTCAAAGAACGAGAATTGTTCAAGAACAAAGTTGACGAAGCTAAAGTAAGATTTTTGGTATCTGTCCCATTTGTTTCTGAGCGAAGATTGGTTTCTGCAGTACTGCGCATTTGTACGATTAGGTGAATTGTAGACTTCGTACATGACCTGGAGCGCTAGAGAACTGGCCTGAGTTAGGCTCAAAAAATCGCAACATACTGCAGCTCTTTCGCCTCGGCTCGCTGCGCCTCGACGCAGCTCTTCAGCTAAAGTATTCGGTTGCCCCGGGGGAATTCAGCACTTCTGAGCCAATCGCCATGGTCATCTCCGCTAGTTCTGGGTAGACCGTCAGAACGGCTTCCAAAGTTGACTGCGCAAGTGACGTGCCATCCTGAAGACGTAGCTGCGCGCTGACACCCAAGTTGGCCGGCGCACTTTGGTCGCGCTTCATTCTTTTTGGCTTTGAGGTCAACTGAGCACGAAAAGCAAACGTTTAGGATGTGGTTCGTCTGTTCGATACGCGACAATTTCGTTCAATGGCGACAGCTTTTGTTTGCTATGAAACCTCGAGATTGAGACATCATGCGGCGGCACCGTCTCGGTACATCAGGCGAGATGCCCCACTGACGCCGACATAATAGTCACGAGCGAGGTCGGGCATGCGGCTCTTGGAGCATGGCCTCGGCCGTAAGCGTCATCGTTAGGGCGGAGGGCCACGCCCAGGTCGTGGCGAAGCTGGTCATGATCCCGGGCACCAACTTGCCAATCAGATCCGGACAAAGTGATTTTCGCAAAGCTGGGAAGATCGACACGAACCGTTGTAAATCGCCTCTGGATCGGAAGCCGTTGGCCCGTTCTGTTTTTGCAGCAGCACATGCGAGTTCTCGGCGCGATTGTTAAGCCCCCTTGTGCGAGCGATGCTCGACTTGCGGCACCACCTGGCGCTTTGCCGCATAGGAGCGCGATTTGTCGATGATCATTTGCTCAAGATCACCCGGCGCGGCGCGGCCACGCGGCGCGGCGCGGCCACGCCCGGTTCGCGTCACCTGGCCGGGCGTTGCCGCATCACACCAGTCGGCGGCGTCACGTCCAAGATCCAGCACCGGCTGCTCGGCGCTTTCACGCGCGCACCACGGCGCCAACATGCGCCGGCGACCCATTGCCACCAAGTCTAGGCATTATCTCCGCAACGGTCACTGCCGCACCGCGTATGGCGAGCTCGTAGGGCGCGGTGAGGTCGGCGACGCCGGCGCCTTAGACCAAGGACATTCATGATCGCTCATGCGCCTCAGTCGGATCGGTGCGCCAACGCCGGCGGCGCAGTATGCCGAACGAGCGCGCAGGAAGAACTGCATCGGAAAGAAGGGGCGAGGATTCACGGCTCCGTTCAGGGACCGGTTCATCAACTCGTCGATCTTGACCAGGCCGCTTTCCGCTTGTTGCCGAATGTCGCGAACTGGTTTCTTCGGAAAACGTCTAAATATGCCGTCAGCAAATCCTCTACTCACCCGTCCGGCGGACTCACCGATGCTCTCGACATGTTATTTGCCGAATCCCTCGAGCGTCTCGGCGACAAATTGCCAGCCTTCTCGTGTGACCAGGAACTCACTGGCGCTTTAATCGACGGTTAGCCCTTCTTCATCAAGGCGCCAGCCACCCCCTTATCAGGACGAAACGAAGTCCCATGCATCTCGATGCCCCGCAATGGGATGCGGCCGCCGGAAAACACGAGGTAAGACATGAACAGCGCACGGGTGCGTGGCGTGTCGTTCTTCGAGTCATTGTTGTCCCGCCCCCAATTGCCATAGTCGGCGAGGTTCTCGTATGGATAAGGATCGAAGCTCATCGCTGACGATTTCTCGCCGTCGATGGCGACAGCCAGCGCGTCGATGATCCGCTTCGCCGACTCTTGCTCAATGTCCAGCATGTTTGTCCCGTTGTCCTATCGCGCCGGTGATCACGACCCAGATGTAGCACGTGTGTCGGGCGCACGCCCGGGAGACCAGGCAGGGATAAGGGGATCGCCAAACCGTCGGACTAAAGATCGATCCTTATGATGATCACGCCTTCAATCGGCACCAAAGGTTTGCGCGTAGATCGCCTCGATCCGCCCTGCCTCGTCATTGGTCAGCGCGGCGAATTCCTTTTCGCTGGCGCGGTTCGAAAGGTGGCCACCATTCTGGTGAAGGAAACCGAAGAGCAGATCGGTCAGCCGCTCGGGCATGTCGATAAAGGCATCCACCTGTTGCCGGAATTGATCGTAGCGCTGCACAAAAGCGGTTTCGTCGGGAAGGTCTCGTTCGATCGTCCGCTGAACGCAGGCATAGAGAATTCGGCGTGCGGGGTTGCATCGAAGAATCGGTAGAAATCCCCGGTGTCATTCAGCACCCGGACGTTGAATTGCGGCGTCGGTTCCCATTCGACCAATGGCAGAAGGCGCTTTGAATAGCTCTCGAGCACGCGCCTGTACTCGTCGATCTGGTCTAGGATCGCGGCCGAGACGGGAACCGGCGGATTGAAGCCGTGCATGGCAAGGACATGGTGGATTAGGTAGCGGTGAATGCGGCCGTTTCCGTCCTCGAACGGGTGGATGTAGACATAGCCGAAGGCGAGGATTGCGGCGGCGATGACTGCATCAAGGTTTTGCGCGGGGCCTTGATCGAAGGCCACCATCCCATCGATGAGGCGCGGCAGGTCCTCAGGCCGAGCGGCGATGTGATCGGGCAGGGGCATGCGGTTGTCTCGGTCATGCTGGCCGACGAAGCCTCCTTCCTTTCGGAAGCCAAGTCTCACGAAACGGGCATCGCCGAGTACAATTCTTTGCAGGCGCAGCAGCTCATCGCCATCGATCGGTTGGCGGCCGGCTTCGCCGATGGCGCGGCCCCAGCGTTGGATTCGGTCTTGCGGCGGGCGCTCGCCCTCGATCGCGTAGCTTGATCGCGAGGCTTTGAGCAAAAGAAAGGCGGCGGTCCGAGCAAGGAGGTCGCGCGGGACGTCCGCTACGATTGCCTCCGCGCGCCGCGGCAGTTCAAGGCCGATGAATTTTTCGAGAGTCTTGGTGCGAAACACCAGAGGGGCAGAACTCAGGCGTGCCGGGGAGATTGTCCCTTATGCGGTAGCGCGAAGCGGTCTTCTCGGGTCCGGACCACTGCAGCTCGGGATCGACAACCGGAACGTAGCGTCCGGCATCCGCGTCGGGGAGATCGATACGCGCGCCCGTCAGCCATTCATATAGAAACCAGATGCGGCGGGCATAACTGCCGGTCGGGCGTTCACGGACCAACGCCTCGATCGGTGCGGGACCGGTCACCTGGAACAGCCGCTTGAGGACGGCAAGGTCGAGCCCCTCGTACTTGAGCGCGAAGGTTAGGTGGCTTTCGACGGTTGGATGTGGGGGATGGCGAACCATCGATGAACTCTGGTCGGTCGTGGCCAACTGCCTCGCAGCTTTCACAGCCTAGGAATGCAGGCCCTATTTCGAGGCAGCCGGCCATGACCGGAGTAAGTCGAGTCTGCTCTAGATTAGAAGTGATCGGGAGATGCCTATTTTATAGTTCCTTACTAGTTGAGTATGAAATATTATGTTTCATAGTGTCATTACTTAAGCTTTCTAATTGCGGCAACAGAGCCTCGTTGTTTGCTCGCCGCTGCCAAAACTTCCGATTTAGACATATTCTTTAATTTGCCAGGGCTCTCCAGCAGCGCGTGCACCGCTTGCGCTGCGCACGCCTTGCTCAGAATTTCGACGATATCGTCCTTGCTGAGCTTCTGGCGGCTGAACTCCAGCTTCGCCAGCGCCTCCGCCTTGTCCAGCAGGGTCTGCACCGCCTGCGCCGCGCCCACATTGCCCAGGATCTTGACGATATCGTCCTTGCTGAGCTTCTGGCCGCCGAACTCCAGCTTCGCCAGCGCCTCCGCCTTGTCCAGCAGGGTCTGCACCGCCTGGGTGGCACCATCATTGCCCAGGATCTGGACGATATCGTCCTTGCTGAGCTTCTGGCCGCCGAACTCCAGCTCCGCCAGCGCCTCCGCCTTGTCCAGCAGGGTCTGCACCGCCTGGGTGGCACCCTGATTGCCCAAGATCTTGACGATATCGTCCTTGCTGAGCTTCTGGCTGCCGAACTCCAGCTCCGCCAGCGCCTCTGCCTTGTCCAGCAGGGTCTGCACCGCCTGGGCGGCGCCAGCCTTGCCCAGGATTCTGACGATATCATCCTTGCTGAGCTTCTGGCCGCCGAACTCCAGCTTCGCCAGCGCCTCCGCCTTGTCCAGCAGGGTCTGCACCGCCTGGGCGGCACCATCATTGCTCAGGATCTGGACGATATCGTCCTTGCCCAGCTTCTGGCCGCCGAACTCCAGCTCCGCCAGCGCCTCCGCCTTGTCCAGCAGGGTCTGCACCGCCTGGGTGGCACCATCATTGCCCAGGATCTTGACGATATCGTCCTTGCTGAGCTTCCGGCCGCCGAACTCGAGGTTCGCCAGCGCCTCCGCATTGGCCGGCAGGGTCTGCACCGCTTGGGCGGCGCCCTTGGTACGAAGGATTTTGAGGATATTGTCCTTGCCGAGCTTCTGGCCACCGAACTCGAGGTTCGCCAGCGCCTCCGCATTGTCCACAAAGGACTTCAAAGCACGGGATCCGCCGGTGCGTATGCCAACGCGTTCGCACTCCTCGCGCGACAGCCCAAACCCCGTCGCCATGGTTTCACTCACCGATTCGGGAAGCTCTTCATGGAGCTTCTTTCGACTCCGACGTTTCGGTTTCGAGCTTGAAGCCGCCTCCGGACGACTCTCCTCCAAGGCGATTGCCGGTCGCGCCCCGTGCCGCGCCAGCAACGCCGTACGATCGGCGACGACGTCTCGAAGATCCAGCGATGCGCCCTCTGGCGGCCGGCTGTTCGCCAGCCTGGTCAC
>NZ_JAFCGY010000031.1 GCF_016836705.1 Mesorhizobium caraganae | reverse complement strand
GCTGCCCGTGCGAACTGGCGCAGCCTGTGCGGGTTGATGCGACGCACCGGAAGGCCCGCCCGCCATAGCGCCTTGAGCGCGGCCCGTTCATAGCCGCCGCTCGCCTCGAGACCGATCGTGTCGATCGCGCTACCCGACAGCCGCTCGATCAAGGCCGCATGACCGGCTTCGTCATTGTCGAGCGTGAACAACTCCCCTGTTTCCAGAATGGCTATGTCCAGCCGATCCTTGGCTACATCGATGCCGACATGAAGCGCAATTTGTGTCATCTTCTGATCCCTTCCTTGCTGGTGCGGGGTCGAACCCCTTGCAACCGTTCGGGCTATGGAAGATGCGGCGGAGCTCCTTGCTCATCCACGGGCTTATACCAAGGGGTGTACGGGCTTCCGTCGCAGCGGGTGATCCGGTCGTGATCCGGATCACCCGCCAGCCCAATACTGCATGATTCTAGAGACACAAGGGGTGTTCCAGCGGAGTGAAACGTAAGAAGATTGAGGGATTCTAGGCGCTTAATTCCTGAGCGTAGCGATCCTTCCAACACCCCTCATCCGCCGCCTTCGGCGACACCTTCCCCCACAAGGGGGAAGGGAAAAGTCAGCCCTCCTTCGCAGACCTGCGAATAGCGCTCGACGACAGCGAGGAGCGCGGGCCGTGAATAAAAGTCCAGGCCGGCGCCTTCATCCGCGCAAGCCTGGGCGCATCGCCTTCGTCGACGCGGGCATAGTCGAAGGTCTTGGCGACAACCGAGGACAGGAAGGACAGCGTCGCACCCGGGCGGTCGATGACAGCGATCGGGAAGGTCATGACGATCTGGCGCCAGCGCTGCCAGCGGTGGAAATCGCGAAGTGAGTCAGCACCCATGATCCAGACGAAGTCGACGCCGGGATTGCGCGCCTTGACCAGCTCCAGCGTGTCCGCAGTGAAGCGGATATGATGCGCCGCCTCGAAAGCCGTGACCTTGATTTTCGGGTTCTTGGCGATCTGCTCCGACTGAACCAGCCGGTCGGCGAGCGGCGCCAATTCCCTGGTGCTCTTCAACGGATTGCCAGGCGTCACCATCCACCACAGCTGGTCGAGCGCCAGCCGCCGCAGCGCAATCTCGGCCACCAGCGCGTGGCCGGCATGCGGCGGGTTGAACGAGCCGCCGAACAGGCCGACGGCAAGGCCCTTCTCGGCGTGGGGCATGCGCAGGTAGCGGGAGGGGATGGCGGGCTGAAGGGACGACAGCATGGTGCTAGGCACCCCCCTCTGGCCTGCCGGCCATCTCCCCCTCAAGGGGGGATATCAGCAGCTGCAGTGACGGTGACCATCTCCCAGTGCTGACGATTGGCGAAATCACAGATGACGGCCAATCTCCCCCCTTGAGGGGGAGGAGATGCCCGGCAGGGCAGAGGGGGGTGGCTGGGCGCAAACTTTCAGGCCCTTTGGGGAAAAAACGTCAAGGCCTCACCTGTCCCGACCCGCGCACGCGGTATTTGAACGAGGTCAGCTGTTCGACGCCGACCGGTCCGCGCGCATGCATCTTGCCGGTGGCGATGCCGATCTCGGCGCCCATGCCGAACTCGCCGCCATCGGCGAACTGGGTAGAGGCATTGTGCAAGAGGATCGCCGAATCGATCTCGTTGAAGAAGCGCTCCACGGCCTTTGCATCCTCGGCGATGATCGCCTCGGTGTGATGCGAGGAGAACGTCTCGATATGGTTGATGGCGCCGGCAATGCCGTCGACCAGCTTCACCGCGATGATGGCGTCGAGATATTCGGTCACCCAGTCGGCATCGGTCGCCGGCTTGGCGTCGAAGAACAGCTTCATCACTTCGAGATCGGCATGGATTTCGCAGCCGGCCGCACGCAGCGCGTCGAGGATCGGCATCAGATGGGTCGACGCCACGGCACGGTCGACCAGCAACGTCTCGGCGGCGCCGCAGACGCCGGTGCGGCGCATCTTGGCGTTGACGGCGATCTTCACCGCCATGTCGAGATTGGCCGAGCGGTCGATATAGAGATGGCAGATGCCCTCGAGATGGGCAAAGACCGGCACCCGCGCCTCGCTCTGCACGCGCCCGACCAGGCTTTTGCCGCCACGCGGAATGATGACGTCGAGATTGCCGGAGAGACCCTTCAGCATCTCGCCGACAGCAGCGCGGTCTGTGGTCGGCACCAGTTGAATGGCGTCTTCCGGCAGTCCGGCGGCCTTCAGCCCCTCGACCAGGCAGGCATGGATGGCGGCGGACGAATTGAGCGAATCCGAGCCGCCGCGCAGGATCACCGGATTGCCGGCCTTGAGGCAGAGAGCGCCGGCATCGGCCGTCACATTCGGCCGGCTCTCATAGATGACGCCGACAACGCCGAGCGGCGTGCGCACGCGCTCGATCTGCAGGCCGTTCGGCCGCTCCCAGGCAGCGATCACATCGCCGACCGGATCCTTGAGTTCGGCGATTTCACGAATGCCGTCAGCCATGGCGCGGATGCGCGCCGGATCGAGCTTCAGCCGGTCCATGAAGGAGGTGGACAAGCCCGATTCATGGCCATTCGAGACATCGATGGCGTTGGCGTCGAGAATCTCCTGCTCACGCGAAATGATCGCCTCGGCCATGGCAACGAGCGCGGCATTCTTGGCGGTGGTGGTGGCGATGGCCAACGGGCGGGCGGCGGCGCGGGCCTTGCGGCCTATCCGTGCCATCAAACTGGCTACATCTTCGCCTTGGTGTTTGTTCAGCATCTGACCGCTCCAGTGAAGCCTGGTGGATTTACACGTGGCCAGCCTTCGCGGCAATGGCCACGAATTTTGGGGAAGCACAATGAAGTGTGCCGTAATCCTCGCTGCTGTCGGCGTGATGCTCCTGCCGACGGGCCTTCACGCCGCCGATTACTGCGACGACAAGATCGAACCCGGCGAGAGCCCCGATGGCAAGGCCATGGCCATGGTAAGTTCGATGATGTCCGTCGTACTCGCCGAGCGCTATTGCGACGCGCCATCCACGCCGCTTTCCCAAGTCTACATAGTAGTTGAGGAGGTATACGGATGTGGGCCGCGTTCAAGGCTTGAAGCAGAACTCAAGAAAAGGATGGAAGAGGAGAAAGCGACAGACGCAATGATGGCCGACTCCGCCATACACGAGCTTATCGCAGATGGTACGAACCTCACCAAAGCCGAACTGGATAAGCGTGTCAAAACTGTCATTGATGGGCGGTTCGGAGGTTGTGGCGAACTTCTAAAGGTGCAGCAGGACCTTGAGGATCGTTACCGCAAGCCACCCAAATGGCCGCCTGAACCTGACAAGTAGCGCGCTCTGTCGGCCAAGCCCGGCTCACTCCGCCGCGCCGCTCACCACCAGATCGTCGCGATGGATCATCGCCGAGCGCGCCTCATATCCGAGCACGGTTTCGATCTCGGCGGTCTTCAGGCCTGCGATCCTTACGGCATCGGCGGCATCGTAGGCAACCAGCCCGCGCGCGATCTCGCGTCCCTCGGGCGACAGGATCGCCACCGTGTCGCCGCGCGAGAAATTGCCGCTAACCAGCCTGACGCCGGCCGGCAGCAGCGATTTGCCTGACAGCAGCGCGCCGATGGCGCCGGCATCGACGGTGAGCCGCCCCGCCGGTTCGAGCTGGCCGGCGATCCAGGTCTTGTAGCCCTTCACCGGATTGGCGCTTGGCCGGAAGAAAGTGGCACGCTCGCCGCGTTCGATCGCCATCAGCGGCGACAGCCGGGTGCCCGAGGTGATGATCATGGCGGTGCCGGCGGCGGTCGCAATCCTGCCGGCGTCGAGCTTGGTGCGCATGCCGCCACGCGACAGCTCCGAAGCAGCGGCTCCGGCCATCGCCTCGATATCGGGCGTGATGCGGTCGACCACGGGGATAAATTTGGCTTGCGGGTCACGCGCCGGCGGTGCGGTGTAAAGCCCGTCAATGTCGGAGAGCAGCACCAGAAGGTCGGCGCCCATCATCGTCGCCACACGCGCCGCCAGCCGGTCATTGTCACCATAGCGGATTTCGGAGGTCGCCACCGTGTCGTTCTCGTTGATGACCGGCACCGCCTTCATCTTGAGCAATGTCGAGATTGTCGCCCGCGCATTGAGGTAACGGCGGCGCTCTTCAGTGTCGCCCAGCGTCAGCAGGATCTGGCCCGATTTCAGCCCGCCCTTGCCAAGCGCATCCGACCATGCGCCGGCCAGCGCGATCTGCCCGACAGCCGCCGCCGCCTGGCTTTCCTCAAGCTTCAGTGCCCGTTTGCCGAGCCCTAAAATGGTGCGGCCGAGCGCGATGGCGCCGGACGACACGACCAGAATCTCGGCGCCGCCATTGGCCAGCACCGCAATGTCGTCGGCCAGCGAGGCCAGCCAGTCGCGCTTCAACCCGCTGGTGCGGTCGACAAGCAGGGCCGAACCGATCTTGACCGTGATGCGCCGGTATTTTTTCAGCGACTGCGCCGTCATCGTTATGAATTCCAGCGGGTCTCGACGGGAGCGGCAGCCCTGTCGCGCGCTTCGCCAACCACCGCCATTAGCGCCCGCAGCACAGCTTCGACGCCTTCGCCGGTGACCGCCGACAACAGCATCGGCGCGCGGCCCGCGGCGCGCTTCAGCGACGCGGCCTTCTTCTTGCGCTCATCCGCATCGAGGATGTCGACCTGGCTGAGCGCCACGATCTCGACCTTGTCGGTCAAGCCATTGCCATAGGCATCGAGTTCGGCGCGCACGGTCTTGTAGGCCTTGCCGGGGTTTTCCTCCTGCGCCGAGACCAGATGCAAAAGCACCCGCGTGCGCTCGACATGGCCGAGGAACCGGTCGCCGATGCCGACGCCTTCATGCGCGCCTTCGATGAGGCCCGGAATGTCGGCAATGACGAATTCGCGTGCATCGATGCGGGCGACGCCAAGGCCTGGATGCAGCGTGGTGAAGGGATAGTCGGCGATCTTCGGCTTGGCCGCGGTCACCGCCGCAAGAAAAGTCGACTTGCCGGCATTGGGCAGCCCGACCAGGCCGGCATCGGCAATCAGTTTCAGCCGCAGCCAGACATTCATCTCTTCGCCGGGCAGGCCCGGATTGGCGCGGCGCGGCGCCTGGTTGGTCGAGGTCTTGAAATGCTGGTTGCCGAAACCGCCATTGCCGCCCTTGGCCAGCAGGAAGCGCTGGCCGACCACGGTCAGGTCGCAGATCAGCGTCTCATTGTCCTCGGCAAAGACCTGGGTTCCGGCCGGCACCTTCAGGGTCACGTCGGCGCCCTTGGCGCCGGTCATGTTGCGGCCCATGCCGTGGACACCGGTCTTGGCCTTGAAATGCTGCTGGTAGCGATAGTCGATCAGCGTGTTCAGCCCGTTGACGGCTTCCAGCCAGACATCGCCGCCGCGGCCGCCGTCGCCGCCGTCGGGGCCGCCGAACTCGATGAACTTTTCGCGCCGGAACGACACCGAACCGGCGCCGCCGTCGCCGGAGCGGATATAGACCTTGGCTTGATCGAGAAATTTCATTGGACTACGCAGTTTCTGCTGTTGGCCTTGCGGCTTTGCTCTAACCTTGCGCCTTGCTCTAAACCAAGGCGGACCGAAGGGCGAGGCCGATTTGCGACTAAAGCGCCGGATGCCCTTTTGCCGGGGCAGCGGTAGCAGTGTTCGCGGGACGGAGCGCGGGGGGCGAGGGAATGAAGGTCGTCACCTATAACATCCAGTACGGCATCGGTCTCGATGGCCGCTACGATCTCGGCCGCATCACCGATGCGGTGAGCGGCGCCGACGTGATCGCGCTGCAGGAAGTGACCCGCAACAATCCGAGGAACGGCAACCGTGACATGGTGGCCGAGATCGGCGAGGCGCTGCCCGAGTATTTTGCCGCCTATGGCAGCAATTTCGAGGTCAATGTCGGTTCGCGCCTGGAAGCCGGCCGCGCCATCACCACCACCTTCCAGCTCGGCAACATGGTGCTGTCGAAGACGCCCATCCAACTGTCGCGCAATCTGCTTTTGCCGCGCAGCCGCAGCCTGGAGGCGATGAACTTCCAGCGCGGCGCGCTCGAGGCGCTGATCGAGACCCCGCTCGGCTTCGTTCGCTTCTATTCCACCCATCTCGACCATCGCAGTCCTGTTGAACGCGCCAGCCAGATCCGTTTTCTGCGCCAGCGCCTGCTGAACTATGCCCTGGAGGGCGGCGGTCTCTCCGGCATTCCCGAGATCGGCCTGCCGGACCTGCCCTATCCCGAAGCCTTCATCGTCATGGGCGACTTCAACATGCTGCCCGGCTCCTCGGAGTATGTCGAACTCGTCGGCCGCCCGGACCATGAGTTCGGCATGCCGCTGACCGCCGATCTCGCCGTCGATGTCGCCCAGCGCCTCAACGCGCCGGACATCGTCACCCGGGTCGATCCCAACCGGCCGCAAGACACAAGCCGCCACAAGCGCATCGACTACATCTTCACCTCAGCCTCGCTCGCCGGATCGCTGAAGCGCCTGTGGGTCGATCAAAAAGCCGTCGGTTCCGATCATCTCCCGGTCTGGGTCGAGATGGGTTGACGAGCGATTGTTCATCTGGCGGCGTTTTTGCGTTCGACGATCGCCATCATGATCGTATCCAGGTATTGCCCGTCGATTTTGACCGCATCGCGCTGCACGCCCTCCGTGACAAACCCGACCTTCTCGTAAAGGGAGGTAGCGCGGGCATTGTCGGAATGCACGGAAAGCTTAATGCGGACAAAGCCGATCTTACGTGCTTCCGCCAAGGCGGCATTGATAAGTCGCAGTCCCGGGCCACGTCCTCGATAGTCCGGCACAATTCCCATTCCGAGGGTGCCGCGATGAGCATGTATCTGCCGATCATGCCGTGAGATATCGCACCAACCGACAACCTCGCCACGAACAACGGCCACGAACCCTGGGTCGCCTCTCCCGATGCGGTCCAATATGAATGTCCGGGTTTGATCGAGCGGCGGCGCTTCCAGGAAAGACAGGTACTTCCGCTCACGCGCAACGATGTCGAGCGCCTGGTGAAAACTCTCGACATCGCGCGGCGTTATCGGCGCAATCGTGACCGCTTCGATATCGTTGCTATAATCAGCCATCGGCTTGACCGGCATAAACCATCAGCAGTGGACCCAATTGCGCAGGCTGATCCACGTCTTGCGATCGAGCCGGTAGCGCTCGACCGGCACCTGGCCGGCGACGATCGAGTTCAGCATGCCCTGGCCGGCATACTGGAAGCCGCATTTGTGGATGACCCGGCGCGAGGCCGGATTGATGACCCTGGTCGAAGCCTGCAGCACCTGGGTCGACGTCCGCTGGAAGGCGAGGTCGACCAGCGCGTGCGCTGCCTCCGTCGCATAGCCGCGCTTCCAGTAGGGCTCGCCGATCCAGTAGCCGAGCTCCAGTCCGCGATCGGTCATGTTGAGGCCGGCGCAGCCGACGAAAGTGTCGGTGCCGGCCAGCGTCAGCGCATAGGCAATGCCGGCGCGGCGCGATCTTGTCATGGCCAGGAAGGCGCGCGCCTCGGCCTCGCCATAGGGGTGAGGCATACGGGCCAGCATTTCGGCGACATGACGGTTGTCGGCAAGCTCGACCAGTTGCGCAATATCGGCTTCGCAGGGCGCCCGCATCACCAGCCGCTCCGTGGCCAGAACCGGGCAGTCTATCGCGTAACTTTCGTCTTCGGTGTCTTCCGCTTCGGCAACCATTTTCAGTCCTCCAGGCAAGAAAAAAGGGGAGATGGAAAACCCATCTCCCCTGATCCTTTTCCTGGCCCGATCCATTCACTGGTTGGCCAGACACCGGTTCCCGAGATGGGCGCCGGTTTTGTAGTGCGGAACCGGCTACTCCGCGGCTTTGGTAATCGGATTGACCGATACGTAGGTTCGGCCGTTGGCTTTTTTGTTGAAGGTGACTGCGCCGGTCTCAAGCGCAAAAAGGGTGTGGTCCGTGCCCATGCCGACATTGACGCCGGGATGCCAGGTGGTGCCGCGTTGACGGATGATGATGTTGCCCGGGATGACGGCTTCGCCGCCGAACTTCTTCACGCCCAGACGCTTGGAATGCGAGTCGCGACCGTTGCGCGACGAGCCGCCAGCTTTCTTGTGTGCCATCTAACTAACTCCGATGCGCCTCAAGAGGCGCTTGAATGGTCTTATGAACGCGTTCGCGTTCCGTTTCAAGTCCGATCCGGCGACCTTGTCGCCGGAAAAATTACTTCTTCGCCAGTTCCTTGGCCTGCTCGCGCCAGTCCTTGATCTGGTCGGCGCTGAAGGGCATGTGCTCGTCGATCTTGGCGACATCCTTGTCGGTCAGCTTGGCCAGCTGCGCGAAGGTGATGATGCCCTGTTCGGCCAGATCCTTGGCGGCGACCGGGCCGATGCCCTTGATCACGGTCAAATCGTCCGGCTCGCCCTTCGGCGCCTTGAACAGCGGCGCAGCTACGGCGGTCTCGGTCTTGGCCTCTGCCTTCGGGGCAGCCTCTGCCTTGGCTTCCTTCTTGGCCTTGGCTTCCTTCGGCGCGGCCTCGGCCTTCGCCTCGGGTGCGACCTCTGCCTTGGCTTCCGGCGCCTTGGCTTCGACCTTGGCTGCGGCCTTCTTGGAAGGCTTGGCGCCACCCAGCAGGATCTCGGCGATCCGCACGGTGGTCAGAAGTTGGCGGTGGCCGATCTTGCGGCGCGAATTCTGCCGGCGGCGCTTCTTGAAAGCGATGACGGTGCGGTTCTTGCCCTGCTCGACGACTTCCGCCGTGACCAGAGCGCCATCGACGAACGGTGCGCCGAAGGTGACATTTTCGCCCTCGCCATGGGCGAGAACGCTGCCGATTTCGACGATATCGCCGACATTGGCTTCGAGCTTTTCGATCTTCAGGAGATCGTTGGCGGCAACGCGATACTGCTTACCGCCCGTTTTAATGACTGCGAACATTTTTTGCCTTTCGCTGTTCGGTCGGCCTTGATGAACCGCCTCTGGCGGTTCGGCCGTCTTTTTGTCAGTCTGCGGGTTCAAAAAACAAGCGGCGCGGAAGAACCCTCCACGCCGATTGCGCGCTTCCCCTAACCGAAGGTTCGGGTGAAGTCAAGGCAAACGGCCCGATTCCCTCCTGTTCCGGTCCTTGCTCCAGTGCACGGCTCGGCGGCGCCTGTCGACGCCGCCAATGAGGAAGCTGAATTTCCCCGCGGATTTGGCCTTGTAACCTGCCCGCCCAGCCGTTATCTAGTGCGCCGCGCCGGCAACGGCCGACCATGACCGCGGAGAGGTGGCAGAGTGGTCGAATGCACCGCACTCGAAATGCGGCATGGGTGCAAGCCCATCGGGGGTTCGAATCCCTCCCTCTCCGCCAGATTTCTCTCCTAATAGATTGATTTTGCAGGATAGTTGTCGACATCACTTGTCTCCTTCCCAATGCGTTTCCCAAGGAAAATGCAACCGAAGGAGACATGGATTATGCACCGCTTTTCTGACCAGACTGAAGGCCCGATCGTCGGGAGGTTCTCTCGTCGCGCCCTCCTTGGCGCCCTCACTTCCATCCCGGCCATAGGAGCCGCAACCGCGGCAGCGGGAGCGGTTTCGAGCATTCCCCCTACCCAACCGCCGGAACCCATAGAGGAGCGAGTCACGCGCCTCGCAGGCGAGCTTTCTGCCGCACTGGAAGGTATGCACGGCAGGGAGTGGCGGGTTACCGTCGATCATTCGGTCTGCTTCGCGCTCATCGTGCAGCACCGGAGGCCGTCATGAACGCCGCCGCCCCACTCATCAACCCCGCCGGAGAGAAGATCCGATTCACTGATCTGGAGCCGCTGATCTGTGACGCCGCCAACATGGTCGATGTTCTGTTGGAAAACTGCGAGACGCATTTCGCCAAGTCCGACGACGCCAGCATCATCATCACGGCAACGGAGGCGAATCGCGTTTTCTTCATCGCCAGTCAGGCTGAATTATTGGTCGGCAAGGTGAAGAAAGCCTATTACGAGGCTTGGGACAACGAACGCGGCGAAGGCGGCTTGCCCATCGCTGGTCAACTCGGCACCTTGATCGCCGCGCATGTGGTGGCTCTGGCGGCATATGATGCCACGCCCGGCGATGACCCTAAGTCGCCGGCCGTGGCGCGGGCCAACGCGCTCGTTACCAAGACACGCCAAGCCTTGTTCGATCATCGGCCGACGAACATGGCCGAAGCGGCGCGCAAGGGCGAGTTCATGGCATCATGCAGGACGTTCATCGAATGGGACGACTTTGATCAGGTCCAGTTGATCAACGCTCTGACGCCGAAAGAGCGTCCCTAATCATTCCGCACGCGAAACGATCGAGCCCGCTGCCTCACGGTGGCGGGCTTTTTGTGTTTCACCCATCAACTCGGGGATCTTTGATGGCCGTGAACTTCTCTACTCCCGGCGTCCATCCCATCGGTAGGCGCCAGCCATCTCCTTTTTGCGAGGTAAGAATGCGCTGCTTGGTCGTTATCCACCATCGGATTGTCAGAGCGGCTTTACCGAAGCGCTTCAGTTCTGGCCAACCATGCGATGGCCAGATCGAGATCAGCCCAGATTCAATGTAAGCGATCAGGTTCTCGGGTTTTTGAAGAATATTATGGTCGCCAGAAATCATCGCGACCCCACCCTCAGCCGCGAATTTAAACATCCAGTCGGGATCAGCTATGCCCGCTTGATAGTCTTCGTGGACAGACCCGAGTTCGATTGATGAGTCATTTTCGAGAGCTCGCAGCGCCCTGACAATTTTTGGCGATACATTGGCGTCGAACTTTATCTTCAAGCCGCAGCCAGCCTCGTCTCGAACGCTATTGCTTGGGAAACTCGAGCGATGTCGGTCTCATACCAGGATGCGACCTCGTTTAAGTCCCCCTCTGCCAGATACGCCGCAGCGAGCGTTTCTGTCGGAATGAACGCTCGGTCGACCACCGGCCGCCCCATCGCGTACTTGGGATCGATGATGACATTTGGAAATTCGTGGAATGGAACCATTCGAACAGCAAGGTCGTGTTCATAGACCACGCTATCGAACAGGGAGGGTTCGACCACGCTCGGAAAAGCCCATTCATCTGTCATTATGTCGAGCAGTTTCCGTTCTTCGTCATCGGCCGCGAACTCCAGCATTATGCGTTGCCGTCGGTCCTGAATCTCCGCTCCGTCGCAAAGGGATTGTCGAGTTCATAGTCCTTTCGGAGTTTCTTAGCGGCCTTCCTGATTGTTTGGAGCGATAACCCATGCTTCCGGAACCGAGCAACGAAACGGCTCTCGACAAGAGCCAAAAAGGGCATGACGAGCCTGCCCTTAATAGGTTCGAAGGGTGTAAGGATGGCCGGCTGAAGGCGTGTGGATTTTGACGGACGAAACCACTCCCCGACACGAGCCGCGCTCATGTCGGTTAGCTTCGCGGCGAACGCGACAGGGTAGACACCCTGATGAACGGCACGTTGCCAATCCATGACCATACCCATCTTGCCGGCAGAATGTTTAGTACGCCTTGTAAATAGGTGAACTGTGGTCGAGTTAACAAAAATCAATCCCTACACGCCAATAGCCCGCCAGCGCGCGTTTTCTACCTGCCGCCCTTCGCCTTCGCGTGGTGGCCCTTGCCCATGCCGACGACCTTGTCGGAGTCCGGCGCGTAGATAAGCCCCACCTTCCTGCCGCCGCATTTGGTGCAGCGCAGCTTGGCTCAAGGTCATCCGCCATTGCCGGCGCGACCGGACCAAAGCCGGGGGCGCGGGACCACCTAGATTTGGAAATCACCGGCGAGGGGAGTATAATTATCGCGGGTGGATGGCCAAAGGGAGGAATGGGCATGCACGCAATCGTAAGAACCTATTCTGGCAAGGGAGCGAAAGAGCTTTTCGACGTGCTGGAGAAGCGCAAGACGGACGTTGAGAGCCTCATAAGGTCGGTGAAGGGATTTGTGAGTTACTCGCTCATCCGCACGGCAGATGGCGGCATTTCCGTTACGGTCTGCAGTAACAAGGCCGGCACGGATGAAAGCCTCCAGAAAGCGAGAGACTGGATCAAGGAGAACGCGTCCAACACTGGCGTCGGCGCACCCGCAGTCTCTGAGGGCTCGATCGTTCTTCAATTGAAGTAGCGCTATTAGCCGCGCGGCCTCAGTTGGCGGCCTCGCAGGGAGACGTGCGCGCCTTGGTGGGCGTCATGGCCCTCGACTTGGCCGCGATCGCGAAGCTTCACCAGGTCGAGCGCCTAGTTGTGGTTGCATGGCGAACGGTCGCAATGCGCCGTCACCGTCATTGTCGCGTCGATCAGCGATTGGAACGTCCAGCCTTTGCCCATGCGGCCGGTATAGCGCGGTGCCTGGAGCCTCGCCAGACTGCATGGTTGAGGCGTATAATTCGACAGCCGGCACCCCTCCTTCGCCGGCTAGGCCCAGTGGTCAAAACCCCCAGCCCCCCGCCCTTGGCCGCTGGGCCGCTACTAACCCCGCCAGCGAGCGGTCCGCGGCACAGGCCCTTTGAGTTTCCGCTTGCCCGCATCATGAAGTTCGAGGAATATAATCCTCGTTGCGGCGATCCCTCAAACGGAGTTCGCTACCATGGCCAGAACCAAACCTTCCAAAGAGCTTTCACAGGCCGAAATCGAGCGCTTCCTGGCGGCAGCCGGAGCGCTGCACAAGAGCATCGTCGGTCCCCTCCTGGCGTACCACAGCGAGCACTACCAAGCGCTTCTTGAGGTCCACGGACCGCTGCTGAAGTCGATCGAGACCATCACTGGCAAGCGGGCGCCGTTCATCCAGCCGAACATGACAGGGCCGGTAAAGCCGCCTACGGTTGGGCAGCGCCGGGTTTCGAGTCCGTAGCGAAAGCGTGCAGCGCCATCCTTAGGTCGTCTGGACTATCGATGCCGCCGCTGAAAAGAGCGATCAGGCGGCGTGCCAAATGCTCCCGCGCCGGGTGCGTGCCTTCAATCCCGGCTTGCTCGCAATAATCGTCCAGAATTCTGGTGAGGGTCGCTAATTGGACTTCGTCAGCTATTCCGCGAAAGGGCATCTCGCATCTCCCTATAGGGCGAAAGCGTGATCTACTCTTTCAAGCGCTCGTTGCCGTGCAGATCGAGCGACAGGGGGATTGTACGCTTTCGACCAGGATTAGCGAGTCAATTCCCGCGGCGGGTCATGGATTGCTTCACTCAGCTAAGCCGGCATCGTGGTGCACGATCGCATCGAGGATGGCCTCATAAACGCTGCCAGTGTCTTCCTCAATCTCGGTGCTGCTGATGCCTATTGCCTTTGCGTCAGCGAAGAGTTTTTGAGTGAGCTCGGCAACGGAGATGATATCGGCGCCGACGGTCTCGGGGACGTTGGCCGAAATCCACTTATGAAGGAAGTTCGTGCCGCGTATGCTCATTCGGCCATAAGCCGGAAGCAGACGTTAGGTTCCAAGCGGCCGGACCGCAGCATCATCAAGCTCCGCTTCCAGCTGGTCGCTGATTAGGCTCGGTCTTCCCGCCGGCAAAGAGCTCAGCCTGACGGGCGCCCCTATGGCTGAAGCAGGGCAGCACCATATTGCGCCCACAACTGCTCGCAGTCTTTTGCCCTCAGGCTTGGCGTTCCCGGTTCGCCATAGAAGACCATCGCTGCGTGGACGTCATATCCAAGCACCGACGCATTGGCGACGAACTGGATGGCGTCCCCGAGGTGAGTGGCACCGAACTTGGCTTCCGTTTGGTTGGTGAGATCAAGCACCCCAAGAATTTCCGCGTCGTTATTCCTGGCAGCCAACACCGCATCTACAGCCGCAAGCATATCAGCCTCCGCTAATATGTTAACCTCGCAAGAGCGGACTTTGTTCCTCACCAAAACTGACCTGCATGCGCTCAGACCGCAAAGGTGGACGCGGCCGTCGCCTTCGGACGTTGGCTCATATATGCTTAGCGGAACGCATGGGAGGGAAGGATGCGTGTCACAAGCCTGTATTTCCTATCAGCCGGCCTCACGATGCCAGTTGCTCCTTTCGCTGAAGGCGAAGTATCGGTGGAACGAGGGTTGCAGGTATCAATCATGGGCGGTTGTCACGATTGCCATACCGAAGGCTACAGCGAATCAGAAGGCAAGATTGATCCTGAAAAGGCATTAATGGGGCAGCTCGGTTGGCTGGCGCGGTCCCTGGGGCACGACCTATGCGACCAATCTTCGGATAGATGCTTCGGCAATGACCGAGAGTGGATTCGTAGGGATGCTGAAGCGCATTAGGACGTCTCCACCGATGCCCTGGTACAATCTTCGAGCGATGGAGGAGAGCGATATGAAATCGCTCTATCAATACATTAGGTCGCTCGGCAAACACGGGAAGCCAGCCCCGAGCCGCATTCGCTCTGATAAAGAGCCGACGACGCCGTACGTCCAACTTGTACCACCCCAAATGCCGAAGAACTGACAAATATGCCCAGAGCGGAGTGAAAGAACGGCGCCCGGCATAGCTAATCCTCTTCCCGAAAATCCTGCAGCGAAGCATGGCGCAGGTCATCCTCGCCGCGGAGATGCTTCACACGACCAATCAGGCCCGGCTTGACCCACTGCGTTGCCGGCCGCTTCATGCCTCTGGGCGCCGGTCCGGCATGCTCCTGGACACGCTTAGCCGCTCACGGATGGCGCGGCTCGAGTTGATGAAAGCGCTTCCGACATACTGGCCAGTCTTACGATCAGCCATCAGCGCAAAGGCAGGTTTCCCAGCCTCGCGCTCTATGCCGAGAAGATCGAACTCGCCGATCGCATAGCATTTCGCCTTCAGCCAGTTGGTCGACGTTCCGCTTCGATACCGACTGTCCTTGCGTTTCGACACGACGCCTTCGAGCCCGGCTTGGTCGACGAGGTGAAAGACCGCGGCGCCGGTGCCCGGCAGAGCTTCGCTGAATTGGATGCGACTGCCTTTCGGGATCATCTCGGCCAGGATCTCGCGACGGTCCTCCAGCGGCATGTCCCGCAGATCGTGGCCGTTTAGGTGGAGAAGATCGAACGCCACGAAATACAGGTCATGCTGCCGGCGGGTGATCGCCTTGCGCAACTCGCCGAAGTCGGACAGGCCAGCCTCATTCAGGACGATGATCTCGCCGTCGATAATGGCGCTCTCGACATCAAGCGCAGATCCGGCCGCGGCTAGATCACGGTATTTCGACGTCCAGTCGAGCCCACGGCGGGTGTAGATCCGCGTCCCGTCCTCGTCGATGATCATCTGGGAACGGTAGCCGTCGAACTTCACTTCGTGAATCCAGTCCTCGCCCTCGGGAGGCTTCTCCACAAGGTTCGGCATCAACGGCTCGACGAACTTCAAACGCATGCGCTGACCCACACCCGGCGGATTCAATTAGCATGCGCTTAAATAGTTCCGGAACATTTGAGACGAATTGCATGTTTCAATGGTTATGAAGATCGAAGCCGACGAATGCCGGGCAGCGCTGACGCTCATCCGGCGCACAATCGAGGATCACTGCCGCCTGGCGTGCTGCCGAGCGAAGAGATGGTCAATGGTCTCTATGGGCCGGGGCTCATGGACGAGGCGGAAGCATTGGCGGCTGCCATCGTCGCAACTATCGACCAGATGCAATTGCGCGTGATGGTGAAACCGCCGTCCCCAGCATCAAATAGTTAGGCCAAGGAAGCCGCCTGAACGCGTTTCCACCGGCCGCTGCCCCAATGCCGCGCGGTGCCCGCTTGGGGCATCATCAAATGCCAAGGGGCTTTCCACCCTTTTGTGGCGTCATTCGTTCATTTGGTTGTGTTCCGCCTGTACTAGCGGGCGCGTATATCTCCCATCAGCCGGCGCCGCCATCTTGATGCCCCTGCCGGTTAGGCCCGGTGCTTACTGGCCTACCCGCCCCAAGTGCCGGGCCGCTGCTTTCGATAAGTGCCTCAAGTTCACCAAGCGTAATTTCAATCTGGTATCGGTATTTCGAATCATCCGAGTAAATGCCCTCGGCTTCGATCGTTATCACCGGGCCGCCTGTTCCAGGTTTGACATCGCCATCAATCAACGGTCGATCGAAGATGGTTCGAGAAGTTCCTTCCCGTTTGGCAGGCCTGACGAGCATCCGCATTTGCTTTACCCCGTTCCGTCGTTTCGCGATGAAGTGGCGGCCCCTCACCCCCCAACACATTCTGCTCCATGCAATTGCGGTGCCAAGTGACTGATCCAATATGGGCCATGCGAGGGGGTCATCCGTGATCGTTTGCCCTGCTGACTTTACGCACGAGTTGCTTATCCACCCAGTCCTGAATTGGTCGGTCGGGGTTGCGACTACGCCAAGCAACCGGCGCACTCGGATTTGAACCTACATGGAGTGCCAAATCTGTGAGCGACGGGAATGTCTTCTTGACCCCGTCGATTGTCACGGTAACCGGAACTAAAACCCCGCTCGGCATTGCCGCTACCCCTCGCTGCTGCGACAACAACCCGCCGCTCCATTCACGGCAGCGGCGGGCCTGGTTTGCTCGGGCCGTTGGACACCCGGCGCATTCCAACCTTCAGAGTGCGTAGTTGTTCCAGGCTGTCTGGCGCATCAGACCTTTGCGCCATGGTCAAAGACCTTAGCCCCACTTGCATGGGAGCCTCACCAGCGCGCGTTGTGGCTGACCGATGTCCTACAGCGCAGAACCTTGCCGCGCGTCCTGGCGCCCGCCTGTGGCCAGCCGCATGCATTGCGAAGCCATACCGCGGGAAAGGCCTTCCTGCTTGTCGAGCCAAGGCCCGAAATGACCATGGGGCAATGACGCCTTGTTGCGCAGAAGCCAGCGGCCGATCGCTATCTTCTGATCGATCGATAGGTGGCCGCGGGGAATTGCTCGAGTATCGGCCGGCTCGGGATCTGCCGGCGGCACGACATTGCTCGGCGACATCAACGCCAAGTAGGCCTTGTGCACCTCCTGCTGTTTGTCGGGCAGGAGCTTGTTGAACTGGCGCACCGTCATACCGCAACCGATCGCCAGCACAGCGGTATGGCGCTTCTCGCCGCGAAGGCGCCCCAGCCGCTGGCTCTGCCATTGGTTTGGCAGCCGATAGGTGCCGACGCCTTCGATCTCGACTTCGGTGAAGGGTGTCCTTGCCAGCATGCCGCGCCTCACCGTGGAGAACGTGGCGGATATTGCATAAGTCTCGACTTATAGGCAAGCTCGGCCGGTCTCAGTGCGGCAATGCACTCATGACGATGACGACGAGCGCCGCTGCTACCAACGCCAGGACTATCGCAGCGAGCCGGATGCGCTTCACCCAGCCTCGGCGTCCATGTCGTCGCGTGGCCGTCGCCGCATCGTAGGCGCTGTACATGCGACGGCCATCCTCCCCGTAACGATCGGCGTTCGGATAGACCTTATGCGGCTTTCGTCTCGGCTTCAGCATGGCTGTTTCCCCCTGCCATGCTGACGATCATGCCCGATGCCAATTCCGTAGGAAAGGGGCCGGTTAGCTTAGGGTCACCTTCGGATCGATGTAGAAGGTCGAGGAGGCTTTGGCGGCCTTTACCCGGATCATCACCCAGCCCTTTTGCTGCGGCGTGAATGACACGGCCATCTTGAACTTGGTGGTGCTGCCGCCCCATGTCTCTGAGCTCGAGGTGTGGCCTGCGTTGGCGGCTAGTGAATCAGTCTTGCTGTCGTTGACGAACGAGGCTTGCGGAGACGAACTACTGCCCAAGTATTCCGCCTCGATCCAGATGTCGTCATTGTTCGGAACCGCACCGCCGCCCCAAATGCCCTCGATCGTCGCGGTAACAGATGACCCCGTCGTATCGTTCCAGATGGCGATCGGCAGCGAAGTAAATGGAAAAGGCCAGGTCGAGTTGGCGGTCGTCACAATCTTCCAAGATAGCGGCGTCGTGCCGTTCGAAGCGCCACCGCTTCGAACGATCGTGGTCTCCTCGGTCAGCGTGCCGGCAAATTGATATCTTGCCTGCCGGTAGTTTGTCGCATCGCCGGCAACGCGGAGGACATCGACTTGCGAGGCGCCCGGTGCAATCGGTGTCGCGGCCACTGTGACAGCGGCATCGATCTTGCAATCCGTGAGGGTGATCACGTTGGCCGTAGGCGGGCCTGAAGTGGCCTCTATGATCGTCTTTCCCGAGCCCAGCGCGCTGAGATCGACTCCCCGGAGGTCGATCTTTGCGCCACAGGTAGACACCTGCCTGATGAGGCCGGTCGGAATGGTCGCGCCAGTTATCGCAGACGGCGTGTCCTTCCAGATGAAATCGGCTGCGATTCTGATGTTTTGACCTGTATTGGTGAATTGCATGGTTGTGTTTTCAAGCTCCACGAAGCAACCGAGGGAGCTGGCATTGCCAAAGGATATGTTCCCGCTGTTGGAAACAGATGCGCCGAGCCGTAGCGCACAATTCTTCAGTTTCACGCCCATGGACGATGCGCCACACATCGAGACGATCGCATTGCCACCAACGCCCGCTGAGAAAGTTACGCCTTCGATGATCGTCCGCGAACTGCTGCCGCTCAGGATAATTGGCTGACCGCTCCCGGTTGTGGTGACCGTCGCAGTCGTGCGCAAATCGGCCGATACAGGCGGCACGGTGCCGGAGTGGTTCACGCACAGGACTGTCAGCGGTGCCGTCGCCGACCCCGCCGATGTCATCGTAATGGTGCCGGTTTGGGATTCTGCGTGATCCTCGGAAACAAATATCGTGTCGCCCGCTGCCGCTGCCGTGAAAGCAGCCGCGAGCGTCAGGTAGGCATTGGCCCAATCGGCACCAGTCGCTGCACCGCCGGCACCCGTCCAAGCTGCTGCGCTGACAGACGCCGGCCTGCTGCGACGTGCTGCTCTTGCCCGGCCTCGCGGGCGGAAACCGCCTTTCGAAGGCCTTCCTCCGCTTTCGCGATGGCGGCCGGACGCTGGGGGACAACGAGCAGTTTCTCAAAATCAGGTTCGGAAGGTTTCGACGCGAGGCGGGCGAGCATTTTTCTGGGGCTCCGTGGTTCGGGACTGGTGCGATTGTTACCCGCCTGAGTCCGGCCTGACCCGTCATGCATGACTATTTTTTTCGTCTTAGCGCGGCCAGGAGTTCGCGTTCCCGTAGCGCCGGCTCGCGAGATGAGCGGACTATCGAAACCAGGTGTTCGGTGACGATCACCGACAGCGCACCCTCACACGTCTTTTGGTTTGTGCTGTCGACATCCGGATATCGCGCCAGGACCGACGCAGCGACGAGTTCGGGGTTGAGGCTCAAACCAAAAACCGATTCCTTGGCCTTCTCGCGCTCGCGCCTACGTCCTTGTGCTTCGCCCCACGAAGCCCGTTGGAGCTCGGCCTCGGCTTCGGAGAGATTGGCAACGGCACGGGCGCCCATGGCGTCACCGGCCCATCGCCAATTGTGGCGAGATTTTCTTACGGCCGAACCTTTTTTCTACCGCTTTAGCGAAAGGAAACGATGGGGAGCGGTCTAGCTTTCGAACGCCTTCAGAGCGTCGATGCCCGCCCCCATGGTGGGGGTACATGCTGGCGCGCCTAGTGTCGGCCGCGTACCGGCTCCCGACGGAAAATACGCAAAAAGCCAGATTAAAATTCTGGGATGGCCAATGTGGCTTGCAGATTGAGCGAGCGGAAACATCAATTTGCAAACTTGCGCGCTTTGGATCGGCGAGCGGTCCAGGGCCTATACGCGGGCAGACCAACATTCCCCCCCGACGGGGTTGCATCGGAACCAACCACCGGCGCAGCTGTTTTACTTTCATGCTCATCGGAGATTTCGACACCACGCCGCTCAGGCACACAGCGCTCTTTCGCGATGCCAAGGTCGCGATGCTGACGCACCGAGTGCTTTTCCACATGGATATGACCGCGGCTGCGGCCGACAAGGTCGAGGAAGCGTTGGCGGATTTGCTCGATGCGACTGCGGTGGAGGTGGACGTGCGCCCGTCGGTTCGATACCGCGGTCCGGTGCGGTCTGAACCGCCGGATTACAGGCTCCGGGAGTCGCAACTGTAGCGGGATCGAAGTCATTAGCCGCCCCTCGATGCAACGCTATAGGCGCTGGCAGGGGTCTCGCGCGTAGACGCTGAGCCTTCTTCGTTCCCTGCCTTCTTTTCGCTTATCTCTAAGGTTCCCTCCTTATAAGGCGGACTGCCGTAGTCCTGTGTATGGCGGACTGCTGTAGTCCGGTCAGATAGGACTGCCGTAGTCCGGTCAATGTGCGCCTTTTTCAGTTGCATGGGTTCGGCCGGAAGCGGCTTTGTAGAAGCTTCCAGCACCTCGAAAGCCCAGTACATATTCAGCCGATAGGCGACGCCACGTTTGTGCCGCGTCACCTTCTCTCGGCTCTCCTCATCCAGTTGAGATATTCTGCCTCTACTGATGGCGCCCGAATCGCACATGGCCAGGATCGCCCTGCGCACCTGCCTTTGGTCCCCTACGCCGGCGTACTGCGCGAGCGTTTGTTGAGATGGCCAGGCAACCTTTGTTTCCGGGTCGGCGTGCTGCATAACTCCGATCGCGATGCGCAACTGTAGCGGACTATGTTTGTGGTCGTGGGAAAGCCCAACGGCGGTCAGCCAATCGAACTTTGTGAGCTCGATGAGCTCTTTCTCCCAAGGCAGGCGTCTGCGCTCAGGCTTGGGCACCGGCGCCACCGCTTGCAATCGTTTCGGAGGCGGAATAATCTGGCGGGATTAGAGGCTTACCAGCCCTGCACAATGTCCCGCAAGCCCGGTCGTCCCCAACGGCCGGGTTTCGCGTATCAGGTGGTCGCATCGGCGCCTCCTGCCCTGACCGCGTTGGCCAGCCTCACCGCCACGCAAGCTGCCTTGGGGTCGAGGCCAAAACGGCGGCGAAGTTCCGGAATGGCTGGGCCTCGCTGCTGGCGCGGGACTTCGACGATGTAGCGGGCGGCTTCCTGGATAAGGAAGTCGGGTTCGCGATCTTCTTGCATCAGGCGCCCTCCTCCGTTGCCCGCTTCCCGAGTTCCACGATTCCGCGGATTGTCTCGGCTGCATCGGCGAGGATCACACCGGCCGTCGACATGTTGTGGAGGTGCTTGTCGACCTTCGCCTTCAGGATCGTGAGGTTATCTTCGGTGCGCCTGTGCTCGGCCGTTTCCTCGTCGATCCAGCCATTTTTGAGTTCGAAGGCAATCGACTCTTCTCCGCCGTCGATTTTACGGCTGAAGGCGACAAGGTGATCGAACCACTTGTGCTCCGCTTGGAGCACGTCAGCGATCGATTGCAAGCGCGTGGCGATGGCATCGTGGATCTCAATGATCGAGGCGTTTGGGCCGGCGGATGGAATTTCGACAGTGGTGGCCATCTATGCGGCCTCCGACCGACTGGCCGCGATGCGCTCGTTAATCCACGCCACGACCTCCGCGCGGACGAAGGCGATGCGCTTGTCGCCTAAAGCAACCGGCTTGGGAAATAGGCCGGCCGCGCGCTTCTCATTGATGCTTGTCCTGGAGAGGCTGGTAATCCGAGCCGCTTCTTTGATCGAAATCAGAACAGCGTCGCTGTCCATGGTCTGCCACCTTTCGCTTGTGCGGCGAGGTGGGACCATTGGTCACCACCGTCGTCGCCGTTGACGTTGTGGCCAACCATCTAGACCATGAGACGCAGACGCGTCCCTACAATCAAATCGGCTATTTTAGCGTGTTGCCATATTTGCGTTTTACTCGCCGGTAGCTGTCTTCGACGGCGCGCGGCGTCACGTTCTGCGACTTGAGCACACTGTTAGCGACATGCTCGCATGCGGACTTGAGCGTCAGTGGTTTGGCTCGTCCACCGTTGAGGCCCAGAATGGCATCCACCATACCCCAGCGTTGAAAGTCGTTTTTTACCGCTTCTGTGACAGCGTCGGGCGATCCGCGCCGCCCGCGTTTTCCATGATAGATTGACTGCATCTGCAGCACCGCGGACGCAGCCCATTTGGGAAGTGTCCGGTCAAGCTTATAGCAAAGCCAGATAGCATTCCTCATGGCGGAGATGTCGCCGTCTTTCGTCCAAATCACTTCCATGAATTCAAGTTCTTTGGAAAGAGCCAGGGCCGACTGGGGATCAGCAGCTTCAGGAAGATCAGACATGGCGTTTCATCGCTACGACGTTGGCAGCGCCCTTGGTCGTCGACACATAGGCTGACCAGGCATCCATCAACTTGCGTCGCTTCGCCAACGCAGAGCCGCGGCGATAGGCTTGCTCGACCTCGTCGCCTACCTTGTGCGCTAACGCCATTTCGGCGACGTCTCGCGGAAAGTTTGTCGCATCGCCGCACCAGTCCCGGAAACTCGACCGGAAGCCGTGCACGGTGAACTCGCCTTTGTTCATCCGACGCATGACGGCGGTCATCGCCATGTTGGACAGAGGCTTTTTCGGCGCGGCGCCCGGGAATACATAGTCCGAAAGCCGCTTTTCCTTTAGGCCCTGCAGCACAGTTAGCGCGCGCGCTGAGAGCGGGACGACATGTTCGACACCGGCTTTCATTCGCTCGGCCGGAATCGTCCACAGGGCCTTCGAAAGATCGAATTCGGGCCACTGCGCATTCAGCACTTCGCCCGACCGTGTCGCCGTCAGAATGCAGAGCTCGAGCGCCCTGGCGCCAAAGCCGTCGACGCCTACAAGCCGCCCCATGAAGGCCGGGACGTCTGCATAGGCCATCGCTGCATGGTGGCCTCTGGCGAGCCGCTGGCGGGCCGGCAGGATATGGTCGAGATGACCTTTCCACCGTGCTGGGTTTTCGCCCGACCGCAGCCCGACGGCCTTGGCATAGTCGAGCACCTTCTCGATGCGGCCGCGCAAGCGCGAGGCTGTTTCTTGTTTTTCCGCCCAGAGAGGTCGAAGCACCCGAACCACATCATCCGTCGTGACGTCGCCAACGGGGATCTTGCGCAGCGGCTGCGCATATTCGGCTAGCGTCATCTTCCATTGCGCGGCATGCTTCGCGTTGCGGAAGGTGTTCTCTTTCGAGGTCAGCAACTCGTCGGCGCACTCGCCAAAGGTGCGCAGCTTTATCGTTCTCCGGCGATGCGCCATCTCTTTCGTTGGATCGCCACCGTGCTTGATGATCTCCCGCGCCTCGTCGGCCCTGCTGCGCGCATCGGCCAGACTGATCTTCCCCGATGCATTGCCATAAGAGCCGAGACCAAATTCGCGACGCACGCCCTGGCGAATGCAGATGAACACCCAACTGCGCGTTCCAGACTTTTGGACATACAGCCACAGACCGTCGCCATCGCCATGCCGACCGGCCGGCAGGCCCTTTATCTGCGTATCGCGTAGCTTGTGGCGCGCCATATTTTCCTAACGGATTTCCTAATCGACATGGTTGCCAGCGAAGTCATTAACGTGCAATATGTTCTGGGATATTTGCATGGGGATTAGGAAAAGCAAGGGGTCGCCTGACAATAAAGTCAGCAAAATCAATCGTCTGGCGGTCTCCCTCTCCGCCAGATTGCTTTCCGCTTGAACTCCCTGCGGGAATCTCGTTCCCATGGGAAAATTCCGGTTCAATGCTCGGGTCGATCTTCGATCGGCGGCCAGTGTGCCTGTCCGACGTGGTCATGTTCGACCGAGTCAGCGGTCGTGGACTACCATCCGATGTCCGTTTTGCTTGTCCGTTTTCCCGGCTTCTGTAATATGGTGTACCTGTGGGAAGGGGGCGGCCATGGACGAAATGGACGTTCTGGACGCCGTGGTTGTGGGTGCCGGATGGGCTGGCCTCGGCGTCAGTTATATGCTTGCCCAATCCGATATGCGGCATTGCGTCTTTGAACGCAGGCGAATCGGCGAAACGTGGCGGACCCAGCGTTGGGACTCGTTCCACTTCAATCTTCCCAACATGTACAGTGTGATGCCCGGCGATCGTTACGACGGCCCGGACCCGGAAGGGTTTATGACGCAGATGGAGTTCGTTGCGCTGCTCGAAGACTATGCGCAACGTAACAGACTTCCAGTTCGCACCGACGTCTCGGTCACAAAACTGGATTCAAGTAACGGGATATTTCGCGTCGTGACGCCGGAGCGGACGTGGCGGGCAAAAAACGTGGTTGTCGCTAGCGGTAGCTTGAACCGCCCACGTCGACCGGCGTCCGCCTCCACGTTGACGGGCGGGCCAGTGCAGCTCGATGCCTCCGGCTACCGTAATGCCGGCGACCTTCCCGCCGGAGCCGTCCTTGTCGTCGGCAGCGCACAGTCGGGCTGCCAGATCGCCGAAGATCTGATCCTGGCGGGCAGGGAGACCTATCTTGCGACGGGCCATACTGGCCGTCTGCCGCGACGCTATCGCGGGCACGACATTGTCGTGTGGATGGTGAAGACCGGATTGGTCGACGCGCCGCGCAAGGATTTCGTCGATTCCTCCGGCCGCGTTGCCGGCAGGCCCTTGATTGGTGCGTTGCACACGATAAGTCTGCAGTCTCTCAGCGCCCAGGGAGTCGTGCTGCTCGGACGATTTGTCGGAGTGGAGAACGGCCAGCCTGTCTTCGCCGACGACGTTCTCGAAAACATTCGGTTCGGCGACGAGATTTCCGCGCAATTCAAAAATCGTATCGATGAATTTATCCAGCACAGCGGTCTCGATGCCCCCGCACCCGTTGAGGAGGAGGCGGAGGCGGTCACCCCGCGACTGCCCAGGCGTCCCATCCTCTCGCTGGACCTCATCGAGCGGAACATTTCAGCGGTTGTCTGGTGTACAGGCTTTGACGGCGATTTCAGCTGGATCGATGTACCGGGTGTTCTCGACGAGCGAGGCCAGCCGGTCCACGAAGATGGCGTTGCCTCGGTTCCCGGAATCTATTTCGCCGGGCTCGACTTTGCGTCCACGCGCCGGTCAGGGACCGTTATGGCGGTTGAAGACGAAGCGCGTCGATTTGTCGGCCAGATATTAGCTCGGACCGATCGGCCAACAGTCTATACGAATGGGCATATCTAGAAGAAATCGGCGGTTATCGACGCCATAAGGCTGGTCAAGGGCTGGAATGGGTCTCGCGATGATTGATCGACACCATTGGCAACTCGATGGCAGTGCGCCGGAACTTTACGAAAGATACCTGGTGCCGGCGATTACATCGAAATGGGCAGCCGACCTCGTAGGTCGAGCGCGGCCCAGTGCCGAAGAAAACGTTCTCGACATAGCATGTGGCCCGACGATCTGGAGTCGCAGGAAGTGCTGGTGAGGAGCGGGCTATGATAAATCCAAACGCCGTGCTCGACCCTCTATCAGCAGCGATCGAGCCGAGCAACGACATGATCGTTCTGCCGTTCGACCACGCTTACCGCAACAACTTCGGAATGATCCCTGTGCGCACTCAAGACGATTTCATGCTCGTCTCGCCGTCGCACTACGGCCCTGAGCGCTACCCGCCCGGGCTCTTACATTCAATAGGTCCGACGCCCACCATTTTAGCCCGCTGCCTCAACGGTGGCGGGCTTTTCATTTGGCGGTGGGGACTAGCGGGATTAGCGGGCAAAATGCCGTCGCTTTCGAGTTTCCGCAGATGTGGTAAGGTTGATTGTCGGCGAGCAGCAGAGGTCCAGCAACAATGACTTTGAGACGAACCAGAGCTTACGGCACATCCGGCTTGGTTCTAGCGGTTTGCATTGTATTTGCTTGGCAGAACGCCGCTGCCGCTCAAAATTGCGACGCAGCCGCGACGCCTGGCGTCGATTGGCAGGACTGTGACAAAAAGCTTCTCATCCTAAAAGGACAGGACCTGAGCGGGGCGAACCTGATCGGTGTTGATTTCACTTCGACCGACCTCAGGAACAGCAATCTCCTTGCGGCAAATTTTGAGAAGGCAACGCTTGTGCGTGCTTCCTTGGCCGACTCGACCGCCAAAGGCGTCCGGTTCGACAAAATCGAGGCCTACAGGACCGACTTCAGCCATATGGACGCGCAGGGCGCTGTGTTTACGGGCGCGGAAGTGCAGCGCTCGAATTTCGAGGGCGCCAATCTGACCAATGTTGATTTCACAAAGGCGGAATTGGGGCGAGCGCAGTTCCATGACGCCGATATCAGCGGCAGCCGCTTTTCGTTTGCCAATCTCGCGCGGGCGGACTTCCGAGGAGCGACGTTCACCGCGCCGATAGACTTTGACCGCGCTTTTTTCTTTCTGACCCGTATCGAGGGCCTCGATCTTTCCAATTCGGCGGGTCTATCCCAGTGGCAGCTCAACATGGCTTGCGGAGACGCCCGGACCGAGTTGCCTTCCGGCTTGACGAGGCCTGAAGATTGGCCCTGTAGCGAGCCATAGGCTCGGCGCCGTGTCGCTGCCGGGGCTGAAATCGTCAAGCGCGCCCTTGCGGGGGTAAGCTTGGGGATGGCTGCATGCCTCCTGATGGCCGGCATGGGCGCCTGTAGGCTGTTTCGCTAGCGCCTTTTCGTGAGGAGACTATGGGCAAGCATTTCCGCGACGAACAGATCGAGGAATTCCTAAAAGCCTACGTCGCGAGGTTCCCGGACGTCGTAGAGCGAATGGAACATGTCATGTTGAATCCGTTCGACGACAATGACGAGCTGATGTCCCAGAACTTCCGCGAGATTTATCGGGTCGCACAGTCGATGGAATTCTTCACGGCATACGCGACGCATGAGCCGAGTGCGATCCATCATTTGGTCAGGGACGTCGCGAGACGTGTGTCGGATGGGCTTGGCCCTATGGGATCGAGAAAAATCAAATATTGACGCGCCGCCTGGCTGAGGCCTGGATAGCAAGATGCCCCACCGGAATCAGCCGGTGGGGCTCTTGGAACAGCCCACTTAGGGACTAGCTGACGGGGCTGTTCGGCGGTGTGACCCGGGGAGGATCACATCTGCAATTTGGCGCCTTCCTTTGCCCGGCACATCGGCCGAACAGATGAGGACGCTTCACGCGCCTGGCGAGTCTTGTGCCGGCGCTGCGATGGTGATTTGCCCCCGGTTTTCTAGAAGGGCGCCAATGGACACACCGGGGACAATTTTGCGGCCGTCGGGTCAGCGCTATCGATCGTCAAGGAGATCAAGGCGATCGATGCGCAGATCGATCAGGCGACGTTGAAGCTGAAGGTTGCCGAACTAACTGAAGCCCTTGCCGATGCCAAGCTCGGCTCGTGCACGAGAAAGACACTCAGATGACGGCACTGGTCAAATACCGAGCTGAAAACCTCATTGATCACAACGGATTTCGCCACCAAGCGAAAGATGGCAAGGCATCAGGGTTGCCCTACTGCCCCGTTTGCGAGGCGAAGGGCCTGTTTCTCAAGATCGTACAGGATGTTGGGATTGCTGGCCATCCATACCGGTGCCCAAGCTGCAAGGCGCAATATGGATATCATGGCCTCGGTGCCGAGACACGTGATCCCCTTTACATCGGCGCCCTTGTTGAGGCGCCGGCCGCACCAGAATCATCGGCATGGCTCGGGGTAATATCAAAGTAGGCGACGAGGTCGCCGTCACCGCCGTTGTGCGCGGCGGGGTGACACCCGATCGCATAAGCGTGACGATGCCTTCCCGCATTCGGCTGTGGATTCGACATCGAAGGCTGTCATCGGCCAGCATATGGAGCTAACCGGCCGCAGACTGATGGTCACCTTATCGCCGTCGATGCGCGTAACGTGGCCAGGTCGGAGAACTTGGTCATTTTCGAGTTGGATTGTCGACAAGCGGCGCTTTTCTTTTCGGCGGCACGTAGCTTTCCACCAGGCGCACATGCTCGGCGTCGACCGTCACCAACGGCCCGCCCATCTACGGCACCGGGCCGCCATCGACTGTAACTTGCCCTCTCAGGGGTGAGACTCAGTAAGGCTTAAGCCCCACGTTCAGGAGGCGGCGCGTTCGGGTCGGGGCAATCAGACAATTGCTCACACGCAGAGGGCCGATCGCCAACTCCGCCATAACGTTCCACCAGTTTTGCGAATCCGTAGGCGAAGGCGAAAAGAAGCGCCAAGACAGCCACTATTCGGACGGCCATGCGGGATTATAGCAGGATTTCCCCCGCTACCTTGCCGAAATCGTAAAGCGCTCCCGTCGGGGGAACCGGCTTGCGTGCAGAACGGAGGGAGCCCCATTCTACAATACGTTATATCGGCGTATGATCTCTCGCCAGCCGGCACCCATTTGCCGGTTAGGCCCGGCGGTCAAACCCCAAGCCCCCCGCCCCTGACCGCTGGGCCGCAGTAGCCGCGCCAGCGCGCATTTATGCCGACCGTCTGCCAATGTTGGCGCGACAGGAAAGTGCATCGTTTTACTCAATTTCCAATTGCTGGACTCGCGCGATGCGTCGGTAGTTTAATTTTGCATCAGGCCAAGGAGTGGAAGGGTCGCGAACTGGGAGGAACTAGACACATGGATTTCGAATTCGACATCCGCCCTCCGTCTGACGATCAGCCGTACGAAATCACCTCTTTCGCCAAAAAGTACGGCCTTACGATCCCAATTGCGGACGCCGTGCTCTTCGCCAAAGGACCGTCGCGGACGGCATGCGATGCTGCCGCACTGGCTTTCCTCTGCGCTATTGCCGCACAAGCCAAGAGACAGAGGTCGCAATAGGGACGCCTAGCGCCAGCCCTCTACATCGCCGCCGTCACCGCTGCGATGCTCGCCAGCGCGGGTCTGGCGCTACAGGCAGCGCGAGATGATCGGCATGGCCGCTTGCCTGCTGATGGCCGCCCTGTGGGGGCGCTCGGGCACTATTGGCCCATGTTGACCGACAGGAAGACATCGCTTCCAATGTCGCGCGTGACTTGCCACTTGGGGTCATCAACTACGGCTCCGAGCACGATCGCCATTCAAACTTCGCGACGCTCTTGGAGAGCCCGATCGCGCCCGAAAATTCGCCTATGCCTGCGCCTACTGATCCTGCAGTTATCTTTTTCACTTCGGGCAGTACCGGCCCGGCAAAGGGCGTAGCCCATAGTTTCGAAAGTCTGGGCAGTATGATTGCCAGCTTCGCACAGGGCTGCCAAACTGCGGCAGACGACATCGTTCTGCTGAGCGGATCCATGTCGCACATCGGAGCGCTCCTGGACGCTCTCATGGGACTCGCAGCCGGCGCTGGTGTCGTCGTCCCGCCAAGCTTCGATGGACCCGGGCTCCCTGTTGATGCTGCGCGAGCATCGTCCAACCATACTCATCGCTTTGCCCTCGGTCCTCTTCGGGTTGGTTCGGGCGAAGAATGCCAGGCGCGAAGACTTTTCGTCATTCAGACTGCTCTGTGCCGGCGGCGATAAAATGCCGCTCGAGCTGGCGCTCGAAGTTACTGCGCTCAGCGGCTTGTCCGTCAATGAGCTGTACGGCATGTCTGAAATTGGAGTTGCCACGATCAACCCTCCTGACGGGCTCAACAAAGCGGGTTCGATCGGGCGTCAGATTGTCGGCTACCAGATATCCATCCGCGACGATAACGGCAATGAACTGCCTCCCGGCGCTCAGGGGCGCCTTTGGATCAATTCGCCTTGCAACATGGTCGGCTATTGGGGTGATGCAGATGCAACGCGTGCCACCATCAGGGATGGCTGGCTGGACACCGGCGATGTGATGAAGATAGACGAGGACGGATACCTTTGGTTCTGCGGGCGGCGAAAACAGATCATCGTACACGATGGCTCGAACATCAGCCCGCAGGACGTCGAGGAAGCGCTTATGCGGCATCCCGCAGTGGCAATCGCCGGAGTTGTCGGGTCCCTGACACCGTCCATGGCGAAAATGTCCACGCGTTCGTAACTTTCAAGCCAGGCGCCGCGCAGCCAGCCCCGCAGGAGCTTATCCATTTCGCTCGCGCCAGCGTTGGCTATAAGGCACCGGAGAGCGTTTTTTTACTGGATGAGATGCCCCTCAGCGCCACGGATAAGGTTGATCGGGTGGTGTTGAAGAAGTTGGCGGAGCGCCTTCTGAAACCGGAAGCATCAACAGGGTAGGCATCAGAGGCTCGATAAATTTCAGCCGGCCAATGCCTCGCCAGCGCGTTTAGGCTGGCCGCTGTCCTACAGCGCCGAAGCCGTCCGCGCGTCCTGGCGCTTGCCTGTGCCCGCGTGCCACCGTAGCCAAGCCTGCTCGGACTCCTGCCTGTAGCCGGCCGGCATCGGCTGCCAGTCGGCCGGCGGCAAGCGCATGCACCATTTCGGCTCGCGATATCCCCAGTGCTCAAGTCCGACCATCTGCGAGCCATCGAACCAGACCGACACATTGAGTTTGGGGAAGTGCAACACCTTGGCCTGCCACCAGGTGCGATCGATCTCGTATTCGCCTGCACTTCCGCCCAGCCAGACCAGCCGCGGCCAGGGCACTTGGTTAGTTCGCTGTCTCGCATGGCTCGCGTTAGCCTGTCTCGTTTCGGGACCAAAATGCTGGCACCGGTTTTGCGCTGCATAGATTGCCGGTGCTCTTCCTCCCACCGGTCCTGATCGGGGATCAGGAAGTAAACTTTCGCCGGGCTTGAGGGAATTGGGGTTCCTCGCCCGGCGAGTTTTCTTTCAATGCAGCACCATGGCGCCAACGGCGGCGATCGAGGAGATGAAGGCAAGCCAAGCAATCATGGATGCGATGACATTGACGGGATGACAGATCAGGAGCAAGTTGAGCGCACCGACCGAGCCTGGGCGGCCCGGGCGAGATCGCGTGTGCGATGAAAACCTCGAGCAGCACGGAGACTGACGGGAGGAAGAAATGAACCGGTCAAGGACGTTTGCGATCGAGCACGATCGCTATGGCTGCGGGTGGTGCGATCCCACCCTGTCGACGATGTCGAGAACAACGAGCTTTATCGGCTGATCGCTGGCAAAAACAAGGTCATCACCGGCACCAACTTCGAGGCGTTCCGCTTCGACATCAAGACCCGCCTATCGCGGTGGGAGGGCTACACGCCGCCGAACGTTAACTGAAAACTATTCCGGTTCGGAGTACTTTGGACAGCCCGGCCACCGCGCTGGGCATTTCCATGTCAGTGAACAATGCGATCGGCTATCTCGGCTCGAAGCCGGGTTACGGGCGCGAGTGGCCCGACCGCAACCCAGCGAGCGCTCTCTCCGCCAGTTTGCTTTCCGCTTGAACGATGCTCGCCAATCTTCCATTGGCAGCTACTTTCCGTCCCGGAAACTGCGAAACGAGCGGTTCGCCGTTTCTGTGAGAGGGGGAAACGCTCTAGGCAACGAGGCCTTGCCTGATTTGGTTTACCTCTTCGATCGGGACCGGATGCCCGGTGAGGAAGCCCTGCATCAAATCTACCCCCAGGCGCTGCAGCAATATGTACTGCTCTTCCGTTTCAACGCCCTCGGCCAGCACGACATGGCCGAGATTGCGAAGCAGTCCGACCATGTCCCTCAACAGGCTAAGGCCATGAGACGTCTGGCAATCGTGGAGGAAGCTGCGGTCGATCTTGACCACGTCGAATTTGAAACGGCGGAGCCATGTAAGGCCAGCAAATCCCGTTCCGAAGTCATCCAGCCAGATCTGAACGCCCAATTTTCGCAGCCGCTCCACGTTTCTTACCGCTTGCGCCTCCAGAAAGATGTCACTGCCTTCGGTGATTTCGATGGCCAGTTTCTGTGGCGCGAGGCCGTGCCGTCCAAGGATTTCGGTGATCCGGAGTGAAAAGTTAGGAACCTTGAGCTGAAAAACAGATACGTTCACGGTCACGACCGAGCCCAATCCGTATTCGGCCATGTCACCGCAGGCTCGATCGACCAGCCACGTACCCAGTTCCACTATCGCGCCAGTTTGCTCGGCAACGGGTATGAATACGGACGGACTGATCATGGTACCGTCGAAGTCACATACCCGCATCAGCGTCTCGTGGCCCAGCACCCGTCCAGACGCCAAGTCGCAAATTGGCTGGTAGGCGACAGAAACGAGCTGGTTGGAAACTGCCAGCTTCAGCAGTTCTGAAAGATTTTCGCCGGAGCGATCCCGGCCGGTGGCGTGCGGGTCGTAAATTGTGAACGTAGCCCGACCTGCAAACTTGGACGCGTAGAGTGCGCGGTCAGCTTCCTGCAGCAGGATTCTAAGTTCTACGCTCTGATCGGCACGCGTCAACGAGGCCCCGGCACTGATCGTGACAATGTTGAGCTTGTCACCCCGATCAGGGTGATAGATGTCCAAGTCCTCCACAGCGCGACAAAATTGCTGCGTTATTTCGTGAAGGTGAGCCCGTCCGGTGACCTTGCAGAGAATGACGAATTCTTCTCCGCCATAGCGTGCCGCGACGGCGTTGTTCGAAGCCGCTATTTCGGAAAGGACCTGGGCGAGTTTGATCAGACAATCGTCGCCGGCTTGATGACCAAGTCCGTCATTGAACCTTTTGAAGTAGTCGACGTCGATCAGAATGAGGCCTATCTCGTCGTCGTCCGCGGCCCAGTCTTCGCGCAGCTCCGAGAACTCTCGAATGATCGCTCTCCGGTTTTTCATTCCCGTGAGCGGATCGGTGTCCGCGATTTCGGTTAGCTTCTGCCCCTTCCTGATAGCAGCCTGCTCCTGAATCTGTGCCCGAAGTGCGTGCAGGAAAGTCTGGTACCGCTCCAAGCTAAGTCGCCAGGAAAGATACAGCGACAACACCAGACAATTCACGAAATACGCCGACAGCACGACTCGGCCCACTATGTCGGCCTGGAGGAAGAACAGCGCGGCGCACACAAAGCTTGCGGCGACCGTCGCGGAGGCAATGGCCGAAAGCCAAAACCGGAAGTTGAAGAACAAATTCGCACCCAGGATAAACACGGTGCCAAAAACCATGAAATGGGAGAGGGCATCCTGATGCTCTGTTCCAAGAGCGGAGACGAGCCATCCAAGGGCACCGGATACAATCGCCAGCGCTGCTACAAGGTGCAAGGTGGCAAGGGCGAAGCCCCGTCGGGCGACAAATTCGACAAGCGCCAGGGACGTGATCCCCAGCACAACGCGGGTCAAAACAAGCCGATCGGCTATATCCGGAAAAAGAAACCAATCGAAGAGGCCATAGGCCACATAGCTGAGTACAGCAGCCGCAATACCCCATCGCACGAGACTGCGATTTTCATCGGCATCTTTCTGCAGGAACAGCGCCAGGAGTTCCGGATCGGCCGAATGCCAGCGCGGGCGTGCAATCGCAACCGCCACCTTCTGGGCAACGTCCTCGCTCAGTTGCATTGCAACGCTCCTCTGCGATCTGCGGTAGCGAATGCAATAGCCGAGGTTGCCTGCCGTCGGAGAATGAAGGCACCACTGTCCGCAAGAAAAGTCGGATGTCGCTAACCGACGGTAAACAGACGGTTCGGATTTAGCCAGTTCAGCAAGGTGAAGGGGCCGCTCAATTGGCTAAAGTTTTATTAAAATTTTATTAAAATAGTTCGCATCGTGCAGCGACACACCTATGCTGTTTGCCGGGGACCGGGGGGTAAAACCGGAGAGTAAACGGCATGCCAATCGACCCAAAAGTGCAGCTCGACGAATACAGCCTCGTCACCACCAGACTGATGAAGAAACATGCCCCTACCTCTGAAGAGACGATTGACACTAACGAGTTGAGGGACAGGACGGCCCAGCTCGCCCTGATACTGGATCTTGCTCACCAAGCCTTCATGCGGCACAAACCGGCCGCCCCCATCGTCCACCGCCTGGCAGGCAGACTCCATAAGCTCCGCCGGCAGGTTGCTCCCGCGGTCTGGCAGAAACTCGTCCCGTTGGCTCAGCAGCATCGGGTCGCGGAATATTTGATCCAGGATCCGTTCACGCGTTGGTCGGTCGAAAAACCGCGCGGGTATTCAGGCGATGCAGGCCTGCTGGACATTTACTACAAGCATCCCGCTGCCGACGATGCCGTGGCTTCGTCGACCTTACTTGGTCGGCAAATTTACGCGTACACCAGTGAAGCCGCCAGTTCGGTGGCGGGGCGCGAGCGGCGGGATATCCTGGCCAGGACCGTCGACGAGACGGCCAGCGTTGTGGCGAAGGCGGAGGTCCTGGCGATTGCCTGCGGCCACCTGCGGGAAGCCGAACGCTCCGACGCGTTGGCCAAGCGCAAATTGCAACGTTGGATCGGCCTGGACCAGGACCCCGTCAGCGTAGCCACCGTGAACCACGACTTTGCCGGCACGGCAGTCGAGGCACTCCAGGGCTCTGTACGCGGCATTCTTCGCCGCGCCTATTCTCTTGGCACATTCGATCTCGTCTACGCATCGGGGCTTTACGATTACCTGCCGCGTGCCATCGGCGTCCGACTGCTGCAAAGAGCCATGGAACTCGTCAAGCCTGGTGGCGAATTCCTGTTTGCCAATTTCAGCGACGAGATCACGACCGATGGCTACATGGAGACCTTCATGGATTGGCCGCTCATCCTGCGTTCGGCTGACGATATGTGGGACATCATCAATGCCGCCCTCGGCAGGAGCTCTTTCGAAGCGCACGTATATTATGGCTCGAACCGAAATATCGTTTACGGCAAAGTCAGGAAAGGCGACCTCTAACTGACACAGCGCAGGAAATCGCGCGAGTCTCCCATTTTCGGTATCACAGCTGCGAGCGCTTAAGATGGTCGATCAGCGCGCGCAGCTTCGGCGCGGCATTCCTGCGGCTCGGATAATAGAGGTAGAAGCCGGCAAAGCGCGGGCAGTAGTTTTCGAGCACTGGTATCAGGTCGCCGCGTTCGATTGCGCGGCGAAAGCTCTCTTCCATGCCGAAGGTGATGCCCGCGCCGGCGACAGCGAGCTTGATCATCAGGCTCATCTCGTTGGTCGTGATCTCCGGCGCGACCTCGACCCGGAATTCGCGGCCCTGATCGGCGAATTCCCAGCGATAGGGCGCAACCTTCGGCGCCGGACGCCAGCCGATGCAGCGATGTTGGGCAAGTTCCGCGGGATGAGACGGCAGGCCGAAGCGGTCGCGATAGGCAGGCGAGCAGACGGCAATCTGCCGCTCGTCATGCGCCACCGGCACGGCGATCATGTCCTCGTCGATCACCTCTCCCAACCGCACCCCGGCATCATAGCCTTCGGCGACGATGTCGAACTCTTCGTCGGTCACCGTGATGTCGAGCTGGATATCGGGATTGGCAGTGCAGAAAGCCGCGAGAAACGGCCCGGACAGGAAGCGTTCGGCAATCGAGGATACGGCCAGCCGCAACTGGCCGCGCGGGCGGTCGCGCAGTGCCTGTGTCGCCTCGAGCGCGGAGCGCATGTCGGCAATGGCCGGCCCGACTTCGGCATGGAGCCTCTCGCCGGCTTCGGTCAGGCTAACGCTGCGCGTGGTGCGTTGCACCAGGGCAATGCCAAGGCTCTCCTCCAGCCGCTTGATCGTCTGGCTGACGGCCGAGCGGCTGACGCCCAGCCGATCGGCTGCAGCGCGGAAATTCCGCTCCTCGGCGACAAGCGCAAAGACCACCAGTGCATTGATGTCAGGCGACACTGGTTAGCTCCGCTTTCCATAGTGTGGAGAAATGGGTGTCTTATCGCAACAATGCTCTCGGCGTATCTCCCTTGGCAACCCACCTCTCAGTCCAGACATAAAGGAAAGTTGCCATGTCCCTCGACAAGATCGTTCTCGTCACCGGTGGCTCCAGCGGTATCGGCGCCGGCATCGCTCGCGAACTCGGCGCCGCCGGCGCCAGGCTGATGCTCGGCGCCCGGCGCACCGACCGGCTGGAAATTCTGGCCCAGGAAATCCGCGCAGGCGGCGGCGAGATCATGACCCGCCGGCTCGACGTCACTGACCGCGCCGATGTCGCGACCTTCGCCGACGCGGCGCGCCAGGCCTGGGGCCGGGTCGACGTCATCGTCAACAATGCCGGCATCATGCCGCTGTCCCTGATGGCATCGATGAAAACGGATGAATGGGACCAGATGGTCGACGTCAACATCAAGGGTGTGCTCAACGGCATCGCGGCGGTGTTGCCGGAGATGACGGCGCGCGGTTCGGGCCACATCATCAACATTGCCTCGGTCGGGGCGCTTACCGTGTCGCCGACGGCGGCGGTCTATTGCGCGACCAAGTATGCCGTGCGCGCCATTTCCGACGGACTGCGGCAGGAACGCAACGACATCCGCGTCACTTGCATCCACCCGGGCGTGGTCGAGAGCGAACTTGCCGGCACGATCACCGACCCGGCAGCGGCGGCGGCGATGAGCAGCTATCGCGCCATCGCGCTGCAGCCCGACGCCATCGGCCGGGCGGTGCGCTTTGCCATCGAGCAGCCGGACGATGTCGACATCAACGAGATCGTCATGCGCCCGACGCGGGCGGCGCATTGACGCGTTCCGTCGCCGCGTCGCTTGTCTTGGCGCTATTCAACTCCGCAACCACCGAGCACCACCGGATGAACACCAATCCTTATGTCGGCATGTGGGTCACCGCCGACCGTAATGTCCGCCACGAACTCCTGGCCAACGGCCGCTATGTCGAGGCAAGGGGAAAACGCGAACGCGCCTATCTCGGGCGATATGTCGTGACGGGCAATCACATCGATTATTGGGACGACACCGGCTTCACCGCCGAGGGAGACTTTGTTGATGGCGTGCTGCACCACGCCGGCATGATCCTTTACCGGGACAAATGACGGGTCGCCGAGCGCAATCCGGGCCGATCGGAACAGATCTCCAGGCCTTTGCTGCTACTCGGTCGTCAGTTGGCGGAGTTTCCCGGCAGTGTCGCAGCCCGCATTCGTCATCCTGCTCATGCTGTTGGCGGTCGTCCTTGCCGCAGGCGTGCAGGCTTTGCTGCGGCTCCGGCGAGACGACATGGACGGAGCGCGATCAGCGGGGTTGTGGATGGCCATCCTGCTCGCCCTTCCGCTGATCGCATGGCTGTCGGTCAATGCCATGCAACGCAATTGGCCCTGACCTCGTTCAGCTCTCGAAATAGCTGACACTGTCGAGATCGGCGATGAGCCCCGGCCCGGTCGGCAGCCATCCCAGCGCGTTGCGTGTCTGCTCGCTCGACGCCGACAGATCCCTGCCGATGAAATGGCCGAGGAAGCCGAAATGCCCGGCTGCCTCCTCGAGGCTTTTGGAAACGACCGGCAGGTTGAGGCGGCGGCCGATGATCTCGGCGATCTCCCTGGTCGCCACGCCCTGTTCGCCAACCGCATGATAGCTGGCGCCGCCGGCGCCCTTCTCCAGCGCCAGCCTGTACAGCGTGGCGGCGTCGGACCGGTGCACCGCGGCCCAGCGGTTCATACCGTCGCCAACATAGGCCGAGACGCCTTTTTCACGCGCAATGGCAATCAGCATCGGCACGAAGCCGTGGTCGCCGTCGCCGTGGACGGTCGGCGCAAGCCGTACCGTCGATGCGCGCACCCCGCGCGCGGCAAGCGCCATGGCCGTCGCTTCCGAAGCGCGCGGGAAGGAGGCCGATGGCGGCGCGGGCAGGTCGCCCTCGGTCGCTGCCCTTCCCTGCGCAAAGCCGGCGAGCCCGGAGGTGACAAGCAGCGGCCGCTCCGAACCTTCCAGCACCGCGCCGAGCGTTTCGATGGCGCGCTGGTCGGCTGCGCAACTGGCGGCGAATTTCGAAAAGTCGTGGTTGAAGCCCGTATGGATGACGCCATCCGCCTGGGCGGCACCGCTGCGCAGGCTGTCCAGGTCCTCGATATCGCCGCGATGCGCCTCGGCACCCGCGGCCACGATCGACTTTGCACCAGCCTCCGAGCGGGCAAGGCCAAGCACCTGATGACCCGCCCCAAGCAATTCCCGCACAACGGCCGAACCGACAAAACCGGTGGCGCCGGTAACGAACACACGCATGATGATTTCTCCTTGGTTTCGTCGAAGGCCGCGCGAGGCAGCCCGTTGCCGAAGGAGATAGAAGGTTGAGATCATACGATCTATGCTGTAAAATCCGAAATATCTTCGCAATCGTCCGGGACTGCTCATGGATCCGCTGTCAGACGTGCTGTCGCTGCTGAAGCCGCGCAATTATCTGTCCGCCGGGCTGGAGGCTGGTGGCGACTGGGCGATCCAGTTCCCCGACCAGCAGGCCGCCATCAAATGCGGCGCCGTGGTCTACGGCCAATGCTGGCTGTCGGTCGAGGGGGTCGCTGACGCGGTGCGCCTTGACGCCGGCGACTGTTTCCTGCTGCCGCGCGGCCCCGGCCTTTTCGGCTTGCCAGCGATCTCGGCCTGCCGACGGGCGACGCCCGAACGATCTTTTCACCGGCGCGCACCGGCGGCATCACCACCCACAATGGCGGCGGCGATTTCCTGCTGGTCAGCAGCCGCTTCGCGCTGTCCGGCGACCATGCCGGCATCCTGTTGCGGATGCTGCCGCCCATCGTCCACATCCGTGGGGACAGTGACCATTCGGCGCTGCGTTGGCCGGTGGAGCGGATGATGCAGGAATTGCGCCAGCGGCGTCCCGGCGGCTTTCTCATCGTCGAGCATCTCGCCCATATGATCCTGATCGAGGCCTTGCGCCTGCATATGGGGGCTCGTGACAGCGTCGGCTGGCTGTTCGCGCTGACCGACAGGCAGATCGGCGCCGCGATCGCCGCCATGCACGAAGACCCGGCGCATGCCTGGACATTGCAGACGCTGGCCGAGCGCGCCGGCATGTCGCGATCGACCTTTGCGCTGAAGTTCAAGCAGACGGTCGGGGCCTCACCCCTGGATTATCTGACGCGCTGGCGCATGATGCTCGCCGGCGACAGGTTGATGCATTCCGGCGATCCGGTGTCCGTTATTGCGCTGGCGCTCGGCTATGAATCCGAAAGCGCCTTCAGCACGGCGTTCAAGCGCGTCATGGGCTGTTCGCCGCGCCAATACAGCCGGCGCCTGGAAACGGACTCGCCGGCGCAGGGCGAACGCGAAGCCGCCTGAGCAGGCGATCCGATGCCGGATCACCTTGCCTACAGGCTGTAGCGCGAGCGAAACTCGGCGAAGGACATCGCCAGATGGTTCTCGTCCACCTTGCCGGTGATCCCGTCGATGCTGCCCGACTGGCTGAATTGCCAGATGGCATAATTGGTGAAGCCTGACGGTATCGGCGGCGGGCTCGAGCCGTAGCGGGCGAGCCAGAGCGGGCAGTTGCCGAAACCGCTCGGGTTGCCCAGTGCCTGCCAGATATTGGCGCGGGTGTAGATGAACGGCCAGCGGCCACTATGGGCGGAGCGCACCGCCGCCACCCAATCCTTCGCCTTCTGGACATAGGCGGCCCGCGCCGCCGGCGTTGCCGGAATGAGTTCGATGTCGAGCGAGGGAATGAGGTCGCCACTGCCGAACGACACGGTGTTGAGGAAGGCATGCGCCTGGTCGGCGCCCGAAGCGGTGTTGCGCAGGAAGTGATATCCCCCCACCAGCAATCCCGCCGCCTTCGCATCGGCAACATTGCGCACCGCGAATGCGTCCTTGTTGGTCTTGTCGGATATCTTGACGATGGTGAACTTGACCCCGGCATTGCCGACCCGCGTCCACTTGATGGCGCTGGCGCCACCGCCGCCGGCCTCGTTTTGATAATGCGAAACGTCGATCCCTTCACGCGTCGGCATGCCCCTGCTCCCATAGCCAAGCGGGCGCCGAAAATTCGGTGCGCCCGATTCGTTTTGATGCAAGCTGTAAGAACTTCCCCCGAAGCTCAGCGAACATTGGTGCGGAATAGAGAACCTGACTCTCTTGCTTCGCTGAATTCAGGCATATTAGCCCTGTCTAAGTCCGCCTCTGTGAAACCCTTCACACAGCTTTGCAGGAAGCGGACGATCCGGTCGGTGACGGCGTCGGGCTTTGCGTCCTTTGTACAATCGGGCGTGGCATGCGCTTGATCCACTCTCGCCGTCTTGATTTATATTCCCATCTTGTCCAGGGACTGCAAAGGCCAGCAAGCATGAAACCGGAACAGCGGGCAAGGAAGTGGATCGAGAAGAAGGCCAAGAAAGGTGTGCGAAGCCATCCAGTCGGTACCATCGCGTTTTATGGTCCCGATGACAGGCGCGCCACCAAGGCGGCCGTCGCCATCATTCCTGACCAGCACTCCGACGCGACCGAGATGCGCCGCTGGTTTGCCGAAACGGGCGATCTGCGCAAGGACGATACGATCTTTGGCGAAATCGCTGCGTTCTTGCAGGAGCACGAAGTCCATTCCGTGGTCATGGTCGACGGAATTCTCGGTTGCCCACACGAAGAAGGGACTGACTACCCGGAAGGAGGCGTCTGCCCGCGATGCCCTTATTGGGTGGGGCGGGATCGCTGGTCGGGCAAGTTGAAAGCGTACTGATGCTCAATCGGGCTTTGGTCCAGCCTCTCAGCCTTGCGCCTCTGACGGGTGCGCAGCGATTGCGCTCAGGAAAACCTTGCCGAACTCCTTGAGCTTGGCAGCACCGACGCCGTTCACCTCGGCGAAAGCGTCGAGGTCTTGCGGGCGGCGTTCGGCCATGTCGATCAGCGTGCGATCGGAAAACACCACATAGGCCGGCACCTGGCGCTCCTTGGCCAGACGCAGCCGCAGCGTCTTGAGGGTGGCGAGCAGCGATGCATCGACATTTTCGCCCTGGGGAGTCTGGCCGGCACGAGCCGCGCGGCGCGCCGCGCGGGTGCGCGTCTCGACGCGGTACTGGAACGGAACCTCGCCACGGCCGAGCGCATGGCCCTTGTCGGCGATGGCCAAGCCGCCATGGCCACCTGGATCCGGCACCAGGAAGCCGTTCGCGACCAACTGACGGATCAGCGACTGCCAAAAGTCCTTTTTGTGCGCGGCACCGCTGCCGAAAGCGGCCAGCCGGTGATGGCCCCTTGCCGCCACTTTTTCGGTCTCGTGACCAAGCAGAATGTCGATGACATGGCCGGCGCCGAAGCGCTCGCCGCTCTGTGCCACCGCTGCCAGTATAATGCCAGCCTCGGTGGTGCCGTCGGCGCGCGGCGCCTGTTCCAGGCAGTTGTCGCAATTGCCGCAAGGCGAAGCCTCTTCGCCGAAATAGCCGAGCAGCACCTGGCGCCGGCACTCCGCCGTCTCGCAATAGCCGATCAGCGTGTCGAGCCGGCCATGCGAGCGGCGCTTGTGCTCGGCGGCCGCGTCCTCGTCCTCGATGAACATGCGGCGCATGCGGATATCGCCGAGGCCGTACAGCATATAAGCTTCCGCTGCTCGCCCGTCGCGGCCAGCGCGACCGATTTCCTGGTAATAGGCTTCGAGGCTGCCCGGCAGATCGGTGTGGAAGACATAAGCGACGTCAGGCTTGTCGATGCCCATGCCGAAGGCGATGGTCGCCACCATGACGACGCCCGACAGCGTCATGAAAGCGTTCTGGTTGGCGTCACGCGCCTCCTTGCTCATGCCGGCGTGATAGGCAAGCGCGGTGACGCCGTTCTTCTCGAGGAAGGCCGCCATCTCTTCGGTCTTCTTGCGCGACAGGCAGTAGACGATGCCGCTGCGCCCCTGATGGCGCTCGATGAAATTGAGCAACTGCCGCTTGCTGTCCTGCTTGGGCTCGATGGCAAGCTTGATGTTGGGTCGGTCGAAGCCAAGCACCTGCGTTTCCACACGCCCGCCAAACAGCCGCGTCTCGATGTCTGCGCGCGTCGTCTCGTCCGCCGTCGCCGTCACCGCAATGATCGGCACGTCGGGAAAGATGCCGCGCAGCTGCGACAGATCTTCATATTCGCGCCGGAACGCCGGCCCCCATTGCGAAATGCAATGCGCCTCGTCGATGGCGATCAGCCTGACATCGAGCCTGGCCAGCGCATCGAGCATGCGCTCGGTCATCAGCCGTTCTGGCGCCAGATAGAGTAGCCGCGTCTGGCCCGACGCAACACGCCGCCATGCCGCGACATTGGCGTCGCGCTCGATGGATGAATTGATCGTATCGGCGGCAACACCGGCAAGGCGCAAAGCCGCGACCTGGTCCTGCATCAGTGCCACCAGCGGCGACACGACAATGGTAAGCCCGCCCTTGACCAGCGCCGGCACCTGGTAGCAGAGCGACTTGCCCGCCCCCGTCGGCATCACGGCCAGAACATGACGGCCGGCGAGCAGCGCCTCCATCACCGACGCTTGGCCTGGGCGAAAATCGTCGAAGCCGAACACGTCCTTGAGGACACGCCGTTTGGGATCGTGCGTCGAAACGCTCGTCGTCGATATCTGCATCACTGATGTTTTCGATCGGCCGCCCGAAGTAGCGGCATGGGCAACGATTAGCCCAGCCCCCGTCCGACCACAACAAGCAGCAGCAACATCCCACCGATGATCGACCTGGCCGGCGCCGTTAAACCTATCTTCACAATGTTGCGGCACCGTCCGAACCCTGCGGCGATGTTTCGAGTACCGCTGCGCTACGAGCGCACAGGCAACGGGCCCGCGCCTCCCAGGAGGCGCGGGTTTTCCGTTTCTGGAACAGACAGACAAAAGTGATTAGGCCAGGAAGTCGGCCCGGTGCGGAGTAAAACTGTCGACCAGGCGGCCGGCCTCCAGCGCCTTGACGCCGTGCATCAGATTGGACGGCACGATGAAGCTGCCGCCGGTCCCGATTGTTTCAGTCCGGCCGCCGATGGTGACCTCGAATCGGCCTTCGGCGACATAGCTGGCCTGGACATGCGGGTGCGAATGCAGCGCGCCGACACCGCCCTTGTCGAAGCCGAATTCGACCAGCATCAGCTCATCGGTGTGCAGGAGAACGCGCCGCCTGTTGCCGTCCGGCGTCGGCGTCCAGGCGCTCTCGCCGGGATGGGCGAAAATCTTGGCTTGAGTCATGACCGTCTCCTCATCGCGCCAGCCAGCCGCCGTCGACCGGGACCACCGCGCCATGCATATAGTCGGACGCTGGCGCAAGCAGGAAGACGGCGGCGTCGCCTATGTCTTCCGGCCCACCCCAGCGGCCGGCCGGGATGCGCGCCAGTATCGCGGCGCTGCGGTCGGGATCGGCGCGCAGCGCCTCGGTGTTGTTGGTTTCGATATAGCCCGGCGCAATGGCGTTGACGTTGATGCCTTTTGCCGCCCATTCGCAGGCGAGCAGCCTAGTTATGCCGAGCGCGCCATGTTTCGACGCGGTGTAGGACGCCACGCGGATGCCGCCCTGGAAACTCAGCACCGAGGCGATGTTGACGATCTTGCCACGGCGCCTGGGATCGGCCAGCACGCGCCTGGCAAAAGCCTGGCTCAAAAAGAACAGCGTCTTCAGATTGACGTCGATGACGTCGTCCCAGTCGGCCTCGGTGAAATCGACCGCATCGGCACGCCGGATGATGCCGGCATTGTTGACCAGCCCGTCGATTGGGCCGGTCTTTTCCCAGACCTGGTCGAGCATCGCCTTGGCGGCGGCATGGTCGGCGAGATCGCACCGCACGGCCTCGAACTGCCCGCCGGCCTCACTGACCTTGGTTTCCGTGTCATCCATCGCCGAGCGGCCGACACCGATGACGGTGCCGCCGGCGCGCGCAATCGAGACCGCGATGCCCTGGCCGATGCCGGTATTGGCGCCGGTGACCAGGATGCGCCTGCCGGCGAGGCTGAAGGCGGACGACCCTCTCAACGCAATTCGCCCAGCGGCACCGGATCGACATCGGTGTAGTCGACATTGTCGCCGGCCATCGCCCATATGAAGGCATAGTTGGAGGTGCCGGCGCCCGAATGGATCGACCAGCCCGGCGACAGCAGCGCCTCCTCATTGGCCATGACGAGATGTCGGGTTTCGTCCGGCTCGCCCATGAAATGGAAGACGCGCGCCGTCTCCGGCAGATCGAAATAGAGATAGGCCTCCATGCGTCGGTCATGCACATGGCAAGGGATGGTGTTCCACACCGAGCCCGGCGCCAGCTGGGTTATGCCGACCACCAGCTGACAGGTCTTGACGCCCCCGGCATGGATGAACTGGAAGATCGAGCGCTCGTTGCAGGTCTCCTTGCTGCCGAGGTCGAGACGCTTCGCATCGCCGATACGGATCAATCGGTTCGGATGGGTGTGATGCGCCGGCGCGCTGAGCAGGTAGAACTTGGCCGGCTGGCCCGTATCGGCCGACGCGAACGACACATCGGTGCTGCCCATGCCGAGATAAAGCATGTCGCGTGCCTGCAATGGGTGGGTCTCGCCATTTGCCGTCACCGAGCCGGCGCCGCCGATGTTGACGATGATCAGCTCGCGGCGGTCGAGAAAATTCTTGGTCCCCGTCGGCTTGATCGCCTCCAGCGGCAGCGCTGCCCCTTGCGGCACGGCGCCGCCAACGATCATGCGGTCATAATGGGTATAGGTCAGGCTGACGCGTCCCGGCTGGAACAGGTCGTCAATGTGGAAGTTGTGACGCAACTCGTCGGTTCCCATGGACGCCGCGGCTACCGGGTCGATGGCGAAACGCGAGGTATAGTCGGTATGGGGATGATCCATCATTGCTCCAGCTGATTCTTCTATTCGGTTTCCGCCGCCTTGACCGAGTCGGCATAAAAGACCTGGCGTGCGTGCAGGCGCTCGCGATAGCGCTGCTGGCTGGCGGTGAGATGGGCGCGCATCGCCTCGCGTGCGGCTTCGGCGTCACCCGATGTGATCGCATTCAGGATCACCAGATGCTCGCGCTGCAGCCCGCGCTGATAGCTGTCGGACTGCACCAGTTCGGTCGACCAGGGCGAGGTCACGTCGCACGGAATGGCTCGCCGGCCCAGCACATCGAGCATCTCGACATAGAACGGGTTGTTGGTGGCGCTGGCGATTGCCCGGTGGAAAGCGAGATCGGCCGGACCGGTCGGCTCGCTGTTGAGAAGCAGGCGCTCGAATTCGAAGAAGGCTTCCTGGATCGCCGCTTCCTGCGCCGCATTGCGGCGGATGGCGGCGAGCCCGGCCGATTCGATCTCGACCGCCAGGCGCACCTCGAGCACGTTGAGCGCGACCGAATCCTTGGCTCCCATATCGGCGGCGAGCGCGCCGAACATGGTCGAGATGTGTTCGGTGACGAAGACGCCGGCGCCCTGGCGCGCCTCGACCAGGCCGTCGGCGGCAAGCTTGGCCAGCGCCTCGCGGATGACGGTGCGGCTGACGCCGAAAGTCTCGGTCAACTGGCCCTCGGTCGGCAATTTGTGGCCCGGCAGGATCTCGCCCGCATGCAGCTGCTTGCGGATCGCCGCGACGACGGTCTCCGACAGTTTGGGTTTTCTCTCGACCCTGAGATCAACAGCGCTATCCGATGCCATGTCGCACCCCTGTTTGAAGACGCCCTATTTGCCCTATTTGAAGACACTCGGCAGCCAGAGCGAGATCGCCGGAATATACGTCACCAGTCCCAGGACCACGATACCCGCGCCATAGAACGGCCAGATCGAGCGCATCGCTTCCCATACCGTGATCTTGCCAACCGCGCAGGCGACGAACTGCACCGTGCCGACCGGCGGCGTGTTGAGGCCGATGCCGAGATTGAGGATGGTGATGACGCCGAAATGCACCGGGTCGACGCCATAATGCGTCACCAGCGGCAGGAATATCGGCGTACAGATGATGATCATCGGCCCCATGTCCATGAAAGTGCCGAGCAGCAGCATCAGGACGTTGAGCAAAAGCAGCACCACCAGCGGGTCGGTGGAGATGGCGTTCATCCCCGCGATAAGCAGCACCGGCACTTTGAGATAGGCCATCAGCCAGCTGAACGAGGCCGCCGTGCCGATGATCAAAAGCACCATCGAGGTCGTGCGCACCGCGCCCTTTGTGGCATGGACGAAATCGCTCCACGCCATCGACCGGTAGACGAAGACGGTGACCAGCAAGGCGTAGATGATGGCGATGCAGGAGCTTTCCGTCGCCGTGAAAATACCCGAGCGAACGCCGCCGAAGATGATACCGATGAGCAGCAGCCCGGGAACCGCGATCACCGCCAGCTGGCCGACGCGCGAGAAGCCGGGGAAGGCCTCGACCGGATAGCCGCGGCTGCGGGCGACAAAATAGGCGGTGACCATCAGCGACGCGGCGAACAGCAGACCGGGCAGGATGCCGGCGGTGAACAGGTCGGCGATCGAAATCTTGCCGCCGCCGGCGATCGAATAGATGATCATGTTCTGCGACGGCGGCAAAAGCAGCGCGATCAGCGCCGCCATCGAGGTGACGTTGACAGCGTAGTCCGCGCCGTAGCCGCGCTCTTTCATCTGCGGGATCATCAGCCCGCCGACGGCGGCGGCTTCGGCCACCGCCGAGCCGGAAATGCCGCCGAACAATGTCGCGGCGATGATGTTGACCTGACCGAGCCCGCCGCGGACATGGCCGACCAGTGAGCCAGCAAAGGAGACGATGCGCTGCGCGATGCCGCCGCGCACCATAAGGTCGCCGGCAAAGATGAAGAACGGAATCGCCATCAGCGAGAACGCCGACATGCCTGATTTCAATTGCTGGAACACCACCAGGGGCGGCAGGCCGAGATAAAGCACGGTAGCGAAAGATGCGGCACCCAGGCAAAACGCGATTGGCGTGCCGGCAAACATCAACAGCGTGAAGACGCCGAACAGGATCCAGAGTTCCATCTAGGCCTCCTGCACGGCCGGCATCTCCGGCACGTCTTCGAGATTGATGTCCTTGTCGATGTCGACGCCCGACCAGCGCAGCACGATGCGTTCGGCCGAGAACAGGCAGATCAGAACGCCGCCGGCGACCAGTGGCAGATAGTCGAAACCGCCGGGAAGTTCGAGCGCCGGAATGACGGTGTGCCAGGTCAACCCGACCAGCTTGCAACCGTACCAGACCATGCCGAAGCCGAAGCCGAACGCGATCAGGTCGGACAATGTGCGCAGCGCCCATTTGCTGCCTTTCGGCAGGATGTAGAGCAGCACGTCGAAGCCCATATGGTAGTTCTCGCGCACGCCGACCGCCGCGCCCAGGAAGATGAACCAGTTCATCAGCATGATGGCGGTGACTTCCGTCCAGCTCGGCGACGCGTTGAGCACGAAGCGGGAAAACACCTGGTAGGCGACGAGCGCGGTCATGACGACCATCCCGATACAGGCGAGATAGAGCGCGCCGTCGCAAATCTTCGAAAGCACCGCGCTGAAGCGCGGTGGCGCTCCGCTCCCGGCCATTCCCGCTGTCATCCGATCCTCCCGGTCTTTCCGTCCGTCACAACGATTGGCGGGGCAGCGCTAGGCCGCCCCGCCAGGAGATTACTTGGTTGCCTGGATGCGCGCGGCGAGATCCTTGAGTTCCGGCGTCGACAGGTACTTGTCGTAAACCGGCTTCATCGCATCGATCAGCGGCTGCTTGTCGATCTCGCTGACCTTGACGCCGGCCTTCTCGACGATGTCGCGCGACTTCTTTTCCTGCGCATCCCACAGTTCGCGCATCTTGACGACACTGTCCTTGGCCGCTTGCTGGACGATCGCCTGGTCTTCCGGCGTCAGTCTGTCCCAGCTCGGCTTCGCCATCACCAGCACTTCCGGCACGATCTGGTGCTGGTCGACGGTGTAGTGCTTGGCGACCTCATAGTGCTTGGCGGATTCGAAGCTCGGCCAGTTGTTTTCGGCGCCGTCGATGACGCCGGTTTCGAGCGCCGAATAGACCTCGCCATAGGCCATCGGCGTGGCGTTGGCGCCGAGCGCATTGACCATGTCGACGAACACGTCGGACTGGATGACGCGGAACTTCATGCCCTTGAGATCGGCGATCGAGGTGATGTCCTTCTTGGTGTTGTAGAAGGAGCGCGCACCGGAATCGTAGAAGGCGAGACCGACCAGATCATGCGCCTCGAAGGCCTTCAGAATCTCGTCACCGATCGGCCCGTCCATGACATGGCGCATCTGGTCGACCGAGCGAAACATGTAGGGCAGCGACGGCACAGCGGTTTCCGGCACGATGCCGTTGAACGGCCCCATCGAGACGCGGTTCAAATCGATGACACCGGTCTGCGTCTGCTCGATCGTGTCCTTCTCCTCGCCGAGCTGCGCTGAATGATAGACTTCGACCGAATAACGGCCGGCGGTGCGCTCCTTGATCAGTTCGCCCATATATTTGACGACTTCGACCGTCGGATATCCATCCGGATGGGTGTCGGCCGAGCGCAGCACGGTCTGGGCGTTGGCAACGCCGATCATCAGCGAGCCGAAGGCGAATGTGGTCGCCGTCAGTTTTGAAAAATGCAACATGACTGTCTTCCTCCCTTTGTAAAAATCAAAGCGCCCGGCTCAGAGCCGGTACGCCTTCTTGGCAAGCGTGTAGGCGAGCTCCCGCGCCAGCTCGTGCGCCTCGTCCTCCCGCAGCCGTTGCTCGGCGACGAGACGGGCGAGAAAAGCACAGTCGACCCGGCGTGCCACATCGTGACGGGCGGGTATGGATGGAAAGGCGCGGGTGTCGTCATTGAAACCGACGGTGTTGTAGAAGCCGGCGGTTTCGGTGGTCATTTCGCGGAAGCGGTGCATTCCTTCCGGGCTGTCATGGAACCACCAGGCAGGCCCGAGCTTCAGCGCCGGATAGACGCCGGCGAGCGGCGCAAGTTCGCGCGCATAGCTCGTCTCGTCGAGCGTGAACAGGATGATGGTCAGGTCGCGCTCCAGCCCGACGCAGTCGAGCAAAGGTCTGAGCGCCGCCGCATAGTCGGTGCGGGTCGGGATATCGAAGCCTTTGTCGCGGCCGAATTTTTGGAAAACACCAGGCGAATGATTGCGCCACGAGCCGGGATGGATCTGCATAACCAGCCCGTCGTCGCGGCTCATCTTGGCCATTTCGGTCAGCATCTGGGCGCGAAACAGTTTGCGCTCGCGCTCGTCGTCGGAGCCGCGACGGATGCGGTTGAACAGCTCTTCCGATGCCGCATCGGAAAGGTCGGCGGTCTCCGCAGTCGGATGGCCATGGTCGGACGAGGTCGCACCGAAGCTTTTGAAGAAGGCGCGGCGCTGGCGATGTGCGTCGAGATAGCCGGCCCATGTGCCGGTATCGCAGCCGCTGACCTCGCCGAGACGGTCGAGGTTGCCTAAGAAGCCCTCGAAATCTGGATCGACGACGGCATCCGGCCGGTAGGCGGTGACCACGCGGCCTTGCCAGCCGCTGTCGCGGATCGCCTTGTGCCATTGGAGATCGTCCAGCGCCCCCTCGGTCGTCGCAATGACCTCGATGTTGAAGCGCTCGAACAGTGCACGCGGGCGATAGCCGTCCTGTTTGAGCAGGCCGGCGATGGTATCGTAGTGGCGGTCGGCGGTGCTGGCGTTGAGCGGCTCGTCAATGCCGAACAGATGCTCGAGCACATGGTCGAGCCACAGTCGCGTCGGCGTACCGCGGAAGAGGTAATAGTGCTCGGCGAAGCGCCGCCAGATCGCCCTTGGGTCGCTCTCGACCGGCGAGCCGTCGAGCGGTGATATGCCGAGGTCCTCCAGCCGCACGCCCTGACTGAACAGCATACGGAAAATATAGTGGTCGGGCACGACCAGCAATTGCGCCGGGTCCGGAAACGGCTCGTTGAGTGCATACCAGCGTGGATCGGTGTGGCCGTGCGGGCTGACGATCGGCACGTCCTTGACCCCGGCATAGAGATCGCGCGCGATCGAAAGCGAGCGCCCTTCAGCGGCAAAAAGCAGATCGGGGTGGGTCAATCCTGCCACGTCACTCCTCCCAAGGGCGCTATCGGTAGGATTGGGAAGAAGTAATGTCAACATACAAAAATTCGATTGTTGTATGATGACTTTTAGCCAACACCGGGTCATTGTGCGGCGGGAGAACGGATGGTACGCCGCTAGCCTCCCGACCGATCAATCCGAGCCCGACAAGCCAAACCATGACAACCAGACGCCTTTGCAACGACACGGTGCGATCCTTGCCGGCCTCGGTTGCGATCCCGGCCTATGACCGCGCCGCCGTCGCCCCAGGCATTGTCCATCTCGGCGTCGGCGCCTTTCACCGCGCCCATCAGGCAGCCTATGTCGATGACTGCCTGGCCGCCGGCGAGACCGGCTGGGGTATCATCGGCGTGTCGCTCCGCAGCCCCGAAACGCGCGATGCGCTGACGCCGCAGGACGGGCTCTACACGCTGGCGGTGCGCGGCAGCGATGGCGAAGCGCTTCAAATAATCGGCTCGATCCAGTCGATCCTGGTGGCGCCGGAAGATCCCGGCGCGGTGCTCGCCGCGCTGACCGATCCGCGCACCCGCATCGTCACGCTGACCATCACCGAAAAGGCCTATTTGAGGGCAGCCGACGGCAGCCTCGACGAAAAACATCCCGATATCGTCCACGATCTGGCCAATCCCGGATCGCCGAAAACCGCGCATGGCTTTCTGGCTGAAGCGCTGGCGCACCGCCGCGCCGCCGGCACGCCACCCTTCACCGTGCTGTGCTGTGACAACCTCCCGGCCAACGGCGCCACGCTGCACCGGTTGCTGATCGCATTCGCCAAATTGCGCGATGACCGGGCCGCTGCATCGGGCGATGCCCTGCTCGCGGAACACATCGTCGATGCGGTGGCATTCCCCTCGAGCATGGTCGACCGCATCGTGCCGGCAACCATCGATGCCGACCGCGCGCGCATCGCCGGTGAGCTCGGCGTCCAAGATGCCTGGCCGGTGATGACTGAGCCGTTCCGGCAATGGGTAATCGAAGACAGGTTCCCGGCGGGACGACCGGCCTGGGAAAAATTCGGCGTCACTATGGTCGAGGACGTGAGGCCGTTCGAGGACATGAAGCTGAGGCTGCTCAATGGCGCCCATTCGGGCATCGCCTATCTCGGCCTGCTCGGTGGCCATGCCACCGTCGACCGCGCCTTTGCCGACCCGGCGATCCGTGAATTCGTGGACCGGCTCTGGGCCGAAGCGATCCCGACCTTGCCTAGAGATGCCGGGCTCGACACGTCAGCCTACACGGCCGAGCTTGCCGAACGTTTCTCCAACACCGCGCTCGCCCACCGCACGGCGCAGATCGCCAATGACGGCAGCCAGAAACTGCCACAACGTATTGTCGCTTCCGCCATCGAACGCATCCAGGCCGGCCTGGTCCCGGAGCATCTGACGCTGGTGATCGCTGCCTGGATCGCCGCCTGCGAGGCGCGCGGCAAGGACCTGCCGGAAGCCCACTTCACCGATCCGCTCGACACCGCGCTGGCCGCTCTCGGCGAGCAGCCGACGCTGGAAAGGGTGGCTGCGGTGTTCGACCTCGCCGGCTTCGCCAGCGGCAAGCCCGAGAAGCAAGCGCTCATCGAACTGGTCGCCGCCCACCGCGTCCATATCCGGCAGGGCGGGATAGCGCTTGCGCTCGCAGCGCTCGGAAAGACGAGACGGGCCTAACGGCGATCCAGGCCCGGATTCTGATCCGAAAGAGCCCGCATTGCCGAGCCGGCAAGTCGCCATTCCGTCCGACTGCTGACATGCTTCAGCCATATCTGTGGGCACAAAAAAAGGCCGAGTTGAACCCGGCCTGTCTCGTAGTTTGTTTTCGCCTGTGGCCTAAGCTGCCAGCAGCGCACTTTCGAGCGTGGTGAGCTGGGCGAGGAACTGCTCGGCCTTGCTGCGGGACTGATCGTCCTTGGCATCGGCAGCGTCTTCCTTGGCATCCTGGATGCGGCGGGCGAGATCGGCCCGGTCGATGTCGCCGACGGCAACCGCCGATTCGGCCAGCAGCGTGCAGCCGGAAGGCAGGATGTCAGCGAAGCCGCCGAACACCACATAGCGCTCTTCCTTGCCGCCGGCGGTCTTCACCGTGACGACGCCTGGCTTGATCGTGGTCATGACCGGCGCGTGATGCGCCATCACGGTCATCTCGCCTTCGGCGCCGGGAATGACGACGGCTTCGACCTGCTCGGAAACGAGCAGCCGCTCCGGCGAGACCAGTTCGAATTGGAAAGCTTCAGCCATGATCATTTTAGCGAGTAGGGAATAGTGAGTAGCGAGTAGGGAAAGAAGACCCGCTCAACCCATCAGTCCCTATTCGCTACTCCCTATTCGCTATTCGCTTCTTATGCCGCTTCCGCCGCGAGACGCTGTGCCTTCTCGACCGCTTCGTCGATGCCGCCGACCATGTAGAAGGCGGCTTCCGGCAGGTGATCATAGTCGCCGTTGCAGAGGCCCTTGAAGCCCTTGATGGTGTCGGCGAGGTCGACCAGCTTGCCCGGAGAGCCCGTGAACACTTCGGCGACGAAGAAGGGCTGCGACAGGAAGCGCTCGATCTTGCGGGCGCGAGCCACGGTCTGCTTGTCCTCTTCCGAGAGCTCGTCCATGCCCAGGATGGCGATGATGTCCTGCAGCGACTTGTAGCGCTGGAGGATCGACTGCACCTGGCGGGCGACGGCATAGTGCTCTTCGCCGACGACCAGCGGGTCGAGCATGCGCGAGGTCGAATCGAGCGGATCGACCGCCGGGTAGATGCCCTTTTCCGAGATCGCGCGGTTAAGCACGGTCGTCGCGTCAAGGTGGGCGAACGAGGTTGCCGGCGCCGGATCGGTCAAATCGTCGGCGGGCACGTAGATCGCCTGCACTGAGGTGATCGAGCCCTTGGTCGTCGTCGTGATGCGTTCCTGTAGCGCACCCATGTCGGTGGCCAGCGTCGGCTGATAGCCGACGGCCGAAGGAATACGGCCGAGCAGCGCCGACACTTCCGAACCCGCTTGCGTGAAGCGGAAGATGTTGTCGACGAAGAACAGCACATCCTGGCCCTGGTCGCGGAAATATTCAGCGACCGTCAGACCGGTCAGGCCGACGCGGGCACGTGCGCCCGGCGGCTCGTTCATCTGGCCATAGACCAGTGCCGCCTTGGAGCCTTCGCCGCCGCCCTTCTTGTTGACGCCGGACTCGATGAACTCGTGATAGAGATCGTTGCCTTCGCGGGTGCGCTCGCCAACGCCGGCGAACACCGAGAAGCCGCCGTGAGCCTTGGCGACGTTGTTGATCAGTTCCTGGATCAGCACGGTCTTGCCGACGCCGGCGCCGCCGAACAGGCCGATCTTGCCGCCGCGGGCGTAGGGCGCCAGAAGGTCGAGAACCTTGATGCCGGTGATCAGGATCTGCGCTTCCGTCGACTGTTCGACATAGGACGGAGCCGGCTGGTGAATGGCGCGCATTTCGATACCGTCGACCGGGCCTTCTTCGTCGACCGGCTCGCCGATGACGTTGATGATGCGGCCGAGCATGCCCGGGCCGACCGGCACGGTGATCGGCGCGCCGGTGTCATAGACGTCCTGACCGCGAACCAGACCTTCGGTGGAGTCCATGGCGATGCAGCGCACGGTGTTTTCACCGAGATGCTGGGCAACTTCGAGCACCAGGCGATTGCCGACATTGGTCGTCTCGATGGCGTTCAGAATGGCCGGCAGGTGATCGCCGAACTGGACGTCGACGACAGCGCCGATGACCTGGCGGACCTTGCCGACAACGCCGGTCTTCTTCACAACGGCGGCCGTCGTCTTCGCTGCCGTAGCCTTGGCCGGGGCCGCTGCCTTGGCGGGCGCAGCCGCCGTCTTGGCCGGAGCGGCCTTCGCCGCTGTTGCCGGAGCCTTTGCCGCCGCTTTGGGAGCTGCCGCCTTCGGGGTCGCTGCTTTCGCCATCGTCTTTACCCTTTTCGTCCTTTGTTTCTCACGCTCCACCACAAGGTCGATGACCTCCTGGCGGCCGCGCCTAGAGCGCCTCGGCGCCCGAAATGATTTCGATCAGTTCCTTGGTGATCTGCGCCTGCCGCTGGCGGTTGTAGGTGATCGACAGCTTGTTGATCATGTCGCCGGCATTGCGCGTCGCATTGTCCATGGCGCTCATCTTGGCGCCCATCTCGCCGGCTGCGTTTTCGAGCAGCGCGCGGAAGACCTGAACCGAGATGTTGCGTGGAATGAGGTCAGCGAGGATTTCGCCCGGCTCCGGCTCGTATTCGTAGACGGCGTTGCCGCCGACGGTCGCCTCGGCCGGGGCGGAAGCGACGCCGGCCGGGATGATCTGCTGTGCCGTCGGGATCTGGCTGATCACCGACTTGAACTGCGAATAGAACAGCGTGCAGATGTCGAAGCCGCCCTCGCCGAACAGATAGATAACCTTGCGAGCAATGGCGTCGGCATTGACGAAGCCGAGCGTTTTGACCTCACGCAGATCGATGCGTTCGAGGATCATCGAACCGTAGTCGCGGCGCAGGATGTCGTAACCCTTCTTGCCGACGCAGATGATCTTGACCTGCTTGCCGTCGGCCAACAGCCGGCGGATGTGGTCGCGGGCGAGGCGCGCGATCTGCGAATTGAAGCCGCCGCATAGGCCGCGCTCGGCGGTGCAGACGACGAGCAGATGCACGTCGTCCTTGCCGGTGCCGGTCATCAGCGCCGGGGCATCGCCGCCGCCGCCGATCGCCTGGGTGATGTTGGCGAGCACCAAACCCATGCGCTCCGAATAGGGGCGCGCGGCTTCCGCGGCTTCCTGCGCGCGGCGCAGCTTCGCCGCGGCGACCATCTGCATCGCCTTGGTGATCTTCTGCGTCGCCTTGACCGAGGCGATACGGTTACGAAGGTCTTTTAACGAAGGCATGCTTCAAACCTGATCCCGTCCGTCCGGCTTTCTCAAGCGAAGGTCTTGGCGAAGGCATCGATCTCGGCCTTCAGCTTGGCGCGCAGATCGTCCGACAGCGCCTTCTCCTTGCGGATGCCGTCAAGCACGTCCTTACCGGCCGAGCGCATGTGGCTGAGCAGGCCATGCTCGAACTTGCCGACCTGATTGATCGCCAGCTTGTCGAGGTAGCCGTTGACACCGGCGAAGATCACCGCGACCTGTTCCTCGACCTTGAGCGGCGAGAACTGCGGCTGCTTCAGGAGTTCGGTCAGACGCGAACCGCGATTGAGCAGGCGCTGCGTGGCGGCGTCGAGATCGGAGCCGAACTGCGCGAAGGCCGCCATTTCGCGGTACTGCGCGAGCTCGCCCTTGATCGAGCCGGCGACCTGCTTCATCGCCTTGATCTGCGCCGACGAACCGACGCGCGACACCGACAGACCGACGTTGACGGCTGGGCGAACGCCCTGGAAGAACAGATTGGTTTCGAGGAAGATCTGGCCATCGGTGATCGAGATCACGTTGGTCGGGATGTAGGCCGACACATCGTTGGCCTGCGTCTCGATGACCGGCAGCGCGGTCAACGAACCGCCGCCATTGTCGTCATTGAGCTTGGCGGCGCGCTCGAGCAGGCGCGAATGCAGGTAGAACACGTCGCCCGGATAGGCTTCGCGGCCCGGCGGGCGGCGCAGCAAGAGCGACATCTGGCGATAGGCGACAGCCTGCTTCGACAGATCGTCATAGCTGATCAGCGCGTGCATGCCGTTGTCGCGGAAATATTCGCCCATGGTGCAGGCGGTGAACGGCGCCAGGAACTGCATCGGCGCCGGATCGGAAGCGGTGGCGGCGACGATGATCGAATAGTCGAGCGCGCCGCGCTCTTCGAGAACCTTCACGAACTGCGCGACGGTCGAGCGCTTCTGGCCGATGGCGACGTAGACGCAGTAGAGCTTTTCCTTCTCCGGGCCGTTGTCGTGGACCGCCTTCTGGTTCAGCATCGTGTCGAGAATGATGGCGGTCTTGCCGGTCTGGCGGTCACCGATGACCAGCTCGCGCTGGCCGCGGCCGACCGGGATCAGAGCATCGATGGCCTTGAGGCCGGTCGACATCGGCTCGTTCACCGACTTGCGCGGGATGATGCCTGGCGCCTTGACGTCGACGCGCTTGCGTTCGGTTGCCTTGATCGGGCCCTTGCCGTCGATCGGGTTGCCGAGCGCGTCGACGACGCGGCCGAGCAGGCCCATGCCGACTGGCGCATCGACGATGGCGCCGGTCCGCTTGACGGTGTCGCCTTCCTTGATGTCGCGGTCGGCGCCGAAGATGACGACGCCGACATTGTCGGCTTCAAGGTTGAGGGCCATGCCGCGGATGCCGCCGGGGAATTCGACCATCTCGCCGGCCTGGACATTGTCGAGGCCGTAGACGCGGGCGATACCGTCACCGACGGACAGCACCTGTCCAACTTCGGAGACCTCGGCCTCCTTGCCGAAATTCTTGATCTGGTCTTTCAGAATTGCGGAAATTTCCGCGGCGCGGATGTCCATCAGCCGACCTCTTTCAGTGCAAGCTTGAGCGAATTGAGTTTGGTTTTGAGCGACGTATCGATCTGGCGCGAGCCCATCTTGACCACCAGCCCGCCGAGCAGCGACGGATCGACGGTAACGGATATGGCCACGTCCTTGCCGGCGACGCTTTTCAGCGCGGCCTTGAGTTCGGTCTGCTGCGCCGCCGTCAGTTCATGCGCCGAGGTGACCTCGGCAGCGGTCTCGCCGCGATGCTCGGCGGCGATCTGGCGGAATGCCTTGATCATGCCGGGCACGGCGAAGAGGCGACGGTTGCGGGCGACGACGCGCAGGAAATTGCCGGTGAGACCGGTGATGCCCGCCTTGTCGGCGATCGCCGCGATCGCCTTGGCCTGGTCCTCGCTGGAGAACACCGGGCTGTTGATGAGGCGCGTCAGGTCGGCGCTGCCATCCAGCATCGTTGCGAAGTTGTTGAGGTCGGCCTCGACCTTGGCCACTGAATTGGACTGCAGTGCGAGTTCGAACAGCGAACCCGCGTAGCGTTCTGCGACACCTGAGATTGGCGATGACGATTGAGCCACGGACCGTCTTTTCTCTTGTCTGACAGGCCGCAGATTGTTGGCGCGAGCAAAAAACTCTGGCTAAATCTTTGACCTTACTAAGTTTTTCCAAGCACGAAGACGCGGCTTCCGCTATCCCCGGCCGAAAGTCGATTGCCGTCTAGCACAGGCATTTTAAGACCGCAATGCGTCGTTCCGCATGCTTTTCAGGCACTATTGTCGCATCCGGCGGCAGAGTTCAACCGAAGCCTTTGGATTCAGGGCAGAAAGCCGAAGACGAAGGCGAGCGGCAGTGCGGCCAGCACCAGCTCGACAATGATCGACGCCCAGTTGAAAGGCGTGTTCGCGCCATCCGACATCATCGACAGCAAACGGCCGAAAGCGGTGAACAGCCAGGAGAAGCCAAGCGCCATATAGAGCCATGGCTGCGCCAAAAGAATGCAGCACAGGCTGACGCCGAGATAGAAGCCGGACATGCGGCCGCGCCCTTCGGCGATGGCCGCTGCCTTTTCCGGTCGAACCTGCAGCCTGAGGATGCGAAAAGCGAGCCCCGGCGCGAGGAAGAATATGAGGCCAAGCGCCAAGGTGACGACGGCGCTCGACCACGCCAGCCATTCGCCCTGGCTGGTCGGCCATGGAAACGCAAACTCCATCTTTTTCCCCTCGCAAATGGCTCTTTGAAAATCGCGAGCATTCTAGCGAAGGAAAGACTGCGCGCCAGATGGCGGTGGGCAGTTTAGCAACGGCGCATCAGCCAAGCGCGAACTCGACCGCCGCCTCGGCATGGATGCGCGTGGTGTCGAACACCGGAATGTCGATATCGCCTTGGCCGATCAGCATGGTGATCTCGGTGCAGCCCATGATGACGCCGTCAATCTTTTCCTCTCGCCGCAAGCGGGTGACCTCGTCGAGGTAGGCCGCCTTCGATGGTGCGCTGACGATGCCCTGGCAGAGCTCGTCATAGATCACCCGATGCACCATGTCGCGGCCGGCCTGGTCCGGCACCACCGGCTGCAGCCCATATTTCTCTACCAGCCGGCCCTTGTAAAAATCCTGCTCCATGGTGAAGCGCGTCGCCAGCAGCGCTGGCCGCTTGACGCCGACGCCCTTGACTGCCATCGCCGTGGCATCGGCAATGTGGATAAGTGGAATGGACACCGCCGCCTGCACCTGATCGGCGAGCTTGTGCATGGTGTTGGTGCAAATCAGCAGCCCTTCGGCGCCGCCCGCCTCCAGCTTGTGCGCGGCACCCGAAAGAAGCACGCCCGCGCCGTCCCAATCGCCATGATGCTGCCGCTCGGCGATCTCGGCGAAATCGAAGGAATGGAGCAGCAGCTTTGCCGAATGCAACCCGCCCAATCGCTCGCGCACGATCTCGTTGAGCAAGCGGTAGTAGATGGCTGTCGATTCCCAGCTCATGCCGCCGAGCAGACCAAGGGTTTTCATACGCTGAGTCTCCAGCAGGACCGAACGACCTCTCTCACAGAAAAGCTTTGCAGGTCGATGTCAACCTGAAGGCGAGCCGCACCGCGCTGCGGCCCACGCCCAAATGTCAGCGCGCACCCGATTCGGTCATCCTCGCACTGGTGCCGAGGTGATGCAGGCTTTGTGCCGTATGCCTCGAACTCCAGGCAACCGGCGGGTCGGGCAGATCGAGATCGAAATGTGCCCTCCCGAGCAGTGAATTGACGATCTTGGCGCTGCGCCAGGCCATCAGGCTGAGCTGCGGCTCGGCTATGCCATGGCTGAGGCGGCCGGCATTGAGCGCATAGATGCGCCGGTCATCCGGCCCGTCCCACTCAACCTCGAAGCTGGCGTTGAGGCGGTAGTGGCCGCGCTCGTCCAGCGCGATCCTGTCCATCAGCGGCGTCATGCAGTCGGGAATCGCGAAGGCATAGCCGGTGGCCGTCATAGGTGCGGCGCGACAGATCGCCGGAGGCCGAGAAGAAATAGTCGAAATCGCCTTTCTTGCCCTCGACCGAGACGCTGGTGCTGGGCCCGGCCGATTTGCCGGGATTCTTGGTGAAGGCGCCGCCGCCGCGGGCGTTAGCCTTTGCTTACAAAAAGCTTTGCGGGTCGATGTCGACCTGTACGCGGACCGAGCCGCGTTGCTTCGGCCCTTCAGCCAGCATGGTGCGGATGAAGCCTTGCATGTCGGCCCGTCGCTCGCCCTGGATCAGCAAGCGGAAGCGGTGGCGCCCGCCAAGCAGGGACAGCGGCGCCTCGGCCGGGCCAAGCACGAACAGGTCGCTGGCCTGGGGTGCTGCGCGGCGCAAACCACGAGCGTGGCCTTCGGCCTCCGCTCGGGTCACCGCGCTGACAATGACGCCGGCGAGCCGGCCGAAAGGCGGCAGGGCCGCCCGTTCGCGCTCGGTGATCTCGCGTTCGTAAAACGCCTCGGCGTCGCCCGAGACGATCGCCCGCATCACCGGATGGTCCGGCTGAAAAGTCTGTAGCAGGCCGAGGCTCTTCTTGCCGGTGCGCCCGGCGCGGCCTGTCACCTGGCTGAGCAACTGGAAGGTGCGCTCGGCAGCGCGCGGATCGCCATTGGCGAGACCCAGATCCGCATCGACGACACCGACCAGCGTCATGTTGGGGAAATTATGCCCCTTGGCGACCAGCTGCGTGCCGATGACGATATCGGCCTCGCCATTGGCGATGGCCTCCAGCTCCAGCCGCAGCCGCCGAACGCCGCCCATCAGGTCGGAGGACAAGACGATGGTGCGCGCGTCGGGGAAATGCGCCACAACCTCTTCGGCGATGCGCTCGACGCCCGGCCCACAGGCGACGAGATGGTCGAGCGTGCCGCATTCGGGACAGGCCTCCGGCCGCTTTTCATTGTGCCCGCAATGATGGCAGACAAGCTGGCCGCGAAAGCGGTGCTCGACCAGCCAGGCCGAGCAGACCGGGCAGCCGAAGCGGTGGCCGCAGACCCGGCACAGCGTCAGCGGCGCATAGCCACGGCGGTTGAGGAACAGCAGCGACTGTTCTTTTTTCTCCAGCGTGCGCTGCATCTGATCGATCAGCAGCGGCGACAGGAAGCCGCCGCGCGCCGGCGGCGCGCGCCGCATATCGATGGTCTTGAGGTCGGGAAGGGCGGCCTCGGCAAAGCGCGCCGAAAGCACCGCCCTGCTGTAGCGGCCCTGCTGCGCATTGACCCGGCTTTCGACGGACGGCGTCGCTGATGCCAGCACCACCGGAAAGCTGCTGATATGGCCGCGCACCACCGCCATGTCGCGGGCATTGTAGAAGACGCGGTCCTCCTGCTTGTAGGCGGGGTCGTGCTCCTCGTCGACGACGATGAGGCCGAGCTCGCGGAACGGCAGGAACAGCGCCGAACGCGCCCCGGCGACGACGCGCACGCCGCCTTCCGCCACTTGCCGCCAGACCTTTTCGCGCATTCTGGGCGGCAGGTCGGAATGCCATTCGGCCGGCTTGGCGCCGAAGCGCTGCTGGAAGCGTTCGAGAAAGGCATGCGTCAGCGCGATTTCCGGCAACAGGATCAGCACCTGCTTGCCCTGGTCGAGAGCCGCCGCCACCGCTTCGAAATAGACCTCCGTCTTGCCCGATCCGGTAACACCGTCGAGAAGCGTCACGTTGAAAGCACCGGCCGCGACATTGGCGCGCAGCATGGCGGCCGCATCAGCCTGGTCCGGCATAAGCTCCGGCAGGGCGTAAGAGGCATCGGGCGCGGCGACCACCGGTCGCGGCGGGATCATCACCGTCTCGAACACGCCTTGCGCCTTGAGCCCCTCGATCACCGTCGACGACACGCCTGCCGCATGCGCCAGCCCGGATCGCGTCCAGGCGAGGCCACCTTCCGCCGTCTCCAGCACGCGTGTCCTCGCGTCCGTCATCCGATCGGGCATGAGAAGCGTCCGCTGCAGGCCCTCGATCCACGGTTCGGGATCGAACGCCTCCGGCGCCCTGAGCAGCATGCGCGCCACCATGCCGGGCGGCGACAGCGTGTACTGAGCGATCCAGTCGACGAAGCGGCGCATGCCGCGGTCGATCGGCGGACAGTCGAAAACCTGCTCGATCGGCCGCAATTTCTTGGCGTCGACCTTCTCGACCACGCCGTCCCAGACGATGCCGGCAACCTGGCGCGGACCGAGCGGCACGCGCACGATCGAGCCCGGCACCACGCGCATGCCGGCGGGCACCGCATAGGAGTAGGGCCGTTCGGCCGGCATCGGCACCAGCACCGGCGCGGCTGCGACAAAGGGCGAATCTTCGATCATCGGGCGTGACCTTGCCCCGACTTTGGTCTAGATCAAAGGGCAACCCCGAATGTGCATGGCATGCACATGAAAATCTTTCAGGAGACCCCCATGAAATTTTTTGTCGACACCGCTGACATCAAGGACATCAAGGAACTGAACGATCTGGGGCTGCTCGACGGCGTTACCACCAATCCCTCGCTGATCCTGAAATCCGGCGGCAAGATCGCCGAGGTCACCAAGCAGATCTGTGACATCGTCGAAGGCCCGGTTTCGGCCGAGGTCGTGGCGACCGAATACAAGAACATGATGGCGGAGGCCGAGGCGCTGGCCAAGATCGCGCCCAATGTCTGCATCAAGGTGCCGCTGACTCTGGACGGGCTGAAGGCCTGCAAGACGATCCGTACCCAGATGAACCGCATGGTCAACGTCACCCTGTGCTTCTCGGCCAACCAGGCGCTGCTCGCCGCCAAGGCCGGCGCCTCGTTCATCTCGCCCTTCGTCGGCCGCATCGACGACACCGGTTCGGACGGCATGGAGCTGATCCAGGAGATCCGGCAGATCTACGACAACTACGATTACCCGACCGAGATCCTGACCGCGTCGGTGCGCACCGTGAACCACGTCAAGCAGGCCGCGCTGATCGGCGCCGATGTCATCACCGCCCCGCCGGCGACGCTAAAGGCGCTGGTCAAGCATCCGCTGACCGACAAGGGCCTCGAGCAGTTCCTCGCCGACTGGGCCAAGACTGGCCAGAAGATCGGCTGAGACCAAGCTTAGATATCAACAAAAAGGCCGGGAAACCGGCCTTCTTTATTGCGATCCGCATATTGGGGAACGCTCCGAGACCGTTTCGAAATTCGCTCTGGCGAGTCATATGGTGGTGGTTTCGAGAACCGGAGCGGAGCGTACTTTTCGTATGTGTTGGGGTGGACGGCCCCCGACGGCATCGTGATGTGCCAGAATGAGGTCGTTGCAGATCTCATCAAGGGAGACCGTCCGTGGATAAACTTATTCGCATTGGCATGGATACGTCAAAGAGCGTGTT
>NZ_JAFCGY010000030.1 GCF_016836705.1 Mesorhizobium caraganae | reverse complement strand
CCGCTGAACGCCGGTCTTGTTCCGGCGATCCAGTGCCCGCGAGATCGACGAAATGCTCTGACCTTGCTTCCATCGCTCCCAAAGCTCGGCCTTCTGCGCTGACGTAAACCAGATCCGTGACGTCACCTTGCAACACCTCCTCATCCTCTCAGATTAAGAGTGTTGCGGCGACCTATTGAACCCACCGATGCTAATCGGACCTTGGCGAGCCGGATCTGCTCCCGGAGCTCCGCTGCCTGCGCCTCCAACCGCGTTGTTTGCGCGGCGTTCGCCTTGGCATTGACCTTCTGCGGCTGGACGGGCTTGGTAGGCACCGGGCGCACTATCTGAACGACCTCCGGAAATCGCTATCGCCGTCAGCCTGGCTGCCCTCACGCCCGCCCGATCGGAAGCTTCCAGATGTTATCGAGGGGGCTCCCAATAAATGCCAAAAAAAGCAAGCTCCTCTTCCAACTGCTTTACCCGTTCTGCGGCATCCGTTTCGGACCGCACTGCCGTCAGTGCCGCCAGAAGCTCGACGGCGGCGAACGCCGGCACCATGCTACGGAAGAATGACTGCGAATCTGACGGAACGATGATTGTTTCCTGCGCGATCCGGACCAGCGGCGACACGCTGCTGTCTGTGATTGCCACCACCCTGACACCCTGCCGAGCCGACTGGCGCGCCACCTCGATGGTCGTGCGTTCATAAGGCGACATGGCCACAGCCAGAAGCACATCGCTAGGTCCCGCGTGCTGGAGGGTATCCACGCCCTGTCCGGCCATCTCGCCGACAAGCGTCACCTTGCGGTCGCCGCGAGCCAGAAACGACATGACGTGAATGAAGTGGCTCGCGACCGGATAGGCGGTGCGTGAGCCGAGACCGAAAAGATTGCGTGATCTTGCAAGCAGGTCGGCGGCGGCGATGAATTGTATGGCATTGCCGTATTCACCAAGACCTGAAATCTGGGCCGCGAGCGTGCCGGTAACGAAGCCGGCAGTCGAATATCCTGGATCGCCATGCTGTTGGATCCCCTGTCGCGCCGGCTCGCCGGCGATTGTCTCACGCAGCGCGCGCGCATAAAGGCTGCGCATATCCTCGTAGCCTTCGAGGCCAAGCCATCGTGCCAGCCGCATCATCGTGCTGTGCGAAACGCCGGCCTGCTGCGCCTGCTCGCGCATCGACATCAGTGCGACGTCCTTGGGATGATCCAGCACGAAACGCGCAGCGACCCGCAGCTGCGGCGGCATATTCTCGAACCGTTCGACCAACAGCTCCGCCAAAGGACCTTTTTCCATTCTGAAATACCCCATTCACCTAATTGCCGGCTACTCCCTGAAAAGTCGGCAATGCAACGGTCGGAGCCGAATTGGCTCATGAATTCCAAATGGACTTCAATTTTCGATCGTGCTGCCTTCGGAGCTCTCGTCACGTGAGCAAGCGCGAAATGTTCATTGCGGCAATGGTCGGCAGTTGCACATAGCCGTCCTTTCTGACGTAAACCTGACTTGCACTCAGCCACATGCAGGACCTTCGCGACGGGCAAAGGTGGGTTGATGTCAGTTCGTCTTCGGCCGGTAGACCCCTGCATCTGCTCCAGCGCGCACCATTGCGGATCCATCACATTTGGCGTCACCTTAAGGTTTAGGCACGCAGGCCACTTTGTCACAAATAGTCGCTATCAACCTAGATGGCCGTTGCAGTCGCCCGTTGGCAGCAAAGATGACAGAGTAACCCGTTGGCGGATCGGTTCGCGCGCTATCGACCCCAAGGGCCTGAAAGGTGAGCGAGGCTTCGACTACGCCAACCTGTTCTGCGGATCATCCGATCGCTGCGGCTGCCGGCCGTCTTGCCCGGCAAGTGGATGTAGTCAACGAAACCGCCGGACTAGATCGTGTTCGCCTGCTCCACCGGGTTCTTGCTTGGCTTTCCGCCACTTGCAACGGAGCCCCAACGGCGGCATCTCCGGGAAAACACTGCGGCTTCCAATGCTCATTGTGAATCCTTATGAGCACCCGTCAGTTTCTCGTAAGCAAAGCCGCGCAGCATGGGAACGCCAAGGCTAGCCAGCCTACCCGTATTCGGAGGTTAACATGGGCCCACTTCACAATCTCAATCCATCCGATCCAAATTTCCGCGATGCACTCCTTCATGATGCAACAGGAGCAAGCGGGGCAAGCGGACTTTGAGCAGCACCTAAGCGAGGCTGTGCAAGCCGGTACCGCAAATCCTCCCAGCATAGAAGGCCACACGCCGTCATCGACTGAATCCGAGCTGACACTGAATCCAAGCAGAATCTCGCGCCGCGGTGGAAGCTCCCCCTTGGGGAGTTGTCCGACAAAATGGGGCTCTGCGTCAGCAAACCACACACCTCGGATGCAAATTTTCACAGTTCAAACTCTTCCAGCGCCAGTACATCCTCTTCAGCGAGGCCGAGCACCTCCCTGTTCAATTACCGGACGGCCGAATTGCTTCAGGCGAATACAGACGGTATCTGTGTTGGGCTGACTGCGGGGTGGCTGCTCAATCTCAACAACGGCAACAGCGCGTCAGCCCGAATGAATGCACTAATGCCCGGATCGCAAGGGCACGCCATAGCGGCTGAGCGGCAGCACGAGTATCAGACCCTCAAGGATCTGTTACGAAGCGAGGGAGCAAGAGCTACTCAGGCCGAGCTTCAGGCACAAAACACCATGTTGCAGCAAGCAGGCTTGGCTCCGTCCGGAGAAGAGAAAAGATACAAAGTCGGCGAGCCTTCGAGCTTCTCGCGCATGCTGGACAAAATCACCGAAGACGGATCGACCCGTTTGCTCAGCTTCTATTTCGCCGAAGGTGGCGCACACACAGTTGCGACGTCGGCGTCGAATGGGATGACCACGCTCTTCGACCCTAACTTTGGAGAATTTACTGTTCGATCACAGGATATGGCTTCATTATTCCAGAGCCTCATTAATCGATACAGGAACCCCAACGGGCAGCATTTGTCGACAGTCACCCTACAAAGAATGTACTAAGTCGGGCCGAACTTTCCGATAACTGGATATCCGTCCTCTACAGTCGCGTTTCGCCGGGCCAGCGTCAGCAGCGAGCGATTGTAGACGATGTGGCCGTTCCCATCCTCACCGGTGACGGCCGTCTTCATGCGGTCGTGGAGAATCTCGATCGGCACCCGCCAATGGCCTCTGCCTGGCAATGACTGCGCAGCAGCGTCTGCAGGTCCTGGTGCATGACGTAGCGGGCGAAGATGTAGCGCGAGTCGCCAAGCACGAGCGAGAAGGCTGGCAAACGTGCATCGATCGTGCCGGAGCCGAATATTGTTGCGGCAAGGTCGCCGCCGATGCACTGGAAGGCTTTCTGGCACAATCCAGACCCACGCGCTGCGACTTCGTGGAACGGGATCGATACGGCCGCTTTGTGGGCGCTTCGAGCTTCGGGCACCGCGCTCCTCCCGGGGCTAATGTCCTCGATGCTACCGTCCACGATGTGAACCGTGCCGTCGTAGCTCTCGTTGGGCAAGACGAGTCTTGCGCAGGTTAGAAGCGATGTTGCATTCAACGAACATCAGAGCAGAACGGCCCTTGTCAAATATATCCGTAAGGTATTGGTCCTGCCGGATGCGGAACGGCTTCAGCGACCGCCGTGACCGATCCCGGAGCCGGTTTTCCGCATCGCAGAGGCATATCGCCGCGTGATTGGTGTGGCTGCCGTCGATGACCTTGCGATCCGGTCGGCCATGGCGCGCAAGAGCCTGACGAAAGAAGCGCTTCGCCGCCGATAGGTCACGGTTTTCGCTGAGGAACAACGTCACCGCGTCGCCGACGCTGTCGATGGGACGTTATTACCTTAACTCGCCGTCAGTGGTTTTCTGGATAGAGGCGATGGCATGAACATGCCCGCCGTCAGCTATAAGCGCCATCGCTTCCCGCCACAGATCATCGCACAGGCGGTCTGGCTTATTTCCGGTTTCCGCTCAGCCTGCGCCTGGTCGAGGAAATGCTGCTGGAGCGGGGCATGGTGGTTTCTTACGAAGCGATCCGCCGTTAGGCGAAGAAGTTCGGGCCCGACTATGCCCGTAGCTTGCATCGCAAGCAGCCCAGCCGAAACGATATCTGGCACCTGGATGAAGTCGTCATCAGTATCGCCGGCAGGAAGCACTGGCTGTGGCGCGCCGTCGATCAGGACGAATATGTGCTCGACGAGATCGTTCAGAACCGCCGCAACACCAAGGCTGCCAAGCGATTTGTTGACGCGGCTATTGAAGAAGGAGGGCGTCGCGCCGAAGCGGAAGGTCACCGACAAGCTGGGCTCCTATGGCGCAGCGCGGCGGCAGGTCATGCCGGACGTCGAGCACCGATCGCACAAGGGTTTGAACAATCGTGCCGAGAATTCGCATGTGCCGCTACGAAAGAGGGAGCGGACGATGCGGGGCTTCCGATCGCCGGGTGGCCTGTAGCGCTTCGTCTCGATCTTCTCTGCCCTCAGAAATCTCTTCGTCCCACCCAGCTCAAACCGCTCTGCTCTCGCCATACACATTCATCGCCTGCAGGCCATGGCGGAATGGAAGGCCGTGACCATCGTCAGCTGAGATCAGCGCAAAAGTCTCATTGCGTTCATATGCAGATAACGTGACATCGCCGCCAAGTTGATGGCCCGGGAGGAATGCCGAAAACCGGCCGGTCTTTGAATGGAAATGGCGGCCGGCTCCACGTCGGGTCCGCTTTGGAGGTGATCGCGAGATATATTTATAATTGCGTTACTTGTGGCAATGAAAGACTGTATCGCCGATATATGTCGCCGTAGTGTCATTCACTTAATTTTCTAATTGCGGCAGCAGCGCCTCGATGGTTGCTGGCCGCCGCCAACACTCGCGATTTAGCCTTATTCTTTAATTTGTCCGCGCTCTCCAGAAGGGCGTCCACCGCCTGCGCCGCGCCCACATTGCCCAAGATCTTGACGATATCGTCCTTGCTGAGCTTCTGGCGGCTGAACTCGAGGTTCGCCAGCGCCTTCGCGTTGTCCAGCAGGGCGCGCACCGCCTGCGCCGCGCCGTTGTTGCGCAGGATCTTGAGAATGTCGTCCTTGCTGAGCTTCTGGCCGCCGAGCTCCAGCTTCGCCAGAGCCTTCTCACTCTCCAGCACGGCGTGCAACGCCTGCGCCGCGCCGGCCCTACCCAGGATCTTGAGGATGTCGTCCTTGCTGAGCTTCTGGCCGCCGAGCTCCAGCTTCGCCAGCGCCTTCTCACTCTTCAGCAGGGCGTGCACCGCCTGCGCCGCGCCGGAATGACCCAGGATTCTGACGATATCATCCTTGCTGAGCTTCTGGCGGCCGAACTCCAGCTTCGCCAGCGCCTCCGCCTTGTCCAGCAGGGTCTGCACCGCCTGGGTGGCACCATCATTGCCCAGGATCTTGACGATATCGACCTTGCTGAGCTTCTGGCCGCCGAACTCCAGCTCCGCCAGCGCCGCCGCCTTGTCCAGCAGGGTCTGCATCGCCTGGGCGGCGCCCTTGGCACGAAGGATCTTGAGGATGTCGTCCTTGCTGAGCTTCTGGCCGCCGAACTCGAGGTTCGCCAGCGCCTCCGCCTTGACCAGCAGGGTCTGCACCGCCTGCGCCGCACCAACATTGCGTAGGATCTTGAGGGTATCGTCCTTGCCGAGCTTCTGGCCACCGAACTCGAGGTTCGCCAGCGCCTCCGCATTGTCCACAAAGGACTTCAAAGCACGTGATCCGCCGGTGCGCATGCCAACGCGTTCGGACTCCTCGCGTGACAGCCCAAACTCCGTCGCCATGGTTTGACTCACCGATTCGGGAAGCTCTTCATGGAGCTTCTTTCGACTCCGACGTTTCGGTTTCGAGCTTGAAGCCGCCTCCGGATGACTCTCCTCCAAGGCGATTGCCGGTCGCGCCCCGTGCCGCGCCAGCAACGCCGTACGATCGGCGACGACGTCTCGAAGATCCAGCGATGCGCCCTCTGGCGGCCGGCTGTTCGCCAGCCTGGTCACCAGTTCACGTGTGGCCGCCAGCACCGAAACACCGCAGTCATACCCGTTGCTCTGCGGCGCCATCTGGCCTTCCCGGTACCATGTCGTCACCCCCAACTTGCTAGCGAGCTGGCCTGCAATATGGAGCTGCGCAAAGCCCTTCAGTGAATCATAATGATGGGCCTGCGGCCCCTGGGGATGTCCTCGGTCGACGAACAGGAGCGACCAGTGGGTCCCGTCGGCCTCACCATCGCTGTTGTTCACCGGCAAGAACAGGAACCGCGTCTCTTGGTTGGCCTCGGTGACATAAAGCGCTTGCAGCGCCTCCTGCAGAGGGGCTGGTTCGGCTAAGCGCAGGAAGTGGACGACCGCGGGCGACACAAACCGGGTCTGGGCGGCGAATCTTGGGTAGGTCTGTCTCAGTTCATGGGCAAGACGATCGTAGTCCGCCTTGATGTGCTCGTCACCCAGCCATTCGGTGGCGCCGAGCGCCATACGTTGCGGGACCTTCAATTGCCGCCGTTGAGCCGCCCTGCCGTCTTCCTCATGTTCGGTGGCCAGCCTCCCGCGCTTGCCACGCGTCCGATTGCGTGGCTCCATGGCCCCGCCCAAGATGTCCGGCTGCTCGGCCGACGGCCCCGGAACCGATGGATTGGTCTGCGTTGGCGCCCTGGTGGAGTCGTCGGCCGTAGTAAGCGCATCGTGTTCGTCCGGACTCGCTAGGAAACCGTCGCGCCGAAACTGCTCGACTATCTGCCGTGCCATTTCGGAATAGTTTTGCGCGGTGGCGAGCCAAGCCTGCGCCACCGCCCACAGCGGATGAGGCAACTCATCGATAATGACGCCATAGGCCTGCGCGTAGTCGTCTGCTCCCGCGGTCGCTCCCCTGTCCACGGCAGGAAACCCGGGAGTGCTATCGCTCGTCCCGGCAACAGGTTCCGGCGGCGAAACATGCCCCCGCGGTGGAATCAGTTGCGCATCAAGCGCGTCCGAGGGGAGGTGTGGCTGCAGATGCTCGTAGGCGTGCGGATATGTTCCGCCAGCCACGCCCTCATCCGTCGCTGGAACGTTGTCTGGATGGCTGACCAATCCGATCGTGCTTTCCATGTCCACCGGGTCGGCGGTCGGCGGAGTGAGGCCCGTCAGGGCCACAAGGAAAGCCCATGTCTCCGGACTGAAGTCACCGTTCTCTGGGATCATGACAGCCATTTCCTGTTTCTTCGGTGATCCGTGTCGCAGCTCAATCGATCGCGACGGGAACAAGCAGGGTTGTAGAACACCGCGATCAAGCTCCCCAAAGGTCTTCGGAGCGTCCTGCGGCGATTTGGGCGTATTGGGCGGTAGAGTAGAGATCGCGGTGCCGAGATAATCCTGGGGCAGGCGCCATTTGCACTCCTCGCTCTTTGATCTTCACGTCAACCTCCCGATGCGCAAGTTGACAGCGGTGCGCCAAACTTCGCCATGACCGATGATGCAGATTGCGGCGAATTGTGAGAAGATGGCTCGGTGTGACCGTAGCAGTGATGTCAATCGATCTGTCCAATGCATATGAGATATGGCGGTATGTCGACAGATTATGCCGTGCATGGAGGGGGGCGGCGCGGCGATCAGAATGGAGTTCTTATTGCCTCGCGTGGAATGCTCCCGACGGAAATTTCCGTTGCCTCAGCATAATGTTCCCCATGACTGGGTCCGGATCAGTTCGCCATTGGCTCGGTTGACGGCCCGAACTGCATCGCGCCGTCGCGTTAGCCTTTTCCAAAGCTAGTTTTCGGAGAGATCGCAGGACTGAAGCTCGCGATGGATTATCCCGAGGTTCTTATAGCGTATGCTCAAACGAGCATTGATAGTGCGAGACTTCAAGAAGAGAATAACAATGGCGAAACAACCCAACAAGAAGCCGGAAGACGACATGAGCCGTCGAGCACACGGAGATTCCCGCAATTTCCTTCCACCAGATCTTCAGGCGACGCTGCAGCGTCCGCAGAAGGTGATCGGGATACAGCCCGGACGCTCCGCCTGCAGACGCTCCAGCAATTCACGGCTCGTCCGCTACGGCTCTTCGTCGAGCCGTCCACCGCGCTCATCCTGATCATGCAGTACATCAATCTTGCCACACGAGAGCGGCATCGCCTCGCTGTCGATCGCGATCGGCCACGACGCGTCGGGCTTCGATCCAGGAAAGCCGCTGCCCGACACCCCGAAACCAACCAGAGCACGAGTGGGCGCGCGCGCGTGATCAAGCTGGCACGGCACGAAAACCTCGCTATTCGGTAGCAACCGCCAACAGAACGTTGATCCTTGATCTGTATCCCCGAGAGCAAGGTTTCGGGGGGCGGCGTGATGGGCGTATCGGAGGAGTTGAAGGCCAAGCGAAGCGAGCTGGCAGGGCGCGCCCGCGATCTGACGGCAGAGCTTGTCGAGGTGCAGGCGCAAATCTCGGCCGTCGACAAGGTGATCTCGATTTACGAGCCAGCATGGAAGCCCGGAGGAGCAGCCGCAAAAGCGCCGCGGCCGTCCGCCAAGGCCGCAGGCGCGAAGGAACTCGACAAGAATCATCGGCGGAACGAACAAGCGCCAGACGGCGCTCGACATCGCCAGAGGGTTCTTGAAGGATGCGAGAAACAGCAACGCCGTGGCGGATCCTGGCGACACAGGCAATCCGTCCATATCGACGATCATCAACTGCGCCATCGCATTCACCGACACCGAGATGTTCTCGCACGAAGTGTCTAGAGCCCTCGGAGTTCGGAGCGTCTTACCGTCGAAAAGGACTGGTTCAAGGGTTCGGACGCGCTTGTCCGGGCCAAGCGTGGCACGCAACTCATCACAGACCTCGCGGAGAAAGCCTCCAAGGTCGTTGCGCGCGCCGATGACCTCGAATGCATCAGATAGAACTCGCGGGATAGCCTCGATTGAGCGCACCTCGTCGCCGACCACGAGAACGGTTGCGAGCGGGTTCGTCATCGCATGGTGTTCCTACGGTCCGAATGGCCGGCGTTCGCGCGGTGGACAGCGAGCGTGACGGGCGTACGAGACTTGGGCGTCTTGCGGATAAAATTGTAGCGCGCCACGTGATAGCTCGGGTCGAAGCCGTAGAAATTGCGCCGCATCCGCCGCAGTTCCTCTTCCCGATAGGCGGCAAGCGGTTTCTCGGCCTCGTCGCCAGCGCGGTGCGCCCGTTTGGCAGCAATCCGCCGGGCAAGATCGGGAGAGGCTGCGAGTTCGGCGGCAGCGCGGAGCAGTTCCCAATCGGCGGATTCTACATTTCCCGGCAGGCGCCTGGTGGCGAGCCCCAGTTCAAACGCCTCGTCGACCCCCATCGGCAGCCTTGCCTGGGTCACGCGGCGGGCTCGGTCCTCGCCGACCCGAGCCGGCAGCAGATAGGTCCAGTATTCCGAGCCGTAGAGATTGCCCATGTCCTTGTAGTGCGGATTGAGGATGACGCCCTCGCGCATCCAGACTTCGTCGGCGGCAAGCGACAGGAAGACGCCGCCAGCCCGGCATTGCCGAGCACCGCGGCAATAACCATTCGGTCATCGGTCTCGATGATCTCGCGCACCAAGTCGTTCATCGCGTTTATATTGCGCCAGGATTCGTCGGCGGCGCTGTCGGCGCCCTCGATGATGCCGAGATGGATGCCGTTCGACCAGCAATCCGCGTCGCCTCGCAGCACAAGAACCGGAAGCGAGCGCGCCTTGGCCCTCGTGATCGCCTTGCGCAAGGTATCGCAATCTTCCGACGACATCGCGCCGTTGTGGAAGCGGAATTCGAGAAGTCCGACGCCGTTCTCCTCCCGGTAACGGCAGGGTTCGGGTCCTTCGATGATGGGCAGATCGCTTGCTTCGGCACCGAGCAGCCGGAGCGCCGGCAGTTTCAGCGAGCCGGAATCCGGTCGCCGGAGATGGCCGATCCACAGCGCCCCCTCACGGAAGGCCATGGCGAGAGCGTGCCGCGAACGGCCGATGAGCGCGCCAGCAGGCCCCGGAACTCCTTCCGCACGCTCGGCGTCAAACGCCAGGAAAGGCTGTCCGGCGATCGTCATCGTAGCGCCGGGACCTCCGTCCGACGCCCGGATGATGCGTAGCGCTTCCTCGGCCGAGTGTCGGGTCGGGTCGAGGATACGGTCGGACGTCCGGCAGGCGGGTCGCTGGTACCTCCTGCCCCAGTTCGCCGGCAGCGCCGCCCCTACCCTGCGCTCGGTGCGGCCGATCGCTTCGAAGGCGCAGGCTACGGCAGCCTGGGTCACTTCATATCGGTAGAGGCTCGACTTCCGAGCGTGGCGCATCGGAAATTCCGCCCAAGCCCAGACGGGCCCCGCATCCATCTCCTCACGAGCCTCGATCAGTGTGACGCCCCAGGTCGCTTCGCCGTCGAGGATCGCCCAGTCGAGGGCGCTCGGGCCGCGATCGCCACGGATGCCCGGATGGACGATCAGGCAGAGCGTTCCACGCCAGACATCGGCCGGGATCGGCCGCTTGAGGAAGGGCGCGATCACGAGGTCCGGCGAAAAGAGAGCGACCGCCTCGCGAGTGAAGTCGTCATGGATGTCGAACTCGACCGTCACTTCGTGACCAGCCCGTCTCAGGTCGACATGCAGGCGCTGGGAGAGCGAGTTGAAATTGTGGCAAAGAAGCAGGATGCGCATCGGCCTCTTAGCAGATCCGGGGCAATTGTTCGCCCGAAAGCCAGTCGACAATCCGGCCGCCGCACGAGGTCGTCATCTGGACAAAGCAGTTGTCGTCGGCCACGACGTGGCCGACCAGCGCCGCCTCACTGCCAAGCGGATGGGCGCGCATCGCCGCGAGCACGGCGTCAGCGCTCTCCGGCGCCACGACTGCTACCAGTTTCCCTTCATTGGCGACATTGAGCGGATCGAGACCGAGGAACTCGCAGGCTGCAGCCACTTGCGGTTTGAGCGGGATCTTGTCTTCGTCGATGCGGAAGCCGACCCGGGACTGGCTGGCGATCTCGTTCAGCGTCGCGGCGATGCCGCCGCGCGTCGGATCGCGCATTAGCCGGATATGCGCCCCGCCAGCCGCGACCATGTCTGCTACCAGCCCGTGCAGGGCCGCGCTGTCGGAGACGATGTCGGTGTCGAATTCCAGGTTCTCGCGTTTCGACATCACGGCGACGCCATGGTCTCCGATCGAGCCGGAAATGATCACCGCATCGCCGGGCCGGGCGGCGTCCGACCGGAGATCGAGCCCGTCCGGAACCAAGCCGACGCCGGCGGTCGAGATGAAGACGCCGTCGGCCTTGCCGCGCTCGACGACCTTGGTGTCGCCGGTGATGATCGGCATGCCGGCCTCGCGCGAGGCGGCGCCCATGCTCTGGGCGATGCGCTCGAGATCGGCGAACGGAAAACCTTCCTCGATGATGAAGCTCGCCGACAGATAGAGCGGCACCGCGCCCGCCATGGCGATGTCGTTGATCGTGCCGTGCACGGAGAGGGTGCCGATATTGCCGCCGGGGAAGAAAAGCGGCGAAACGACGTAGCCGTCCGTGGTCATCACCATCCGCCCGCCAGGCACCGAAAAGGCCGACTGGTCGTTGCCGGCCCTCAGCCAGTCATTGTCGAAAGCCTTGTAAAAAATGCCCTCGATCAACTGGCCCATGGCGCGACCGCCGGCCCCGTGCGAGAGGTCGACACGGCCGTTCGCGACATCGAGCTTGCGCCTGTAGGCCTTGATCATCATGTTCATGCGACCGCCCTCCCCACATCCACCTGCCGCGCCTTCTTGCGGAAGCGGCCATAGGTCCAGTGCGCGGCGCAGGCGCCCTCCGCCGACACCATGCAGGAGCCAATCGGTGTATCGGACGTGCAGACCGTGCCGAACAGCTTGCAGTCGGCCGGCTTCTTGACGCCGCGCAGGATCGCGCCGCATTCGCAGGCCGGGTTGTCCTTCGCGGCGGGCGTCACCATCGAAAAGCGCTTCTCGGCGTCGTAGGCCACATATTGCGGCCGGAGCCGCAGCGCGCCATAGGGAACTTCGCCGAGACCGCGCCATTCGAAGCTCTCGCGCAGCTCGAAGAAATTCGCCACCTCGGCCTGGGCCTTTTCGTTGCCGAGCGCGGTCACAGCGCGGATATACTGGTTCTCGACCTCGTGCCTGCCGTCATTGACCTGGCGCACCAGCATCAGGATCGCCTGGATGACGTCGAGCGGCTCGAAGCCCGCCACCACCACCGGCTTCTGGAATTTTCCGGCGAAGAATTCGTAAGGTTCGGTGCCGATGACGGTCGAGACATGGGCAGGGCCGACGAAACCGTCGATCTTGATCGTGCCGAGCTTGCGAACGTCAGGGCTTTCCAGGATGTTCTGGATCGCCGCCGGCGTCAGCACGTGATTGCAGAAGATCGAGAAATTGCCGAGCCCCTTGGCGATCGCCGCCTTGAGCGCGAGCGCGGTCGGTGGCGTCGTGGTCTCGAACCCGATGGCAAAGAACACCACTTCGCGTTCGAGCTCTGCCTCGGCGATCCTGAGCGCATCGAGCGTCGAATAGACCATGCGGATATCGGCGCCGGCCGCCTTGGCCTTCAAGAGGCTCGATCCGTTCGAGCCCGGCACGCGCATCAGGTCGCCATAGGTGCAGAGCGTGATCTTCGGCCGCATGGCGAGCGCGATCGCCGCATCGATACGGCCGATCGGCAGCACGCAGACGGGACAGCCCGGTCCGTGGATCATCCGCACATTGGCCGGCAGCAGGTCCTCGAGACCATAGCGGGAAATAGCATGCGTATGGCCGCCGCAGAACTCCATGAAGTAATAGGCACGCGCCGGATCGGCGAGAGCGGCGATCTGCCGGGCGATCTCCTTGGCGAGCCTGCCGTCGCGATATTCGTCGATATATTTCATCCCGCATCTCCCATGGCAGCAGCTTGGCGGATGAGGGCGAGCGTCCTTTCCGCCTCCTCCGGATTGATCTTCGCGAGCGCATAGCCGACATGAAGGACGAGATAGTCGCCCGGCCGGACATCGTCGATCAGCGCGGTCGAAACGATCTTCGAGACGCCGTCGAGCGTGACCTTCGCCATGTTGTCGGGCAGCACTTCCTTGACCTCGACCGGTATCGCTAGGCACATGTCCGGCTCTCCTGTGCTGATGCATTCTCGTTCTTGATGACCTGCCGCGCATGGGCGGCCTGGCCGAGCGCGATGCCGCCGTCATTGGCTGGCGCCAGACGTGGCAAATAGGGCTTGAGACCGCGGTCCCGAAGCGCTTGCGCAAGTCCGGCCGCAAGGACCCGATTCATCAAGCATCCGCCGCCGAGCGCGACCTGCGGGATGCCGAGGGATGCCGCTTCCCTTGCCGCCCATTCCGCCAGTCCCGCGATCAGCGTACCGTGAAAGAGATCGGCCGCGTCAGCGCCGCTCAGTCCTTCCCGCGCAAGATGCAGGATGAGCGGCCGGAAATCGAGCATCCCGTCCCGGATTGCATAGCCGTCGCAGAGACAGCGCGGCGCCCGGACCAGGGCCTCGAGCTCCATCGCCGCCTGCCCTTCGTAGGTCTGGACGAGACGAATGGCTGCTATCGCCGCGGCGGCATCGAAGAGCCTGCCGAGGCTGGTTGTCCGGGACGGCTGCATACCGCGTTCGAACATCGCCGCGAGCTGCGCAACACCCGGATGACCTGGCCAGAGCTGCGACGCGAAATCAATGGATCCGGCCTCCTGCAGGGCGGCCACCCCCATGCGCCAAGGCTCACGCGCCGCGCGGTCGCCACCGGGCAGCGGCAGCGATACAAGCGATCCCGCTCGGCGCCAATGACCCCCATCGACGATGAGCATTTCGCCGCCCCAACTCGTGCCATCGGCGCCGAAACCGTGGCCATCGAGCGCAAGCCCGAGAACCAGGCCGGAAAGCCGATGTTCCGCCACCACGGCCGCGACATGGGCGATATGATGCTGGACTGCCACGACCGGCAGGCCCAGGCTCTGTGCCATCCGCACCGAACAGAAATCCGGATGCAGGTCCGAGGCCGCGAATTCCGGCTTCACGTCCAGGATCGAACAGAGATGGGTGATCGCCTCGCGCTGGAAACGGATCGCCTCGGCATTGTTGAGGCCGCCTATATGCTGCGAGAGAAAGGCCTCGCGCCCACGTGTGACGCAGATAGTGTTCTTGAGGTCGGCGCCGGTGGCGATCACCGCAGGTCCATCCTCGCCGAGATCGACGGGCTCGGGCACGAAGCCGCGGGCGCGACGGATGAACGCGGGGGCGCCATCGATGACCTGCATGACGGAGTCGTCGGCGCGGACGGTGATGTCGCGATCATGGGTGACGATCAGATCCGCAATCGCGGCAAGGCGGCGCTCGGCGTCGGCGTTGTTGGCCACAAGGGGCTCACCACCGGGATTGGCGCTGGTCGCGACCAGCGCTGCAGGTCGGTGCGGCGAATGGCGGGCGAGTTCGTCGAGCAGCACATGATGCAGTGGAGCATAAGCGAGCATCAGCCCAATCCGCGCGAGGCCGGGCGCGATGAGGTTGGAGAGCGCACCGGCACGTGCCTCGACCAACACGATCGGGCTCGCGGGCGAGGCCAGCAAGGCTTCTTCGGCTTGGCTCAGTCGTGCGAACTGCCGCGCCGCCTCGATGCCGGCGACCATGACGGCAAGCGGCTTCTGGTCACGAGCCTTGCGCAGCCGCAGGAGATCGATCGCTGCATCGTTGCGGGCGTCGCAGAGCAGGTGGAAACCGCCGATGCCCTTGAGCGCGACGATGGCGCCGCCTTCGAGCCGCGCCGCAATCTCCGTGATTGAATGGCTGAGACTCGGGCCGCAATCGGGGCAGGCGATCGGCTCGGCATGGAAGCGCCGGTTCTCCGGATCGATATAGTCCGAGGCACAGGCCCGGCACATCGGAAACGATGTCATCGAGGTCTGCGTCCGGTCATAGGGCAGCGCGCGAGCAATGGTGAAGCGCGGGCCGCAATGGGTGCAGTTGACGAAGGGATAACCGAAGAAGCGGCTCGCGGGATCGGTCAGCTCACACCTGCATTCGGCGCAGGTCGCGGCATCCGCGCCGATCCGGGTCGCGCTCTTGCCGCCAAGGCTCTCGAGGATCTCGAACCGCTCGCCACCGGCTGGCGAGAGTTCGAGCACGTGGATCGAGTCGATGCGGGCGAGCGGCGGCGCCTGGGTCCGGATCGCGTCGGGAAAGCGGCCCGCATCCGGACCCTCGATCTCTATCAGCACGCCGGCACTGTCGTTCAGCACGAAGCCAGAAAGCCGCATAGTCCGCGCGATCCTGTAGGCGAAGGGCCGGAACCCGACGCCCTGCACGGCGCCGCGCACCCGCAGCCTGAGCCGCCGGATCGGGTTTTCGATCGCTCGCGCGAGCGCCTTCGCCATGGTTCATGCCACCTTCGGTCACGCGGCCTGGTGGGCGGCGGATGCCTCGAGCCAGGCATAGAAGGCTTCCATGCCCTCTCCCGTGCGGGCGGAGACCGTCAGCGTCTGGAGGCGCGGATTGACGCGCAGGGCGTTGGCGATGCAGAGGCCGACATTGAAATCGAGATGCGGCAGCAGGTCGGCCTTGTTGAGGACCATCAGGTCGGCGGCGGCGAACATGTTGGGATATTTGAGCGGCTTGTCCTCGCCTTCGGTGACTGATAGCACCACAACCTTGTGGGCCTCGCCGAGATCGAAGGCGGCGGGACAGACGAGGTTGCCGACATTCTCGATGAAGAGCGCAGAGCCTGGTTCGAGCGCGAGATCCTCAGCCGCGTGGCCCACCATGTGGGCGTCGAGGTGGCAGCCCTTGCCCGTGTTGATCTGGATGGCGCGGGCGCCGGTCTCGCGGATCCGAGCCGCGTCGTTCGAGGTCTGCTGGTCACCTTCGATAACCGAGATCGTTAGGCGGTCCTTTAGGTCACTGATCGCGCGGACCAGCAGGCTGGTCTTGCCCGAGCCGGGGCTGGAGACGAAGTTGAGCGCAAAGATGCCCTGGCGCTCAAAATATCGCCGGTTCTCTTGCGCATAGGCGTCGTTCTTGGAGAGGATGTGTCTCTCCACCTGGATGATCCGCTCCTGCCTCATGCCTGGCACATTGACGCCGGCGATCCCGTTTCCATAGTGCATGCTGCAGTCCGCGGCATGGTGATGATCATGCCCGCCATCGCCATGGTGGTGGTCGTCGTGGTCATGGTCGTGATGATGGTCATGGCTGTGACCGTGCCCGCCCTCCTCGTGCTTGTGACCCTCGATGGAAGAAATCCCGCAACCGCATACCGTGCACATCAGCTTACCTCCATATCCCTGATCTTCAATTCGTCGCCTGCCGTCATCTGGACCCGATGCCGTCCGCAGTCCGGGCAGGCGCCGAACCGCTCCTCCAAGGCGACCGTCTTGCCGCAGTCGAGACACCAGCCCTCGCCGGCAATGCGGTTGATCTCGAGCGTCGCCTCGTCCGCAATCGTGCCGTGTCGCACGGCCTCATAACAGAACATCAGCGCGTCCGGCTCGACGTGGCTCAGCACGCCGACATCGAGCCGGACCGACTTGACGCGTATCGCGCCGTTCTGCCGCGCCGTATCGCAGACGATCTCGATCACACTCTCCATCAGCGACATTTCATGCATGTGCGGCCTCGCGCACATTAACCTCAAAGGCCACGCAGGGATCGAACAGGACCGCGAGCCGCGACACCGATCTCACGGCGGCCGCATCGGTCCCGACGGGTGACGACAGCAGTGTCTCGACGAAGGGGCCGGCGGGATGAAAATTCCATTCGGTCGGGGCGAGGATGCGATAGGACGAAAGCCTGCCGTCGCCGCCGATCTCGGCCTGATGATAGAGCCGGCCACGCGCGCATTCCACAGCACCGTAGCCACCGGCGCCCGGCGTGGTCCCGCCGCAGGCGAGTGATGCTCCATCGTACTTGCCGGTTGCTGCGAGAGCCGTCAGTTGTTTGAGGCAGAGGCGCGCGTCGTTGATGCGGGCTAGCAATCGTTGGACCAGATGGGAAGCCTCCACGTCATCGGCCGCGCGCCGGGCATACGCGCCCGTCTCCGCGACGCGGCCTTGGAGATGCGGCAGGCTTGCATAGCCGGGCTCAGCGCAAAGCCGGGCAATGACTTCGGGATCGTCATTAATGGTCAGTGGATCGGGCCGCCGGCCATTGAAGACCCGATCGTCGCCTATATCCTGCAACATCGCGGCGCAGGCTGATTCCGGCAATGGTGTGTCGCCCTGGCTCGGGATGCCGAGCGCGCTGGCCGCCGCACGCAGCCGCGCAGCGGCGGTCGCCAAATGCGCCCTGTCGATTTGCCCGGCCTTGGCCGCGGCGATGATCTCTTGCGAAGCGGCCAGCGCTTCGCGGAGATGTCTACCGGCGGTTGCGCCGAGCGATGCCGGCAGGGGGCATGGCCAGTGGAGGATGAGCGCCCGCAAGGTTTCGAAAATCCGCTCGGCCAGCAATCCGGCGCCGGCGCCGATCCGTTCGTCCACCTTCATCGTCATATCCGCTGCATTCAGGACGGCGAGCCGCGCCGCTACGGATTGCGCAAAACCGCATAGCGAAAAGACTTGACCGGCAAGAGGTGGCGCCTCTTCGGGCCTGCGGCCGACGAACATGCGCGTCAGCCCCTGCGGGCGGTTCGCCTTCACCGCGACGGAACAGGCAAGCGCGCGCGACACGGTTACGTCGATCCTTATCGCGCCTGCCCCGAGAAGGAATGTCATTGCGACGCCTCCTCGCACCTGCGGAAATGCCCGCGCAACAGGTCACGCCGGTTGACCGCCGCGGGCGGGGCGGGCGACCGTTCGAGCGTGGCTGGATCAAAGAAGGCCCGGGCCGCTTCGTCCGCTGTTTCGAGGGCAGCCTCCATCGTCGCGAACTCGAAGACCGGCGAAAACAGTGAGCAGGAATCGACACGGCCAATCGCATCGAGTTCACCGGCAATGAACCCGACCTCACCCGCGGGCAGGCCGACACGCAGGGTCGTACCGGTGGCAAGTGGGGCGCAGGAAGGACCCTGCGGCAGATCCGCTGCCACGAGATTCATGAACCATGGTGTAGTCACGATGCCGAACGCACGACCGCCGTGAGTCCGAAAACCGGTCGAGGCAATGCCAAGCGCGGGATTGCAGATCGGCACATCGGCCATGGCGGTCGCGTATATGCGCCGGTAGCAGGCCTCGAGCCGCCGGCCGAGCGCTTGCGCGGGATCGATCTCGGCCCTCTCGGCGACGTCAGCGTCCATCACCTAGCCTCATGAACTTCGATTGCAGCGCATCGCAATTTGGGCAGCGCCAGTCTTTCGGCAGGTCTGCAAACGACGTCCCCGGAGCAATCTGCCAGACCGGGTCACCCTCAGCGGGATCATAGACATGCCAGCAGATACCGCATTCCATCTGGTCGTCGTCCGACACGGTCTCGCGCTTGCCGAAATTCTCGAAGGCGCTCATTTGAAATAGGCCTCCTCGATCTCACAAAGCCTCGCCTGGGAGTCCCGGAAATCAACCTCGGCGGCGATCGCGACCGAGGGAATGTCGCAGATCTCCAACGTATCGAGGATGATCGTGTCCCTGGCGTTGTAGAACTGAACCGACCAGACATTACGCGTGCCGGTCACCACGATGCGGCAACTGCCATGGCCGCGCGAGGTGAGCTGCACTGGCCCGGCACCCAGCGTTTCCTGCAGGAAGGCCATGTCTTGCGGGCTCATCGGGAAGAGCGAGAAGGTGATGATATGGCCCGGACCACCGTCGCTGTAACAGGCGATGCGATCACCGATCTCGGTCAGCACGGGCATGACGTTCATGGCGCCGGTCGGCGCCGGCCCGTGGCTGATCGAGATCGGCAGCGCCGAGCACGCCTGTTTGACAGCGGCGGGAATGCTCGCGACCTCGACATAGTCGGCAATGAGCCGGCCCTCACCGGCGGTGAAACGGACGCGCCAGACGCCAGCCATCACCGCCTCCTGCATCCGGGCCGTGATGCCGTTCGCCAATGCCGCGACGCCGGCGACCTCGCCCTCGCCGAGAGTCTGGGCGATCAGTTCCTTGTCGTTGTCGGGGAAATCGGTGATGTCGAATAGCCGGCCCGGCCGGTCGGCCTTCTGAACGGCGAGCGCGTCAGCGAGTTCCGGCAGGAGCATCGCCGTCCGCCGACATCGTCGGATCATTTCCTCGGCGCTGCTGGTGGCGAGGAAATTGAGCTTGCGGGCACGCAGCGGCGGCTCGGGGCCGATCGGCATCACCGTCATCGCCGCATCCTCGCCCTCGGGGGCGACCCAGAATCCGGCCTTCATCGCACGCTCGCCTTGCCGGCATGGGTGATCTCGACCCTCGGTCCGCCCGAGGGCACCATGACCGGCGCGTCGGGCGCGAGCCAGGCGCTGATCTTCTCGACATATTCGGACCAGTCGCGGATCTTGCCCAGCACGCCGACCGGTTGGTCTCGACGAGTCACGGCGAGGCTCGGCATCACAACGACGTTAAAGCGGGCCTTTAGCTTGTCTTCGGCCGTGCGCAGGACCACGGCGCCGCGCAAGCGGCCTTGGAAGGCCTGGAGGATATGCGGGAGGACGACGGCGACGTCATCGGCTTCCGGCCGCTGCGACGGATCGCCGGTGAAGAACAGCACGGCATTGTCGGGTTCACCCGCCGCCGGAGCGAGGAAGGCATCGATATTCGTCTCGTCGATGAGGGGCAGGCGCGCCCGCTCGCTCAGGGCGCGGACCAGGACAGATGGCATAGTCTCCTCCACAAACCAACAGTGCTAAACATTCCAGGGAAATGAGGAGCAAGCAGCGTGCCAGACTTGGGATTCCGTTGATCTGGAAGACAAATTTCCGTCTTCACAAAAAGTATCGCGGGCATCTGGATGGAAAGTTCTCCCACCTTGGAAATTTTCTTTTCACTTGCTACGCAGATGCGGCGGCAGTTCCGGCTCGCGCGAGGTGAGATCGGCAAAGAGGGCGTCGAAAGCCCTCCCCTCGACAGCTTCAGCAAGGCCCGCGAGTGCGTTGTCGATGGCGCGGGCCTCGTCGGCGTCCAGCACCCGGATGGCGGAGCCGAGATGGGTGAGTAGGTAGGTTCCCGGCGGTTGTGGGCCGACCAGCATGAGGGAGATCGAGGATATCCGGCCATGTCGCTCGCAGTGCGCGACGAACTCATTGCCGGCGACGGCCCGCATGGGAATGCCGATGCACACGATGCTCCTCCTGCGTCGTCCAGATCTCATGAAATCGGGAGCCGCGGTGCGCAGGGTGCCCACACGACTCCCCACCGGCCTCAGCCCTGGGAGAAGTTCAGCCGGCCAGCAGGACTGCACCGGCAAGGGCAATGGCCACGCCGGCGGTCCGCGCAGCAACTCGCTGGGCGTTGCCGAACCTCAACAAGGCCAGCCCGAAACCGGTGAGATGCAGCATGACCGTGGCAGCCATGAAGCCCGCCACATAGCCGCCAGCATGCGCCATCGCCGGAAGTTCGGTGCCATGGGCATGGCCATGGAAGAGCGCGCATGTTCCAACCACAGTCGCTGCGACCGACGTTGAAACCTTCACTTCGAAAGCCACCAGCAGACCGAGCAGCGCGAGGGTCAGCGCGATCCCGGTTTCCACCATTGGAAAAGCGAGGCCGTAAATGCCCAGGGCGCCCCCCACCGCCATGACCGTCACCAAGGCCAAGGGAACGATCCATCGGGCTTTACCGCCCAGCGTCAAGGCCCAGAAGCCGACCGCGACCATCGCCAGGATATGATCGCGACCGCTGAACGGATGGCTGAAGCCGGCAAGCGCGCCGTCGGTGTGAAGGCCGACATGCGCGTGGGCGATGCCCGGCAGCGCCATCGCGACGAGCGTCGCCGCAAGCCTACGGAAATTCATGATATCGTCCTCAATAGCGCAATGCGGCCGATGCGGCTCGGCGCTCGTAACGTTCGAAATCGATGTCGTTTTCAAGTAGTGGCGGAACCGCTGCTCCTTCCGGTCGCGCAGTGACGACGACGCCCCAGTCCCGCAATATTCCTACTGCCGTTTCGATTGCGCGCGGTATGACTGCCTTGACCGGCGTCGTCAGCGGGCCGCCCCAGTCCTCGAGATCCAGCGGCTGGCACCCGATGAGAACCAGCCGATCTGGATAGTGCCCCATGAGGTCAGCGGCGCTCAGCACCTCCTGGAAGCCGGTCTGATGCAGGCTCATCTTCTTGGCGCCAGTAAATTTCGGCACCTCGTCGTCTTCCACGATCTTCATCGTGCCCGGCTCGAGGCCGTAGTCGATGGCGTCGAACACGATCAAACGATCGTGTTCATTGACGAACTGCACGAGATAGAGCCCCTGCGTGCCGCCATCGAGGACGGTGACGTAGTCAGGCACCCGATACGCCTTGTGGAAGGTTTCCACCGCGCGCACGCCGAAGCCTTCATCGGCCCAGAGGATATTGCCGATGCCAAGCACGAGAATCCGCGGGGAAGGCGAAGAGGCCAAGGGATTTGGGGCGACCATCTAGTCCTCCCTGTCCTTGAAGAGCCGTTCGCCGGAAATCATCGACGAAATGATGCTCTGGCGGCTCATAATGTCCTCGCGGATCGCCACATAGATGTGAACCATGACGAAGACGAGGATTACCCACATGCCGAGATGGTGGACTGTGTGGGTGTCCTGGCTGTTGGGCCAGATCGAGAACACCCAGCCGAAGAGCGCATATTCCCAGCTGTCGCGCCCGGCACCCTCGCTATAGAGCGCAAAGCCGGTGATCACCATGAAGAAGAGCGGCAGGGTGACCATCAGGAACATGGTGAACTGGGCAAGAGGATTGTGGCCGACATATTTCTTCGGCTGCCGGGCCAAGAACGTGTAGCACCGCACCTCATGCAGCCATTCCTTCCAGAAGCGGCCGCTCCAGAAGGGCACATGGAAGATCTGGCGGGCATGGATATTGCCGACAAAGGCCCAGTACACCCTGAGGATCAGGAACACGGCAAGGACCTGCCCCGCCGCGAAGTGGATGAAGCGGATATACCCCATCAGGAAATTGGCGCTGGCCTCGCCCGGCACGGAAGGCAGCGGCGAGCCGATGAAATAGCCAGTTAGCGCGAGCGTCAGGATCAAGACGGCGTTGACCCAGTGCCAGATGCGCACCGGCGCTTCGTAAACATAGATGCTCTGGCGCTCGACGGCCTTTCCGCCGTGGGCGGCGGCGGCGAGAGTTTCATGGATAGTCATGACGTATCCTCCTCACCGGACCTGGACCTTGGCCATTTCCTGACCGTCCGGGCTCATGACATGCGTCGAGCATGCTAGGCACGGATCGAAGGAATGGATGGTCCTGAGGATTTCGAGCGGTTGGGTGGGGTCTGACATCGGCGTATCCATCAACGAAGCCTCGAAGGCGCCAATATTTCCTGCCGGATCGCGGGGGCTGCCGTTCCATGTGGTGGGTACGACGCACTGGTAGTTGTCGATCTTGCCGTCCTTGATTTTGATCCAGTGCGCGAGCGCGCCGCGCGGGGCCTCGGTAAAGCCGACGCCCTTGACCTCCTTGGGCCAGGTTTCCGGCTTCCACTTGTCGACATCGGCCGTAGAGACGTCGCCGGCCTTAATGTTGGCGATCAGCTTGTTCCGAAAATAGCGCATCTGGTGGCCGGCCCAGCTCGATTCGAGCGCACGAGCTGCCGTGCGGCCGAGTGTCGAGAAGAGGGCTGAAACCGGAAGGCCGAGATCCTTGAGCATCTTTTCGACCGGGTCCTTGAACTCCGCCTTGTTCTGGGCGTAGCCGACGACCCAGCGGGCGAGCGGCCCGACCTCCATGGCATGGCCGCGCCAGCGCGGCGCCTTGATCCAGGAATATTTAGCGGCCTCGTCGAGCTGCTCGATATTGGTCTTCGTCCCCTTGGCGTTGGGGCCGAGTTCGTAATGTGGCTCGGTAACCCCGTCCCAGGGATGCAGGCCCTTTGTCTCGTCGGGATATTTGTACCAGGAATGGGTGACGAATTCCTGGATCTGCTCGGGATCCTCATGGTCGACCGGCAGCACTTCGGCGAGATTGCCATTGATGATCGCGCCGCGCGGCAGCTTCAGGCTTGCCTCGGAGTAGTCGTTGACGTGCTCGGGTACGTCGCCATAGGCCAGCACGTTCTTGCCCGACAGACCGCCTCCATAGAGCCAGTCCTTGTAGAAGGAGCCGATGGTCATGATGTCGGGAACGTATACCTTGTCGTTGAACTCGATAATCTGGTCGATGATCGAGGTGACCATGTTAAGCCGTTCCATGTTGATCGCGCCGACCGCACCAGTACCGTCGATATTGATCGGACAGGGTACCCCGCCGACCAGCCAGTTTGGATGCGGGTTCTTGCCGCCGAAGATCGTGTGGATCTTGACGATCTCCTTTTGGAAGTCGAGCGCCTCCAGATAATGCGCCACCGCCATGAGATTGGCCTCCGGCGGCAGCTTGTAGGATGCATTGCCCCAATAGCCGTTCTTGAAGGGTCCGAGCTGGCCTGACTCGACGAATTTCTTGAGCCGGGTCTGGATGTCCTTGAAATAGCCTGGAGAGGAATGCGGCCAGTCGGACACGGACTGCGCGAGCGCCGAGGTCGCCTTCGGATCGGCCGAGATCGCAGAGATCACGTCCACCCAGTCGAGCGCATGAAGATGGTAGAAGTGCACGACATGGTCATGTGCCTGCAGCGCCAGCTGCATCAGGTTGCGGATCGAATTGGCATTGTCCGGGATGGTGATGCCGAGCGCGTTCTCGACCGCGCGTACAGAGGTTAGCGCATGCGTGCCGGTGCAGACGCCACAGATGCGCTCCGTGAAGGCCCATGCGTCGCGGGGGTCGCGGTTCTTTAGGATGACTTCAATGCCGCGCCACATGGTGCCGGTCGAGACCGCATTCCGGATGATGTTGTTCTCGTCGACATTGACCTCCACCCGCATATGTCCCTCGATGCGGGTGACGGGATCGACGACGATGCGCTTGCCCGAATTGTCCAGTGTGAAGCCGTTGGGTGTTTGAATTGTCACGATGCTGTTGCTCCCCGGGAGTGATTATGATGCGTCGGCTTTTTCGCGCTTGGTGGTCACGCGCTTGAACGCGGTTACCGCGGCATGGGCGGCGATTGCGCCACCCACGATGCCGGCGGCGGTCATGCCGACCTTGTCGGCGTTGGCCTCGACGCCGAACCGATGGAGGTTCGTCAGCCGGTCATAGAAGCTGCCGTTGTCCCAGAAGCCGTCTTCCGAGCAGCCGATGCAGCCGTGGCCTGACTGGATCGGGAAGGAAACGCCACCGTTCCAGCGCACGGTAGAGCAGGCATTGTAGGTGGTCGGGCCCTTGCAGCCCATCTTGTAGAGACAGTAGCCCTTGCGTGCGCCCTCATCGTCCCACTCCTCGACAAACTGGCCGGCATCGAAATGCGCTCGGCGGTAGCACTTGTCGTGGATGCGCTGCGAATAGAACATCTTGGGCCGGCCCTGCCGGTCGAGTTCCGGCAGCTTGCCGAAGGTCGTGATGAAGGTGACGACCCCGGTCATCACCTCCGCGATCGGGGGACAGCCTGGTACCTTAATGATCGGCTTGTCGAGGATGACCTTGTCGATGGGTGTCGCCTGGGTCGGGTTCGGCTTGGCCGCCTGGACGCAGCCCCAAGAGGCGCAGGCGCCCCAGGCGATAATCGCCATGGCATCCTCGGCCATCCACTTCAGCTTCTCAACGAAGGGTTTGCCGCCGTCGATGCAAAACATGCCGTCCTCGTTGAGCGGCGCATTGCCCTCGACGGCGAGGATGTACTTGCCCTTGTACTTCTCCTTCGTCTCTTTGAGTATAGCCTCCGCTTGATGGCCGGCGGCCGCCATGATCGTATCGTCGTAGTCGAGCGAGATCATCGACAGCACGACGTCTTTGACGAGCGGATGGGCCGAGCGGATGAAGCTCTCCGAACAGCAGGTGCACTCGAGCCCATGCATCCAGATGACGGGAACGCGTTCCTTGGTCTCGAGTGCTTCAGCCATCGCTGTCGCGGCACCCGGGCCGAAACCGAGGCTCGCGGCCGTCAGGCTGCAAAACTTGGTGAAACTGCGCCGGGTGATCCCCTGGCGACGAATGACGTCATATAAGGTTTCGGCAGCTGCCATGTTGCTCCTCTAGCAATTTCATCCCCCATCGCATCGCCCGGATGGACGCCGGGCTCTGTCAGAAATGCTTGCTGCAAGAAGCGGACCAATTTTCATTGCAGTTTGACGCTTGTTTACGGCACGCATCGCCGCTTTCAGCTCGGATGACAACGGCTTGGCCTTTCGAGAACGGTCACGGCATTCAGTTCCCGCCATCGCTGACGCCTGGTAGTGAGGTTCATAGATCATGATGACGCGGTCCAGCGCGCTCTTCCTGAATCTCGGCCCGCTCCCTGGCAGTCTGCTGCGGCCTATCGACCAAGTCCGCCTGCTTCTGCTTCACGCTATGATCGTTCAAGGCTCCGTTTTCGCCGGAACCAGGGGGCGGGGATGCCACTTTAGGGCTGGTGGTTTTTGCTACCTAATGTCCGACAAATGGCTGAGTTTGTAGAGCCGCCGCGATGGTGTCTTGGGAGGTCGAGACGGTCTCGCTACCACACATAAGCTGCGGTGGAGGCTCTTGTTGCTAACCTGTCAAACCGTTGATGTCTTCACGCGAACGCGTAAGTTTCGGCATGAGGTAGCAAAGGCCACCAAGTCTCAAACCATTCCCGACCGTCCGATGGATTTCAAGGCGAAGTAAAGTTGTGGCCCTCGCCCCTGGCTGCCGCGCGCTCTGTTCATCGCGAGGGTTCAGCCGCCTTACGTTCTGGAACTCCCTGAGGGCGACGGTCGGCTCTGACTGCGAGGAGCGGGACCGATGGTAACTTGAAATTAGCATAATCGTAATTATACTAAACTTACTTATGCTATTCGCGATTATGCTAAGGAGCGCTTGGGGAGACGCCGCAAGTCAACCTTTTGGTCTTCGGTTTCGATGCCGGGCAGAAGGGACACGCAGACTGGCGGGCCCACCAAGCTGCCCTTGCACAGGCGCTCGCCTCGGAGGGCTCTCGCCTCTACGCGGTTGGTGATCCGAAAGGAAAGCGACTTTGACGCGCGCATCTGACGGGGGAAATTACAAGGCAGCAGTCCAAAGAGCGGCCGTTGGATTCAACGCCAAGGTGGAAAGCGCTACGTCGACATAGGTGCGTTGGCTCAGCAGTGAGCCGGGCGACAATCAAGGTTTCCGGGTCTCCGATACGGCGGCACGAGGCGAAGTTCAGGACGTGGGTACGGGAGGAACGGCACTGACAATTCACAAAAGGGCGTCAGGCCGTATGACTTTTATCATTCTACCATGAAATTAGTTCCTCGACGGCTTCTGCCGAGAGATGGCGCTCACGAAGCAGTGCCGCCGCAATATTTTCAAGCTCCGGTCTCATCTCCTCAACGAGCGCCTTCGCGCGACGGAACTCAGCGGCAAGGACGTTTTCCACCCTGGCCTGCAGACCGCCGTTCATATGCAGCGTCACCAGCAGTTCCTCCTCGCTTGCCCCGGACAGGAACGTGAAGCCTGCACCCAGCCCGTAGGCGGCTTCGATCTGCAGGGCCGTCACGGTGGCGATGTGAAGGTCTGAACCTTTCCTTCCTCCTCCTCCAGCAGACCTCGAACCGAACACAATCTCCTCGGCTGCGAGCCCTGCAAGCGCGACGGCGATCCGGTCGAGGAATCCGGCCTTGGTCCGCTCCGGAAAGATGTCGTCGAAACATGCCCCTCCTCCCCGTTGCGTGACTTCACCTGTCGGGTCGAAGGCGTCGATGATCTCCACGCTCCTGAATTCGCCGACGCTCAGCGTCAGGCCGACGACGACGTGACCGGCCTCGTGGATCGCGTTTCGCCGCAGCATGGCTTTAGGAAGAGGTACCAGCTCGGGCAACTCGGCGAGCAAGTCCGCGGTTTCGAGGTCGCGCCGGGCGCGGCGCGCCCGGCGCCGCGCCCGCCTGGCGAGCTGTTCCAGGGCCGCCCCTGTCCAGCCATCCGTGCGAGCGGCGACGGAAGTCAGGTCCAGAGCGGACGACGCCTCGGCTAGATGCCAACCGAGAATTCCTTGTCGTCCCGTCATGTCCGGCAGCGGAATGTTCACATGCCTGTCGAGGCGGCCTGGACGGGTCAGTGCCGCATCCAGCATATCGGGAAAGTTCATCGCCCCGACCACGACGACGCCTTCCCGGCCATCGGACCCATCGAGACATTCCAGCAAGCCATTGACGACCTCGCGACTGTATTGTGCGTTGTGCCCGGAGAAGGACTGCCTGTCCTCAACGGAGTCAATTTCGTCAATGAGCACGATCGAGGGCGCGTTCCTCATGCCTTCTGCAAATGTGCCTCTCATCGCCTTCAAAAGATCTCCCAAGTGGCCCATTGCCTGCCAGCGTGCCAGCGAACCCAACACAAGATGGACTCCAGAGGTTCGCGCGAGAGCCGCGGCGAACGTCGTCTTGCCCGATCCCGGCGGCCCGCTGAGCAGGATTCCCCTGTCGACTTCCGACCAGCCGATCTTGCCTGCGCGCCAGTCCTTCAAGTCGACGACAAGCTCCCTTCCCCAGTCGGCAGCGGCGCCCAGTCCATGGAGGTCGTCCAGTGTCGGCCCCTGTACCAAGTTCGACTTTGGAGCGGTCATGGCAGCCCGAGCCGCCTGCAGGACCTTGTCCAGCGCGCCCTGCCCTTCCGCCAGGTTGCCGCGAGAACGTGCAGCGGGACCGTCGCCAGGAATGAGGCATCCTCGTCCGACAGAATCTGACCGCGACAGAAACGGGCGGCCGCCTTGAGATATCGGGGCTGGACGGCTGGAAGCACCAGCACGGAATCAGCCACCGCGTTGACGTTTTCCGCGAGAAGGTCGCGGGAATGCGTGACGACGATGATACGGTCGTTGCAACCCGTAACCCCGAGGAGGTCGAACCGCTCGGATTTTCTCCGGCCCTCCGGTTTGACCGTCATGACGAGCGTCCGGTCGCGATCGTATGCGCTTCCGGTGATGAGCGATTCGCTCTGCGCCGGGAATTTGGACGCGCCCTCGTAAATTTCCACATCCTCTTCGCTCGGTGCGATCAGGACGATCACGGCCGGTCGTCCCGACAGGAAGTCCCGTTGATGCCGAAGTGCACGCCTTACCGAGCAATAAGCGGCGAACCGCGTTGCGTTCGAGGCGAGTTTAATGCTCAGCGCTTTTGACAGGCGTTTCATTGAATGTCCTGACTCTGATGGTTCCGGCGCTCGGAGGGCGCTGCAGCGATGATGTTCGGAAGCCGCGGTCAGCCGCGAATGCGGCGGACGGCTGTCTCGGGTCCGATCCGCGCTTCGTCGAGATCGATCTCGACGAAACGTCGCAGGACCAGCGACGAAAGCCCCGCTATCGGGACCGTCTCATGGAAGGCGGCCAGGCATTCGGCGACGGTAAGAGAGCCGTGCTCGTCCAATGCAGCCAGCAGGCGGACCCGGTCGCCCAGCGGACAGTGCCAGCGGGCGTACCGAAGCAGGTCCATGGCATTGGCCAGCCTGTGCCCTGGAATGATCGTCGATTGGACGTCATATCGATATCCCGCCTCAGCGGCAGCATTCTCGATCCATGGCTCCAGAGGACTGCTTCCCGACGCTGCATCGACGATCGAAGTCCCTTCCTCCCGGACGACAAGGAAATCCGGAACGTGGCTGTCGCCCCGTCGCTCCAGGACGAGCGGGAGGCATGACCATTCTACCACCGCCAGGTCGAGGTCGAGCAGGCATCCGAGGTCTCGCGCCGCTCGGTTCCTGAACAGAGGCCCGCCGACGCAACGAACGGTTCCGCGTGGATGAAAATGAAGACGCGCGGCACCTGCGCGGACTGACGCGTTGGTCGGTCTGGATTTCGGGATGGGCGGTCATGGGAAGCTCCTACGCATACGCAAAAATGATCGGCCGCTGCGGGGTGCAGCGTCGGTGCGCGATCAGCGTATGAGGAGCGATGCCTGTTTCATGATGCGGCGAACAAATAGAGAACACGAATGGCGACGTCAACTGCCGCGATTGCATGAAACATCGAGGCGCGTAGGGCGCTCGACCAACGTGCAGACCGCTGAGCTGCCACGACCGAGGATGGGGTCTCCCTCCCTTTGCTCTGGCACGGCGCGGTGCGGCGGGACGTTGACTGATCATAATCTCGGGCGAGACAAAGCCCTTGCCTCGCCCCCGGACACGCCCCCCTGTTTGCAGGCACGCCGTCAGGGCCCCGTCAGCTTGACTGAGCATCATAGAGAGCGGGGCCAAGCGGTCCGAACCCACTGCGAAAAACCCTAAGCTGAAAGGAAACACGAGTCGCCATGTATAATCGGATCAGTGACTTATCCGCCAACTCTAGCTTGCCTGGCGAGCCCAGTCGGCCTGTCGACAACGACAGCTTTACACGAACGCTTGCGGACCTCGCACGGCGCAGGGACCTGCCATCTGGGGAGTTGCCCGACAAAATGGGGTGCTGCGCCAGCACGCCACATACCTGGGATCCAGGCAGCCCCAATCCGTCCTCTCCAGCGGGGCCAAGTACATCTTCTCCAGCGAGGCCGAGCACCTCCGTGTTCGAATACAGGACGGCCGAATTGCCTCACGCGAATGTGGACGGCATCTGCGTTGGGCTGACTGCGGAGTGGTTCAGGAATCTCCCCAACAGCCCGAGATCGCGAATGAATGCGCTTACACCGGGATCGCAAGGCCACGATGCAGCAGGTGATTGGCAGCAGCGGTATTTAGACGTCAGGAGATCGTCGCGAAACGAGGGAGCAGAGCCTTCCGACGCCAACCATCAGGCCAGAACCACCGTATTGCGCGAAGCGGACTTGAAGCCATCTGCAAAACAGAACGTTTATGCCTTCGATGAGCCTCGTAGCTTCTCGTCCATGCTGAAGAAAATCACGAAAGACGGGTCGAAGAATTTGCTCAGCTTGGGCTTTGCCGAAGGTGACAGACACACAATTGCGACGTCGGTGTCGGATGGAAGGACCACGCTCTTCGATCCCAACTATGGCGAATTTACTGTTCAATCGGATCAGACGGGTAGCTTGTTCCAAAGTCTCGCCAATCGGTACAGGAACCCCAACGGGCTGCATTTGTCGACAGTCACCACACAAAAGATAGACTAAGCTCGGCCTGATGGCCGCCTGACGCGCGCTTGCCTGGTCAGAAACCACGCATCGGACGCCTGGCACTTGGCAAGACTTGAGGCCCCGGTTCGGACATAGCCGGGGCTGTTTTTTGCATCTGCTGCAGCCTTTGGACTCGATCGTCACGTCATCGCCCCGGCAATGAAGCGGCTGATACTGTCCGGCAATGTGCGAATAAGTTGATGGAGTCGGAATCGCAATCGATACGCCGTGATTTGTCCGTAACTGCGTGCCACCGTTCGCTGATTTCACCCGAGCCTTCGATTGCCTAAATTCTCACATAGCCGACAGGGTTGTGCTTGTGGTCCGAGGGAGGGCGACGGACTTTTACTGGGACTGCCGAACGGCGCGGGATCAATAACAGGCTGGAGCGATACGCAGCTACCTGCGGCGGCAAACGCTCGTTGTTGCGCGTGGGAATTGATGGCGAGCAGTCTGCCCGGAAACATCTGCCCGCACAGTCTTGAGCTTCTTGCATTTCCTCCCTAGTCTGGGGGTGCCGCCCAGAAGGCACGAAACTTTCCTCGCCAGGCGCTTGTCGGCCGCGACCGGACAATGGTTCCCATCCGCTTGGTTAGCCTAATGCCGCAATTTTCGGCGGCAATCCGCTGAGGGTGGTGCTTGACGCGAACCACTTTTACAACAGCTCTGCGACGCTAAACAAATGGTCAGCCGTTTGTGGACATTTCGTCGGGCCGTGGTCGAGTAGCTCAGGCATTCGGCTTTCGCCCTCACAGATCCGCGCGGGCGGATTTCCCGCAACCGGCTCTTCCCGAGGGTGACCCGCGTCATATGTTCCCCCGCCGACCAGCCGACAGCGCGGCAAGGATTGAGAGCGGCGAAGCTTTCGCTAACGCCTACATTTCTCCGGTATTTCGGCGATGCATTCCTCGAGACGCTCCAGGCGGAACTTCGCATTGCGAAGTTCATGGCCGGCTTCGAAACGCCGATGGCGTCCCATGGGTGTGGTCACCGTGAGGTCGCGCTCCAGTTCGGCTATGCGCGCACGCACCTGCCGCACCTCGTCCTGACGCAACGCTTTGATCCATCCACGCCCGCGCATCGGTCTTCGTGCCAACACCCCAAAACCATGCGGCGCTATGCCACCGAGACCCTAATTTCCGGCAAGCCGAAACGCTCTAAATTTAACATCCGCTAAACTAAGTCTAGTCGCATCGGCATCGCCGTCGGCGGCTTGACGCGCGCATCGACAACCGCAAATCGCGTGATGCGTTCGGCGGCAAGCCACGCATGATGGACGCAGAGCAGATGGTGGAAATCACCGGCGCCCCGGCTGGGGGCGTTTGCCCCTTAGGCCTCGCCTCGCCACTGCCGGTCTATTGCGATGTGTCGCTGCGCGCCCACGATCACGTGGTGCCTGCGGCCGGCGAAACCAAGGCCAGCGGTTAAGAATCGGCGCCAAATGGTGCAACACTGCCAAGATGGCGGACCTGCGGCGAATGCAATAATCGACTGACAGCGATGAGCGGCAGCGCCAAAGCTCAGTGACAGGCCGTTAGGCGCCGGGCAGCGTGCCCGTCGCCGACATCTCGAAGACATCGAGCAGGATGGCCAGCCCGACGCCGCACGCGGTCAGGATGAGGCCGGCCATGAAGATGCGGTTGGCGCGTTCGTAGATGGGTCGGCGCAGCGAACTCATGTCGAGCAGCAGGGACAGCGCCCGCATCTGCAACGCGATGCCGACCAGGATCGGCACAACGGCGAACAGGTCGTAGAACCGCCATGGCACGGGGTTCGCCGCCCAATGCGTGACGAAGCCGAGCGAAAAGGCAAGCAGGATGCCCACGACGGTGATTGTGCCGTTGCGGAAAATCGTCTCGATCAGCTCTTCCTTCGGATCGTGCTCGTCCAAGCGTCCCTCCCCTCCCTCAGTCGTAGCAGGCCTTTGCACAGTGTGAGACCAAGCTCTCGGGAAAGCCTGTACATCGCCGCCAATTAGTCAAGAGAGCTTCTGGCAAAGCGAACAGGTGGCTGTGCAGGGAATTAGCGGAACTGGGCGGTGAAACGCCGTTGACTTTGGCACAGACTGAGACCGGCGATCGGGGCCTTGTGCCCTATCGCCCCATATGGGCGCTCCTCATTGTCGTATCTGCGCCAATCCTGCAACTTTTCGAACCTATTTGGCCTGACTCTCGCCAGATGCCTAGGATGATGGAATCACAACGAGCTGGCTGCGGAGGCATTGTCTGCACTTTGGGATCATGCCAGGCATTGCCTTCACAAGGAGGTCGCGATCGTCTCGTCCCAGTGAAAGTCGCAATCATTCTTGATTGCAACTTTCCGTAGCCAGCTCCGGCCATTTATTTCCCTAAGATCTGCGACGCAGGTCGAGGCGTTGTCGCCGTTTCGGCGGGTAAGATGGGCAGGACGACCTCCGGTACCTTTCCGGTCAGCGAGTTAAGAAAGGCAACGAGCTGGTCGACTTCTTCTGCCTTCAATTCTACGCCGAGCTGGGTAGTCCCCATAATGGCCACGGCCTGTTTCAGATCCCAAACCTTGCCCGAATGAAAGTATGGCGCGGTGAGCGCCACGTTGCGCAGCGGCGCCACGCGGAAAACAAAGGAATCGTCGGCTGAATTGGTGACGGCAAAGCGGCCCTTGTCGTTTTCCGGCCGTACCTCGGCGCTGGGCTTTTCAACAATGCCGAATGCGTAATAGGCCTGCCCACCAACGTTGAGACCGGCATGGCAGGACGAGCACCCTTTCTCCATGAAAAGCGCCAGGCCCCGTTGCTGTTCGGAAGTCATGGCGGCGTCATCGCCCTTGAGGAAAGCATCGAAGGGCGCCGGCGTGACCAGTGTCGCCTCAAAGGCTTCAACTGCCTTGGCTAAGTTGTCGAAGGTGACGCGATCGGCCTCACCGGGGAAAGCTGCATTGAACCAATCGACATATTGCGGCATCGACTTGAGCGTCGCGATGACCTGACCCGGTGTGTTGGCCATTTCGGCACCGGCTTGGATCGGTCCTTTGGCCTGAGCCTTCAGGTCTTCGGCGCGACCATCCCAGAACTGCGCGATGTTGAAGACCGCGTTCAGCACCGTCGGCGCGTTGCGCGGTCCCTTCTGCCAACCATGGCCGATCGAGGTTTCAAGATTGTCGTCGCCCCCGGTGGCCAAGTTGTGGCACGAATTGCACGACAAAACGCCTGACGCCGAGACGCGCGGATCGAAGAACAGTGCCTTGCCGAGGGCGATCTTTTCCGGTGTGATCGGGTTGTTGGCGACTGCCGGCGTGGTGGATGGCAAAGCCTTGAAAGTGGCCAGTGCCGTTTCTCTGAGGTCGGCGGCGATCGGTTCCGCAGCAAAAGCGGTGGCTGCCGGCAAGGCGATAGCCATCGTAGTGAATAGCATTTTCATCAATAATCTCCGAGCGTTGTGCACGGAAGCCATTGTGGGATATGCGGTTCGTGAACGCTCTGCGCTAGATCAACGGCGGGAGAGGACCGGGCCTGACGGCCAGACTTCGATCGGACCTGCGGTCGAATGGCGGAAGCCGCCACCAGGCTGTGTCCATCGCTTTGACCGTGGATCCCAACTCGTGGCCGGCGCCATCGCAATTTGTTCGCGCTGACGGCCTGGTGGGTTCCTTGGGGCGTGGCGACGATCACCATGACAATGCCAAGGCCAAGGCGGAAAAGCATCATGGAGACCATGAAGGTCGAAGCCGTGTATCCGATGACTTACGAAGCCTTCAGCGGCGCGAAACACCTTCGGCTTTTTCATTTTGTAAAATTCAAACGGAGGGGATCGGGAATCAAAGCAAACTCCGACCCAGTTACGGGACAGCCAACACCAAGCGGATCAACGTGCATGCCGGTGGGATGCGGCGCTATAGACCTCAATGCTTGATGAGCATCGCAATGATCCTGTCGAGACAATTGTTGCGTTCAGCGGCAACCCCCACTATGAAGCGACGCTTCGCCGACTATGTTTCAAGCCGCCCGGAGAATTTCATGACAGAAGAAGCCGACAAAAACATCGACACCCTCATCGAGCTCACCGCCGATGTCGTCTCAGCCTATGTCTCCAACAATCCGGTTCCGGTGGGGGACCTCCCTGCTCTGATCGGCCAAGTGCATGCGGCGCTGAAAGGCACGGCCGGAAGCGTCTCCGCAGAAGAGCCGGCGTTCCTTAAGCCTGCAGTCCCGATCAAGAAGTCGGTGACACCGGACTACATCTTCTGCCTTGAGGACGGGAAGAAATTCAAATCGCTAAAGCGCCATGTGTCGACCCACTATGGGCTGACGCCGGACGAATATCGCGCCAAATGGGGCCTGCCGGCGGATTATCCCATGGTCGCCCCGAACTACGCCGCGGCGCGCTCGGCATTGGCCAAGACGATGGGGCTCGGCCGCAAACCGAAGGAGCCGGAAACGCCGGCGCCGGCGCCGGCGAAGCGGACCCGCAAGAAGGTCGCGGCTTAATTTCGGTAATCGACATTCGTTCTGGAGCGGGCTGCAGCCATTGGCATGATCTGTGCGGAAGATGAAAGGGCGGGGGGAAGCAACCCCGCCTTGTCTTTGCCGACAGCCTGGTTTCAGGAATTCGCGACGGTTTGCAGCAAATCTTCTGACCGATTCTCCGGTCAAGCCATGCTCTCGCCCACTCTGGTCGAGCGGGTCAGCCTATCAGGGACGTGCCGGGTGCTTGCGGCTCTTGCGGGACGCAGCCGAAAAATCAGCCAGCTTTGCTGAGGCTGCCAGCCGATGACTTGCCAGTGCGGCGGTCCTGTTCGATCTCATAGTTGATCTTCTGACCTTCATTGAGGGTTGAGAGGCCCGCGCGCTCGACAGCGGAAATGTGGACGAAAACATCCTGACCGCCATTGTCGGGCTGGATAAATCCAAATCCCTTGGTGCTGTTGAACCACTTCACTGTTCCGGTCGCCATATGGGTATTCCTTTGTAACAATTGCAACGTGGGCAGGCCATAAGGCCAGTCCGATTCATAGCCGAGACTTTAGGCAAAGCAAAAACGAAAAATTGCAGGGCCCGGCTCGATCTGCTGATGGTGGCTCGCGCCACTGGGTCAACGGCCGGGTGGTTCATGTCGCCACCTTGGTGCATAACCCTGGCCAGGCTTGAAGGAGTTCAAAATTGGATTGTTTCGAAAGGATCGAGGCGTTAATCGATGCGGCCAGCGCGGATGCGATCGATAGGGCGCGCGTTTTGCTGAATCAGTTCGACGATAAGTCACAAACAATCGCCCAAGCGATCGACGACTTCCTGCTTGATTTGATGACCCTGGTGTTTGTTATTGAAAGCACCCAGGAGATGTTCCATTATCCGGCGCGGCGGTTGGCACATCTGAAATTGACCAGGGTCAGGCTGTTGTTGGCATCATAGCCTTGAGCTTAGAGCCGGTCCCGGTTAGAAGGCATCGATCTGTTCGTCGGCTGACCAGCGCGCGAAAACTGCCGGCATGGCGTGTGCAAAATTCCGTCGCCCCCTCAGCCCGCGGCGGCTGCAACTGCTTACCTTTCCAGCATTGCCGCGCCCCGATCGGAAAAGGAAACGTTCAATGCCACACGGACTTCAGTGAATAGCGCATTCGGCATGGCGCCCACGCAAAAGGTCCCTCTTTGTCGCCCACTTAACCACCCAGCACCGAAGAACCCTATCGTCGGAAATTGTTACGGTTTCTGCTTGTCCCGACGACTGAACGGAGAAGAGAAAAATTCTGATCCAAACTGCCCAAACTGCAAAGTGTGTTTTCGGCACTTTCGCAGATGGCGAAGCATCAGATGTTTATGCCTTCCAATCGGGGCCGCGCCGGATCCTGGCTGCGCCAGGCTGTATTGAGCGAAGTCCATTTCCGCTGCCGAAAATGGCTATGCAAACAACGTGCGATTTCGGCTCTCGAATGGCAGCATCGATCATGGACGATTGACCCAACGCCTTGAGTAGGCCGCCACCTAAACCGCGAATAACGACAATACTGACGCCAGCCCTGTTCCTGGAAAAATAGGATAATGCGAAAATTACCCTTTGATACAGTTCTGATCGCCAATAGAGGCGAGATCGCCATACGAATCGTCAAGACGCTGCGCGAGCTGGAGCTGCGCTCTGCAATTGTCTACCACGATGTCGATGCGGGGACGCCAGCCGTCTCAATGGCCGACGTGGCGGTTCCCATAAGCGGTCGCACACCGGTCGCGGCCTATCTCGATGCCGCTCAAATCATCGCTGCCGCCCACGAGGTAAACGCCGGGGCGGTACACCCAGGCTATGGATTTCTGTCGGAGAATGCGGGGTTTGCCCGCAAGGTGTTGGAGGCCGGCATCGTGTTCATTGGGCCTACTCCCGAGAATATCGAATTGATGGGCGACAAGATCCGTGCCCGCAAGTTCGTTCAGCGGAACGGATTTCCCGTCGCGCCTTCGGCGATCGAGGAGGATGATCCAGCAACGTTCATTTCGCGCGCACGGTCCATTGGAGCGCCCTTGCTGGTGAAACCATCCGCCGGCGGCGGCGGCAAGGGCATGCGGATCGCGCGCGGCCTCGATGCATTGGAACACGCCATTGTGCAGGCACGCAGTGAGGCGCAACGGTACTTCGCAGATGCTCGGCTTTACGTCGAACGATATGTCGAAAAGCCGCGGCATATCGAAGTGCAAGTGCTTGGCGACTCCTTCGGAAATGTCATTCATCTGTTCGAGCGGGAATGCTCTGTGCAGCGCAGGTTCCAGAAGGTCATTGAGGAGGCGCCCTCGCCAGCGCTCTCCGCGGAGTTGCGCAAGAAAATCTGTGAAACTGCCGTCGACATCGCTCGAGCCGCCAACTATCGAAATGCGGGGACTGTGGAATTCATCTTCGACGGGAGCGAGTTCTATTTTCTCGAGATGAATACGCGCCTGCAAGTGGAGCACCCGGTCACTGAAATGATCACTGGCATCGATCTTGTTGCCGAACAGGTCAATGTCGCGGGGGGCCACGAGCTTAGACTTTCACAACCCGATATTGTCTTGGCAGGACACGCAATCGAGGCCCGGGTATATGCTGAAGCTCCCGCACGCGGCTTTGCTCCCACGACCGGCAAGATATTGGTGCTCGACTATCCGGTCGGTCCAGACGTACGGATCGACAGTGGCATCTTGCAAGGTCAGCAGATTACGACAGCCTTCGATTCCATGTTGGCAAAGGTCATCGTGCATTCGCCCACGCGCACTGAAGCTGCGCTCAAAGCCGAACGCGCGATGCAGGAGCTGGTGCTCCTCGGCTGCGAAACAAACACGAATTTCCTCGCGCGCGTCCTCGCGGACGAGCAGTTCCTAAGCGGGCAAGTCCATACTGGATATCTCGACGAAAATCCGCACCTTGCCGCTGGCGAATTTGGGTCCGACTTGTCGGCATTCCTGGCAGCCGCCGCCCTCCTAACGCGACCAGTCCGCGATTCGGCAGATGCCGTGCCTGAGCTTCACGCGTCCCTGGGCAGTTGGAGAAACTGACGTGAACCACTTCTTGGAGCTGGAAGGCGTAGATTATCAGTTATGGCTTTCACCCTGTAAGCAGGGCTATCGCCTTCACTTGGGCGACGAGGTGACAGCCCCAATCGATTTCTGCCATCAAGGCAATGGACGCGGCATCCTTACCATTGCCGGCGCAAGAGAGCCGGTCAGGTTCGCCATCGATGGTGACACCATTCACCTGCATATTCGGGGCAGGACGAGCGTCTTGCGCTACCGAGACCCATTGTCAGCGCTTGCTCTCGCGGAAAAGCATGCAGGTCATCTGGTCGCACGCGCGCCGATGCCGGGCGTCGTCGTTGCAACGAGCGTTTTGCCTGGTGAAGCGGTTGCCGCACGCACGGCGCTGATGGTGATCGAGAGCATGAAGCTGGAAACCGTCATACGCTCGTCACAGGACGGCGTGGTCGAGCGAGTGCACTTCAAAGAAGGCGAGAGCTTCGAGCAAGACGCTGTGCTGGTTACGCTCTCAGCGGAAGGGCATTGAGATGCAGCGGATCGCTTCTCTGGTCGACGTCAAATCGGAAGAATTTTGTCTCAATGAGCTCCACAACAGACGGCTTGCAGCGGAATTAAAGGAGCGCCAGCGTGCCGTGCGCTTCAACCGTCCAGAGCGGGATCGCGAGCGCCTACAGCGACAGAACAAGCTTTTTGTCCGTGACCGTGTCGAGGCATTGCTCGATCCAGAAACTCCGTTCCTCGAACTTTCGACACTGGCTGCGAACAAGGCTTATGACGGCGAGGTGCCTGGCGCAGCGCAGGTCGTCGGCATCGGTATCGTAGCGGGCCGCGAGGTGATTGTTCACGCGGATGACGCGAGCGTGAAGGGTGGCGCGTGGTATCCGCTGTCGGTCAAGAAAATCGTACGGTCTTTGGATATAGCAATCGAAAATCGCCTGCCCGTTGTTCATCTTTGCGACTGTGGTGGAGGATTCCTGCCTTTGCAGGCGGAGTTCTTCGCCGATCGCCACCACGCGGGCAGAATCTTCCACAACCAATCCACTCTCTCGAAGATGGGCGTGCCGCAGGTCGCCGTCGTGATGGGGCATTGCATTGCGGGAGGGGCCTACGTCCCTGCGCTCAGCGAATACAACATTATCCTACAGGGAAGCGGAGCGATATTTCTCGGCGGCCCATCGGTCGTGAAAGTTGCGACCGGCCAGAACGTATCTGTCGAAGAACTCGGCGGCGCTGACATGCATACCAGCGTATCGGGAACGGCTGACTATCTCGCGAACTCAGAGATGCACGCGATCGCCATTGCCCGCGACATCGTCGCCCGTTTCAACCGTATCGAGAAAGCGCCGATCGATCGCGTCGCTCCCGAACCGCCTGCATATCCTGCGTCTGAATTGTACGGCATAATTCCAAAGGATTCTCGATCCCACTTTGAAATGCGCGAGATTATCGCCCGCTTGGTCGATGGCAGCCGGTTCCACGAATACCAGCCACGCTACGGCCGATCTCTGCTGTGCGGCTTCGCGCGCCTTCATGGATATCAAATCGGTGTTCTTGCGAACAATGGCGTGCTGTTCGGCGACAGCGCGCTGAAGGGCGCTCACTTCATCCAATTGTGCGACATGAATCGGACGCCTCTGTTATTCCTGCAAAATATCACCGGCTTCATGGTCGGCCGCGACTACGAGCAAGGAGGCATCACGAAGAATGGCGCAAAGCTCATCATGGCCATGTCGGGGGCGTCGGTGCCTAAATTCACGGTCGTTTGTAACCATTCTCACGGAGCGGGAGCATTCGCCATGGCAGGGCGAGCCTTCGACCCGCGTTTTCTGTTCACCTGGCCGCAGGCTCAGATTTCAGCCATAGGGACCGATCAAGCGACGCGAGTCCTTACGGACATCAAGGCAAAGCAACTGGCCGTCGACGGGAGGCACCTGTCCGAGCAGGAGTTGGAGGCTATTCGAGAGTCGATTTCGGAAGAATACAAAGAGCGGTCGAGCGCATACTACGCAACCTCTGAGATCTGGGACGACGGGATTCTTGATCCCGCCGATACCAGAGCCGCGCTCGCAATGGCCGTGAGTGCTTCGCTCAATGCTCCCATCGAAACGCCGCGTTACGGCGTCTTCAGAATGTAGTGTTTCCGATCTGTGAAAATGCACATAGGCCTATTGCGACCGCTCGCGGACACCGGGGCCGCACTGGCGGTGACCTCGACCAGACGAATCGGTCGAGCAGGTCGCTTGCGGGAGGGGCGATATGTGATGACACGGAGCCGCTGATCAGTCTTGGCTGAATAGGGTGATGGTATGAACACCTCGCGATGCCTCAACCTTTCCACCAACCGCGAGAGTAATTGCGACGGGACTGCGCGTCAAAGGTAGACGAGGCAATCGAGCCTCGAAGTGGCGTTGTCCGCGTCGAGAGGGAGGCTCTGTAAGGGCCCGGATAAAAGGATGGCTGACGATGGATCTCTGCACGCTGATAGACCGCAATGCGGCGTTTGCTCCCGACAAGCCTGCAATCCGGTTCGAGGGCGAGACCTTGAGCTACGCCGCCTTAGGCCAACGCATTGAGCAAACCGCTCGCGCCCTGAACACCGAGCTCGGAGTCAATAAAGGCGACCGCGTGGCTATCCTCAGCCTAAACCGACCTGATTACCTGGTTCTTCTCTATGCCTGTGCGCGTATTGGCGCGATTTTGGTGCCTTTGAACTGGCGGCTCTCCGTGGCTGAGCAGCTCTTCATCTTGTCCAACGCCGATGCAAAGGTAGTCGTGGTTGAGCAGGCCTTTGCGGCACTGCTGCCGCCTCTGGCACACAGGGCGCCCGACATCTTCGTCGTCGGTTTCGACTTCGCTCCTCCTCGCGGGAGTACATGGGGCGACCTGTTGGACCAAGGCATTGGCGATGGCCGCAACCCACATGCCGACTTGAGCTGTCCGCTTTTGATCATCTACACTTCTGGCACAACCGGACGGCCGAAAGGCGCGGTCCTGCGCCAAGAAGCATTGCTCTGGAATGGGGTGATGAGTCAGCACATGCATGCCCTGACTTCTGAGGATCATGTGCTGTCGGTATTGCCATTCTTTCACGTGGGCGGTCTCAACATTCAGACCACTCCGGCATTGCATCATGGTGCGACGGTCACGATCCATTCCCGGTTTGCGCCAAACGCGACACTTGCAGCCTTCGAGCGCGATCGGCCAACGCTTACGGCATTGGTACCGACGACCATTCAAGCGTTGGCAGACCACGCCGAATGGTCGACAACCGATCTATCGTCCTTAAAGGCTGTTTCGACCGGCTCGACAATTGTAGCTCAACATTTGATCGAGCGCGTTACTGCGCGGGGGGTACCGGTGCTGCAGGTCTACGGCTCCACGGAAACATGTCCCCTCGCCATCTATACGAGGCTCGGCGGTGACCTTTCGCGCGAGGGGTCGACTGGCCTACCGGGACTATGCTGCGAAGCCATGATTATCGATGACGCTGGCAAGGAGTTGCCGCCAGGCGCCCCGGGCGAAATCGCGGTGCAGGGCCCCAACGTCTTCCATGAATATTGGCGCGATCAACAAGCGACCCGAGAGGCGCTGCGTGAGGGCTGGTATCGCAGTGGCGATCTCGGTCACCGCGATGCCGACGGTTATTTTTGGGTCCGTGATCGCAAAAAGAACCTGATCATTTCCGGCGGAGAAAACATCTATCCGGCGGAAGTCGAGCGGGTGCTCAACGAGCACCCCGATGTCGCAGAATGCGCTGTCGTTGGCCGGCCGGATCCGCGCTGGGACGAAGTGCCGGTCGCCTACGTGATCAGGCGGGCGGGGGCTCGGATCGAAGCAGAAGCACTGGCTGCCCATGTGCAGTCCCAGGTCGCCCGTTTCAAAGTCCCGCGCGAGTTTATTTTCACCAAAGAATTGCCGCGAACGGCGTTGGGCAAAATCCAGCACTCTATTCTGAAAGAGCTCGATGCGAGACCAAGCCAGCAAAGAGGCAGCAATTGAAGATCGGGGCGTTGCGCGATGACTGGGTTCTTTTACGGCCACAGGTGAACTTGCGATTCAAGGTGAATGCGGCTGTGACGGTGCCATACGAACCCGGCCTCGGCGAAAGGTTCGCAGGCTATCGCTTGTGATTTCTGTCGCGAATTTAGATTTTGGACGCGAAGCGTAATATTGAGCGCGCTGCTCATGCCGCCCACCAATCGCCGTCTGGCCGTCAATCGCCTTTTATCAATCTCGACCAGCTGCAGCCTGCGGTCGCCCGGCGGGATCAGCAAACGGCATCGCACAAGGCCGCTTCATCCTCGCATCCGCCGCAATGTCTCAGCGTCCTTGAGGACGGCGATTGCGGTTTCGTGGTCAGCTCCGGACATTGAAGAAGGCATGTAAGAAACACGCCAAGAGCGTCTCCCGGCGCTGCCTTATTTTGTTGGTTTTTCAAAACGGCTAGGCGCTGTCTGTCGGCTTGGGTGCACGGCCCAGCGTCTAGCAGCCCCGGGATTTTGTCGGGAGGTGTACACAGATTGCCTTGCGAGCCCCGATAGCTTTGGACAACTCTGACAAGTGATCAAGTACGCTGCCGAGGCCAGAGCCGGCGATGCCACGCTCTAGCCCGTTGCCGTTGAGCGGCCTCCTTGACGTCGGCCTGCCAGCTCCCCCTCGCCTCTCCGCCATCTCTACTGCGAATAGCCCGGCGGCCCAACTCCTCTTCCCTACCGGCCACGCTCCTGACTCCGCTGCTCGTTCAGCGTCGACCCTGGCCTGCCTGTCGAGGACAGCGTTCTGCCGCGACCACCATCGTTTTCATTCCAACCCTCTCAGTGCCGCGGCCAATTCGAGAAGCTCCCTATCCCCCGCCGCGTCAGCACGCTCAATCGTCTTCCGCACGAGCAAGATATCGTCCCAAGCCGCAAGCGCTTCGCGTTCGGCGGTGTCGGATGTCCGACAATGTCGGATACGCAACACAGCAGAGCCCGATTTATCATATCGCCTCAACCATTTTCTCATTTGGCACGGTACGTGCGTGGTCATCCGCAAACGCGTCACTGACCAAGGAGAACTCATGATCACCTCACTAAAAAATACTGCCGCGGGCCTCCCAGACCCATCCGAAGATGACGCTCGAGCGAGGCCCAACAAATTGAAGACGGTTGCTCATCCGGCTCGGCGCTGTCCGCCGATCCACCCTCGCCCACAAGGAGAAACGGGGACGCAGCGCCTTCAAAACGAGGAACAAAGCGCTTTGCCTCGAACCTTGCTTATCGACCCGACGCCACAGCGGGAGCCATCGATCGAACTTCGGTCTCACTGGCTGCGCAGGGCATTCATTGCGACCGCCTTGGTTCTCTCGGCGACCGCTCCGGTTCTGGCCGCCAAAAATGACGGCAAGGTGACGGATTTCCTGCTCGACAACGGCATGGAGGTGGTCGTCATCCCCGATCACCGTGCGCCGGTCGTCACCCATATGGTGTGGTACAAGATCGGTAGCGCCGACGAGCCACCGGGCAAATCTGGCCTTGCCCATTTCGTCGAGCATCTGATGTTCAAGGCTCCGACGATCAACCATGTCGCCGGCGAGCTCGACCGCGCCGTCTCCGCCATCGGCGGCTCGCACAATGCCTTCACCGATTACGACTACACCGCCTTCTATGTGACGGTGGCGCCTTCGGCGTTGGAGCAGATGATGAGCTTCGAGGCCGATCGCATGTTCACCCTCATCCCCACCGACGATGATATCAAGACCGAGCGCGACGTGATCATCGAGGAGCGCCGCTCGAGCATCGACAACAATCCGCAAGCCGTGCTGGACGAGGAAGTCGACGCCACGCTGTGGCAGAGCCAGCCCTACCGTATCCCGGTCATCGGCTGGATGCGGGAGATGGAGACGTTGAACTGGAACGACGCGGTCTCTTTCTACGACCTATACTATAGGCCCAATAACGCCGTGCTCGTGGTGACCGGCGACGTCGAGCCGGAAACGGTGAAGGCGCTGGCCGAAAAGACGTATGGAAAGGTTTCGGCGGGTCCTGGTTTAGCCCGTATCCGCCCGGTCGAGCCGGAGCAGAACACCAAGCGCACGGTGACGCTGACCGACGCGCGCGTCTCGGAGTCGCGCTTTTCCACGCAATGGGTGGTGCCGTCCTATCATACGGCCGAACCTGGCGAGGCCGAGGCGCTCGACCTCCTGGCCGATATCCTCGGCGGCGGCAACCGCAGCAGGCTCTACCAGCAGCTGTTGGTGAAGCAGGGAATTGCCGCCGAGGCCAGCGCCAATTTCCAGGGCACCGTGCTGGATGCCACCAACTTCACCATCTACGCCTCGCCGCGCGGCGATGCCAAGCTCGCCGATCTGGAAGCGGCGGCCAATGCCGAGGTCGCCCGCATCGTCAAGGACGGTGTGACCGATGACGAGTTGGACAAGGCCAAGGACCGCCGTGTCCGCTCGGTGCTCCTCGCCCGGGACAACCCGGCCTGCTTGGCCCACATCTATGGCTCAACGCTTGCCACCGGCGGCAGCGTAAAAGATGTCGAGGAATGGCCGGACCGCATCCGCAAGGTCACCGCCGATCAGGTGAAGGCCGTTGCCGCCCGCTATCTCGTGCCCAGCCATTCGACCACCGGCTATCTCTTGCCCAAGACGGAGAATTGATGTCATGACGAACCAATACCGCGGCGCTTTTGGACACGCCTTGCCCTCTCCAGGAGAAGGCAGGGCCGCGCGCCGCATCACCCCGCTGGCTTTCCTTCTCCTCGCCGTTCTTTTCCTCATCCTGCCGGCGCTCACCGCCCATGCGGCGATGAACATCCAAGAGGTGAAATCGCAAAAGGGCATCACCGCCTGGCTGGTGGAGGACCACACGGTGCCGATCATCTCGGTCCGCTTCGTCTTCAAGGGCGGCACCACCCAGGACCCGGTCGGCAAGGAGGGACTCATTCATCTGATGACCGGCCTGTTCAACGAGGGTGCCGGCGATCTCGACAGCGATGCCTTCCAGGTGAAGCTCGACGATGCTGGCGTCGAGATGAGCTTCGAAGCGCAGCGCGACGGCATTTATGGCTCGATGCGCATGCTTTCTCTGCGGAAGGACGCCGCTTTCGATCTGCTCAGGCTCGCGGTCAACAGGCCGCGCTTCGACCAGGAGCCGGTCGACCGCATCCGTGCCCAGATTTTCTCCGGCATCATCGCCAATGAGCGCGACCCCGAAGCGATCGCTCAGCGCAAATGGCTGCGCGCGATCTATGGCACGCATCCTTATTCGAGGCCGGACGAAGGGACCAAAGTGAGCCTCGCCGGCATAACGCCGGCCGATCTCAGCGCCTTCCACAAGGCCATTTTCGCTCGCGACGGGCTCCATGTTGCCGTGGTCGGCGACATTGACGCGAAGAGGCTGAGTGAAAAGCTCGACCAGCTGTTCGGCGAATTGCCTCAGAAGCAGACGCTCTCCCCCGTTGCCGATGTCGCCGCAAAACTCGGGCAGCAGGTGGAGGTGAACTACGACCTTCCGCAGACCTCGCTGCAATTGGCTTTTCCAGGCGTTGGACGCAGCGAGCCGGATTTCTTCGCCGCGCTTTTGATGAACGATATCCTCGGTGGCTCGCCCTACACGTCGCGCCTGTGGGAGGAGGTGCGCGAAAAGCGCGGCCTTGCCTATGGCGTCGGCTCTTATCTGGCCGGTTACGAGCATTCTCATGCGCTGCTGGTTACGACGGCGACACGCTCGGACCGCGCCGCCGAGACGCTGAGCATCGTGCATCGGGTGGTAAAGGATATGGCACAGCAGGGGCCAACGGAGGCCGAGCTCGAGGCGAGCAAGAAATATCTGATCGGCGCCTATGCCATCAACGATCTGGATTCCTCCAGCTCGATTGCAGCCACGCTCGTCGGATTGCAGGTCGACAATCTCGGCATCGACTACATCCAGCGCCGCTCCGCCCTCATCGATCAGGTGACGCTCGACCAGGTCAAGGCTGCGGCGAAGAAGCTGCTTTCGGCCGAGCCCGGCATTATGGTCGTTGGCCCCCTGATGGGGGGCAAAGGATAAGTCCAGGAGCCCATTCGTCTTCCTTGTCCCCTTGTGAGGCCTTTTCGCGTGTGGAGCGAAGTCCGGTTCGGTGGCTAGTGAGTTTTTTAAAGGCCCGCGGAGCGGTTTTCGCGGGCCTTGCGAGGCATTTGCCGGTTCAGCCGGTCGACTCGCCTGATTGTGGCGCGCTTCTCCTCACGCCAAGCTTCTCTTCGGGTGGATAGAGGACCCCGATCATGGTCCGCACATTGAACGCGCAGGCCACCCGCATGCACCGCGTGCAGATGTCGAAGCCGACGTCCGATTGTTCAATTGTCGCCTAGCGAGAACCGCGAGCCGTCGATTAGAGAATTCAAAGTATTTTCCCTTTCCAGTTGGGGGACGGTGGTCTACCAGCTGCCTGGCCGAGGCCCTAGGGAACCCGGCCGTCGCGGGATACATCGCACCCTGCTACATATACCCGCTGCGTCGAGGAGGAATCCGGTATTGCCCCTGTGCCTGCCGATGATCCGTCACCTGAAATCCCCCGACCTGTTTGGAGCCATCGACTGCCTGCCGGCACTTGTCAGGCGGATTAGCAAGCGGACATTCGAAGTCCTCAACCCGTCGACCGGCGACGTGCTGGCAGAGCTTCCCGACATGGGCGTGGAGGAGACACGCGCCGCAATCGACAGGGCCTATGTCGCGCAACCTGGATGGGCGGCGTTGACCGCACGTGAGCGCAGCGACGTTCTGTGGCGTTGGTATCAGTTGATCATCGACCACGCCGACGACCTCGCCGCTATACTCACAGCGGAGATGGGCAAGCCGCTTGCCGAAGCCAAATCGGAGGTGTCGCATGCTGCGGCGTACCTGCAATGGTACGCCGAGGAGGCCAATCGCATCTATGGCGAGACGATCTCCGCACCATCGACGGACCGTCGGATGCTGGTGATCAAGCAGCCGATCGGCGTCGTCGGGACGATAACACCCTGGAATTTCCCAGCCTCGATGGTCGCACGCAAGATCTCGCCAGCCTTGGCCGCAGGCTGCACCATTGTCCTTAAGCCCGCTGAGCAGACGCCGCTCGTGGCTGGCGCAATGTTCGTCCTCGCCCACCAGGCCGGCTTTCCCGAAGGCGTCGTCAACCTGATCTATGCATCCGAAGGTGATGCCGTCGGCCGCGAACTCTGCACCAATCCCAAGGTCCGCAAGATCAGTTTCACCGGCTCAACGGAGGTCGGGAGGCTGCTGATGCGCCAGTGCTCGGACCAGATCAAGAAAGTCAGCCTCGAGCTGGGCGGCAATGCACCTTTCATCGTCTTCGACGACGCCGATATCGACGCTGCGGTTGACGGAGCGATCCAGGCGAAGTTCCGCAATGCCGGCCAGACTTGCGTTTCGGCGAACCGCCTTTACGTCCAATCGAGCGCTCACGATGAGTTCGTCGAAAAGTTCGTGGAGAAAGTCCGCCACTTATCGGTTGGTGACGGTTTCGCTCCCGGAGTGGACATCGGACCGCTCATCGACAAGCATGCTCTGGCCAAGATCGAGTCGCACATCGCAGATGCGATCGCCAAAGGCGGCACAATTCGATGCGGGGGCAATCGCATCGGCAAGGATGGCACGTTTTTCGAACCCACGGTCCTCACCGAGATTTCCAGCGTGATGGCGGTTGCGCAGGAAGAGACTTTCGGGCCGCTGGCGCCGATCATTCGCTTCGACGATGCGGATCAGGTCGTGCGTGAGGCCAATGACACGATTTATGGCCTCGCCGCCTATTTCTATGCCTCAAATCTGAAGCGTGTCTGGCGTGTGGCCGAGGCATTGGAATATGGCATGGTGGGTATCAACACCGGACGCATGTCCTCGGAAGCGGCACCCTTCGGCGGGATGAAGCAGTCCGGCATCGGGCGGGAGGGTTCCCGCCATGGCCTCGAGGATTACCTCGAAATGAAATACCTTTGCATAGGCGGCATCTGAAGCGTCTGCTTGCGCGGTTCGCAGAGCGGGTAACCCAGCCCTATCCACGTCTTGAAGACATCCGGATGTCGGGGCGGTGATAGGGAGTGGCCGGATTCGTGGACAATGTCGCTTATTTGCTCTTCTGGACGAGCACGCGTTCCAAATTCTCATAAGCCCGGCGGTGCCGTTCTTCCGGCATGCGTTCCAGATTGTGCAGCTTCCAACGGACTGCGGGCAGTTTATTGGCCCCTTCAATGCCGAGCAGATCCCATCGCGGGCGACGCGTCTTGAAGGAGAGCAGGAATTTTCGCTGATCGTCGGTCAATGCCTGATTGAGCTCCGTAATCAGCCGCTCACGAACGGCCAGCAATTCATCGAGGCTGACTTCGATCTGCGACATGCGCAAAAACTCACCTTCGTAGATGCCGGCAATGTCTTTGCGGGTCGGCTGAAGGAGCTCTGCCATCGTACGGTTACGGCTGATGAGATAAACGAGAAAGGTCTTCACCAAATCCTTGGTGAGCCCCTCGTTCTCGAGCAGCAGTTTGACATCGAAAAGATCGCGCGGATGTTGCCGGTCGAGCGCGGCGCAAATTTTTCCGGCATAGAGATCGGGGATTGAAAGGAGCTGCATCTCGACGTAGCCGAACTGCTCTTCGACCGCCGGCGATACCTCCCGTCGTTCCTCAGGAAATACCGAGCCGCGCAGCACGGGCGAGAGTTCTACCTTGATGCGGTCGCCGGCCTGGGTCACGAACAGACGCAAGGCGTCGCGCTGATCTTCATATGATCTGATGATCTCCGTATCGGGCATCGCCTTTGAGATCGCGTCTGCAATGCGTGAGAGCGCTTCAGCGATTTTCTTGAGCGCCTCGTCACGCTCTTCCATGGGCAGGTAGACAAGATCGATGTCGACGGAGAGCCGCGGCAGATCGCGAATAAATTGATGGCGGTGCCGCCTTTGAGGGCAAAGCACGTTTAGGAGTCGGACTTGTCTGTGGTAAGGGCTGGTTGTGTCCACATCTCCTCCGGAACCGTTATACGGTATTTTGGATCGAGTCGGCCGCCTCTGACGAGCACTCTGTTGCCGCTGCCAAGGCCAAGCTCATCAAGCGCTTCGGGTTTGGGGAGCTTCTTCAGCCAGGCGTAGGAATGGCGCTCAGCCATCCAATAGAACAGCCTGCGCAATTTGACGTTCGTGCATTTGCGCAAGAGCTGCTCCATCCGCTTTGGCGAGAGCGTGGTCATACCCTGGAGAAGCTGGTCGGCATGCTCGAAGGAGATGGTACCGGGCACGTCCATGAGAACTTCGAGATAAGCCCGCTCGGGCGACGACATTGTGAACGGCCAAGCGCTTGCCCGTTGACCCGGTATGTCGCCATCCACGAAAGACCTCTCATTTGTGTCGTACTCGCGGTTGACCAGACCGGAACCGCCTAGCGAGGAAAGACGGTTTTGGCGGACGAACTGGACAGAAGGCAGCGCATCTTGTAGCCAAGCTGGCAAAGCGTCTTTGCCGTAAAGATGGACCATGCGTTTCCGCGAAAGTGGCAGGTAGTGCGCAAATCCTTGCAATTCTAGCGCGGTGAGCCCGCCGACACTTAGATCCGTGCGGAAGATGGTCTTCAACGCGGCGACGACGCCTTGCCATGTCAGGTGTGTACCGGGGCGTATATAAACACCGGATGCGAGCGGTGTGAGTTGCCTGCTTTTGATTAGATTATCCAGCGCGTGGCGATCGAAGTCCGGGTTCTGCTTCGCCAGCCATTGTCTCGTCACTGGCAGCCCGTCAGGCACCAGGTTTTGCAGCAGTTGTCTCCGGTCGGCGTTCGTTGGCATAGTTTATAAAATCGCTATCGATGCGGCGATGATCGCCGCATTCCATTGGTTCTTATAAACTAGCACGTTTTTCTGATGATTTACAATTTATCCGATTTACGGCGATCATCGCCGCAAATAAAATGATCTGTAAACAAATCCCTTAGCGCGCTCTGCGTTCGGCAACGCTAAGCAGAATGTGTGTCGCTATCGGATCCCCACAGAATGACGTCGCGTCATCACGACACCAAGAGTTATCGTTTTCGCAGGTGATCCCTCCCCGACCTGTCGCCGGGTCAAAGTGGATTTCGGCAAATTGGTACCGTGATCCGATCCCTTCGGGTCATCTCGCAATCGGCGATAGATGACCTCAACGAAAGGACTGATCGCAGGCCTCCATCCTGGTCACCCCTGACAATCTTGATTTCGCAAGGCGGCTTAGTATTGGACGAGCAGCTTGTACTACCGATCTGATCTTATCCACACGGTCACCACATCCGCTAGAAGCCCTTTGGCGGCTCTGCTCGAGGGATGCAACGGGCTGCGCAGCGACCCCCTTGCGGTGTACCACAGGTGCATCGACCTTTGTAAAATGCACTGAAACTGTGTGAAACATCCGTCTTTGAGCTGAGGCTAGTTGTCTTCCTACTCATCTGCTCGGCCATGCGCTGCTCCAGTTCATCAAGGAAGGGTGTCAGCGATTCGGAAACGCGGCCAGGGCGAGAAGGTCGACGGCATCTATCCTTGTTCCGTCGATCTGACCAGGCCGTCCTGGGTTCCTGTGGCTGAGCAAGCGGCGTCGATGGTGGTGAGACGTTCCTGATTGATATCATTACGCAGGCGGCTTTCGATTTTCAGGTCGGCGCGCGGGCCGAGATAGAGACATTTGGACCCCTGGTTCCGATGATTCGTTTCGAAGATGCGGATCAGGTTGTGCGTGAGGCCAACGACACGATCTACGGCCTCGCCGCCTATTTCTATGCCCCAAATCTGAAGCGTGTCTGGCGTGTGGCCGAGGCCTTGGAGCATGGCATGGTGGGCATTAATACCTGACGCATGTCCTCGGAAGCGGCGCCGTTCGGTAGCTGTCAAGGCTGGCGAAGTCGCGGCTGCCGCGCGGATCAGCGCCTGGTCGAGCGCATCCTTGAGGTGGCCATGGTGGGCTTCGACGGCGCCATTCTCGTGCGCCTCGCCCGGATTGTTGCGGCTTGGCTTGATCCGGTAGTGCCCGCAGAGTTCCAGATAGGGCCGGGTGATGTCGTCGGCCTGCTTGCGGCTAGGTTCATGAAGGCTGCCGACAGGCTGTTCGGTGCGATGCTCGGCCGCCACGCCACCCAACGTCCATAGGGCGTTCTGGAGGTGCTCGGCGAGCGCGGTGAAGCTCTCACCGGATGGGTGCTTACGCTCGAGCGCGCCGGCCTCATCAGAAGGCAGCCAAGGACGCGTCGCAATCCTGCATCGCGACGGGTGTCAGGTATGATGTGAAGCCATGAACGGGCCGATTGCTGCATAGAGCGGATCTATGAACCATTTCTTCAACGACGCCACATACTGGCGGTGCAGGATGCCCTGCGAGCACTTCGGCGATCGCCTTCTTCAGGCCAGGCTGATCGTCGGAGACGACGAACTCAACCCCGCGCAGTCCGCGAGCCTTCAGAGTCTCCAGGAACGCCTTCCAGCTCGATCGGCTCTCGCGATTGCCGAGCGCGGAATGACCGTGATGGGATTCGCATGCTTGAGCGGCGCGGTCATGGTGCCGCCCCCACGAGGTCGAAACGAGCTTGGGCCTCCCTGCCCTCACCGCAGAGGTAGGCGTGCAGCGCGGTCAGGCAAGCATTCGCGCTCTTGAGATCCCGCTGGCGCTGCAGGTCAATCGTGAGATCGGCAAGCTTATAGATAGGATTGCGCACGTGCATCAGGTCTGTGATGGTCTGGTCTTGGTCGGCGGTTTGCATCTTCGGACGCTTGGTGTCGTGCCTCAGGTTCCGCCTGATCACGTCCTCGTTGGTATTGAGCCAGATCGAGACCGCTTTCTCGCCGACATGATGCCGAATTTCCTCGATCATGAACGCTCCACCACCGGTTGCGAGCACCGCCGGCCCTTGTTCGAGCGACTGCCTGATCTCATTCACCTCAAGATTCCTGAAATGCGCCTCGCCATCCTCAGCGAAAATCTTAGCTATGGACTTGCCGGTCTTTGCCTCGATCTCTTTATCGGAATCGACGAACCTCAGCCCTAGTTGTTTTGCGAGTGCACGGCCCAAACTGGATTTCCCGGCGCCCATCATGCCGACGAGCACGATCGGTCGCGCGCCCAGGGCGCCAAGAATCTCTGTTGCGATCGGGGAGCGCGCCGTGCGTCTCGGCGGGGCCACTTGCAACCGACGAGCTAGGCCGGCGCCAACTGTGCTATCCGATTCGGCTTCCCAGTGGGGGATCCCTAAGGCCCCGTCGGGGATGACAACCTTGTTGCAGGCCTGTCGCACGCGCTCCAAGAGTTGCTCGGCTATGGACTGATCCAGGGGCTCTAGGCTTCCTCGCTGCAGTTCCTGCAGCTTCTGCAGCTCCTTGTACGTGTCGTGATTGTCGATCTTGGCCTTGTAGCTGTCTGCGGTGTGGAACTCCACCTCGAAGCGGTAGCCGCCCGGCGTGGCGAGCACAGTCTTGATGCCGACGAAGGTCGGCGATCGCATCCTGAACCAGTTGGTCGTGCTGACCTCGGCATAGCCGCTCTCGTCGAAGCCTAGAATAGCTTTCTTGAAGGCACGTGTAAAATCCCTATCAGGGAGTTCGAAGACGTGGCGTACAGCGCTGCTGATCAGCTGGGCGCCGACCTCAAACGGGGCCTGCATGCCGATGAGCTGGTCTGTCATCGAGCTTTCCGATCTCAAACGCTCAACGAGATGGGGCATCTTCACCTGGATGTCAGCTCTCCTGAGGGCTTCGGCAACTGAGATTGCCGTCGGGGTGATGTCCTTCTCTTCGGCTTGAGCGCGGGAAGCCTCCATTTGGGCGCGCTGTGCAGCCTGCTCACGAGTCAATGTGATTGTCGTGGCGGGATCATCGGCAGCAAGCCCTCGGCCCGAGGGTTCAGGCAGAATGCCCCGCTCGGCAACAAGTTTGATCGAGGTTTGCATGACTGATGCCGCCAGCGTCGGATTGTCCTGGAGATCCTCCAATGTCGCATCGACATCGAACCGACCCTGGTTGAGGCTAGCCGCAATGCTCTTGGTGTAAGGCACCGATTTCAACCCTGGTGTCTGTTGCAGCAGGCGCCGAAGCTGCCTGCTCTTGAACATAAAGATGTGGGCGCCAGTGTCGGATTTATAGGCGTCAGTTCCGACCTTGATGCCGAGGCTCAGGAGATTGTTTGCACTTTGCACGAGGTCGGGCGGATTGTAACCATCCGGTCGCGGGTCGATGCGCGCAGGATAACGGTCGACGAGAAGCTGGACGCGGTCGCGTGGCTGAGCCGTTACCGAATAGGTCTCCGCCAACTCCGGGAACAGCTCGCAGAGCGATTGGCTCATTGCGGGCTGTGGCTCGCTCACGCTGGCGACTGTTCCGGGCAGGAGTTGCTCATCCAGCTTCGCGGCCCACGCCTCGAGCTCGGCTAGGAGCAACTCGGCCATCTCGCGCGCGACCGGATGGTCTGCCAGCTCGATCTCGTGGCGCGCCTTCTCGAGCTTGTCCTGGACGTTCTGAGCACTGACCTGTTCCTCCTCCAACAGGCCTCGGATATCTCGCTTGAGCTCTTGGTGAATGCCTTCGTACGTGCCGAAGATGGCACGCTCGGCAAACCACTGTCGGGCTTCATGGGATTGAGCCAGAAAGGTTCGCTGCAGGCCGGTATAGATTTCCAGAACATTCCGCGTGGCGGCGAGGATCTGGCTGGCGCGACCGAACTTGTAGCGACCGTCCTCAATCGCCGGGGTATGCGACTTTGGCGGCTTGAGCGAGCGCAATCCGCGAGCTTGCTCCTCTTGATCGAATTGCCTAATATGGTCGTAAAGCTGCGGCCGGTTGCCGATGACGATGAGGCTATCCCCGTCGAAGTCGCCGTCAAGTTTCTTCTGCTCGCCGATCGGGACGGCAACCACCGAGCCCGCAGCGAATACCTCAGTCGCCTGCAGGATGCCGATGCAGTCGACCGGCGTGTCCGCCTTTGCGCGGTCCTTGCCCTTGGTCCAGCTCGAATGGCACTTGACGTCCTCGGCAGACATCACCAGCCCCTGGTCGGCGAAGTCGGCTGGCCACATCTCATCCGGCACGACGATAAGAAGCCCTTTGGCAAAGAAAGTCGGATCGTCGGTCGCCAGTTCCTCCCGCGACTTCTGGGCGACATTGAAACTGTATTGCATAGTCACGCACTGATCGAGAAACGCCGTAGTCGGGTCACCATCAGCGGCCGACCTGACCTGGTCGGGGATGAACGGGCGGAGGTTGGGCTTGTCATAAGGAGACCGCCCGATCAGCACGCCACCACCGCTCAACGTCTCGCTCTTGAGCGTCGGAATATGGAGACACTCATCATTAGACGGTACAGCAACCGCGCCGAGGCCTTCAATATGTCCGGCCGTCACCGTTCGAAACAGCTCGTCGGACGTCAACTCCCGCTCTTGTTTGCTCTCGAGCCAGATCATGGCCTTTTCTCGGGCCTCATCCGCCACTTGCTCGCTGCGCGGATAATGTTGCAGCGCCGAGACTGGCAGGCATGATTTCCTTCCCTCACCAAAGGCAGGCACCCGGTCAGGACCTTCCTGCTCGCCGGCGCGACGAACAGCTGGCATAAGGTTGGCCAGCGAGGCCCTGATGAAGCCGCAGCCGTCATGCGGTCGCAATGCAATGGGACCATCCGGCCCCCTCAGCTTGAAGGGATGCTCCTCGTTGGCGGGACGGTCCGGCAGCAGCACCAATTTGAAGGCGCCTTCCAGCGCGTAGTCGTGCGGAGATAGACCTTTGATCGCCGGAGGCGCGGCAAAACCCCTGCGCTGGGTATAATAATAGGCCTCTTTGAAAGGGGCCCAGGCGCGCGACAGCTGCTCGAAGGCCGTGCCGGGTGCGGTTTCGGCATACGGAATCGCCAGCAGCTTTCCCCCGGAAGGCTTTGCTAGCTCGCCTGCAGCACGGGCCGCAATCTGAGACACGGTCAATCGCGGCGGCTTTAACTTGCTGCCGCCGAACAGATCCATGCGGTATGGCACACCGTTGACGCTCACCGTACGCGCCAGCATGAAGGCACTCGGGGTTCCTGGCAGTTGCACCGCGACGACGGGCAAAGCCCCCGAGGTCAGGCGATGAAAAATCGAATAGCGTGTCTCGGGCTCCGTGGTCAATTGCCGGCCCAGCATATCCACCACCGGCAACTGCATCAGTCCCGCGTCACCCTGCGGCGGTCTGGGCTCGTGGTCCATGGTTCGTAAGACCTGATGCACGTCGAAGACCGACGCAGGATGTTGCGCCTGGATCGCCGCCGCATCCTGCTCCATGAATAAGTCCAGCGCATCCACCGGACTGTCCGCCTCGATCTGCGCGATCAGGTTCCAGCTCATGCTGGAAAGGTCGCTTTCAATGAGGCCGCGCGTCCTGTCCAGGATCTCCTTGGTCTTGCACTCCAGGTCTTGCTGCCTCACCCGCAAGTCGGACCTCTTGCCCTCGACATACGGTGACCTGAATAATCTCTCCAGGACCGCACGGGCCTTGAGCGTCTGATAGATCGATAAAGCGGGGCAGCGGGTCGCAAGCGGCCCACGGGTCCGCTCGGCATCGCTTGCGTTCAGATGCGCTTCGATCTTCTGCTCGACCACGGGTTGGAGATCGTTGAGCAGGTTGAGCGCCTGCTTGCGGTGCCAGCGCAGCGGCTTCTGTGGGCTGCGCGCAAGCGGCAGCAGAGCAGCACACAGATTACCCATGGTTTCCAGATCGTTCTGGGTCGTAAAATCAGGGGCTTGACGCAATTCCGAGAGCCGATTCAAGCCTGTCGGTGCGAGCAAACCGAGATCATCAGACAACCGAGCCTTACCCAGCGCCTTGAAAATGGTTGTGATGTGCAGAACGTCAGCCTGCCCCAGACGATCATTATCATAATGCAGGTAGTGGGCGAGCTTGTGCAACCGATCCTTAGGCAGAGCGGCGTCTGTAATCTCCTCACTGTCTTCTGCCCTCATGATTATTCGCGACAGAGCATTGGCGAGCATACTCAGCTCAGGCGTGGTGAACACACCGAATCGTTGCCCTCGAGCACCCAATCCGCGCGCGATGTCCATCGTGGTCTGCCAGCACGCCGCCTCTTCCGGCCACTTGGTGAACCCGTTCATCAAGGTCGCCACTACCTGCGGAGCGAAATCAAAGAGCTGGCGCTGACGGGCTTCCCCGGCGATTGCAATCGCGGCTTTGCGACAGTCATCCCCGTCCGGCCACTTGCTGAAGCCGTTCAACAGGTTGGCCAGTCCCTGCGGGGCAAAATCAGAAAGTTCGGCGCGGCGAAGGACCTCACCCGCGATCGCAAACGTGGCATCCCGACAGTCCGGCGCTTCCGGCCATTTGCTGAAACCATTCACCAGATTAGCCAAGTGCTGGTGGGTAAAATCAGAGAGCCGGGCGCCGCGACGAAGGACCTCACCCGCGATCGCGTCCGTGGCGTCGCGACAGAGCGGCGCTTCCGGCCACTTGCTGAAACCGTTCACCAGATTAGCCAGCTCCTGGTGAGTAAAATCAGAGAGCCAGGAGGCGCGATGAAGGACCTCGTGCGCAATCGCGACTGTGGCTTGCTGAGACCCCGCCTGATCTGGCCACTTGCTGAAACCGTTCACCAGGTTCGCCAGCTCCTGCGAAGTGAAATCAGAGAGCCAGATATCACGGCCAAGAACCTCCTGTGCGATTGCGACCGGGGCGTCGCGACAGTCCGGCGTTTCCGGCCATTTGCTGAAACCGTTCACCAGATTAGCCAAATGCTGGTGGGTAAAATCAGAGAGCCGGGCGCCGCGGCCAAGAACCTCCTGTGCGATTGCGACCGTGGCGTCGCGACAGTCCGGCGCCTCCGGCCATTTGCTGAAACCGTTCACCATGTTCGCTAGTCCCTGCGGAGCAAAGTCACAGAGCTGGCGGCGACGGACCTCGTTGGCGGTTGCGACCGTGGCGTCGCGACAGTCCGGCGCTTCCGGCCACTTGCTGAAACCGTTCACCAAATTAGCGAGGTGCTGGTTATCAAAATCACAGAGCCGGGCGCCGCGGCGGAGGACCTCATGCGCGGTTGCGACTGTGGCTTGGCGAGATGCCGCCGCTTGCGGCCACTTGCTGAAACCGTTGACCAAGATCGCCAGTTCGTGCGGAGCAAAATCGGAGAGCTGGCGCCGGCGGATTTCCTCCGCGATTGCGACTGTCGCCTCGCGACAATCCGCCCCGTTCGGCCACTTGCTGAAACCGTTCACCAGATTAGCCAGGTGCTGGTGAGTAAAGTCGCATAGCCGGGCGCCGCGGCGAAGGACCTCATGCGCGATCGCGTCCGTGGCTTGCTGATGCCTCTCCTCTTCCGGCCACTTGCTGAACCCGTTCACCAGGTGCACCAAGTCCTTGTGATTAAAATCAGAGAGCCCGAACTCGCCGCGCGCGGCGCGGCGACTGACCTCGCCGGCGATCGCGTCTGTGGCTTGGCGAGACGCCGCCTCTTCCGGCCACTTGCTGAACCCGTTCACCAATGTCGCCAGCGCCTGCTGAGTAAGATGAGAGAACTGGTCGGCGCGGCGAAGGACCTCACCGGCGATGGCGACCGCGGCGTCGCGACAATCCGCCCCGTCGGGCCGCTTGCTGAAACCGTTCACCAGATTAGCCAGGTGCTGGTGAGTAAAATCACAGAGCCGGACGCCGCGGCGAAGGACCTCGCTGGCGATCGCGTCGGTGGCTTGGCGAGACGCCGCCGCTTCCGGCCACTTGCTGAAACCGTTCACCAGGTTCGCCAGTCCCTGCGGATCAACCCCAGAGAGCCGGTCAGCGCGGCGAAGGACCTCGCTGGCTATCGCGACTGTGACTTGCTGAGACGCCGGCTCCTGCGGCCATTTGCTGAAACCGTTCACCAGGGTCCCCAAATCCTGGTGATTAAAGTCAGAGAGCCCGAATTCGCCGCGCGCGGCGCGGCGAGTGACCTCACCGGCGATTGCGACTGTGGCTTGGCGAGACGCAGCCTCTTCCGGCCACTTGCTGAACCCGTTCACCAATGTCGCCAGCGCCTGCTGAGTAAGATGAGAGAACTGGTCGTCGCGGCGAAAGACCTCACCGGCGATCGCGAGTGTTGCATCGCGACAGTCCGCCTGTTGTGGCCACTTGCTGAGACCGTTCACCAGGTGCGTCAGATCCTGGTAAGTAAAATCAGAGAGTTGGGCGCGGCGGCGAATGACCTCACTGGCGATCGCGACTGTGGCGTGATGATAGTCCGCATCGTCCGGGCATTTGCCGAACCCGTTCACCAGGTTCGCCAGCTCCTGCGCAGTAAAGTGAGAGAGCCCTTGCTCGCGGGCGCGGCGAGAGAGTTCTGTGGCGATTTTGACTGTGGCTTGGCGATAGACCGCCCCTTCCGGCCATTTGCTAAAGCCGTTCACCAAGTTCGCCAGGTCCTGGTGGTTAAAATCAGAGAGCGCGAACCCGCCGCGGGCGGCGCGGTGACCGACCTCATCGGCAATCGCTCCGGTGGCTTGGCGAGACCACTCCTCTTCCGGCCACTTGCTGAAACCGTTCACAAGGTTCGCCAGCTCCTGCGAAGTAGAATCAGAGAGCCGGGCACGGCGGTCACGACGGAGGACCTCACCGGCCATCGCGCCTGCGGCTTCGCGAGACGCCGCCTCTTCCGGCCATTTGCTGAACCCGTGCACCAAGTTCGCCAGCTCCTGGTGAGTGAATTCAGAGAGCCGGGCACGGCGGTCGCGGCGCAGGATCTCGCCCGCGATCGCAACTGTGGCTTGGCAAAAGACCTCCTCTTGCGGGCACTTGCCGAAACCGTTCACCAGGTTCGCCAAATCCTGGTGATTAAAAGCAGAGAGCCCGAAGTCACGGCGAGTGCGGCGAAGGACCTCACCGGCAATCGCTCCGGTGCCTTGGCGAGACCACTCCTCTTCCGGCCACTTGCTGAAACCGTTCACAAGGTTCGCCAGTTCCTGCTGCTTAAAATCAGAGAGCCGGAAACGGCGGTCGTCGCGGCGACGGACCTCACTGGCGACGGCTTCCGTGCCCTCACGAGTTTCCGACCGTTGCGTCCACTTGCTGAAACCGTTCACCAGCAACGACAGACTTTGACTATTCAGCGCCCCAAGTGCCCTGCCCTCATCGCGGCAAAATTCGGCGATTCTGATCGTTCCATTGCGGCATGTCCTCGACTGCGGATGCCGACCAAATGATGTCGCGAAGAGCGAAAGAGCTTTGGGGTCGACTTCGCGCACTAATGCACCATGAAGCTGCGACACCCGAGCTGCCATCGCCTTGCAAGCTTCGACACCTTCCTGACCTCCGGCCTCGCGACTCACCGCGTTGCATGTGGTGGCGTAGCCCCATGACTTCCCGCGGCGGATATCGTCCTCGAAGCGTGTGACAAATTGATTTCTGAACTGGGCGGCGGCCTTTTGCAGGAAGGCTGCATGGACCCCGTCGCCCGCCCCCTGCAGCCGTCTGTCATGCTCCACTACTGCACATGAGAATCCCACGATGTCACGGGCGAAATAAATCGCGTGTAGAGCTTCGTTAGATTGTTCTTCTGAGATTGCACTTTGCACGCTCTGCGTGGCGACATCATCCAGGCGCCGCCTTTTTGGTCTGCGATCCAGGCCGGATACGGATTGTCTGCGCGAGGAAGGAGCACTTTGTTGTGAACTCCTGGACTGATCGGCACTGCGGCCCTCGGCACCGGAACGCGACGAACCTTCTTCCCAATTTGGCGCGCCCCGATGCGGCAAGTAGCGAGAACCGGGCTGGCCGTCACGCGTATTAACGGAGGGATCGGCTGATGTGCGGCGTCGGACATCGCTGTCCGAAGGTGGCCTTTGAGCGGAGGACGCCCCTAACTCTCGATCTTCAGAGCGCAAGCCCTGCACGACAGAACTGAACGTCGAGCCAGATCCACCGCCACGATCTGATTCACTACGGGACCAGTGCGTGTCTGGTCCGCTGGGCGCATTCAAACGCCGGTCAACTCCCGTCAAAATCCGTCTCCTATGTAAGCGAGAACACGCCGATTACAGCGCGCACACACGGTGCCGCCGCGGCGACCTCAACGGCGTTGTTTCGACACCGCAGAACGGAGCTCCTTAGGTACGCTGCGCCGACAAGACGTGACCCGCCACAACCGGCAAGCGCGGATCGTCATTTTGGCGCAATTGTGTGTACTCTGGCATCGAACATACCCCCTGCACCTGACGTAAATCTGACCTGCGCACAGCTGAACTCGGGGTCAATCCGGCGTCGCGTTGCGTTCACCCCATTTCGCCAGTCGTCCGGGAATTGCGAAGCCCCTATCAATGTCGGGCCGGGCTTGTCACATAAACCAAGCGTCAGGATTTGGGCGATATGAACACTTCTGTCGTCCAGCTACAGAGGCCACCGCTTCCCGCCCGAGATCATTGTCCACGCGGTTTGGCTTTATTTCCGATTTCCGCTGAGCCTGCGCCTTGTCGAAGACATGCTGCTCGAGCGAGGGATGGTCGTCTCCTACGAGACGATCCGTCGTTGGGTCAAAAGTTCGGTCCAGACTATGCCCGCCGGCTTTCTCGCGGCGCTCGCGCTAAGGATATGAGCCCGCCCTTGACGAGACAATGCATTTGCATTACCTACCGGAGCGATGGTTCCAATCTGAACTCAGGAGGCTGGCATGGTTGCGCTCGCTCAGGATGTCTCCAAGCTCACCGATCGCTATCAGACGACGGTGCCAAGCGGTGTGCGAAAGCATCTGCAGCTTGGGAAGGGCGACCAAATCCGGTATTGTACCGAACCGAGTGGTCGGGTCTATATTGAGGCGGTGCACGAGGCTGCCGATCCGGCGCTCGGCGCATTTCTCGATCTTCTCGAAGCGGATATTCAAGCTCACCCCGAGCGGCTGAAGGCGTTCGACGGGGCGCTATATGATCGGCTAAAAGCGCTGGTCGGGGATGTCGAAGTTGATCTCGATGCAGCGCTGTCTGCCGATGACGAATGACGAAACGAGACGCGCCACTTAAGGCTCCCCTCGTCATCAATGGGTGGTCGATCTACGCGCAGCCGCTCTTCCTCGATCAGCTCGAATGCCTGATCGAGGAAGTTGAAGCCCGCAAGGCGCGCGATCCCGTCAATTACCGGAAGAAGAACTGCACCAAGCGGTTGGCTGCAATCGCCAGACTCGTGACCAACGATATCCCGGCTGACCCGGCGGGGGCGCAATTTCGGCAGGGTGATACGCTCGGCAGCGGCCGCAAGCATTGGTTCCGGGCGAAGTTTTTTCAGCAGTATCGTCTGTTTTTCCGGTTCGATAGCGCCAGCAAGATCATCGTGCTCGCGTGGGTAAACGACGATGACACCTTGCGTGCCCACGGCAGCAAGACAGATGCTTACGCGACCTTCAAGAGCATGCTGGATAGCGGCAATCCTCCCGACGATTTCAAAGCGCTGTTAAAAACGGCAAAGGCAGCGGCAGAACGGTTCGAGGCGGCAGTCAAAGCGGCAACTGATGGCCAGGCAGGGCTTCAGACCAACCCGAAGCCTACTGCACGAATCCCACGGTGCGTTCGGCCCTTCGACGCAGGCGTCACCGAGGAGTTCGTGACAGCTGACTGCCAGGAGAGTGCGCCATTGACTTTGCGTGCTCGAAAAATTGATGGAGGCACTCTACCGCAACTCGGGCTATCATCGGCAGGTCACGATCGCATTATGTGGAAGGCCACTGGTAAATGCTGCTCAGATTGATCAATTCGGTGAGCGACGCAGACGTTCAACTCGTCGGATTGAATGTCAGAAACTCGCCATTTGCCAGAGGCACCTAGCCGCATGCCTATCGCCTGCAGGTGACGTTGAACTGAAAAGGTACCGTCTTCCAGCAGCTCGCTTACGCTCTTATTGCCAAGGGCCTCGAGAGCGGGCGGCAAGAGTCCCCTCGCATCGATTAGTTCCGCTGCCGATTGCAGCGCCGCCGCAATATGCGACGTGGCGATACGCATAGCTGTGGGCCAAGGCTCCCTGGCTCTGAAAGTCCCCTGCCCTGTTGCGGCCGCATCGCGATTCCCATATAGTCAAGATAGTCAGAATGGTCACGGAGCCAAATATGCTATCTATTCCCAAAGAGGAGACCAACTGGACCGTCGCTCGGGCCAAGGCGCGGCTCTCGGAAGTCATCGAGCGTGCGCAGGCGGCGCCGCAAACGATCACGCGGAACGGCAAGCCAAGCGTCGTTGTCGTCTCGGTCGAGGAGTGGCAACGCAAGACCGCGCGCAAGGGCACGCTTGCCCAGTTCCTGCTGGAGTCGCCGCTGCGCGGCGCCGACCTGGACCTTGAGCGCCTACGCGACGAACCGCGAGATCTGTCGCTGTGAGGCTTCTACTGGACACCAATGTTCTGTCGGAGGTGACTAGGCCTGCCCCAAATGCGCACGTCCTGGAATGGCTGGACGGGCTCGATGAGGATCGCTCGTTCATTAGCGTCGTGTCGATGGCCGAGATCCGGCGCGGCGTTGCCCTCATGGATGAGGGTAGAAAACGGGACGCACTGGCCGAATGGCTCGCCCGGGACCTGCCGCAGCGCTTCGAGCAGAGGGTTCTCTCCGTGGACGAACCGGTTGCCCTAGCCTGGGGCGACCTGATGGGCCTCGCGAAGCGGCGTGGCCGCGGCCTTTCGTCGATGGACGGCTTGATCGCAGCCACAGCGATTGCCCGGGAACTCACCCTGGCAACGCGCAATACGAAGGATTTCGAAGGCTTTGGAATTGAGCTCTTCGATCCGTGGGTGGGATGAACCGCTCGGCGCCGTATAAAGCCGTGGAAGCGACCTGGAAAAGGAAGGATTGGTTTGCTCTCATACCGATTGCTGAAACCACCCAGGCATTCTCCTGATCGGCGACTGGACGTCCTCGCGGTGGCTGCACACGGTCGTGCATGATTTTAAAGAGCGATCGCCGGCGATGTCACGTTATCTGCATTTGAACGCAATGAGACTTTAGCGCTGATCCCATCTGGCTGCCGTTGTCAAGCGAAGTGAGGATTTGACCCCGTTGGCGAAGTGAAGAACTGACCCCCTTCATTGGTTTGCTGTTTCGTTGGTTTCGAGCGCCGGTCCGGTCTTCTGCAGGAGGCCGGATCGGCGCTTTTCGCGGAGCCGATAGCTGTCGCCACGGATGGTGATCACCGTCGAGTGATGAAGCAGGCGATCCAGGATCGCCGTGGCCACAACGGGGTCGCCAAAAACGCTTCCCCATTCACCCACAGAGCGGTTGGAGGTGATCAGAATCGATCCCTTCTCGTAGCGACGAGACACGAGTTGGAAGAACAAATGGGCGGCGTTGGCCTCGAAGGGCAAATAGCCCAGCTCGTCGATGATCAATAATTTCGGCCGCGACAAGGTCGTCAACTGTTTGTCGAGCGAGCCATCGGCGTGTGCCTTGGCCAGCATTGCCACCAGCGTCGCCGCCGTGACGAACTGCACGTTGTAGTTCTGACGGATCGCCTCGCGACCCAGGCTCACGGCAAGATGGGTCTTGCCCGTTCCGGGCGGCCCGAGGAATAGGACCGTGTCGCCGTGCGCGATCCAGCGGCAGGTTGCAAGCTCTCTGATCTGACCTTGATCCAGCGAAGGCTGGGCATCGAAGTCGAAGCCGTCCAATTCGCGCACGAACGGGAACTGGGCGAGCTTGCTCGACATGGAGATGCGCCGCTCGGGGACTGTCAGGATTTCCGTGTACGGGCGGGCGGTTGAACATTATGCCGCCATGGCCCTGATGAAGCGCTCACCGAAGATTACGGCGAACTGGGCCTTTGCCATGGACCATTCACGTGGCGG
>NZ_JAFCGY010000002.1 GCF_016836705.1 Mesorhizobium caraganae | reverse complement strand
GTTCCTCTCGTTGAAGGAACTCCATGGTCGGATCGCAGCTTCTACCCGCTCAAGACCAATACCTGTCGCGCCATCTCAGAACGAGGCGCCCCTCCCGCGAAGCGGGTTCGTGCATGAGGCGCGAAGCTGTCATTCGTAATTACAGAGAATGAACGCCTTCAATGGTGTATCGCTATTGCGACCACCTCCTCAATGCCGCTTGAAATACTGCACCTTCGGCCTCGTGTTTCTCCGCCGCTTCGCGGTTATCAAACGCGCCGAGATTGCGCCTCTTCCCAGACTTTTTGTCCGGTGGCGGCGCGGTCGGTGCCCAGGCGTCGAACAGACCCCGCGCTTCGTCCCCCGACATGCCGGTGCGCACGGACCAGTTCCTCGACTAAGAACGTTAGTGCCGGCAATCTCCTTTGTTTGCGGCAGGGCTTCGTCGGCCGTCAGCGGCAAAGCGGCTTCCCGGTGGATCTCCATCGCGTTCTGGTGCAGTGGCGCTTGTGGTCGCCATGGGCGCCTCCCTCACCTTGCCTGCCCGGCGACCCGCCATGCCGAACATGCTTAACGCCGGAGCAGCTTGTCGTGTTACGATTGCCCGTCGGCATCCTCAAGCCAACGCGGCTGCAAGTGCCGGCTCGTGAACCAAACACGCGGGCAAGCTGACGGCAAAGAATTTCCTGCCGCAGGGTTTCGCAAAGCGAGGAGACGTTGATGCGCGCAAGGGGCCGATTTTTCCGTAGCCTGGTGGCTGTCCTGTTTGCCGGTGTCTTCTGGGTGGATGCCGCCCATGCGCAGGATGCAGGGTGTACGTTCGAGCCGGTGGCCGGTACGTCCCGACAGATTCTGAGATGTCGGGAAGGCCTTGCCATCATTGTGGAAGGCGGCGCACGTTTTACGCTGGAGGATCGCGATCGAAACGGCAGTCCCGACGCGGTCAGGTTGCGGCGCAAAGCGCTGCTGCTCGATGCTCCGGCCGGCGCGGTCCAGGGTGGCTTCGCGGTTATCACCCCGCAGGCGATCGCCGCGGTGCGCGGCACAAAATGGGCAGTCGACGTTGGCAATGGCAAGACGTCTGTTTTCGTCCTGAGAGGTCGCGTCGCCGTGCAAAGACCGGCATCCACCGCCGTCGTGGTCCTCGCACCGGGCGATGGCGTGGACGTCGAGGCCGGGACAGGCAAACTCATCGTCAAGCACTGGCCCGCCAAGCGCGTTTCCGCATTGCTGGCCCGTTTCGGCCAGTGAGCTTGCCCAGTGAGTTGGTAATGAGCCGACGAGGGCTTCCGACGCTGATCGCGCTCATTCTGGCGGGTCTTTGGGGCGCCGGCCTGGGCTTCGCGCACTGGCACGGCAATTTCTGGTTTCTCGATCGCGTCGAGGCAACGATGACCGATCTTCGAACGCTTGTTCGAGGAACGGCAAAGCCGCCGGAGCTGATCACCATTGTCGCAATAGACGATGAAACGGTGCGGCGCGAGGGCAGCTATCCCCTCAGCCGCGCCACGCTTGCCCGAATCATCGATACGATAGAGCCGCTCGGGCCGAAAGCCATTGCGCTCGACCTGCTGCTGGTCGACCCCGGGGCAAAAGACACCGACGAGGTGCTCGCGCGTTCGCTGAGCAGGAGTAGAAGCGTAATCGCTGCAGCGGCGATCTACCCCGGAGGCAAACAATGGGCTCTGGCCGTGGGCGAAGGACCCCTCGCCCGCGTGCCGAATGCCGAGCGGTTCCTGTGGCCCCTGAAAGCGTTTTCGGATGTCGCCGCTGTCGGTGTCGTGAACGTGGTCACCGACAGGACGGGAACGCCCCGGTTCGTGCCGTTGCTGTTTCGGGCCGGAGATCAGTTGCAAGCGTCCTTCTCCTTGCGTGTTGCCGCCATGGCGGCGGGAGAGGACCCTGGAATTGCGCCCGATGATCTATCGCTCGACGGACGGTCGATCCGAACGGACATTGGTCACATCCTGCCTCTGACATTCTATGGCCCGCGCGGCACGATCCGCACGATCAGCGCCGCGACCGTGCTGGCGGGCCAGTTCGATCCCGGCGCTATCCGGGGCCGAATTGTCTTGATAGGAGCGACCGCAACCGGCACCGGCGATGTCTTCCCGACACCGTTCGATCCCATACTGCCCGGCGTCGAGGTCATGTCGACGGCGGTTGCCCATCTGATGGCCGGCGACGGAATCGTGCGCGACCAGAACGTTCGCCTTGCAGACGCGGGCTTTGCAGTTGCGCTGCCCATGCTTCTTGTCGGCCTGTTGGCGTGGCGCCGAAACGCCATCGGCCTTGCGGCGGTCGCCGGCGTGGTCCTGATCTGGTTGGTGGTCAACATGACCGCTTTCCTGCACCATATCTGGCTGAGCGCCGCGCTGCCGATGACCGCTGCCGTTCCGCCGGCAATCCTGTTTGGGGCCGCGCAGCTTTGGCTGGGCAGGAGCCGGGCCCAATATTTCGCCACGCAGAGCCAATTGCTTCAACGCGTTGAAGCCCCAGGACTGGGAGCATGGCTCGCCAAGCATGGCGACTTCCTCTCGGAACCCGTCCGGACAGATGCCGCCATCCTGTTCATCGACCTGTCCGGCTTCACCGGACTGAGTGAAACATTGGGGCCGAGCGCCACACGCGAACTCCTCAACAATTTTCACGCGTTGGTGGACGAAGAAGTGACAAGCTGCGGTGGCGTTGTCACGAGTTTCATGGGTGACGGCGCCATGATCCTGTTCGGCCTGCCGGAACCGACGACAGACGACGCCTTCAATGCTGCCCGCTGTTGTGCCGGGCTCTCCAGCCGCACCAACGATTGGCTCGCCTCGTTGCCTGCGTCGACCGCATCCCGGATCGGCTTCAAGATTGGAGCGCATTATGGAACAATCGTGGCCTCTCGACTCGGCGGCGAAGGGCGTCAGCACATCGCGGCCATCGGCGACACCGTCAACGTTGCAAGTCGCTTGATGGAGATCGCTGCCGACCAGAATGCCGAAGTGGCGGTGAGTTACGAAATGCTTGAGGTCGCCGGTCGCGACTGCGCGTTGTTCAAATCCGGTGCTTTAAGAGGTCCTGTGGAGACCCAGATCCGTGGGCGATCCAGCTCGCTCGCAATCTGGCTTTGGCAGAGTGCGCGGGCGCAGCAGTAGATCCGGCCCCGTGATCAATGGCGCGCCATCCATGCCTTCGCGCGGCGCGCGCGCCAAAATGGTGCACCAAAGCCAGCCGTCCTCGATGTTCGACGCCGCTGATGGAAGTAAGCCTGCACGTAGCCCGCAATCAGGACTTCCGTCGCCCCTTCAACCCGCGCGCAGCCTGCTCCACCGCCGCCCGGTCAGTTCCCAGCCTGTCAATCAACTCCTGCGCCTCGTCGCCCGATATGCCGGTGCGCACGGCCAGTTCCTCGACTGTCAGGACATCGGTGCTGGCGATCTCACGGGTTTGCGGCAGCGCGTCGTCGGCCGTCAGCGGCAAGGCGGCTTCCCGGTCGATTTCGGCTTCGGCCCGGTGCCAGTGATGCTCGGGGTCGCCACCGCCTTCGCGCTGCCAGATCTGGTAAGCGCGCTTCTGGATCTTCTCGTGCCGTTCGTCACCCATCGTCGTTCCTCCTTGGTGTCAGGGAAGAACGCCGCACCGGCGCGAACGATCCAAAGAATTTGCGTGATTGGTGGAGCTGACGGAAAAAGGCGGCGCTCTACGGCGCCCCCCTCTGGCCTGCCGGCCATCTCCCCCACTTGTGGGGAGATTAGCATCTTCGGCGCCTCGCCAGTTCTGTGACGTTGGAGGTTGGCGACGGCCGAGGTGACGGCCAATCTCCCTCCTTGTGGGGGAGATGCCCGGCAGGGCAGAGGGGGTCGCCGTGGAGCGCGACGGTGCAGGATGACTTCCCCCTCGCCCTTGCACTCCCTCAAACCGGCAGCGTCACCTTCAACGTCATGTCATTCTCCGCCGCCAGAAGTGCCGCCACCATGTCCTTGTCGCGCTGGCGCTGCTGCAGATAGCAGGCCACCAGCCAGTCCAGCGAGAACCTGCCGGCGCCAACCGCGGCCAACACGAACATGCCGCCCGATATGGCCAGATCCTTTTCGAAATTCAGCAATTCGCTCTGGCTGGCGAAATTGGTGTGGAACAGCGTGGCCGTTGCTAGGCAGAACAGGCCGAGGCCGATGCCGCCCAGCCGCGTCAGCAGGCCTGTTGCAACGGAGAGCCCTGCCCCCAGTTGCAGCGCGATGGTCGCGATGAAAAGCGGCAGGCCGACGCCTTGGGCTGCCATCGCCTTGGCGGCGCCGTCGAAATGGATGGCCAGTGTCACACCCTCATGCAGGAAGATGAAGGACATAAGCAGGCGGCCGGCAAGCAGGGTGACGTCCTTGAGGTGATATTTTGCGGCGAGCGTGTGCAGCTTCGCGGTGTGGTCGGTCAGTAGCATGGTCTGGCTCCGGATTTTGGGTGCAGGCAGCCGCCGCGCGCCCGGTGGGGGCGCGGATGGCGCTGATGTGGTGATGATGTCCGAGGGGCCGGAGCCGGCTTGAGGGATGGGGCGCCGGCTCCGGCGTTTGGGCGCCGGCCACGGGCGCCCAAACTGGTGTGCGTTAGGGGCCGAGCTCAGCGCCAACGCCCCCTCATCCGGCCGCTTCGCGGCCACCTCTGCCGGGGCGAGTCACGGGCCTCGCCCGTCCTTCGGACCGCCGAGGGGAGAAGAGACGGGCGCATTGTCGCCGCCCCTCCTCTCCCCTCGGGGAGAGGTCGGATTGCCCGAATTGCCCTTGCAATTCGGTTTGGCAATCCGGGTGAGGGGAATTTGCGCCGCGCCTACTGCGTCACCTTGGTGGCGATGGCCTTCTGCAGGTCTTCGAGTTCCTCGCAGCCGCCGGGGCAGAGTTTCTGCAACGACGCCAGTTGCTCGTTGGCCTTGGCCATGTCGCCGGTTTCGACATAGAGCTCGCCCAGATATTCGCGGGCGGCCTTGTGGTCGGGCTTCAGCTCCAGCGCCTTGTTGTAGTAGGTCAGGGCGGTGGTGAAATCGCCGGTCTTGCGCAGCGTGAAGCCGAGCAGGTTGTAGACGTCGGCCTGCTGGTTGTCCTGCGCGAGAGCGCGCAGGTCGGCCAATGCGCCCTTGTAGTCCTTGACGGCGATCTTGGCCTGGACAGCGGTGAGGTCGGGCGCGTCGGTGCCTTCGATGTCGTCGACCGCATAGGCCGGCATGATTGTGGCCGCGGGAACCACGGTCAGCACGGCAATGGCGCCGAGCAGGCCGAACAAAGCGTTTCTGCCCAGATAGATCTGTTTCATTGTCTTTCTCGCTTAGTTGGGTTGCCGTGCTCAGATCTGCACGGGCGTGAAGCCGTAGGCATTGCCATCTTTCACGAAGACGCCGGTGCCGGGGAACGGGAAGTGCGACCCGGAAATCCGGATGTTGTCGGCAATCACCCGGTCGATGATCTTGTGGCGGGTAGTGATCGCCGTCGGCCCGTCCTGATCGTAGCTGCCCTGCCATTCCGGATGCGGCGCCAGCAGGGCCGGCACATACATGGTGTCGGCCGAGATCATCAGCTGCTCCTTGCCGGAGTTAGCGAGGTAGACCGAATGGCCCGGCGTGTGGCCCGGGGCGGCGATGATCTGGATGCCGGGCACCACTTCGGCGCCATCCTGAACCAGTTTCCAGTTCTTCCATTTCGGAAAATTTTCGGCGATGCGCTTGCCAGCGGGCTTGCGGCCCTCCGGCAGCTTTGCCAGCCGGCTCGGGTCGGTCCACCAATTGTATTCCGTGGCGTTGACGATCAGCTCGGCATTGGGGAATACCGGCGCGTTGGTGCCCTTCTCCATCAGGCCCCAGACATGGTCGGGGTGGAAATGCGAGATCATGATGGTGTCGATCGCCTTGTAGTCGATGCCGGCGGCGGCCATGTTGGCCGGCAGATGCGTGGCGTTGGTCTGCCACTGGCCGACGCCCGAGCCGGCATCCATCATGATCAGCTTGCCGTTCATCTTGAGCACGACGACGGTGAGCGGGATGGGCATGAAGTCGGTGGTCAGCCCCGCCTTGGCGAGTGCGGCCTTGGTGTCGTCGACCGAGACATCCTTGATGAAGGCCGGGTCATGCGGCTTGCGCCAGATGCCGTCATAGATGGCGGTGACCTCGATGTCGCCGACCTTGTATTTGTAGAAGCCGATCGAAGGCTCGACCGGCGTTTCGGCGAAGGCGGCTTGAGTGAATTCGAGCTTGCCGGCAAGGCCGAAGGCGGTTGCAGCGAGGGCGGTTCCAAGCAATGTGCGACGTGTCATTGTGAACATGGTGATTTCCTCTTGTGAGTGGTGTCCGAAGTCGCGGAAGAGAGATGACGGAGAGCGCTGGCTCCCGTCCTGATCGGTTGAGGCGGCGGCGCGGATCCGGCGCCGGCGCCCATCACTCAGCGACCCCAGATGCTGTCGCGGTTGTGCCGGGCAATGATGTCCTGCACCGAGTCCTGGTTCGGCCCGGTCGTCACCTTGGCATCGACGCCGTCCTGGTGCGCTGTGTAGGGAATTGACGCGGTGGCATTGGTGTCCACGCCAGGCTGGTTGGCCTTGTTGGTGAAGTGGTCGCTGCCGGCAAAGGCAGCGCTCGAGGCAAGCAGCATCGCAGCCACGCTGAAAGCGAGCTTGGTCATGTCCGAAATTCCTTGTTTCGTTTCTTTGGGCCCCGCTGACAACAAGACCCGGAAGGGCCGTGCTTTATTCCCCGGTGCGGTGAGATTTTTTTGAAAGGGGAGAAATCAGGGGGCGGTCGAGCAGACGCTGGGCCGGATCAGGCGCGCTTGCGACGCCTTGGCAATTTCGCCAACCGTCAGAACGCTACTCCGCCGCCTCTGCGTAGTCCACGGGCACATAGTTGAGGATCGGGCCGAGCCAGCGCTCGACCTCGGCCAGCGGCATGGCCTTGCGGCGGGCGTAATCCTCGACCTGGTCGCGCTCCACCTTGGCGACGCCGAAATAGTAGCTTTCGGGGTGAGCGAGATAGAGGCCGGAGACCGACGAGCCGGGCCACATCGCGTAGCTCTCGGTCAGGCTGACGCCGGCATTGCCCTCGCCGTCGAGCAACCTGAACAAAGTCGCCTTTTCGGTATGGTCGGGCTGCGCGGGATAGCCGGGCGCGGGGCGGATACCGCGATAGGGTTCGCCGATCAGATCGTCCGGCGCGAGCGCCTCGTCGGCCGCATAGCCCCAGAATTCCGTGCGCACCTTCTCGTGCATGCGCTCGGCGAAAGCTTCGGCGAAACGGTCGGCCAGCGCCTTGATCATGATCGAGGAATAGTCGTCATTGGCCCGCTCGAAGCGCTCGGCGATCGCCACCTCCTCGATGCCGGCGGTGACGATGAAGCCGCCGATATAATCGGGCTTGCCGCTCTCGGCAGGCGCGACGAAATCCGACAGCGCGACATTGGCCTTGCCGTCGCGCTTGGTCAGTTGCTGGCGCAGCGTGAAGAAGGTCGCCAGCTCCTGCGAGCGCGCCTCATCCGTGAACAGCTTGATGTCGTCATCGACGGCATTGGCCGGCCAGAAGCCGATGACGCCGCGCGGCGCAAACCATTTTTCCGCGATGATCTTCTTCAGCATCGCCTGCGCATCCTCGAACAGCTGGCGCGCTGCCGGACCCTGCGCTTCATCCTCGAGGATCTTGGGATAACGGCCCTTCAGCTCCCAGGTCTGGAAGAAAGGCGTCCAGTCGATGTAGCGCGCCAGCTCCGCCAGGTCCCAGTCCTGGAACACTTTCACGCCCGTAAAGGACGGCCTCGGCGGCTGGTAGGCCGACCAGTCGACCTTGTGCGCATTGGCCCTCGCTCTGGCCAGCGGCAGCCGCTGCTTGTCGGCCTCGGAGCGGGCATGCGCGTCGGCGACTTTTTTGTATTCGGCCCGCACCGTGTCGACATAGTCGGCCTTGCCGTCGTTCGAGAGCAGCGACGAGACCACGCCGACGGCCCGGCTGGCGTCGGTGACATAGACCGTCTGCCCCTTGGAATAGCGCGGGTGGATCTTCACCGCCGTGTGCACGCGGCTGGTCGTCGCGCCGCCGATCAGCAGCGGAATGTCGAAGCCTTCGCGCTCCATCTCGGCCGCCATGTGCACCATCTCGTCCAGCGACGGCGTGATCAGGCCGGAGAGGCCGATGATGTCGACGTTCTGCTCGCGCGCCGTCTGCAGGATCTTCGCCGCCGGTACCATGACGCCGAGATCGATGATCTCGTAATTGTTGCAGGCGAGCACGACGCCGACGATGTTCTTGCCGATGTCGTGGACATCGCCCTTCACCGTCGCCATCAGGATTTTTCCCGCCGTCTGGCGCTCGCCATTGTCGATGCCATTGGCGGCGTTGGCCAGTTTTTCGGCCTCCATATGCGGCAGCAATCCAGCCACTGCCTGCTTCATGACACGCGCTGACTTCACCACTTGCGGCAGGAACATTTTTCCCGCACCGAACAGGTCGCCGACGACATTCATGCCGGCCATCAGCGGGCCTTCGATGACATGCAGCGGACGCTCGGCGGCCAGCCGCGCTTCCTCGGTGTCGGCGTCGATGAATTCGGTGATGCCGTTGACCAGCGCATGCGAAATGCGCCCTTCGACCGGCAGCTCGCGCCAGGCGAGATCGCGCTCCTTGCCCTCCTTGCCGGCGGCGCCCTTGAAGCGTTCGGCGATCTCCAGCATGCGCTCGGTGGCGGTGCCGCCGGCCCTGGGTGCGCGGTTGAGCACGACATCCTCGCAGGCCTCGCGCAGCTCCGGCTCGATCGTGTCGTAGACAGCGAGCTGGCCGGCATTGACGATGCCCATGTCCATGCCGCGCTGGATGGCGTGGTAGAGGAACACGGCGTGCATGGCCTCGCGCACCGGCTCGTTGCCGCGGAACGAGAAGGACAGGTTAGACACGCCGCCCGAGATATGGACATGCGGCAGCGTCCCGGTGATTTCGCCGGTGGCCTCGATGAAGTCGACGCCGTAATTGTCGTGCTCCTCGATGCCGGTGGCGACCGCGAAGACATTGGGGTCGAAGACGATGTCTTCGGGCGGGAAGCCGGCCTGCTCGGTGAGGAGTTTGTAGGCGCGGGTGCAGATTTCGACCTTGCGCGTCTTGGTGTCGGCCTGGCCGGCCTCGTCGAAGGCCATGACGACCACCGCCGCGCCATAGGCGCGCACCAGCCTGGCATGATGCAGGAACGCTTCTTCGCCTTCCTTCATCGAGATCGAATTGACCAGCGGCTTGCCCTGCACGCATTTCAGGCCGGCCTCGATGATTTCCCATTTCGAGGAGTCGACCATGACAGGCACACGCGCGATGTCGGGCTCGGCGGCGATCAAATTGAGATACTCGACCATCGCCTTCTTCGAATCGATCAGGCCTTCGTCCATATTGATGTCGATGATCTGCGCGCCATTGGCGACCTGGTCGCGCGCCACGTCGAGCGCGGGGACATAATCGCCCGCCGTGATCAGCTTTCTGAACCTGGCCGAGCCGGTGACGTTGGTGCGCTCGCCGACATTGACGAAGGGAATCTCGTCGGTCAGCGTGAACGGCTCCAGTCCGGACAGCCGCATCTTGCGCGCGATCTCGGGAATGGGGCGCGGCGGGTACTTTTTGACCGCCTCGGCGATGGCGCGGATGTGCTCCGGCGTCGAGCCGCAGCAGCCGCCGACGACGTTGACCAGCCCTTCCCGCGCGAAATCCTCGATCTGCGCGGCCATGAAGTCCGGGCTCTCGTCATAGCGGCCCAATTCGTTGGGCAGGCCGGCATTCGGATAGGCGCAGACGAATGTGTCGGCGGCGCCCGATATCTCAGCCAGATGCGCGCGCATGGCGTTGGCGCCGAGCGCGCAGTTGAGGCCGATGGTGAACGGGCTGGCGTGGCGCACCGAATGCCAGAAGGCGGTCGGCGTCTGGCCCGACAATGTGCGGCCGGAGAGATCGGTGATGGTGCCGGAAATCATCACCGGCAGATGCACGCCCTTCTCGAGAAAGATCTCGTTGCAGGCGAAGATCGCCGCCTTGGCGTTCAGCGTGTCAAAGATGGTCTCGATCAGAATAATGTCGGCGTCGCCGTCGATCAGCCCGCGCAACTGCTCGCCATAGGCCAGGCGCAATTCGTCAAAGGTCACGGCGCGATAGCCGGGATTGTTGACGTCGGGTGACATCGAGGCGGTGCGGTTGGTTGGCCCCAGCGCGCCGGCGACGAAACGGCGCTTGCCGTCTTCCTGCTCGGCGCGAATGGCGGCGCGCCGCACCAGCCGCGCACCGTCGCGATTCAGCGCATAGACGGCAGCCTCCATGCCGTAATCGGCCTGTGCGATCGAAGTGGAGGAGAAGGTGTTGGTCTCGAGGATGTCGGCGCCGGCGATGGCGTACTGATAGTGGATCTCCTCGATCGCTGCGGGCTGCGTCAGGATCAGCAGGTCGTTGTTGCCCTGCTGGTGGCAAGCGCAGCCGGCGAAGGCCTCGCCGCGGAAATGCTCCTCGTCGAAACCGAGACCCTGGATCTGCGTGCCCATGGCGCCGTCAAGGATGAGGATGCGCTCGCGCGCCGCCGCGGTGAGTGCCGCAAGCACTTCGGAACCGTCGGGCTTTACCGCGACGGGGCCGAACAACGCAGCCAGCGATGCAGAATTCTGCGACATTTTTTATCCTTGGGGCGACAACCATCACATAAGGATATCTTTATGTCAATATACGGGATGCGACCGAACATGTCACGGCCGGTCAATCATCATGACCCACAGCAGGCCGGCAGCGGTCATTGGCGGAACCGGCGCTGCCTACCCCACAACGTCCCGATACACCCTCTCCCCGCCATCCTGGCCGCGAATGCGCCAGTTGTCCCCTTCCCGCGCCTCGATATGGCACGGCCCAAGCGGCACCTTGCCGCCGCCTTCCGGCAGGTCCAGCACATAGACGGGATTGCAGATACCCGACAGACGCGCGCGCAGCGCGCCGGCCAGCGCCTGTCCCTCGGCAATGGTGGTGCGCCGATGCGCCATGCCGCGCGCGAGGTCGCCGTGGTGCAGGTAATAGGGCTTTACCCCCAGGCGATACATCAGTTCGCGGCAGAGTTCCTCCAGCGCTTCCACCGTGTCGTTGACGCCCTTGAGCAGGACGCTCTGGTTAAGCAGCACGAAGCCTGCCTGGCGCAAAGTGCGGCAGGCCAATTCGGTGGCCGGCGTGATCTCCCGCGCGTGGTTGAAATGGGTGACGATGGTGACCATCAGCCGGCCCTGCAAGGCGCCAACCAGCCCCGGCGTGATGCGCGTCGGCAGCACGACAGGCACACGGGTGTGGATGCGCAGCAGCCGCACATGCGCGATCGCCTCGATGCGGGCGCGGATTTCGGCCAGGGCCTTGTCCGGCAGCGACAGCGGATCGCCGCCGGTCAGGATCACTTCGCGGATTTCGGTGCGGGCTTCGATATAGGAAAAAGCCTCTTCGAGAGCGTCGCGCGTATAGCCACGGCCGATCGAGGTCAGGGACTCCTTGCGGAAGCAGAAGCGGCAATAGACCGCGCATTGATAGGTCGGGAACAACAGCACGCGGTCGGCATGGCGGTGCGTCAGTCGCGGCACCGGACTGAAGGCATGGTCGGCGATCGGATCGTCGAGCTCGCCCTCGGTTTCCACCAGCTCATCCGGCGACGGAATGATTTGCGCGCGGATCGGATCGGCGGGATCGTTCCAGTCGATCAGGTCGAGATAGGTTTTTGGGGCACGCACCTTGTGCCGCACGGCCGCTTCCTGCGCCGCCGAGCGTTCGGCCGGTGACAGCGGCAGCGAAGCGAGATCGCGCACATGGCGAACGCCGGCACGGATGTCGTCCTTCCAGGCGCTGTCGGCATCGGCGGCTTTGAGATTGGTGTCTGTGGTCATTGGAGGTCTCGGAGCAGCAATTTGCGCGGAGCTATCGGCCGGTTGAGGGAGTTGGTCAACCATCTGTCGCCGCCGACGTTGATCCGTAGAGTTCCCGCCGACCTCAGAGGCTGACGCTGCCCCTCATTGCCCTGCCGGGCATTTCTCCCCGTAAAACGGGGAGAAAGTGGCTAATCCCGACTTTCGCCGCAATCGACCGGCGCCGCGATTTCGGGCAATCTGACGGGCGCGCCAAGGGGGAGATGGGCGCTGCCAGGGAGGCCCGCCATGAGCAAAAGACCGCGCTATGAGGATGCCGTTCAGCGCTTTCGCATCGAAGACGAGATCGCCCGGTTGCATGGCAACCCTACAACCGGCATCAATGCCTATGTCGAATGCTGCGGCCGCTACACCGGTGAAAACCGGCTGGCGCTGCGTGCGATCTCGGCCGGCGGCGAATTGCGAGAATTCACCTTCGACGATCTCGCCGACATGTCGGGTCGCGCCGCCAATGCGCTCAAGGCTGCCGGCGTCGGTGCCGGCGATGCCGTCGCCGGCATGCTGCCGCGCATCCCCGAACTGGCGGCGCTCATTCTCGGCACATGGCGCATTGGCGCGGTCTACCAGCCGCTGTTCACCGCCTTCGGCCCGAAGGCCATCGAGCACCGTCTCGGCTATAGCGGTGCGAAGATCGTGGTGACCAACCCGGCCAATCGCGGCAAGCTCGACGAGGTCGAGACACCAGCGCAAATCGCGACCATTCTTGGCCCCGGCGAGGCGCTGCCTCTCGGCGACATTGATTTCCGCGCCGCGCTTGCGGCCGCCTCGCCCGACTGCCAGCCGGTGATGCGCAAGGGCGACGACCTGTTCATGATGATGTCGACCTCCGGCACGACAGGCTTGCCCAAGGGCGTGCCGGTGCCGCTGCGTGCCCTGCTGGCCTTCGGCGCCTATATGCGCGAGGCGATCGGGCTGCGCCCGAATGACGTGTTCTGGAACATCGCCGATCCCGGCTGGGCCTACGGCCTCTACTACGCCATCACCGGACCTTTGCAGCTCGGCATCGCCACGACCTTCTATGAAGGCGCCTTCAACGCCAAAAGCACCTACGACATCATCGAGCGGCTCGGCGTCACCAGCCTCGCCGGCTCGCCGACCGCCTATCGCCTGCTTATGGCGGAAGGGCCTGAGGCTGCCGCTCGTGTAAAAGGCAGACTGCGCGTGGTGAGCAGCGCCGGCGAACCGCTCAATCCGGAAGTGATCCGCTGGTTCGACGCCAATCTCGCCGTCCCCATCCATGACCATTACGGCCAGACCGAAAACGGCATGATGGTGAACAACCATCATGGGCTCTCGCATCTCGTGCGCGCGGGCTCGGCCGGTTTTGCCATGCCCGGCTACCGCATGGTGGTGCTCGACGAGGCAGGCAACGAGCTCGGCCCCAACCAGCCTGGTATCCTTGCCGTCGACATTGGCAGATCGCCGCTGCGCTGGTTCGAAGGTTATCATCAGGCCGAGACGCCGGCGATATCAGGCGGCTACTACCGCACCGGCGACACGGTGGAGTACGAACCGGACGGTTCGGTGTCCTTCATCGGCCGGGCCGACGATGTCATCACCTCGGCCGGCTACCGCATCGGCCCGTTCGACGTCGAAAGCGCGCTGATCGAGCATCCGGCGGTCAACGAGGCGGCCGTCGTCGGCGTGCCCGATCCGCAGCGCACCGAGATCGTCAAGGCCTTCGTGGTGCTGGCGCCGGCCTACAAGGGCAATCCGGACCTCGCCGAAGAGCTTGCCCAACACGTCAAGAAGCGGCTCTCGGCGCATTCCTATCCGCGCGAGGTCGAGTTCGTCACCGAACTACCGAAGACCCCAAGCGGCAAGATCCAGCGCTTCCTGCTGAGGAAGGCGGAAGTGGAGAAGCGCAAGGGGTGATTAGGCGCCAATCTCCCCCCTTGAGGGGGAGATGTCGCCGAAGGCGACAGAGGGGGTCGTTGCGCGTGAAGCGCTAACGTCGTCTCGCGCTGAAAAAAGGAGTCAGCGCTTCACGCGCGGCGACCCCCTCTGGCCTGCCGGCCATCTCCCCCTCAAGGGGGGAGATCTGCAGCTCCGACGCCGTCTTTTTCGGCCCAATGTTGTCATGTATCCTTGGAATCGAACGTAGAGCGGGTTTTAAATCATGCGGATGGTCTGGACGTTTCTGTTCGCGCTCGTGAGCAGCGTTGCTTTCGCGGCCTCGCCGGAGGATGACTATATCGCCGCGCGCGACAAGGCGATTGCGGCCATCGCGGCGCTGAACAACGTGAACACGGCGATCGAAACCATCGACGCCCAGAACGAGAAGGCGCTGGCCGACCTGCAACAGCGTCTTTCCGGCATTATCGGCCCCTTGGCTGTCAAGGATTTTCCGGCAACCGGCACGATCAATATCGAAAGCCTCAGCGACTCCGACATCGGCTACGGCATGCTCGATGGGCTGCGATACACCAAAGGCGACGACGGCCCCACCCTGGTGGCAACGACGCGAGGGCTGCTGGAGCGCTGGCTCCAGGCCAAAGCCGCCGAGACCGACGAGAGTTTCAAACTGCCTGCAAGCATCGATGAGGCGCTGAAGCTCGATGCTTTCTATACCCAGGCGATCAACAGCGACGCCGCCTTTGAAGGGACGCTCGACTTTCCGCTGAAGACGCCTCAAGGCGCCGACATTGCCTTCGCACGGCTCGGCGGCTGGACGCAGGACGTCGGACCGATCTACGAGCAGGACGTCATCGTTACGCTCGTCAAAGGCAAGAGCGTCATGATCACAGCGGCGCCGGCGGCCCCTGCCGTCCCGAAGATCGCCGCCTGCGACGCCGTCTGGGCGGCTGCGGATGCCGCCGCGCAGAAATTCCAGGAGGCCTACCAGGCGTCGGACCTCAAGGACGAAAAGGCGTTCGAGTCCTCCAACGCCGCCTGGGACAAAGGCGATAGCGACTATCGCGCCTGCATGGGCCAGCATCTGCCGGGAGACCCGGCCTTCCCGGCGCTGCTCGCCCAGGCTCAGGCGCTGGCCGATCAGATGGCGGGAAAGTAAGACCCCCGGACAGGCCCTGGGGGCGAGATCAGAGGGCTTTTGCGATTTCAGATACGAAGGTTCGGAGCGGCCGCCCGATGCCGCTTGCTCATTGTTCAGGAACCGCTGCAGACCTTTGTTTTCGTCGCATGGCACTCAGCTTTCGTCCCCCCTATGCTGATAACCAAGATCTTAACGTTTATTCCCGGGCCGCCTTGAAGTTCAAATTTAAACTTTAGCTACTATGGTCGGCGGACGGACTACTGCCCTGGAAAGGTATTCGGATCGAATTGGCAGGAGAGACATCCAATCCCGGCCGGTTGAAACGGGCCATTTTTTCGTCCGCCAACTTGCCGGCGGCGATTGCCTTTGTTGTGCTTCTCGTCTGTGCCCTGGTTGCCGACCAGAGGAACAGGGAGGTCTCCGATCAGCTGGCGCGCGCTGACGTCCTGGCCAAGGTCAACATCATACGCGCCAAGCTCGAAGGCAACATTACCGGCAACCTCCAGCTGGTTCAGGGTCTCGTTTCGACGATCGTTACCGAGCCCTATATGGGCCAGCAGAGATTTGCGGCGCTCGCCCGCAATCTGTTCGAGCAAAAATCGCAGTTGCGCGACGTTGCCGGCGCGCCCGACCTCGTCATCGCGCTGATATATCCGCTGGAAGGCAATGAAAAAGCCATCGGGCTGGACTACCGCAAGACCGAGGCGCAACGCATGGCTGCGCTTCGGGCCCGTGACCAGCGCGCGCTGGTGCTCGCCGGGCCGGTCAAATTGGCGCAAGGCGGGCGTGGCTTCATCGGCCGTATCCCGGTCTTCGTGCCGACGGCGGGTGGCGGCGACCGTTTTTGGGGGATTGTTTCGGCCGTGATCGATATCGATCGGCTGTACAGCGCGAGCGGACTGACCGACCCTGACCTGGATATCGATGTGGCGCTCATCGGCAAGGATGCGCTGGGGGGCGGCGGCGAACTGTTCTTCGGCGGCGACAATGTCGTGGCCGGCAATCCGGTGACGGCGGAGGTGCAACTGCCTTCAGGCTCCTGGCAAATTTCGGCCATACCGAGGGGCGGCTGGCCGACCGCTCCGAAAAATGAGTGGCTGCTGTGGACGCTCATGGCGCTCGCCGGCGCGCTGGTGGTGCTGCCGATCCTCGTGGCCGGACGTCTTTTCGGCGAGCGACAGAAAAATGACGCCGAGTTGAGGCGCCTGTCCAGGCGTCTGGAACTGGCTTTGGAGGCCTCGGGGATAGGCGTGTGGGAGCACGACCTCGTCAGCAACGAGCTCGTATGGGACGACCGCATCAACGAAATCTATGGCAAGCCCGCCGACGGCAAGACCCGCGGCTATGACGACTGGGCGCTGGCGATCCACCCTGAAGACTTCGAGCGGGCGAAAGCGGATTTCGATTCGGCCGCCGCGACAAAGGGCCCCTACTCTTCGCAGTATCGGCTTTTGCGACCGGACGGCACCATTCGCCATGTCCGCGCACGCGCCAGTTTCTTCCAGGACATCAACGGCAGATCAAAAATGATCGGCGCTGAATGGGATGTGACCTGGGACGTGCTGCTCAACGAGAATCTCGTGCGCGAACGTCGCCTTTCAGAATCGAAGAATGCCGAACTGAATATGGCCAAGGCCCGCATCGAGCATGTCGCGCTGCACGATTCGCTGACCGGCCTGCCCAACCGTCGGTATCTGGATGAGATGCTTGCCGAAACCACGAAGCCGAGGGCCGCGCAGCATTGCTGCATCTTGACCTTGACCGCTTCAAGCAGATCAACGACACGCTCGGCCACGCAGCCGGCGATGCATTGCTGGTGCATGCTTCGAAAGTCATCCAGGCCAGCGTCGGCGGTGCCGATTTCGTTGCGCGTATCGGCGGCGACGAGTTTGTCGTGCTGAGCCATGGACGTGACGACAAGGGGCTCGCCGCGCTTGCCGACCACATCATCGACGCCATGCGCCAGCCGGTCGACTATCTGGGTCACCAGTGCCGGTTCGGCGTAAGCATCGGCATTGCAGCCAACAGCGGCGTCGACGCCAAGCAACTGCTCGTCAATACCGATCTCGCGCTGTACCGGGCGAAAGGCCGTGGCCGCAACCGCTACGAATTTTTCAACGAAGAGCTGCAGAGCGAGATCGTTCGGACCAAGCAAACCGCCGACGAGATTCTTGGCGGACTCGAGCGGAACGAATTCGTCGTCTACTACCAGCCGCAGTTCGACGCCAGGACGCTGGAGATCGTCGGCGTCGAGGCACTGTCGCGTTGGGACCATCCGCAACGCGGCATGCTGACCCCCGACGCCTACATCAAGGTGGCTGAAGAACTCAATGTCGTGGCGCTTATCGACCGCACTGTCCTGACGCAGGCGCTTGATAGTTTCGAGCGCTGGTCGCGTAGCCACCTCAACATCCCGCGCGTGTCGGTCAACGTCTCCGCCAGGCGCCTGGAGGACAAGGACCTGATCAAGGGTTTGCGCAAGCTTGCCATCAAGAAAGGGACCGTGTCGTTCGAGCTGGTGGAGTCCATTTTCCTCGACGAAAACGACGAACTGGTCACCTGGAACATCGAGCACATAAAGGGGCTCGGTATCGACATCGAGATCGACGATTTCGGCACCGGACATGCCTCGATCGTCTCGCTCCTGAAGTTGCGCCCGCGTCGCCTCAAGATCGATCGCCAGCTGGTCACACCCATCACCAGCTCAACCGCGCAGCGGCAGCTGGTGTCGTCCATCATCGACATCGGCAAGTCGCTCGGTATCGAAGTGATCGCCGAGGGCGTCGAGACCATGGAGCACGCGCAGATACTAAAAGAGCTTGGCTGCGATATCCTGCAAGGCTTCCTGTTCGGCTACCCGATGGACGCAAAAGCCTTCAAGACATTCGCCCAGTCCCGCAAATGGCTGGCGGCGAGCTGACGTCCCAAGGAAAGCGCCAGCCCCGTAACCACGGCGCTTCCTGCCGGTCCGCTCGACATGGATCGACAGAAAGATTCAGCAGAATTTCAGAAATCTGCCGGTACGCGCCCGTTCTTAGGCCTCACTGTTCTCATGGACGAACTGGAGGAGGTCGAACATGTCAGTGAATGAGAGCACGCGCCAAGCCGCCCGGCAGGAACTGCTGGAATATGCATCCACCGTCATGGCTGCGTCCCCTTGTGCGCCCATGCCTGGAACAATGTTCGAAATGCTCGAGATCATCGCCATGGAGAGGCGGATGGCTTCCAGCCAAGGTGAAGGCGGATCAAATTCTCCTGATCCCTTGACGTCCGCGCCGATTGGGACCCCAATCAGGCAGCGTTTGGTCGAGCTGGTCAGATCGGCATTCAATGTCGCGAGAAAACCCAGGGCACGTACCACTGGCACTTGGCAGTTGCGAGCTTGATCTTGCCCGCGGGCTGCTGTTGTGCGACGGGAAACCTGTCGCTCTGCGCTCCAAGGCGTTTGACCTGTTGACCTATCTCAGCAGGAATGTCGGGCGTGTCGCGACCAAGTCTGAACTGATGTCGGCGGTGTGGCCAGACGTTTTTGTGACCGAGGACTCACTGACGCAGGCGGTCAGGGAGTTGCGAAAGGCGCTGCAGGACGAAAGCCAAACCATCATCCGCACGGTCGCCAAGCGCGGCTACGTCTTCTCTCCTCCCGACGCGCCAAAGCAAGTGCGCTCCGGACAGCCGAGCGTTGCGGTGCTGCGTTTCAGCAATGAGGGTGCGCCGGAAGACACCCCCTTGGTCGACGGTTTTGCCGAGGACATTGTCAATGCGTTGGCTCGCTTCGGAAGGGTCGACGTGCTGGCACGCAATTCCGGATTTGCCTTTGCCTCGGATTCCGCTTCCGATTGGCGTGCCGTTGGCGACAGCCTTGGCGCAACCTATCTGGTCCGCGGCAGGGCGACGACTCGCGCCGACGGCATGCGGGTCACCGTCAGTCTCATGACTGCCTCGACGGGAGGAGTCCTCTGGAGCGAAACCTTTTCCGCGTCCGGCGGCCAGATCTTCGACATGCAGGAAGAAATCGCCAGCCGTGTGGTGAACCGGCTCGTCGCTCGACTTGACGACGCAGGTGTCAAGCAGGCAACCCCGAAGCCTCCCGACAGCCTGGCCGCATACGAGCTTCTCCTGCGTGGACTGGCCCGGCTGCGCGGTTATGGCGATGATGACAATAAGGCTGCGCGCGACCTTTTCCGGGCTGCGGTCGAAAAAGACCCGACCTATGCCTTGGCGCATTCCTACATCGCGCTCGCCGATCTCATTATCGGTGGCTATGCAGAGGCGTCCCCGGAATTGCTTGGTTCACTGATCGAGCGCGCGGAGTGCGCGGTGACCCTGGCGCCGGAAGAGCCGCGCTGCCATCGCGTGCTCGCCCAGGCCTTGATCTCTGCCCGCCAGTTCGACGCGGCCGAACATCACCTTCAGCGCGCGCTCGACCTCAATCCCTATGACGCCGATACGATTGCGCAAATGGGGTTCTTGCTCTCGATGAGGGGCAGGCCTCTTGAAGCACTCGCGGCGATTGACAGTGCGATACGGATCAACCCGATCCATCCTGATTGGTACCACTATGATCGCGCCATCGCGCTGTACTCGGCTGGAGACTACAAGGCCGCGCTTGTCAGCATGTCCAAGGTCCCCTCGAAGTCTCCCTGGCGACTGACAAGGCTGGCGGGGTGCCACGCGCAACTCGGCGACCTGAAGGAGGCTCAGCGCATCATGGCAGAGGTCAAGCGGATAGCGCCTGACTTTTCGCCGATGCAGTTTGCGCAAACCGGGATTGCGTATGAACATGCAAGTGATGTTGAACATCTCGTTGCCGGCGTCGCCAAAGCACTTGCTGCGTATGACGAGAAGCCCTAGGCGGTGCGGTCGCCGCTTTGGACGAGAGCCGAGGCTTCCGTCTGCCGGGCGGGGTTACCCCCGCAACCCCGGCGCTTCCTGGCCGGTCCGCTCGACATATTCAGTATAACCGCCGCCATAGGTGTGAATGCCTTCCGGCGTCAGTTCCAGCACGCGGTTGGAGAGTGCAGCCAGGAAATGGCGGTCGTGCGAGACGAACAGCATGGTGCCCTCATACTGCGACAGCGCCGTGATCAGCATCTCCTTGGTAGCGATGTCGAGATGGTTGGTCGGCTCGTCCAGCACCAGAAGATTGGGCGGGTCGAACAGCATCAGCGCCATCACCAGCCGCGCCTTCTCGCCGCCTGACAGCACGCGGCATTTCTTCTCGATCTCGTCGCCGGAGAAACCGAAACAGCCGGCGAGCGCTCGCAGCGGCGCCTGGCCGGCCTGCGGAAACGCATCCTCCAGCGTCTGGAACACGGTGCGCTCGCCCTCCAGCACCTCCATGGCGTGCTGGGCGAAATAGCCCATTTTCACGCTCGGCCCCCGCGCGACCGTGCCGGCATCGGGGTCGGAGGCGCCGGCGACCAGCTTCAGCAGCGTCGACTTGCCGGCGCCGTTGACGCCCATGATGCACCAGCGTTCGCGGCGGCGAACCTGAAAGTCGAGCCCCTCATAGATGCTGCGGCTGCCATAGCCTTTGTGGACGTTCTTCAGCGTTACGACGTCTTCGCCGCAGCGCGGCGCCGGCTGGAAGTCGAAATTGACGATCTGACGGCGTTTGGGCGGCTCGACGCGGTCGATCTTGTCGAGTTTCTTCACCCGGCTCTGCACCTGGGCGGCATGGGACGCGCGCGCCTTGAAGCGTTCGATGAAGGCGATCTCCTTGGCCAGCATCGCCTGCTGGCGCTCGAACTGAGCCTGCTGCTGCTTGTCAGCGATCGCCCGCTGCTGCTGGTAGAATTCGTAATTGCCGGAATAGGCGGTGAGCGAACCGGCGTCGATCTCGACCACCTTGTTGACGATGCGGTTCATGAACTCGCGATCGTGCGAGGTCATCAGCAGCGCGCCTTCATAGCCCTTCAGGAACTGCTCCAGCCAGATCAGGCTTTCAAGATCGAGATGGTTCGACGGCTCGTCGAGCAGCATCACGTCGGGCCGCATCAACAGGATGCGCGCCAGCGCCACGCGCATCTTCCAGCCGCCGGACAGCTTGCCGACATCACCGTCCATCATCTCCTGCGAAAAGCCGAGGCCGTCGAGCACTTCCCGGGCGCGGCCCTCGAGAGCATAGCCGTCGAGCTCTTCGAAGCGATGCTGCGCCTCGCCATATTGTTCGATGATCTCGTCCATCCGGTCGGCCTGCTCGGGATCGGCCATGGCCGCCTCGAGTTCGGCCATTTCGGCCGCCACATCGCTGACCGGCCCGGCGCCGTTCATCACTTCGGCGACCGCGCTATGGCCGGCCATGTCGCCGACATCCTGGCTGAAATAGCCAATGGTGACGCCGCGATCGACCTGCACCTGGCCCTCGTCGGGCTGCTCCTGGCCGGTGATCATACGAAACAGCGTCGTCTTGCCGGCGCCGTTCGGCCCGACAAGGCCGACCTTCTCGCCCTTCTGCAAGGCGGCCGAGGCCTCGATGAAGACGATCTGGCGGCCGTTTTGCTTGCCGATATTTTCAAGACGGATCATGGGGCGGTCCGGGAGGGTAAAGGGGATGTGCGGGATTGCCCGAGCGCTTACCCGAATGAAGGCGACGAGGGAAGAGCGCAAACGCCGCAGCGTCGACAGTGAAAATTGGCGATGGCGACGGTGACAGCCAATCTCCCCCACTTGGGGGGAGATTGGCAGCTTCAGCGCCGCACCTTTACTTCGCGTCGTGGAAGATAATCCCCACCGTATGCCGCTGTCCCGAACGCAAGCGGCTGACACCGTGCCTGAGGTTGACCCGGTAGTGGCCCTTGGTGCCGTGCACCGGGCGATTGTGCACGGCGAAGATCACCGCGTCGCCGCGCCTGAGCGGCACCACCTCGGCGCGGCTCTGCATGCGCGGGCGCTGTTCGGTGAGCACGAATTCGCCACCGGTGAAATCCTCGCCGGGTTGCGACAGCAGGATAGCCACCTGCAGCGGGAAAGCGAGGTCACCGTAGAGGTCCTGGTGCAGGCAGTTGAAGTCGCCGGGACCATATTGGAGGAGCAGCGGCGTCGGTCGCGTCTGGCCGTTTTCGTGGCAAAGCTGGAGGAAGGCGGAGTGGTCGGCGCGATAGCGCTGGGCAACACCCATGCGCTCGTTCCAGTCGTTGGCGACGCCGGCCAGCCTGGGGTAGAGCGCGGTGCGCAGGCCGCCGATGAGATCCGGCAACGGGTAGCGAAAATAGCGATACTCGCCTTTGCCGAAGCCGTGACGGGCCATCACCACATGGCTGCGGAAATGTTCCTCATGCGGATAGAGCGCGGCGATTTCGGCGCATTCCTCGGGTGAGAGCAGAGCCGGCATGACAGCGCTGCCATAGCTGTTCAGTTCGCCGATTAGAGCGCTCCAGTCCTGCGCGGCCACGCGCGCCTCGGCCGAACGGGTGGCGCGTTTGGCGGTTATCGAATGGATGGTCATGGATGCCTCCTTTGATACGATCAAAGTGGGGCGGATGAGAGGTGCGAACCACCCGATTCCTGCGGACACGGGCGCGGCTTTACCTTCTCCCCTTGTGGGAGAAGGTGCATCGGCGCGCAGCGCCGAGACGGATGAGGGGTGCTCCAGCGGAGTGAGGCGACGTGGGAGACATCGCCTTCTGCCTTCTCGCCCCTCACATCGGCGCGGACCTCGCCGAGGTTGGCGGCGACGCCGAGGCGCGTGGCGGCAATGCGGGCGCTCAGCACCATGCAGGCGGCGAGCGAGGCATAGAGCAGGTCGAGCGGATTGAAGCCCGGAGCGTTGACCCCGGTCACCACATCGACGCTGCCGCCGGTCGGTGTTGTCACGACCGGCAAGCCGCCCGGCGGCATCACGGCCAGCGCGCCGGTCTCTCGGGTCCTGACCTTGAGTTCTGCCATTTCAACTATCCTTTCGGGGCCGGGCAAAATGCAAGGCGCAGCCGCCCTGGCGGCCGCGCCCCCTGCCACGCAATGCCGGTATATGGTAGTCTCGGGGCCGACATCGCAACATCGACCGACGAACAAAATCGTCTGCTTCGAGGTTCAGCAATGAAGCGCAGTTTCATTTTGGCTGTGATTGCCGGCGTTGGCCTGCTCTGCGGTGCCGCATTTTTGATTGTCGGTCCGTCTCCAGTCTCGCCAGACGCCATCCAGTCGTCGGTTGTTCGTACCCCGGCATTGATCGACAGCGCCTGGAAGTTGCCCGTGGCTGCTACCTTCAATGCCAACCTTGACTGGCAATCGAACGGTTCACGCTGCGGTCCGGCAAGTGTTGCAAACACATTCCGCTCGATCGGCGAAGAGGAGACGACCGAAGCCGAAGTGCTCGCGGGAACCGGAAAGTGCTGGACTGGCTTTTGCATCGTCGGCCTGACGCTGGACGAGCTTGCCGACGTCGCTCAGGCGAAAACCGGGCGCAAAGTCTCCGTGCTTCGGAATCTGAGCGCCGACGAGTTCCGCGAGCACATGAAGCACGCCAACGACCCCGGCCGCCGCTACATCATCAACTTTACCCGAGAGACGATATTCGGCGCCGGCAGTGGTCATTTTTCACCGATCGGCGGCTATCTGGAGGCCGAGGACTTGGTTTTCGTTCTCGACGTCAACGAGCGCTACAAGCCTTGGCTGATCGAGCGTGAACGCCTGTTCTCGGCTATGGACACCATCGACAGCGATGGCGACAAGAAGCGCGGCTTGCTTCTGATCGAGTAGCAGGGCCCTAAGCGGTTTCGCACCAACGATGCACTCGCTACCTCAACCCGGCGCCGGCCAGCCGCACAATATATGTTTCTGGATCTTGGCCGACGACGTGCGCGGCAGCGTGTCGGTGAGCCGAAATTCCTCGGGCACCTTGTAGCGGGCAATGCGGGCGGCACAGTGCGCCGCGAGCGCTGCCGGGTCGAGGACGCAGCCCGCCTTCAGCACGACGAAAGCGCGGCCGACCTCGCCCCAGCGCTCGTCGGCGATGCCGATGACAGCCGCCTCGGCAATGTCGGGATGATCGAGCAACGCCATCTCGGCCTCAGCTCGATAAACGTTCTCGCCGCCGGAAAGGAACATGTCCTTGCGGCGGTCGACCAGCGTGACGAAACCGTCCTCGTCCCGCCGCGGCGCACGCGAGTGTGGTTCACACGCGCATCGCCGAAACAACATGCATGTGATTAGACACGACCGGCAAATTTGTGCCTACTGCATCATCCACGGGGATGCGGATAACCGAGGAGAGGCCATGATTGCGCTCAATGTAAACGGCGAGGATCGCAGTGTCGACGTGCCGGACGATATGCCATTGCTGTGGGTGCTGCGCGATGTCATCGGCCTGACCGGCACGAAGTTCGGTTGCGGCATCGCCCAGTGCGGCGCCTGCACGGTGCAGCTTGATGGACAACCGGTGCGCTCTTGTGTGCTGCCGGTCGCGTCGGTCGGTTCGCGCCATGTCACCACCGTCGAAGCGATCGGCACGACGCAATCGGGCAAGAAAGTGCAACAGGCCTGGCTCGACCTCGAAGTCATCCAGTGCGGCTATTGCCAGTCCGGGCAGATCATGTCGGCCTCGGCGCTGCTGGAGCGCAATCCCGACCCCAGCGACAGCGATATCGATGCGGCGATGTCCGGCAACATCTGCCGGTGCGGCACCTACGCGCGAATACGAGCGGCCATAAAACAGGCCGCGAAGGCCTGAGGGAGATAGCCAGCCATGAGCAAGCCGTCCTCCTCCCCGCAAAAAGTCACCTCGCGCCGCGCCTTCCTGCAAGGCAGCGGACTTCTGCTCGGCTTCACCATGCTGGGCGCCGGCATCAGGCCCGGTTTTGCCGCGGCTGAGCCCGTCGAAGGCGACGTCATCGCCGCCTTTTCACCCGACGCTTTTATCCGCGTCGACAGCGACGGCAAGATCACCTTCATCCTGCCCAACATCGAGATGGGACAAGGGACCCATACCGGCGAAGCCACGCTGATCGCCGAGGAACTGGAGGTCGGCCTCGACCAGGTCACGGTCGTCGACGCGCCGCCCAACGAGAAGCTTTATACGACTGCGCTGCTGGGCGGCCAGGCAACGGGCGGCTCAACCTCGATGCGGGCAACCTGGGAACCGCTGCGCAAGGCAGGTGCTGCAGCCCGCACGATGCTGGTTTCGGCAGCAGCCGCACAATGGTCGGTTCCGGTTTCGGAATGCAGCGCCAAGCTTGGCGTGGTCACGCATCAGCCGACAGGCCGGCAGCTGGCCTATGGCGCGCTCGCCGACGCAGCGGGCAAGCAGCCGGTGCCGAGCGATGTCAAGCTCAAGGACCCCAAGGATTTTCAGCTGATCGGCAAGTCGCTGCGCCGGGTCGACACAGCAGGCAAGGTCAATGGGGCTGTGGTCTACGGCATCGATGTGCGTGTGCCCGACATGAAGGTGGCGACGGTCGCCGCCTGTCCGGTGATCGGCGGCAAGCTCGGCGCTGTCGACGAGACCGCGGCGCGTGCCGTTCCCGGCGTGCGCGATATCGTCAGACTGGACAACGCGGTCGCCGTGATCGGCGATCATTTCTGGGTGGCCAAGAAAGGCCTTGAGGCCCTCACCATCACCTGGGACGAAGGCGCCAACGCCAAGCTTTCAAGCGCCGACATCATGAACACGTTGAAGGCGGCGTCCAAAAACAAGACGCCGATCATGGCGCGCCAGGAAGGCGACGTCGCCGGCGCGCTGAAAGCTGCCGTCAAGACGGTCGAGGCAAGCTATGAGCTGCCGTTCCTGGCGCATGCGCCGATGGAGCCGATCAACTGCGTCGTGCATGTGCGCGCCGACGAATGCGAGATCTGGCTCGGCACCCAGGTGCCCACCCAGGCGCAAGGCTGGGCCGCCCAGGTCACGGGCTTTCCGCTCGACAAGGTCATCGTGCACAATCATCTGATCGGCGGCGGTTTCGGCCGCCGGCTTGTCGCTGAATATGTCGGCCAGGCGGCGGCGATCGCCAAACAGGTGAGCTACCCGGTCAAGGTCATCTGGACGCGTGAAGAAGACATCCAGCACGACCTCTACCGGCCCACCTACTACGATCGCCTCTCCGCTGGTCTCGGTGCCGACGGCCTGCCAACGGTGTGGATCGACCATGTCGCCGGCGGCTCGGTGCTCGGCAACTACATTCCGGGCGGCTGGCCGCAGGACAAGCTTGACGACGACGCCGTCGACGGCGCAGCCAAACCGCCTTACGACCTGCCCGTTATCCAGGTCGACTGGGTGCGCGAGGACCCGCCGATGCCGATCACCTGGTGGCGTGGCGTCGGGCCGACGCACAATGTCTTCGTGGTCGAAAGTTTCATGGACGAACTCGCCCATGCGGCGGGCAAGGACCCGGTGGAGTACCGCCGGGCGCTGACCAAGAACCAGCCGCGTGCGGCCGGCGTGCTCGAGCTTGCAGCCGAGAAGTCCGGCTGGGGCTCGCCGCTTCCAGCCGGCAGCGGCCGCGGCATTTCGCTGCACAATGCCTTCGGCAGCTTCATGGCCGCAGTGCTGGAAATCTCGGTTTCACCGGCCGGCGAGATCACGCTGCAGCGTGCGGTGGTCGCCGTCGATTGCGGCATCGCCATCAACCCCAACACGGTCGAAGCCCAGATCGAAGGCGGTTTGATCTTTGGCCTGTCGGCGGCGCTCTACAGCGGCATCACCTTCAGCAATGGCCGCGTCGAACAGAGCAATTTTCACGACTACCGCATCCTGCGCATCAACGAGGCGCCGAAGATCGAGGTCTATCACGTCAAGAGCTTGGAATCGCCTGGCGGCATCGGTGAGACGGCAACGGTTTCGGCCGGCCCTGCCCTTGCCAACGCGATCTTCGCCGCAACAGGAAAACGCCTGCGCAGCCTGCCCATCGACCGCAACCAGCTGAAGAGCGACGGCGCCGACAAGACCAGCGTGTCGATGATGCCGCCGCTGGCGGCGCCCTTGCTGGCGGTGCTGGCGAACGGCAAGGAGCGCCCGGAGACCGGCGTCGAAACCGAAGCCGAAACGCTGTGAGGGCCGAGCCATGAAAAGATTGGTCCGGACCATCCTCGCTGTCGTGGTCGTCGCCGCCGTTGCCGTTGCGATCTTCCTCTTCAGGCCGGCGCCGCTGCCGGATGTTTCGGTGGCAGCGGCAAAGCTGCCGACAGGCCAGGCGCTGATCGACCGCGGCGAATATCTGACGCGCGCCGCCGATTGCGTCGCCTGCCACACGACATCAGGCGGAACGCCCTATGCCGGCGGCCTTGCCTTCAAGTTGCCGTTCGGCACCGTCTATTCGCCCAACATCACCGCCGACAAACAAACCGGCATCGGCGACTGGAGCGACGCGGAGTTCGTGCGCGCGCTGCATCAAGGCATCGACAAGCAAGGCCGCAATCTCTACCCGGCCTTTTCCTATGCCGCCTATGCGCGGATGACCACGGAAGATGCGCTGGCGATCAAGGCCTATCTGTTCAGCCTGCCGCCGGTCCACGCCGAGGCGCCGAAGAACGATCTCGGCTTCCCGTTCAACCAGCGTTATGTCCTGCGGTTCTGGAACCTGTTGTTCGTTGCCAACGGTCCGCTGCCACAGGACGAAAAGCAGAGCGCGGAATGGAACCGCGGCGCCTATCTCACCGAAGCCATGGCGCATTGCGGCGAATGCCACACGCCGCGCAACCTGCTCTATGGGCTCGACAACGGCAAGAAATTCGCCGGCGCCGAACTGCAGGGCTGGAAGGCCTACAATATCAGTTCGGACAAGACGACCGGCATCGGCAGCTGGAGCGACGAACAACTGTTCGACTATCTGTCGAAGGGCCATGCGGAAGGGCGCGGTGCGGCCACCGGCAGCATGGGGGAAGCCGTCGACTACAGCCTGCGCCATCTGACGCCGGAAGACATCAAGGCGATCGTCGCCTATGTGAAAGCCGTGCCGCCGCAAGTCAGCAGCGACAAGGCGATCGTCGAAGCGCAGCCACCGGCAACACTGACGACGTCCATCGCCTACGGTCCCTCTCCGGACTCAGTGGCGCAAGGCGGGCTCGGCCTGAAGTTGTTCCAGGGCGCCTGTGCCAGCTGTCACGCATGGAATGGTGAAGGGTTGCAGACGCCTTACGCGGCACTGCGCGGCAGCCGCACGGTCAACGACCCCGACGGCACCAATCTCATCCAGGTCATCCTGAAAGGCGCGCATATGACGACGCCGCTGGGCAAGCAGGCGATGCCGGCCTTCGCCAGTGCCTATTCGGATACCGAGATCGCAGCCCTCGGCAACTATGTGCTGGCGCATTTCGGCGGCAAGCAATCCGCCATCACGCCGGCTGACGCCGCCAAAGCGCGGGCGCAATGACGCCAGGCGGTGATGCTCCAGCTCACTGCCGGCTGCGCAAGATGTGCTTCTGGATTTTGCCCGACGCGGTGCGCGGCAGCGCGTCGGTGAGCAGGAATTCCTTCGGCACCTTGTAGCGGGCGATACGGGCCGCACAGTGCGCCGCAAGCGCTGCCGGATCGAGGACACGGTCCGCCTTCAGCACAACGAAAGCCCGTCCGACCTCGCCCCAGCGCTCATCGGCGATGCCAATGACGGCCGCTTCGGCAATGTCGGGATGGTCGAGCAGCACGAGCTCGACTTCGGCCGGATAGACGTTTTCGCCGCCGGAGATGAACATGTCTTTGCGGCGGTCGATGAGGGTGACAAAACCCTCAGCATCCCGGCGCGCAATGTCGCCGGTGCGGAACCATCCATCGGATGTGAAGGCCTGCGCCGTCTCGTCCGGCCGGTTCCAGTAGCCGGGCGTGATGTTGGGGCCGCTGAGCCAGATCTCACCGGCCTCGCCCGGGGCGACGTCGTTGCCGTCATCATCGACGATGCGCAGGCAAACCGAAGGTCCCGGCAGGCCGGCGGAACCTGCCTTGCGGGCGATCTGGCCGGCCTCGAGCGGCATGCCGAGCACGGTGCCGGCCTCGGTCATGCCGAAGCCGTCGACCATGCGCACGCCCTGCTCCAGCCACCAGCGGATGTCGGCGGCGGGATTGGGAGCGCCGCCGGTGAAGATAGCGGTGAGCGTGGTCCAGTTCGCCGGATCGAAACCCACGCCGTCGCGCAGCATTTTTGCCATTTGCGGCACGCAGAAATAGTGGGTGACGCCGAGCTCGGGATCGGCCAGCCGCCGGTTGGTGAGACCGGCCTCGAAGCCGGGCGAGATCAGCACGGTGCCGCCTTGCAGCAAGGGCGGACGCAGGCTGGTGATGAGGCCGATGACATGGAACATCGGCGCGTCGCACAGGAAGACGCTTGAATTGCCGACGCGACCCAGCACGCCGAAGTTGACCGCGGTGGCGAAGGCGTTGGCCTCGGTGATGATCACTCCCTTCGGCCGGCCCGACGTTCCCGAGGTGTAGAGGATGACGGAGGGCTGATCGGCCGCAGGCAAGGGCCGGCGCGTCGCCAACGCCTGCGCTGCCACCGCCGCCGCAAAGTCAGCGACCTCGACCGTCATGCAGTCCTTGGGCGGTGCTGTATCGAACGCGGCATCGTGCAGCACCAGCGCGGGATCGCAATCGGCGAGGATCGCTTGCTGCTCAGGCGCAGCGAGGCGCCGGTTGACCGGCACGAAAATGGCGCCGAGGCGCATGGCGGCCTGCTGCAGGATCAGCAGGTCCGCGCTGTTGCGGGCGACGGTGGCGATGCGCTGCCCCGGCTCGATGCCGTAGCCGCTTTCGAGCACGGCGACGGCACGCTGGATGGCATCATCGAGCGCATGATAGGTCCAGCGCCGCCCGGAAGCGAGGTCGACGCAAGCGAGGCGCTCGGGTTGCGTCGCGGCATGCAAGGCCACGGGATCTGGCGTCGTCCAGGCCGGCATCTCGCATCTCCTCCCCGATCGGATCTTGGCTGATCACCTTGCCTTGTCGTAGGCGCCGAGGCCGGGCTTATAGCTCTTCTCATCAATGAACTGGCGGATGCCTTCCTTGCGGCCGTCATTGTCGTAGGAGTTGGCCGCCTCTTGCGCCCGCACCAGATAGTCCTCGGCATTGTCGTAGGTCATCTCGGCGACGCGGCGGATGGCGTCCTTGGTCGCCTTAAGCGCGACCGGGTTTTTCTTCAGCAAAATGTTCGCCACCTCGGCGACACGCGCCTTCAACTTTTCCAGCGGCAGGCTTTCATTGACCAGCTTCCACGCTGCCGCCTTCCTGCCGTCGATGAGTTCGCCGGTCAGCGCATGATACATGGCGTCGCGCATCGACAGCAGGTCGACCACCACCTTGGTGGCGCCGCCGCCGGGCAGGATGCCCCAGTTGATCTCGGAGAGCGCGAACTGCGCCTCGTCGGCCGCGAAAGCCAGATCGCAGGCAAACAGCGGGCCATAGCCGCCGCCAAAGCACCAGCCATTGACCATGGCGATGGTCGGCTTGCGGTACCAGCGCAGCCGCCGCCACCAGCCATAGGCTTCGCCCTGCGCCTTGCGAACGGCGCCTAGCCCCTTGGCCTCGGTCTCGCGAAAATACTCCTTGAGGTCCATGCCCGCCGACCAGGCGCTGCCCTCGCCCGACAGTACCAGCACCCCGACATCGTCGCGGTATTCCAGCCCATCCAGCACTTCCATCATGCGCCGGTTGAGCGCCGGGTTCATGCAGTTGCGTTTTTCGGGTCGGTTGAAGCGCACCCAGGCGATGCCGTTCTCGACGTCGAAGGCCACGGTCTCTTCGGTCATGGCAATTCTCCTCCTGCTTGCGTGCATGGCAAGCGAAGAGCCGCGCTCCAAACCTGCCTTGCATTAATCGCTATTCTACATAGCTTTCATAATTGCTATGTCGCATAGTATTTTCTGCTTGACAAGGGCCTTGATCGCGGTGATCGCTTGCGGCATGGACGAGGCCACAATCCGCAGCAAACCCCGCAAGGCCAGGATAGCGCCGGAAGACACGCTCGACGCGCAGATTGGCTACAATCTGCGGCGCGCTTCGGCCCTGGCGCTCAATGATTTCACGGTCGAACTGGTCGACGCGGCGCTGCGGCCGGTCACTTACGGCATGCTCGCGTTGATCGACGAAAGGCCCGGTATCCGCGCCGCCGAACTCTGCCGCCTGCTCGGTATGAAGAGCGCCAACATGGCGCCACTGCTTGCCGAACTCGAGGGGCGCGGCCTGGTTGAACGCGACGACCATGCGCAGGACAGGCGCGTGCAGGTGCTCGCTTTGACCAAGGCAGCCAAAGCGGCCATGCCGGCATGGCGCAGGCACGTGCGCCGGCACGAGGACCGGTTCCTGCAGCGGCTGACGAAGAAAGAGCGCGCAACGCTACTGCGCCTGCTGCGCCTGATCTGGATCGAGGAAGAGTAAGTTCTTCTGCAAGCGTTCGTCACTAGCCATTTGCCATGCCGCCACCGATCTCGCTGAAGACCTTTTTCGAACAAGGCGATAGCGGCGCATCCTGCCAGTCTGATTCAGGCCGGGTCGCATCCGCCTGTCAGCAGTCTTCACCGTGCCCGTTCCCTCTCCGCCCTGCCCTTTGCTAGGCTCGCGCCATCCGCAACAGGAGCGCGAAATCATGATCGTCCAGGCCTGCATCAATGGCGCCCGCGCCGCCGATTTCCACCCTGCCCTCCCACTCGACGCCGAAGCCATGGCGCGCGACGGTGCGGCTTCGATTGCCGCCGGCGCGGCCGAACTGCATGTCCATGCGCGCGGAGCCGACAAGCGAGAGAGCCTTTCGCCGGCAGCGATGGATCCGACGATCGCGGCGCTGCGCCGCGCCTGCCCCGGTACGCTGATCGGCGTCTCCACCGGCGCCTGGATCGAGAACGACGATACCAGCACGCTGGTCGCCATCGCCGGCTGGCGCGAATTGCCGGACTATGCCTCGGTCAATCTCAGCGAGGCGGCGGCGCCCATCGTCATGGAGAGCCTGCGTCAGTGTGGCATCGGCATCGAAGCCGGTCTGGCTTCAGTCGCCGACGCCGAGCGTCTCGTCAGCCTCGACCATGGCGGACGCGTGCTGCGCATCCTGATCGAGATCTCCGAACAGACGCAGGACGCGGCCTTTGCCGTGTCGGACGGCATCGAAAAGGTGCTGGAGCGTGCCGGGATACGGCGCGCAATCCTGCTGCATGGCGCCGACGCCACGGTCTGGCCGTTCGTGCGCCGGGCGGCGGAGTGCAACTGGTCGACACGCGTCGGACTGGAAGACGGCAAGGACCTGCCGGATGGCACTGAAGCCTCCGGCAATGCGGCGTTGGTGGCTGCTGCGGTGGCGATTTTCCGAACTGGCCGATCAGCGTAGCGGCTGACGAATGCGTCGATGATGGCTGACCTTGCCCTCGCGGGGAGATCGCCATCCTCCCCGAAGCTGGCACAACAGCGAGCGATAATTCCGCTCTTGCTGTTATTAAAAATTTCTCATAGGCTATTTTCATATCAGGAAGAAATTGCCTTCCATTTTTCTCCTTTATGAAAGCCTTGCCTTTTGCGTGAACATCTCGATCAAACCGATCGACGGCTGGTCAAGCTGTTGTCACAGGATGCCCAACCCGGCATCAACCGGCTCGCCGAGACGATGGCGATTTCGGTGCCGACGGTGCGCTCAAGGCTGCGCAATCTGCTGGACCGCAATTTGCTGAAGATCGTCGGGCTGCTCAATTTGACCGAGCGCCCGGAGTTGATCTCGGCCATTGTCGGCATCAACGCGCAAGGCAGAGGCCGCGCCCGCGAACTGGCACAGCGAATCTCGGAACTGCCTTTCGTCAACTCGGCCTCGGTGGTTACCGGACGCTTCGACATCATTGTCGACGTCACCGTCGCCGGCGATGTCGCCGACCTCTACCGCATCACCAGCGAGCTCATCCCGGGCGCCGGCATTCCCGGCGAAGTGGTGCGCAGCGAGACCTTTGTCGTCATGGCCTCGTGCAACAAATGGGTCAGCCTTCCCGAAGGCTGCTGGTCGGAAGAAACACCGGCCCGCAAGGAGCCGGCATGAAGATCGCAGTTCTCGGCGGCCTTGGCCTGCAAGGCCGCGCGGCCATCGCCGATCTCGTCGCCAGCGCCGGCGTCGAGGAAATCGTCTGCGTCGATACAGCAGCTGATGGCCCTGCCCGGCTTGCCGGCCTGACCGACCTTTCTCGCGTGCGTTTCGCCGTGCCCGAAGGCGCGATCGGTCCGGCACTCGCCACTGTGTTGGCCGATGTCGACGCCGTCATCGATCTCCTGCCGCAGCCATTGATGCGCGAGGCGGTGCAGGCGGCGATCGCGACGCGCACGCCGCTGGTCACCACCAATTACGGCAAGGCCATTGCCGATCTGGCGCCAGAGGCTGAACGGGCCGGCGTTTCGATCATGACCGAATGCGGGCTCGACCCCGGCATCGATCTTGTGCTTTACGCGCGCGCCGCAAAGCAATTCTCTACGATCTCCTCGATCGATTCCTATTGCGGCGGCATCCCTGAACCGAAGGCGATGGCGAAGCCCCTCTGCTACAAGGTGAGCTGGAATTTCGACATGGTTCTGGTCAGCCAGAACCGCGACAGCGTGATGATCGAGGACGGCAAGCGCGTCGAAGTCTCGGCCGGCCGACAGCACGACAACCGCTTCATCCACGAGATCGACGTGGCCGGCCTCGGCCGGCTGGAGGCCTTTCCCAATGGCGACGCGCTGCATTATGTCGAGATGCTGGAGGCCGCCAAGGGGCTGCAGCGCTCGGGCCGCTACACGCTGCGCTGGCCAGGCTGGTCGGCATTCTGGGCGCCGCTGAAGGAACTTGGCTTCCTTTCCGAAGACAAGGTGGCCGGCACTGGCGCCAGCCCACGCGAATTTCTCGGCAGGCTGCTCGGCCCGCAACTGCAGTACGGCGCCGACGAGAAGGACCTTTGCGTGATGCGCAACGTCTTTTCCGGTCTCGAAGGTGGTCGCGCCAAGACGGTGACGTCGGACCTGATCATCGAACGCGATCTGGCCTCCGGCCTCTTCGGCATGAGCCTCGGCGTCGGCTACCCCGCCAGCATCGTGGCGCAGATGCTGGCGCGGCGCGAGATTATCACACCCGGGCTTTTGAACCCGCTGCAGCATGTGCCCGACGGACCGTTCTTCGACGAACTGGCGAGGCGCGGTATCACGGTTGCCGAGACGGTGGCGTTGGACTGAGGATTTTCGAACGGTGGTGCCGCCGGCAAACGGCGCTGCCGCTCAAAAAGCACCCGAAAGGGTGAAAATAACAAACGACGCAGTGGAACAATACAACAAGGAGGAATGCCAAATGAAGATTGCCAAGCTTTTCATCGCCGGACTTGCGCTTGCGGGTCTCACCGCTGCTGCCAGTGCCGGAACGCTCGACGAGATCACCAAGCGCGGCGAATTGCGCGTCGCGGTGCAGACGCAAGGACCGCCCTTCTCGCTGGTCGGCGCCAATGGCGAACGCACCGGCAGTTCGGTCGAACTCGCCGAGCTGATGGCCAAGGAAATGGGCGTCAAGATCACCTTCCTCGACTATGACTGGGATGGGCTGATTCCGGCGCTGCTGTCGGGCAAGGCCGACCTGCTCGTCGCCGACATGACACCGACGCTGGCGCGCGGCATGAAAGTCGCCTTCACCACGCCCTACATGTATACAGGCAGCACCGTCTTCACCAAGGCCGACAGCAAGTTCAAGACCGCCGAGGACTGCAAGGCCAAGGGCACCAAGATTGCCGTGCTGTTGGGCGCCACCGGCGAAAAGGAAGCCAAGAACGCTTTCCCGGATGCCGACATCAAGAGCTACAAGGGCGGCGGTCCGCTGCTGCTCGACGCCGTCAACAACGGCCAGGCCGATTGCGGCGTCAACGACGTCTCCGCGGTCAAGGGTCAGTCGACCGCTTATCCCGCCGGCACCTTCACCATCATGCCGGACCTTTTGTCGAAGGAGCCGCTTGCATTCGCCACCCGCTATGACGAGCCAGACCTGTTGGTCTGGATGAACTTGTTCCTCAACCAGGTCAGCATCGACGGCCGCCTGCAGAAGAACCTCGACTACTGGGTCAATTCCGACGCCTGGAAGAAGGATCACTGAGGAGGTAGTAGCGAATAGGGAGTAGCGAATAGGGAATGGCCGTTCCGGCCACGCTTTGTGCTGCTCCCTACTTCGCTACTCGCTACTCGCTATTCCCTTTCCCTCTTCACCACCGTGCGCCCATGCTCGAAAACTTCAGCTTCCGCACCATCATCGAATATCTGCCGCTGTTCGGGCAGGGTCTGATCACGACCGTCTGGCTGTCGGCGCTGTCCTTTGCCGGTGCGCTTGCCGTCGGCGTCGTGCTCGCCGCCATGAACCTGCAGCGCAGCCAGCTGTTTCGCGTGCCGGCCAAGGCCTATATCGACGCGGTGCGTGCCACGCCGTTGCTGGCGCAGCTCTATTTCCTCTATTTCGGCCTGCCGCGGCTCGGCTTCGTGCTGCCCGAGCTCGTCGTAGGCATCCTCGCTTTGTCGTTGAACAGCGGCGCCTATATCGCCGAAATCATTCGCGCCGGCATCCTGTCGATCCCGCGCGGCCAGGTGGAAGCCGGCGTCGCCTCGGGGATGACCTATGTCCTGCGCATGCGCCTCGTCATCCTGCCGCAAGTGTTCAAGGTGACGATCCCGCCGCTGCTCGGCCAGGCGATCGTGCTGGTCAAGGATTCGGCGCTGTTGTCGTTGATCTCGGTTTCCGAACTGACGCGCGCCGGCCAATTGCTGGCGTCCGACCGCTTCATGCCGGCGGAAGGTTTTCTCACCATCGCCGCTTTTTATCTGCTGCTCTACTATTGCCTCAAGGGATTGGCGGGGCTGTCCAGTCGCTGGCTCGGCTTGCAGCCGGCAAGGAGCAGCACATGATCTGGCAGCAGCTGCAAAGCCTCGCTGGCAGCTATCCCCTCGCCTTGCGCGGCCTCGGCATGACGGTGATGCTGTCGCTGATCAGCCTGGTGCTTGGCACGGCGCTCGGCTTCGGCCTCGGCATATTGCGCACCGGCGGCAACCGGCTGATCTCGAGTGTGATCGGCGCCTGGGTCGACCTGATCCGCGGCACGCCGTTCCTGGTGCAGATCTTCCTGATCTTCTTCATCCTGCCGGAGTTCGGCATCGAGCTCGGCGCCTTCACCGCCGGCATCATCGCGCTGACCAATCTGGCCGCCTGCTTCATCTGCGAAATCGTCGCCGCTGGCATCCGTTCGGTGCCGACCGGCCAGGTCGAGGCAGCGCTGGCGTCAGGCCTGTCGCGCTGGCAGCGCATGCGCCAGGTGGTGCTGCCGCAAGCGATGCGCATCGTGCTGCCGCCGCTGGTCGGGCAATATGTGCTGCTGATCAAGGATTCTTCGGTCGTCTCGGCCATCGGGCTGACCGACCTCACAAGGGTCGGCTGGCTGGTGGTGCAGCGCGTGCCGAACGGCCTGCTGGTCTTCTTCCTCGTCGGCGTCGGCTATTTCATCGTCTGCTATCCGCTGATCATGCTCGCCCGCCGGCTGGAGCGGCGCATGGGCCAAGCGCATGGCGAGGTGCAGCTGTGACATCGAACCCCAAAGGGCGCACGAATATGAGCACGCCAAGCCAGGCCAAAACCGGCATGATCGACTTTCGCGGCGTCAACAAATGGTTCGGCCCGCTCAATGTGCTGAAAGACATCACGCTCAGCGTCGAGCCGCGCGAGGTCGTCGTCGTCTGCGGCCCCAGCGGCTCGGGCAAGAGCACGCTGATCCGTTGCATCAACGGCCTGGAGACGATCAAGGACGGCGACCTCATCGTCGACGGCCAGCGCCTCGGCGACCCCGCCACCAACATGACGCTGCTGCGCACCGAGATCGGCTTCGTCTTCCAGTCGTTCAATCTCTACCCGCACAAGACCGCGCTGGAAAACGTCACGCTGGCGCCAATCCATGTCCGCAAGATCCCACGCGCCGAGGCCGAGCAGGCCGGTCGCGACTTGCTGGCCAAGGTCGGCCTCGCCGACAAGGTCAACGCGTATCCCTCACAGCTCTCCGGCGGCCAGCAGCAGCGCGTAGCGATCGCACGCTGCCTCGGCATGCGGCCCAAGATCATGCTGTTCGACGAGCCGACCTCGGCGCTCGACCCCGAGATGATTTCCGAAGTGCTCGACGTGATGGTCGCGGTGGCTGAAGAAGGCATGACCATGATGGTGGTGACGCACGAAATGGGCTTCGCCCGCAAGGTGGCGCAGCGCGTGGTGTTCATGGATGCCGGCGCCATCGTCGAAAGCGGCACGCCGGAGGCGTTTTTCTCCGCCCCGAAGACGGACCGCAGCCGGGCTTTTCTGAGCAAGATTCTCAGGCACTAGGGTAGAGCCAAAAACCCTTCCATGCGCGCGCATATCGGGTCGACCGCCAAGAACGCCTGGAAATGATTGCATCCGACGAGTTCGAGATAGTCGGCGCCGGCAAGGGCTGCAAAATCACGGACCTTCGGACACAACGGATCGGCCTCTCCGCTGATTGCAAGGATCGGTCGATCAAAGCCGACAAACGGTGCCGACCGATCGGACCGGTCCAGTGCAACGCATACCCGCAGGGCGTCAAGATCATTGTTTCTGAGTTGCCTGACGTTCCCGTCTGTCAACGGCCAGCTCTCGGTGCGCAGATACGAGATCCAGGGTTCTATGCCGACGCTCACGGCCGCCCTGAGCAGACTCAGATCCTGACCGAAGGGATGCGCCCCGTTGACGACAAGCGAGCGCACCCGGTTCGGGTAGTGGGCGGCAAACGCCAGGGCAATGGTGCCGCCCAAGGAATGCCCACAGATGTCGGCATTGACTGCGCCGATATCATTCAGAACCGCCGCGACGTCTGTCGCGCATCGCCCGGCATCATACGCTTCGGGCACATGCGGCTTGTCGCTTCTGCCATGACCGCGAGCGTCGATCAGTATCAGTTGCCGCCCCGCCAACCGCTCGACGTAGCCCACTTCACGCCAAATCGTGTGATCTGCTGTAAAGCCGTGCAACAGCACGAGCGGCTTTCCCGTCCCGATCACCTCATAGGCAATGCGGGTTCCGTCTTCCGATACAACGAACATGATCGTTCCTTCTGCAGGGCGCAAACTTCACAACAGACATCAAGAGTTGTGAGCGTCGCCCTACACAGGGGGTGTCCCCTGATCGTCCCCGGCTGCGATCAGCTGCCTCGTGCAAACGCGCTGATGCTGTCGAGCAGCGGCTGCTGATCGCCGACCCAGAACCAGTGGTCGTCACCGGCGACCTCGACGAAACGCGCATCCGGGATTTTGGCTGCGAGGAACCGCCCGGCCTCGACGCGCACGGCACGGTCGCCGGAGCGGTGCAGAACCATCGTCCTGGCCGAAACTTTTGCCAGGAGATGGCGGACGTCGGTATCACGCAGCGCTTCGAGCAAACCTGCGACCGCGCCGGGACTGGAGGCTGCCCTGAGCAATCCGGCCCACCAGCTCTGCGCCTGGCGGTCCGCGGCCAGGCTCGGGGCGAATGTCTGGATTTCCGCCGGACCACCCCAGCCGGCGAGCAGGCGTTGCTTCCACAGGTCGTATTGGGCGACGGTCAGGGCAAAAGGATAGTCGGGCGCGCGGCTGCCTTTCGCCAGGGAACCCCAGAGAACAAGGCCGATCAGGCGATCAGGATGGTTCACGGCAAAACGGATACAACCCGGCCCACCCTCCGATGCACCGATGAGCAATGCCCTGCGGCTGCCGGCCGCGTTCATGACCGCCAGAATATCCTCGCCGTCGCTTCGACGGTTGGGCGGGCGCCAACGCGGTCGGAAAGTCCCATGCCGCGCCGGTCGAAAAGGATCAGGCGGCCGAGACGCGAAACCGCGGTGATCCAGGAGCGGCAGCTTCTGTCTTCCCAAACCCGCTCGACATGCGAAATGAACCCCGGAACAAGCACGATATCCATCGGGCCGCTGCCGACGATCTGGTAGGCAATATGGACGCCGTCCACGTCGACATAGCGCGTTCTGGGCACGTCCGAGCCAGTATCGCGCGTTGGTTCACGCAGCAGGGCAAGCGTGGCGGAGTCTGGCGCTATGCCGAGTTCGTCCCGCAGCAACCGAACACAGGTCTCGGCCTGGCGCTCGGCCGCCGCCCTGTCCCCGGCCGCCAGGTGGGCGCGGATCAGGTGACGGTGTGCGCTTTCGCTCAATGGGTCCAGGGCCGCAAGGCGCGTCGCTTGCACGACCGCGCTGCGAGGCTCGCCGCCGGCGATCTTCGCTTCGACGAGCCGCTCCAGCGCCTGCACCAGCCGGCTGCGCAGGGCCTCGCGCCTGAAGAAGACCCATTCCTCGAATTCCAGACAGTCCGGCAGTGAGAAGCCGACGAGATAGTCGCCCTTGTGGATATCAGCGGCCTCGTCGAGAGGCCCGACATCACAGGCATGCTCGAAAACCCTGGAGTCGACCTCGACGGACAGCGCCGGATGCAGGCTGAGGGATGTTCCGCTGGCGGCGATAACCTCGCTGCCGAACGCGATGCGGATTTTATACAGCGTGCGCCGAAGGCGCGCCCGTGCGGCGTCCTCGTCGGTTTCGGGCCACAAAAGTGTAGCGGCAACCTCGCGCGCTACGGGGCCATCGGCCTCGGCGAGATAGATGAGGAGCGCGGCTGCCTTGCGCAAGACAAGCTCCACCCGCCGCCCGTTCAGACGGAACTCCGGAAAACCCAGAAGTCGGAACTGCAATCGCTCCATCGATCCGTATGCGCCGAGCGGGGACGTTGAGGGGACGCAGGCCTTCTACCTATCCCCACGACGTTGGGCCATTTGGCCCGTCTGAAGACACCCTTGGAGCGATAAATGTCACTGGTCAATACTCTCACCTTTCAGCGCATGCCCGAGGCTGGCGGCCCCATCGGCGCCTCGAACACCGAGCAAGGAGGCTGAGACATGTGCCAATCCTGCCTCTCCTGGTACGCACGCTGCATTGCTCCCTACTTCGTCCACGCAGGCTGTTCGGCCAACGCATTCGCGCACATGCGAAAGCGAATGATCCCGCAGGCAGAGGGCATTGTTGTGGAGGTCGGCTTCGGGTCCGGCCTGAACCTTCCCTACTACGACCCGGCCAAGGTGCAGCGGCTGGTGGGCGTCGATCCCGACGGCACGATGCTCGGGTTGGCCGGACCCAAGAGCCGTTCCATGCCTTTCGATGTCGAATGCCTCCGCGCCAGAGGCGAAACCCTGCCGTTGGCCGATGACTTTGCCGACACCGTCGTCGTCACCTACGCTTTCTGCACCATTCCGGACCCTGAGGCGGCGCTAAGTGAAATCCGGCGCATCTTGAAGTCCACGGGCCGGCTGATCTTCATCGAGCACGGCCAAGCAGAGGGGCCGCGTTGCCGCAGGTGGCAGGAGCGCCTGAACCGGACGTGGGGAGGAATCGCCGGCGGCTGCCAGCTCAATCGCAATCCATTGCGCCTGATCAGCGGGTCGGGCTTTCGGCTCGTCCATGATGAGCGCGGACGATTTCCGCTGTCCCTCTGGCATCTGGGAAGTCACCACGCCGGGGTCGCGGTCCCACCGCCAAATTGACGGACTTTCGCGCAGAAGATCAGGTCGCGACTGCCTCGCTCCTCACAGCGTCGCCAGCCGCGAATTGGTCATGGCCTTTCCATAGGCTTGCCGCAGCGTTTGCTTCTCCTCCAGCGCAGCGATGACGCTTGCGGCAAAATCCGTCGCGTACATGTCGGCCAGCCGGGTCAGCCCGCCCGGCGTGAAGACGTTGATCTCCAGAAGTTTGTCGCCGACGATGTCGAGCCCGACCAGGAACATGCCGTCGCCGATCAATTTGGGGCGCACCATTTCGGCTATGCCCAGCATGGTGGCCGTTACCTTGACCTTGCGGGCGGTGCCGGCGGCATGGATGTTGGAGCGGACGTCGCCCTTGGCCGGAACCCGGCGAAAGGCTGCGTACTTGCCGTCGCGCACCAGCGGCAGGCCGTTCATCAGAAACAAGCGGACGTCACCGGCCTTGGCTTCCGGAAGGTAGACCTGCGCGATAAGATAGCCGTCACCGCTGGCCGCCTCGAAAATCTGGTTGAGGTTGGAATCGGTGGGCTTGGCAATATGGAACACGTTTTTGCCACCCGACCCTTGCAGCGGTTTGACGATACAGCCCTTCGGCTGTTTGTCGATGAAGGCGCGGATCTCGGCGATGCTGCGCGATATCAGGCTCGCCGGCCTGACCGCTTCGGGGAAAGACTGCAAATAGAGCTTGCTCTGTGCCTGCGCCAGACCGCCCGGATCGTTGACGACGATGGTGCCGCGTTCGGCTGCGAGCCGACCGAACATGATGCCGGCATTGGCCGCCCATGGCCGACCGGCGCCATCCAGCGACGGGTCGTTACGCAGAAACAATATGTCGATGTCGCTCATGGCGACGGTCTTCTTCTGCTTCGCGGCAGCCTGCAGGGCAGCATGAAGCTTGCCTGATGTCTTGTAGGCAGCATCGGGCAGAGCCGTCACGCTGACGGCCAGATCATCATTAGGGCGCAGGATGAAATCGCCCGGCTCGACATAGACGACGGAATGACCGCGCTGGACGGCCGCCAGCGCCAACGCCGTCGTCGTGTATCCCGGCGTCTCGGTTTCAATGGAATTGACGAAGAACGCAATGCGCATTGTGGAGCCCCTCAGCTTTCAACCATATCGATCGGATCGATTCCCGCCATCGCTTTCCTGAGGCGCGGCCGCGCCGCGTCGGAAGAGAGGAACGCAGGTTCGAGGCGCGGCGCTCGTAGCAGACCGCGTGCGTTGAGTTCCTGGATCGCGCCGAAATGCGCGGCGGCGATCTTGCCGATCCAGAACGGCGTTAGGCTGCCGCCATTCCTCAAGTGATCGAGGATCTGCAACAGGCCGCGCAGATAGATGGCGTCCTTTGCAAGACCGCCGCCTCTGTAGACGCGCAGAATGACGTTGAAGGCCTCGCGATCATCGAGATCCCTGCGCAGACTGCGGAAGGCTTCCTCGAATGTTGCCCCCTCGAGCATCGCCTGACAGGCGATCACTCTCGCTGCAATCAGGCGCAAACGCGCCGCGGTCATGCCGCCGACCAGATACTCCGCCAGCACGGCCAGTCCCTCCTGCATGCCTTCATAGCCGGCGAGCCCGCTACAGAAGATGGCGAGCCCCTGCGCGGCGCCGTTGAAATAGGTCAGCAGATGAACACCGATCTCATGGCTGAGCAGCGCCGTCAGACGCTCCGGCGGAAGGTTGGTATCGCGCGACACCAGCAACCGGCTTCGCGAGACCAGCAGGCCGGCCGGCAGGTCGCCGCGGATCTCCACCGAAGCCTCGAAATCGGGATAGGCGGCCCGGTATCCGGCGATCATGTCGCGCGCGGCGGCGGCAACGGCGTCGGCATCGAGGCCCTTCTGCCGGGCGGCCGAGGCAACGCGCGGGAGCTTTTCGAGAATAGCGCGCGCCCTCGCCGCCAGGCTCGGTTCGACACTGCCATACAGGGCTCGCCCGAGTTCGACGAATCGCGGCGTCTCGCGTGCCGCGAGCATCGACAGCTGGAGATCGAGCTCCTGCTGCTTTTCGGAGAGCAGCCTGGTCAGGAGCGTATCTTCCAGATGATCGAGCGAGATCGAATAGAGCCTCCGCTTCTGGTCGGCGACCTCAAGCTCGAGCGGCCGGTAAAGCAGTGCGGGCACACGCTCGAAAGCGCCTGCCTGGAATTCCCGCCAGGCGGGTTCGGCATTGATCGGTGTGACGGCCAGCAGAAAATCGAAGGTCGACGCGACATTGTCGATCGCACGGTCGGCGCGCGCGACAGCGTCGATATAGGCGCGGCGACCGAGGGAACGATGGGTCGCCGGTTGTTCCAGGCTCGATGCCTTCAGGAAGGCACTGACGGCCTGAAGCGCGGAATCGACCATGTTGGCGACGACGAGATCGTGGAGTTCGGGGTAGACGCGCTTGGTGCCGGGCACCCTGTAGATCGGTGCGAAGCGCACCGTCAGGCACGCCACATCACCGGGATCGTCCCAGAGCCGTGCTTCGGCACGTGTGGTGGGACTGAGCTCGTCGACGCGGGGCGTGCGGTATTTGGCTTCACGCGCGGATGCAGCATCGGCGAAGCGCTTGCGCGCCGCCTTCTCCGGCGCCGTGCTGCCGCAGGCCAGCGCAATCTCGAAAGGCGGCAGGAATGGAACATCCTCGGTCAGGAACCGGTCTTCGGCCAACTCGCCGATGTCCAGCAAGAGGAACGCGCCGCAGTGATCGTGTAGCCGGCCCGCCACCAGCCGCGCGACCTCGCCGGCAAGCTCGATGTCGGCGGCGATCAGATAGGAGGCGTTGGCGGAGACGGCATGGAATGCGGCGTCCTGATGCGAGCCGACATGGACACACAGAAAGGGCAGCGGCCGATCGATGTGCAAACGATTGCCGTTGCCGAACTCGCGGCGGATCGGCTTGCCGACGCGGAAAAGCGCGCCAAGGTCCGCTTCGATTTGCAGCAGTGGAGATGTGGACTCGACAAGCTTGGGCTTCATCGCATGGCCCGCAGCGCCTTTGCCAGGACAGGCACAGTCGACGCCAGTATGGCGCGCAGTTGATCGATTGCTGTCCAGTCGGGTTCGCCGCTCCATTCGTCCATGAAGATTTTCTTGAACTCCACCGCGATTGCACAGCCGGTCTGTGGAAAATTGGTGTGGACGAAACGCGTCTGTTCGCCCTTGCCCTGGAAGGACACGTTTTCGCGCACGTCGATCGGCTCGCCGTTGAGCTGGTGGCCGCGAAGCGTTTCGATGAACGCATCGACGACCGGCGCCCAGCGCTCGCGGTCCATGGAAGACGTCCCGATGTTGATGTCGGGCGCGAGATCGCGAGATGTCGGCTGGGCCTGCGGCCCATCGCGGCGGTGATTGTAGCTGTGGACGTCGACGAGAACGAACCGGCCATAGCGCTTCTCGATATCGGCGAGGACACGCTTCAGCTCACTGTAGAAGGCGTCGTGAAAGGACAGAGACTCCTTCACGATGGTCTCGGCCGGCAACTCCCGCCAGACTTTGAGCCCCCAGGACTGGTCCGGCGACAAGTAGACGGCAGCGTCGCGCGCGCGGTTCAGATCGACCTGGAAGCGCGACCGATGAACGATGATCCGGGTCGGGAAATCGGCGATGAAGCGCTCAGTGAACGGATCTTCCTCTCGAAGCCGGTCTGGATCAGAAAGACACATAAGCCCTCGGCAAGCACTGCCAACGTCGGTGCCGCTGTGGATGGCTGTACCGACGACAGGACCGTCTCCGAGCTTGATCGTCCAGCCCGATCCGCCCGTATCGGTGTTGGAAATCGTCTTGTTCATGCTCCGAAATGCGCGGAGCGTGCGGACGGTTCCGCTTCGTGTCGAAAGCGGCCTTCAGTCGAACGTCGCCAGCGGCTCGGCTTTGATCTCGACCCAGTCACAGCGCCGGCTGTCGTGGTAGAAGGACTGGAAGGGCGGCGGGAAGGACGGGTCGGCGAAGGCGCCGACGGGAATGGCGATCACGCCGGGCTGCGTGTCGATCCGGTAGTGGACGCTGGCGCCGCACTCTGGGCAGAAATTGTAGATGATGCGGCCGCCCTGATCGCCCGTGCGGGTGAACTGCTTCGCCCGTCCCTCGATCGATACATCGCCTTCCGCAAACCGGACATTGTAGCTGAAGGCGCTGCCGGTGCGGCGCTTGCAGTCTAGGCAATGGCAGACCGAGATGCGCACCGGCTCGCCCGTACAGGTTGCTGACAGCTGGCCGCAGAGACATTGCGCGCGCCGCGTGACCATGGCTTGCTCCTCCCCTTCACATCACTGCGTGTCGGCGCTGGCCCTCAACTCCGTACGCTTCTCGTCCGACACGACAGCCAGATCCAGCACCTTTTGCAGTTCGGCAGCGTGGTGGAACGAAGGTTCGGCCTGCACACCGCTTCTGACGGCATCGACAAAGCGCTGGTAGTTCGACGGCACAGTGCCGGCGTCGAGGGTCTCCCATTTGGCGCTCTCGATGTCGTCGCCGATGCACGCCTTCAGCTCCGAGCCCTCGAGATTGTGCACGACCTCGACGCCGCCCTTGTCACCATAGATGCGCAGGCGCAGTTCGTTCATATGGCCGGTCGCCCAGCGGCTGGCATGCACCACGCCGAAGGCGCCGTTGGAAAAATCCAGTGTCATGGCGAAACTGTCATTGGCGTCGAGGTCGTATTCGCCGATGCGGTTGCCCGGTGCCTTGTCGAAGGCGCGCAGCCGGCAGAAGACATGGTCGATGTCGAGCGCCGCGCCATAGCTGGCGAAATCGAGGATGTGGATGCCGACATCGCCGAGCACACCATTGGAGCCGTGGCCGCGCGACAGCCGCCACAGCCATTTCGGATCGGTGCGCCAGTCGCCCCAGAATTTCGACACCAGCCAGCTCTGCAGATAGGAGGCCTCGACGTGGCGGACGGTGCCGATCTCGCCGGCCAGCACCATCTGCCGCGCCTTTTGCAAGGGAGCAACGTTGCGATAGGTGAGGTTGACCATGTTGACGATGCCAGCGGCTTGCGCCGCGTCAGCCATCTCGCTCGCCTTGCCGAAGTTTTCGGCGAGCGGCTTTTCGCACAGCACCGGCTTGCCGGCCGCGATCAGCGCCATGGTCGTCGGATGGTGGATACGGTCAGGCGTGACGTTGGCCACCGCATCGAAGCCGCCCCAGTCGAGCGCTGCCTCCAACGAGGTGAAGCGTTTCGGGATCTTGAAGCCGTCGGCGAATTCGCCGGCGCGCTTTTCATCGACATCGACAGCGCCGACGATCTCGACGCCATCAATGGCGCCAAAGCGGCGGGCATGCTCCTGTGCCATCCAGCCGGTACCCAATATCAAAAGCCGCATTTTTGCACTCCGAGCGAAATTGGTTCGATTCAATGAAATGAGCCGAATGTGGTCCAAGCGTTGTTCATACGCAACTCCAGACGGAAAGCCGCTGCGCCTTTTCCTGGGGTTGTTTTAGCGGAAACCCGCCTCGCCCGAGGCGTGCAGCTTGCCGCCGCGCTCGACGATGGTCTCCAGCGCCTTGTCGACCGGCACATTCGGCGCATCGAGGATCGCCGACTTGGTACCTTGCGGGTTGTGCGCCCACTTCACAGCGTTGCGCAGCACCTTGTGCACTGTGGCATCGTGATAGGTCGGATAGGTCTCATGTCCGGGGCGGAAGTAGAAGACGTTGCCGGCGCCGCGACGGTAGGTCAGCCCTGAGCGGAACACCTCGCCGCCCTGGAACCAGGAGATGAAGACCGTCTCCAGCGGCTCCGGCACGGCGAACTGCTCGCCATACATTTCTTCGTTCTCGAGCTCGAAATACTCACTGATGCCTTCGGCGATCGGATGGCTGGGGCTGGTCACCCAGAGCCGCTCGCGCTCGCCGGCCTCGCGCCATTTCAGCGTGCAGGGCGTGCCCATCAGCCGCTTGAAGATTTTCGAGAAATGGCCGGAATGCAGAACGATCAGCCCCATGCCTTCAAAGACGCGGCGGGCGACGCGTTCGACCACTTCGTCGGCAACGGCGCCATGGTCCTTGTGACCCCACCAGACCAGCACGTCGGTCTCGGCCAGACGATCGGCCGACAGGCCATGCTCGGGCTGTTCGAGTGTGGCGGTCGAGGCGGAGATCGCCTTGTCGGTGTTCAGCGCCTTGGCGATGGTCGTGTGCATGCCCTCGGGATAGAGGGCGGCGACCACTTCATTGGTCCGCTCATGGATATTCTCGCCCCAAACGACAGCGCGTATTGTCATGATGTCCTCGTGGAATTCCAGCCGATCCGCCGCGATCAGTCATAGACTGCCGGGCGTGGAAAAGGGAATAGGCAGTGGGGAATAGGCAATAGGGCAGGAACAAGGAAAAAGCGCGGGGAGACTTCCTCCCCTACTGCCTACTGCCTACTGCCTACTGCCTACTGCCCTACTGCCTACGCTCCCCGCCCATCCTGGGCGACCCGCGTCAGCGGCTTGGTCAGGCGCGGCACGACGACAAGGCGCTTGATCTTGCCCTTCTTGTAGGCGGAGAGGAAGCGCGCATAGTCCTTGAAGACAACGCAGCCGTTTGATTCCGCGCGGCCGCCGCGCAGCATGTAGGTGTGGGCGAGCAGGCCATCGCGACCGTATTTGTTCCGGCCGTCGACTGGGGTGAGACGAAGCGCCTCAACGCCGTGGAAGCGGGATTCACGCAGCTTCAGATCATAGGTGTTGGGCGGCGTCGGGCCGACATTTTTCTTGTGGACGAAACGCGGCTGGTCGACCATCGAGCCTAGCCCCGAATGGGCCTCGAGCCGCGAGCCATCGGGCATGTAGACGGTCTTGGCCGAGATGTCGTAGACGGCGACGCCGCCGCCCATTCCGGGCGTGGCGAACAGATCCTTGAACGCGCGGCCGACACCGCCAGCCGGGACATCCGGTGTGGCATAGGCCAGCATCTCGCCGGCTTGCGCCTTCACCCGCTTGCCCGGCTTGGTGCGGATGGTCTCGCTGCCTGGCACGCCCGGCAGTGCGGCGACGTCCTGGGAATTGCGCGGCGAGCGCGGCGACACAATGCCCGGCGACTGGGGTGCCGCGGTCTCGGCCGCCCGGTCGGTCTGTGGCTTGGCCGCCTGAGGCTTGGCCGCTTGCGCCTTGGGCTTGCTGGGCGCCTCTGCAGGCTGAGCGGTTTCGGCGCGCGGACGCCGACCCGGCAGTGCAATGTTGTCGGGCAGATCATCCTGCGGCGGCAGCGAGGCCACCTGAACCTCGGCCTGCTCAGGATTTTGCGCTTCGACGATTGCCGCGACGGCCGGCGGCGGCGCCAGCATGTCGGCGCCCTGATCCGGCAAGGTGTTGGCCAGCGCCAACGCCAGGCGCGACGAGCGTTCGATCTCGGCCACTTCCGGCCCAAAGCGCTCCGAGGCCGGGCCATTCTGGTCGGGCATGCGGACTTCGGCGAAACGGGCAGCGGCCGGAAGGCTGGCAAGCATGAAGGGCGCATTCGAGGCCTTGGCGAAGGCGGCAGCCAGCTTTTGCGGCGACAGCTTTGCCTTGGCCACCACGCCGTCGAAGCGCGCATCGCGCGGGGTGACAAGTGCGATGCTGGTGTTTTGCGCCGTACCGATGTTTTGCGCGACATCGGCATTCGAGGCATGCGCGGCCGGCTTCAGCCGAGCCGTCTTGCCGTCATGCGCGAAGCTCGCGGCGGCGCGCCTGCAGCCGGCGTCGCATTGGCTGAGCAGCAATGCCTGTAATTTTTGTGCCGAAAGCCGCGGCGCCCACGAATTGGCAAGGCTGCGGCGCGAATCGGCCAGCGCGGCGTTTGGCAGAAGCAGGCTTTGCGGCAAGGTGTTGGAAGCGGCAGTGAGCGAGGTTCCCAGCGAATAGAGGCCGGCCATGGTCCCCACCGACCACAGCGCAAGGGCCGCGCCGATAACCGGCACCACCACCCAGCGCTGGCCGGATCTCTTCGAAGTCAAATCCCGTTCAGGATTGTCGCCCCGGTCTTTCAAACGCAAAAACGCCATACAACCACTCTCAATCGGCATGCAGGCTTGCGACCCTCGCATCCGTGACATCCACAGTTCGCTGGTGCCCCCTGCACCTTTCGCGTCTGTTGCCGATTGAATCAAAAGATGGACAAAGTTGGTTAACCAATCCCTCCACCGGTCGCACATTGTGCGGCGGTCGATACGAAAAAGAGCCCTCCATGGTCTGCGCCACGGTAGAAATGCTCTCCCTCACCTGTGCTTTGCTGCCCGTTTTTGCGATCCAAGTCAAGGAAACGCTGCGTCAGGTCTCTGCAAGCCCGCGCTGATTGCCCGCCGATCGGCTGTTTCAAGCAGTTGACCTTCCGGTGGCTGGAAGGTCTATCCGCTCAGAGACAGAGGCCTCCGACCACGGATATTTACCGATGAGTATCGGCACCACGACAGAAGAATCCGACCTGAAGTCGAACCCCTGCTGCGGCTGGCTTATCACGGTTGGATGGGGCGGCGAGGACATTGCACCGTGAGGTGGACTGTGAAAGCGGCGCTGCTGTGGCTCGTCTGCGCCCTCACGATGGCCGCCTCTGCCGGCGATGGACCGATCGTGACGGCACGGCAGGCGTCGATGAAGGAGATGGCGGCGGCGGCGAAAACCATCGCCGGCATGTTTGACGGCAGACAAGCCTACGACGCCGCGACGTTCAAGGCGGCGGCGCAAACCCTTCGCGCACGCACCGGCCCTGCCCTGATTGCCGAGTTTCCGAGCGCCTCGCTTGGGCCACCTTCGCAGGCCAGGCTGGAGATCGATCAGTCGCGGGCGGAATTCGAGGCGCTGGCAAATCACATCGGGACGCTGGCCGACGCGCTGGCCGCCAAGGCCGAGCACGCGCCTGAAAGCATCACCGACGACATGCGCATGGGGGCCGGCCTGGCAATGGGCGGCGGCAGCCTGCTCGGCAAGCGCGCGATGCCGGCGGAAGCCGATCCGGCCAAACTGCCGGCGGAGCATATCCTGCATCTCATCCTGCAGGATTGCTCGAACTGTCATTCGAAGTTCCGGCAAAAGGTGCAGTGAGCACCCGGCGGAGCGACCCCCTTTGCGGGTCTGCGCCAGAGCCGCTTGGCATACAAGTAAATTCGTTTGTGCTAATATATTCCCGGTCGTGCATATCCATGCATGACGAGCATCGGGAGGATGCGATGAAAACCATGAATCGCAGGTCTGCAATTGCCCTCGGTCTGACGACCGCCGCGGTAACGCCTTTGTTCACTCTGGCGGCATCCGCAAAAATCAAGAAATACGGCCCGAAAGAGGGTAAGGAGATTGCGCCCGGTGTCAGGATGGTTGAGGTCGGCACCGGCAATGCAGACATTCCCGCCTACAAGAGCATCGCAATTGTCGACGTGGTGTTTCAGCCCGGAGCACACGCGCCTCAGTCGGTGATGGACAACGACATGGTGTGCACCATCACCTCAGGTGCATTCACGATCAAGAAAGCCGACAAGGAATTCAAGCTCAAGGTGGGCGACATGTATACGTGCGCCAAGGGCAAGACCGACGAATCGACGAATACAAGCAAGGAGGTCGGCGTGCATCGCATCGCCGTATTGATACCTGCATAGCAGATGGGATTCCGGCCGGACGGGCGGTTGCACGCCGTCGCGAGTCCGGCCGGGCCAGACGAGGCGACCGCGTTCCGTCGTCAGCGCGGCCATCTCACGCCAGCCACTCCCTGATCGCCGGGCGGGCGAGAACGGCGCGCATCCGATCCTCGGCGTCCTTGACGGCTGGCGCCATCGGTGCGCGGGTTGGACCGCAATCGACACCGATGACCCGGAAGGCCGCTTTCATACCCGGCAGCACGCCGGTTTCGAGCAGCACTTCGACGAAATCCTGCGACACCATCTGCAGGGTTTTCGCCCGCAGCAGATCACCGTCACGGACCGCCTGGTCAACCGCCACATAGAGCCGTCCAAGCAGATTGTAGGTGGTGCCGATGCCGCCTTCGGTGCCGAGCATGCCGGCAGCGGCGTAGATCTCATCGAAGCCGTAGAAGAACAGCTTTTGCGGCTGCCGCTTGCGCAGCTGCGAATATTTGAACAAGTCGGTGGAGGTGTATTTGATGCCGACGACATTGCCGAGGTCGAGCAGCCTGACCAGCAGCGCCAGCGGCAAGGGACGGCCAGTGCGTAACGGGATCTCGTAGACGATCAGCGGCAGGTCGGTCGCCGCCGCCAGCGCCTGGTAGTAACCGAAAACCTCCTCGTCGGAGAACGGATAGGAATGCGGCGGCAGCGCCGACAGCGCGTGATAGCCGAGCTTTTTCGCGTGCCGCGCGAGGCGGATGGAATCGCGCAGGTTCGGCATACCGACATGAGCGATCAGGTTTACCCCTGCCCCCGCGGCGCCTGTAAAGACCACTTCCTGCTGCGCCAACAATTCGTCCACCGTCAGCAGGCCGGACTCGCCGCTTGAGCCGCCGACATAGAGGCCGGCCAGGCCCTGGCGCAGCACGTAATCGTTGATGTTGCGCTGGCGCTCGGGGTCGAACTCGCCGGCGTCGCTGAGGCCGGTCATCAAGGCGGCATACATGCCCGCCAATTCTCTGGTCATTGCTAAGCCCTCGGTGCTGTCAGGATTGTCTCGGGGAGATCGGCGCCTGAACCACTGATTCCGGTTCCGGCTCTATGGCGTTGTTTCAGCATGATCTTTTTCGACCGCCGACTTGGGTTCGGAGGCATTGGCTAGGCCTCCCCGGCATGGTGGCAGGCGACCAGATGCCGCCCTGTGGTAGTCGAGCCGAAATCGCGCGGTTGCGGATCCACCTTGCTGCATATGTCGGTCGCCTTCGGGCAGCGCGGATGGAAATGGCAGCCGGACGGTGGCTTCGACGGATCAGGCACGCCACCGCCAAGCACGATGCGCCGGCGCGTGCCGCCGGCCTTCGGGTCGGGCACCGGAATCGCCGACAGCAGCGCGCGCGTATAGGGGTGCAGCGGGCTGCCGAACACCGAAGCCGTGGTGCCAATCTCGACGATGCGGCCGAGATACATCACCGCGACGCGGTCGCTGAGATAGCGGATCATGGACAGATCGTGGCCGACAAACAGATAGGTCAGGCCGAGGCGCACCTTCAGGTCGTCAAGCAGGTTGACGATCTGCGCCTGGATCGAGACGTCGAGCGCCGAGATCGGCTCGTCGGCAATGATGAATTTCGGATTGGTGGCAATCGCGCGAGCAATGCCCACGCGCTGGCGCTGGCCGCCGGAGAGCTCGAACGGGTAGCGGTTGCGCAGCGCTTCCCTCAAACCGACCAGCGCCAGCAACTCGCCGACCCTTGCATCGCGCGTGGCGCGGGTGCCGATCTTCTGCGCGCGCAGCCCCTCACCGATGATGCGGCCCACGGTCATGCGCGGATTGAGCGAGCCGAACGGGTTCTGGAACACCATCTGCATGTCGCGGCGGCGCTGCTTCAGCTCTTCGCCCGTCGCACCGGCATAATCCCTGCCCTCGAACACGATGCTGCCGGCGCTTGGCCGCTCGAGACCGAGCACGGCACGGCCTGTCGTTGACTTGCCGCAACCGCTCTCGCCGACCAGCGCCAGTGTCTCACCGCGCAGCACTTCGAAGCTGACGCCGTCGACGGCATGCACCGCGCCGACCTGCCGCCGCAAAACGCCGCGCCGGATGGGGAAATGCACCTTGAGATCGGTAACGGTGAGCAGCGCCTCCTGCCCGGCCGCACCAGCCGGTTTCACCCTTTGAGCGGCGGCGGGCGATCGTGGCAAATGGTCGACCTCGCGCCAGCGCCAGCAGGCAGTAGTGTGGCCGGCGTTGACCGTTTCCAGCGGCGGCTTTTGCTCGCGGCAGCGCGCCTCGGCATAATCGCAGCGCGGCGCGAAGGCACAGAAGGTCGGCGGCAGCGTGACGTTGGGCGGTGTGCCCTTGATCGGCACCAGCCTGGTGTTCTCAGCCGTCAGCGACGGGATCGAGTTCAACAGGCCGATCGTGTAGGGGTGCGTCGTTGTCGAAAAGAGCTCATCGACGTCAGCGCATTCGACGATCGAGCCGGCGTACATCACCGCGACGCGGTCGACGAAGCCGGCGACCAGGCTGAGGTCATGACTGATCCAGATGATCGCCATGCCGAGCTGTTTTTGCAGGCGGCTGACCAGCTCGACGATCTGCGCCTGGATGGTGACGTCGAGCGCCGTGGTCGGCTCGTCGGCGATCAGGATCGACGGCTTGCAGACCAGCGCCATGGCGATGCCGATGCGCTGCAGCTGGCCGCCGGAGAACTGGTGCGGAAAGGCGCGCATGCGCTGCGGCCCGTTGGCGATGCCGACCAGTTCCAGCATGTCGAGCGCCTGGCGTTCGGCCTCGGCCTCGCTCAATTCCTGATGCTCGCGCAGCGCCTCGGTCAGTTGTAGGCCGATGGTCAGCACCGGGTTCAGCGACGACATCGGGTCCTGGAAGATCATGGCGATGTCGCGCCCGCGGATCTGGCGCAATTCGCTGTCGGGAATGGCGAGGAGATCTCGGCCGCGAAACAGCGCGCGGCCCGCGGTGACACGTCCCGGCGGCTTGCGGATCAGGCCCATCAGCGTCTGCACGGTGACGGATTTGCCCGAACCGCTCTCACCGACAATGGCCAGCGACTCGCCCTCGGCAAGCTCGAAGGAGACGTCGTTGACGGCATAAACGGCGCTGCCGTGCGGACCGAACTCGACGCTCAACCCTTGCACGGAAAAGCACCGACTGCTGTCCGATCCCCTTGGTGGTCCTTTCAACGGCAAGTGCGTCGGCGCCCATCATTTGCCGCCCCCGCCCATAATGTGCTGCGGGTCGAGCGCATCGCGCAGGCCATCGCCGACGAAGTTGATGCTGAGCACGGCCATGGCGATCATGGCGCCGGGCGGGATCCACATCCAGGGCTGGCTCTCCAGGATCGACAAAGTGCGCGCATCGCGCAGCATGTTGCCCCAGCTTGCCGCCGGCGCCTGCGCGCCGAGGCCAAGGAAGGAAAGCGAGGCCTCGAGCAGGATGACGGTCGCCACGTCGAGCGTGATCGCCACCAGGATCGGGCTCAGCACATTGGGCAATATGTGTTCGAGAATGATGACCGATGGCGAGGTGCCGAGCGAGCGTGCGGCGAGAATGAATTCCTGGTTGCGCAGCGCCAGGATCTCGCCACGCGTCAGCCGGGCGATGGACGGCCAGCTGAGCAGCCCGATCACCACCATGGTGTTGAAGATGCTCGGTCCGACGACAGCGACGAAAGCGATGATGATGACCAGGCGAGGAAAGGTCAGCACCATGTCGATCAGGCCCATCAGCAAGAGGTCGACCTTGCCGCCGAAATAGCCGGCGACGCAGCCGATGAAGATGCCGATCGCCGCCGAGATCGCCACGGCGACGAAGCCGACCGTCAGCGAGATGCGGCCGCCATAGAGGATGCGGGCAAAGATATCGCGGCCGGTGCCGTCGGTGCCCAGCCAATGCATGCCGCCGGGCGGCTGGTTGCGGCCCCTGAGGTCGATATCGTTTGGCCCGTAATGCGCGATCAGCGGCGCCAAAACGCAAGCGAGCACGATGATGGCGAGCATGATCAGCCCGAGCGTCGCCAGCCGGTGCTGCAGGAAGCGGCGCGCCGCCTCACCCCACAGGCCGCGCGAGGCACCGGCGGCAATGGTCATGTCGGCGGCGGTGGCGTCAGTCATAGCTCACCCTGGGGTCGAGCACGCTGTAGGCCAGGTCGGTGGCGAGGTTGGCCAGCATCACGATGATGGCGGTGATCAGCACGTAGCCCATGATGACGGGGCTGTCCCGGTTGACCACGGAATCGATGAACATCAGGCCGATGCCCGGCCACTGGAAAATGGTCTCGATCACAACCGAGCCGCCGAACAAGGTTGGCAGCGCGAGGCCGAAGACGGTGACCAGCGGGATCAGCGCATTGCGCAGGCCGTGGCGCAGCGTGATGGTGCTGGGACGCAAGCCCTTGGCCTTGGCAGTGCGCATATAGCTCTGGTTCAGCACTTCGAGCATGCCGGCGCGGGCATAGCGCATGAAGATGGCGGCGCGGAACAAAGCGAGCGCCGCCGCCGGAAGGATCAGATGCTTGAGATTGTCGAGCAGCGAAAAACTGTCGCCGGCGGTCGAGATGCCGGACGACGGCAGCCAGCGCAGCTCCAGCGCAAAGACATAGACCAGCAGCAGCCCCATGAAGAAGTCCGGGATGGAGACGCCGACAAAGCCGGCAAGCGTCAGCGAATAGTCCGTGAGCTTGTATTGCCGCAGTGCCGAGATCACGCCGAGTGTGGTCCCGAGAAGGAAGGCTATCAGCAGCGCCACGCCCATCAGCTCCAGCGTCATCGGCAAGCGCTCGCCTATGATCTCGCCGACGCTGCGGCCATTGACGAAGGAGCGGCCGAGATTGCCGTGCAGGATCTGGCCGATCCAGTTGAGGTATTGGACGTAAAGCGGCTGGTCGAGGCCGAGTTCGCCGCGTCGCATGGCGATCAGTTCCTCGCTTGACGGCGCCTCCGCGGTGATCATCGCCAGCACCGCGTCGCCCGGCATGGCATGCGCGATGGCGAAGACGATCACGGTGACGCCGAACAGCACCGGAATGCTGAAGAGCAGTTTTCGCAGGAGATAGCTGAGCACCGGCCTCTCCTATGGTTGAAGGCGGTTCTGAGACATCAGATCGTGAGGCTCGGACAGAGCCTCATCGGCAAGGGCGGTGACTATTTCGCCACTTCCCACTTCTCGACTTCGTTGTAGACCGGGTGATTGAAGATCACGAGCGGCTGTTCCTTGAAGTGCTGAGCCAGGCCGACGATGCGATTGTTGAAGGCCAGCGGCCGCACCTCGTTCCACAGCCAGGCTTTTGGCAGGTCCTGGTTGAGGATGCGCGAGGCTTCCTGATAGCTCGCGGCGCGCACCGCGCGGTCGTTGGATTCCAGCCCCTTGTTGAAGAGTTCGTCGACCTTCGGGTTGCAATAGCCCATGGCGAGAGGCTTGGCGCCGCAGACGACCAGCGGCGAGCCGAGCGAGGGATCGAGCCCCATGCCTTGCGCGAAGAAGCCCATCTGGAAGCTGCCGTCGGCATAGACCTGATTGATCGCCGCCGGGTCGAGCAGGCGCGGCTGGATGTTGACGCCGACCGCGGCCAGATAGCTCTGGATGGCGGTGACGGTGTCGACGTTCATCTGGTCGGAATAGTAGTAGATGAAATCGACCGGCTGGCCGACGTCCCAGCCGGCGTCGGTCAGCAGCTGCTTGGCCTTGTCGGGATTGTAGTCGTAGGCTTCGAGGTCCTTGGCGCGCGCCCAGTCCTGCGGGAACAGCGTGTTCAGGAGTTCGCCGGCGCCTTGCTTGACCGTCTCGATAATGGCCTTGCGGTCGATGGCATAGAGCATCGCCTGGCGCACGCGCACATCGGCGAAGCGCTTGTTCTCCAGGTTGAACTGCAGGTAGGTCGGCAGGCCGGCGGAGAACTTCGGCAGCACGGTGAGATAGTCGAGCTTCTGCAGGCGGGCGAGTTCGGAGACCGGCACGCCGCCGCCCTCATAGGACATGGCGTCGACCTCCTGCGTCTCGAGTGCTGCGATGATCGGCGGCACGTCCTTGTAAATCTGGTAGATGATGCGATCGAGCTTGGGCGCGCCGAGGAAATAGTCGGGATTGCGGTCGACCTCGACATACTGGTCGCTCTCGTATTTCTTCCAGATGAACGGGCCGGTGCCGACACGGTTGACCCAGAAGGCGTTCCCCTTGATGTCGCCGGGTGCGACCTTGCCCAGAATGTGTTCGGGAAAGATGCTGATGGCGATAAGCTGCAGCTCGACCCAGAGCGGCTTGGCGCTGTCGAGCTCGACCTGGACGGTCATGTCATCGAGTGCTTTCACTCCGGCAAGCGAGGAGGCCGAGCCATCCTGGAAAGCCTTGTATCCGGCGACCGCGCCAAGCTTCTGCGCCCAGGGCGAGCCGACCTTGGGGTTGGCGTAGAGGTTGAGGCTGAACACCACGTCCTTGGCGGTGAAGGGCGTGCCGTCATGCCATTTGACGCCGTGGCGCAAGCTGAAGACGTAGGTCTTGCCGCCGTCGGGCGTCTTCCAGCTCTCGGCCAGCATCGGTTGCACGCCGTCGCCCGTCCATTTGATGTGGACGAGGCCCTGCAGGACCGTCTCGTCGAGCCTGTGGCCGCAGGTGGTGTGCAGCGTGCCCATCTCGATGCAACCGGTGCGCATGGCGGAACGGAACGTGCCGCCATCCGCAGCCTTCGCGGCGCCGGCCGCAAAGGTCAGCGCCAGCGCCGACAGAAAGCTCATCAACAGTCTTCTCATGGAATTTTCCTCCCGTTGCTGTCGCCGGCCGAAATCGAGGCGACGCCCCTACTCCAGGTCGATTTCGCGCCAGATCTTCGCCTGTCGCGCGACCGCCGCGCCCATTGGCAAAACGGCGCCCTCCATCCCTTCGGTTGCGCAAGATCCTCGCTTGCGACGACTGGTCTAATAGCTTAAAAGGTAGACCATGCACAATATGCCAGTACGAAAAAAACTGTCGGATGAAGTTCGCCTTCGCCTGGAGGCGATGATCCGCGACGAGGTCTATCCAGTCGGCGCCTCGCTGCCGTCCGAGCGTGACTTGATGTCGATGTTCGACGTCGGTCGCCCCTCGGTGCGCGAGGCGCTGTTTGCGCTGGAGAAGATGGGGCTGGTGCGCATCAACAGCGGCGAGCGCCCGAAGGTGACGCGGCCGACGCCGAAGAACATGCTGGAGCAGCTGACGGGTACGGCGCATCTTTTGATGGACCAGCCCGACGGCATCGGCCATTTCGAGCAGTTGCGGCTGTTTCTCGAGGTCTCGATTGCCCGCCACGCCGCCGAGGTGGCGACCCGCGAACAGATCGATGCGCTGACCGCCGCACTGGCCGAAAACGAGCGTGCCATTCCCCGGGCGCGGGCCTTCGCCGTCACCGATGTCGCGTTTCACCGCGTCCTGACCGTCATCCCAGGCAATCCGATCTTCCTCGCCGCGCATGAGGCGCTGGTCGAATGGCTGATCAATCAGCGCATCCACATGGCCAACACCGAAATCGAGAATCGCAAGAGTTTCGCCGGCCACCAGGCGGTGTTCGAGGCGATCGAGCGCCACGAGCCGGAATCGGCCGGCCAGGCGATGCGTGCGCATCTGGAAAACGCCAGGCGCAAGTTCAATTCAGGTTCGGGCAGATCGGACTAGCCAGCTGACGCATAACGCGCCGTTTCTGGTTTCGGCACGATAGTGCTCAGCCAAAACAAAAGCCCGCCGTTCAAAGCCAGCGGGCTGCTGTCAAACAATAGGTCCGGCTGTCACCAAAGCCAAGACAACCGAATTTCAGCCTTCATCGGCTGGCGGCTCAGGGGGCTGGCTTCGATGAGATCGAGGCGACCAGCGATCCGAGCTTTCCCGCCTTGGCCAGGCTCGGCTTTTCGTAGGCTTTTTTCATAGATTCTCTCCTCGAAATGTCCGTGCAATGTTTCCATTGCCGAGCCTGCTTTGTCAAATATGCAGGGAAATAGTGTACTAACAGGTCAAGATTCCCGCCCTTACGCCGGCTCGCGCTTCAGCGCCTGCGCCATGCAATGGATGCCGCCTCCCGTCTTGGAGATTTCGCTCATGTCTATCGCCGCGACCTCGAAGCCGCGCGCCTTGAGCTGGCCGATCAGCGACTGGCTCGACGTCGGGGCGATGACCCTGTCCTTGCCGAGCGACATGAAGTTGCAGCCGAGCGCCATCGTGTCCTGGAACGGCACGTCGATGATCTCGTGGCCCTTGCCCTTCAGCCAGTCGACGATGCCCGGCTCGGTGCAGGCGAGGCAGACGGCGGTGAGCTTTTCGGCGATTGGAACCACCATCAGGTCGATATGGACGTAGTATTCGTCGATGAAGGCTAGCCGTGTCTCCCAGCCCTCCTTGTCGAACCAGGACTGCACCTGACGGGCGCCCTCTTCCTGCGTACGGGCGCCGCCGCAGCCGATCAGCACCACGCCCTCCTCGATGACGTTGAAGTCGCCGCCCTCGAAGGTACCTGATGTGACCATGTCGTAGATCGGGATGCCGAGCTTTTCATAGGTGCGGATGGCAGCATAGTTCTCGCCGCGACGCCACCAGTTGGCCATAGCGGTGATGAAGGCGCCATAAGGTGTCATGACGCTGGAATCACGGGAATAGACCTGCATCGGCAGTTCCGGCGTCGGCTCGTGCCAGTGGATGTTGACGCCGAAATGCTCGTAGGCGGCGACAAGGTCCTTGTGCTGCGCCTGCGCGATCTGGACGTTACAGGGCGCCTCGCGCAGATGTTTGCGCGACAGCGAGCTGGTCGACAGATGGCGCAGGAAATTCGGCGAGCCGAGCAGCACGTCGGTCAAGACATCGGTCTCGTTGGCAAAACCCCAGGCGGTGAGCGGCTTGGTGCCGCCGGCGGGATTGCGGCGCTGCAGCGAGAACGGTTCGGCGACGATGCGGTCATGGACGGTCATGGGGTTCTCCTCTTGGTGATATCGGTGGTCGATCATGCGGTGCCGGCGGACGGAATCCACCAGTCGAGCCCGCGCGCGGTGGTGACATATTCCGGCCAGCGGAAATTGATCGGTGGGTCGTAGTCGCAAAGCGGCGCGATCCAGTTCGAGCCGCCGATGCCGCCGCCGGTGCGGGTGGTAAATTCATCCATCGCCGCATCGCGCGCGGTCTTGTCTTCAAGCAAGCGGAGGGCTGCAAGCGCAACCGTCTTGGCGGCACAAATGACCATCGGATCGATGGTGGCCGATATGCCACCCAGCGCATTCATCGCCCAGGACGGATAGGCGTGGCCATCCGCCGAGCGCAGCGCCGGGCGGGCGATATAGAAGCGGGCCGTCGGGGCGTGCCACGACATGTCGGTGTAATCGTCGGAGGTGGAGTTGATCTGCGAGGGCGGCAAATCGCGGCGCAGGATGGCCTCGGCGGCTTGCGGCGTGATCAGCCGCTCCATCTCGTCGATGAACGGGTTTTCGCTCGCCGTGCCGCCGGCATTGACCTGCACCTCGCGGGCGACCGTCTTCGCTGCCTCATCCCAGTGCGGCGGGCCGACCGTGGACAGCGCTTCATAGGCGATCCCGGCCATCGCGTGATTGGTGAGCCCCGGCCGCGACTTCGACACCCAATGGCGCTCGTAGCGGCAGCCGCTGATCGTAGCGGCGGCTTGCGCGTTGCGGTCGAGCACGGCGGTAACCTGTTCGGCCATGGCAATGGTCGGCACGCGGATCATGTACTGGATCTCTGAGAGCCCCGCCGGCAGATTGTCGGCCGTCGCTTGTCCTGCGGTGAGGATCGCCTCGCTGATCGACCAGCCGCCCTGGTGCGGCAGCATGGAATCACGCAGCGCCTTGGAGGCCATGTACATCGTCATCAGCGCATCGTTGGCGCCGGGCGCCCGCACCGCCGAATGCGCCTGCGGGATCGGCGCGCCATCACCCGCGCGCACCCAGTTTTCGGGTTCGTCGCAAACGAAACGGTAGATCATCGCATAAGCGGCACCGCAATGCGTGTCCCAGCGCGCCGTGTTGCAGAGCGGCAGCATGTAGAAGGGGTGGAACGAGATCATCCCGGCAAGGCCATCATAATAACCTTTGGCCGCATGGATCGGCTTTGAGCCCCTCACCTTTTCGGCCGGCTCACCGGTAAAGCGCAGCGTGCCTTCGATGCCGTGGCGCTGCATTGCCGCCTTGGTGGCCAGAAGCCCGCCGAGGCTGGCAATGCCAAGCCCGGAATGCGGATCGGTATGGCCGCCGGCCTCGCTGCCCAGGCCCGGGCGCGGCCGCTTCACCGTGGCTGCGTCCTGGCAGTTGCCGGGCACCGCGTCATATTCGGCGTACATGCCGATGGTCGGCCCCGGACCATTCGTCCAATGAGCGCAAAAGGCGGTCGGCATGCCGCCGGAGCCTTCCTCGACCGAAAACCCCTCATGCCTCAGACGCGCGACATACCAGGCTGCCGACTGGTACTCGCGCCAGGCGGTCTCGCCGAAATCGAAAATGGTGCGCGTCCACGCCGACAGCGACGGCTGGATGCCATCGAGACAGGCAAGCGCGGTGGCTTGCGCCGAGATCGTCACCGGTTTCTCCATGCAGCCCAAGAAAGCAGTGAAGCGGCTTTCCAAAAAGTGATATGTTTTCCCGGTTCGTGCAAATTCGGTTCACCTGAGGCCTCTTGCGAATACCCTCCACACAGGCGCTGCGCGCCCTTGATAGCTTTGCCCGCCACGGCAGCGTCTGGCGCGCCGCCGACGAACTGCACTTGACCCGCAGCGCGGTCAGCCATCAGTTGCGGCTGCTCGAACGCGACCTCGGCTTCGACCTGCTTGAGCGCATCGGCAAGGGCGTCGCGCTGACGCCACGCGGCCAGCGCTATGCCGCTGACGTGCGCAAGGCGCTGACCGTGCTTGGCGACGCGGTGACACGCCAGGCCGGCACCGGCGTCGGCGGCTCGTTCGCCGTCTCCTGCACGCCGGGCTTCGCCTCGCTGTTTTTATGCACCCATATTGGCGAATTCCGGCAGATGTATCCGGATGTGGCGCTGTCGATCCTGACACCAAGGCGGCTGGACGATGTCAGCAATCCCGACGCCGACGCCTTCATCGCCTTCGGCGTCGGCAACTGGCCGAACCGGGCGGTGGAGTTGCTGTGCGAAATCTCGTTCACGCCGCTCTGCAGCCCGACCTTGCTCAACAAGGTCGGCGGCTTTTCCAAACCGGCCGACGTGCTGCGCGCCAACCTCCTGCATCTCGGCGACACCGAGGACTGGGCGCGCTGGCTGGCGCTGTCCAAGGTGGAAAACCCCGACACTGAAGGCGGCATTTTCTTCTCGGACATGAACCTCGTTTTTTCGGCCGCAATCGCTGGCCAGGGCATCGCCATGGGCGACGAGCTGACCAGCCGCCGGGCGCTCAGCGAAGGCCGGCTGGTGAAGCCGTTCGACATCGCGATCCCCTCGCCGCGCTCTTATTTTTTGGTTTCGGAGCATGCCAAGGCCAGCCACCCGGTGCTGGAGGCGTTTGCGGGGTGGCTGCGGTCGAAGCTGTCGGAGATTAGCTGATCTCCCCCCTTGAGGGGGAAACGTCGCCGAAAGCGACAGAGGGGGTCGCCGCGCGTGAAGCGCCAACCTCCATCTGCGGCACGATGTAGAGCCCAGTCGAACCGACCCCCTCTGGCCGCTTCGCGGCCATCTCCCCCTCAAGGGGGGAGATTTGGCGCCATCCGTGAATCAAATTTGCCGATCAGGCGAAAACTATTCGGTTGCGGTGAGCCGCCGCCCTGCCCTACGCTCAAGCCACGACCAAGGAAGAGGCAGGATGCAGCAACCCGGCCGGGCCGCAGAGATCAAGGCAATCGGGATCGGCAAGAGCTTCGGCTCGTTCCGTGCACTGGACAATCTGTCGCTCAACATCGGCCGCGGAGAGTTTTTGACCCTGCTCGGTCCCTCCGGCTCCGGCAAGACCACTTTCCTGATGATCCTGGCCGGCTTCGTGCAGCCGACCGAGGGCAAGCTTTTCAGCGACGGCGTCGACATCACCGAGCGGCCGGCCGAGCAGCGCGCCGCCGGCATGGTGTTCCAAGGCTATGCGCTGTTTCCGCATATGTCAGTGGAAGCCAACATCGCCTTCCCGCTCAAGGTGCGCAAGAAATCGACAGCCGAGATCAAGCGCCGCGTCGCCGAGATGATCGAGCGCGTCGGACTAAAGGGCCATGAGACGAAACTGCCGGCTCAGCTTTCCGGCGGCCAGCAGCAGCGTGTGGCGCTGGCCCGCGCTTTGGTGTTCGAGCCAGGCGTGCTGCTTCTCGACGAGCCTTTCTCGGCGCTGGACAAGAGCCTGCGCGGCCAGATGCAGGCCGAGATGAAGCGGCTGCACCAGGAGACCGGCACCACTTTCGTCTTCGTCACCCACGACCAGAGCGAAGCGCTGGCGCTGTCGTCGCGTGTCGCCATCTTCAACCACGGCAAATTGCTGCAGGTCGGCGCGCCGGACGAGGTCTATGACCGTCCCGCCAACCGCTTCGTCGCCGAGTTCCTGGGCGAAATCAACATGCTGCCGCTGAAGGGTGTGAAGCGCGCCGACGATGGCGCCACAGCACTTTGCGAGGACCGCGCGATCACGCTGCGCGGCAATGCTGAGGCGGTCAACGGCAACGCCATCCTTGCGATCCGCCCCGAGCATATGTCGATCGCGCGCGAAGCAGCCGCCGGTGAAAACGGCATTGCTGCCACCGCCGTCGGCTCGACCTATCTCGGTGCGGCGACCAAGCTCGACCTGACGACGCGCCAGGGCGCCAAGGTGACGGTGTCGGTGCCGAACGAGGTCGCGGCCGCCGCGCTGAGCAAAGGCAATTCCGTCTGGCTGACCTGGCCGGCGGAAAAAGGTTTCCTCCTTCCGGACGGAGGATGACGACCAAACCGGCGAAGTCTTCCAGCAAAGAATCTGGAGCGCGCCACAACCACCGGAACTATCAACGAAAAAAGGGGAACTGACATGACAAACGAAACCAAGAAACAAGCCATGGACGGCCTGTCCGCCAGGGCAGCGCGCGGCGAGATTTCGCGCCGGCAATTCACGCAGCTTGCCGCTCTTGTACTGGCCGGCACGCCGATGCTGTTGCGCTCGACCGGTGCCTTTGCCGCGGCTAAGGAGCTGGTGCTGGTGAACTGGGGCGGCGATGCCATCACGGCTTACGATGCCGCCTATGGCCAGGCCTTCACCAAGGAGACCGGCATCACCGTCAAGATGGACGGCTCGGGTCCGACCGAAGGCGCGATTGCCGCACAGTTCAAGAGCGGCGCCCCGACCTGGGACCTCGTCGACGTCGACCCGTTCTCGGCCATCACGCTCGGCGCCCAGGGCGCGCTCGAGCCGATCGATTACACCATCGTCGACAAGAAGAAGATGCGTGAGGGCTTCGGCTGGGAATACGCGGCATCGACCTATTTCTTCTCCTATGTCATCGCCTATGATTCCGAGAAATACGGCAAGGACGCGCCGACCGGCATGGCCGATTTCTTCGACGTGAAGAAATTCCCGGGCAAGCGCTCGCTCTACAAATGGGGCGTGTCGAGCTGGGAAGCCGCACTGCTTGCCGACGGCATCGCGCCGGCCTCGCTCTATCCGCTCGATTTGAAGCGCGCGCATAACAAGATCGCCGCCTTCAAGGAAAACGTCGTGGCCTATTGGGGCGGCGGCGCCGAGAGCCAGAGCGTGCTGCTCAACGGCGAAGCCTCGATGGCCATCGTCTGGTCGACGCGCGCCTCGCTGATCGAGCAGGACTCGGGCGGCAAGATCAAGTTCATCTGGGACCAGGGCCTGATCTCGCCCGGCGCGCTCGCCGTGCTCAAGGGCAACCCCGGCGGCAAGGACGCGGCGATGAAATTCATCGCCAGCGCCCAGGACCCGCAAAAGCAGCTGGTGATGTTCGACAAGCTCGGACAAGGTCCGGCCAATCCGGCCGCAGATGCGCTGATCCCCGCCGACAAGAAGCGTATCAACCCGGTCGATCCCGAAAACATGAAGAAGCAGATCGCGCTCGACATGGACTGGTACGCCAAGAACTACGGGCCGGCGCTCGACGAGTACACTAAGATCATCTCGGCCTGACCAAGCCGGGTGTGACCCTCAGGTGAGAGGCACCCTCTCCGACAGGATGGGCGCGGCGCTGTTGATGGCGCCGCTGCTCCTGTTTCTTGTGCTGGCGTACGCTTGGCCGTTCCTCGGCGTCGTCAAATGGAGCGTCACGCTGCCGACGCCTGGCCTCGGCCAGTATAGCGCGCTCGCCACCGACGCGCTGGTGCAGTCGGTGTTCATCCGCACGCTGCGCATTGCGCTGATCGTCACCGTGGTTTCGGTGGCGGCAGCTTATGCCATCACCATGGTGTGGGTGCGCGGCAGCCCGGCGCAGCGCATAGTCGCTGAATTCTGCATTCTCGTCCCCTTCTGGATCTCGGTGCTGACGCGCGCCTTCGGCTGGGTGGCGCTGCTCTCCAACCGCGGCCTGATCAACACCTGGCTGCAATCGATCGGCTTCATCTCCGAACCGCTGGCGCTGGTGCGCAACGAATTCGGCGTCATCGTCGGCATGACGCATTTCCTCATTCCTTTCGCGGTGTTTCCGCTGGCGTCGGCCATGCGCAGCCTCGACGAGCGCGTGCTTCTGGCGGCGCGCGGGCTCGGCTCCAGCCGCATGCGCACCTTCTGGACCGTGTTCGTGCCGATGACGCGCTCGGGCATCATCGGTTCGGCGATGATCGTCTTCGTCTTCTCGCTCGGCTTCTTCGTCACGCCGGCGATCCTCGGCGGCGGCCGCAGCGTGATGATCGCCGAACTGATCTATCTCAGGATCTTCCAGAGCCCCGACTGGGGGCTGGGCGCGGCAATCAGCGTCGTGCTGGTGCTGTTCGTCGGCGCGCTGATGGCGCTCTTGTTCCGCTATGTCAGACCGAAGCAGCTGATCTGATGCCGACCTATCGCCCCGGTCCCGTCTCGCTGATCCTGGCCGTGCTGGTGGCGCTGTTCCTGCTGCTGCCGCTGCTCGCGGTCATTCCGGTGTCGCTCACGCCAAGCCGCATGCTGGCAATGCCGACGGGAGAACTCTCGCTGCGCCACTACCGCTCGCTGATCGAGGATCCGCGCTGGCTCGACGCCATCCTGCTGTCGATCCGCATCGGCATCGTCAGCAGCGTCATCTCCACCGTGCTGGCGCTCTGCTTCAGCCTTGGCGTCTGGATGTTCCAGCCGCGCTTTACCGCAGCGCTCGTTGGCTTCGTGCTGTTGCCGATGGTGGTGCCGCCGGTGGTGTCGGCGATCACGCTCTACTTCCTGCTGACCTCGATCTCGGGCATGAGCTCGTTCTTCGGCTACGACACCTGGCTCGGCGTCGCCATGGCGCATTCGGTGATGACAGTGCCCTTCGCCACGGTGCTGATTCTGGTCTCGCTCAGCCAGCTCGATCGCCGCATCGACCTCGCCGCGCGTGGCCTCGGCGCCAGCGTGTGGGAGCGCGCCACGCGCATCATCATGCCCAACATCAAGTTCGGCATCGTCACCGCTGCCCTGCTCTCCTTCGTACTGTCCTGGGAAGAAATCGGCGTCACTTTGTTCATCACCTCGGTCAACGCCATCACGCTGCCCAGGCTGATGTGGATGGGCCTGCGCGACAACATCGACCCGGCGATCGCAGCCCTTTCGGTGATCCTGATCATCATTACCGTGCTGGTGCTGGCGCTGCGGAGTGTGGTGGTGAAGGCGCGCGGGAACTGATGGTTCAACCGGGCGCCTCATTGCCGACCTGAGTTTCCACCGCAAAGAATTTCGAGAGCGCAGCCGCCGTCTCGCCAGGATGCTCCTCCGGGAAGAAATGCCCGCCCTTGACCGGGCCGCCTTCGATGCGGTCGGCCCATTGCCGCCAGATCGCCAGCGGGCCGCCCTCGTCCGCATACCAGTTTTCCAGGCCGCCCTCGCCGCTCCACAGCGCAAGCATAGGACATTTGATACGACGGCCGTCAGCCTGATCCTGCGCGTCGTGCTCGCGGTCTATACCGGAGGCGGCGCGGTATTCCTCGCAAATGGCGTGCACATGGGCGGGATCGCGCAACGCCTCGATGTAAGCCTCTCTCACTTCGGCGGGGAAAGCATCGGGCGCCGAGCCCCAGCCGGCGATCGCATTGTCGACGACAGCATCCGGGGCTGCGGCCAGCAGACGCTCCGGCAGCGGCTCGGGCTGGGCAAGCAGGCTCCATGGCCAGAAGGCAAGCGCCAGCCTGGCATCGGCGCGATCCCAGGCGGCGGCCGTCGGAATGATGTCGAGGACGGCGAGTTTCGAAACGGTCTCGGGATGGTCGAGCGCCAGCCGATAGGCGACGCGGCCGCCACGATCATGGCCGGCAAGCATGAAGCGGTCGAAGCCCAGCGCGTTCATGACCTGCACCATGTCGTGCGCCATCGCGCGCTTGGAGTAGGCAGTGTGATCAGCATCGGAACCCGGACAACCGCTTTGGCCGTAGCCCCTGAGATCGGCGACGACCACGCTGAAGTGCTGTGCCAAAGCCACGGCAATGTCGCGCCACATCACATGCGTTTCGGGAAAGCCGTGCAGAAGCAGCAAAGGCGGCCCTGAGCCAGCGACCCTGACGAAGATCGATGTCTCCTCCACTTGAACGGTTCTGGCCCCAAAGCCCGAAAACATCAGTCGTCGCCGACCATGCCATGACTGGAGCGGATGCGAAGAACCTGGACACCCTTCGGCAATTCGATCAGGAACTCCTTGTCGCGGTCGAGATGGTGGATATCCCTCGGATCGCCGCCGGTGAAGGCCGCCATCGCCTCGACGCTTCCCCAATAGGAGATCGTGACGAATTCCGAATGCGTCGGCGCGTCCTCGCGAAAGGTCTGCACGCCGAGCGCTTTCTCGATCAGCGGCTTGATGCCGACCTCGTAATTGTAGCGCTCGTAGGCGTCTGCTCTGTCGGGCAGAGTCTTGCCGCGCCAGATGCGGGCGATTGTCGGAGTGGTCGGTGCCATCTCCCATAAACACGTGAGCGCGAGCCACGTTCCAGCGGTCAGCTGAAGCTCCTGACAAAAGGGCCGCAGGAAAGGCGATCCCGACAGGATTCGGACTTGTGACAATCAGCTTGCCTCAGGGGTATTGAGACCCGGGCTTTGAGGCCGGCCGTCCAGGCCGGCGCCATAGGCGACAACCAGGCCTCAACCCGCTCCGAACTGAAGGTCAATGCAGCAAAGTCGATTCCGATATTCGCCCGCACGGATCTCCGGTTGGGGATCACGCGCTGCCATCTCAAGCAGCGCGCTGGCTTTCTTTCGGCCGCAGAATCTGGTTCATGCGGAACAGATTCAGCGGGTCGTAGCGCTGCTTGATTTCCAGAAGCCGGCGATAGTTGCCGCCATAGGCCGCTTCGACCCGGTCGACTTCGTCCTCCGGCATGAAGTTCACGTAAGCCGTGCCGGCGGCATAGGGCTTGGTCGCCTCGTAGATACCACGAGCCCAATCGATACAGGCCTTGTCCATTGCCGGTTCGCGCCAGCGGGCGTGGACATTCATGACGAAATGCGAGTTGCGCTGCGGAAACGCCGTTTCATCTGCCGCCACCCGGCCCGCCACGCCACCGACATGACCGAAGAAAATTTCACATTCGGGGCCGGGAAGCGTGGTAATCGCCGCAGTGGTGGCACCAATCGCGCCGTCCGAAAGCCCGGTCAGGTCATGGCTCTTCCAATAGTTGCGGGCGCCGGGCGCCAGCAGCGGGTCGAAGGCCTGCTGCCAGCCGGTGAACGGGTTGGGGCCGACGACATCGGCAATCGGTGTGCCGATGGCGCGAAGCTTCTGCGTCGCCTTTTCGCCCGCCTGGATGTCGCCGCAATAGCACATGGCCAAAACCAGCACCTCCTTGCCATGCCATTCGGTCGGCAGGAACGGTAGCGGCGGCGCCTGCCGCATGACCACCCAGCAGGTCAGTTCGTCGGGCGCGGTTTCGAGCGCCTTGCGATAGTCCCGCAGCACCTTTTCGGCATCGGCGAAGGGATGGACGACGAGCCCCGACAGAACCTGCGGACCCATCTGGTGGAGTTGGAACTCGAACGCCGTGACGACACCGAAATTACCGCCGCCGCCACGCAGCGCCCAGAACAGGTCCGGATTGTCCTTCTGGCTGGCGCGCAGCAACTTGCCATCGGCGGTGACCACATCGGCTGAAACAAGATTGTCGATGGTCAGGCCGAATTTGCGGGTGATCCAGCCGAAGCCGCCGCCCAGCGTCAGGCCTGATATGCCGGTGGTCGAGTTGATACCCGTCGGCACCACCAGGCCAAAAGCCTGTGTTTCCCGGTCGACATCGACGAGCGTGGCGCCGGGCCCGACCCATGCCCGCCGCGCCGCGACATCGACCCGCACCGATTTCATCGCCGATAGATCGATCATCAGGCCGCCATCGCAGACGGCACTGCCAGCAATGTTGTGGCCGCCGCCGCGCACGGAGACGAGAAGCCTGTTTTCCCGGGCGAAATTCACGGCACTGATGACGTCGGAGGCGCCGACGCAACACACAATGAGACCGGGGCGCCGGTCGACCGTGGCATTCCAGACGGTGCGCGCTTCGTCGTAGGCGGTGTCGCCCGCCTGAAGCAGTGTGCCGCGCAATTGTGCCGAAAGCGCTTCAACGACCGCAGCGTCGACGGTCGTCTTGCCGCGTTCAAGCGTGGTGAGGCTCATGCTGTTCATGGTTGTTTCCTCCCGATTTTTTGTTTGTGAGCCGTTCTCCCCCAACGCTTCGAACTGTGCGCTTATATTAGAACTCGCGCAAGTTTTGCACGGACCGGTGCTGCGCCCATGTTGGCACCCAACGACGTGCGGTCTGGCCGGCATGGACGGCCCAACGCTGGAGAGGCGCAGAAACGTCGAAAATACTGGCGATCAGCGCCGGGATGGTGCCGACATCGACGTCGCGTTAGCGACAATGAAGTCCGGCCATAAGGGTCAACCAATCCAGGCCGATGCCCTCAGGCTGCTCGCGCCCGGCGCAGCCTTTCGGCGACGTAATGCGGGCCCGGCCCCGTGAGCGGTCTTTCGGTCGCCAGGAAGCCATCCAGCATGGAAAGCAGTTCGCGCGCCGCACCGGACGAGCAGAAATAGTAGACCATCTGGCCGTCGCGACGGGTGTCGACAAGGCCGAAGGCGCGGAGCTTGGCAAGATGCTGCGACAGGGCCGATTGGCTCAGCAGAACTTTCTCGGCAAGAACACCGACCGAAAGTTCGCCGCCGGCCAGGTGGTTCATGATCAAAAGCCGCTTCTCATTTCCCATCAAGTTGAGAAAGGCGGCGACAGTTTCTGCATTGGCGGCAAGTGTTCTCGAAATCATCGATTCCAGATCTCTTACTTTCGCGCTCATCCGGCGCCGTGCCAAACGCGACCTTTGGATACACCGTTACGATGATTTCGTCGCATTTCGCCCACCGAGGCGACCTATGCGGCGAAAACCAGCGCCAAGTTCCAGTCGGCATAAACCAAGACTCCAGTCAGAATCATCAGACCAAAGTCCTAGCCAATGTCAGACCAAAGACTATCAGCGCCGCGCTCTTTCTACAAGACCATAACGATATCTGCCGGCGACCTGCTTTCAGGCAGCACGCAGAGATGATGTTGACGTCCACTTCGCGCCCCGCGGAAACAGGTGAGATGTTGGAACTTTGGAGCAGCGCCTGAGCTAAACCGTTGAATTATTGGCGATCCCGACAGGATTCGAACCTGTGACCATCGGCTTAGAAGGCCGGTGCTCTATCCAGCTGAGCTACGGGACCGCTGGCCGGACAAGCCATTTGATATCTCGGCCGGCTGATGTCTATGTGCCGGACGCTGCCCGGCGATGCCGGTCAATGCGTCCAGGGTATCCTGCGGTCATAGCGGAAATTTTCCGCATAGGAAATCTGCCGGCGCTTGGTCTCCTTCGGCTCCTCGACGCGGAAGGTCAGCCCCTGCTTTTCGGCATAAGCCACCGCCTCTTCCCTGGTGTCGAAGGTGAGCCGGATCTGGCTCAGCATGTCGCCCGATGTGGTGTAGCCCATCAGTGGGTCGATCTTCTTACGCTGGGCGGGATCGAATTCCAGCACCCAATGGCCGGTCTTGGCCTTGCCGGACTGCATCGCGGTTTTGGCTGGGCTGAAAATACGCGCGGACATGGGCACCTCGTGGCTGCGTTGGCGGTAGCGCCGCCTTATTTCAGTCAATACTGTGCAACACTGCCGACGGCAAGGCCGAAGCGGCTTGCAACCGCGCCGCTTCGGAAGCGGCATAGGCCCGATACACTAGCGTGGCATCAAAAGTCATGGTCATGATGGCGACATATAGAGGCATGGACGCAGGGATTTTGCACGCCGAGGCCGGCCAGCAAGCGATTTTCAACGGCGTGATCGTCATCGGCGCCGGCGGGGCCGGGCTGACCGCAGCCCATGCGCTGCTCAAGGCCGGCGTACAAGTGAGGGTGTTGGAAAAGGAGGCCCGGCTGGCCGAGCCATGGCACCGGCGCCACCCACAGCTTCACCTCAACACGCATCGCGATCTCTCGGCACTTCCGGGCGTCGCGTTTCCCGCCGGCACCCCTGCCTTTCCGCACCGAAGCGCAATCATCCGCCATCTCAACGAATTCCGCACCATGCACCGGCTGCCGGTCGAGTTCGGCGTCTCGGTCGATGAGATCGCCCTCGACGGTGACCACTGGCTTGTGCAGACAAGCGCCGGGCCGCGACTGGCGCGCCATGTCATCATCGCCACCGGGCGCGACCGGCAGCCCGTCATTCCGGCCTGGAAAGGTATGAAGGCCTTTGCCGGGCGCGTCATCCATTCGGCCGAGTTCGGCGACGCCAATGACTATGCCGGCCGAAAGATACTGGTCGTCGGCGCCGGCAATTCCGGTTTCGACGCGCTCAACCATCTGGCGCGGGTGGATACGGCGCAGATCTGGCTATCAGCGCGAAACGGCCCGGCGCTGCTGCCCAAGCGCATCGGCCAGATCGCTGTCCACCGCTTTTCGCCGATTCTGGCGCGGCTGCCGTTCAAGCTTGCCGATGCAGTGATGGCAGCGACGCAGCGGCTGGTCTTCGGTGACCTCGCCGCCTTCGGCCTGCCGCCGACGCCCTCGGGCGGGGCAAGCCGGCTGGCGTCGGATTATACCGCCATCGCCGCCGATGACGGCGCCGTCGACGCCATCAAGGACGGCAGGATCATCGTCGTGCCGACGGTGCGGGAATTCACCCGCGACGCGGTCATTTTCGACAATGGCGTGACGATCCAGCCCGATATCGTCATCGCCGCGACCGGCTACCGCACCGGTCTCGAGGCCATGTTGGGCAAGCTCGGCGTGCTCGACAAAAAGGGCGTGCCGCTGTTCAACGGCGCCGACAGCGACCCGAAATTGCCTGGCCTGTGGTTCACCGGCATGCGGCCGAGCATCCGCGGCTGCTTCGCCAACGCCCGCATCCAGGCCAAGGCGATCGCTGCCAGGATTGCGCGGGAGCGCAAACCGCCGAGTCCGGTTTGACGTTTTAGGGGTTGCGCGGCAGGGCCCGGAACCTTATACGCCGCAGGGCCTCGGAGTGTAGCGCAGCCTGGTAGCGCATCTGGTTTGGGACCAGAGGGTCGGGAGTTCGAATCTCTCCACTCCGACCATTTTTCTCCCTGCAAAGTTTGTTTGTGGTCAAAGGTCGCCAACGGCGGCTTCGCCGCCGGCGCATGGCGGTGCGCGTTCGCACCCCGCAGGCCTGCATCGGGTTACCCTGCAATTTGGATTGGAACGCGAACCTCTCCCGCGAGTTGAGTATTATTCGACCCAAGGAGAGATATAATGAAAACCCTGATAATCGCTTCCATGATCGCTTTTGCCGGAATGGCAGTTTTGATTGCACCGGCGCAAGCCGCCAGCGTGATCATCCAGTCGGATGACGGCGATCAATATTCACCCGACAATGATCAAATACAAATTCGCCGTTATCACGAACGCCAAAGAGTCTACGACGACGATGAATATAGCGACAATCAGGGCAATGACGGTCAATGGCGCCGCCACCACCGTCATCACCGCTGCCATATCGAGGTGATCAAGCACTGGCGCCATCACCACAGGGTCATCGAGCAGGTCAGGGTCTGCGGTTGATCCGTTGTCGCAGACACGCTCCGGTCGGTTGCCGGCCGGAGCGCCAGGCTGACCTAGGCGCCGGCAATGAGGGCCGCACCACCTTCGCCAAGGCTGGTGCGCCGTTGATCGTCCGCTTGCCATTTCCCGAGAACGCGATCCTGCCCATTGAAGCCGTCGAGCATCCGCATTTGGGCAGAGGAGTTCAATCGTATCAGCGAAGGCAATGGCGCCGTCATGGACGGCATCGGCGTAAGATTTTGAACGCCGCACTGGCATCAAGGGATTTTTGCTGCTCACCGAAAGCGCGTCGGCCAGACTTGCCGTCAAGTCAGTCATTTCGGACCTGCTTGTATCGGGCAAGGTCAAGCCGGTCGTGGCGAAGGTCTTTGCACTGGAGGATGCCGCCGAAGGCTTGCGGTATCTCATCGAGGAGCGCCCGTTCGGCCGGGTGGTGCTGAAGATCTGACGCAAGGTGCCCCGCTCGGATAATCCCCTCGCTTCCATCGCTGCCGTCGGTCTAGAACTTGGCAAAAGGGGAGATTCCGGATGCTTGGTCTCGAGGCATGGCTGTCGCTGATAGGCCCTGCCTACTTCGCCTATATCGGCATCGCGATTCCGTTCGTGGTCGTCTGGGCCATTATCTGTGCTGCCCTGTGGATCTGGAACAACCGGCCGAGCAAGAGGCAGCGTGCTCCCCGCTCATGGCCAACCAGCCTGGCATTCTTTGGCGTCGTCGCCGCCTGTTACGTGGCGGCGCATATAGCGGTCTACCTTCTGGTCCGGTATCTGGCCCCGTTGTGGGCGTGACAGGAGCGCGCGAACTTTTACTGGGCACTCTGGCGACCATTCTGCTTGAAGGTAAGCTCGCCGGGCGAGAACCCCAATCATCACTCCCGGCGAGCCTACAACCCGATGAGGAACGCGATCAGGACCGGGGTCAGCCGGCAGGCGTAGTGCTGCAAGATGGATGCCAGAGGTTTTCTCGAAATGGGACAGGAGCGGAGTCTTCTCCTTCCACTGCCTAAATTTCGAACTCGCCCTGCCCTTCGTCCATCGCACTGACGATCTCGGCGGCGAGTGCCCTTGTAATCGGCGTCTTGCGTTCGAGCGCGGTGCGATCCAGCCGTTCGACCACCCGCATGGCGGTGGCCAGCGAGCGCTCGATGCGGCGCACGAGATATTGCACGACATGCTGTTCGACCTCGACCTGGCGGTCGGCGAACAGTTTGGTAATGACGCCGGCCAGAAGCAGGTCGTCCGGTTCGTGGATTTCAACGGTCGCCGCCGCCTTCAGGCGCGAGGTGAGATCGGGCAGCGTCACCCCCCAGGCGGCAGGAAAGCGCCGCGCCGTCAACAACAAGGTGGACCCGGCGCCGCGCACTTCATTGATGAGATGGAACAGGCCCGCCTCGTCGATAGCTGTCTTGTCGACATCGTCGATCAGCGCCGGCCTGCCGCCGAGCCCGGCGATGGCATTGCCGATGCGCTGGGCATCGACCACCACAGCGTTGGCCCGCGCCAGCCAGATCGACCCCAGATGTGTCTTGCCGGAACCGGCCGGGCCGGCCAGCACGATCACCGGCGAGGGCCAGTCCGGCCAGCGGTCGACAAGGGCCACCGCCTCGCGGTTGGTGGCCGACACCACCAACTCGTCGCGCGAATAACCGGTGCCGTGGCCGAGATCGAGCGGCAGCTGGCGTGGCGGTTCGGTTTTTTGATCAGCCACGTTCAGCTGCGTGGCGAGCGGTGGCCCCCGCCACGATCGGCGGGGAGCGGCGGGACGGGCTCAGTGGCGTGCCCCTTGTAGAGCGGCGATTCGAGATAGCGGGCAATGGCAAAGCGCACCAGCACGGCAACCGCGGCCGAGGCCGGCACCGCAATCAGCAGCCCAACGAAGCCGAACAGGGCGCCGAAAGCGAACAGCGCGAACATCAGCCACACCGGATGCAGGCCGACGCTTTTGCCGACCAGCCTGGGCTGCAGGATGTTGCCTTCGATGAACTGGCCGATGAAGAACACGCCGGCGACCAACGCCACCATGGTCCAGTCCGGCCAGAACTGGACGAAGGCGACGCCGACGGCCAGCACCAGGCCGGTCAGCGAGCCGACATAGGGGATGAAGGAGATCAGCCCGGCGAACAAGCCGATGAGGATGCCGAAATTCAACCCGGTCAGCGTCAGGCCGGTGGCGTACATGCCGCCAAGCACCAGGCACAGCGTGCCCTGGCCACGCACGAAGCCGGCGGTCGCGGTGTTGATGTCCCTGGAAATCGTCCTGACCGTCCCGACATAATCGCGCGGCACCCAGCTGTCGACCACCGCCACCATGCGGTCCCAGTCGAGCAGCATGTAGAAGGCAACGACCGGGGTGACCACGAACAGGCTGACCACCGCAACCAGCGCCACGCCGGAACTCCAGATCGAGGTAAAAACGGTGCTCAGCAGGCCGAAGCCTGACGTGAGCAGCGAATTCAGACCATCGCGCAGGCCATTGGCGTTGACGCCGAATTTCTGCTCCAGCCATTTCGGGTCGAAGCTGGTGATCAACGACTGCAGCCGGGTCAGATATTCCGGCAGCTTGCCGGCGAAGTCGGCCATCTGCGTCGCCAGCACCGGAACCAGGATGACGAAGGCCAGCACCAGCAAGACGATGAAGGTAATGAGGATTACCACCGTCGCCATCAGCCGGGAGAGCCCGAGGCGCTGCAGCCGGTCGGCGACCGGATCGAGGAAATAGGCCAGCACCATGCCGGCGACGAAGGGTAAGAGGATGCCGGAGAAGATGTAGAGGAACAGCGCCAGGAAGACGGCCGTGCCCAGCCAGAAAAAGATCTGGCGGCGGAACGCCAGGGACGCAGCTTCGCCGGCGGCCGCTGCCTCGGCCGCAACTTCGATGGATTCTCGATCAGGTGTCCGGGGTGGAGCCTTCGCCATAGCCGCTCATATGCCTCAGCCAAGCCACGAGATAGGCCGCGGCCGAAGCCACGGTCAAGACCCCGGACAGCAATATGAGAGCGGGCCTGAGCGGGTCGAGGTGGAGGCCAAGCGCCAGTTCGCCCAGCACCACGGCCGCCAGCACGATCTGGGCGGCGGTGTTGGCCTTCGACACGTAGAGCGGTTTCATCTCGACCGGATGCGCCATGACGGTGGACAACAGCACGGCGCAGATGATCAGCGCATCGCGTGAAACCATGGTGACGACCAGCCACAGCGGCAGTTCGCCAATGAATCCCATGACCACGAACACCGACACCAGGAGCACCTTGTCGGCCATCGGATCGAGATAGGCGCCGAGTTTCGAATGCTGGTTGAAGCGGCGGGCGATGAAGCCGTCGACGCCATCGGAAATTCCGGCAACGAGAAAGCCGGCAAAGGCCCAGTCCCACCGCATATTCAGCATCGCCAGCACCACGGCCGGGACCAGCACGAAGCGCATGATGGTGATCAGGTTGGGAATCGTCAAAAGGCATGTCCCGCTTTGCTTGTTGGGAGATAGATGAGGGAGATGGCGGGCGGGCGCAAGTCGCGAGGCGCCGAAGCAGCTGATCTCCCCCACAAGGGGGGAGATTGGCTGTCACCCTCCTTGCCCCCCGAAACCATTCATGCGAAGAGCCCGCAAGGGAAACAGGGATGCGCCGACGATGAGCAAGGGCGACCGGGCCAAGCGCAAGAACGGGCTCACCTATGCCGAGGCGGGTGTCGACATCGATGCCGGCAACCTCATGGTCGAGAAGATCAAGCCGCTGGTGCGCGCGACGCGCCGGCCGGGCGCCGATGGCGAGATCGGCGGCTTTGGCGGCCTGTTCGACCTGAAGGCCGCAGGCTTCACGGACCCGGTGTTGGTTGCTGCCAATGACGGCGTCGGAACCAAGCTGAAGATCGCCATCGATGCCGGCAAGCATGACACGATCGGCATCGACCTCGTCGCCATGTGCGTCAACGACATTGTCGTACAAGGGGCGGAGCCGCTGTTCTTCCTCGACTATTTCGCCACCGGCAAGCTCGACCCCGACCAGGGGGCGGCGATCGTCGGCGGTATCGCAATAGGCTGCCGGCAGGCCGGTTGCGCGCTGATCGGCGGCGAGACGGCCGAAATGCCCGGCATGTATCACGGCAACGATTACGACCTTGCCGGCTTTGCCGTGGGCGCGGCTGAACGCGGCCAGTTGCTGCCGACCGACGATATTGTCGAGGGTGACGTGCTCCTGGGTCTGGCTTCCTCAGGCCTGCATTCGAATGGCTTTTCGTTGGTGCGCCGCATCGTCGGCGTCAGTGGGCTTGCCTGGAGCGATCCGGCGCCGTTCAACGATGAGGCGACGCTGGCCGAGGCGCTGCTGGAACCGACGCGCATCTATGTGAAGTCGATCCTGAAGGCGATCCGCAACACCCATGGCATCAAGGCGCTGGCCCATATCACCGGCGGCGGCTTTCCCGAAAACATCCCGCGCGTGCTGCCGAAGGATTTCTCCGCCGAGCTCGACCTCAATGCCATCGATGTGCCGCCGGTCTTTTCCTGGCTTGCGAAAACCGGCGGCGTCGCGCCGGAAGAGATGATGCGCACCTTCAATTGCGGCATCGGCATGATCCTCGTCGTCGCCTCCGGCCAGGCAGCGCAGGTCGCCGCCGTTCTGCAGGAGGCCGGCGAGACGGTGACGCCGATCGGCCGCATCGTACCGCGCCGCGACGCCGGCGTCATTTATCGGGGCTCGATCGGCCTATGAGCAGGAAACGCACGGTTGTCTTGATCTCGGGACGCGGCTCCAACATGACGGCGCTGATCGCGGCGGCGAGCGATCCGGCCTATCCCGCCGAAATCGTCGGCGTCATTTCCGACCGGGTGAACGCCGCCGGCCTCGGCATCGCAGCCGCGGGCGGCATCCCGACCAAGGTCATCGTGCGCTCCGACCATGCCAGCAAGGAAGCCCATGATGCGGCGATCGACGCCGCACTGGTTGCGTTCAACGCCGAGATCGTGGCGCTGGCCGGCTATTTGCGCATCCTTTCCCGCGGCCTGGTCGAGAAGTGGCAAGGGCGCATGCTCAACATCCACCCTGCCCTGCTACCGGCCTTCAAGGGGCTCGACACGCATGCGCGCGCGCTGCGGGCCGGCATGCGCATCCATGGCTGCACGGTGCATTTCGTCACGCCCGAGATGGATGACGGCCCGATCATAGCGCAAGCCGCGGTGCCGGTGATGGTCGGCGACAATGAGGACACGCTGGCCGCGCGCGTGCTGAAGGCCGAACACCGGCTCTACGCGCTGGCGCTCGGCCTCGTCGCCGACGGCAAGGCGCGCATGGAAGGCGGCCGCACGGTTCTCGCCCATTTCGCCGACGACGCCGACAATGCAACTTCGGTTGTGATGGCGCCTGACCCGTTGCGCGAAGAGCGCGATCTCGAGCATCTGGCGCGGATCACGCCTTGAGGGCCTAGACCCACAACGAGCCGAACCTATGAAACAGCTGCTTCTGCTGCGCCACGCCAAGTCGAGCTGGGACGATCCGGCGCTTGCCGATTTCGACCGGCCGCTTGCCCCGCGCGGACTGAAGGCAGCGCCGATGATGGGGCGCGAACTGGCCAGGCGCGACTGGCTGCCTGACTTGGCGCTGGTGTCACCGGCACTGCGCACGCGCGAGACATGGCGGCTGGTCTCGGCAGAACTGCCGGCGAGAGTGCCGGTGGAGTTTACCGAGAGGCTCTTCTACGCCACAGCCGGCGACATTCTGGCCGAGGTGCAACAGGCAATCGCATCGGCCGGCTGTCTCCTGGTGCTTGGCCATAATCCCGGCCTGGAGGATTTTGCGCGCAGGCTTGCCGGTCCGCGATCGGATGCCGGGGCTCGCAGGAAGCTTGAAGAGAAATTCCCGACTGGCGCCCTTGCCCGCTTTGTCGTCGACGATAACTGGGCGGACCTCGCCTTCGGCACAGCCCGGCTGACGCATTGCATCAGGCCGAAGGATTTGAACTGACGCTGCCCAAAAAAGGCGACGGGGTCAGCCCGCCGCTTTTGGTGCAAATGATCAATTGCCCCAGATGCCCTGGCCAGGATCCGGCGAGGCTTTCGATCCTGCCGATCCCGTTGTCGACGTATCGACGTTAGCCGCAGGCTTGGTCATCCTGTGCTTGCGGATCGAGGCGGTGAAGCCGCGGTCGACGCCGGCGGTCGGCTGGTTAGCGTTGTCGGCGCCATAGTGATCGCTGCCGGCAGAGGCGCTGCCCATGGCAGCGACGAGCATCGCGGCTGCGACGAATGCAATCCTGGTCATTTCAGTGTTCCTTGTCTGTCGTTTCATTGCGCGGGCGCCTTGGGAGGATGGTCCGCTGTCAACAAGACCCGGAACGGTCGGGTTTTATTCCCGGGCGAAACGGATTACCTCGCGGAACCAGCCGGCTGCACAAAAAAACAAGAGCGGCGGGCCAAGCCCACCGCTCTTTGTGGTCGTAGATCTCGCTGGAAATTAACGGCCCCAGATCCCCTGGCCGGATTCACCGGGAACCTTGGCATTGGCGTCAGCCTGTGCCTTTTCGGACTTCAGGATCGAGCCGGTGAACATGTGGTCGACGGAGGTCGACTGGCTGGCAACCGGCTGGCTGGCATTGTTCGAGCCATAGTGGTCGCTGCCCGCGAAAGCGGAACCCGTGGCGACGAGAATGGCGGCGGCGGTAAGAGCGATCTTGGTCATTTTTTAAATGCTCCTGATCTGAGATTGACGGTCTGATCGATTCGGATGGAGCCGGCTTAGCGGCCCCAGATGCCCTGGCCGGATTGCGGCTGGTTAGAGTCGCCCTTGATCGTGAAGCCGCCGAGGCTGACGGGCTTGCTGATCGAGGCCGTATAGCTGTGGTCGATATTGCCATAGCTGTGGTCAATATTGCCGGCCGGAGCGGTCACAGCAGGCTGGTTGACACCGTCAGAGCCATAGTGGTCGCTACCTGCGAAAGCGGTGCCGGTGGCAACGAGGAGAGCAGCAGCGGTAAGAGCGATCTTGGTCATTTTAAGTACTCCAGATATCTGGTCCTGTCCGTCTAGTGGCGTGCCTTGGGAGGAATTCGCGTCGCTCGGACCACCCCGAGATGGGTCTGTCTTGCTGCCATTTCCAATCACTAAAATGTGTGAACCGAACCGTTCAGTTCGATCTTGAAATCCACCGAATGACGCGGCGGTGGCAATTTTCTACGGTGATATCAAATAGTTAAATTATAGCACTTGCTATAATGCGCGGCCGACTCGTTGAGTCGACGTGCATCGATCACGATACAGTGCGTCAATGTGAATCGAACCGAACGGTTCGGCTTCCTTAGTATCTCGAATGATTGGGCGGCTCAAGGACCATCGCAACCGCCCTTCGCTGCCGTTACCACTGCATCTCAAAAGGCGGTAAAACCCAGCACGTCGCGCATGTTGTATTCGCCGGGCGGGCGTTCCATCACCCAAAGTGCCGCTACAATGGCGCCGCGCGCGAACATCGAACGGTCGCCGGCTGAGTGCGAAAGCGTGAGCGTCTCACCTTGGCTGAGGAAACTCGCACTGTGCTCGCCGACGATGCTGCCGCCGCGCAGCACGGCAAAGCCGATCTCGTCGGCAGGGCGCGGACCGGTGACGCCATCGCGAGCGCGTCTCGCCACATCGTCGAGGATCACGCAGCGCCCTCGCGCCGCCGCCTCGCCCAGCATCAGCGCCGTGCCAGACGGCGCATCGACCTTGAAGCGGTGATGCGCTTCGAGGATTTCGATGTCGGCGTCGGGGCCAAGCGCCCGCGCCGCCTGCTCGACCAGCCCGGCCAGCATGTTGAGGCCGAGCGAGTAGCTGCCCGAGCGCATGATCGCGATAGACTTCGCCGCCTCGGCGATGGCTGCAAGTTCAGAGGCATTGAATCCGGTCGAGCCGATGACGAGTGCCGGGCCGCCGCGGGCCGCGCAGGCCTTTGCCAGCTCGACGGAGGCTGCCGGGGTGGTGAAGTCGATGACGACATCGGCAATCGCCAGCGCCTCGTCGCGTTCGACCAGGCCCCCGCCGGCGCTGCCAGGCCGGTGGAATCGCGCGACGAGCGCCAGCCTGGGATCGGCCTCGACGGCCAGTGCCATCTGCCTGCCCATACGGCCGAGCGCGCCAGCTATGGCTATCTTCAATGGATGCGGCATGGCGGCTTTCGTTGGAAATGCGAGTCCGAACAATTGTCTACCATGCCGCCTTGCCAGATTGATTCAACAGCCGCCACGCGTCTTGATCATCATGCCGGCGATCTCCTTGACCAGCTTGGCGGCGACGAGCGCTGTCAGGTTGGAGACGTCCTGGCTCGCATTGTACTCGACGACATCGGCCGCGCCGATCGGCTGGTCGATCCGCTGGATCAGGCCGATCACTTGCCGGGTTGTAAGACCACCGGGTTCGCGGTGCGACACACCGGGCGCACAGGCCGGATCAAGGCCGTCGAGATCGACCGAGAGATAGACCGGCGTCTTGAGGTCGAGCCGCAGATCCTCGCTAAAATGGCGCGCCTCGATCACCTCGACGCCGAAGTGTGTGAGCTGGTCACGAAGCTCGTCGTTGAGCGTGCGCAAGCCGATCTGGATCAACCGGTCGGCCAGCCCCTCCTCCAGGATGCGAGCGAAGGACGAGGTGTGCGAGCGTTTGTTGCCCTGATAGGCATCGTAGATGTCGGGATGGGCGTCGATCTGGACGATCGTCAGGCTGGGGTGGCGGCGGCGCACGGCGCGCAGCAGCGGCCATGCGATCGCGTGGTCGCCGCCGAGGCTGATCAGCGGATGGCCGGCATCGAGCGCGCGGCCGGCCTCGGCCTCGATCCGCTCCCACGGGTCGCCAACGCCTGAAAAATCGATGTCGCCATGGTCGAGAAAACTGTCCGCCACATCGAAGCCGGTTTCGCTCCACGAGCTATGGGCGTCGCTTTTGAGCTCGCGCCGGATCAGGGCCGGCGCTGCGGCCGCGCCTTTGAGATAGGACGAGTTCTCGTCATGCGGTATTCCCAGAAGCGAAACCCTGGCCATTGGCGTACGATCTCCGGCTACAGGCCTTGTGACCTAAACCCGGGAGCTGGCTGGGACCAGCGCAGCCGCTTGGGCCAGCCGCGAAGGCGAACCGGCAATCAAGCCGTCGTCATTTGCCGGCCTCGCCGCCCAGTCTTTGCCTGACGATCGCGGCGTGGAAATTTGTGCCGTGCAACAGCCCGTCATCGTTGAAGTCGTAACTGGAATTGTGCAGCGGCACTGACGCCTCGCCATTGCCAAGGAAAACGAAACAGCCGGGTACGTGGTCGAGGAAGCGGGCGAAATCCTCCGAACCGGTCATCGGCTCCGCCGCGACGCCAACGTCAGCGAGCACGCGTTTTGCGGCGGCAAAGGCTTCGTCCACGAGTTCAGCATCATTTTGCAGCGGCACGAACTCCCTGGTGTAGGTGACCTCGGCGGATACATTGTAGGCGGCGGCCGTACCCTCGGCGATGATGCGCATCTGCCGCTCGATCTCGGCGCTGACCTCCGGCCGAAAACTGCGGGCGTCACCCAGGATGCGGGCAAGGCCGGGCAATGCATTGCGCGTGCCATCGGTGATCAGTTCGGTCACCGAAACCACCGATATGTCGGCCGGGCTCAGCCGGCGCGAGACGATGGTCTGCAGATTGGTGACCAGCGCGCAGGCGGCAACCAGGGCTTCATTGCTCGAATGCGGCCGCGCGGCATGGCCGCCGATGCCCTTAAGCATGATCTCGAAATTGTCCTCGGCCGACATGATCGGGCCGGCGCAGGTTTCGAAATGCCCGATGGGCAGGCCAGGCATGTTGTGCAGGCCGAAGATCTCGTCGAAGGGGAAGCGCTGCATCAGGCCGTCGTCGAGCATCGCCAGCGCGCCCTTGCCCCACTCCTCGGCCGGCTGAAAGATGAAGCGCACAGTGCCATCGAACCCGCCCTCGGTAGCCAGCAGTTTTGCCGCGCCGAGCAGCATGGTGGTGTGGCCGTCATGGCCGCAAGCATGCATGAAGCCGGGGTTTTGCGAGCGATAGGCGGCCGTCGACTGCTCGGTGATGCGCAGCGCGTCCATGTCGGCCCGCAGCGCAATCGCCCGGTTGCCGCTGCCGCGCTTCAATGTGCCGACCACACCGGTGCCGCCGACACCCTCGGTGACATCGTCCAGGCCGAATTCACGCAGCTTGGCGGCGACGAAGGCAGCGGTGCGCTTTTCCTGAAAGCCGAATTCAGGATGCGCATGCAGATCGCGCCGCCAGCCCGTCATCTCCTGTCTCAGCGCATCACGATCGAGTTCAGCCATTTTTTCTCCCCGACCTATTTCGCAAGCTGGGTGGCGACATCAAGCAGGATGTTGGCGCCGGCGACAAGCTCGGCATCGTCGGTATGTTCGCGCGGACTGTGGCTGATGCCGCCGGCACTCGGCACGAAGATCATCGCCGCCGGTGCGATGCGGGCCATCATCTGGGCATCATGGCCGGCGCCCGATGTCATGCGCCTGACGCCGAGACCGCGATTTTTCGCGGCGGCCTCGATCCGTTCGACGATGCCGATATCGAACAGGACCGGCTCGAAGCGGGCCAGTTGCTCGGCGGAAATCGACACGTTCTCGACCACAGCAAGCTCTTCGAGGTATGCGGCAAGCGCCGCCTCATGTGCCTGCAGGCGCTGTTCATCGGGATCGCGCAGGTCGATAGTGAAGACGGCGCGCCCGGGAATGACATTGATGGCATTCGGCTCGAAGCGCATAGTGCCGACGGTGACGACCGTCGGCGTGTTCGAAACCTTGGCTCGATCGTGCAGGAAGGTGATGACGCGGGCGGCGGCGTGGCCGGCATCGCTGCGCATCGACATCGGCGTGGTGCCGGCGTGGTTGGCGGCGCCGTCGATGGTGATGCGCTGCCATGAGATGCCTTGCAGATTTTCCACGGCGCCGATCGGCACGCCTTCGCGCTCCAGCACCGGCCCCTGCTCGATATGCAGTTCGAGGTAGGCGTGCGGCTTGAGGAAGCCAGGTTCGCGGTCGCCGGCATAACCGTTGCGGGCGAGTTCCTGGCCGAGCACGCTGCCATCCGTGCCGATGGCGGCCAACATCGCGTCCGCGCCGGCGCCACCGGCATGGACCAGCGAGCCCATCATGTCGGGCGTGTAGCGCACACCCTCCTCATTGGTGAAAGCGGCGGCCGCGACCGGACGTGAGGGCGAAAAGCCCGAGGCCTTCAGCGTCTCGATCACCTCCAGCCCGGCAAGCACGCCATAGCAGCCATCATAGATGCCGGCATCGATGACGGTGTCGATGTGCGAACCGATCAGCAGGGGCGCCTGCCCGGCACTGTCGGGGCTTTGCCAGATGCCGAAGATATTGCCGACCCGGTCGATCGCGACATCGAGCCCGGCCTGGTTGAGCCAGCCGACGAAGAGGTCGCGGCCTTGCCTGTCGGTATCGGACGCGGCGAGCCGGATCAGCCTGCCGTCATTGTCACGACCGACGGCGCCGAGTTCACGGATGCGGCCTAGCAGGCGCTTCGCATCGATGGCCATCATGATGCTGCCTCGGCTGTCATCTTGCCGGCCAGCACATCGGCCGGTGTCATGCCGACCAGTTCGGCATAGCGATGCGGGTCGGTAGCGCCTTCGGTATTGATCAGCAGCACGCGGGACGGGCTATCGAGCCCCAGAGCGACCTTGTGATCAGCCACCGCCCGGATTAGCCCAGCAAGACCGACACCGCCGCTTTCACCTGAAACGATCGCCGGATCGCCTGCACTTGGCTGGGCGAGAAGCCGCATCACCGCGACGGCCTCATCCTCGTCCACCGTCATGAAGGCATCGGCAACCCGCGCCAGCACACGCCAGGCGACTGCCGAGGCCTCGTAGCATTCCAGCATCGCCATCACGGTTGGCCGGTCGTGCGCGACCTTGACCACGCGACCCGCCTGGGCGGCCGCGACAACGCAAGCCGCGCGGGCGGGTTCGACCACTGTAAAGGTAGGCCTGGCATCGCCGAGCACGATGGCGAGATGGCCTGCCACCGCTGCGGCAATGCCGCCGACACCGGCCTGCACGAAGACATGGGTTGGCGGCTGCGGCAACTGGTGCAACGCTTCGCGCACAATCGCCGTATAGCCCTGCATAACCAGACCTGGAATGCGTTCGTAGCCGGGCCAGGAGGTGTCGGACACCACCGTCCAGCCCTTGTCGGCGGACACCTCGGCGGCCTGCCTCACCGAGTCGTCATAATTGCCGTCGACGCGGATCATCTCGGCGCCATAGCGGGCGATGGCCGCAATCCGCTCCTCGCTGACGCCGGCGTGAACGAAGATTGCCGCCTTGGCGCCGACGAGCTGCGCCCCTTGCGCAACCGAGCGGCCGTGGTTGCCGTCGGTGGCACAGGCCACCGTCATGCCGGCAGTGATCGCCCGGATGTCGGGCCGGTCGAGATCAGCCACGTCGACGGGCCGTCCGAGCGACCGGCTTGCCTCCTCCAGCACAAGGCGGAAGACGGCATAGGCGCCGCCCAGCGCCTTGAAGCTGCCGAGGCCGAGGCGAAGGCCTTCATTCTTGATGTGGATGGTGCTGAGACCGAGTTCGCCGGCCAACGCCGGCAAGGCATGCAGCGGCGTTACCTGGTGATTGTCGCGATGGGCCAGAAAGCGCTCGACCGTGTCTGCGCCGGCAACCCCCAGCGTTTCGGCATCGACCGGTTCGAGCGGTTCGCGGTGCAAGGTATTGCTGTTGAGCAGGAACACAGATGGCCTCCTTGAGGGTCAGACGAAATCATATTGCAGCAGAGGCGCAAAGAGCGCTGTAATTGGACCTTCCAAATGCAAGTTTGTTTCGCCGGGACAGCGCCTTTGCCTACATCGCCTTCACCCGACAGTTTCGACCTCGCTATCCTTGCCATCCTGCAGCGGGACAACACCACCCCGCAGCGGCTGATCGGCGAAGCCGTCAACCTGTCGGCGCCGGCGGTGCAGCGGCGCATCAAGCGCATGGAGCAAACGGGGGTGATTGCCGGCAATGTCGCTGTCGTCGAGCCGGCGGCGGTCGGCCAGCCCATCACCATATTCGTCGAGGTCGAGCTGGAGAGCGAACGCTCTGACCTGATCGACGCGGCCAAGCGGCAATTCTCGGCGGCGCCCGAAGTGCAGCAATGCTACTACGTCACCGGCGAGGCCGACTTCATCCTCGTCATCACCGTGGCCGACATGGGCGCCTATGAGGCGCTGACGCGCAAACTGTTCTTCGACAGCAAGAATGTGCGAAAATTCCGCACCTTCGTCGCCATGGACCGCGTCAAGGTCGGGCTCACCGTGCCTTTGCCGGGATAACCGATATCAGCCGACCGGTCGCAGCCAGACCTTGTTGTCGTGGAAGGCCGCACCGCCATAGGGTGCAGGCGCATCGGCGCCGGTCAAGACATTGATCCCTTCGCCGCGCTCATGGGCGCTGTTCGGCCAGATGCCCTCGGCGATCACCACGCCGCGCTTGATGCCTTCGAACAGTTTTGCGTGCAGCACCACCTCGCCACGCCGGTTGCCGACCTCGATACGGTCGCCATCGGCCAGTCCGAGGGAAGCGGCATCGTCCGGGTGCAGCAGGAGCTCTGGCCGACCCTCCTTGGCCCTCGACACCGGCGTTTCCGAGAAGGTCGAGTTGAGGAAGTTGCGCGCCGGCGATGTCGTCAGCCGGAACGGATGCTCGGCGTCCGCCACCTCGATCAGGTCGACATGGTCGGGGAATTCCGGCAGTTCTGACACCGGCCCGAACAGGCCCATGCTTTTCGGCGGCCGGTTGGGCGCCGCCTGCCCGCTCCAGTTGGCGCGGAAGTGGAATTTCTTGTCGGCGTGACCGAAGCCCTCGATGAAATGCGCGGCTTCGAAATCAGGCTGCAGGTCGACCCACTTGTCTTCCTTCAGGCTGGCGAAACTGCCCAGCCCGCGCTTGCCCAGGATGATGTCGATATGCTGCTGCTCGGTCAGGCCGAAGCCCGGGCGGTCGGCAACGCCGAGGCGCTCGGCCAGTTGCTCGATGACGAAATGGTTGGTGCGCGGCCCTTCCGGCGGCTCGATCAGCTTGGGGCCGAGCGTGATGTGCTGGTTGCCGCCGCCCTTGTAGACATCGTCATGCTCGAGGAACATCGTTGCCGGCAGCACGACGTCGGCAAGTTTTGCGGTGTCGGTCATGAACTGCTCGTGCACGCAGGTGAACAAATCGTCGCGCAGGAAACCCTGCTTCACCAGTCGCTGCTCGGGCGCGACATTCACCGGATTGGTGTTCTGGATCAGCATCGCCGTCACCGGCGGGCCGCCATAGAGTGCGTCCGCCGCACCGGTCAGCACCGGGCCAGTGCGCGACTGATCGAGATAGCGGATGTTGGGATCGCGCATCGCGGTGCCTTCCAGCACATCCTGGTTGAGCTTGAAGATGCCGGAGTTGGAATGGAAGGCGCCGCCGCCCTCATATTGCCAGGCGCCGGTGACGGCGGCGATACAGGACGCCGCGTGCATGTTGACCGAGCCGTTGCGCTGGCGGGCAAAGCCATAGCCGAGGCGGAAATAGGTTTTCTTCGTCGTGCCGACGAGGCAGGCGAATGCCTCGATCTCGGCGACGGCAAGGCCGGTGATGGCGGAGGCCCATTCCGGCGTGCGCGTCTCCAGATGCGCTTCCAGGCCCTTGGGATCGTCGGTGTATTTTTCGAGATAGGCGCGGTCGGCCATGCCTTCCCTGAACAGCACATGCATGACCGCACAGGCCAGCGCGCCGTCGGTGCCCGGCTTCAGCACAAGGCCCATATCGGCCTGCTTCATCGTCGCGTTCTCGTAGACGTCGATGACGACGATCTTGGCTGAACGTTCCTTGCGCGCCTTGATGGCGTGGGTCATGACATTGACCTGCGTGACCACGGCATTGGTGCCCCAGATCACCACGCAGTCGGATTTGGCCATTTCGCGCGGATCGGGCCCGCGCAAGGCACCCGCCCCCATCATCCAGCCGGTCCAGGCCAGATTGGTGCAGATCGAGCCGAAGAAGCCGGAATACTTTTTCGCATGGCGCAACCGGTCAATGCCGTCGCGCTGCACCAGTCCCATCGTGCCGGCATAGTAGTAGGGCCAGACAGTCTCGGAGCCGTATTTTTCCTCGGCTGCGATGAATTTTTCGGCGACGAGGTCGAGCGCCGCCTCCCAGCTGGATTCCTTCCAGAGGCCGTCGCCCTTGGCGCCGGCCCGCACCAGCGGCTTCAGCAGCCGGTCCGGATGGTGGACGCGGTCGGCATAGCGCGCGACCTTGGCGCAGACGACGCCGGCAGTATAGGTGTTGGACCTGGCGCCATGGACGCGGCCAATGCGGTTGCCGTCGAGCAGTTCGACCTCGAGCGCACAGGTCGACGGGCAATCATGAGGACAGGCCGAATGGCCGATGCGGAGCTTGGCGTGCTGGTTCATGGCGCCCGCTTAGCCGGTTCCGGACGCGGCGTGTAGGGCCAGATGGCGCCTCTTCCTTCTCCCCCTGTGGGAGAAGGTGGATCGGCGCGATAGCGCCGAGACGGTTGAGGGGTGTTCCAGCGGAGTGAGACGTTGGCGTTTCCTGGAACACCCCTCATCCGGCCGCTTCGCGGCCACCTTCTCCCACAGGGGGAGAAGGGAAGAACTGCCCTACTCCGCCGTGCCTTCCTCATACTCGGCCGACATGGTCAGCCACTTTTCCTCGTGGCCGGCAAGCTGCTGGGCCAGTTGCGAGCGTTCCTTGGCCAGCCGGGTCGCCGTCGACGGATCCTTCTCATAGACGGCCGGGTTGGCGAGTTCGTCCTCGATCAGGTCGATGCGCTTGCGGATACGGTCCATCAGCGCCTCGGTGGCGCGGATTTCCTTGGCCAGCGGCTCGAAGGTGGCGCGGCGCGCCGCCGCATCGCGGCGGCGATCGGCTTTTGATGCCTTCTCCGCCTCGCGCTTGCCGCGGCGGTCGCCGGACACGCCGGTGACCAGCGTCTTGTAGTCCTCCAGGTCGCCGTCATACGGATTGACCGCGCCGTCCTTGACCAGCCACAGCCGGTCGGCGGTGGCTTCCAGCAGATGCCGGTCGTGCGAGATCAGGATGACGGCGCCGGGAAACTCGTTCAGCGCATGGATCAAGGATTCACGGCTGTCGATGTCGAGATGGTTGGTCGGCTCGTCGAGGATGAACAGGTTCGGCCCCTCGAAAGCCGACAGGCCCATCAGGAGCCGCGCCTTCTCGCCGCCGGACAGGTCCTTGGCCGCCGTGTTCATCTTTTCGGTGGTGAGACCGAACTGGGCGACGCGGCCGCGCACCTTGGATTCCGGTGCTTCCGGCATCAGCCGGCGGACATGCTCGTAGGCGTTTTCCTCCGGCCTGAGATCGTCGAGCTGATGCTGGGCGAAGATCGCCACTTTCAGCCCGGGCGCAACCGTCATGGTGCCGGTTTCCTGCTTCAGCCGGCCCGACAAAAGCTTGGCGAAGGTCGACTTGCCGTTACCATTGGCGCCGAGCAGCGCGATGCGGTCGTCGGCGTCGATGCGCAGCGTCATCTTCTTCAGGATCGGCTGGCCTTCGGTGTAGCCGACATTGACGTTGTTCAGCGCCACGATCGGCGACGCCACCGTCTTCACCGGCTCGGGGAAAGAGAACGGCCGCACTGTGTCGTTCACGATCGCGGCGATCGGCTTCATCTTCTCCAGCGCCTTGATGCGCGACTGCGCCTGCCTCGCCTTGGAAGCCTTGGCGCGGAAGCGCTCGACGAAGGATTCCATGTGCTTGCGCGCGGCTTCCTGCTTGACGCGGCCCTTCTCCTGCAACTCCTTCTGCTCGGTGTACTGGCGCTCGAACTGGTCGTAGCCGCCGCGCCAGAAGGTCAGCTTCTTCTGGTCGAGATGGACGATGGAATTGACGGCGCGGTTAAGCAGGTCGCGATCATGCGAGATCAGAAGCACCGTGTGCGGATACTTCGACACATAGTTTTCCAGCCACAACGTGCCTTCAAGATCGAGATAGTTGGTCGGCTCGTCGAGCAGCAGAAGGTCGGGCTCGGCAAACAGCACCGCGGCGAGCGCCACGCGCATACGCCAGCCGCCGGAGAAGGATGAAGCCGGTTGGCGCTGTGCAGCATCGTTGAAGCCCAGGCCGGCCAGGATGGTCGCGGCACGGGATTCCGCCGAATGCGCGTCGATGTCGGCCAGCCGCATGTGGATGTCGGCGATGCGGTGCGCGTCGGTGGCGGTCTTTTCTTCCTCGAGCAATGCGCTGCGCTCGAGGTCGGCCTTCAGCACGATCTCGATCAGCGGATCCTCGGTGCCCGGCGCTTCCTGCGCCACCTGGCCGATGCGGGTGTTTTTGGGCAGGCTGATCGAGCCGGTCTCGGAGGGGAAGTCACCGGTGATGGCCTTGAACAAGGTCGTCTTGCCGGTGCCGTTGCGGCCGACGAGGCCGGCCTTGGTGCCGGCCGGCAAGGTCAGCGAGGCATGGTCGAGAAGCAAGCGTCCGGCCATGCGGAGCGAAAGGTCGTTGATGATAAGCATGCCGGGGCTTTTGCACGGGAGGGCGGCGCTTCGCAAGGGCTTGGAGGGCCGGCGGGGGCATAAGGCATGAAAACGGCGCGCCTGAAGCGCGCCGTCCATGACTGCAAACTGCTAACTTTCAGAGACGACCTAGGTCAGGCCTTCGTCTTGCGCTTCGTCACCTTGGCTGCAGCCGCAGGCGTGGCCGGCTTGCGGCCGAGGCCCGAGGATTTGGCCAATGCCGAACGGGTCGCGGAATAGTTCGGCGCCACCATCGGATAGTCCGGCGGCAAGCTCCATTTGGTGCGATACCCGTCCGGGCTGAGGCCATGATCGGTCATCAAGTGGCGCTTCAGCGACTTGAATTTCTTGCCGTCCTCGAGGCAGACGATGTGGTCGGGAAACACCGAACGCTTCGGATTGACGGCCGGGTTAAGCACAGGGCTCTCCACGGCGGCGGCACTGCCCAACTTACGAACCGAAGCGCTGACGCTTGCGATCAAGTCCGGTAGACTAGAAGCTGGCAGTGGATTGTTGCCGACATAGGCCGATACAATGTCGGCGGTCAGTTCAATAGCAGTCTTATTGTCGAGAGTTTGCAATTTGTTTTTCTCCCGCCGGTGATGCAGTTGCCGGCTTTTTTTGAAGAGTGTTCTCGATGTATCCACTTAACAGCCCCCCCAGCGGGTCGTTAAGCGTCAGTAAATCATCAAGAATCGGTGCAGGAGGATATTTCCACATCAGGTTGCAACGTTGCAAATTAGAAAATCTAATACTTCGAAGCAGCTGATTTCGCCGTTGCGGAACTGACGGGTCCGGAGTCGGCCAATATCTCTAGAATACGTTTCCAGCGGGCGCACCGCCCGAAGTCTTTTTGCTCGATCGCCTTTTCGGCTTTCATCGCGGCATAGAGCGGCGCCTCGGCGCCGAACTCCTTGATCAGCCAGCATGCTTCCTGTCTGGCGAGGCGTTCATCGTCGTCAAGCATGGTTTTCAGCCTCCGAGCGTTCTATGCCCACCGCAATGCAACTACCGATGACGAGGACCGCACCGGCTATCGCGGTCAGCGTCAGCCTTTCACCAGACAGCGTCAGCAGCAGCGTCGAGGCGATCGGCGTCAGATAGGCGACAATCGCAACCTTGCCGCCGCCTTCGAGCTTCAAGGCGCGTGACCAGAAATAATAGCCCAGCCCCATCGGACCGGCGCCGAGATAGAGGCCAAGCAGGAGGTCCGCGCCAGTTGGCCAGGCCGTGCCGTCGTGAACACACCACAGCAAGGTCAGGCCGACGCCGACCAGTGCCGAAGGCAAAAGCAAACGTTCCGACGGAATGGCCAGGCGAGCGACCGCGATCGAATAGAACGCCATGCACAGCGCCGAGCCGAAGGCGGCGAGATAGCCGACGATACTGCCCTGGAGAAATGGCTGGCCGCGACCACCCGAGATCACCAGCGCCACGCCGACAAAGCCGAGCACGGCAGTCAAGCCGAGAAGCACAGGGCGCTGCGGCTTGGCCAGCACGATGACCGCCGCCGCAACCATCAGCGGCCAGGTGTAGGCAACGAGATTGGCCTCGATCACCGGCATGGAGGCAAAGGCGATGTATTGCAGCACCATGGTGCCGACCAGGCCGATGATGCCGACCGCGACCGCCCGGGCGCCTGTGGCTGCGTTTTCCGGCGTCGCGTTCTTGCGGCTCGCCAAATGGATAACGGCGAACACCAGCGCCGCTCCGCAAAACTGCAGCAACTGAACCAGCGACACCGGATGGCTGGCCAGCAGGGATTTGCCGACCAGCGCGTTGGTCGACCAAAGGGCGACCGCGCCGGCGGCGAAGACCAGGGCCGAGGGCGAGCCCGACCCGTCCCGGGAAGGCCGGGACGGCGCCCTGTCCCTGTCGCCGACCATGATTTCTTCCGAACCGACGGTCAAACCGGTGTCCACTTCTATACACTGGCTACCATGATTCCCTTGAGCCGCCCGGGAACGGCGCATCGGTCGCCGCCGCAACCGAACGCTCTTCCTCGAAGCGGCGATAGGCCGGCAACTGGTTTGTCCAGACGTCTTCGGCCAGCTCGTTGACCCATTCGCGATCATGATCATTGTCGGCTGCGAGATAGAACATGCGGTTGTCATCGACATAGGGCTTGGCCACCGAGCGCTGGTTGAGCACCAGCGTGACGCGGTCACCGAACTGGATCGGTGCCGTCCGGTGCAGAACGCCGAGAAACTGCCCGAGCGTCGCGTAGTTCATCTTGTGGTCGATGCGCATGATACGGTTGCGCGGGATTTCGCGGCCGGATTCGAGGATGGCGCGGCCGGTCTCGGAATCGTCGCAGTAGATTTCGAGATGGCCGCCAACTAGCGGATTGCTGATCGACAGCGGAATGAGTTCGGTGACCGGAACACCGTCGCAATGCCAATCGACGGCGCCATCCTTGGGATTCATAAAGGTGACGGTCGAGCCGACGATCGACAGCGGGTAAGGCTCGAGCTTGGTGCCCATCATGTCGGACAGACGCTCCAGGCGCAGCTTGTCATGCAGCAGTTCCTTGATCTCCGGAATGAAGCGATCGGCGCCGGTGATGAAGGTCAGATCGAGATGCTTGTGCACGGCGTGGCTGGCCTTGAGCTTCAACGCCGCCTCCTCGATCGCCGCCAGCAACGCCGGGTCGTAGCCGTGCAGATACTGCGCAACGCCAAAACTCGACACTTTCCAGGCTGTTTCGTGACCGATAATGGCTTCACGGCTCATCGCATAGCGCAAATCGGGAATGGTATGGGCGTTCATTCTACTTCTCCAGGGTGGGGGCATCACTTGGTAAACAGTCGATTAATTTCCCCACCCCTGTAAAATTAGGAATGCTGGTGCTAGTGTAAGCCCAGCTTAAGGTCGAAACACGTGCGTCTGCTCAGTCAGGTCAACCTCAATTCGCTGAAGATTGTCGAAAGTGCCGCCCGGCACCGTAACTTTACGCGCGCCGGCGAAGAGCAGTTCATTACTGCCTCCGCGGTCAGCCAGCGCGTCAAGAGCCTCGAGGATCAGCTGCGCTTCAAGATCTTCCAGCGTGGCGGCAATGCCGTTTCGCTGACGCCCGAGGGCGAGACCTATGTGTCGCGCGTTCGCGAGGCATTGGAGCGGATCGTGGCGGCCAGCATGGAAGCGACCGGACAGTCGCAGGCGCATGTGCTGAAGATTTCGGTGCTGCCGACTTTCGCCGCGCGTTGGCTGTTTCCGCGGCTGCCGCTGTTCCAGCGGCAATATCCCGAAATCGAGATGCGCGTCTCGACCTCCTACGCCACCAATGAGTTCGCCACTTCCGAGTTCGACCTTGAGATCCGCTATGGAGACGGGAACTTTCCGGACCTGGCGGCGGACCTCTTGTTCAAGGAGGATTTGACGCCGGTATGCAGCAGGAAGCTGTTCCAGGAGATTCTCGGCGGCAAGCCGGTGTCAAAGGTGACGCCGGACGACCTCAGGCATTTTACGCTGCTGCATTCCGACACCTGCACGCAGAACTGGCAGTCGTGGCTGGGTTTTGCCGGCGCGAGTTCGGTACTCGGCGAGGCCAAGAGCATCTATTTCGATTCCTGCATGATGTCCTATGAGGCGGCCAATGCCGGAATGGGCTTTGCAGTCGCCAACCGCGCCTATATGGCCAGTGACATCCGCGCCGAGCGGCTGGTGGCGCCGTTTGCCGTACATCACCCCAACACCGCCGGCTGGTATTTCGTCAGCCCGGTCACCGCGCCCTATGCGCGCAAAGTGGAACTGTTCAAGCAGTGGATCATGGCCGAGGCGGCGCTGACGCAGTGCCAGCTGGACGCCGAGATCGCCAGCGGCCCGGTGCTGCGGCAGGCTATGGCCTGAGGTCGCTCCTACTGAGAGTTCTTGCCCAGCGCTGCTATCTTTCGCGCGTCACCGTAGTTGCCTCCCAGCGGCTTCGGGTATTTTCCTCAATGCCCCTGGTCTCCAGTATTTTGCCATCGGCGTCGATTGCGAATTCTTCCAAATAATACGTCTGGGATATTCCGCCGATCATGTAGCTCATCTGCACCACCGAGAGGTCGTCCTCGTACAGCCTCGCCGGGAACCCCAACCATTCATGGCCCGAATGCCGGACAATGCAGCATCCCGGATTGAGCCTCATCAGTTCGTCAGCGGAACTGTATTTGATCGGGCCATGTGCAGATTTTACAGCATCGGCAACCGCTATCGCGATCAGCTGACGGTCGCTCAGCCGTTCCCAATGGTTGTAGACCACGGTCCACAAGACCAGCGCCGCGATTGTGATCGAGGCGAATATGAGGGCACCGGGCAGAAGCTTTTTCATCTTTCCGGCTGTACCGGTGCATAGCGGACCAGCCGTGGCGAGATGCTGCAGGATTTCAGGGTTTTCTGCTGATTTTGTGCAGGAGCGCCGTCATGAGGCAGGTCAATGCGGGCCACCTCATGACGCAGAGGAAAGACTCAGCTATCTTCGGTCGTGCGGCGGGCCTGTTTTCCCGCTTGGCCGGCGCTTTCAGCTTCCTCCCGAGCAGCGCCGGCCTTCTTCACTCAGGCGCCGTTTCGCTTCACCCTATTTTGAGACGATTATTGCGCCGGTGACGGTTGTTCGCCACCAGTTGCCGGCTTTGGCGCCGAATCCGTCTGCGGCGTTTGATCGAGCACCGGGGCTTTGGTTGGCTGGATGTCGCTGTCGCAGGCCGCGAGCGCCAGGCCTGCGGCAAACAGAATCAGAAGCCTCTTCATGGCATCCTCCTGGGTCTGCCCTCTCCTTCGTAAAGGCAACGAGGTGGTTCGGCTTTGGTTGCACGCCCGCAGGCGACGCCTCCCGCCGGCTGGAACCAAATGCCGCCCCCCGGGGTTGGTTGCCCGAAGGAGATCGCGCCATGATCCGTCTGCTCATAACCGGCCTTGTCGCCTATGCGGCCTATCGTGCCGTCAGAAAAGTCATCGACGAGGTGCCTGACGATTTCGATCCGCTGCCGATGCCCGGCGATGAACGCACCTTGCGACGCCAGTCGGCGGCAATGGGAGTCGCTCCGCGGAGGTAGGCCAGCCATCCCCACAGGGATAAAGGCCCGGTAGAGGCCGGGCTGCGCTAGCCCGTTGCGAACAAAGCAGAAACGATGCTTGATGGGCGATGACCATCGCCATCAATGATTCGACCCTGCAGCCCGCCTATCTCGCCAAGCTCAACGCCGAGCAGCGGCTGGCCGTCGAACATGGCGATGGCCAGATCGCGGGACCGTTGCTGGTGATCGCGGGCGCCGGCTCCGGCAAGACCAACACGCTGGCCCACCGGGTTGCGCACTTGATCGTCAAGGGCGCCGATCCGAGGCGCATCCTGCTGATGACGTTCTCGCGCCGCGCCGCCACCGAAATGGCCAGGCGGGTCGAACGCATTGCCGGCGAGGTGCTGGGCCGCGACGCGTCCGTCATCGCCGACGCGCTGGCCTGGGCGGGCACGTTTCACGGCATCGGCGCCCGGTTGCTGCGCGACTATGCGCTGACGATCGGCCTCGATCCGGCCTTTACCATCCACGACCGGGAGGATTCCGCCGACCTGATGAATCTTGCCCGACATGAGTTCGGCTTTTCCAAGACCGAAAGCCGTTTTCCGACCAAGGGCACGTGCCTGGCGATCTATTCGCGCACTGTCAACGCGCAGGCGCCGCTCGGCGAGGTGCTGGGCGCGGCGTTTCCCTGGTGCTCGGGGTGGGCCGAACAGCTAAAAAAGCTGTTCGCCGGATATGTCGAGGCCAAGCAGGCGCAGAACGTGCTCGATTACGACGACCTCCTGCTCTACTGGGCGCAGATGGCGGTTGAGCCTGAAATCGCCACGCATCTTTCTTCCCGTTTTGATCATGTGCTGGTCGACGAATACCAGGACACCAACCGGCTGCAGGCCTCGATCCTTTCAGCGCTGAAGCCGGACGGCGCCGGACTGACGGTGGTCGGCGACGACGCGCAGTCGATCTATTCGTTCCGCGCCGCTGAGGTGCGCAACATCCTGGATTTCCCCCAGCAATTCGCGCGAGCCGCAGACGTCATCATGCTCGAGCGCAACTACCGCTCGACCGAGACCATTTTGGCGGCGGCCAATGCGGTGATTTCCGAGGCGTCGGAGCGCTTCACCAAGAATCTGTGGTCGGAGCGCAAATCCTCGCAAAAGCCGAAACTGGTCAGCGTGCGCGACGAGGCCGAACAGGCAAATTATGTCTGCCAGGCGATCCTTGCCGAGCGCGAGGCCGGCACGGTGCTCAAATCGCAAGCGGTGCTGTTTCGCGCCTCGCATCACAGCGGGCCGCTGGAGATCGAGCTGACGCGCCGCAACATCCCGTTCGTCAAGTTCGGCGGGCTGAAATTCCTCGACGCTGCCCACGTCAAGGACGTGCTGGCGGTGCTGCGCTTTGCCGAGAACCCGCGCGACCGTGTCGCTGGCTTTCGCGTGCTGCAGCTTCTGCCTGGCATCGGCCCTTCGGCGGCCAGCGCCGTCGTCGAGACCATGGCGACATCGCTCGATGAAGCGATGGGGCTGGCCCGCTACCGGCCGCCGCAACGCGCTGCGGAGGACTGGCCAGCTTTCGTTTCCCTGTTTTCCGGCCTGCGCGCCAGGTCAGGCAAATGGCCGGCCGATCTCGAACAGGTCAGGCTGTGGTACGAGCCGCATCTTGAGCGCATGCATGAGGATGCAACGACGCGGCGAGCCGACCTCATGCAGCTCGAGCAAATCGCCTCCGGCTACGCCTCGCGCGAGCGCTTCCTGACCGAACTGACGCTTGATCCACCGGATGCGACCAGCGACCAGGCCGGCCTGCCGCATCGCGACGAGGACTATCTGATCTTGTCGACCATCCATTCGGCCAAGGGCCAGGAATGGAAGAACGTCTTCGTGCTCAACACCGTCGATGGCTGCATCCCGGCCGATCTCGGCGTCGGCACAAAGGAAGACATCGAGGAGGAGCGCCGGCTGCTTTACGTCGCAATGACGCGGGCCAAGGACGGCCTGCACCTGGTGACGCCGCAGCGCTTTTATCCGCACAACCAGCCGGCGCGCGGCGACCGCAACGTTTATGCCTCACGCAGCCGCTTCATCCCGGCCTCGATCCTCGGCGCCTTCGAGCAGACCTCGTGGGCGAGCGTCCACGCAAAGGACGATCCGCGCCACAGACCTGAAGTCAGGGTCGACCTTGGCGCCCGCATGCGCGGCATGTGGAAATAGCCGCCGGCCGCAGCCGCGGATGCCGACCGGGGAGCGACCTCAAAAAGCAAATCTCCCTGTCATGGCATCTCTCAGGGAACCTCGGGCCGCCAGCCGCGTTTTTCGGCGTCCAACCCTTGATCGGAGAGCGGCTACCGTCGCCCTTCCGCCCATCCAGAGAGGCCAGAATGCACGACGCGATATTCTTCACCCCGGTTGCCGTCACCGTTGGCGCCGGCCACAAACGCATGCTTGCTTCGCTGTCCGAAATGCATGATTTCCTGACCGAATTTCCGCCGTCGCGCCGGCGCTTGAGCTATGGCGCCGCGGTGAGGGCCTGCGAGGCGGCACGCGCCGGCGAAATCTCGACTGAGGCCGCGCGCGATGCGCTGATCACCTTTGCGGTGACGGCCGGCATCCTCTGGCCACCTGTCCAGCCGATCATCTCGGTCAAGCCGGTGGCGCGTGGCTATGGCGGCTACGCTGCCTGAGACGGCGGATCAAACCTGGCTGCCGAAAAGATCAATCGGACTTGCCGGCCGACGTCGGTGAGGCTTGGGCCAGCCTTGCAGCTTGCGCGAGCTGTTCGGTGCTGCCGACAAAGAGTTGATCGGCGTTGCCGACAAAGGGATAGGCAAGCTGCTGATGATAGAGCGGCGGGACCGGATCATCGGTGCCGTATTTCTGCGGCATCCTGTCGGGCATGAACAACGTGCCTCCCAGCATGTCGAGCAAAGGCAGCTGCCCGGCGAAATTCCTGTCCCAGGCTTCACGCTCATTGGCATGATGCCAATGATGAAACTGCGGTGACGCCAGAAGCCATTTCAACGGTCCGACCTTGATACGCGTGTTGGAATGGATGAACAGCGACTGCCACTGATAGATCAGTGTGAAGATCAGTATGGCGGTGCTCGAAAAATCGAGCGCGAAAACCGGCACGAACGAGGCCGATTTTGTGAGGATCTGGTCGACAGGATGGACGCGGTGCGCGGCCAGCCAATCCATCTCCTCGATGCTGTGGTGGATCGAATGGAAGCGCCACAGGAACGGGACGGCGTGAAAGGCGCGATGCGCCAGGTAGAAGCCGGTATCGGCCAGCACCAGAACCTCCACCGCCTGCAGCCAGACCGGTTGCGACTGCACCGCCTGCGTAAGCCCGGCCGGAACAAACTGGTGGAGCACCAGCATGGCTGTGCCGATCACGATGAGCAGGCCGATCTTGATGATAATGCCGTTGAACAGCAGGTAGACGACGTCGTTCAGCCAATGCCGGCGCGTCGATGATTGCTCCGCATGCAGCGGCAACAGCCGCTCCAGCGGAATGAAGATAAGCGCGATGACCAGCACCGCCTTGAGGTCTACGAGATCGGACACCCCTGCCCTCGCTGCAGCCGGAGATCGGCTCGCCAGAGATTAATAGCCAAGGGATGAACGGATTGTTGACGGGCCGCGCCGTGAACCGGCAGATTCAGACGCTCACGACAAGGAATGAGGCCCTGCTGCAGTCGACATCGTGGACGGTAACAGCTCCACTGCGCTTTGTCAGGTCGGCGTTGCAGCGATCCGCCTGATCAGGCCTGCTCCGACGCTATCGCTCAGTCTCAATGGAACGTTGCCGGATCGCCGGTCAGCAGGCCGCGCGGCCCGGTTGTCGCAAAACTGACCTGGTCGCGCCCGTTCGACTTGGCCTTGTAGAGGTGCCGGTCGGCCGTCAGGAACATGTCGGCATAGGTTGTCGGCCCGCTGAAGGCGACGCCGCCGATGCTCACCGAGAGCGGACAAGGTCGTCCACCCGGGGCAAATTCGACCTCGCGAATGCGCCGCCGGATCCCCTCGGCAACCAGCCAGGACTGCGACGGGTCGGCGCCGGGCAGGAAAACGGCGAACTCCTCGCCGCCGATGCGTCCGACAATGTCGGCGCCGCGCAGCTGGGCCTTGATCGTCGCGGCGATCAGCTTCAGCGCCTGATCGCCGCAATCGTGACCCAGCCGATCGTTGATGGTCTTGAAATGGTCGGCGTCGACGATCAGCAAGGCGCCGGCGTTGACGACTGCCTGGCTGCGCGCCTGGTCGAGATAGGCTTCGACCAGCATTGAAAACGCGCCGCGGTTGAACACCGCTGTCAGGCTGTCGGTCGCCGCGACGATGCTCAGCTCTCTCTGGGCTATGGCCAGCTGACGCATCTTGTACATCAGGAAAGAGAAGAACGATCCACCCAGCACAAGCGGCAGCAACAGGTCGGTGAGTTGGGCCCAGCGCAACGCATCAGGCGACAGCGACGGAAAATTGTAGGAATCGACAAAGAAGGCAGCCGCGATACAGATCGCCGTGCCGACAACTGTGACTGCTATGACCCTGCCCCAACTCGTGGGCGACAGATCGATCCGCATGCCATTCTCCACCGTGTCCGCCATTTTGCGGTAGGAACACAAATGAAACCCTAAAACCTTGCTTTCAATTGTAATGTGGTTAACAGCCCGTCGAAAGCACGGCCATCGGTTCCGTGAAACGGTGAACCACTCCAGTGTCGCTCCAGTGTCTTCAAACCCGAAACGCGGCCAGGAGATCAGGCGTAGGCGCGGCCTTCGTCCGTGCGCTGGAAAAGTGCCAGATCAAGCGATACCGAAGGCCGGCCGAGAATGGTCAGGATGGCGTGCGCCTGGCCGCGGTGATGGGTCTGGTGGTTGAAGACGTGGCCCAGCGCCGGCGCCAGCCGTTGCGAGACGGTGCGCATGTCGGAAACGGTCATGTAGGAGAAGCGGCCGGACAAGGCCTTTTCAGTCAGACCGCCGACCCAGTCGACGATCCGTCTGTCCTCGGCCTCGCGCGCCAGCCGGAGGCCAGGCAAAGCGCGGTGCAGGATAGCGTCGAGCTTTGCAGGTGCATCGCCCTCACCGGTGAAGCGTTTCATCCAGATGCGGTCGGTGGCAAGCAGATGGTTGAGGGTGCCCATCATCGAGCCGAAAAACGCGCCTACATCGCGGTTGAACTCTTCTTCGTCAAGCGCGGCGACGGCATCGTAGATGCGGCCATTGGCCCATTGATTGTAGGCCGCAAACATCATGAAATGCTGTTTCATCTTTTCTTCCCGCCGACGAGTTCCGCTTCAGCCGCAGGCGCCTAATTAGACCGCGAGGACGCAGCCGCCAATGACCATTCTGTTGTATGAACTCGTCGGACGCGACGCTGCCCGTCCGTTCAGCCCGCATTGCTGGAAGATTGCCATGGCGCTTGCACATAAAGGTCTGGTCGGATCCAGCATGCCGACGCGCTTCCTCGACGTACCCAGGGTCGAGGGCGGCATCTCGAAGACCGTGCCGGTGATCCGCGACGGCGAGCGTGTGGTGGCCGATTCCTTCGCCATCGCGCTTTATCTCGACGAGACCTATCCCGAGCGGCCGACGCTGTTTGCCGGCGACGGCGGCAAGGCAACGGCGCGTTTCATCGAGCGCTGGTCGCAGCTCACCATCCATCCCTATGTCACCACGGCCGCGCTGCTCGACATCCACGCCATGCAGGACGACGAGAACGCCGCCTATTTCCGCTCCAGCCGCGAGCAGCGCTTCGGCAAGCCGCTGGAAGCGGTGACGGCGGCCCGCGATGCCGGGCTCGCCGGCTTCCGTGCCGCGCTGGAGCCGCTGCGTTCGATGCTCAGCTATCAGCCGTTCATCGGCGGCGCCTTGCCGCTCTTTGCCGATTACATCGTCTTCGGCGCGCTGCAATGGGCGCGCATTACCTCGCCTTATCGCTTGCTCGACGAAAGCGACCTCGTTGCGCAATGGTTCGAACGCTGCCTCGACCTTCATGACGGCCTCGGCCGTAGGGTGGAGGCGGCACGTTAAGGCAATAGGGCAATAAAGCAGTAGGACAGTAGGTTACGGTGCTCGGACTGCCTCAACTAAATCTTCCCCTACTGCCCTACTGCCCTACTGCCCTACTGCCTTACTGCCTTACTCCCCTAGCGAGACCGCCATGCCGTCACCTCCCGATTTCACCGCCGATTTTCGCGCCGGGCTCGTTACGCTGCTGCGCTGGCGCAGGGATGTGCGGCGCTTCGAGCGGACGGCCTTGCCCGAGGGGACGCTGGAACGGCTGCTGGAGCTTGCCAGCATCGCGCCGTCCGTCGGGCTCAGCCAGCCATGGCGCTTCGTGGTCGTCGACAGCGCCGAACGGCGCGCGGCCGTGAGAGGCTCGTTCGAGCGCTGCAATGCCGAGGCGCTCACATGCTTTTCGGGCGAGCGCGCAGCGCTCTATGCCCGGCTGAAGCTTGCCGGTCTTAACGAAGCACCCTGCCAGTTCGCGGTTTTCGCCGACCGCACAACGCAACAGGGCCACAGGCTCGGCCGCATGACAATGCCGGCGACCATCGACTATTCGGCCGTCATGGCGGTGCACACTCTGTGGCTGGCGGCGCGGGCAGAAGGCATCGGCATGGGCTGGGTGTCGATCCTCGACGCGGCCGAGATGGCCAAGATCCTCGACACACCGCCCGAATGGACACTGATCGGCTATTTCTGCCTTGGCTATCCCAGCGAGGAGCACGATGTGCCGACGCTGGAGCGTGAAGGCTGGGAGCGCCGGCAACCGCTCGTGGTGATCAGGCGGTAGGGCCGATCATTTTCTTTGGCGACAAGTCACTTCGCCTCATCCTTGGCGATGAGCCTGACGCAGATCGGGTCGCCCTTCGGCATCGGCGTACATTGCCATTCCGGGCCGAAGCCGAAGTTGGTATTCTTCCCGAGCCCGAGCAGCATGGCAACGACCAGACCGCCGAAGAGGGCAACCATCAGCAGGATCCCCTTGATATCGCCGGGTCTCAGATCGTGCCAGTTCATCTCGCCGAAGGTCCTATCCGGCTTCCCATCCAACTGATTTCCCTGGAGATGATACCCCCGCCCCTGCGACCCGTCCATCTTCGCCCCGGACGATCTGTCGCCCTTCGACGGCGACACCGCACCAGGACATGGGGCGACCCGATCAGTTCAGCCGCGAATACAGCCGGCTCCACGGCCTGCCGCCGCTGCGCGACGTCGGCGCCGCCAGGGCGCCGGTCGCGGCGCAATAGCGCGGTCGAGCGCCTCCCCTTGGCAATGGGCCGGGCGGCTTGTATAGAGCCCGCCACTCCCAATTCCACTCTTCATCACCCAATTCCTCTCTTCATCACAAGGACGACCAATGGCGATCGAACGCACCTTTTCCATGATCAAGCCGGACGCGACCCGGCGCAACCTCACCGGCGCCATCACCAGGATGCTGGAAGAGGCCGGCCTGCGCGTCATCGCCTCGCGCCGTGTGTGGATGAGCCGCCGTGAGGCAGAAGGCTTCTACGCCGTCCACAAGGATCGCCCGTTCTTTGGCGAGCTGGTGGAGTTCATGTCTTCGGCGCCGACCATTGTGCAGGTGCTGGAAGGCGAAAACGCCATTGCCAGGAACCGCGAAGTGATGGGCGCCACCAACCCGGCCAACGCCGCCGAGGGCACCATCCGCAAGGTCCACGCGCTGTCGATCGGCGAGAATTCGGTGCACGGCTCCGATGCGCCGGAAACCGCCGCACAGGAGATCAAGTACTGGTTCTCCGACACCGAGATCGTCGGCTGAGCCGACGCGAACGGAATGCATGCAAAAGGCTGGCGTTTCGCCGGCCTTTTTCTTTGGCGTCGGACCTCGCTGCACTGCCCCCGAAGATCGGCCTGCGCTAAGGTCGGATCGCGCACCAGCGGATCCGACCGACCATGACCAGTGCCATCCCCGGTTTCTTCCAGGGCACCGAGATGCCGTCGAGCGGCTGGTGGGAGGCGCTGTGGCCTGATCCCGCTGGCGTGCTTGCGGCAACCGGGCTGAAGCCGGGCATGGAGGTGGTCGACCTCTGCTGCGGCGACGGCTGGTTTACGCTGCCGATCGCCGCCGTCGCCCGCCGTGTCATAGCCATCGATATCGATGCCGACCTGCTGGAGGCCGCGCAACAACGGCTGATCGGCGCCGGCGTGACCAATTGCGAATTCGTTGCCGGCGACGCCTACGAACTCGCGAGCCTGGTGTCCCGGCCAGTCGACTTCGTCTTCATGGCCAACGCCTTCCACGGCGTGCCCGACCGGCCGCGGCTGGCACGTGCCGTGCGCGAAGCACTCGCCCCCGGTGGACACTTTGCCATCGTCAACTGGCACCGGCACCCGCGCGAGACGACCACGGTGATGGGCGAGCCGCGGGGCCCGCGAACCGAACTCAGGCTGTCGCCGCGACAGACCAGCGCGGATGTCGAGGCCGGCGGCCTGAAGCTGGTTAAACTGGTCGAGGTGCCGCCCTATCACTATGGGGCGCGGTTCGAGAAGGCGAAGCCGGTCTGAGCTCAACGAATGAGCGGCGTGTCCCAGAGGTCGCCGAGCAGCGTTTTCAGTTCCGTGAAACGCTTCTGACCAAGCTCCTCGGCCCATTCGCGCTCGACGTCTAGCAAGATGTCGGCCATTTTCTGGTAGGCGGCGCGACCGCGGTCGGTGAAATGGACGATGGTCCCGCCGCTCTCGTCGGGTGCCGCCGAGCGGATGATGTAACCCATCGCTTCCAGTGTCTTGAGCAGCTGGTTCATAGCCTGCTTGCTCATCCCGGCGCGCTCGGCAAGCGCGCTAGGACGCATCCCATCCGGACCAGGATACTGTATGACTGCCATGTGTGGTGGGCTGAGATCGTCGAATCCCGATGCCCTGAGATCCCTAATCAGCTTGCGGTGAATGGCCATGGCCGGCACGCGCAGCAGCGCACCGATCAACGGTGGCTTCCTTGGTGGATCTTCCGTGGATGACGGCATTGACACTCGGGTAAATTGAGTTTACTCATTTCGGTAAATTCGATTTACCACATAGGAGGATGGAATGCTAGACAAAGCCGGCCAGGTTCGCGTCAATCCTGCGGAGGAGACAATCAGCCATGGCGGCCTTGCCGTCCGCTTCCTGCTGACCGGCGACCAGTCGAACGGCAGCATCGCCGCCTTCGAACTGACGGTCGCCGGCTCGCAGCGCCTGCCCGCCCCGGCACACAGCCACGACCACTATGAAGAGACGATGTACGGGATCGAAGGCATGCTGACGCTGACCGTCGACGGACACCGGCACGATATCGGGCCCGGCCAGGCACTGTGCATTCCGCGCGGCGCGGTTCACCGCTTCGACAACGACACCGCCGAGAACGCCAAGGTGCTTTGCGTGGTGACGCCGGCGGCGATCGGTCCGGACTATTTCCGCGAGGCCTTCGCCATCTTTGGCGCCGGCGGCCCGCCCGACCGCGCCAGGCTCATGGACCTGATGCGCCGGTTCGGCCTGACGCCGGCACCGCCGCAACCGCAGGCGTGATGCTCTCCAAAGTGGTCAACTCGCGGCGCGGCGTATTGGACGAACAAGAGTTCCCGCCGCCCCTCGCGGCGGGTTTGCGGTCACTTCGCTTGGCGCTCTTTCACATTTGCATGATCGTTCGCCGCTTCGGTGTCGGTGGCCGGTGTCTTGGTGTCGGCGCCGACAAACGGACTGCCCTGCCCAGGCGCCAGGTCGCCACTATGGCCGGCCTTGTTGGTCTGGAAGGGTTGGCTGTCAGGACTGAGACCATGCTGAAGTGCATTGAACAAATGGTCGTCGGCCCTGGCAAAGCCAGCGAAGGTAATCAGCGATACGCCTATGGCGGCAAGGATAAGCGCGTGCTTTTTCATGTCTGGACTCCTTTTGAGTGGCCAGATCGAGCCGCATTCGGTCTGGCGGCTTCAGTGAAGGGACATGTCCCTTTTGCCTACCCGCCATATGGGAAGTTAACGCTTCGCGCGGCCGGACTATTCCCGGCTGTCGCGTAATCCGGGTCGGAAAAGCCGCGAAGACGATTCCCGCGCCGCCGCCACGCCCGGTCCGTCGACGTCAGCTTGCCGCGTTGAACCGCAGAATCTCGCGGCCGTCCTTGTCGGCGATGGTGAGCTTGCCAGCATCGATACGGTACGACGCCGCCTTGACCAACGCCTCGAACAGCGCCTTTTCCTCGGCCATTACTTCCGGCGCACAGGCCTTGTAGGTCGAGCCGATGTCGCTGACGGCGATCGTCGAGCCCTCGACCTTGGCGGTGGCGAAATAGGCGTTGCAAGGGCCGCTGCCGCCGGCCTTGCCGGCTTCGCTGACCCTGAACGTCGCCTTCGGTTGCGCGATCACACCGATGCCGTCGATATATTCGACCAGCCAGCTTTGATCGACCAGCGAGGCGGAGGTCGGCGTGCCGCTGGGCGCCACCATTTTCAGCACGATGGTCTGCCGCGCATCGCTCAGCGGATCGACCTGATAGCGTGTGTCCGTGATGAACAGCAGCTTGTCGTCGGCGGTGATGCGCGCCTGCAGCGCGTAGGTCGTGTTGGGCCGGATCACCGTTGGATCGAAGCTGATCTCGAACTTGATCGGCACCTGGCCGGCCGGCGCCACCTTGCGTTCGCCGACAATGGCGGCCGGCGCATCGGCCAAAGACACATCGGCCAGCTGTACCGAAAGTACGGCGTTGGGCGGCAGCGCGATGCGCTCGCGATACATCACCTCGCCCTTCAGGGTTTTCTCGGCGGCGACAGACATTTCGGGAACGGCCAGCATGCCGACGACCAGCGGCACAAAACCGAAGACGAAGAATTCAGCGATCCTGCCCAGCATGCCCTTGCTCCCCTTTGCCAGATGCGATTTGGCTAGGCGAATGCGGTCAATGGAAGGCGGCTGCATGGCATTATTCCGGCTGCGGATCAGTCCGGCGGCGACTGTGTCCAGCGCGCAGCAGCCTGGTCGTCGGCGTCCTTGGCCTTGACCCAGCCGCCGTCGGTGCCGTCCAGGCGATGTTCCTTCTTCCAGAACGGCGCGCGCGATTTCAGGAAATCCATCAGGAAATTCGCCGCTTCGAACGCCGCCTGCCGGTGCGCGGAGGCCGCCACCACCAGCACGATGTTTTCGCCGGGTGCGATCTTGCCGTGGCGATGGATGACGGTGAGCCCTTGCAATGGCCAGCGTGCTATGGCTTCGGCGGCGATGCGGCCGATCTCGGCTTCGGCCATGCCGGGATAATGTTCGAGCTCGAGTGCCGACAGCTGGCCTTGCTCGTCACGGCAGAGGCCTTGGAAAGACACCACGGCGCCGATGTCGGCGCGGCCCTGCGTCAGCCTGGCGATCTCGGCGGCAACGTCGAAATCCTCGCGCTGGATGCGCACCATCGGCACACCGGACACGGTGTCAGCCCCCGGTCATCGGCGGAAACAGCGCGATCTCGCGCGCGCCGGCGACCTTTTCCCGATGCTCGACATGTTCCTGGTTGATGGCGACGCGGATCACGTCGGGATATTGCAGCGCGTGCTCATACTCCTCGCCACGGGATTTCAGCCAGCGCAAGAGGTCGGCCACCGTCTCGATGCCGGCGGGCAATTCGACGTCTTCCTCGGGCTTGCCGATCCGTTCGCGCACCCACGCAAAATAGATGAGCCGCGTGGTCATCTCACTCGTCCATGATGTGCTTGAGGCCGGCGCGGAAATAGTCGTAACCAGTGTAGAGCGTGACCAGTGCGGCGATCCACAGCAGCACCAGCCCGGTCTGCGTGGTCAGCGGGAAGATCTTGTCGCCGGCAGGGCCGGCAAGCAGGAAGGCGATGGCGACCATCTGGATGGCGGTCTTCCATTTGGCGAGCTGGGTCACCGGCACCGAGACCTTCAGCGCCGCCAGATATTCGCGCAGGCCCGAGACCAGGATCTCGCGGCACAGGATGATGATCGCCGCCCACAGCGACCAGCCGGCGATGCCGGCGTGGCGGTCGGTGTCGGCGGCCAAGAGCAGCAGGCAGGTGGCGACCAGCAGTTTGTCGGCTATCGGATCGAGCATCTTGCCGATGTTGGAGGTCTGCTGCCAGGCGCGCGCCAGATAGCCATCGAGATAATCGGTGATAGAGGCCAGCAGGAAGATGATCAGCGCCGACCAGCGGGCGAAGTCGCTCGATTTCAGATGCCCTTCGAGAAAAAAGCACAGCACCACCAGCGGCACCGCGACGATGCGGGCGTAGGTGAGCATGTTGGGCAGGTTGAACGCGCGCTTGGCCATATCGGAGGGACTCTTTCTGCCTGCGTACTCAAATCAGAACCGGATGTAGGGGGTCAACAGCCGAGATTCGATTGGCCAGACGAAAATAGCACCCCGGCGGTCAGCTTTCGTGGAAATGGTTGTAGACCAGTTTCGCCACCTGCTCGGAAATGCCGTCGACCTTGACCAGATCCTCGACCGCCGCACGGCTGACCGCCTTGGCGGTGCCGAAGGCCAGCAGCAAGGCGCGCTTGCGGCCGGGACCGATACCGGCGATCTCGTCCAGCGGGCTCTTGACCAATTCCTTCTTGCGCCGCGCGCGGTGCGAACCGATGGCAAAGCGGTGGACCTCGTCGCGCAGCCGCTGGACGAAATAGAGCACGGGGTCACGCACGGGGAGCGAAAAAGAGTCCCTGCCCTTGACGAAGAAGCGCTCGCGGCCGGCATCGCGGTCCTGGCCCTTGGCGATGCCGATCGCGACGACGCGGTCCTCGATGCCGAGATCGGCGAGGATCTTGCGCACCGCACTCATCTGGCCCTGGCCGCCATCGATCAGGATGACGTCGGGCCAGGCCGGGAAACTGCCCGAAATGTCGTCCTCGATATCGTCGGCCGCCTCGCCTGCGGCCGCATCGTCGGCCACAGCGACATCGCCATGCTCCTTCAGCAGCCTTGAAAAACGCCGCTCCATCACCTCGCGCATCATGCCGAAGTCGTCGCCGGGGGTGATCTCGGGCGAGCGGATGTTGAATTTCCGGTACTGGTTCTTCACGAAACCTTCCGGCCCGGCCACCACCATGGCGCCGACGGCGTTGGTGCCCATAATGTGCGAGTTGTCGTAGACCTCGATGCGCACGGGCGGCTTCGGCAGGCCGAAGGTCTCGGCAAAACCGGCGAGCAGCCTGCCTTGCGTCGAGGTTTCGGCCAGCCGGCGGCCGAGCGCCTCGCGGGCATTTTGCAGCGCGTTGTCGGTCAAATCCCTCTTCTCGCCGCGCTGCGGCACCGAGATCGACACTTTGCGGCCGGCGCGGGTGGAAAGCGCCTCGGCCAGCAGTTCCTGATCCTGGACGGCTCGCGACAGAAGAATGTTCCGCGGCGTCGGCTTGTCGTCATAGAACTGCGCCAGGAACGAGCCCAGCACTTCCGCCCCCTCCAGCGCCGGATCGGCCTTGGGGAAATAGGCGCGATTGCCCCAGTTCTGGCCGGTGCGGAAGAAGAACACCTGGATGCAGACCTGGCCGCCCTCCTGGTGGATGGCGAAGACATCGGCCTCGTCGACCGTTGCCGGGTTGATGCCCTGATGGCTCTGCACATGCGACAGCGCCGCTAGCCGGTCGCGATAGATGGCGGCGCGCTCGAAATCGAGCTCCTGGGACGCCTGTTGCATGGCTTCAGATATCTCGGTCTTCACCTTCTGGCTGCGGCCGGACAGAAAATCCTTCGCCTCGGCGACAAGCTCGGCATAGTCACTGTGCGATATCTCGCCGGTGCAAGGACCGGCACAGCGCTTGATCTGGTAGAGCAGGCACGGCCGGGTGCGGTTCTCGTAGAAGGAGTTGGTGCAACTCCGGAGCAGGAAGGCGCGCTGCAGCGAATTGATGGTGCGTCCGACGGCGCCGGCGGAGGCAAACGGGCCGAAATAGTCGCCTTTGCGCGAGCGCGCACCGCGATGCTTGTAGATACCGGGCGAGACATGATCGCCGGTCAACAGGATGTAAGGGAACGATTTGTCGTCCCGCATCAACACATTGAATCGCGGCCGCAAGCGCTTGATAAGATTGGCTTCGAGCAGCAGCGCTTCGATCTCGGTGCGGGTGACGACGAACTCCATCGTCGCCGTTTCGCGCACCATGCGGCCGATGCGGGCGGTGTGGAACCGGCCTTGCGCGTAGTTGGTCACCCGCTTCTTCAGGCTGCGCGCCTTGCCGACATAAAGCACGTCGCCGGCGGCGTTCATCATGCGGTAGACGCCGGGCGCATTGGGCAGCCGCTTGACCAGCGTCTGGATGACCTCGGCGCCGACCATGCCGTCGGCGTCGCCGGCATGCGGCGCCCAGTCGATCGCGGTGAAGGCGACATCGGGGCCGGCGGCCTCGGGCTCGACGATCTCCTCGGCCGCCTCGTCCTCAAGGTCGATGTCGGGCGGCATATCGTCAGCGGCGCCGGCACGCGTCTTGTGTTTCTGGTCTGCGGGACTCATTCCACCATGCCTGTCACATCCGGCGTCTGCCATGCAAGATGCTGGCCGCCGTCGAGCGCAATCATCTGGCCGGTCACCGAGCGCGCCTCCCAGAGATAGCGGATGGTGGCGCCGAATTCGGCCAGTTGCGGGCCGCGCTTCAGGATCAGGCCGTCGACCTGCTTGTCGAAATCGTGATCTTCCTGGCGCGCATTCTTCAGGGTCGGGCCGGGGCCGATGGCGTTGACGCGGATGCGCGGGCCGAGCGCCTGCGCCAGCATCTCAGTCTGCGTCCACAAGGCCGACTTCGACAGCGCGTAGGAGAAATAGCGCGGCGTCGGCCGCCAGACGCGCTGGTCGATGATGTTGACGATCAGCCCCTCCTGCCCTTGCGGCAAGGCACGGGCAAAGTTCCGTGCCAGCAGCGCCGGCGTCTTCACATGGATGGCGAAGTGGCGGTCCCACGCGGTCCAGTCGAAGTCCTCGACGCTGTCGTCGACGAACAGCGAGGCATTGTTGACCAGAAGCGTGACCGGGCCGAGCGCTGCCTCGGCGCGGCCGACGAGATCGCCAACGGCGGCCATGTCGGTCAGGTCGGCGGCAACCACGGCGGCGCGGCCGCCCGCGCCCTTGATGCGCGCGGCGAGCGCGTCAGCCTCGGCGCCCGAGCGGTTGGCATGGATGGCGACGGCAAAGCCATGCGCGGCCAGGTCCTCGACGATCGCCTTGCCGATCCGCTTTGCCCCACCCGTCACCAGCGCCACACCTGTGGCTTCGATCATCTGTCAATCCTCAATCTGCGCCCCAATTCCGCTAGCCGGCACATTGTGACGCGTCCAGGGGTTAAATGCCGTTTCCACCTGGGGCAGGAATGTGGCGAAACGGCTTTTTCAGCACTATGACCCGTCCCGGATTCGGGCCGCAGGACCGCAATATAGGACGCTGGACTCCTTGCACCAAGCCGAGTGCAGTGCAGCACCGCAAGCGTGCTGACATTTCGCTGTTGCGAAGATGCAACGTCAAGCTTCGGCCTCATTCGCGCCGGGGAATGACCCAGTTTCAGGTTCGCTGCCGCCGCATTTTGACACGACATTCGGAACCGTTGAGTGCCAGATCCGTTTCATCCCCCGGACGGGTTGATGGCGTTCAAAACAAACAAGCCTACGTGTCTTGTGGCTTAAGGAGTAAACAACAATGCAAGCCAATCTCAAATTCGCGCCAATCGCGGTCGCGCTCGGGCTCTTCGCCCTCAGCGGTACTGCTTTTGCCGCTGACGTCGTCTCGGAAGAGCCCCCGGCACCTGCCCCGGTTGCCGAACTCCCCGTCGCTTCCTGGGCCGGCCCCTACGCCGGTATCAGCGCCGGCTACGGCTTCAGCGGTCATGCCAAGGTCCACGACGGCGGTCCCGACATCAAGACCAAGGGCTTTGTCGGCGGCGTTTTCGGCGGCTATCAGTGGCAGCAAGAGAACTTCGTGTACGGTGCTGAAGCCGATCTCGGCTACAACGGCGTCAAGGGTGACAGCGGCGGCGTCAATTCCAAGGGCGGCTTCGAAGGCTCGCTGCGCGCCCGTCTGGGCTATGCTGTGACCCCCGAAATCCTGCTCTATGGCACCGGCGGTGGCGCCCTGAAGAACCAGAAGATCTCGGTTCCGGGCGACAGCGACAGCAACACCATGCTTGGCTGGACGGCCGGCGTCGGCACCGACATCAAGATCACCGACAATGTGTTCGGCCGTGTCGAGTACCGCTACACCGACTTCGGTTCCAAGAGCTTCGACAGTGTCGGCACCAAGGTCAAGGAAAGCGACAACCGCGTCACCTTCGGCGTCGGTATGAAGTTCTAATTGTCGTTCAAGCCACGACACAAGAAAGCCGGGCCTCGCGCCCGGCTTTTTTTGTTTCGCCAGTCACGCCGGCACAGCCACCCTCAGCTCCGGAAACTTGTCGTCGAAGCGCGCAGCCCAGCGGGTCAGCCGGCCGCGGCCCTTTTCCCATTTGCCGGCGAAGCGCAGCGAGAGATAGCCAAGGCAGGCGCGCAGCGCCAGCTGGCCGAGCGTGATCTTCTTCGGCAGTTTCGGCGGATTGGCGTTGAGGAGGTCGAGTGCGGCGGTGATCTTCGTCCACTGGCGATCGAGCCAGGGCTGATAGACCATCTCGTCGGGCCGCGTGCGCCGCTCATAAACCATCGACAGCGCGCAGTCGCAGATACCGTCGGCCAGCGCTTCCAGCACTTCGGCTTCGAGCCGCTTGTCGGCATTGCGCGGCAACAGCAGATTCTTCGATGCGCGGTTGAGGTGCTGGGTGATGGCGCGGCTGTCGTGGATCGAGCGGCCGTCGTCGAGCACCAGCACCGGAATCTTGCCGAGCGGATTGGCCGATATCAATTCGGCCGGCTTGTCCTCGGTCTTGATTGGCACCAGGTCAACAGCAATGCCGGCATAGAGTGCCGCCATGCGCACCTTGGAGCTGTAAGGGGATGAGGACGAGTAGAGCAGCTTCGGCATGATCGGTTCCCTGTTTGCAGACAGTGAGCTTCTACCGATCGACGTCTACAGGCAAATGCCAGCAGAAGAAAAACTGACCGCCAGAGGAACCGGTATATTGAGAGCCAGGCGGTCTGCTCAGGGCAACAAAAAAGCCCCACCGGACTTCGCCGTGAGGCGAAGTCCTGGGAGCTGCGAAAGATAGATTACGTTCGCCCCTCTGTTCGTGCGCCTTAACACCAGGACGGAGGGCGCGGCGTATCCAAGGCGCCCGCCCTCATATGTCCCGGCATCGTCCCCGGCGCGCGAAGAAACGCGATTACTTTTTCGCGGCCTTCGCAGGCGCTGCCTTCTTGGCAGGCGCTGCTTTCTTCACGGCTGCGGTAGACTTCGCAGCGGCGGCCTTGGCCGGAGCCTTGGCAGGTGCCTTCTTCGCGGCGGGTTTCGCCGCAGCCTTGGCAGCCGGCTTCTTGGCAGGTGCCGCCTTCTTTGCCGGTGCAGCCTTGGCCTTGGCCGGTGCTGCCTTCTTCACTGCGGGTTTCGCCGCAGCCTTCGCAGCCGGCTTCTTGGCCGGTGCCGCTTTTGCCTTGGGCGCTGCCGCCTTCGGCTTGGCAGCAGGTGCTGCCTTCTTCACTGCAGTTGCCGCTTTCGCCGCCACTGCCTTTACTGGTGCTTTCTTTGCCGGTGCCTTGGATGCCGGCGCTTTGGATGACGTCTTAGCCATGCGATGCCCCTTGCGTTTGTGCCGTTGGCCGTTAGTGACCCGGCGAGCCTATGCATATCTGACTCGCGCGTGTCTAGCCAGCGAAGCATTACGCAGATTAAATTTCGGTTACACCGAGAGCATGTCCGCGATGATCGACAGCGAAAGCGGCAAAGATTCTTCGCGCGTCACAGCGAACTTTTGCAGAAGAATTTCTGAGCGTTGCGACTCATGCGATCTTCTCGTCAAGCTCACAGTCTCTTGCGGCGGCGTCGATCCCGCGTGGTCATCGGTAGCTTGGCAGATCACAAAAAACCATCGTATCGCATAGACTGATCTTGCTTCATTCAGACGATAAGAAAAACAGCACGAAATTAAATGCGAGCTTTTTGCTCGTATATAATTTGAGATCGGCCTGACGCGATGAAAGGCAGTATTTGAAGGAGCAGCGCCCGCTCTGTTCTGCCTAACATCTCCGCCAGGAAAAGGGACCTGCCCAGCCTCGGTGCGGGGAGTTTTCCTGGCGGGTAAAGGGGCGCCAAGGATCGCGGCGATCCTTATCCTGCGAAGCCTCGCACCCCTTGGAATCCAAGGCTTGCAGCTCTACACCCCAACGGGCTCACGTATCATCTGCAGCCGACGCGCAGGCTCGGTCTGGTGCAGGTGGACGGCAAACGTATCCCATGGCGGCGTGACGCCAATCTGCACCAGGATCCGCCCGATCTCGCCGCGATGGTAGCCGCCGTGGGTGACGACATGGGTCAGCATTTCCAGGCGCGACATCATTGCCTTGTCGCCGTCGGTGAAGATGAAGGGCACAGGCTGTGACAGAAGTTTAGGCGACACGGCTTCGAGATAATCGAGATACCAGCGATCCATCGCAGCGACATCGGCGCTGAGTTCATCGAGCGACGGCGTGTCCTCGGTGTTGTCTGACGCGTAGCCGTGATGCGTGCCGGAAAGATGCGCCGCGAATATTCTCGACACGACGAGATTATGGTTGACGAGGCGGACCGCAGCATGACGTTCCTTCGCGTGCTTCTGCTGATCCAGGCTCGCGAGCTTCTCCAGCAATTCGCCATTGGCCCAAGCTTGATAGACGAAGAGGCTGCGAAGCAGATCCCGCGCGCTCATGGTCTGTATCCTTTCCGAAAAATGTGAGTATGTTGTCTATATTCTCGGCTGATGGAGCAGACATGTCTACTCGCATTGCAAAGCCGCGCTCGCGCATGCGCAAGCAGCCGCGCCAGGCGCGTTCGCGCGCAACCGTCGAGGCGATCATCGAAGCCGGCGCTCACGTTCTGAGCACGCTCGGCTGGGCCGGCTTCACCACCAACAAGGTGGCCGACGCCGCCGGTGTCAGCATCGGCTCGCTCTATCAATATTTTCCCGACAAGCTGTCGCTGGTCGAGGCAATCCGTCGGCGACATTTCGATCAAGTGTTGTCGGTGATCGCCGAATCAGCAGAAGGCGACAAGCCGCTCAAGCGATTCGCGCAGGAGCTGGTGCGCGGCATGATCGATGCGCACAGCATCCATCCGACCCTGCATCAGGTGCTGCTCGACGAGGCGCCGGGCGATCGCGGCTCGCGCGCCGCTCATGCCTCGTTTCAGTCGCGCTATCTCGACCACTATACTGCGGCGGTAGCGCAGTATCGCCGGCGCAGGAAGGACAATGAGACCGTGGCCCGCGTGCTCTCCTCGGCGGTCGAGGGCGTCATCCACAATGCCGCGCGGCGCGACATGCTCGATGCGCCGGACCTGCAGAAGCAACTCGTCGAGCTGATCTGCGCTTATGTGTCGGGTTCCGGCCGCAGCGCATGAACAGAATAGCGCGATCGAGATCCCTCACCGCTCACGCCTGATAGCCGAGGCAGATGGCGCCAAGCGCGACGACGGCGCAGGCGCCGACGCGCCGCGGTGTCAGTTGCTCGCCGAGGAAGAGCCGACCGATGAAGGCGGCAAAGACAACGCTGGTTTCGCGGATGGCGGTGATGGGGCCGGCCGGGCCGAGTGCGAAAGCGGCGACCACGACGGCATAGGCAAGCAGCGCGAACAAGCCACCGGCGAGAGCCTTACGGGTTTCGGGCGCGCTGAAGTTGACGACGAGCCTGCCGCGCAGGACGATGAAGGTCGCCGGCAGCAAGGCGCCGTAGATCAGCAGCACCCAGGCGGTGTAGGCGCCGCTGTCGCCCGCCACGCGCACGCCGATGGCGTCGACCGTCGCGTAGGCGGCGATGATCGCGCCGGTCGCCAGCGCGTAAAGGATCGAGGTTGTCGATGCCCTGCCCCTGCCGAGCGACAGGCCCATGATGCCGCAGGCGACCAGCGTGACGCCGACGATCTCGGGCATTGTGAGTTGCTGGCCGGCCAGCACGAAACCGCCGAGTGTAACCAGCAGCGGCACGCTGCCGCGCACGATCGGATAGACCTGCCCCAGTTCGCCATAGCGGTAGGCGGCGACCAGGAACACGCTGTAGCCGACCTGGAGGCCGGCCGAGAACGCGACATAGGGCCAGGCGCCGGTCGCGGGAAGCGCATGGTAAAGCGCCATTGGAATGGCGATGAGCGTGCTCGAAAAGCTCATGACGGTGACCGTCCATAGCCTGTCGGCTCCGGTCCGCAGGAAGGCGTTCCAGCCGGCGTGCAGAATGGCCGCGAACAGCGCGAGCGCAATGACCGTCGCGCTCATTGCGCTATACGCGCGCTGGCTATGACGGCATCGGCCGCCTTGCGGGCGCTATCGATGGCGGCGTCGGCCTCACCCATCTGCGCCATCAGTGTCGCGCCCTCGATCAGCATCAGCAGCGCCGCCGCAGCACCCTCAGCCTGCTTCGGTGGCATCACCGCCTCGAGGATCGCCTGCATGCGCCGCTTGAGGCCGTTCTTCTGCCTGATGACGGCCTGGAACACCGGATGGGTGGGATCGCCGAACTCGGCCAGTGCATGCGCGAACAGGCAGCCGTGGAAATCAGGACTGCCGAACCAGCGCTCGTGCCAGTCGAAGATTTTTCCGATCTTGCGCTCCGGCGTGGCGACCTCTTGCGCAAGCTGGTCGAGCTGACGCTCGAAACGGCGGGCGCGGTAGTCGAGCACCTCGACGATCAGTTCGTCCTTGCTCGGAAAGTGGCGATACATCGTCATCTTCGCCACATCGGCCTCGGCAATGATGCGGTCGATGCCGGTGGCATGGAAGCCGGCGCGCTTGAACAGGGAGTAGGCTGTTTCGACGACGTGCTGGCGTTTGTCGATCGCAGGCGATGGCGTCATGGTCTTCCACCAGTGATGAGACAGGTCTGTCTCATATTCATGGGACCGATCAAGCCGGCTGTCAACACGCCAAACGAAAACGCCTGCGGCCGATCTCGCCGCAGGCGTTAAAGGTGGAGAAAGGTACTGCTCTCAGCGCAGGACGCGGCAGCGACCGTTGTAGACCATCCAGCGGTCGAAGCCCGAAACGCAGAATTCGACATTGTCGCCGATCGAGGCAAAACCCTGGCCTTCCTCGATCAGGTACCAGATGGTGCGGGCACGGCCATCGGAGAGGCTGACGGTGGCGCCGCAATAGCGGCGGCCGATCGGCCATTCTTCGCTTGCCGGCAGATAGCGATGCTGGTGAATGCGCTGGAAATCGGTGATCGAGACATCAGGCAGATGCGGCACGTGATGCACCTGATAAGAGAAGCGGCTGGAGATCTTGTTGAGCACCCAGGCCTGCCCGCAGACGCCGCTGTCCTCGTCGGAATAGACAGAAAGATCGGCGGCCTGCACCGCTTTGGTGATGCCAAGGGGTGCGGCCAGCGGCGTGCAAAGCGAAATCAGGGCAGCAAGAGCGGATTTGGCAAAGCGAGTCATGGCAGCCTCTCAAAGGTCGACTGCGCGCACTCTGCGGATTCGGCGGCGCGCGGTCAAGCGGTTGCGCGGACGATGGTTTCCGGCTTCGAAACCGGTTTTGTCGGTGCGAAGCTGGGAAACCACCATGGTCGAGCCTTTGAAGAACTCGCCTTCCCCTGTTTTGGGGAAGCGGCTGCCAGGGCCGGCGCTCTGCCGGAACCTGGTTCAGCCCTTCCCAGATGTGGCCGTCAGGATCGGCCAGGCTGCGATTGTACATGAAGCCATAGTCCTGCTGGGCATGATGTCGGCCGTGCCGCCATGTTTCGCCGCCGCCTCGTTCATCGCATCGACCGCCGCGCGGCTGTCGCAGGACACGGCAAGCATAACTTCGCTGGGGGTTGCGGGCGCGTGCGGCGCCCGCAGCGAAGCGTTGCTATTCCCCGGCCAGCCATTCCAGCGACCAGTGCGCCGGCTTTTCGACCGCCAGCAGTCTGTGCAGAGCCGGCAGCACGATGCGCAGGTCGCGCTCCAGCGTGAAGGGTGGGTTGACCACCACCATGCCGCTGCCGTCGAGGCTCGGCTCCCGCGACGCAGGCCGGATCTCGAACTCGATGTCGAGCAGCTTCGCGACGCCGGATTGCTTGAGAGCCTTGCGGAATGCGATAATCGCCTTGCGGTCCTTGATCGGATACCACAGCGCATAGATGCCACCCGGCCAGCGCTTGTGCGCTCTTTGCATCCCGTCGACGAGGCGGTCGAATTCGCCGGCTTCCTCGAAGGGCGGATCGATAAGAACCAGCCCACGCTTTTCCTTCGGCGGCAGATGCGCGCCGAGGGCCAGCCAGCCATCGAGTTCGATCACCCTTGTCTGGAAATCGCCGGCAAACAAGGTCTTCAGCCTGGCGGCATCCTCGCCATGCAGTTCGATCGCCGACAGCCGATCCTGCTTGCGCATGAGATGGCGGGCGATGAGTGGTGAGCCCGGATATTTCCTCACGCCACCATCGGGATTGAGCGAACGCACGGCTTCGAGATAGGGGGCAAGCAGCGCAGCCGCCGATTTGTCCAACGGGGCGTCGATCAGGCGGCCGATGCCGCCCTGCCATTCGCCGGTCTTTTGCGCTTCCGTCGACGACAGATCATAACGGCCAATGCCGGCATGAGTGTCGATGACACGGAACGCCTTGTCCTTCTGCTTTAGATAGTCGAGCAGAAGGCTGAGCACGACATGCTTGACGACATCGGCGAAATTTCCGGCGTGATAGGCGTGACGGTAATTCATGCCGCGCTCATTTCGAGGAGCCCCTGCCCCAGCGCGGCGGCGGCGGCTTCGAGTTGGGGTTCTCCGGCCGGCTGCCGCCGAAACGCAACGATAGCAGGAAGCCGATCAGGCCGACGGCAATCAACCCATAGCCGACCGGCCGGGCGCGGCTGTCGATCTCGCCGGTACCGGCCCGCAGCACCAGGTCCACCGCCCGCATCGGGATATCATCGGCATCGCCCGGGCCGACGGTGAAGAGATAGGAGCCGGGGCTGACGGTCGCGATCACGCCGGCCTCGTCGCGAAAGATCTTGTCGGGCAGTTGCGGGCTGACCTGGCGCGGATTGTCTGAGTGGTTGAACTGCAGCGTCGAGGCGAGCACAGTCTTGCCACCAGTTGCCGCGGTCAACGTCAAGATAGTGCGCTGCTGCGAGACGATGCGCTCGGCCCGCGCTGTCAGGTCGACCAGCACCCTGACCGGCGCGTCGCTTGGCGAGAGCGCCACCGTCACCGGCTTGAAGCGGCCCTGCTCGTAGACCCTGTAGCTGCCGACCTCATGGCCGGAGAAATTCGTCATCGCCCAGGGGTAGACGAGGCCGATGGCGATACCGGCGAGCAGGATCAGGGCAAACAGAAAGCGCATTGAGAATAACCCGAGTGTTCGACCAGCTTGCCAATAGCGCCCTAGGGATCAAAAGGCGATGGCCTGCGCAGCGAGCCTCGTCCGTCCAAGACAAAGATAATAGCCAAATGAATGTTTGCGCGGATTTGGCCAAGCGAGTTGCCCGCCGTCCAATTGCATCGGCGTCATGGCCGCGTCGCAACACTAAAGGATTTCTACCTATGCGCTCATAAGCCATCGCTAATATCTATATAAATGGATGGGTGCCAGGACCTTCCACGATTTTGATTTATTGAGAGGCATATTGTGCCCGAGGGGGTTTCGATCCCAAAAGTCTACAAGAAGCAAGATGGCGCATATTTCAAGCCGAAATGTCTTTGATATAGATATTCATGCATAGAGTCACGTCAATGAGTTTCATTGTAACTATAGTTTAACACCAAACTTCCGCAATTAACGAGTCAGTACTGTTTGTCGCTCACTGTATCATAGAATATCCCTCTGGTAATCTGAATATCTGGCCATGGAATAAAGAGAGCGAACGTGCCTTATCCGACCGACGGGGTGAACCTAAACCCCTACATTGGGAACGCCACGAACATTTCTGGCCCGAGCCGTTTCGGGCGCTGGTCGCATTTTTTTCTAAGAATTTGCGGACGAAGCGTAGCGTTACCATATTTTGATATTTCATAAATCGAAATATTTTCAAATATACGATGCGATATATAGGGCCAGTGCGAGCTTTCGACTGGGGTTTTCGTTATAAATCTGACATTTCTTTGTCATATTTTGCACTTTTTGCTATCGCAAAATCCCATTAATATTACTATTTTCTACCGGTATATTTCCATTTTCGATCATCGCTCGAGTTGAAGCGGCAGACGCTGCCGACCTCATGATTAACCACTCCCCAACGATTACGGTTAAGGATTTGCTAATTTAGTTGACTATGATTTCCACAGGTATATTTTTGACACGTTGGGATATGCAATTTGGGCGAGCAATGGGCGATTGTGGCACCAGACGCGTAACCGCGATTTCGGGGCGTAGTCGAATGCTGAACGGCAACCAATAGCCGCATAGCGTCGCCCAGCGAACTCAGAAAGCAATCAACAGACATCAGGAGTGACGATTCCGCAGAAGCGGAGGGTTTGCGACGTCCGCAGGGGCGTGGCCGGGCAACGCTATGTCCGGGCGGTAGCGTGCGCAGTGCGTAAGGGCGAAGGGGTGGAATATGCGTAGGACTGTCAACGTTCTGAAACTCGAGTCCGGGAACAGCCGAAGGCGCGCCAACATCAATCGGGGCCGCGCCCTGGTTGCCGGCGGGGCAGGATTTCTGGGTTCGCATCTGTGCGAGCGTCTTTTGCTGGATGGATACGACGTTGTCGTGCTGGACAATTTCCACACCGGCAAAAGGTACAATCTCAATGCCATGCTGCGCAATCCGCGATTTACCTGCATCGAGCACGACATTGTCGACGCACTGCCTTCTGATATTCAGGTCAATGAAATCTACAACCTCGCCTGCCCGGCCTCCCCGCCGCATTACCAGGCTGATCCGATCCATACGTTCAAGACAAGCGTGCTTGGTTCGCTGAACCTGCTCGAACTCGCGCGGCGGAACAATGCCAAGATATTTCAGGCTTCGACGTCCGAGGTCTACGGCGACCCCTTGGTGCATCCGCAGCCGGAAGCCTACTTCGGCAACGTCAATCCGCACGGTCCGCGATCCTGCTATGATGAGGGCAAGCGTTCGGCCGAGACGCTGTTCTTCGATTATTCGAGAATGTACGGCCTCGATATTCGCGTCGCGCGGATCTTCAACACTTATGGCCGCCGCATGCAGCCGGACGATGGCCGCGTCGTGTCGAACTTCATCGTCCAGGCTTTGCACGGTGACGATCTGACCGTCTACGGCAGCGGCCAGCAGACACGTTCATTCTGCTACGCGGACGACCTGATCGAAGGCCTCATCCGGCTGATGAACGCACCGAGCGCGCCGCAGCACCCGGTCAATCTCGGCAATCCTGCCGAATTCACCATTCTGGAACTGGCGACGCAGGTGATCGAATGCACCAACTCGCGGTCGAAGATCGTGCATCGGCCGCTGCCCGTCGACGATCCCAAACAGCGCAAGCCGGACATCTCCTTTGCCCGGGAAAAACTTGGCTGGGAGCCAAAGATCAGCCTGAGCCAGGGGCTGGCGCATACCACGGCGTATTTTGACGCCCTGCTCTACTCGAGCCGGCCCGTCAAAGAAGCTGCGATGTAAATGAGCCGCCCGGCAATCCTTGTGACGGGTGGGGCCGGTTACATCGGCAGCCACACCTGCAAGCTGTTGTCGGCTGCCGGCTACCTGCCCGTCGTTTTCGACAATCTAAGCCGCGGCAACGAGAGATCGGTTGCCTGGGGGCCGCTTGTCGTCGGCAATATCCGGGACCGGACAGTGCTGCAGCAGGCGATCAGGACCTATCAGCCGAAGGCGATAATCCACTTTGCAGCGCTGGCCTATGTTGGCGAGTCTGTTCAGGAGCCCGCGGAATATTATTCGACCAATGTGTCGGGTACCATCGCGGTGCTGGATGCGGCGCGCGCAAGCTCGATCGAAAACATCATCTTCTCAAGCAGCTGCGCAACCTACGGCGTGCCCGAAACATTGCCCATTCGCGAGACCTCGGCGCAAAATCCAATCAGCCCTTATGGGCGGACCAAGCTGATGGGTGAGCAGATCATCAGGGACTATGCCTCCGCCTACGGAATGAAATATGCGATCCTGCGCTACTTCAACGCTTGCGGCGCGGATCCGGAGGGCGAGCTCGGCGAATGGCATACGCCGGAAACGCACCTGATCCCGCGAGTGCTCATGGCCGCATCCGGCACGATCGACGAGATCGAGATTTTCGGTGCGGACTACGACACGTCGGATGGCACCTGCGTGCGCGACTACATCCATGTCAGCGATCTGGCCCGCGCGCATCTGAGGGCTCTCATGCATCTTGAGGCGGGTGGCGAAAGCCTGTCGGTCAATCTCGGCACCGGACGCGGGGTGTCGATCAAGGAGATTCTCCAGGCGGTCACCCGGATGACGTCAAAATCGGTTCCCGCGGTCTTCAGGCCCCGGCGCCCGGGAGACCCGGCAGAGCTCTATGCCGACCCGGCCGGCGCACGCGAACATCTGGGTTTCATGCCGGAACTTTCCGACATCGATACCATCGTCAGGACAGCCGCCCCATTCTTCGGACTGGAGGCCGCCGCGTCCACAATTCCGATGCCGACGGCGAAGCGCAGCCGGTCAACTGCGCCAGACATGTCAAATGCATCGGAAAGCAATACCAGCTCGCAAAGCTGGTAGTCGTCCCGTTTGTTGTGCGTCGGGACGTGGGCTCGCTGAGGTGGGTGAGGGCTTCTCAGCGAGCCTTTGATACGACTCGGCCCTGGAAATCGTGGAGCGCTCCCACGACAGAGCGCGTCAACGCGCTTATCCTTGTCTTCATGCATGCCGCGTCCCAAAATCGCATGCGCACTTGGGCCGCATGCATCAACTCTTGGAATCGATCAGGCCACGGACCTTGTCAAACTGCGCGCCCTTTGTATCGCCTTCCTCGAATTTCCGTTGCTCGTCGGAAGGGTCTTCCACTGAGTGCCTGAAACTGTACCAGAGACCGTCCGGATCCTTGCGCTGCTCGAGGGTCCCACCCCGGATGCGGTGGCTGAAACACGTGCGAATCGGCGCTGCGGCGTAGGTCTTGGACCGCCAGATGAGATCCATGCACATCTTGCCATCGTTGCTTAGATGCCATCTGCCTTCGCCGACAGAAGCCGTGTCCTGCTCGGAGGTCCAGGCCCGGACCGGTCGATCCTTCTGCCCGAAATAGGCCGCTCCGTTATCCCATATCCACGTGCGATCGGCATAAACAAGCTGAAGTTCGAAAGCCGTCGGGACGGCAACGGCATCTGCAGGTCCGCTGTCTTCGGCGTGCGCGGCTCCGCAAAGCGCCATCTGGCACCAAATGGCCAGGAGGGGCGCCAGGGAGACACGCCTGGCAAGTCGATGGCGCCTCGCCCCGCTCGCCGATTCAGATGGCAATCCGGTCTGGGTCGTCATGCCGAGCGATCGCATCGATGTTTGCTTCCCAAGCGGGCATCGACCAGCCGAGCATACCGCAAGAACGGGCCCGGTCCGTCCTGCGCTGATAATTGTCTCCACGCCACAACCATCAGTATTTCGCATGCTATTGACTGCCGCGCGACGATGTCAACCGGGAGGGCCGACAGTATCTGTCGGAGTGTGCACGGGCTGTAAATCGAGGACGGCAATCAGGTGCGCGGGACATTATACACATCCCTCGACGAAAGGGCCGCTAACCCATAGCGAGCCGTTGCTGTACATGGCGGTCCCGTTGTCGTCGGTGTAGCCGTGAGACTGCTCGTCGACATGCAGCCTGGTGTTTGGCACCAGCTGACCGTTCACCTTGATGCTCTTGATGAACAGGTTGCGATCACCTGGCTTGCCCTCTCCGCCCCACAGGTCGTTGACATAGCGAAGCTCGATCGTCTTCGGGTTCGGAACGCTGCTGAGATCGATGTGGAACGGCTTGGCCTCGGTTGACGCCTGCATTAGCTCCGCCACGGCGGCTTCGGGCGTCGATGCAACGCTTTCCTTGCCCGGGACGTCGATCTCGGCGACGGTCTTTCCGTCGACCAGGACGTCGAACCGAGGCGCGCCCTGGAGATCAATGCCGGCAGCGTCGACCTCCAGACTGGTGATGGTGCAACGTCCTGTGTCTTTCGCGGCGGCCGCCACCAGGTCGGCCACGCGCTGCCTCTGCGATTGCACCCATCCGGCGATGGGCTGCAGCAGCGCGTTTCGGCCGCCGGTGTCGGCCGCGAAGAGGTTGGTTCGTTCACCGGAATCGGCCTTGAGGTCGTATTCCTCCACCTTGCCGGTGGTCGCGTTGAAGATGACCTTTCGATCGTTCTCGCGATAGCCGAACAGGAAACCGGCCCAGGGATTGAAGAAGAAGGTCTTGTTTGGCCGTTGCTCGCTGAACAGGCTGCGCCCCTGCCACTGCTTCGGCAGCGGAAGCCCAAGTATGTCGAAGATCGTCGGGGCGATATCGATGATGCCGCCGACCGGGTGCGCAACTTCGTCATGAAAGAGATACTTGTTGATCATGATGAGCGGGATGTGGATGTTTTCCTCGTAGATCGCGCTGGCATGAATGTAGTCGCCATGCTCCCCGAACGCCTCGCCATGATCGCCCAATATGACCACGAGCGTCGAATCGAGCTTGCCGGACTGCTTGAGCGATTCAAGGATCTCGCCAAGCGCCGTATCGCCGACCTTCAGGGCGTTGAGATAAGCATTGAATTTCTGATCATCCGAGTAGTGGACCAGCGTGTTGCCATCGGAGGAAGGCGCCATCTTCGAAAACATCGGGCTGTCGGTGATGTAGGGATAATGGGTCATGGCCGTGAACATTATGCCGAAGAAGGGTTTTCCCGCGTCCTTGTTCATCCAGTCGATGATCGACTGCGCGGTGCAAAGATCACTGTTGTAGTCCATGTTCTTCCACTGCTCGGAGCTGAGCTTGAAGGTCGGGGTACCGCATTTCTGCCCCCGGTAGTCCTGGATCACATCCAGCCCCTTGTTGAGCAGAAACTCATCGACCCGTTGGAATCGGGAATCCGCGCTCCAGAAAAACCCTGTGCGGAAATTGTTCTTGGACAGGGTGTTCGAGATCGTGTCCAGAGGCAGATATGGATACCTGGTGGTCATGCCATAGTATGAAATATCGTTGTACATAGAGGTGAGCAGAGAAAAGACCGAGTAATGCGTGGAAGGTGCGTGCGCATATATGTTGTCGAATCGTATGGAGTCCTTTGCGTAACTCTTGATATTTGGGGTGATCGGATACTTGCCGCCAAACGTCTCGATGTATTTGGACGGCACCGACTCCATCATGAAAATCAGCACGTTCTTGATCGGGTTTGGCGCCGGCGCCTTGAAGGCCGACGTCTCCGGCGGACGCTCGCCGACGCTTGCGACATCCGGGTCATTGGTGTTGGCGTTCATTGCCAGCACGACCGGCGTTGGACTGAACACGGCCGATTCAACAAAATACAGGATCGGATTGTCGATCTTGGCCGCCGGCAGCGCCTCCGCACGCACGTGGTATCCAGTTCCGGCGAGAGCCGTGCCGACACACACAACGAGCACGCCCAGAAAGGCCCCGTAGCCAGCGGCGCTCAGTCGCTGGCACAAGCTGGCCGCGGCATAGCCAAGGATGAGCACCAAAATGACGGATCCGGAAAGGGTCGCGAAGTCCTTTATGTTGAGCGCGTCGCCCATCGCGTTCCTGGCATCGGCATTCTGCAGGAAGTCGCCATAGACCAGCCACTGGAACGTGAACGGTTCGCCCAGCATCTTGACGAGGTTGATGTTGGCAAATCCCCAGCCCAGAGAAACCACGACAGCAACATAGAAGAGCAAGACGACGATGACTGAGCCGAGACGGCTGGCCTTTGCCAGGAACAGCAGGATCAGGGTCACCACGGTCACGGAAGTAACGACAATCAGATCGTAGTAGCTCGATGCCAATCCCTTGGGGATGGCCCCTAAAAGGCCTGGAAACGTGGTTTGCGGATCAACGATTGCGCTGCGGTAGACACCCAAAAGCAGCCAGGACAACAGGCCCGTGCAAATGATCCGCTGGCTCATGCGCCGGAAGCGCAAGTCCCTCGACGAAGCCGTCCCCGCCTTCGATTTCGTAAGGCCGCTCTCAGGTCGGCTCGCCGACCCCGTATTGCCGCCGATGCTCATACAACTACCCGCCGCGAGTCTGCGCTTCGGCTCAACCACGGCCGACAGCCTTCAAACCCCCATCCGCAGAATCGACTTGCGCTAAAAAAGAGTCAACAAAATCAAGTTTGGGTTAACCAAGTCTCTTGAGACCTGGTTAACCGAACGCGTTGAACGGCGATGCGTTTTGGGCAAGTGAGCTGTTCAACCAACTGTGCATCCGCCGTATGAATCGGCGACGGCGGGCGCTGTCGAGCACCCGCCGTCGTGATGTTTCAGTACTGCGTCAGCAATCAGCCGCCACGCAGACGCGTCGGGCTCAGGCTCGCAACTGTCATGCCCCGCTGTTCGGAAGGACACGTCGGCAGAAAGCGGCTCGCATCCGCGTATGTCATCTTCGCGATGGAACTCTTCAGCCCACCCCGCTTGGCGATCCAACCGCGAACCCAGCCAGGGTAGTTTTTCATCATGAAATTAGCGGCCACCTGATTGCCCCGCGCAGAAACGCCATATGGCAGGTGAAAGCCGAACGAAGCATTCCGCGTGATGCACACCTTGCTCCTGGGCATCGACAGATAAAGCGTGCAGGCCGAGTCACACGAACCGTTGAACCGCACAAAGGTGCCGCTGCGGCGCATTTTCAGCGCACGGATGGCATAGTCGATCACATAGCCACCGCGATCGCCACTGATCGTCTTGACGTTGGCCGTCCCCAGGCTGATGCGCGGTCGCAGCAATTCTCCCGCGGAGCTTGCCGAGACCAGTGCGCCCATCAAACCGAGCGCACCGAGAAACTTCACTATCGTTTTCATCTGCGCCTCCTGCTATGCCGTCAATGACTAGCTGGGAGCCGTAAAGATTGAATATTCTGTGTCGCTAAAGTTGTATCAGTTGATTGATTGTGCAGCCGTTTTAGGACCTGATTGACGATTTGGTTTACCAATGGCGCAGAAGGATGATCACTGAAACGTAAACGCGGCGCGGGCATCGTTGCAGATCGACTGTGCTGCGGAGCGCACTCGGTGGAATTGGATCAGAGGAAATCGGATGGCCGTTGGTGGGACGGAGCGGAGGCCGTCAAAGGAAAGCAAGCCTCGCCGCGTCTGCGTCGTGACAAATGCAATCGATCATGGTGGCGAAGACGGCGCCATGGCCGAACTGGCCAGGCTTTTCGCCGAAGATGGCGACGACGTCACCCTGCTGTGGGTTCCAGGCAGGAATGCCCCAGCGGAGGAGGCAGCACGCCACCGCGACCTGGAGGCGGCCTCGGTGCGACTGGAAATTCTCGATAAGTCCGATCAGTTGCTACCTTCGCTGACGACGCCCGAGAGCCGGTCCGCCGCTGTGCTGCATTACCTCGAACGGTCCGGCCACGATTTGGTCTACGCGCCGCTTGAGGGTGGGTTAGCTTTCTACACGCTGCTGGCGGTCGAGACTGCGGCCTTTGCCGCGCCGTCGATCGTGGTCGTCGCCCACGCTCCAGAAGAATGGGAACATGAAGCCGACAAGGCCTTCATGGACAGCACCGAGGCGATTGCCGTCGCCTACATGGAGAAATACTGCGCCGAGATGGCGAACAGGACGATCTGTGCGTCGGCCGCCTTGCGAATGTGGATGTTGTCGAAGGGCTGGAAGGTGAAGAAGGCGATAGTGACGCCGATGTTGCCGTTGCAGGATCGTCTCGGTCGGGCCGGAGCGCGGCCGTCCGTTGTGACGACAAGCGCCAGAGAACTTGCCGTCCTGGCCGGGTGGCGCTTCCGCGATGGCCTGACGCTGCTTTGCGACGCGCTCGACATCATCGCGCCAGCGGCGCCCGAAGGGCTGACGGTCACCGCATTCGGCCCATTCGGAAAGATCATGGGCGAGCACAGCGGTGGACTGCTTCTGAGACGCGCCGAGCGGTGGCCGTTCAAGCTCAACCTGTTGGCGCACGCAAGCCCCGCCGCAAAGCTCGACTACGTCGCGCGGACCGGCGCACTTGCCGTCATCCCCGTCCGCGCCGCATCGACGGGCGCCACTGTTGCCGCTTGTATCGAGGCGGGACTGCCTTTTGTTGCGACCAATGTCGACGCGAACGCCGAGAGCTGGAATGTGCAGGCGAGGCAACCGCGGCTGGTCGATCCTGACGCTGCCGCGTTGGCGCAAGCGATTTCGGCGGCGCTCAATGACCCGCCTCGCCCACTGCCTGTCGACAGGCTGCGCCAATGTCGGCAATCCTGGCTGGATACGCGCAATTTGCCGACGCCGGCCAAACGCAGGCGCGTCGACAAAAGTGTCGGGTCGTCACCACTGGTCTCTGTCGTCATGGCTCATCGCAACCGGCCGCGCTATCTGAAACAGGCAATCGCGGCGATCGAGGCGCAAACCTACGCTCACCTGGAACTGGTTCTGGTGGACGACGGAAGCGACCTGGACGAAGCCAGGCGATTGCTGGATACGCTGGAACCGGCCTTCCGTCAGCGCGGATGGAAGATCCTGCGCCGACCGCACGAGCATCTCGGCGCGGCGCGAAACGCCGGCATCCGCGCTTCGCAAGGCGAGCTGATCCTGTTCGTCGACGATGACAACGCGCTGTTTGCGGAGGCCGTCGATCATTTCGTGCGTGCGATGGCAACATCGGGCGCTGACATCTGCACTGCGTTCCAACTGATCTTCTACGAGGATTTGGTGCCCGAACATCGCGCCGACGGGCTGATCCAGTACCTGCCACTGGGTGGTCCCGACGCGCTCGGCCTGATCCACAACGTCTACGGTGACGCGAATGCGATGATGCGCCGATCTGTGTTCTCGCAGATCGGGTTCCTGATCGAAAAGCCCGGCTACGCCATGCACGACTGGGAGTTCCTTGCGCGAGCCTCTCTCGCAGGTCTCAAGATCAGGACGATTCCAAAGCCGCTATACTGGTATCGCTCGAAACCGGATGGAATGTTTCGGACGTCGAACTGGTACGACAACCGGCTTCCCGTCCTGGAGGCGTTCAGGTCGAGCCAACCTGATGACGTCCGCCTGCTGCATCATTTGGCCGTCGCCCAGAACACGCAGCGGTCCGAAATTGAAAGCGCCCGCGAAAACCTGAAATATATCCCCCGCAATCGAAAATATCTGGAGCTGTGCGACATCGAACCGAACAGCGATGCGGCCATAGAGAAGCTTGCGAGCATTGCCGGGTCGATCGGTCGCCCCGATACGGCTGCCACCTTGCTTGGACGCCCCGCCGCCACGCACCACAATGCCCCGTACAGTCCTGATGTCGGCGGCAGTTCGATCATCCTCGACTACGACATACTAAGGAGCGCACGGTTGCTTACACCGCGCGTCTCGGCTCTTCCGCTGCTGCTTGTCGCACCGGATGACGGCGGGTTGTTCTTGCGTCCGCATGTGGATGGCGCGGTCGCTGCATTGCTTGACCATCAATTTCCAGCCTTCTTCCGGAAGGTGGAAGCAGTCGTCGAAATCGCTCATGCCGACGCGCCGGCGATAGAATTTGCTCTCGCCCTTGCTCGACCCGATCAAACCATAGATTGGCAACAGGACATCGGCGCGCAAACGATCGCCTTTTCAGGCTGGATGAGCATCGAAGACAGATTCGTGCGTCATCCCTTGGCGGCAGCGCTTCGCGCACGACGGAAGACCCCGCTTTCAATCGTTCTCGCCGTTCGTTTCACCGCAACGTCCAATGGTTTTCCGACCAATGCGTTCTTCCGCAAGCTGGCACTGTTCAGCGATTAGCGGCGCCGGCCCCGGGAAATCCCCGAGTGCCAGCGAGGCCCAGGTTCGATCAATTGCTCGCGTTAACCACGTTTCCTCAACCTTGCCGAAATGGTTGACAAAACATTAATAGATGCTAATATTTCAGTGGGTTATTTTGTGTGTGGGGTGCGTTATGCGCAAGATTCATTCGTTGCTTTTGGGCGGACTTAGTCTGCTTGGGTTAAGCGTCGCTTTCACTGGCGCGGCGCAGGCGAGGACCGACGTTGGCGTCCAGGAAGCCGAGCTTGCCTGCGAGCAGGCCCTCAAAACCGGCACCATCGAGGCGCTTGAGGACTATCTGCACCGTTACCCGAATGCTCCGTCAGCCTGCAAGGCGCTTGCTCTCAACAGTCTGTCCCAGTTTGGGCCAGAAGGTGGGGACGGAAACCCTGGTGATGGTGGCAACCGCTACGGCGGATAAGCATCGGCCGGATTTTTCCTTCAACAGTTCGGGTACATCAGGTGGCCTCGTCGATGTGCTGATGCGGTATGGCCAGGGTTGACACGAATCCGGCATAGCGATCCGAAGTTTTCATCCAGCCGAGTTCCACGAGTTGCGCGGCGTCTCCGCGATAGCGGACAGACCTATGGTCACGGAGCGCCAGTTTCGGATCGCGCTCCAGGGCTTCCATGTAGGCGGCGCGCTCCTCAAGTGTCTTTTCCTTGAGTTGCGCATTTTCACTCAGAGACGACGCTGATTTCTGGCGAAATCCCCAGACGAATTTGAAGTGCAGCAATGCGACGCGCAGTTCGCTGAATCGGACCTTGCTGATCGTGTGCTGTGCGACGTGATAATGCGTGCCCCGCCCCCATTTTACGATCGGCACCTTTGTCAGGCACGGGGGAAAGGTTTGCTTGAACCGGCCGTGCCAGAAGACCCGTTCCCTCACGCCACCGAACATCTGCTCCGGTGGATACATACCGTCGCGGGTGCGCAGCCACCCTGGCTCCGGGTCAAAGTAGGGTGAAGCTTCAACAAGCGGGATCGTGCCATCATAGCTGTATTCGGCCAACGGACCGTCGGCATACATGTCGATCATGGAGCCTATCACGGCGTCCGCACCGGTCGAATCGAGATAGCTGCAAAGCTGCCGCAGGTTCGCTCGCTCAAAATCGGGATAGACGAGAAGCTCGTCAGCGTCGATCGAAAGGCACCAATGGCCGGTGCCGAACACATTCATGAGCGTGTTGATCCATCGCGGCGGATCGATGTTTTCAGAGAAATGCGATCCTTCCGTGTGGAAGCAGTGGCTGTCCGGCTGCTCCAGGATCAGTTCACGCGTCCCGTCCGTGGAACCATTGTCCAGGAAGAAGAACCGATCGACGCCGAGGCCGCGGTAATGGTCGAGAAGTTGCGGTAGCAGTGTCGCTTCGTTGCGCAGTCCGACAAAGCACAAGATCTCACCTCCGGTCACGTCAATCGGCCGGTCGTCCAGTCGCGCGAGATGTTTTGGGGATCGAAGTTCAACCATCCGAACGTCATCAAACCTGTTACGCGAAAGGCAGGTGCGGTAAGGTGAGCCCCGCGAGACGATTATCAAAGTATTATCCAACTGTTGGCAAGACTGTTTCGAGCGAAGCGGGCTGACAAGGGGGACTCATTGAGCGTTGGTTCCAAGGCAGGCGCTATGCCCAAGGGTAAGCGACAGGCAAGCCAGAAGCCTCGCAATGTGTGTGTCGTTTCGGAGGTTGAGTTCGGCTCGACGGTGACTGGCGATCACGGGTCGGTGACCTACGCGCTGGCGCAGCATCTGGCGGGAACCGGTGACACCGTGACGCTGCTTTGGGCGCCGAGCCCGCTCGGCAGCCAGCCCGATGATCAGGAAATCGCCAGGCTACGCAAATGGTGCTTCGACAATTTCCTGGTGCGGCTCGAATTGCTGCCGCCGTCGCCGGAGTTGCTGCGCGGCATGGATTCCAGCGACAAGAACTCATTGGCTGTCTACCACTACCTCAAGCACAATGCATTCGACATCGTCTATTTTGCGCTTGAAGGCGGACTGGCGCATTTCTCTAACCTTGCGAAGCGCACAGGAGTCTTTCCCGACCCTCCCGCGATCGTCGTGCTCGCGCATGAGCCGCTTATGTGGAAGCTGGAAGCCAATTCCCGGGCGGTCGAACGAAAGGAGCAGATGACCGTCGCGCATATGGAAAAGATGTCGGCCGAAATGTGCGACCATCTTGTCATCGCTGGCCAGTCGCTGCTCGACTGGATGGCCAAGGCGGCATGGAAGCTGCCCACCAGCCGTCACATTGCTGCGCCTCTCGAGCCGGAGGAGTGGCGTTCGAACTTCGCTGTCGATCACTACAGGCCGCGAGAGCGGCCCACGGCCGAAGTGGTTCATTTCTCAGGCACAGAGGCGCGTGATGGACTGACGCTGTTCTGCGATGCGCTCGATCGTCTGGCCGACAGCGGCGTCACCGATCTGACAGTGACGGTTGTCGGCGCGTTCGGTCATGTCCTGGGCGAGCATTCGGGCGGCATGATCGTTCGGCGTGCGCGGCAATGGCCGTTCAAATTGAAGCTCCTGCCCATTCGCGATGAGCCTGATATCTACAGATACCTGCGCCAGCGTCATGCGCTGGTGGCGATGACACACTCAGCGGCTCAGCTTCCGCTGGAAGTGATGACGTGCCTCGACGAAGAGATTCCGTTCGTCGCGACAGATGTCGGCAGCATACGTGACCTTCTCCATCCGAAGTCGGCTGACGCCGTCATGATGGAGGCGTCCGCTTCCGCCGTCGCGGCCAAAATTGCGTCTGTGCTGGAAAGCCCATCGTTTGGTCCGGCAAAGCCCCTGCAAAAACGGGACGCGCGCGAGAAAGCCTGGAGCAGGCTGCATGCAAAATTCTCCCGTGAACCCGGTAAGGTCTCCAGTCGCAGCCGGAGCCGACCACCGCTCGTTTCGATCATAACGGCGCACTACAACCGGGCGCGCCTGTTGCCCCAGGCGATTGCCTCGGTTCGACGCCAGGACTATCCCAACATTGAATTGATCGTCGTCGATGACGGCAGCACCGATCCAGATGCAATCCAATTGTTGGCGGAGGTCGAACCGGAGTTCGAGCAGCGAGGCTGGCGAATCATCCGGAAGAAGAACGGCTTTCTCGGCAAGGCACGCAACACGGGAATCCGCGCCGCCAAGGGTTCACTGATCCTGTTCCTGGACGACGACAACGTGCTGTTCCCGAACGCCGTCAATACGTTCGTCGCCGGCATGCAAAAGTCCGGCGCCGATATCTGCACGACCTTCGCCAAGTGGCTCAACGAGCCCTTCGTGCCGCCGGACACCAAGAGCGGATACATGCTTTACTTCCCGGTCGGCGGACCTACGGACATCGCCTTGCTCAACAATCCGTATGGCGATGCCAATGCGATGTTCCGGCGTGAGGTGTTCGACAAGATAGGTTACCTGAACGAAGAGCGGGGGTTTTCCGCAAGCGATTGGGAGTTTTTCCTTCGCGCGGACCTGGCAGGTCTGGAGATCGTCCCCGTCCCGGAGCCGCTCTATTGGTACCGGTCGGCACCGACGGGCATGAATCGAAATGCCGAGTGGCTGAGGAATCGCAAGCCGATCATCGCTGTCTTTCGAAAGCATAGATTCGCGAAAACGGACATGTTCGTGCAGCTCGGCATCAGCTCGAACACCGACAATCATGAGAAGGAGCTCAACCTCTGGAATTTGGAGCTGCGCGTCAACGACGAGCGGTATCTCAGATTGAGTACGGGTCCCGCCAATACCGCGGACGCAATGCAGTTGCTGGCCGAGATCGCGGCACGCGAAGGCAGGGCGGATACCGCAATTTCGCTTCTCGCCCATGCAGGACGAACCGACTTCGCCCTGGGTGTGGTTGAAATACTCAACGCGGCGACCGAAGAGACCGTGCCGGAGTTGCATTCCTCACTTTACCGCGAGCAGTATCTATCCGCCGAGCCCATGCGCCTGGCTCATGTCAGTTCGTATCCGGATGCCGATCCGGACCTGTTGAGCTATGTCGAACAATCGCCGGACCAGTTGTTCCTCGAAGCCAAGGGCAGCAATGTCACCATGGCTTTGCTGAAAGGCGTCTGCCCGCCGGGCGCCATAAGCGCGAGTTGTTGGGTTTACCTCGACGAGGAGCTGACGGGCTCTGCGCAGTTTCAGCTCGCGATCGTGGACGCAGAAAACCAGACCTTCAGCAATCTCGCCCAGCTGCTCGAGGATGAGAGCGGGAGCGGTTGGGCCGATGTCAGCCGACAGCACGAGGCGCGTGAGATAAGGGCGACCGTCAGTTCGCCGGCAACCGGCCGACGCGATTTGCTGTTTGCAGTCAAATGCGGCGGCAGCCGCCCGGACGCGCGCGTACTTGGCGGCTTTTCGAGCGTCCATATCCGCCATGTCGTTTCGACCGACGCGCGGCGCCCGCGCCTCAACGCACCGCAACAGCGCCAACGCATGCGTCGAATGACCAATGATGAGATGAAGCGTGCGACGCTTGTGACGGACTATCCGTCCGAGCTGCCGACGCTGCTCATCGCCGGTGACAATGGCGGCATATTCCTGCGGCCGAACACGCATGGCCCGGTTGTTGCCGCCCTCAATTCGGCCTTTCCGGCCTTTGCCAGAAGTGTCATCGCGACGGTGGAGATCGCTCACGATGACGCATCCCCATTCGAGTTCGCCATGGCGCTGGGCAGGCAGGAAGAAAAACTCGTGTGGAAACACGATGCTCCTGTCGGCGCCTTGTCATTCTCCGGATGGACGCGCGTCTCGAGACCTTTCGAACTGCATGACCTGAAAGTTTCGATCCGCGAGATCGATCGCAAGTGGTTGACGATCTATCTGGCAATCCGGCTGCCACGCGGTTCGAAGCCGATGCCGTCCAATGCTTTCTGGCGCAAGTTGTTGTTGGTGTGGGACTGACAGGCACGCGTCGTCGATCGCGGGAACGTTACCTTGTCGAAGCACTGAGTGCGGTAGCATCGGGGACGTTGTCAACACCGCCGATTTCGCGCAAGCCTGATTGAGAGAGTGGCGATGGGCGGGCGGGCTTGATGCAGGTCTTCGATGGCAGGTAGCACCGTGCTGGTCACCGGCGCCCGCGCGCCGGTGGCGCTGCATCTGGCGCGGCTGTTGCACGACGCCGGGCGGCGGGTGATCCTGGCCGACAGTCCGGCCCGGCCGATCGCTGCGGCGAGCGCGGCATGCGCCGCCTACCATCGCCTGCCGCCGCCGCGCTTTGCCACTGATGCCTATTCAGAGGCCGTCGCATCTCTCGTCCGTACCGAAGGTGTGGAACTGGTCATCCCGACCTGCGAGGAGGTCTTCTATCTCGGCCGCCTGTGGCAGGACCGCGCCATGCCGGTCCGCCTGTTCGCGCCCGACATGACGATGCTTTCCCGCGCCCACAACAAGCATGCCTTCATCCGGCTGGCGCAAAGCCTCGGCCTCGACGTGCCTGATACAGCGCTGCTGCAAAGCGATGCCGATCTCGAAACCGTGCGCGGCCATTCGCGCGAGCTGGTGTTCAAGCCGGTGTGGTCGCGTTTCGCCCGTGACGTGCTGCTGCGGCCATCGCCGGGCGAACTCGACGCCGTCCGCCCCTCGTCCGCCGCCCCGTGGGTGGCGCAGCGCTTCATCGCCGGCGACGAGATCAGTGCCTATGCGGTGGCGATCGAGGGCAAGCTCAAGGCGCTGGCGTTCTATCGGTCACTCTATCGCGCCGGCAAAGGCGCCGGTATCTGCTTCGAGCCGGTCGAGGATGCGGCTGCCCGGCGCTTTGTCGAAATCTTCGTCGCCGGCACCGCCTGGACAGGCCAGATCTCCTTCGACCTGATGCGCGAGAAGGACGGCACGGTGCTGCCGCTGGAGTGCAATCCGCGCGCCGTGAGCGGCTTGCATTTCTTCCGCGATCCGCAGCGCTTTGCCGACGCTGTGCTGGACGACGGTCCGGAGGTGAAGCCTGATGTCGCCAGGCTGCAGACGGTGCGGCTGGCGATGTGGATCTACGGACTGCCGGCGGCGCTGCGATCGGGCGGCCTTGGCCGCTTCCGCCAAACTATGCGCGAGGCCGATGAGCTGCTCGACTGGCCGGGCGACCCCGCGAGCAGAAAAGCGCAATGGCGCGCACTAGCCGAGATCGCCGGCACCGCACTGCGCCAGCGCATCAGCCTGCAAGCCGCGTCGACACGGGATATCGAGTGGAACGGGCCGGCCTCTCCGTGACTCCAACCAAACGCTTAGCGCCGCCCCTCATCCGCCTGCCGGCACCTTCTCCCCGTATAGTGACGGGGAGAAGGAAGCTACCGCGACCTCGGCGCTCCCTTTGCAACGTTTGATGATTGGCGAAAGCGGCGGTGATGGCGTTTTTCTCCCCGTCACTATACGGGGAGAAATGCCCGGCAGGGCAATGAGGGGCAGCGCGAACCTAAGCCGAGCCTGCACTAAAGCTCGATCTGGTACACCCTCGGCTCCGCTGCCGCCGGCGGCATCTTGCCGTTCATGATCGCCGCGATGTCGCGGCGCAGGAAATCCAGCGGGCCGATCGCCGGCTGAACCTGCGGTGGTATCAGGGCGTTGTCGCTGGCCGATTTCAGCACCCGGCGATCCTGCCGTAGCGCGAAGGCAAAGAGCGGCCGGAAGGCCAGCGCCTTGAGCTCGCCGAACAGGCCCTGGCGTGGGCCGATAAGCCAGCCGACGCCTTCGACGGTCCGTTCGTCCGCCTGGCGCAGATGGAAAGTGGTCGCCAGCGCCAGACCGCCCTTGCCCCAATATTCCAGTTCGACGATGCCTGGATGGCGGTAGCGGCCGATGGTCCTGGCGCGCTCGCCTTCGAGGAGACGGCTGACCAGCCCCTGCTGGCGGTCCTCGCCGGTGTAACAGCTTTCGACCCAGCCCTCGCCGCCGGTCACCTCGACGCGCACGAGATGGCGCTTTGCGGTGAGACCGCGCAGCACGCCTTTGTGGGTGAAGTGGGTGTGGGTGGCGTCGAGAATGTTCTCGGCCGCGTCGAGCACCGTCGATTGCGCCGAACTGCGCACCCGCTTCACGACGACATCCTTGCCGTGCATGCAGTGGAGATAGGGCTCGACTTCGGGCGTGCCTGACGAGACGAAGACGACGCCGTCGCGCTCGATGGCGGCGTAGCGGCGGACGCGATAGTGCGGGATATCACCGACATGGCCGGGGATGGCGGTGCATCGCCCTTCCCCATTGTAGCGCCAGCCATGGTAAGGGCATTCGATCTCGCCGCCAATGACCTTGCCGGTCGACAGTTCGACCAGGCGGTGAGCACAGCGGTCGAACAGGGCTGTGATCCCTTGCGCCGAGCGGAACAGCACCAGCGGCGCGCCGTCGAACAGGATGCGCTTCGGCTTGGCTTTGATATCGGCGGACCGCATCACAGCCTGCCAATGGTCTTTATCTTTTTGCAGCCGTGCTTCGCTCAAAGTTCAAATCTCCTGAGCAGGGGAATGCCGATCTTCGCGAGCACAAACTCCATGATCCGCACTGCCATGCGTTGGCGGCGCGGCAGATGACCGGCATAGACGGCGTTGTATTCCACCGTCGCCACGGCGCCGCGCAAGCGTTTGAAGGCGGCGGCACCGGCGCTCATGTTGAAGAACAGCCCATGCGCCGTGGCATGGTCCTGCGCCAGCGCCATCATCATGCGGTAGAGGCCTTCGCTCGCCGGCAGGCCGGTGTCGTAGCCGACGATCGGTTGCGTCAATGTCCTGCCGTTTTTCGACAAAGCGGTGACGGCGACCAGCTCACCACCGGGGCGGCGCAGACCCGCCAGCTTGAGGATGCCGCGACGGTGCATCTCGCTGATATAGCGTGCGGTGTAATGTGGGTTGAGCGGCGTGTATTTGTCGAGATAGAGCATGCGGTAGAGTGCTTCGCAGCGCGCATAGTCTGCCTCGGTAAAGTCTCCATCTCCGACCTCCTCGAAAGGCGTCGTGCGCAGCCGCTTGCGGTCGCGCTTCATGTCGTTGGTCATGGCCGAACTGCGGTCGGCAAAGATATAGATCTGCCGCGCCGCCAGCAGGCGAAACCCTTCCGCCTTCAGCGCCGCGATGGTCGAGCGATCGGCTAGCTCGTTCAGCGAGCGGATGAGAACAGCACGGTCGGGAAAACGCACCTTGAGATCGTCTCGGATCGCAGCGACCGTCTTACGGTCGAGCAACGGCACCGGATTGGTGGAATAGAGCCAGTTGTTGACCTGCACTTGATGGTCGAGGCCGCTGGCCCTGACCAGCGGTGCGCATAGGCCGATCAGCATCCGGATCGCCTTTTGCAACAAGGGCGAGGAGACGAAATTGCGGGTCTCGTCGATGGCATAGTCGATATAGGCGCTGGACGGGCAGCAGATATAGCAATTCGGCGCTTCGCTTCTGTCGTTCAGCGTCAGCGGAAAGGAGCGGCCGGCGATCTCGAAAGCCTCGACGGCCACCGTCAGATTGCGGACGAGGTCGCGCACGGGCACTTCGTTGAAAAGCCGCACGAAGGCTTCGACCTCGCGCGGATTGTTCTCCACCCGGTCCGCCTCATCGAGCGGGAATGCGTCAGGCCGGTTCACGGCGCCGCTCCCAACCGGCATTCGACGCGGCGCAGTTTGCGGCCAGTCTCCAACGGCAAATTCTTTCGCAACAGGCTGATCGTCGCCGTCGCCTTGCGCCCCGCCAGCAGTGTCCGCACCGCTGCATACGCGGCAGTAGCCGCTTCGTCGGCAAGCTCGGGCGCGAGGCTGAGTTCGATCGCATCGGCAGCCGTCTGAACCAGGCGGAAATCGTCGATGCGCCTGTCAGCCTTGAGCACGGCATTGCGCAGGATGTCGGGCGTCACAAAAATCTGCCCATGCGGCGACGCCAGCCGGAAAGCATCGTCCATGCGGCCGACGATCTCATCCAGCATGCGCAGCGGCGAGCCGCAGCGGCATGGAGTTTCGGAGAGCCGCAACAGATCGTTCATCCGATAGCGCGCCATGATCTGGGTCTGGCGGCGAAAGGCGGTGACCAGCGGCATGACCAGCCCGTCGCCCGCCGGTTCGAACTCGAAGAACACCGAATCCTCGGCCAGATGCAGCCCACCCTTTCGGCACGTGACGGCGAACAGCCCTTCCGTCGCCATGTAGATCTGGTCCAGTGGCAGCCGGAAGAATGTTTCGATGACCGGGCGGTCGACCGAGTCGAGCGTTTCTGCTGCGCAAAAGACGCGTTGCGGCTTGAGCCGAAAGCCCTCGACCGCGAAATGCCGCAGGATTTTCGGCGGTGCGATGATGACTGTCGGCGCGAAATCCTCGAGTGCCGCACGCCAGCTCTCCGGCCCGCGCGTCAGGTCGAAGAAGCCGAGATCGATGCGCCGCGATCTGCGCGCGCTTTCGTAGAGTCCGGTGTTCTGCGGCAGGATCACCGCCACGCGCTGCCGGCGCCAGATGAGATCGGGCACGGCCTTGGCCAGGATCGTGCCCAGCCACCGATATTTTTCCGCTTCGGAAATGACGAACAGACCGCGATTGCCCGACGTGCCGGTGCTGGCGCCGACCGTCAGTTCACCGATGCGGCCATAGCCGGCCCGCGCCTTCCAGGCTTCGGCGGCTGAGACGCCATTGATATTGAAGCGCTCGAAATTGGCCATCACCGTCGCCTTGTCGATCACCGGCAGGTCGCCGAGATGGTGCGGCGGCTTGCCATAGAACGGAGCGCGCGGCAGGTCGCGGTCGAGAAAGCGGCGCAAGGCATGCGCCTGCCAGCGTTCGAAATTCCCGCGGCTCTTGCGCGAGAGCCATTGCGTCAGCGCAAACGCACGAACCGCTTCGGCCGGCCCGTTCATGCGCCTTCTCCGGCAAGATCGTGGGGCGTCAACGCCGGATCATGGCAAAGCACGACCTCGCCGCCAGTTGCCAGAAACCGCCGCACCGTCGCGCTGGTCGGATCGAGCGCGGCGGCGTCCTCGGCCAGCAGGGTTGCCGGCAGACCGGGCGTCCGGTTTTCGACAAGGGCTTCGATCAGCCATTGCACGTCGACGGCGTAGAGCAGCGGCCGCTCCAGATTGGGGAACAAAAGGCCAAACTGGCCATCGGCATGGCCGGGAAGATCGACGGCGACGACGCTGCCGTCGCCGAACAGGTCGGCACCGCCGGGCACATCACCACGTGGCTCGACACGTCGCTTCGACGACAGTCCGTCGAGCCGTGCCTCGAAATCCGGCGGAAACAGTTCCTTGAAAACGCCGTGGCGCAGATTCTGCCGAGCTGTCTTGGCCTTGGCGCGCGCCCAGGCGGCGTCATTGGCGATGAAGCGGGCATGGGGAAACAGCGACAGGCCCGACATGTGGTCGGCATGGAAATGCGTAACAATGACGGTTCGCACATCCTGCGGCGACAGGCCGAAGCGCGCCAGAACCGGCAGCGGCTGCTCGGCTTCGTTGAGCTCGGGCCGAAGGATCGCACTGTAGAGACGCAGCGCGGTGCTGCGCTCGCTCCCTTGAGTCACGTGCGGCGTGTAACCGGTGTCGATCAGCACCGGACGCGACTGCGGATGCAGGATCAGCCCGTAGCGGACACGCAGCCTGACCTTCGCCCAGCTGCCGCCGCGCAAAATCAGGCGCTCGGCCGCACTGACAGAGGCGCTGTTGGCGAAGACGATCTTCATGCCAACCCCCGATTTTCCGCCGCCTCGCCGAAGGTCCGATCGAGCCCTTCCTCGAAGGACACTTTCGGCGCCCAGCCGAGGATGCGGCGGGCCTTGGCAATGTCGAGGCTCTGGGCGTAGGCGAACAGGCCAAGACCGTAGCGCGTTACCGGCGGCTCGGGCCGGCCGGGCAGAAGTTCAGCCACCGTCTCCGCTAACCCGGCTGCCAGCATTGCGGGCAAAAGCGGCATTTTGCGCCAGCGTGGCTGTACACCGGCGCGGGCGCAGGCCGCCTCGGCAATACGCCGCACCGGCACCACCTCGCCGCTGGAGACGTTGAAGATCTGTCCCTCGGCAGTGCCGCCAGCGGACAGGGTGGCAAGCACAGCATCGACGACGTCATCGATGTAGGTGAGATCGATGCGCGCCTGGCCGTCACGAAACAGCGGTAGCGGGCGCTGCCGGGCCACCTGCAGCAGGCGGGGCAGCAGCGTGCGGTCGCCCGGGCCGTAGAGGCCGCGAGGACGCAGCAGCACCGGGCCGATTTCAGGCGCGGCCAGAACGATTTCCTCAGCCTGTCGCTTGGTGCGAGCATAGTGGTTGACCGGCGGCGGCAGGCCGGCGTCCTCGCTGACGCCGAGCTGGTCGCGATAGGCAAAACAGATCGTCGGGCTGGAGATATGGACGAAGCGGCGTACGCCTTGCCGGCGGGCAAAATCGACAAGGTTGCGGGTTGCCACGACATTGGCCGTCTCGAAATCCGCCAGCCTGCCGAAGGGCGCCGAAAGAGCGGCACAATGGACGATCGCGTCGAGGCTTCCGAGATCGTGTTCGGCAGCGGCATCGAACGGTTTGGACAGATCGAGGCGAATGATCTCGTGACCGGCGGCTTCGAGCGCCGCACAACGCTCGGCATCGCGGCCAAGGCCGAGCGCCGGTGTGCCCATTGCCGCCAGCCGCGCCAGGACATGCGAGCCGACGAAACCGCTGGCGCCGGTGACGAGCACGCGTCTCATGGTCAGGCTTCCAGCGCCATGCCGCCGAACGACACGCCGGCCGAAGTGCCGAGGAACAGCACTTTGACGCCCGGCGCGACGCGGCGTTCGCGGCGCGCGACATCGAGCGCAAAGGGGATCGAAGCGGCGATCTGGTTGCCGTAGCGCGCCGCGATATCGATCAGCTTCTCCGGCGCAAAGCCAGTCTGACGCGCCATGTGGGCGAGCGCGAACGGGCTCGCCTGGTGCGGCACGACGACATCGACATCGTCCCGCCGCCAGCCGGCACGATCGAGCAATTCGGCAACGAAGCCGTTGAAATGGCGCGACGTGACGCGGAACAGTTCCTTGCCGTCCATGTGGAAGAGGCTGTGGTGGGCGAATTCCTCCGGCTGACGGTGAAAGTCGAAACGCGTACCGCCGGAGCCGATGCTGCAGGCTTCATAGGCTGAGGGATAGGTGCGCATCAGATTGGCCGCCACCCTGCCCTCGCCGGGCGCTGCCTGCTGCAGCACCGCGGCCGCCGCGCCGTCGCCGAACAAGGCCGCGATTTCCGGCTGATCCTGCCACGGCAAAGCGCGCGAGGCGATCTCGGAAGAAAACACCAGCGCGGTGCGGCATTGCCCGGCCTCGATCAGCCGCGACGCCGTCTCGAAAGCGGTGAGGAAGCCGAGGCAGGTGCTGTTGACGTCGAAGGCGGCGGCCGATCCATCCGCTAGGCCGAGACGCTGCATGACCAGCGGCGCGGTCGACGGCAGCGGCTGGTAAGGCACGCCGCAACCGCCGATCACCAGATCAACGCTGCTGGCATCGATGCCGGCATCGGTGAGTGCGAGGCGCGCCGCCGCACAGGCGAGATCGACCTGCGATTCGGCCTCGCAGACATAGCGCTCAATGACGCCGGTGGCAGCTTCGAGATGGCCATCGCCAAGCCCCAGCCGCGCGTCGAGACTGCGCGACGTCACGCATTGAGCCGGCACGGCCCGCCCGGTTCCGATGATCTTGACCCGCATTCTCAGCCCGCCAAATGAGCCTGCATCCACTCAATCCATAAAACGGATCCGGTGTGATGGCCATCATCAACACGAATGCGCGGGAACTGTGGAGACTTCAGTTGGATTGCGCCTGGAATCTCTCGCAAGTATAAAGGCCGGTATTGGAGGCGGTTATGGCTAATTCTTTTTCTCGCTTTATTTCTTCAATGTTTGGCTCATCCAATGCCAAACAGGAAAGAAAAGCCGGGGCCGGCAGAGCCGGTATAGAGGGCTTGATCAGAGCCGAATGGCCCCGAGACTTTCAGTTCCTTTTTATCGAACCGCAGGCGAAGGATGTCGCGGAAGCGTTGGACGGCTGGAAGTGGATCGGGCTGGACGGCCTTGAACCAGCTGCCGTTTCAGCTTTCGGCGACATATTTTTCCGCGCTGGCGACGGGTCGATTCATCACCTTGATATGCTGGATGGAAAGTTAGCCAGGATCGCTGGAGACTGGTCGGAATTTCAGGCCGACTTGCAGAATGAAGCGCGCCGCGACGAGTTGCTGCTGGCGGGTCTTGTCCTTGCCGCCCGAAGGAACGGACTGATCCCGGCAGCCGGCCAATGCTATGATTTCAAGAAGCCGCCGGTGCTTGGCGGCGAAATGAGTCTGGGAGAGATGGAAACGACGTTTTTCGTTGTGAAGGTGCATATCGCCGGCCAAATCCATCGGCAGGTGAAAGATCTCCCGCAGGGCGCGAAGATAAACAAGGTTACCATCAGCGACGGCTGACGCGCCTTAAGCCTTGCGCTCCCAGCGCCTGTCGGGCGTCTGTTGCCAATAGGTGACCGCGTGGCCGGCCTCCTTCAACGTCTTCCAGTGCGTGCGGGCGCCTTCGACCTGGGCTGCGTCATGGCCGTCGAACAGGAACACGGCGCGTTCGTAGCCGGCGAGATCGGCGGGTGCCGCGCCATCGACGAGAAAGCGGATCTGCGCCTGGTTCGGATTGGCTTCGCTCGTGGTGAGGAGGATCGGCTGCTCGGCCGGATAGGCTTCGCGGTCGGTCGCATGGGCCAGGAAGGAATCGTCCCTGAATGTCCACAGATGCTGGTCGAGCGCGTCGCGCCGCTCCTCGGTGCCGGTCTGCACCACGGCGCGCCAGCCGCGATCGACGCTGCGCTCGAGCAGGCCGGGCAGCGCATCCTCCAGCGTCGATTCGGTCAGGTGGTAGAAAAGGACGTCGGCCATATCCGGCCCTATCCCTCGTAATTGTCGCGCACCAGGCGGTCGAGCAGCCTGACGCCGAAACCCGAGCCCCAGGACTGGTTGATCTCGCTCGGCGGCGAGCCCATCGCGGTGCCGGCGATGTCGAGATGCGCCCACGGCGTTTCCTTGACGAAGCGCTGCAGGAACTGCGCCGCGATGATGGCGCCGCCATAGCGGCCGCCAATGTTCTTCATGTCGGCGCTCTTGGAATCGATCAGCTTGTCGTATTCGGGCCCAAGCGGCATGCGCCACAGCCGCTCCTGCGTCGCCTGGCCGGCCGTCGTCAACCTGTCCGACAGTTCGTCATTGTTGGAGAACAGGCCGGCATAGTGCTGGCCAAGCGCGACCATGATGGCGCCGGTCAGCGTCGCCAGATTGACCATGAATTTCGGCTGGAAACGGTCGTTGCAGTACCACAGCGCATCGGCCAGCACGAGGCGGCCTTCGGCATCGGTGTTGAGCACCTCGATGGTCTGGCCCGACATCGAGGTGACGATGTCGCCCGGGCGCTGGGCATGGCCGTCGACGGCATTCTCCACCAGCCCTATGATGCCGACGACATTGGCCTTTGCCTTGCGCGCCGCCAACGCCTGCATGAGCCCTGTGACTGCGGCAGCACCGCCCATATCGCCTTTCATGTCTTCCATGCCGGAAGCCGGCTTCATGGAATTGCCGCCGGTGTCGAAGGTGACGCCCTTGCCGACGAAGGCGACCGGTGCATCCTTGGCCTTGCCGCCCTTCCATTGCATGACAGCCATGCGGGCGCCGCGCGGCGACCCTTGCGCGACACCGAGCAGCGAGCCCATGCCGAGCTTCTTCATTTCCTTCTCGGTGAGGATCTCGACCTCGACGCCGAGGGCTTCCAGTTCCTTGGCGCGGGCGGCGAATTCCACCGGGCCGAGTGCATTGGCGGGTTCGTTGACGAGGTCGCGCGCGAGAAGCACGCCATCGATCACCGCTACTTCGTCGGCGAAAGCCTTTTTCGCGGCGGCCGGATCGGCGGTGTGGATGGTGACCTTGACCGGTTTCTTCGGCTCGGCGTCGTCCTTATCCTTCCTGGTCTTGTATTTGTCGAAGGCGTAGCTGCGCAGGACGATGCCGGCAGCCAGGTTCGCCGCTTGCTTGCCGCCAATTTTTGCGCCCGGCACATCGAGAATGACGGTCACCTCGGTCGCCTTGCGCAGGGACGCCGCAATGGTGCCGCCAAGCTTCAGCCAGGCAAAGTCATCGAGACCGGCAACCTTGCCGGCGCCGATCGCCACCAGCCGGTCGAGCGATGTCCCCTGGGGCGCCAGCACTTCGACGACACTGGCAAATTTTCCGGTAAAGTCCGCCACCGGAAACGCCCGCGCCAGCGTCCCATCCGGATCGCAGGCCTTTGCCGGCTCGCCAAGACCGCCATCGTCGGCCGCCAGCACGAAGACGCTGCCCTTTTTGGGCGCGGCAAATTTGGCGAAGGCGATCAATGGTCTCAAAGTCATCAGGTCCTGCTTTCGGAAACGGCTCAGATTTTCAGGGAGAATGCGTTTTCAGGGAAGATGCGCGACATTTGGTCGTTTTCCTTCATTTGGCAAGACTTTGCCGGAATCGGGGCCCATATGCGCTGTGGAATCGATGACGATTCGTCGCGGCACGGCCCCGCTTTCCTGCCGCAACTTGTTGTTAACCATCGATGTTCTCCCTTTCTTATCCATTGCCGTCGACACTCCGGCCCGCGGGACGGGCGATGTGGGACGGGAAACGGATCGATCCGCCTGAAAGAAATGGCCAGACACACCCAGTTGTACAGGCGCAGCCGGACGACTACCTTGTCTGCGGGCATGATGCCGTTCGGCAAATCGAGAAAAGCCTTACATGAAGGTCGTTGAACGCTACATCATGCGTCGCGCGCTGGCGGTGTTTCTCGCTGCGCTGATCTGGACGCTGGCCATTGTCTGGACGACGCAGGTGCTCGCCCGCATCGATCTCGTTACCGACAGCGGCCAGTCGGCGCTGACCTTCTTCGAGGTCGCGGCCCTCATCATCCCCACGATCATCCCGATCGTGGTGCCGTTCGCCCTGGTGGTGGCGGTCGCCCAGACGCTCAGCGTCATGAATTCCGATTCGGAGCTGGCCGTCATCAACGCCGCCGGCGCCTCGCGCTGGACGATCGTTCGGCCGGTCCTGCTGATCGCTCTGGCGGCCAGTGTCCTTTCCTTCGCCGTCGACAATGGCGTCGAGCCTTATGCCAGGCAGAAGAACCGCCAGCTGATCGCATCCTCGCGCGCCGATCTTTTGTCGCTGATCATCCAGGAAGGCACATTCCGCAAGATCGACGACGGGCTGTTCCTGCAGGTCGGCGAGCGGCTGCCGGACAACCGGCTCGGCGGCATCTTCGTCGCCGATTCGCGCGAGGAAGGCGCCAATCTGATCTATTATGCCAAGAGCGGCAGCGTCGTCGAAAAGGGTGACGAGAAGGTGCTGATGATGAATGACGGCGTCATTCATCGCAAGACGCTGACCGGTGACCTGTCGGTCATCCGCTTCACCTCCTACGCCTTCGATCTGTCCGCCTTCATGTCGGCGGCGAACGATATCCTGCTCCTGCCCAAGGACCGAACGACGCAGTATCTGCTCAACCCGGACGCCAACGACAAGATCTTCCAGCGCAGGCCCGGCGCCTACAAGGCCGAGCTCGACCAGCGTTTTTCCGAATGGTCGTACTCGCTGGTTTTCGCGCTGATCGCGTTGGCCGTGGCAGGCGACGCGCGCTCACACCGCGAGGCGCGCATCCATCCGCTGATCACAGCCATTGCCATTGCGCTGTTCGTCCGCTGGCTGGGCTTTTTTGCCGCCGGGAAAGCCGACAAGATCCCGCAATATACCTACATGGTCTATGGCGTGCCGATCGTCGCCTCGGCGGTCGCCATCTGGTTCATCATCACCTCACGAAGCATGGAACTGCCCGGCAGCTGGGCCGACTGGCTGACGAATTTCGCCGGCCGCGTCACCGATGGCTGGACGGCGCTGAAGCTGCGCCTCACCCGGCGCTACACATCCGGCCAGGGAGCCTGACGATGGGCTGGACCTTGGGCCGCTACTTCTTCTTTCGCTACGTGTCGATCACGATCTGGTTCTTCATCGGCCTTCTGGCGCTGGTGTTCCTGATCGACTTCACCGAACTGTCCGGCCGCATCACCGGCCTGCCGGGCTTTACCTACGGCACGGCGGTCGCCATCTCGGCGCTAAGGATGCCGATGATCATGCTGCAGACGGTGCCGTTTGTCGGCCTGTTTTCGGCGATGGCGACGCTGGTGTCGCTCAACCGCAAGTATGAGCTGGTGATTGCGCGGTCGGCCGGCGTGTCGGCCTGGCAGTTTCTGTTGCCTTGCTGCATCGGTGCGTTGTTATTCGGCGCGCTGTCGGTCGGCGTGCTCAATCCGATCGCCGCGCACGGCTTTTCCTGGTCGGAGCAGATGGAAAATCAGCTGCGGTCCGGCAATTCGAACGCCGTGGCGGCCGATGCCACGCCGTGGATCCGCCAGAAAACCGCCACCGGTGACACCATCATCGGCGCCCGCGCCATCCTTAACCAGGGCCTGGAAATGGCCGACGCGGTGTTCTTCGTTCTCGATCCGCGCGGCAATATCGTCGAGCGCAAGGACGCGGCGCGGGCTTTCCTGCGCGACGGCTACTGGGAATTGCAGGACGTCAAGGTGTTCAAGGACGGCAACATCCGCTCGGAAACGACGGACCAGTTGCCGACCAACCTCAAGCCGGAGTTCGTGCAGGAAAGGCTGGCGCGCCCCGAAACCATTCCGTTTTACGAGCTTCCCGGCAAGATTGAGGTTGCCCGCTCCTTCGGCCTCAAGGCAAATGCCTTCGCCATGCAGTTCGATTCGCTGGTGGCGTTACCGTTCCTGCTTGTGGCCATGACGCTGATTGCGGCAACAGTTTCAATGCGATTTGCGAGGATGGGGCAGTCGGCAACGATGATTCTGGGTGGCGTCCTCGCCGGCTTTCTGCTTTATGTCGTTTCGGTATTGGTCAAGGCATTCGGCGTGGCGGGATTCGTGCCCACAGCCGTGGCTGCATGGGTTCCGGTTGTCGTGGCTATGTTCTTTGGGGTGACATTCCTGCTATACAAGGAAGACGGCTAGTGAGGGAGGCGGCTTTGCGCAGCCATAGGCAGGCTGGTTTGGCGCGCCTTTATTCGGCGAGCGCCTTGGCATGTCTGCTCGCTTGCGGCGTGCCGATGGCTCCTGCGCTGGCGCAGGATGTCACCGACGTGGCAACCAAGGTTCCCTCCGGCTCCCAGATGCTGTTGGCGGCCGACACGCTCGTCTATAACAACGACAACCAGACGGTCACCGCCATCGGCGGCGTCCAGATCGACTATGGCGGCAACAAGCTCGTCGCCCAGCGTGTCGTGTATGATCGCAACACCAAGCGGCTCGTCGCCAGCGGCAATGTCGAGATCGTCAACAGCGACGGCACCAAGATCAACTCGCAGCACATCGATATTACCGACGATTTCGCCGATGGTTTCGTCAACGCGCTGCGCGTCGAAACTCCCGAAAAGGCCTATTTCGCCGCCGAAAGCGCTGAACGCATGGGCGGCGTGCTGACGACGTTCCACAACGGCGTCTATACCGCCTGCGAGCCTTGCGAGGACAAGCCGGACAAGGCGCCGACCTGGCGGGTCAAAGCCAGGAAGATCATCTGGAACGGCGAAAAGAAGACGGTTCGCTTCGAGAACGCGAATTTCGAATTCTTCGGCTTCCCGCTGGCCTATCTGCCGGCATTCGAGATCGCCGACCCGACGGTCAAGCGCAAAAGCGGCTTCCTGATCCCCAGCATCGCCTTCAACAACGAACTCGGCGTCGGCGTCAAAGTCCCCTACTATTTCGCACTGTCGCCGACCTACGATCTCACCGTCACCGGCAGCGGCTATACCAAGCAGGGTTTCCTCGGCGAGGCCGAGTGGCGCCAGCGCTTCAACAATGGCCAGTACACGCTGAAGATCGCCGGCATCCGTCAGGAAGACCCCAACGCCTTCATCGATGGCTCCGCTTTCCCCACCAGCGCTGGCCACAATGTCAATTCGGGCGATGTCGGCGATCCCAACAAGTTTCGCGGCATGATGGGCACCAAAGGCCAGTTCGCCATCAATCCGCGCTGGGACTTCGGTTGGGACATCCTGCTGCAGACCGACAAGAATTTCTCGCGTACCTATACGATCGACGGCTACAACGACGCCGTGCATCAATCGTCGGTCTACCTGACCGGCCTCAACGGTCGCAATTATTTCGATGTGCGCGCGATGCGCTTCCAGGTTCAGGAAAACGCACTGGACAGCAACATCTCGTCGCGCAGCGACAAGCAGCCCTGGGTGCTGCCGTCGCTCGACTATGCCTATATCCCCGACATGTCGGTGGCCGGTGGCCAACTGTCGTTCAATGTCAATGCGCGGGTGATCCGCCGTGACGATCTCGATCAGGCCTATTTTACCCCCTACGTGCCGGCCTCGGGCGTCCAGCGCGTGCGCGGCATCGAGGGCGAGTCGGGCCGCTTCACCGCCGAGGCCGAGTGGAAGCGCACCTTCACCACGGACGGCGGATTGCAACTGACGCCTCTCTTGGCTCTGCAGGGTGACGTCGACTATCTCAATGCATCCTCAGGTTCGCTCGCTGCCATTAATGCGATGGCCGCCGATCCTCGAATAGACACCACCGCCGACATGCGGTCTTCCTTTGCCCGTTACATGGCGACCGCCGGACTTGAAATGCGCTGGCCGGTGCTGTTCTCGATGACCGGCTCCAGCCATATCGTCGAGCCGATGGCGCAGGTCTTCATGCGCCCAAACGAACAGTATGTCGGCGGCCTGGCCGTTCCCAACGAGGATGCACAGAGCTTCGTCTTCGACGCCACGACGCTATTCGAGCGCGACAAGTTCTCCGGCTACGACCGCGTCGAAGGCGGCAGCCGCGCCAATGTCGGGTTCCGCTATTCGGGCGCCTATGACGATGGCTGGGGCACCAACGCCATCTTTGGCCAGTCCTACCAGCTGGGCGGACGCAATTCGTTCGATTCACCGGATCTAGTCAATGCGGGTGCCGATTCCGGCTTGGAGACTTCGACCTCCGATTATGTCGGCCTTATCGGGTTCAGCAGCCCGAGCGGCTTCTCAGGCTCGCTCAGCGGCCGCTTCGACGAGCAGAGCTTCGAAGTTCGCCGCGCCGAGGTGAAGGCCGCCTATTCCGGCCTGCCGGTTTCGCTGAGCGCCAAATACGCCTTCATCCAGGCGCAGCCGCTCTACGGTTTCACCACCGATCGCCACGAAGTCACGCTCGGCGCCTCGACGCACCTGGCCGAAAACTGGCGCGTCTTCGGCACAGGCACCTACGATCTGCAGCAAAGCGTGCTGGTCAAGGACGGCGTCGGCTTTGCCTACAACGATTCCTGCTTCACCTATCTGATGACGTTCTCGGAATCGCGCGACATCAACACCAAGGAAGTGTCGCAGAATGTCGGCTTCAATCTGTCGTTCCGCACGCTCGGCGATTTCGGTTCGTCACAAAACTCGATCGACACCATCCAGTAGAGCCGGCTGACGACATCGTTTTGCCGTATAAGGCGGGCACGGGTTTCGGTCATCCAAAACCGGGCTTAGAATTGGGATGCTTTCGATGAGGAAATACCTGTTTTCGGCAGGATTCGCGCTCCTGATAGCGGCGACCTCGAACTCAGTCACCATGATGATGCCGCCAGCCTTCGCCAGTGAAATCAAGTATGTCGTCAACAACATACCGATCACCAGCGGCGACATTGCGCACCGGGCTGCCTTCCTGAAACTGCAGCGCAAGAAGGGCGACGCAGGCCAGGAGATGATCGACCAGACGCTGCGCACGGCCGAGGCCAAGCGCCTCGGCATCCGCATCACCGACGCCCAGGTCGAGGCCGCCTATCAGCGCTTTGCCTCGAACAACAAGATGCAGCTCAAGCAATTGGACGGCGTCATGACGCAGTCCGGCGTGACCAAGGAGCATTTCAAGGAATTCATCCGCGCCCAGATGGCGTGGAACCAGGCGCTGAGCGCACGCTATAGCGGCGGCGGCGGACAGATGAGCGAACAGGATCTGGTCAAGCACATGCTCGAAAAAGGCGGCGCCAAGCCGAGCGCCACCGAGTACATGCTGCAGCAGGTGATCTTCGTGGTGCCGAAGGCCGAGCGCAGCGCCACACTCGCCAAGCGCAAGCGTGAGGCCGAGGCCATGCGCGCCCGCTTCAACGGCTGCGCCACCACGCGCGAATTCGCCAAGGGCCTGATCGACGTCACCGTTCGCGATCTGCCCAGGGTGCTGGCGCCGCAACTGCCGCCGGACTGGGCCGAGCAGATCAAGGCCACCAAGCTGGGCGGCGCCACGGCCGTGCGCGAGACCGATCGCGGCATCGAATTCATCGGTATCTGCTCGTCGCGCGAGGTCTCCGACGACAAGGCTGCCCAGATGGTGTTCCAGAGCGAAAGCACCGGCGACAAGAACGCCGACGACCTCTCGGCCAAATATGTCGAGGAGCTGAAGGCGAAAGCCAAGATCGTCACGCGCTGAAACCGGCCTGGCCGTGCGTGAGACAGAGCTTCCGCTGGCACTGAGCGTCGGCGATCCGTCCGGCGTCGGGCCGGAAATCGCCATTGCCGCGTGGCAGAGCGCCCACGATTCGGGTGCGGCACCCTTCTATCTTCTCGGCGACCCGGCGCTGATCGCCGCGCGGGCGCGCCGGATCGGCGCCGAAGTGGCAATCGCGGAGACGGTGCCGGCGCAAGCAGCTGATGTCTTTCAACACGCTTTGCCCGTGGTGCCGCTGGCGGCCCGCTTCACCGACGATCCCGGCCGGCCTGACGCGGCCAATGCCGCCGGCACCATCGAGGCTATTGACCGCGCCGTCGCCGACTGCCTTGCCGGCCACGCGGCCGCGGTCGTCACCTGTCCGATCGCCAAGAAGCCGCTTTACGATGCCGGTTTCGGCTTTCCCGGCCACACCGAATATCTGGCGCATCTGGCCTCTCTCCACACCGGTGGCGCGGTAACCCCGGTGATGCTGCTCGCCGGCCCCGAATTGCGCACCGTTCCGGTCACCATCCACATTGCGCTGGCCGAGGTGCCGAAGGTGCTGACGACGGAGCTGATCGTTGCGATCTCGCGCATCACCGCCGCCGATCTTGCAAGCCGCTTCGGCATCGCCAGCCCGAGGCTCGCGCTTGCCGGCCTCAATCCGCATGCAGGCGAAAGCGGCGCCATGGGAACGGAGGATGAGCGCATCATCCGTCCGGCGGTCGAGATCCTGCGCGCGCAAGGCATCGACGCCTTCGGGCCGTTGCCGGCCGATACGATGTTTCATGCGCGCGCCCGTGCCGGCTACGACGTGGCGATATGCATGTATCACGACCAGGCCTTGATCCCGGCCAAGGCGCTGGCCTTCGACGAGGCGGTCAACGTCACGCTTGGCCTGCCGTTCATTCGCACTTCGCCCGATCACGGCACAGCCTTCGACATCGCCGGCAAAGGCATCGCACGTCCCGACAGCCTGATCGCGGCGCTGAAGCTGGCCCGCCGGCTGGCCGATACCGGTATAAAGGTCGCAGCCGCATGAGCGTTGATGGGCTGCCGCCACTGCGCGAGGTGATCGAACGCCATGGGCTGCAGGCAAAGAAGGCACTTGGTCAGAATTTCCTGCTCGACCTCAATCTGACCGGCAAGATCGCGCGCGCCGCCGGTGACCTTAGCGACAGCACGGTGATCGAGGTCGGCCCCGGCCCCGGCGGGCTGACCAGGGCGCTGCTCTCTGCCGGTGCCCGGCGCGTCATTGCCATCGAACGCGACGAACGCTGCCTGGCGGCGCTTGCCGAGGTCTCCAACCACTATCCGGGCCGGCTTGAGGTGATCAGCGGCGACGCGCTGAAGACGGATTTTGCCACTCTTGCCAGTGCCGCGTCGCAAGGCGGCGGCCCGGTGAGGATTGCCGCCAACCTGCCCTACAATATCGGCACCGAGCTGTTGATCCGTTGGCTGACCGTCACCGACTGGCCGCCCTTCTATCAGTCGATGACGCTGATGTTCCAGCGCGAGGTAGCCGAGCGGATCGTCGCCGGCGCCGGCAGCGACGCCTATGGCCGGCTCGGCGTGCTGGCGGGTTGGCGGACCGAAGCGAGGATCGCCTTCGATGTGCCACCGCAAGCGTTCACGCCGCCGCCCAAGGTGACCTCCTCGGTGGTGCATCTGGTGCCGCGTGCCAGCCCGCTGGCGACCGACGTGAAAAAACTCGGCCGCGTCACCGAAGCCGCCTTCGGCCAGCGCCGGAAGATGCTGCGGCAGAGCGTGAAGAGCTTGGGCGGCGAGGCGTTGCTCACCCGCGCTGGTATCGATCCGACGCGGCGGGCGGAGACGCTCAGCGTGGAGGAGTTCGTACGGTTGACGAACGCTGTTTGAGATACTGCTGATCTCCCCCACAAGGGGGGAGATTGGCGCCCCACCGCCTCACTCCGTCTTCTCGTCCAACAACCCCGATACGAAGTCAAACAAACCCGGCCGGCGGTCGCGCCGAAGCCGTTCTGCCGTCACGATGCCGCGCACTTCGGCGAAGGCGCGGTCGAGATCGTCGTTGACGATGACAAAGTCGTATTCCTTCCAGTGCTCGATCTCGTTGCGGGCGTTCTTCAGCCTGGTCTCGATCACCTGTTCCTGGTCCTCGGCGCGGCGCTTCAGCCGCGCCTTCAATTCCTTCATCGACGGCGGCAGGATGAAGATCGAGACGATGTCGGCGCGCATCTTTTCCTTGAGCTGCTGGGCGCCTTGCCAGTCGATGTCGAACAGCATGTCGCGTCCTTGCGCCAACGCCAGTTCGGCCGGCTCACGCGGTGTCGCATAGCAATTGCCGTGCACTTCGGCCCATTCCAGCAGCGCGTCGGTATCGCGCAGCCGCTCGAATTCGCGCATGGTGCGGAAATGATAGTGGACGCCTTCGATCTCCGAGCCACGGCGTGGCCTGGTTGTGACCGAGACCGACAGTTCCAAGCTGCCGTCGCTTTCCAGCAGGTTGCGCGCGATCGTCGACTTGCCGGCGCCGGACGGCGACGACAGGACCAGCATCAGCCCGCGTCGGCGAATGCGCGACCCCAGATCCCTGGCAACCATCGGCTCCTTGGCACCCATTTTGGGTTACTCCAGATTCTGGACCTGTTCGCGAAACTGGTCGACCACCGCCTTGAGCTCCAGCCCGATGGCGGTGACAGTGGCGGCGTTCGACTTCGAACACAGAGTATTCGATTCGCGATTGAATTCCTGCGCCAGAAAATCGAGCTTGCGGCCGATGGCGCCGCCATTTGCCAGCAGCACCCGGCCCGACACAACATGTGTCTTCAGCCGGTCGATTTCTTCGCGGATATCGGCCTTGGTGGCCAGGAACGCCGCTTCCATGTGCAGCCGGCCGGCATCGAGATTGGCCGACGCATCCATCAGCAGCCGCACCTGTTCGGCGATCCGCTCGCGGATTACCGCCGGTTCGCGCGACGGGTCGGCCTCGGCCTTGCGCGTCAGCGCCTCGATGGCGTTGATGTGACCAGAAAGCAGCGAGCGCAGCGCTTCGCCTTCGCTGTGGCGCGCCTGCTCGAGACCGGTAAGCGCCGCCTCCAGCGCCGCCAGGATCGCCGTGTCGAGCGCTGCCCGCACCTCCTCGGTTTCGTTGCTTTCAGGGATGTCCAGCACGCCGCGCAGGGAAAGCAGGCCGTCGGCGGTCGCCGGGGCAACACCGAACTGGTCCTGCAGCCGCTTGGCCAAGCCGGCCAGATCCCGGAGGAAGACTTCGTTGACCACCGGCTGCACCTGCTGGCCGGCAGCGCGGCCGACGGTCAGCGTCGCCTGGAAATTGCCGCGCGAAAACCGCTTCTGCAGCGTCTGCCGGACCGCCGGCTCCAGCCGCTCAAAACCTTGCGGCAACCGCAGCCTGACCTCGACGCTCTTGCCGTTGACCGACTTGACCTCCCAGGCGATCGAGGCGCCGTCGTGCTCGGCGACGGCGCGTGCAAATCCGGTCATGCTCTGCAAATTCATAATGCGGCTCGTGTCTCCTGATGTTCCAATTCTGAAATCCCGCTCGCGTTCGATATCACGGCGAGCGCGAATGTCAGAATCGCAATACCGGCAAGGTGTTGATTTCCGGTATCGTTTTGATCTCGCAGTGCTGAAATCTGCAGAGCCATCGGAGCAAGGCCAAAGACGCTTCGAACCGCGCTGGCGTTCAAAGCATCAGCGCGTCGCCTTGTCCGCAGCGCGTAAGGTCACTCCGCCAAAAAGCGCCGGCCTGCTACTGGGCGGCACCCGCATCGCCGCCGGCATCCCCACTGTCGCTGCCGGCATCGCCACTGGCGTCACCGCTGTCGTCGCCATCCGCCGGCGCATCGGTCTGGCCCGGGGTCTTGGCACCTTTGGCAACGTCTTCAGCCTGCTTTTTCTGCAGCGCCCGGTAGCGAGCCACGTTCTCATTGTGCTCGGCAAGCGTCGTGGCAAAGACGTGGCCCCCGGTGCCGTCGGCAACGAAATAGAGATCGTCGGTCTTCGACGGATTGGCGACGGCTTCGAGTGCGGCACGGCCGGGATTGGCGATCGGCGTCGGCGGCAGGCCGTTGATCAGATAGGTGTTGTAAGGCGTCTGCTTCTCAATGTCCGACTGGTAGATCGGCCGGTCAGCGGGTTTGCCCTTGCCGCCGAACAGGCCGTAAATGATGGTCGGATCCGATTGCAGCCGCATGCCCTTGGCCAGACGGTTGAGGAAGACGGCGGCAACGCGCGAGCGCTCGTCACCCCGGCCGGTTTCCTTTTCGACGATCGAGGCCAAGGTGACGAAGTCGTCGACATTGGCCAGAGGCAGGTCGGGCGCGCGCCGCTGCCAGACTTCGTCGACCAGCTTTTTCTGGTCGGCGAGCAGCTTGTCGATCATCTGCTGGCGCGTGGCGCCGCGGGTGAAGCGCAACGTATCGGTGGCAAGGCTGCCCTCGGCCGGCGTGGTCGCCGGCATGTCCCCGGTCAGCGCATCCTGTTCGGCAACGCGCTGCAGCGCCTGCTCGACCGTCAGGCCCTCGGGAATGGTCAGCGAATACATCACCGACTTGCCGCTCTTCAGAAGCTCCATGATGTCGCGCATGGAGGCGTGTGGCTTGACTTCGTATTCGCCGGCCTTCAGCGCTGAATCATTGCCATAGACGCGCACGCCAATGCGGAAGATGCGGGCGTCGCTGATTAATCCACGCCGTTCGAGCTGGTCGGCAATATCCTGGACGCCGGTGTTCGGCTTGACCAGGAAGGTGTCGCCATTGGCGGACGGACCAGGTTCGTTGAAGGCCTGTTTGCCGAAATAGAGCGAGACGCCGGCGGCGAGGATCATCAACATCACCGCGGAGATGACGAAGTTCATGAACACGACGACCTGGCTGCGCGAGGCGCGCGAGCGCTTCGGCGGCGGCGTGCCGGCTTCCGGCCGCAAGGCCTCGGCCGCAGTCTTCGGCACGATAGGGCCGGTCTGCTGGTTTTGTCCGAATTGTCCGCTGCCGCCCGGATTGGTGTTCATAAGCGCCCTACCATCTGATCTCTTAGAGCGCTCATGCGTCCGGTTGGACGCACAGCGTGCCCTAACATTTCAAGCCTACGCATCGTGCTTTCAAAAAAAGCGCCTTCGGTTTCAGGCCGATGCGACGAATCCCCAGCGGCAGAGTAGGCTCGAATATGGCAAAATTGACGACAGACCGCTGGCGCGCCGGTCGATACCGCAATCAGCCGATATAGCGCTGGAAAACCAGCGAAGCGTTGGTGCCGCCGAAGCCGAAGGAGTTGGACAGCGCCACGTCGACCTGGCGATGCCGTGGCGTGTTGGGTACAAGATCGATCGCGGTTTCGCGTTCCGGGTTGTCGAGATTGATGGTGGCGGGAGCGATGTTGTCGCGGATGGCGAGGATCGAGAAGATCGCCTCGGCGGCCCCCGCGGCACCCAGGAGATGGCCGATCGACGACTTGGTCGACGACATCGAGATCTTCGAGGCGGCATTGCCGACCAGCCGCTCGACGGCGCCGAGCTCGATCGTATCGGCCATGGTCGAGGTGCCGTGCGCATTGATGTAATCGATATCGGCGGGCGTCAGCTTGGCCCGGTTCAGCGCCGCCGTCATACAGCGGAAGGCGCCGTCGCCGTCTTCGGCCGGCGCGGTGATGTGATAGGCGTCGCCGGTCAGGCCGTAACCGGTAACCTCGGCATAGATCTTGGCGCCGCGCGCCTTGGCGTGTTCGAGCTCTTCCAGCACGACGACGCCGGCGCCCTCGCCCATGACGAAGCCGTCACGGTCGCGGTCATAGGGGCGCGAGGCCTTTTCAGGCGTGTCGTTGCGGTCGGTGGACAGTGCCCGGCAAGCGGCGAAGCCGGCTAGCGAAAGCCTGGTCACCGGCGATTCGGCGCCGCCGGCCAGCATCACGTCGGCATCGCCGAAGATGATCAGCCGGGCGGCATCGCCAATGGCGTGCGCGCCAGTCGAGCAGGCAGTGACGACGGCGTGATTGGGACCCTTCAGCCCGTGCCGGATCGACACCTGACCGGACACCAGGTTGATGATGTTTCCAGGAATGAAGAACGGACTGATGCGGCGCGGACCGCGCTCATGCAGGATCAGCGCGTTCTCGGCAATACCTTCGAGGCCGCCAATGCCGGACCCGATCATGACGCCGGTGGCGCAACGCTCGGCTTCGGTGCCGGGCTCCCAGCCGGAATCCTTCAGCGCTTCGTCAGCGGCCGCGATCCCGTAAAGGATGAAGTCGCCGATCTTGCGCAGTTCCTTCGGCTCAAGCACGGCTTCGGGATTGAGCGTGCCGTTGGTGCCGTCACCGCGTGGAATGACGTGGGCGATCTTGCAGGCAAGATCTTCCACTTCAAACTCGGTGACGCGCTTGGCAGCGCTGCGGCCGGTCAGCAATTCCTTCCAGCTGTGCTCGAAGCCCATACCGAACGGCGAAACCAGGCCAAGGCCCGTGACGACGACACGCCTCATCGCAGGTCCTCCCCGGTGATGACTGCGGATAGCGTCAGGCCGAAGCCTTGTCGATGTACTTCACGGCATCGCCGACGGTCAGGATGGTCTCGGCCGCATCGTCCGGAATCTCGACGCCAAACTCTTCTTCGAACGCCATGACGAGTTCGACCGTATCGAGGCTGTCCGCGCCCAGATCATCGATGAAGCTCGCCTGCTCCGTCACCTTGTCGGCATCGACGCCAAGATGTTCGATGACGATCTTCTTGACGCGCTCTGCGGTGTCACTCATTTGGGGCATCCTCGTCTTTTGTTTGTCTGTCTTCGTTAGCGGGCAGAATGCCGCTAATCAAGCTGAAAGATGGTCCTGCCGGAAACGCAACGGCACCGGACCGGTTTTTGCCCGAACCGCCGGGTTGCGGGCCGCATTACACGAAAATTGGCTGAGGTCCAAGGCGAAATGGTCTCTTTTCACAAGCCGCCCACGTCTTCTTGTAACCCGGCCATCTCCCCTCAAATCATCGCCATGCCGCCGTTGACATGGATGGTCTGGCCGGTGACGTAGGCGGCTTCGTTGGAGGCGAGATAGGCGACGGCCGACGCCACCTCAACACTCTTGCCCATACGGCGTGTCGGAATCGCCGCCATGATCGCATCTTTCTGCTTGTCGTTGAGCTTGTCGGTCATGGCCGATTCGATGAAGCCCGGGGCGACGCAGTTGACGGTGATGTTGCGGGTGGCGATCTCCTGCGCCAACGACTTGGAAAAGCCGATCATGCCGGCCTTGGAGGCGCAATAATTGGTCTGGCCTGGGTTGCCGGTGACACCGACCACCGAGGTGATGTTGATGATGCGGCCATGCCGGCGGCGCATCATCGGATGGGTGAGTTCACGGGTCAGCCGAAACACGGCGGTCAGGTTGACCTCGAGCACACTATCCCAATCGGCATCCGACATACGCACGAACAGGCCGTCCTTGGTGATGCCGGCATTGTTGACCAGGATATCGACGCCTTCGAGCTCGGCTTCCGCCTTCTGGCCAAGCGCCTTGACCTCGTCGCGGTTCGACAGATTGGCTGGAAACAGTTTTACCCGGTCGCCGAGCTCGGCTGCCAGGGTCTCCAATTTCTCGATGCGGGTGCCGTGCAGGCCGACAATGGCGCCTTGCGCATGCAGCACGCGGGCGATCGCCTCGCCAATGCCTCCCGATGCGCCAGTGACGAGCGCCTTGCGGCCGGTCAGTTCGAACATTTTTGTCTCCTGATCTTAAGAGAACACCCTTCCCACGGGAGGGGTCAAATCGCCAGTGGATTATGCAAGCGCGGCCAGCGCCGCCTCGACATCGGCCGGAGTGCCGACGGCTGATGTGGCGATGTCGCGGTTGATGCGCCGCGCCAGGCCCGACAGCACCTTGCCGGCGCCGATCTCGTAGAGCGTGGCGACGCCGTTGGCGCCGAACCATTCCACCGTTTCGCGCCAGCGCACGCGGCCGGTGATCTGCTCGACAAGCCGCCGAGCGATCTCATCGGGATCGCTGGTCGGGGTCACGGTAACGTTGGAAACGACGGGAACCACCGGCGCATGCTTGGCTACCCCGGCCAGCGCCTCGCGCATCACATTGGCCGCCGGCGCCATCAGCGCCGAGTGGAAGGGAGCGGAGACCTGCAGCATCAGCGCCCGTTTGGCGCCCTTCTCGGTGCACAGTTTCGCGGCGAGTTCCACCGCCGCCTTGGCGCCGGAGATCACCAGCTGCCCGCCGCCATTGTCGTTGGCGATCTGGCAGACCTTGCCGGAGCCGGCTGCCGCTTCAGCGCAAGCGGCCTCGACGTCAGGCTGTTCCAGTCCGATGATCGCCGCCATCGCGCCCTCACCGGCCGGCACCGCCGCCTGCATGGCATTGCCGCGAATGCGCAGCAGCCGGGCGGCATCGGCGACCGAGACGAAACCGGCGGCGGCAAGGGCGGAATATTCGCCGAGCGAATGGCCGGCAACGTAGGCGACCTTGTCCTTCAGCGAAAAACCGCGCGCTTCCAGCGCCCGCACCGCAGCCAGCGACACTGCCATCAGCGCCGGCTGGGCATTGGCGGTCAAGGTCAGCGTCTCTTCAGGGCCTTCCCAGATCAATGTCGACAGCTTTTCGCCCAGCGCCTCATCAACTTCCTCGAAGACCCTGCGCGCCTCGGGGAAGGCGTCGGCGAGGCCCTTGCCCATGCCGACAGCCTGGCTGCCTTGTCCCGGAAAGGTGAATGCAACGGCCATTTGGGCTCTCTCCAGCGGCTGATTTTTCCTGCCTGTGACGCAAGGCGGACCGCCAAGTCAAGCCCGCGAGCAGCATTTCGGCCCCCGTTCCACCCGGAAGCTGACCTCGAGTCCCTGTTCTGAAAGGCTTTTTGCCGATCACTCCTGATGAAAACCGCTCACGAATCGTTTGCTGGCTCTTCTTATTTCCGCCACAGGCGCTAGCTTTTGCATGACAGTTCTATGACAGAACGGGGACGCGAGTGGAAAAACGCGTTGCTTGGGCCGGGGGAAGAAGAGAAGTGGCAAGGATCAGGAAGGGCGCGGCAGTACCCGCGCCACAGTTCTTGGAAGACGATCCGTCCACCGGCTACCTGCCGGGGCGCAGATGGCCTGTCATCCGCTACGGTCTGGTCACGCTGCTTGCTTCCGCCGTCCTGGTGTTCGCCATCGAATGGATCGTGCGCGGCGACTTCTTCGGCACGGTCGACTTCTTCCTGCAACCCTTCAAGCCGGGCTGGACCACCATCATCGTCTTTGCGCTGGTGCTGATCGGACTGGACGCCGTGCTTGGCCGCAGCCACCAAAGCCTGATGATCGTGGCGCCGCTGACGCTGGCGCTGGCCTTTGTCGGGCACCAGAAGTCCCATTATCTCGGCGATCCGCTCTACCCGACCGATTTCCTCTATTCGCGCCAGATCATGGCGCTGATGCCGCTTCTGGTGCGCGAGCGGCCCTGGACGGCGGTGGCCATGGCGGTCGGCATCGTCGCCGGCCTGTCGCTGCTGGTCTATGGCTGGCGGCTGTGGCGCCGCAAGGTGCCGATCCTCAGCCGCAAGGGGCGCCTGGCGCGATTGACGCTGGCAGTGCCGCTGCTCGCCTTCTTCGTCTCGATCATGGATTACGCCACCTTCTCGTGGACCCGCGACCGGCTGCAGATCATCCCGATCATGTGGGACCAGAAGGAGAACTACGCCTCCAACGGGTTTGCGCTGGCTTTCGCGCTCAACGTGCCGATGGCGCATGTCTCGGCGCCAGTGGGCTATTCCGACAAGGCGATCGATGCGATCGACAGACCGGATGTGACGGCCTCGGTGCCGGATGAGAAACCCGACATCATCGTGGTGATGAGCGAATCCTTCTGGGATCCGACCAAGCTGCCCGGCGTCACCATCACGCCGGACCCGATCCCCAATGTGCGCGCTTTGCGCTCGGGCTACATGTTCTCGCCGGAATTCGGCGGCATGACCGCCAACATCGAATTCGAGGCGCTGACCGGCTTTTCCAATGCCTTCCTGCCGGCGGGCTCAATCCCCTATCAGCAATATGTGCGCACGCCGACGCCGTCGCTGGCGACCTTCCTGAAAAGCGAAGGCTATCGGGCGCGCGCCATCCATCCCGGCACCAACTGGTTCTGGAATCGCGGCGCGGTCTATGCCGATTTCGGCTTCAACGATTTCCGCTCGGAAGAGACGCTGCCGCCGCTGGAGAAGCGCGGGCCGCTGGCCTCCGACGCGGCAATGACCGACGAGATCATCGCAGAGGCCGACGCCAGCGAAGACCCGGTGTTCTTCTTCGCCGTCAGCCTGCAGAACCACGGCCCCTACGAGCCGTACCGCTATTACAACCCGACCCACAAGGTCGCGGCACCCATCAGCACATGGGCGCGGGAATCGCTGCTCAGCTACGCCGAGGGTTCGGCCGATGCCGACCGTGGCCTTGAACGGCTGATCGAATGGGCGAAGAAGCGCGAGCGGCCGACGGTCATAGCCTTCTTCGGCGACCATCTGCCGCCGCTTGGTCCCGTCTATGTTGAGACCGGCTTCCTCAAAGACAATGTCGCGCCGCGCAAGGAGCCGACGCCGGAGGCAGCACTTGAGCACCACCAGACGCCGCTGATCATCTGGTCGAACAGCACCGGCCCGGCGCAGGATATGGGCGCGGTCAGCCCGGCCTTCCTGCCCTACCACATCCTGACCACCGCCGGGATCACGCACCCCTACTACACCGGCTTCCTCGGCGCGCTGCGCGAACGCTACCGCGTCGTCGATCGCAATCTCCTGCTGACACCGTCAGGCGAAGCGACGCCCGACTGGGCGCGGCAGAAGGACATCGATCCGGCGATCAACGATTTCCGCCTGCTGCAATACGACATGATGTTCGGCAAGCGTAAGGCCGCACCCGACTTCTTTCCCGAAACGATGGACAGGGTCGCCCATACAAGTTGACGCCCGGCGTTTTTCGATCCTGCGACGCCAAGGATGCTGTCTGGAACGGCGTCCTACCCTTGCCTTCCCGCCAAATTGCTATATAGACGCCCGCAATCTGCCGGTCCTTGCTGGGGGCTGAACGGAGGGCCGTTGTTTTCCCAGGGGAAAGCGGCGTGTGAAGCCAGAAGCGCTTCCGCCTCCCGTGTCTCCGCTCTCGACCGTCTCGAAATGCTCCTTTCTTCCCCGCCCCTTCGGGACCAGCGGGTCAGAGAAGTTGCAGAGGCTTTTGCCGCGAGGGTCCGGGAGAGAAACGAAGAAAGGCATTGAACCACTATGGCTCTATACGAACATGTGTTTCTTGCCCGGCAGGACCTCTCGCAGCAGCAGGTCGATGCGCTTGTCGAACAGTACAAGGGCGTCATCTCCGCAAATGGCGGGTCCGTCGGCCGGGTCGAGAACTGGGGACTGAAGTCCCTCACCTACCGGGTCAACAAGAACCGGAAGGCTTACTACACGCTCATGGACCTCACCTGCCCGCCGGCAGCGCTCAACGAGATGGAGCGCCAGATGGGTCTGTCCGAAGACGTGCTGCGTTTCCTGACCGTCAAGGTCGAGGCGCATGAGGAAGGCCCGTCGGCCATGATGCAGAAGCGCGAAGAGCGCTCGGAACGCGGCGGCTTCGGCGACCGCGACCGTGGCGATCGTGGTCCGCGCTCGTTTGGCGATCGTGATCGCGGCGACCGTGGCGATCGTCCGCCGCGCTCATTTGGCGACGCCGGTGGCGATCGTGGTCCGCGCCGTCCGCGCGAAGGCGTTGAAGGGGGTGCAGAATAATGGTCGACATCAATCAGATCCCGACCCGGCGCCCGTTCCATCGTCGCCGCAAGACCTGTCCGTTCTCCGGCGCCAACGCGCCCAAGATCGACTACAAGGACGTGCGTCTGCTGCAGCGCTACATTTCCGAGCGCGGCAAGATCGTGCCGTCGCGCATCACCGCCGTCAGCCAGAAGAAGCAGCGCGAACTCGCCAAGGCGATCAAGCGCGCCCGCTTCCTCGGCCTGCTGCCCTACGTGGTTCGCTAAGACTTTCGAGCGGGCGGTTCGCCGCCCGCTCTATTCTCCCACGGCGACGGGCGCCGCAGGGAGTAATTTGATGATGCATGTCGTTGTCCCAAAACCGGGACCCACTTCTGGGCGACATGCATTGAAATCCCGAGTTGAGGTGAAAAGCCTCTAACTGCCGCGACAGGCAGGACAGCGACACCGGCGCCAAGGCGCTCAGAGCTTCCTGACCTGTTCCACTCAATTCGGCGCCGACCTTGTGATCGGTGCCCAGACGAAGGAACAAAACCATGGAAGTCATTCTTCTCGAACGCGTTTCCCGCCTCGGCCAGATGGGCGATACCGTCAAGGTCAAGGACGGCTTTGCCCGCAACTTCCTCTTGCCGCAGGGCAAGGCGCTGCGCGCCAACGAAGCCAACAAGAAGAAGTTCGAGGGCCAGCGCGCCCAGCTCGAAGCCCGCAACCTCGAACGCAAGTCGGAAGCCAGCCAGGTTGCCGAAAAGCTCGACGGCAAGAGCTTCATCGCCGTGCGTTCGGCCGGCGAGACCGGCCAGCTATACGGTTCGGTGTCGACCCGCGACATCGCCGAACTGCTGACAGCGGAAGGCTTCTCGGTCAACCGCAACCAGATCCAGCTCAACCAGCCGATCAAGACCATCGGCGTCACCAATGTGGCGATCGCGCTGCATCCGGAAGTCGAGGTCACCATCAGCCTCAACATCGCCCGCACGGCCGATGAAGCCGAGCGTCAGGCCAAGGGCGAAACGCTGACCACCGCCGAAGCCATCTATGGCGACGACATCAACGACAATGCGCGGCCGGAGAACTTCTTCGACCCGAACACCGAGTTCGAAGGCGGCGAAGACAACGCCTGATCGCCTAACGACAAGCGAGGGAGCGGCACTCCCCAATCACATTGTCGTCATCCAGCCTTTGTGGACCAATGCCCGGGCCTCTCGCCCGGGCATTTTTGTACCAAATGGAACTTTTCGAACCCCTATATATTGTTGCAGAGTTAGCCCGCCAGTCTGACCGTGAGGGGACATTTGGTGATGAATATCCTGTTGAAGCGCGTTCTCGACCGCCTGGTGCGCACAGGCAATCTCAAAGTCACCGGGCCGACGGGTTCGACGCATGTGTTCGGCGACGGCAGCGGCGAGCCGGTGCACATGCACATCAAGACCAAGCATGCCGAACGCGCCATCACCTTCGATCCGATGCTGGCGGTGCCGGAATCTTACATGGATGGCGAACTGGACATCCTTGAGGGCGGCGTTCTCGGCCTGATGCGCATCGCCTTCCAGAACATGGGCAGCGGCGGCATCGACGCCACCTGGTCGAAGGCGATCGAGGGCCTGCGCCACGCCTTCCGCCGTCTGCAGCAGATCAACACCGCCTCGCGCTCGCGCCGCAACGTGCAGCGCCACTACGATCTGTCGGGCGACCTCTACCGGCTCTTCCTCGATGAGGACATGCAGTATTCCTGCGCCTATTTCGAGCAGCCGGACATGACGCTCGACGAGGCGCAGGTCGCCAAGAAGCGCCACATCGCCGCCAAGCTCAGGCTGAAGGCCGGCCAGACCGTGCTCGACATCGGCTCCGGCTGGGGCGGGCTAGGCCTCTATCTCGCCAAGGCCTTCGACGTCGACGTGCAAGGCGTGACGCTGTCTACCGAGCAGCACGGCGTCGCCACCGACCGGGCGCATGCGCAAGGCCTGCAGGACCGGGTGCATTTCGACCTGAAGGACTACCGCGAACTCAACGAACGCTTCGACCGCATCGTCTCGGTCGGCATGTTCGAGCATGTCGGCGTCAACCATTTCCGCACCTTCTTCGAGAAGTCGGCGACGCTGTTGAAGCCGGACGGCGTCATGCTGCTGCACACGATAGGCCGCTCCGGCGTGCCGTGGGCGACCAGCGCCTTCGTCCGCAAATACATCTTCCCCGGCGGCTACATCCCTTCGTTGTCGGAGGTGATGCCGGCAATCGAAAAGTCGGGGCTGGTGGTTACCGACATCGAGATTCTGCGGCTGCACTATGCCGATACGCTGAAGCACTGGGGCCAGCGCTTTGCCGCCAACCGCGACAAGGCCAAGGCCATCTATGACGAGCGCTTCTGCAGGATGTGGGAGTTCTATCTCGCCGCCTCGGAAGCGGCCTTCCGCTGGCAGGATCTGGTGATCTTCCAGATCCAGATCGCCAAGAAGAACGACACGCTGCCGATGACGCGCGACTACATGGCCAAATGTGAAAAGGCACTGGAAATGCGCGAGATTGGGCATCGCCACGAACAACCGGTCGCCCAGCCTGCCGTTGCCCAGGCTGTTGCTACAAGGTCAGCTGTTGCCAAGTCCGCGCGCCGCCGCAAGGTGGCGGATCGCGAGTAGCCGGAGGCCCCATCGGCCTTGCCATCGCCTGCCCAAACATGAAAAAGGTCTCGCTATGCCGAGACCTTTTTCATGACCTACCTCCTCTACATCGCCGCCGCATTGGCCGAGATCGCCGGCTGCTTTTCCTTCTGGGCCTGGTGGCGGCTTGAAAAGTCACCGCTGTGGCTGGCGCCTGGCCTCGTCTCGCTTGCATTGTTCGGCTTCCTGCTGGCACTGGTCGACACCAATGCCGCCGGCCGCGCCTACGCCGCCTATGGCGGCATCTACATTGCGGCCTCGCTCGGCTGGCTGTGGCTGGCGGAAGGCGTGCGCCCGGACCGCTGGGATCTTGCCGGCGCGGCGCTTTGCATTGCCGGCGCCTCTGTCATCCTGTTCGCACCGCACGGAGCCTGAGCGTGGAACTGCCAGCACCGCTCAGACAAGGCGTCGACCGCCTGCTCGAAACGATACCGCTGCCGGCGTTGCGCCAGGCGGCGAAGACGCTGTCGGACCGCTACCGTGCCGAACTGCGCGACGGCCGCCTGCACATGGCCGAGGAGATGGCGGTAAAAGCCTATCTGGCGACGCGGCTGCCGGCGACCTATGCGGCCGCGCGCGCCAGCCTCGACGCGCTCGCCGAGGCACGGCCCGATTTCCAGCCAAAAACCCTGCTCGATGTCGGCGCCGGCCCTGGTACGGTGCTCTGGGCCGCCACGGACCTCTGGCCAGACCTCGAACAGGCGGTGCTGTTTGAGGCCGGCGCCGCGGTGCGCAAGGTCGGCCAGTCGCTCGCTCTTGATACCATTGTCGCGAGCACCGACTGGCGCGCCGGCGACGTCACCATCGATCTTGCCGATCTCAAGCCTGCCGATCTCGTCACCTGCGCCTATGTGCTGGACGAGATCGCGCCGGCATCGCTGCCGAAGCTTGTCGGCCGGCTCTGGCAGTTGACCGGCGACACGCTGCTGATTGTCGAGCCGGGCACGCCGGCCGGCTGGCAGCGCATCCTGGCGGTGCGCCGGCAATTGCTTGAGGCCGGCGCGCATGTGCTGGCCCCCTGCCCGCACGAGGCGCCCTGCCCGCTTGAGCCGCCCGACTGGTGCCATTTTTCGCGCCGCGTCGCCCGCTCGCGCCTGCATCGCCTGGCCAAGGATGCCGAAGTGCCCTGGGAGGACGAGAAGTTCATCTACGTCGTGGCGTCGCGGCAGCCAGCGGCCTCCCGCGCCGCGCGCGTCATTGCGCCGCCGAAAGCCGGCTCCGGCAAGGTGCTGCTCAAATTGTGCCGGCCGGACGGCAGCGCCGGCGAGACGCTTTTCACCAAGCGCGACGGCGAGCTGTTCAAGCAAGCGCGGCGGTTGGACTGGGGCGATACGTTGGACGAGAGAAGCCGATAGCCGCCGAGATTGTTCTTGCTTCGTTCCTGTCGAACCAATACAATCACCACTTGGCGAGTCAATCGGAATCAGAGCACGGGAATTCTGTCCTGTGGACGGTTTGCCGTCCCCTGTGGACAGCGGGCATCAACGCCGATTGGACGCAACTGATGCATATAAGTCAGCATCGGATCTTTCGCGTTCTGGTATCGAGAAGCCGGGATCGAAATCGGGGACATCATGGCAGAGGCAGCACGAAAATTCGGCGTGGCGGAGCAACCGCTTTATCGTGAGGCGCCAAACAACATCGAGGCCGAGCAGGCGCTGCTCGGCGCCATCCTCGTCAACAACGATGCCTTCTACCGCGTCTCCGACTTCCTCAAGGCCGGCCATTTCTATGAGCCGCTGCACAGGAAGATCTTCGAGGTCGCGGCCGAACTCATCCGCATGGGCAAGGTGGCGACCCCGATCACCCTAAAAACCTTCCTGCCGGCCGACGAGAAGGTCGGCGACATGACGGTGGCGCAGTATGTCGTGCGGCTCGCCGTCGAGGCCGTCACCGTCGTCAACGCCACCGACTATGGCCGCGCCATCTATGACCTCGCCACGCGCCGCGCGCTGATCACCGTCGGCGAGGACATGGTCAACATCGCCTATGACGCACCGGTCGACATGGCGCCGTCCGAGCAGATCGAGGATGCCGAGCGGCGGCTGTTCGAACTGGCCGAAACCGGCCGCTACGATGGCGGCTTCGAGAGTTTCACCGACGCCGTCAAGACCGCCGTCGACATGGCCAACGCCGCCTATATGCGCGACGGCCATCTGTCGGGCGTCGCCACCGGCCTGCGCGATCTCGACCGCCGCATGGGCGGGTTGCAGCCCTCCGATCTGATTATCATCGCCGGCCGCCCCGGCATGGGCAAGACATCGCTCGCCACCAACATGGCCTTCAACATCGCCGAGGCCTATGTGCCGGCGCAGCAGGCCGACGGGTCGTTCAAGGCCGCCAATGGCGGCGTCGTCGGCTTCTTCTCACTGGAAATGTCGTCCGAACAGCTGGCGACCCGAATCATTTCCGAGCAGACCGAGATTCCATCGTCAAAAATCCGCCGCGGCGAGATTTCCGAGATGGATTTCGAAAAGCTGGTCGCCTGCTCGCAGACCATGCAGAAGATCCCGCTGTTCATCGACCAGACCGGCGGTATCTCGATCGCGCAGCTCTCGGCACGTGCGCGGCGACTGAAGCGCCAGCGCGGCCTCGACCTCATCGTCATCGACTATATCCAGCTGATGCAGGGTTCCAGCGCCAAGGCCTCGCAGAACCGCGTACAGGAAATCACCGAGATCACCACCGGCCTCAAGGCGCTGGCCAAGGAGCTGTCCGTGCCGATCATCGCGCTGTCGCAGCTGTCGCGTCAGGTCGAAAGCCGCGAGGACAAGCGCCCGCAGCTCTCCGACCTGCGTGAATCCGGCTCGATCGAGCAGGACGCCGACGTGGTGATCTTCGTCTATCGCGAGGAATATTATCTGAAGAACCGCGAACCCAAGCCCGGCACCGACGAATACATCAAGTGGGAACACGAGATGAACGAGATGCGCGGCAAGGCCGAAGTCATCGTCGCCAAGCAGCGCCACGGCCCGACCGGTTCGGTCAGCCTCGCTTTCCAGGGCGAATTCACCCGCTTCTCCGATCTCGCCGAAGAGCATCATATTGCGGAGAGGTTTGAGTAGAAATGGTTGCGGAGCAGCCGATTGGACTTTAGCGATATCTACCAGCGGATGAAATTTGAAGCTTACGAAATTTCCGCAGATGAACGCACGCAACTTACTGACTACTTGAAATCCGCCGAGTCGATTTCTCATGCGGAATCGCATGCTGGTTTGCTGGTATCCAGCGAGCCGACCCCTGAGAATATTGTGCTAGTGAGGAAATTCCTCGCCAGACATGTTGAAGACTATACGCGAAGCGCGGCAGTGACCGGTCTCTATCGAATCTGGAAGCAGGGAGACACCTCCGATATCGAGGATCTCCTGGACCTTCTGGCACTTTGGTCAGTGGAAACTCGGCACAACACGTCTATCGTAGCAATCGGGTGTGCGTTCCTTCTCATGCATCGACTTCAGGATCGCCGTCTTTCTCTGGCGCTAGGGCGACTTCTGGAAACGCTGCACGAAGCAGTTATGCAAGACAACGATCTGGCAGTCGGCCTGTTCATCCACGCCTGTTGGTCCGCATATGACAATTGGGCCCAGATCAATCGACAGCGCCGTGCCCATTTCGATGCAATCGAAGAGGCTTTGCCTATCTATTGGGATCGCCAGAAATACCTTTTGGAACCAATAAACTGATGGCTAAATCCCGCGTCCAGTTCATTTGTCAGAATTGCGGCTCGGTGCATCAGCGCTGGGCCGGCAAATGCGATGCTTGCGGCGAGTGGAACACGCTCGTCGAGGAAGGCACGTCGGGCGGCATCGGCTCTGGCCCGGCCAACACGCGCAATGCCCGCAAGGGCCGCGCCGTGGTGCTGACCAGCCTGTCCGGCGACATCGAGGATGCGCCGCGCATCATCTCGGGCATTGGCGAGCTTGATCGCGCCACCGGCGGCGGTTTCGTGCGTGGCTCGGCGCTGCTGGTCGGCGGCGATCCCGGCATCGGCAAGTCGACGCTGCTCACCCAGGCTGCGGCAGCATTGGCGTCAAAAGGCCACCGCATCGTCTATGTCTCGGGCGAAGAGGCCGTCGCCCAGATCAGGCTGCGCGCACAACGGCTTGGGGTCGCCGACACACCCGTCGAACTTGCCGCCGAGACCAATGTCGAGGACATCCTGGCAACAATCGCCGACGGCAGAAGGCCGGACCTCGTCATCCTCGATTCGATCCAGACGCTGTGGACCGACATGGCCGATTCGGCGCCCGGCACCGTCACCCAGGTGCGCGCCGCCGCCCAGGCGATGATCCGCTATGCCAAATCCACGGGCGCCGCCATCGTTCTGGTCGGCCATGTCACCAAGGACGGCCAGATCGCGGGCCCGCGCGTCGTCGAGCACATGGTCGACGCCGTGCTCTATTTCGAAGGCGAAGGCGGCCACCACTACCGCATCCTGCGCACGGTGAAGAACCGTTTCGGCCCGACCGACGAGATCGGAGTCTTCGAAATGTCGGACATGGGCCTGCGCGAAGTCGCCAATCCGTCGGAGCTGTTCCTCGGCGAACGCCATGCGAAATCGCCCGGTGCCGCGGTGTTCGCCGGGATGGAAGGCACGCGTCCGGTGCTGGTCGAGATCCAGGCGCTGGTGGCGCCGTCGTCGCTGGGTACGCCGCGCCGTGCCGTCGTCGGCTGGGACGGTGCGCGGCTGTCGATGATTTTGGCCGTGCTCGAAGCGCATTGCGGGGTGCGCTTCGGCACCCACGATGTCTATCTCAACGTCGCCGGCGGCTACCGGATTTCGGAGCCGGCCGCCGATCTGGCGGTCGCCGCTGCACTGGTTTCGTCGCTCACCGGTCTTGCCCTTCCCGCCGATTGCGTCTATTTCGGCGAAATCAGCCTGTCGGGCGCAGTGAGGCCGGTTGCGCATGCGCAACAGCGCCTTAAAGAGGCCGAAAAGCTGGGTTTTGGAAGTGCGGTTCTGCCCTTGGGCAGCGAGGAGGTTGTCGGGGGGATCGGGACCGGCGCTTTCCAGCCAACCGAACTTGCCGATCTCGTGGCGCGCATAGCCGGCTCACGGCGCAGCCGTGTCGACGAGGAAGACTAACGCGGCTCGGCCGAGCCGTGAAAAGACAATCGGAGTGGGGCGAACAACATGCCGATTACGCTGCTTGACGGAATTCTCGTCGGCTTCACCCTGGTCTCGGCGATGCTCGCCATGGTTCGCGGCCTGTCACGCGAGATCCTGTCCGTCGTCTCCTGGGCCGCGGCCGCCGTGGCGGCGTTCTTCTTCTACAAGCCGGTGCTGCCTTACGTTCAGCCCTATGTGGAAAGTGACAAGATCGCCATGGCGGCGTCCGCCGGCATCGTCTTCCTCATCGCGCTGATCGTCGTTTCCGTTATCACCATGAAACTTGCCGACTGGATCATCGATTCCAGGATCGGCGCGCTCGACCGTACGCTCGGCTTCCTCTACGGCGCGGCGCGCGGCATCCTCGTCGTCGCGGTGGCGCTCTTGTTCTTCAACTGGCTGGCCGGCGCCAAGGCTCCGGCCTGGATCGCCAACGCAAAGTCGAGGCCGCTGCTCGAAACCATCGGCGCCAAGCTGGAAAGCCTGCTGCCCGAGGATCCGGAAAACGCCATCCTGAAGAAGCTAAACCCGAATCAGCCGGCAGCACCTGAGACGCCCCCGGCAGCCGATACACCGGCGGCGGATGCGCCGGCAGCCGGCGAGGATGCGCCCGCGCCCGACGACGAGACCGACGCTCCGGCCGACAATGCGCCGGCACAGCCCGCCGCTCCGGCGCCCGCGCCGGCAAACTGACCTGGAACGGTATGGCGCCCACCGGGCGGGCGCCATTTATGAGCTGACTATGGTGTGAACGGCGCACGGAGTGCGTTGCTTTCGCGGCGCTCTCGCCTTATATGGCCATTTTAGCGGAGCTAGAGCCCCATGGCAGTTTCGAAGGCAGACGCAGACGACGTGCTTTCCGCCGAAGCAGACGACCATTTTCACGACGAATGCGGCGTGTTCGGCATTTTCGGCCGGCAGGACGCCGCGGCCATCGTCACGCTTGGCCTGCATGCACTGCAGCATCGCGGCCAGGAAGCGGCCGGCATCGTCTCCTATGACGGCACGCAGTTCCATGTCGAACGCCATGTCGGGCTGATCGGCGACACCTTCACCAAGCAGCACGTCATCGACAGCCTGCAAGGCAACCGCGCCATAGGCCACACGCGCTACGCCACCACCGGCGGTGCCGGCATGCGCAACATCCAGCCCTTCTTCGCCGAACTCGCCGATGGCGGCTTTGCCGTCGCTCACAACGGCAACCTCACCAACGCCATGACCGTGCAGCGCGCGCTGCAGAAGCAGGGCGCGATCTTCTCGTCGACCTCCGACACCGAGACGCTGCTGCATCTGGTTGCGACCAGCAAGGAGCGCGATTTGAATTCGCGCTTCATCGACGCCGTGCGTCAGGTCGAAGGCGCCTTCTCGCTGGTGGCGATGACCTCCAAGAAGATGATCGGCTGCCGCGATCCGCTCGGCATCCGGCCGCTGGTGCTCGGCGACCTCGACGGCGCCTGGATCCTGGCCTCCGAAACCTGCGCGCTCGACATTATCGGCGCCCGCTTCGTGCGCGACCTGAAGCCTGGCGAGATGGTCGTCGTGACGTCCAAGGGCATCGAGAGCCTGTTTCCGTTCGAGCCGCAGAAGACCCGCTTCTGCATCTTCGAATATGTCTATTTCGCCCGTCCGGATTCCTCGGTCGAAGGCCGCAACGTCTATGAGGTGCGCAAGCGCATCGGCGCCGAGCTGGCCCAGGAAAGCCCGGTCGAGGCCGATATCGTCGTGCCGGTGCCGGATTCCGGCACGCCAGCGGCGATCGGCTTTTCCCAGGCTGCCGGCATTCCCTTCGAGCTCGGCATCATCCGCAACCACTATGTCGGCCGCACCTTCATCCAGCCCGGCGATTCGATCCGCCATATGGGCGTCAAGCTCAAGCACAACGCCAACCGTCGCATGATCGAGGGCAAGCGCGTGGTGCTGGTCGACGATTCCATCGTGCGCGGCACCACCAGCCAGAAGATCGTGCAGATGGTGCGCGATGCCGGCGCCCGGGAAGTGCATATGCGCATCGCCTCGCCGCCGACCAGTGCGTCGTGCTTCTACGGTGTCGACACGCCGGAGAAGTCGAAGCTTTTGGCGTCACGCATGTCGATCGAGGAAATGGCCGAATTCATCCGCGTCGATTCGCTCGGCTTCCTTACCATTGACGGGCTCTACCGCGCCGTTGGCGAGGCCGGCCGCGACAATGAGCAGCCGCAATTCTGCGATGCCTGTTTCACCGGCCAGTACCCGACCCGCCTGCTCGACTTCGAAGGCCACGACAATGTGCGCACGCTGTCGCTGCTGGCGAACAACGGGGCGTAAAGCCCAACTGCCATCCTTGAAAGCGCTCGCATGACCCTCGACCTCTCCGGCCGCGTCGCGGTCGTTACCGGCGCCTCGCGCGGCATCGGCTATTTCATCGCGAAAGAACTTGCCGCCGCCGGCGCGCATGTGATTGCGGTCGCCCGCACGGTTGGAGGGCTGGAAGAGCTCGACGACCAGATCAAGGCTGAACGCGCCAAAACCGGCAAGGGCGAAGCGACGCTGGTGCCGCTCGATCTTGCCGATATGCCCGGCATTGATCGGCTAGGTGGCGCCATTCACGAGCGCTGGGGCAAGCTCGACATACTGGTGGCCAATGCCGGCGTGCTCGGCGTCATCTCGCCGATCGGCCATGTCGAGGCGAAAACCTTCGAGAAGGTGATGACCATCAACGTCACCTCGACCTGGCGGCTGATCCGCTCGGTCGACCCGCTGCTCAGGCTCTCCGACGCCGGCCGCGCCATTCTCATGTCCTCCGGGGCCGCGCATTCGGCGCGCGCCTTCTGGGCGCCCTATGCGGCATCGAAGGCGGCCGTGGAAGCCATGATGCGCTCGTGGGCGCATGAGACCCAAAGCCTGCCGCTGCGCGTCAATGCCGTCGACCCAGGCGCCACCCGCACCGCCATGCGTGCTCAGGTGGCACCCGGCGAGGATCCGGAGACGCTGCCGCATCCCTCAGAAATTGCGAAGCGCATCGTGCCGCTGGCCAGCCCCGAGCTGAAAGAGACAGGGCTGATCTTCCAAGCCAAGAACCAACGCTTCGTCGCTTACCGGCAGCCGGAATAAAAGCTGGGCTGAAGCGGGATTAAACAGGCCTCCAGTTACGTTTCTTCGAATGTAGGACATTCGAAACCGGAGGACCGACATGCGCAGACTTCTTCTCGTTGCCGCCGCAGCGCTTGCAGCCACAGCTGGCGCAGCCCTCGCCCAAGACGCCAAGATGAGCTTCTTCGTCACCAGTGTCGGGTCCGGCAAGGGCGCCGATCTCGGCGGTCTCAAGGGTGCGGACGCCCACTGCGCCTCCCTGGCGGAAGCGGCCGGGGTTACCGGCAAGGAATGGCACGCCTATCTCTCGACCGCCGACGTCGATGCGCGCGACCGCATCGGCAAGGGTCCGTGGCTCAACGCCAAGGGCGAAAAGATCGCCGATGACGTCGCCTCGCTGCACGGCGACACCAACGCCATCACCAAGCAGACGGCACTGAACGAGAAGGGCGAAGTGGTCAACGGCCGTGGCGACAAGCCGAACCGGCACGACATTTTGACCGGCTCGAAGCCCGACGGCACCAAGATCGCCGACCAGACTTGCGGCGACTGGACGCTAAGTGGCGCGGAGGGCGCGGCGATGATAGGCCATCACGACCGCACCGGCCTTGATGAGTCGGCGGCGGCGAAATCCTGGAACTCCTCGCACGCCTCGCGCGGCGGCTGCAGCCAGGAGGCGCTGAAAGGCACCGGCGGCGACGGTCTGTTCTACTGCTTTGCCACGAACTGAGCGCAAGCTCAGGGGCGTGGTTCGCTCACGGGTCTGTGATGGTCCGGCGGGCCGCTCCCCCTTCGCCCTGCTTTCGCCATCAGCCGGGAGTTGCTAGGGTTCGATCCGAATCCGACATCCAGCAAAGCGAGGAATTCCCATGGCTGCTCCCAGCGTAGCATTGGTCTGGTACCTGGTGATCGCCGGCCCGCAAGGCGGCATGGTGGTGCTGCCGAGCACCTTCGACACCCGCGAACAATGCACCAACGCCATCACCGAATACCAGAAGCAGCCGACCCCGGCCGGCTGGGCGGTGAACTGCGTGCCAAGCGCCTCGCCCTTCACCGACGAAGGTGATGCGGAAGAGCCGGCGGCGCAGTAGCGTAATCTCCCCCCTTGAGGGGGAGATGGCCGCAAAGCGGCCAGAGGGGGTCGCCTCGCGTAGAGTGCCAACCTCCTTCTGCGCAAAGGGCGTCGCGTCCAGTCGGCCCGCCCCCCTCTGTCGCCTTCGGCGACATCTCCCCCTCAAGGGGGGAGATCAACGCTGCGCTGAAACCACCAGCTCCGGCTTGCTGTTGATCGTCTGAAATACCACGCAATAGCGTTCCGTCAGCTTGATCAGCGCGTCGATGCGCTCCTGCGGCTCGTCGGTGTCGAGGTTGAAATTCAGCCGGATGGCGCGGAAGCCGACCGGGGCATCCTTGGCCACACCCAGCGTGCCGCGAAAATCGAGATCGCCCTCGGCCTCGACGGTCGCCGCGCCGAGCCTGAACTCCAGCGCCGTCGCCACCGCCTTCAGCGTCACGCCGGCGCAGGCGACCAGCGCCTCGAGCAGCATATCGCCCGAACAAAGTTCGAGCCCGGAGCCGCCGGTTGCCGGATGCAGCCCGGCCACCGCCAGCGCCCTGCCCGTCTCGACCTTGCAGGCGATCGATTGGTCGTCGATCGAACCCCTGGCGCGAAGCGTGATCAGCGCCTGCGCGGCATCGCCGCGATAAGCCTCCTTGAGCGGCGCCTGCATGGCTTTGAGTGCGGTGGCGTCCATGGTGGTCTGTCCTTTCGAGTCCTTCACGCTTTGATAGCACTGATATGCCGGTGGGACAGAGGGGCCACGACGTCGCGAATAGTTACTTTGACTTCGACCGCCTAGACCATACCTATGCGGGAGCCATTCCGGAGGTGTCATGCGTGCCAAGCTGAAGCTTATTCCCGCAATTCTCCTGGTGCTTGTCGCCTTCGCGCAGCCCGGCCTCTCCGAAACGCCCGAGCGCCCCGCCCCTGCCGGCGGTGTGCTTTCGCTGCTGCCGGCGCCGCAGATCACCAGCCATTCGATCACCATTGCCGGGCGCAAACTCGACTACCAGGCAAAGGCCGGCACGCTGTCGCTGCTGTCCGGCAAGGGCGAGGTCACGGCGGAAATCTTCTATGTCGCCTACTCGCTGCCGCCGGCGGCGGGCGCGGAGAAGGCTCGCCCCATCACCTTCGTCTTCAATGGCGGCCCCGGCGCCGCGTCCGCCTATCTGCATCTCGGTGCACTCGGCCCGCGCGTCATCGCGACCGGGGCCGACGGGCAATTCCTGCCGCCGCCGCAAAAGCTGATCGACAATCCCGACAGCTGGCTCGATATGACCGATCTCGTCTTTGTCGATCCGGTCGGCACCGGCTACAGCCGCGAGGCACCCGGCCAGGACACGAAAGATTTCTGGGGCGTCAGCCAGGATGCCAGTTCGATCGGCGCCTTCATCCGGCTTTATCTCGCCCAGAATGGCCGCACAGGATCGCCACTCTTCCTTGCCGGCGAAAGCTATGGCGGATTCCGTGCGGCACTGCTTGCCAGAACCCTGCAGGAAGATGTCGGCCTGAGCCCGAACGGCATCGTGCTGATCTCGCCGGCGCTGGAATTCACGCTGGTGCTGCCGGACGAGTTTCAGCCGCTGCATTGGGCGCTGGAACTGCCCTCGCTGGCGGCGGTGCGGCTGCGCAGCGAAGGCGTCAGCGGCGAGGCGCTACGCGAGAAACTCGCCGAGATCGAGCACTATGCGTTGGGTGACTACCTCACCGCTCTGACCAGCGGGCTGGAACAGGGCGGGCGGCTGGCCAGCCAGCGCGTGGCCGAGATCACCGGCCTGCCGCTCGAGCTCGTGCAGCGCAATTTTGCTCGCATCCCGACCGGCCTTTTCGCGCGCGAATTCCAACGCGCCGGCGGCAAGGTGCTCAGTCCTTATGACGGCATGATCGCCACCAGCGATATCGCCCCCGAGAGCGCGCGCATCGCCGGCCCGGATCCGGTGCTCGACCGCAGCGTGCCGGCATTGACCTCGGCCTTCGTCTCCTATGCACGCGACGAGCTGAATTTTCGCACCGACGTCAGCTACCGGTTGCTCAACGGCGACGTCACCCACAATTGGGACTACGGCAGCTCGCGGCAAGGCTATGCCGGGGTGATGGACGATCTGCAGCGCGCACGTTCGCTGAACCCGGCGCTCGGCGTGGTGATCGTCAATGGCGAAACCGACCTGGTCACGCCCTATCTCGCCTCGCGCTATCTGGTGAACCAGCTTCCGACGCTCGGCGGCGCAAAACCCATCCGTCTCGACGTCGTAGAAGGCGGCCACATGATGTATTTCCGGCCCGACGGAAGGCGCGCGCTGAAGGAGGCCGTTGCGGAGCTCTACCAGGTAACGCAGTGAGGTGGCGAGGTCACGAACCGGTTCCACTGCTGGCCGTTGGCGGACGGCGCCCGGAGAGGGCTTCAACCGCGTCTTCGATGCCGACAACCTGGCGCTCGACGTCCTCCAGATACAATCGCCCGGCCACAATCTGACCGTCCATGATCTCGAACAGCGTGACCCCGCGCACCTCGAAGGGTTGCCCGTCGCTGCGAGTCCCTGACCAATGCCATTCGATCCAGGTCGTGTCACCGTCCTGGACCGAGCGCGTGACCGCCGCGTGGAAGTCAGGTATTCCCGTGAACATGGCCTCCCAGTTGGCGCGCATCTGGTCACGCCCAACGAAGGCTCTGCCCGGGTGCGCCGGCTGTACGCTCCGATAGTTCTCGTGGATGAGAGCGGTGACAGCGTCGAGATGATGCGCGTTCATCGCCGTCACCAGTCGATCGATCACTTCGGTCATCGAAACTCCCGGACTTATGCAGCGCACGCATTGGCGCGCCCTCTCCGTAGTCCGCTGCCGGGGTGAGCCGCGCCGATCAATCCGCGAGCCTCGAAATTACCTGATTGGGCTGGGGCCGTCCAGCATTGCAAGACGCCGAACATGCGCGTCCCGCCGCAGCGCGCAACAGCGTCAGCGACCACTGTTAAGTGGCTTTTGTCCGCGTAAAAGCCCTTTGTAAGCATCAGCGAATGCCGCCGGCCCTTGCCCCAACGTAAGCCCGAAGCTGGCGCAGAGGCGCGCCGGCTGTGCCATGGGATGATGCCCCTGCTGACAGCAAGGTGTCAGGACAGCAAGCGTAGTCTGGTGACATGACGGATTCCCTCGACAAACCCGACACGCTCATGAACAGCGCGGCCAGCATCGCCGCCGAGCGCACGCTCGGCATCGCCCTGGTCTCGGCGTCGGCCGTCGCATTCGCCCTCACCGGGGTGTTGACCAAATCGATCCATGCCGACCCGCTGACCATCACTTGCTGGCGCGGCTTTGTCGGCTCGATCCTGATCACCTTCTATGTGCTGTGGCGTCGCCGCCGCTCCGGCGGGCGGGAAAGCTTGCGACCCGGTTGGCGCGGCTGGTTGCTGGCGGTTGAGGGTGCGGCGGCTAGCATCGCCTTCATCTCGGCGTTCAAGTTCACCTATGTCGCCAATGTGGCGGTCATCTATGCCACCGCGCCCTTCATCACCGCGCTGCTCGCCTTCGTGCTGGTGCGCGAGCCTTTCCGCGCGCAGACGCTTGTTGCTGCAGCAGCGTCGCTGTGCGGCGTGGCGATCATGGTCGGTTCCGGCTTCGGCAGCGGCCATCTGTTCGGCGATGGGCTCGCACTGCTGATGACCGCCGGCAGCGCGCTCTACATGATCATGGTGCGCGCCTTTCGCGACACGCCGGTGGTGTGGGCGGGCGCGGTGTCGGCCTTCCTTTTGTTCGTGTTCGGCTGGTTCGTCACCGACCCGCTAGCGGTTTCGGCCCACGATGCTGTGCTGCTCGTTGCCTTCGGAGGATCGTTCGCAGCAGCGTCGATCCTATGGACGGAAGGCTCGCGGCTGATCCCGGCGCCCGAATCCGGCCTGCTCGGTGCCGCCGAAGTGCCGTTCGCGATCCTGTTCACCTTCCTGTTCCTGGGCGAGATCGCGCCGACCGCCAGCCTGGCCGGCGGCGCCATCGTTCTGTGCGCGGTTTTTGCCCATGCCGGGCGTGATTGGCTGGTGGCGAGAAAAAGGGCGGCAACCCCATAATTATTTTCGGAGTCATGGAACCATCATTCGGCTCAGGCATTATTGGTGCGACGGGTCACCCCCCAAGTCCCCCCAAACCCCTCGACCCGTCCTCCTTAAAGCCGATCGTAAAGGTCGGCTTTTTCTTTGGATATCAGCCGGCATGGGGAAATCAGCCGGTAAGGCCGGGCAGAGCGAGATTGTCGCTGAGCAAGGCGGCAAGGTCCCGCGCCGGCCGTTCGGCGCCCTGGCCGAGCCTTATGGCGAATTGCGCAATGGGCACCGGCGGCAGGCCGAGCTCGCGCGGTGCGTCGACGATGCCGGAATGGGCAAATCGCGCCGTGCGCAAGGTCAGCGCGATGCCGGCATTGACCGCGGTGCGCAGGCCCGCAAGGCTGGCGCTGCCGGCGGCGATGCGGTAGCGGCGGCCGGCTGCATCGAGGGCTGCGAGTGCCGCTTCGCGAAAGCCGCAATAGGGGTCGAGCAGCGCCAGCGGCAACTCCTCTTCCCGCACGGCAAGCCCCTTTTGCGAACACAGCCACAGCATCGGTTCGCTGAACAGCCCGACTTCGTCATTGGCCGGGGTTTTACGCATGATGATGGCCAGATCGAGCTGACCGACCTGCAGCGCTTCGCCAAGCTCGGCAGAGCGGCCGACGCGCAGTTCGATCCTGACGCGCGGATGGCTGGTTGCAAAGGCCCTGAGTAGCTCCGGCAAGCCCCTGTCGGCGAAATCCTGCGTGGTGCCTATGGCGACGCGGCCGGCGGCGCGCGCGCCTTTCAGTGCCAGCCAGGCCTCGCTGTGCACGGCAAGGATGCGACGGGCATGGCCGACCAGATCCTCGCCGGCCGGCGTCAGCCCGCGGCCGCGTCCCTGTGCCACCAGCAGCGGCTCGCCGACGATCTCCTCCAGCCGCTGCATCTGGGCGGTCACCGCAGAGGGCGAGCGGCCGACAGCGGACGCAGCCTGGGCCAACGAGCCGCCATCGACAAAGGCAAGGAAGGTTTTGAGCAGATCAGGGTCGAGCGCTTGCATACTTCGACAATACAGAACCTTTTGTTCGAAACAATTCGATTTTTTTGATTCTAGGATGATGGCATGGTCTCTCCAACGGCAAACAGATGCCGCTCGACCAAAGGAGAGAAAAATGCCGATCATCAACATCAGCGCCACCGGCAAGCCCGACGCCAAGCTGTCCGCGACAATTGCCAAGGAAATCACTGAGCTGACCGCAACCCATCTGCGCAAGGATCCGACGATCACCGCCGTCGCCGTCAGCTATGTCGACCCGCAGCACTGGTTCGCCGGCGGCAAGTCGCTGGCCGAGCACGGCTCCAACACCTTCTGGCTCGACATCAAGGTGGTTGACGGCACCAACACCAAGCTGGAACTGGAGGCCTATCTGAAGGCGATCTTTGCTACCTTTGGCCAGTTGCTGGGTGGCGTGCATGAGGAGAGCTATGCTTTCGTGCACGAGGTGCCAGCGGCTGCCTACGGTTATGGCGGCAAGAGCCAGGAGTTCCGGTTCATTAGCGGAAGACTGAAGGCGGCGTGAGGAAGCCAACGAGCGCAGCGCCGCCCCTCATCCGCCCTTCGGGCACCTTCTCCCCGTGAACGGGGAGAAGGAAAAACGCTCGACATTGACCTTGCCCCCCATTGCGTTACCCTCTGCTGCGAAGCGGACGAAGAGCCGCGATACCGGAACGTTGGGAGAGACGCGGCATGATCCTGACACTGGCGCTGCTTGCAGGCCTCGTGCTGGCCTGGCTGCTGATTGCCGCGATCGAGACCTTTCGCCTCGACCTGCGCTTCACCCAGGCGCTGCTCTACGTGCCGTTCAAGCTTGCCTACCAGATCGAGGACCGGCGCATCCGCATTGCCCGCAACGCGCCGACGCCGGTGATCTATGTGGTCTCGCACCAGTCGCGCTTCGAGCCGGCACTGATGCTGTCGCTGCTGCCTGACGACACGCTGCACATCTTGGACGAGGCGTCGGCGCGCTCGCTCTGGCTCGAGCCATGGCGCGAGCTTGGCCGCACCATTGCCTTCAACGCCGAGCATTTGTTCGTCAGCCGCCGGCTGGTCAGGGTGCTGAAGGGCAAAGGCCGGCTTGCCGTCTATCTGCCCGACGACGTCGAGCCCGATGTGAAGTCATTTCGCCTCTTCCGTGCAGTTACCCGCATAGCCATGCAGGCCGACGCCACCATCGTGCCGATCTTCGTCGCCGGCGCGCGCGACCTGCCGGTGTCCTTGACGCCAAAGGACCGGGCGCCCCGCCACTGGTTCCCACAACTGTCGATCAGCGTGCTGGAGCCGATGACGATTGCCGAACTGGTGGCGCGCAATCCCGACCAGGCTTCCAACACCAATGCGCTGTTCGACCGCATCGCCGAGGCCAGGCTTTTCGGCAGCAACCTCGATCGCGGCCTGTTCCTCGCCATACGCGATGCAGCGGACCGCACCGGTGCCTCGCATCCGATCATCGAGGATGTGATCAGCGGCTCGCTCAGCTACCGAAAAATGTTCATCGGCGCGCGCGTGCTCGGCCGCCGTTTCGAGGCGGTGACAGCACCGGGCGAAGCGGTCGGGGTGTTGCTGCCCAACGCCAATGGCGTGGTGCTGTCCTTTGTCGGCCTGCTTTCGGCCGGCCGGGTATCGGCGTTGATCAACTACACCGCCGGGCCGGCGAGCGTTACCGCCGCGGTGCGCACGGCGGTCATCCGCACCGTCATCTCATCGCGCGCGTTCGTCGAGAAGGCCGGGATTGCCGACATCATCGCCGCGGTCGAGGCCGGCGGCGCCAAAATGCTGTGGCTGGAGGATGTGCGCGCAAGTATCACCGCGCTGGAAAAGCTCACCGCCGCAGTGCTGTGGCGGTTCCCGCTGCAACGGCAGGACGCTGCCAAGCCGGCCGTGATCCTGTTCACTTCAGGCTCGGAAGGCACGCCCAAGGCCGTGGTGCTGTCGCACCGCAATCTCCACGCCAATGCCATGCAGGCCGAGGCGCGCATTACCATCTCGCCATCCGACATACTGCTCAACGTTCTGCCGGTGTTTCACTCTTTCGGCCTGACCGGCGGCACCATCCTGCCTTTGGTGACCGGGGTAAAGCTGTTCCTCTACCCCTCGCCGCTGCACTACAAGATCATCCCGGAGATCGCGCGCAAGGTGAAGCCGACCGTCATGTTCGGCACCGACACCTTCCTCGCCAATTATGCCCGCACCGCCAAGGATGGCGATTTCTCCAGCCTGCGCTTCGTCGTTGCCGGCGCCGAAGCGGTGAAGCCGGAGACGCGCCGCGTCTACCGCGAGCGCTTCGATGCCTCGATCATCGAGGGGTTCGGGCTGACGGAGGCAGCTCCCGTGGTTGCCGTCAACACCGCCATCCATGGCCGCGACGGCACGGTCGGGCGGCCGTTGCCGGCGATGCGCATGAAGCTGGAACCGGTCGAGGGCATCGAAGGCGCCGGCAGGCTGTGGCTCGACGGGCCGAATTTGATGATGGGCTACATGACGGCGGACCGCCCCGGCGAATTGCAGCCGCTGGACGGCTGGCATGACACCGGCGACATCGTCTCGGTCGACCGCGAGGGCTTCATCACCATTCGCGGCCGGGCCAAACGCTTCGCCAAGATAGCCGGCGAGATGGTATCGCTCGGCGCGGTCGAGATGCTGGTGCAGTCGCTATGGCCGGAAGAGCGCCACGCCGCGGTGGCGGTGCCCGACAAAAGGCGCGGCGAGCGCATCGTGCTGGTCACCACCGCCGACGACGCCGATCCGGAGGAACTGCGCGCCTTCGGCAAGAAGGCGGGTGCGGCCGAGCTGATGGTGCCCAACGACATCGTCAAGGTCGAGGAGATCCCGGTGCTGGGCTCCGGCAAGACCGACTATGTCTCGACCCGCAAATTGGCGATCGATCGGCTGGGGCTGAGTGCTGCGGCCTGAGAGTCCCTCGCCTAAAAGACCGCCGCCGACAACAGCATGATAAGACCGACCCCCATCATCAGCAGGCCCGGCCAGTTCTGCGACAGGCCGAAGAAACCGAGCCCGCGCCGCCGCGGCTCAAGTGTCGGGCCTGTCGTTGCGAGATTTGGCGCTGGGCGATCCGGCGTCGCGGGAGAGGACTTCGGATCGCTGAGCCGCCCGCGCCCGATGACCGCGCCCGCCATGTACACAACGCCAGCGACAGTGAGCAACGCGCCGATAAGGATGACAGCCATTTCTCCTCGCTCTTCTCCAGGGCCTGCCTGACGCAAGTCGCTTGCGAGATTAGCGTTTCGGCGACGCCGCACCTCGCCGCTCATGCCTACCGATATAGCGCGATGGCTTCTCCCGGTCGTCCATAGAGACACAACGGTCAAGATGCCCGGCAGGTTCCGGCAGGGGCCTGTCAGCCAATATCCGAAGGTGGAACCTTCTCGCCTTCGCGCTTGGCACGTTTCGAGTACGCCCGCACGGAAAACGGCAGGAAGATGAGATAGCCCGCGACCGAGGCGGTCAGCGTGTACCAGGGATAGGTCATCAACAGCAGCACGTAGAGCACGACCGCGAGGATGATCGGCAGCACCTTGTCGCCCGGCACTTTCAGGCTTTTGCCGGAGTAGACCGGCAGCCGGCTGACCAGCAGGAAGGCAACCAGGATGGTGAAGCCGGTGGCGACGAAGGCGGCCGGGCGGCTGGGCTCAACGCCAACGCGCAGGAACGACAGATAGAGCGGCAGCATGACCAGCACGGCGCCTGCCGGCGCTGGTACGCCGACGAAATATTCGCTCTGCCAGATCGGGCGATCATTGTCCTCGTCGAGCACGTTGAAGCGCGCGAGCCGTAAGCCGCAGGCGATGGCGAACAGCAGCACCGCGATCCAGCCCGGCGATCCTGCGCGGTCGAGCAGGAAGGCATAGAGCACCAAAGCGGGCGCGACGCCGAAATTGACGATGTCGGCCAGCGAATCCATCTGCGCGCCGAATTTGGACGTCGCCTTCAGCATGCGCGCCAGGCGCCCGTCTATGCCGTCGAGGAAGGCGGCGAGCAGCACCATCACCACCGCCGGCTCGAAACGGCCTTCGAAGCCGAAGCGGATCCCGGACAGCCCGGCGCAGATGGCAAGCACGGTGACCAGATTGGGCAGCACCATGCGCATCGGGATCTCGCGGATGCGCGGGCCGCCGCTGCCGTGTGCCTCGAATTTTTTGAACGGCGCGCCCACGCTTACGAGATCCTGACGAGCGGGGTTGCGGCGATGCCGCCGAACTCGGCGAGTACCGTTTCGCCGCCGACCGCGGTCTGACCGACGGCGACGCGCGGCACGGCGGTGGAAGGCAGGAAGACGTCGACGCGCGAGCCGAAGCGGATCAGGCCGAAGCGTTCGCCGATGGCGATCGAGCCGCCGGTCTCGGCCCAGCAGACGATGCGCCGCGCCAGCAGGCCGGCAATCTGCACGGCGGCGACGGTGCCGTTGGGGCTGTCGATGACCAGGCCGTTGCGCTCATTTTCCGAACTTGCCTTGTCGAGTTCGGCGTTGAGGAATTTGCCCGGCCGGTGCTCGATTTTCGTGATGCGGCCGCGCACTGGGGCGCGGTTCACGTGACAGGAAAAGACGTTCATGAACACCGAGATACGGGTCATCTCGGTGTTGCCGAGGCCGAGCTCGCGCGGCGGCACCGCCGGCCCGACCGCCGAGATGATGCCGTCGGCGGGACTGACCACCAGCCGGTCGTCGACCGGCGTGACGCGCTCGGGATCGCGGAAGAAGTACACACACCAGGCGGTCAGGATCAGGCCGATCCAGAACAGCACCGAGGAGAAATAACCGAGGAACAGCGTGCCCGCGCCGAAGGCGGCGATGAACGGATAGCCCTCGCGATGGATCGGAACGAAGGCATTCTTGACCGAGTCGACGAGGCTCATCGGATGGGGCTCATAGGATGGGGGCGGTCCCTGTTTCAGGTCCGGCCTCAATACCGGAAAGGCTCCGCTGTCGCAACGCAACATTGGGCAAGGCTGCATCGGGCGCGGCCGGAACGTTCTTCCCGAGCGAAAGATCGGTAAACCTGCTGTCGGCGAACCGCCCCCTCGCCCGTCCTTGGTGAGCGATCTTCGTCCTTGCCATGAAGACGCTCACAACAAGGAGTTTCCCAAATGCAAAACCCCACTCAAATGCGGCTTGTTGCTGAAGGCCTCGCTTTCGGCGAATCGCCGCGCTGGCATGACGGACGGCTGTGGCTCTGCAACTGGGGCACCGGCGAGATCGTCGCCGTCGATACCGATGGCAACAGCGAGATCATGCTCAAAATATCGGCCACCCTGCCCTATTCCATCGATTGGCGGACGGACGGACGGCTGCTGGTCATGTCGGGGCGCGAAGGATTGCTGCTGCGGCAGGAGTTGGATGGAACGCTTGCCACCCATGCCGATCTTCGATCGCTGTCGAACACCCCTTGGAACGAGATCGTCGTCGACGGGCGCGCCAATATCTATGTCAATGGCGGCGGGCCAGCGCCGGCGCCGGGCGAGCATTTCGGGCCGGGCACCATAGTGCTGATCACGCCCGACGGCACAATCCGCCAGGTGGCGGACAACATCGCCTTCGCCAACGGCATGGCCGTGACGCCCGACAACAAGACACTGATCATCGCGGAATCGCACGCCAACCGACTGACCGCTTTCGACATCGCTGCGGACGGCAGCCTTGCCAACCGCCGCGTATGGGCCGATCTCGATGGCTTTCCCGACGGCATCTGCCTCGATGCCGACGGTGCTGCCTGGTATGCGGATGTTCCCAACAAGCGCTGCGTGCGGGTGCGCGAGGGTGGTGAGGTCCTGCAGACCGTTGCAGTCGATCGCGGCTGCTTTGCCTGCATGCTGGGCGGACCCGACGGCAGAATCTTGTTCATCGCCGCCGCCGAATGGCGCGGCTTCGAACACATGATCGGCGATGCGCGCACCGGCCAGGTGCTGAGCGCCGAAGCGCCTGCACCTGGCGCGGGCTGGCCGTCTTATAGTCCCGGAATCCGCTGATAGTTTGCGATATCGGCACGAACACCGAGCCGGGTCAGCGTCGCCTGCCGGTCGAAGCCTGCCCGTTCCTGTGCCGCCTTGACGATCGGCACGACATTGTCGACGGCCGCCTGGTTTTGCCATTCGACGATGGTGACGAGGTTGAATTCGCCCGGTCCCGAGAATTGCTCGAGCACGAAATCCCGCACGAAGCCTTGCTGCAGACGCAGCAATTCATGCGTTGCCCTGACTTTGCTGAGGATCTCTTCGCGTGCCTCGGCAGGAACGACGAATTTGTCGACCCTGAACACGGCTTCACTGCCAAGCTGTTGATTGAGTTGATCCATTTCAATTGTCTCCGTTCTTGAACGACTTGGGTTCGGTGGCTCAGGAACGGGTTTGCGATCTCAACTTAGGTTGAGGTCAAGAGGGAATTTTTGGTGAAGGGTGGCGCGGCAGCGACGCTGCAAATCTCCCCCCTTGAGGGGGAGATGGCCGGCAGGCCAGAGGGGGTCGGTTCGGCTGGACGCGACCTTCTTGCGAGCGATGAAGGTTAGCGCTCCACGCGCAACGACCCCGGCGACATCTCCCCCTCAAGGGGGGAGATTGGCGCTCCACCGCTTAACTCACCTCCGAAGTCCTTCTGCGCACAATCACCCCGAGCTCATCGCTCTCGCGCGCAATCCGCAGCCTCTCTTCGGCTTCCGTCGCTTCGCGCTGGCGGTCCCACATCGAGGCGTAGAGGCCGTGTTGGCGCATCAGCTCGGCATGGGTGCCGCGTTCGGCGATCTCGCCGTCCTTGAGCACGATGATCTCGTCGGCCGTGATTACCGTCGACAGCCGGTGGGCAATGACGATGGTGGTGCGGCCCTTGCTGACCAGGTCGAGCGCTGCCTGGATTTCCTGCTCTGTGTGGCTGTCCAGCGCCGAGGTCGCCTCGTCGAGCATCAGGATCGGCGGCGCCTTCAAAATGGTGCGGGCGATCGCCACGCGCTGCTTTTCGCCGCCCGACAGTTTCAGCCCGCGCTCGCCGACCATCGAGCGATAGCCTTCCGGCAGCCGTTCGATGAACGGGCCGATCTGAGCAAGCTCGGCGGCCTTCTGCATATCCTCCTCGCTGGCGCCGATGCGGCCGTAGCGGATGTTGTAGGCGATTGTGTCGTTGAACAGCACGGTGTCCTGCGGCACCATGCCGATCGCGCCGCGCAGGCTCTCCTGCGTCACATCACGGACATCCTGGCCGTCGATCAGCACCTGGCCGCCCTGGACGTCATAGAAGCGGAACAGCAGCCGCGAGATGGTCGACTTGCCGGCGCCCGACGGGCCGACAATGGCCACCGTCTTGCCGGCCGGAACCTCGAAGGAGATGCCCTTCAGGATCTTGCGGCTCGGATCATAGGCAAAATGCACGTCGCGAAACTCGACCTTGCCGGCCGAGACGGCAAGCGGCCTGGCATCGGGCTTGTCGGTGATCTCCTGCGGCACGTCGAGCAGGTCGAACATCTGCTCGATGTCGGTCAGGCCCTGGCGGATTTCGCGATAGATGAAGCCAATGAAATTGAGCGGCACCGACAGCTGCACCAGCATGGCGTTGATGAAGACGAAATCGCCGACGCTCTGCGTGCCGGCCTGCACCTCCAGCGCCGACATGCACATGACAATGACGGTGCCGAGGCCGAAGATGATGCCCTGGCCGAAATTCAGCCAGCCGAGCGAGGTCCAGATCCGGGTCGCGGCCATCTCATAGCGCGCCATCGACCGGTCGAAGCGCTCGGCTTCCATACCCTCATTGTTGAAGTATTTGACGGTCTCGTAGTTGAGCAGCGAATCGATCGCCTTGGTGTTGGCGTCGGTGTCGCTGTCGTTCATGTCGCGGCGGATCGAGATGCGCCAGTCGCTGGCACGCACCGTGAACCAGACATAGAGCCAGACGGTGAGCGCCACCACAGCCACATATTTCCAGCCATAGGTGTAGGCGAAGATGCCTGTGGTCAGCGCGAATTCGAGAATGGTCGGCGCTGTGTTGAGCATAATGAAGCGCACGATCGTCTCGATGCCCTTGGTGCCGCGCTCGATGATGCGCGACAGGCCGCCGGTGCGGCGCTCAAGGTGAAAGCGCAGCGACAGCTGGTGCATGTGGACGAAGGTGCGGAAAGCGAGCTGGCGCACCGCATACTGGCCGACGCGGGCAAACAGCGCGTCGCGCAGCTGGTTGAAGCCGAGCTGCACCAGCCGCACGACATTGTAGGCGACGACCAGCATGACCGGCGCCAGCAGGAAGGACGGTAGCGGCGGCGGCGACTTGGCGTCGCCTGCCAGCGCATCGGTCGCCCATTTGAAGAAATAGGGTCCGGCAACCAGTGTCAGCTTGGCAACGACCAGAAGCAGCGTCGCCCAGGTGACGCGTGCCCTGAGATCGGCGCGGTCGGCCGGCCACATATACGGCCACAGATTGCGCAAGGTGCCGAAGGTCGAGCTATCGGAGACGGTTTTTTCTGCCACTTGTCTTGCCTTTTGGGTGGGAGTTCAGCGGCCGTAGCAGCAGGAATTGACGAGCGCGGTCAAAGATGCGGAAACGTCCGCGAGCGCTGCGCGGTCGACCTCATAGCGCGAGCGCTGGCGGTCGGGCTGGAAGCGGACCAGGCCGGCCTCGACCAGGATCTTCAGATGCTGGGAAACGGTGGACTGCGCGAGGTCGAGATGGTCGACGACCTCGCGGCAGCAGCAGGAATTGCTGGCCGACAGATGTTTCAGGATCTCGATGCGCGCCGGGTGTGAGAGTGCTGCAAAGCGAGCGGCAACCGCGCGGCTTTCGGGCGGTGCGCGGTTTGCGTGGTCTGGTTCGGCCAGGGAGTCTGTCATCGTTCATCGGCGATAGACGATGAACGGGTGTGAGGCAAGCTAACCCGATGGGTGGAGCGCCCTAATCTCCCCCGTGTGGGGGAGGTGGCCGGCAGGCCAGAGGGGGTCGGTTCGACTGGACTCGACCCCTTGCGGCCCACACAGGAGGTCGGCGCTCTACGCGACGCGACCCCCTCTGTCGCCTCCGGCGACATCTCCCCCTCAAGGGGGGAGATTAGCCAATCGCCTACTGCGCCTTCACCGGCGCCGTCGTCGCTTGCTCGCCCATCGCCTTGAGGTCGGCGGCTTCGCCTTCCTTCGACTTTTCCGGGACCTTGAACACCTGCCCTGGCCAGATGCGGTCGGGATCGCTGATCTGGTCCTGGTTGGCGAGATAGATGGTCGAGTAGCGCACGCCATGACCATAGACCCGCCGCGAAATCCGCCACAGCGTGTCGTTGCGGCGGATGATGACGGCGCCGTCGGCATGTTCGAGTTTCGGCGCCACCGTCTCCGGCACGTCGGGCGTTGCTGCCGCTACGACAGCCGGAGCCTCGGTAGCGGGCGCTGCCGGCACCGCCGGTGCCGGCGCTGCGGGAGCGGCCGGCGCTTCGGCAGCAGCCGGTGCGGCCGGCTTCGGTTCAGCCGGCTTTGCTGGCTTGGTCTCTGCAGGCGCCACGGCGGCAACCGCGTCGCCCGGTTCGCGCTCGAACGGCACGGCGGCGCGGGCAACCACCTTCACGCCGTCAGCATCGAGACCGTCGACATGGATGGTGTAGCTGCCAACCGGGATGTCGCGCGTCGCTTCGACCAGGAAATGGCCGTCTGGCGAGGTCAGCGCGTCGCCGAGCAGGATGTCGTTGGCGTAGGCGCGCACCTTGCGGCCGGCGTCAGCCAGACCGGCAACAAAGATCTTGTTGCCGTCGATCTCGATCGCCTCGACGACGATCTTGGGTTCGGCCACCGCCGCAGCCGGCGGTGTCGCCGGAGCCGGAGCGGCCGGCGCAGTTCCGGCCGGGGCGGCAGGTGCCTCAGCAGCAGGAGCAGCGTCCTGATCGCCGGCAGCCGGTGCCGCAGGCTTGGTCTCAGGCGCGGGAACAGTCAGCAGCTCGGCCGGCTTGCCCGGTTCCTCGACCATCGCCAGCACCTGACCGGCGGCATCCTTGGGAACCGAAACGACGGCAGTCTGCATCGAAGGCGTTACGACATCGCCAGTCGTCGAACGCAGCGCGATCGTATAGTCGCCGGGCTTGAGCGGATCGTCGAGGACGATGACGAAGGCGCCGTCCGGACCGGCGACGGTCGACCCGAGCACCGTCGAGCCGTTGAGGATTTCGACCTTTGAATTGGGCGCGGCATTGCCGGCAACGACGATCGAGCCGTTGCTTTCGACGCGTACGACATCGAAGCTCGGCACAACCGAGCCGGCCGCTGCCGGGGCTGTCGCGGGAGCTGTTGCGTCGGCAGGCGCCGGTGCCGGCGTAGCCTTGGCATCGGTTGGGGCGGCAGGCGCCGGCGGCAGCCTTCCCTCGGTCCCGGAGTCGGCCGGCGGCGTCAGCGACGCAATCTCCGCCGGCGGCGTGGGATTGAGATACGGGTCAAGTGCACCCGATACATAGGCCGTTCCGACGACCGCGACGGTCCCACCCGCCGCGAACAGAAACGCCTTCAATGTATTAACAGCCATATTCCCCTGCCCCTTAGCCACCTAACGCCGGTCTAGCGTGTTTTGCCGGAACCGACAAGAAAAAGCCCGGGCTTGTCAGCCTCTGGGGCTTGACCCCGCATTCAGACCCAATCACCAATCACGCATGAACACGATTCGATCCGTCTGCGTCTACTGCGGCTCGTCTCCGGGCCGCGATGATATCTACGCCAAGGCCGGACACCTGCTTGGCCGCTCCCTCGCCAAATCCGGCCTGCGACTGGTCTACGGCGGCGGCACCAAAGGCATTATGGGCGCCGTTGCCGACGGCGCGCTCAAGGCCGGCGGCAAGGTAACGGGCATCATTCCGCGCTTCCTCATCAACAAGGAGGCGACCGAAACCGCGCTTGACCGGCTCGACGAGTTGCTGATCACCGACAACATGCACGAGCGCAAGCACAAGATGTTCGAAAAATCCGACGCCTTTGTGGCGCTGCCGGGCGGCATCGGCACGGTCGAGGAGATCGTCGAAGTCATGACGTGGGGCCAGCTCGGCCATCACCGCAAGCCGATCGTCTTCGCCAACGTCAAAGGATTCTGGAATCCGATGCTGGCACTGCTCGACCATATGTCGAGCGAAGGCTTCATTCACACCGCGCAGCGGGTCAAACCGTTGGTGATCGAAGACCCCGAAGCCATTGTCGCCGCCATCATGGTGGCGGGCTCGTCGGTCGATGCGCCGACGGAAGGCGTGCAGTCGGTGATTGATAAGATGTAGGGAATAGGGGAGTAGGGGAGTAGGGCAGTAAGGCAGTAAGGCAGTATGTTTAGAAGGCCTCGAGCCTCTCCCTACTGCCCTACTGCCCTACTGCCCTACTGCCCTACTGCCCTACTGCCCTACTGCCCTACTGCCCTACTGCCCTACTGCCTCCCTCAACTCCGCAATCACCGCTCGCTTGTCCTGGCGCCGCCAGGCGAGATGGATCGAGACGGTGCGCTCGAACCAGGGCAGGTCACGAAACGCGATCCCTGACGGTGCTGCACTCCGGAGGCTTGCCTGTACCGTCGCCAGGCCGAGTCCGGCGCTGACCAGGCCGAGCGACGTCAGCGGATCGGCCGTCTCATAGGCAATGTCGGGCAGGAAGCCGGCCTTGGCGCAGGCCGCCAGGAACTGGGCGCGGTTGGTGTCGTCGGGCTGGCGCACCACGGTGATCCAGACGCGGCCGTCGAGATGGTCGGGCCGGATGTCGGCGACATCGGTGAGCGGATCATTCTCCGGCATTGCCAGCACCAGCGGTTCGCGCCGAACCAGCATGCCGGCAAGATCGGGATCGTCGGCGGACGGCGGGCCATAGACGAAGCCGAGGTCAAGCGAACGCTGGCGCAACCCCTCGAGTTGCACTGCGGAGCGCTGGTTCTTCAGCTGCAGGTGAAAATCCGGCCGGTCGCGGCGAAACTGCCGCAACATCCGGCTGACGAGGCCGGCATGCACCGCGCCCTCGACATAACCGATCGCGAGCCGCCCGACCGCACCGCTGGCGAGGTTGCGTCCGAGTTCCTCCAGGCGCCGTGCACTGGCAAGCAGCGCCTGCGCCTCGACAAGGAAGGCCTTGCCTTCGGCATTGAGGTGGACGCGCTGCTTTGCCCGCTCGAACAGGGTGACGCCAAGCCGCGCTTCGAGCTGCATGATCTGGCGGCTCAACGGCGATTGCGAGATGTGCAGGAGTTCGGCGGCACGGCCGACAGTGCCGGCTTCGGCGACAGTGACGAAATATCTGAGCTGGCGCAGGTCGAACATTTTTTCCTCCCCCTCTTGTAGTCCTATAGGGTCTCAACTTTAGCCTAATCAGCCTTGGACAGTCTGACCAGCGCCGGCGATAGTTTGGGCATCGCAACCACAGGAGACAGAAAATGCAGTTCTTTGCCCTTCTCACCCGCAACACCGAAAAGTTCAGCGACGCCGATTTCGCGCCGCTGCTGCCCAGCGAGGCCGAACAGCGCCGCACGCTCTATGCCGAAGGCGCCGTGCGCCAGGTCTGGAACCGCGGCGATATTCCGGGCAGCGGCATGATGTTCGAAGCCGGCAGCGATGCCGACGTGCGCGGCCATCTCGCCACTCTGCCGCTGGTCAAGGCCGGAATGATGGACATTGCCGCAGTGGTGCCGCTCGCGCCCTATCCCGGGTTTGGGCCCAAGCGCTGAGCACGCCGCGAATACGCCGCCGGCGGCGATCCCTGCCGCCGGCCAATTTCTGCAGGGCCAAGCCGCTGCATCGCCTGCATCTGTTCCGCTAGGATCTGTAGCGCCGCCGCGCGTCGCTGATCGACGGACTGTGATCGCCCTGTCAAGAAACTGTCACACAGAACCCGGTTAGCCCATGCTACGAATGACGTGCCGGCATCCGCGCACGGCGTGGTCGAAATCTGTACTTGGTCGAAATTTCTTGGCGAGGCGAGCCGTGAACATCGCTCTCAACGCGGAAGGCACCCCTCTGTCGCCTTACCTGCCCGACGAGCACGGGCTGTTCTTCATCTATCATTTCACCGCCGAGGGCCTGCGCACCAAGGACGCGGCTGAGGCGCAATGGACATGGCGCAGCTACCAGCTTTCCGACCTGCGCGCCCGTCGCGAGATCGCCGCCGAGCAGGCTTTGCCGGCGCCGGTGCGCGAAACTTTCCTCGGCGCCAGCCAGGGCTGCCATATCGATCTCGAGGATGACTGGCTCTATGGCGACCTGCCGGATCTGCGCCACGACTATTCCGCGGAGGCGCGCGGGCTCGGCCATTTCCGCTTTGCCCTCAACGAAAAAATGCTGATCGGCGCGCGCAAGCAGCCACTGGAATCGGTCGATCTCATCCGCAAGGCGGTGGAGAGCGGCTCACGCAAATTCCGCGCCCCGGCGGACCTGATCGAGGCGGTGATGGGCCAGTCGCTCGACGGCATGGCGGCCGAGCTTCACGGCCTTGGCGATACGCTCGACGGCATCGAGGACCGCATCGTGCGCGACGCCTGGCACAGCGAGCGGCAGTCACTGGTCGAGGCGCGCCGTCAGCTGGTGGTCATCCATCGGCAGATGGCGACGCTCACAAACCTGTTCCGCCATCTCGACCATTCACATCGCAACGAGCTGCCTGACCCGATCAACGACATGGCAACAAGGCTCTCGCACCGTGCGCACACGCTCTACCACGATGGCGAGCAGCTGCAGGCGCGCACCAGGCTGCTGCAGGACGAATTGATGGCCAAGCTGACGATGCAGTCCAACCAGCTGCTCTATGTGCTGTCGGTGATGACGGCGGTGCTGTTGCCGATGACCATCATTTCGGGACTGTTCGGCATGAATGTCGGCGGCCTGCCCATGGTCAACACGCCGATGGGCTTCTGGGTGGTTTCGGCGGTTTCGATCGTGATCGCCGCAGCGACCTATCTGTTCGTCAGGCGGCTCGGGCGGATGTAGCGCCCATCAGAGGGTCACGCCGTCGCTCGAAGATCCTCTATGACGGTGCCGGCGGCAGCGACTTCCGCTTCATGATCCGGTTCACGCCAGGTCTCTGCGAGGCCCGCCGAATACCATTCCTGCATCGCCTGCAGACCGAGCAATTGCGCGGGATAGGCGGCAGCTGCGCCTTCGAAAGAGAGCCCATAGGACTGCACGCGAAATGCCACCGGGGCGAAGAAGGCATCGACGGCGGTGAAATGGCCGCCGGCAAGAAACGGCCCGCCGAACCGGGCAAGGCCATCGTTCCAGAGATCGCCCAACCGGAACAGATCCTGCTTCAACACATCCGACATCGGCAACGGCTTTACCCGCACGCCGCAATTCATCGGGCATGAGCCACGCAAGGCGGTGAAGCCCGAATGCATTTCGGCGGCGGCCGAACGCGCCCAGGCGCGTGCTTTGGCCTCAATCGGCCACACACCGTGGTGGTGCTCGGCGAGATATTCGGCGATGGCCAGCGAATCCCAGACAGCCCAGCCGTCATCGACCAGGCAAGGCACACGTCCACTGGGTGAAAACGACCGGTAGAGATCGAAGCTAGGCCCGGTCGGGAACGGCGTCAGCCGCTCCTCGAACGGAATGTCGAGGGTACGCATCAGCACCCATGGCCGCAGCGACCATGACGAATAATTCTTGTTGGCAATGTGCAGCACGTACATCGAAAGGTTCCCTACTTCGCGGCCAGCGCCGCCGGGCGGGTTTCACGGCCGCGGAACATCGACCAGGAATACATCGCCAGCGCCGCCCAGATCAGCGCGAAGGCTATCGCCTGCGTGGTGCCGAACGGCTCGTCGAAAGCAAGCACGGCGATCAGGAACACCATGGTCGGCGCGATGTACTGCATGATGCCGATGGTCGACAGGCGCAGAAGCTTGGCGCCGAAGGCGAACAGAAGCAGCGGCACCGCGGTGACCGGGCCGCAGCCGATCAGCAGCGCCGTGTCGGTGCCGGTGCTGGAGATGAAATGGTCCTGGCCGTTGGCGATCAGGAAGATGATGTAGCCCAGCGCCGGCACCGACAGCAAAAGCACTTCGAGCAGAAAACCCTGGCTTGGGCCGATCGGCAAAGTCTTGCGGAAGAAGCCGTAGGCGGCGAAGGAGAAGGCCAGTGCCAGCGACACCCAAGGCAGTTTGCCACCTTCGATGGTCAAGACCGTGACCGCGACTGCTGCGAGCACCACCGCCGCGATCTGCAGCCGGTCCAGCCGCTCGCCCAGCAGCACCGCGCCGACGACGACCACCACCAGCGGGTTGATGTAGTAGCCGAGCGCGGTCTCGACGGTGCGGTCGACCGAGATCGCCCAGACATAGATGGCCCAGTTGATCGAAATCAGCGTCGCCGTCAGCGCCGCCATGCCGATGCTGCGCGGCGAGCGGATCGCCGCCTTGAAATCTGCCGTGCGGCCTGCCCAGACCAGCACCGCAGCGGCAATCGGAACCGACCAGACGATGCGGCGATCACCTCGATCAGCGGCAGATGCGCCACCGCCTTCATATAAAAGGGCAGCAGCCCCCACAGGAGATAGGCGCCCAGCGCCAGCAGGAAGCCGTTGCGGGCCTTGGCATCGGCATCGGGGGCGAGTGCGTCGGTGGCCATGGCGCAACGCTATGGCTCAACGGCTCGGCCAAGACCATCGCAAAGTTGTGATGGATCAACGGACTTTTGCTGATGGTTCAAAGGGCCGGGCCACCTCCCCGCTCTCGCGGGGCGAGGAAAAGGCCTACTCGGCCGCCACCAGCCCTGCCATCTCGCGGTTCTTCATCAGCTTGTAGACGATGGAATCCATCAGCGCCTGGAAGGAGGCGTCGATGATGTTTTCCGACACGCCGACCGTCCACCAGCGGGCGCCGGTGGAATCGTGCGATTCGACCAGAACGCGGGTGATGGCTTCGGTGCCGCCGTTGAGGATACGCACCTTAAAGTCGGCGAGCTCGAGATCGACGATCTCGTTCTGATACTTGCCGAGGTCCTTGCGCAGCGCGATGTCGAGCGCGTTGACCGGGCCGTGGCCTTCGGCCACCGACATCTTTTCCTCGCCATCGACCATCACCTTGACGATCGCCTCGGAGACCGTCTTCAGCTGGCCGTTGGCATCGAAGCGGCGCTCGACCATGCAGCGGAACGAGGTGACGTTGAAGAACTCCGGCAGGCCGTGCAGCATCTTGCGTGCCAAGAGCTCGAACGAGGCATCGGCACCCTCATAGGCGTAGCCCTCGGCCTCGCGTTCCTTGACCACCGAGATCAGCGCGTCGAGACGGTGATCGTCCTTTGGCACGTCAATGCCGCGCCGCTTCAGTTCGGCGAGGAAATTGGCCTTGCCGCCCTGGTCGGAGACCATGACGCGGCGGCGGTTGCCGACGGCTTGCGGCTCGACGTGCTCATAGGTCGCCGGCTCCTTGGCGAGTGCCGAGGCATGGATGCCGGCCTTGGTGGCGAAGGCGGAAGCGCCGACATAGGGTGCCTGCGCTTCCGGCGCGCGGTTCAAGAGTTCGTCGAAGGCACGGGATAGCCGTGAAATGCCGGTCAGCGCCTCAGCCGAGATGCCGGTCTCAAAGCGGTCAGCGAAGGCCGGCTTCAGTGCCAGCGTCGGCACGATCGAGACCAGATTGGCGTTGCCGCAGCGTTCGCCGATGCCGTTCAGCGTGCCCTGGATCTGGCGCACGCCGGCCTCGACGGCGGCTAGCGAATTCGCCACCGCCTGGCCGGTATCGTCATGGGCATGGATGCCGAGATGGTCGCCCGGTATGCCGGCGGCGATCACCTTGTCGACAATGGTGTGCACTTCAGAGGGTTGCGTGCCGCCATTGGTGTCGCACAGCACCACCCAGCGCGCACCGGCGTCATAGGCGGCCTTGGCGCAAGCCAGCGCATAATCCGGATTGGCCTTGAAGCCGTCGAAGAAATGCTCGCAATCGACCATAGCTTCCTTGCCGGCGGCAACAGCTGCTTCGACCGAAACCTTGATGGAGTCGAGGTTCTCCTCATTGGTGCAGCCAAGCGCGACGCGGACATGATAGTCCCAGCTCTTGGCCACGAAACAGATGGCGTCGGATTTCGACTGTACCAGCGCCGCCAGGCCCGGATCGTTGGACGCCGATACGCCTGCCCGCTTGGTCATGCCGAAGGCGACGAATTTTGCCTTCGCCGTGCGCTTCTGCTGGAAGAATGCGGTGTCGGTCGGATTGGCGCCGGGATAGCCGCCTTCGACATAGTCCATACCGAACTCGTCGAGCAGCTTGGCAATCGCAATCTTGTCCTCGACGGAAAAGTCGATGCCCGGCGTCTGCTGGCCGTCGCGCAATGTGGTGTCGAAGAGATAGAGGCGTTGCTTTGTCATGGCTGCGCGGGTGCGTACGCACCCTCCTCTGGCCCGAAGGCCGATGTCATTTCTTTCCTGCGAACTTGTCCGTCGCCCTGATCAGCTGATCGAGGATCCCCGGTTCCGAATAGGCATGGCCGGCGCCTTCGATGAGATGGAAATCCGCCTTCGGCCAGGCCTTGTGCAGCGCCCAGGCGTAGCGCGCCGGACACGGCATGTCATAGCGACCATGGACGATGGTGCCAGGGATGTCCTTCAGCCTGTGTGCGTCGCGCAGCAGCTGTCCCTCCTCGAGCCAGCCGGCGTGAACGAAATAGTGGTTCTCGATGCGGGCAAAGGCGATGGCGAAATCGTCCTCGCCGAACTTGTCGCTGGTTTCCGGTTCCGGCAGCAACGTGATCGTCTCGCCTTCCCACAGGCTCCACGCCAGGGCGGCTTCGAGCTGCGCCTTGCGGTCGGAGCCAACCAGCCGCTTGCGGTAGGCGGCCATCATGTCGCCGCGCTCGGTTTCAGGGATCGGCGCCTGAAAACGCTCCCACTTCTCGGGAAACATTTCGGAGACGCCGAACTGATAATACCATTCGAGTTCGGCGCGGGTGAGCGTATAGATGCCGCGCACGACGAGCTCGCTGACGCGGTCGGGATGCGTCTCGGCATAGGCAAGCGCCAGCGTCGAACCCCAGGAGCCGCCGAACACCAGCCATTTGTCGAAGCCGCACATTTCGCGCAGGCGTTCGATGTCGGCGACCAGATGCCAGGTGGTGTTGGCGTCGAGCGAGGCGTTGGGCGTCGATTTTCCGCAGCCGCGCTGGTCGAACAGGATGACATCGTAAAGCTTCGGGTCGAACAGCCGCCGATGTTTTGGCGAGATGCCGCCGCCCGGGCCGCCATGCAGGAACACGGCGGGTTTGGCGCCCTTGGTGCCGCAGCGTTCCCAGTAGATGGTGTGGCCGTCGCCGACATCAAGCATGCCCGACTCGAGCGGCTCGATCTCGGGATAGAGCGTACGCATGGAGCTGCTGTGCATCGTCATAGTTTCAAGCCCTGCTGCGGCCAGTTGGCCGTCTCGTGGTCGGGATGCTGGAAGGAGATGATCTGCTCCTGCCGTCGATAGAAGTCGGGATCGTCGAGGATCGGCGCCTCGAAGATCTTCTCCACCCAAGGCAGGCGAGCCGCGTAGTTGACCTGGATCTGCGGCGCGAGATCCGAGCGGTCGTCGAAGGCACCGATGGCGATCTCCAGCGCGCCGGGCTGGCGATAGGTGAGTGGCGTGCCGCAGCGGGCGCAGAAGCCGCGATCGATATTGACCGAAGACTGGAAGTAGCTCGGCTCCTCATGGGTCCATTCGACGCCGTCCTTCGGCACCGTCACCAGCGCGCCGAAGAAATTGCCGAACTGTTTCTGGCACATACGGCAATGGCAGATGGACGGGCGCCCGAGCTTGCCCTTGATGCGGAAGCGCACGGCGCCGCACTGGCAGCCGCCGGTTCGAATTTCATCGGTCATGGTCTTTGTCTTTCCTCTGGCGGCCATTGTTCGGTGTCGTGGTCGGGATGCTGGTAGGAGACGAGTTCGGCGAGATAAGGCGCCGATGATATGTCGGCCATCGTGTCCTCGCCGGGCAGTTGCGGGATGGTGTCGACATAGGGCAGCTTTGCCTCTGTGCCCCACTGGATCAGCGGCACGATTTCGGCCGGATTGTCGAACGCCCCAATGGCGAGGCCGACGCCATCAGGCGCGGTAAAGGTCAGCGGCGTGCCGCAATTGGCGCAGAAGCCGCGGTCGACGTGACTGGACGAGGCGAAATATTTCGGCTCGCCACGCGTCCAGTCGAGCTTGGCGCCACGCACCGAAACCAGCGGCGCGTAGAAGGCGCCGAACGCTTTCTGGCACATGCGGCAATGGCAGATCGAGGCATCGCCCAGCGCGCCCTCGACGCGAAAGCGCACCGCGCCGCATTGGCAGCCGCCGGTGTAGATCGGCCGATTGTCGAGGCTCATCGTGTCTCGCTCCGTTTCATATTCATTCCGGGGCATGGCAGACGGCCTCGACATTGTTGCCGTCGGGATCGAAGACGAAGGCGCCGTAATAGTGCGGGTGATAATGCGGCCGCAGGCCCGGCCCGCCATTGTCCTTGCCGCCGGCGGCAAGGGCGGCGGCATGGAACGCATCGACCTCAGCGCGGCTGCGCGCGGTGAAGGCGACGTGCTGATGGGTCCTCGGCTCATCGTTGCTGGCCTGCAACCAGAACACCGGCCGGTCGCGGCCATAGCCACCGACCTTGGCGCCGCCGGTATATTCCAGCGGCACCATGTAGATCAGCGAGGCGCCTAGCGGCGCCATCGCCTGATCGTAAAAGGCCTTCGAAGCGTCGAAATCGGCGACGTTGATGCCGAGATGGTCGATCATCTTTTTACCTCCCAGGTGGTGATTCTTTCGCCAGTGGCCGGATCCTTGCCGTCCTTAAGCTGCACGCCTTGCGCCAGCAGCTCATCACGCACGCGGTCGGCTTCGGCCCAGTTTTTCGCGGCGATCAGTTCCAGGCGCTTGGCGATGGCTTTGGCGACCGCGGCCTCATCGACCTTGGCCGCACCGACATCGAAGCCGAGGAACAGCAGCGAGGCCTTCAGCGAAGCGGCAGCTTCGTTGCCGTCCGCGGCCTCGCCGGCAAGCTGCGTCAGCTGCTGGAAGGCGGCGTAGGTGGCGAGGTCGTCCGACAGCGCTGCCACGACTTCCGCCGGCACTTGCCCAGCGGCCGGTGCGAGGTCGGCTGCGCGTTTCCATTTGCGCAGCGTGTTCTCGGCCTCCTCCAGCTTGCGGACCGAAAAATCGATCGGCTCGCGATAATGCGTCATCAGCATCGCCAGCCGCAGCACCTCGCCCGGCCATTTGCGGCCGCCGAATGTGTCGGTCTCCAGCAGTTCGGCGATGGCGTAGAAATTGCCGAGGCTCTTCGACATCTTCTGGCCCTCGACCTGCAGGAAGCCATTGTGCATCCAGACATTGGCCATGACGTCGGTGCCATGCGCGCAGCGCGACTGGGCAATCTCGTTCTCATGGTGGGGGAAGATCAGGTCGAGGCCGCCACCATGGATGTCGAAGACGTCGCCGAGATAGGCGGCCGACATGGCCGAGCACTCGATGTGCCAGCCCGGACGGCCCCTGCCCCACGGGCTGTCCCAGCCGGGCTCTTCCGGCGACGACAATTTCCACAAAACGAAATCGCCGGGGTTCTTCTTGTGGGCATCGACGGCGATGCGGGCGCCGGCCTGCTGCTCGTCGAGATTGCGCTTCGACAGTTCGCCGTAATCCGGCATCGAGGCGGTGTCGAACAATACCTCGCCGGCGGCGACATAGGCATGGCCGCGCTCGATCAGGCGCTCGATGAGGCTGATCATGTCGGCCTTGCCGTCGGCGCGGCGCGCGACGAACTCGGTGGCGCGCGGCTCGACCGTCGGCGGCAAGCAGCCGAGGGCCGCGACATCCTTGTGATACTGGTCGGCGGTCTTTTCGGTGACGCGGCGGATCGCCTCGTTGAGCGTCAGTTTTCCCGACGCGATCTCGGCGCCGAAATCGCGCAGCGCGCGGGCGTTAATCTTGTCGTCGACATCTGTGATGTTGCGCACATACGTAACGTGCGCCTCGCCGTAGACATGACGCAGCAAACGGAACAGCACGTCGAAGACGATCGCCGGCCGCGCATTGCCGATATGGGCAAAGTCGTAGACGGTCGGGCCGCAGACATACATGCGCACATTCCCAGCGTCGATCGGGACGAACGCGTCCTTCGTCCGCGTTAGCGTGTTGTAGAGGCTAAGACCCTTCGATGCGTCAGACATGCGTGCCCTTCCGGTCCGTTTACTCTTTGGTTGAGCATGATCTTATCCGAAACCCGGTACCCACTTTTCGGGATCATGCTCTGGGCAGAGCCGTCCTTGCGCCGAGGCACAAATCGGGCTCCAGCCTGCTGGCCGGGGCGTTTGTCCACTCTGGGGAAAGATGAGGCGAAAACGTCCGGACCAGCGCGAGGCTAGCCAATAATGCAAATGCCACAAATGGCGAAAAACGTTTTCATGGGCGGCTTTATCGCCTTGGCCGGTGTTGCCGTCAAGTCGCAACTTCCGGCAAAAGCGCCGCTGGATCACAGGTCATGAGGCACTGAAACATTTTATTAAACATGTCGGCACAGTCATGAAACATTCGCCGGCTAGTTCACCATGGGTCACGATTCGGTCAGATTCGGCCGGCAAACGCAGACACGGAAATGTTACCAGGGAAGAGATCGATGCCACGAACCAAGCAGGAATCGAGCCGCGCCAAGCAACCGGCGCTCGCCAACCACTACCGCGCGATCGGCCCGGCCGCTATCGTCGCCGCCCTTCTCCACACTGCCAAGAAGAAGAAGCCGGCACCGAAAATCACTTCGCCCCGCGCTGCCTGATCAAAGCTCCGGCACCGGCCGCCGCCAAGGCGTACGCCGGCACGGAAGGCCGAGGCGCCTGAGCGCGCCTGAAAACAGCAGCTCTTCCCGATTGAGCAGGTTCTTCCCGAAGACTGGTTTCTTGGGGTCGTGCTCTAAAACAACGTCATTTGACTGTCGTCCGCGCCGGGCTTCTGGCGCCTGACCTTCTCGGGCTCAGGCCCGACGATGCCCCTGTCCTGTATCTCGGGCCCGGTGTTGGCGACCTTGTTGACGAGGTCGGAGACCGGCACAGCCTCGAAGAAATCGGGCTGTGCAGGTCTGAGCAGGTCGGCCACGTCGCGCGGCTCGAGCGCGCGGCAGTCCAGCCAGCGGGCAAAATCCTCCGGCGCGATGACCACCGGACTGCGGTCATGGATATGGGCGATGTCGGCATTGGCGTTGACGGTGAGAATGGCGCCGGTGTCCATCTCCGAACCACCCGGCTCGGCATAGGTTTCGACCAGCCCGGCAAAGGCGACGAGCCCGCCATTCCTCGGCCGTATCCAGTAGGGCTGGCCCTTCTTGCCGTTGCCCGATTGCTGCCACTCATAAAAGCCGGAGGCCGGAACCAATGCGCGACGATGGCGCATGGCGGCTTTGAACGAGGCCTTCTCCGCCGCTCCTTCCGAGCGCGCATTGAACAGCAGCGGAAATTCCCTGGTGTCCTTGACCCAGGCCGGGATCAGCCCCCAGCGCACCAGCATCGCCTGGCGATCCGGAAAATTCGAGCCCGGCATGCGCGGCGGTCCAGAGAGCGCCATCAGCACCGGCTGCGTCGGCGCGATGTTGTAGCGGGCTGGAAACTCCTCCAGCTCCGCCAGGCCGAGCAAGGCAGCGGTCTGGTCCGGCGTGGCCGTCAGGGCAAAGCGTCCGCACATAGGCTAAGGTCTCTGAATGGTGTCATGCGAAGGTGGCGATGGAACCGGCGTTGCGCAACCGCTAAAGCTCAATGCCGCCAGCCGTCCACAAGGGCCTGACCTCATATAGGCGAATCGCGATCGATGAACGAGCAGCGCAAGACACTTCCCGCCGTCTCCGTCGCCGTTGTGCGCGGCACGACAGTGCTGCTGGTCAAGCGGGCGCGGCCGCCGTCGCAAGGGGTCTATGCCTTTCCCGGCGGCAAGGTCGAGCCCGGCGAAGCTCTTGAGCAAGCCGCGGCGCGCGAATTGCTGGAGGAGACCGGGTTGCGGGCAAAAGACTATCGTCCGCTTCGCGACATCCACATCGACGGCAGCGGCGAGAATCACCCGGTCGACTATCTCCTGACGGTGTTCGGCGCTGTCTATGCCGGGGGCGAGGCGACAGCCAGTGACGACGCCGAGACCGCCGCCTTCTATACGCTGAACGAAATGACCGACATGCCGCTCGCAGGCGATGTGTTTGAGGTCGCTGAGGAGCTTCTGGGCTCAAGCCGTCCCGGTATCTGAACACAGAGAATCGCCTTGCAGGCGACAAATTGTTTGGCCAGAAAGACTTATGACCCGCGCCGCGCTCTTCCTCGCCGCATGCCTCGCCGCCAGCATGGCTGCCGTGCAGCCGGCGCCGGCCGCCGAGTCGCCATTCGAGCCCGGTCTGATGCGGCTGGCCGAGGTGCTGGGGTCGCTGCATTTCCTGCGCAATCTGTGCGGCGAAAAGGGCGACCAGTGGCGTACCGAGATGGAAAAGCTGATCGATTCGGAAAATCCCGATCCCGAGCGGCGCGCCCGCTTCATCGCCAGCTTCAACCGCGGTTACCGTTCGTTCGGTGGCACCTACACGCAGTGCACACCATCGGCGACCGCGGCCATCAGCCGCTACATGAAGGAAGGCGAGACACTGACCCGCGACATCGCTTCGCGCTACGGCAACTGACGAGCGCCAGACCGCGTCACAGCCAACGCCTTTTCGAGCACCCCGCCTTGTATCCACGGCACGTTGATGCAATGTTGGTGTTGCACTTTCGCAACAGTATTAACGAAACGTTAGCGCGCGGATGTGGAATTAACTCAAACTGAAGGTTTTCACCCCGCTCACCGGTCTAATCGGCTAAGTTTGAATCGGACCGAACGCTGGCGATGAAGTTTGTCAAAGACGATCAAAAAAATGTCGTATTTACAAATGCTTACTTAGCCTGCGTGGAGATAGGGACAGCCCAAGCCGGATCCGACACGTTGGATCGCCGCTTGAAAAGGGTGGACATCGCAATGGAACATGGCGTCAACGACATCGACGCGCTGGTCAGGGAAGAAAAGCGCCTGACCGCGGTGGAAAGCCATAGCGAGGCCTGGGCGGAAGGTCTGTCGGCCGGTATCGAGCCGGAAATCATTGCCGAGGCAGCACTTGAAACGGCGTTCGGCGAGATGCTGCGCGCCAATGGCGAGACTTCAGCTCTTGCCCTGCTCGACCGCATGCGTGAAAAGGTGATCGCCGGCGCTTTCGAGCCGGAGCGGCTGCGGCACTAGAGCGGCGCGCGTCCCTCTGGGCGCAAACCGGCGCTCCGGCGCCTTGATCGGTTCTTTGACGACGGCGCGCTGTTTGGGCATCATGCCTGGCACCTGAAGGAGGCCCAGGCCCAAGGAGAGGCAAGCGGTGAATTTTTCGATGTCAGGCCAGCCTCGCGGACTGGTCCTCAGCATCTGGCTTGCCGCTTCCTGCGCCGCGGTTCCGCCGGCACTTGTCCTGACAAGCAGCCCTGCCTACGCGCTGAGCGAGATCAAGCGCGAGGAGCTTCCGGCGCCGGCTGCGCCGCCAGCCAATGGTGAGACGGCGCCATCCGAAAATTCCGTGCCGATGCCCGATCTGCCCGGCACGACGCCGCCAGCGGCCAGCCAGCCGAAATCACCCGCAGAGCCCGAACAAAGCGAGCCGGCAGGGCCGACCGACGATGGCGGCGTGGCCAACCCGCGTGCCGATCCCGACGCGCCGGTGCCTGAAGTCGTCTACGACCTTTCCAAATTGCCGGAGCCGGTCAGGCGCATGCACGACCTGATGGTCGAAGCCTGCGTCAGCGGCGACATCGAGAAGCTGCGGCCCCTGATCGGCACGGGCGAGACCATGACCCAATTGTCGCTGGGCGAGATCGAGGGCGACCCGATCGCCTTCCTGAAAGGGCTTTCAGGCGACAAGGAAGGCCAGGAAATCCTCGCCATCATGGAAGAGGTGCTCAATGCCGGCTATGTCCATGTCGATGTCGGCACGCCGCAGGAGCTCTATGTCTGGCCATACTTCTTCGCCATGCCGCTGGACAAGCTCGACGCCAAACAGCGGGTCGAACTGTTCAAGATCGTCACCGCCGGCGACTATGACGACATGAAGCAGTTCGGCGCCTACATCTTCTATCGCGTCGGCATCACGCCCGCCGGGCAGTGGACATTCTTCGTCGCCGGCGATTGAGTTTTTGCCGTCAGCCTATTTCGGCAGGGCCTCGGAAAACTCCACAGCCTTGCCCTGCCCGGGCGTGACGATCTCGCCGTCCCACATTACACGGCGGCCGCGCACGACGGTGCCAACCGGCCAGCCGGTGACTTGCTTGCCGTCATAGGGCGTCCAGCCGGCCTTGGAGCCGGCCTGCGCATTGGTGATAGTCTCGCGGCGCTTCATGTCGACGATGGTGAAATCGGCGTCGTAGCCGGCGGCGATGCGGCCTTTCCGGGCCATGCCGAAGATGCGCTGCGGGCCGTGGCTGGACAGGTCGACGAAGCGCTGCAGGGTCAGCCGGCCTGAATTGACGTGGTCGAGCATGATCGGCACCAGCGTCTGCACCCCGGTCATCCCCGACGGCGAGGCCGGATAGGGCTTTGCCTTCTCGGCCAGCGTGTGCGGGGCGTGGTCGGAGCCCAGCACGTCGACGATGCCTTGCGCAATGCCGTGCCAGACGCCGTCGCGATGGCGTGCCGCCCGCACCGGCGGGTTCATCTGGATCAACGTGCCCAGCCGCGCATAGTCGTCGGCCGCGAGCGTCAAATGATGCGGCGTCGCCTCGCAGGTGGCAACATCCTTGTGCTGTTCGAGGAACAGGATTTCTTCGGCGGTCGAGATGTGCAGGACATGGATGCGGGCGCGAGTGTTTCGCGCGATGCGGACCAGCCGCTCGGTACAGCGCAAGGCGGCGATCTCGTCGCGCCAGACCGGGTGCGAGGACGGGTCGTCCTCGACGCGCAGGCCAAGGCGTTCGCGCAGACGGAACTCATCCTCCGAATGAAAGGCGGCGCGGCGGCGGGTGTTTCTCAGGATCGATGCGACACCCTCGTCATCCTCAACCAGCAAGTCGCCGGTGGAGGAACCCATGAACACCTTGATGCCGGCCGCACCGGGGAGCCGCTCGAGTTCGCCGACGTCTCCGGCGTTCTCGCGCGTGCCGCCGACCCAGAAGGCGAAGTCGCAATGCATGCGGCCGGTGCCGCGCCGCACCTTGTCGGCAAGCGCCGCCTCGCTGGTGGTCAGCGGGTTGGTGTTGGGCATCTCGAACACGGCAGTGACGCCGCCCAGCACCGCCGCGCGCGAGCCCGTCTCCAGATCTTCCTTATGCTCCAGCCCCGGCTCGCGGAAATGCACCTGACTGTCGACGACGCCCGGCAGGATGTGCAGGCCGCGGCAGTCGACGCTCTCGTTAGCCGAGGCTTGGCTAAGATCGCCTATAGCCGCGATGCGACCATCCTTGACGCCGACATCGCGCGCGCCCTCGCCGTCATGATTGACCACCGTGCCGCCTGTCAGGATGAGGTCGTAGGTGCTGGCCATGGGTGTTCGGTCTCTTGCGGGGGGAGTATCAGGGGCTTACGTAATGACCGTCTGTTTTGCAAGATCAGGTTCTTTGCCGCCCATGCCCTTTGCCCTTCTCGACAACCGCGCCCTCATTTCCGTGTCAGGCCCGGATGCCGAGCATTTTTTGCAGAATATCCTCACCACCGACCTCGATACGCTGGCCGCCGGCGAGGCAAAGCCCGGCGCGCTGCTTTCGCCGCAGGGCAAGATCCTGTTCGATTTTCTGATCTCGCGCGCCGGCGACAGCGGCTTCCAGCTGGAATGCCGGGCCGACGTCGCAGACGATTTCGTGCGCCGGCTGATGCTTTACAAGCTGCGCGCCAAGGCCGAGATTGCCAAGCAGGATCAATTGCTTGTGACGGTTGCATGGGGCGATGATTCAACCGCTTCACATTCTGATTCAACGGCACTTGCCGATACCCGCTTCCGTGACGTAGCCGTCAGCCGCTCCTATGGAGGCGCATCCGAAGGCGGCGATCAGGCTGCGTGGCAAACCCTGCGCATCGCCCACGGCATCGCCGAAAGCGGGCCGGACTATCAGCTCGGCGACACCTTCCCGCATGACGTGCTGCTCGACGAGACCGGCGGGGTCGGCTTCAAGAAGGGCTGCTATGTCGGCCAGGAAGTGGTCTCGCGCATGCAGCATCGCGGCACCGCCAGACGGCGCGTGCTGATCGTTTCGGCCGACCATGCTTTGCCCGCACCGGGCACGGAGCTGACGGTGGCGGGGCGGTCGGTCGGCATGCTCGGCTCGAGCAAAGGCCCGATCGGCCTAGCCATTGCCCGCATCGACCGGGTCAAGGCGGCGCTCGACGCCGGCCAACCGATCCTGGCGGGTGACGTCGCTGTTTCGCTCGCCATTCCGGCCTGGGCAAAGTTCAGCTTTCCCAGGGAAGCGGTCGGCGCGGAGGACGCCTGATGGCCGCCGACCGTGTCGGGGCGCCGCCGCGCGCCTGGCAGCGCATGCTGTCGGGACGGCGGCTAGACCTGCTCGATCCCTCGCCGCTCGACATCGAAATCTCCGACATCGCCCACGGGCTTGCCCGTGTCGCCCGCTGGAATGGCCAGACACACGGCGATCACGCCTTTTCGGTCGCTCAGCATTCGCTGCTGGTCGAGGCGCTTTTTGGCGAATTGCAGCCGGACGCCTCGGCCAATGCACGGCTGGCGGCGCTGCTGCACGACGCGCCGGAATATGTCATCGGCGACATGATCTCGCCGTTCAAATCGGTGATGGGCGGCTCCTACAAGGACTGCGAGCTGCGCCTGCAGCGCGCCATCCATCAGCGCTTTTCGCTGCCGGCGGAACTCGGCGCCGGCCTTCGCAAGGAGATCAAGCGGGCCGACCAGATCGCTGCTTACTACGAGGCGACGCTGCTTGCCGGCTTTTCGACCGCGGAGGCAACCGAGTTCTTCGGCCGGCCGCGCGGCTTCAACGCGGACCGTTTCGATTTCACGCCGCGCTCGGTGACTTCGGCGCAGGCGGCGTTCCTCAAGCGTTATGCGACGCTCGAAAAGCAGCGCCAGGCAGCGGTTGCCGTGCATTCGGCCGAGTGAACATACGCTAAATTAACCAGCGGTAACCACAGTACCGGGTTTCGATCACGGTCAGCAGGCACGCCTCATGTCCGTTGCGCACGTCAAGGGTGGTTCGCCCGTCCGCAGACGGGGAGCCGGAGGCGTCGCCGCCCCACAGCAGATCGCAGACGAATTGCGCCACCAGAACGAGCGCTTTTCGGCGGCCGTCGAAAACATGTCGCATGGGCTGTGCATGTTCGATGCCGACGAGCGGATGATCATCTGCAACGGCAACTATCTCAGAATCTTCTCCCTCGATGCGAAGATCGTGCGGCCCGGCATCGCGTTCCTGGATATTCTCCAACACAGCGTCGACATCGGCGTCGCCTCGCAGAGCGCCGCGGACCTCTATGCCATCCGCAAGCCCTATATCGAGCGGGCGCAAGCCTCGACCTACGAGGAAATCCTTTCGGACGGCCGTATCATCTCCATCACGCACCGGCCGCTGGCCTCGGGCGGCTGGGTGTCGATCTATGAGGACATCACGGAGCAAAGGCGGGCCGAGCAGGAGTTGAAGGAGCAGCACCGCCGCTTCGATGCGGCGCTAGCCAACATGTCGCAAGGCCTGCTGATGTATGACGCCGACGGCACGCTGATCGTGCGCAATCAGCGCTTCTTCGACCTCTACAACGTCAAGCCCGGAGACTTCCCGCTCGGCATGAGCCATCGCGCCCTGCTCGAGCAGATGGTGCGCCTGCGCATCTATCCGTCGATCGATATCGACGGCGAGATCTCCAAGACCAGGGCCAGCCTGCAGGCCGGCGAAACGCGCTCGACAAATCGCATCCTTGCCGATGGCCGAACATTGCTGATTGCGCGCCGGCCGCTTGCCGGCGGCGGCTGGGTGGCGACGTTCGAAGACATCACCGAGCGCCGGCGCGCCGAAGAGCGCATGAGCCACCTTGCCCATTACGACACGCTGACCGACCTGCCCAACCGCTCGATGTTCCGCGAACGGCTCGACCAGGCGCTTGGCGAAACCGCTGCTACTCCGTTGGCGATCTTCTCGCTCGACCTCGATCGCTTCAAGGCCATCAACGACACCTGGGGGCACCCGGCCGGCGACTGGCTGCTGAAGTGCGTGGCGGACCGGTTGCGGCACAGCCTGCGCAGCGAGACCGATGTGGTCGCCCGCCTCGGCGGCGACGAGTTCGCCATCCTGCAGTTCAATCTCAAAGGTACCGCCGATGCTGAACAACTGGCAAAGCGCATCGTCGCTGTCATCAGCCAGCCGTTTCGCTATAAGGGCCGCGACATGCATGTCGGCATCAGCCTTGGCATCGCTCTCTATCCCAACGATGGCAAGGACGCCGACACGCTGTTGAAGAATGCCGACATGGCGCTCTACAGCGGCAAGAGTGAAGGCCGCAACGTCTACCGCTTTTTCGAACCCGGCATGGACGCCCTCGCGCGGGCGCGCCTGACGCTCGAAACCGATCTCGATACGGCGCTGAAGCGGCAGGAATTCGTCCTGGACTTCCAGCCGATCACCAACATCGCGTCGGGCGAAATCGTCGGCGCCGAAGCCTTGATGCGCTGGAATTCGCCAACACGCGGTCTGGTGGCGCCCGACGATTTCATCGCGGCCGCCGAAGACAGCGGACTGATCGTCCCGCTGGGCGAATGGGCGCTGAAACAGGCCTGCAGCGTGGCCGCCGGCTGGCCGCCCGGAATGCGCATTGCCGTCAACGTCTCGGCCGTACAGATCAGAAGTGCCGACTTTGCCCGCAGCGTGATTTCGGCGCTGGCCGTTTCCGGCGTGCCGGCCAGGCGGCTTGAGCTGGAGATCACCGAAACCGTGTTGATGGATGAAAGCGAGACGGTGCTGAAGACGCTTAGACAGCTCCGCGAACTCGGCATCCGCATCGCGCTCGACGATTTCGGCACCGGCTATTCGTCGCTCGGCTATCTCAGGCGCTTTCCCGTCGACAAGATCAAGATCGACCGCTCGTTCATCCATGATATCGACAACCGGGACACGGCGGCGATCGTGCGCTCGATCATCGGGCTTGGCGCCGAGCTCGGCATCACCGTCACCGCCGAAGGCGTCGAGACGCAAGCGCAGCTCGACATATTGCACAAGGCTGGCTGTGTCGAGGCGCAGGGCTTTCTGATCGGCGTGCCGTCAAAGGCGGCTGACATGGCACGACTGCTCAAGTCGAAGGCAGCGTCCCGGCCCGCCTGAACATCCCCGGTGTCATTCCATGCGCCGCGCGGAAGGTGCGCGAGAGATGGCTCTGGTCGGAGAAGCCGGCCGCAAAGGCGGCGTCGGCGAGGTTTGAGCCTTGGCGGATCAGGAGATCGGCGCGGCGCAACCGGCGGTCACGGATGAAGGCAGCGGGCGTGAGACCCAGCACCTTCCTGAAATCCCGGATGACCTGAAAGCGCGTCACGCCTGCAGCTTCGGCGAGCCGCCGCAAATCGAGGCCCGAGTTCAGATGGTCTTCGATGACCTGTTCATAGACCCGGAGCCGGCTTTTCGATCCGAAGCTTTCGACCGCCTCGCGCCTCCGGCCGCCCCAATCGCCATGGCGCAGGACGAGCTTGCGCAAGGCGATCAGCATGGATGTCTCGGCACTTGTGGCATCGCCTGATGTCGAGACCTGGTGTGCGGCGGCCACCGCCTGGACGAGATCGGCATCATCGACGATCGATTGCGAAAACAGTGGCGCGCGATCCTGCCCGAGTTCTGCAGCGATCGCGCCCATGAGGGAAACCGAGGGATAGAAGGTGCGGTAGGCCCAGCCCTGCTCGGCACCTGCCTCGCCGTCGTGCCACACCTCCGGATTGACGAGGAGGACCGTGCCCACCGGCGCGACGACGGTCTCGTTGCCGATGCGGACACGCTCGCAGCCATGCGTGATCAGCGCGACGACATAGGTCGGGTGCGTGTGCAACTGGTAGCGATGCCGGGTGAAACGCGCCCTCAGCATGCCAAGATCGCGAAAGCGCGGATGACGCCAGAACTGCGTTGTCTCCTGCGGCTCCTGAATTCCCGACACGGTCAATCCTGTTCAAGACGCTGCCGGCGCAAACCCTTTAGGTGCTGGCATCGACAAGGCCGAATTTACGACGGCCGGCAAGGAGAGCGCAATGCTGCACAACGACCCCGTCGCCGCCCTCACCCCGCAGGTGGTGGAATGGCGGCATCACATCCACGCCAATCCCGAGCTTGGTTTCAGCGAGTATGAGACAGCGCGCTTTGTTGCCGACAAGCTGCGCGCCTTCGGGCTCGATGAAATCCATGAAGGCATGGGCGGCACCGGCGTGGTCGGCGTCCTCAGGGGACGGCCGGGGACACGCGCCATCGGGCTCAGGGCCGAGCTGGATGCCTTGCCTGTGCTGGAGAAGACCGGATTGCCATATGCCTCGAAAAAGGACGGCGTGATGCATGCCTGCGGCCATGACGGCCACACCGCGATGTTGCTCGGCGCCGCCAAGCTGCTCGCCGATAGCAGAGCCTTCGACGGAACCGTCTATTTCATCTTCCAGCCGGCGGAGGAAAATGAAGGCGGCAGCATGCGCATGATCGAGGACAGGCTGTTCGAGCGCTTCCCGGTGGAAGCCGTCTACGCCGTCCATAACTGGCCGGGACTGCCGCTCGGCACGATCGCGGCCCGAGCCGGCGCGATGATGGCGGCTGTCGACACTTTCGAGTTGAGTTTCGAGGGAACCGGCGCACATGCCGCCATGCCGCAGCTTGGCGACGACCCGGTGCTTGCAGCCAGCGCTTTCGTTCAGGCCGTGCAGCGCATCGTCAGCCGCTCGGTCGATCCGCAGACGGCGCTGGTCGTCTCGATCACCCAGATCCATGGCGGCAATGTCGGCAACATCGTGCCGGGCAAGGTCTGGCTGCAGGGGACCTGCCGTTTCTTCGAGCCCGCTCTGTCGGACCATTGCGAAAGACTGGTCGGGGAGATCGCGGAGGGTATCGCTGCGGCGAACAGCCTGACCGCCAAGCTCGTCTACAAAAAGGGTTACCCACCGCTGGTCAATACATCAGCCGCGACGGCCCAAGCCGTCCAGGCCGCCGCCGCTGTCGTCGGCCGCGAGCGGGTCGAGACCGCATTCAACCCGAGCCTCGGTTGCGAGGATTTCGCCTACATGATCCGCGAAGCCGGCGGCTGCTATGCGTGGGTCGGCGCCGGCTCAGTCGGACCGGGCGAAGGACTGCATGGCGATCGCTATGCCTTCAACGACGCAATCGTTCCGACCGTGCTGAGTTATTTCGTCACCCTCGTCGAGCAGACGGCGGCCACCAATACACCAGATTGAATGCCGCTATTCAGCGCAGCGTCTCGATGTATTTTTCGTGGAAGCTGACATAGCCGGACTCGACCACTTTAAGATGCCGCTCTATCAGCTGGTGGAACGCCGGCAACTGATGGAACGGCACGCCGGGATAAGCGTGATGCTCAGCGTGGTAGGGCATATTCCAGGCAACCTTGCGCACCAGCCAATTGGTCAGCGTGGTACGGGTGTTTTCCAGCATGTTGGCGACGAGCGGGCAGCGGCCATGTTCGGCCAGCAGATAGAGCCTGAGGAATGGCTGTCCGAGCAGCGCCGGCACGATCCAGACATAGAGCAGCACCGTCGCGTTGAACCAGAGCGCCAGTGCGGCGACTACGACGTAGAAAGCGATCATGGCGCGGGCCTCAGCACGCACCTTGGGCAGGCCCTTCGGCGGCACGTAGCTGTCGCGGCAGCTGCCGGTCGCGTTGGTGTAGAGCGTCTGCAGATTCCCCCACCACACCGGCAGGCCCGAGACATGGACGATGTATTGCCGCACCGTCTCCGGTTTCGGAAAGGCGAGTTCGGGATCGTTTTCGGGATCCTGGGTGAAGCGATGATGAGCGAAATGGAAGTAGCGGAACCAGTCGGCCGGCAGCGCGATCGCCAGGCTGCAGACCCTTGCCACGGCATCGTTGAGCCACTGTGTCTCGAAAGCCGTCCTGTGCACCGTCTCATGCAGCAGCGTGAACAGGAAGACGATGAGGATGCCTTGCGGCAGCATCAGCAGCGGCCAGCACGGCACCTTGGCCGCGATCAGCGGGCCGAGAACGATGATCCCGCCGAGATGAAATGCGAGCTGAACCAGACCCGGCCCGTTCGATTTGCCGGTCAGGCGGCTGCGCTGCTCATTGGTCAGCGACGCGATGACATCGCGATGGTCTCTGGGTTCAGTCTGAGCCGATATGTTCATTGCGCCACGCTACCCCAATAAGAAACCTTTCTAAAAACGAGGATTTCTGCGAAATAGATAAGCTAAGCTTATCTATCGGAACACCAAATGGCCGCGCTTCCATCCCTGAAAGGACTGCAAGCCTTCGAGGCGGCTGCACGCTCGGGGAGCTTTGCCGCGGCGGCGGAAGAGCTGTCGATCTCGGCGGCGGCCGTCAGCCAGCTTATCCGCACTGTCGAGGAGCAGATGGGCCGCAAGCTGTTCCATCGCGTCAACCGTCGCGTGGTGCTGACCGAAGCCGGCGTCGAGATGCTGCCGAGGCTGACCTTGGCCTTCCAGGAGATCGGCAGCATCGCGCGCGGCAGCGATGCCTTCCGCCCGCGGCTTGTCATATCGGTGCCGCCGTCCATGGCGATGGGCTGGCTTTCGGAACGTCTCGCCGGCTTCGTCGCCAGCCATGGCGCCGTCGACATCTCGCTGCGCGGTGATGACGACCCGGTGCCGTTCGACCGTGAACTGATCGACCTCAGACTGTCCTTTGGACCGCATTATCGCGAGCACCCGACAGAGGACGTTGTCAGGGACGCCGTCTATCCCGTCTGCGCGCCTGGACTTGCCGCCAGATCGGAAAACCTGGCCGGCCTGCCGCTGATCCACACCGATTGGGGACCGACCGGAGCGTCGTTTCCGTCATGGCGCAACTGGTTCGAGGCGGCTGGCATCGAGCCCGGCCGGGCAGTCCAGCGCGGCCTGTCGGCGAACTCGTCGCGGGCAGCGCTCGACCTGGCCATTTCAGGGTTGGGCGTGACGCTGGCACAAGGCATCTATTGCGCCCAGGCGCTGGAAGACGGCCGGCTGGTCCGGGCAAATGCCCTATCGATCGCGCTGCGCCAACCCTATTGCCTGACGATCCCCGAGCGCAGCGCAAGGCGCGACGTGGTTGCGGCGTTTCGCAATTGGTTGATCGGGGAATGCCGGCGGTCGGTGGGTTCGCCGGCGCTCCGATGATTGCGTGCCCCCGCTCAGACATGGGCGGCGAATGCCGCCCCACTCAGAGATGGCTGGCCAATGCGGCGACCATGTCCTTGTTCGTCGCCACGGGAATGATCTCGAACTCCACAAGGTCAGCCCATTCGATGACCCAGCGCTGCAGCAGCGTGACGTCATCGGCCTCGACCAGAAGGAAGCAGCGGCTCATATCCGCCGCGATCCACGAGTGGTGCACGACAAGCTCATCCGGCTTCAGGCGGCCGCGCTCGCCGAAGCGACGATAGATCTCCTTGCGATCGCAGCCGGTGAAATCCTCGATGACGATGAACTGCATACTTCCCCCTCGCCTTGAATTACCGCCCGGGACGGTCGAGCCGCTCCAGGAACCATTGCGTCAGCCGCACCCAGACCTCGTCCTTTTCGCCGGAATCCTCCCAGCCATGGTCGAGATTGGGGTTGTCGTTGACCTCGATGACGAAGACGCCATCCTTGGTTTCCTTGAGGTCGACGCCGTAAAGCCCGTCGCCGATGCAGCGCGCCGCCTTCACCGCCGTCTCGACGACATGCGGCGGTGTCTCTTTCAGCGTGAAGGTCTTGATACCGCCCTGGTCGGGCTTGCCGCTGGCCTTGTGGTTGACGATCTGCCAGTGCTTTTTGGCCATCAGATAGTGCACGGCAAACAGAGGCTGGCCGCCGAGCACGCCGACACGCCAGTCATATTCGGTCGGAATGAATTTCTGCGCGATCAGAAGATCGGAATCCTCCAGCCACTCGGTGGCGAGTGTCTTCAGTTCCTCGAAGTTGCCGCATTTCTTGACGCCGCGCGAGAACGATGAGTCCGGGATCTTCAGCACCAGCGGAAAGCCCAGCGTCTGCGCCGCCAGTTCGAGGTCCGTGGTGCCGGCAATCATCACCGTCGGCGGCACCGGCACCTTGTTGTAGGCCATCAGCTCGTTGAGATAGACCTTGTTGGTGCAGCGGATCATCGACAGCGGATCGTCGATCACCGGCATGCCTTCCTGCTGGGCGCGGCGCGCGAAGCGGTAAGTATGGTTGGAGATCGAGGTGGTCTCGCGGATGAACAGCGCGTCGTAATTGGCGAGCTTGGCCAGATCCTTCCTGGTGATCGGTTCGATTTCGACGCCCATCTTTTCGGCGATCTTGGCCCAGTAGCGCAGCGAGGAAATCTCTGACGGCGGCAGTTCCTCATGCGGATCGACCAGCGTGGCGAAAGTGTAGCGCGCCGGTGTGCGGCCCTTGGTGTCACGCCACTCGCGGTTGGTGTAGGTCTCGAGCGCCTGCACGAATAAGGCTTCTTCCTCCTCGGTCATCCTGGCCAGCGGCAGGAAGCCGATCTTGCGGATCGAAGCCCATTCGGCGCTGTCCTTGATGTGGACCTCAAGCGCCGGGGCGCGGAACCAGTCGAACAAAAGCTTGGCGAAGCGATCCCAGATCTTCGACGGGCCGATGCCGAAGAAGATGCAGACTTTTTGCGGAAAGACGCCGCCGAGATCCTTGCGGCATTTGTTGAGCGCCAGTTCCAGTTCCGGCAGCGCGTGCTCGTAGAGCTTGCGCTCCGACAGGTCGATCATCGTCTCGACCGTCGGGATGACCTTGTGGCCGCGCGAACCGGCGAGCAGCGAGGCATAGTAGCCGCGGCTCTGGTAGGCGTAATTGTTCGACAGGTTGATGACCTTCGGCTGCTGGCCGCGAAACAGCGCCGGATGCGCAAGATAATCACGGTTGGTGATGATCTTATGCGGCGTCGCGGCCTGGTCGAGATCGTTCTGCCGGCCGGTGAGGATGACCCAGGTCATTGTTATCTGCGTTTCCCAAGAGTGATGGCGGCACGCAGTCCGTCGCGGCCGAATTGCGCCATGTTCATGAAGATGCCGTGCGGCACGGGAATGTTGGCGGCATCGAGGATGGTCTCCTGTCTTTCGTCCTCGACCCAGGGATCGTGGATGAGGATATGGTCGCCGTCATCGCCGATGGCCAGCACCCAATGCGGCACCTTCTTGCCGAACATCAGGAAACCGCTGATCAGCACCAGCACCAGTTTGCCTTCGGCCAAAGCGCCACGGATGTCGTCGATGGCGAATGGACGGTAATTCACCGGGATGCCGTATTGTTCCGCGCGGCGGCGAAAGTCGACCTGGGCGAGTTCCATCACCCGGCGCTTGTCCTCGCTGCGCACCGACTGCAGGAACAGCGCGCCATAGAAGGACACGAAGATTTCCGCCGCCAGCCCGTTTTCGTGGCCTGCCACCGCAAGGCCGAACGGCTCGCAGCCGCCAGGGCCTGACATCATGAACACCGTCGTCGCCTCACGCCACAGGCGGATTTCCATGACCGGATCGGGCACGAAGCCGGAATCGAAATTGGCCATCGCCATCATCAGGCAGCATGGGCCGCAGGTGAATTCGCAGGTCTGCTGGTAGAATGGCACTTTGGTGGCGACCGGAATGTCGCCGCGCAAGGTCTTCTCATAGCGCAGCGCCGTCTCGCCATCCTCGTAGTAGTGGGGTTCGCGGCCGATCTTCCGGTAGCCGCTCTGCTCATAGATGCGGATGGCGCGAAGATTGTCCTCGCGCACTTCGAGGCGCAGCATCATGCGGTCGTGCTCGAAGGCGGCCTCTTCGGCCGCTGCAAGCAGCATGCGGCCGAAGCCGAGGCCGCTGAAAAACGGACTGGTGGCAAGCGAGTAGAGCCGGGCGACGCCGCTGCCCTTGCGAAACAGCACCACGGCGTAGCCGGCGACGCGGCCATCGCTTTCGGCGACCAGCATCTCTGCGGTCTCGCGTTCGATCAACAGGCGGAAGGAGCGCCGGGAAATGCGGTCACTGGAAAAAACCGCCTTCTCGATGGCGGCGAGGTCATCGACGTCGGACGCGCGGGCCTTGCGAATCTCGGCAGGCATGCGGGTTCAGAAAACCTCGATTGAGTGGGTGGAAAGCCCCGGTCGAACACGTCGCAAACATCAGCCGAAACGCCGATATCATCCAAGCGCTATCGCACCTTGAATAGGGCCGAATTGTGACAGGTTCCGCCGCGAGTGGGGGGCGATGAGAGCGGGACCACGAAGTGCGCCGCCGCCCCTTTGCACGACTGCGAAAACGAAATGCGCTCAACTGGCGAGACCGGCCACTAGCTGGCCATAGGCGCGCTTGGCCACTGCCGCCAGCTGCTCGCGCGGCAGCGAACCGACGACTGCGCAGGCATAGCCCTTGTCCAGCCAGTAGACCGCCTCGGGACCGCCGGCGTCGGCCGTGTAGGTACCCTTGGACTTGGCTGAGGAATCAGCGGTAACGAACAGCGAGATGCGCTGGCCCTTGGCGTCCTCGTAAAGCAGCATGGCGGCCTTGCCCTGGCCGGCGGGCAGCAGCCGGCCGCCAACCAGTTGGAAGCCCTCCGCCACCAGATCGGGCGCCACCAGCTTCAGGCCGACGCGGTTGGACAGCCAGGTCTGCAGATGATCCTTGTCGCTGGCCGGCACTTCCACCGCATGGCGTTGTTCGGCGGCATAGATGACATGGGCGGCGATAGCCTCTTCGGCCAGCTGGTCGTCTGCCCCGTCATCCCTGCCGATACCGTCGATGCCGGCAAAATAGCCGCCAAGACCGCCGACGACGAGCACCGCGGCCGCCGCGGCTGCAAGCCACCAGCGCGACTGCCGCGCCGCCACTTTGGTCGCGCCTTCACCGCGCACGATCTGCTTCAACAGCACCGGCACGGGCTCGTCGAGCACGCCGGCAAAGGCGGCGCGCAGTGCGGCGCGGTCGGCGGTGTAGCGGGCGCTTTTCGCCTTCATTTCGGGATTGGCGTCGATCCAGGCGTCATAGGCGGCGCGCTCGTCGCCCGGCAGTTCACCGTCGAGGGCCAGGTGGATATCGCGTTCGGAAAAATCGCGGCGGGTCATTTCTCGACGATCCTTATCGAGCGGCGGCGCGCGGTGTCGTCGAGCAGGCTGCGCAGCTCCTCGCGCCCGCGCGCTATGCGCGACATCAGCGTGCCGGCGGGCACGCCGAGAATGTTGGCGGCCTCGGCATAGGAAAAGCCTTCGATGGCGACCATCACGAGGGCGGCGCGGCGGTCGGGGCTGATCGCCTGCAGAGCGTCGATGATCTCGCGCGAGGCAGCATTCTCCGCCTGCTCGGCGGGGACTGCCTGCGCCTCGTTTGCGTCGAGCGGCAGGATCGCCGCCTCACCGCGCCGGTTCACCTTGCGCATCTGATCGATGAACAAATGATGCATGATCGTAAACAGCCACCTCCGGGGGCTTTCTCCTGTCTGCCAGCCCTCGAGCCGCAAGAGCGCCCGTTCGAGGCAATCCTGGACGAGATCGTCGGCGGAATCGCGGTCGCGCAGAAGCGAGCGTGCGTAGCGGCGCAGGCGCGGTATTTCACCAAGGATTGCTGCCTTCTTTTCGTCCATGACCGCTGGTTCTGAGGTCGCCCTTGTTTAACCCGACTGAACGCGCCTTCCCGGCGCGGCGCAAGCGGCCAGCGCGAAGCGGTCCGCCGCCCCGGTCACCCAAGCAATGAGATAACGACACCGCTGGCCGATTTATTCCTGGCTAAATGGAAATCTTATTGTTCTTGCTTGTCTTTATCCACTTCCCTCGCCGCCCGCGTCAGCAGCCGCTGATAGAACAGCCCGATGCCAATCAGCACCGCACCCAGGCCGATAAAGGACAACGCCCTGAGCACGCCTTCCAGCTCCGACATGTCGAAGAGGAAGACTTTCACCACGGCGATCGCGATCAGCGCCGCCGAGGCAATGCGCAGCACCTGCGATTTCAGCCAGACGCCGGCGGTCAGCAGCACGACGCCGATGACCAGCCAGAGCGCCGAATAGGTGTAGGTCTCGAGCTGGCCGAGACCGCTCCACAGGCCGATGAACTCGCCCTTGAACACGCGCCTGACCGACAGTGTGGCGTAGGCGAAGACAAGCAGTGCCGCGACCACCGCCAGCATCTGCGCATACCATGGCGGCCGCTTGTCCCTGGCATAGAGCGCCAGCCCGCCGGCGGCGATGGCCGGCAGGAGGTAGGCCAGGAACAACAGGTTGAACACCGGGATCTGACCGGTCGACTCGTCTGTGAACAGCGGGTTCAGCACCAGGAAATGCTGGAAGACGATGAAGGCGACCGAGACCACGCCGGCGGCCATCGAGCCGTAGCGCAGCACCGAGCTTGGCGAGCGCATGTCGATGGCGACCAATATGGCGCCGGCGCCGATGGCGATCAGCGTATAGATCGCCTGTTCGGCGAGCGTGACGGTGCCGGTGTCAATGATGCCGCCATGCATGGCGTGGCGTACCAGCATCGCGACGGTGAGCAGCGCGAACAGGGCTGCACCCGCCTCCATGGCAAGGCGTGGCCGGCCATTGGTGGTGCGGGCGAGCTGCCAGGCGGCAAAGCCGAAGGCCAGCGCCGGCACGCCGTATCCCGGCAGCAGCCAGTTGAACACGGGCGTCTTCGTGAGAAATTTCGCGCCGACGATGGTCGGATCGAAGGCGATACGGCCAAGCACCGCGACGACCGCGCCAACCGAAATCCAGCCGAGCACCGGATAGGAGCGCCAGCGCGTCGCCAGCGCCGGCACGACGGCGGCCACGCCGGCAAGCAGCGTGGTCCAGCCGGAACCGAAGGCCATATGCAGCATCAGGAGGCCGGCCAGAGCCGAGCCGCAAAGCGCGAAGGAGACGGCGATGTCGCCCTTGAGCGGCGGCTGTTCGGCGCGCGCGATCCCTTCGCCGCCTGCGGCGAAGACGACAACCAGAAGGGCAGCGACCGCGGCGTAAGCAAGGTCGCGGTCGAGATTGCCGTAGGCGAACCAAAGCGCCAGCAGGATGACCAGCGGCGCGGCGACGCCCCATGCCGCCCAGCATGCCGCGCGAACCTGCGCGGTGGCGGCGAAGCGGCGTGCGGCCCAGAAGCCGGCGCCGATGAAGACCAGGCCAAGACCAATGCCGATGCGCAGCGTCCACGGGTTTCCGGCGGCCACCGGCATGCCGTCAAAGCCTATGTTTCCCTGGGATATGTCCGAGCCGATGGTAGCGGGCGGAATAATGCCGAGATAGATCATCACGCTCACCACACCGGCGGCATGAAGAAGGGGCAAAGCGCGCGGCATGTAGAGTGCGGTGGCGACAAGGGCAACAAGAACGGTAGCGCCCGGCAAGGCGCCGCCGGCGGCGACCAGTGTCGTGTCGACGGACAGGCCGAGCGCCGAAAACGCAACGAAGACGCCAGGCACGATCGAGGGCCAGTCGAAGCCATTCCTTGCCGTTTCCGCTTCGCCGCCACGACTGCCCAGCCAGATAAAAGCAAGCACAGCCAGCGTCACCGCGTCGATGAACAGGATGACGGCAAGGTCGGTTCCGGGCGCAGCCATCATGTAGGCGATGGTCCAGGCGCCGGTGCCGAAGAAGGCCGCCGCGATCAGGAATTTCCAGTCGCGCATGCGGGCGATCACCGCGGTGGCGGCAAGCACGATGGCGAGATAGATGAACAGCGCCCATGGGTTGGGTGCCTGCGAGGACACAAGCGCCGGCGTTGCCATTGAACCGACAAGGCCGATGCCGGCCAGCGCCTGGCCGTGGACGAGAGCGGCGACAATCGTCGCCACGCCGATGGCGCCGAGCACGGTGAAGGCGAAGGCCGGGCCGACGAAGCCGTAAACGGCGTGGGCGGCATAGACCGTGCCGAACAGGATGAAGGCGCCGGCGGCCGTCAGGATCGCCGGGATGTAGGCGCCAGCCACTCCTTCCACCGGGACCTTGAAGCCCGTGCGGCGGATGAACTCGCCGCCGCCGATCAGCACCAGACCGAGCAATGCCGCCAGGGCCAGCCGCACTTCCGGGCCGAAAATGCCGGCCTCGATGGTGTAGCGGATCAGGAACAGGCCGCCCAAGGCCAGCGCGATGCCGCCGACCCAGACCGCCCATCGTGTGCCGAGCGCGGTTTCGACTTCGGACTGCCGGGCCGCTTTCGCGGTGGCAGCCGGCGCGGATCCGGTCAACGCCGCCTTGGCCGCTGCTGACAGTTCCGGCATGGGCTCGCTGGTGGCCGCTTCGGGCGCCGCGGACGGCGCTTGTGCCACTTCGGCCACTGTTGGCGAAGCTATGTCGGCAATCGCCGTGGTGGCCTGAGCGGCATCCGCCGGCACGCTGTCATTTACGGTCGCCTCAACAGCCTTGGCAGCGGGCGCAGCAACATTCACACCGGACAGAACCAGACTGCGCAGCGCGCCGAGTTCGCGCTCGATCAGGCTGATGCGGCCCTGCTGGCGCAAGACGAGGACGAACAGCACGACAACGACGACAGCGCCAATCAGGCTTTCAAACATGGCGGTTCCCCCAAACCAGGCCAGTTTTCACTGACAATTGCGGCGGCCACACGGCCACCCCAGACGGCTATTCAAGTCACGCCACCGCAATGGTGACTGAAGAGAAATCATCGAGCATGTTTCGCCGGCAAATTCCAGCAGCCTACAGTCGTTATCCTCACCCATCATCTCGGATGGTCAGGAATGACGCGCCACAGCCACTTGCCAGGGACCATGTTATTCTCAGGTGAACTCCAGGGAAAATCAAATGCCTAAAAGAAGCGCGGGACTGCTGATCCACCGGACAAGGGCCGGCATTCTCGAGTTTCTGCTGGTCCATCCCGGCGGTCCCTTCTGGGCAAGGAAGGACGAAGGCGCGTGGTCTATCCCCAAGGGTCTCATCGAAGAGAACGAGGATGAGCTGGCGACCGCCCGGCGCGAGGCCGGAGAGGAACTCGGCGTCGCCATCGATGGCGATTTCGAACCCGTTGGCAGCTATCGGCAACCGGGCGGCAAGATCGTCATCGCCTGGAGCGTCGAAGCCGATATCGATACCGATGCCATCAAAAGCGACATGTTCACCCTCGAATGGCCGCCAAGGTCGGGCTCGATGAAGGAATTCCCCGAAGTCGACAGAGCCGGCTGGTTTTCATTGCCTGAAGCCAGCCTCAAAATCCTCAGCGGTCAACGTGCCATCCTCGATGATTTCATGGGACGGCGCAAAGCCGGCTGAGCCAAAGCCGCCTTCCTCAGCGCGCCGCCAGATTGGCGGCTGGGAAGATCGAGCATGTCTCGGTGCCGAAGGCGAGCAATTTGCCCTGCGCGTCCTTCAGCGTTGCTTCCGATACCGCCAGCGTGCGGCCTTTGTGGACGATCTTGCCCTCGCAGACGACTTCGCCGGTCTTCGGCGTGATCGGCCGCGTAAAATTCACCTTGAACTCCGCCGTCGTGTAGGCCTCGCCTTTCTCGAGCAGCGTCTGCACTGCGCAGGCCAGCGCCGAATCCACCAGCGTCGCCGCCCAGCCGCCATGCACGCCGCCCAGCGGGTTGAGATGGCGCTCGCTCGGCATGCCGCGAAACACCGCCCGCCCCTCCGACACTTCGGTCAGGGTAAAATTCAGCCGGAAGGAAATCGGCGGCGCCGGATAGTTGCCGTCGACGATGCGCTGCAAAAGGTCGATGCCGCTGTATTCGAGGAGGTCGCCAAGCGGAATGGTGCCGAGCCCAAGCGGCGACACCTGGCCGGGATAAAGTTCGACTTCGCTCATATGATGATGCTCAGGTTGTGATTTCTGGGGCAGCGTGTGTTGTTGCGGCGGCCTTGCCGCCCGAATGGTGCTTGCGCAAGGCGGCGAGGAAGCCGGCACGCGCGTCGGGCTGTTCGGTGCCGCGCGGCTCATAGACATGGCGGGTGAAGAAGAAACCGGTCAGCCGGAAAGCATCCTCGAGTGCCGCCTGATCGGCGCGCAGACCAGAGCCGCGCTGCAGGAAGGCCGGCAGCGCCAGCATCTTGTCGCGCCATGGCGCGCCGGCCTGGCGCGACACGGCGCGGCCGGATTTCGGCGAGACATAGGCCAGATCCTGCCGGGCGCCAGTCGCCGCGCACTGGCTGAGATCGAGGCCGAAGCCGAGCTCGTCGAGGATGAGCAGTTCGAAGCGCGCCACCAATTCACCGGCGGCATCTGGATCGTCGAGATGGGCGATCATCACGGCCAGCGTCTCGTAGAGGCCGCCATGGGCGTCGCGCTCCGGCAGCAGCCTCAGATGCGCGGCCATGGTCTGCAGGCCGTAGACGGCCACCGCGCTGTCCATCAGCCGGGCGGCATTCATCTCGATCGCCTCGGCCTGAAAGATGCCGAGATGCTCGTCGAGGCGGGCCCGCCACAACAGGTCGACACGATTGCCGGGCTGCAGCACCGGCTGCTGCTTGCGCGAGCGGCCGCCGCGCACCAGGCCGAGATGGCGGCCATGCGCGCGCGTCATCACCTCGAGGATGGCGCTGGTTTCGCCATGCTTGCGGGTGCCGAGAATGATTCCCTCGTCGCGCCATTCCATGCCGGGAGCTTGTCACCGGATGCGTGGCGAAATCAAGGATGGGGCGGAGACGCGCTCGGGCATACTGACATTGGTAGCCGCCGAAATATCGGAAAACCATCGGAAAGCCGTCGGGATTTTCCGCCCCGCAGCCGTCAGTAAGGACGGGTTGGCCGACACGGCCGACGCACAACCTTCCGAAATGTTCGGATGGTTCGTGTCCAGATGCATGTCGACCGATCGGGCAGCCCGGCGACCTCTCATGCACTCTGCCCGAGAGGACCCGACATGATTTCCTTGCTGAGCCTGGTGCGAAGGCACCAGCTGATATCCTTCTTTTCAATGGCGCTTGGCCTGACCTGGCTGTTGTTCATCCCATTCTGGCTGACGAAGGGCGACAGCATTCCGTGGTTCACCTTCGGGCCGGTGGTTGCCGCCTTCACCGTCGCGGCTCTTTCGGGAAGCTTGGCCTCGGTCAAGGCCATCCTTGCCTCGATGGTGAAGTGGCGGGTGCATCCGCTGTGGTATCTCGTGGCGTTCGGCCTGCCGTTCGCGGCACAGCTGGCCTCGATCCTGATCAATCCGCTGCTTGGGGCCTCAGCGCCCGCCTGGAGCAACATCCCGGCGATGAGCGAGATCCTGCCGATCATCGCGCTCTATGCCGTCTTCAGCGGCCCGCTCGGTGAAGAGCCGGGTTGGCGCGGCTTTGCGACGCCGCGGCTGCTGGCCAGCCATTCGGCGCTCACAGCCAGCCTGATCCTTGGCGTGCTCTGGGCGATCTGGCATTTTCCGCTCGGCCTGGTCGGCGACCTCAGTGTCTACGGCACGATCAACGTATTGCTGGCCGGCATCGTCTTTACCTGGCTCTGTCAGAATACCGGCAGCGTGCTGCTCGCCTTCATCATGCATGTCACGCATCAGAACAGCGTCCGCTTCCTCGGCAAAGTGTTCACTGGCGGCGACTATGTGCAACAGCAATGGATCGGTGTCGCGATCTGGGCGATGATCGCGGCGGCAATCGTTGCCTATTACGGCACAGAAAGCTTTGTCCGCCGGCCCAAGGTTGCGCTTGCAGTCGCGAGTGCGGCCTGACCGTCACGCCACTCGCGCATGGTCGGCCAGCACCTCATCGATCACGCGCCGGGATCTTTCGGCCTCGGCCTGGTTGGCGTCGTGTCCGGCAACGGTGATCAGCACGACGAAGCTCAATGGGGAAACTCAAGCCCCATCTCGCGGTAGCGCTCGGGATCGTCGCCCCAGTTCTCCCGCACCTTGACGAACAGGAACAGGTGCACCTTCTGTTCCAAAATGCCGGCGATCTCCATCCGCGCGGCCTGCCCGATGGCGCGGATCGTCTCGCCCTTGTGGCCGAGCACGATCTTCTTCTGGCTGTCGCGCTCGACATAGATGGTCTGGTCGATGCGCACAGAGCCGTCCGGCTTCTCTTCCCATTTCTCGGTCTCGATATGCGAGGAATAGGGCAGTTCCTGATGAAGCCGCAGATAAAGCTTCTCGCGGGTAATCTCAGCCGCCAGCTGGCGCATCGGCAGGTCCGAGATCTGATCCTCCGGATAGTACCAGGGGCCAACTGGCAGCGCCTGCGCGAGGTAGTCGAGCAGGTCCTTGCAGCCGGAGCCGGTCAGCGCCGAGACCATGAAAGTGCGCTTGAACGGCACTTTTTCGTTTGCTGCCGCGGCCAAGGCCAGCAGCGCCTCGTGCTTGACCCGGTCGACCTTGTTGAGGATCAGCACCATCGGCTGGCGCACGTCTTTCAGCCGCTCGAGGATGGCATCGGCATCGCCCCGGATGCCGCGCTCGGCATCGATCAAGAGCAGCACGATATCGGCGTCCTTGGCGCCGCCCCAGGCGGTGGTCACCATCGCGGTGTCGAGCCGGCGCTTCGGCTTGAAGATACCGGGCGTGTCGACGAAGACGATCTGTGCATTGTCATGCATGGCGATGCCGCGCACGATAGCGCGGGTGGTCTGCACCTTGTGGGTGACGATCGACACTTTGGCGCCGACCAGTTGGTTGACCAAAGTCGACTTGCCGGCATTGGGCGCGCCGATCAGGGCGACGAAGCCGGAATGCGTTGCAGGCGCTTCCGCTGCCGAGGGCAAGTCTTCGCTGGCGGTCATGCCGCACTCCCTTGGTTGGCCCAGATGCCTTCGCGCACAAGAAATGCCGATGCCGCCGCTTCTTCGGCTGCACGGCGAGAGCCGCCCATGCCGCTTGCCGGGGCAAAACCACTGACCTTCACGGACACCGTGAAGACCGGTTGGTGTTCAGGTCCTTCGCGTTTTTCGATCGCGTATTCGGGCCTGACATCGCTGCTCTTGGCGATCCATTCCTGCAGGTCGGATTTCGGATTGGGCGGCTTTGCCACGACCTTTTGCGAGCGCGGCTCCCAGTATCGCAGGACGAATTGCCTGGCCGCATCGAGGCCGCCATCGATATAGACCGCCGCGATCAGCGCCTCGACCGCATCCGCCAGATAGTTTCCGCCCGAGCCGCGCGAGCGCGCCTTCAAGGCGGCGTCGGCGCGGACCAGATCTTCCAGCTGCATTTCAATGCCGATCTCGGAGCATGTCCGCGCATCGACCAGGGCATTGAAGCGCGGCGCGATTTCACCTTCCGGCGCTTCGGGAAATTTTTCGAAAAGCAGGTCGGCAACGATCAGGCCGAGCACGCGATCGCCGAGGAATTCGAGGCGCTGGTTGTTGCTGTTGGCCCTGACCGCACTGGAATGGGTCAGCGCGGTCTCGAGCAAACGGACATCCCGGAAGGAATGGCCGGTTCTGGCTTTCACCAAACCGGCCAGAGTTTCACCAGTCGGGCGCTTCAAAGCCATCAATTTACGAAATGGAACATGCGCGACAGGCGCACCAGCGACGGCCATTTCCAGATCTCGAGCGGACTCGCCTTCCCGGCAATCGAGAAGAAGACGATGTTGGCGCGGCCGACCAGGTTTTCAGCCGGCACGTAGCCGACGCTCAGGCGGCTGTCGGAGGAATTGTCGCGGTTATCACCCATCATGAAATAGTTGCCGGGCGGCACAACGAACTCGCGGGTGTTGTCGGTGATCGAATTCGGTGTCAGGTCGAGCGTGTCGTAGCTGACGCCGTTGGGCAGAGTCTCGCGATAGACATCAACCGGCTCGGGCACTTCCGTGATATCAGGATTTTGGATCTGGCCGGTCTTCACGCGCGGCACGCCTTGGCCATTGATGAACAGCTGGCCGTCCTTCATCTGGATATGGTCGCCAGGGAGGCCGACGACGCGCTTGATGTAATCGAGCGACGGATCCGGCGGGAACTTGAACACCACCACGTCGCCACGCTTCGGGTCGGAACCCCAGATGCGGCCCGAAAAGATGTCGGGCCCGAACGGCAGCGAATAGCGCGAGAAACCATAGGACCATTTGGTGACGAAGAGATAGTCGCCTTCGAGCAAGGTCGGCCGCATCGACCCCGACGGGATCGAGAAGGGTTGGAACAGGAGCGTGCGGATGACCATGGCCAGCAGCAAAGCCTGGATGATGACGCTGACGATTTCGCCAAGCCCGCCGGATTTCTTCTCGGATTTTTCAGCCACGCTCATGTCGTCCTCGATTGTGCTTGGATGGTATAGAGTCTCGGCGCGCGCTGGGCAACGTCATGCCGGCGTTAGATATAATCGCCGGTCGTCAGATGCAATCAATGTGGCGCTTGTTCGGCGGGCAGCGCCTCGATGATCACAAAGGCTTGAGCAAGCGGGAAATCGTCGGTGATTGTGAGGTGGATCGCCGCTTTGTGTCCTTGCGGCAGGATTTTGGCCAGCCGCGCGGCCGCCCCGCCGGTCAACGCCATGGTCGGTTTGCCACTAGGCAGGTTGACGACACCCATGTCGCGCCAGAACACACCTTGCGCCAGGCCGGTGCCGAGCGCCTTGGCGCAGGCTTCCTTGGCGGCGAAGCGCTTGGCATAGGAGGCGGCACGCGCGCCACGGCCCTCGGAGCGGGCCTGCTCGACCTCGGTGTAGATGCGCTGGATGAAACGCTGGCCATGCCGTTCCAGCGACTTTTCGATGCGTCTGATGTCGATCAGGTCACTGCCGATGCCGATGATCATTCAGCCGGAACTTCTCGTCCGCCGTGGCCGGCTTTGTGTGCCCGTTCGGCCATGCGCTTCCGGCGCTGCTCGCGAAAGGCGGTCATGCCCCAGCGGGTGATGCCGTAGAAGATGAGCCCGAAGACCAGCCCGAGCGGCACCGCGCCGATCAGCATCGGCTCCAGCACCGGGTGCCACAGTTTGGCAAACGACAGCGTGTGCATCATCTCACCAAGATGCGCAGGCGGTCCGTTCTTGGGCAGGCGTTCATGCAGGATCAGCTTCCCGACTTCCCAGGACGCCCCCCACAGCAGCGGGAAAGTCAGCGGATTGCCGAAGAATACCGCGCCGAGGGCGGCGGCCACCAGATTCCCGGCGATTACCCAGCAGAGCACGGCGGCGACGGCGAAATGGAAGCCGAGCGGGAAGAAGGAGGCGAACACGCCGGCCGCGACGCCGGCCGCCACTGCGTGCGGTGTCGCCTTCAGCCTGAGGATGCGCTTGGAGAAATACTGCAACGAGCGGGAAAACGAGCGGCGCGGCCATAGATAGGTACGCACCCGCTCCAACAGGCCATCAGGCTTGCGGCGTCGAAAAAGCACTCTGTTTCAATTCCCGTTCAGCAACGCCCCAACCATCCCAGGCCGGACGCGATAGGTCTATCTTGCGCTTCGAGGGCGCAGAAAGGCAACAACGACTTTAATATAGCGACTGCCTTGCCGCGGAACAACGAAACGCCGCCGCGCTGGTCTGCCGCAGTCCTGTAAAAGAGCGCTATTGGGGCGAAACTGAGGACAACCCCAGGTGAGAGGTTAGATGACGACGATAAGGCCGGCCGCGAAGACCACGCCGAGGCGGATAACTATTCCCGATACTCGCTGACTTCGACCAGATTGCCGTCCGGGTCGCGGAAATAGATCGACATCATTGGGCCGCGAGCGCCGGTACGTTCGACCGGACCGACTTCTATTGCCACGCCATTGGCCTCCAGGCTGCCACAGACCTCGGCGAGCGGCCTGGCGGCGACCAGACAGAAATCGCCGGACCCGGCCGTCGGCGTCCTGGCTTTCGGCTCAAAAGTGCGACCGACTTCATGCAGGTTGATCTTCTGCGACCCGAACAGCAGCGCCGTCGGCCGGTTCGGCTCGTCGAGACGTTTCAGGCCTAGCACGCGCTGATAGAACGTGCAGGTGGCCTCCACCGAGCGGACCGTCAGCACGAAATGATCGATACCGGCGATCATAGTGTTTTTCCCTTATGCATGTCGTTGCTCCAAAACCGCCGACATGATTGTAAAGTTGGTTGCTGGTGGTTGGTTTGAAGTTGCTCGAAAAGGCAGTCATGCTCAATTCAAGCACCACGACAAACCGGGACGGGTCACCGTACCACACCCCAAACGAGACATACCCATCGGCACCCTGCGCAGCATCGGAAAACAATCCGGACTGAAACTGAGGTGAGAACCATGCGGCAGTATATCGGACTTATCCATAAGGATGCTGAAAGCGACGTTGGCGTCTCTTTTCCTGATTTTCCCGGCCTGGTTACGGCGGGTGAAGACTTGGACGACGCCCGAGGCATGGCCGAAGAAGCCCTTGCCTTCCATATCCAAGGACCCGTTGAGCTGAGGCTCACGGCTATACGCGATCTGGTTTTCTCGCCAAGGCGGCGGAGAAGGCAATGCAGCAAGAGGCTGCCTGACTTTCATTGCGGAAGGTCCAGCGCACTGTTGGGCGAGATGCATTCCCTCAGATGTTGCGGCTGCCGGGCTTGATCGCCGGTATGGCGGCAAGTTCCGGCGGCAGGCGGTCGGCGGGATAGGCGGGCACTTCGTATTCGGCGAGCGCGATCAGCGGCACGCCGACATTGGTCTTGCCGGCCGAGCGGTCGATGATGCAGGCGGCGGCCACCACTTCGGCGCCGAGTTCACGCAGGCAGTCGATGGTCTCGCGGATCGAGAGGCCGGTGGTGACGATGTCCTCGACGATGACGACGCGCGAGCCCGGCGCAATCTCGAAGCGGCGCAGCCTGAACTCGCCGCCTTCGCGCTCGACCCAGATTGCGGGCACGCCGAGATGGCGCGACGTCTCGTAGGCCGGGATCAGACCGCCGATCGCCGGGCCGACGACGTAGTCGATCTTGCCCGGCACCGCCTTGCGGATCTTTTCGGCCAGCGCCTTGCACAGGCGCTCGGTCTTATCGGCATGCATGAAGACCCGCGCCTTCTGCAGGAAGATTGGGCTGCGCAGGCCTGACGTCAGGATGAAATGTCCCTCCAGAACAGCGCCCGCCTCGCGGAATATGCCCAGCACTTCGTCCGTGTTCATCCTGCCTGCCCCGAAAAACTAGTGGTTAGCCGTTGACGCGCCGCGCATCGCTGACGCTCGAATTGTCCTTGAGCTGCGACAGCAGCCGGTTGAGATGCTTCAGATCCCAGACTTCGAGATCGATCAGCATTTCGGTGAAGTCGGGCGCGGTGCGCACCATCGACAGCGTATGGATGTTGGCGTCGTTCGAGGCAACCACCTGGGCGATGTCGGCCAACGACCCTGGCGCGTTGATGGCGGTGACCGAGACGCGCGCCGGAAAGCGTTCCTTGGTCTGCTCGTCAATGTCCCAGCGCACGTCGATCCAGCGCTCCGGCTGGTCGTCGAAGGCCTGCAGCGCCGGCGACTGGATGGGATAGATGGTGATGCCGGTGCCGGGCTGGACGATGCCGACGATGCGGTCGCCGGGCACAGCTCCTTCCGGCGCGAAGCGCACCGGCAGGTCGCCTCGCACGCCGCGGATCGGCACAGCGCCATCGCGCGGCTGGTTCTTGTCCTTGCGCGCGGCTCGCGTACCGGGCATCTGGAACAGCATGCCGGCGGCGTTGCGGATCTTCGACCAGCCCTCCTCGCGCTGCTTGGGGGCACTGACGGTGACGCGCTCGTCCTTGTAGTCGGGAAAGACCGCCTTCATGACGTCGGTCGAGGCAAGCTCGCCACGCCCGACCGAGGCCAGCACATCCTCGATGTCCTTGCGCGCCAGCCGGTGCAGCACCGGCTTCAGGTTTTCCTTGGTGAAGGTCTTGCCGGCGCGTTCGAAAGCGCGCTCGAGGATACGGGCGCCGAGACCCGAATACTGCTTGCGGATGGCGTTCTTGGTGGCGCGGCGGATGGCGGAGCGCGCCTTGCCGGTGACAACAACCGATTCCCAGGCAGCGGGCGGCACCTGCGCCTTGGAACGGATGATCTCGACCTCGTCGCCGTTCTTGAGCTCGGTCATCAGCGGCATGATGCGGCCGTTGACCTTGGCGCCGACGCAGGTGTCGCCGACATCGGTGTGCACGGCATAGGCAAAATCGATGGGGGTAGCGCCGCGCGGCAGCGCGATCAGCATGCCTTTCGGCGTGAAGCAGAAGACCTGGTCCTGGAACAGCTCGAGCTTGGTGTTTTCGAGGAAATCTTCCGGGTTGTCGCCTTCGGCCAGTTGCTCGATGGTGCGCCGCAGCCAGGCATAGGCGTTGGTCTCTTTCGAGATCGTATGGGCCGCACCGTTGGTCTTGCCGCCGGTGTCCTTGTAGATCGAATGGGCGGCGACGCCATATTCGGCGATCTTGTTCATCTCGCGGGTGCGGATCTGCAGTTCGACGCGCTGGCGCGAGGGGCCGACGATTGTGGTGTGGATCGAGCGGTAATCGTTCTGCTTCGGCGTCGAGATGTAATCCTTGAAGCGGCCGGGCACCATCGACCATGTCGTGTGGATGGCGCCGAGCGCGCGATAGCAGTCTTCGACGCTGTCGACGACGACGCGGAAGCCGAAAATGTCGGAGAGCTGCTCGAAGGACAGCGCCTTGGCCTCCATCTTGCGGAACACCGACCACGGCTTCTTCTGCCGGCTCTTCACGCCGGCGTTGATCGCGTGCTTCTCGAACAGCGCCGACAGCGCCTTCTCAATGTCGGTCAGCACGCCCTTGTTGCGCTCGAATATCTCGGCAAGCCGCGCGGTGACGGCGCGATACGCTTCCGGATTGATGAAGCGGAAGGCGATCTCCTCCAGCTCCTCGCGCATGCCTTGCATGCCCATGCGCCCGGCGAGCGGCGCATAGATATCCATCGTCTCCTCGGCGATGCGCAGGCGCTTGGCCTCGGGCATGTGGTCGAGGGTGCGCATGTTGTGCAAACGGTCGGCGAGCTTGACCAGAAGGACGCGCACATCCTCCGAGATGGCCAGCAACAGCTTGCGCAGGTTCTCCGCCTGCTCGGCCTTCTTGGAGACGAGATCGAGCTTCTTCAGCTTGGTCAGACCCTCGACCAGTTTGCCCATTTCGGGGCCGAACAGATCGTCAATCTCGGCCCGCGTCGCGGTCGTGTCCTCGATCGTGTCGTGCAGCAGAGCGACGGCGATCGTCGCCTCGTCCATGTGCATTTCGGTGAGGATGGCGGCGACTTCGAGCGGATGGGAGAAATAGGGATCGCCGGACGCGCGCTTCTGGTGGCCATGCTTCTGCATGGCGTAGACATAGGCCTTGTTGAGCAACGCCTCGTTGACGTCAGGCTTGTAGCGCGCGACGCGCTCGACAAGCTCATACTGACGCATCATGGGCGGGTTCTCGCGGTGCTGAAATGATTGATGCGCCGCACTAGCGTACGGCGCATCTCATAGATAGCCACGAAACTGACGGGACGGAAGTGCCGGAACCATATTCCCGGCAGGTCCAGAGCGCCGCTTAGTAGTCGTCGCTCTTTTCTGGCGGTACCAGGCCTTCGATGCCGGCCAGCAAGTCTTCCTCGGTCATGCGATCGAAGGTGACGTTTTCTTCGGCGTCGTCAGCATCGGTTGCCGCGACTGCGCCGCCGGTCTGGTCGGCGATCGCCTCGCCGTCGGCTTCGGGCTCGTCGACCTCGACATGCTTCTGCAGCGAGTGGATCAGATCTTCCTTGAGGTCGTCGGGCGACAGCGTCTCATCGGCGATCTCACGCAGCGCCACGACCGGATTCTTGTCGTTGTCGCGCGGCACGGTGATCGGCGCGCCCTGGCTGATCTGGCGGGCGCGATGGCCGGCGAGCAGCACGAGCTCGAAGCGGTTGTCGACCTTGTCGATGCAGTCTTCAACGGTTACGCGGGCCATTGATTGCCCCTTTCATGCCTGGATTTGATGGAAAACAGGCGCGGTCCATAACCCGAACGCCGCCAAAATACAAGCATTATGGCACTGTGACCTCATGGGCCGACCAATACCGGTTTCGGGCGCCGATGAATGCCTTGCCGGCGAAGCTCGCCCACCGGCGACGATACGGCCCCGATCACAATTGCTTGCAGTCGGGCCAGGCACCCTTGGATTGCCGTAAAACTGGCGCTATCTCGGTTGACGAAAGGTCAGCCGGTTTATTTACGAGCCGACCGATATATCAGACCCATTTCGATTAGTCCGCCACCTATTTCGAAAAAGGAATATTGCCATGTTCGACCCCCGTGAAAAAATCGCTCTTTTCATCGACGGCGCCAATCTTTACGCCACCTCACGGGCACTTGGCTTCGACATAGACTACCGCAAACTGCTGTCGAGCTTTCAAAAGCGCGGCTATCTGCTGCGTGCTTACTACTACACCGCATTGGTCGAGGACCAGGAATACTCTTCGATACGGCCGCTGATCGACTGGCTCGACTATAATGGCTTCAAGGTGGTGACCAAGCCGGCCAAGGAATTCACCGACTCGACCGGCCGCCGCAAGATCAAGGGCAACATGGACATCGAGCTGACCGTCGATGCGCTCGAGCTTGCCGATGTCGTCGACCACTATGTCATCTTCTCCGGCGACGGCGATTTCCGCACGTTGGTCGAAGCGCTGCAACGGCGCGGCCGCAAGGTCTCGATCGTCTCCACCATGGCCTCGCAGCCGCCGATGATCTCGGACGATCTGCGCCGCCAGGCCGACCACTTCATCGACCTGACCTCGCTGAAGAACGAGGTCGGCCGCGATCCATCCGAGCGGCCGGTGCGCCGGTCCGAGCCGGCCGAGGTCGACGAGGAAGACTATTGAGAAGCGGTCGCCTTGAACGCCGCTTCCGAACCCGACCGCGACTGCCCACTCTGCCCGCGCCTGCATGATTTCATCGCAGACTGGCGGCAGCGCGAGCCATCCTGGTTCAATGCGCCGGTGCCGACCTTCCTGCCGCCAGAAGGCGACGGCGCCGTCGAGCTGCTGATCGTCGGGCTGGCGCCCGGACTGCGCGGCGCCAACCGCACCGGGCGGCCTTTCACCGGCGACTATGCCGGCGACCTGCTCTACTCCACACTGATCGCGCACGGCTTCGCGCGCGGCGAGTTCAAGGCGCGGCCCGACGACGGCTTGCTGCTGGTCGGCACCGCGATCACCAATGCGGTGCGCTGCGTGCCGCCAGAGAACAAGCCGGTCGGCGCCGAGATCGCCACCTGCCGCAGTTTTTTGGTGCCGACGATTGCGCGCTTCCCCAGGCTGCGTGCAGTGCTGGCGCTGGGTTCGATCGCTCACCAGTCGACGGTCAGGGCGCTGGGCCAGCGCGTCGCCGCCTATCCATTCAAACATGGCGGCCGGCTCGAGGCCGGCGCTGTTACACTGTTTTCCAGCTATCACTGCTCGCGCTACAACACCAACACCGGTGTTTTGACAGAGGCGATGTTCGTCAGGGTTTTCAGCGACATCGCCGCTTTCCTGCGGGGCTGAGGGCTGCCAAGTGTCGTCTCACACCGGCAGCAGCGCGTCCGGCTTCACATCCGATATCGACGCATAGGTGTGGGTTTCCCGCACACCCGGCAGCGGCAGGATCACGCGCTTCAAAAAATCCTGATAGGCGGCCATCTCGGAAATGCGCGCCTTCACCAGATAGTCGAAGCCGCCGACGACCATGTGGCACTCCAGCACTTCGGGGGCTTTCGCCACTGCCTCGGCGAAACGGTCGAACACATGCGGCGCCGCCTGGTCGAGCCTGACTTCGATGAAGACAAGCGTGCCCCGGCCGATCTTTTGCGGATTGAGCACGGCCCGGACGGCAGTGATGAACCCGTCACGAAACAGGCGCTTAACCCGCTGGCTGGCGCCGGTCGGCGACAGGCCGACTCGGGCTGCGAGATCGAGCGTGGTGCGGCGACCGTCCTCCTGCAGCAACCGCAGCAGGCTGCGGTCGATGGCATCAAGCTGATCGGATTCATGATTCACGTTCGTAGTGCCCCTGTTGTGTGATTTTCACTTCCAAATTGCGAAAACAGCATATTTTGTCGCACCATTTTCAACAATAGGCTGCGCTTTAAACGAGAGCCGCTAGAGGAAGAAACCTCCGCCGGTAGGATCCAACGGGATGAGAATGCGCGCGGCAGAGGACCGAAACACGAAGCCGGCAATTCTTGCCGGCCTGGCCATGATCGGCATTTACGCCTTGCAGTTCGTCGCCGCCCGGTTCAGCCTGCGGGAGCATCTGACGGCGACCGATCTCGCGACCTTGCGCTTTATCGGCGCCGGCATGGTCATGCTGCCGGTCGTCTGGAGAAGCGGCCTGGTGACCATCAAGGCATTGGGCTGGAGACGTGCCTTGACGCTGGCGGCGCTGGCCGGACTGCCCTACCCGATCATCATCAATTGGGGCCTGACCTATGCGCCCGCCGCGCATGGCGCGGCACTTTGCCCTGCCTCGATCGTGTTCTTCTCGTTCGTGCTGTCGCACATGTCTACGACTGATAAAGCCTCGCGCCAGCGAACCATCGGCGTCGCCGCCATCATCGCCGGGCTGATCCTTTTCATCGCGCCGGTGCGCCCCGGCAGCGGCGTGAAGGATGTCCTGTTCGGTGATCTTTTGTTCATCGCGTCGGGCGCAATGTTTGCCGCCTATGCCGTTCTCGTGCGGCGTTGGCGCGTCGATCCGGTGACGGCGACCGCAACGGTCGTGCTCCTGTCATGCGTGCCGCTGCCATCGCTCTATTTCTTTGCCCCAAGCGGGCTGCGCGCCGGATCAGTGGCCGAGATCGCCAGCCAGATCGTCATTCAAGGGTTTTTGGCAGGTGCGGCCGCCATGTTCCTCTACACCTATGTCGTCCGACAGCTGGGGTCGCAAACGGCATCGCTGTTCATGCCATGCGTGCCGATCGCAACTGTCCTGATCGCCATGACAGTGCTCGGCGAAACGCCGACCGGCACCCAGTTCGCCGCCATCGTGATCATGGCTGCGGGAATGGCCTTTTCGGCTGTTGCCAGACCTGCGGCCAAGACCGCCTGATTCAGGGCGATGGCGATGGTTGTGCAGATGGTGCAAACAACTCAGCCAGCGTTTGCTGCCCGCCCTGCAGCACATTGAGGTCGACATCGCCCTCGATGCCGTCGACGCGGCCCATATTATGGTACTGCCAGTAGATCCAGCCGTCCTCGCTCGGTTTGATCGCCAGCGAGCGTAGCCAGCGCGGCCGCACAGCTATCTGTTCGGCATAGGCGTCCTCAGCCTCGTCGGTCAGGTAGATGATCGCCGGCTTGCCGAACGCGGCTTCAACCGGCCCGAGGAAGGCCTGGAGTTCCGCGCCCAGCTGTTGCGGCGACGGGCGCTGCGGGCAATTGCCGCCGAATTCGATGTCGACGACCGGCGGCAGCAGCGGCTGGTCGTGCGGCACCACTGCAATGAAATTCTTCGCCTGGTCGGCGCCTGGCCGGCAGAAGGTGAAAAAGTGGTAGGCGCCGACCGCAAGGCCGGCCGCACGAGCCTCGCGCAGGTTTTTGGCAAAGGCATCGTCGACATGGTCGCCACCCTCAGTCGCCTTGATGATGGCGAAAGCGACGTCATCGGCCGCAACGCGCCGCCAGTCGATCTCGCGCTGATGATGGGAAACGTCGATGCCCCTGACCGGATAGCTGTCCCGATCCGGCGAGAAAGTCTGGAAATACAAGAAGCCGCCGGCCGCGATGAGGCCGGCAATGACCAGACTGGCCGCACCCCAAAGGATGATCCGGTTTCTCAAGACCATCCCCTGTTCATCGTCGTGGCTGATTGGTCGAAACCCTTGAAAGCCAAACCGTTGGCTTTTCTAAGGCTATTCTCCGAGGCCCCTCACCCACGCTCCTTGAGAAGCCGGCCCTTCTCGCGCGACCAGTCGCGCTGTTTTTCGGTTTCGCGCTTGTCGTGCAGTTTCTTGCCGCGGCCGACGGCGAGCAGCAGCTTGGCGCGGCCCTGGTCGTTGAAATAAATCTTCAGCGGCACCAGCGTCATGCCTTCGCGCTCAATGCTTTGTGACAGTTTTGCCATCTCGCGCTTGTTGAGCAGCAGCTTGCGGCGCCGGCGCGGCTCATGGTTGAAGCGGTTGGCTTGCAGATATTCCGGCAGATAGGAATTGATCAGCCAGATCTCGCCGCCTTCGACCGAGGCGTAACTGTCCTGGATGTTGGCCTGGCCCTGGCGCAAAGACTTGACCTCGGTGCCGGTCAGCACCAGGCCAGCCTCGACCGTGTCGAGCACCTCATAGGAAAACCGCGCCTTGCGGTTTTCCGCAACGGTCTTGTTGTTGGGATCGGCTTTTCTGACTTGATTCATGATGCGGAGAGGTGGCGCCTCATCCTCAATTTATCAAGCCGGCGTGCTTCATCGCCGCATCGATCTTCTCGGCGGTCGATGCCTCGATCGTCACCAGTGGCGAGCGCACAACGTTCTCGACCTTGCCAATCTTCGACAGCGCGTATTTGACGCCGCACAGGCCTGGCTCGAGGAAGATCGCCTTGTGCAGCGGCAACAGACGGTCCTGCAACTCCAGTGCCTTGGCGCTGTCGCCGGACAGCGTGGCCTCCTGGAATTCGGCGCATAGCCTGGGCGCGACATTCGACGTCACCGAGATACAGCCGACGCCGCCATGGGCGTTGAAGCCGAGCGCGGAGGCATCCTCGCCCGAAAGCTGGATGAAATCCTTGCCACAGGTGGCGCGCTGTTCGGATACACGCTCGACCTTGCCGGTGGCATCCTTGACGCCGACGATGTTCTTGAAGTCGTGCGCTAGCCGACCCATCGTGTCGGGCATCATGTCGATGACCGAGCGCGGAGGGATGTTGTAGATGATGATCGGCAGGCTGGTCGCCCTGGCGACGGCAGCGAAATGCTCGTAGAGCCCGCGCTGCGTCGGCTTGTTGTAATAGGGCGTGACGACCAAGGCCGCGTCGGCGCCCGCCTTTTCGGCATATTGCACCAGACCGACCGCTTCCGCGGTGTTGTTGGAGCCGGCGCCGGCGACGACAGGCACCCTGCCCTTGGCGACCTCGATGCAGACCTTGACGACATGGCGATGCTCGTCGTGCGACAGCGTCGGCGACTCGCCGGTGGTGCCGACCGGGACCAGCCCCGTGGTGCCCTCCGCGAGTTGCCACTCGACGAAGGCGCGAAAGGCTTTCTCGTCGAAACGCCCGCTCTTTTCGAACGGTGTCACGAGCGCAGTAAGCGAGCCTCTCAGCATGTCGTCCAACTCCTTGGGACTTTTCGGTTTCTTGGTGTGTTTTAGCGTCGGCGCCTTCTAGCCGAAAGCGAAGCCGCGCACCATAGTCTCGACACTGTTGCGCGGCAAGCATGCCGATGGTGCAGCGAGCGCAATTCGAACGGCCTCGATAACCCTTTGTTTACGGGCTCTTCACGACCTAAGTCTAGGCTCTCAGGCACCTGGGCTTGCCATTTAAAGTGCCGCAACAGGGAAAGATCAGGATCATGCCGGCCAGTCGGCCCCGCCGCTTCGTATTGCTTGGGGCCTTTGCCCTGCTGATAGCAGGGACGGCTGCAAACGAGAGCGTCGATGAGCAGACGACCTCGTCGATCCCGATGCCTGGCCTGCAGGACGGCGCGCAGATTGATGCGCCCTCCGCCAGTATCGTCGTGTTGAAAGGCGGTCTCGACGCGTTGGCGACCGGCGATACTGCCGCGGCACGAGCCGTACGCGAGACATTGCCGGCCAATTCGCTCGACCGCCACATCCTTGCCTGGGCGATCGCGCTCTATGGCGGCGACCGTGTGCCGAGCAGCGAGATTGCCGATACCGCAAAGATGTTGCCGACCTGGCCGGGCACCATCGCTCTGCGCAAGAACAGCGAACGCGCGCTCTACCGTGAAAGCCCGTCGCCGCAGACCGTGGTGAAAGCCTTTGACGGCAGCCAACCGCTGACCTTTGAAGGCGTGGTGATCTTGGCCCGATCCTATGTGGCGCTGGGCAACGCCAAGGCCGCTCTTTCAGTTTTGTCACCGTTCTGGCGCACCGAAAAACTGGACGCGAAGGATGAGGCGTCCGTCATCAAGGAGTTTGGCGCCATCATCCCGGCTGCCGACCATCGTTTCCGCATGGAACGGATGTTTTATGCAGACCGGGAGAATTCGGCGCTGCGGGTCGCAGGACTTGCCGGCGCGCAACCGCTGGCCGATGCCTGGGCCGCCGCCTCGCGTGGTGACAAGACCACGGCCAAACTGTTGAAGGCAGTGCCTGCGGCTCAGCAATCGGCCGGCTATTTCTTCGCGCAAGCCGAATATCTGCGCAAGCAGCGGAAGTTTGCGGACGCAGCCGCAGTGGTGATGAAAGCGCCAACCGATCGCGACACGCTGGTCGATCCCGACGCCTGGTGGGTCGAGCGCCGCGTGCTGTCGCGCGCACTGGTCGACCAGGGCGACTGGAAGACTGCCTACAAGATCGTTGCCGCGCATGCCGCCGAAAGCCCCGTCAGTGCGGCCGAGGCTGAATTCCACGCCGGCTGGTATGCGCTGCGCGGCCTCAACGATCCCGCGACGGCCTCGACCCATTTTGCCCGCATCGCCGGCCTCGCGCAGGGGCCGATGTCTCTGTCGCGCGCCTATTACTGGCTTGGCCGCGCAGCGGAAGTCGGCGGCCCCGGCGATGCAAAGACCTATTTCACCGAGGCGGCCGCCTATGGCACCACTTTCTACGGACAGTTGGCGGCGGAACGGGTTGGTCTGCGCACGCTGAACATCGTCTATCCCGAGCCAAGCACCGCAGACCGCCAAAGCTTTGACGGACGCGAAGCAGTCAGCGCCATCAAGCGGCTGCAGGAGGCGGGCTATGACCGCTATGCCGAGACACTCTACCGCGACCTCGCCGGACAGTTGACCAGCCCCGGCGAACTGGCGCTGCTGGCCGTGCTGGCGGAAAAGCAGGGCAACCATTTCATGGCGCTGAAGGTCGGCAAGATCGCCGGCGCGCGCGGCATCGATGTCGGCGCGCTGTCGCATCCGCTGGGCGTCATTCCCGACACCGCCGACATTTCCGGCTCGGGCAAGGCGCTGGCCTATGCCATCGCCCGCCAGGAGAGCGAGTTCAATGTCGGCGCCGTCTCCAGCGCCGGCGCGCGCGGCCTGCTGCAGCTGATGCCGGGCACCGCAAAACAATTGGCCAAGAAGGCCGGGCTAACGTTTTCGCAGGATCGGCTGACCAGCGATGCCGGCTACAATGCGACGCTGGGCGCGGCCTTCCTCGGCGAGCAGCTCGACCGCTTCGGCGGCTCCTATGTGCTGACCTTCGCCGGCTACAATGCCGGCCCCAACCGCGCCAGCCAATGGGTGGCCAAATATGGCGACCCGCGCGGCAAGGGCATCGACGTCGTCGTCGACTGGATCGAGCGGATTCCCTACACGGAAACAAGAAGCTACGTTCAGCGCGTGATGGAGAATTACGAAGTCTACAAGATGCGCATTTCTGGGAAGTACGACATTGTTGGTGATCTGGTGAACGGGCGGAGCTGAAGGCCCTTCCCATTCTCCCTTGTGGGGTGAGCAGCCGGTTCGCCGAAGGCGAATTCATCGTGCCGGTGGCACGATGAAAGGCCGGCGAACGCCGGGACGCTGCGGAGCAGCGGGGACCCGGCAGGTGGATCGGGCCACCACCCAGCCCTTCGCAGGCTCAGGGCGTTCGAAGCTCTCAAAGCCAAGCAATTGGCTTTTCGTCCGCTAACGCGGACCGCTTCTCACCCCACAAGGGGGGAAGGGAAGACCTTATTTGACCGCTCCCACCCTCACCTGTAGCAGTCGGAGACGATCCGACCAGGGAACCCCTTCAGATGTCGAGCAGCGACGGCTTTTCCGACTTTTTCTACACCGCGCCGGACGGGCTCAGGCTTCACGCCCGCGCCTATGGCGAGACAAACTCGGGAACATGGCCGGTCGTCTGCCTGCCTGGGCTGACCCGCAACGCGCGCGATTTTCATGAGCTGGCGCTCTATCTGTCGCGGCGGGCCAACCATCCGCGCAAGGTCATCGCCTTCGACTATCGCGGCCGCGGCCAGTCGGCCTACGATCCTGAAATCGGCCACTACAATGTCGGCATCGAGGCCGGCGACATTCTCGCCGGGCTCGCGGCGCTCGACATCGCGGAAGCGGCCTTCATCGGCACGTCGCGCGGCGGGCTGATCATCCATGTGCTCGGCGCGCTGCGGCCAGCCGTGCTGAAAGCCATTGTGCTGAACGACATTGGCCCGGTGATCGAAGCGAATGGGCTCGCTCATATCCGCACCTATCTCGATCCCTCGCCGAAACCGAAGAGCCGCGCTGAGGCGGTCCATGCGCAATGCGTAGCGCATGGCGCGGATTTTCCCGCCTTCACCGAGGCGGATTGGAAGCGGATGGTGTCGGCTCTCTATCGCGAGACGGATCAGGGGCTGCTGCCGGATTTCGACCCGCGGCTGGTCGAGACACTGGCCGGCCTCGACCCCAGCAAGCCGCTGCCGGATCTGTGGCCGCAGTTCGAAGCGCTGGCGGCCATACCGCTGCTTGCCATACGTGGCGCCAACTCGAAACTTTTGTCGGTGGAGACGTTCGAAGAGATGGGCAAGCGCCATCCCGGCCTGGAAACGATCACGGTCGACGGCCAGGGCCACGCGCCCTTCCTGGAGACAGGCGATCTGCCCGGCGCCATCGCGGCTTTCCTGGACAAGGCGGAAAACACGGCTCGAACAAAGTAAAACCCCAAGATCAAATATGATCCTGGGGTCATCTTTTCAGTATATGAGTGACTCGATGAAACTATTTGGCTTTCGAGCTTTTCCTGGGCGCCTTGGCCGGTTTCGCCGCGGTCGCTTCGCCCTTTTGCGTCGGCGCTGCCGCTGAAACGGTGGTCAGCGGAGATGCGAAGGCCGAGCTTTCGCCTGACAGGCCCTCGCCGCGCGGCGTCTCCAGCACGACGACGCAACCGTCGAGATCGTTGGTGGCCAGGTGCGCATAGCGCATGGTCATCGAAAGCGTCTGGTGGCCGAGCCACATCTGCACGCGGCGGATGTCGATGCCACCCTGGACCAGACGCGAGGCGCAGGTGTGGCGCAAAATATGCGGCACGACCTGGTCGTCAGCGCCGAGGCCAACTTCGGCCTTGGCATCATTCCAGATGGCGCGAAACTGCGCCTGGCTGAGTTTTGTGAACGGACCCTTGGGCCTGCGACCCTCTGAAGGTGGCAGCTTGATCACCTCTTTGACCCGTTCGGTCATCGGAATGGTGCGGCTGCGGCCGGATTTGGTAATCCAGAACGAGACGCGATGTTCCTGGATGTCGTTCCAGATCAGTCCGAGCGCCTCGCCGAGGCGGCAGCCGGTGTCGACGAGAAAGACCGAGAGACGATAGGCATCCTCATTGCGGCTCTTGATGGCAGCGAACAACCTTGCCTCTTCGTCCCTTTCGAGGAAACGAATCCGTCCCGCCCGCTCCTTCTGGCGGCGGAACTCGGGCAGGCTGTGGATATCCCCCATCTTGTAAGCCTTGCGCAGCAGTTTGCTGAGGGCAGCCATCTTTCGATTGATGGTTGCGTTGCTGTTGCCGCGCTGGCGCAAGGTGCCGATAAGGTTGTCCAGGGTGCTCTGGTCGAAGGCGCTAAACCGTTCTCCGAGGAGAATCTCGTCTATTTCGCCGATGAAGGAGCTGACATTGTACTTATGCCGCCCATCATCCCAGAGTATGTCTCGGTATGCTGAAAAAAGCTCTCCGACCCTGTGCGACTTTACTTCTCTGATCTTGTTGTAGCTGTATTTTATCTTCGAGGTTTGAGAAGAGAACATTGAGAAATGTTCGGAGGGATCACCCTCTTGTATCGCTTCGATGGTCATCAAATGCCACACCCCCGAGTGGATAGAGTCAGACCTACCCGCTTGGAAGCGTCCTTTCAAGAGATTTAATCACGCAGTTGTGAATTCATCCGCCCATCAGCGGATCCCACGAACTCACCCTTACGGACTGTTCAGCTGCCGATTCCCCCTGTTCCTTCTGCTTGTCTTGACCCAGTCACGAAACAAAACAGCCCGGGCGTTGAAGCGCCCGGGCTGGTATTCACCTGTCTAAAGCCAGCCCTTAGAACGAGCGCTGGAAGCGGAGCATGCCACCGATGGCGTCGTCGCCATCAGTAATATTGGTCCAGTTGTGGTTCAGGCCATCGGTGCTGTCGATCGAACCTGCATTGACGTAGTCGACTTCGGCCGTGACCGTCAGGCCCGGGACAACATCGTAAGCGACGTTGGCTGCGATGCCGAGGTTCTCACCTTCGTCATACGAGACCTGGACGTTGAACGAGGTCTTCTCGTTGATGGTGTAGGTGCCACCACCCCAGACTGCCCAGTTGCCGTCCCACTGCTTGTAGAAGCCGCGACCACCAGCCGGGAAGGCATAGGTCCCATCCGTCAGGTTGTCGTCGGTGCCGTAACCGCCCATGATGAAGAGCGACAGGTTCTGCATCGGGGTGATGTCCAAACGAACCTTGCCAGCGACTTCTTCATAGTTGCTGTCGTAGGCGATGACGCCGGTGATGGCGCCCCAGCCCTGCGTGTACTTCACGCCGCCGACGACATGCGGAACATAGCTGTCGATGGTGCCGACGCCGTAGGCACCAGCAGTGCCGCCGCCCGAGCCTTCTTCGAGCGAGATCACGGCCGAGAAACCGTTGCCGGCGTCGAAGTAGTACTGGACGACGTTGGTGTCGAAATCGCCGTAGGGAACGAGCGTATCCTGGATGACGTTGCCGGCGTAGCCGATGAACGTGTTGAAGGCCGATTCGTCCTTACCGACGCGCAGGCCACCGAGCTGAATCCACGCGAAGTTCAGCGAAGCACCGGTGTTGCCAGCAGGATTGACGGCATTGGCCGCGGGGAGCGGACCCGTGCCATCGGGATCAACGAGTGCGCCCGCATCACGGTTGTTGTTCTGGAAGTTGAAGCGGGTCTCGGTGTAGGTCTTCAGGGTGCCGAGCTCGGTTTCCTGGCCGGTCCAGGTCTTCAGCGAGAAGCGGGCCTTCTTGTAGAAGGTGTCGTTGCTGCCGCCGTCCTCAACATCGGCGGACGTCGCACCATCGAACGAGCCGACGTCGCCGACGCCGATGTCGTAACGGACATAGCCGCCGATGCGCAGGCAGGTTTCGGTGCCGGGGATGTAGAAGTAGCCCGAGCCGTAAACGTCGCAAATCTTGACGTATTCAGCCGGTTCCGGCTCGGCGACGACGACGGCGTCGGCGGCGCGCGCACCGGAAACTGCGATCAGGGCCGCAGCGGAGCCGAGAAGAAGGCTCTTGATGTTCATTTTCTGACCTCCAGTCAAAAGTTAAAAAACGGGTCTGGGTATTCTTTGCTGAAGGACAGCGTTCCCTGCCCCATCCCCACTACCGAAAAAGATGCGCACCGCGCCGCTCCTTCGAATTCGACATTACCCATGAGGCGGCGGCGTTCAACCACGATCGTACCGGCAAAAGGGCTGACCGGACGCTATCCCCCGGCGTTGTTGCACAAATGACACGATTTGGCCTCAGTCAGAAAGCTCTCATTAACCATCGAAGGGCCCGGAAGCCTTGGCCTGGGCCTCGCAATACGGCCGAATCCGGCGATGGCCGGCCGAAATTGCGGCTCCGTTGCCGACTCGCTGGCCAGGGAGTTGCCGCAGAATCGCCGCATGCAAAGGGGCTGCTGCGGCCGAATCCGGATTTTTCACGGATAATGCCGCCGGCTTGTTGATTGTGCCGGCACTTTTCTTTATCCACCGGCGCAACGGAGAGGTGGCCGAGTGGTCGAAGGCGCTCCCCTGCTAAGGGAGTAGAGGTCAAAAGCTTCTCGTGGGTTCGAATCCCATCCTCTCCGCCATCCTGCTTCGCGCTGCGCGCTTCGCAGGACAAGCCCAGCGAATCCTTCTCAGCGCGAAGCAGGATGCCCTCCGAAGCCTTGGCGAAGGAGGGCCGGTCCGTGTGGTATGTGTTACGTGCTGCACAGCATAAAGCCAGAGAATCCCTTGTAAAAATAGAGTTGGCAGTAGCCTTTGCGCGAAGCAGGATGCCATCCGAAGCCTCGGCAAAGGAGGGCTGGCTCGTGTGGTACGTGTATCTTCTGGAGAGCGAGACTACAGAAGGCGAGCGCTATATCGGCATTACGTCGGACCTGAAACGACGGCTTGCGGAGCACAATGCGGGAAAATCCAGCCATACATGCAAGTTCCTGCCATGGCGGATCGTCACCTATATGGCCTTCTCAAACCAGGCCAAGGCAGCTTCTTTCGAGCGCTATCTCAAATCCGGTTCGGGGCACGCTTTCGCCGGCAAACGCCTGTGGTGATGACCGCGCGCCCGCCGCAAAAATCCCACGCCTTTCCAAGAAAATATAGCAATAACAACTGATTATCACGAAAATTCTGGCCGCAATCTCGATAATCTCGTTCGATTCTGACTGGAGGTCAGAAAATGAACATCAAGAGCCTTCTTCTCGGCTCCGCTGCGGCCCTGATCGCAGTTTCCGGTGCGCGCGCCGCCGACGCCGTCGTCGTCGCCGAGCCGGAACCGGCTGAATACGTCAAGATTTGCGACGTTTACGGCTCGGGCTACTTCTACATCCCCGGCACCGAAACCTGCCTGCGCATCGGCGGCTATGTCCGTTACGACATCGGCGTCGGCGACGTCGGCTCGTTCGATGGTGCCAGGTCCTTCGATCATAAGGACGGCGACGAGCAGGATACCTTCTACAAGAACGCCCGTTTCACGCTGAAGACCTGGACCGGCCAGGAAACCGAGCTCGGCACCTTGAAGACCTACACCGAGACCCGCTTCAACTTCGGCAACCGCAACGGCTACCCGTCGGCAGACGATCCGGCAACGGAAGCAGATGAATTCAACTCCAACCCTGCCGGCAACAAGAACGTTTCTCTGAACTTCGCCTGGATCCAGCTCGGTGGCCTTCGCGTCGGTAAGGACGAATCGGCCTTCGATACGTTCATCGGCTACGCCGGCAACGTCATCCAGGATACGCTGGTTCCTTACGGCGATTTCGACACCAATGTCGTCCAGTACTACTTCGATGCCGGCAACGGTTTCTCGGCCGTGGTCTCGCTCGAAGAAGGCTCGGGCACCGTCGGCACGATCGATAGCTACGTTCCGCATGTCGTCGGCGGCGTGAAGTACACGCAGGGCTGGGGCGCCATCACTGGCGTCGTCGCTTATGATAGCAACTATGAGGAAGTCGCCGGCAAGGTTCGTTTGGACATCACCCCGATGCAGAACCTGTCGCTCTTCATCATGGGCGGCTACGGCACCGACGACAACCTGACGGATCCGAACTACGCGATCGACGCCGGTGGCCGCGGCTTCTACAAGCAGTGGGGCGGCAACTGGGCATTCTGGGGTGGTGGCACCTACACCATCAACGAGAAGACCTCGTTCAACCTCCAGGTGTCATATGACGACTGGAAGAACCTCGGCGTCGCCGCGAACATCGCCTACGATGTGGTTCCCGGCTTCACGGTCACGGCCGAAGTCGACTACCTCAATGCAGGCAAGTTCGACGACGCCGACTTCTCCAACTTCACCAACGCCGACAAGAAGAGCAGCGTCGGCGGTCTCCTCCGCTTCCAGCGCTCGTTCTAACAGGCAGAGCTGGCTTAAGATCGAACCCGGCGGGCAACCGCCGGGTTTTTTGCATTTGTGGAGGCTGTGCAAATCGGGGAACCAGCCAATCCATAATCGTTGCCGCCAGTGTGGAGCTGGCCACGATCAAACCGACCGGCTATCAGGCGTGCGTTACGGTGTCATTCCGACGGGAGCAAGGCGCAGCGATTCTGCCGCCTAACCTCGATTGCAGGCCGGGCCCGCATCGCATCCACCGCTATTTTGATCAAACCTCTGCGAGGTCGCCCAAGGCAGCGATCAGTGGCTGGATCTTACTCCCGTAGTCTCTCCAGCGCTTGACCGACGATTTGTAGACCGGCTGGCGAACCTGCCAGCTGCTGGCAGTTCTGACGGAGCTATCCTTGTCGAAAAAACGAAGACAGGTGTCGCTCCACTCCAAGCCAAGGTAATCGATCAGCCGGCGCGACTGCCCTTCCTGATCCGAAATCATGTCTTCGTAACGATTTTCAAAAATTCGCCCTGGGAAAACTGCCTGCCAGTGACGCATTAGGCGATCATACTCACGATAATACAAACCAACCGTCGTGAGGTCAGTTATGTATGTGTGACCCTGATTGATGTTTGAAGTAAAGCAAGACAAGCAGGTATCGATTGCATCGCGTCTGCAATGAATGATACGGGCGTTTGGAAAAATTGTAGCGATAAGGCCGATAAGCTCAAAATTGTGGGTTCTTTTGTCTATGATGCGCAGCGCGTTTGGAGCCATTTGACGCACGTAGGACAGATAATCCTCAGCTAGCGCCTTCGAATGTGGGGCCGTCATCGACCTGACCGAGCGGTTAAAGGCCTCCGCCGATTTTGGGGTGAATCCCAATGAAAGGGCAATCCGCCGCAGCTTTCCAATTTCCCCGACGCCATGCACGTCCGGGTGACTCGAACAAATCTGCTCGGTCAGTGTTGTCCCTGAGCGGGGCATCCCCAGTACGAACACAGGTACCTCGGAGGGATCGCCGTAGCCCACTCGAGGAGCCGCATTCGCTGGGCTGAATGTGCGTATCAGGGAATCGATCTTGCCGCGATAGGACGCGAGGTCATAGTAACCGGTGTTCTCTTTCGCCCTGTGGAAGTGATCCATCGCATCTTCATAGCGTCGAAGGTCGTTCAGCACTTTGCCTGCGGCACGATGTAGTTGTTGCGAGGACGCCGGGTCCAGATTCGGATTGGAGAGTTCGCGCATCATCGATGCGAATTCAGGCGGCTCTTCCGTGAATTTGCGGCTGAAAATGTAGGCGCTGTATGCAGTCGCCAAATCAAGCCGACGCTCGATCGATTCCTTGAGATGGGCGGCGGCTTCATCCATACGACCGACGCTGATCAAGGCGCTGGCAAGGCTCGTTCGGACGAGTGGATGATCGTGATTGATTTCAAGCGCTCTCTCGTAAGCAGAGAGAGCGCTATCAGTCTCTCCAAACTCCAGGTGAGCGAGCCCGAGCGAGCAAAACGCTTCTACCAAATCCGGCTTCAGTTCGGTTGCACGCCGCAAGTGCATGATTGCACGCACATATTCTCCAACCTTTAGATACGTGTCGCCCAGACTGAAGTGGAAATAAGGATTTTGTGGATCATGGCTGACCGCGCGTTCGAAGTACTTGATGGACAGTTCATTATCGAAACCAACCCCAAGCGTGCCGAGTATGTATAGGGCAAGGGCATTGTTGGGCGTGCGTGCCAGAACGCGGTGGCACAATTCCTCGGCCTCGGGCAACCGCTTCGCCTGCTGAAACTCCAGCGCCTGTTTCAGCAACAGGTCGTCAGCCTGCGATCGCGGCAGGGGTTTGGCTTTCACAACCGGTGAGGCTTTCGGACCGGACCGGCCCTTCAAATGCTTAGACCAAGCAGGTGGCAGTCGGGTGCTCATCGTGTCTCGCTAGCAAAAAGAGCCGCAGGAATCCAGCGTGACGGTTCCCGCCTGCCCAGAACTTGCGCCGCCCCTTCGGGCACGATAGCAAGAAGGCTCTTTTCGAGTGAGCCTTTGCCATGCGCCTGCGCCCTGCCCTCACGCCGCTTGTCGGCGCGCTTCCCTCGACGGTGCCGTTTGTCGGTCCGGAGGCGCAGGAGCGTGAGCGCGGCCGCCCGTTTCGTGCCCGCATCGGCGCCAATGAGAGCAGTTTCGGGCCTTCGCCGCGCGTTATTGCGCGCATGGAGAGCGTCGCGCGTGACCAGTGGATGTATTGCGACCCCGACAATTACGATCTGAAGCAGGCCGCGGCCCGCCATCTCGGCGTTAGCGCCGAAAACGTCGTAGTCGGCGAAGGCATAGACGGGCTGCTCAGCCTGGTGGCCCGCATGTATGCGGCGCCCGGCGACGCGGTGGTCACCTCGCTCGGCGCCTATCCGACCTTCAACTTCCACATCGCCGGCGTCGGCGGCCGGCTGGTCACGGTGCCTTACGAGACCGACAAGGAAAGTCTGGACGGCCTGCTGGCTGCGGTCGTCAGGGAAAAAGCGCCGCTGGTCTATCTCTCCAATCCCGACAATCCGATGGGCAGTTGGTGGAAAGCAAGCGAGATTACCCGCTTCATCGAAGCCTTGCCGGAAACCACCATGCTGGTTCTCGACGAGGCCTATGGCGAGTTGGGGCCGGCCTCGGCACTGCCGCCGATCGATGTCGCGCGGCCCAATGTCATCCGCATGCGCACCTTCTCCAAGGCCTACGGGCTGGCCGGCATTCGCTGCGGTTACGCGGTGGCGGAGGCTGAGGTGATCCGCGATTTCGAGAAGATCCGCAACCATTACGGCGTCAGCCGCATGGCGCAGGTCGCCGGCGTCGAAGCGCTTGCCGACCAGGACTGGCTGCGCAGCGTGGGGGCACGGGTCGACGCCGGGCGCACACGCATCGCCGGGATTGCCGAGACAAACGGACTGAAGCCGCTGCCGTCAGCGACCAATTTCGTCACCATAGACTGTGGCCAGGACGGCGCCTTCGCGCTGAAGGTGCTGCAAAACCTGTTGTCGCGCGACGTCTTCATCCGCAAGCCTATGGCGCCAGGGCTCGACCGCTGCATCCGGGTCAGCGTCGGCCTCGATCATGAGCTCGACATCTTTGCCGAGGAACTGCCCGGCGCGCTGGCGGCAGCGCGCGGGAACTAGAGCGTTTCACCGTTTCCCGGAAACGGCGAACCGCTCTATCTCGTTGTTTTGACGCAATTCCGGACGGAAAACCGCTCACACTTTTCCTGGAATTGCTCTAGACCGGCCGCTGCCATCGCCACGTGGCGGCGGGCACGACGCTGCAGGCGAACCAGCCGGCAGACCGGCATCACCTTGCAGCCGGCAGAGCCCGGGATTCCTTGCCGCCACCACCGAGCAGCCGCGTGACGCGCTTCAGCGCATCTGAAAGCTCGGCGGCTTCATCATCGGCGAGGCCGGCCGTCAGACAGGCGAGATCACGATTTGCCGCCGTCTGAAGTATGGCCAGCGCGGCACTGCCCCGGGCCGTCAGCGACAGGATCCGCCGGCGCCGATCGTCCGGGTTGGCACGCAGTTCGATCAGGCCGGCGGCCGTGAATTTTCGCAGGATCCGCATGAGGTGGGCCGGCGGGAGTTGGAGCTCGCCGGCAAGGGCCGATGCAGCCGGCGCAAGATCGAGATGGAACGCCCTCGCCAAAAATCCCGATTCGCCGCCGGGGCCAGCAAAAACGTCAGCCGACCGGTGGCCGAGTTCGAACAGCACCCTGGCTTCGACCAAAGTGTAGGCGCTCTGCATCAGCGTCTCATCGAGCAGCCCTACCCGGCAGGTGTAGAACCTGTTGAAGCCGCGCATCTCGGCGACCAACGCATCTCGATCGGCTGGCATGTCGGACATCTCTCCCGGAAGATTTCCGCAGTGCCCGATCTTCATCGAATTAGTTGATCTCGTCAACTATTTGCTGGACGATGCCATTCATCTCGAAGGTGTGAGCCGGGTTCCCGTCGATCCAGCAACAATCCAGCCGTTCAAGCCTGTTGCTTTCGTTCGATCCTGCGCCAGACTCTGTGCATGGGAGATAACGATGGATGACCAGCAAAAGGCGGTACAGGCGCGCGTCCACGGCAAGGTGCAAGGCGTCGGCTACCGGGTGTGGGCGCGACACGAAGCGATAGAGCTTGGCCTCGTAGGTTGGGTTCGCAATGAACGGGACGGCACCGTGACGGCCTGGATTGCCGGTGGCAATGCCGCGGTTTCGACAATGATCGAACGGCTACGGCAAGGACCAAGCGGAGCTTCGGTTTCAAAGGTCGAGACCGAGGAATTCGAACTCCGCGACGCCCCCATCGACTTTCGGATCATCGTCTAAAGGTGCGATCCTGATTGCTCTCTTGAATTAATTGAACGTTCGTTTTATTATCAAGACCTATCGAGAGGCATTCATGGCGCGCACGACCGGATCCGATGGTGAAAAGACGGAAGCCGCCGTCCGCGAGGCGGCAGTCAGCCTGATCGCGCGCTTCGGCTATGAGGCGATGTCGATGCGCCAGCTCGCCGCCGAAGTCGGCGTCCAGGCGGCCGCGCTCTACCGCTATTTCCCGACCAAGGAAGACCTTCTGTTCACGCTGATGCGCGAGCATATGGAAGGGCTGATCAAAGCTTGGGACGCCGCACGTCCCGATGCTGCAGACCCGGCGACGCGGCTTGCCGCCTATGTCGAAAACCATATCGCCTTCCACATCGAGCGCCGCCATTCCACCCATGTCTCTAACATGGAATTGCGCAGCCTGTCGCATGACCGGCTGACGCAGATCCTGCGCATGCGCACCGCTTATGAGAAGGAGTTGCGCGCCATCCTGCGCGACGGCGCGGAGGCCGGCACCTTCAGCATCGACGACACCGGGCTCACCGCCATGGCGCTGATCCAGATGATGACCGGCGTCATCGTCTGGTTCCGGCCGGGCGCGCGGCTGTCCATGGCTGAAGTCACGGCGACATATCTTTCAATGACAATGCGCCTGGTTGGCGCGAAGATCGGTTCCTACAGCGCCGCGCGTCCCTTCGGACGCGCAAAGGACGCTGTAGCATTTTGATTTCGCGCATGATCCCTTTCCGAAAATCGAAGTCGATTTTCGGGGTCATGCGGCAGGAGGAACGGCATGTACACGAACACGCTCAGCTTCGGGCATGACGAAGACATCGAGGCGCTGCGCGATCTGGTGCGCCGCTTTGCCCAGGAGAAAATAGCGCCGATCGCCGCCGAGATCGACCGCAGCAATCAATTCCCCATGCATTTGTGGAAAGAACTCGGCGCGCTCGGCCTGCTCGGCATCACCGCCGATCCCGATTTCGGCGGCAGCGGCATGGGCTACCTCGCCCACGTGATCGCGGTGGAAGAGATTTCCCGCGCCTCGGCCTCGGTCGGCCTCTCCTACGGCGCGCATTCGAACCTCTGCGTCAACCAGATAAACCGCTGGGCGACACCGGCGCAGAAGGAGAAATATCTGCCAGCGCTGTGCTCGGGTGAAAAGGTCGGCGCGCTGGCAATGTCAGAATCCGGCGCCGGCTCCGACATCGTCTCGCTCAAGCTGCGCGCCGAAAAACGCAACGACCGCTATGTCCTCAACGGCTCGAAGATGTGGATCACCAACGGTCCCGACGCCGAAACGCTGGTGGTCTACGCCAAAACCGATCCGGAACGGAAATCGCGCGGCATCACCGCCTTCATCGTCGAAAAGAAGATGGCTGGCTTTTCGACGGCGCAAAAGCTGGACAAGCTTGGCATGCGCGGCTCCAACACCGGCGAACTGGTGTTCGACAATGTCGAGGTTCCCTATGACAATGTGCTGCATGAGGAAGGGCGTGGCGTCGAGGTGCTGATGTCCGGCCTCGACTATGAGCGTACCGTGCTTGCCGGCGGACCGATCGGGTTGATGGCGGCGTGCCTGGATGTCGCGATCCCCTATGTGCATGAGCGCAAGCAGTTCGGCCAGCCGATCGGCGAGTTCCAACTGGTGCAAGGCAAGCTGGCCGACATGTATTCGACGATGAACGCCGCGCGCGCCTACGTCTATGCAGTGGCGGCTGCCTGCGATCGCGGTCAGACGACGCGCAAGGACGCCGCCGGCTGCGTGCTGTTTGCGGCGGAGAAGGCGACGCTGATGGCGCTCGACGCCATCCAGCTGCTTGGCGGCAACGGCTATATCAATGACTATCCGACCGGCCGGTTGTTGCGCGACGCCAAGCTCTACGAGATCGGCGCCGGCACCAGCGAAATCCGCCGCTGGCTGATCGGACGCGAGATCATGGCGGAGGGGTTTTAGTGGGCGCGGGTTCGGACTTTTGTCGAACCTTGGTCGACCCGCTTGCGGGCGACTTCGGCAAGCGTGTCCGACACCCACTGATTGATCGATTTGCCGTCGCTGGCGGCGGCCTTGCCCAGGAGCGCATGAATCTCTGGTGTCGTGCGCAAAGCGAGCTTGCCCGAGTACGGCTTCTGAGGATCAGCACCACGCTCCTTGCAAAAAGCAAGATAGTCGTCGACGCTGCCTTGAAAAGCCTTCACCAATTGCTCTGCAGTCTCGGCTTCAAAAGTGACGATGTCGCGAATGCCAAGGACGCGACCATGGAACACCATGTCCTCATCGTCGAACTCGATCGATCCGGCATAACCCTTGTAAAGTTTCATGGCCCTATTCCAACATTGGTCAAAAATTCCCGGATGTCCCTGATTGCCCATCGCTTGGTGTCGGGCGATGGATGGGGGCGGTGCAGGAACAGTGTCTGGTCGGCGATGGTGAACCTCACTCGTGAGCCGCTGCCTTCCGAGACTTCGGCTCCAAGCGCCACCAGCAATGCCTCGACATCGCGCCATTTGATCGAAGCGCTGACCGGATTCGCAAATATCTTGTCTAGTGTCTGCCGGTGCGCAGCTTTCATGACTTTCCGCCCTCCCCAAATTGAATACCGTGGTAGTCGGCTCCTCTCGGGTTAGGGCGAGAGCCCATAGTGATACTAAAATATGATATCACAAAAGGTTCGTCAATGGCCACTCTAGCCTCTCAGATCTCGCCCTCCTCCGAAACCTTCCGTGCCAATGCCGAACGCATGCGGGCACTGGTCGTCGACATCGCAGACAAGGCCGCCAGCGTCGAGCGCGGCGGCTCGGACGAGGCGCGCGAGCGCCATGTTTCGCGCGGGAAACTGTTGCCGCGCGAGCGGCTGGCGCAATTGCTCGATACCGGCTCGCCCTTCCTCGAGATCGGCCAGTTCGCGGCATGGTCGATGTATGGCGAGGAGATTTCCTCGGCCGGCATGATTGCCGGCGTCGGCCGTGTCGAGGGTACCGAGGTGATGGTCATCGTCAACGACGCCACGGTGAAGGGCGGCACCTATTACCCGCTGACGGTGAAGAAGCATTTGCGGGCGCAGGAGATCGCGCTGCAGAACAATCTGCCTTGCATCTATCTGGTCGACAGCGGCGGCGCCAATCTGCCCAACCAGGACGAGGTGTTTCCCGACCGCGAGCATTTCGGCCGCATCTTCTACAACCAGGCCAACATGTCGGCGGCCGGCATCCCGCAGATCGCCTGCGTCATGGGCTCGTGCACGGCGGGCGGCGCCTACGTGCCGGCAATGTCGGACGAGACGATCATGGTGCGCAATCAGGCGACCATTTTTCTTGGCGGCCCGCCGCTGGTGAAAGCTGCCACTGGCGAAGACGTCAGCGCCGAGGATCTGGGCGGCGCCGATGTGCACACCAGGTTGTCCGGTGTCGCCGACCACTACGCGCTGGACGACGAACATGCGCTGGCCATCTGCCGGCGCATTGTGAAAAACCTCAACCGGCGCAAGAGTGTAAGCCTGACCTTACAGAAGCCCACGCCGCCACTTTACGACGCTCGGGAACTCTATGGCATCGTGCCGACCGATCTGCGCCAGCCCTATGATGTGCGCGATGTGATTGCGCGCGTCGTCGACGGCTCCGAGTTCGACGAGTTCAAGCAGAATTACGGCACCACGCTGGTCACCGGCTTTGCCCATCTCCAGGGCATGCCCGTCGGCATCATCGCCAACAATGGCGTGCTGTTTTCGGAAAGCGCGCTGAAGGGTGCGCATTTCATCGAGCTGTGCTGCCAGCGCAAGATTCCGCTGATCTTCCTGCAAAACATCACCGGCTTCATGGTCGGGCGAAAGTACGAGGCCGGCGGCATCGCCAAGGACGGCGCCAAGCTGGTGATGGCGGTCGCTACCGCGCGCGTGCCGAAGGTGACGATGATCATCGGCGGTTCATTCGGCGCCGGCAATTACGGCATGTGCGGGCGCGCCTATTCGCCACGCTTCCTGTGGATGTGGCCGAACGCCCGCATTTCGGTGATGGGCGGCGAACAGGCAGCAACCGTGCTGGCGGTGGTCAAGCGCGAGGGCATCGAGCGCAAGGGCGGCGAGTGGAGCGCGGACGAGGAAGCAAAATTCAAGAAGCCGATCCTGATGAAATACGAGCACGAGGGCCATCCGCTTTATTCCTCGGCGCGGCTGTGGGACGACGGCATCATCGACCCGGCGAAAACACGCGAGGTGCTGGCGCTCAGCCTGTCGGCCGCGCTCAACGCCGACATCGAAGAAACGAAGTTCGGCGTGTTCAGGATGTGAGATGAGCACGCTCGGCCAACGCATCAGCATCCACACCGGCGACATCACCAGGCTTGCGGTCGATGCCATCGTCAATGCCGCCAATTCCTCGCTGCTTGGCGGCGGCGGCGTCGACGGTGCCATTCACCGCGCCGCCGGCCCGGAGCTCGAATTCGAATGCCGGATGCTCAATGGCTGCAAGGTCGGCGATGCAAAGCTCACCAAGGGCTACAGGCTGCCGGCGCGCTACATCATCCACACGGTCGGGCCAGTCTGGCAAGGCGGCGGCAAGGGCGAGGCCGGACTGCTCACTTCCTGCTACCGCCGGTCGCTTGAAATTGCACATATTCATGATTGCCGGACGGTGGCGTTTCCGGCGATCTCGACCGGCATCTACCGTTATCCGAAGAATGAGGCGGCAGTCATCGCCGTCGGCACCGCAAGCGACTTCCTGCAACAGAAGGCCCTGCCCGAGACCGTTGTTTTCTGCTGCTTCGATGACGAAACCGCTGAACTATACCGATGCGCCGTTGCTGACCTTGATAAGCGCTTAACTTGATGACCCAACAGATTTCTTCCCACCTGCAAATGCGAATTTCCACCAGCGATCTGGCGGGCGTGCAAAATATTCGCTACTGCTCGTCTCGAATTGGGCAATTAGGGTTGGGTGAACATGAATGTGAAATATTGTCGCAAGTCGGCCATCTCGATACTTGCAGGACTCCTAATATTTGTGGCGCCCGGCGTCGGCGCAGCAGCGTCGCTGGCGGGAAGCAAGGGCGAGGTTCGCTTCTGGCCGGAATTGCCGAAAAACCCAAAAGACCCCTGCACCAAGGCTTACAATGCCTATGTGGCGGCCAGCGGCCATTCGGCCTATGCGACCACGCCGTACATGCGGGTAACGTCGTTATACATGATCTGCGGCTCGCGCGTGAACGCGCCGTCCCAAAAGGCTGCCGAAGACGCGGCCTTGAAATCCTGCCAGGCAGGCCGCAGCAAATGGAAAGTCACGACCGGAGGCGCTTGCGAAATCGCGGCGTCCAAGTAGGCGGAAGCTATTCCCCACAGGTTTTTGACAACAGCCTGATGCCATCGCAGGGCGTGGTGAGGGCTTGCGGGAAACGGGGCGCAAAGCGGCGGCGCCTAAGGCAAACGCTGGAGGCTCCATGTTCGCCAAGATCCTGATCGCCAATCGCGGCGAGATCGCCTGCCGGGTGATCCGCACCGCGCGCAGGCTCGGCGTGCGCACCGTCGCCGTCTATTCCGACGCCGATGCCAAGGCCATGCATGTCGAAATGGCCGACGAGGCGGTGCATATCGGCGCTTCGCCGGTCGGCGAAAGCTATCTGCGCGGCGACAAGATTGTCGCGGCGGCGCTGGCGACAGGCGCCGAGGCAATCCACCCCGGCTACGGCTTTCTCTCGGAAAACCCCGACTTCGTCGATGAGGTGGTGGCGGCAGGGCTCATCTTCATCGGCCCCTCGGCCGCCTCGATCCGCGCCATGGGTCTGAAGGACGCAGCCAAACGGCTGATGGAGAAGGCCGGCGTGCCGGTGGTGCCGGGCTATCATGGCGAGGCGCAGGAGATTGTGCTGCTGGCGTCCAAGGCGCGCGAAATCGGCTATCCCGTGCTGATCAAGGCGCGTGCCGGCGGCGGTGGCAAGGGCATGCGCCGCGTCGAGCATCCCGACGATTTCTCCGAGGCATTGTCGGGCGCACGGCGCGAGGCCAAGGCCGCGTTTGGCGACGACCGTGTGCTGGTGGAAAAATATGTCGACAAGCCGCGCCACATCGAGGTTCAGGTGTTCGGCGACAATTTTGGCAACGCCGTGCATCTGTTTGAGCGCGACTGCTCGGCACAGCGCCGCCACCAGAAGGTGATCGAGGAAGCGCCGGCACCCGGCATGACACCGGCGTTGCGCAAGGCGATGACGGAAGCGGCGGTCAAGGCCGCCAAGGCGATCAGCTATTCGGGCGCCGGCACCATCGAATTTATCGTCGACGCCTCGCAAGGGCTGGAGGCCGACCGCTTCTGGTTCATGGAAATGAACACCCGCCTGCAGGTCGAACATCCCGTTACCGAAATGGTCACAGGCATCGATCTGGTCGAGTGGCAGCTGCGGGTAGCCAGCGGCGAAAAGCTGCCGAAGACGCAGAGCGAGATAACGCTGTCCGGCCACGCCTTCGAGGCGCGCATCTATGCCGAGGACGCGGCGAAAGGGTTTCTGCCGGCGACCGGCACGCTGCATCATCTGGCGTTTCCCGACAAAGCTCCCGAAGGCGCCACGATGCGCATCGAGACCGGCGTGCGGGCCGGCGATGCGATCTCGCCCTTCTACGATCCAATGATCGCCAAGCTGGTGGTCCACGCCAGGGACAGGCAAGCGGCGCTCGACGCGCTCGGCACAGCGTTGTCGCAGACCGAGATTGCCGGCTCGACCGTCAACACCGCCTTTCTCGCGGCACTTGCCGCCGACACCGACTTTTCCGCCGGCGACGTCGATACCGGCCTGATCGGCAGGCATCAGGAGGCGCTGACCACGGTCGCCCCACCTAGCGGCGAGATCGTTGCCGCGGCAGCCCTTGCCGCGGCCGGCGCCGGTGCGTTGCCGCCATCGGACGATCCGTGGTCGTCGCTGGCCGGCTATGCGCATTTCCACGCTGTTGCGCGGCGCACGCGGCTGAGCCATGGCGAGGACTATATTCTGGCGCGCGTTTCAGTGCGGCCGGACGGGCGCTTCGAGGTGGCGCTGGATGCGCCCTATGACAGCGTCAATTCGCACGATCTTCGCGCTGCCCCTCGCCTTGCCCGCTGGCCAGGCCACGTGACCGTGTTTGAAGGCGCGGTCGGCTACAGTTTCCTCGTCCCGGATCCGCTGGCGCGAACCGACGAGGCCGCCGCTGCGTCCAGCAGTCTGCGCGCGCCGATGCCCGGCCTGGTCAAGCTGGTGCGCGCGGCCAAGGGCGAAGCCGTGACCAAGGGCCAGCCGCTGCTCATCCTGGAAGCGATGAAGATGGAACACACGATCTCGGCCCCCCATGACGGGATCGTCGCCGAGATTGCAGCGGAAGGCGCGCAGGTCACCGACGGAACCGTGCTGGTGCGTTTCGTTGAAGAGGCTGCATAGCCGGCTGGAGGCTCGAACAAAAATGGCCGGGCAAGCCCGGCCATTTCGCGAGTATGCGGACGATTACTGCGCGATCGGCGCGTATTTGCCGTCATGCCACTGGTTGATGTCGTAGCTGGCGTTCTTCAGATCGCCCTTCTCGTCGAAGGTCACCTCGCCGACCACGGTGCTGAACGGCGTACCGTTCTTTAGCGCTTCGGCAACCTTGACCGGATCGTCGGTTCCGGCGCGCTTGATGCCCTCTGCAAAGGCCTGAACGACGGCGTAGGAGAACAGCGTGAAGCCTTCCGGCACGAAGCCGCCCGCCTTGATCTTGGCGATGGCGTCCTTGGCTTCGGGCTTGGCCTGCGGGTCGGACGGGAAGACGAACATGGTGCCTTCGCCGGCCGGGCCAGCGACCTGCCAGAATTCCGGCGAGGCGATCGAGTCCGGCATGATAAGCTGGAACTTCACGCTCTGCTCGGCCGACTGACGCAGGATCAGCCCGGCTTCAGGGTGATAGCCGCCGAAATAGACGACATCGGCCTTGAGGTCCTTCAGCTTGGTGACGAGAGCCGAATAGTCCTTCTCGCCGGCATTGATGCCTTCATAGTCGACTTCCTTGAGGCCGCCGGCATTCATCGTCGCCTTCACGGCATCCGCCACGCCCTGACCGTAGGCGCTCTTGTCGTGCAGGATAACGATGTTCTTGCCGGCATATTTCTTGGCGATCCACGGGCCGATGAAGGCGCCTTGCGCGTCGTCACGCGTGTAGAGACGCATGATCGTCGGCCAGCCGGCCTTGGCGGCGGCGTCAGTCAGCTCGGGATTTGAAGAGGCCGGGCTCATCATCAGCGCGCCGGCCTCGGCGTAGACGGCGGAAGCCGGGATGCTCGAACCCGAACAGGCATGGCCGTCAATAAACTTTACGCTGTTGGCGACGATGCGGTTGGCCACCGAAACCGCCTGCTTGGGATCGCATTGGTCGTCTTCGATGTCGAGCTTGATCATCGAGCCGTTGACACCGCCGGCGGCGTTGATCGCGTCGGCGGCTGCCGTTGCGCCCTGCTTGAACTGATCGCCGATCGTGGCGAGCTGTCCGGTCATCGGGCCGACCACCGAAATGGTGATGTCATCGGCAAAGGCAACCGGCGCGCTCATCATCAGGCCAAATACGGCCGCGCTCAAAATACCCATTTTTTTCATGGTGATAGAACTCCTCCCACACTCGCGCAGCCGCTCTGGCCGCGCTTCTTTCAGAAGGCGGGACAATTTCATCCTTCATCGGGCCTGTCTAGGCGCATCGGCGCCACTCGATTAGGCCTCGTCAACGCAAAAAGCCACGCCAGCCTTGTTCCGGCCGGTCGTGGCTTTTTTGCCCGTGGAGCAGTCCCTAGCGCCCCCGCGCCCGAAAACCTGGCTCACCGTCCCCATTGTGCGCGACTGGACCGTGTCGGCCTGCCGCGTTCTTGTTTTTCATTGTCGACCGTCTTGTCGCGGTCTTGTTGTCTACCGGTTCCGGCCGTCTATGCGGTCTTGATCCCGGAGCTTCCCTGTCTTTCGTATATCTGCTCGAGATCGGCGATCTCAGTGCATGGTCATCCATTCGCGGGCTTCGCGCAGCGCCCTGGCGATCTCGACCTTGGACATTGCGGCCGACAGTTCCGAGCGCAGTTCAGCGGCGCGGATCGAGCCCTTGATGGCGGCGATGTTGAACCATTTGTGGGCGGCAACGACATCGGTCTCGCAATCGCGGCCGGTCGCATACATCATGCCCAGTTCGAAGAGTATGTCGGCCTGGGCAGTTGCCCCCATGGCGCCGAAGCCGGCTTCAAGCATTTCAAAACGTGCCATTTTAGTCCCCTGTCTGGCTCCCGAGAGCGGGCCTTTTCTATCCCCCGGTGTCCCTTGGGGAGCCGCTCTTTCGATGCTTTCGAGAATGAAGCCGAGCCTTGAATTCGTCGTTAAATGGCGTGCTTAATTTGGAGAAAACAAAGCTAAAACAAGAGGTAAACGCGGAAATTCGTTAAGGATACAAAGTCAGCAACCGCGCCGTTTCGCGCCGGATTTGACGAAAATTTATGGGGCACCAATCAACACTCTGCTAACCACGGAAACCAAAGCCAACGCCTCGATCGTTTCATTTCCTGGTCGCTGAGCGCTTTCTCGACCCTCATGAAAATTGCAAACCCTTCCCCACGGCACCCGCTTTTGTTTTGCCGGGAGCTGGATTAGCTTACGTTTGCGTAAGGGGCAGAGAGGCGGGGCGCCCCACCTAAAACCACAGGGAGGACAGATATGTTTCGGAAAGTGAGCTTGGCCCTGGCGGCTACAGTGATGATGGCGGGCGCGGCCTGGGCCGATCCGATCGAAGGCAATTGGAAGACGCAAGCCGGCGACACCGCACTCATCGGCGGCAGCGGCTCATTCTCCATCACGCTAAAGACCGGCAAATATGCCGGCAAGACCATCGGCTCGCTCAAGCCGGCCGGCGACAACAAATATGCCGGCAACATCACAGATCCGGCAAATGACAAGACGTATTCCGGCAAGGCGACACTGTCGGGCACATCGCTGAAGATGAGCGGCTGCGTGCTCGGCGGGTTGATCTGCAAGAGCCAGACCTGGCACAAGCTCTGAGCTTGCTGTTTTGCCATGACGACAACGGGGCCCCCAACAGGCCCCGTTTTCTTTTCCAGGACGGTCCACGGCATACCCGCATCGGCACCTCGCGGCCTCTTAGCCGAGCCGACGCTGTCCTAAAACATCGTCAATCACTTTGAACCGCAGATGAACGCCGGCATCAGAGCCGGTTCAGTCGCATCAGGGCATTTTGAAGGCGTGTTCAAGGAGACACCACGCAAATGCTCGCTCGCCGCTTCACCATCGTCTGCCTGTTGATGAGCCTGTTCGGCATGTTCTTCGCCATTCTCGTGGCCGAAGCCGGCCGTCCGGCCCGCCCCTGGGATGCAGCCAGTTCCAGCAGCTGCCGGTTCGATTGCATGAACCATTTTCGCCCCTGAGACGACAAAGACATAGATCCAAACAGAAAAGCAAAAGCCATGAACCGCATCGCCATCAACGCCCTCCAGACCCTCCGGCTTCTGCCACGGGCGGCGCTCGTCTTGATCGTGCTGTCGGCGCCAGTCTTGGCCATGCCAATGATGCGGGCCGCCGCCGACACGACGACCGACGCGCCGGCGACGAAGAAGCATGGCGTTGGCTTTGTTCTGCTGGTCAGCCTGCAGCGCGGGTAAGCTATGCCGGCATTCAGGTGATGCCGGCCTGACCCGAATCTCAACACACCTTGAAACGTGGTGGAATAAATCTTCGCCTTGGCCGCCTGGATGGCCACCCTCCCCCTCCCAAGTGCGGCCTCAAGTCCCTATATTGAGCCATGGAAAAGCGAATCTACCCACAAGCTATCGAATCGGTCGTGATGCCGGAGCCTTTCGGCAAGAAGAGCTTCGACGACGCCAAAAAGGCCGTGGCCGCCTTGCAGGCGCTCTACGACCGCAACACCAAATTCCTGCGCGACTCCTTTGCGGCACTTGCCGCCGGCGGCGACGAAAGCAAGCGGTACCGCGCCTTCTACCCGGAGATCGGCGTCACCACCAATTCTTTCACCCAGATCGATTCGCGCCAGGCGTACGGCCATATGCCGACGCCAGGGCATTTCTCGACCACCATCACCCAGCCGGTGCTGTTCGAACGTTATCTCGTCGAGCAGCTTCGCCTGATCATGCGCAATCACGGCGTGCCGGTGACGGTTTCGGAATCGACCACGCCTATCCCACTGCATTTCGCCTTCCTTGAAGGCACGCATGTCGACGGCGCCGCGGCAGAACGCATCAAGCGGCCGATCCGCGACCTGTTCGATGTGCCGGATCTCGACGGCACCGACGACCAGATCGCCAATGGCACATTCGAAGTGGCGTTCGGCGAACCGAGGCCGCTCGCGCCATTCACGGCGCAGCGCATCGACTATTCGCTGCACCGCATGACGCATTACACGGCGACCAGCCCCCAGCATTTCCAGAACTTCGTGCTGTTCACCAACTACCAGTTCTACATCGATGAATTCGTCGCCCGCGCCCGGGCGCAGATGGCGGAAGGCGGCCACGGCTATGCTGAATTCGTCGAACCCGGCAATGTCGTCACCAAGGCCGGGCAAAGCGCGCCCAGCGAAGGCGTGGCCGCACCGCGCCTGCCGCAAATGCCGGCCTATCACATGAAGAAACCGAACCATGGCGGTATCACCATGGTCAATATCGGCGTCGGCCCGTCCAACGCCAAGACGATCACCGACCATATCGCGGTGCTCAGGCCACATGCCTGGCTGATGCTCGGCCATTGCGCCGGCCTGCGCAACACGCAGGCGCTGGGCGACTATGTGCTGGCGCATGCCTATGTCAGGGAGGACCATGTGCTGGACGACGACCTGCCGGTGTGGGTGCCGATCCCGCCGCTGGCCGAGATCCAGGTGGCGCTGCAGGAGGCGGTCGCCGAAGTCACCGGGCTTTCCGGCTACGATCTCAAGCGCATCATGCGCACCGGCACCGTCGCCACTATCGACAACCGCAATTGGGAGTTGCGCGACCAGCGCGGACCGGTGCAACGGCTGTCGCAGTCACGCGCCATCGCGCTCGACATGGAATCGGCCACCATCGCCGCAAATGGCTTCCGCTTCCGCGTTCCCTACGGCACGCTGCTGTGCGTCTCGGACAAGCCGCTGCATGGCGAGCTGAAGCTGCCCGGCATGGCGACCGAATTCTACAAGCGGCAAGTGGCGCAGCATCTGACCATCGGCATCAAGGCGATGGAGAAGCTGGCGGAAATGCCGATGGAACGGCTGCATTCGCGCAAGCTGAGAAGCTTTTCGGAGACGGCCTTCCAGTAGACTGGCTCCCGTAAATGTTGGCCGCGAGGCGTTTCGTCATCTTGATTGGGCCGCATTTGCGCCGATAACAGGCCTGACACCTCGGCAATGCAAAACCCGGTCTGATGGCACGCGTGCGAAACATGATGGCTTCGATGGCGTTCCTGGCAATGCTCGGCCTCTCGGCCGCGCTTGTAGCCGGGTTCCTTGGCACACTGCATCCGGCCTTCGATTCCTTCGCCCATTTCCGCATCCATTTTGCCGTGCTGATGGCCCTGATTGCGCTGCCGCTGCTTGCCACCTCGTTTCGCCTGCAGGCGGGTGTGGGCCTGCTCTTGGCCATAGCCGCCTTCGCCAGCACGTTGAGCACCTTGCCGCGGCTGTGGCCGGTGCAGGCCGCTGGTGACGCCGAGCCCGGCAATGAGACGGTCTATCGGCTGCTGCAGATGAACCTGCGCTTCAACAATCCGACGCCCAAGAAGGTTCTTTCGCTGATCGGCCGGACCAACCCCGACGTAATCACGCTCGACGAAGTATCGGCGATGTGGGCAACCGAGCTCGGCTATATCGGCAGCGCCTATCCCTATCGCATCCTGTGCGCCTATCCCAACGGCGTGTTCGGCGTGGCGCTGTTGTCCAGGCGGCCGTTTGCCGTCGGTACCAAACCATACTGCGAACCGCGCGGCGCGATGGCCACCGCCACGGTCGACTTCGGCGGCATCGGCGTCGATGTCGCGGCGATCCATCTGAGCTGGCCGTGGCCGAAGGAGCAATACTGGCAGATTGGCGAGTTGACCAAGACGCTCACCTCGCTGGGCGAGACGGCGATCATGGCCGGCGACTGCAACGCCGTGCCGTGGAGCGCTGCGGTGCGGCGCGTCGCCTCGCTCGGCGGACTGACCGTGATGCCGTCGGCCGGGCCGAGCTGGATTCACCGGACGCTGCCCGACTTCCTGCGCCGCTACGCAGGTCTGCCGATCGACCAGGTATTCTCGAAGGGCGGGGTGACGATCCTGTCGTCAACCCGGCTGGAAGACACTGGCTCGGACCATCTGCCGGTGATGGTGGAATTTTCGCTGAAGCGCGACGAGAACAAGCCGGTTGACGAGGACACCACCGCGACCGTGTCGCTCATTCAGCCCGACATGCGCGGCTAGATCAACACGTTACGGGCTTGAGGTTTCACAAGCCTACCAGGGCCTCGATGATGCGCTCGACATGGCCGCCTTCACTGTGCTCGCGCGCGTCGAAGGCGATCTGTTTCGCTTCATAGACCTTGGCGGTGGCTTCCAAGCGCCGCCGGGCTTCGGCGCGCGTCTTATTGCATTGCGGATCATTGGCAAATTTCATTCCGCGAACCGACCGCTCCGCGGCCTGCATCATCTGCCCGGCGATACGGCCATGAGTTCCTTCATGAGCGAGAACGCCGGTGAAGAACCGGTTCCAGCGTTTGCGCAGCGCCGGCGTGACGGCCGAGGCCACGCGCGGATAGGTGTAGGTGATGTTGAGCGTTCCATTGGCCTGGCGCAGGCGGCAGACGCCGTTGACCTGGCCGAGGTCCAGGCTCCAGTCCGCGGTGTAGCTTGTCTGTGCGATGGCGTGGGTCATGAAACCGTGCTTGGGGCCCCTGCGGTTCATGGCTACGACCAGACCGGCACCCGTGGCGCCGGTAATGTCGTAGGTTCGCGTCTTGACGATGGTTTTCACGCCGGCAGACGCCGTCCCGACGATGCCGCAGGCCACGCCTATGACGGCGACGCAAAACAAGACCAACACCCGCATGCCATTCTCCCACATGGACACGGCAATGAGACCACAAGCAGATGACGGTTTCAACAATCAATGGCGCCGGGCGCCTTATATGCCCTGGTAGACCGGCCCCTCGCCAGTATTCTTTGTTGGCGGCGGTCGAGACGGCCCGGCCAGCGGCTTACATGCCCTGGTAGACCGGGCCTTCGCCGCCTTGTGGCGGTACCCAGTTGATGTTCTGGTTGGGATCCTTGATGTCGCAGGTTTTGCAGTGCACGCAGTTCTGCGCGTTGATGACGAAGCGCACATCTTTCGCAGCCGGATCGGCGGCGGCGTTGCCATCCTTGTCGACCCATTCATAGACGCCGGCCGGACAGTAGCGCGTCGACGGCCCGGCAAAGACGTCGTGCTCGGAACGCTGCTGCAGCGCCATGTCGCCGACGATGAGATGCACCGGCTCGTTTTCCTCGTGATTGGTGTTGGACAGGAACACCGAGGACAGACGGTCGAAGGTCAGCACGCCATCCGGCTTGGGATAGGCTATCTTCGTGTGCTTGGCGGCCGGCTCGAGCGTGGCATAGTCGGCCTTGCCGTGCTTCAGCGTGCCGAAGGGCGAGAAGCCGAACAGCGTGTTCAGCCACATGTCGAGCCCGCCGAGACCGACGCCGATAATGGTGCCGAAGCGCGACCATAGCGGCTTGACGTTGCGCACCTTCTTCAGGTCCTTGCCAATGTCGGTCGCTCGCCAGGCCGCCTCGTAGGAGGCCAATTCGTCATTGGCGCGGCCGGCGCTGATGGCTTGCGCGACATGGTCGGCCGCCAGCATGCCGGACAGCACCGCATTGTGCGAACCCTTGATGCGCGGCACGTTGACGAAGCCGGCAGCACAGCCCATCAGTACGCCGCCGGGGAAGGACAGTTTCGGCACCGACTGCCAGCCGCCTTCGGTGATGGCGCGCGCGCCATAGCCGATGCGCTTGGCGCCCGCGAAGGTGCCCGATATCGCCGGGTGGGTCTTGAAGCGCTGGAACTCCTCGAACGGCGACAGCCAGGGGTTCTTGTAGTTGAGGTGGAGGACGAAACCGACCGCAACCTGGTTGTCTTCCAGATGGTAGAGGAAGGAGCCGCCGCCGGTCTTCAGATCGAGCGGCCAGCCGAAGGAATGCTGCACCAGGCCCGGCCGGTGGTTCTCCGGCTTGACCTGCCACAGTTCCTTGAGGCCGATGCCGTATTTGCCGGGCTCGCGACCGTCGGACAGCTTGTATTTGGCGATCAGCTGCTTGGCGAGAGAGCCGCGCGCGCCTTCGCCGATCAGCACATATTTGCCCATCAGCGCCATGCCCGGCGCAAAGCCCGGGCCGTGCGTGCCGTCCTTTTCGACGCCCATGTCGCCGGTGATGACGCCGGTGACGGCGCCGGCATCGTTGTAAACAAGGCTGGCGGCGGCAAAGCCCGGATAGATTTCGACTCCCAGCGCTTCGGCCTTGCCAGCCAGCCAGCGGCAGACATTGCCGAGCGAGACGATGTAGTTGCCGTGATTGTTCATCAGCGGCGGCATCATGATGTTGGGCAGGCGGAACGAGCCGGCAGGGCCAAGCACCAGGAAATGGTCCTCGGTGACCGGCGTCTTGAAGGGATGGCCGTCTTCGTCGCGCCAGCCGGGCAGCAGGCGATCGATGCCGATGGGATCAACGACGGCGCCGGACAATATGTGGGCGCCGACCTCGCCGCCCTTTTCCAGCACGACGACGGAAAGCTCGGGATTGACCTGCTTGAGACGGATCGCCGCGGCAAGGCCCGCCGGGCCGGCCCCGACGATGACAACGTCGAATTCCATGCTCTCGCGTTCGATCTCGCTCATCAACCCCTCCGCACTGGCTAACCGTTTCCGGGCATTTTGCTGGCTCTTGCGCTGCATAGCGCATCAATCCGCGACAGGAAACCGGCGCTGACGTGACAATGCCGTTTTCGCCAAAAAGTCGCGGACAACAGTGGTGCTGCAAGTGTTTTGCACCGGCTGGACTTACGGTTCCCATATTTTAATTGTTCGACGGCTCGCTTATCGGCCATACTTCGGCGCATGCGCACGCCGTCCGGCATTTCATTGACGCGCTTTCCCCTTCCGCCCGGCCGGACCTGCCGCGCGCTTCTTCTCGCCCTTTCGCTGCTGGCCCCGGTTGAGGCTCATGCCGATCCGGTGAAGGTGTGGGCGACCGGGGCCTATTCCTTTTCCGACGAGCTTGGCGGCTTCCACATCACCGGCGCCTCGGGCCTCGGCACCAAGGAAGACCCGCTGGTCATCTCAGAGGAGCTGAATTCGTCGACGCCGGTGACGCTGACCATCCGCACCACCAAACCGATCCAGCCGTTCAGCACCAATGGCGAATTCGCCAACGGCGTCCTGTACATGCGCATCGAGGTGCTCAACAACAGCGGCCAGGCCTGGGTCGAATTCCAGTTCGAGCTGCAGGAGATCCTCAACCAGCCGAGCGTGTTCGGCGACGGCCTGTCCTTCGACCAGCGCAACAAGACGCCCGACAACATCGTATCGAGCGCCTATGCCGATTTCGACCGCGATTTCGAACCCTATGACCGGCTGCTGTTCAAAAACGGCAAGATCGACCCGCTGAAGACGGGAAGCTTCGAATTTCTGATCACAGACTATACGCCGCGCTGGACGTTCTATCTGGTGCAGGATCCGCGGATACCGACGGGATGAGTAATCTCCCCACTTGAGGGGGAGACGTCGCCGAAGGCGACAGAGGGGGTCGGTTCGACCGGACGCGACACCCCTTTGCCGGCAGAGGAGGCTAGCGCTCCACGCGAGGCGACCCCCTCTGGCCTGCCGGCCATCTCCCCCTCGAGGGGGGAGATTACTAACCGCACAAACCTTGCAAATCGCTTCTCGGCGGACGAATGTGCCCGGCATGACTGCCGCCTCCCCCAACAACCGATCCGACCTTGCCGACCTTCTGGCATTCTACGCCAGCGCAGGCGTTGACGAGGCGTTGGAAGATGCGCCGGTGAACCGGTTTGCCGAGGCCGCACCGAGGCCCGCCGAGCGCGCAGCGCCGCCGGCCGCGCCTCTACGCGAAAACAAGGCACCGGAACAACCCACAGCCAGCCCCAGGCTGGATGCGAGCCAGGTGCCGGACGCGCCGGCGCGCTCCGTGCCAGCCACCGCGACCGTGCCTGATGAGGCACAGGCAGCACTTGCCCGGCAAATGGCGGCAAGCGCCTCGACGCTCGACGCGTTGCGCCAGCACATGGCGTCCTTCGACGGCTGCAACCTCAAATTCACCGCCAAGAACCTGGTCTTCGCCGACGGCAATCCGCAGGCATCGCTGATGCTGGTCGGCGAGGCGCCCGGCCGCGACGAGGACATTGAGGGCCTGCCCTTCGTCGGCCGCTCCGGCAGGCTGCTCGACCGTATGCTGGCGGCGATCGGGCTTGACCGCACTTCCGCCTATATCGCCAACGTCATCCCCTGGCGGCCGCCCGGCAATCGCACGCCGACGCCGCACGAGACCGAAATCTGCCGCCCCTTCATCGAGCGGCAGATCGAGCTGGTCAATCCCAAGGTGCTGGTCAATCTCGGCGGCCCATCGGCCAAGACCTTGCTCAACACGAGCGAAGGCATTTTGCGGCTGCGCGGCAACTGGCGGGTGCACACAACGGCTTCCGGCATCGCCATTCCGGCGATGCCGACACTGCATCCGGCCTACCTGCTGCGCACACCGGCGCACAAGAAGCTGGCATGGCGGGATTTTCTCGAGGTGAAGGCGAAGCTGAAGGGGTTGGCAGCTGGCTAATCTCCCCCCTTGAGGGGGAGATGTCGCCGAAGGCGACAGAGGGGGTCGTTGCGCGTGGAGGGCCAACTTCCATTTTCCGCAAGACGGTCGCATCCCGTCGAACCGACCCCTTCTGGCCTACCGGCCATCCCCCCCTCAAGGGGGGAGATCAGGCGCTCAACCGCCTTCGCCAATATTCAATGGAGCTATTGCCCCTATAACCTCCGAAGTAATTGAAATACGCCCCTCGCCGGCCTACTCATCCCGCATGACAACAGCCCAGACCTCCGCCGGCAGCCTGATCCGCGAATGGCGCACGCGGCGGCGCATGAGCCAGCTCGATCTCGCCATGGAGGCCGAGATTTCGCAGCGGCATCTCTCCTTTGTCGAAAGCGGCCGCGCGGCCCCCTCGCGCGACATGGTGCTGCATCTGGCTGAGCAGTTGTCGATCCCGCTCAGGCAGCGCAACCAGCTGCTGCTTGCCGCCGGTTTCGCACCGAGCTTCAGCGAACGGCCGCTCACCGACGCGACGCTGGCACCGGCGATGGCGGCGGTCGAGACCGTGCTCAAGGGGCATGAACCGTTCCCAGCGCTCGCCGTCGACCGGCACTGGAACCTGGTTTCGGCCAATGCCGCCATCGGCCCGTTTCTGACCGATGTTGCCGAGCGGTCGCTGCTTCAGCCGCCGGTCAACGTGCTGCGGCTCAGCCTGCACCCGAACGGCATCGCGCCGCGCATCGTCAATCTCGGGGAGTGGCGGGCGCATCTGCTGGAGCGGCTGAAGCATCAGAACGATGCCGCCGGCGATCCCGTGCTGGTCGAGCTGGAGCGTGAATTGCGAACCTATCCATCCGGCCTCAAGGGCGCGCGACCTGTGCCGGTCGAGCCCAACGGCATCGTCCATCCGCTGCGGCTGGCGCATGGTGATCAGGTGCTGTCCTTCATCAGCACCATCACCGTCTTCGGCACGCCGCTCGACGTGACGCTGTCGGAACTGGCGATCGAGTCTTTTTTCCCGGCCGACGAGGAGACGAGGGCGGTGTTGGTGAGGCTGGCGAAGGAACGGGCGGAAGCGAACTGAGCCAGCCCCTGCCCTGCGCGGGCCTCTGATCACCCTTGTGGCGGCGCCGCTTTTCGGGTGCGGGTGCGCTCAAGACCGAGCTGGCGCTCGCGCCAGATGATGAAGATGCCGGCGGCGACGACGATCACGCCGCCGACCAGCGTGTTGATGGTTGCGACATCGCCGAAGGCGAAATAACCGACGACGACACCGAGGATCATCGAGGTGTATTCGAACGGCGCCACCACCGAGGCCTCGGCATGGCGGTACGCCGCCGTCATCAGGATCTGTGCCAGCCCGCCGCAAAAACCAGCGGCAACCAGCAGGCCGGCCTGCAGCGGCGTCAGCGCCTGCCAGCCGAAAGGCAGTGAAAACAGCGCCATGACGCTCGCCGTCGCCGAGAACCACAGCACGATGGTTGCTGTCCGTTCGGTCTGGACCAGATTGCGCACGAGCAGGATGGCGTTGGCGGAAATTGCAGCGGAAATCAGTGCCCCAACCACGCCCAGCACCTCCTGGTCGCCGAGTGCGGCGCCCGAAGTGAGCAGCGTCAGTTCCGGCCACGAGATAATCAGCACGCCGACCAGACCAACGGCAACCGCGCTCCAGCGATAGATATGGATGGCCTCGCCGAGGAACAGCGAGGAGAACACCACCACCAGCAGCGGCTGGGCATAGTTGAGCGTTATCGCCTCCGGCAGCGGCAAGCGCGTCAGCGCGAAGAAGCCGAGTCCCATGGCACAGACGCCGACGACGCCGCGAGCAATGTGGTTCAGCGGTCGCTTGGTCGCGAACGCCGTACCCAGTTTCCCCTTCAAGGCCAGGAAGACGATGATCGGAAAGATGGCGAAGAAGGAGCGGAAGAAGACGATCTGGCCTGCGGGCAGAGTGCCAGCCGCCTTGATGCAGGTCTGCATACCGACAAAGACCGCCACCGACATGATCTTGAGCGTGATCCCGGTCAGGACACGGCCAGGGTGGTCGGACAGGTTCCCGGCCGCTTCGTTTCTCGGTCCGGCTTTCACTGCGGTGTTGCTTCCCGGATCGCCGCTGAGATGCACGTCACACGACGCAGCACAGAGGCGCGCATGCCGAACTTCGGTGTGACGATGGTCATCAAGGCCTCGCGATGGAAGGAGAACGCCGTGAAATAGGCATTGGCGCAGTTTTGTCGAGTGGCCGTTTCGTGTAAAGAGCGCGCAACTTCAGATTTTATGGGCCAGCGGACACATCAGCGGCCCCTATAACGACAGGGAAACCCCAGGGAATGCGAACCGATACCGGCCAGGTCTTCAAGCTCGAAGACTATCGCCCCAGCGATTTTTCCATTCCGCAAACTGGCCTGACCTTTCGCCTTTCGCCAGACGCGACGCGCGTCACCGCCGTGCTTACGATCGAACGCCGCGATGGCGCCGCCGCCTCGGCGTCGCTGGTGCTCGACGGCGACGGGCTGGTGCTGAAGCGCATCGCCATTGACGGCCGCGAGCTCGCGCCGGCGGATTATCTCGCCACGCCGGACCAGCTGACCATTTTGAAGCCGCCGGCCCGCTTCGAGCTGCTGCTCGAGACCGAGATCGCACCGGCCAGTAATGAGGCGTTGATGGGCCTCTACCGCTCCAGCAATGTCTATTGCACGCAATGCGAGGCCGAGGGCTTTCGCCGCATCACCTATTTCCTCGACCGGCCCGACATCCTGTCGGTCTACACCGTGCGCATCGAGGCAAGAATGGACGAGGCGCCGTTGCTGCTCTCCAACGGCAACCCGGTGGAAAGCGGCGCGCTGGCCGATGGCTGGCACTATGCCAGATGGCACGACCCCTTTCCCAAGCCGTCCTATCTGTTTGCGCTGGTGGCCGGCAATCTCGGCCAGGTCGCCGCTAGTTTCGTCACCATGTCCGGCCGCAAGGTCGAGCTCGGCATCTATGTCGAGCCGGGCAAGGAGGGGCTTGCCGGCTACGCCATGGATGCGCTCAAGCGCTCGATGCAATGGGACGAGCAGGCCTTCGGCCGCGAATACGACCTCGACGTCTTCAACATCGTCGCCGTCTCCGACTTCAACATGGGGGCCATGGAGAACAAGGGCCTCAACATCTTCAACGACAAATATGTGCTGGCCGACCGGGAGACCGCGACCGATGCCGATTTCGCCAATATCGAGGCGATCATCGCGCATGAATATTTCCACAACTGGACCGGCAACAGGATCACGTGCCGCGACTGGTTCCAGCTCTGCCTGAAGGAAGGGCTGACGGTCTTTCGCGACCACGAATTCTCCGCCGACCAGCGCTCGCGCGCGGTAAAGCGCATTGCCGAGGTGCGTACGCTGAGGGCGCATCAATTCCCCGAAGATCAGGGACCGCTGGCGCATCCGGTGCGGCCGCGCCGCTACCGCGAGATCAACAATTTCTATACGGCGACGGTCTACGAAAAAGGTTCGGAAGTGGTGCGCATGATCCGCACTATCCTCGGGGCCGAGACTTTCCGCGCCGGCATGGACCTCTATTTCGAGCGCCATGACGGCGAAGCCGCGACGATCGAGGATTTCCTGAAGGTGTTCGAGGACGTTTCCGGGCGCGACCTGTCGCAGTTCGCGCTCTGGTACCACCAGGCGGGCACGCCGAACCTGACCGTCAGTTCGACGCATAATCCGGCCACGCGCGAGTTCACGCTCGAGATCGAGCAGTCGGTGCCGCCGACACCGTCGGAAAGCCGCAAGCGGCTGATGCACATTCCGCTCGCCTTCGGCCTGGTCGGTGCCGGCGGCGAGCCGGTCGCCTATGGCGGCGTCGAGGGCGCCGCCGTCGAGGATGGCGTCATCCATATCCGCAAGCGCCGCCATATGGTGCGCTTCTCCGGCGTTGACGAGCGGCCGGCGGTGTCGCTCAACCGCGGCTTTTCGGCGCCGATCACGCTTTCTGTCGAGCAGAAGGCCGACGACCAGTTCTTCCTCGCCGGCCACGACAGCGACGCGTTCGCGCGCTGGCAGGCGTTCAACACACTGCTCACCGATGCACTGATAGCGGCCTTCCGCCAGATCCTCGGCGGCGCGAAGCCAGCCTTCAGCGCCAGGCTGACCGGGCTTGCCGGCAAGATCGCCGGCGATGAGACGCTTGAGCCCGCCTACCGCGCGCTAGCGCTCTCGCTGCCCGGCGAGGCCGATATTGCCCGCGACATCGGCAGGACCATCGATCCCGACGCCATCTTTGCCGCCCGCGAGGCGCTGTCGCTGGCAATCGCCCGCGCCAACCAGGACGCCTTCGCCAATCTTTACGGCCGCCTTGCCGACGCTGGTCGGTTCAGCCCCGATGCGGCAAATGCGGGACGACGGGCGCTGCGCAACATCCTGCTCGACTACCTCTCGCTGTTGCCGGGAGGCGCCCCGCTCGCCGCCCGGCATTTCGAAGCCGCGACCAACATGACCGACCGCGCCGCAGCGCTCACCGTGCTTGCGCATCGCCATGACGGGTCGCCCGAGGCGGTCAAGGCGCTGGCCCGCTTCGAGGCGCGCTATGGGGCCGATCCGCTGGTCATGGACAAATGGTTCCAGATCCAGGCCAGCGTGCCGGGACCACGGACCGTGGACACCGTGCGCGAGCTCATCGGCCACGCTTCCTTCTCGATGGCCAATCCGAACCGGGTGCGCTCGCTGGTCGGCACATTTTCCAGCGCCAACCAGACCGGCTTTCACCGCGCCGATGGCGAAGGCTACCGGTTTTTTGCGCAGACCGTACTCGAGGTGGAAAAGCGCAACCCGCAAGTCGCGGCAAGATTGGCGACGGCGCTGCGCTCCTGGCGTTCGTTGGAACCGGGCAGACAGGCCAAGGCCAGGGAAGCGCTGCTGGCGATCGCGAACGGCGAGAACCTGTCGGCGGATCTGCGGGACATTGTGGAGCGGACGCTGGCGTGAGCCCATCCCTCCCCCTTGAGGGGAGGGTGGACAGCCGCCGGAGGCGGATGGACGGGTGGGGTCGTTGCGGCAGCGCGCGACCTCAACCGATTTCGATCGTGATTGAAAGAGTCGAGCGCTTCGCCGAGGACCCCTCCCGGCCCTACGGGCCACCCTCCCCTCAAGGGGGAGGGATTCCAGTGCTATTTCAATCAATTTTTAATGTTTTTTGCCCCGCGCCACTGGACAAGGCGAATCACCTTTGATTCTTTACAGACGATTCGGACGTGCGGTGTTGCCGGATCGTCAAGCGTACGGAAATTCGGGGAGTGCCATTTATGGCCAAGGCGGACGCGTGGGGCGCGCCCGAAGGGACGGCTTTTGAGCGGCGCAAGGCGCGAGGCGACGGCCTCGCCGGCAATACGCGGCTCATTGCTGAACCAGCCTACCGGCGGCTCCTGGCTGCCGAACCCCTTCTGCGTCGCTCGATACCGGCGCTCATCATCATCTTCCTGATCGTCATCGCCGCACTGCGCGTCCTGTCGCTGATGAACGAACGCGACGAGGTCGAGCGCGACGTCAAGGCAGTGCTGGGACTGGCTGCCGGCCAGATGGCGAACGCAATCTCGGCCGATCCGAACGCGGCCGCCAGCGGCGCCATCGATCTTCTGGAAAGCACGAGCCGCCAGGGCGCCATGGGCAGAAGCCATGTGCTCGTCATCACCGACAACACCTTCAAGATCATCGCCGTGTCGCCGCTGTCGACCGGCTGGCAAGGGCGATCGCTCGACAGCCTGGTGCTGGACGGCCAGCCCCTGTTCATGTTCGGCGACCGCGCTGGCGTAATGGATGTCAGCATCGGCGGACAGGACTGGTACGCGGCGGTGAGCCTGACCCGCGACAGGAAGAACGCCGCCGCCGTGCTGGTGCCGCAGGAAGCGGTCTTCGACAGCTGGCGCAAAACCGTGTCGCTCAATGTCACGCTGTTCGTGCTGACGGCGGGTGTGCTGATCATCATCCTCTACGCCTATTTCGGCCAGGCATCGCGCGCCCAGACGGCCGACCGCATCTACCTCGAAGCCCACCAGCGCATCGACATGGCCCTGGTGCGCGGCCGCTGCGGCCTGTGGGACTGGGACATGGTGCGCGGCAAGATGTACTGGTCGCGCTCGATGTACGACATGCTGGGCTACGAGCCCTGCAACTCGATGCTGTCCTTCGGCGAGGTCGACGAAATCATCCACCCCGAGGACGGCGACCTGTTCGAGCTGGCCAACAAAATCGTCGAGCGCGAGATCGACCATATCGACCAGGTGTTCCGCATGCGCCACGCCGACGGCCAGTGGGTGTGGATGCGCGCCAGGGCCCAGGTGATCGACCCGGAAGCGCCTGAGATCCAGCTGATCGGCATTGCCGTCGACGTCACCGAACAGCGGCATCTGGCGTTGCGCTCGGAGGCGGCCGACCTGCGGCTCAGGACCGCGATCGAGAACATCAACGAATCCTTCGTGCTGTGGGATGCCGCCCAGCGCCTGATCATGTGCAATTCCAAATTCCAGAAGGACAACGGACTGTCGGACCGCGACGTCATGCCGGGCGCGGCGCGCGCCGTGCTGGAGGAGCGCATGCTGGCCTTCGCCTCGGAACGGCGGCTGGCCAACACCAACGGACCGCAAGGCGGCGCGACCTTCGAGCGGCAGCTCTCCGACGGGCGCTGGCTTCAGGTCAACGAATTGAGGACCAGGGATGGCGGCACCGTCTCGGTCGGCTCCGACATCACCCAGATCAAACTGCACCAGGAAAAGCTGGTCGACAGCGAGCGTCGGCTGATGGCGACCATCCACGACCTCAGCCTCGCCCGTCGGGCCGAGGAGGAACGCGCCAGCGAACTGGTCGAGCTCAACCGCAAATACATGAGGGAAACCGAGCGCGCCGAAGCCGCCAACCGGGCCAAGTCCGAGTTTCTGGCCAACATGTCGCACGAACTGCGCACACCGCTCAACGCTATCATCGGCTTCTCCGAACTGATGGAACAGGGCCTGTTCGGGCCGCTCGGTTCGCCACGCTACGAGGAATATGCCAACGACATCAACGGCAGCGGTAAATATCTGCTCGGCGTCATCAACGACATACTCGACATGTCGAAGATCGAGGCCGGCCAGTTCTCGATGGACCGCGAGGAAATCGATCTCTGCCCGCTGATCCGCGAGACGGTGCGCGTGATCTCGCTGCAGGCGGCGGAAAAATCGATCACGGTGGAAACCCGCATCGCCGATACGATGACCCTGTTCGCCGACCGCCGGGCCATCAAGCAGATTGCCATCAATCTTCTGTCGAATGCGGTGAAGTTCACCGGCCAGGGCGGCCATATCTCGGTGCGCGCCCGCAACACTTCGGGCGCGCTGGTGCTGACCATCGAAGACAATGGCTGCGGCATTCCGAAGGAGGCGCTGAGCAAGCTTGGGCGGCCATTCGAACAGGTGCAGAACCAGTTCTCCAAGAACCACGCTGGCTCCGGCCTTGGGCTCGCCATCTCGCGTTCACTGGCCGAGTTGCAGGGCGGCGCGCTGAAAATCCGCTCGACCGAAGGCGTCGGCACAATCGTGTCCGTGCGCATCCCGGTGAAGAAGGCAGCGCCGTCGGTGAAGGCAGCGGCCTAGATTTTTGCGCAATCTTTGAAGGCTTGGCGGGACAGCGCCCCCCTCTGTCCTGCCGGACATCTCCCCCGCTTGGGGGGAGATCAGCAGTTTTGACGCTTCGCTCATTTCTGCAACGCTGGCGATTTGGCGAAGGCGGTTGCGACAGCCAATCTCCCCTCGTCGTGGGGGAGATGTCCGGCAGGACAGAGGGGGGGCGCGAAGGAACGAGACCTTCCAGAATCCGGCGGCTCTGCCGCCGGACCCAGATCATTCAACATCACTGCATGCTGTCGTCGCCGCCGTCCCATTGGCGATGGCGGCCCATGCGGCCGTTCTTCGGCAGCTCGTTGCGCTCGATCTTGCCGTCATTGTTGCGGTCGAGCATGGCAAACACCTTCTTCTCGCGCCCGGTGATGTCTTCCGTGGTCAGCGTCCCGTCGCCCTTGGTGTCGTAGCGGGCGACGATGCGCTTGGCCATTTCCTCGAACCGCGCCTTCTCCAGCGCGTCGGCGAGTTGGGCGACGGTGAGCTTGCCGCCATTGTCGGCGACCAGCTTCTTCAGCCGTGCGTTCATGGCGTCGGAAAACTGGTCGAAGCTGATGGTGCCGTTGGAATCCTTCATCGCCTTGTCGAGGCGCATCATCGTGCCTTCGCGCATTCTGGCACTGGCATTGTTCTCGGCATAGGCGGTGGTGCCGACGGCGCCTGCGAGCGCGACGAAGGCAAGGGCAAGTCCGGTTGTCTTTCTCATTGATATCTCCTGTTGCATCGTCACCCCCGATGCGATCCGAAACAGCCGTCAGCGCTTCACGCCCTCACGACTGTTTCGTACGAAGCAAAAGGTCGAAATCCTTTCTGACCTTTTGCGACGTTTCCTTGAGATGTGCTTCCAGCACACCGAAATCCGGCAGGTCAGTCACCGCCAGAAGCAGATCCGACAATCCCGGCGGAACGTCGTCACGTTCGAATGCGCCGGTAAGGCAAAGCCGCGTCATCTGGGTCAGCGCCAGATAGAGTTGATAGGCTTCGCAAAGCTGCTGCCTGACATCGGTGTCGGCGAAATCCGGGGCCAGATGCGACAGGATTTCGCCGGTGGCGGTCAGCCTTCCGCCGGCTTCGACCTGGCCGGTGATGACGGCCACCTGCGCGATGAATTCGAGGTCTATCAGGCCGCCCGCGATCAGCTTGATGTCCCAGAGATCGCGTGGCGACTTTTCCTTCTCGATCAGCGCGCGCATCTCGGATGCCTCGGCCTTCACCTTGTCGACATTGCGCGGCAAGGCCAGAAGTGCCGCCACCTCGGTTTCGACCTCGGCGCACAGTGCCGCGTCGCCGCCAATGGCGCGGGCTCTGGCCAGCGCCATGTGCTCCCAGGTCCAGGCTTCCTGGCGCTGGTACTTCTTGAAGGCGTCGACATGGGTCGCCACCGGCCCTTTGTTGCCGGATGGCCGCAAGCGCAGGTCGAGTTCGTAGAGCACGCCCTCGGCGGTCGGCGCAGAGACGGCTGCGATCAACCGCTGCGTCATCCTGGTGTAGTAATGCGACGGCGCCAGCGGCTTGTCGCCGTCGGACTCGTCCGCGTCAGCGTCGTGATCGTAGAGCAGGATGAGGTCGACGTCTGAGCCGGCCGTCAATTCGCGGCTGCCGAGCTTGCCCATGCCGAGCAGCGACACCGTGCCGCCGGCGATACGGCCATGGCGGAGTGCGAATTCGGCCGTCACTGCCTGCAGTGCGGCGTCGATGGTGAGGTCGGCGAGGTCGGAAAAGGCACGGCCAGCACGGCTCGGGGTGATCGAGCCGGCGAGCAGGCGTACACCGATCAGGAACTTCTGCTCGGAGGCAAAGATGCGCAGACGGTCGAGCACGTCCTCATAGGCCCTTTCGCCTTCGGTGAAAGCCGCAAGCCGCGCCGACAGATAGGCGCGGTTGGGAAGTTCGTTCAGCAGCGCCGGATCGAGCAGGCCGTCGAAGACATGCGGGCGCTTGGTGATGATCGCAGCCAGCCGGGGCGCGGCGCCCATGATGGTTGCCATCAGCTTCAGCAAAGCGGGATTGGACTGCAGCAGCGAAAACAGCTGGATGCCGGCGGGCAGACCGGCGAGGAATTCGTCGAAGCGCACCAAAGCCTTGTCGGCCCGGCGCGTCTGGCCGAAGGCTTTGAGCAGCGCCGGTGTCAGTTCGGTCAGCCGCTCACGCGCTTCAGCCGACTGGGTGACGCGGTAGCGGCCGAAATGCCAGCCGCGAATGACGCGGCAGATGTCGCTCGGCCGCTTGAAGCCGAGCCCGTGCAAGGTCCGCAGCGTGTCGGGATCGTCGACATCGCCGGTAAAGACCAGATTGCCGACGCCTGCGGACAGTTCCGGAGCTGTCTCGAACAGCGCAGCGTAATGGCGCTCGACTTCCTGCAAAGCCGCGCGAAAAGTTTCGGAAAATTTGGCGGCATCGGCAAAGCCCAGCATATGGGCGACGCGTTCCAGCCCCTCATCATCGTCGGGCAGGATATGCGTCTGCTCGTCGGCGACCATCTGGATGGCGTGCTCGACGCGGCGCAGGAACCAGTATTGGCGGGTGAGCGTGTCGCGGGCATCGGCGGTGATCCAGCCGCGCGCCGCCAGCGCACCCAGCATCGGCACGGTCTCGCGGCCGCGCAGCTCGGGAAAACGGCCGCCGGCGATCAGCTGCTGGGTCTGGACGAAGAACTCTATCTCGCGAATGCCGCCACGGCCGAGCTTGACGTTGTGACCCTTCACCGCGATTTCGCCATGGCCTTTGTGGGCATGGATCTGTCGCTTGATCGAATGGACGTCGGCGATCGCCGCATAGTCCATGTATTTGCGCCAGACATAGGGCTGCAACTCCCGCAGGAACGCTTCGCCGGTGGCGAGATCGCCGGCCACCGGGCGCGCCTTGATCATGGCGGCGCGCTCCCAGTTCTGCCCGCGCGCCTCGTAATAGCGAAGTGCTGCCTCGACCGGGATCGCCAGCGGCGTCGACCCGGGATCGGGACGGAGTCTCAAATCGGTGCGGAAGACATAACCGTGCTCGGTGCGGTCCTGCAGGATGCGGACCAGCCTGCGGGTGAGGCGCGCAAACAGTTCGGTGGCGTCGAGCGGATCGACGATCGCCGGCGCTTCCGGATCGAAGAAGACGACGAGATCGATGTCGGAGGAAAAATTCAATTCGTGGGCACCGAGTTTGCCCATGCCGAGCAGAATCCAGCCGGACTGCTGCGACGGGTTTTCGGGATCCGGCAATTTGAGCTTGCCCTGGCTGTGCGCCTCGCGCAGCAGGAAGTCGACCGCCGCGCGGGTGCAGGTGTCGGCTAGGTTGCTGAGACGCCTGACCGTCAGCGCGGCATCGGCCTCGCCGGAGAGATCTGCAAGCGCGATCAGGAAGTGAGCTTCCGCCTTCCACTGCCTGAGCTCCATCATCAGGCTGGATTCCGAAACGGTCTCGGCAAAGGCAGCATTGCCGATCGCTTCGGCAATGCTGAGCAGCCTGGCCTCGACACCGTCATCGAACAGCGCGTCGAGGATTTGCGGCCGGCGGCGCGCGACATCGCGGAGGAAAGGCGAGAGATCGACGACGGCAGCGAGAAAATCCTGGGCCGCACCCTTGCCGCCTAAGAATTTCGCCAGCCGCGGCAGACCTTCGTCCTCGGCGTCGCCAGCGATCTCCGACAGTTCACGGCGGGCGCGGCTCTTATCCAGCGGCGCGAGCTTTGCCGCCAGTTGCAGCTGCCATTCGGTCTCGATCGGTTTCTCGGCCATTGTCACCGCCATCAATGATCCTCCCGCGCGGGGAAACTCATGATAACGGACAATCCGGGATTGGCGGGCAGAAGTTCGAGCTTGCCATTGTGGAACGTCATGATCGCCTTGGCGAGGCTGAGGCCGAGGCCGGACCCCGGCTGCGAGCGGCTCTTTTCCAGCCGCACGAAGCGCTCGGTCGCCCTCGCGCGATCAGCGTCATCGGGAATGCCATGGCCGTTGTCGGCGACGGAAAGCCGAATGTCATGGCCGACACGCTGCAGCGCAACGCGCACGGCCGGCTTCTCAGTTGCGTCGGTTGAATATTTGATGGCGTTGTCGACGATGTTCGACAGCGCCTGGCCGATCAGCTCGCGATTGCCGTTGACTGTGAAATCGCCTTCCACGGAGGTCTCGAGTTCCACGCCCGCTTCCTCCGCCACCGGCTCGTAGAGCTCGACGACGTCGCGCACGGCGGCGGCGAGATCGACCTTGCTGGTGCTTTCTGAGGAATAACCGGCCTCCAGCCTGGAGATCATCAGGATGGCGTTGAAGGTCTTTATCAGCTGGTCAGACTCGGCAATGGTGCCTTCCAGCGCCTGCCGATAGTCGGTGGTCTTGTGCTTGCCCGAAAGCGTGGCCTCGGCGCGGTTGCGCAACCTGGTCAGCGGCGTCTTCAAATCATGGGCGATGTTGTCGGAGACCTGCTTCAGGCCTTCGTTCAGCGTCGCAATCCTGGCCAGCATTGTGTTCAGGTTTTCCGACAGGCGGTCGAATTCGTCGCCGGCGCCAGTCACCGGCAGCCGTCCCGTGAGGTCGCCGCCCATGATGCGGCGGCTCGCCTCCGAGACGCTGTCGATGCGCTTCAGCGCCGTGCGGCCGACCAAGAACCAGATCAGCAACCCGCCCAGGCCCATCATGCCCAGCGCCAGCATCAGGGCGCGGCGAATGACGGCACGGAAGCGCTCGGGCTCGCCGAGATCGCGGCCTACAAGCATGATCATCTGGTTGGGTAGCCTGAGCACCAGCGCGATGGCATTGTGGCCCTTCTCGCCCTCGGACTGAATTTCGGTCTCGCCGGGCTGCGCCCCGTTAGGGTCGGCAGCCTGATTGCGCTGCCGCTCAAGTTCGCCTTCGCCGAAGCGGCGGTAGGAGAATGGCTCGGTCGTCCAGCCATCGGTCTCGAGCACGCCCGGCTCAAGGCTCTGCACATTGCCGGTCAGGATCTGGCCGTTGGCGTCGGCGATCAGATAGAGGTTGGCGCCGGGCTGGCGCGAGCGCTGCTCGACCACGCGCACCAGCACCGGCAGGCCGCCGCGCTGATAGGCGCGGGCAAGGCCCAGCACCTCGTCATTGATCGTCTGCTGGGTCTGGCCGGTCAGCATGCGCGCCGACAGCGACGTCATGTAGAAGACGAGCAGCACGGCGCAGAGCGCAAAAAGCAGGAAATAAAGCGCCGAAAGCCGCGCCGCCGTCGTTCTCATGGTGGCCGGCAAGGAAAGGGCCATGGATGTCTAGATCATGATGAGATTTGGTTGAAATCTCACCATGATCTACCCCTTTGTTGGAGCATGATCTTTTCCAAAAACCGGTACCCACTTTTTGGGATCATGCTCTAGCTCTTCAGCATATAGCCGGCGCCGCGGACGGTGTGCAGGATCGGCTTGTCGAAACCCTTCTCGATCTTGCCGCGCAGCCGCGAGACATGCACGTCGATGACGTTGGTCTGCGGATCGAAATGATAGTCCCAGACATTTTCGAGCAGCATAGTGCGCGTCACCACCTGGCCGGCGTGGCGCATCAGATATTCGAGCAGGCGGAATTCGCGCGGCTGCAGCGTGATCTCGCGCGCGGCGCGCTTCACGGAATGGGAGAGACGGTCGAGCTCGAGATCGCCGACCCGGTAGACGGTTTCGGCTTCCCTGGCGCTGGCGCGGCGGTTCAGCACCTCGACGCGGGCGAGCAATTCGGAAAAGGCATAAGGCTTGGTCAGATAGTCGTCGCCGCCAGCGCGCAGACCGGTGACGCGGTCATCGACCTCGCCCAGCGCCGACAGGATCAGCACCGGCGTGGTGTTGCCGCGCGAGCGCAGGCCGGCAATGACGGAGAGCCCGTCGCGGCGCGGCATCATACGGTCGACCACCATCACGTCATAGTCGCCGGCATCGGCAAGCGCGAAGCCGGTTTCGCCGTCGCCGGCGACATGGGCGGTGTGTCCGGCCTCGGTAAAGGCCTTCTGCATATAGTCGGCCGCCTCGCGATCGTCCTCTATGACGAGAATCTTCATAGAGCCGTTATACGCGATTTCGCTGGAAGATTGAGGGGCCGCCATGAGCGTGAAAAGCTTTCGTTCAAGCATGTCGTTATCCCAAAACCACCGTGCACTTTTGGGCGACATGCTTTGCTGTTAGAGCGGCAGCGGGCGATGGGGCCCGCTGCCGCCGAGGGCAGAACACGATGACTGACTAACGCGTTCGGCCCCTTGCTTTCCCGTGCGGCAGCTCGGGGGTGTTGAAACCGCCGCACTGGAAAAGTGTTCGATGTCAGCCCTTGGCGACCGGAAGCGCGACGAAGCGGTTCGAGTCATCGCGGGTGATCTGCATCAGCACCGCCTTGCGGCCGGACTTGACCGCATCGGCCATCGCCTTGGCGACGTCCTCGGTGCCGTTCACCTCCGTCGAATTGACCGAGGTGATGACATCGCCGGGCTGGATGCCACGGTCGGCGGCATCGCTGTCGGGGTCGACATCGGTCACCACCAGACCCTTGCCGTTCTCCGACTTGGTGACGGTGAGGCCGAGATCGGCCAGCGCGGCCGGCTTTGCCGGTGCTGCAGGCTGCTGCGGGTCGGCCGAGGCCTGCTTGTCGGTGGACGGCAGCGTGCCGAGGTCGACCTTGATCGTCTCGCTCTTGCCGTCGCGCCACACGGTGACGTCGACCGACTTGCCGGGCGAATAGGCACCGATCAGTCGAGCCAGTTCCTTCGGCGATGCAACGTCCTTGCCTTCGACCTGGGTGATCACGTCACCGGCGGTGATGCCGGCCTTCTTGCCGGGACCGCCGTCCTGGGCGCTGGAGACCAGAGCCCCGTTCTGAGACTTCAAGCCCAGCGATTCGGCGATATCCGACGTGACCGGCTGGATTTCGACGCCGAGCCAACCACGCTGCACCGAGCCGCTCTTCATCAGATCCTGCACAACCTGCTTGGCGGTCGAGGCCGGAATGTCGAAGGCGATGCCGACGCTGCCGCCCGAGGGCGAGAAGATCGCGGTGTTGATGCCGACGACCTGGCCGTTGAGGTTGAAGGTCGGTCCACCAGAATTGCCGCGGTTGACCGAGGCGTCGATCTGGATGAAGTCGTCATAAGGGCCGGCCCCGATGTCGCGGCCACGGGCCGAGACAATGCCGGCGGTGACAGTGCCGCCGAGACCGAACGGATTGCCGACGGCAACCACCCAGTCGCCGACGCGAACCTTGGAATCGTCGGCGAAGTCGACATAGGTGAACTTGCCGACGCCGTCGACCTTGAGCACGGCCAGATCGGTGCGCGGATCGGTGCCGATCAGCTTGGCGTCGAGTTCCTTGCCGTCATTCATCACCACGGTGAAGGCAGAGCCTTCCTCGACGACATGGTTGTTGGTGACGAGATAGCCGTCATCGGAGATGAAGAAGCCCGAACCCTGCGCCACCGGGCGGGGCTGGTCGTTGTTGTGGTCGCGACGGTTGAAGCGGCGATTGCCGAACTGGCCGTTCTGGTCGCCGAAGCCGCGGAATTGCTTGAAGAACTGGCGCAGCTGCGGATTGTCGGGCAGGTTGTTCATGCCGTCCGGATCATCGGACTGGTCGGAACCGTCATCGGCGGCAGGTTCGATCTTGGCCTTGACCTTGACGCTAACCACGGCGGGCGAAACGCGCTCGACGACATCGGCAAAGCCCGGCACCTGCGGCGCCTCGACCCGGACAGCGTCGGCCAGAACAGGGGCCGTGCCGGTGGTGACGGCGCCGAAACCAATGGCACCGGCAATGGCCAGCGAGGCGGCAGCGGCCAACAGGCGCTTGCGGGTGCGGGAATATGAATTGGGGGCAATAGACATGGATCTGTATCCTCTTTTCACTGGATGCGGCTCAGGCAGAGCATCCTCGGAAAAGAGGAATAGCGAGGCGCACATTACGGCGCCATTTCCGGTTCATGAAAGTTTTGTAATGTTTGCGGTGCTCACCTACTGCTCTATTCTAACAGCACAGCGAACGGCGCGCGGGTCCATGACACAAAGCACCACCAAGACAATTGGGAGTGCGACATTATCGAAGGTATCAAACGCGGCATCGCCGATGCCGTGGCTGGCCACATGGTGCCCCATGAAGAAGCGATGGCGGAAATTGACGCCTTGATCGAAGCGGAACACAAGATAATAGCGGCCAGTCGCCGAGGGCCGAATCGAGCCTAATCGTTCAGTATCTTGTCCAGCGCCGCCTGTTCCTCGGCGCTCAGCGCCTTGGTCGCCAGCGAGCGACGGGAGCGCGTGGTGAGCACGATGAAGACGCCGCCGACCAGCAGCAGAAGCACCGGCGTGCCCCACAGCAAGGCGTTGCGCAAGCTGAAGCGCGGCTTCAGCAGCACGAACTCGCCATAGCGCGACACGATGTAGTCCATCACCTGCTGGTCGGTATCGCCGGCAACCAGGCGCTGGCGCACCAGAATGCGCAGGTCGCGGGCAAGGTCGGCATCGGATTCGTCGATCGACTGGTTCTGGCAGACCATGCAGCGCAGGCCTTCCGACAGCAGCCGCGCCCTGGCCTCGAGCGCGGGATCGGCGAGAACCTCGTCGGGTTTCACTGCGTGCGCTGCGCCGGCGAACAGCAGCGTCAGCAGCAGGACGAGCGAGGCCAGCGAAAACCTGGTGCTCACGGCAGGCCTGCCGATGGCATGGCAGCTGTCGGCTTGCGGCGGCGCGAGGGCGCGCCGACACGCAGGCGACGGTCGAACAGCGACATTGCCGCGCCCGCCATCATCACAAGAGCACCGCCCCAGATCAGCGTCACCAGCGGCTTCCACCACAGGCGTACGACGACCGAACCGTCGGTGCCCTCGTCGCCCAGCGACAGATAGAGCTGGCTGAACCCGATCGTCTCGATGCCAGATTCGGTCGTGGTCGTCTGCCGCACCGGAAAGAAGCGCTTGGCCGAGGTGATTTCAGCCGCAATGCCGCCATCGGCGCCGATCAAGGAAAAGCGGCCGCGGTCCTCGCTGTAGTTCGGGCCCTGCGCGGGATAGAGCCCTTCGAAGCGCAGCGTGTGGCCGGAGAGTTCGACGCTCTCGCCGGCATGCATCGACAGGATTTTTTCGGTGCCGAAGCACAGCGTGCCGACAATGCCAAGCGTCGTCAGCCCGAGGCCGAGATGGGCCAAGGCGGTGCCGAACACCGAACGCGGCAGGCCGGCGAAACGGCGCAGCATGGTGGCCGGCGACACATTGCCGAAGCCGGATTTGACGGCAAGGTCGGTGAGCGCGCCGCAGACCAGCCAGAAGGCAAGGCCGACGCCAAGAGCGGCGAACACTGATGCGCCGTCGATGAACAGGCCGGTGACCAGCATCGCCAGAAGGGCGGCGGCGAAGGCCGCCATCAGGCGCTGGGCGACCGCATAGAGGTCGCCGCGCTTCCAGGCGAGCAGCGGCCCGAACGGAACCACGACCAGCAGCGGCACCATCAGCGGGCCGAATGTCAGGTTGAAGAACGGCGCACCGACCGAGATCTTGCCGGCCGAAAGCGCCTCGACCGCCAGCGGATAGAGCGTGCCGACCAGCACCGTGGCGGTGGCCGTGGTCAGGAACAGATTGTTGAGCACCAGCGCGCCTTCGCGCGAGATCGGGTGGAACAGGCCGCCGGCCGTAAGCCTGGAGGCGCGCAGCGCAAACAACGCCAGCGAGCCGCCGATGAACAACGTCAATATGCACAGAATGAAGATGCCGCGCGTCGGATCGGTGGCGAAGGCATGCACCGAGGTCAGCACGCCGGAGCGCACCAGGAAGGTGCCGAGCAACGACAGCGAGAAGGTGAGGATGGCGAGCAGCAGCGTCCAGATCTTGAGCGCCGAGCGCTTCTCCATGACGATCGCCGAATGCAAGAGCGCGGTGCCTGCCAGCCACGGCATGAAGGAGGCGTTTTCGACCGGGTCCCAGAACCAGAAGCCGCCCCAGCCAAGCTCGTAATAGGCCCAGTATGAGCCCATGGCGATACCGCCGGTGAGGAACATCCAGGCGACCAGCGTCCATGGTCGCACCCAGCGCGCCCAGGAGGCATCGATGCGGCCTTCGATGAGGGCCGCGACCGAGAAGGAAAAGCAGATGGAGAAGCCGACATAGCCGAGATAGAGCAGCGGCGGGTGGATGGCGAGGCCGAGGTCCTGCAGAACCGGGTTGAGATCGCGGCCTTCGATCGGCGCCGGATTGAGCCGGATGAACGGATTGGACGTTGCCAGGATGAACAGGAAGAAGGTGGCGCCGATCGCCCCTTGCACGGCCAGCACATTGGCGCGCAGCGTTGCCGGCAGATTGGAGCCGAAGACGGCGACCAGCGCGCCGAAGAAGGTCAGGATGAGCACCCACAAGAGCATCGAGCCTTCGTGATTGCCCCAGGTTCCGGTGATCTTGTAGATCAGCGGTTGCAGCGAATGCGAGTTTTCCCACACGCTGGCCACCGAGAAATCGGAGCTGGCATAGGCGCCGGCGAGGGCTGCGAAGGAGAGCGCGGTCAGCGCGAAGCCGGTGACTGTGACCGGGCCGCCTACAGCCATCAGCCGCTGATTGCCGGTGCGGGCGCCGATGAGCGGCACCAGCGTCTGCACCAGCGACAGGGCGAAGGCGAGGACGAGCGCGAAATGTCCGGTCTCAACCATTACTCACTCTTGCTCTCTTGCCAGACGCCCTTGGCCTTCAGCCCATCGGCCACTTCCTTGGGCATATAACGCTCGTCATGCTTGGCCAGCACGCTGTCGGCGACGAAGACGCCATCCGAGCCGAAAGCGCCCTCGGTGATGACTCCCTGTTCCTCGCGGAACAGGTCGGGCAGGATGCCGGTATAGGTGACCTTGACCGATTTGTGGGTATCGGTCACCGAGAAGGCAACCGTCGCGCCCTGCCCGCGCACGACCGTGCCCTTTTCGACGAGGCCGCCCAGCCTGATGCGCTGTCCCGGCTCCAAGCTGGCGCTGGTCAGATCGGCAGGCATGTAGAAATACGAAGCTTTCTGGCCGAGCGCATAGAAGGTCAGCCCGGTGGCGGCGCCGAGGAAGGCGAGGCCTCCGATGATCACGGACAATCGCTTCTGCTTACGCGTCATGCCCTACTCCGTCGCCGTCAGGCCGAGCGAGGCGGCAAAGGCGGTGAATTTCTTCGCTTCCTCACTATCGGCGCCGAAAACGGCAATACCGCGATGCAGCGCTTCGCGCGCCTGGTCGGCCTTGCCCAGCACCACATAGGAACGAATGAGCCGCATCCATCCTTCCGTGTCGCGCGGATTTTGCCGCAGTTTTTCATCGAGACCGGCGACCATGGTGTCGATCATGGCCTGCCTGTCCTGCGGCGCCATCGACGAGGCGGCATCGACGGCTGCGGCATCGGGGCCTTTCGCGGGCTCTCCTGACGCGACGCTGCGGTTGGCGGCCTCGGCCAGCGCCTGTTGGACAGCGCCCCGCCAAGGCGAATCCGGCGGCAGGAGGCCGAGCATCTTCTGCCAGGCAGCGGTCGCCTCTGCCAAGCGGCCTTCCTGCGCCAGCGCCATGGCCAGGTAGAAGGCGGCTTTCTGGTTTGCCGGGTCGAGCTTCAATGCCTGCTCGAATGCCGATTGGGCATCGGCCGAGACAATGCCGCCGGCGGCATTGGCGATCGCTTCGCCGAGACCGGCCTCGCGGGCAGCGGTGTCGCCATCGAGGCGGATGGCGTTGCGATAGGCTGTCACCGCATCGGAAAAGCGCTGCAGGCGCAGATAGATCGGGGCGAGCACGTCCCATCCCCTGCCATCGGACGGATTGGCGGCTAGATGGGCCTCGGCGCGCGCCACCAGCTCATCGACCGAACTATCGGCCGGGTTTTTGGCCAGCCGTTCGGCAAGTGGCTGCGACGGCAAATCGGGCGAGCCGAGCTGGCTGTACAGGCCCCAGCTGAGCAGTGGGACCAGCAGCACCGCTGATGTCGCCACCAGCCTGGTCGCCCTCGACGGCTGCCGCGTGCCGGGTACATCGACCTGGCAGGTATTGGCTTGACCAACATCTCCCAGGCGAAGGACGCGGCGGGCGATTTCGGCACGCGCCTCCTCGGCTTCCGCCGGCTGGATCAGGCCGCGCGAGGCGTCGCGCTCAAGCTCGGCCAGTTGGTCACGATAGACTTCGAGGTCATGGTCGTTGCTGGACGAAGCGCCCTTGCCGCCGCCGGTCAGCGGCAGCAGCACCGCCAGGCTTGCGCCCAGCGTGAGGATTGCAGCTATGACCCAGAACAGCATGGTTCTTCCAATAGAGCGAGAGCCCTGCTCTGCCAACACAGACACACTGCGACGCTTTGACGGCAGCGAGCAAGCAAGCCCGATCCCGATCAGCCGACCCGAACGGTCAGGTCAGCGGCGTCCAGCTGCCGTCAGCGTTGCGGCAGGCGGTGCCACGCGCGGTCTGGCCGGCCGTGCCGGTGAACACCGTATGGGTGTATTGGCGGCAATCCTGCGAGCCGACGCGGTACGGCTGGGCCGCGACGACTTCGCCGGAATGGGCCGAACTGTCGCTCTTCCACGTCACCTTCTGGCCGCTCGCCGTGTATTCGAGCGCCTTGTATTCCGCCTCGAGCGCCTTGCGCTTCTCGGTCTCGTTCAGGCCACTGCCGATCGATCCGCCGACGAGCCCGCCGGCCATGGCCGAAATGATCGTCGTCGCGACTTTGGCCCCTGAAGGAGGCGTCGCGGGCGGGTTGGTGATGGAGATATCCGGGCCGCCGCCCTTGCTCAGGGTTCCGCAGCCGGAGAGAGCGAGCAGTGCGGAAACGAGCGCAACGCGAATCTTCATGCCAACAACCGGTTTTCTTGAACGGGATGCGCTAGGGGCCGCGTCATCGGGGATGCCTGCTGGCCATAGTATTGATATTTGTCGGAAATTTGGCCGTTTGCCGACCATCCGAGGAGCAATCGACAGGTCGCCTTAACACAGGCGCCCAGCCATGTCGATTGGCCCTGGAAATGCATCATTGCAGGCTCCGCAAGCGCACCACCGCCTTCAGCCCGCCCATGGCGGAGCGGTCCAGCGCCAGAGCGCCGCCATACTCGTTGACGAGGTCGGCGACAATAGCAAGCCCGAGCCCGGTGCCTGGCTTGGTCTCGTCGAGGCGCCGGCCGCGTTTCAGCGCATCGCGCGCCTTGTCCTCAGGAATGCCTGGACCGTCATCCTCGATCGCGATTTCGAACAAGCCGGCGGCGCCGGCCGGCGTGACGGACACGGCGACAGTGCTCTTTGCCCATTTCATGGCATTGTCGAGCAGATTGCCGAGCAGTTCCTCCAGATCCTGGCGCTCGCCGGCAAAGACGATGTCGGCCGCCGGCAGCGCAAGCGACAGACTGACATCAGGCTTGAGTTTTTGCAGCACGCGCACCATGCGCTGGACCAGCGGCGTCACCGGCGTACGGTAGACAACGCTATCGCGCTGCGCCGCGACCCGGGCGCGCTGCAGATAATGATCGACCTGCTTCTGCATCGAGGCGGCCTGGTCGGCGATGAGCTGGCCCTTGGCGCCGCCGAGCGCCCGCCCCTCATTGATCAGCACGGCGAGCGGCGTCTTCAGCGAATGGGCGAGATTGCCGACCTGCGTGCGTGAGCGCTCGACGATGCGCTTGTTGTTTTCGATCAGCGCATTGGTCTCGTTGGCGAGCGGCTCGATCTCGGCGGGGAATTGGCCGTCGAGCCGCTGCGCCGTGCCCTCGCGCACCATGGCGAGCGCGTTGCGGACCCGGCGCAAGGGCTGCAGGCCGAGCAGGATGGCGATGGCGTTGATGGCGATCATGCCGACGCCGAACAGGCTGAGATAGGTTAAGAGGCGGCCCTGGAAGGTGGCGATCTCCTGCTCGAGTTCGGTCTTGTTGCCCATGACGCGGAAGCGCGCGGCGCGGTTCTTGGCGTCGAGGACGAATTCGCTTTCGAACACTTGCAGTTCCTCGTCGCCGATGCCGTCGGTGGAATAGCTGCGCTGAAAACTGGAATTGAAAGGCACCTCGGCGACGGTCGGCGACGGGATCGTCGTGGTCATCGAGGACGAATGAAGGTTGCCATGCACGCCTTCGGAAGCCGGCTCAACCGACCAGTACCAGCCTGAATTCGGCTCCGAGAAGCGCAGGTCGCCGAGGTCGGGAGCGCCGGTGAGCTGGCCGGACTCAGAAACGCCGACGGAGCCGATCAGGTTGAACAGATGCGCCGACAAAAGGCTGTCGAAGCCACGCTCGCTGGCTTGGCGGTAGAGCGTGGTGATCAGGGTGAAGATGACGATCAAAGTGAGGATCGCCCAGATGGTGGAAAAGCCGATGACGCGGAAGGCCAGCGAGCGCGGCCAGAGCCGTGCCGAAAAAGGCTTCCTTGCTGGTATGGGGAGCGGTTCCGCCTTACGCCTCCGGCTCACGCATGCGATAGCCCATGCCGCGCACGGTTTCGATCATGTCGATGCCCATCTTCTTGCGCAACCGGCCGACAAACACCTCGATGGTGTTGGAATCGCGGTCGAAATCCTGGTCGTAGAGATGCTCGACCAGTTCGGTGCGCGACACCACCTCGCCCATATGGTGCATCAGATAGGCAAGCAGACGGAACTCGTGCGAGGTCAGCTTCAGCGGCTGACCGTCGACATCGGCCTTGGAGGCCTTGGTGTCGAGGCGCAGCGGCCCGCAAGTGAGTTCGGATGAAGCATGGCCGGCGGCGCGCCGGATCAGCGCCCTCACCCGCGCCAGCACCTCCTCGATGTGGAACGGCTTGGTGACGTAGTCGTCGGCGCCGGCGTCGATGCCCGACACCTTGTCGCTCCACCGGTCGCGCGCGGTCAGGATCAGCACAGGCATCTTGCGGCCGTTGCGGCGCCAGCGCTCGACGACGCTGATGCCGTCCATCTGCGGCAAGCCGATGTCGAGCACGACGGCGTCGTAAGGCTCGGTGTCGCCGAGGAAATGGCCCTCCTCGCCGTCATAGGCGCGGTCGACGACATAGCCGGCATCGACCAGCGCGTCGGCCAGCTGCCGGTTCAGATCCTTGTCATCTTCGACAACGAGTACGCGCATGATTGGTCAGGCCTGTTGATGTCTCAGATATAGGCCGATTCCGGCGGCCTGGGAAACAATGGGGTCAGTTCGCCGGGACGACGATCTCGGAACGGCGGGGGCGCTGACCGTTCTTGCCAGGAACGAGCACGACGATGACACAGACCTCCTGGCCGCCACGCGTCGACTGCGAGGCCTTGGCCAGTGTGCCGCCATTCTGCTCGGCAACCTGCTGGCCGATCGCGTAGCAGTCAGCCGCGGCTGCCGGCGTCGCCTGCGACGCCAACACGCCGGCGATGCCAAGCGCCATTGTCGCGGTTCTGAAATGAGAGCGAAGCGTTTTCATGGTCGGCGTTGTAACGCAACTGTGCTGAACGTGAAATGAACGGTGAACGGTTGAAAATCCATCCCCGCAATATCCCCTGCGCGCGAAACGAATGAATGCGATCATGCCGCCCAGTCCCCCCAGACCGGGAATGGGATTCATAGCCGGAAAACCGGCAGCTCGGCTATGGTTTTTGCGAGCAGGTTCTCAAGTCGTAGATGGATTGGGAAGAGGTCAAGGCGCGACCATCCTCAGGGGCGCCCTAATTAGCGTAGGAAACGCCAAACCATCGGAGTGGGCCATGACGGATAATGATCTTGCCGACCTCTACCGGGGCTACATCGCCTGCCTGAATGCCCGGGACTGGGCCAATCTCGGAAAGTTCGTCGGCAACGAGGTGCAGCACAATGGCGAAATGCTCGGCCTGTCAGGCTATCGCCGCATGCTCGAAGGCGATTTCGAGGCCATTCCCGATCTCGGTTTCAACATCGAACTGCTGGTCTGCCAACCACCGCGCGTGGCGGCGCGCCTGCATTTCGACTGTCATCCCAAGGGAATGCTGTTCGGCCTGCCGGTGAATGGCAAGCGCGTGTCGTTCGCCGAGAATGTTTTCTACGAATTCGGAGAGGGTCGCATCCGCGAGGTGTGGTCGGTCATCGACAAGGCCGAGATCCAGGCGCAGATTTAGGCTTCTATCAATTTTGCTGCGTGATGGCGCGAATTCGCAGCAGCCCGTGATGGAGCGCTAGATCCTCGTCATAGCGCGCCTCGGCGAACTCCAGTGACAGGCGTGTCTGGTCGCGCGAGCCGGTGGCGAATGCAGCGCCGTCGAGGCGCGCCCGGATGCTGTCCATGATCAGACGCGTCTCGGCATCGCCTTGCGCCTTCGACCAGACATGTAGCGTGATCAGCTGGTCGTCATCGTTGTCGGCGCCGGTGTCGAGATCGAAAGCGCTGGTCCGGCCATAGGTGACATAGGGGAAGGCGGCACTGTCGGCCGCCTGCTCGCGCAACCCGGCGCCGCCGAGCAGCGCCGTCAGCGAGGCGTCGCTCTTCAATCTCATGAACAAGGCTTGCAGCAAATCGCCGGGCGCCGTCATCCTCGTCTCCGTTCGCCTGTCACGCCTAAGAGCATGATGACATCCGAAAACCGCTTCACACTTTTCGGCATCATGCTCTGGAACAAACCTCATGCCGCACCAGTTTCGCGCGCAACCTAACTGCGTTGCACCGATTTCGCCAGATGACAACCGGCCCCACGCAAGTGGCGAATCGGGCGGCATCGCCGTTTCACCGACCGGTTTCTATTTGGCATGCAGGGAGTTTCAAGAAGGGTGTTATGAGTTTTCTCCGACAATTCGAGGTCATTTCATGCGAACGCCATCGCTGCTGCCGGCTTTTGGAAAGCTCGGCGTCAAGCCGCCGGTCGTGATTGCGGCAGCACCCACGCTGTCCAAGAGCATGAACAGCGCAGCTTTGCGCATGCGGAAGGTTCTTTCCGCGCATGGCGGCCTGATCTTGAAGCTGTCGGTGCTGGTCTGGACGATCCTGATCCTGGCGGCGGCATTTTTCATGTCACGGGCCTGACGCCGCATGGCAAACCGCTACGCCTTGCGCATGGACCAGCCGGAGAGCTGGACCATCTTCGACATCTTCACCGGCCAGCCTGTCGAGCTCAAGCATCAGGTCATGGTCGGCATGACTGTGCGCGATGCGGAAGCGTTGGCCGACCGCCTGAACAGCCGGGACGTCAAGCGGCGGGCAAAAGCGGATCGCAAATCCTGATCCAGGTCGATCGCAGCCGGGAGCTAACTGAAATCCGCGGCGGTGAGCACATATATGCTCTTGCGGGTGCGGGCATAGGCCTTGCTGGCAATGTCATGGATGGATCTGGACGCCGTATCGAAGGCTGCCAGATAGGTGGCTTCCGAGGTCGCCGTCCCCGACGGCGCCTTCGAGATTGCATCGGCGGCGACAGAGAAGGAAATCTGGAACATGCCGTCATGGCCGACAAAGCGGATGCGCTTGCCGGCCTCGTCATAGCTGCGGCTTGGATTGGGGAATGTCAGGCTCATGACTTGGCTCCCTTCGGTGCGGCGGCAGCTTTCTTGACTGTCGCCCGCTTCTTCTTCGGTGTCGGGTTCAGGGCTTCCTCAACGCGGTCGGCCTCTTCCTTGGCCAGGCGCAATCCCCTGAGCCTTGCGGTCTTGATCTCCCTGGCTCTGGCCTCGGATACGTAATCGGAGGTTGCCTTGTTGCGCTCGGCCGTCTTCTTCTGCTTGTCCATGAAGCGGGCCTCAGCTTTTTCCATGATACTCTGATTGCCGTCGGCCATCGCTTAAATCTCCCTTGTGCCTGAAACCGTTGAAATGAAACTTTCCATATAAATAGTCGCTTTGGTGCAGAAATTCAATTTTTTGAATTATTTAGACGGAGCGCAATATCTGGAAATCCGCAGGCCACATAGTACTTTTAATATTCTGAGCTGCCCGCGAATAATTTTTGGCACTCCTATCTATCGAGTGCCAACGCGCCTATAAGAGCGGCGTGGCCGCCTGTGCAGGCCCCAGAAAGAAGTTCTCATGAAGTTTCGGCCACTCCACGACCGCGTCGTCATCCGGCGCGCCGAAGGCGATACCAAATCCAAGGGCGGCATCATCATTCCCGACAATGCCAAGGAAAAGCCGCAGGAAGGCGAAGTCATCGCCGTCGGCCCCGGCGCACGCGACGAAAACGGCGCGCTTGTTCCGCTCGATGTCAAGGCAGGCGACTTGATCCTGTTCGGCAAATGGTCGGGCACCGAGGTCAAGATCGATGGCGAGGACCTTCTGATCATGAAGGAAGCCGACATCATGGGCGTTATCGAAAAGGCCGTCGAAGCCAAGAAGGCCGCCTGACTGAAGCGCCGCGCATCTGCGCGGTGACGGTCCACTCCAAATGCGAACTGGATGAAAAAAATGTCTGCCAAGGAAATCAAATTCTCCACCGACGCGCGCGACCGCATGCTGCGCGGCGTCGAGATCCTCAACAATGCGGTGAAGGTCACGCTTGGCCCCAAGGGCCGCAACGTCATCATCGACAAGGCCTATGGCGCGCCGCGCATCACCAAGGACGGCGTCACCGTCGCCAAGGAAATCGAGCTTGCCGACAAGTTCGAGAACATGGGCGCGCAGATGGTGCGCGAAGTGGCTTCGAAGACCAACGACCTAGCCGGTGACGGCACCACCACCGCCACGGTGCTGGCCGCCTCGATTCTGCGCGAAGGCGCCAAGCTCGTTGCCGCCGGCATGAACCCGATGGATCTCAAGCGCGGCATCGACCAGGCTGTCGCCGCCGTGGTTAAAGACATCAAGGCGAAGGCCAAGAAGGTCAAGTCGTCGGCCGAGATCGCCCAGGTCGGCACCATCGCCGCCAATGGCGACGCCACCGTCGGCGCCATGATCGCCAAGGCGATGGACAAGGTCGGCAATGACGGCGTCATCACCGTCGAGGAAGCCAAGACCGCCGACACCGAACTCGACGTCGTCGAAGGCATGCAGTTCGACCGCGGCTATCTCTCGCCCTATTTCGTCACCAATGCCGACAAGATGCGCGTCGAATTGGAAGAGCCTTACGTCCTCATCCACGAGAAGAAGCTCGGCAATCTGCAGGCGATGCTGCCGATCCTCGAGGCGGTGGTGCAGAGCGGCCGGCCGCTGCTGATCATTTCGGAAGACGTCGAGGGCGAGGCGCTGGCGACGTTGGTCGTCAACAAACTGCGCGGCGGCCTGAAGGTCGCGGCCGTCAAGGCGCCAGGTTTCGGCGACCGCCGCAAGGCGATGCTGGAAGACATCGCGGTGCTGACATCGGGCCAGATGATTTCCGAGGATCTCGGTATCAAGCTCGAAAACGTCACCATCGAGATGCTCGGTCGCGCCAAGCGGGTGCTGATCGAGAAGGACACCACCACGATCATCGACGGCGCCGGCACCAAGGCGACCATCCAGGCGCGCATCGCCCAGATCAAGGGGCAGATCGAAGAGACGACGTCCGACTATGACAAGGAGAAGTTGCAGGAGCGGCTGGCCAAGCTTGCCGGCGGCGTTGCCGTCATCCGTGTCGGCGGCGTCACCGAGTCGGAAGTGAAGGAAAAGAAGGACCGCATCGACGACGCACTGAACGCCACGCGCGCGGCGGTTGAAGAAGGCATCGTGCCCGGCGGCGGCGTGGCCTTGCTGCGCGCAAGGTCGGCGCTTGCCGGCCTGACCGGCGCCAATGCCGATGTCACCGCGGGCATTTCGATCGTGCTGCGGGCGCTCGAGGCGCCGATCCGCCAGATCGCCGAGAATTCCGGCGTCGAAGGCTCGATCGTCGTCGGCAAGCTCTCCGACAGCAAGGATCACAATCAGGGCTTTGACGCCCAGAACGAGGTCTATGTCGACATGATCAAGGCGGGCATCGTCGATCCGGCGAAAGTGGTGCGCACCGCACTGCAGGATGCCGGCTCGATCGCAGCGCTTCTGATCACCGCCGAAGCGATGATCACCGACGTTCCGCCGAAGGATGCGGCACCGGCAGGTGGTGGCGGCGGCGGCATGGGCGGCTACTGACCACCGCCTGAAATTGCCCGCCCGGGAAAGCCGGACGGGCATACACAGAAAAACGGCCGCCGGGAGCATTTCCCCCGGCGCGCCAAGGATTTCCGCCAGTCAGCAGTCAGCAACGACAGGGAGATCGACAGATGATTACCTTCGTACCAAAGCCAAATGGCGTTCCGGCGACCAAGCCGGCCGAGGAAAGCCGCTTCGACCGCATCCGCAGGATTGCCGCCGACAAGCACAGACAGACCGATACCGGCACAACCCGCCGCGATCCCCAAAAGGCCGGCGACAAGCGCCCGATGTGAGCCGGTGGCGCGTTCCTCAGGGGCGCGGCAGGCTGATCAGTTCCAGGGGAGCGGATGATGAAACTGCTCATCTTTGGTGCCTCAGGTGCGACTGGGCGCGTCCTCGTCTCGGCGGCGCTGGCAAAAGGCCATGCGGTTACCGCCTTCGCTCGCACCCCGAGCAAGCTTGCCGTCAGCCATGAAAACCTGAGGGTGATCGTCGGAGATGTCGCCGATCACCAGGCGGTGACGCACGCCGTTAGCGGGCATGAGGCAGTTTTCAGCTGTCTCGGGGTCGGCGTGCCGCTGAAACACGACCCGGCTGTGGTTGCCGGTATCGGCTTCATCGTCGATGCCATGCAGCGGACCGGCCCTGCCCGGCTCATCTATCTTTCGTTCCTTGGCGTCCGCGACAGCCGGCGGCAATTGGGGCCGCTGCTCGGCGGTGTCCTAGTGCCGCTTGTGCTGCGTAACGAAGTGGCCGATCACGAGGCGAAGGAAAAGCTTATCGTCCAATCCAGCCTCGACTGGACCATCGTGCGGCCGCCCAAGCTCACAAACGGTGCGGCAACCGGTGAATTCCGCCACGGCAATGATATTCGGGCAGCATCCCTGCTGCCGACATTGACGCGTGCCGATGTGGCGGCCTTCATGCTCGGCCAACTCGACGACACCACCTATTCGCGCCGGGCGGTTGCCATCCTGCGTTGACCCTCTAGAGGCCGCCCCGACCCTGTTCGATAGCTACGCCATGAATTCGCAGCCATCGGCCGCCCTGGGGCAGGTCCTTGAAGGTCATTTGAAGCGTAATTATATCAACAACTAAGCGTGCGGTGCACGCGAAACGTAGTGCTTTGGTCAAGCTTCTCTATGGAGGTTGTCATGGCCAATAAACTCATGGAAGGAAAACGTGGCCAGGATTTGATTAATCTGATCCTTGCCGTTTGCCTGTTCGTCTCACCCTGGATAGTCGGCTTCGCCGCTGAAACCACTGCCGCTTACAACGCCTGGATTGTTGGCGTTGTGCTCGGTGCGCTGGCTTTCGCGACGCTTTCCGTATTCGCCGAGTGGGAAGAGTGGGTGAATCTTGTTCTCGGGCTCTGGCTGATCGTCTCGCCCTGGCTGCTTGGTTTTATGGCGAACGCAAACGCAATGGGAACCCATGTGGTTCTTGGCGTGCTGGTGGTTCTCGCATCGGCCTGGGCAGTCTGGGACGTTCATCACCCGCACGCGCATGCGTGATCGGTGACGACAAAGGAGGGGCCCGGCGCGTGGGCGGCGGGCTCCACTGATCGCTGAGAGCGATACGCCGGCCCGTGAGCCGGGCCGCGTGCATATAGCGTGAAAAAAAGGACCGCCCGGTCAATATCCCGGCGGCCCAGCAGATTATCATTGCCGTTGCGTTCCTTTCACGAGACCGGTGCTGCCCCGCCCTGTTCGGTGCGCCGCGCTATGAATTCATCGAGAATACCTGATGTAGCAGCCGCCGAAGCCGGTGGCTGGAAGTCGGCAAGCGCCCGCTTCCAGATGCCGGTGGCGCGTTCGGTGGCCGACTTCGAACCGGACTGCGTCCAGTTGCCGAAATTCGACCAGTCGGCGACCAGCGGCTCATAGAAGGCGGTGCGGTAGCGCGCCATGGTGTGGCCGGTCGAGAAGAAATGCCCACCCGGCTGGACTTCGGCGATGGCCTCGAAACCGATCGCGTCGTCGTCGCCAGGAGTTGCCGCACAAAGCTCGGCAATCGACTGCACTGCCTCGATGTCGGTGATCAGCTTTTCGAAAGAGACACTCAGGCCACCCTCTAGCCAGCCCGCGGCGTGGATGCAGACGGTGGCGCCGGCAAGCACCGAACCCCAAAGGGCGAACTGCGACTCATGAGCTGCCTGCGCATCGGAAATGTTGGCGGCACTGCCAGCACCCGAACGCCAGGGAAGGCCGATGAAGCGCGCCAGTTGGCCGGCCCCAAGTGTCGCCTTGACGTGTTCGGGCGTGCCGAATGCCGGCGCGCCCGACTTCATGTCGACATTGGAGGAGAAGGAACCGTAAAGCACGGGTGCGCCCGGGCGCACGATCTGCGCCAGTGCCAGACCGGCGAGCGCCTCGGCATGCTGCAGCGTCAGCGCGCCGGCGACCGTGATCGGCGCCATGGCCCCGGCCAGGCAGAACGGCGTGATGACCAGGACCTGCCCGGCGCGGGCGAAGTCGATGATGCCTTGCGCCATCGGAATGTCGAGCTGGCGCGGTGAATTGGTGTTGATGATGGTGTAGCAATGGGCGCCAGCGCGGAATTCATCCTCTGACAGCCCGCGCGCCAGCCGGATCATCTCAAACCCATCCTCGACCTGCGGCGTTCCACGAGCGAAGACAAAGGGGAACTTGTCGGACAGCGTCAACTGCGCGCGGTTGACGGCATAGTGGCGTAAACGGTTGTCGACATCCTGCGGCTCGATGCAGGGGCAAAGCATATGCAGTACGTCGAAATGCTGGATGAGCTTGGTCAATTCCTCGAAGGCGGCGAGCGTGCCCGGCCGGCGGCCGCGTTCGAGATCGGTGACGTTAGGTGCGCCAGCGCCGGCGAGGAAGGTCATGGAGCCGAGTTCGAGCGTGAGGTCTCGGCTGCGATCGCCGGCCAGCGCCGGGATCGACTTTGGCGCCGAGGCCAGTGCGGCCGCGACGATGTCTCGACCGATGCGCACCATCTGGCTGTCCTCATCGACCAGCGCACCGGCTTTCGCGTAAATCGCGCGCGCCTCGGGCAGCAGCGCCTTGATGCCGAGCTCTTCCAGTACGCGCAGCGCCGTGTGGTGGATAGCGACGACGCGATCGTCCGAAAACACCGGCTGCGGCAGGAACGGGTTTTTGAGCGAACGATAATTCGGGTGGCGGCTCGACCCGCTGCCGGCCTCACCGGTGTGTCCGTGCCGGCGCTCGCGCCTGGTCTCCCTTATGACATCATCGACCATGGCCACCACTCCTCATTGCCTCATTGCCTTGCCGTCAGGGTCGTAGGGTGAAGCCGCGATGACACGTGCAGGCCGCTCGACGCCGACAATGTGCACCGAAAGGTCGGTTCCCTCCCCGGCGAAATCGTCGTCGACCAACGCCAGCGCGACGCTTTTGCCAATCGTGTAACCATAGCCACCGGAGGTGACGAAGCCGACGCGCCGACCCTTGTGCCAACGACCGTCTTGGCGCCATCCGCGAGATGTATCGCCGCCACGGCTATGACGAGGAAGACGCCTTCATCCGGGCGCGCGTGCTCTACTACATGCAGATCGGCTATTACGTGCTCGACCTCAAGGAGCCGGTCGAGGCGCGGGTCAGCCATCTCGCCGCCTATCTGCGCGCCTTCACCGGCCAGGAGCCGAGCGATGCGGATGTAGCGCATTTTATGCACTTCATCGCTGCGCGCTGATAGAATAGCGGTTGGCGGTCAGCAAACCGTGCGGTGTGGCCCGGCTGCCCTTGTGAGCGGGGCTGAAATGGATGAATAGTCTTCGTCGGGTGTGCCCGCCCTGAAATTGCCCGCTTGCGGTTCTCAGGTCCTGGGTGGGGTGAGTTTCGGGAATGGCCAGTCCTTTAGAACGACGTCCAAGGAGAAGAGGTCCGATCGCCGCCGCACTGCTGGCGGTGGATGCGTGGATCGATTCCTCGCTCTACGAGATCCGCTTCAAGGCCGGCCAGTTCTGGGAATCGGCGACCATTTTTTCGCGGCGCTTCCGCGTCACCGGCTGGCGGCGCGGCATCATCGAGGTGCTAAGCGAAAGTTTCACCATGGGCGCCGGCGGCTTTGTGGTGCTCCTGGCGCTGGCCATGCCGGCCTTCCAGATCACCACAGGCGACTGGCGCAGCCAGGGCGATTTCGCCGTCACCTTCCTCGACCGCTACGGCAACGAGATCGGCCAGCGCGGCATCATCCAGCGCGATTCGGTGCCGGTCGACGAGATGCCGGACCATGTCATCAAGGCGGTGCTGGCGACCGAGGACCGGCGTTTCTTCGAGCATTACGGCATCGACGTGCTCGGCCTGTCGCGCGCCATCTTCGAGAATGTGCGGGCCAATTCCGTCGTCCAGGGTGGCTCCAGCATCACCCAGCAGTTGGCCAAGAACCTGTTCCTGTCGAATGAGCGGACCTTGCAGCGCAAGATCAAGGAAGCTTTCCTTTCGCTGTGGCTGGAGGCCAATCTGTCGAAGAAGGAGATTCTGCAGCTCTATCTCGACCGCGCCTATATGGGCGGCGGCACGTTCGGCATCGAGGCGGCGGCGGATTTCTATTTTGGCAAGAGCGTCAAGGATCTGAACCTCGCCGAGGCGGCGATGCTGGCCGGCCTGTTCAAGGCGCCGACCAAATACGCCCCGCACATCAACCTGCCGGCTGCCCGCGCCCGCGCCAATGTGGTGCTGTCCAACCTCGTCGATTCCGGCTTCATGACAGAAGGCCAGGTGTTGCAGGCACGGCTGCACCCTGCCGAGATCGTCGACCGCGGCGAGCAGAAGAGCCCGGATTATTTCCTCGACTGGGCCTTCGACGAGGTCAAGAAGATCGCCAAGCCCGGCCAGCATTCGCTGGTCGCCCACACCACATTCGACGCCAACATCCAGAAGGCGGCGGAAGAATCCGTCGAATTCCACCTCCGCCAGTTCGGCAAGGAATACAACGTCACCGAAGGCGCCGTTGTGGTGATCGAGACCAATGGCGCGGTGCGCGCCATTGTCGGCGGCCGCGACTATGGCGCCAGCCAGTTCAACCGCGCCACCAAGGCGCTGCGCCAGACCGGTTCATCCTTCAAACCCTACGTTTACGCCACCGCGATGGAGCATGGCTTCACCCCGGACTCCGTCGTCTCGGGCGGGCCGATCAGTTGGGGCGGCTGGTCGCCGCACAATTACAATGGCGGCTCGGCCGGCAATGTGACGCTGATCACGGCGATCGCCAAGTCGATCAACACCGTGCCGGTGCGGCTGGCCAAGGACTATCTCGGCATCGGTCCGATCAAGGCGATGGCGGAATCATTCGGCGTGGAATCGCCGCTGGAATCGCACAAGACCATGGTGCTCGGCACATCGGGCATGACGGTGATGGACCAGGCGACGGGCTACAGCGTGTTCGCGCAGGACGGCTTCGCCGGCTCGCGGCACGGCATTACCCAGCTCGTCACCCGCACCGGCGATGTCGTCTACGACTGGGCCAAGGATGCGCCTGCGCCGCATCGGGTTTTGTCGGAACAGGCGTTGAAATACATGAACACCATGCTGGCGGCCGTGCCGGCGATCGGCACGGCGCGGCGCGCGCAGCTGCCCAACATCGTCGTTGCCGGCAAGACCGGAACGACGCAATCCTACCGCGACGCCTGGTTCGTCGGCTTCACCGGCAACTACACGGCCGCTGTCTGGCTCGGCAATGACGACTTCACCCCGACCCGCAACATGACGGGCGGTACGTTGCCGGCGATGGTGTGGCAGCGGCTGATGGTCTACGCGCACCAGAACATCGACCTGAAGCCGATCCCCGGCCTCGACAAGCCCTTTGTCGACGAAGAAATCGCCGCCAAGGCCGAGGAGGCGGAGAAGAAAAACGCCGATCAGGCGGCACCGGATGCCGCCGCCGAGCGCCCGCCCGTGCTGTCCAGCCGCACGACGCAGACACTGCGCGAAATGACCAAGGTGTTCCAGGCCGCGCCCGTGCTGGTCGCACCATCGGCGCCGGAGACCCTGTCGGCGCTTTGACCAACGCGGCTTTTCCTTCTCCCTTGTGGGAGAAGGTGGATCGGCGCGCAGCGCCGAGACGGTTGAGGGGTGGGTGACGGAGAGCCGTCGCCGCCAAGCTGGAGCACCCCTCATCCGACCTCGCTTCGCGAGGCCACCTTCTCCCACAAGGGGAGAAGGGGGAGCGCCGCCCACCTACTGCCTATCTGCAATTTCGCTACTGGCTTGCCACAAACCCCTCGCCCGCGATATCCCGACCAACAACTCCTTCCTTCGTCCCGGTTCTTCATGCTCAAGACCGCCTTTTTCACGCTGCTTTCGCTTGCCATTGCCATCGGCGGCGGCGGCGGCAGCGTCTGGTATGCGCTGCAGGCGCAGAGCGGTGTCGGCGCGATCAGCATCGGCCAATGGACCGCCTTCCCCGAGATCGGCACCCAAGATGCCGACCCCTATTCGAAGGCGCGCGTGGCGCGCGAGGGCGTACTGGCGCTCGGCAAGGCGGAAGGCTTGTCCTTCATCGCCGAACGCGATGCGGCCGGCGACGAGCTTCAGCGGCAATGCGACTACAGGATCGAAGGCAGTTTCCCGACCGCCCGGTTCTGGACGCTTTATGCCGCCGACCAGTCGCTCAGCGTGGTCGACACCGGCAAGCCGCGCCTGGCAGCACTGCAATCCTACCAGGTGCTGCGCCAGCCCGACAATTCGGTGATCATTGCCGTCGGCAATCGCCCGGCGCCCGGCAACTGGCTTCTGACCGAAGGCTTTGGCCGGATGTATTTCGTGCTCACCTTCTACGACACGCCGATCGCCTCGAGCACCGGCCTTTCCGACGTGACGCTGCCCCGTATCGTCAAGGCGGGCTGCAATGCGTAGGCTGCTGCACGCCATCCTGCTCGGCCTGCTCGGTGCCGGCATCGTCCACATCGTGGTGCTTTTGCTGGTGCCGGAGTTTACCGAGCGCGACGCCTGGTCACGGCTGGCTACGGCATCCGACCTCTACAAGATGACCAGGCTCGACGCCGAGGCCGGCGGCGCCCCTGTGGTGAAGTCGGTCGATCCGCTGTTTTACGCCGCCGCCTGCCGCTTCGACCTTGCCGAAGGCATAGTGCGGATCAAGGCGCCGGGCAGCGTGCCGTTCTGGTCGGTGTCGGTCTATGACCGCAACGGCCACAATTTCTATTCCTTCAACGACCACACCGCAACGGACAGCAAGCTCGACACCGTGGTGCTGACGCCGGCGCAGATGATCGACGTGCGCCGGGAGCTTCCGGAAGACCTGCAAGGGGCGATCTTCGTCGAAGCGCCGATCGAGGAAGGCATCTTCGTCATCCGTGCCTTCGTGCCCGACGACAGCTGGAAGCCGGTGGTGTCGCAGTTCCTGGAGCAGAGCTCCTGCGAGCTGCAGGACTACTGATTTCAGCCTTGAGAAGCCCTTGTAAGAAGCCGGCTCAGTGGTGCGGAACAGGCGTCCGTGGTGTGCCTGGCTTGTCGGGACCGGCCGGCCGCGCCTCGCCCGCCAATGGCGGATGCTCGTAGCGGACGCCTGGGAAAATGATCACCGCCGCCGGCGTGCCGGTGTCCTGAACTGCTCGATTGACTGGTGCCGGTCGCGGCACGAAAGACAGTACCATGCCCATGGTTCGCGTATTCCTCTCGGTTGCCCCGGAGCACAACGCAACGCCTCCAAATGTGATTAAGGCAGGCAGAGGGTTAACGGAGCGCTAACGGATCGCCGCTAATTTGATGTTTGTTCCAGGCCTTACGCGAAACCGACACAGTTGCGGTTGAGCATGGTCCGGGTCGTGTCGAGTGTCGGGCGTATCTTCCGTGTCAGTTTCGGATTTCAGGCAAATCGCTATACGGACGGAATCGGGAAAAGCCGAAAGGCTGTTTCGCGCCGCCGTGTCGGCGTTCTGCTCGCTGACCCGCCCGTCACGCCGCGAGATCGCCCAGCTCGAGGATCTGACGCTGCCGCTTTTCGAGACTGTGTCGGTCGAATCGCGCCGCTATGTCGCCGCTGCCCTCTCCGAATGCGAATATGCGCCGGCTGCCCTGGTGCGGCGGCTTTGCGAGGAGCCGGTCGATGTCTGCGCGCCATTACTGGTCCGTTCCCGCGCCCTGAGCGATATCGACCTGATTGCGCTGATCGGCCGTCACGGCCTGCCGCACGCGCGCGCCATTGCCCGCCGCAAGGATTTGAACCCGACCATCGCGCAGCTGATCAAGGCGCTGGAGAAACCAACCCTGGTGCGGGTGCGGCAGCCCGAGTCTATCGCCGAAGTGGCGGGCGACAGCGCCGAATCCGCTCCCACCGCTCCCAGCCCACCCAAACTGTCCGGCAGCGCTGCCGAAAACGCCAGGCGCCGGCTACGCTCGATGATGCTCGCCGAGGGCGAGGCGACATCGGTCAATCCCTTCGTCGGCTCAGCAACCTACGGCAAGCTGCGCGAGACGGCGCTGACCGGCAACGCCGCTTTCTTCCAGACCGCGCTTGCCGACGCGCTCGACATCGACTTTTCGACGGCGCGCGCGCTGACCGAGCAGTCGAGCTACCTCTCGCTGCTTGCCGCCTTGCGGGCGCTCGACCTCAGCGAGGACAGGGCATTCCTGATCACGGTCGCCGTCCACCCCCGGGAATTCCCGCACCCGCAGGCGATCCGCAACTTCCTCGACCGCTACCGGCTGCTGCACCACGAGGCGGCTCTCGAAAAGCTCCGCGGCTGGAAGGCCGAAACAGTGTCGCGAGCGGTGCGCGGCAACGCACCAGTAGCCGCAAACGCCGACCAGGTGCCGGATGGCGACAAGGCCAGTTTAGGGGCCAGCCTCAAGGCGTCTTGACGGAGAGAAGCTCCTCGACGGGAACCGAACCGGCCTCGATCTCGACCACCCAGATATCGGGATCGAATTTTTTCTCCCGCTCCAGCCTGGCGTCGAGTACGCTGGCGTCTTCACCAGAGCCGAGCAGCGTGAAAAACCGGTCATCCGGTTTGGCCGAATCGTAGCTCGTCTGCGGCGCCGGGCCGAACAGGGAGACCTCGCCCAGCCGGCCGCGCGACAGCACGAAGACAGTGCCGGCCTCGGTCGCGCCGCGCTTGACGACGGCCGCAAAGCCGCCGGCGCCGAACACGCGGCGCAACAGGGCCGACACCCATAGATCGGTGGTTACGCGCATGGCAGGGTTCCGGACGACATGCGCAGGGTCTTAGCCGGATTTTTGCCCATCGGCGAGCGGTCGTCCGGCCCGCTCAGTTGGTCAGGCCGATTTCGCGCATCTTGACGTAGACGACCTCGTCCGGCTCGCCGGTCTGCGGCAGGCCGAACAGCGACTGGAATTCCTTGATCGCGGCCTTGGTGCGGGCGCCGACGACGCCGTCGAGCTGCATGTCGTCATTGCCGAATGCCTTCAACCCGGCCTGGATCTTGACGATGCGAGGATCGGGCGCCTGGGCGGATGCCGGTGCTGAGACCGGAATTGGCGCGGGGGCAGCCTCGGGCGCGGCAGCGGGAGCAGCAGCCATATCCACGGGCCGCGGCACCGGATGGGGAATACCCGCCGTCGTCTGCTTGGCGCCGAGCTGGTCGAGCAGGACGGCGTCGATCTCGCCGGATGCCGGCAGACCGACCTTCTGCTGGTAGGCCTGGATGGCCTTGTGGGTATTCGGCCCGGAAATGCCGTCGACGGTGCCGGTGTAGAAATCGAGGTCCTTGAGGATGCCTTGCACCTGCTCGACCGTTGGGTCGCTCTTGGCCGGAGCCGGGCCAGGCCGCAGTATGTTGATGGTGGTTTCGGGTTCGTCCGTGCCGGGGTGCGGAAAACCCTCGATGCTGCGAGTGGCGAAGAAGGCACCGGCATGCGGAAACGGCTGGTACCACAGCGCGTTGGCGGAAACGTAGAACAGCGTCACCAGAAAGGCTGTCGAGCCGCCGACCAGGACCGGATTGCGCGAGATCGCTCCGCCGAGCGCAATCGCGCCGGCCTCGAAAGCGCCGCTGCGGCGCTTGACCGCCTTAGGCTGTTTTGCGGAGCGAGCCATTCCTGTCCCCTTTCGCGTCGCCCTTCGTCCTGGTCGCGGGCATCGGCAGCACGCCGTTCCTGTCGGTCGCGCGCTTCTTCGGCCCGTTCACCGGCAGGCTGATCGTGACCGTGGTCCCCTCGCCCGGCATGCTCTCGATCGACATCGTGCCGTCGTGCAAGGCCACCAGGCCCTTGACCAGCGACAGGCCGAGCCCGGTGCCCTCAAAGCGGCGCGTATAGTCATTCTGGATCTGCATGAAGGGCTTGCCGAGATTGGCGAAATCCTCTTCGGCGATACCGATGCCGGTGTCCCTGACCCAGAAATGCAGCCGCGAGCCAATCCGCTTGGCGCCAACGACAACATCGCCGCCATCTGGCGTAAACTTGATCGCATTGGAGACGAGGTTGATCAGGATCTGCTGCACGGCGCGACGGTCGGCATTGATCTCGCCGGCGTCCGGCGCAATCTGCGCCTGGAGGTCGATATTCTTGGCGTTGGCCTGCAACTGCATCATCGACTGGCACATCTCGACCGCCTCGATGAAGCGGAACGGTTCGGGCTCGGTTGCGTAGGCGCCGGCCTCGATCCTCGAGACGTCCAGGATCGAGGTGACGACGGCAAGCAGATGCTGGCCCGAATCCCTGACCAGGCCGACATATTCCTTCTGGCGCGGGTCCTTGAAGCCGCCGAACATCTCGTGCAGCAGCATATCGGAAAAACCGATGATGGCGTTGAGCGGCGTGCGAAGCTCGTGGCTGACCACGGCCAGGAAGCGGCCTTTCGCCACCTCGGCCGACGCTGCCGCCTCATTGGCGGCGGCAAGCTCGTCGCGCAGTTCGGCGATCTCGTCGTTCTCGCGCAGCAGCAGGGTGAAGGTTTCCTGCTGCTCTTCGGACCGAACCAGTTCGAGCTGGAATGGCCGGTAATTGTCGGCCATCGGAGCATTGCCGTCCTGGGGCAGCCGTACCCGAAGATCGAGCCGCCGCGCCAGGGCGCCATCGCGCAGGTCGGCAAGCGCGCTCAGATAAGCAACGCGATCGGACAGATGAATGCGGTCAAACAGGCCGGCGCCGAAAAGCAGTTCCGGCGGCAGCTTCAGGATGGTGCGCGCCTTGGCCGAGGCATCCTGGACCTCGCCATGCCGGGCAACATGCAGGACAACGGCGTCGATCATGTCCTCGAGGCGGTCGCTTGGAAGGAGCGCCGGCGCGCGTGCGGCATCGCCAAGGGCTGCAAGCCGGGGAACCAGCGTCAGCCCCCAGGCCAGCGGCAGAAGCCAGTGCCACACCGCGACTTGCACCGCGCCGAGCGGGACGATAGTGCCGACAAAGGGCTGCAGCAGCACCGCGGCAAGGGCGGAAATGCCGCCCCAAAGTGCCGCGCGCTTTGACCCAGCGATCCACCAGGCTTCGAATGGCAGCGCCAGAGCCAGCAGCGCAACCGGCGACGCCAGGCCGCCTGCTGCCGCGATGGCGCCGGCAAGGGCAAGACCGCCGGCGGCAAGCGCGACCTGGGCGGCCAGCGCCATTTTGCCCGACGCCGCCACCAGCAAGGCGGCGAACCAGCAAAGACCGAAGGCGGCGAAGATTGTTGCGACGGTGACGGCGGCACCCATGCCCGAGGTGACCAGTGTCACCGCGGCACCCGCGGCAAAGAACGGAGCGGCAAGCATGATGCCGATGAACCGGCGCTGGCGCAGGCGGTCGTCCCGGCCAACGATGGCCGGATGGACCATGCGTTCGCAACCGGCCGCCAGCGCGCCAGGCAGTTCAAGATATCTGGCCTTTATCAAACTCAACTCAACGCACTCGCACCCGGTCGTGACTGCCCCTGCTTTGCAGGTCGTTTTTGTTTGTTTGAAACTCGCATCGAGCGTTTAAGGAATGAATAAGGCTGACCGGAACAACGACCTCCCTGCGGCAAAAATTGCGGCGCAGGCGCCAGAATGCACCGCCATTTGCGGCCATAGTAAACGGAGCGTTATGTGCAAAAGGCGTGCCTGCGGCGGCAAAATCCTGCGCCGGCATGCCAGCACCTCTGGATATATCCATTCATAACAATCGCTTAGATGGTTAGTGCAAGGTGAAGAGAACCGCCGGCGTTTGAAACCAATGCATTGCAAAATGCTTCGTTTCGAATTTGCCTAAAATTTGAGGAAAATTTTCGCTGAGCAAGCAAGCCGTCCTTTGCGCCTCATGTGTCATTGTCGCTGAGATAAAAGAGGTCATGGCGCATGGACGCATGATCCGGTCATGGACGAGAGGGCAATTCGATGGGCTTTCTGATAAGAATGGCGTTCTGGTTTTCGCTGGTGCTGCTGGCGCTGCCACTGAGCGTCGGCTCCGACGAAGAGGGCCACGAGAGCGTCGGGCCGATCCAGGCACTCTTTGCGGCGCGCGAGGCGGTCGGCGACATCGCCGGCATTTGCGAGCGCAAGCCCGATGTCTGCGAGACCGGCAAGTCGGCGATGCATACGATCAGCGCCCGGGCCAAGGAAACCGCCAAGATCGCCGCCGCCATGCTGGACGACAAGGGCACCGAGCCCGAGACGTCGCCCGATACCTCACTGGCCACCGGCAGCGTCGCCGAGGACATTGTGCTGCCGGCGACCGTCAACATCCCTGCCAGCCTGGTGGCGAAGAACTAACACCGTTTCCGCTGTCTCTACAGCGACACCGCAGGCCGGTCGGACCTCTCGGCGCCTGCGGTGTTTTTCTTCTTTTTCCGTGACGCCGCAGCCGCGGATGACTATATCCCAAGCAATGGCCACGACGATCCAGATGATCCGCGACGACTTTTCCCTGCTCGACGAGTGGGAAGACCGCTATCGCTATGTGATCGAGCTCGGCGAAGCGCTGCCGCCATTTCCCGACGCCGAACGCAATGCCGTGAACAAGGTGCCTGGCTGCGTCAGCCAGGTCTGGCTGACCACTGAACAAGCCCCGGGCGCCGATCCCGTCATCACCTTCACTGGCGATTCGGACGCCCATATCGTGCGCGGCCTGGTCGCCATCATGCTGGCGTTGTTTTCGGGACGGTCCGCCAGCCAGATCCTGGAAACCGACGCCGAGGCGACGCTGAAGTCGCTCGGCCTCGACGAACATCTGTCGCCGCAGCGCGCCAACGGTCTGCGCTCGATGGTCAAGCGCATCAAGCGCGACGCGGAGATGGCTCTCAAGCAAACTGCTTGACCCCGGAAACAAAAACGGCGCCTCGAAGGCGCCGTTGATCTTGTCGAACTGGAGCCGGTGTTACCGGCCCTTGCGCTTGCGACCGAGGCCCATCTTCTTGGCCAGCTGCGAACGGGCAGCGGCATAATTGGGGGCAACCATCGGGTAGCTGGCGTCCAGATTCCACTTCTCGCGGTATTCATCGGGCGTCAGACCGTAGTGCGTCATCAAATGACGCTTCAGTGACTTGAACTTCTTGCCATCTTCAAGGCAGACAATGTAGTCGTCATGGACAGAGCGCTTCGGGTTTACCGCAGGCTTCTGCTTGTCGGCCGGAGGTTGTTCGCTCGTTCCGCCCACGCGCCCGAGAGCGGCATGGACATCGGCGATAAGATTCGGCAGTTCGCCGACTGGCACGGGATTGTTGCTGACGTAGGCGGCGACCACATCGGCGGTCAACTCGATCAGCGCATCGCTATTTCTGGAAGGTGTTTCGACGATATCCATGGTGTTCAGGCCCCAACGAAAGATGTTTCTGTTTGCGCCCTTTTTGAGAGATCGGGCATGGCGCGAATTTCACGCGGGAAGAGCTTCATGGATTCGCGTCCGGGCATCTTAATGAGCCTGCGGACCAAGTAAGTCAATTCGCATCTTGCGCTATATTCAATGATATTCATCGAATAGTCGCTCTTCAGCTTCAATCTTTCGTGCACTCTGTAACTTCGCGATATTTTCTGGTCGGACCAGGACTGGCATGACGTAAGGTCATGCATCACTAAATCAGCAAGGACTCATAAAATGGATAGCGATGCTTAGCCTATGCTTTGCAGGCTCGAATAGCTGAATTTCTGGATTCGTACAAAATCAGAAGTTGCAAGGTGTTTGCGAAACCCGCCGAAGGAAGACCTGCTTAGAACCGGATTCAATAGGGAACGAGGTATTTTCCGTAGACCCCAGCCAGTAACGAAACCACCATTTTGCGCCGGGTCGTGCCAAACTTGACACCATTGGTAGCGAATTGCCTGTTTCTGTTTCCAGTCCGGCTTGCCGGCGATCTCCAGAAGGTTCAGCCCCCCGGTGCACTTGCCGGTCATCTGCAGGATGGTCCCGTTGGGATAGGCCGCCTGCTTCTGGGATGCGTTGGACGGATATTTGCGAATGTTGAGCGTGTCGCCGAACGGCACGCCAGCCACTTGCCAAGCGGCGAACGCGGTTGCATGAGACTGGCCGGTGAAAGCCAGAACGGTCGAAGCGACGGCGAGAGCCGCAGCGGTGCTGAGATAGAAATTCGTCATCCTCTCCTCCTGTACATCTTCTGCGGCTCATCTTCCCGAGCCAGCCCCACCAATGCCTGCCTGCCCTTGAACCCGCGCTGATCGGCGTGTTCATTTGCCGTTCAAGTAACTTCTTCAGTGAGACGCAATGACCAAGACCCCAGCCTTTCCGACCGCTCGCCCGCCGAGCCCTGAGAAACACCCAGTCTTCGACACGCATCACGGCTTCACCCGCACCGACGATTATGCCTGGCTGAGGGCGGATAACTGGCAGGCGATGTTCAGGGATCCTTCCCTGCTCGACGGCCGCATTCGCGCCCATCTCGAAGCCGAGAACGCCTATCAGACAGTGCTGATGGCCGATACCGCAGAGCTTCAGAAGCAACTGTTCGGCGAGATGAAGGGGCGCATCAAGGAAGACGATTCGACGGTGCCGATGAAGGATGGCCCCTATGCCTATGGCTCATCCTTCAAGCTTGGCGGCGAACAACCACGCTATTTCCGCATGCCGCGCGATGGCGGCGATGAGCAGATCCTCCTCGACGGCGACGCGGAAGCCGAGGGCAAGCCGTATTTCCGCCTCGGGGGCGTCGACCATTCGGCCGATCACCGCAAGCTCTTGTGGGCGTTCGACGACAAGGGCTCCGAATTCTTCACGCTGCGCGTGCGCGACCTCACCAGCGGCAAGGAATTGCCTGACCAGATAGACGCCACCAGTGGTGGTGGCACCTGGAATGCCGCCGATGACGGTTTCTTCTACACCAGGCTCGACGACAATCATCGCCCGTCCAAGGTGCTGTTTCATGCGCTCGGCGACAGCCCTCAAAATGACCGGCTAATCTATGAGGAAAACGATCCCGGCTTCTTCATGGATGTCGGCGGCACACGCTCCAACGAATGGATCATGATCGGCATCAACGATCACGAAACCTCGGAATACCGCCTGATGCGCGCCGATGAGCCGTTCGCCGAACCCAAGCTGGTGGCGGTGCGCGAGATCGGCCTGCAATATGATCTGGAGGAAGGCGGCGACATCTTCTTCATCCTCACCAATGCCGACGGCGCCAAGGACTTCAAGATCATGACGGCGCCGGCTGATGACCCGGTGCGCGCCAACTGGGAAGAGCTGGTGGCGCACGAACCGGGCCGGCTGATCCTGTCGGTGGTCGGCTTCAAGGACCATATGGTCAGGCTCGAGCGCAAGGAAGGCCTGCCGCGCATCGTCGTGCGCGACCGCCGCAACGGCGAGGAGCACCTGATCTCGTTCGACGAGGAAGCCTTCTCGCTCGGCCTGTCGGGGTCCTATGAGTATGACACCGAGATCATGCGCTTTACCTATTCGTCGATGACGACGCCGGCGCAGGTCTTCGACTACAACATGCGCAGCCGCGAGCGCGTGCTGCTGAAGACCCAGGAAGTGCCGTCCGGCCACGATCCGGACCACTATGTCACGCGCCGGCTGATGGCGCCCGCCGCCGATGGCGAGTTGGTGCCGGTCTCGCTGCTGCATCATCGCGACACGCCGCTCGATGGCTCGGCACCTTGCCTGCTCTACGGCTACGGCTCCTACGGCATCGCCATTCCGGCGGCCTTCAACACCAACTGGTTCTCGCTGGTCGACCGCGGCTTTGTCTTTGCCATCGCCCATGTCCGCGGCGGCAAGGACAAGGGCTATGGCTGGTATGATAACGGCAAGCGGGCGCACAAGATGAACACGTTCACCGATTTCATCGCCGTCGCGCAGCACCTCGTCGCCGAGCGTTACACACAACATGATCGCATCGTCGCGCAAGGCGGCTCGGCCGGCGGCATGCTGATGGGCGCGATCGCCAACATGGCGCCGCACAGTTTCGGCGCCATCGTTGCCGAGGTTCCTTTTGTCGACGTAATGACCACCATGCTCGACGCAAGCTTGCCGCTGACGCCGCCGGAATGGCCGGAATGGGGCAATCCGATCGCATCAGCGGAGGACTATCGGATCATCGCCGCCTACTCGCCCTATGACAATGTCGCGGATCACGACTACCCGCCGATCCTGGCGCTGGCCGGCCTCACCGATCCGCGCGTCACCTATTGGGAACCGGCCAAGTGGGTGGCGCGGCTGCGCGAGCGCAAGAGCGGGACCAATCCGGTGCTGTTCAAGATCAACATGGATTCCGGCCATGCCGGCGCGTCGGGCCGGTTTTCCAGGCTGGAGGAGATCGCCTATACCTATTCCTTTGCGCTGAAGGTTACGAGCAAGCTCGAACCTGAGGTGATGGGCAAGGCCGAGATAGCAAAGGAGGCGTCATGATCGATCTATCCACCTTGATGGCCTACGTGGCGGTTGTGCTTGGCTTTGTGTTCATTCCAGGCCCAGCCACACTTTTGACGGTGGCGCGAGCGACGAGTTCCGGGACCAGGGTTGGCATCGCGACGGGCGCCGGCGTCGCGGCTGGCGATGTGTTCCATACCGTCATGGCGATGGTCGGCATTTCGGCGATCATCGCCACGTCGGCAACGCTGTTCAGCATCGTAAAATACATTGGCGCGGCGTATCTGGTTTACCTCGGCATTCGCGCGATCATCGAGAGAACACCGGCCAACCCTACTGCCGGCGTGCTGGCGATCTCCGCCGGCAAGGCGTTTCGACAGGCTGTCCTGACCGAGGTGCTCAATCCAAAGACCGCGCTTTTCTTCCTCGCCTTCCTGCCTCAGTTCGTGCGGCCTGAAAACGGATCGGTAATGCTCCAGCTGATGACGTTGGGCATAATCTTTGTTCTGCTCGGCCTTTTCAGCACAGTCGTCTTTGCCGTAAGCGCGGGGAAGCTCGGTACGTTCCTGCGCCGCAATCCATCAGTGGTGAAATGGCAAGGCAAGGTGGTCGGCGGTATCTACTGTGCGTTGGGCGTTCGTCTGGCCTTGCAGCAGCGCTGATGTCGGAGCGAAAGGCGCGCCCCGTCGAGGCGTGCCGATCATCACTTTTTGAATTCCGCGCTGCTCATTTTCACTCGCAATTGTAATGGCTGCGCGCTACCCAATGCGCGCCACCTTCCAGACAATGACATACGCAAAGGGGCCACTATGTTGCTCGTCGACACTTATCTCGAGAAATCGCCGATCCAGGGCATCGGTGTTTTCGCAAAGACCCACATTGCCAAGGGCACGCTGGTCTGGAAGCTCGACCCGCGCTTTGACCGGCTGATCGACGTTGAAACCTATGAGGGCGAGAGCGGGCCGGTGAAGAGCTACCTCGACCGCTATTCCTATCCCGACCGCCGCGATCCGAACTACATCGTCTTCGAAGCCGACGATGCCCGCTACATGAACCATGACGACGAACCGAATTGCGATGTTTCTTCGCCCGAGGAGACCTATGCCTTGCGCGACATCGCGCCCGGCGAGGAACTGACCTGCAATTACAGTCACTTCTTCGAAACGGGCTTCGACTTCCTCGGTGACCGCCACCTTTAGTCGGGATCACTTAGCCGGCTTGCTTCGCGCCGGATAGCCATTGGGATGCGGCGGCACTGCCTTGAGATAGGCGGCTATTGCCGTGCGATCTTCCGGCGTCAGCCGGGCCATGTTGCGCTGGACGTCGACCATGGCGCCGCCGACCGAATCGAAATCGGGCGTAAAACCGGTTTCGAGATAATTGGCGATGTCGGCTTCCGACCAGTCGCCGATGCCGCCCTCGCCCGAGGTGATGTTCGGCACAATGCCGCTGCCTTCGGCGGCGGTGGCACCCGCCAGCCACTGGCTTTTCCTGGTGCCGCCGCTGAGCTCGCGCGGCGTGTGGCATTCGCCGCAATGGCCGGGTCCCTCGACCAGATAGCGGCCGGCCAACACTGGGTCAGGCGTGCCGTCGGCCAAGGCGATCACCGGCTGGTTGCTGAGGTAGAGCCGCTTCCACAGGCCGAGACCGCGACGGATGTTGAAGGGGAAACTGAGCGAGTTGTCCGGCGCCTTGCCGGCGACCGCCGGCAGCGTCTTCAGGAAGGCATAGAGATCGGCAATGTCAGCCGGCTTCATGCGGGCGTAGGACGCGTAGGGAAAGGCCGGATAGAAATGCTCGCCGGAAGGCGACACGCCTTTCAGCATGGCATTGGCGAGGTCCTCGACCGTCCAGGCGCCGATGCCGTCCTTGGGATCCTGCGAGATGTTGGGCGGCACGAAGGTGCCGAACGGCGTCTTGAGTTCAAGGCCACCGACGAGTTGGAGACGGGCCTCGCCTTGCGAGCCCGGCTTGGCGTGACAGGAGGTGCAGCCGCCGGCATAGAAAATGCGTTTGCCCCTGGCGGCGTTGCCGGGGCCAAGCTGTGCCAGGGTATCAGTGTCGAGTTTCACTGGCGCCGACAACAACCAGCAGGCGCCGGCGCCGGCGACGCCCAGGACAAGCGCGGCGCCGATGAGTTTTTTCAACAGGGCCATTGCCCGGGATCAGCCCTTCTTCACCCGATAGCTCTGGTGGCAGGTGCCGCAATCGTTGCCGAGGGTGCCGATCTGCGCCTTGAGCGCATCGACATCGGCAGGTGCGGCGGCGACAGCGGCCTTGACGTCGGCGACGTATTTCTCGTTCGTGGTCTTGAAGCCCGCCATGTCTTGCCAGATTTTCGGCGAAGCGGTGGTGTCACCGCTGTCGCTGCCGGCCGGGAACAGCGCATCGACATCGACCTTCTCGGCATTGACCTGCAGCGCCTGCAGCGCCGTCAACACGGCGGCGGCATCGAAGTCTGCTTCCCCCTTGGCGATTTTCGACAGGCCGCCGACGAGTTTTCCGCGCTCCTTCATCAGTCCCTGTCGGTCGAGGATCGGGTCGGCAAAGGCGGCCGAGGCGGCGAGGCTGAGCATAGAGATGGCGATGACGAGCTTTCTCATTCAATTGGCTCCAGGATGATGAGGGGTCGCGACCTGACGTTAACGGATGGCGGGCTGAGATTATTCCCTGCTCGCCGCACGGAAACTGCCGCTTTGCAGTGTGCCTCCGTTTCGATCTGAAAAAAGAAAAGCCCCGGGGGATGCCGGGGCTTTCTGGATCGATCAGGCTTTCGCCTTTTCGTACATTTCGAGGACATGGTCCCAGTTGATCAGGCTGTCGACGAAGGCTTCGAGATATTTCGGCCGCGCGTTGCGGTAGTCGATGTAATAGGAGTGTTCCCAGACATCGACGCCGAGGATCGGCGAGGCGCCGTGGACGAGCGGGTTCTCGCCATTCGGCGTCTTGGAGATCGCCAGCTTGCCGTCCTTGACCGAGACCCAGGCCCAGCCCGAACCGAACTGCGTGGTGCCGGCGGCGATGAAGTCGGCCTTGAACTTGTCGTAGCCGCCGAGGTCGGCGTCGACCGCCTTCTGCAGGGCGCCGGGAAGCTTGTTGCCGCCGCCGCCCTTCTTCATCCACTTCCAGAAATGAATGTGGTTGTAGTGCTGGGCGGCGTTGTTGAAGAGGCCGGCATTCTTGCCGAACGACTGCTTGACCACCTCTTCGACCGACAGGTCGCCAAGACCGGCTTCAGCGGCCAGCTTGTTGCCGTTGTCGACATAGGCCTTGTGGTGCTTGTCGTGGTGATACTCCAGCGTCTCTTTCGACATGTAGGGCTGGAGGGCCTCGTAGTCATAGGGCAAGGCGGGCAATTCAAAAGCCATCGGTCATACTCCTCATGGAAAAATCCGGTGCGGATACCGGATTAAGATAGGGCTGGATTGTTCTGGAACAACTCCGGAATGAAGCGCCGGTTCCTTTCTAAGCGGGTTCCGGAAAAGTGTCACACGGTTTTGCCGACTGGATGCTGCGTCAAAAAAGAGCGCCCAGCAAACGAAGCGGCGGCGGCTCAGCCGGCAGGCGTCGAATGCGCCCATTCCCAATAGAGCTCGCGCGCCTTCTTGGCCACCGGCCCGGGCTGGAGATTGCGGTCCTCGATGCGGGTGATCGGCACGACCTTGGAATGGTTTCCGGTCGAAAAGATCTCGTCGGCCTCGAGAAAGTCGCGCACCGACAGCATCTTTTCGGTGGTCTTGAAGCCATAGTCGCCAAGCAGCGTCATGGTGCGCGAGCGGGTGATGCCGGACAGGAAAGTGCCGTTCGGCGCCGGCGTCAGCACATGGCTGTCCTTGACCAGGAAGATGTTGGAGGTTCCGGTCTCGGCGACATTGCCCAGCATGTCGAGCACAAGTGCATTGTCGAAGCCGCGCATCTTGGCTTCGAGAATGGCGCGGCCATTGTTGGGGTAGAGGCAGCCTGCCTTGGCATTGGTCGGCATGGTTTCGATCGTCGGCCGCCGGAACGGCGACACGGTGATCGAAAAGCCGGCCGGCGAGATCATCGGCGATTCGTAGAGGCAAAGGCAGAAGCGGGTCGATGCCGGATCGGCCGGCACGCCCATATAGCCGCCATGCTCGGCCCAGTACATCGGCCTGATATAGACCGCCGTCTTGCCGTCGAACTTCTTCAGCCCGTCCCAGGTCAGGCCGACGATCTTGTCGACGCTCATCGACGGTTTGAGACCTAGCGCGATCGCGGAAGCATTTACCCTGGCGGCATGCAGTTCGAGGTCGGGGGCGACGCCTTCGAACCAGCGGGCGCCGTCGAAGACGCTGGTGGCAAGCCACATGGCATGGCTGCGCGGCCCAAGGATGGCGACATTGCCTTCGTACCAGTCGCCGTCGACGAAGGTCCATGTCGCCGATTGCGCCGCAGTCGCCAGTGTCATTGTTCGGTTCCGCTTCGATGCTGCCTGTCTGGTATCATTGGAAGATGCTTTGGCGGGCGCCGTCAACCGGCATGGAGCGGATTTTGTTGAGGCCAGCGAGCCCAGAAAGCCATCAAGTCTGCAATCGGTGCTTGCACCTTGCCCCGCCTGCCCTCAAAACTGTCGTCATGCATTACGCGGCTTACGTTTTCGACGCCTATGGCACGTTGTTCGACGTGCACGCCGCCGTGCGCCGTCACGACGGCGAGATCGGGCCGGACGGCCAGCTTCTGTCGGAAATCTGGCGCGCCAAGCAGCTGGAATATTCCTGGGTGCGCACGCTGATGGGCGGTTATGCCGATTTCTGGCAGCTCACCGAACAGGCGCTCGACTTTGCCTTGCGCAAGGTCCCTTCGGCAGACAAGGGGCTGAAGGCCAAGCTGCTCGAAGCTTATTGGCGGCTCGACTGCTATCCGGAAGTGCCGGCCGTGCTCAAGGCGCTCAAAGCGTCCGGCGCCAAGCTGGCAATCCTCTCCAACGGCTCGCCCGAGATGCTGGAAGCAGCGGTCAAGTCGGCGGCCCTCGACCAGGTGCTGGACGACATCTTTTCCGTCGACGCCGTCAGGCGCTTCAAGACCGACCCGTCGACCTACGACATGGTGGCGACGGGCTGGCGTCTCTATCCCGGCGCGGTCTCGTTCCAGTCCTCCAACCGCTGGGATATTGCCGGCGCGACCAAATTCGGTTTTCGCACCGTGTGGATCAACCGGGCCAACCAGCCCGAGGAATACAGGGACTTCCCGCCGGCGCTGATCCTGCCGTCGCTGGAAGGATTGTTGACAGGCGGCTAGAGCAATTCCAGGAAAAGTGTGAAACGGTTTTCCCGGGAAAAGCGCGCAGCGCTTTCCCTTGGAAAATTGCGCAGAAGGAAAGACGCAGAATAGTCGGCGTTTCTGTGAAACGATGAACTGCTCAAGGGCTCTGTTGCCTCAAAGCAACAGTGGCATGACGGTCACAGCTTCGCCTTTGTTTGTCCACCCTCAGGCCAGAATCGGAACCGCCTATCGCGCCAGGCATTGGGGGAGACTAACACTGCGCCGCCTGGAAGCATTCACGCTTTCTTGCGACTTGAGACTTAAAAAAGGCAACCATGTTGAAGACCGAAATCGACCCCTATCGCCTGAGCCGTCGCGGCTTTCTGAATGCCGCAGCCCTCGGCGCCGCCTCGATTGCGGTCTCCGCCTGCACCACCACCGGGCCGGAACCAGCGCCGGTCGAGCCGCCGCCGACCTATGTCGATCCGCCGCTCGGCGACTACGCGACGATGTACGGCCCGATTTCGGACAGCGGCTTCGAGCTCCCAGCCATTCCGATCAAGAAGATGGACCCGCAGTTCCTGCGCCAGATCGTTCCCGATCCGACCGGCCAGAGGCCCGGCACCATCATCGTCGATACGACCAACCATTTCCTCTATCTGGTACGCGAGGGCGGCCAGGCGATCCGTTACGGCGTCGGCCTCGGCCGCGCCGGCTTCGAATGGTCGGGAGACGCCGTCGTTCAATGGAAGCAGAAATGGCCGAAATGGACGCCGCCGGATGAGATGGTCGCCCGGCAACCGGAACTGGAGCAATACAGCGCCAAGAATGGCGGCATGCCCGGCGGCCTCAAGAACCCGCTCGGCGCCCGCGCGCTCTATCTGTTCCACGACAATGTCGACACGCTCTATCGCTTGCACGGCTCGCCGGAATGGAACTCGATCGGCAAATCCGTCTCGTCAGGCTGCGTGCGCCTGATAAACCAGGACATCATCGACCTCTACGACCGCGTGCCCTCGAAGAGCCCGGTCATCGTGACGTCCGATATCGGCCAGCCGATGGTGGCGAGCGCAAACCGCACAGCCATTCCGATCGACGGCGGCGTGCCGGACGGTTCTGTCCTGCTCGGCCCGGTGAACTGATCAACGTTCTCCCGATGCTGGTGGAGCGGCAGGTTTGCCGTTCCATGCGGCAAACTTCGCCAGGATTCCGATAGCTTTACGCGAATGGCTGGGGTCCGCATCCAAGACATGCACTGCCGGCAGCAGGACCCCAAGGAAGACTTCCAGACGAGCTATGGAGCCGGCGCAATCGACACGCCCGTGCACCGTCAATTCAGACGCGCCTGTATTTCGTCTCCGATGCATGTATATTAGGCGGGAATAGAATTGCAGATATATACGTTTCATTAGTTCATTGATGGCGGGGGAACGCCAATGGTGGGATTTCATTTCGATAGTCCGCCTGCCGACAGCGCCGAGCTCAACCTGTCGGCCGAATGCGAGCGCCAATTGCTGCCGCTCGTCCGCGGAATTGTCGAAGCCGCGGTTGCCGCCGGGTGGAGCCGGGAGGATGTTCTTCTCGCCATGGTTGAGCTGTCTTGGGATCTGTACGAGAAACGTCGAGGCGATCTTTAGCAGCCCCGCGTGACCGGGTAATTCTGTATCGGGGTCACTGCACGGTCACCGATCGGGTAGCTCGGAATCTCGAAAGCGCTGGTCGGAGAAGGGCAACCATGCGGGGAAGCGTGTCCTTGATAGTGGCGGCATTGGCAGAGCAGGTTCGGCGATAGCCGCGCGATTTATGTTCTGTATGCAACGCTGGATTGTGAAGCGGCGCTCGCGATGCACAATAACTAGGCACAAAATGGTAAGATAAGATCGGCAAATCGTCAGATTAGTTCGTGCTAAACAAGCAGAATAGGCACATTTATAGGCAAAACCCCTGCCAAAGTTTTGATTTCTCCTGAAAATCTGCTTTTCAATATGAAGCAACGCCTCTAAGGTTCGAAAGAACACCCAGGAATAAGCGTGAATTCTGGGCGTCTCCATACAACACAGGATTCGATCGATCGGCGCAGGGCTGAGGCAAGACGACGATGCAACACAGAGGCAACGTCCTGGAAAGCGCCGGGACAGACCGGCGGCGCGCGGATCGGCGCATCTTCGATGGAATTCCGGAAAGCGCGGGGCGGTGCCTGGTCACCTTTCGAGGCGGAGCGGCTCATGTCGTTCATGGGCCGGGATCACACACATTCAAAGCGGGGGAACATTTCTGTTCGGTTTTGTTTGCGCCCTCACCCGGGATAGCGGCATCGCTGGGCAGCGACAAAGTCCACGAATACGACGGCGACGTCGGGATGATCGTGATCGTCCCAGCCGATCTCGGCGGCAAGGTGACCCGGTCATCCACCACGGAGAGTGTAATCGTGGCGCTCACCCCCGAGAGTCTCTTCGAACTGGCTACGCGTGAATTCGGCACCGGCCGCGCCGAGCTTCAACCGCCGCCGTTCGGGACCGTCGATTTCCAGGCGCTGCAACTCGCGCAGTTGCTTAAGATGGAACTGACGCATCGGGAAACTCCAAACGAGTTCTATGTCGACTCGCTGGTCACCATGTTCGGCGTCCATATGCTTCGGAACTACGCAGGAGCGGGAAAGTTGCCACAAGGCCCAAAGGGCGGTCTGTCGAACCGCAGCGCCCGGCGGGTGCGGGAATTCCTGGACGTAAATTTTTCCAGCAAGATCGCGGTGGCCGAGTTAGCCACACTTTCCGGCCTTTCGCCGAGCCATTTCATCCAGGCATTCACGAAAACCTTTGGCGAGCCGCCGCACAAATACCTGCTGCTGTTGCGTCTCGATTTCGCCGAAAAACTTCTCATCGAGAGCGATCTGTCGATAGCCGAAGTCGCGCATCTGAGCGGCTTTTCAGATCAGAGCCACCTGACCGTCACCATGTCGAAATACCGCAGCAGAACCCCCAGGCAGGTGAAACTGCAGCGGTGATATTTGCCGCGGGCGCGTCTCCGCAGCCAAAAGTTGCGTGGCAGAGCGGCCACACCTGCCGCTCAGCGCTCAAAGACCGGATTTTCCTACAAAGATTCCGGACTTTTACAAAATACATACACCGCGAACGTGCCCATGGTCGCGATGGAAAGTCATTTGGGGCGGGGGCAACCAGATGATGCGGCATGTCGGATTGTCCCATGGACATTCAATTCGCGGAAATCGACGTCTTCGCACCCAAGGCCGAAGCGGCATGGGCCGCGCTGCAGCGCCAATATGCCAGCCGGATCAGCGGTGCGGAACTCGACCATCTTCTGGCCTGTTTCGTGCTTGGACTGACCTCTCCGGCCTGTGGCGAAGGCGATCCAGGATTTCATTTCGATCTCTGCCGCGCGCTGGTGGCGATAAACCTGTCGCCGGAGCGGACCGAAGCCGCCTTGCATACGGTTCCTGAGCCGACGCAGCCATGGGTCGCGAGCGCCTGCCAGCTGATTGAAAAACAAGGTGCGAAGATAGGTCTCTCGCTGCGAGAGACGACGGGTAATTTCAAGGATTTTTTGGTCGTCGAGGCGAATGATGCGGCACATCAGGGCGCCTCGGCAATTGCGAGGGAAAAGTAGCATGACCGGATACGTCAAGGGGCGGGCAAGGATCGAACTTTCTTCAAGCTTTGTCGGAAGCTGGATCGCGGGCGCGACCGACAGCCGCTCGGTTCGCCGCCGCCTGATGGCGGTGCTACGCAACGCGTGCCGCGTGCTCGGGATGCGCCGCAAAGCTCTGGGGCTTGGTGCGCTCGGCAATGGACGGATCCTGGCAGCGGCGCTGGGTGCGATCGCATTGGGCGGCATCGCCACCCCGGCATCGGCACAGGTTTTCGGCGGCGGCGGCACGGCAAACGGCGTGCGCGGTATCGCGTTTGGATCCGGGGCCGTGCAAAACGGAGCCGATTCCATTGCCGAGGGCACCAATGCCAACGCCGGCGCCCAGAACGCCGTCGCGATCGGCTTTCAGTCGCTCGCCTCCCAGATCAACTCCATCTATCTTGGCTCGCGCACCGCCGCAGGAACGGGAGCGCTGGCTCAGAGCGCGATCGGGATCGGCACGGATGTGACGGCATCCCAGGCCGACGCCATCGGGATAGGACGTGCATCCGTTGCGTCGGCGCAATACTCGGTGGCTCTTGGCCTGAACGCCAAAGCCACGGGCACAGGCGGCGCGATGGCGCTGGGGCAAGGTACGGTATCAAGCGGCGTCAATTCAGTAGCGCTCGGCGTCCAGGCCAGTGCCACAGGAGCCGGCGCCAACGCCTTGGGCACTTTCTCTGTTGCTTCGGGAGGGAACTCCACTGCCCTCGGCACCAGTTCCGAAGCCAGCGGCAACTATTCCACGGCCGCAGGCTGGGGGTCTGTCGCCAGCGGCGATTCCTCCACCGCCATCGGCCGGCAGTCCAGTGCCAGCGGCGTTTCCTCCATCGCCCTCGGCCAGGGTGCGGCGGCATCAAACGTAAATGCGGCCGCACTCGGCCCGGCCGCCCAGGCCGCCGGTAACAGTTCGCTTGCACTCGGTGCGCAAGCGGCGGCCGTTGGCAGCAGCACGGTGGCGGTCGGTCTGGCCGCCGGCGCCGGATCCACCACCGCCAACGCCAATTCGGTTGCGGTGGGCATTGCGGCGGGCCAGTTCGTCAGCGGCGGACAGAATACCGCAATAGGAGGTGGCATCCCCAGCGTGACGCGAGGCGCCGGTTCCGGTGTTACTGGCGCGCGCAACGTTGCCCTTGGCACCGGCGATGGCACCGTCGCCTATGACGCGACGCTCTCCGCTTCCGCGGGCAGCCTGGTCACGGGCAACGACAACGTCGCGATCGGAACCAATGCCGGTATTGGCGTCACCGTCAGTAATACCGCGTCGATCGGCCACAACGCTCAAGCCAGCCAGACCAACGCCGCCGCCATTGGCACCGGATCCATCGCCAGCGGCGTGAATTCCATCTATCTGGGCGCACGCTCCGCTGCCGGCACGGGCGCTCTCGCTCAGAGCGCGATCGCTATCGGTGTGGACGTGACCGCGTCCCAGACCGACACCACGGCAATCGGCCGTGCAAGCACGGCGTCCGGCAGCTCCGCCGCCGCGGTCGGGACCGCCGCACGGGCAACGGCGACAAGCGCAGCGGCATTCGGTCCCACCGCCAATGCTTCGGCCAATTTCGCGTTGGCCTTGGGCAATGGAGCCGTATCGAGCGGGATCGGATCCGTCGCCGCAGGTTCGGGAGCCCAAGCCACCGACGTCTCCACCACTGCCGTCGGCAACAACGCCGCGGCGACCGCCGCGAACGCAAGTGCGCTTGGACTGGGCGCCACGGCGGGTGGTGTAGACAGCACCGCGGTCGGCAGGTCCGCCAATGCGAGTGCGCAAAGCGCCATCGCCATTGGCACCACCTCAAAGGCGAGTGGCTCAGCCAGCACGGCGGTTGGCAACACGGCCGTTGCCAGCGGCGCAAACGCCTCCTCGTATGGATCCGGTGCGAGTGCGGCGGGAGACAATTCCCTCGCCGCCGGCGTCAGTGCCAGCTCGGCTGGCGCGCAGTCGGTGGCGCTCGGCATCGGCACGGTCGCCAGCGCCGACAATTCCACTGCCGTCGGACGTGATTCCCGCGCCACCGGACTCAACAGCACAGCGCTCGGCCGCGGCGCCCAAAGCAGCGCCGTGAACTCCATCTCTCTGGGCGCCGGAACGAGGGCGACCGGGATAGGTTCCGTCTATGTCGGCTCAAGCACTTTTGCAACGAGCGCCAGTGGAGACAACGCCATCGGCATCGGCACGGACGTGACGGCATCCGAGGACGACGCCATTGCGATGGGACGCGACAGCCAGGCGACCGCAACCAACGCCATCGCGGTCGGTCTACAATCCGCTGCGCTCTCCGCCGACTCCGTCGCCATCGGCACCGGCGCGATTACCGATGGCGGCAAGGCGGTGGCGATCGGCTACGGCAACGAAGCCTATGGCGACGGCGCGGTGGCCATCGGCGATCCTAGCTATGCGAGCGGCACCGGCGCCTTTACCGGCGGCGCCAATAACATCGCCAACAGCGATGGGACGGCGAGCGCCACCGCGGCCAATATGGCCAACGGCGCCGTCGCCATCGGCAACAGCAACAAGGCGATCGGGCAGGGCTCGGTGGCGCTGGGCAACGGTTCCACCGCGGGTGCGGCCGGCTTCGTCGGCAACGTCGCGCTGGGCAATGGCGCGACCGCGGCGGCAAGCTCCGGCGATGTCGCGCTGGGCTCGGGCTCGGTGACCGACGTGGCTGTCGGCACCAGCGGCACGACGATCGGGACCACGGCCTACAGCTTCGCCGGCACGACGCCGACGAGCACCGTCAGCGTCGGCGCGCTCGGCGCGGAGCGGACCATCACCAATGTCGCGGCCGGCCGGCTCAGCAACTCATCGACCGACGCGATCAACGGCTCGCAACTTTTCGCGACCAATCAGCAGGTGACGCAGAACACAACGGACATCGCCGCCAACACCGCCGACATCACCAATCTCGGCAACACGATCAACGGCATCAGCACCGGCGGCGGCATCAAATATTTCCACGCCAATTCGACGCTGGCGGATTCCCAGGCTCTGGGGACGGATTCTGTTGCGGTCGGCCCGAATGCGGTGGCCAACAATGCCGGCGACGTCGCGATCGGCCTGAATTCGGTCTCGGGCACCACGACGGCGGTTGGTGGCACGACGATCGGCGGCGTCAACTATGCCTTCGCCGGAACCACACCGGCCGGTGCGTTCTCGGTCGGCTCGGTCGGCGCGGAGCGCCAGATCCAGAACGTCGCGGCCGGACGGTTGAGCAACTCATCGACCGATGCGGTCAATGGCTCGCAGCTGTTCGCGACCAACCAGCAGGTGACGCAGAACACCACCGATATCGCCGCCAACACCGCCGACATCACCACTCTCGGCAACACGATCAACAGCATCAGCACCGGCGGCGGCATCAAGTATTTCCACGCCAACTCGACACTGGCGGACTCCCAGGCGCTGGGCACGGATTCCGTCGCGGTCGGCCCGAATGCCGTGGCCAACAATGCCGGCGACGTGGCGATCGGCCTGAATTCGGTCTCCGGCACCACGACCGCGGTTGGCGGTACGACGATCGGCGGCGTTGCCTACACTTTCGCTGGCACGACGCCGGCGGGCGCGTTCTCGGTCGGCTCTGTAGGCGCCGAACGCCAGATCCAGAACGTCGCGGCCGGGCAGTTGAGTGGCTCCTCGACCGATGCGGTCAACGGGTCGCAGCTGTTTGCGACCAATCAGCAGGTGACGCAGAACACCACCGATATCGCCGCCAACACCGCCGATATCGCGGCCAACACCGCCGACATCACCACTCTCGGCAACACGATCAACAATTTTGCCGGCGACACCTCCACGGCCTACACCGACGCCAATGGCGACGGCATCCGCTATGTGCGCACCAACGACAGCACCCTGCCGATCACCGACGCCTTCGCTCAAGGGGTCGGCTCCTCCGCCCTCGGCTACCAGGCGACCGCCTCCGCCGGCGACGCGCTGGCGCTCGGCCGCGGCACCCAGGCCACCGTCCTTGGCGGCGTGGCGCTTGGCGCCGGCTCGATCTCAGACCGGGCGGTCGCGCCCGTATCGGGATCGATCCTCTCCGGCACCGGCCTCATTCCCTACAACACCGCGGACATGAGCCTGCTCGGCGCCGTCTCGGTCGGCACCTCCACCTCCTACCGCCAGATCATCAACGTCGCCGACGGTACCGCGGACCAGGACGCGGTCACGCTTCGCCAGCTGAAGGGCGCGCTGAGCTCGTTCGCGGTGACGGGAAGCCTGTACTTCCACGCCAATTCGACAGCCGCGGATTCGCTTGCGGTCGGCGTCGATTCGGTTGCGGTCGGTCCTCGCACCACCGTCAACGGCGACAACGGCATCGGCATCGGCAACGGCGCCATCGTGCAGCAGACGGCGCCCGGCGGCATCGCGATCGGCCAGAATTCGACCGTCAACCAGGCCGACAGCATCGCGCTCGGTACCAACTCGACCACCAACGGGGCCCAGGCGGTGGCGCTCGGCGCCGGCGCCACGGCCAATGAGCCGGGCAGCGTCGCGCTCGGCGCGGGCTCGACGACGGCGGCGGCGGTCGCCACCACCGGCACCACGATCAACGGCGTCAACTACACCTTCGCCGGGACAGCTCCGACGAGCACGGTGAGCGTCGGCACCGTCGGCAACGAGCGCACCGTCACCAATGTCGCGGCGGGCCGGATCAGCGGCACCTCCACCGACGCCATCAACGGCAGCCAGCTCTACGCCACCAACCAGGCCGTCGAAGCCGTGCAGGGAAGCGTCGGTGACCTTAATGAGTTCGCGGTCCAATACGACAAGAACGGGGACGGCAGCAAATCCAACTCGATAACGCTTGCCGGCGGCGACCCCAACACGCCGGTCGTCATCCACAATGTCGGGGCGGGCGTTGCCAACACTGATGCGGTCAACGTGCAGCAGTTCAACACCGGGCTGTCGCTCAACCTGGCGGATTCGAAGACCTACACCAACCAGGTGGCGGCCACCACGCTGCAGCAGGCCAATGCGTATGCGGACTCCAAACTCAGCCAGCTCAACATGGACATGGGCGAGGTCAAGGGCGAGGCGCGCCAGGCTGCCGCGATCGGCCTGGCGGCCGCTTCGCTGCGCTACGACGACCGACCCGGCAAGCTGAGCGTGGCGGCCGGCGGCGGCTATTGGCGCGGTGAAGGGGCGCTGGCCTTCGGCGCGGGCTACACCAGCGAGGAGGGACGTGTTCGAGCGAACCTGTCCGGCACGACAGCAGGCGGGCACTGGGGTGTCGGCGCGGGCGTCAGCCTTACGCTGAACTAGAGCCCGGCTATGATCAGGCAGGCAGTCTTTGCTGTCGCGATATCCATGACGTCTGTGCTCCTGTCCGGCTCGTCCGCGGTCGGGCAGGAAGCGGTTCCTTCCGGCTACAGGGTAAAACCTTCCGACGTCGCGGTGCCTGCGGATGCGAAGCTTGGCGAATATCAACGGACCACCCGTCCGTTCGAGAACTGGACGCTGATCTGCGACGAGAACCTGCAGGCCCGCCAAAAGGTCTGCAACGTCACCCAGATCATCGAGGACCAGGCAGGACAGGTTGCGTTCAGCTGGTCGCTGGCCGCCACCAAGGAAGGCAACCCCTATATGATCTTGCGCACCCCGCCGATCGCCAAGAGCGACAGTCCTGTCTCGCTGACATTCGAAGGGCGCAAGGAGCCGATAAAAATTCAACTCGACGGATGCAATCAAGCCGTCTGCGTCGGCATGCTGCCGGTTGGTCCGATCATGCGCGAACAGATTTCGAAGGCCGCGGCATCCGTCATCTCTTTTCCGACGACGGATGGCAGGACGATCAACGTGACCGCAACCCTCAAGGGCTTGGCCGCGGCCGTCGAGGCGATCAATTGACGAAGGCATTGCGATGAACCAGCAATCGATCCATGACCGGATAATGTCCCGCAACCAGGGAAAGGATGCTGTTCAGGTCGGCATCGATGACCGGAGCAGACCGAAACGAAACCTGGCGAAGACCACTGTCTTCTCGTTGCTCGCCATTGCCGTCGTCGCCGCGGCCGGCTTCGCAGCCATGCGCTACGACCTGGTCCGCAATTTATTGCCGCAGCCGGCGGTCGCGGAGACCAACGAGCCCGATCCGGCACTGGCTGACACGCCATTTCTGCAACACGCCAAACAGGCGGGTTTGCAGTCTTGTTCCAACATTTTCCCGGCCCTTGGGCAGATGCTGACGACCGGCACGACCTACAGCGTTCAGTCGATCTGGAACAACGAGGCCCCCGACAAACACGTCGTGGAAGCCCTGGTCGGCATGAACTATGCCACGCAGGGCTACAGCGGTCCGGCCGCGGGCCTGGTGTTCGCAGCACCCACCGCATCTGTTTGCGAAGGTACGATGGTCAGGGTGGCGCCGTTCGCGGCCAATTGCGCCGACGTTCCGGCCCTGCTTCCGAAAGGCAGCAAGCTTGCCAACAATCTTGGACAAATCAGCGTCTATGAACTGGCCAATGGAGGGGGCAACGCGATGCTCTTGCCCACCGGCAACAGCTGCGTCGTCATTTCCGTGGCCTCGGCAGCAGGAAAACAAGGAGGCGTACAATGAGGGTGAATTCCGCCATTGCGGCAATCGGCATGCTGTTGGCCTGCGCCGGGCGGCTCGCTGCGGCGGACCTCGCCCCCGCGGCGGACGTACCCGAGCCGCCGGCCCAGGAAGAGAAAGGCATCTGGGCGGCGATCGCTTATTCGAACCCTGACGGGAAGCACGGCTTCTTCTGGGGTGCCGACAAGCGTCAGGAGGCGATGGACATCGCCCTCAAGCATTGCCAGAACGCCGGCGGCGATAGCTGCGCCGTGGTGAGCGTGTTTCGCAATCATCGTCACTGGGACGACGACGACAACACTGGCTTCCCCTACAATCATTGCGGCGCGCTTGCGGTGGGCGAGAAGACGAGCGGACAATCCACCAGCTGGGGCGCGGAGACGGCACAAACACGCCGGCAGGCCGAAGACCTGACACTGCAGGCCTGCGAACGGAGTGGACAGAAATGCAAGATCCGCGAATGGGTGTGTACATGAGGCCCTGCTGTGGTTCAGGAGCCCTTCACCCGACCGGTCGCCAAGGGGGCGGAGAACGGTTGTGCGGGCCTGTTTCACATCAGCGCCAAGCGATGGGACTCCAATCAAGCCGCATGTTTGCACTCAACGTCGCGCCGTGCTCAAGCGGGGTCAGCCCCTCACCGTGATGGGCATCGACGGAATGCGACACCGGCTCGAAGCAGAAGAAATCGGCGTCCTGCGACGGCGAATAGAGGATGAAGACGTCGAGCGCCGATGAGGCCGTGAGCGAGATGGCGATCCTGTCCTCGGGCCGGGTGATCCTGGCGCGGCGGTCCCAGCCGTCGAAGGCGTTGTTCACCCAGCTTCGCGGCAGCAGGGAGGCGCGCGAGAAATTCCACGCGGGGTAATCGGCCACGGGTGCCACGCCGGTCGGCAAATGACGCTTGTCCTCCAGCCAGACCCGCGCCGCCTTCGCCTCGAGCGTCGTTGCGGCGCTGCGCGGGAACCACGGATGAAAGCCGAGGCCGTAAGGCAGGCGAATGCCGGCACGGTTCTCCACGCTGAGCGTGGCATCCAAGGCCCCGTCATGCAGCGCATAGACGACCCGCGCCGTGTATCGATAGGGGCCGATCCCGCCTGCGTCGAGGACCAGTTCCGCCTCGGTGGCACTGTGGCCGGCAATCCGCCACTCCCTCTGGAAACCGTCGCCATGGATCGGAAAGGCCTCTCCCGCCACATTCGGCTCGACGGAATGGAAACGGCCGTCGAACTCGAAGCCGCCGCCTGAAATGCGGTTCGACCAGGGAACCAGAACCTGACAGCCCGACGTGCCGGTGCCATCGCCGGGCCTAAGCAGCGGCACCGGTGCGCCGCCGACCAGTGCGTCGAAGCGCGCGATCGCCGCACCCTTCTGTGGCGCCAGGACGAGACGGGCGCGGCTGTCGCGCAGTTCCAGCAGGCCGGCCATCCCTTTACCAGCCGCCGTCGATGGCAATGTTCTGGCCGCTGATCATGTCCGAGGCGGGCGATGCCAGGAACAGCACGAGATCGGCGACGTGATGCGGCTCGATGCGCGTCTTGAGACCCTGGTTCTCCAGGATCCAGTCGTTGTATTGCGCCAGACGGTCGCCGAACACACGCGCCTCGGCCTCCGAAACCACCGCGCCGGGGGATACGGCGTTGACCCGGACGCCGTGCGGCCCAAGCTCCCGCGCCAGTGATTTGGTCAGGCCCAACATCGCGCCCTTGGAGGCGACATAGGGCACGTAGCCATCCCAGCGGCCATTGAGCGTGATGGAGCAGAAGTTGATGATCTTGCCGTAGGCCTTCGCCTTCATCCCCGGCGCGCAGGCCCGCGCCAGCGCGAAGGCGGCCGAGGAATTGACGCGGATCTGATCCTCATACTCGGTCAGCGAGAACGCTTCGAACGGCCTGTTGATGATCAGGGCTGCGTTGTTGATCAGGACATCGATCCCGCCTTCCTTCGCCGCCAGCGCCTTTACCGCGGCTTCTGCCTCCGCAAGCCGGTTGAGGTCGCAGCCGATGAAGGCGACGTCGCCGCCCGCCTCAGCGGCCAGCGCCGAGGCAATCCCCGGCCCGTCCTCGCTATCGGGGCGGTCGAGCACCAGCACACGCGCGCCGGCCCGCGCCAACGTCACCGCCTGGGCCCGGCCGAGCGAGCCAAGGCCGCCGGTCAGGAGCACGACACGATCGGCAAGGACCTTCATTGCCACCTCTTACAGAACGCCGTGGACTTCATCGATCGACGTTTCCGCGATCCGCTTGTCCAGCACGATTTCGCCGCGCGCCATCGCCACCACGCGGTCGCAGCATTCGAAGACATGATGCATGTTGTGGCTGATGAAGACGCCGGTAATGCCCTGTTCCTTCAGGCCGCGCACAAAGCCGATCACCTTCTTCGTCTCCTTGACGGAGAGATGGTTGGTCGGCTCGTCGAGGATCATCACCTTCGACTTGAAATGCATCGCCCGCGCGATGGCGACGCCCTGCCGCTGGCCGCCGGAAAGCTCGCCAACAAGGGCATCCGGCGAGCGCAGGTGAAGGTCGACATTGGCAATTGCGCGGATGCTTTCGCTGGCCATCTTCTTCTGGTCGAGCAAGCCGACGCCGAAGACCGAAAACCGGGTCGGCTCGCGGCCGATGAACAGGTTCCTGGCGATCGACATGGTCGGCACCATGGAATTGTACTGGTAGATCGTCTCGATGCCGAGATCCATCGCGTCGCGCGGCTTGGCGATGCGGACTGTCCTGCCCTCGACCTTGATCTCGCCCTGGTCCGCCGTGTGGACACCGGAGAGGATGTTGATGAGGGTCGATTTGCCGGCGCCATTGTCGCCGACCAGCCCTAGAGCCTCGCCGCGGGTGAAGTCGAGCGTCACCCCCTTCAGCGCATGGACGCCGGAATACCATTTGTGGAGGTTGTGCACGGAGATGATCACGTCGGCCATCGCTTTAGTCCTCCATCTTGATGGCCTTGGCGCGCTTGCGCATCCAGGCATTGGCGACGACGGCAAATATGGTCAGGAAACCGATGGCGAATTTGAACCAATTGGCGTCGACATGGCTGAGCACGAGGCCGTTGTCGATGACGCGGATAAGCGTCGTGCCGATGATGCCGCCCATGACGGTGCCGATACCGCCGGCGAGCGAAGCGCCGCCGATGACGGCGGACGCCACCGCCTGCAGTTCCATGCCCTCGCCGATCGACGGCAAAGGCGAACCCAGCCGTAGTACTTGTAGCATGCCGGCGAAGCCGGAGAGCATCGAACAGAGCATGAAGCAGATGATCTTGACCCTGGCGGTCGGGATGCCCATCGCGGCGGCGGCCGGCGGAAAGCCGCCGGTGGCCTTGATCCAGTTGCCGAAATTCGTGCGCGAAAGCATCAGCGATGTCAGCACCGCAATGCCGGCAAACCACAGGAAGGACATGCGAAACATGTTGCCGGGCCCAACGAAGGAGGTGAACAGCCAGTTCGGCAGGTCGGCAGGCAGCAGCGGCGGGAAGCCGCCCGAGACGACGACGGTAAGCGAGCGCGCCATGAACAGCATGCCGAGCGTGGTGATAAAGCTCGGTATGGCGAAGCGGATGGTGACGTAGCCGTTGATGAAGCCGATCGCAGCCGAGACAAGCAGTCCGGCGAGCAGCGCCAGTGGGAACGGGGCGCCATGCAGCATCAGCACCGCCATCGTCATCGGCATCAGCGCGAACACCGAGCCGACGGAGAGGTCGAACTCGCCGCTGATCATCAGGATGGTGACGCCGATGGCAACGAGGCCGGCCTCCGGCAGGATGCCGAGAATGCCGCGCAGATTGTCCTGGTTGAGGAACACACCATGCGATCGGATCTGGAACACCACGATCAGCAGCAAGAGCAGGATCAGACCGGCCAGCTCCGGCTTTTCGAGATAGGTCTTGAACAGACGCTTCACGTCAGGCTCCAGGAATTCGAACCTCTGTTGACGCATCGGCGGCGCGCAGCGCCGCCGATGCAATGCCGTTCACTGGCGCTGCGTTGTCAGCGCATCCCCTGGGCGGAGAGCGCCATGATGGCGTCGGCCTCGTTGGGCCGCACAATGCCCTGGCCGGTGTCGATGTCGGAAGGCGCCAGGCCGATCTTCTTATTGAGATAGGCCTCCATCACCGGCATGAAGCCCTGCATGTAGGGCTGCTGGTCGACCAGCGCCTGCACGTAGCCCTTCTGCATCTGTTGCAGCACCTCGGGCACCAGGTCGAAGCCGCCAAGCAGGACCTTGCCTGGCGCTACGCCGCGATCGGCCAGCACGCGGGCAACGCCGGCGCACCAGAACCCGGTGTCGAAATAAGCGGTGGTATCAGGATGGGCATTGAGATAGGCGCCGACACGATCGGAGGTGATGGCAAGGTCGGTACCGCTGTCGATGCGCTCCCACGACACGTCGCGGTCGGCGTGCGCAGCCTTGTACTCTTCGAGGAACTGCATCACGCCGGCGCCGCGGCTTTCGGACCAGTTCTGGCCGGGCGCCGAGATGCCGACCAACACCTTGATCGGGCCATCCTTCGGGAAGCTCTCGGAAATCGCCTTGGCGAGCGAATAGCCCGCCGGCTTGAAGCCCTGTCCGACGAAGGCCTGGCGCGCATTGCCCTTGGCGCCTTCGGTGTCGTCGACATTGACGGCGATCACCAGCACGCCGGCATCGCGCGCCTCCTTGATGACGTCATCGAAGGCATGGTCGTCGACGATCGAGGTCAGCAGCGCGTCGGGCTTGGCGGCAAGGGCGGCGCGCATGTTGGCGACCTGCTGCTCGATCGAACCCTCGGTCTGAGTGAAGACCATGTTGCAGCTGGCCTCGACCTTGGCGCAGCCGTCGTCAAAGCCTTTCTTCACCGCCTGCCAGAAGGTGTTCGATGCTGAAGAATGGTGCGTGAAGACGATATTCAGCCCGTCGGCGCGCGCGGCGGTCTGGGCGCCGAAAAGAGCGGCGCCAAGCAGAAGTGTTGCAGTCAGTTTTTTCATTTCAATTCCTCCCTTTAGATTTCCTAGATGTCGGTGTTGTCGGAGACGCGGCGCTGGACGGTGTAGGCCTTGCCGAGGTCGGGGTTGAGCGCCAGCCCCAGGCCCGGTCCCGGCGGCACGGTGATCATGCCGTTCTTGACTTCAGGCAACGCCGTCACCAAGTCCCGGTACCAGGTGCGGTAGAAGGCGCGCACGCTTTCCTGGACCAGCGCGTTGGGCGCATTGAGCGACAGATGCGTCGAGGCGGCGAGCACGACCGGACCGGTGCAGTCGTGCGGTGCGACTGGCAGCCGCCAGGCCTCCGCCATCGCGGCGATCTTGCGCGCCTCCGACAGGCCGCCGCACCAGGAGATGTCGAGCATGACGATGCCGGCAGCCCCGGTTTCGAGCAGGTCGCGGAAGGCCCAGCGGCTGCCCAGCGTCTCGGAGGCCGAGATCGGCGCCGGGCTGACCGCCTCGTAGCGTTTCAGGTCGCCGAGGCTGTCCATGCGGATCGGGTCCTCGTGCCAGTAGGTGGCATAAGGTTCCAGCGCGCCGGCAATCTTCATGGCCGGCAAAAGCTGCCACATCGAATGAAACTCGACCATGATGTCGATCTTGTCGCCGACGGCGCGGCGGATCTTCTCGAATGGCTGCAGCGCGGATTTCAGATCGGCCGCCGAGATGTCGTTGCCACGCGTCTTTTCGGCGGCGTGATCGAACGGCCAGATCTTCATGGCGGTGATGCCGTCCTCGAGCAACTCCTCGGCCAGCTCGCCGGCGCGATTGAGGAAGCCGTTGAGATCGTCATAGTCGCGCCCGGCGCCGATGCCGTAATTGGCCGTCGTCTGGCCTTTGGCGTCCTTGATGTATTCGGTGCCGGCACAAGTGTTGTAGGTGCGGATGGAGCGGCGGCTGAAGCCGCCCAGAAGCTGCGCGATCGGCTGGCCGGTGACCTTGCCGAAAATGTCCCAGAGCGCGATGTCGAAGGCCGAATTGCCGCGCACCTCGGCGCCGCTGGAGCGGAAGCCGAGATAGCCGACCAGGTCGGCGGACAAAAGGTCGATCTCGAGCGGATCGCGACCGATCACCCGTGGCGCTACATATTCGTGCACATAGGCCTCGACGGTGCGCGACAGGAAGAAGGTCTCGCCGAGCCCGGTGATGCCCTCGTCGGTATGAACTTCTACCCAGAGAAGGTTGGGCCGCTCCTCGATGCGAATGGTTTCGACCGCGGTGATCTTCATGTCAGGCAATTCCCGCGTCGAGGAGCGCCTTGACGCTCTTGTCGAAATGTTGCGCCATGTGCTCGGCCGCCAGTCTTGGATCGCCCTTGAGGATCGCCTCGGCTATGTCCTCGTGCCCCTTGATCATTTTGAGCTGGTCTTCGCTGGAGGAGCGTGTCCGCCAGCCGATCACCCAGGTGCGGCGCGTGACCCCGCTGAAGGCGGTGACGATCAGCGAGAAGACCGGGTTGTGCGAGGCCGCCGCGATCGCCTCGTGAAAGGCGATGTCATGCTCCATGACAATCTCGGGGTTCTGGAAATTCTCACGCATCAGCCTGGCCGATTGCGCAATCGCGGCGGCTTCTGCCTCGGTGCGGCGGAGCGCCGCGAGCGCCACGGTGCGCATCTCGATCGTGCGCCTGACATCATAGACCTGATGGACGCTGATCTGCTGCGTGGTGATGCCGTGCTCGATCACCATCGACATGGCGCCGGTGTCGAGCTTGGCAACCGTGGCACGGCGCCCGGCGCTCATGTCGATCAGGCGCATTGCGGAAAGCGACCGGAACGCCTCGCGCACGACGGTTCGCGAGACATTGAGCTGGCGCGTCATGGCCGCTTCGCTTGGCAACGGATCGCCGGCCGCAAGGCCCTCCGAGCGGATGTGCTGGGTGATCGCCTGGATCGCCGTGCTCACAAGGCCGGGGCTCGGCTCACCCCCTGTCTCCGTCGGATCCTGCATAATGCTCCCTTGAAACCTGTATGACAGGTTGTTATCCAACTGTTGTTAATTCACCCTAAAGATATATGTCAATGGTGTTTCTGGATGCGCTGACCTGGAGGAACCGCATGGACGATATGAATGCCCGCTTGGTCTTCGATGCACGAGACATCGTCGGGGAGAGCCTGATCTGGGACGATCGCCGCGACCGGCTGGTTTGGGTCGACATTATCGGTCGCAGGATCCACAGGCTGGACCCGCTGACCTTGGCTCACGAATCCTGGGAGACGCCCGATCTGGTCACCTCGATCGGCTTGCGCGCCGATGGCGGCGCCATTGTCGGCCTCAGGAACGCGATTGCCGTGTGGGACTTCGGCGGGCCGTTCCAAACCATTGCGACGATCGAGCCGGACAGGCCCGACATACGGCTGAACGAGGGCGTCGTCGCGCCCGATGGTTCGTTCTGGGTCGGCACGATGGCCAACAACATCGGATCAGATGACGCGCCCCTGACCATCACGCAGGATGCCGGGCAGCTGTTTCGAATGGCCCCCGACGGCGGCGTGACGCGCCTGTCCGAAGAGCATTTTGGTATCACCAACACCATGGTGTGGACACAGGACGGTCGCTTCGTGACCGCAGACACGATTAAAAACGCAATCTACAGCTATGCCTGGGACGGCGGCTCTTCAGGGCTCACTGACCGGCGGCTGCTTTTCGGCGACTTCCAGCGGGGCCTGCCCGACGGCTCCTGCATGGATGCCGAAGGTCACATCTGGAATTGCCGGGTCGTGGGCGGCAGCTGCCTCGTCCGCATCGCGCCGGACGGCCGGCTGGACAGGATCGTCGACCTGCCCTGCTCCTGGCCGACAAGCTGCGCCTTTGGCGGCGCCAATCTCGATACGCTCTTCGTCACCTCGGCGCGCTTCACCATGACCACCAACCACCTTGACGCGCACCCACATGAGGGCGGACTGTTTGCGCTCCGACCGGGGGAGCGAGGCCAACCGAGCAACCGCTTCGGTTAGGTTTTTCCTACCGCCCCCTGGATAGGCTGCCCAGAATCCCGCGCACGATCGCCCGTCCGACCGACGAGCCGACCGAGCGCACGACAGCTTTGATCGCGGCTTCGGCGACGGTCTGGCGGTTGGAGGGTCTCGGCGCCGGCGCGCGGCGGCCACCGGACTGCGGCGGCGTATCGTTGCCAAAGCCGGGAATGGTCCAGCCTGAGCGGCCACTGCCGGCCTGCTGCGCCTGCTCATCCGCCTCCTGCGCTCCCTTGGCCTTCTTTTGCAGCATCTCGAAGGCCGATTCGCGGTCGACGGTCTGTTCATACTGGCCGGCTACCGGGCTCTGGTCGATCAGCTTGCGGCGCTCATCCACTGTGATCGGGCCAAGCCTGGACGATGGCGGGCGGATCAGCGTTCGCTGCACCATGGACGGCACGCCCTTGGCCTCAAGCGTCGAGACCAGCGCTTCGCCGGTGCCGAGCTGCGTGATGGAGGTGGCGCAATCGAAATCGGGATTGGGCCGGAACGTTTCGGCCGCCGTCCTCACGGCCTGCTGTTCGCGTGGCGTGTAGGCGCGCAGCGCGTGCTGCACGCGATTGCCGAGCTGGGCGAGAACCTTTTCAGGGATATCCAAGGGGTTCTGCGTGACGAAATAGACGCCGACGCCCTTCGAGCGGATCAGCCGCACCACCTGCTCGACGCGGTCGATCAGCACCTTCGGCGCTTCGTCGAAAAGCAGATGCGCCTCATCGAAGAAGAAGACCAGCTTCGGCTTGTCGGGGTCGCCGACCTCGGGCAATTCCTCAAACAGCTCCGACATCAGCCAGAGCAGGAAGGTGGCGTAGAGCCTGGGGTTCATCATCAGTTTGTCGGCAGCAAGCACGCTGATGGCGCCGCGGCCGTCGCGGGTGGTGCGCATGATGTCGGCGATGCGCAAAGCCGGCTCGCCGAAGAAATTCGCCGCCCCCTGCTGTTCCAGCACCAGCAGCGTGCGCTGGATAGCGCCGACCGACGGCTTGGTGACATTGCCGTAGCGCGAGCTGATCTCCTCGGCGCGCTCGGCGATGTTGGCCAGCAGCGCCTGCAGATCCTTCATGTCGAGCAGCAGCAGGCCGTCCTCGTCGGCGATGCGGAAGGCGATGTTCATGATGCCTTCCTGCGCTTCGGAGAGGTTCATCAGCCGCGACAAAAGCAGCGGTCCCATTTCCGAGACGGTGGCGCGGATCGGATGGCCCTGCTCACCGAACAGGTCCCAGAAGATGACCGGAAATTCCTGGAAGTCGTAAGGGTCGAGCTTGACCTGTTCGGCTCGCCTGACCAGAAAATCCTGCGCCTTGCCCATCATGGCGATGCCGGACAGGTCACCCTTGATATCGGCGCAGAACACCGGCACGCCGGCATTGGAAAAGCCTTCGGCCAGGATCTGCAGGCTGACCGTCTTGCCGGTGCCAGTGGCGCCGGTAATCAGGCCATGGCGGTTGCCATATTGCAGCAAAAGCTGTTCGGCGCGCTGATAGCTGTCGTCGGGCTTGCGGCTGGCGCCGAGGAAAATGCTGGTCTCGTCAGCCATATGTCCATGTCTCCGCAAACTGGTGTTAAAGCCGATGGCCTTGCCGCACGTATAGTGAGGCCGTTGCACAGCGACAATCCAAATCCTCAGATGGGCCAATTGTCTAAACTGGACCAATGCTCAAATCGGCCTTTTGGAGCTTGCGGATTTTGCCGGTGTTTGGCAATCGTTCATGGTTCGTCCACGCAGGCTGACCTATATCAGAGAGATCGAGTTCGGACCCTGAAGGCGCATTGCATTGCGATATCGGACAGGGGACCGTAGACTGAACCGCTCCCGGCTGGTGCGGCCGCATAAGAACGAGGAAAATGGATGGGCGCCGGAGCCTTGACCAAGGAAGTCGAACCCACAAACGTCGAGCGCCAGCGCTGGCTGGCCTTGGCCGAAAAGGCGTTGGCCGGCGCATCCTTCGAGGACAGGCTGGTGTCGCACACCGACGACGCCATTCGCATAGAGCCGCTCTACGATCGCGCCGCTGGCGCCGAACCGCTTGTGCGCGCCAACCCCAAACTGCCCTGGATCGTCAGCCAGCGCATCGACGATCCCGATATCGGCCGCGCCAAGGCGCAGGCTCTGGACGATGTAGCGCAAGGCGCGACGGGCCTGTCGCTGGTCTTCGAAGGCGCCCCGAATGCGTTCGGCTACGGCCTGCCGCGGACGGCGCAGGCGCTGGAGACGGTGCTCGATGGCATACCGCTCAACCGCGTGCAGATCCGCATCGACGCCCATCCCTGGAGCCGCGCCGTCGCCGACTGGCTGGTGGCGTTCCTGAGCAAGCGCCGCTCCGACCCGGCGAAACTCAACCTCTCCTTCGGCATCGACCCGGCGGCAATCTTTGCCGGAACCGGCCGGCTGCGGATGTCGATCGAGGCCTTGCAGGCATCGATGCCGCAATCGCTGGCACATTTCTTCTCGCTTGGCGTGCCGGGCGTATTGCTCGAGGCGGACGGGCGGGTGTTCCACAATGCCGGCGCCACCGAGGCGCAGGAGCTCGGCACCATGCTCGCTTCTGCGGTCTCCTATCTCAGGATGTTCGAGGACGCGCGCCAGCCGCTTGTCTATGCCGCACCGCATATCGGCTTTGCCCTGAGCGTCGACCAGGACCAATTCCTGTCGACGGCCAAGGTTCGGGCGCTGCGCAGGCTGTGGGGGCGAATCCAGGAGACGTGCTCGATCCCGGCCTCGACCGCCAATATCCATGCCGAGACGTCGTTCCGCATGATGACGGCAGCCGACCCCGAGACCAATATTCTACGCACTGCGATCGCCGGTTTTGCCGCAGCCGCCGGGAGCGCCGATTCGATCTCCGTCCTGCCGCACACGATCGCGCATGGCTTGCCGGCGCCTTTTGCCCGCCGTATCGCCCGCAACGCGCAGCTGATCATGGCCAATGAAAGCCATATCGACCACGTCGCCGACCCCACCTATGGCTCGGGCGCGGTCGAGGCGCTGACCTTGGGCCTGTGCGAAGCGGCGTGGGCAGAATTCCAGAGGATCGAAGCGGAAGGCGGCGTTCTGGCAAGCCTGCAGCACGGCCATATCCAGGCGCGCGTCAAGGCGGCATCCGAGCGCCGCGCCGAGGCCTACCGGTCGGGTGAACGGGCAATCATCGGCACCACGCTTTATCCGCTCAAAAGCGAAACGCCGGTCGAGACGCTGGCGGCCGAGCGGCGGCCTCCTTTCACCGAGGGCGTGGCGGTGTGTGAGGCCCTGTTTCCGGTCCGCATCGACCAGTCGATCGGAGCCGCACCTTGATCCCGGATTTCTCAGAGATCGGCTGGTCGGCGCCACGGCGCGCACCCATCGAGGTCAAGGGCCAGCGGCTGACGCCGGAAGGCATTGCCGTCAAGCATCTCTATAGTCAGGGCGACCTCAAGGGCCTCACCCATCTCGACACCTATCCGGGCATGCCGCCCTTCGTGCGCGGCCCCTACCCGACCATGTATGTCCAGCAGCCGTGGACGATCCGGCAATATGCCGGCTTCTCGACGGCCGAAGAATCCAACGCCTTCTACCGGCGCAATCTCGCCGCCGGCCAGAAGGGCCTGTCGGTCGCCTTCGATCTGCCCACCCATCGCGGCTATGACAGCGATCATCCGCGCGTTGCCGGCGATGTCGGCATGGCGGGCGTGGCCATCGATTCCATCCTCGACATGCGGCAATTGTTCGACGGAATCCCGCTCGACGAAATGACGGTGTCGATGACCATGAACGGCGCCGTGCTGCCGATCATGGCGCTCTACATCGTGGCAGCCGAAGAACAGGGCGTTGCGCAGAAGGATCTCGCCGGCACCATCCAGAACGACATCCTGAAGGAGTTCATGGTCCGCAACACCTACATCTATCCGCCGAAGCCTTCGATGCGGATCGTGTCGGACATCTTCTCCTACACCTCCAAGCACATGCCGAAGTTCAATTCGATCTCGATCTCCGGCTATCACATGCAGGAGGCCGGCGCGACGGCGGACCTGGAACTCGCCTACACCATCGCCGACGGCATCGAATATGCACGTGCGGGCGTCGCCGCCGGTCTCGATATCGACCGTTTCGCGCCACGGCTTTCCTTCTTCTGGGCGATCGGCATGAACTTCTTCATGGAGGTCGCCAAGCTCAGAGCAGCGCGCCTGTTGTGGGCGAGCCTGATGCAGAAGAATTTTGCGCCGAAGGACGAGCGTTCGCTGTCGTTGCGTACCCATTGCCAGACGTCGGGCTGGTCGCTGACGGCGCAGGACCCCTACAACAACATCACCCGCACCATGATCGAGGCGATGGCGGCGACGCAGGGCCATACCCAGTCGCTGCACACCAATTCCTTCGACGAGGCGATGGCGCTGCCGACCGACCATTCGGCCCGCATCGCCCGCAACACGCAGCTCATCCTGCAAAAGGAATCCGGCACCACGCGCATTGTCGACCCGTGGGGTGGTTCGGCCTATCTGGAGCGGCTGACGCATGATCTGGCAGCGCGCGCGCTTGCACATATCGAGGAGGTCGAGAGCCTTGGCGGCATGGCCGCTGCGATCGAACAGGGCATCCCAAAACTGCGCATCGAGGAGGCGGCGGCGCGCACGCAGGCGCGCATCGATTCCGGCGAACAGATGCTGGTCGGCGTCAACGCGCATCGCCCGGAGAACGACATCGAGGTCGACGTGCTGAAGATCGACAATGCCGAGGTCCGAGCCCGGCAATTGTCGAAGCTGCAGAACCTGAAAGGCACGCGCAATGTCGGCGCGGTCGAGAGCGCGCTCGATGCGCTGACCCGCGCTGCGCAAGGTAACGAAAACCTGCTGGAATTTGCCATCCGCGCCGCGCGCGCCAACGCCACGGTCGGCGAGATCTCGCTGGCGCTGGAAAAGGTCTTTGGCCGCCATGTCGCCTCGGTGCAGACGATCTCCGGCGTCTATCGCAACGCGCTTGGCGACAATCTGACGGTCGACCGGCTGCTGGAGAAGCTCGAAGCTTTCGAGAAGAAATCCGGCGGCAAGCCGCGCATCCTGGTCGCCAAGATGGGACAGGACGGCCACGACCGTGGCCAGAAGGTCATCGCCACGGCTTTCGCCGATCTCGGCTTCGACGTCACCGTCGGCGCGATGTTCCAGACGCCGGACGAGATCGCCAAGCTGGCGGTCGCGCAGGACGTCCATATCGTCGGCGCCTCGTCACTGGCGGCGGGACATTTGACGCTGATCCCCGAACTGCGCGATGCACTGAAGAAACTCGGCCGCGCCGACATATTGATCGTCGCCGGCGGCGTCATCCCACCACAGGATTATGATGCGGTGCTTGCGGCTGGTGCTGCGGAAATCTTCCCGCCGGGCACGGTTATCCCGGAAGCTGCGGATCGTTTGCTGGGCCGGCTGCTGGCGGGGTAAAGAGGTCAGAAAGTTATAATATCTGTTGCAACAGCATGACCATCAAGTTATAATTGGCGTTGCAACAGGACGCTTTGCTATGAACACCATCATTCGCAGGATCGGCAATTCGGAGGGCGTGATTTTGCCCAAGGAAATTCTCGACCGCCTGAACCTCAAGGCCGGTGACAGCATCGTCATCGTCCAGGAAGGCGATGAGCTTCGTCTGCGGCGCACCGAGGACTCCGCCGAGGAATTCGAGCGCAAGATGAAGATCGCGCGTGAGCGGATGAAGAAATACGAGGTAGCCTACCGCGCGCTGGCGAAATGATCGAACATCATTCGCGGGAATTTGTGGAAGCGATGCACGCCGAACAGTTACGCCTTCACGGCGGTGCGCCGGGTATCCGCGATGAAGGCATGCTAGAATCGGCACTCGCCAGACCGCAGCAGAAAGAGGCCTACGGCGAGCCCGATCTTTGCGAACTGGCAGCTGCCTATCTTTTCGGCATCGCCAAGAACCATCCGTTCGTTGACGGCAACAAGCGCACCGCTTTCGCCGCGGCGGACTTGTTTCTCTATTTCAACGGGTTCAGTCTTGAAGCCGAGCAGGCGGATATCATTCAGTTGGTTATGATGGTGGCGGCCAGCGAAATCGATGAAGCGGGTGCAGCGGCATTCTTCCGCGACCATATCATCAAGCTTGAAAACTAGCTCTCCGACAGTTTGACGATTTCCCATTCCTTGCCGTTGACGCTTGCGACGTCGCCGACCTTCTTCCCGAAGAGCGCCACCGCCATCGGCGAGACGTGGGAAATGCTGCCCTTTGACGGATCGGCCTCGTCCTCGCCCACGATCTTCCAGTGCACCTTCTTGCCGTCGTCGCCTTCCAGCGTGACGCCCATGCCGAAGCGCACCTGGTCGCTGCCCGGCTCCGGCACGGAGAGTTCGGCGCTTTCGCGGCGCGCGGTCCAGTAGCGCAGGTCGCGCGACACGACGGCGATGCGCTCGCGGTCTGCTTTTCTCTCGGCTTTCGCCAATATGTCGCGCAGATCGGTCAGATTGTCCTCGATCTGCGCCAGCCCGCGCTCCGTCACCAGATTGCGGTGCGGGCTGATCGGCCGCTCGCCGATGCCGGCGATGGCGTTTTCGCTGTCTTCCTCACGGGTGAAAGCTCTGCTCATCCACGGAACTTAGGCCCGCTTCGGCGACTGTACAAGCCACTTGCCGGACCCGGTCATTGGCCGGACTATGGACCGAGCGAAGACCGCTGCGGCTGGCACGATTCCTGCGGTTAAGTCGGGGATCGCAAAGGATGTGCCGATGTTGAACAGACGAGCGCTGCTGAAGAGGACGGCCGGTTTTGCCGTGCTCGGTCTTTCGTCGGGCAACATCTTGGCTAAGGCGGCAGCGCGCGGCTCGATCAACGCCGCCGAGCTTGGCGTGCAGCCGGACGCAGCGGACGACCAGAGCAAAGCCTTCGCCAGGATGCTTGCCGAGGCGAGCGAGCGCAACGCGCCGGTGTTCCTGCCGCCGGGGAACTACGTCGTCTCCAATCTGACGCTGCCCGCCCGTGTCAGGCTTTCCGGCGTGCCCGGCGCCTCACGCGTTCTCTATGGCGGTGGTGGCCGTTTGCTCACGGCCGAACAGGCCGAGCATATCGAGTTCACCGCATTGGTCTTCGACGGAGCCAGCGGCTCTCTGGCCGACGATGCGCAAGGGTTGCTCGACCTGCGCCGCGTCGCCCACCTGGTCATCGACAACTGCATGATCACCGGCAGCGGCAAGCACGGGCTGGCGTTGGAGCATGCATCCGGCCGCGTCGAGCGCTCGGATATTTCGGGGGCAGCGGACGCCGGCATCTACTCGGTAGAGGCCGCCGGCCTGGAGATATCGGGCAATACCGTGTCCGACTGCGGCAATGGCGGCATTCTCGTGCATCGCTGGCAGCAGGCCGAGGACGGCACCATCGTCAGCGGCAACCGCGTGCAGCGGGTTGGCGCGCGCAGCGGCGGCACCGGTCAGAACGGCAACGGCATCAACGCGTTCCGCGCCGGCAATGTCTCCATCTCCGGCAACATCGTCTCGGACTGCGCCTTCTCGGCGATCCGCGCCAACAGTTCCAGCAATCTGCAGGTCGTCGGCAACACCTGCTCGCGCTCGGGCGAGACGGCGCTCTATTCCGAGTTCTCCTTCGAAGGAGCCATCATCGGCAACAACATCGTCGACGGTGCTGCCAACGGCATCTCGATCGTCAATTTCAACGAGGGCGGCCGCATGGGCGTGTGCTCGAACAACATCGTGCGCAATTTGTCGACTACAGGCCCCTACCCCGCAGATGCGCCGGGCTTCGGCGTCGGCATCAGCGTCGAGGCCGACACCACTGTTACCGGCAATATCATCGAGAACGCGCCGCTCTACGGCATGCAGATCGGCTGGGGCGCCTATATGCGCAATGTGGTGGCAACCGGAAACATCATCCGCAACGCGGGAACCGGCATTGCCGTCACGGTGGTCGAGGGGGCGGGAAACGCCATCATTTCCGACAACGTCATCGACGGCGCCAGGAACGGCGCCATCATCGGCCAGCGCTGGGCCGAGCCGGCAACCGGCGATCTCGCCAAATCAAGCGATACCGGCTATGCGCATCTGACGGTTGAGCGAAACCGCGTCAGCTGAGCGACGCTGTCGGCCGCAGCGCGCCGACCTTGGCGCCGATGCGGCTTTCGATCGGCGGATTGGCCTGTTCCAAAAGGTTCGCCGCCAGCGCCTCGTCAGCCCCGAGAAGTTTTGCCAGCACCGCGGCGATCATCACCTCGGCGGCGCGGCCGGCGCCGTCATCACATTTCAACGCGATGCCGAGGCCTAGCTCCGGAACAGCGGCGCAATAGACGCCCTCGGCGCCGGTCTTGACGAAGATGCGGCCGGGCGCGGCCTGCATCAGCGCCACATCCGCCTTGCCGGTGCCGGCAACCAGGAAAGGCTCGGCCATGCAGGCTGACAGCAGGCGCTTGGCCGCCTTGGCGCGCTCAGGGCCAAAGCCCCTGCCCGTCGCCATGCGGGCAAAGCCCAGCGCAAAGCTCTTCAGCGGCACCGCGTAGGTCGGGATCGAGCAGCCGTCCGTGGCCCGGCTATTGGAATCGTGGGCAGCGCCGGTTACCGCCTGCATGGCGTCGCGAACCATCTCTTGAAAGGCATGGCCTGCCTGGACGTAGCCGCGATGCGCGATTCCTGCGTGCACACAGGTGCAGAGAAAGCCGGAATGCTTGCCGGAACAATTGTTGTGCAGCGCATTTGGCGAGCCGCCTGCGCGGGCCAGTGCAATCTCCGCACCATGGCTGGAAGGCCAATGCGCGCCGCATTCCAGCGCTGATTTGTCGAGGCCGGCCTTGGCCAGCATCGCCTGCGCCAATTCGACGTGCGCGGGTTCGCCGGAATGCGAGGCGCAGGCGAGCGCCAGTTCGCGGTCACCGAAGCCATAGGCGTCAGCGGTACCCGTTTCGACCAGCGGCAATGCCTGGATTGCCTTCACCGCGGAGCGCGGAAACACCGGCTTCGCCGTATCGCCGATTTCCCATACAGGCTTGCCGTCGCCATCAAAGACCGCGACAGCGCCGCGATGGGCGCTCTCGACGATCGCGCCGCGCAAAACTTCGACCAGAACCGGATTTGTCATGTCACCTCCCAGAAATGCAGGGCGGTTTATCTGATCCGGTCGAGGATGGAAACGTAGTTGGCGACGGCAGCGCCACCCATATTGAAGATGCCGCCGAGCTTTGCGCCAGGCACCTGGATGCCGCCGGCCTCGCCGGTCAACTGCATTGCTGACAGCACATGCATCGACACGCCGGTGGCGCCGATCGGATGGCCCTTGGCCTTCAACCCGCCAGATGGGTTGACCGGCAGCCGGCCGTCCTTTGCCGTCGTGCCGTCCAGCGCGAGCTTGGCGCCCTCGCCCGGCTTGGCCAGGCCCATCGCTTCATATTCGATCAGTTCGGCGATGGTGAAGCAGTCATGCGTCTCGACGAAGGAGAGGTCGTCGAGCGTCACGCCTGCCTTCTTCAAGGCCTGGTTCCAGGCGTATTCGCAGCCTTCGAACGACAGGATATCGCGCTTCGACATCGGCAGGAAATCCTGAACATGCTCGTTGGCGCGGAAGGCGACAGCGCGGCGCATCTTCAGCGCCGTCGACGTGTCGGTCAGCACAAGGGCTGCCGCGCCGTCGGAAACCAGCGAACAGTCGGTGCGCTTCAGCGGACCGGCAACGAAGGGGTTCTTCTCGCTTTCCTGGCGGCAGAACTCGTAGCCGAAATCCTTGCGCATCTGCGCGTAGGGATTGTCGACGCCGTTCTTGTGGTTCTTGGCGGCGATCATCGCCAGCGCATCGGACTGGTCGCCATAACGCTGGAAATAGGCCTGCGCGATCTTGCCGAAGACGCCGGCGAAACCCGCCGGCGTGTCGCCGTCCTCCGGCAGATAGGACGCCTTGAGCAGGTTCTTGCCGATCTCGGGACCGGGCGTCGTCGTCATCTGCTCAGCGCCGACCACCAGCACGATGCGGGCGGCGTTGGCGTCGATGGCGCGGATCCCTTGCCGGACCGCGGCGGAGCCGGTTGCGCAGGCGTTCTCGACCCGGGTCGCCGGCTTGAAGCGCAGCCGGTCGTCGGCCTGCAGCACCAGGCTGGCGGTAAAATCCTGCGGCGAGAAGCCGGCATTGAAGTGGCCAAGCACGATCTCGTCGACCTCGTCCGGGCCGATCCCGGCATGGTCGAGCGCGTCAACCGCGACCTTGGTGATCAGCCCTTCCAGCGTCTCGCCTTCGAGCTTGCCGAAGCGCGAATGCGCCCAGCCAACGATACATGCGGTCATGGCGGTCTCCATCCTTGGCGCCAGCCTAGCATGTGGGCTCATGGCGCAGTTCGCCTTTATTGTTCAAATATAAACAATCCCCACCGCGCCGAAAAGGGCCGCAGGCCGACAATCGCTTGGTGCAGGCCGCGATCGGATCGATTTTTGTTGATTGACGGATCAATAAAAAATAATCATGCGGGTCAGGAGCCAGGAACAACAATGCCGAAAGTCGGAATGGAGCCACTGCGCCGCAAGGCGCTCATCGACGCGACGATCTCGGCGATCGGCGAGCGCGGCTCGCTCGACGTGACCATGTCGGAGATCGCCGGACGGGCCGGCGTGTCCTCCGCGCTCGCCCACCACTATTTCGGCGCCAAGGATGAACTGCTGTTCGCCACGATGCGGCACATATTGGCAGAACTGACCATCGACATGCGGCGTGCTCTTCAAGCCGCCGCCACGCCGCGCGCACGCGTCTCAGCCGTGGTAGCCGTCAACTTCTCCGACATCCAGTTCCAGCCGGAAACCATCGCCGCCTGGCTCGCCTTCTATGTCGAGGCGCAGAAATCATCGGCTTTGCGCCGACTGCTCAGGGTCTATGCGCGGCGGCTGCATTCGAACCTGATGAGCGGCCTGACCGGCATCTTGGCCAGGCACGAAGCCGACCGTGCGGCGGAAGCAACCGCAGCGCTGATCGACGGCCTCTATATCAGGCGCGCGCTGAAGGACGGCGTGCCGGACGCGGCGACCGCGATCGCGCTGGTCGAAGACTATCTGGAAATCAAACTCGGCGGGCGACAGACACAGTGACAGCCTCAGTGACATCAAGGCGACCCAATTTCCTGATCGTCATGGTCGATCAGCTCAACGGCACGCTGTTCCCCGACGGGCCGGCCGACTTCCTGCATGTGCCGCATCTGAAGGCGCTGGCCGCCCGCTCGGCTCGCTTTGCCAACAATTACACGGCCTCGCCGCTCTGTGCGCCCGGCCGCGCCTCATTCATGAGCGGGCAATTGCCGTCGCGCACGGGGGTCTACGACAATGCGGCGGAGTTCGCCTCCTCGATCCCGACCTTCGCCCATCATCTGCGCGCCGCCGGCTACTACACCTGCCTGTCGGGCAAGATGCATTTCGTCGGGCCCGACCAGTTGCACGGTTTCGAGGAGCGGCTGACCACCGACATCTATCCGGCCGATTTCGGCTGGACGCCGGATTACCGCAAGCCCGGCGAGCGCATCGAATGGTGGTACCACAATCTCGGCTCGGTGACCGGCGCCGGTGTCGCCGAGACCACCAACCAGATGGAGTATGACGACGAGGTCGTGTTCCTCGCCACGCAGAAGCTCTATCAGCTTTCGCGCGAGCAGGACGATGCGGAGCATCGGCCCTGGTGCCTTACCGTTTCGCTGTCGCACCCGCACGACCCCTACGTCGCGCGCAGGCAGTACTGGGATCTCTACGAGAACTGCCAGGCGCTGGACCCGGAAACCGGGTTCATCGCGCATGACGAGCAGGACACGCATTCGCAGCGTCTCTATCATGCCTCCGACTACCCCTCCTTCGACATTACCCGTGAGCAGGTGCGTCGTTCACGGCGCGGCTATTTCGCCAACATTTCCTATGTCGACGACAAGCTTGGCGAGCTTCTGGACGTTCTCAAGCGCACGCGCATGCTCGACGACACCACCATCTTGTTCTGCTCCGACCATGGCGACATGCTGGGCGAGCGCGGCCTGTGGTTCAAAATGAGCTTCTTCGAGGGCTCGGTGCGGGTGCCGCTGATGATCGCCGGCAATGGCGTGCCATCAGGGCTGATCGAGGCGCCGGTTTCCAATCTCGACGTGACGCCGACGCTCTGCGACCTCGCCGGCATCGACATCGGGGCGATCGCGCCATGGACCGACGGCCAGTCGCTGCTGCCGCTTGCCAAGGGCGGGCAGCGCACCACGCCCGTGTTGATCGAGTACGCAGCCGAAGGCTCCTACGCGCCGCTGGTGGCGATCCGCGACGGCAAATACAAATTCGTCCATTGCGAGCTCGACCCGCCGCAACTGTTCGATCTCGAAGCCGACCCGCTCGAGCGCGACAACCTCGCCAACGATCCGGCGCACACTGCCCTCGTGACAGCTTTCACAAAAGCAGTCCGGGCGCGTTGGGACATGGTCGCCTTCGACGCCGCGGTGCGCGAGAGCCAGGCGCGCCGGTGGGTCGTCTACCCGGCGCTGCGCAATGGCGCCTATTACCCGTGGGATTTCCAGCCGCTGCAAAAAGCATCGGAGCGGTACATGCGCAACCACATGAATCTCGACAATCTCGAAGAGAGCAAAAGGTATCCGCGAGGCGAATGATGACAACAACGTTCGTTCCCTCCCTCGATCATCTCAAGCAGGCCTATGCCGTCACCTCCAGGGCGACGCAGATCACGCCGTTGCTGGAATCCGCGGCGCTCGCCAAGGAGACCGGTGCTGCGCGCGTGTTCATCAAGCCGGAATCGCTGCAATGGGCGGGCTCCTTCAAGGTGCGCGGCGCCTATTGGCGGCTGAAGCGGCTGTCGCCTGACGAAGCCAGGAAAGGCGTCGTCGCCTACTCCTCCGGCAATTTCGCGCAAGGGCTGGCGGCTGCCGGCCAGGCGCTCGGCATTCCCGTCACCATCGTCATGCCGATCGATGCGCCGGCCGCCAAGCGGGATGCCACCGCTGGCTATGGCGCGCGCGTCGTGCTGACCGATCATGGCGAGCGCGCCCGTGAAGAGGTCGCGGCCGCCAAGGCGCGCGAGATTGCCGAGATCGAAGGGCTGGCGTTGCTGCATCCATTCGACGATCCGGAGATCGTTGCTGGCCAGGCCGGCGCCGGGCTCGAAGCGCTCGAACAACTTGAGGCAAAGGACGCCAGTGCCGACCTCTTGTTCTGCTCGGTCGGTGGTGGCGGACTGATCGGCGGTGTGTCGCTCGCCTTCCACTATTTGTCGCCGGCGACCGAGATCATCGGCGTCGAGCCGGAAGGGTTCAACGGCATGGGGGCGTCATTGGATCACGGCGCCATCGAGACCATGCCGATCGCGCCGAAATCGATCTGCGACGGGCTGATGTCGCGGCGGCCGGGCGATGCGCCGTTCGCGGCGGTCAAGACCGCCGGCGTGCGCGGCATCACCGTCGACGATGCATCTGTGCGGCGGGCAATGAAGATCGCCTTCGAGCGGATGAAGCTGGTGCTGGAGCCATCGGGCGCCGCATCGCTGGCGGCGCTGCTCGGTGGCAAGGTGAATGTGACGGGTAAAACCGTCCTGGTTGTGGCTACCGGCGGCAATGTCTCGCTCGCCGATTTCATGGCGCATATGAACCATGCTTGAAGCAGATTTCGTCATTATCGGCTCCGGCTCGGCCGGCTCGGCCATGGCCTACCGGCTGTCGGAAGACGGCAAGCATTCGGTCATCGTCATCGAGTTTGGCGGCACCGATATCGGACCGCTGATCCAGATGCCGTCGGCGCTGTCGATCCCGCTCAACATGAGCCTTTACGACTGGGGCTTTGCCAGCGAGCCGGAGCCGCATCTCGGCGGCCGCGTGCTGGCGACGCCGCGCGGCAAGGTGATCGGCGGTTCGTCCTCGATCAACGGCATGGTCTATGTGCGCGGCCATGCCCGCGACTTCGACCATTGGGCCGAAGAGGGCGCGACTGGCTGGAGCTTCGCCGATGTGCTGCCCTACTTCAAGCGGATGGAAGACAATGACGGCGGCGAGGATGGCTGGCGGGGCCATGGCGGGCCGCTGCACGTCCAGCGCGGCCCGCGCAAAAATCCGCTCTACGGCGCTTTCGTCGAGGCCGGCCGCCAGGCCGGCTTCGAGCTGACCGACGACTACAACGGTTCGAAGCAGGAAGGCTTCGGGCCGATGGAGCAGACCATCCGCGGCGGTCGCCGCTGGTCGGCGGCATCAGCCTATCTGAAGCCGGCTCTCAAACGGCAAAATGTCAGTGTGGTCAAAGGTTTCGCCCGCCGCGTGATCATCGAGAATCAGCGCGCCGTCGGCGTCGAGATCGAAGCTCACAAACAGATTCAGGTCGTTAAGGCACGACGTGAGGTAATCGTCGCCGCATCGTCGATCAATTCGCCCAAGATCCTGATGCTGTCCGGCATCGGCCCGGCAGCGCATCTCGCCGAAAACGGCGTCCAGGTCGTGGCCGACCGGCCAGGTGTCGGCCGCAATCTGCAGGATCATATGGAGCTCTACATCCAGCAGGAATCCACGCAGCCGATCACGCTGAACTCGGTGCTCAACCCGTTCTCCAAGGCGCTGATCGGGGCGCAGTGGCTGTTCCTCAAGACCGGCCTCGGCGCCACCAACCATTTCGAGGCCGCGGCCTTCGTGCGCTCGCAAGCCGGCGTCGACTACCCCGACATCCAGTACCACTTTATCCCGGCGGCGGTACGCTATGATGGCAAGGCGGCGGCCAAGGCGCATGGCTTCCAGGCGCATGTCGGACCGATGCGCTCGAAGTCGCGCGGCTCGGTGACGCTGCGCTCGCCCGACCCCAAAGCGACGCCGGTTATCCGCTTCAACTACATGTCGCATCCAGACGACTGGACGGAGTTCCGCCACTGCATCAGGCTGACCCGCGAGATTTTCGGCCAGAAGGCTTTCGACAGTTTTCGAGGCAAGGAAATCTCGCCGGGCTCGCACGTCCAGTCGGACGAGGATCTCGATGCCTTCATCCGGGATCATGCCGAGAGCGCCTACCACCCGTGCGGCACCTGCAAGATGGGCCGCGCCGACGACATCATGAGCGTGGTCGATCCGGAATGCCGCGTCATCGGCGTCGAAGGACTGCGCGTCGCGGACTCCTCGATCTTCCCGCGCGTCACCAACGGCAACCTCAATGCGCCGTCGATCATGACCGGCGAGAAGGCATCCGACCACATTCTCGGCCGCACGCCGCTAGCGCCGTCCAACCTGGAACCCTGGATCAATCCGCGCTGGCAGGTCGCGGATCGATAGGGCATTGTCGGGCGGAATGCTTCCGCCAAACTAAAGTGCTACAGCGACCTTTGCGCGTCCAAGAGGACGCGCGGCGCTGTAGGAAAGATCATTGGAGACTTCATATGCGCGCCCAGCCAACGGCATCGCACTATGTCAACGGCCGCTACATCGAGGATGAAGGTGGTGCGCCGCTGCCGGTGATCTATCCGGCGACGGGCGAGATCATCGCCACCTTGTATTCGGCGACGCCGAATGTGCTGGAGCTGGCGATCGAAGCCGCACGCGCGGCACAACCGGCCTGGGCGCGGATGAAGCCGGTTGAGCGCGGCCGCATCCTGCGCCGCGCCGCCGACATTTTGCGCGCCCGCAACGCCGATCTCGCGCGCATCGAGACGCTGGATACCGGCAAGGCGATCCAGGAAACGCTGGTGGCGGACGCGCCGTCGGCGGCCGACTGCCTCGAATATTTCGGCGGTGCGGTCGCTGCCTTCAACGGCGAGGCCATCGATCTCGGCGGACCCTTTGCCTATACGCGCCGCGAGGCGCTTGGCGTGTGCGTCGGCATCGGCGCCTGGAACTATCCTATCCAGATCGCCGGCTGGAAATCCGCGCCGGCGCTCGCCATGGGCAATGCCATGGTGTTCAAGCCGTCGGAGAACACCCCGCTGTCGGCGCTGGCGCTGGCCGAAATCTACTCAGAGGCCGGCCTGCCCGACGGGCTGTTCAACGTCGTGCAGGGCTATGGCGATGTCGGCGCCGGCCTTGTCGGCCATGATGTCGTTGCCAAAGTGTCGGTGACCGGCTCGGTGCCGACCGGCCGCAAGGTGCTGTCGCTGGCCGGCTCGAAGATGAAGCACGCGACGATGGAGCTCGGCGGCAAGTCGCCGCTGATCGTCTTCGATGATGCCGATCTCGAAAATGCCATTGGCGGCGCCATGCTCGGCAATTTCTATTCGACGGGGCAGATCTGCTCTAACGGCACGCGCGTGTTCGTGCAGAGCGGCATCCACGACCGTTTCGTCGACCGGCTGGTCGAGCGGACGAAAAAGATCCGCATCGGCGACCCGCTCGATCCAGAAACGCAGATGGGACCGCTGGTCAACAAGGCGCAGCAGGAGAAGGTCGTCTCCTACATCAAGGCCGGCCAGAAGGATGGAGCGACGCTGGCCTGCGGCGGCAACATACCGTCGCTGCAGGGTTTTGATGGCGGCTTCTTCGTCGAACCGACGGTGTTCACCGGCGTCACCGACACCATGCGCATCGCGCGCGAGGAGATTTTCGGACCGGTGATGAGCGTGCTGAAGTTCGACGGCGAGGACGAGGTGATCGACCGCGCCAACGACACCGAATTCGGCCTCGCCGCCGGTGTGTTCACCCGCGACCTGCAGCGTGCGCATCGCGTCATCGCCGAGTTGCAGGCCGGCACGTGCTGGATCAACGCCTACAATCTGACGCCGGTGGAAATCCCGTTCGGCGGGGTGAAGCAGTCCGGTATCGGGCGCGAGAATTCGCTTGCGGCGCTGGCGCTCTATTCGCAGCTGAAGGCGGTGTATGTCGAGACCGGGGACGTGGCGAGCCCGTATTGAGAGGCGATAGCGGGCGAGCGCCTAATCTCCCCCCTTGAGGGGGAGATGTCGCCGAAGGCGACAGAGGGGGTCGCCGCGCGTGAAGCACCAACCTTCATCGATCGCAAGGAGGCCGCATCCAGTCGAACCGACCCCCTCTGGCCTGCCGGCCATCTCCCCCTCAAGGGGGGAGATCAGCCCTCACCCCTTCTGCGCCGTCCCATCAAGATACTGCGTCAGCGCGCAGACCAGATGATAGAAGATGCTGGCCGGCACGTCCGATGCCAGCGAGCGGCCGCGTTCGTCGATGCGGTCGATCCAGAGGCCGAGCGGGGCCGGGTCGATGTGCCAGCGGAACAGGCGGCCGACTCGCGCCTCGATCTCGGGCTTGAGATCGGGACCGCCTGAGCCATCCAGTGCGATCGCCGCCTTGATCGCTTCGGCCTGCGGCCAGCTGCGCGACACAAGGTCGAGCGGCAGGCCCTGTCTGGAGACAGCGCCGTAAGCAAGGCCGGTGGCGCGGTTGAGGCCGTTGGCGATAGCCGAGGCGTAGAGCTTGCGGGCAAAATTGCTCAACTCGCTCTGGCCGCTACGGGCGGCAAAGTCGGTGAGCAGCGAGGCCCATTCGAAATGGTGGCCGGGCTCGGTCCATGTGCCCTTCTCGCCGGCCGCGGGTTTCCATCCCGCGTCAAAAAATTCGCCCAGCGTCCAGCTCTCGGCGTCGAAGAAATGGCTGCGGAAGAGGTCGATGATGCGGGCGGCGCGTCGCAGATAGGTGCGGTCGCCCGTCGCCTCGTACCAGGCGAGGAAAGCCTCGAGCAAATGCATATGCGGGTTGGAGCGCCGATCGCCCTCACCGTCCGAAGTCTCGAGAAAGCCGGTCATGCGGCTGTCCTCGAGATGCGCGTCGAGGAAGGAGAACGTTTCTTCGCCGAGCCGCAGCGCATCGGGGTTGCCGCACATATGCGCATGCGCCAGCGCCAAGAGCACGCAGGAATGGTCGTAGGCATCCTCCGTGGCGTCGGCGACGGAGCCGTCGACATTGAGTGTGCGCACCCAGCCGCCTTTTTCGGTGCGGCCCTTGCCGGCCATGAAGGCAATGCCATGGGTAATCAGGCGGTCCGCCGGTCCGTCCCAGCCACGCGCCTTGGCAACGGCGAAGGCATAGACCTGCCTCGCCATTGTGCGCATACGCTTGGGCTTCATCAGCGGTTGGGCATCGAAGCCGAGCGCCTCATGAAAGCCGCCATGGCGCTCATCGACGCCTGCCGTCGACCACAGCGGCAAGGTCTCCTCGAACAGCCAGTGATGCACGCGCCGCCGCCAGGCCCCGCTTTCGATGACGCGGTCATGCGCCGGCGTGAACCTGGTTTCCAGCCGGCCCGATTTCTCCAGCTGCTCGACGATCTTCTTCACGTGCTGGCTGTGGCTGACCGGCGCGACGAAAGTGGCGTCGGCGGTCGAGACGATAGCGACATCCTTCATGCCGATCGCCGACAGGAGCCGGCCGTCGCTTCTGATGTAGGAATTCTCGCAATCGATGGCGACGACATCGCCGACGACGACATTGCCCTTGGCATCGGCAGGGCCGACATCGAGCAGCGACTGCCAGGAGCCGAGATCGTTCCAGCGGAAGCCGACCGGCACCATGGCGATGTCCTTGGCCCGCTCCATGATGGCGTAGTCGATCGAGTTCGACGGGATGGCGGCGTAGAGCTCCAGCGGCATATAGAGGCCGGACAGATCCGATGTCGCCGCCTTGTAGGCCGCTTCCGTGGCTTGCCAGATGTCCGGCTGGAACGCCGCGAACGCGTCGCGCATGGCGCCGGCGCGAAACAGAAAGATGCCGGTGTTCCAGTAGAAAGTGCCGGCCTTGAGATAGCTCTGCGCGGTGGCAAGGTCAGGCTTTTCGACGAAACGGGAGACGTCGAAGACGCCGCTGTTCTCGCCTGACACCTCGATATAGCCGTAGCCGGTCTCAGGCTGCGTCGGCCTGATGCCGAACACCACCAGCCGGCCGGCAAGGGCTGCCTCGCTGCCTGCCTCGATGCTCTGCCAGAATTGCTTCGGCGTCGCGATTTCGTGGTCCGACGGCACCACCAACACTAGGCTGTCGCCAAACTCGGACAGCGTGCGCAATGCAGCCAGCGCCACGGCAGCAGCGGTGTTACGGCCGGTCGGCTCGAACAGCGGGCCGCCGCCTGAGAGGTCGAGACCGGCAAGGTCGGCATGGACGCGCTCGGCATGACGCTCGGCGGCGATCAGGAAGATCGGCGTCTCGCCTTTCGGCCGTGCCGTCAGCCGGCGCAGCGTCTTGGCCAGCATCGAGCCGTCGCCGGAAAGATCGTGGAACTGTTTTGGATTGTCCTCGCGCGACAGCGGCCAGAGCCGCGAACCGACACCGCCACTCATGACAAAACTGACAATGCGCTCGGTCATGAAAGGCCCAATCAAAAGGTCTGGTTGTAGGCGCCTACTTCGGGACTGCGGCGCAGCACGGCGTCGACGGCCTCGAACATCTGACGGCGGCGGTCGGACGATACCGGGCTTTCGACAACCACGACAAGCTCCGGCTTGTTCGACGACGCCCGCACCAGCCCCCAGGTGCCATCCTCGGCAACGACGCGCACGCCGTTGACGGTGATGAGGTCCGATATCTTCTGGCCGGCAAAAGCCTCGCCGTCGCGCTGCATTGCCTGGAAGTCCGTCACCACGCGTTCGACAACGCCGTATTTCACATCGTCGGCGCAATGCGGCGACATGGTCGGCGTTCCGAAGGTCAGCGGCAGTGCGCGGTAGAGATCGGCCATCGAGCTTTTCGGATTGCGGTCGAGCATCTGGCAAATGGCTGTTGCCGTGATGAGACCATCATCGTAGCCGCGGCCGATCGGCGGGTTGAAGAAGAAATGGCCTGACTTTTCGAAGCCGGCGACGGCGCCGAGCTCGGCAACGCGGCGCTTGATATAGGAGTGGCCGGTCTTCCAGTAATCGGTGACGGCGCCATTGGCGCGCAGCACACTGTCGGTGTTGAACAGCCCGGTCGACTTGACGTCGACGACGAAAGTCGAGCCGGGGTACTGGCTCGAAATATCCCGCGCCAGCATGACGCCGACCTTGTCGGCGAAGATCTCGTTGCCTTCATTGTCGACCACGCCGCAACGGTCGCCGTCACCGTCGAAGCCCAGCCCGACATCGGCGCCGGTCTCCAGAACCTTGTCCCTGATGGCATGCAGCATCTGCATGTCCTCCGGGTTCGGGTTGTAACGCGGAAAAGTATGATCGAGCTCGATGTCGAGCGCGATCACCTCGCAGCCGATGCGCTCCAGCGCCTGCGGCGCGAAGGCACCGGCGGTGCCATTGCCGCATGCGGCCACGACCTTCAGCTTTCGCGCGATGCGCTTGTCGCCAACCAGATCGTCGAGATAGATCTCGCGGAACCCGGAGACGAAATCGTAGGAACCGCCACCGACAAGATCGAAATCGCCGGACAGCACGATCTGTTTCAGTGCGCTCATCTCCTCCGGCCCGAAGGTCAGCGGCCGCGCCGCGCCCATCTTGACCCCGGTCCAGCCGTTTTCATTGTGCGAGGCCGTGACCATGGCGACGGACGGTGTGTCGAGCGCGAACTGGGCGAAATAGGCCATCGGCGACAGCGCCAGGCCGATGTCTTTTACTCTGGCGCCCGCAGCCATCAGGCCGGACACCAGCGCCAGCTTGATGCCGAGCGAATAGGCGCGGAAATCGTGGCCGGTGACGATGTCAGGCCCGGCGCCAAGACGCCGAATCAACGTGCCCAGCCCCATGCCGAGCGCCTGGACGCCGATCAGGTTGAGCTCCGGCGACTGCTCGGAGCCGGGGTGACCGAACCACCAGCGCGCATCGTACTCGCGAAATCCCGACGCTTTGATCAGCGCTTCCGTTTCGAATTCGAAGCTGTTGGGCCGGGCGTCGCCTACGATTTTCAGGGGCAAGACAGCAGAGCTCCAGATGGCGAAAACACGATTTATCGAGGCTGCTGCCTAGCACACAAGGCTTTAAGCGGGGTTTATCTCGGGCGGGAAATCCAAGCTTTTCGGCAATGCCCGACGAAAGCGAACGAAATGCGACAGAAGCGCTGCCATTGCCGCTTGCAGGAACGAAGTACGGCGGCTATAAGCCCGCGGTCTGGTCACGGAGTGTAGCGCAGCCTGGTAGCGCACCTCGTTCGGGACGAGGGGGTCGCAGGTTCAAATCCTGCCACTCCGACCAGAAAAAACAGACACTTAGGTGTCCGTTTCTCCCGACATCCCCACAGAAATGGAAAAGTAGTTGGCAGCTCTTCGCGGCTGGCAGGGTGTATAGCTCTCCTAAGCAGCGGTCAGTTGCCGGCAGTCGTCGGATGACTGATGGGGCTGGGAGCGGAATGACGGCTTTTGGCGTCCGAAGAACGACATCGGACGTTCAGCCGGTGGGATCATGCTCTAGAAGCTGACCCGATGCAGACCTTTGCGTCGATCATTCGGATGGCCGCAATCGAAGTGGCCATTCGCAACCGCGCAAACAGTCTCCCCTGACAGCGAGGTGCTGGCAGGACGTTTGGCGTAGTAAGTTTTGCGCTCGCAACCGACTCAAATTGGGCGTATCGTTGGCATATCGTCGGTTGCTAATACATGAGCCGGCGACTGAGAGCGCAAGACTCCCGCATCGGACTGGGCGCGCTAGAATCCATAACTGCTCGTCGCGCTCACAAGACCATCTGCCTCTGCCGAACCTCTTTTGCTCGGTTCCGGCCAGAATTGCCCTTTGCAATTCGGAAAGGAGCGTTCCGATGCGGATTATTCAAAATCGTCGCACGTTCCTGGCCGGCGCTGCGGCGACCGGCGCCGCAAGTCTCATCGGCGCAACGACTGAGGCCTGGGCCGAGGCGCCCCCGGAAACGACTACTGTGCGGCTGGGCCGCTGGGTAGGTGGAGCCTATTGCTGGGGTTCGCTCTATCTCGCCGGAGAGCTGCTGCGCGCCGACGGCATGACCGACGTCCGCTACGTCGAAGGAGACACCAAGGTCGACAACACGCTGTGGCTCGCTGGCGGAGTGACGGATTTCGATTTCAACATGCCGACGATGCATATCCGATCCATCGATGCAGGAGCGCCTATCAAGATGTTGACCGGCGTGCACATGGGTTGCTGGGAGTTGCGGGCCAGCGACAGCGTCAACGGCGTTGCTGACCTGAAAAGTAAGCGGGTGGGGATTTGGGCCCTGAATGACCACCCACACGTATTCCTTACCCTGATCGTCAGTTACGTCGGGCTGGATCCCGGCCACGACATCGAATGGGTCGTAGGCTCCTCGCCGATGCAGGATTTCATCGACGGCAAGGTCGATGCCTTCCTCACCGACACCAGCGCGTTCTCGAAGGTCCGTTCCGATGAGATAGGCCACACGATTGTCAGCAACTTGGTCGACCGTCCATGGTCGGAATATTACTGCTGCATGGTCGCAGGCAGGGCGGACTATGTAGAAAAATACCCGCTTGCGACCAAGCGTGTACTGCGAGCCATCCTCAAGGCTGCCGATTTCTGCGCGTCCGACCCAACCTCGGCGGCGCGCGAGCTGGTCGATCGCGGCTTTCTGCCGAGGTACGACCTTGCACTGACGACCCTGCAGAATACCGCGCACGACAAATGGCGGGCCTACGATGCTGAGGATTCGGTCCGCTTCTATGCGCTCCGCATGCAGGAGACGGGCATGATCAAATCGAGCCCGCAACAGATCATCGCCAACGGAACGGACTGGCGCTTCCTCGACGAGTTGAAGCGTGAGCTGAAAACCTGATCCCATTTGTCTCAAGGGGAGACGTGGAGATGCAAATCATTCAGAGCCGCCGGCGCTTCCTGGCCGGCCTTTCGGCAGCCGGCGCTGCAAGCCTCGTCGGGGTCCGCCAATCGCTCTCCGCAGAGCCACCGCCGGAAACGACGCGGATCCGGCTCATCCGGATTCCCAGCATCTGTCAGGCCCCCCAGTATGTAGCCGAAGAACTGCTGCGCAGCGAAGGGTTCACTGAGGTGCACTACCTCCAAAAGAGGGGGACCGCAGACATCGCGCCGGCCCTCGCCTCTGGTGAAGCTGACCTCAGTGCGCATTTCGCCGCCCCGCTCCTTCTCCACCTGGAGGCTGGGGATCCGATCGTCATCCTGGCTGGACTCCACGTCGGCTGCTTTGAGCTGTTCGGGACCGATCGCGTCCAAGCGATCCGCGACCTCAAGGGGAAGACTGTGGCCGTGCCGTCGCTGGATTCCAGCCGATACGTCTTTCTCGCCGCTATGACGGCGTATGTGGGCCTGGACCTCCATAAGGACATACACTTCGTCACGCATTCGGGCTCCGAGTCCATCCGGCTCCTAAGTGAGGGGAAGATCGACGCCTACCTGGGCTTTCCCCCCGAACCACAGGAGATGCGGGAGCGGCAGATCGGCCATGTGTTGATTAGCAGCACCGTGGACCGGCCCTGGTCGCAATACTTCTGCTGCGTGTTGGCTGGGAACCGAGAGTTCGTCCGCACGTATCCGGTGGCCACCAAACGCGCCCTCCGCGCCATCTTGAAAGCGGCGGATTTCTGCACCAGCGAGCCCGAGCAGTCCGCCCAGTTCTTGGTGGAGCAGGGCTATACGAGGCGCTATGACCATGCCCTCCAGGTCATGAAGGCGATCCCCTACGGTTGGCGTGAGTATAGCGCTGAGGACACTCTGCGCTTCTACGCCTTGCGCCTCCATGAGGTCGGGATGCTCAAGAGCACCCCCCAGAAGCTCTTGGCCCAAGGCACCGACTGGCGCTTCTTCAGCGAACTGAAGAAGGAGTTGAAGACGTAGGCAATCGCCAACACGGCGTGCGCCCTATCGAGGGAAGGAGGGGCTTATGCAGGTCTTCCAGAACCGCCGTCATTTCCTGGCCGGCGCTGCGGCAGCCGGCGCCGCGGGACTTATCGGCACCTCGACGCAAGCCTGGGCTGAGCCGCTGCCGGAGACCACCTCGGTCCGCCTGCCGCGGTACATCGGCGGCGCCTATTGCTGGGCGGGCCTGTACCTCGCCGGAGAGATGCTGCGCGCCGAGGGGTTCACCGATGTCCGCTATGTGCAAGGTGACAAGAAGGTTGATCATTCGGCGTGGATCGCAAACGGCGAGACGGACTTCAGTGTGAATTATGTGCCGATTCATCTGGCGTCGATCGATGCTGGAGTGCCAATCAGGGTACTAAGCGGACTGCACTCCGGGTGCCTCGAACTGATCGCCAACGACAGGGTTAAAGGCATCTCGGACCTGCGGGGAAAGCGGGTTGGGGTCTTTACGCTTGATTCGCCGCAATATGTGTTGGTTTCTCTGATGGCCGCCTATGTTGGGCTCGATCCCGTCAACGACATCGAATGGGTCATCGAAGAGCACAATTTTGCGGAAGGCTTCGTCGAAGGAAAGTACGATGCAGTGCTCGGCCAACCGCCCCGCACGCAGGAACTTCGCTCCAGGAAAGTAGGCCACACAATCCTCAACTCGACCACCGACCCGCCGTGGTCGCAGCACTTCTGCTGCATGATTTCGGCGACTGCGGATTATGTGGACAGATATCCGGCGGCTACAAAGCGCGTCCTGCGGTCCATCCTCAAGGGCGCCGACCTCTGTGTCTCAGATCCGTCATGGACTGCAGAACAGCTGGTCGATCGCGGTTTCGTGCCCAGCTACGACTACGCGCTGCAAACGCTGCACGACATCCGGTACGACAGGTGGCGGGATTACGATGCCGAAGCCTCGATGCGCTTCTACGCGCTGCGCATGCACGAGACGGGCATGATCAAGTCGAGCCCACAGCAGATCATCGCCGATGGAACGGACTGGCGCTTTCTCGACGAGCTGAAGCGCGAGATGAAAACGTGAGCGGCCAAGGCACATAGTTGCCTTTTATGGGAAGGAGAGGCCCATGCAGATCATTCAAAATCGCCGCACCTTCATGGCTGGCGCCGCGGCGGCCGGCACCGCTGGTTTAATCGGCGCAACCACTGAGGCCTGGGCCGAGCCACCACCGGAAACGACCACCGTCCGCCTGCCGCGGTGGATCGATGGTGCCTACTGCTGGGCGGGGATGTACCTGGCCGGAGAGCTCCTCAAAGCTGAGGGCTTTACCGACGTCCGCTACGTCCAGGGCGACGAGAAGGTCGATCAGGCGGTGTGGATTGCACGCGGCGACACGGATTTCAGCATGAACTACGCGCCGGTCCATGTCGCGTCGATCGACGCCGGCGTGCCAATCAAGGTGCTTGGCGGTCTGCACTCCGGGTGCCTCGAGCTGATCGCCAACGACAGCATCCAAGGCATCTCAGACCTCAAGGGCAAGCGGGTGGGCATGCACGACATCGATGCGCCGTCGCGCGTGCTAGTTGCCCTGATGGCCGCCTATATCGGACTGGATCCCGACAACGACTTCGAATGGGTCCAGGAAAGCAAGCCGGTGGAAGCCTTCGCCGAAGGAAAGTTCGATGCATACCTCTTCACGCCGCCGGAGACGCAGCAACTGCGCGCCAAGAAAATCGGCCACACGATCCTCAACACAACCATCGACCGCCCGTGGTCGCAGCACTTCTGCTGCATGACCTCGGCCGCTGCGGATTACGTGAATAAGTACCCGGTGGCGACCAAGCGCGTGCTCAGAGCGATCGTCAAGGGTGCTGACCTCTGCGCGTCGGATCCCGCATGGAGTGCAGGGCAGATGGTCGAGCGAGGTTTCGTCGACAGCTACGAATACGCGCTGCAAACGCTGAGCGATACGCAGTACGACGTCTGGCGGGACTACGACGCCGAAGCCTCGATGCGCTTCTACGCGCTGCGCATGCAGGAGACGGGCATGATCAAGTCGAGCCCACAGCAGATCATCGCCAGCGGCACCGACTGGCACTTCCTCGAGGAGCTCAAGCTGGAGTTGAAGACATGAGCACGTGGCCGGTATGCGTCTTGTTGTTGGCGCAGCTTGTTGCTTGGCCCGCCTATGCGCACGACGCGCCGCATGACCAGCGCCTGCCGACGATCGGGCAGGCGCCGGACTTTACCTTGGTATCGCAGGACGGTGTGCGCGTGTCGCTGCACGACTTTCGCGGCAAGGTGGTCGCCGTCTCATTCATCTATACCTACTGTACCGACGTCTGCCCCATGCTGACCGCCCATATGGCGAGCGTGCAGGAAAAGTTGGGTAGTGCGTTCGGACCCCAAATCGCCTTCGTTTCGATCACCGTAGACCCGGAGCGCGATACGCCCGATGTCTTGAAGGAATATGCGCAGAATTTTGGTGCCGATCTGAAGGGCTGGTCGTTTCTCACCGGTGATCCGGCGGTCGTCCATGAGGTGGGACGGAAATACGGGGTCATCGCGAAGAAGGCGGCGAACGGAGAGGTCGACCATACCTTGTTGACGTCGCTCGTGGACCCCAATGGCATCTTGCGAGTACAGTATCTTGGCGTCCGGTTCGACCTGGAGGAGTTCCGGGATGACCTTGTCAGCCTCTTGGACGAATCCAAATAGCATAACGAACCGGCTCGTTGGCTGGGTTGCCCGGCTGCCGGCGCGCGTCCAGACCAAGCTCTTGATCGCGTTCCTGTCGATCGTTGGCCTGCTGATCGTGCTCGGGGCCGTCGGGTTGCAGGTTCTGAGTGGGGTCAACGATCAGACCAACGAGCTGATCAAGCTGCAGCGCAGGATCGCGGCCTACCGCCAGGTACAGCACGATACGACCACCCAGCTCTACGGCATCTCCACCGCCCTGTTGCTTCAGGACGACCGGATGCTGGATGCTGCGCTGCGCCAGCTCAATCAGTTCGGCTACGACCTCGACCGCATGGAGTTCGTTGCCAAAGCCGAGGTGGAAGTACTTGGCCAGGTCAGGCAAGAGTACGAACAGCTGACGGCCGGGGTGACGCACGTGGCAGAGCTCGTCCGAGCCGGCCACACTGAGGATGCGCGCAAGGTTCAGCTTGATGGAATCGTACCGTCGGCTGATCGCCTCGAGCGCCTGACAAACCAGCTGGTTAACATGGCCGAAGCCGACATGGTGGCGGCCATCGAAACGACCGAGGGTGTGTACGGCACGTCCAGACTGATCGTGGCCTCGTTTGCGGTGGGTAGCATCCTGCTGGCGTTGGGGCTCGGCTACATCATCTCCTGGTCGTTGATCGAACCGGTCAAGAAGATCGAGACGCGTCTCAGCCAGATAGCGGCCGGCGACTTCGCCCAACAGGTTGCCGTCGCCAATCGCGACGAACTTGGAGTGCTCGCCGCTAACGTCAACCAGACCTCCGACCAGCTGGGGCGCCTGTATCAGGAGATTGAGACGCGCACCCAGCAGCTCGACGAAGCCCTTCAGCAGCAGACGGCCACTGCAGACGTTCTGAAGGTCATCAGCCGCTCAACCTTCGATCTGCAGGTCGTGCTCGATACGTTGGTGGAATCGGCTGTCAGGCTCAGCCGTGCCGACAAGGGTGGCATCGTGCAGTTGCTGGATGGCGTATTCCGCTATGTGTCGACGCATGGCTACCCGCCCAGTTTCCGTGCTTATGTCGACGCCAATCCACTTCCAGCGCTTGCCGCAGGTCGAGGCTCCGCCGTAGGGCGCGTAATCGAAGAACGGCGGATCGTGCAAATCGAAGACGTGACCGCTGATCCGGACTACCGCGTTGCCTTGATCGCCGAGGCAGGCGGATTCCGCACCGTCCTCGCTGCCCCGCTGTTGCGGGAAGGTGATCTCGTTGGCGTATTCGTCATGACGAGGGTTGAGCCGCAACCTTTCAATCCCAAGGAGATCGCGCTCGTCGAGACATTCGCCGACCAGGCGGTGATCGCCATCGAGAATGCGCGGCTCTTCGAGGCGGTGCAGTCACGGACGCGCGAGCTTGCCGCGTCTGTTGGTGAGCTCGAGGCGCTTGGTGAGGTGAGCAAGGCGGTCAATTCGACGCTGGATCTCGACACGGTGCTGAAAACGATCGTCGCCAAAGCGGTCCAGTTGTCGAAGACGGATGCTGGCACCATCTACGTGTTCAGCAGCACGCGACAGCAATTCCTTCCGCGCGCAAACTTCGGTATGAGCGATGAGCTTATCGCCGCGGTCTCACACCAGACGATCGGGCTGGCCGACATGGGGATCGGCGACGCACCCGGGCGCTGCATGCCGGTGCAGTTTCCCGACCTCAGCCAGGAGACCTCATCCTTCCTTGTAAGAAAGACGATCGTCGAAGCCGGATATCGCGGTATCCTGATCGTTCCGCTGCTGAGGCCCAACAAGATCGTCGGTGCACTGGTCGTCAGGCGCCACAAGCCAGGTGCCTTCCATGAGCAAGTTGTCCACCTGCTGGAGACCTTCGCAGCCCAATCGGTGCTCGCGATCCAGAATGCCAAGCTGTTCCGCGAGATCGAGGAGAAAGGCCGGGAGCTGGAGGCAGCTAGCCGCCACAAGTCCCAGTTCCTCGCGAATATGAGCCACGAGCTCAGGACACCGCTCAATTCGGTCTTGGGCTTCACAGAACTGCTGGTCGACGGCATCTACGGCGAACTCCCGGACAAGGCGAAGACAACCGTCGCGCGCGTGCAGGCAAACGGTCGTCACCTCCTCGGCCTCATCAACGACGTACTCGACCTTTCCAAGATCGAAGCCGGCCAGCTCACGCTGGCGATCGAGGACTACTCCGTCGCGCAGATTGTTCGATCGACCGTTGCGGCTGTCGAGCCGCTGGCGCGAGCGAAGGGTCTTGAGCTTTCAACGAGTGTTGCCGAGAACCTTCCAATCGGCCGCGGGGACGAACGCCGTTTGACGCAGGTCCTGCTCAATCTTGCAGGCAATGCCGTCAAATTCACCGAAACGGGTGCAGTCGACATTCTTGCCGATGCGGTCGACGGGCACTTCGAGATCACCGTCCGAGACACCGGTCCCGGCATCGCGTCCAAGGACCAGGCTCTCATCTTCGAAGAATTCCAGCAGGTCGACAACAGCAGCACCAGGCAGAAGGGTGGCACAGGTCTTGGCCTGGCGATCTCGAAGCGCATCGTCGAAATGCATGGCGGAACCATAGACGTCGAGTCCGTGATCGGGTCAGGGTCGACATTCCGTTTCAAAGTACCAATCCGGGTGAATAAGGACGTGAGGGCCGCATGAGCAAACGAATCCTAATGGTGGAAGACACCGAGGACAACCGCCAGATCATCCGCGATCTCATTGCCACCACCGAATACGAACTGATCGAGGCAGCGGACGGCGCCGCCGGCATCGCTGCAGCCGGAGCGCACAGGCCAGACCTTATCCTTATGGACATTCAGCTCCCAGTGATCGACGGGTATGAAGCGGCCCGCCGCATCAAGGCCGATCCGGCGCTGCGGCACATTCCGATTATCGCCGTCACCTCCTATGCGTTGTCGGGCGACGAAGCGAAAGCCCTTGCTGCCGGGTGCGATGGTTACATTGCCAAGCCATTCAGTCCGCGCCAGCTGCTTTCCGAGATTCGCGGGTTCCTTTCTTGAGGGAGGCAGCGCCTTGCACGATCCGCCACGCATTCTCGCGGTCGACGATACTCCGGAAAACCTCGAGATCCTGCGCATGCGCCTCGAGGCGAACGGCTATGAAGTTGCAACCGCCGCCGATGGTGAAGAGGGGCTTGCGAAAGCCCGCGAACTCACGCCGGATCTGATCCTGCTCGACATCATGATGCCGAAGCTCGACGGCATCAGTTTGGTACGCATGCTCAAGCAGGACGTCTCGCTGCGATCGATCCCCGTCATTCTTGTCACCGCAAAAGCCGACACGCGCGATGTGGTCGAGGGGCTGGACGCCGGGGGCGATGACTATTTGACAAAGCCCTTCGAGCACCAGGCGCTGTTGGCGCGGGTGCGCTCGATGCTGCGCCAGAAGGCGCTTCACGATACCGTCGCAAGCCAGGCCCAACTCCTCCAGGAACAGGCCGCACAGCTTTCCGATTGGAACCGCTCGCTCGAGCAGACCTTGGCGGAGCAGGTGATCGAGATCGAGCGAATGGGCCGGCTGCGGCGTTTCCTGCCCGAGCAGGTCGCCGACCTCATCCTTGCGGCAGGAAATGGCGACACGCTTCTGCAAAGTCACCGTCGCGAGGTGACCGTCGTTTTCTGCGATCTACGCGGCTTTACAGCCTTCGCCGAGACTGCCGAGCCCGAGGAGGTGATGGCGGTTCTTAGCGAATACCACGCCTGTCTTGGTGAACAAATCATCCGCCACGAGGGAACTCTTGAGCGATTCGTGGGCGACGGTATCGTCGTGGTTTTCAACGATCCACTGCCCTGCGCCGACCATACGGAGAGAGCCGTCCGCATGGCTACGGCGATGCGTGATGCGATTGGCGAGCATTCAGAGCAATGGCGCAAGCGCGATCACTTGCTCGGCTTCGGAATCGGCATCGCCCGAGGCCATGCAACCATAGGGCGGATCGGTTTCGACCAGCGCGCCGATTATGCAGTGATAGGCACAGTGTCGAACCACGCCGCCCGATTGTGTGAGGAAGCCAGGCCACGCCAGATTCTCGTCAGCCAGCGGGTCGTTGGTGCCGTGGAATCACTGGTTGAGTCCGTCGCCGTTGGCGAACTGACACTGAAAGGTTTTCGCCGCCCGATGCCTGCCTATGAAATCGTGCGGTGGATCGGTCGGCCAAGCTAGCGTTGGACGCACTCCGGTCTCTTTCGGACCATACGGCCCGTCGAACCGCCGACACAAAGCAGCCCAGCCATCCACCGATCTCGAGTTCGCTGCAACGGGGGAAAGCGGTCGCCCCGCGAGTAACAACCCAATGTCAGCCTACGCAAATGAGGCCTTCACTCGGATGTCTGCTTTTGGGACGCGGCTATGGCGTGCTCGACGACCGACATTAAGGCGCGAAGCAGTCTGGCAGCCTTCGGGCCGGGAGCCGTAGGCAGGGAAGAACGATAGCGGTCGTTCAACCTCCAGGACCCGATGTCCTAGGTTGACCGCCATTGCGGACAGCCGGCGAGGACGGTCGCGAGAGGGTGGTAAAGCGGGCAGAGGGTTGCTGACCATCATCAGTCAGTAGGCTTCTCCCGACATCCCACAAGATACCTTAAAGGCAACCCGGCCGTATCGGCGTCTGGCGTCGCCATGGTGTTTTGACGAGACAACCATCCGCGCTACCTCGATAATGGGACAACCGCCGAAACAGCGGCCCGAAACGAGGTGTGCGGAAGATGAATTTGTTGATTTCAAGCGCGGGCCGGCTGTCAGCGCTGCTTGCTCTGTCGCTGGCGACAGGCTGCTCATCGCTGGGCGGTACGGTCAACCCGGCGAAATACGACAGCATGACATGCGCCGAGCTCAACAATGCCGTGGGCGATATCGCGCGTGAAATCTCGCAAACCGCCATCACCCGCGGCAAGGTCGCCAACACCAGCGTGCCGAACTGGCTGCTCGGCGGCGCACGCGTCAAGACCGCCGTCGCCAACCGTGAGACGGCCAGGATCGAAAAGCTGAAGCAGCGGGAAGAGGTGATTGTCACGACAAGAGCCGGCAGATGCCCCAAGTCAGCGGGCTAAGCGAACTGGCCCTGCCCTGACAATCTGCTTCACTTCACGCCTCAAGCACTCAACCGGAACCGCGTCACATCGATCGCCGCGTTCATCAGCGTCTGTGTGTAGGCTGCCTGCGGGTTGCTGAATATCTCTTCCGTCGGGCCTTCCTCGACGATCTTGCCTTGCTTCATGACGATGATGTAGTCGGCCATGGCGCGCACCACGGCGAGATCGTGGCTGATGAAGAGGTAGGACAGTTCGTGGTCGGCCTGCAGCTTGCGCAAGAGCTCGACGATCTGTTTCTGCACCGACCGGTCGAGCGCCGAGGTCGGCTCGTCCAGCACCACCAGTTTAGGCTTCAGGATCATGGCGCGCGCGATGGCAATGCGCTGGCGCTGGCCGCCTGAGAATTCGTGCGGGTAGCGGTTGCGGGCATTGGGGTCGAGGCCGACCTCGAGCAAGGCCTCGACGGCGCGCTGATCGCGTTGCTTGCCTGACAGGTTCGGCTCATGCACCAGAAGCCCTTCGGTGATGACCTGGCCGACAGTCATGCGCGGCGACAGCGAGCCGAACGGATCCTGGAAGACGAGTTGCATCTCACGCCGCAGCGGCCGCATTGCCTGGCGGTCAGCGGTGGAAATATCCCGATCGCCGAAGCGGATGACGCCGTCGCTCGGCAACAGCCTGAGCAAAGCGCGGCCGAGCGTCGATTTTCCCGAACCGGATTCGCCGACAATGCCGATCGTCTGGTTGCGCTTCAGCCGGATCGAAATGTGGTCGACGGCGCGCAAAAGAAGCGGTTCGCCGGCGAGGAAGCCGCCGCCGATCTTGAAGGTCACTTCGACATTCCTGCCTTCGAGCAGCACCGGCGCGTTGGCCGGCGGCGGTGCCTTGGTGCCGGTCGGTTCGGCGGCCAGAAGCATTTTCGTATAGGCATGCTGCGGGTTGGCAAATAGCGCTTCGGCCTCGCCCTCCTCGACCACCTCGCCATAGCGCATGACATAGACGCGGTCGGCAAAGCGCCTGACAATGCCGAGGTCGTGGGTGATGAAGACGATGGCCATGCCGAGCTTGCGCTGCAGTTCGGCGAGGAGCGTCAGGATCTGCGCCTGGATGGTGACGTCGAGCGCCGTCGTCGGCTCGTCGGCGATCAGAATATCGGGGTCGTTGGCCAGCGCCATGGCGATCATGACGCGCTGGCGCTGGCCGCCCGACATTTCGTGCGGATAGGATTTCATCCGCCGTTCGGGGTCGGGAATATGCACCAGCCTGAGCAGCTTGAGCGCCTCCTCGCGCGCCTCGGCCGCGTTCAGCCCGCGATGCTTGCGGATCGGTTCGATCAGCTGGTTGCCGATCGAATAGAGCGGATCGAGCGAGGTCATCGGCTCCTGGAAGATCATGCTGATCTTGGCGCCGCGCACCTTGTTGAGGTCGCTCTTGGTCATGGTCAAAAGATTGCGGCCGCGATAGTCGACGTGACCCGTCGCCTCGCCGTTGGAAGCCAGCAGGCTCATTGCCGCCATCATCGTCTGGCTCTTGCCGGAGCCGGATTCGCCGACGACGGCGACGGTCTCGCCGGCATTGACGTGGATGTTGATGCCTTTGACGGCTTCGACGGCGCCGTCGAGCGTGCGGAAGCGGACGCGAAGGTCCTTGACGCTGAGGATCGTTTCGGGAGTTGCCATGTCAACGGTTCCCATCTTTATCGATCTCTCGGGTCGAGCGCGTCGCGCAGGCCGTCGCCGACGAAATTCAGTGCAAACAGCGTCGAAACGAGGAAGAAGGCCGGGAACAAAAGCAGCCAGTTGGCGGTGCCGATGTTCTTGGCGCCGACCGAGATCAGCACGCCCCAGCTGGTCATCGGCTCCTGCACGCCAAGGCCGAGGAAAGACAGGAAGCTTTCCAGGATAATAACCTGCGGCACCAAGAGCGTCATGTAGATCACCACGGGTCCGAGCAGGTTGGGAATGACATGGCGGAGCAGGATGCCGCGCTGGCCAACGCCCATGGCCTCGGCGGCCTGGACATATTCCTGACGGCGGATCGACAACGCCTGGCCGCGCACGATGCGCGCCATGTCGAGCCACAGCACCGCACCCACCGCCAGGAACATCAGCACGAAGTTGCGGCCAAAGAACACCACCAGCATGATGACGAAGAAGATGAACGGCAGCGAATAGAGCACGTCGACGATGCGCATCATCACCTCGTCGATCTTGCCGCCGGAAAAGCCGGCCGCCGCCCCGTAAAGGACGCCGATGACCACGGCGACAACACCGGCAAGCAGGCCGATGGCCAGCGAAATGCGCCCTGCCATCAGCGTGCGCGACAACAGATCGCGGCCGGTGTTGTCGGTGCCGAACAGGAAATACTGCTGTTTGACCGACGCGGTCATTGTCAATTCGAGCCCGTCGGCCGATTTGCTCTCTATCTTGGTGTTATCGAAGGCATCGGAGCGGTCGAGATAGCGGATGTTGCGCTCATCGATCGGTTTGGTCGAGGTGACGGTGACGGTGACGCGATCGCCGTCCTGTTTCCATTCCTTGATGTCGACGCGCATGCGCTTGATCGCATCGTCAAGCGCCGTCTCGATCATGTCGGCCCGTGGATAGGGGCTGAAGCTCGGCGGCGTGCGCACATAGTCGGCATAGATGGTGGTGTATTGATGCGGTACGAACCAGGGGCCGAACACGCTGATGACGCCAATGAAGGCAAGGTAATAGAGGCTGAACATGGCGGCGCGATTGGCCTTGAGCCGCGCCCATGCGTCGCCCCAGAGCGAGCGGCCGACAACGGCCGGCGGAGCGGCGGTGGCTGCGATATCAGTCATAGCGCACCCTCGGGTCGACGACCGCATACATGACGTCGACGATCAGGTTGAAGACGATGGTGAAGAGCGCGATCACCACCACGGTTCCCATCACCAGCGTGTAGTCGCGGTTGAGCGCGGCATCGACGAAATAGCGGCCGACGCCAGGAATGGAGAAGATGGTCTCGACGATGACCGAACCGGTGAGCAGCGCCGCGGCCGCCGGACCGGTGAAGGACACGATCGGCAGGATGGCGCCGCGCAGCGCGTGCTTGACCACCACCGACCAGTCCGACAGGCCGAGCGCCCGCGCCGTTCGGATATGATGCGAGCGCAAGCTCTCGATCATCGAACCGCGCATCAGGCGGGCGACAATGGCGATCTGCGGCAAAGCGAGCGTCAGCACCGGCCCGATCTTGTTGATCAGTGCGCCGTCGCCCCAGCCGCCGATCGGCAACAGCTTCCAGGTCAATCCGAACACCAACTGGATCACCGGCGCGATGACGAAGGTGGGGATGGTGCTGCCGGCTGTCGCCAGCGCGATGACCATGTAGTCGCCAACCTTGTTCTGGTTGAGCGCGGCAATGGTGCCGAGCACCGAGCCGAGCAGAAGCGCCAGGATCAGCGCGGAGGTGCCGAGCTGGACCGAAATCGGCAAGCCCTTGGCGAAGAGTTCGGTGACGGTGAAGTCAGGCAAATTGTAGCTCGGCCCGAAATTGCCGCGCAAAAGATTGCCGAGATAGTGGGCATATTGCAGCCAGAGCGGATCGTCGAGGCCGAACTGAGCTTCCAGATTGGCCCTGATCTCGGGGCTCAAGCCCCGCTCCTGATTAAACGGACCGCCTGGTGCGACGCGTATCAGGAAGAACGCCATCGTCACGATGACGAATAGCGTCGGTATGGCGGTCAGAAGCCGCCGGAGAATATATCGCAGCATCGGCGCCCCGCTTCGGCCAGAGCGCCACACGTCCATGCGGACGCATTGCCACGCTCCGGCGCTCCAAATCTTCGCACCGGGCTTGCCGAAAATCGACCACGACTTTCGGACCGATGCGATGACCGACCAGCCCGCCGCGCCCGGATGAGGCGCGGCGGTCCAGTCAAGGATGATTCAGTCCTTGGAGATGAAGCGGGACGGATGGATGTCCATCACATTGTCGTCGAAGCCATGCAGCTTCGAGGAAACGATGTCGTGGAAGCTGTAGTAGAGAAGCGGAATGTTACCGACGTCATCGACAAGGATGCGCTCGGCCTCAGTGAGGTCCTTCATGCGCTCTTCCGGCTTGCCGCCAGCGGCAGCGGCCTTGTCCATGGCTGCCTCGTATGCAGGGCTGTTGTAGTTCGAATAGTTGTTGCCGCTCGCCTTGCGTGTGATGCCGAGGAAGGTTTCCGGATCCTTGTAGTCGGCGATCCAGGCGGCACGCGCCACGTCGTAGTTACCCTTCTGCTCAAGGAAGGAATAGTGGGTCTTGGTATCGGTGTTGAGCAGCGTGATCTCGACGCCAAGCGGCTTCAGCTGTTCCTGGATGGCAACCGCGGTGTTCTTGTGATTTTCAGAGGTGTTGTAGCGGATCTCCATCTTCAGAGGATGCTCAGGCGTATAGCCGAGTTTCTCGAGGATCTTCTTGGCGGCGTCCTCGCGGTCGATCTGCGACATGTCGGCGTATTTAGCCATTGCCGGGGTGTAGCCCGCGATGCCCGGAGGCACCATCGAGTAGCCAGGCAGCATGGAATTCTGCCAGACCTTCTCCGCGAGGAAGTCCCGGTCGATCGCCATCGAGATGGCGTTGCGCAGCTCGACATTGTCCCACGGCGCCTTGTCGGTCTTGATCGCATAGTAGTAGGTGCCGAGATACGGTCCGACACGGACCTGATCGCCGAACTTGGTCTTGAGGTCAGCAAGCTGTTCGGTAGGCAGATCGCCGTAGCTGTCGAGTTCGCCGGCCTCGAAGCGCTTCATCGCCGACGAGCGGTCTTCGGTCGGGATGTAGTTGACCACGTCCATCTTGACGGTCGCGGCGTCCCAGAATTTCGGATTCTTGACCAGCTTCATGTGGTCGTTGGGAATCCACTCAGCCAGTGTATAGGCGCCGTTCGAAACGAGATTGCCCGCCTTGATCCAATCGGCGCCGAGCTTGTCGATCGAGGCCTTGTTGACCGGATAGGTGGCCTGGTGGGTCAGCATCTCGAGGAAGTATGGCGTCGGCGCCTTCAGCGTCACTTCCAAGGTGTTGGCGTCGATCGCCTTGACGCCCATATCCTCGGGCTTGCCCTTCTTGGTGTTGACTTCCTCGGCGTTCTTCACGGGATAGAGCATGGAAGCGTATTCGGCGGCGGTCGCCGGATCCTCCAGCCGACGGAAGGAATAGACGAAGTCGTCCGCCGTCACCGGGCTGCCATCCGACCACAAGCCGTCCTTGCGAAGCTTGAAGGTGTATACGGTGCCGTCATCCGATACGGTCCAGCTTTCGGCGGCGCCCGGAATGAGGTTCGTCTTCTGATCGTGCATGACCAGTCCCTGGAACAGGTCGCGTATGATATCGGCTTCGTAGACGGTCGAGGTCTTGTGCGGATCGACCGTCTCCGCTTCGGCGGCGCTGCCTCTGTTATAGACGGTCTCGGCAAGGGCCGGTGTCAGGAACGTGCCTGCAGCAAAGGTCATGGTTGTGGCGACCAGCGTCGCCTTCAGCATATTTTTCAGCATGAAGTCTCTCCCTGCGGCGCGGCTTAGCTGCTCGCGCCTTTCGAGTGTTAACGCCCCGGAACCGATTTCTGGCCCCTTTGAGCGCGCCGCCGGTTCCCTTTCCGGCAGCTGGTGGCAGGACACTAGACAGACGGAAATATTATTTCAACCGCCCGCTGCTTGACGTAGAGTTAGTAGTCCCGCGCTAAAATAGTGCCAGCTAAAATTCAGATGCCACTCAACTGGCTGCACCTTGCGGTTGCTTTATCGATTTTCTGTTTCTGCAAGCGAAGTTTGGCATACTCGGCAGTATGCTGCAGAACCCAAAACTCCCCGCTTTGTGGTGTCGTTTCCGGGCGAACGCCTCGGGGACCTCGGCGATCGAATTCGCCATGCTGGCGCCTTTGTTCATCCTGCTTCTACTCGGAATGGTTGCATATGGCATCTATTTCGGCGCCAGCCATTCGGTCCAGCAAATCGCGGCGGATGCGGCGCGAACGGCGATTGCGGGGCTGAACGCCACTGAACGCAAGACGCTGGTGACCAACTTCATCAACAACGATGTCAATGGTTATCCCTTCGTCGATGCCACGAAACTGACGGTCGACGCCAAGGACAGCGTCGCCGATGGCAGTCAGTTCGTGGTCTCGGTCAGCTACGACGCACGGAATTTGCCGATCTGGAATCTGTTCCCCAATCTGGCGATGCCGGGAATGACCATTCAACGCCAATCGACGATCCGGGTCGGGGGCATCTGATGCGTAGTACCGTTGCTGGAATGTGGCAGATATGCCGGCGGCTGCTGCGCGAGAAGCGGGCCAATTTCGCTGTCATGACGGCGCTCTGCGCGCCCGTCGCGCTGGTCCTGACGGGGTTCGCCGTCGACCAAGGTGCGCTATTCAACGAGCGCCGCGCAGCGCAGTCGATCGTCGACCTGGCGGCGATCACTGCTGCGGCCAATCTTGCCAACGTTGAAACGGCGGTGCTGACGACGCTGAAAGACAATGGCATCAGCTCGGTTGCCGTGCAGAAAGACGGGACAACCGTCGCGCCAACAGCCACCAAGGCGGTGGTCCAGATTGTGCCGGGGCGCTACACCGGTTTGAGTTCGATCGCCGCCGGCAGCCGGTTCGAAGCGGGCAAGCTGCCCTACAACGCCGTGCGCGTGTTCCTGAAGAAGCAGGGCACGCTCTATTTCGGCGCCTCGCTCATGGCCCCACCGGTCATCGGCACGACGGCCACCGCAAACGCCCAGGCGCAAGCGACATTTTCGGTCGGCTCGAGGTTGCTCAGCGTCAATGACGGCCTGCTCAATGCGCTCCTCAAGGGACTGGTGGGCGGCAACATCTCGCTCAGCGTGATGGACTATAATTCCCTGATCGCGGCCGACATCAACGTGCTTTCCTTTGTCGACGCGCTCGCGGTTCAGTTGAACATGACCGGTGTATCCTATTCGGATGTGCTGGCTTCAAAGGCGAGCATCGGCCAGATCGCAACCGCCATGGCCAATGTCCCAGGGCTTGGCAACACGGCCAAGCTGGCCTTGCAGTCGGTGGCCTCGAAGGCCACCAGCACGGTCCAGATTCCGCTCAGCCACCTTGTCGACCTCGGCTCGGTCGGCCGCCTGGGTCTCGGGCAAAAGCCCTCGGGTCTGGGTGTCGATACCAGCGCCATGGGAATGCTGACGGCCGCAGCCTCCCTTGCAAACGGCACCACCCAGGCCCAGTTCGACCTTGGCGTCACCGTGCCTGGCCTCACCGCCACGACGCTCAACGTCGCCATTGGCGAGCTGATGCAATCCTCGCCATGGCTGGCTGTCGGCGAGGCCGGCACCGTGGTGCGCACCGCGCAGACACGCATCAAGCTTCTGGCGTCGGTCACTGTCGGCAACAGCAATATCGGCGGCGGCACCAGCCTGCTCTCCGTCACCCTGCCGCTGCATATCGAAATCGCCTACGCGGAGGCCAAGCTGACGGACATAAGCTGTCCGACGGGCCGTCCCGAGAGCATCAAGGTCACGGTAGCCACAACTCCGGGTGTCGTAGAGGCGCATCTTGCCGCCAGCAGCGCCGACGGCAATCCCGGAGCCTTCGCCGACTTCACCAAAGATGAGCTTTTCTCCATTACCGAAATCGCGGCAGTGAAGCTTTTGCTCGTCCCGCCCGTGTCGGTGAAGGGCTCGGCGGCATTTGCGATGAAAAACATCAATCCGACCAACCTTGTCTTCGACTATGCCAATATCACCGCCAAGACGATCAAGACTGCCTCGACGCAGAACCTGACGCAGTCGCTGACAACGTCGTTGGTCAGCGATCTGTCGCTGACGGCCAACGTGCTGGGCCTGCCGATCAACCTCAGCACTCTGCTGGGAACCGTGAAGCCGCCGGTGGTGGCGCTGCTGAACAGCGTGACGGCGCCTGTCGACACGTTGGTCTACAATGTGCTCGCAGCGCTCGGTGTGAGCGTCGGCCAGGCCGATGTCCGGGTCACCGGCGCGACCTGCGGCCGCTCCGTTCTGGTGCAATAGGCCCGATCTCTAGGTTAGAGCAATTCCAGGAAAAGTGTGTGCGGTTTTCCCGGGAAAAGCGCGTAGCGCTTTCCCTTGGGAATTGCGTGAAAACAAAGAGATAGAGCGGTTCGCCGTTTCCGTGAAACGGTGAACCGCTCTAGCCGGTTCGTCCGACAAACCAGCCCAGCGCCGGCAGGGACAGCCCCTCCTCCTGTAGGACCACACCGCCACCCGGAGCTATCGCCACGACGGGCCCGAAATCCGGCGGCAGTGGCCAGTCGGCCGGCTCGTCGGCGAAATTGAAGACGCAGAGCAATGTCTCGCCCTCGCCCTGCCTGATGAAGGCAAGGACATCGCCCTCGGTATCGAGAAAGCGGATCGCCCCCTTGACGAGAGCCGGATATGCCTTGCGCAAGGCCAGCATCCTCCGGTAGCCGGCGAGCACGGAATTTTCGTCGCCATTCTGGACGTCGACCGCCCGGGCGCGCTGGATTGCAGGCACCGGCAGCCAGGGCTTGGCCGAGGAAAAACCGGCATTGTCGGCGCCCGCTTCCCAGACCATCGGCGTGCGGCAGCCGTCCCTGCCCTTGACCGTCGGCCAGAAGCGGATGCCGAAGGGATCACGCAGATCCTCGAAGGTCAGTTCCGCCTCCTGCAGCCCAAGCTCCTCGCCTTGATAGAGGCAGATCGATCCGCGCAGGCAGGCGAGCAGAGCGATCGAGAATTTCGCCACCGCATCCGGATCGCCGCCGGGCCGCGTCCAGCGGCTGACATGGCGCACGACATCGTGGTTGGAAAACGCCCAGCAGACCCAGCCATCGGCAACCGCTGTTTCAAACGCCTCGACGCAGCCGCGCACATGGGCAGACGAGAATTGCGCGCCGAGCAGGTCGAATGTGTAGCACATGTTGAGCTTGTCGCCGCCGGAGGTGTAGGCGGCCAGCGTCTGCAGCGAGCGGCCTTCGTCACCGACCTCGCCGACACTGGCGCGGCCGTCATACTCGTCGAGCAGAGCGCGAAAGCGCCGGAGGAAACCGAGGTTCTCCGGCTGCGACTTGTCGAACAGATGTTCCTGGAAGAGATAGGTGTTGGTTTCGCCATTGGTGCCGGCGACGCTCGACGCCAAAGGCGGATTGCTGCGCAGCCAGCGGTCATGGACATAGTAGTTTACCGTGTCCAGGCGGAAGCCGTCGACGCCGCGGTCGAGCCAGAACCGCACCGTGTCGAGCAGCGCGTCCTGGACCTCCGTTTTGTGGAAATTGAGGTCGGGCTGTGAAGCCAGGAAATTGTGCATGTAGTATTGCCGGCGGGTCGCGTCCCAATCCCAGGCAGGGCCGCCGAAGACCGACAGCCAGTTGTTGGGGGCGTTGCCATCGGGTTTGGTGTCGGCCCAGACGTACCAGTCAGCCTTGGGGTTGTCGCGACTCGATCGGCTTTCGACGAACCATTCGTGCTTGTCGGAGGAATGCGACAGCACCTGGTCGATGATCACCTTCAGGCCGAGCCGGTGCGCCTCGGCCACCAGCGCGTCGAAATCCTCCAGGGAGCCGAACATCGGGTCGACCGCCTGATAGTCGGATACGTCGTAGCCCATGTCGGCCATTGGCGACTTGAAGAAGGGCGACAGCCAGACGGCGTCGACGCCGAGCGAGGCGACGTGCGCCAGTCGCGATGTGATGCCTGAGAGGTCGCCGCTACCGTCGCCGGTGGTGTCCTGGAACGAGCGCGGGTAGATCTGGTAGATGACGCAGCCGCGCCACCAGTCGGCCCCCTGCTCTGCATTGTCGTCGGCCATCACGAACCCTTCCTGGCGCGGGCCTTTGCGGTCCGGCGCTCGATCATGAAACTGACACTGCGGCCGGGCAGCGGGCGCGCAAGGTCGATCGCCTGCGTTACAACAGCCGGCTGCCATTGGAACCCTTCCCGCACGGGCAGCGTGAAGACGCATTGGCGGCGGTCGCCATTGACGATGACGGCCAGGCGGCCTTCCGCTGTATTGCCAAGCAGCATGATGAGACGGTGGCGCGCGGCGTCGTTCCAATCGGCTTCGCCAAGCGGCGCGCCGGTCTCGGTCAGCCAGGCGACATCGGGCACATCGGAACCAGTCGGCGGCTCCCCGGTCAGGAAGCGCGTGTCAGAAAGCGCTGGCGCAGCGCGGCGCAGTGCGGCGAGCGCCGACACATGGGCTTCCAGCACGAGGTCGCGCCCGGCCCAGTCGAGCCAGGTGATGGCGTTGTCCTGTGCGTAGGCGTTGTTGTTGCCCTTTTGCGTGCGGCCGAATTCGTCGCCCGCCGTCAGCATGATCGTACCGCGCGAGGCAAACAAGGTGGCGAGCAGCGCCCGGCAGTCACCGGAACGGGCCTCGGCAACCGCCTTGTCAGGGGTCTCGCCCTCGACGCCATTGTTCCACGACAGGTTCTCATTGTGGCCGTCGCGGTTCTTCTCGCCATTGGCCTGGTTGTGCTTGGCCTCATAGGCGACGATGTCGGCGAGCGTCATGCCGTCATGCGCGGCGATGAAATTCACCGTGCGGCTGGCGCTGCGCCGTTCTTTGGCGAAGACATCGGACGAGCCGGCAAGCCTTGTCGCCAACGCACCGACGGCGCCTGCATCGCCACGCCAGAAGCGCCTGACGTCGTCGCGGTAGCGGTCGTTCCATTCCAGATATGGCGGGCGGAAATCGCCCAGCTGATAGCCGTTCGGGCCAATATCCCAGGGCTCGGCGATCAGCACCCTATCGGCAAGGATCGGGTCGCCAGCAATGGCTTGAAGCAAGGGTGCTTCCGGATCGAAAATGCCATCGACGCGGCCGAGGATCGGCGCCAAATCGAAGCGGAAACCGTCGACGCCGGCATAGCGGACGAAATGGCGGAGCGTGTCGAGCACCATCTCCCGAACGATCGGATGGTCACAGGCGACCGTGTTGCCGGTGCCGGTGTCGTTGGCCAGCCTGCCGCCCGGCTCGTGCCGGTAATAGGCGCTGGCATCGAGGCCGCGCAGCGATAGCGTCGGGCCGAGCCGATCGCTCTCACCGGTGTGGTTGAAGACGAGATCGAGGATGGTGCCGATGCCGGCCTTGCGCAGCGCAGCTACCGTGTCGCGCAATTCGGTCAGGCCGCCCGGCGCCAGGCGCGGGTCGAGGGCCATGAAGGTGACCGGGTTGTAGCCCCAGGCGTTGCTCAAGCCGAGCGGCGGCAGATGCCGCTCGTCGATCCATCCCGTCACCGGCATCAGTTCGACGGCGGAGACGCCGATCTTTTTCAAGTGTTTGATGATGGCGGGATGAGCAAGTGCCGCGATGGTGCCGCGCTGCACTTCCGGCACGTCGGGGCGCAGCCTGGTGAAGGAGCGGACATTGAGTTCGTAGATCAGGCCGCCGGGTTTGAACAGCGGCGGCTTGGCCGGCACGACCTTGAGCGAAGCCACGGCAATTGCCTTGGGCATGAGCTGCGCGGTGTCGGCGCCTTCGTTGCGTTTGGCCGTGAGCCGCCAGTGATACTGGTACGGCCGGTCGATTTCGATGGCGTAGGGATCGGTGAGCAGCTTGTCGGGATCGAACCACAGGCCGCGTTCGGGCGCATAGTCGCCATCGGCGCGAAAGCCATAGCGGGTGCCGCCGGCAAGGCCGGCGACTGACAAGGCAAAAACGCCCTCGCCGTCCGGCTGAAGCTCAAGCCGGTCGGTTTCGTGGGTGCCGGTGTCGTCGAAGATCGACACCCAAAGACGCCGTGCCGACGACGACCAGGCGGCGAAGCGGATGCCATCGCGGGTGATGGTTGCGCCGAGATGGGTCATGGGCGCGGCTTTCCTTCTCCCCTTGTGGGAGAAGGTGGATCGGCGCGCAGCGCCGAGACGGATGAGGGGTGCTGGAAGGAATGAGGCATTGGTGCTTGAAACGATGGTGTGCGCCAAGCTGGAGCACCCCTCATCCGGCCGAGCTTCGCTCGGCCACCTTCTCCCACAAGGGGAGAAGGAGAGGCGCGCCGCACCACTCTCAAGTAATCACGCTCGGCTTGTTGCGGCCGGTATGGCTCTTGATCCCCGCAATATCATCCGCCGCCGCAATCAAATCGGCGAGCGCCTCTTGCGTGTCGAGATCGTGCCTCGCCCTGTCCGGCTCGTAGCGCTCGATATAGACGCGCAGCGTCGCGCCTGAAGTGCCGGTGCCCGAGAGGCGGAAGACGACGCGCGAGCCGCCTTCGAACAGGATCCTTATGCCCTGGTTCTTGCTCACCGAACCGTCGACCGGATCGTGATAGGCGAAGTCGTCGGCGTTGGCGATCTTCAGGCCGCGCACGCTGGTGCCAGGCAGCGAAGCGAGCTTGGCGCGCAACTCGTCGACCAGGGCATTGGCGCGTTCGGTCTCGACCTCTTCATAGTCGTGGCGCGAATAATAGTTGCGGCCATAGGTCGCCCAATGCTCGGTGACCACCTGCTTGGCGCTTTCGCCGCGCACCGCCAGGATATTGAGCCACAACAGCACCGCCCACAGTCCGTCCTTTTCGCGGACATGGTTGGAGCCGGTGCCGGCACTTTCCTCGCCGCAGATCGTTGCCATGCCGGCATCGAGCAGATTGCCGAAGAACTTCCAGCCGGTCGGCGTTTCATAGATGCCGATACCAAGCTTTTCGGCGACGCGGTCGGCAGCGCCGCTGGTCGGCATCGAGCGGGCGATGCCTTTGAGACCGTCCTTGTAGCCCGGCGCCAGTTGCGCATTGGCGGCAAGCATCGCCACCGAATCCGAGGGGGTGACGAAGATGCCCTTGCCGATGATCAAATTTCGGTCGCCGTCACCATCGGAGGCAGCGCCGAAATCCGGCGCGTCCGGACCCATCATCTCGTCATAGAGATGCTTGGCGTGGACCAGGTTGGGGTCGGGGTGATGGCCACCGAAATCCGGCAGCGGCTTGTAGTTGCGGCAGGTGCCGTTCTCAGCGCCAAGGCGGCGTTCGAGGATTTCCTTGGCATAGGGACCGGTGACCGCATGCATGGCGTCGAAGCGCATGCGAAAGCCGTATTTGAAATTGGCGCGGATGGCGTCGAAATCGAACAGGCTTTCCATCAGCTCGGCATAGTCGGTGACCGGATCGATCACCTCCACCGTCATGCCGCTGGCCTCGACGGTGCCGATCTTGTCGATGTCGATCTGGTCGATGTCGGCGATCTTGAAACTCGAAATCGTCTTGGTCTTTTCGAAGATCGCGTCGGTGAGCTTTTCCGGCGCCGGGCCGCCATTGCCGGCATTGTATTTGATGCCGAAATCCTCATGCGGGCCGCCCGGATTGTGGCTGGCCGACAGAATGATGCCGCCGAAGGTCTTGTATTTGCGGATGACATGCGAGGCGGCCGGCGTCGACAATATGCCGCCCTGCCCGACCATCACCTTGCCGAAGCCGTTGGCTGCCGCCATGGCGATCGCCTTCTGAATGACCTCACGGTTGTAGAAGCGGCCGTCGCCGCCGATCACCAGCGTCTTGCCCTTGAAGCCATCGAGCGCGTCGAAGATCGACTGAATGAAATTCTCGGCATAGTGCTCCTGCTGGAAGACAGGCACCTTCTTGCGCAGGCCGGACGTGCCGGGTTTCTGGTCAAGATAAGGTTTGGTTGGAACGGTTCGGATCATGCTTCAGGCAACCCTTTTCGAAAGCAACAGGCGGTAGAGTTCAACGTATTTGTCGGCGCTCTTGTCCCAGGAGACATCGGCTTTCATGCCCTGGCGCTGGATCTGTTCCCACACCGCCGGACTCGCATGCGCGTCGACCAGCCGGCGGATGGCGTGCAGCATGGCGCCGCCATTGTTGGGCGCGAACTGGAAACCGGTGGCTACACCTGCCGAGATCGCGGCTTCGTTGGCGTCGATGATGGTGTCGGCAAGGCCGCCGGTGCGGGCGACGACCGGCACGCAGCCATAGCGCAGGCCGTAGAGCTGGGTCAGCCCGCAGGGCTCGAAGCGCGACGGGATGACGATGGCGTCGCAGCCGCCTTGCATGGTGTGGGACAAGCCCTCGTCGTAGCCGACGACAACGCCGACGCGGCCGCGATGGCGAGCGGCGGCGGCAAGCAGCGCGCCTTCGAGGCCGGCGTCACCCGAGCCGAGGATCGCCAGCCGCGCGCCGGTGGTGACGACGCCGTCGACCACCGCTGCCAGTATGTCCATGCCCTTTTGCCAGGTCAGCCGGCTGATGACGCAGACGATCGGGCTGTCGTCGTGCTCCAGATTGAAACGGTCCTCGACAACCGTCCGGTTGGGAAGGCGAGCCTTGAGCGTCTGCGCGGAATAGGCCGACACCAGATGCTTGTCGGTCTCGGGGTTCCAGATGTCGGTGTCGATGCCGTTGACGATGCCGTAGAGGTCCGAGGATCGCATGTTGATCAGGCCGTCGAGGCCCATGCCGAATTCGGGCGAGCGGATTTCCTGCGCGTAGGTCGGGCTCACCGTGGTGATCGCCCAGGCGGCCTGCAGGCCGGCCTTGAGGAAGCCGACGCCGCCATAATACTCAACGCCGTCAAGCGCCATCGCCACCGCCGGCAGGCCGAGCTCACCGAAGATGCCGGCGCCGAACTGGCCCTGGAAGGCAAGGTTGTGCACAGTGATCAGCGACGGCACCCCGACCGCCTTGCCGTATCGCATATAGGCCAGCGTCATCGCCGACTGCCAGTCATGGGCGTGGACGAGATCGGGCTGGTAGCCGGAAATGGCGCCGCCGGCGATATCGCCGCCGACCTGGCTCAACGCCGCGAAACGCCGCCAATTGTCGGGCCAGTCGGCGCCGGCCGCGTTGCCGTAGGGGCCGCCGGGGCGGTCGTAGAGATGCGGCGCGTCGAGCACGAACAGGTCGAGCCCGGCAATCTTCACGGCATGGACTGAAGCCTTGCCGCCCTGCAACAGCGGGTACTGGTAGACGGCCTTCCTTTTCTTGAAGGCGTCCATCACCTGGGGAAAGCCGGGGATGAGCGTGCGCATCGTCACGCCCTTGGCGGCCAGAGCGATCGGCAATGCGCCGGTCACGTCGGCCAATCCGCCGGTCTTGATCAGCGGGAAGATTTCGGGCGTGACCGACAGAACCTGCATGCGTTTCTGATCCTGTCTAACTCTTTGTTTTGCGCAATTCCGGACGGAAAACCGTTTCACACTTTTCCTGGAATTGCTTCATAGCTTCAGCTTGTCGATCATGTCCTGCGTGACCAGGCAGATACCTTTTTCCGAAACGCGGAAGCGCTTGGCGTCGAGAGCCGGGTCTTCGCCGACCACCAGCCCTTCCGGTATCCTTACACCGTGGTCGATGACGACGCGCTTCAACTTTGCGTTCCGGCCGACATGAACGTCGGGCAGCATGACGACTTCTTCCAGCGTCGAATAGGAGTTGATGCGTGCGCCGGTGAAGATCAGGCTCTTCTTCAGCGAAGCGCCTGAGACGATGCAGTCGCCTGACACCAGCGAGGAGACAGCCGAACCGCGGCGGCCTTCCTCATCATGAACGAACTTTGCCGGCGGCTTCAATTCGGCATAGGTCCAGATCGGCCAGTCGCGGTCGTAGAGGTCGAGTTCCGGCGTCACGTCGGTCAGGTCGATATTGGCTTCCCAATAGGCGTCGACGGTGCCGACATCGCGCCAGTAGGCCTCATTCTCGGCGGTCGAGCGCACGCAGGATTTGGCGAAGCGATGCGCGATCGCCTTACCGTGCTGGACGATGTAGGGGATGATGTCCTTGCCGAAGTCGCGGCTGGAGCCCGGCTCGGCGGCATCGCGGCGCAGCTGTTCCATCAGGAACTTGGTCTTGAAAACATAGATACCCATCGAGGCCAGGGCGAATTCCGGTTTGTCGGGAATGCCGGGCGGATCGGCGGGCTTTTCGACGAAGGCGATGATGTTGTCCTTGCCGTCGACATGCATGACGCCGAAGCCAGTCGCTTCCATGCGCGGCACTTCGAGGCAGCCGACGGTGACGTCGGCATTGGCGTCGACGTGCTGGCGCAGCATCAGCTCGTAGTCCATCTTGTAGATGTGGTCGCCGGCGAGGATGACCATGTATTCGGGGCCATAGGCCTCGATGATGTCGATGTTCTGGTAGACGGCGTCGGCGGTGCCCTCATACCACTGGGTTTCCGAGACACGCTGGCTGGCCGGCAGGATGTCGAAGCTTTCGTTTCGCTCCGGCCGCAGGAAGTTCCAGCCGCGCTGCAGATGGCGGATCAGCGAATGCGCCTTGTATTGGGTGGCGACGCCGAGGCGGCGAATGCCGGAATTCAGCGCATTGGAAAGCGCGAAATCGATGATGCGCGTCTTGCCGCCGAAATAGACAGCGGGCTTGGCGCGCCGGTCGGTCAATTCCTTGAGCCGGCTGCCGCGGCCGCCGGCCAGCACATAGGCCATGGCATCGCGCGCCAGCGGCTGGGTTCTCTTCAAGTCTGCCATTTTTTACCCTCCCAAATTACCAGTCTGGAGCACTGCTCACTCCGCAACGAGTTCAAGCATGATCGTCGACAGCGGCGGCAAAAGCATCGTTGCCGATATGCCTCCTCCCTCCGCCCTGGCTTCGACCACGCCACCATTGCCCTTGCCCGAACCACCATAGTCCGAGGCGTCGGTGTTGATGATTTCGCGCCATTTGCCGACGTTGGGCAACGGCACGCGATAATTGTCGCGCGGCACCGGCGTGAAGTTGGAAATGACGGCGATGGGATTGCCATCCGGCGCACTGCGCAGCCAGGCGAAGACCGAGTTTTCCTTGTCGTCGACGATCAGCCAGGAAAAACCGTCCGGCTCGCAGTCGCGCGCATGCAGCGCCGGGCGCGAACGGTAGAGATAGTTGAGGTCGCGCACCGTCTGCCAGACGCCGCGATGCGGGCGGAAGTCGAGCAGGTTCCAGTCGAGCGCGCGCGCCTCGCTCCATTCGCGGCGCTGGGCGAATTCCTGGCCCATGAACAACAGCTTCTTGCCGGGATAGCCCCACATGAAGGCGTAAAAGGCGCGCAAAGTCGCAAATTTCTGCCAGTCGTCGCCGGCCATCTTGCCGAGCAGCGTGCCTTTACCGTGCACGACTTCGTCGTGAGAGAGCGGCAGCACGAAATTCTCTGAAAAGGCGTAGGTCAGGCCGAAGGTTAGGTCGTTGTGGTGGTGCTTGCGGAAGATCGGCTCCTTGGCGAAATACTCCAGCGTGTCGTGCATGAAGCCCATGTTCCACTTGAAGCCGAAGCCCAGCCCGCCTTCATGCACCGGCGCCGAGACTTTCGGCCATGAGGTCGATTCCTCGGCGATCGTCATCACGCCGGGATGGTGGCCGTAGAGCTCCTTGTTCATCTTTTGCAGGAAGGAGACCGCTTCGAGGTTTTCGCGGCCGCCTTTCTCGTTGGGGATCCATTCGCCGGCTTTGCGCGAGTAGTCGAGGTAGAGCATCGAGGCGACCGCATCGACGCGCAAACCGTCGACATGGTATTTCTCGGCCCAGAACAGCGCATTGTTGACCAGGAACGACACCACCTCGCGGCGGCCGAAATTGTAGATCGCGGTGTTCCAGTCGGGATGGAAACCCTTGCGCGGATCGGCATGCTCGTAGAGCGCGGTGCCGTCGAAATTGGCCAGGCCATGCGCGTCGACCGGGAAATGCGCCGGCACCCAGTCGAGGATGACACCGACGCCGGCGCGGTGCGCACCGTCGACGAAACGGGCAAAGCCGTCGGGGTCGCCGAAGCGCGCCGACGGGGCATAAAGTCCGGTTGTCTGATAACCCCATGACGGGTCATAGGGATGTTCGGAGATCGGCAGGAATTCGATGTGGGTGAAGCCGGTTTCGACGGCATAGGGAATCAGCTGGTCGGCAAGTTCGTCCCATGACAGGAAGCTGCCGTCGTCGTGCTGCTGCCACGAACCGGCATGGACCTCATAGATCGAGATGGCTTCGCGCCGGGGATCGGCCTTGCGCCAGTAGCTGCGATGCGCATCGTCGCCCCATTCATGCGCCGGCGGCACCGCCGTCACCGAAGCGGTGGCCGGGCGCAGCTCGGATTTGAAGGCGAACGGATCGGCCTTGAGCGGCAGGCGCACGCCGTCGGGGGCGATAATCTCGTATTTGTAGGGCTGTCCGGCGCCGATGTCGGGAATGAACAGCTCCCAGATGCCGGTGTCACGGCGGTCGCGCATCGTGTGCCGGCGGCCATCCCAATCGTTGAAATCGCCTACGACCGATACGCGCCGCGCATTGGGCGCCCAGACGGCGAAATGCACGCCCGAGGCGCCTTCATGGTCGATGAGATGGGCGCCGAGCTTGTCGAACAGCCTGAGATGCGACCCTTGGGCGATGTAATAGTCATCCATCGGGCCGAGCACCGGGCCGAAGGAATAGGGATCGGTCAGCCACCAGTCGCCGCCGGCATTTTTGGCGTGATAGCGCAGCGGCTGGCGTTTGCGGATCGAAACCTTGCCCTCGAAGAAACCGGCATCGTCGCGGCGTGAGAGTTCACCAACCTCCTTGCCGGTCAACGTATAGGCGGTGACGAACTCGGCATTGGGCACGAAGCAACGGGCGACGAAGCCCTTGCCGGCTTCATGCACACCCAGAACCGCGAAGGGATCTCCATGCGTACCGGCAACAATCGCCGCGACATCGCCGGCTGGTGCCAGCCCGTCCGGCCCGCTTGTCGCAGCGGTCACGCGCGGTTTCCTCATCAGCCGATTTCCCTCCCGGGGAGCCAGTTCTTGTTCTTGTGCATAAGACCCATTGTTCGTGGTCTCATGCAATCATATCAGGCGGGTACGTTCCAGATTTCTTTCGCATATTGGCGGATCGTGCGATCGGAAGAGAACCAGCCGACGCGGGCAACGTTGCGGATTGCGCGTGCGTACCAGTCGGGACTGTTGCGCCAGACGGCGTCGACATCGCGCTGGGTAGCGGCATAGGCATCGAAATCGGCCGCAACCATGAACCAGTCGGTGTTGTAGAGACCGTCGATCAGCTCGCGGTAGCGATCCGGCTGGTCGGGCGAGAACACGCCCGACGAGACGGCGGCGACAGCCTGCGCCAGTTCCGGCGATCCTTCGATGACGGCGCGCGGGTTGTAGCCATTGCTGCGCCGCTCGGCGACTTCGGCCGTGGTCAGGCCGAAGATAAAGATGTTGTCGTCGCCGACGCACTCCTTGATCTCGACATTGGCGCCGTCGAGCGTGCCGATGGTCAAGGCGCCGTTGAGCGCGAACTTCATGTTGCCGGTGCCCGACGCTTCCATGCCGGCGGTCGAGATCTGTTCGGACAGGTCCGCGGCCGGCATCAGCACTTCGGCCAGGCTGACATTGTAGTTTGGCACGAACACCACTTTCAGCAGGCCGCGCACCGACGGGTCGCTGTTGATGACCTTGGCGACGTCGTTGGCGAGTTTGATGATCAGCTTGGCGTTGTGGTAGCTCGGCGCCGCCTTGCCGCCGAAGAATTTCACGCGTGGCATCCAGTCGCGTTCGGGATGCGAGCGGATCTGGTCGTAGAGCGCGATCGCCTCCAGGATGTTGAGCAGCTGGCGCTTGTATTCGTGAATGCGCTTGACCTGGATGTCGAACAGCGCCGATGGATCGAGCTTGATGCCGAGCCGGTCGGCGACGAGATTGGCGAGCTTGACCTTGTTGGAGCGCTTGACGGCGGCGAACTTGTCGCGGAAGGCGGCGTCGTCGGCAAAGGCATCGAGCCCCTTGATGGCGTCGATATTGTCGAGGAAGCGGTCGCCGATCGCCTCGCGGGTAAGCGCGGTGAGGCCTGGATTGCACTGGATCAGCCAGCGCCGCGGCGTGATGCCGTTGGTCTTGTTGTTGATGCGATCGGGATAGAGCTTGTGGAGATCGGCAAACACCGTCTCCTTCATCAGCTCGGTGTGCAGCGCCGACACGCCGTTGATCGAGTGCGAGCCGACAAAGGCGAGGTTGCCCATGCGCACGCGGCGGTCGCCGGCTTCCTGGATCAGTGAGATGCGGCTGATCTGCTCACCCGAGAACTGGTTGGTGGCGCGCGCTTCGAGCAGCACCTGCGCATTGATGGCGTAGACGATCTGCATGTGGCGCGGCAAAAGCCGCTCGAACAGCGGCACCGGCCAGCTTTCCAGCGCCTCGGGCAGCAGCGTGTGGTTGGTGTAGCCGAAGGTGCGCTTGGTGATGTCCCAGGCCTGGTCGAAATCCATGCCGTGGACGTCCATCAGCAGGCGCATCAGCTCCGCCACGGCAATCGCCGGATGGGTGTCGTTGAGATGGATCGCCGCCTTGTCGGGCAGCGACACGAGATCGCCATACTGGCTGAGATGGCGCTGGACGATGTCTTGCAGAGAGGCGGTGGAGAAGAAGTATTCCTGGCGGAGCCTGAGTTCCTGGCCGGCCTTGTGGGAGTCTGCGGGGTAGAGCACGCGCGACAGCGCGTCGGCCTTGTTGCTTTCGGCAAGCGCGCCGATGTGGTCACCGGCGTTGAACTTGTCGAGCAGGATCGGATCGATCGGCATGCCGGACCACAGCCGCAGCGTGTTGACCCGGTTGGCGCGCCAGCCGACCACCGGCGTGTCGTAAGCGACAGCCTGGACATGTTCGGTCGGCTTCCAGACGTGGCGTTCGAGCCTTCCGTCCTTGGAGGTGATCGATTCCACCGAACCGCCGAAGCCGACCTCGAAGGCGCGCTCGCGGCGTTCGAACTCCCAGGGGTTGCCGTGGTCGAGCCAGGTCTCGGGCAGTTCGACCTGCCAGCCGTCATGGATTTCCTGCCGGAACATGCCGTTGGCGTAGCGAATGCCGTAACCATGGGCGGGAATGTCAACGGTGGCCATGCTTTCCATGAAGCAGGCGGCGAGCCGGCCGAGACCGCCATTGCCGAGCGCGGCGTCCGGCTCGAGCCCGGCGATGAGGTCGAGGTCGACGCCCAGCGACTTCAGCGCTTCGCGCATATTGTCCATCAGGCCGAGATTGGAGAAGGCATCGCGCATCAGCCGGCCGATGAGGAATTCGAGCGACAGATAGTAGACGCGCTTTTCCTGCTGGGCGTAGGCCTCCTGCGTCGCCTGCATCCAGTGATCGACGATGCGGTCGCGCACGACCTTGATCGAGGCTGTCAGCCAGTCATATTGGGTGGCGACGGAGGTGCCCTTGCCGACCCGGTATTTGAGTGCCGACAGCACCTCGTCGGCGAGCGTCTTGGGATCGGGAATTTCGAGAACAGGAGCTTTGGCTGTCATTGTTCGCGTCATACTGCCTCTCGTGATCGTGCTGCGATCATACCGGCTTTCGCTGTCAGTCCCAGCCCATCCTAGTGCATTGCAACATACATTCAATCGATTTAGATCGATAAGCCGCCGGTTGCCCCTGCGGCAATTTATCCGTCGAGCGGATCAGGCCGCGAGCGCCGCCTCCGGCGGAACCTTGGCTCCCGTCATGAAAGCCACAGCATCCGACATCGTATATTGCTTGGGATCGATGACGCAGAGGCGACGTCCCAGCCGATGGATATGGATGCGATCGGCGACTTCGAAGACATGCGGCATGTTGTGCGAGATCAGCACGATCGGCAGACCGCGTTTCTTGACGTCGAGGATCAGTTCGAGCACGCGGCGGCTCTCCTTGACGCCAAGGGCTGCGGTCGGCTCGTCCATGATCACCATCTTCGAGCCGAAGGCGGCGGCGCGTGCCACCGCCACGCCCTGGCGCTGACCGCCCGAGAGCGTCTCCACCGCCTGGCTGATGTTCTGGATGGTCATCAGGCCCAGTTCGGTGAGCTTGTCGCGGGCGCGCTTTTCCATTGCCGGACGGTCCAGCATGCGCATCCATTGTCCCAGGAAGCCCTGTTTGCGGATTTCGCGGCCGAGGAACATGTTGTCGGCGATGGACAGCGCCGGCGAAAGCGCCAGATTCTGATAGACGGTCTCGATGCCTGCTTCGCGAGCCTCCATCGGCGACTTAAAAGCGATAGGTTTGCCATCGAGGCGGATCTCGCCCTCGTCGGGCGTGACCGCACCGGAAATCGCCTTGATCAGCGACGACTTGCCGGCGCCGTTGTCGCCGATGACGGCAAGGATTTCGCCCGGATAGAGGTCGAAGTCGGCGTTGTCCAAGGCGGTGACGCGGCCATAGCGTTTGACGAGCCCGCGGGCGGTGAGAATAGGGTCCTGAGCCTGGGTCATGCCGATATCTTCCTGATCCACTGGTCGATGCCAACCGCCACGATGATAAGGGCGCCGACGGACAATTGCGTCCATTGCGGATCCGTGCCCCAGAGCCTCAGGCCGAGCGCAAACACGCCGACGATAAGTGCGCCGAAGATGGTCCCGAGAATGGAACCGCGCCCACCGAATAGCGAGGTGCCGCCGATCACCACGGCGGTGATCGAGTTGATGTTCTCGAACTGACCTGCTTGTGGCGAAACCGATCCGATGCGCCCAATCAAGGCCCAGCCGGCAATGGCGCAGATGATGCCCGTGAGCGTATAGACCGCGAGCAGCATCCGGTCGACCCGAACACCCGACAGTTCGGCCGCCTCCGGATCGTCGCCTACTGCATAGACATGCCGTCCCCAGGCGGTATGGTTGAGCACGTACCAGGCGATCGCCGCCATGATCAGCATCAGCAGCACGCCATAGGTGAACACCGCGCCGCCGACCTTGAACGAGCCGCCGAAGAACTGCAGGAGCGGCGCAGTCGTTTCGAGATCCTGGCTGCGGATGGTCTCGTTTCCGGAGTAGATGAAATTGATGGCCGCATAGATCGACCATGTGCCGAGCGTCACGATGAAGGGCGGCAACTTCACCCTGGCGATGAGGATGCCGTTGATAAAGCCGCACAGCGCCCCGACCAGAAGCCCGACGGCAACGGCAACCGGGGCCGGGACGCCGTAATGCATGGCGAACTGACCCATGACGACCGAACTCAGCACCATGATGGCGCCGACGGACAAGTCGATGCCCGCGGTCAGCACCACGAGAGTCTGGGCGATGCCCACCATGCCGGTGATCGCCACCTGCTGCAGGATCAGCGTCAGCGTGAACGGCGAAAAGAAGCGTCCGCCGACGACGATGGCAAACAGGATCACCGAAAGCAACAGGATGATCAACGGCACCATGGCCGGGCTTTTGTGCAGCCGGTGCTGGATACTCTCCAGCGGCGTGCGCGAATGGGTGTCGAAGGAAGCGACGCTGGTGTCGCTTGCGGCCAAAGTCTTTTCGAACTCCTGTGGTCCGCTGGCCTTGGTGGTTTCAACGCTCAAAACGGCCTCCCCTCCTTTTGCGCGAGGCGGCTGTGGCCACCTCGCGCAATTCTCTTCTTATCGTTGTCTCAAGATTGAGCCGATCGGAGGTTCAAATCAACCCCAGCACTTGGCGAGCCCTGCCTTGGTGTCGATGGACTCGATACCGGCTGCAGGCTTGTCGGTGATCAGCGTCACGCCGGTGTTGTAGAAATTCAGGCCCGGCGACGGTTCGGGCTTTTTGCCACTATCGGCAAATGCTTTGATCGCCTCAATGCCGAGGGAGGCCATCAGCAGCGGATATTGCTGGGAGGTGGCTCCGATCACACCCTCGGCAACGTTCTTGACGCCGGGGCAGCCGCCGTCGACCGAGACGATCAGCACGTCCTTCTCCTTGCCGACTGCCTTCAGCGCCTGATAGGCACCGGCGGCCGCCGGTTCATTGATGGTGTAGACCACGTTGATGTCCGGATCCTTCTGCAGGCAGTTCTCCATGGCGGTGTGGCCGCCATCCTCGTTGCCGCTCGACAGATCGTGGCAGACATTGCGTGCATCCGTTTCGTCGCCGATTTTCTTGGGGTCGCCAAGGTCGATGCCGAAGCCCTTCATGAAGCCCTGATCGCGTTGCACGTCGACTGAGGGCTGGCTGGCGATCAGATCCATATAGGCGATATGGGCATCCTTGGCCTTGTCGCCCAGCGTCGCTTTGGCCCAAGAGCCGATAAGCTCGCCGGCCTTGAAATTGTCGGTGGCAAAGGTCGCATCGGCGGCGTCGGCAGGCTCAAGCTGCGTATCCAGAGCAATCACAAGCACTCCTGCGTCACGTGCCTTCTTCACCGCCGGCACGATAGCCGCCGTATCGGTCGCGGTGATCAGAATGCCCTTGGCGCCATCGGCGATGCAGGATTCGATTGCCGCAACCTGGCCTTCGTTGTCGCCTTCCGCTTTGCCGGCATAGGACTTGAGGTCGACGCCGATCTCCTTGGCTTTAGCGGTCGCGCCCTCCTTCATCTTGACGAAGAAGGGGTTGGTGTCGGTCTTGGTAATCAGGCAAGCGCCGACGCCGGCGGCAGATGCCGTAGAGGCAAAGGCCATCAGGCCGAGGCCCGCCGCGGCGAACACGGTGGACTTCAATAATGCTTTGGTCACGATCTTCCTCCCATGGAACCATGCGGATGCCGCCAACCGGCATCTCGGGCGCATCCACTGAAGTTCTCCCAGTGTGGACGCGCCCTCAAAAGACACCAGTCGGCCGGGGCTGTCAATAATTAAATCACTCTTATTTATTATTGACAGCATTGCACGGTTCACTCATTCTGCCCGTAAAAGCAGTGAGAATAAACCAAGGGAAGGAACAAGGGTGGAGACCGGCATTGCGAGGCACGGTTCGCCCGAGGCGGCCGCCAGCCGTCTCCACCGTGGCACCAACCAGAGCGGCATGCGCGACCACAATGAGCGGCTGGTGCTGTCGCTGGTGCGCCAGCATGGCAGCCTGGCCAAATCAGACATTGCGCGCATGACCGGGCTTTCGGCGCAGACCGTGTCGGTGATCATGCGCGAGCTGGAGGAAGACAGCCTGCTGGTGCGCCAGGCGCCGTTGCGCGGCAAGATAGGCCAGCCTTCCATCCCGATGGCGCTGAACCCCGAAGGCGCATTCTTCATCGGCCTCAAAATCGGCCGCCGCAGCGCCGAACTGGTGCTGATCGATTTCCTTGGGCATGTGCGCTCGATGCTGCAGCACTCCTACCGCTATCCAGCGCCACGCGAGACGGTGGAGTTCGTTACATCGGGCATGAAGACGATGCGCGCCGAACTGACACCGGCGCAGGATAAGCGCATTGCCGGGCTCGGCATCGCCATGCCGTTCGAACTGTGGAACTGGGCCGATACGGCGGGTGCGCCACGCGACATCATGGACGAATGGCGCCATCGCGACATCCGCGCCGACATCCAGTCGCAATGCGAATTCCCGGTCTATCTGCAGAACGACGCCACATCAGCCTGCGGCGCCGAACTGGTGTTCGGCCAGACCGGCGGCGTGCGCGACTTCGTCTATTTCTACATCGGCGCCTTTGCCGGCGGCGGCATCGTGCTCAACGGCCGGCTTTTTGGCGGACCGACCGGCAATGCCGGGGCGCTGGGCTCGATGCCGGTGCCGGGGCCGGACGGCAAGCCGACACAGCTCATCGACGTCGCCTCGATCGCCATGCTGGAAAAGGCGCTCAGCGCGCGCGGCATCGACGGCTCCTATCTCTGGACCTCACCGCAGGAATGGGGCGACATCGGCGCCGATTTGGACGACTGGATCGCCAGCGCCTCGCGAGCGCTTGCCTACGCCATTGTCGCAGCGTCCTCGGTGATCGATTTCGAGGCCGCGGTGATCGATGGTTGGATGCCGCTCGCAGTACGGCGTCGCCTCGTCGATGCCGTCAGGCAGACGATCGGCACGATCGACGGCGAAGGCCTGAAGCTGCCGGACGTGCGCGAAGGCACCGTCGGCATCCATGCCCGCGCGCTGGGTGGCGCCAGCCTGCCGCTGTCCGAACGCTTCCTCATCGGTTCGACTACGATTTCCAGGAGCACCTGAATGCTGATCGGTATTCCGTCGCTGCTCGGTCCGGAGCTTCTGGCGACCTTGCGCGCCATGGGCCATGGCGACGAAATCGCGCTCGTCGACGGCAACTACCCGGCGGAAGAACAGGCAAACCGGCTGGTACGAGCCGACGGTCATCACCTGATACCGGTGCTCGACGCCATATTGAGCGTGCTGCCGGTGGACGACTTCGTGCCGGAAGCGCTTTTTCGCGCCTCGGTCAAAGGCGATCCCTCGGTTGCCGATCCGGTCCACCGCGAGATCGAGGCGATCTGCACCAAGCGTGCTCCGGGCCGCAAAGTGGTTGCGCTGGCCGGCGCTGACTTCTATGCACGCGTCCGGTCGGCGTATGCGATCGTCGCGACCGGTGAACCCAGGCTCTACGCCAACATCATCATCCGCAAAGGCGTGATCTATCCGCCGGAAAGTCCTGAGACATGATCCTCTGCTGCGGCGAAGCCCTGATCGACATGCTGCCGCGCACCACGACGCTGGGCGAGCCGGCCTTTGCGCCCTATGTCGGCGGCGCGGTGTTCAACACGGCGATCGCGCTTGGCCGCCTCGGCGCGCCCGCCGGCTTCTTTTCCGGCCTGTCGTCGGATCTGTTCGGCGGCCAGTTCCGCGAGGCGCTGGGGGCAAGCAAGGTCAGCTCCACCTATGCGCACACCTCCCCTCGCCCCACCACGCTTGCCTTCGTGCGGCTCACCAACGGCCAGGCGACCTACACTTTCTACGACGAGAACACCGCCGGGCGCATGCTGACGACAGAGGATCTGCCGGAACTCGGCGCCGAGATCGAAGCCATGCTGTTTGGCGCCATCAGCCTGATCTCGGATCCGGCGGGTGCTGCCTACGAGGAATTCATGAAGCGCGAGCATCAGCGCCGCGTCATGATGCTCGATCCCAACATCCGGCCGAACTTCATCCCCGACAAGGCCAGGCATCTCCGCCGCATCCGCTCGATGATGGCAATGGCCGACATCGTGAAACTGTCGGATGAGGATTTGCACTGGTTCGGTGAGGCCGGCTCGCATGAAGATGTCATCCGCAACTGGCTGGACCGGGGGCCGAAGCTGATCGTCGTCACCCACGGCAGCGAAGGCGCCGTCGGCTACAGCCGCGAGCACAAGGTCACCGTGATGCCGCAGAAGGTGGAGGTGGTCGACACGGTCGGCGCCGGCGACACTTTCAATGCCGGCATTCTGGCCTCGCTGCACGAGCAAGGCCTGCTCACCAAGGCTGAGATGGGCGGCCTTTCCGAGGACGCCATCCGCCAGGCGCTGACGCTCGGTTCCAAGGCGGCGGCGGTGACGGTGTCACGAGCCGGCGCCAATCCGCCCTGGCGGCATGAAATCGCCTGATCCATGCTTCATCCGGCCGCTAGCCGCCCATGAGAGCCGATCACTTTATGTTTCCGCGAGCCGGAAAGACGCGATAAATTAGCCACGTCACGTCCTGGAAAGCCCGGATTTCCGGCATCTTGCTGCAGCGCGGCAAAAACCTGAGGTAACGGGCTGCAACACCTCGGCTGCCGGCCGCCTGGCCGGTCCGGCTTTCTCGACCGGCCCAACTCTGGTACCAGCGGGCCGGTTAAGTTGTTGTTTCTGCGCGTATCGTTGTTCCCTGGACCGCGCGCATTACCGTTTTGAGGCCGACATGCAGTTCATCGATCTTGGCGCGCAGCGCGAACGTATCCGCGACCGGCTGAAGGCCGCGATCGACAATGTCGTCGAGGAAGGCCGCTATATCCTCGGGCCGCAGGTCACCGAATTCGAAAACAAGCTCGCCGCCTATGTCGGCACCAAGCATGTCGTGGCCTGCGCCAACGGCACCGACGCGCTGCTGCTGCCGCTGTTTGCCGCCGGCATCGGCCCGGGCGACGCGGTGTTCGTGCCGAGCTTCACCTTCGCCGCGACGGCGGAAGTGGTGGCGTTGGCCAAGGCCGAACCGGTGTTCGTCGATGTCGACGCCGAGACCTACAACATCGACATCGCCAGCCTCGAGGCGGCGATCATGATGATCAAGAAGGAAGGCCGGCTGAAGCCGAAGGCGATCATTCCGGTCGACCTGTTTGGGCTTGCCGCCGACTACGAGGCGATCATGGCGATTGCCAAGCGCGAAGGGTTGCTGGTGATCGAAGATGCGGCGCAGTCGATCGGCGGCTCAGCCGATGGCAAGATGTGCGGTGCCTTCGGCCATGTCGGCTCGACCAGCTTTTATCCGGCAAAGCCGCTCGGCTGCTATGGCGATGGCGGCGCGATGTTCACCAATGACGATGCGCTGGCCGACCAGCTCAGATCGTTTGCCTTCCACGGCAAGGGCGAAACGCAGTACGACAATGTCCGCGTCGGCATCAATTCACGCCTCGACACGATCCAGGCGGCGATCCTGATCGAAAAACTCGCCATCCTCGAAGACGAGATGGTCGCCCGCCAGGTGGTCGCCAAACGCTATGCCGAAGGTCTCGGCGACATCGTCAAGGCGTCACGCAATCTAGGTGGCGGCCGCTCGGCCTGGGCGCAATATGCCATCGAAACGCCGAAGCGCGACGGCTTGCGGGCGCATCTCGGCGACAAGGGCATCCCGTCGGTGATCTATTATGTGAAGCCGCTGCACCAGCAGATCGCCTACAAGAATTATCCGCGCACGCCGACCGGCCTCGCCGTGTCGGAGGACCTGCCGAAGCGTATCCTGTGCCTGCCGATGCACCCCTATCTCAGCGAAGCCGATCAGGACCGCATCATCGAGACGATCCGCAATTATATTGGGTCGAACTCGGCGCATGTAGCGGCGGCGTAGGACTAGATGATCTCCCCCCTTGAGGGGGAGATGTCGCCGAAGGCGACAGAGGGGGTCGGTTCGACCGGGCTCGGCCTCCTTACTACAGAAAGAGGTTGGCGCCTCACGCGCGGCGACCTCCTCTGGCCTGCCGGCCATCTCCCCCTCAAGGGGGGAGATTACGCGTTTGCTTCCGCTGCCTTCCCACTGGCGATAAAGTGCGGGTTGGCGAAATCCGCGTCGTCGCTCTGCTCGCGCTTGCCATAGGTGAGCGGCGCGCCGTCCAGCGTGCGCGTCATGCCGCCGGCGGCGCGAAGCACGGCGTCGCCGGCCGCGGTGTCCCATTCCATGGTGCGGCCGAAGCGCGGATAGATGTCGGCTTCGGCGGCGGCGAGCAGGCAGAATTTCAGCGATGAGCCGACCGAGACGATCTCGGCGGCGCCGAGGTCCCTAATGAAGGCTTCGGTCTCCGGTGTGTTGTGCGAGCGGCTGGCCACGACGGCGAGCGGCGTCACCGCCGTCCTGACCGAAATCCGTCGCCGGCCGACGATCCGGAAGTCGCCATCGACCTCTATTGCTTCGGCCCTGCCCGGCCGTCCGGAGAAGAACCGCCCGCTACAGGGCGCGAAGACGACGCCGACTTCCGGCACCCCGTCGCGGATGAGCGCAATGTTGACGGTGAAATCGGTCCTGCGGTTGACGAATTCCTTGGTGCCGTCGAGCGGATCGATCAGGAAGAAGGCGCCATCGAGATCAGGCGGCACGATGCCGGCGGCGACCTCTTCCTCGGCCACGCAGGGAATATCGGGATAAGCCGCACGCAGGCCGGCAAGGATGATCGTCTCGCTCTCGCGGTCGGCTTCCGTCACCGGCGAGAAGTCGGCTTTGCTGTCGACTGCGCAGCCGGCCTTGAAGACCCGCATCACCTCGCGTCCCGCATCGAGCGCCAGGCGCTCGAACACGGCCAGCATCGCCTCGTCGTCAGATGCCGCCGCCGGCTTCGTATTGGTCTTCAGCAATGTCGCGCTCGTTCAGCCAGTGTTCCAGAGCCTCTACCATCTCCTCGGCCGTCTTGCCGAGTGTCTTAAGATGGATTTCCGGTTTTTCCGGGGCTTCATACGGTGAATCGACGCCGGTGAAGTTCTTGATCTCGCCATTCAGCGCCCGCGCGTAAAGGCCCTTCGGGTCGCGCCGGGCGCATTCCTCGAACGGCGTATCGACGAACACCTCGACGAATTCGCCGTCGGCCATCAGCTCGCGCGCCATGCGGCGCTCGGCGCTGAAGGGCGAGATGAAGGAGACAATGACGATCAGCCCGGCATCGGCCATCAGCTTGGCCACTTCGGCGACGCGGCGGATGTTTTCGACGCGGTCGGCATCGGTGAAGCCGAGATCGCGGTTGAGGCCGTGGCGGACATTGTCGCCGTCGAGAATGTAGGTGTGGCGTCCCGAGGCGAACAGCTTCTTCTCGAGCAAATTGGCGATGGTCGACTTGCCCGAGCCGGAAAGCCCGGTGAACCAGAACACGGCAGGGCGCTGGCCTTTCAGGTCGGAGCGGCCGCGCTTGCCGACATCGAGCGACTGCCAGTGGATGTTTTCGGCGCGGCGCAACGTATGCAGGATCATGCCGGCGCCGACCGTGGCGTTGGTGATGCGATCGATCAGGATGAAAGCGCCGGTGGTGCGGTTGTCGGCGAAGGTGTCGAAGGCGATCGGCGCGCGGGTCGAGATGTTGCAGATGCCGACTTCGTTCATGTCGAGCGACTTTGCCGCCTCGCGGGCAAAGTCGTTGACGTTGACGCGGTATTTTAGGTCGGTGACGGTGGCGCTGGTCTGGTCGGTCTCGGTGCGCAGGATGTAGGAGCGGCCCGGCAGCAGCGCTGCCTCGTCGAACCAGACGATGTTGGCGGCGAATTGATCGGCGACCTGCGGCCGTGCCGCGGGCGACACCAGCAAGTTGCCTCTGGAGACCTCGACCTCGTCGTCGAGCACAAGGGTGATGGCCTGGCCGGCGACGGCCTGGGCGAGATCGCCGCCGTGCGCGACGATGCGCTTGACCCGCGAGGCCTTGCCGGATTTTGCGACGACCACCTCGTCGCCCTGCGCAACCTGACCGGACGCGATGGTGCCGGCAAAGCCGCGGAAGTCGAGATTGGGTCGGTTGACATACTGCACCGGAAACCGGAACGGCAATTCGACGGCGGCATCGTCGACCGACACGGTTTCGAGATGCTCGATCAGCGACGGGCCGGAATACCACGCCGTCTTGTCGGAGCGGCTGGTGACATTGTCGCCATAGCGGGCCGACATCGGGATCGGCACGATCGTCTGGAAGCCGAGCTCATGCGAGAACTGCCGGTAATCCTCGACGATGCGGTCGAACACCGCCTGGTCGAAACCGACGAGGTCGATCTTGTTGACGGCAAGCACGATGTGGCGGATGCCGAGCAGCGAGGCGATGATCGAGTGGCGCCGGGTCTGGCGCAGCACGCCCTGGCGCGCATCGATCAACACGATGGCGAGATCGGCGGTCGAGGCGCCGGTCGCCATGTTGCGGGTGTATTGTTCATGGCCAGGCGTGTCGGCGACGATGAACTTGCGCTTGGGCGTGGCGAAGAAGCGGTAGGCGACGTCGATGGTGATGCCTTGCTCGCGCTCGGCCTCGAGGCCGTCGACCAGCAACGCGAAGTCGACGTCGTCGCCGGTGGTGCCATGCTTGCGCGAATCGCGCTCGAGTGCTGCGAGCTGATCCTCGAAGATCTGCTTGGTGTCGGACAGAAGGCGGCCGATCAGCGTCGACTTGCCGTCGTCGACCGAGCCGCAGGTGAGGAAGCGCAGCAGCGACTTCTTCTCTTGTGCCGCCATGTATTCGCGGATGCCATCGGTGGGGGCGAGGCTCTTGGCCAGGATGTGGCGCATACTCAGAAATACCCCTCGCGCTTCTTCTTTTCCATCGAGCCGGCTTCATCGCGATCGATGAGGCGGCCCTGGCGCTCGGAGGTGCGTGCCGTCAGCATCTCGCCGACAATGGCTTCCAGCGTGTCGGCGTCGGATTCGATAGCGCCGGTCAGCGGATAGCAGCCGAGCGTGCGGAAGCGCACCAGCCGGTTCTCGACCGTCTCGCCGGGTCGCAGCGCCATGCGGTCATCGTCCTTGAGGATCAGCATGCCGTCGCGTTCGACCACCGGCCGCTCCTTGGCGAAATAGAGCGGCACAATCGGAATGTTCTCCTGCAGAATGTACTGCCAGATGTCGAGTTCGGTCCAGTTCGACAGCGGAAAGACGCGGATCGATTCGCCCGGCGCGATGCGAGTGTTGAAGATCTTCCACATTTCCGGCCGCTGGTTCTTCGGGTCCCAGACATGCTGGGCGTTGCGGAAGGAAAAGATGCGCTCCTTGGCGCGCGACTTTTCCTCGTCGCGCCGCGCTCCGCCGAAGGCGGCGTCGAAACCGTATTTGTCGAGCGCCTGCCGCAACGCCACGGTCTTCATCACATGGGTGTGGGTGTTCGAGCCGTGGTCGAAGGGGTTGATGCCGTCACGCACGCCGTCTTCATTAACGTGGACGAGCAGGTCGAAGCCGAGCCTCTGCGCCATCTGATCGCGAAAGGCGATCATCTCGCGGAACTTCCAGGTGGTGTCGACATGCAGGAAGGGGAAAGGCGGCTTGGCCGGATAGAAGGCCTTCATCGCCAGATGCATCAGCACGGAGGAATCCTTGCCGACGGAATAGAGCATCACCGGCTTGGAGAAGGAGGCAGCAACCTCACGGAAGATGTGGATGGATTCGGCCTCGAGCCGCTGCAAATGCGTAAGCGCGATGTTCATGGACTGTGAGCGTTCTCTCGTGCCATCCAGACCTTGCATCAGATGGATCGGGCGTCCTTTTCAGCCGCCCGGTTCAAGCTTCACTGCTGGACACTATCGGTTCGTGCCGGCGTTCTAGCAGATCGCCACCTGATATAACAACGCTGGAAAGGCCGGCGGCCAAGCCGATAAGGAACGAATTTTCCATGAAAAGCCCGGAATCCGGAAATTTCTGCCCGACAGATTGATAGCCCTCAAAGGCCGTGAAAAATCTTGGCGGAACCCTCGGGAAAACGGTCGGGCCGGTGGATGCTTTCGCTATGCGATGCGGCCACGCCACGGATTTCGATGGTTGCAAGATCCTCGCCGCACTATCGAAAACCGGACCCAGCCGCTATACCGGCTCCTGAACCCGCGCCGGGCGGGATGCTGCAAAAAAGTCGCCACCAAACACCGTCCGTCGCCAAGCGACCCCAGCGCATTGTGAACCAGAGCATTGACCCCGATTTCCACCATCAAGCAGCACCTCTCGCCGTCACGGATCAACATCACCTTCTCCATTCTCTGCTTCTTTTGCCCGCCTGTGCTGGGGTCGGCGGTCAGCTTTGTGTTCAATGGCGGCGGCCTGTGGTCGGTGTTTCTGCTTGCCCTGAAAAGACGGCGCTTCAACACCGACCGGCCAATGGTCGCGATGACGGTGGCCATCTATGCCTATTGTGCAGCCTTCGTGCTCGCCTCTATCGTCAACAATTCGATCGCCAAGGATGCGCCTCATCTGGCAGGGCTGATCACCTTCCTGTTTTTCCCCGTCTCATACGCAACCTGGAGCATCACCGAGAAAACCACGCTGGCGCGCATCGTCGTGCTGGCGAGCGCTGCCGCATGTTTTGGGGCCCTGCTGCTGGCGATCGTGCAACATTACTGGCTGGGCGTACGAGCCGAAGGCGGTGCCGGCAATCCAATCGTATTCGCGACGGTCGCCTGCCTCAGCGTTCTGATGTGCCTGGCGGGCGCCCTTTCAAACGTCGAAAAGAACAAGGTCCTGCTTGCCTGCGCAGCGCTGGCCGGGGCGGTCGCCATCCTCTACTCGGGGTCGCGGATCATATGGCTGGCACTGCCGGTGGCCGGGATCGCCGTCCTGCTGATCAACCGGCGCAGGCTCACCAGCCGAAACGCTATTCGTCTGCTGCTGATTGCTGGCGCGATCGGCGTGGTTATCGCCGCCATCGGATTCCCGATCATTTACGAGCGCGCAGCTTTCCTGTTCAGCGACTGGGATGCGCTGGCTACGAAAGGTGACCATGCCACGGCGCTCGGCTTCCGCGCCGCGCTTTGGCAGATCGGCCTCGGCGCTTTCCACGACATGCCGATTTTCGGTCACGGCATTGCTGCAAGCCGCGAGCTGATGAAGGATGGATTCAACAATCAGTTCAACATGCCATACACGGGCTTCAGCCATTTCCACAACGGCTTTCTGACCGCATTGGTGGAGGCCGGGCTCGTCGGCGCCATCACGCTTGCGGCTGTGTTCGTCGTTGCCGCCAGAAACGCAGCAATCGTTCTGCGCACCAGCACCGACACCGTCGAGCGGTTCGGTGCCACGATGATCGTCGCTACCGTGATCACCTATCTCATCGCCGGCCTGACCGGCATCCTGATCGGCCACGACATCCTCGATTCGACACTGATGGTGTTCCTGGTATCCGGGACCTATCTTGCTTCGGGCTGCCAACAGGCGTTGCCGGCCTCGACGCCGCAGGCAAGCCAGCCGTGAAAGTGCTGGTCACAGGCGCGACGGGCTTCATCGGCAGGCAGGTCGTCAACCAGCTTGGCGAAGCCGGGTTCGAGGTGCGCATGGCATCGCGTCACCCGGAGCGGCTCGACCCCGCGAGCGATGCCGTCAAGTTGCCGGAGTTCGACGCGCCGGCCCAGGCATTCCAGGCGCTGATGCCAGATATCACCCATGTCGTCCACTGTGCGGCTCTCAACAATGACCGCAAGGCGAGCGAGGCCGACTTCCTGGCCGCCAATGCGACACTGACCGCTCAGTTAGCGCGCGCGGCCGCCGCGCAGGCCAGCGGGCGCTTCATCTATCTGTCTTCGATCCGGGCGGTGGCCGGTCCCGGCTTCAGCGGAACGATCAGCGAGGCGACGCCGCCAGCCCCGCAATGCGCCTATGGCCGCTCGAAACGCGAAGGCGAGATCAGGACGCTGGAAGCCTATGCGTCCAGACCTACCGATGCCACGGCGCTGCGCCTGCCGTCGATCTATGGCGAAGGCATGAAGGGAAACCTGGCGACGCTGATGCGCCTGGGCGGCGTGCCTATGGCCTTGTCGCTGCCGGCGGCGGCCTTCAGCGGCGCACGATCGCTGATGTCATGCGAGGCGGCAGCGCGGACCGCGGTGTATCTGTTGAGCCGTCAGCAGCCGCTTCGCCCCATCTATGTCGCCTGCGATCTCCCTCCTCTCCCGGTCTCGGCAATCATCGGGGCATTCCGGAACGGTTTTGGCTACTCATTGCGGCTGTCCAGAGTGCCTGCCGGGCTGATGCGGGCAGTGCTGGTCTTGTTGGGCAAAGGCAAGGCATGGGAAGCGATGACAGCGACGCAGATATGCGATCCGTCGCTCCTGGTATCCGAAGGCTGGGCGCCGCGGACCGACACGCTCGAACAACTGACCGAGCTTGCGCGCCGCTATAAATCCGGCGTTGCTCAACCGCGGTAGAAGATCGTACCGACGAGAATGCGGACATCGAGGCCGATCGAGGCCATCCTGAGATATTCGGCATCGATCTCGGCGCAAAGTTTCGGGTCGGACATGTCGATGCCTTTCATCTGCGCCAGCCCGGTAATGCCCGGAAGCGCCGCAAGCACACCCAATTGCCTGCGGCGTTCGATCAGCTCCGTTTGCGTGGGCAGGCAAGGACGCGGCCCGACCAGGCTCATCTCTCCCTTCAGCACATTCCACAGCTGCGGCAGTTCGTCGATCTTGAATTTTCGCAGCGCCGCGCCGACGGAAGTGATGGAGCTTGCCGGCGCCTGATGCGAGGGCAGAGACGGCGTTCCGACAACCATCGTCCGCAGCTTATGGCAGCGAAACGGCACGCCATTTTGTCCGACCCGGATTTGCGAAAACAAGGCGGGTCCAGGCGACGACAGCCTGATTGCCAGCATGGCAAGCAGGATGACGGGCGAGGTCAGCGGCAAGAGAACCGCCGCCACGACGAGGTCGAAAGCTCGCTTGGGTCCCCTCATGGCCGTCCCTGCATGCTCTAGATCCGCCGCCAGATGAAGGCCAGATAGAGCCCAAGCGTACCGGCCAGCGTCTGCCGGTAGACGCCGCTTTTTCTGAGAAGACGCAGGCGTCGCAAGACACCGCCCTTGCGCGCCCTGATGAACAGGCCGAGGCAAACGGCGGCATCCCTGCTGAGGATGTCGCGATTGACCGCCAGACCGCTCAGATTGTGATCGGTCCAGACGGCGAACTCGCCCTTGAACAGGCGCCCCAGCCGCGACAGCCGCGCCTTCCATGACACGTTGGCGCCGACCAGGTTTGCCTCATGCTGGCGGTAGCGCACCAGCGGCCGCGGATCATAGCGGACAATGCCGCCGGCAGCAGTGACGATCAGATAGGTCCACCAGTCATGGCTGACGAACTCGGTTCTTGCCGATGCCGTTGCCAGCAACTTTCGCGCCGCGCGGTTGATCATCATGGTGTTGCCGCCGGCAATGCTCTGCACGAGCGCATTGCGAAACGACGGCGGCTTTAGGAACAGCGGCGAATAGCCTTGCGCTGCTCCGGTTTCGGACATGGTCGCGGTCCTCGAGCAAAACAGCAGCGGTGTTTCGGCATCGTGCCCCTGCATCCAGGCAATAGCGCTCTCCAGCCTGTCCGGCTCCCAGATGTCGTCCTGGTCGCAGAAGGCGTAGTAGTCGGCATCGATGCGCGGATCAATGATCATCGAGCGGAAGTTGGCGGCAAAGCCCTGGCGAGGACCGTTCGACAGGGTCAGCCGGCCCTTGGGCCAGCGGCTCTGCCAGGCGCCGATGATGGCAGAAGTGCCATCCGTCGACCCGTCGTCGGAGACCCAGAGGTCGACAAGAGGATGCGACTGCGCAAGCAGCGATGCGAGCTGCTCGTCAAGGAAAGCCGCGCCATCTTTCGTGCCCAGCAGCACGGCCACGCGCTGATCTTGTCTGCTCACGGGTTCAGAATCATCTGCAAGCGCCTGGGAACGGCCATCGGATTGGTTTCAATAGCCAATCCCGGTCGATCAGGACAGCATGTTTGTTTGTACGCAATTCCTCAGGGAAAGCGCTACGCGATTTTCCGGGAAACCGCTTCACACTTTTCCGGGAATTGCTCTAACCCGCTTGCCCGACTGTTTTCGCAATGGTTTCGCGGCGCGCGTCGGCTTGAGGCTGTTCGGCCTGATGAAGCCCGGCCATGACGGCGAGCGCGGCGGCCTTGTCCTGGTCGCGCATGGCCGCCTGCAGCGACGTCAGCGCTGCCTGGACCCTGGGCCACCCCACGACATCGGTTCGCAGGCCGAAGATCTTGGGGATATCGAGCGCGACAATCTCCTCGTTGCCGCCATGCAGCACCTCGTGAAGCTTCTCGCCCGGCCTGATCCCGGTGAAACGGATCGGAATGTCGGTGTAGGGGCTCTTGCCGGCCATGCGGATCATGGTTTCGGCGACTTCGAGGATCGGCACCGGCTTGCCCATGTCGAGCATGTAGATGGCGTAATCGTCCTTGCCCTGGCGCCGCTCGGCATCGGCTGCCGACATGATGACGAGGTCGACGGCTTCGGCCACCGTCATGAAGTAGCGGGTCATGCGGCGATCGGTGATGGTGACCGGACCGCCGGCCTCGATCTGCGCCTGGAAGATGGTCGCGACCGAACCGTTGGAGCCGAAGACATTGCCGAACCGCACGGCGATGAACTTGGTGCCGGAGCGACGGCCATTGGGTTCGGTGGCGTGCGTTTCGTGCAGCGAAGAGACGATCTGCTCGGCGGCGCGTTTTGTCATGCCGAGCACCGAGGTCGGATCGACCGCCTTGTCGCTGGAAATCAGCAGGAACTGCGGCACGCCGCATTTGGCGGCAACCTCGGCGCAGACGAGAGTACCCAAAATGTTGGTCTGGATCGCCGATTCCCAGTTTTCCTCAAGCAGCGGCACATGTTTGAGCGCGGCGGCGTGGAAGATGATGTCGGGCTTGAAGTCGCTGACGACGCGGGTGATCTGGCGCCGGTCGGTGACATCGACGATGCGGCTCTTGAGCCGGGCATGATCTTTCTCGTCGACCTGCTGGTCGAGCTGGAAAATCCCGAACTCCGAGATATCGGCAACCAGAACCGCCTCGGCGCCGAGTTCCAGCGCCCGCTTGACCAGGATGCGGCCGATGGAGCCGGCGCCGCCGGTCACCAGGACGCGCTTGCCGCCGACGAAGCCGCCAATGCGCTCAACGTCCGACGGAACCGTGGAGCGGCGCAGGATGGTTTCCATCTCGACAGCGTCGAGGACCAGCTTTCCGCCCTGCCCGAGTTCCGAGACGCCGGAGAACTGGACGACGGCGATGCCGCTGTGACGGGCGACACGGACCAGCTCCGAATACTCCTCGATCTCGCGTTCGGTGCCATTGCCGAAAATCAGCATGTCGAGGCTTTTGGTACCTCTTGCATATTCTTCCAGCACCTCGACCAGGTGGGGCCGCACTGCCACCACCGGGACGCCCTGGATCTGCGTGCCCAGCGGCGCGCCGTTCTCGATGGCCATGATGCCGGCGATGGAATACTCGGCCGGCTCTGCCGTGCGCGTGAACCTAATGATGACGTCTGCCTCGCCCAGCCTGCCGACGAACAGCGCCTGCTTGATCGCCACATTGTTTGCATTGCGGCTCAGGATTCGCCAGCTCGCCCCGTCGCGCAGGAAGCGGTAGTAAAGCCGCGGCGCCGATATGATGGTGAAGGAGACGAGGAAAAAGACGATAAACTGGCGCTCGTTGAGGCCGGTCACCGGCTGAAACCATCGGACCGCCAGCGAGACGACATAGAGCGTGACGGTCAGGATCGCGCAGCTCTTCAGGATGTTGAAGAAGTCCGGCGTGGAGGCGAAACGCCAAACGGTGTTGTAGAGGCCGCAATAGCGAAACAAGAGATGGCTGAGAAGAACAATGCTCACCCAGCAAGCCAGGCCCGGCCAGGAGAGCGCATCGAATGAAAGTCTCGACTGCGAAAGCCCGAGACTCAGCGCCACCGCGACCAAGACCATGACCAGGTCCTGGATCATTATAATGGCGCGCCGTATCTTCGGCCGAAGTCCGGACACGGCTTCTACATAGGATGTCATTGGGTAGTACTGAACTCCAGGCGCAAGGACTTGGACACTAACGTAGTGCGAGAGCGACGGAAACCCGTCACCGATCACCAGTTTAGAGTGCCAATCCCCAGCCCCGCCGCTTTGTATCGCATAGCGCGGAGTCACGGTCATCGCCAGATATTTTTTGTGGAAGGCGCACTCTCCTAGTAAAGCTGCCGTCGAAGTGTTGCCTCGTGGGTTGTGAGGTTCGAGGCTTGCATGCGATCGGTGGTTGCCACATTTCGCTGTTCGCTCCTCAGTGAGAGCTTGGCTCAAGAAGTCAGCATCTCGGCATGGATGTCTTGAAGCCAATGATCGACTGGTGCTAGCAGGGCGCATCACAACACTCCGACGAAGGCCACGGTTGTGAACGATGCCAGTGTCATCGGTCACGTCAAAGAGGTGCGGGAGCGGCCTAGGCACGCCGCGGAGTTGAGACATAGGGCGTCGCTTTGCGACGAGACGAACAATGCTTCCTAAAACCATCTGGATATTGTGGCTCCAAGGCATCGAAGCCGCGCCAAAAATCGTGAGGGCCTGCGTAAGCTCTTGGCAGAGAATCAATCCTAGCTGGACGATTCATGTCCTAACCAGAGAAAGCTTGGCGGACTTTCTGCCTGAGGTGAGCGACGCAAGTTCGATCCTTTCTATGCCCCTCTCAGACGCGGCTTATAGCGATATTGTTCGCGTCGAATTGCTAACGAGGTATGGAGGAGTTTGGGTCGATGCCACTTGCTATTGCCTACAGCCTCTTGATCAGTGGCTTGACGGCGTTATGTCTGAAGGCTTCTTTGCATTCGAGCGGCCCGCCCCCTCCCGAATGCTATCTTCATGGTTTTTGGCAGCCAGCCAGTCATCTTATATAGCGCATGAATGGCGTCGGTACGTCTACCGACACTGGCAGAGCCGAACAGACGATCCGGACTATTTCTGGTTCCATCATCTATTCGGCGAAGCCTATCAAAAGGATAGAAAATTTCGCATGTCGTGGGACAATGTGCCGAAGATATCGGCAAGCGGTCCACATTTGTTCGCTCCCTATGAGACGCGATTGCTTGGTGCAATTTCAAAGGAGGACCGGGAGGTCGTATCTTTTGCCAAGCTTCCAGTTCTAAAACTCACGCACAAGGTTGATCATGGTGCCGTGCGCGAGGGGAGCGCCTATCAATTTCTTTGCAACTTCGCTACGCGTCTATCTTCCAAAGACGTCCAACATCCAGTTGCCAAGGGCCAGATTCTTTTGTGTTGGTATGGATCGCTGAAAGACAATGGAACCATCGGAGATCTATACGCGGTACAGAGTGTTGCTGCTCGCATGAAAGCGTTGGGGTTGAATTTTAGGCATCTAACAGAAAGCACGGAGTTTGAAATTTCCGGCGAAAGGGTGGCGTTGGACGAGCTAGACGAGAATGACTACGGCACGTTGGTTTTCGTCTGCGGTCCGGTTATCAAGGATCATCCGATTGTAGAGACGATAGTTCGTCGATTTCCATCAACCAGAAAAATCGGGGTCAGCATTAGTCTGTTTGACCGAAACCATATCAACTACGTCCAGCCGTTCGACGTTGCATTGGCGCGAGAAGGAGGCGGTCAACGCTTTGAGGACGTTGCCATTCTCGCGCCTTGGCGGGTCAATTCAAAGCGCGTACGTGAATCAAGTGAACCGCTTGTTGTCGGATTGGTACTTCGCGGTGAGCAGAGCGAGTATGGCCCCCAAAGCTCACTCCATGGTCGCACCAGTGCTCTCACGGCGCATGTGCTTGATAGCCTGGCCACAAATTATCAAGTGAAGACGGTTGAGATAGAACACCACTTAACCCGTTCTAGCCGCACGCCTGTCGAAATTGAAGCTCTGTACTCGTCTTGCGATCTCGTTCTCACATCTCGCTTTCATGGCGCAGTTTTGGCAATGCGCAACAAGATTCCGTTCATCGCGATCGATCAAATTCGCGGAGGTGGAAAGCTTACAAGTCTACTTTCCACCTCGGGATGGCCATTTGTTTATCGGGTTGAGCATGCAAAGGAGGATGAAGTGACCCGCGCTGCCCTGGACCTAGTTGAAGGGGGCAAACGCGATCTATTACTCGATGTTATCGAAGACACCAAATCCAGAGCTGCCGAGACGCTCAATGCTCTGGAAGCTCTGCTGAAGACAGAGCCACCTGGGGCGTTGCATCTAGGTTTGCGTAGCCGATTGCTGCAAGGTCTGGCTCGCTGGCGACGCGTATGAGAATGCCTTCAATAATCTTGTGAAGCATACACAATTCGCCGTTCACCAGACCTCGTACGCCGGCACTTGCGAGATAGACGCCCGGCAACATGATACAGTTAAAGGTAAAACTTATTTTCATCGCCGCACCGGAAATGACAAACTGAGTTTTTTCTCCCTTTACTCTATGCGTGTCTGATCCTGCCAAAACCAGGCCTGTTACAGTTTTGAACAGGAACTCGAAGCCGACCTCCCTTGCCTGAGAATAAAAGTCCACTGTGTATTCGAGAACATACCGCTTTCCCATTTGCAGCACATTCACCTCCTCGCCACTGAGGGTTAGAACGCGAAGATCCCGGATGCGGGCACCTCTTTCTTCGAGATAAACTGCGGACTTCGACTTGAGGTTAGGGTCGTAATAGTCTGCGTACTGGCCAGCGGTGTCGTTCGATTCGGCCTCGACAGGTGACGCGACGACCGCATCGGAGGCTTCAGCAGCAGGAAACTTCATAACCGCTGCCGACTTAGTATTGGGGACGGCGGGCTTGTCTTCGAAACTGCCAGCGACTGCTGCCTTGGCAGTCGGCGAAACGGCACTGGGTGCAAGAATCCCGGCGCGGATTTCTTTCGCCGTTTCCACGCTGGCGTTGACCATCCGCTGATATTGCGCCACCACCGCTTTTGGCCGGCCTTCAAGTATGAGCTCACCGGCATCCACGAGCAATGCCCGCGTGCAAAGCTGGACGATGGTCTGCGCACCGTGGCTGACAAACAGAATGGTGCCACCCTTGTCCTTGATGTCCTCGATGCGGGCGAAGCACTTGCGTTGAAACGCCTCGTCGCCCACTGACAGCGCTTCGTCCACTACCAGGATGTCGGGATCGACGTTGATAGCGGTGGCGAAGGCGAGCCGCACCTGCATGCCCGACGAATAGGTCTTTACCGGCTGATCGATGAAGGGACCGATATCGGCGAAACGCGCAATGTCGTCGAAACGCCACTCCATCTCCTTGCGAGGCACACCGAGAATCGACGCGTTGAGGAAGACGTTTTCGCGGCCGGTGAACTCTGGATTGAAGCCGGCGCCAAGCTCAAGCAACGCGGCGATCCGGCCATTGACCTCGACCGACCCCGCGGTCGGCTGCAGCGTGCCGCAGATGATCTGCAAGAGCGTCGACTTGCCGGATCCATTGCGGCCGATGATGCCAACTGTTTCGCCGCGGCCAATGTCGAAGGAAATGCCGGACAAGGCCGCGAAGTCGCGAAAGTAGCGGCGCGGTGGGCGCCCCACCAGACGCTCGAGCCGAGGCACAATCATCTGCTTGAAGCGGTCTTCCGGCCGCTCGAACATGACATAATGTTTCGACACGTCACGCACTCGGATTGCAATGTCGGACGCACGGCCAACCGTCTCAACTCCGGTCTTGTCAGAGGACATCGGCAAAGCCTCTGCGAGTCTTCTGGAAAAATTGATAGCCCAAAAACATCACCACAATCGCTACGATCGAGTAGGAGCCGAGCGCCATCCAGTTCGGCTGTACGCCGAAGAGGACCACGTTGCGGAAATTCTCGACCGGGATCGCGAGCGGGTTGAGCGAGAGCCAGGGCTGCAGCCAGGTCGGCAGCGACGCTCTCTGGAAGAAGACGGGCGACAGGAACATGGTCGCGGTCACGAGAGGAGCGACGATCTGGCTCATATCACGAAAATAGACGCCGATCGACGCCAACGCCCACGCTATACCGAGCACCAGAATAACCAGCGGCGCGAAAACCAGAGGCGCCAGAATCACTGTGAGCGGAATATTTCCAAAAACGACATAGGCGAAAACCAGCAGCACCAAGAGGCTGACAGCCGCATGAAACAGCGCGGTGCCAGCCGAAACGATCGGCAGAATCTGGATCGGGAAGACAATCTTTTTTACATAGTTTGCGTTGCCTACAATCAGCGCAGGCGCCTGCGAAATCACCTCCGAGAAAAACTGGAAGACAATCAATCCGCAAAACAGGATCACGGCAAACTCGCCGGTGGAATGGGTAGCACTTTGCTGATCGGGCATTGTCCAGCGCGATTTCATCACAACACCGAACACGAACGTGTACACCGCGAGCATGAGCAAGGGATTGAGCAGCGACCACAACAGCCCAAACGTGGAACCGCGATAGCGGCCAGACACCTCCCGATGTGTCAGGGAAATAACAAGCTGAGCAAGGTTCATGATGCCGTTTGAATCGTCTTCTTGGCCGCAGCGACAACGAGCATGCCGGAAGCCCAGACGATCCCGACGCTGGCGGTCGAATAGACGACCGTCGTTTCAGCCGACTTAGAAAGCGGTGGGCTCAATTGCATGACACTCTCGTGGTTCATGGCGTCTGCTCGATATCTTGGGGCAACTCTCCCCTCCAAGCCAGAATGCCAATCCTCAACTTACCCGCCACATATCGCATAGCGTGGAGTTGAGGTGATGGCCAGATGTTTCATATTCGCATTCACGAACTTTTTGCCAGCGCGAAGCTGCCGGTCGACATCGGCTTGGGGTTGTGATCGAGAGGCTTGCGAACCGAGAGAAGCGGTGCGAAGAGTGCGCCACGAATTGGGGAGCGAAGACGACGGATATGACATACACATCGCGTGGCCAAGGCGCCCAGGAGCAGCCGAAGGGGCTGGCGCCTCGTTCCAAGAACGCGATACGCCGCATGGACGACCTAGCTCGAGGGCAGACGCTAGCGTTTTGGCAAGCCACGATGAGAGCCTTATCGAAAGCGTGACGACGCAGATCAACCACGCTAGGTCGAGGAAGCTGTTGTAGGGCCCAAAATGCGCAGTGCAGAAATCGTACGGAAATTCCCGTTCCTCCAGCGGCCGATCGGCTTGGTTAGAGAACTTGCAGCCAGGAGCCGTTTATCCGTGACTGAAATATACGCAGACGAAACGGTAGAGTTTTGGTTGGAACGCTCGCACAGCGAACTCGCCCATGTCGCGGCGGCGCTCCATCGCGACCGCCGCCAGGTCGGAGACAAAGCCGGACTTCACGAGGTCATCGGTGCAAGAACCGTGATTTCAGACGCCTTTGTCAAGGGAATCGGCATTGAAGTCGGAGCCGGCAACCGTCCATTTCCTGTGCCACCCACGGCCACGGTGATCTACGGCGACATCCGCGACAACGAAACGTTGAAGACGCACTTTGCCGACAAAAACATCACGGAGGGCGGCTTCATCGATGCGGAGACCTTTGCGGGAACTCGGCACGCGAGCCTCGACTTCGTCATTTCGGCCCACGTCATCGAACACCTGGCCAACCCGTTCGGCTCAATTCGCGAGGGACTGGCACGATTGAAGCCAGGTGGCGTCTACGTCATCGCCGTGCCGGACATGAGATTCACTACTGACCGGGACCGACCTCCGACACCGTTCGACCATCTCATGGACGATTTGAGTACGGGCGGAGAACCGACGCTACTGGCCTCCTATATCGAGCACTGCCGTTATGTGCACCCGATTTCCCAGCCTGCGTTTACCGAAACCGAGTTGGTGTCGGCAGCCGAAGCCGGGCTAAAAAAGCGCGTCGACATCCACGTCCACGCGTGGACCAAAGAAACATTCTCCGCCCATCTCGACCGCTTGGCTGAACCGTTTGGGTTTACGAAATGCTTCGAGAGCGCCATTCGAAACGAAGCGTTGTTCGTGCTTCAAAAGAACGTCAAGTAGCACTATTTCGAAGCAGCCGGACGTTTCTGAAGTAGCAAGATCGATGATTTTTCATCGTCAACCTATGCCGTCAGTTTTCTTATTTTTAACATTTCCTTGAAGACGTACAGTAGCGCGATTTCAGGGTAATGACGCAGTCTGCGTCGTCTCTTTGTAATCCAATACAAAATTTTGTATCGCATCGGAAATGTCAAATTTCGCCTTCCATCCCGTATCACGCGTTATGGCGTCGCAATTCAACTCCACGTCCCTCACAAGAAACGACTTCTCCGGTATGTAATTTCGGAAGATAGGTTTTCCGCATGCATAGGAGCAAAGGTCGACGATTTCATTTACACTAACTGATCTGCCCAGTCCGACATTGTAAATTTGTCTTTTTCGCTCTTGCGGCCTCAGTACGATATCGATGGCAGCACAAAGATCTCGTACGTCGATGTAGTCGCGCAATGCCTTGCCGTCGCCCCAGATGTCAATCGGGGCACCGAGAAAGGCAGCTCGAACGGCAGCGGCAACGAGGCCCTGCCCCTTTTCGGGCGACTGATATTTGCCAATAGGATTCGAAGCACGAAGAATCGAATAGTTCCATCCGGCGCCCGCAGATAGCGTCTTTATGGCGCTCTCGATCATCAGTTTGCCGCACCCGTAGGTGCTTATTGGAAGAGTTGGGTGTTCTTCAGTGATGCTCGACTGCCGGGGCACTCCGTAGATCGTTCCGCCAGATGATAGATAGACCACATGCTCGATTGAGGTCCCACGGATGCTTTGCAGGAATTTGATATGCGGAACGACATTCCGACTCACCTCAGATACGAGATCATTTGCGAAGGTGGCCGGCACAGATGCGCTAACGAGCAACACCACGGCGCTCAGTTCTTTGAGATGGTCGCGATAGGTCGCCGGGTCATCGAAATCAATAAGTGTCATGTTGGCCGTTTGAGCAAAAGCTGCTCGCCGTACAAAGCCACGGAATGGAATATTTTTCTGGTTGAAATGATCAACGAGATTTCGCCCGATGAACCCGGATGCTCCAAAAATACCAATCATCCGAGCTCCCCCTGAGCGAAGTTTAGGAGACCGTCCCGATGGACCCGCCAAGGGCGGCCGATCTTTGGACCTAGCCTTAGGCAATGCGCGATTGCAACCTGGCTCATGCCGTACGATCCAAATCTCTGTCCAGCTTTGACGCCACGCGATGCAGTATTTCGCCAGCGAAGGCTTCAGGCGAAAAATTGGCCGCGAAAACTGCCTTGGCGGCATCTCCGATCTCGGGCCATTTAGCTCTGTCGCTGATCGCCCGCCCAAGCGCAGCTGCAAGACTCGTGGGGCTGGAATCTTCCGCTATGTATCCGGAGACGCCGTCTTCAATATACTCTGCGGTGCCGACGGCGGTCGAGCATACCAGGATCTTTCCGCACCCCAGGGCGTCGATCGAAACAAGTGGCAGTGTGTCGTCGCGCGAAGAGACGAGAAGTATGTCAGTTTCGTGCAGCGCTCTTTCGTACTCCGCGTGGCTGAGAGGCCCCTGCGCCGCAACACCAACTCTGATGTCCGCCATTTCAACGATCTGACCGTGGTATCCCGCGTTGAGGCTCCGCCCGGCCAATCGCAACTCGCACATACGCCGAGTGCTTTTGTCCAATTTGTCCACCGCCAAGATCGCCAGATCCTGGCCCTTGCGCGGCTCATATGAGCCAAGCACCGAGATGACGATGTTGTTGTCCTCGCCCTCCGTTGGCCCCGAGGACTCGGCAGCCGAGCCCATCGTCGCGCCGCTGTACGGAACAACGGAATAATCTGCAAAAAACGGCTCGACAACGCGTCCGGCAATCTTACTCCCAACCCAAACACCAGCGGCCTTGTTCAGAGCCTGTCTTGCCTCGGAATTCGACGAGAAAAGTTCTTTCGCAAATTCGCTTTCGTGGAGATACCAAAAGGTGGGGACCAGTTCGGCAAGCTGACACACCACCGGCCATCCAACCACGGTGTTAACGATTATCGCGTCGAAATTCCTGCCTAGTTTGAGAACGGTTTCGTGCCTCGTGAGAACGAGCTCATCAACAATGACCGTTATGCCCAGATCATTGATATGGGTCCGCATCGGGCCATCGGTTGGCGTTGCCACAACAACAAAATTGCCGGCTTCTGACAGCGTCCTGGCCAGATCGAGAACAACGCGCGGCGCGCCGCTTTCGGTCATCTCGTGAGATATGATCAATACTTCCCGGCCGGCATCACGCCAACAATCCGAAGAATCAAGAACGCCGTGACCGGGATATACCTGAAATTCCTCCTGAGAATCTCGGTATAGCAGATCTTTCATCGTCTTGGTGTAAAAAGGATCTCGACAAATCGAGTTCGGCCATCTCTTCAGAAGATTAATATCGGATTTATCTTTTTTTGAGACGGCGTTATTGGCTTCATCCTTCTCATTCTTCCCAATAGAAACATGACCTATGTGGTATAAACGCGGATATGGAGAATACACACAGCTGTATCCCTTGGCACGTACCTTCAGACACAAATCGACGTCAGAATGAGCGATTGGAAAACGCTCCGCGTCAAACCCCCCTACTTCCATAAATACGTCACGGTCTATCATCAAACACGCGCCGCAAATCAATGAAACATCTCGAATGGACTGCGCGAAGTTATAATGGTCCGTCGTCATATCGGGGAGAGAGTGGAACGCAGTGCCCACGAGTCCACGCACACCGGTAACCATGCCAGCATGCTGAATCAAGTTGTTCTCATAGAGCAGCTTTGGGCCAACAATGCCTACATTTTCCAATGTGGCTGCCTCCAACAGACTGGAAATCCAGTCTCGCGAAATTACCCGAACATCATCATTGAAGAAAACGATGTATTTCCCTCTTGACTCATGGGCCCCCTGATTACATTTATCTGAAAAGTTAAACTTCTTGTCATAGATAGAAAATTTAACCTTGCCCGAAATCTCCGCCAAATTTCGCGCTATACGGCTATTCGTCACCACGATTATTTCGAATAGGTCCGTATCCGTTCCATTCAATATCGAATTAATCGACGATCGTATGTTTTCCGCATCGTCCGACGGAATTACGATCGACACCAAATTTCCAGAAAGTAAGTTTGGATCCCTGTGCACCCTGTTGGCATAAGGTAGAGCGACTGCTCGACCGCCATAGTTTCGGCGTTGAATCGTGTCTTCAAGAGCTGCTATATTTGAAATTCGAGCATAGTCCTTGCCACCCAAGGATGCAGATCCTTGGATCATCCGCCAGCCATAAAGCACACGCTCGATATGGACAATTTTCCTGGCCTGCTCCGAAATGCGAAGCGCAAGATCATAGTCTTGCGAAAAGTCGTACTCACTGCGAAAGGCGCCGACTTGCTGAACAAGGCTTTTTTCGTAAACCGTCAGGTGGGCGGTATACATGCAATTGAATAGGAGATGAGGACTCCAATCGGGCTTGCGGAAAATTTCCACGGGACGATCGTTTACGTCGACTTTGCATTCGTCAGAGTAGATAAAATCTACAGCAGAATCCGCGACAAGCACCTCAGCAACCCTGAGAAGGGCATCTTTTGTCAAAATGTCGTCGTGATCCAAAAGGGCAATATACGTCCCGGAGGATTGATCCAGGGCATGATTGGTTGCCTTCGAGATTCCCCCGTTTTCCCCAAGCCTATGGGCTTTCACCCGCCTGTCGAGAGATGCAAACCTATCCAGAAGCTCTGTAATTTCATCATCCTGCGAACAGTCATCGACAATGACAAGTTCCCAATTTTTGTACTCTTGAGCCACCAGGGACAGAATCGCCCGCTCCAGAAAATGAATCGGCGGTCTGTAGACAGGCATCAGAACGGATATGGTCGGGCCGGCAAAACTGGATGTGGAAACATTGGACAGCGCAAAGCGAGACGACACTTCCTCCTTTTCCCTGAGCAGGTTTTCCGCGATCCGAGCATCCGGAACCTTGAGAAATGAAAGCCCATCAAGCGTCGCCTGCCTCACCCCTTTCGAGGCCACACGAACATAGATGGCTTTCGCCACGTTTCGCCAGCCGCCGCGATGGATACGGGCCAGCCGAAGACGTTGAACAAGCTTCGTGGCTTTCAATCGATCGACCCAGGCTATTCTTGCGGGTTCAATCGCCTCATTTTGGGTATCAAGAAGTGAATTATCCGAGAGGCCTGATCGAGCAGCGTAGAGATGTACTATTTCCTGCTGCCCTCTCGCCAACTCTTTCTCTTTTGCCTCGCTCAACTCCAGTTTTGTCTTGCCGAGAATTTCCGTCAACCTGATATTTTCCTCAACCGCGATCGATATTTCGGATCTGGCCTTTTCTGCAGCGAGGTTCGCTTCCGCAACGCTATGACGATATCCGGCTATATCTGCATCTTTCTGCTGAAGCTCACTTGCAAGCTGGGCAGCCTTGTTCACCTGCTCTTCCGCAGCTCGCTGCCAGTGCCCTGCCAATTCGGAAAAAATCTGCGCTCGAACCTGCAGCTCGGGGAAAAATGCTTCGCCGAAGATTGGAGCGACGGCGTCGAACTCAGTTTTGACACGGTCGAGAACCGCCATGGCCTCAGCCTGGCCGGCATCTGTTTCCAGAGCCTTGAGTGCCGAATAGGTATCTTTCACCCATCCGGCGATTCGCTCGTCGGCGAAGAGTGCGCCATCACTTGCCGTGTGGTGTTGATAGTCACTCGAAATATAGGCATCAATCTCGGATGCAGCCTCTTCGACCGCGCGAGGCCAGGCAGCCGAAAGCGCGGCCGTGATCTTGTCCAGCGTCGGCCGCCAGCTCCGCATCATCGCCTCATACGAGACGAACACACGTGGTGCGCCGCGTGTCGAGCCCTCGGCCTCCAATTCATGACGAAGCCAAAGCAAGGCACCGAAGCCCGGGGTCGAACGATCTCGTTTGCCGAGCGACGCAACGACCGCAAGCGGATTGCGACTTGCCAGAACGTATTGCAGGTCGATGTTCATAGACTTGAAGATGCTCGCGTAGAGCGGCACAAAACGCGAGATGCGCGGCTCCTTGAGCACCAGCAGACTGGCGTCGCCGTACTCCTCGTCAATGAGGCGAGCGATTTCCACCCTGTAGAATTGAGCGCGCGCCTTCGACAAATCGCCAAGATCGAACCTGCGCCAATCGTCCCACCTGCTGCCCGCCTCGGCGAGCATCTGGTCGTGCAGCTCGATTAGCTTCAAGGGCTCCCAGTGGCCCGTCGGATTGGTCGGATTGGCGCCGAGCAAATCCTTCGGCAGCTCCGCGCCAAGTAGGCTGATTGCCCTGGTCAGCGCGCTCGTGCCCGAACGATGCATGCCGAGGACCATGATGCAGGTGCGCTTCGCAGGTTTGGCCTTCGCCTTGGCACGCTTCGTCGAAGTCACTTCGGCCGCGGCGGGATGCTCGGGCGCCGCATCGCGCAATTGTTCTGAGGACGGGTGCTTATTCATGCGCTCAGTGCCTGTCTCGTCTCGCCGGTCAGTAGCCGGTACACCACCGCCTGCGCCGATTGTCGCCAGTCGGGCGCGACCCAACCGCATGCGGCTGCGAATCTCGCCGTCGACAGCCGTGAATTGGCGGGCCGCTTTGCCTTGGTCGGATAGTCGCTGGTGGCGATTTCGCGCACCCGCGCAGTGGGCCCGCCGTAGCGCGCGCTTGTGTCGAGTATGTGGCGGGCAAAACCGCTCCAGCTGGTCTCGCCGGTGCCGGCCAGATGATAGATGCCGTAACCGTCAAACGCCTCGTCGTGGCGCAACATCCCCGCCGCATGCAGGATCGCATCGGCAATATCAAATGCGGAGGTCGGATTTCCCCATTGGTCGGCGACGACAGCGATCTCGTCGCGATCGCCGGCCAGCCTCAGCATGGTCTTGACGAAATTCCTGCCGAACGGGCTGTAGACCCAGGCGGTGCGCAGGATCAGATGGCGCGGATTGGCGGCCGCCACCGCCTGTTCGCCGGCGAGCTTGGAGGCGCCGTAGACGCCGAGCGGCGCGGTGGCGTCGGTCTCGACATAGGCGCCGTCCTTGGAACCGTCGAAGACGTAGTCGGTCGACAGATGGATTACGGGCACGCCGAGCTTCGCGGCCGCCTCGGCGACCTTGCCGGCGCCGACGGCGTTTACCGCAAAGGCAAGGTCGGGCTCGTCCTCGGCCTGGTCGACCGCAGTGTAGGCGGCAGCCGACACCACGATGTCCGGCCGCACTGCTGCGAGAGCATCGAACACCGTGTCGGGCTGCGCCAGATCGAGCGTCGGCCGGCCGACCGCGACGACCTCAACGCCATCGCGCCCCTGCCCGGCCTCCAGCAGGCTGGTGGCGACCTGACCGTCGCGTCCAGTGACAACCAGCCTCACGCCGCGCCCTTCCTGCCTTCAATCTGGCCGCGGGACTGGACTTGCCCGAGCCGCTCGCCGGCATAGCGCTGCTCGCGGATCGGCCCCCACCACCATTTGTTGTCGAGGAACCAGTCGACCGTCCTTGCCAGGCCGCTGTCGAAACTCTCCGACGGCGCCCAGCCGAGATCCCTGCCGATCTTAGAGGCGTCGATGGCGTAGCGGCGGTCGTGACCCGGGCGATCGGTGACGAAGCTGATCAGGTCGCGATAGCTCTTGCCGCCGGCCCGCGGACGCCTGGTGTCTAGCAGATCGCAGATCGTCTCGACGACGCTCAGATTGGTCCGCTCGGAATTGCCGCCGACATTGTAGCTCTCGCCCGGCTGACCCTTGGTGGCGACCAGTTCCAGGGCGCGGGCATGATCCTCGACGAACAGCCAGTCGCGCACATTGGCGCCGGCGCCGTAGACCGGCAGCGGCCTTTCGTCGAGCGCGTTGAGGATCACCAGCGGGATCAGCTTCTCGGGAAAGTGATAGGGTCCGTAATTGTTCGAGCAGTTGGAGAGCACGACCGGCAGGCCATACGTCTCGTGCCAGGCCCGCACCAGATGGTCGGACGCCGCCTTCGAGGCGGAATAGGGCGAGGACGGCGCGTAAGGCGTTTCCTCGACGAACATGCCGCCATCGAAGGGCAGATCGCCGAACACCTCGTCGGTCGAGACATGGTGGAAGCGGAAGCGGGCTTTCCTGTCCTCGCCAAGGCCGCGCCAATATTCGAGCGCCGAATTCAGCACCCGGTAGGTGCCGACGATGTTGGTCTCGATGAAGGCGCCGGGTCCGTCGATCGAGCGGTCGACATGGCTTTCGGCGGCGAGATTCATGACGACGTCGATCTCGTCGCGGTGGAGGATGTCGAGGACCGCCCGCTCGTCACAAATGTCGGCCTGCGCAAATTTGTAGTTGTGCGCATTCTCGATCGTGCGCAGCGAGGCGAGATTGCCGGCATAGGTAAGTTTGTCGAGATTGGTCACATGGTAGGCCGGATTGGCGCACAAATGCCGGCACACCGCCGAGCCGATGAAGCCGGCACCCCCTGTCACCAGAAAATTCATGGCGCTCTCCTCACATCGTCGCGCGTCATGCGAACACCTCGGCATTGGCGAGCGTTGGCGCCTTGAGGTCCTTGGCCGAGAGCTCGAAGCCGCCGGCTGGCGATGGCCAATCGATGCCGATGTCGGGGTCGTCGAAACGGATCGATCGGTCGTGCGCCGGCGAATAGGTGTCGGTGACCTTATACAGGACCTCGGTGTCCGGCACGAGCGTGACGAAGCCGTGCGCGAAGCCCTTCGGCACCAGGATCTGGTTGCCTTTCTCGGCCGATATTTCGAGCGCGACCCATTTTCCGAAGGTTTTCGAGCTGCGGCGAATGTCGACCGCGACGTCGAGGATCTTGCCTCTGATCACACGCAGCAACTTGTCCTGCGCGCGTGGAGGAAGCTGATAGTGAAGTCCCCGCACGACACCTGCCGCCGCCGAATAGGAGTGGTTGTCCTGGACGAAACGCAAATCGATACCGGCTTCAAAAAAGCGCTCGGCATTCCAGGTCTCGATGAAATAGCCGCGCGCATCGCCGTGCCGCTTCGGCACGATCTCGAGCACGCCATCAAGACCAAGCTGCCTGACGTCCACTCTAGTTCTCCGTCAGCTCGGTGACACGCCGGCGCAGATAGGCGGCGTATTCATTCTTGCCCAGGCGCGTGGCGCGCTCAAGCACCTTGTCGGCGGTCAGCCAGCCCTGCTCGAAAGCGATTTCTTCAGGACAGGCAACCTTGATGCCCTGGCGGTGCTCGATGGTGCGCACGAAGGAAGAGGCCTCATGCAGGCTGTCATGCGTGCCGGTGTCGAGCCAGGCATAGCCGCGGCCGAGCTGATGCACATGCAGCTGCCCGCGCTCGAGATAGACGTTGTTGACCGCCGTGATCTCGAGCTCGCCGCGCGCCGAGGGCTTGATTGTCGAAGCGATGTCAACGACCTCGTTGTCGTAGAAATAGAGGCCGGTGACCGCCCAGTTGGACTTCGGCTTCGCCGGCTTTTCCTCGATCGTCAAAGCGGTGCCGGTGAGCTTGTCGAACGACACCACGCCATAACGCTGCGGATCCTCGACATGGTAGGCGAACACCGAAGCGCCGCTTTCCCGCTGCGCAGCCGCACGGCAGAGCTGCGACAGGCCCTCGCCGAAATAGATGTTGTCGCCGAGGATCATCGAAACATTGTCCTTGCCGATGAAGTCGCGGCCGATGATGAAGGCTTCGGCAAGGCCGTTGGGCTGCGGCTGTTCGGCATAGGACAATTCGAGCCCGAATTCCGAACCGTCACCCAGCAACTCGCGAAAGATCGGCAAGTCGCGTGGTGTCGAAATGATCAGAATCTCTCGGATCCCCGCGAGCATCAACACGCTCAGCGGGTAAAAAATCATCGGCTTGTCGTATATCGGCAGGATTTGCTTAGAGATCGCTAATGTTAAGGGATAAAGACGCGTCCCGCTGCCTCCTGCAAGGATGATTCCTTTCAACAAGCTCTCCTTGAATTGCCAGGCCCCCGCCCGAAATCAAGTTGACCGTGCTTAGGTTTCGTGCGGAGGCTTGTCAATTCAAACTCGGCCGTGGATCAGCACCAGAATTGACCTACATCTGCCGCCTCGTGGTAATTTGAGCGACTGACCACAAGCTGTTGACCGACCGGCCACAGGCTGGCGATGCAATCGGCACGGCGATTTGGCAGCCGGCTTCCCGCCACCGACTGGTGGACGCATGACAACAAAAAGCCGGCGGGCTCGCACCCGCCGGCTCATTGCGTTTAAGCGATTTCAGGGTTGCTTGGGCAGCAGCGACCATACCGCCGGCACCAGGCTGGCGGCCAGCGCAACCTTGATCAGGTCGCCGACGATGAACGGCACGACGCCGAACTGCCACGACTTTTCCACACCGATGAGGGTGGCCAGCCAGGCAAAGCCCATGGCCATCATGACGATTTCGGCGACCAGCATGGCGTTGAACAGCTTGATCGGGTGGCGATCCCAGCCGCGATCGGCGGCCCAGCCGACAATCGCAGCCATGACGACGAAGCCGGCGAGATAACCACCGGTGCCGCCAATCATGTAGGCGATGCCGATGCCCTTTTCAGGCGTGCTCTGGAAGACCGGGAGGCCCATGGCGCCCTCGGCCATGTAGAGAAGCAGGGTAGCGACGCCAAGCCGCAGGCCAAATGCGGTGGCGATCAGCAGGACGGCCAGCGTCTGCATCGAAATATCGACCGGCCCGAGCACGACTTTCGTCTTGGCCGACAGGGTCAAAAGCAGCGTTCCGGCGATCGCCAGCAGAAGCTGGGTTGCCAGGCGCAGCGCCCCCTCCTGAGGCAAAGCGAGAGAAACAAGCGGGCGCATCGTCGTTGCAAGTGCCATGGTCTTCCCCAATCCGGATTGCCGCAGATGGCGGCCTCGCTTTTTCCTATATTGGCTTCCGTGCTATGCGGCAATCGCTTTTGCCGTCCCCTTGACCGGAGCTCAACGACACCGCCATGGCGCTCAAATTCGACACCAGCTTCGATCCGGCCTACGGCCAGGGGGTCACTGTTGCGCCGGACGTCTTGCGCGTCACCGCCAAAAACCCCGGTCCGTTCACCTTTCACGGCACCAACAGCTACGTCATCGGCCGCGACACGCTGGCGGTGATCGACCCGGGTCCGGATGACGAGGCGCATTTCCGGACGCTGCTCGAGGTGATCGCAAACCGGCCGGTCAGCCACATTCTCGTCAGCCACACGCATCGCGACCATTCTCCGCTGGCCGCGCGGCTGAAAGCGCACACTGGTGCACCGGTGCTGGCCGAAGGCCCGCACCGCCCGGCGCGGCCACTGCGGATCGGCGAGACCAACCCGCTTGACGCCAGCGCCGACACGGCTTTCGTCCCGGATATCACACTGCCCGACGATACGCTGGTCGAGGGTGACGGCTGGGCGATCCGGACCGTGCTGACGCCGGGCCATACCGCCAATCACGCGGCGTTTGCGTTGGAAAGCACCGGCATCCTGTTTCCAGCCGACCATGTGATGGCGTGGGCGACCTCGATCGTGGCGCCGCCCGACGGCGCCATGGCCGACTACATGGCTTCGCTCGACAAATTGATCGCGCGCGGCGACCGCCTGCTGCTGCCCGGCCATGGCGGCCCGGTGATCGCGCCGCGCAGCTTCATGCGCGGACTCAAAACCCACCGCAAGATGCGCGAACGGGCGATCCTGGAGCGGATCCGGGGCGGTGACCGAACGATTCCGGACATGGTCAAGGCGATCTACAGGGACACTGACCCGCGCCTGCACGGCGCCGCCGGCCTGTCGGTGCTTGCCCATCTCGAGGATCTGGTGGCGCGCGGCTTGGTCAGCACGGAGGGTGATGCGGCCATCGATGGTATTTTTACGCCGGTTGGCTAAAACCGGCTGGAACGTTCTTCCGGTTGAGGCGACTTCAGACCATGGCAAGAGCATTCCGGATTGGCCGGAAGTCGCGCCGCGGTCTCCAGCGCGACCCGCGAGGCCGTCATGGAGAGGTTTGGCAACACGTCCTCCTGCAGCAATTTCTGGCGATTGCGGTCCATATAATCGTTGAAACCAGCCGTTACGAACGCGCAGGGCACGAAACATGCTCCGATCTCGCGTGACAAGGTAGCTTCGGGGGCGATCGAATGGTTGAGCACATCCGCCCCCATGTTTCGAAACGCCAGGGCTTCGGCCGGTGTGGTCAGCCGCGGCCCGTAACAGTGGGCAGCGACCAGCTGCTGTTCGATGCCATGAACGCGGCATTCGGCCGGCCAATGACGGCGGGCGGTTTCGACCAGCACTGCCGCACCTCTTGGGCAGACAATCTGCTTGCCCGAGCAATCGAAGCTCTGGCGGCCGGGAAGCAGTGAAAACGGGGTCTGCGTCAGTTCGATGATATCGGCATTCACCACCATGTCGCCGGGCTTGATCGCCTTGTTGACGGCGCCGATGGTCGAGCAGGACAGCACTTGCCGTACACCCGCGTTCATCAATACCCAGAACGCGCGGCGATGACAGGAATGGTCGACATGGTCGCGGGGATTGCCGTGCGAATACATGCACAAGGCACGTTTCGCTTTGCCTTCAGTGGTAATCGACGCATCGAACTCGAGCAGCTTCCAGTTGTCGGTGCGACCGAAAGGCGTTTCAAAACTCATGTCCCGCCGCAAGGTCCGCACGCCCTCGAATTCGACATCTTCCGGGAAGGCAAGCCCCCAGTTTGCCGACCCGGTGATGATCGCCAACCCCACTTGGGGTATGTCCGTTGAATGATAAGCTGGATCGTCGGCTGCGTGCTGATTGGTAGGCATGTTTCCAGTCTCGGTCAGGATTTTTGGCGAAGGGTCACGATCAGGACGGCGACCACGACGATGACGGTCCACAATGTCGAGATCGCCGCAATCGTTGGATCGATCTGATCGCGCAGCGACAGGAACATGAGCTTCGGCAGCGTGCTGTTTTGACCGCTGGCGACGAAGATCGAAATGACTGACTCGTCGAGCGAGGTCAGGAAGGCCATCAGCGTGGCCGACAACAGACTGATCCGGAGTTGCGGGACAATTATGCCGCCAATGGCTTTTGCCCAGTTTGCGCCCAGGCTGCGCGCCGCCTGAACCTGGTTCCAGTCAAAGCGGATCAGTGCCGGCAGCAACACAATGCACGCGACCGGGATAGCCAGCACCACGTGTCCAACCAGCACGCCGAACAGCGTTCCGACCAGACGTTGCGCCGCCAGAACAAAGAACAGACCGATCGCCAGCAGGATGCCCGGCACAATGGACGGGGTGAGCAGAACGCCCTGAATGGTCAGGGCGGCCTTTCCGCCGAGCCTGTTCATCGAGATGCAGGCCAGCAGCCCCAGCGGCACCGCGACCGTCGCCGTCAATGTCCCCAGGATCAGGCTCGTCCTGAGCGCGGCCATCCATGTCGCCGAGCCGAAGAACGTCTCGTACCAGCGCAACGAGTATGCGTGCGGCGGGAACTCGAGAAGATTGGATGCCGAAAAGGAGAGCGGGACGACGACGAGCGTCGGCAGCATCAGGAAAATCATTACGAGCGCGCAGAAGCTCCACAGAAGGATACGGGCCAGCCTATTGTCCGGATAGGCTTCAAGCATCGGTCGCGTCGACATTGTTGCGCGCCATCAGTCGCCGCGCCGCCAGGAACATCATGCCGATCAGCGCCATGAGAACGAGCAACAGAATACCCAAGACGCTCGCCGACCCCCAATCCTGAAAGGTCGATAGCGTGCGCTCGATCCGGATGGAGAGCGGATTTACCTTGCCGCCGCCAAGCACCGCCGGTGTTATGAAGAAACCTATGGTGTAGATGAAGACCATCATCGAACCCGAGAAGATGCCGCCGGCAGAAAGCGGCAGAATGACCATGCGGATCGCTTGCCCGAGGGTAGCGCCCATGCTCGCCGACGCGCGAATGAGGTTTGCGTCGATATCGCGCATCGCTGCATAAACGGGCAGCAGGAAGAGCGGCAGCATGTAGTGAACCATGCCGATGAGCGTTCCCGTGAAGTTGTAGGCCAGCGGCAATGGCTCCGCTGTCAGGCCTGAACCGGTCAATGCCGCGTTGATCAGGCCATCGCGCCGCAAGAGCACGAGCCAACCATAGGTCCGCACCAGAATGGAGGTCCACAACGGCAGCATGACGAAGGCCATCAGCAAATTGGCCACCTTCGGTCTGGCGCTGGCCAGGGCGAGCGCCAGGGGGGTGCCGAGAAGAATGCAGATCGCCAGCGTGCCCAGGGATAGCTCAAGGGTTGTGACGAGCGCCGACCATGTCAGTCCGCTCGACAGCACCTTCTCGTAATTGCCGACGGTGTATTCGCCCCCCGTGGTCAGGAAGGATTGCCGAATGATCCAGAGGATGGGCAGTATCGCCGCCAGTCCAACGATGAAAAGCGCCGGCAGCGAAAGCGAGAGGAAGAACCGCCGCTCGCGTCGAGCGTCTGCCGCGAGCGCAGGATCGGCGATGACGGTCACGCTCTCGATCCCGGTATCGCGTGAACTTTCGCCGCCGGTGCATAGGCGGTCACCCGCTGACCGGTGGCAAGCTCGGCGCAGCCACTGGCCAGCGCCGCCGGAATGCAGACAAGAATCTCTTGCCCGCCGTCAATCGCCAGCGTCAAAAGCCAGTTCTCGCCGCGAAACGCCTTGGCGCGCAGCGTTCCCTCAAGCGCCACCCCGTCCCGCCCAACGAGCTTCGCATCAAGATGGAAGCTTTCCGCGCGGATCATCAAAGCTCCGCTTGACGCATCGGTGCCGTCTATTCTGCGCACCGCGCCCGGAGCCACAATGTTGGCCTCACCCATGAACTCCGCGACGAAGCGGGTTGACGGACGATCATAGATCCGCTGTGGCGTGTCGATCTGCTGAATGCGGCCGGAATTCATCACTGCAACCCGGTCTGACATGATCAGTGCTTCGCGCTGGTCATGCGTCACATAGATCGTGGTGATCCCCAGATCGTCGTGCAGACGCCGGATCTCGTACTGCATGGTCTCGCGCAGGTTCTTGTCGAGCGCCGACAACGGCTCGTCCATCAGCATCACGCGTGGCTCGAAGACGATTGCCCGTGCCAGCGCTACGCGCTGGCGCTGGCCGCCGGACAATGCCGCAATGTTGCGCTCCGCCAAACCCTCCAGCTTCACGCGGGCCAAGGTGTCAAGCGCCCGCTGACGCGCCTGCGCTCTCGGCGTCTTGCGCAGCACCAACGGATATTCGACATTTGCCAGAACGTTCATGTGGGGAAACAGGGCGTAGTTCTGGAACACGATGCCGATGTCCCGCTTGTTGGGGGCCAGGCGGGTAATGTCGCGATCATCCAACAGGAGTTTACCGGAATCGGGCCGGACAAAACCGGCCAGAGCCATGAGCAGCGTGGTCTTGCCCGACCCGGAGGGCCCGAGCAGCGTGAGGAATTCGCCAGCCTGAATGTCGAGCGAGACATCGTCCAGCGCGACGTAAGATCCATAGGTCTTGCGCACGCTGTCGATGGTGATCGGGAGCGACTTCATCATGTGCTTCAGCCTGAGAGCTGAGACTCAGCGGGCCATCATCTCATCGAAGGCTTTTTGGGCAGCCTCGCCGTTCTTGACCCACCAGTCGGCATTCGAAAACACCGAAGTGCCGGCATTTTCAGGCGCCGTCGCCAGGGTCTTGAGGCGATCTTTGGGAATAAGATCACCCTCATAGCCGGCAGGATTGACCGGACCATAGGCGATGAAGTCGGTCAGCTTCGCCACCCGTGCGGGCTGCGTCATCGCCGCGATGAGCTTCATGGCAGCTTCCTTGTTCGGCGCCCCCTTCGGCACCGCAAGGCAGTCCGTGCCGATGACGGAACCCTTGAACGTATAGTCGATCGCGCCGCCATCCGTCTTCACCGTCTGGGCTCGCCCATTCCAGGTGACGACCAGATCCGCCTCGCCGTCTTTCAGCAATTGCGCCGACTGCGCTCCGGAGGTCCACCACACCGAGACATTTGGTTTGATCGCGTCAAGCCGCTTGATGGCGCGCTCCAAACCCTCCGGCGTGCTGAGCACAGGATAGACGTCCGCCGGTGCCAGGCCGTCCGAGAGCAGCGCGATCTCGATCAAGTCCTGCGCATTGGCGCGCAGCGCGCGACGGCCCGGGAATTTGGCGACGTCCCAGAACTCCGCCCAGGTCTTTGGTGGATTGTCGCCATAGGTCTTGGTGTTCCACGACATGACGGTGCCATAGGAGTCGAACGGATAGCAGTAGTCGGACTTTGCGCCGGCCGGCACGGAGTTGGGATCGATGATCTTGTAGTCGAGCGGCTCCAGCAGCGACTGTGCGGCCGCCTGCGCGCCTTCCGGTGAGCCGAGGTGGATGATGTCGGTCGTAACCGCACCCGAGGTTACCTGCATCTTGAGGGCAGCCAAGCCGTCGCTTTGCGTCTCCTCGCGGACATCATAGCCGAGCTCTTTTGCAGCGGGAGCCCACATGGCCTCCTTTATGGCGTTGCCATAGTCGCCGCCCGCCGTGGTGATGGTGACTGTTTGGGCATAGACGGGCAAGGCCGCCGAGACTGCGATCGCTGCCAGGGAAATGCGTAGTAACCGGGACATGATTTCTCCTCCTCCGGATTTATCAAAATGCCGACAAGATAGGCTTTTTTATAATCGTAACGTTACGATTGCCGAAAATCGCCCTATAGTCAAGCTGACGCCAGCAGGTCCGTTCAGGCTGGAGGCCTGGATTTGACCCTCAGGTCGAATCCGGTAACGTTGCGATGCCCAGCAGGATCAGCCGGCGCTTTGGCAAATGAAGTCGGGCGATATGGCCAATTTGAAACAGATCGCGGCAGAACTTTCCCTTTCGGTGACCACGGTGTCCCGCGCTCTGAAGGATGGGCCGGAAGTGCAGCCGTCGACCATAGCCCGCGTCAAGGAAGTGGCGAAGCGGGTCGGGTATGTTCCCAATCATCACGGTCGCGCGCTCAAAACCGGACGAACCCTGATGCTGACGGCAGTGCTGCCGATGGAGACACGCGACTACCTGTCCGATCTGGCGAAGCTTCCCTTGATCGAAGGCATGACGCTGGCGGCGCGGCAAGCAGGCTACAGTCTGTCCATCTATTCGACCACGCCCGATGACGATCCCGTCGAAAGCGTACAGCGCCTGCTCGACGCGCGCAGCGCGGACGGCCTGATCATCACGCGCATGGTCTCGGGTGATCCGCGCGTCAAGCTGCTGCTGGATCAACGCATCCCGTTCGTGGCGTTTGGAAGAACCGACCTGGACGTCGCGTATCCCTATGTCGATATCGACAATGAGCAGATTGCCTATGATGCGACGCAACGGCTCATGGACAAGGGCTGCCGGCGTATTGCCCTGCAACTCCTCGTGGCGAAGGATCAGGCGAGCGCCATGCGTCTTGCCGGCTATGGCAGGGCGATGGCCGAGGCCGGTATTCCGATCGACCAATCGCTGATCGGTCACGGCACGTTCACGATGGAATCGAGCGTAGCCTGGTTCGATCGCCTGCTGGCGTCATCAGATCCGCCGACGGGCCTGGCATGCGCCAACGAACTGGGCCTTCTGGGAGCGTTGCACGCTCTCGGCAGGCGGGGTCTTGAGCCCGGCCGCGACGTCCACATCGTCACCCGGGACAACACGCGTCTGGCGCGCTTCCTGCCGGCGAAGATCGGCGTTCATTCCGTAGACATGGCAGACGTCGGGCACAAACTCATCGAAGTCCTGGAAAGCCGGATCGCCAATCCGCTTGGGCCGGTCGTGACAGTCTTGTTGCAAGGCAAATTCGACCCGGCCGAGTAGTCTGCCCGCGGTCTCAATCCGCATTTTTGCGGCGCCAAGCGATTCCGATTGGCCGTCAGGTGCTCTGGATGTCACTCAGCCGGTGCCGCCCCCACCTGCCCCGCAACCTCCTGGTCGAGCTCGGCGAGGAATCCGACAATACGCGCGGCATTGTCGCCGAGGTCGTAGCGGCCGTAGCGGGAGGCCGAGCGCATGTCGACGACGATGGTGTCGCCGTCATTGCTCACCCGGATCGCGACGTCGGCGGGCAGGCCGACCACGAAGCTCCGGGCCACGGCCGATATCGTTACCTCGTCCTGACCGTCTGTCACCGGATAAGGTGCGGTAAGCTGCCAGTCGCGGCGGTCGAGCACGGTTTCGACGGCGTCGACGACGGTTTCGAATGGCAGATCGTAGCTGCGCCCGGTGACCAGCGGATAGGCGTCGGTCTGCAGGCGCGCCTCGCCCGGCGTTGGCGGCGCGAGCAGGTTCATATCCTTGGTGCGGTCGCTGGTATCCAGCACCGGCGGGTTGTCGAGATCGGTCGAGATGTCCCTGAGCGGCGGCGTGGTTGCCGCCCAATAGGCAGCGATGCCGTAGGGCGTCAGCACCAGCAGCGCCAGCAAGGCGCCGACCGAGAGGTCGCGCCCGCCACGGCCGCCGAAATGCCACAACCTGGACAAAGCGAGGCCGGCAAACAGCAAAGCGAACGCGGCAAGCAGGGCGACGATCGCCAGCACCCACAGGAAGGCCGGCGTTTCGACCAGTTCGAAATGATGGCCGGCCAGCACGGTCAGCAACAGCACCAGGGCAAAAGCGCCCGTGCGCCGCGACCAGCCGGCCGCCTTCGATGTCTGCCGCTCGTCGATTTGCATTGTCTTCAGCACCGCCCCAACCCGCACAGACGCTTAGAGCAAAGCAGCCGCAAATTGAACATCCCTGCTCTAACGTTTTTGAAGGTCAAGGAATCGCACGGTCTCGATCAATCCGTCGGCAGGCGGTAGTCGCTGAACTGCTTGCGCAAGGTGATCTTCTGTATCTTGCCGGTGGCGGTGTGCGGGATTTCGCCGACAAAGGCGACGTCGTCGGGCATCCACCACTTCGCCACCTTGCCGGTCATGAAAGCCAGGATGTCGGCCTTGCTCGGCTCCTTGCCCGGCTTGGCGACCACGACCAGCAAGGGCCGTTCGCCCCATTTCGAATGATGGACGCCGATAGCGGCTGCCTCGGCGACATCGGGATGGCCGACGGCGAGGTTTTCCAGGTCGATGGTCGATATCCACTCGCCGCCCGACTTGATCACGTCCTTGGCGCGATCGGTGATCTGCATATAGCCGCCCGGATCGATATGGGCGACGTCGCCGGTGTCGAACCAGCCGTCCTTGTCGAACTGCTCGGCGCCGACGCCGCCATAATAGGCGCTGGCGATGGCCGGGCCGCGCACCTTCAGCCGGCCGAAGGTCTTGCCGTCCCAGGGCAGTTCCTTGTCGTCATCGTCCGTCACCTTCATCTCGACGCCGAAGGGCGGGTAGCCTTGCTTGCACTGGACATCGAGCCGGGCCTCGCCCTCGAGCTGCTGATATTGCGGCTTCATGGTGCACAGCGTACCGAGCGGCGACATTTCGGTCATGCCCCAGGCATGGATGACCTCGACGCCGTAATTGTCCTGGAATTTCCTGGTGATGGCGCGCGGACAGGACGAGCCGCCGATGACGACCTTCTTGAGATGGGGAAGCTTCTTGCCGGTCTCCTCCAGATGCTGCAGCAGCATCATCCACACGGTCGGCACGGCGGCGCTGAAAGTCACCTTCTCGGTGTCGAGCAGCTCGCAGATCGAGGCGCCGTCCATCTTGCAGCCGGGCATGACCAGCTTGGCGCCGATCATCGGCGCGCTCTGGCCAAGGCCCCAGGCATTGGCATGGAACATCGGCACGACGGGGAGAATCGTGTCCCGCGCGGAGATGCCCATGGCATCGGGCATGGCGGCGATCATGGCGTGCAACACGTTCGAACGGTGGCTGTAAAGCACGCCCTTGGGATCGCCCGTCGTGCCGGAGGTGTAACACATGCCGGCGGCGGTGTTTTCAGGGAACGTCTTCCAGGCGAAGTCGCCATCGGCCTCGTTCAGCCAGTCCTCATAGGCGACCACATTCGGCAGCGTCGTCTCAGGCAGATGCGCCTTGTCGGTCAGCACGATCACCTTTTTCAGCGACTTGACGGCGCCGGCGATCTTTTCAAGCAGCGGCACGAAGGTCAGGTCGATGAAGATGGCTCTGTCCTCGGCATTGTTCATGATCCAGACGATTTGCTCGGGAAACAGCCGCGGGTTCAGTGTGTGATAGATGGCGCCAATGCCCATGATGCCGTACCAGGCCTCGATGTGGCGCGCCGTGTTCCAGGCCAGGGTCGCGATGCGGTCGCCGAGCACAAAGCCGTCGCGTTCGAGCCTTTGGGCAACCTTCAGCGCGCGGCGATGGATCTCGGTATAGGTAGTGCGAACGACCGGACCTTCGATCGAGCGCGACACGATCTCTCGCGTCCCGTGTTGCCGCTCGGCGTTGTCGATCAGCTTGTGGCAGAGCAGCGGCCATTCCTGCATCAGTCCGAGCATCTGGTTCCTCCCATTGGTTCCTCGTTCTTCCGTTTTTGTTCCATTGTGAGACGAACGGACAGATTGTCCAGTCATCAAGTCTCCAACCGTTAACGGCTGAAGCAAGCAGTGATCGAATCCCTGGGGAAACCGCCACAATCCGGCCATCGTCGGTGTTAACGTTCGTTAACGGGGCAAGGGGTGCGATAGGCGACTGAAAGAGGTTCGCATGGACGCGCAGCTCGACGACAGGCCGTTGGACGAGAGCCAGGCCGAAGACGTGCAGTTGGACGACGTGCAGTTGGACGACATTCAGCTCGACGACAAAGAGCTTGAAGATACGCTGGCTGCAAGTCTGGCCGATCTGGTGCCGGAGGCCAAAAAGGTTTCCGAAGACGAATTTGTCGAGGTGGTCGGCGGCGCCCTTGAGGCGGTCGGCGGCACGCTGCTGTTCAAAATGTGCGTCCAGAACGAAGGCGAAGGCCAGCATGTCGCTGCCGCATCGATCGGCGATGGCGGCAATCGCCAGTTCCTGCTGCTCACTTTGCCGACCGGCGGCGGCGCGCTGAAGGTCGAGACCACGTCAAGAAGCACCAATCCGGTGGCCGGCATTGCCGCTGCCTATGCCGGCCTCATGGACGTGTTCAAGACCGCGGCCTGACGTTCTCGCATACGTGATCGTTCAACGACCGACCGGGCACGCCTGGCCAGTCACGATGGCCTTGCGCAACTGGTTCTCCGAACACACTTAAGAACGTGGGAAGCAATCCCCCGTGCTCCCAATCGGACAAGGAGAACCCCCGCATGGACCAGATCGCCAACCCCGCCCCCGGCTTCCAGAGCAATCCCGGCAAGGTCATCACCGTCGAACCCTATCGCGGCACCGTGGTCGTGCGTGCCGGCAATACGGTGATTGCCTCATCGACGCGGGCGAAGCTTCTGTCCGAACCACCCTACCCCCAGCATTTCTACATCCCGTTCGAAGACATCGATTTCACCCAGCTCGGCAAAACCGCCCTGTCGACGCATTGTCCCTACAAGGGCGACGCCAGCTACTGGAGCGTGCTGCCGGCCGGCGAAACCGGCAAGGACGCGATGTGGGCCTATGAGCGACCTTTCGACGAAATGGTCAAGATTCGCGATCACGGCGCCTTCTACCCGAACAGGGTGACGATCGAAGCCACGCCCGGTTGAGGGCCGGACGCGGCCCGGCATGGGCGGAACTGGACTCTGTTGACCAGCCGCATCGCTGAAGGTTAGCCGAAACGCCCGTCGCGTCGTCATCCTATGGCGAAGCAAGGAGCGAAGCGACGCAGCGCAGACCCTAGGATCCATGCCGTGACGTTAAGGCGTTGAAAACGGTGCAGAATTCTACGCCGCTGCATCCTCGATCAAGGTCACGGAATGGATCCCAGGGTCTTCGCGACGGAGCTTCGCCCTAGGCCGTGTGGACGGATTTGCGCAAGATGAAGCCGGGGGTAACGGCCAAAGTATACGAAGCTTCCGCTGTCGCCGCGAGTCTTCCGAACGCGAGCCCGCCATGGCGGCGGCAGGCTCAGCTGTCGGACGCCCCCTCGCGGGCCAGATTGTCCACGTCGAGCGGCTTGCTGACCAGCCTCAGCTTGCCGTCCGGGTTGCGCGGCCATTCCGTTTCCGGGCGGTCCCAATAGAGTTCTACCCCGTTGCCGTCAGGATCGCGCACATATATCGCCTCCGAGCCACCATGGTCGCTCGCGCCCGTGAGCGCCACCCCCGCCGCTCGCAGGCGGTGCAACGCAGCCGCCAGCGCAGCTCGTGTTGGATAGAGAAAGGCGACATGGTGTAGGCCCGTTGTGCCCAAAGGGGGCGCGGCAGCGCCACGGCTTTCCCAAGTGTTGAGCGCCAGATGATGGTGATAACCGCCCGCCGCGAGAAAGACGGCCTCCTCACCCAGCGAAATGTTGACGCCGAAACCGAGGACGCCGCAATAGAAGGCCAGCGATCGCCCGATGTCGGCGACCTTGAGATGGACGTGACCGACCCGAACGCGCGGGTCGATGCTATAGTCGTCGACGACACTGGCGGCGTCATTAGCATTGATCGGATGGCTATTCATGGCGTCAGCTCCTTTGCATGCGATTTCCGCAAGCGAAAGTATCGCGCAAACTCATTGCGCGGAAAATGCGAGATGACTGGAATGATAATCCCGTTTTCTGCATAATCCCGGGAATGCGCATCGATGAGATCAGCGTCTTCATCAACGTCCTCGAGGCGGGGAGCTTTGCCGGCGCGGCGCGGCGTCTTGGCATGCCTGCAACGACGGTGAGCGCCAAGGTCGCGGCCCTGGAGCGACGGCTCGGGTTCACGTTGATCCAGCGTACGACCAGAAAGCTGCGCGCTACGCGCGAGGGCCAGGCCTATTTCGAGCGATGTCGCGCCGCGCTGCGTGAAATCGAGACCGTCGAAGCGGAGCTTCGCGCAGAGTCGGCGGGGATCGGTGGACAGCTTCGGTTGACGGCGTCGGTGGACATCGCGCAGACGCTTCTACCGCCTGTCATTGCCGCGTTCCGTGAGGCTTATCCGGCGGTTGCCGTTGATCTCGTCGTCACCGACCGCGTTGCCGATCTCGTCGCCGAGGGCATCGACCTCGCCGTGCGCGTCGGCCCCCTGCACGATTCAAGCTTGATCTCGCGAGCGTTCGTGACAGGTCCGTCGGGACTATTTGCCTGCCAGTCCTACCTCAACCGCCGGGGCACGCCCGCCTCGCTGGACGAACTCGAACATCATGATCTCATCGCCATTAGCAAGCCATGGGCGCGACCGCTGCCGATGCTGATGGGCGACCGGAAGATCGGCATCGACCTATCGGGTGGACTCGCCTGCGACGATCTGCTGACGGTCAGGGCCCTCGTGGCGATGGGGCTGGGGATCAGCTTCCTTCCCGGCTATCTCGCCCATCAGCTCGATCTGGTGCGGGTGCTCCCCGATCTGCGCTCGCCGTTCACCGGCCTCTACTTTGCTTACCCGGCACAGAAATTCGTGCCCGCACGGGTCAGGGAGTTCATGGGTTTCGCCGTTTCTACCGTCAAGCGCCTGGGGCTTCATCCCTAGGCTGCGTGGGCAAAATGACACCGGTATATCTTTGAGGGTTCCACCAAGGATCCAGTGTGATTCATGGATTGCCGACTGATTCTGGAGGTCGGCAATGTCCACGAAGATGACGGATACGGATTGGGCGAACGCGATGGAGGTCTTCCGCGCTTCGCTGCCGCGGCGCGGGGCGAAAGGCCGAGACGACCGGCTTTTCCTGGAGGCGCTGCACTATTTCTCAGTGCACAACATCACCTGGCGGGCGCTGCCGGAGCGGTTCGCCAAATGGAACAGCGTTTGGAAACGCTTCGACCGGCTGAGCAAGGCTGGCGTTTTCGAGACCTTCTTCGATCTCCCCGCTTCGCTCTCGTCGTCAGCGCATCTGGTGCAGATGGTCGATAGCACCGTGGTTCGCGCCCATATCTCGGCGGCAGGGGTAAAAGGGGGCAGGAAAATCAGGCACTCGGTCGCTCACGCGGCGGCTTCTCGACCAAAATCCATCTGAAAACCGATTTCGACGGCCATCCCATCGCATTCAATGTAACTGGTGGTGAGAATGGCGACGCACCCCACTTTCCCATCCTGCTTGGGCTTGGTTCTGATGTCGTTCCTCGTGCTGCCCTCGGTGACAAGGGATATGCCAGCAAGGCTAATCGGCTAGCGGCGCGGGAACGCGGCATCATTCCCGTCATCCCTCACAAAGCCAACGAGAGGCAAAGGCTCGGCTTCTTCGCCAAGGCCCTCTACAAAGGCCGCGCACGAATCGAGCAAGCAGTCGGAAAGCTCAAGCGCTTCAAACGCGTGGCGCTACGCTGCGCGAAGACGAAGCGAAACTTCGCATCCTTTGTCGCTCTCGCCGCAGGCTTCATCTTGCTCAAATCCGTCCACATGACCTAGGAGGACGAAGTTGCGCGGCCTCGGCTAATCTCGAATGTCGGAGATGCGCTGTCAGACTGCGATGAACACAGCCAGCACCGCAACCTAATCCGTCGTGCCGTCATTGCCGACGCCATCGGCTTCGTCGAGGCGGACGAAGGTGAGGCCCTTGGCCTTCAACGCCAGCAGACCTTGCACCACGCCCTCGCCGGCCGCGTGGGTCGGCTGGTTGATGTGGGCGATGATGACATCGCCATCCCTGGCGGCGCCGATGCGGCGGGCGGTTTCCTTAGCGCCGAGCAACGAGCCGCCATCGCCGTTTATCGAAAAGCCGGCGATCTTGAAGCCGAGCTTGCGGATCATGGCGATGGCCGACGGGCTGTATTCGGCGGTCGCGCCGCGAAACCATTTCGGCGCCGGCTCGCCGGTTCGCGCGAGAGCGGCCGCGCCCGACTCGACTTCGGCCCGCACCGCTTCAGGGCTGCCGGCGCTGCGGATGCCGTAGATTTTTTGCGGCGTGTCGACGGCCGGGATGTGGCGGCCGCCATGGTTTTCCAGTTCGAACAGCTCGGGATGCGCGCGCATGATCTCGACGGCGGCGGCATTGCGCTTCAGCCAGATGCCGGTGACGAAGATCGTCGCCGGAATCCGGTTCTCCACCAGGGCCGAAAGTATCCTCGTATCGGTCTGCCCGCCGCAGGCGTCGAGCGTGAGCGCGACGCGGCCCACATTGCCGCTCGCGTCCGCCTTGAGGCGCAGCGTCGGCTCGACAAGCGGCGCCGCGTGGGCCGCCGACGCGGCCCAGACCGATAGAGCGATGGCGCAAAGCAGCTTTTGCAAGGGATGCCTGTTTTGTTTCAGAATCGGCGCTGTCATAGCCGCATCCCAAGACCTGCAACAAGGCGGAAATCGGGATATCGGCCATGCAGAAAGCCGATATCCCGACAATGTGACCGCCGCGCACCATCAGACGGCGTGTTCCAGCTCCACTTGCGTCCGCGACAGGACTTGGCGCACCGCGGCGACGACCGGTTCGACCTCCAGGCGCCAGACGCAGCACGCCTTGCTGGGATCGAGCGGATTGCACAGGCTGCCCGCGACGCAATTGCACGGCATGGACGGCTGCAAAGCGAGGCTGGGCACGCCGACCGGCCCCCAAACGGCCGGGCTGGTCAGGCCATACAGGCCGACAACCGGTGTTCCGGCGGCGGCTGCCATGTGCATGGGGCCGCTCTCATTGCCGACAAACAGTCGCGCCTGCTGCAACACCGCCAGCAGCGTTTCCAGCGACAGAGCGCCGACGAGGTTGACGATCGGCGCGCCACTGGCGAGGATCTGCTCGGCCGGCTTGCGCTCGTCCGGACCGCCGACCAGCACAAAGTCCAGTCCGGTTTCGCGCGCAATCGTGTCGATCACAGCGGCGAAGCGTTCATGCTGCCAGCGCCGGCCGTGAAAGCTCGCGCCGGCATGCACGGCGATGAAACCGTTCGGGCGCAGGCGATGTCTATCCAGCAATGCCTGGGCCCTCGCCGTCTCCAGCGGCAATGGCCGGATCGACGGCGCACGCACGCGCAGAGCCACGCCAAGCGGCTCGAGCGGCGAGAGATAGCGGTAGAGATAGTGCTGCTCGCCAAAGCCGAACGGCCTGGCAAACAGGTTGGCCGGCTGACGCTCGTGCCAACGCAGCGGCCTTTCCGAGGGATTGTAGCCGATGCGGGTCCTGGCATTGAGGAACCTGACGATGATGCGCGAGGTCTTTGAATCGGTGAGATCGATGGTCAGGTCGAAGCGAAATTGGCGCAGCTTGCTGATCATCGAATAGAGTTCGCGCCCCCGCTCCAGCGGGGTGCCGCGCATGGCCGCGCGGCGGAAGGTCACGACCTCCGAGGCGATGCCGTGCGCGGTCACGAAGCTGGCGAGGCGGGCCTCACAGAGAAAAACGATCCTGACGCCGGGATATTCGAGCTGCAGGTTCCTGGCGAGCGTGGAGGAGAGAACAATATCGCCGATGAACTTGGTCTGGAGGATCAGGATCGAGCGGAAGGGTTTGGGCGAAATCTGCAACATCTGTTTCTCGGCACCGGGCGGGTTGGGGGACCGTGAAATTGGGCAGAAACGATGTCGGGATTGCGTGCTGAGCCGCGCACATCAGCGTGAATTTGCTTACAAAATCGTAAGCTTAGCGCCAAATGGCCACCCCTGGGGTGGCCATTTGCGCGACGCGGAAAGAACTATGTCGAAATCAGGATGCCGCAGCGCTCTTTTTGGGGCGCGGCGCGACCATCTTGGCAATCTGCACCGCGGCCTGCGCGGCGGCCAATCTCGCAATCGGCACGCGGTAGGGCGAGCACGAGACATAGTCGAGGCCGACCTCTTCGCAAAAGCGGATCGAGGCCGGATCGCCGCCATGCTCGCCGCAAATGCCGAGCTTGATGTCAGGCCGCGTCGCCCTGCCCTTTTCGGCCGCCATGCGCACCAGTTCGCCGACACCCTCGATGTCGAGCGAGACGAATGGATCCTGCTCGATGATGCCCTTCCGGCGGTAGGTCTCGAGGAAGGAGGCCGCATCGTCGCGCGAGATGCCGAAGGTGGTCTGGGTGAGATCGTTGGTGCCGAAGGAGAAGAACTCGGCCGACTCAGCAATGACATGGGCGCGGATCGCCGCGCGCGGAAGCTCGATCATCGTGCCGGTCAGATAGTCGATCTTGACGCCGGTCTCTTCCATCACGCTTTTGGCGACGGCGTCGATGCGCGCCTTGACGTAATCGAGCTCCTTCGCCAGGCCGACCAGCGGCACCATGATCTCGGGAACGACCAGCGCGCCGGCTCTCCTGCCGGCCTCGACGGCGGCCTCGAAAATGGCGCGCGCCTGCATCTCGGCGATCTCGGGATAGGAGACAGCGAGACGGCAGCCGCGATGGCCGAGCATCGGGTTGAACTCATGCAAGGCCTCGGTGCGCTGCCTGAGCTTGTCCGGCGAGACATTCATGGCAGCGGCGACTTCGGCCACTTCGGCTTCAGTCTTTGGCAGGAATTCATGCAGCGGCGGATCGAGCAATCGGATCGTCACCGGCAGGCCGGCCATGATCTCGAACAGTTCGAGGAAATCCGAGCGCTGCATCGGCAAAAGTTTGGCCAAGGCGGTGCGGCGGTCCTTCTCGGTATCGGCCAGGATCATCTCGCGCATGGCGACGATGCGCTCGCCGTCGAAGAACATGTGCTCGGTGCGGCACAGACCAATGCCTTCGGCGCCGAAGGAGCGCGCCATGCGCGCATCGAGCGGCGTCTCGGCGTTGGTGCGCACCTTCATGCGGCGCGTCGCATCGGCCCATTCCATGATGGCGGCGAAATCGCCGGAGAGTTCCGGCTGCAGCATCGACACGGCGCCCTTCAGCACCTGGCCGTTGCTGCCGTCGATGGTGATAATGTCGCCCTTGCGGAAGGTCTGGCCCATCGACATCAGCGTGCCGGCCTTGTAGTCGACGCGCAACGAGCCGGCGCCCGACACGCAAGGCTTGCCCATGCCGCGCGCCACCACGGCGGCGTGGCTGGTCATGCCGCCGCGCGTGGTCAGGATGCCTTCCGAAGCATGCATGCCGTGAATGTCTTCGGGGCTGGTTTCGATGCGCACCAGGATCGCCTTGCGCCCTTGCGTGTTCAGTTCTTCTGCATCGGCGGACGAGAAAACGATCTCGCCGGTCGCCGCGCCCGGAGAAGCCGGCAGGCCGACGCCGATGACATCGCGCGGCGCCTTCGGATCGATGGTCGGATGCAACAGCTGGTCGAGCGAGGCCGGATCGATGCGGGCGACCGCCTCTTCGGTGGTGATCAGCCTGTCGCGCGCCATTTCGACAGCGATCTTGAGCGCCGCCTTGGCGGTGCGCTTGCCGGAGCGCGTCTGCAGCATCCACAATTTGCCACGTTCGATGGTGAATTCGAGATCCTGCATGTCGCGGTAGTGCTGTTCGAGGCGGTCGGAGATGTCGACGAAAGAGCGGAACGCGTCCGGCATCAGCTTCTGCAGCGACGGCTTGTCGGAGCCGGCGGCAATGCGCGCCGCCTCGGTGATGTTCTGCGGCGTGCGGATGCCGGCAACGACATCCTCGCCCTGCGCGTTCACCAGGAACTCGCCATAGAGCATCTTTTCACCGGTCGAGGGATTGCGGGTGAAGGCGACGCCGGTGGCTGACGTGTCGCCCATGTTGCCGAACACCATGGCCTGGACATTGACCGCCGTGCCCCAGCTTTCAGGGATGTCATGCAGGCGCCGGTAGGTGATGGCGCGGTTGTTCATCCAGCTCGAAAACACGGCGCCGATGGCGCCCCAGAGCTGCTCGTGCGGATCCTGCGGGAACGGCTTGTCCAGCTCTTCCTCGACCTTGGCCTTGTAGAGCGCAATGACGCCCTGCCATTCCTCAGCGGTCAGTTCGGTGTCGAGCTCATGGCCGAGGCTCGCCTTCTGGTCCTCGAGGATTTCCTCGAACACTTCGTGGTCGAGACCCATGACGACATCGGAATACATCTGGATGAAGCGGCGGTAGCTGTCATAGGCAAAGCGTGCATCGCCGGAATCGGTGGCCAGCGCCTCGACCGTCTCGTCGTTTAGGCCGAGATTGAGCACGGTGTCCATCATGCCCGGCATCGACGCCCGAGCGCCGGAGCGGACCGAGACCAGCAGCAATTTCGACGGATCGCCGAAACGGCGCCCGGTCAGCGTGCCTATATGGTCCAGCGCTTTTGTGACATCGGCTTTCAGCTGGAGCGGATAGGTGTTGCCGTTGGCGTAATAGGCGTTGCAGACCTCGGTGGTGAGGGTGAAACCCGGCGGTACCGGCAGGCCAAGGCTGCACATCTCGGCCAGATTGGCGCCCTTGCCGCCGAGAAGATTGCGGTCACCCGCACGTCCCTCCGCGGCGCCATCGCCGAAGGTGTAGACCCATTTGGTCATGCTCGCCCTCCAAGTCCTTGGAAGAAACAACACCGGAGCCAAAGCCCGGTTCCCCCGCGTCCGACCCGAGCGTTATTATGCTGCAGTGCGAAAGGCAAGGCGTGGTCAGCCAAGCCTGGCCACTACAATCGATTAAGCAAAAGCTGCGTCAAAAAGACTTGCCGACCAGCTGCCCGCGATATAGAACATATCATGAACAAGTTGGGAGTAGCGTGATGAAACTCAACGGAAAACTCGACTATCTGGAATTGCCTGCGACCGGCGGAACGCTGGACAGCGTCAAGGCGTTCTACAGCGCGGCCTTCTCATGGTCGTTCACCGATTACGGGCCGACCTATTCAGCCTTTGGCGAAGGGCTCGACGGCGGTTTCCAGGCCGAGGGCGCGGAGGCGCCGGCCAAACCGCTGCCGGTGCTTTATTCGCAAGACCTGGAAGCAACCCTCGACGCTGTGGAGAATGCCGGCGGCACGATCGTCAAGCCGATCTTCTCGTTTCCGGGCGGCAGGCGGTTCCACTTCAACGATCCGGCTGGCAATGAGCTGGCGGTCTGGGGCGAATAGCGGGCGCCCGTGCCAGGCGGTGGATCAGTTTTGCACAGGGCCAACTCGGCATTGAGCTTTCGTGCCGCTCGTCCTATAAGGCCGCGCGCAGCGGGCAAAGCCCGCCTGCTGGGGCGTCGCCAAGTGGTAAGGCATCGGTTTTTGGTACCGACATCCCCAGGTTCGAATCCTGGCGCCCCAGCCAATTCACATGCCTTTTGAAATCAATGATTTACAGATGCCATGAATGGCTGTCGTCAGCGGCTATCTGGCTCCCTACGCGACCCGACTCCATCCACAGAGCCGGGCCGTGCGAAGAGGATCAGTAGTCGCTGTCGTCCTGGATGATGACGGGATGATGATGCCGATGGTGGCGACGCTCGATCGAGCCGGTCACGACAACAGTATCCGGACGATGATGTCTGCGGCCGTGGTCGTAAAAGGCAACCGTGCCGTGTTTACGGTGATGAAGGCGTTGACCCTGGTCATTGATGATCTTGACGGTCTTGTGGTGATGTCGATGGTGGGTCGCGATGATTACGTCAGCTTCGGCTGCCGAAGCTATCGCCGGCATCGCGATGAACAGCGCCAAAGCGCTCACGAGCATTGTTTTCATTGCAATATATCCATCTACTAATCATCCCTTCGCGGGGATAACCACCTCCCATCCCTTTGGTTCCGAGTGGCGTCGTCGGTTCTCGCGGCGCGATCAGTGATCGACGCTCCCGCGCAATACGGCATGTCCAAAGGGAATTTCGACACCAGGTCTTGTTGGCAGGACGCTTCTTCAAAGCTGACCACAAGGAGTTGCGCAACTTCCACAAGGCAGCGTTGTGCACGTCCCCTCGAATGCCCTCGCGTTCGATCACCTGATTTGTGATGTGAAGCATCTGTCTTGCGAGGAAGACCCTCGGCCTTTCACGATTTCCGAGAAGACGACCAAGCAGGCCGCCTCAGATTCCGTAAGAAAGTGCAAAGTAAGCCACCGGTGCCAAGATCAGCAAAATCGCCATCGCGATAAGCACGGCGATTGCCAGGCGCTCTGTTCGCCTGACAAGGTCAGCGACCTTGTCGTCGTCAGCCACCGGTATGAGGTCAAGGACCGAAGAAACTTCCGTAGGACTGTCGTTGTCGTTTGCGGGTCGGGTGGTTGCGCGTTCACGCACGGATCTCTGGACAAAGGTCACTATTAGCCTCGTTATTGAAACGTCACGCCGATTGGCGGTCCCACGACAATCGGGTGCCCGCTAGTCTCTGGAGAATGGCGGGCACCCGATTGACCGCCGATGAAGGGACTCATACTCGGCAGCCTGGTTGCAATGTATTGGGAGGGCATAGGTTGCTCACCTTCGACCTATGGCTTTGACGCCAGGACTTCAGTCATACCCAGTTCGGACCTTAGTCTGACGGCAGACGATACGGATGGCGGCCATTCGTTTCGACGCAGAAAAATGCGGGAACATTAGTAGGCTCTGACGAGTTCACTCTCAGCAACAAATTTTCGGGAGAGATATTGTGAACAACATAATTTGGGTCGTCGGAGCAGTGGTCATCGTGATTGCGATACTGAGCTTCTTTGGCCTCCGATAAACGGGCGCCTGCCGAATTGGCGACCAACACGAACTCGTTCGCGCAACTTTTTTGGGAGAATGAGTTGAGTTGAGGACGCCACGCGTCCCATCGTTTTCAAGCGACCGAAGTTGCGCGTTGATCCGACAAGACAATCAGTTCGTCTTGCGGCCAAAGATGCGTGCTGCGCGGCCGAACAGGCCGGGACCCGCTTCAGTCGGTTTGGCTGGCGTGCATCGTCGTCTCGCGCGCGGGACGATTTTTGGGGTCGGAGACCATTGCCATCACCGCCTTGTTGGCGTCGAATTTCGACGCCGGCCGGGCGTTGCTCATTCTCTGCCGGGTCAGATCCGAGCATGTCGGCTTGCCGTTCGCATCGAGAATCTCGCCTATGGTCAGCTTCCTGGTAAAGAGATGAAGGTGATGCACGGCGTTGCGGACGGCTTCCGCACCATAGGCGCCACTGGCGGCTTTGGTATGGATTTCCATCAATTTGGGGATCAGAAATTGAGCCTTGCCTGCATCCGCTTCGCCTTCGTAAGGCAGCGTGCTCCAGCCCGCCTTTATGATCGTCGATCTCAGTTCCGGGCTCTCGCGCCAAAGCGCAACGGCGGTTGCCGCATCGACAAAGGCCGTGACGTAGTTGCCTTTCATATTGTGGGCGATCTTCTGCCCTTCCAGTAACCCCTTGCATTCCGGGACAAGCCAGACGGCCTTCGGAAAGATCGACTGCATCTCAAAATCGTAGTTCAGGTCCACCGCAAGCCTCCCGCGCTGTCGCCTTTGACGTCGCGTCAGTCTCGCAGCTTGCGCTTAAATTTCCATCCCTTCAGCCGCGAAAATCCCATCGAACGGGCGGCGGGCAACTTGATGTTCCCGCGACCTGTCATTCCCGGCAATCAGCTCTTTGTCGACTTTGCCATCCATTCCGACCGGTACCAGTCGACGAATTTCTTCAGCCCGTCCTCTATCGAGACGCTCGGCCGAAAGCCGAAATCGCGTTCCAGCAACGTCATGTCGGCATAGGTCTGCTCGACGTCGCTGGTCTGCATCGGCTCGTTGTTGCGCATCGCGGTTACGCCGAGCAGCCGCTCCAGCGTGGCGATGAAATCGTCCAGCCGCTCGGGCCGGTTGTTGCCGACATTGTAGATCCGGCATGGCGGCACTTCCGCCGGCGGCTTGTCGAGCACGGCGACGATGGCGCGCACGACATCGTCGATATAGGTGAAATCGCGCCACATCTCGCCATCGTTGAAGACGCGGATCGGCTTGCCCTCGAGCATCGCCTGGGTGAACAGCCAATAGGCCATGTCGGGCCGGCCCCACGGACCGTAGACGGTGAAGAAGCGCAGGCCGGTCTGCGGCAGGCCGAAGAGATGGGCATAGGTGTGGCTCATCAGCTCGTCGGCCTTCTTGGTGGCCGCGTAGAGCGAGACCGGCCTGTCGACCTGGTCGGTCTCGGCAAACGGCACCTTGCGGTTGCCGCCATAGACCGAACTCGACGAGGCATAGACCAGATGCTCGAAGCCGACCGTTGCGCGGCAGAATTCGAGCACTTCGAGATGGCCGACCACGTTGGAACGGACATAGAGCCTGGGATTATCCAGCGAATGGCGCACGCCCGCCTGTGCTGCCAGATGCACGACCTTGACGATGCCTTGTCCGGCCAGCGCATCGGCGAGAGCGCCGGGTTCGGCGATGTCGAGCTGGTGAAAGGAAAAGCCGTTGTGTGGCTTGAGGCGGGCGAGCCGGCCTTCCTTCAGCGCCAGGTCGTAATAGTCGTTCATATTGTCGACGCCGACGACGGCTTCGCCGCGGTTCAGCAGATGATGGCAGACATGGCTTCCGATGAATCCCGCGGCTCCGGTGACGAGTACAGGCAACAACGTTCTCCAGACACATGACCAAGCCAGCCATCAGGGCGATTGGCTGCATTCCATTGGTGCTATAGTCGAAAGCCGGGGTTGAGGCCACTGGCCAAGCCGACGCGTCAGCTCGCTTCGCGCATCGCCTCGGCGGCCTGCAGATCGACCGACACCAGTTGGCTGACGCCCTGCTCGGCCATGGTCACGCCGAACAGGCGGTTCATGCGCGCCATGGTGATCGGATTGTGGGTGATGATGACGAAGCGCGTCTCGGTGGTCGCCGCCATTTCATCCATGAGATTGCAGAAACGCTCGACATTGTGATCGTCGAGCGGCGCGTCGACTTCGTCGAGCACGCAGATCGGCGCCGGATTGGTCAGGAAGACGGCAAAGATCAGCGACATCGCTGTCAGCGCCTGCTCGCCGCCGGAGAGCAGCGTCATCGTTTGCGGCTTCTTGCCGGGCGGACGTGCCAGGATTTCGAGCCCGGCTTCGAGCGGATCGTCGGATTCGATCAGCTGCAGTTCCGCCGTACCGCCGCCGAACAGATGCGAGAACAGCCGCTGGAAATGACCGTTGACGACGTCGAAGGCGGCGAGCAGCCGCTCGCGGCCCTCGCGGTTCAGGCTCTGGATCGCTTGCCTCAGCTTGCGGATCGCCTCGATGATGTCCTCGCGCTCGGAAACGATGGTCTCCAGCCGGTCCGAGAGTTCCTTTTGCTCTTCCTCGGCGCGCAGATTGACAGCGCCAAGCCGCTCGCGCTCGACCTTCAGCCGGTCGAGTTGGCGCTCGATCTCGGCCATTTCTGGCATCGGGCTATCGGCTTCCAGACCGGTGTGGCGGATGACCAGATGCGGCGGCGTGTTCAGCGTTTCCTGGATGCGCGCCTCGACCTCGAGCCGGCGTACGTCGGCAGCGGTCAGCCGCTCCTCGGCGCGGACGCGAGTTTCGCGGGCGTCGGCC
>NZ_JAFCGY010000029.1 GCF_016836705.1 Mesorhizobium caraganae | reverse complement strand
CGAAGGCTCGCGCAAAACATCTTGGCTGCCCATCCGCTCGACAAACCTATCGCCAGCAAGATGCGAAGGGCAAACTGGAGCAAAGACTTCTTCTATGACCTCTTTACTCATATGCGATAGCCCTGCCGTTCACGGGGAGAAGGTGCCCGAAGGGCGGATGAGGGGCAGCGCGAGGCCGAAGGTTGTCCCGGCCCTTCGCATGGCTCAGGGCGTTCGAAGCTCGAAAAGCCAAGCAATTGGCTTTTCGTCTGCTGCGCAGATCACTTCTCACCCTTGCGTCTCGTGCAGCGCGGCATACCTATAGAGGATACTGCCCACGCATATCTGCCAGGATGAGAGCATGCCCATAGATCCCCTGTCCCCGCTCTTGCGTTCCGTCGTCGCCGTGCGCGCCACGGTTCCCGACGACGCCTTTACGGCGAACGCCCTGGGCACGCGCCGGGAAGGCAGTGGCGTCGTTATCCGCGCTGACGGGCTCGTGCTCACCATCGGCTATCTCATCACCGAGGCGGAAGAGGTCTGGCTGACCGATCAGGACGGCCGCGTGGTGCCGGCGCATGCGCTGGCCTATGACCAGGAAACCGGCTTCGGCCTGGTGCAGGCGCTGGCGCCGCTCGGCCTGCCGGCGGTGGCCTTGGGTGATGCCGAGAAAGCCAAGGTCGGCGACCCCGTGGTGTTTGCCGACGGCACCGGCCGCTCGGTCAAGGCGCACATCGTCACCAAGCAGGAATTCGCCGGCTATTGGGAATATCTGCTCGACGAGGCGATCTTCATTGCGCCGGCGCACCCGTCCTGGGGCGGCGCGGCGCTGATCGGCCAGGACGGCAGCCTGCTCGGCATCGGCTCGCTGCTCCTGCAGATGAGCCGCAATGGCGAGGTCGCCGACATCAACATGGTCGTGCCGATCAACCTTCTGACGCCGATCCTCGACGACCTGCTGACACGCGGCCAGGTGGCGAAGCCGCCACGGCCGTGGCTCGGCGCCTTCTCGGCGGAGTCGAACGGCGCCGTGATTGTGATGAGCGTTGCCGAAGGCGGCCCCGCCGCCAAAGCCGGCCTGCGCCAGGGCGACATCATCTCCGACGTGCGCGACGGCGAGGTCGACGGTCTCGCCGATTTCTACCGCAAGCTATGGCAGAACCCCGCCGGTTCGGAGATCCCGCTCAGGGTGGTGCGAGACGGCCGCGAAACCTGGCTCAGGGTAAAATCCGCCGACCGCAACAGCTTTTTGAAGAAGCCGCATTTGCAGTGAAAGAGCGGCCTTCCTTCCCCCTTGTGGGGTGAGCAGCCGGTTCGCCAAAGGCGAATTCATCGTGCCAGTGGCACGATGAAAGGCCGGCGAACGCCGGGACGCTGCGAAGCAGCGGGGACCCGGCAGGTGGATCGGCCACCCCCAGCCCTTCGCAGGCTCAGGGCGTTCGAAACTCGAAAAGCCAAGCAATTGGCTTTTCGTCCGCTACGCGGACCGCTTCTCACCCCCCTGGGGGAGAAGGGAAGGGGGGCCGGTGCTTGGCCTGCGGAGGTTCTGCTGACGGAAACTGGCATCGACAGCCGATATAGCCGGTCCGGCACAAACGAGGTGATGATGGCGCCGATCAAGGTCGATCCGGAAAAAGTTCGCGAATTCCCCGATCCCGAAAGTTTTTACGTCTGGCTGCGGGAGAACCACGCCGACGAGACCGAGGTCTGGATCAAGGTGCACAAGGTCGGCTCCGGCCTCGCCTCGATCACGCCCAGGCAGGCCATCGACGTGGTGTTGTGCTTCGGCTGGATCGATGCCGTGCGCAAGTCGCTCGATGACAAGAGCTTTCTGCAGCGCTGCACGCCGCGCGGCAAAAAGAGCATCTGGAGCAAGATCAACATCGACAATGTCGCCCGCCTGGTCGAGGAGGGCCGGATGACCGAGCACGGATTGCGACAGGTCGAGGCGGCCAAGGCAGACGGCCGCTGGGACCGCGCCTATGCCAGTGGCAAGGACATGAAGATCCCCGACGATCTGCAGGCCGCCATCGATGCCGAACCTGAGGCGAAAGCGATGCTGGCAAAACTCTCCGCCCAGAACCGCTTCGCGCTCGCCTTCCGCACCCACAACATGAAGACCGAAGCCGGGCGCAGGAAGAAGATCGAGGCCTTCGTCGAGATGCTGAAGCGCGGCGAGACGATCCATCCGCAGGGGCGGTGAGGGGCTCTCCCGCCCCTTGACAAGTTCGCGCTTGAGCACCCCCCTCTGTCCTGCCGGCCATCTCCCCCGCAAGGGGGGAGATCAAGATGTCGCCGATGCTTTCGCCAATCACCAACTTCACCGGAGAAGCGCCATCCATGGAACTGCCAATCTCCCTCCTTGCGGGGGAGATGTCCGGCAGGACAGAGGGGGGTGTGAAGGAACGCGGCCTCGCCTCTTCACTCATGCACCCCATCGCATAACGATTACCGTCTCCAGGCTCTAATCAATCGATCCGGCTCATGCCATCTTCTCGGAAAAATCGACATGGACATGAAACGATGAATACCCACTCAGGCAAGGTCGCGCTCGTCACCGGCGGCAATCGCGGCATCGGCCTGGAGACCGGCCGCCAACTGGCGGCGCTCGGCTTCACCGTGCTGCTCGGCACGCGCGATCTCGCCAAGGGCGAGGCGGCCGCGAGGCAACTCGGCGGCAAGGTGGAGGCCATCGCTCTGGATGTCGCGGCACCTGACGCGGCAGCCCTTGCCGCGGCCGAAGTCGAGCGCCGCTTCGGCCGCCTCGACGTGCTCGTCAACAACGCCGCCATCCACTACGACCCGCGTGCGCGGGCGCTAAAACCCGACTGGACGGTGATCCGCGAAGCCTTCGAGACCAATGTCTTCGGCGCCTGGCGCATAGCTGCCGCCTGCGCGCCGCTGCTCAGCACCTCCGGCCATGGCCGGCTGGTCAACGTCTCCTCCGAGGGCGGTTCGCTCGCCTCGATGGGCGCCGGCGCGCCGGCCTATTCGACGACCAAGGCGACGCTCAACGCGCTGACCTGCATCCTGGCGGCCGAATTGCGCGGCGCCGGCGTGCTGGTCAATGCCATCTGCCCCGGCTGGGTCGCGACCGATATGGGCGGCCCGGCCGGGCGCCCGGTGGCGCAAGGGGCGGCCGGCATCGTCTGGGCCGCGACCTTGCCGGACGACGGCCCGACCGGCGGCTTCTTCCGCGACGGCAAAAGGCTGCCGTGGTGAATGGCTGACAGGCCTTCCCATCCGGCCTCTACGCCATGCTACGAAAATAGCATTCTCGCCGCGCGAAATGTGATGCTACGTTCCCAACGCACCCAGGGCGGAGGGGCGCAAGAAGAGGAGTGGCGGGCGCGACGGCCCGAATTTTCAGTGAAATCCGGACCGAACTGTTGAACCATTGCAAGGCCGCCGCGTTTCCCGGCGTCGGCCACAAGGGAGGAACCACCTGTGAAAGCATCCTATCTCGTCTCCGCCGCGCTTCTTGCGGCGACGGCCATGCCTGCGGCAGCGGCCGAAATTTCCGACGGCAAGGTCAAGATCGGCATCCTCAACGACCAGTCGGGCGTCTATGCCGATTTTGGCGGCAAATGGTCGGTCGAGGCCGCCAAGATGGCGGTCGAGGATTTTGGCGGCAAGGTGCAAGGCGCGCCGATCGAGATCGTCAACGCCGACCACCAGAACAAGCCGGATATAGCGTCCAACATCGCCCGCCAGTGGTATGACACCGAGCAGGTCGACGCGATCATGGAGCTGACGACTTCTTCGGTGGCGCTCGCCGTCCAGGGGCTTTCCAAGGAAAAGAAGAAGATCGACATCGTCACCGGCGCCGCTTCGACAGAGCTGACCGGCAAGCAGTGCTCGCCCTATGGCTTCCACTGGGCCTACGACACGCATTCGCAGGCCGTCGGCACCGGCGGCGACCTCGTCAAGCAGGGCGGCGACAGCTGGTATTTCATCACCGTCGACTACGCCTTCGGCTATTCGCTGAAGGACCAGACCGCCAAGCTGGTGGAAGCCAGCGGCGGCAAGGTGTTGGGCGAAGTGCGCTATCCGCTGGGGTCCACGGACTATTCCTCCTTCCTGCTGCAGGCGCAGTCCTCCGGCGCCAAGGTCATCGGCCTTGCCAATGCCGGCCTCGACACCTCCAACTCGATCAAGCAGGCGGCCGAGTTCGGCATTGTCGCCGGCGGCCAGCGGCTGGCGGCACTTCTCTTCACCCTTGCCGAAGTGCACGGCCTCGGCCTGCAGGCGGCGCAGGGCGTCGTGCTGACCGAAGGCTATTACTGGGACCGTGACGACGAGAGCCGCAAATTCGCCGACCGCTTCTTCAAGCGCACCAACCGCATGCCCAACATGGTCCAGGCCGGCACCTATTCGGCGGTGCTGCAATATCTGAAGGCCATCGACAAGGCCGGCACCGACGAGACCGAAGCGGTCGCCAAGCAGCTGCATGAATTGCCGGTCGACGACGTCTTCACCGCCAACGGCAAGGTACAGGCCGACGGCTCGATGGTGCACGACATGTATCTCTATCAGGTCAAGAAGCCCGAGGAGAGCAAGAAGGACTGGGACTACTACACCTATCTGGCGACCATTCCGGGCGACAAGGCCTTCACCAAGGCCGAAGACAGCGGCTGCCCGCTCGTCACCAAGTGACAGCGGCGCAAGCTGTGGCCGGCCAGTCGGGCGGCGCAAAGGACACGCCGCGGGTGGTGCTTTCCGCCCGCGGCCTCAGGCGTGATTTCGCCGGTTTCGTTGCCGTCAACAATGTCGACCTCGACGTCCATCACGGCCAGATTCATGCGCTGATCGGGCCGAATGGCGCCGGCAAGACCACGATCTTCAACCTGTTGACCAAGTTCCTGCAGCCGACCAGTGGCAGGATCGAATTATTGGGCCACGACATCACCCGCACCGCGCCGGCCAGGGTGGCGCGCATGGGCCTCGTGCGGTCGTTCCAGATCTCGGCGACCTTTCCGCACCTGAGCGTGCTCGACAATGTCCGGGTCGCCCTGCAGCGGCCGAGCGGGCTGGGCTTCCAGTTCTGGCGCTCGCTGGCCGCACTCGATCAGCTGACACCGAGGGCACGCGAGCTTCTCGCCATCGTCGGCCTCGACGATGTCGCGCATCGTCTGGCCGGCGATCTCTCCTATGGCAGGAAGCGCGTGCTCGAGATCGCCACCACGCTGGCGCTCGATCCGAAAGTGCTGCTGCTCGACGAGCCGATGGCCGGCATGGGGCACGAGGATGTCGGCGCCATTTCCGGCATCATCCGTTCGCTGGCCAGGGACCGTGCCGTGCTGATGGTCGAGCACAATCTCACCGTCGTCGCCGATCTCTGCGACTGGATCACCGTCATGCAACGCGGCCAGGTGCTCGCCGCCGGCGACTACGCAACGGTGAGCACGGACGAGCGTGTCCGCATCGCTTACATGGGGACCGAGCATGAGTGAGCCGCTGCTTGCCGTGCGCGATCTCCACGCCTGGTATGGCGAGGGCCATGCGCTGCATGGCGTCAACCTCGATGTCTTCCGTGGTGAGACCGTGACCTTGCTTGGCCGCAACGGCGTCGGCAAGACCACAACGCTGCGCGCCATTATGGGGCTGGTTCGCAAGCGCAGCGGCAGCGTCACTTTCGACGGCGGCGATCTGATGCGTCTGCCGCTGCACCGCGTCGCCCATCGGGGCATCGGCTTCGTGCCGGAGGAACGCGGCATCTTCGCCACGCTCACCGTCGACGAGAACCTGATCCTGCCGCCGGTGGTGGCCAAGGGCGGCATGAGCGTCGAGGAAATCTTCGATCTCTTCCCCAATCTGAAGGAGCGCCGCAACAGCCCCGGCACGAAACTCTCCGGCGGCGAACAACAGATGCTGGCCATTGCCCGCATTCTGCGCACGGGCGTGCAGATGCTGCTGCTCGACGAACCGACCGAGGGCCTGGCGCCGGTCATCGTCCAGCGCATCGGCGAATTGCTGGCGACCCTGAAAAAGCGCGGCATGACCATCCTGCTGGTCGAACAGAATTTCCGCTTTGCCGCCCGCATTGCCGACCGCTTCTATCTGATGGAGCACGGCAAGGTGGTGGAGGGTTTTGCCGTAAGCGAGCTTTCTGCTCACACCGACCAGCTGCACGAGGTGCTTGGGGTATGACGCCAGTAATCGATGGGAGGGCTGTCATCTTTCGGGCGTCGGCGCTGCCCCTCATCTGGCTGCCGCCATCTTCTCCCCGTAAACGGGGAGAAGGGACGCTGGCGCCGACGATTTCGCCAATCGCAAACGTCAGAGGAAGCGAGCCGGCATCGCATTCAGCCTCTTTCTCCCCGTTTACGGGGAGAAATGCCCGGCAGGGCAATGAGGGGCAGCGCCAATGTTGGCAATTGGCCGTGCCTCCTTCAGCACATGTTTCAGCGGTGACGCCATGACGATGATCTTCGGCATCCCCGTCCAGGCCTTGCTCGGCCAGATGCTGGTCGGGCTGATCAACGGCTCGTTCTACGCCATGTTGAGCCTCGGGCTGGCGGTTATCTTCGGCCTGCTTCGCATCATCAATTTCGCCCATGGCGCGCTCTACATGTTCGGCGCCTTCATCGGCTACCTGATGCTCGTCCATCTCGGCATCGGCTACTGGCCGGCGCTGGTCCTGGTGCCGCTCGTCGTCGGCGTGTTCGGCATGGCGGTCGAGCGCCTGGCGCTGTCCAGGCTCTACCGGCTCGATCCGCTCTACGGCCTGCTCTTCACCTTCGGCCTGGCGCTGGTCATCGAAGGCGTCTTCCGTTTCTACTACGGTGTCTCCGGCAATCCCTACGCCGTGCCGTCGCAACTCGCCGGCGGCACCAATCTCGGCTTCATGTTTCTGCCCAACTATCGCGGCTGGGTGGTGGTTGCTTCGCTCATCGTCTGCATCGGCACCTGGCTGCTGATCGAAAAGACCAGGCTCGGCTCCTATCTGCGCGCCGCGACCGAAAACCCCGAGCTGGTGCAGGCATTCGGCGTCAACGTGCCGCTGCTGCTCACGCTCACTTACGGGCTGGGCGCGGCCCTTGCGGGCCTCGCCGGCATCCTTGCCGCGCCCGTCTACCAGGTCAGCCCACTGATGGGGTCGGACTTGATCATCGTCGTCTTCGCCGTCGTCGTGGTCGGCGGCATGGGCTCGATCCTCGGCGCCATCGTCACCGGCTACATGCTCGGCCTCGCCGAGGGCCTGACCAAGGTGTTTTATCCCGAGGCATCGAACCTCGTCGTCTTCGTCATCATGGCGATCGTGCTGCTCTTGCGCCCCGCCGGCCTGTTTGGAAGGGATGCCTGAGATGAGCGAGGCGACCCTTCACGAAGAGCGTACCGCCGCTTCCGTTCGGCTTGAGCGGGTGCTGATAGCATTGGCCATACTGGCGCTCATCGCCGCGCCCTTCTTCGTCTACCCGATCTTCCTGATGAAGATGCTGTGCTTCGCGCTGTTTGCCTGCGCCTTCAACCTGCTGCTCGGCTACACCGGGCTGTTGTCCTTCGGCCATGCCACCTTCTACGGCGCCGCCGCCTATTTCTGTGCCTACGCCGTCAAGGACTGGGGCTGGCCGCCGGAAGCCGGCATCCTGCTCGGCACCGCCGGCGCGGCCGTGCTCGGACTGGTCATGGGCTTCCTCGCTATTCGCCGGCAAGGAATCTATTTCTCGATGATCACACTGGCGCTGGCGCAGATGTTCTACTTCTTCTGCGTCCAGGCGCCGTTCACCGAAGGCGAGGACGGCATACAGGGCGTGCCGCGCGGGCATCTGTTCGGCATCGTCGATCTCAACGTCACGCTGAACATGTACTTCTTCGTTCTCGCCGTTTTCCTCATCGGCGTCTTCGCCGTCTGGCGCATCGTCAACTCGCCCTTCGGCATGATCCTGCGTTCGATCCGCGAGAACGAGAACCGCGCCATTTCGCTGGGCTATTCGGTCGGCCGCTACAAGCTCGCCGCTTTCGTCATGTCGGCAGCGCTAGCCGGCCTTGCCGGCGCCACCAAGGCGATCGTCTTCCAGTTCGCCACGCTCACCGACGTCACCTGGCAGATGTCGGGCGAGGTGATCCTGATGACGCTGCTCGGCGGCATCGGCACCATGGTCGGCCCCGTCGTCGGCGCCGGCCTCGTCGTCGGCCTGGAAAACACCCTCGCCACCTCGGGCTTCCCGGTGACCATCGCCACCGGGCTGATCTTCATGATCTGCGTGCTGGTCTTCCGCCGCGGCATCGTCGGCGAGATCTACGCGCGGTGGCTGTCACCCGGCGGCGGTCGCAACGGAGCCTGACGTCGTCCGCGCGCTTCAGCCCTTGGCCTCGCAGCGTCGCGATCCGGGTCGCTGATTCGAGCAGGCATTCTACGGTATTTGTATTCAGGCAGGTGAATTTCGGTCGGATTCTTGTCTCCAACAGCAGTGAAATTGTCTTGCACCGCAAGGATATTGCTTGCCTCTGGACAACAGTTTAACTGGTCCAATAGATTGCGCCTCCGACTGAAGACGCGCACGCAGAAAGACGCGGTTGCCCTTGAAAAAGAATGTCTTCTCGTCGGTCGACCTGCCGGCGCATCTCGACGACCGCTCGCGTTTCGCGCTCTGGCAGGACATCCATGTCGCCGAGATTTGGTCGGTCGAATATGCCATCTCCGACAACCGGCCGTTCGAGGCGGCAATCGAAGCGACCGCTGTCGGGCCGGTGGTGCTCGGGCAGATGGCTGGAACGATCCAGCATGCCAGCCGCAAGGAGCGCAATATCGCCGACGATGGGCGCGACGGCTATCTGCTGCTCGTCAACAATGGCGACACGCTGCTGAGCGGTGCCCAGGTCGGCCGTGACTATAGTGTGGGCAAGGGCGAAGCCGCGCTGGTCTCGGCTTCGGAAGCGCTGGAAATGTACGGCAGCGACTGGAACATCTGGGCCAATGTGGTGGTGCCCCGCGAAACCCTGGAGAAAGCCTTCGCCAATATCGACGACCGGCTGGCGCTGACCATCGGCGCCGGCAATGAGGCGCTCGATATGCTCAAGCGCTATTGCAGCTTTCTGAGATCTGGACCCGCCTTGGTCTCGCCGGATCTCGTCGCCCATGCCACCGAAACGATCGTCGACCTGCTCGGCCTGGCGACCGGGGCGAAGGGCGAGCCCGCCGAACTGGCGGGACTGCGCGGGCTGCGCGCGGCAAGGCTGCAGGCCATCCTGGACAAGATCCGGGACAATTTCGCCGATCCTGCCATTTCGGCCCAGCGCATCGCCCAGCAACTGCGGCTGTCCCCGCGCTATGTCCATGATCTCCTGCAGGAGACCGGGACGAGTTTCGCTGCGCGCGTTCTCGAACTGCGCCTGCAGAGGGCTCATCGCATGCTCGCCGACCGTCGCAACGACAGGATGCGGATCAGCGAGATCGCGCTGCTCAGCGGCTTCTCCGACGTATCCTACTTCAATCGCTGTTTCCGCCGTCGCTTCGGCTCGACACCGAGCGGCGCCCGCTAAAATACCCATGTCGCCCGAAGGCACACCCTCGCCCTCAGACTGGAGGGTGCGGAGCCGTTTTGGGATCTCCACATTCATAAAAACAAGAGCTTGAGCGCGTCGGTTGAATTTTTTCGAACGCTTTGCAGGCCCATCGCCTGATGCCGAACGGCCACACTGATTGCGCAAGTGCCGCAGCGCTTTCCAGGACAATTCCAGTGCGGCTCAGCCCAAGACGCCGCCGGCGAACAATGCAAAACCTCGACACCGCCCGGATCGCCGCGGAGCATTTCCACGGCCCGGGGGCGCAACATCATCGGGGTAGCAAACAGTGAAAACGATTCTTCTCGCCACAGCCTTCATTCTCGCGCCTGCCGGCATCGCATCCGCGGCCGACATCAATGAAACCTCGCCGGTTGCCGCCGAGTACGACTGGTCAGGCCTCTATGCCGGCGTTCACTTCGGTTACGCGGCCGGAAAATCCGATCTTTCCATCCCCACCAGTGCCATTGAAGCTTCGCTCGATCCGGACGGTTTTATTGGCGGCATCCATATCGGCGTCAATCAGGAAATGGCGAACCGCTTCGTGCTCGGTGCCGAGGCTGACATTGCCTACAGTAATGTAGACAGTCTGACGACCTTCGCCGGTGCTGGCGCGTTGCTCAAGAGCGAACTCAAATGGTCGGGGTCGGCGCGGCTACGGGCCGGCTATGCGTTCGATCGGACCATGCCTTACATCACGGCAGGCGTGGCCGCGGCCAAGTATGAAGTGACTGCGATCAGCACGGGCCCCGGCGGTACAATACCATTCCACGACGAAACCCATATTGGCTGGACGGCTGGCGCCGGCGTCGAGCACGCCTTCACCGACAAGTGGATCGCTCGCGTCGAATATCGCTACACCGACTTCGGCAGCAAGCCTCTCTCGATCGCAGCTGGTCTTGGTACGGCTGCGGACGTCGATCTCCAGACGCACGATATCCGGGCCGGCCTTAGCTACAAGTTCTGATACGCCAGACCGAACAAAACCCCGAAGGTTGTGTCCAACTTTCGGGGGTTAGTTCACCCCGTGCGGGGGGTGTTCGTGCCTGAGGCATGATCTGCGTGCTCGTCTTCCGCCGCTGCATCGTCGGCGAATTTATGCGCGATGGCTGGTGCGGCGAGGCGATCAATAGGTGATGGTCACCACCACCGTGTCGGTATAGACGCCGGCCGAGGGCGTGGTCTGCGGCGGCACGCGGCCGTAGACGGTGAGCGGTTGCGCCGCGCCGGTCCCGGTGCCGGCGACCGTGCTTCCCGGCGTTCCGGCGTCACCCCAGGGCTGCGTGCGCGCATTGTCCTTGTAGAGACCGTAGGTGACCCGCTCGGCACCCTTCGACATCTTGCGGTTGGTCGGTGTGCCGCCTGTCGATCCGCCATTCAGCGACACCGTATAGGCGGTCGACGGCGTGCAGGTGACCGTGACCTGGCCGGTGGCGTCGACATTGGCGTCGAGCACGCCCTTGGGGCCGAAATCGATGTTCTGGGTGGCGACCAGGCAATTGGCCGGCACCGTTGCGTTGATGGTGAAGGTCGGAGAGGCGCCCAGGGTGCCCAGGCCGGTGTCGCAATTGTTGCCCAACGCCGTCGTCCGGTAGCGGATCTCGACATGCCCGCCCGAAAATGTCGACAGATAGGTGCCGGGCGGAACGGTCGCCTGGCCGCCGGGAACCCGGCCATAGATCGTCGCGGTGCCCGATGAACTGCCCAGCGGGTTGGGGCTCAGCAAGATCGGCGGCGGGCGCGAGGCATAGGCCCAGGCATAGGAGCCCCAGACGACGCTCATCCCGGGGTCCGAATAGAGCTGGTAGTCGAGGCTGTTGGCGCCGCTCACCATCTGCCTGGCCGCCGCCGAGGAGGCGCCGCCGGTGCCGGCAGCAAAATGCGGGCAGACCAGGATGGGCAAGAGCAACGGCAAACTGCCGCTGCACGTCATGTTGAGGGTCGCCGTCGACGTCGACGCGGTGCCCGACAGCGTGTCGATGAGGCCGAAATTCATGTTGGTCACGCTGAAGCTGCAACTCTGCGCCCGGGCGAGCGACGGCAACATCGCCACCAGGATGGCAACGATTGCCGCGCGCAGCATTTGGCCTGGCATTGTCATTGGCACACCACATTCTTGATCGTCACTTGCTGCCCGCGCGCCGCTTCGAAGGGGAACGTCGCCCGGCATGAGCCGCCGTCCGCCAGACCGACCACCACCACATTCTGCTTGCCGAGGCCCTTGATGTAGGCCTGCCCGTCATAGCCGACGACGAAGTCTTCGGTGCCGCCGTCGACGCGCCCCGACAGTCCGGCTTCGAGCGGCGCTCCGCTCCCATCGACCAGCGTCACAAGGGCTGCCTGCGCCGCTTCCGACACGCCGAACTTCAGCACCACGCCGTTGCGGTCGGCCGGGACGACGGTCTCCTTGGTGGTCGGGACATCGGCATCGACGGGCAGGTTCTTCGGATCGATGGAGACCGTGTTCAGCTCATAGGAATTGAGCCCGGTGACCAGGATACGGCCTTTGCTGTCGGTCTTTCCGACCGGCCTGTTCTGATGCAGCACCTCGACGTCAGGCGTGCCGACATCGACGACGGCAAAGGCATCGTCGATGCGGTTGGTGGCGAACACGCCGCCGCCCGCCACCGCGATGGCCCCGTCCATCTGGCCGGTTACGCGAAAATCCTTGTCGAATTGCTGGGCGCCGGCCTGGAAACGCGCAAACGGCGCGCGATAGCTGACAGCGGCCGAGCGGTTGGGGACCTCACCCTCCGACGTTCGCAACTGCCAGCCGATGCTGAAGTCCTCCGCCCGTTCCGACTTGGCGAGGTCGGCAACGACATTGAGGCCGTCAGGCCCTTGCTCGACGCCTGTCGAGGCTGTGATGTCGTCGTTGAACGGGATCGAAATCCCGGCGAACACGCCATAGCTGCTGTCGTCGTCGAGATCGGCAAAGGCGGTGGCATAGAGCGTGCTGCGCTTGAAGATCGCCTGGCTGTAGGACAGCCCGACGATCTGGCTGGTATCGCCCTCGGCGCTCTTCAAATGGGTATAGGAGAGGTTGAGGCTGGAGAAATCGAGCGGCATCGGCACGCTGAGCGTCACCTGGTCGACCGCGCGCGGCACGCCGGCGCTGAAACGGGTGAAGTCGTCGGGGTCGAGAACCGGCTGCGCCGTCACCGAGGCGATGTCTTCATAGCCGCCGAAGGCCCGCTTCATGTGCGCGTTGATCGCCCAGCCATCATAGCCGAATTCGACGCTGGCATCGACCAGCGAGCCGGTGCGCCCGTCATGATGGTTGCCCGCCGCCGCCACCGACGCCGCACCGTAAGGTCCGAGCGAAAAGGCAGCGCCGACGCCGCCATTGATCAGGTCGCCGCCGCCCTCGGCATGGGCTTCCAGCGTCAGCCGGTCGCTCAGGCCGTAGCGCGCCGTGGCTACGCCCATGACGCGGCCGTCATAGTCGTCGGAGGAGATGCCGAAATTGCGCCGCGCCATGCCCGCCTCGACGGAAAAATCGAGCAGTCCCTGACGCAGCAGCATGCTGGATGCATAGAACGGCAAGGTGGCGGTGGTCTCGCGCCCGAGGCTGTCGCGCAGCACCACCCGCGCTTGCCCGGCGCCGGTGAACACCGGCAGATTGGTGACCTGGAAAGGTCCGGGCTGGATGTCGCCGGAATAGGTGCGCACGTTTTGCGTATAGACCTCGAGTGTCGACGGCACCGCCGCCGTGCCGCCGAAGGAGGGCAGGGGCAATGTCACCAGATCCGAGCGCAGGCTAAAATTGCGCTGCGCCTGGATGCCGCCGAGATAGACGGGCCGCGTCCATGACAGTCCGCCGGAGACGAAGTCGCCGGCCCGGTAGGTCATCAGCCGGTCGGGGTCGGAATAGCTCCAGGTCGTGTTGAGCCGCGTGAAGCCGCCGAGCCTGCCGTCGGAATAGCCGGCGATGAACGATTGGCTGAGCGTTCCATAGGGGCTGAACGCACGCGCGTCGAAGCCGCCCGAGATGCCCTGGAACAGTTCGTTGTCGCCGTCGAACAATGTGTTTGAGCTGGCAAACAGCGAGTAGTTGAGCACCGCGCCATAGCCCGATTGCGGCGCCGGCCGGTCTTGCAAGCGCAAGCCGAGATCGACGATGCGCGCCTCGCGGCTGTTATTGGCGGCGGTGACGTAGAGCCGCTGCGCCGCTTCGTCGATCTGGAACGACACGTCCGCCAATTGGTCGAGCCTGACCAGGCCGCCAGCACCTTGGGCACCCTCCGGCGGCTTCAACCCGACCTCCTTCAGCTCTTGCGCCGTCGCCGCCAGGCCGCCATCCGGCATCTCGGTGAAATTGCCGATCAGTTTCGTAGAGACGTCGTTGATGAACACCTCCAGATAGAGGCTGCGGCCGGCCGGCAAAACGGGATCAGGCTGTTCAGTGTTCGTCACGGCCGGCAGTTCTTGCGAGTTCACTGGCGGGCAAGGTGTGAAAGTCGCGAGCGCGACGACAATCGCGGTGCTAGCGGCCCTTGACGGCAACTTTGGCATCGAAGGGTCCAAGATCGCTCTGTGCCTTCAAAAGCACGGAGCCCGCGGACAGTGATTTGCTGCTGCCGATCGGCCACTGCATGGTCGCGCCGCCCAGCACATAGCCGACAAGCCCGTTTCGGTTGCCGAGCTTCTTGCCGCCCTGGGTCAGCGTCAGGTTGGACAGGCGAAAGCGGCTCTGGCCGCTGTTGCTGGCGGTGAGCATCAGGCTGCCGCCATTGCGCGAAAGGCTCCACGCGATCGCCGGCGCGGCTGCGTCGGCGTTGCGGAAGAACACCGGCACCGAATAGCGCAGCGCGAGCGCAACCGTACCGGCTTTCTTGCGCGAGGGGTCGGGCAGTTCGTCGACGATGACGCGGTAGCTCTCTTCGGCGCGCACTGGCGCCTTCGAGACCCGCACGACGCGAACCACGTATTGGGCGTTGGGTCCGAGCTTGGTCGATGGTGGGCTGGCGACGACATCCGTGGTTGGCGTCAGCGTCTCGATGCCGCCGGACTGGCTCCATGCGAAGACCCTGATCTGCACATTGATCGGCCGCTTGGTGTCGTCGTTGCTGAGGTTGAGAACCGCCGAGGCGTCGGGAGCGATCAGCTCAAGACCTGTCGGCGCCACCCTGAGCGAAGCAGCGTGTGAGAGACCGGCGCACAGCAACAGAATAGCCGTGGCGCCAATGCATGAAAGCATGGATCGCATGTCGTCCTCGTATTGGCGTCGTTGGTCAGTAGGTTACGGTGATCGCAACGGTGTCGGTGTAGAGGCCTGCCCCCGGCGTCGTTTGCGTTGGAACACGGCCATAGACCGTAATGTTCTGCACGCTGCCATTGCCGGTTCCCGAAACCGTTTCCGTGGGAATCGTTGTCCCTCAGAGCTGCGTGCGGGTGCTTTCCCTGTAGATCGTGTAGTTGATTGTCGCCGACGCCGGTCCGGTCATCTTGCGGACCGCGGTGGTCGCGCCCGCGCCAAGCCCGACACCCAGACCCACATCATAGGTCTGGCCGGTCGTGCACTGCACGCCGATGGTGCTGTCCACGTCGATATTGGCGTCGATGACGCCGTGTGACCCGAAATTGAGATCGCTTCCTGTCTGGACCTTGCATTCATTTGTGATCGTGATGCGCACGGTCAGATTTCCGGTCGCGGTCGCGGCGATCGCGGGCAAGGTTGGAAGCAGCGACGCTCCCGCCAGCAGCGCATATTTCAGCAATCTCATACGTATGTTCCTCCGTCGGGCAGACCGTTCCTCGCGAACAGTCCTTACCCGGATTTCAACCCTGCAGCCCCTCCCACTATACGCCCCGCAAAGACATCAACGATATCGGCAATGTCAAAAGCGATCAGCGTAATGATTAGTGCAACTTAGATTCGGATTACGACAGATGAATAGCTTCAATTGTATCGGATAATTTTGGTTAAGATTTGGTTAATAAGGATAAAATCGAAACTTTTTGGAAGTGATAGTTCGTCCATCGACAATTTATTTTAGATGTTTTGCTCAAAAGGCGAACATTCAGACCGAGTCGCCTTGATTTGATAGAGTCTTGGCTGTTGTCTCGTATTGTCGATTATTTCGCGAGGCTATGCCGACGCCAAGCGGCCATCGCCGTCGCCGCTGGTCCGCATAGCCCAAAACGCTGTTCCGGCCTGCCTAAGCCTGGCAGTTGTGCCGCCAGGGCCGCATTCCCCAAAACCGTGTTCCGCCCAGCCCAAGCATGGTCGTGCCGGCTGAGATAAATCCACCGTCGTTGGATCGCGGGAAACATCTGGGAATCATTCTTGCCACGCTCACCCTGATTTCCGACGGCCGCGCATCGGCCGGACGGGAGATGCGCCTGTTGTCCCTTCGAGCCATGATCGCACACCGGTAGGCTGCAGACGTCAAGAAAAGGAAGAACGATGAAGAAGACATACGAGAAGCCAAGGCTTCAGAAGCGCGAAAAACTGACCCGCGTCACGGCAGTGATCATCCTGTCGGGCCCCGTCGAAAACGGCAGCTGACGGCTTCGATCGGCTTCGGAGCTACTGCAGACAAGGAGAACGGCCGTGGATCAGCATGCGAACCCGTCGCCCGGCTTTCGGCGCAATCCGGGCAAGGTGATCACCGTCGAGCCCTTCAAGGGGCGTGTCGTCGTGTTTGCCAATGGCGCCATCATCGCCTCGTCGGCGAAAGCCAAAATAGTGACCGAGCCGCCTCATCGCTTCTCCTTCTGCATCCCGTTCGAGGACATCGACTTTCGCAAGCTCAAGAAGACGGCGCTGTCGACGCTGTGCCCCTACAAGGGCGACGCCAGCTACTGGGACGTGCTGCCGGCGGGTGGAGCTGGCAAGGACGCGATGTGGGCTTATGAGCAGCCATTCGATGAGATGGCGGGGATTTGCGACCACGGCGCCTTCTATCCCGACCGGGTCACCATCGACGCTGCGCCGCGCTGAACATCATGCCTGTTGCCTAAAAAGTGCGTCGCGTTTTTGGAGCAAACGACATGCACGAACAGAGGAACTTTCATGCTGGCCGAAGCTGCCCTCGGGCTCGACCCGAGGGCGCAGCGGTTTTGCATCGGCGACAAGCCGACAACGAAGACAACAAGGTCATGGACGAAAAGCAGAGAGCCATCCTCGACGAAATCCCGCGTCTGCGGCGCTATGCGCGCTCCCTGCTGCGCGACCGCGATTCCGCCGACGATCTCGTCCAGGACTGCCTCGAACGGGCGCTGCTGCGGCTGGACAACTGGCAGACGGGAGAGAGCCCGCGAAAATGGCTGTTCACGATCATGCATCATCTGTTCATCGACCAGATGCGCAAGGTGAACCGGCGTGGCGAGGCCTCGATGCTGCCGCTGGAAGCCGGCGAGGTGCAGGCCTCTCCCGCCGACCAGCTGGACAACGTCGCGGCGCGCGAGATCATCGATGCGCTGCAGGCGATCGGCCCCGACCGCCGTGCCGCGCTGACCATGGTCGCCATCGAGGGCTTTTCCTACGCCGAGGCCGCCGAGATGCTTGGCGTGCCGGCCGGCACGCTGATGTCGCGCATCGCGCGTGGCCGCGAGGAACTGCGCGGCCTGCTCGAGGACAATGCGCGCCGCCGCGCGATAAGGATTGTCGAACCCGGGCCGGGCCGGACGGGCATAATCAGGGCGCCCATGGCATGATGGATCCCGATCGCATGATGAAGTCTCGCGGCATGATCCGGCACGGTTGCAGGCTTTGCGCCTCGTATGCGCACGCATCCGGTAACGGTTTCTTGTCTGCTTCCGTGTACAATTGCGGCGATGGGGTGGACGAAACCAGGGCATGGCTGAAGATAAAATACGCAATGGAGAGTTCTGGGCGCTTGCGCTCGAACGCGCTCATCTGGGCGTATGGGACTGGGATATTTTGAGCGGCGACTGTTTCTATTCGCCGACCTGGTCGCACATGCTGGGCTATGAGGATGGCGAGCTTGCCAACACCGGCGACCTCTGGCTGCAACTGACGCATCCCGACGATCGCGAGCGGGCGCTGGCCAGCGGCGAGCGGCACATTGCCGGCCTGACCACTTCGATCGAGACCGAGCTGCGCCTGAGACACAAGGACGGCCACTGGATCTGGGTGCTCGACCGCGGCGGCATTGTCGAGCGTGACGAGACTGGCCGGCCGGTCAGGCTGATGGGCGTTCAGACCGATATCAGCCGGCAGAAAGAGGCCGAAGCCGAACTGGAGCGGGTCAATGTGCGTTTCCGCCTGGCGCTGGCGGCCAGCGGCACCGGCATCTGGCATCACGATATCGACGCCAACAAGAGCTACTGGGACGCGCGCACCAGGGAGATCTTCGGCCTCGTCGCAGACACTGACGAGGTGGCCGCCGACCTCTGGCACACCTATCTCCACCCCGACGACAAGGACACCACCGAGCGCGCCCATCTGCCGCTTGCGACCGACGCAGTCATTGCCTCGCAATACCGCATCATCCGGCGAGACGGCGAAATCCGTCATGTCGAATCGCTGGTGCGCTTCATCGCAGCTCCCGACTCCGCGGGCCAGATTCTCGGCACCGTGCGCGACATCACCGAGGACAAGAAGCGCGAACGCGAACTCGCCTACGCCGCGCACCACGATGCGCTGACCGGTTTGCTGAACCGCGCTGCATTCGACCGGCTGCTGGCCGTCCACATCGCCACCGCGCGGCTTCTGCCGCTGGCGGTGTTTTATGTCGATCTCGACTACTTCAAGGCGCTCAACGACTTTGCCGGCCACGCCGCCGGCGACCTGGCGCTGAAGGGTGTCGCTGGCGGCATATTGGGCTGCCTGCCGTTATCGGCGCGCGCCGCGCGCCTGGGCGGCGACGAGTTCGCGCTGCTGGTTCCCAATTGCCAGCCGGCCGCGGCCGAGACGCTGGCCGGCGCAATCCTTGCGGCGGTGCGCGACGCCGACCTCGGCCTGCCGGCCACGTCGCGCAAGCTTGCGGCCAGCATCGGCATCGCCTTTGTCGACGACACCACCACGACGGTGGCCGATGCGCTGGCCTGCGCCGACGACGCCTGCTATGCGGCCAAGGCTGCGGGGCGCAACCGCTTTGCTGTGTTTTCGGCTGACTCGGCCTCGGGCTCCGGCGGCCTCAACGCGGCGCGTGTCGCCGCCGACACCGTCGACGCCATGGACGACGGACGGTTGAAACTGTTCGGCCAGGAGATTCATCTGCTCGGGAAACCCTGGCGGGAGAGCCGTCATGTCGAAGTGCTGGCGCGGCTTGCCGGGCGCAATGGCAAGCTTATCCCGCCGGGCGAGTTCATTCCGGTCGCCGAGCGCTTCGGCATTGCCTCACGGCTCGACCGCTGGATCATCAGGACTGCACTGTCGCAGCATGGCCCGGCCATGAAATCGGGCGCCATCACGCTCGGCTTCAACCTGTCGGCGCAGACACTGAGCGACCCGCTGCTGTGGGATTTCGTCGACGCCGTCATCGCCGAGACCGGCGCGCCGCATTCGGCCGTCGGCTTCGAGATCACTGAGACCGCCGCCGTCACCAATTTCGACGCCGCAGAACAGTTTGTACGCAAGGCGCGCGAGCGGCAATGCCGCGTCAGTCTCGACGATTTCGGCGCCGGCATGAGCTCGTTCGAATATCTCAGGCGCTTTCCTGTCGATCAGATCAAGATCGACGGCTCGTTCATCGAAAACATCGCGCAAAGCCGGTTCGACCGAGAGATCGTCTCAGCCATTGCGGGCATCGCCAAAAGCCTCGGCTGCGCGGTGGTGGCCGAAAAGATCGAAGAGCAGGCCGCGCTCGACATTTTACGCGACATGGGCGTCGCCTACGGCCAGGGTTTCCTGCTGCACCGGCCGGAGCCGCTGGAGGCGATCGTGGCAAGGGCGAGCGCCGAGGCGCCGCGCAAGCGGTTCGGCTGACGGGCGAGCCCCAGTTGAAGGGGCAACTCGCCGGTGAGAAAATTCGGTCACCATCACCCGACCGTTAAGCTCAAGGCATGATGTCTTGGCCTGAAAGTTCGGCGCACCGGTCCATCACGTGTGCAAGAGGACGATCTTCCTTGTGGGAGATCAGCACTCAGCGGTGCGCGTGGCTATCGTTGCGCTTGCGAGTTGCTGCGGCCTTCTTTGCCGATGCCGACTTGCTGGCCGAAGAGCGCGAGGCTGACGCCTTGCCGCCGAGCTTGCCGCCCTTGTGCGCGGCCGGATGACCGGTATCTTTGCCGCGGCCCGAACCGCCTTCCTTCTTGCCGCCGCCATCGTCTTTGTTCACCGTCGCCCAAGCACGACGTTCGGCCTCTTTTTCAGAGACGCCTCGATGCTCGTAGCCTTCGGCGATGTGGTCGGCTTTACGCTCCTGCTTGTCGGTATATTTCGATTTATCTCCACGCGGCATTGTCTTCTCCCTTCGTTTACGTGTCCCTTCGTCTACGTGATGCGGGCAGTCGTCATCCGCATGCCTGCTTGAGAGCAGTCCTCAGCTTAGCTGGCGTCGGCCTTTTCCTGCTTGCGCTGCGCGGCCTCTTTCTTGCGGCGCAACACCTCGTCGGTGCCGACAAGATCCTTCGACCCGCCGGAGATCGAGGTTGAGACAACGGCCGGCGGATCACTTGCCGGAAAGCTATCCTCGAGCCCGGATTGGAGCTGTTCTTCAAGCGTGTCGGGATTCTCCGAGCGGCCCTCCGCGCGGCGCTCGCCGACGGCCTCGACGTCACTCTTGCTGTCGGGGTGGGCGCGGGCCTCCGATATCGTCGACACCACCAACTCGATGGCAAACTCTTTCATCGCCTCGGCTTGCGGCTCATCGACGTCGGCGTTTTCGATCAGGCGGATCAGCGATTTTTCCACGTCGCTCAGTTCCTTGGCTCCCTGGCAGCGCGCCAGTCGCTTGGTCAGCGAACCGATGAGCGCCGGGGCAAAGGTCGAATAGGCATGGTCGCGTGTCGCGTCGACCTGCTCGGGATGAAGCTTTTGCAGGGACATGGGTTCGTGCCTCCAATCAATTAGCTGGCCAGCAGCTCCTGCCGCTGGGCCTCCCTTAGGAAACAGAGGGGAGGGCAAGAGGTTCCATGCCGTGGTCGACAGGGCGGCCGACGCTCAACTCCACAACGACGCCATGGTCAGCGACGCTTCGAAGATCTGCTCCCTGTTCTCGTTCAGCATCTTGACGGTGATCCGCCGGTGCTCGCCCTCCGGCATCTCGTCGCGCGCGACATCGTGCAATATGCGCAGCGCCTCGGCACCCGCGCGCTCACGACTTGGGAAGAGCTGCCCCTCTTCATCGATCTGGTTTTCGGTGTTGTAGAGATCGAAGTAGAACCGTTCCATGGCGTAAGCATCCTGCATGAGACGCTAAACCCCTGTCCGTAGCCATGGTTCCATCCGGCTGATTCTCAAACAGATTTCTCACCGTCACCGCCAGGCTAAAACGGACGCCATGCCCGGCTGAGTGCAACCGCACCCGATCTCCGGCGTTGAGCCACAGCAACCGATCCCGGATGGAAGAACTCCTCAATGCTGGAATCTCTTTATCTAAACCTTGGCCAGCATGACGCCCTCTCTGAAGAGGAGAAGGGGCTGCTGGCCGGCGCCATGATGGTCGAGATGGATTTTGCCACTGGCCAGGACATCGTTCCGGAGGGATCGAGACCCGGCTACAGCACGCTCATCATCGAAGGTCTGGCGGCGCGCTACAAGGTGCTGGAGGATGGCGGCCGGCAATTCACCTCGCTGCAGGTGCCTGGCGATTTTGTCGACCTGCACGCCTTTCTGCTCAAGACCATGGACCATGGCATCATCGCGCTCTCGCCATGCCGGGTCATCGCCGCCGACCACAGCCGGCTGCGCGCCATCACCGAACAGGCGCCTCATCTGACCCGGTTGCTGTGGCTGGACACACTCGTCGACGGCGCCATCCACCGTGAATGGATCGTGGCCATGGGCAGGCGATCCAAGACCTCGCATCTGGCGCATCTGGTGTGCGAGCTGTTCGTCCGGCTTCAAGTGGTCAAGCAGACCAATGGCATGAGTTTCCGTCTGCCTTTGTCGCAGGCCGAACTGGCCGACGTGCTGGGGCTGTCGATCGTTCACATGAACCGGGTCATCGGCGCGCTGCGCAGGCTCGGCGTCATCGGCTGGGCAAACCACATGGTGACGATCCTGGAGTGGCAGCGGCTTGTCGAGATCGCCGAGTTCGACCCGACCTATCTCAGCATGAACCGCGAGCCGAGATAGGTCATCGGCGTCCGAAGGGACGCGCCTCAGCCTGGCTTTGAATGATGTCCGTTCAGCGACGCCAATTCGTCGAGCATGGCAAGGGCGGCGCTTGGCTTCGCCGGCTTCAGCAAGCCCTGTTGATCGGCGGCATTCTTGAAAGCGGCGAAGGCAATGGCCGGGCGGCAAATTCCGTTCAGCGCATCATCCACCAGCCTGACGGCCGCCTTGTAGGCCTGAGCGTCCTTGTTCTTCCACTTTCCGTCCAGCGCCCTGTTGGCGTCGGCGATCGACGACACCGTCATGGTACTGCCGTCCACGAATTTGATCGTCAGGGGAAGAAATCGGCTCATGAGAAATTCACCATCCGATCCATTCCCGCGTCCGCCACAAAAGCCCGGCGAAAGGCGCGACCAGGAAGGCAGCGGCGCCCAGAACCAGGACGGGGTTGTTTGTTGGTATCGATTTCATGGACAGCCTCCGTGAATCGGGATCGCCATAAACGAGGAAATCGCGAAGTGGTTGCAGCTTGCGAAGGCTACATGTTGCTGGCCGGCCGGATCGGTTGGCGCGGCCGGTAGGGCGGTCGCGACTGCGACTTCAAGGGGATGTCGGCGAGCGAGTTGCGGATTGGTCTGAACAGTATTGGCGGCGATGCGGCGCGCCGGCGCAGCAGTGCGGCCGACAGTTTGGCAACCAGATTTCGAACCTCCATGGACTCCTCCCTAGAGTTTTAGAGTCCCCCCTTTTTCACTCACCTAGCACCTGACGCCTGTGCCTCGCATTTAACTTTGATGTAGGCCGGACGAATGCGACCGCTTGTGCGCAAAGCCTGCCGTCAACCTTTTTGCCCGGCCAACCTTTTTGCTCGGCCAACCTTTTTGCTCGGAGCGCGTTGTCCTCCGACAAGGAAGGAGAATCCCATGCTGACCGAAACCTCGAAGGCGGTGCGCAAGCAGCGCGGCGTGCAACGCAAGGTCGACGCCGACGACCGCAACAAGGCGAAAGCCAAACCTGACGCCGCCATGCAGGCCGGCGCCCGGCTCTATCCCGAGCCGCCTTTTCCGAAGCAGCACCATCCCAAGCCCGGCGAGGAAGGCGAGATCAAGCCGGCGCCGCTTTATGATGCGCCGTTCTGGCAGGGATCGAGGAAGCTCGACGGCAAGGTGGCGCTGATCACCGGCGGCGATTCCGGCATCGGCCGCGCCGTGGCAGTCTTGTTTGCGCGCGAAGGCGCCGACGTCGCCATCGTCTATCTCAGCGAAGACAGGGATGCCGAAGTGACCAGGCAGGCGGTCGAGGCCGAGGGCCGGCGCTGCCTGGCGCTGCGCGGCGATGTCGCCAGCCGCGCCTTCTGCCGCCACGCGGTGGAGCGCACGGTCAAGCAACTCGGCAAGCTGGACGTGCTGGTCAACAACGCCGCCTTCCAGGTCCACTCGGCCGATTTCGCCGACCTCACCGAGGAGCATTTCGACACCACGCTGAAGACCAACCTCTACGGCTATTTCCACATGGCTCAGGAGGCGGTGGCGCATATGCAGCCGGGTTCGGCCATCGTCAACACCGGCTCGGTCACCGGCATAGACGGCTCGAAGGAACTGGTCGACTATTCGATGACCAAGGGCGGCATCCACGCCTTCACCCGCGCGCTCTCTGGCAATCTGATCGGCAAGGGCATCCGCGTCAACGCGGTGGCGCCGGGACCGGTGTGGACGCCGCTCAACCCGTCCGACAAACAGGCGGCCGATGTTTCGCAGTTCGGCGCCAAGACGCCGATGAAGCGCCCGGCCCAGCCCGAAGAGATCGCACCGGCCTATGTGTTCCTGGCCTCGCCGCAATGCTCGAGCTACATCACCGGCGAAATCCTGCCGATCGTCGGCGGCTATTGAAGGGCAGGGCTGGCCCGGCTCTTTCGGAGCGCAAGACACGCATCCGAGCAGCGACGTCGAAGACGCTGCTGCAACCGGATGACTTTTCGTGCATTCTTGTGCATGGCCATGATACTTCGCCCCGACACGCCGGCAAAATGCTGCTCCTATTGCGGCTCGCGCGACCACGACTACGAGGATTGCCCGAAGCGCAAGGCCGACGCCGAGCGGCAGCGGAAGGAGCGGGAGGAGCAGCAGGAGCAGGAGCAGGATTCTTCGCGTGAAAGATTTCTAGCCAGCTGAATTCAGGACATTGTGCGAAGACGAGCGGCCGTCGGCGTCAGCCGATGCTCGACCATCGCCCTTCAAGTCGATGCTTCCGACGAAAGCCATCAGCAGCTCCATTCCCGCCGGCCAGTCGCCCAGCCCGCTGTCGCTGTTGATGTGGCCGAGCGGCCCGGCCATATGCAGCGCGCTGCCCCATTGCCCGGCCTTCGCCACGGCATAGCGATGCGGGTCGTAAGGATCATTGGTGCTGGCGACGATCAGCGAAGGAAAGCGGAACGAGTCGCACGGCGTGTCGGCGAAGGGAATTGCGTAAGCGGGATAGGCGGACGATGCCGGATCGGGAACCGCAACAAGGAACGCGCCGCCGACCTGGCGGCTCGACACCGTCTGCCAATGTGCGACCAGCAGGCAGCTGAGGCTGTGGGCGACGAGGATTGGTGGCGACTTTGCCTGCGACACCGCACGCTCCAGCGCTGCCACCCAGTCGTCGAAATCCGGCAGGTCCCAGCTAGCCGGGCTGAAGCGGCGCATCGCCGGATTGGCCTGCTGCCAGCGTGTCTGCCAATGGGCCTCGCCCGATCCGCCGCTGCCCGGCAAGATGATGAAGTCGGTCATGGAATGTCCTGTCTCCTGGTGAACGATGGCGTCAACTCTAGGTCTTCTCCTCGTCCGCGGAATGAGAGATCATCGGAAAGCAGCGAAGAATTCCGATGGATTGAAGGTGCTCATGGCAAACGGCGATTACCGGCCACGGCTCGACCCCACCGACATGGCGATCATCGAGATCATGCAGGAGGATGGCCGCATCGGCATTTCCGAACTCGGCCGCCGCGTGGGCCTGTCGCAGCCCGCGACGTCGGAGCGGGTGAAGCGGCTGGAGGAGCGCGGCATCATCGCCGGCTACCGGGCGGCGATCGATGCCGCCGCCCTCGGTCTCGGCACCATGGCCATGATCCGCCTGCGCACCACGCATGAGCACATCCAGACTTGCCTGAAGAAATTCGCTTCCATGCCGCAAGTGCTCGAGGTGCTGCGGGTGACCGGCGAGGACTGTTTTCTCGTCAAGGTCGTCGTCCCGTCGCCGCCCGACCTCGAAAGCATCGTCGACGCCATCGGCCGCTACGGCGCGGTGACGACCAATGTGGTGCTGCGCGCCGAGCCGCCGAAGCGGTTGGGACGGGAGTTGATGGCGAAGCTCTGAGCGGGATTCCCAGGCGCCGCCAAGAGGTCCCGTTTTGCCAGCCGAGAATTTTTGCGGGATGATGTCGGATCGGCGGCGCGCTGCCCGTCCTTGGAGCGAAACCCCTAGCAATCCCAGGAGGACATTATGGAAACCGTTCAATCGCCGTGGCAGACCGCGGCCATTCTCATCGCTCGCCTGATCCTGGCTGCCATGTTCGCGATGGGGGCGGCTTTCAAGTTCATGGACATGGGCATGACCGCCGGCTACATCGCCTCCGCCGGTTTCCCGTTCCCGTTGTTTCTGGCTTGGTGCGCCGCGATCCTAGAAACGCTGCTGGTGATCGCCCTCCTGACCGGCGCGTTCTTCACGCCGGCGGCCCTGGTCGCCGCCGTCTACGTCGTCTTCCTCGGCTTTGCCTTCCATGGTCCGTCGCACTGGGCCGGCAACCAGGCCGAGTTCGGCGCTTTCATGTCCCATTTCCCGTTCGCCGCCGGCCTGCTGTTTGCCGCCGTACACGGACCGGGCAGCGTGCTGGCCTCCAAGCTCGGCCGGTGGTGAACGTCTGCCCCCCCCCTTGGGCCGCAGGCCAATCGCATATGACATTTTCCGAGATGTTTGCCCGGCACTTACCCCCACCCTTAATCCCTCCCCACAAGGGGGGAGGGAGACCCTGCTGGCGCTGATCTCGGCAATTATTGCAGGGCGGAGATAGCAGGATGCGCGGCAGCGTTCCCTCCCCCTTGTGGGGAGGGTTAGGGTGGGGGTCCCTCTTCGTAAGAATCCATATGCGATAGCCCTACTTTTCGGCCGGGGCGAGGGCGACTAGCCTGGCCTAAGCTTCGCAGCCGAATACGACGATATTGTCACTGTACTTGCGCGTTTTGCCGCGATAAGCACGGTGACAGGTCCAAGGGGGAATTCATGAACATAGCGATGCGTTTTGCTGCCGTCCTTGTCGGCGCGTCACTGCTTGCCGGCTGTACTTCGATGTCGGAAAGCGAATTCAACACCATACCTGTCACACTCGGCAGCCCGGCCGCCAAGCGCTCTGTCATCAACGAATGCGTCGCCGACGAAAGAACCACTTCGCAGTCCGACAAGAACAATTTGTCGGCACTCATGAATGTCAGCCCGGCAAGATACGAAACCGCCTTCTGCAACCGGCTCTTCAACGCGCTGGCCAATGGCAAGATCACCTACGCCGACTATCGCAAGATGCTGTCGCCCAGCGCTGACAACAGCAAGCTCATCAAGATCCTGCAGGGACGGTATTGAGATCAGCCGCCTCGCGCGCCGGTCACGGCCGCGGGTAGCGCAACCTCACCGCTGGTCGTTGTAGGGTTCCTTCATCTGGCCGACCATGCGCGCCAGTTTCGAGAAGGAAGGCATGTCCGTCTCCGGCTGGCACTGATTGGCCAGTTCCAGCAACCGGATCGGGAAGTTGACGGCGTCGCGGCTGGACTCCGACATGCCGCCGGACCGTTCCTCGCCGGTTTCGATGGCCTCGGCCTTGCGCAAGGCGATGTCGATGTCCTCGACCGACAGCACGCCCTTGCGGACCAGAACCTGGTTGATCGAGGCGACGGCCATCAGCAGGCCTTCGAGTTGCAGATTGGCGACATTCATGGCGTTTGCTCCCATTGGCTAAAGCAATTCCAGGAAAAGTGTGAAGCGGTTTTCCGTCCGGAATTGCGTAAACAAAACTCCAGCGTCAACGCATGAGCGCCTGTTCCGATCCAGAGGGAGGCGTAGTCCGGTCCTACTCTTCCATCCAGCGACGGCCATATTCGGCCCACAGCGCCTTGACCTCCCTGCTGCCGAGGCGCGGGGCCGAGCCGTCGCCAAAGGCGATCGAGACGGCGCTGATGTCGTAATGGGGGTGGGCGTCGATGACGAAGCGGATCGCCTCGCCAAGCGGCCTTCTGCCGATGACCGGATCGGCCTGGCCCCGGCCGACGCTGCGGACGCCCGAAACAGTGGCTGGCGCATGCCGCATCCTGAACACGGATGCCATGGCTGGTTTGTCCATGCTGCATTCTCCCCGAGTCGGAGCGGAATGATTCCATAAGCGCCAGCTAATGACCAGCCGCGCCCTGCGATCCGCCGCGATTGCCGGCTGAAGGCAGTTATGCTATGGTTTGACTATGGTGCTGATTTGCGCCGACGACCCGCCGCCGAGGCGGTTTTTTTGTTTCGGGCGATATCCCGCGGTTGAAGCTCACTCAGGCCAGCGGATCCTCTGCCGGCGGCCTTGCGGGCAGGCCGAGCCTTGTCCGCTCGCCATCAGCAAAATCCTCGGCCGCTTCCTGGGCTTCAAACAGGCGCTGGGTCACCGTGCCATTCTCGGCAACCAGCACCGCCCATTGGCGGCGACCGACGCGTTCGACACGAACGTCATTGGGCTCGTCGGCCACCATGATCGTCCTCCGGACGGATAGCGCGGTTCACCGTTTCACCTAAACGCCGAACCGCTCCATCTCTTTGTCTTGACGCAATTCCCCAGGAAAAGACGATCCGCGCTGTTCCTGGAATCGCTTACCGGCGCAGGGACTTCGCGTTACGCCTTGGTCTTGCGCTTGGCCGGCGCTTTGGCGGCCGGAGCCTCTGTTCTGATGCCGAGCCCGAATTCCTTTGCCAGCTCAGAACGCTTGGCGGCGTAGCTGGGCGCCGTCATCGGATAGTCTCCGGGCAGGTCCCATTTGGCGCGATAGGCCTCCGGCGTCATACCATGGGCGGAGCCGAGATGGCGCCGCAGCGACCTGAACTTCTTGCCGTCCTCGAGGCAGAAGATGAAATTCGGCGTCACCGAGCGCTTGCGATTGACGGCGGGCTCCGGTGCCGGTTGCGGCGGCGCAACGGGATTGTCCACGGCCGCGAGCGCCGAGTTGACGCTCTCGATCAACGCCGGCAAACCTTCCGGAGGCACCGAATTGTGGCGCACGAAGGCCGCGACGATGTCGGCGGTCAAATTTATATTTCGAATTTTGTCGTCAGACATGGCCTCTGTTGCCCCCTTGATGCCAAAGAACAAATTATCAGACAAACTTCCCCTGCGGCATGGCACTTTAGCACATATGCATATGACTTGACGATAAATATGGTAGCGCTAACACCGCTGAGTCTTTGACCGATATAGGAATTGTTTCTTATTTCCTATTGACGGATGAGGGCAGCTATCGTATCATTTCTCCATGGTGCTGATTTGCGCCAGCAACCCGCCGCCGAGGCGGGTTTTGTTTTTCTGATGCCCACAAGGTTCCGATATCGAATGCCGGCAGGACAGAGGGGGGCGCGAAGGAACGCTATCCTCGGTTCATTCTGCAATATCCGCGAGAAGCCCATGTCCAACCGCTATGCCACCATCATCACCGACGATGACGGCCGCGAGCTCGTCAGCGCCATCGGCCTGTTCGAAGGCACTGCCCCGCAGGCGCGTGTCGGCCGCGTCGAGCCGGTCGTGCCGGGCGTGCTGATCGGCATGATCCGCGGCGGTCCCGTCGACGCGATCGGCGACTTCGGCTTTCCGCGCGGCGCGCACGACGGAAGCGCGATCGGTCTTGTCAGGGCAAGCCTGAAAGGTGCGCCTGCCGAAAGGGGCGAAGCGCCGGCCGATGCCGCTGATGCGGCCAACCGCAAGACCACCCGGAAACCGGCGAAGGCAAAACGGCGCAAGCCCGGCAAAATCAAGCGGACGAGACCGGCAAAGCAGGTTGTCGCCAGCAAGGCTGAGCCCGCCGGGATTCAGGATCATGGCTGACCGGACGGCGCCGCGTGCGCGCCCTGGCCGCAAGGCGCCAGCCGGCACTGCCACAACGAAGCGGACGAAGAAGACGCTTGGCGACGATTTCCTCAACGCTATGCGCGCCGATTTCCGCGCCCATGGCGCCGGTGTGATTGCCGCGGTCAGGGCCGACAAGCCCGACCAGTATCTGAAGATCGTGCAATCGGTGCTTCCCAAGGATTTACATGTCTCCCTCGACCATCTGGAAACCCTGAGCGATGACGAGATCCGCCGCCGTATCCGCGGCCTCGAAGCCGTCCTCGGTCCGTTCGGCGACCAACCGGACGGCGCGCCGCCACTATCTGGCGCTGCTGCAGGAGCTGGACCGAAGACGCAGGACTAATCTGCTTGCATCTTACACGCCGTATGAACGCCAGGCCGAGTTTCACGCCGCCGGCGCCAAAAATCGCGAACGGCTGTTCATGGCCGGCAACCAGCTCGGCAAGACCAGAGCCGGCGGCGCCGAATGGGCCATGCACCTCACCGGCCGCTATCCCCAGTGGTGGCAAGGCAAGACCTTCGACGCCGCCGTGCGGCTATGGGCGGCGGGCGTGACCGGCGAGGGCACGCGCGACAACCCGCAGCGCGTGCTGGTCGGCCCGCCGCAGCAGCAGGCCGCCTGGGGCACCGGCATGATCCCCGCCGACGCCATTGTGCACACCACCATGGGCCGCGGCGCGCCCGGCGCGCTCGACAGCATCGTGGTGCGCTGGGGCGGTGGCGGCGACGTGCAAGCCGATGAGTCCGTGCTGTCGTTCAAGAGCTATGAGAAGGGCCGTGAAAAGTGGCAGGGCGAAACGCTGCACGGCGTCTGGTTCGACGAGGAGCCGCCGCTCGACATCTATTCCGAAGGGCTGACCCGCACCAACGCCACGGGCGGCATCACCATCGTCACGTTTACACCGCTGCTCGGCATGAGTGATGTGGTGTTGCGGTTTTTGTCGGCGCAGGAGGTGGAGGGCAGGGCGGGGGGGTGACGTAGAGCCTCCCGCAGGGGAGGGCGCCGGTGCTGCCGCAGCGACGCCCGGTATCTACCTCAACGCGGAAGAAGCAGAGAGATCTTTACACGAGGCGCAAAGAAGCAACGCAAATACAGCTGATTGGTTATGACGTAGGTACCTTCGCAGATATGGTATTGGCCGTCTGGGGATTCCTGCACGCGGTCCGGTGGGATGATGAAATTATCCGGCAAATAGATGTAACCACCGTCGATCCTGGGCCGCACCGAAGACTGAGGTATGGCGCGGCAATCGGAACCACCGCAACACTTGAATTTCGTCTGTGGGTCAATCCTGTCTTTGTACCAATCGTGGGCGCTAGCGGCCGTCGCGGCAGCGATACACATCGCCGTGAAGATGAATCTTCGCATGGCATTCCTCAAGCATCCGGCAGGCGCTGCTCGTTGGAGTGTCTACGTATATTAGCGTCCCGTTAAGAATGCCATTGGCCGCCGACCGACAGACGCAGATCCGGCAAGATTGGTTTGACCCTTCCTGGCCATCAATGACCGAGGTGAGGCATGTCCCGTCACGTCACCTTCATGACCATCGACGATGCCGGGCACTATTCGCCGGACGAGCGCGCCGCGATCATTGCCGCCTATCCCGAGCATGAGCGCGAGGCACGTGCGCGCGGCATCCCGGTGCTGGGCTCCGGCCGCATCTTTCCGATTGCCGAAGAGCTGATCGCCTGCGAGCCGTTCCGGTTGCCGCGCTACTGGCCGCGGATCGGCGCGCTCGATTTCGGCTGGGATCATCCGTCGGCCGCTGTCGAGCTCGCCTGGGATACGGAGGCCGATGTCGTCTATGTCACCAAGGCGTCGCGCGCTTCGCAGCAGACGCCGGCCATGCAGGCGCTGGCGCTCAAACCCTGGGGCGAATGGCTGCCCTGGGCCTGGCCGCGCGACGGCCGGCGCGAGACGCTGGAAGGGGCGGGCACCGCGCTCGCCAAACAATATGCCGCGCACGGGCTGAACATGCTCACCGGCCACGCCCGCTTTGCTGACGGCTCGGTCTCGGTCGAGGCCGGGCTGATGGAGATGCTCGACCGCATGCAATCCGGCCGCTTCAAGGTGTTTTCGACGCTGCTGTCCTGGTTCGAGGAATTCCGCCTCTACCACCGCAAGGACGGCCAGGTGGTCAAGCTGCGCGACGATTTGATGGCGGCGACGCGCTACCGCAAGTTGACGCTCGCCTATGTCAGCGGCGCAGGCACCTTACCGACGACGGCCAATGGCATCTGGCTGATGTTCGACCGCGCCGGCGACAAGGGCGCCGACGGGACAGGGACGGGGGATTTTTCGGGGCCTGCGTCTTCGGTAGCCGACAACATTGTCACGTTCGCCAGCACGACGGGCAAGGTGGGGAAGGATAGTGGCATCAAGGTGACCGACCTGATCGCCGGCCCGGCCTCGGCGATCGCCGACAACATCGCCACCTTCAACGGTACGACGGGCAAGCTAGCCAAGGACAGCGGGGTCGCGGTGTCGAGCCTCGCGCCAAAGGCTGGCCCGACCTTCACGGGAACGCCCGCCGCACCGACGGCGGCACCAGGCACCAACACGACGCAGCTTGCGACGACGGGGTTTGTCGCGACAGCTATCGCTGGTATTTCTTCAGTCTATCAGGCTGCGTCAGCGGTTTTGACTGCATTGACCGGCATCGGCGCGGCAGTTGCCGGAGACCTTATCTACGGCACAGGTGTGGGAACTTGGGGGCGCCTCGCCAAGGGAACGGCAAGTCAGGCCCTTCTAATGAACAGCGGCGGGTCAGCCCCACAGTGGGGGACGTTACCGTTTACCAAATCGTTCGAGAGCGCCCCACAAACGCTCACGGCCGGCGGCTCTCTCATCCTTGCCCATGGACTTGGGGTCAAGCCGCCGCTCTATGTAGCCTTCATCCAATGTACTACGGCCAATTCGGGGTACGCGGTTGGTGATGAGATACCCATTAACCCCGCTCTCAATACAACTGATGCGACCGTTCAAGCTATTAGCATTGTGCCGGACGCGACCAATTTGAATGTACGGCTTGGTAGCGCTGCTGGCTCAATCAAAATCCTCAACAAGGCTGGAGCCGGTTTTAACGATATAACGAACGCTAGCTGGAAACTCGTTGTGAGGGCATGGGCCTAGCTTGCCAAATATGGGCAACGGTCTAAACCTTGGAAATGCATATTACTATTGCGGTGCAAGGCAAAATACCCTCTAGAGGCTACGGTGGCACCCAGCGGCAAATCGATTGGCTGGCCAGCGAACTCGTATCTCTCGGACATCAAATCACGCTGATTGCCGGCCCGGGATCAAGCCATCCGCGTTGCGAGGTCCGGCAGGTGGCGTCAGTAGCGGAATGCTTGGCGGCGATCCCTGCCAATACTGACATCGTGCATTTCAATGGCTGGTATGATGTAGAGAGCCCATATCGTGCGCTTTACACCCTGCACGGCTATGTTCCGAACGCCCCGAGGGAGGGGCTAAATTTCAGCTTTGTCAGCGCCAGTCACGCGCATCAGCATAACCGAGAAACGTTTGTTTATAACGGTTTCCCGGTAGATGCCTATCGGCTCGCAGATCGCAAAGTTGACCGGCTATTGTTTCTGGGCGGCATAGCAAGGGCCGGGAAGGGCCTCAACCGGGCCGTTGGTCTGGCAAAGAAATTCAACTTCGAGCTCGATATTGCAGGTGGATCGAGGTGGAAGTTGCTGGGGCGCAGCCAGACCCGGAAAGACGGCCTGTTCTTCAAGAGCTTGTCGTGGCGCTACCGTTTCCACGGTGCCGTCGATGGCGAAGAGAAGCTGCGATTGCTCGGCGAGGCGCGTGCATTCCTTAATCCGATCTCTTGGGTAGAGCCGTTCGGCATGGCCCCAGTCGAAGCAATGCTATGCGGGACCCCGGTGCTGACCACGCGGTGGGGTGCGCTTGCAGAAACGGTCGATGCAGAGAGCGGGCGCTTCTTTGAAACCGATGAGGATTTTGCTCACGTTCTAAACGAGATCGACAGCATTTCCGCGCGAACATGCCGTGAATCAGCTGCCGAAAGGTTTCCGATCCAGAAGACCGCAAAGGCCTACTTGGAACTCTATAAACGCATCCTCGATGGCGAAACGCTTCCGTGAACCCTGTCTAGCGGCTCCTATCCTGTGAGGAAGCGTTGTGGTGGGGGACCGACATGCCGGTCTGCTCGGTTAGGTTAGCGAGACACTCGTCTCCTTTGTTTGATTTGTGACCAGCTAAATTCGCCTAGCTAAATCCCACAACCCAAAGAGGCACTCCCATGGACCGCAATTTCGCGCGGGCGCTTGCGCTCGTCCTCAAATCGGAAGGCGGCTGGTCCGACAATCCAGCCGATCCGGGCGGCGCCACCATGAAGGGTGTGACGCTTGCCAACTTCCGCCGCTATGTGAAGGCGGACGCCAGCAAGGCTGATCTGCGAGAGATCAGCGGCGAGCAGGTGGCGACCGTCTATCGCCGCTTCTATTGGGACGCCGTGGCCGGCGCCGAGCTTCCCGGCGGCGTCGACTATGCCGTGTTCGACTTCGCCGTGAACAGCGGGCCGGGCAGGGCGGCGAAATATCTGCAAGCGGCGGTGGGTGCGGTGCAGGACGGCAGGATCGGCCCGGCCACGCTGAGGGCTGTCGGCGCCAGGCCATCGGGCGCCGTCATCGACGACCTCTGCGACGCCCGCCTGGCATTCCTGCGACGGCTTCCGACCTGGCCGGTTTTCGGCAAGGGCTGGAGCGACCGCGTCCGGTCGGTCCGTTCCCAGGCGCTGTTGATGTCTGCCCCTCGGCCCGCTCCGGCACCTTCGCCGGATCCATGGGGGCCACAACATCCGCCCGGCCCATCCGCCGCACCCGGCTCTACGCCATCGCCTGCGCCGGCCGGGGCCTCCATTGCGCCTCCCGTCGAACGCCTGCCGTTCTGGGCCACGCTGCTTCAGATCCTGAAATCCATTTTCGCAAGGAGTTCGACATGATCGCCGTCCTCATTCGCATCGGCCTGCGTTACGGCGCCGGCGTTCTGGTCGCGCGTGGCCTGCTCGGCGCCGACGACGCTGCAGCGTTTTCCTCCGATCCCGACATCCAGGCGGGACTGGAGGTCGCCGCCGGTCTTGCCATCGCCTCGGTCACCGAGACCTGGCACTGGCTTTCCCGCAAATTCGCCTGGGCGCACTGACATGGAAGGGTTGCAACAACTGCTCATCGCCTATCTCGAAGCCGCCAAACCCTATGCCATCGGCTTTGCGGCCGGGCTCGTGGCCGGGTGGCTGCTGTGAGTGCGCTCCTTGCCGTCGTGCTCGGCAACAAGGCGCTGCTGGGCTTCCTGGCATCGGTCATCGCCGCCCTTTGCTGGGGCTTTCACCAGCGCCTGGCCGGCGCCAAGGCCGAGCGCGGCAGACAGGCGGCCGCTGAAACCGCGGCGCGCGCGGTCGCCGACCAGGTGCAGAACGATATCGGCGCACTGCCGGCGGACGCTGTTCGAAAGGAGCTGAAATCATGGGCAAAGGACTGATGCTTGCGCTGCTTGTGGTGCTGGCCGGTTGCACGACGGCTTCGGGCGGCTTCTGCACGGTCTCGAGCCCGCTGCGCCTGTCGGCCAAAGCCGTCGATGCGCTGTCGGACGCCGAGGCGAGAGCGCTTTTGACGCACAACCGCAAGGGACAAAAGCTTTGCGGGTGGAGGCCTTAAGCCGATGCACGACCTCTTCGACATGCTTGGCATCAAGGGCCCCGTCGTCGCCGCCGGACTGGCCGGCGGCGTGCTGCGGGCGCTGTCACGCCATCGCTATAAGCTGCGCGAGATGATCGCTTCGCCGATCTGCGGGGCGCTGGCGGCGGCCTATCTGACGCTGCCCGCCGTTGCCTGGTTCAAGGCGACGGGGATGCCCATTCCAGATCCCGCCGACGACACCACGACACTTGCCGCCGCCTTCCTGATCGGCGTCTCGGCCATGTGGATTTCCGACATCGTCTTCGAGGTGATCGTGCGGCGGTTCAGGCCGGCTGTCGACAAGTGACGCAATTGAGGTGCTGGAAGAAGCCAGCGACAATGCCTACCTAAGGAGCAATCCAAAGGAGGTATGATATGGCGACGTCCACCGAACGTGCAGTGCTTGCCGGCGGCTGTTTCTGGGGCATGCAGGATCTGATCCGGCGCTATCCCGGCGTGATCTCGACCCGTGTCGGCTACAGCGGCGGCGATGTGCCCAATGCCACCTACCGCAACCACGGCACCCATGCCGAAGCCATCGAGATCATTTTCGATCCGGCCAGGATCAGCTTTCGCACGCTGCTCGAATCCTTTTTCCAGATCCACGATCCGACCACCAGGAACCGGCAGGGCAACGATGTCGGAATGAGCTATCGGTCGGCGATCTTCTACACCAGTGACGAGCAGAAGCGCGTCGCCGAAGACACCATTGCCGATGTCGATGCCTCGGGGCTCTGGCCCGGCAAAGTCGTCACCGAACTTGCTCCGGTGGGCGATTTCTGGGAGGCCGAGCCCGAACACCAGGACTATCTCGAAAAATATCCCAACGGCTACACCTGCCACTTTGTCAGGCCGGGCTGGAAGCTTCCGGTCCGCGAAAAGGCCGCTTCGTAACGCAGCCACAAACGGCCGATACCGGTATGGGTTTAGAGCTGAGAGCGTCGCACCCGAAAGGGTGTGGCGTTTTTTTGCGTTTGTTCGCGGCGTTTCCGCCGCGAGCGTATCCGGAGAGGATTGGCCTAGAAGCCGAAGAATTGCCGGCCGATCATGTATCCAAGCGCGACGACGACCAGCGGAAACAGGGCAGGCGCCAGCCGATCAATGGCGGACCTCTTTAGCTGTTGCCTGGGGATGGTCCTGGATGCATTGCCGAGATTCTTGGTCATTCGGCATAGTAGCAAGCGCTGATTAACGATTCCGTAACCCGGTGATAGAGGCGCAACACTGACAGTGGGCGAGGCTTTTCGCGATTCCGGCGTGACCTTGACAATGCCAAGCCCGTGACGCAACTGAACCGTCTTTGAGAGGACTGTGAGGCAAGATCAATGCGGGTGACGCTCGTTTTGAAGGGCGTAATACCCTGCCGGGGTTACGGTGGGATTCAGCGTCAGGTCGAATGGCTGGCAACGGAGATGGTTCGTCTCGGCCACCATGTCGTGGTGGTCGCCGGTCCTGGCTCCAGCCATCCGCTCTTCGAAGTCCGGCACGCTTCAACCGATGCCGAATGCCGGGCGGCCATTCCGCGCGACACGCAAATCGTCCACACGCACAGCTGGCCGGTTGAAGTGCCATTTCCAACGCTGAATACACAGCGCGGCTTTATGCCGGACCAGCCCATGCCGGTTGCGAACTGGAGCTTTATCAGCGCCAATCATGCCCGCCAGCATGGGCGCAAGACCTTCGTCTACAATGGCTTTCCGGTAGACGACTATCGTTTGTCGACGGCAAAGGGCGACCGCCTGCTGTTTCTCGCAGGCATTGCGCGATCGAGCAAAGGCCTCAACCGCGCCGTCGATCTCGCCAAAAAGTTCGATTTCGGTCTCGATATCGCCGGTGGCTCGCGTTGGAAGCTGCTGGGCCGAAGTCAGACTCGCCGCGAAGGTTTGTTTTTCAAGAGCCTTGGCAGCCGATACCGTTTCCACGGCATCGTTGACGGCGAGCCCAAGCTTCGCCTTCTCGGCGAGGCGCGAGCCTTCCTCAATCCGATCGCCTGGGAGGAGCCGTTCGGCAACGCACCGGTCGAAGCCATGCTGTGCGGCACTCCAGTGCTGACGACTCCGCGAGGCGCGTTGCCCGAGACCGTCGATGCAGACAGCGGCCGCTTCTTCGAGAGCGATGAAGAATTTGCGGCCGCTTTCGAAGCCGTCGCCGACCTTACGCCTCAGCAATGCCGCGAATCGGCTGCGACGCGATTTCCGATTCAGAAAGCGGCGCGTAGCTATCTGGATCTCTATGCCCGCATCCTTGACGGCGAAGCGCTTCCTTGACGACCACCGATCCAATCCTCTTCGTCGGCTTTCCGGCAGTCGGCGACTTCGTCCGTTGCCACTCCGCCATCCAGATCATTGCCGAGCGATTTCCCGGTCGCCCCATCGATGTCGTCACCTCGCCGGTCGCGGCACCATTGGCGCGCCTGATGCCGCATGTCAGGAAAGGCTGGGCGCTTGCCAAGCGCCATCAGCGGCCCGGTTTTGCAGAGCGCGGCCGCCTTGTCGGCGAGTTGCGAAAGGAGAACTACGGGACGGCCTATCTGATGACCAGCAGCACCAAGGCGGCGCTGATGGCGTTTATGGCCGGCATTGAGGAGCGCATCGGCTATCCGCAGGAGTTGCAATTCGGCCTCCTCAATCGCTTCCCGGCCGGCTGGCTGGCACATCTATGGGCTTTCGGCCCGCGCAAGACGCGGCTCTTCGAGGAGGTCTGCTCGATTGCCTCTCTTGGCGAAAAGCCGGCTGCGGGGACAGAATGGCCAGCGCCCCGGCTTGTGGTCGATCCGGCCGAGTTGGGCGAATGGCGCCAACGCCACAAGATTGATGCCGGCCGGCCCGCGCTGGCGCTCTATACGGCAGACATCGAAAATTTCCGCTCGTGGCCCATAGAGCGCTTCATCTCGGTGGCCAGAGACCACCATGATCGCGGCTGGGCAATCTGGATTGTCGGCGGACCGCGCGAGCGCGCCGGTGCTGTAAAAATCCGCGCCGCCATCCCTGAGGCAACCGACTTCACCTCGACCCCATCGATTGCTGATGCGATGTGCCAGATCGCTGCGTCGACCATGTTCCTGGGGGTTGACGGCGGCATTTCGCACGCCGCCGCTGCCCTGAACGTCCCATGTGCGCTCATCTACGGGCTAAATCGCCCCTACGTGCACGGTCCGGTAAACAGCCATGTTCGCTTTATCGAGCCGCCGCTCTCGACGCCCAGCTGGGTCAAGGATACGCGCGGGATCAGCGAAACCCGGGTGAGGGAGGTGCTGGCTGGCCTTTCAGCCGGTATTCACAACTGACGGTGGTCTGGATGGCCTCCGGCGCCTGATCCAAAACGCGCCCGTGAGGGCGCCGCCATCGCTCCGTTTCGGCTTTACCCCTTGGCCCTGCGGCTTTCGGGCTCGTGATTGCCGACCCAATGCGCGCGAATGCGATCACTGGCTTCAAGGTAAGCCATGTCGATGAGATAGGTCAGAAGCTTCTCGCCGTCGGCTTCGGCTTTCTGCCGAAGTTCCCGCAGTATCCCTTGCGCGAACTGCAGGTTCTCCATCTTGCTCGGCTGGTTCATCGGTGCCCCCAATGTCTGCGCATGAACTGTGCGCTGACTATGCTTGCATGAAGATTGCGGTGAAGCTCACGGTGGAGCTGTATCAGGTTGTATTAGCGCTTGATCAACGACCCTATTGCACTTTTTGCGAAAATGTCGATATTTTACGCCGCCAATCGGACCGCGACGATGCACGAAGACGAGGGCAGTTCCCCCGACAAGTTGCAGGCCATGATGGATGTCATCGCCGGCAGCGTGTCGTCCAGCCGGGACGGACACGCCGACCTTGGCCGGCTCAGGGTCGACGCCGCCAGCGCAGCGACGGTGTTGGTCGAGTTTTACGGCGACGCTGCTCTTGAGCGCGCCAGCTTGCTGGAGCGCCGCTCGCCTCAAAGCCATTTTGCTCGCATGGTGACGGCTGAAGTCCGCGGTCGCGGTAAGATTGCCCGCAAAAGCTAACAAGGTCTGCTCCAAGCCGAGTTGCGCCTCATCGTCCTGCCGTCAAGGCGTCGCTGCGCCTCTTCCTGGGCATTTTCGAGAAGATAGAACAGCAGGTCCTGTCCTATCGACTGTGAGATCTCCTTGGCCTGTTCGATATGGCGGTGGACCTCGCGAAGTGCTGTCTCGCCCGAATCGACATTGCGGGTCAGATCGATGAACCAGCCGGGGTACAAGGCCGCTTCTCCCTGACCGTCCACATAGCATTGGCCAACCGCCACTATCCGGCGAAGCCCCATCTTGTCTGAGCGGACCTGATAGATCTCCCTGAACCCCGCTCTCCGCTCAACCGCCTTGCGGATCGCGATGTGCACCCGCAGCCGATCTTCGGCGTCGATGCTCTGCATGCATCTTTCCATGGATACGCCGTGCGAGAACTCTTCGAGCGTCAGCCCGAAATAGTCAGAAAGATTGGCGTCGCCGTAAACGCGGTCACGCTTGATGTCCCAGGTCCAGAATCCATCAATCGGTGGATATTGCACGTGCGGACTGCGACCCATGCGCGCTGACTGCATGAAAACCGCCTCATTCGGCTTCAAGATTCGCCACACTATGTAACAAAAAAGGAAACAAACAAGTTGTCCTTTTGTACGAGCTGGCAAGATTTCTTTGCGTCACGCCAAACATACTTGGACAGCATAGTTGGCGTAACGATAAGACGTGGTCTTAAGCTCTCGTTTTTAAATAAACCAGCGTCGCCCTGCAACCGCAAGGCGAATTCCAGCTGACCCGCTACCGGTAAATCGATTGCCGGTTACAAAAAGACAGCGAGCGTCGAGCCCGCCTTTGGCTCGAGGCAAGGCGGGCCTTTTTGCGCTTCGACTGGCTAGGTTCTGCGATGCGTACACTACGCAGATAACGGCGTTTCAGCGCCTTCAGAAACCGGTTCAGCTGTCAGGCCATCATTTGTCGACCCGTCTTCCACCCGGTCATGCTCGAACTGCCGGGCGCCGGGCAATGGTTGCAACCAGTGTTCGCGGCGGTTGATCCACAGCTCATAGCTGGGCTCCAGTCCTTCGGTGGGGACCTCATCGAGGCTGCCAATTGTCACCTCCACCTCGTTCTCACGAACCAGCGGGACCCGGCCGCCGCAGGTTGGACAAAAGCTTCTGTCGCCATAGCTGCTGACGATACCCGTCGTTTCAAACGCCTCGAGCGGCCACACCGCGAACGCCGAAAAAGTCGACCCACTGGCCTTGCGGCAGTCCTTGCAATGGCAAAGGCCAATCCGAAAGGGATCTCCCGTCACCGAAAACTGGATGCCGCCGCAAAGGCAGCTGCCGCTTCGCCTTGTATCATTGGGCATGACCGCTCCTCCGTCTTGTTGGGCATCACACCGCTACACCTCGCAGCGCCATGCGCAGAATCAATTCACGCGGAGCGCAAGGGTTCCGCGTTGCCTCGCGCAGTGCATTTGCTGGCGCGCGCAGTTGGCTCCGTCAGTTCGGGAAGTCGAACACCGGCTCCCGGCACCAATAGACGCGGCATTGTCCATCACGTGTTGGAGCGGAGGCGGCAACCGGCACCTCCGGCCAGTCGCAGTCGTTGCCAAATTGACGAACGTAGCGATCGTAAGTGTTGCGGCCTGTCGTCAGCACGGCCGAGTGATGGCTCTGGATCAGGCGCTGTGTCTCCTCGCAGGTCATCGTTCGCGTGTCCGGTCGAGCGTAGGCCGTGGTTGTTGCGACAAACAACGCTGTTCCGACGATCCATACGAGCCTTTGGAATCTCATAGCGGTCCTTATTCTAGAACACCGCCAGATATTTCAGCAACGAAATGATGCCGATAATGATGACAACGATCTGCGCGATCTGTCTCGTGCGGCCGTCGAGAGGCAGGCGCTGAACGAGATAGAGCACAAGGATGATCACCAGAAAGGTGATCAGAATGCCGATAAGTAGCGATGAAGCCATGTCCCTCACTCCGTTTGGCTAGGTCTGAACAAAGTACGCAGCGGCAAACGCTCTCGCTGTTGATTGGTTCCTGTCGGTGCGAGGCTGACCGGTTAACAGCAAGGCCGCGAAATTCCGTTCCGCGGCCTTAAGCTGATGGCGATCGCAGCTTACTTGCCGCAATTGTTGTCGTTCACCGTTGGCGACACAGTTCCCGGTGACTTAGCGTTGGCGTCGGGCTGGGCGCCCTGCGGGCTGGCGGCACAGTTTTCATCGGCATTCGAGTTTGGCGCGCCGTTCATGCCGTTGGTGCTGTAGGTTGCGCTCGGATCAACGGCGTTGGGATCGGCCGGATCGGGCGTGACCACAACCGATTTGCCGCTGCCACCACCGTCAGCGCTCTGCGCCATCGCCGAGGTCGCCAGACCGACGGTAAGGGCTGAAGCTGCAAGGATTTTCATAAACATGGTGTTTCTCCATTTTTCGAAACTCGCCGCATTGCGACCTAGGGGGAACCGCTCGGGTTGACGAAGGTTCCGACAAAGTTGACCTGGGTTGCGCTTGGTGGTCGGCGTTTTGCGCGAGCCCCGAAATCGACGCCGCCCGCGTAGGCAATCGCCCTTCCGCAGGAGAACGACGGTCGCTCTGAGGGTGCGACGGGAACCGAAACCTCGCGCGTGCATTTCAGCTGTGGCAGCAAGCTGCAAAAATCGAGCGTGTAGGGGAATTCGTGGCAGGGGAATATGCTGATGTCGTCCAACAGCTGGAGCCTGGAATTCCAGGAGTCTCCGCTGCCCATTTGTTGGAAGCGTTGCCCGTTGCCGTCTACACCATCGACACACAGGGCCGCATCACGTTCTTCAATGAGGCCGCGGCTGATCTGTGGGGGCACCGTCCTGTAATAGGCAGAGACCTTTGGTGCGGCTCCTGGAAGCTGCGACATCTCGATGGCCGGCCGATGGCGCATGGCGAGTGCCCAATGGCAATCTCCATGCTTGAAGGACGCGATATCCCGTGGGATCAAGCGATTGCGGAGCGGCCGGACGGCGAACTCATTCCATTCAAAGCCCACCCGCGCCTGCTTCGCGACGAATCGGGCAACATTATCGGCGCCATCAACACCTTGCTCGATATGCGCACGCAGACGCAGGCCGACGAGGCCCGCATGCGACTTGCCGCGATTGTCGAGTCGTCCATGGACGCGATCGTTTCGAAGGACATCAACGGCATCATCACTAGTTGGAACGATGCCGCCGAACATTTGTTCGGCTATACGCCGGCCGAGGCGATCGGCCAGCCGGTAACGATGCTCATTCCGTTCGATCGCCTCGGCGAGGAGGCCTCGATCATCTCCCGCATACGCGCCGGCGAGCGCGTGCCATCATATGAAACCGTGCGCATGCGCAAGAGCGGCAGCCTCGTCCCGGTATCGCTGACCATCTCGCCGATCCGCGACGGCATTGGGCGGATCATCGGAGCTTCCAAGATCGCGCGCGACATCAGTTCCCACAAGGAGAGCGAGGGACGTATCCGTCTGCTTATGCGCGAAGTCAACCATCGCGTGAAGAACCAATACTCGGTGATCATTTCGATGATCCGCGAAACCAGCAAATCGGCGGGCACGCCGGCAGCTTTCCTTGAACAGGTGCGAGAGCGCATCACGGCGCTTTCGCAATCCCATGATCTCCTGGTCGACGCGGAATGGCGGGGCGCCACGGTCGGCGACCTGATCCAGGCGCAGCTCAAAGCGTTCGCGGAGCCCGATCGTCTGTCGGTGGCAGGACCGGCGATCACACTTCAGCCAAATGCCGTCCAGTATCTGGGCATCGCCTTCCATGAGCTGGCCACCAATTCGGCAAAGCACGGAGCGCTGTCGCGCCACCGCGGACGTGTCGAAATCGAATGGAGTGCGACACCGGGAGCCAACGGCACCGATATCTTTCGCCTGATATGGCGTGAGCTTGACGGGCCGAGCCTGGGGGGGACCACGCACCGCGGTTTTGGATCTGTCGTCCTCAAGCGGGTTGCACCACAGGCGCTCGGCGGCATCGGACTGATGGACTTCAGGGAACAAGGTTTTGTCTGGACGCTCGAAGCACCGCTACGCTCCGTTCAAGCCTCTCTCGCCGACATCGTACTCGATTGACAAAGATGCGTGGGTCGCGTCGGCGGCCACGCCTTATCCCTGTAACAGGGCAGGCGGCGCGGTGCGGTTATCCAAGACTGTCAATGCCAGACAGTTCTCGCCGAATGTTGGGAAGCGATGTAAATCGCGCCGCCTCGACGGCGGCCAGGCCATCGAGTTCCATCGCTGCGCCGTAGAGTTGGGCCACCTGCATCACAAGCAACTCGACGTCTTCGAGAGCGAGGTTCTCGTCAAGATTGCGCAATCGCACTTCTTCGGCAACCACGGCGATGTTGACCATTCCATGGGAGCGTAGGGCGGCCAGAACCCGTGAATTGAGGTCTTCTCTTAATTGGGCCGAATATCCGTAACGCATGGAAGCCTCCTTTCCAGGAGTGGGCTGTCCCTCACGAAACAAGATGCGCCTGGTATTTTCAAATGACAAGGAAAATATTGAAAATCACCATACAAATCAATCAGTTAGTATAGAGCGTTGGTTGCGCAATCGACGCTTCATTATCATAGCACGTCTTGAGTGTGACCTGCCTATCGGTCGCTCTTGACGCGCTATGCGGAGACCCCTAACTGTACTGTTAGTGTGACACATACTAACTCATGGTATTTCTGGTCCAAGCGATTGGAGGCGCGAATGGCCGAGTTGGAACGACCCGAGCGACTGCAGATCATGCTGACGGCCGAGGAATTGTCTGCCTTGGAAAATTGGCGCTTTGAAAAGCGTATGCCAAGCCGTTCGGCCGCGGTGCGGGAATTGCTGCGGCGCGGTCTGGACGCGGACGGATTCCTGACAGCCGGGCAAGGAGTGAAGTCGCAGGACTTTGGAATTCTACGCAGTGCGAATGGGGACGGATCGTCGGGCGAACAACCTGGCGACTAACAACCAGTCGCTTCATCTGAAACTGCCGCTATCATGGTTGCAAGCCCGCTCCGGTTCGCCGGGGCGGGCTTTTTGCGTTTCCGGGACTTTTGAACGGGAATTTCTGGGTGTCCCTGGGGGTTGACCGTTCCGCTCAAAATTCCCCTTCACCGCACTCCAGGCATACGACACTGTGGCCCGGGCAGCTGAGCCGGTGGGTTCCCCCGGGGCAGCAATGACCGTTCGAACCCATCCATCTTGCGCAGACAAAGATCTTGCGGGCGCCGCGGCAGAGCGGACATTCCATCGGGCGGGTCAGCAGATTTTCCCTCTCCGAAGCGCGGCACTCTCTCTCAAGACTCTGGCCCATCTGGAAACCCCAGGCCGAAATACGGCTACGCCATCTATATCCGAAAAGCCTGAATTAGAACTTAACCATATAAGTCACGAACGAGGCGACGGCGGAGTTTCGCGATGGTCTGTCACGTGCGGGGACCCGCCACAGATGGCTCGCTCCGTTTGCTCTCCGCACCACGATTTGCCCGCCAATTTTCACACTCGGATCTCCATGGACGCTTTCGCTTTTCTGGGGCGACGCTAAAAGCTGCATGGCTGAAGACGTGAGCGGGAAGGATCCGTTCCGGCGTCGGTTTATTTGAACAGGATGATTTGCCAATGACATTGATGGGCGCGGCGGCATTGCTGATCCTCATCCTGACCTATGCCGGCGTCGCCATCGGCCGCATCCCGGGCCTGCGTCTCGACCGGGCAGGGATCGCCTTGCTCGGCGGTGCTGCGATGATCGCCATCGGCGCGCTCAGCATGGAAGATGCCTATCGCGCCATCAACTTCGACACCATCACGCTGCTGCTCGGCATGATGATCGTGGTGGCGCATCTGAAGGTCTCGGGCGCCTTCCGGGCGCTCGGCGCCTACGCCATCGAGCACGCGCACGCGCCTTTCATGCTCCTGGTGATGGTGACGCTGCTGACCGGCGTGCTGTCGGCCTTCCTGGTCAATGACGCGATCTGCCTGGTGATGGCGCCGATCGTCGTCCACGTCACCCGCGTCATCAACCGCAATCCCATCCCCTATCTGATCGCCACGGCCACCGCATCCAACTGCGGCAGCGTCGCCACCATCACCGGCAATCCACAGAACATGGTCATCGGCGCGCTGTCGGGAATTTCCTATCCGGCCTTTTCGGCCGCGCTTGCGCCGGTTGCCTTGTTTGGCCTTGTCGCCGTTATCGTCATCGTGCGCGTCGTCTACCGCACCGAATTCGCGCGCAGTGCCGAACTCAGCCCGGAAGTCTATCGCGGCCGCATGCTGCCCGGACAGGTGCTGAAGGCAGTAATTGTCTGCATAGGCCTGGCGGTCGCGTTCTTCGCCGGCGTTCCGGTAGCCAAGGCAGCACTCATCGGCGGCGCCATCCTGCTGCTCACCCGCGCCATCAAACCGTCACGCATCTACCGCGAGATTGACGGCCCGTTGCTGTTCATGTTCGCCGGCCTGTTCATTGTCGTGGCTGGCGCCGAGAAAACACTGCTGACGCCTGATATCATTGCTTCCGCCAAGAACCTTGGCCTGGACGATGTCTGGCGGCTGTCCGGCTTCACCGCTGTGCTTTCCAACATCATGAGCAATGTTCCGGCGGTGCTGGCGTTGAGGCCGTTCATACCAGGCCTTGAAAACCCGGAGCGTGCCTGGCTGGTGGTGGCGATGAGCTCGACACTGGCCGGCAATTTCACCTTGCTCGGCTCGGTCGCCAATTTGATCGTCGCCGAGCAGGCGCGGGCCGCCGGCAAACAGCTGTCCTTCTCAGCTTTCTTCAAGGTCGGCGTGCCGCTAACGCTGCTAACCCTCGCTGCCGGCACGGCTTGGCTGGCTGTTGGTTTCTAGGAGATGGTCGCTGACACCAACCGTGCCCGAACCAGCGTTGCAGCGGCATGCCCGGCCGCCTTGATATAGTCGGGGTTGTGGTGGATCAGCATGCTGGAGAAGGCGCCGTCCATCAGCAGCATGATCTCGCGCGCCAGCATATGCGGCGCTGCGATGCTGTGGGCCGACAGTTCCGCCGCCAGCCATTTTTCGAAATTTGCCTTGTGTCGCGACCCCGCCTTGACCGCTGGGTGTCCGGGCATCGAGGCAAGCTCCGCGGCCGTGCGCAGGAATCCGCATCCTTTCCACTTGGGATGGCGTGCCACCCGCGCCAGATTGGCGAAGATCGCTTCGACCTTGCGGTCGGCACCGCCTTCGGCCGTCTCGAACCAGCCGGCCATCTGCTTCAGATTGGGCTGGTCGCGGCCATCGAGGTAGGCGGCGATCAGATCGTCCTTGCTCTTGAAATGATAGTAGAGCGTCCGTTTGGTCAGCCCCGCTTTTTCGGCGATGGCGTCGACGCTGACGCGGCCGATACCTTCCGCATAGAAGAGCTTCGTCGCGGCATCGACAATGCGTTTGCGGGTCGAGCTTTCAGCTTCAGGCATGATGCTATGTATACCGCCTAGTGAATATACATGCAATCGAAAACCTGATCCACTTCGGTCGACAAACGAAGGGAAGGGAACAGACATGACCGAACTTGTGCTGACCGAGGCCCGCAACGGGATCGCCATCCTCACACTCAATCGCCCCGAAAAACTCAACGCCTTGAACTATGCGCTGATCGATTGCCTGCTTGCGATCCTCGATGCGATCGAGACCGACGATGCCATCCGCGCCATCATCCTCACCGGAGCAGGAGAGCGCGCCTTTTCCGCCGGCGGCGACATCCATGAATTCTCGGGCAGCGTGGCCAACGGCGCCGACGTCGCGCTGCGCGACTTCGTCATGCGCGGACAGCGGCTGACGGCAAGGCTGGAAGCGTTTCGCAAACCTGTCATAGCCGCCGTCAACGGCATCGCCTTTGGCGGCGGCTGCGAGATCACCGAAGCCGTGCCGCTCGCCATCGCCAGCGACCGCGCCTTGTTCGCCAAGCCTGAGATCAACCTCGCAATGCCGCCCACCTTCGGTGGCACGCAGCGGCTTCCGAGACTGGTAGGGCGCAAGCGGGCGCTCGAACTGCTGTTGACCGGCGATTGGTTCCCGCCGCCGCGCGCCCTCGAACTCGGCCTCGTCAACCAGGTGGTGCCGCACGAGGAGCTGATGCCGGCCGCGCTCGATCTCGCCCGGCGCATCGTCACGCACTCCCCGGCGGCAATTGCCGCGATCCTCACCGCGGTGGCGCGCGGCCTCAACCACAGCATAGCGGAGGGGTTGCTGGTCGAGGCCGAGCAGTTCGCCTGCATGGCCCCGACCGCTGATCTGCGCGAAGGGCTGGATGCCTGGATCGCACGCCGCCAGCCGGGCTGTGACGGCTCGTGGACGCACATCACCCGGCCGGATGAAGCCAGGCGAGCGTCAACGCAGCAGGACCGGCTTGCAGAACGGGATCAGGGCGCCGTCACCGCCAGATGACCTTTCATGTTGGGGTGGAAGCGGCAGAAATAGTCGACCGCTTCCGCCTTCTGCAGGGTCAGGCTCGCTGTTGCCTTCGGCGGGATCATCACTTCCCAGCCACCCTTGACGGTAGCCGTGTGGGCGAACACGTCCTTGTTCACCCACTTGATCGTGTCGCCGACCTTTGCCTCGACGGTGGCTGGCGAAAAGACGAGCTTGTCGATGGTGACCTGAATGGTTTCGGCCTGCACGGGTGAGGTCCCGAAGACCAGCACCAGTGCAATCCACAGCTGCCGTTTCGACATGGACTTGTCCTTACTTCAACATACCTGCAACATGCTCCGCGTGCTGTTCATGGCCCTGAAAAATCTTCAGGCCCGTCTCCAGCAGGCTCTTCAACTCGGCATTGCTGGCCGATGGGATCAAAAGGGTTTCAAGCGCGCCGTTGACCTGCTTGTGGTAGGCGACTTCGTTCTCGACATAGGCTTTGTCGAAGGCGGCACCTTCGAGCTTGGCGAGCTTGGCGCGCTCCTCTTTCGCTGCCGCGCTCAGCGCCTGACTGGTGGCGTTGTCTTCCGGTGTCACCTTGAGCTTCTTGACCAGGTCGAGTGCCTGTTTGTTGACCGCCTCGTGGTCGCGCTCCATGTCCTTGGCGAAATCGACAACCTCCTTGGTCTTTGACGTCTTGATAGCCAACTTGGCTGCCTCGATGTCGATCGTGCCCGCGGTGTAGGCTATATGGGCGATCTGCGGATCGGTAGGCTTGTCCGCAGCCTGCGCCAGCGGGGCCGTGCCCATCAGCAGCACGGTGGCGAGCGCGGCTATGTGTCGAGTAAACATGGCATCTCCTTTGCCCGACCGCGAAGGCGGCGGGCTTCATCTGGGTTGACGCGTATTGGATGCGGGAGGGGAAGAAACGTTCCCTAGGAATCGGCGAAGGCCGAAGATCGGCCTTGCAAGCCGAGCCGCTTCATGACCGCTTCGGTCAATCGCTCGCAACGCCGGCCCGCGAAGGGAAAGGCATCAAGCAGCACCGGGCCGATTTCGTCATCCAGCGCCTTGCGCACCAGGGCACGCGCCCGGTGCAATCTGGTCTTGACGGTCTCGGGCCGCACGCCAAGCAGATCAGCCGTTTCCTCGATGTTCAGGCCCTCGATAACGCGGGCAATGAAGACTGTCCGATAGACATCGGGAAGATTGTCGGTCGCTCGCTCGACCAGCTTGAGAATCTGCCGCTGCGCCATCGTCCGCTCCGGATCGTCACTTGGGTTGAGGGGGAACTGGATGATTTGCGCTTCTTGGCTTTCAGGCATCGCCACGGTACGCCGCCTCTTGCGCAAGCGGCCGAGCGCTTCGTTGATGACGATGCGCGACAGCCAGCTCGCCAGGGAAGAATCGCCACGAAACGTCGCCAGAGCGGCAAAGGCCCGGACATAGGCCTCCTGGACGATGTCCTCGGCCTCGCTGTCGTTGCGCACGACGCCGCGTGCGATGCGGTAGAGCCGCTGGTTGTGCGTCTTGATGATGGCGCGGAAGGCATCCGCCTCGTGCGCCATCGCGCGGTGGACAAGCAGCATGTCGCCGGGCGCGGAAACCGCGACAGTTTGTATTGCTGACTTCCTGGTCACGACCGCTCTCCCTGGCCAGACGCTTGATCGGGACATTGGATGCTGCCGCCGACAAAAGGTTCCCGACCTTTCTGCACCTGGAGCGATCTATCCTACAGCTTCTGGCCGCGCCCTGTCTGCCGTCTGTATCCGGGCGGCTGCCGCCAGGAGATCGGTCTGCGTGATCAGGCCGAGGATGCGGCGCTCGCTGTCAATGATCACCACTGCATGGCTGCGCCCGTCGGTGAGCACGGGAAGCAGGCTCATTGCCGGTGTGTCGGGGGAGGCGGTGCCGGCGTTCGACATCACGCCTTTCACCGTTTCGGTAGCCCGTGTCAGCTCGCGCAGGCCGACGGCGCCGACCAGCCTTGCCTCCGCGTCGACCACCGGCAAGGTGCGGATGTTGTGGTCGAGGAGTTGCTGTCGCGCCTGATCGGGCGAGGCGTGCTCAGGCACCGACACCACGTCGCGGGACATAAGGTCGGCGCACAGCAACGTCCGGTGCGAGCGAACCATGGCCTGCAGTTCGACCTGGCGCAGCAGCAATTCGAGATCGCTGCGATCGATATCGAAAGTCTCATCCAATGCACCAAGCGCGGCATCGATATCCTCGGGCCTGAAGCCGACGCGCTGCACGGCCGGCGGATCTGCCGTTCCATGGCTGTTGGCGGCAGGAGCGGGCCGGTGCGGGTAGCTGCGTCGCGACAGCCTGTGGAAAGCATAGCCGAGTGCGACCAGAATGATGGAATTCAGCGCCACCGGCACGAAGGGAAACAGAAAGCCGGCGCTGGTCACCGCCGGTCCGCCAAGGACAGCGGTCAACGCGGCGGCTCCGCCCGGCGGATGCAGGCAGCGCGTGAACGACATGGCGGCGATCGCCAGCGCCACGGCCATGCCCGTGGCGAGAGCCGGCTCGTGCACGAAATGCGCAACGATCACGCCGATCAGCGCGGATACGGTGTTGCCGCCGATGATCGACCATGGCTGCGCCAGCGGGCTCGCAGGCACCGCAAACAGCAGCACCGCCGACGCGCCCATCGGGGCCACAAGCAGCGGCACATGCGGGCCGTTGCCGAGCACCAGCGCGCCGATCGCCCCGGTCAGCGCAATGCCGACCATCGCGCCGATACAGGCGATAAGGCGCTCACGCAGCGTCGCGCCGGCGAGAATGGGGACAAAGAGACGAAAGGCCATGGCAAGCTCAGTCTGGCTGGAAGTTGCGGCTCGAAGCGCCTGCAATGCGGGCTGACTGCCAGCTTTGAAAGTCAATCCAATCCGAAAAACCGCATACTGGGGAAATAACATTGCGCACAGCCGAGCAATGAGCGGCTTTGCGACATCGGGCGTCTCACAACGCTTCCCAGCCAGTCTTTTCAGGCCTTTGGGCCGGTTTGCGGATTCGGCTTGGCAGGTTGCGGTTCATGCCGCCGCGGCAGCGGCCAGTCCGCGCAGGATATCGGCCTTGAGGTCCTCGACATCCTCGAGCCCGATCTGCAGGCGGATGAGCGGGCCGTCATAGGGACCCTTCGCGACGATGCGGTCGCCGAGGAAGACCGGCACGGCAAGGCTTTCATAGCCGCCCCAGGAATAGCCGAGGCCGAAGATCCTCAGCGCATCGAGGAAGGCGTGCTGCTGTTTCTGGCCGCCGCCCTTGAGCACAATGGAAAAGATGCCGCTCGAGCCGGAAAAATCGCGCTTCCACACGGCATGGTCGGGGTGGCTGGGGAGCGCGGGGTGCAGCACGCGCGCCACGCCGGGTTGGCCTTCCAGCCAGGCGGCGATGGCAAGCGCGCTCTTTTGATGGTGATCCAGCCGCACGCCCATCGTGCGCAGGCCGCGCAGCACCTGGTAGACGTCGTCGGGGCCGGCGCAGCAGCCCATTGTGTAGAACGTCTCGCAAAGCTGCTTCCAGCAGTCCGCATTGGCCGACACCGTTCCCAACAGCACATCGGAATGGCCGGCGGGATATTTCGTCGCCGCATGGATCGAGATATCGACGCCGTGGTCGAGCGGGCGGAAATAGAGCGGCGTCGCCCAGGTGTTGTCCATCATGACGATGGCGCCGGCCGCATGCGCCGCCTTGACGATGGCCGGGACGTCCTGCACCTCGAAAGTGTTTGAGGCCGGCGATTCCGTGAACACGACCTTGGTGTTGGGCTTGATCAGCTTGGCGATGCCGGCGCCGGCATGCGGGTCGTAATACTCGACCTCGACGCCCAGCCGCTTCAGCATCGTGTCGGCGAAATTGCGGGTCGGATGATAGACGGAATCGACGATCAAAACGTGATCGCCCGCCGACAGGAAAGCCAGCAGCGGAATGGTCACCGCCGCCAGGCCCGACGGCACGATTATCGTGCCGGCCGAGCCTTCCAGAGCGTCGATCGCATGCGCCAGCGCGTCGGTGGTCGGCGTACCGCGCGTGCCGTAGGTGTATTTCTGGCTGCGCGCGGCCATCGTCGCGGCGTTGGGGTAGAGAACGGTCGAGGCATGCACGACCGGCGGATTGACGAAGCCGAAATAGTCGTGCGGGTTGTTGCCGGAATGGGCAAGCCGCGTGTTGATGCCCAGTTCGCTGCCGTCTGTCGCCATGGTTCGCCGCCTGTCAAAGGATGTAAGGAGATCAGCCATAAAGCGGTGGCAAAGCCCGCGCAACAGCCGTGGACCCGCCAAGCGGTGGGGTTTACATGGGCCAATCCATCGCGGTTCGCGCCTCCAACAAAGCATCGCTATAGTGACGGCGGAGTCTGTCGCGAGCTATAGACTTGTGCGGCTGCTTCCTTGACTGATTTGTTTGCACGGGTTGCCGATTTCCTGGTGCTCTTGTGCGCATTTCAGGCATTCGCGGCAATTGGTTTTCAAAGCTGTCGTGAATCGGTCATTTCCCTTGACCTCACAGGAATAATCGCCTTCGATGCAGTTCGTGAATGGGAGGAGCCGGGCGTCGGTTACGACGCGGGGTTCCGGGAATGAGCCGGATGGGAGCCGGGTTCACGCGGGAAAAAGATCAGGATTTGCCTGAGGATCAGGGTTTACCTGAAAAACAGAAAAGGGTCTGTGGGTTATGAAACACATTGCAATTGGCATTCTCGGCGCCGCTGCGCTTGGATGGATGGCTTCGGCCGCGTCGGCGACCACGCTCGGCGACGTCAAGGCGAAGGGCTTCATCCAGTGCGGTGTCTCGACTGGTCTGGCCGGTTTCTCGGCGCCTGACGACAAGGGCGACTGGAAAGGCATCGATGCTGATTTCTGCCGCGCTGTCGCGGCTGCCGTCTTCGGCGACGGCACCAAGGTCAAGTTCACCCCGCTTAGCGCCAAGGAGCGCTTCACCGCGCTGCAGTCGGGCGAGATCGATATCCTGTCGCGCAACACCACCTGGACCATCAATCGCGATACGGCGCTCGGCCTGAACTTCATCGGCGTCACCTACTATGACGGCCAGGGCTTCATGATCAACGCCAAGAAGCTGCCGGGCGTCAATTCCGCGCTGCAGCTTTCGGGCGCGGCGGTCTGCGTGCAGAGCGGCACCACGACCGAGCTCAACCTCGCCGACTACTTCAAGGCGAACAAGATGGAGTACAATCCGGTCGTCTTCGAAAAGCTGGAAGAGGTCAACGCCGCCTATGACGCCGGCCGCTGCGACGTCTACACCACCGACCAGTCGGGTCTCTACGGCATCCGCCTGACGCTGAGCGCGCCGGCCGATCATGTCGTGCTGCCCGAGATCATCTCCAAGGAGCCGCTCGGTCCGGCCGTGCGCCAGGGTGACGACCAATGGTACCACATCGTCAAGTGGACCTACTTCGCGCTGCTGCAGGCCGAGGAACTCGGCATCACCCAGGCCAATGTCGAGGAGCTGAAGACCTCGGATAATCCGGAGATCAAGCGCGTGCTCGGTCAGGAAGCCGAAACCAAGATCGGCACCGACCTCGGCGTGAGCAATGACTGGGTCGTCAACATCGTCAAGGCCGTGGGCAATTACGGCGAGATGTTCGAGCGCAATGTTGGCACCGGCAGCCCGCTGAAGATCGCGCGCGGCATCAATGCGCTGTGGACCAAGGGCGGCCTGCAATACGCGCCACCGATCCGCTGATCGAAATGTGATCCGGAAGGCAGATCGTCTGCCTTCCGGTTTCTCTTTCCAGGGATGGTCCAATGGCGTCGCAGGAAGTTATTCGCGAGGAGCCGAGCCGAGGTTCCTTCATCAACGATCCAAAAGTCCGCGGGATTTTTTTCCAGGCGGTGGTTGTCATCTTGCTGGTGGCGGGCGTCTGGTGGATCGTCCACAACGTTATCGAGAATCTGCAGCGCCTGCATATCGCTTCCGGTTTCGGCTTCCTGAAAAACCGCGCGGGGTTCGACATCCCAGTCAGGCCCATCGCTTATACTTCGGACTCGACCTATGGCGATGCCATTATTGTCGGGCTGATCAACACCCTCATCGTTGCCGGTGCCGGCATCATCACCGCGACCATCATCGGCTTTGTCGTCGGTATCGGCCGCTTGTCGCGAAACTGGCTGATTCGCAAGATCTGCACCGTTTATGTTGAGGTGTTCCGCAATATCCCGCCGCTGCTGGTGATCTTCTTCTGGTATTCAGGCGTGCTGGCGGTGCTGCCGGCGCCTCGCGACAGTTTCAATTTGCCGTTCGGCTCTTTCCTCAACCAGCGCGGCTTCTATTTTCCACGGGCTATCTGGGGCGAGGGCTCCTGGCTGATCTTCGTCGCTTTGCTTGTCGGCATCGCCATGGCGTGGTTCGTAGCCCGCACGGCGCGCCAGCGGCAAATGGCGACCGGCCAGCAATTTCCGGTGTTGTGGACTTCGCTGGCGCTGATCGTCGGCCTGCCATTGCTGGCCTACGCGCTGAGCGGCTTTCCGCTGAGCTTCGATTTTCCCAAACAATCGACCTTCAACCTGACCGGCGGCTTCCAGATCGGACCCGAGTTCCTGTCGCTCTATCTGGCGCTGTCATTCTACACGGCTTCCTTCATTGCCGAGATCGTGCGCGCCGGCATTCTCGGCGTCAGCAAGGGTCAGACCGAGGCGGCTGGCGCGCTGGGGCTGCGGCCGGGATCGATCCTGCGGCTTGTCGTCGTTCCTCAGGCCATGCGCATCGTCATCCCGCCGCTGACCAGTCAGTATCTCAATCTGACCAAGAACTCGTCGCTGGCCATTGCCATCGGCTACCCGGACCTGACGGCAATCGCCGGCACTGTGCTGAACCAGACCGGCCAGGCGGTCGAGGGCGTGCTGATCATGATGGTCGTCTACCTCATAATCAGCCTGGTGACCTCGGCAGTCATGAATGTGGTCAACGCCAGGATGGCGCTGGTGGAGAGGTAACGGCCATGCAGGAACATGATACCTCCTGGGTACGCACCGAAATGGCACTGGCGCAACAGGCGCCGGCAGGCGTGCGGGGGCCTTTGGCATGGGTTCGCAAGAACCTGGTCGGCTCGGTGGGCGACGTCATCCTGACTGTGCTGGCTATTGCGCTGGTGGTGATGATCGTGCCGCCCATCATCAACTGGGCCTTCATCAGCGCCCAATGGGTGGGGCCGGATCGCACGGTATGCGCCACGGCAGCGCAAGGTGGCATCCAGCCGGACGGCTGGTCCGGCGCCTGCTGGGCCTTCGTCAACGCCAAGTTCGGTCAGTTGATGCTTGGCCGTTATCCGATCGAAGAACGCTGGCGGCCGATCCTGGTCGCCATCCTGTTCGTGGTGCTGCTGGTGCCGCTGCTGATCCCACGCGTGCCGCGCAAAGGATTGAACGCCATTCTTCTGTTCCTGGTGCTGCCGATCGTCGCCTTCGTGCTGCTGGTTGGCGGTATGTTTGGCCTGCCCCATGTCGAGACGCAGCTGTGGGGTGGGTTGCTGGTGACGCTCAGCCTGTCCTTTGTCGGTATTGCCGTGTCGCTGCCGATGGGGATCGTGCTGGCGCTCGGCCGACGCTCCAAGATGCCGATCGTCAAGACGCTGTGCGTGATCTTCATCGAGTTCGTTCGCGGCATCCCGCTGATCACGGTTCTATTCTTCGCCAGCGTCATGCTGCCGCTGTTTCTGCCCGCGGGCGTTTCCTTCGACAAATACCTCAGGGCGTTGATCGGTGTGTCGTTGTTTGCCGCTGCCTACATGGCCGAAGTGATACGCGGTGGTCTGCAGGCGATCCCCAAGGGTCAGTACGAGGGCGCGGATTCACTTGGCCTCGGCTACTGGCAGAAGATGACGCTGATCGTACTGCCGCAAGCGCTGAAGCTGGTCATTCCCGGCATCGTCAACACCTTCATTGGCATGTTCAAGGACACCAGCCTGGTGATCATCATCTCGATGTTCGACCTGCTTGGCGTCGTCAAGCAGAACTTCGCGGACGCCAATTGGGCGACGCCGCAGACCGCGAGATCTGGCCTCATCTTCGCAGCCTTCGTCTTCTGGCTGTTCTGCTTCGGCATGTCGCGCTATTCGATGTACACAGAACGCCGGCTCGACACCGGCCACAAACGCTAAGAACAAAAAGGGGAACCTGCCATGGTCATAGAAAACGCCGTCAGCGCCGAAGAGATCAAGGTCGATGCGAAGAAGATGCACATCTCGACCACCGATGTCGCCATCGACATCATCGGCATGCACAAATGGTATGGCGAGTTCCATGTGCTGAAGGACATCAACCTGAAGGTGATGCGCGGCGAGCGCATCGTCATCTGCGGTCCTTCGGGTTCCGGCAAGTCTACCATGATCCGCTGCATCAACCGGCTGGAGGAACACCAGAAGGGCAAGATCATCGTCGATGGCAAGGAGCTGACCAACGATCTCAAAAAGATCGACGAGGTGCGCCGTGAGGTCGGCATGGTGTTCCAGCACTTCAACCTGTTCCCGCATCTGACCATCCTGGAGAACTGCACGCTGGCGCCGATCTGGGTGCGCAAGACGCCGAAGAAGCAGGCCGAGGAAATCGCCATGCACTTCCTCAAGCGCGTGAAAATCCCGGAACAGGCCAACAAATATCCGGGCCAATTGTCCGGCGGCCAGCAGCAGCGCGTGGCGATCGCCCGCTCGCTGTGCATGAACCCGCGCATCATGCTGTTCGATGAGCCGACTTCGGCGCTTGACCCTGAAATGATCAAGGAAGTGCTGGAGACGATGGTGGGCTTGGCCGAAGAAGGCATGACCATGCTGTGCGTCACCCACGAAATGGGCTTTGCTCGCAAGGTCGCCAACCGGGTGATCTTCATGGATCAGGGCCAGATCGTTGAACAGAACACGCCGGCCGAGTTCTTCGACCATCCGCGCCACGAGCGCACGAAGCTCTTCCTGTCGCAGATCCTGCACTGAGCATTTTCATCCAAACCAGAAGAGCCCGGCCGCAATGCGGCCGGGCTTTTTTGCTGTCTGGGGCCGGACGATGACGTCGGGAGACCGCAAAGCCGCCGCCGCATGAGAAGAGCCCTGCGTTTCCTGGCCATGCTGGTTGCCGCGCTCGTGCTTGCCACCACGCTCGGCACGCTGGTGCCGCGCCCGCTCTGGCCGGCATCAGCGGCGGGTGAGGGCACGCGCCATATTCTTGTGCTGAAGAATCCGATCCACACCGACATCGCCATACCGGTCGATGATGCCGTACGCCAACGCTTCCATTTCCTGGTCGATGCCGGCATCCCCGTGGATGCTCCTGAGGTGCGCTACATCGTCTTCGGCTGGGGTGGCCGCGCCTTCTATCTGGAGACACCGACCTGGTCTGAGCTGAAAGCAGTGCCTATGCTCGAGGCGCTGACGCTGGACGCCTCGGCCATGCATGTCGATATCGCCGCCGCCGTCGCCGAGCCGCATCCTGACGTCACCGGCTTCGACATCGATGAGCAGCGTTTTGCAGCATTGCTCGATTATATCGAAGCGAGCTTCCAGCAAGGGCCGAACGGTCCGCTCGTCATCGAGAATGCGGCCTATTCCCGCTTCGACCGCTTCTTCGAGGCGAACGGCCATTTCAATGCGCTGGTCGGTTGCAACACCTGGACGGCGGCGGGCCTGCGCACCGCCGGCCTGCGCACCGGCTGGTGGAACCCGCTGCCGGCCTCGCTCGGCCTGTCGATGCGGCTGTACAACTAGGCGAAGACGGCATCCCGGCGATGTCTAGCGCCGGATGATTTTCTGCGGCTCCCAGCCATAGAGCCAGTCGAGATCGGCCGCGAGCTTGTCGGGCGAGCGCATGGCCAGGAACAGATTGCGGGCGATCGCCACCGGACCGGCGGCATGCCAGGCTATGCGGTTGACGGAGCCGCGACCTGCGGCTTTGGCCACACGCGGCCGTCGCAGGTTTTCCCAGATATGAAGACTCCTCGCCGGATCGGCAGGGACGTCGGAGACGACGGCGGCGAGCGTAAACGCATCTTCGATCGCCATGGCCGCGCCTTGCGCCGCAAACGGCGTCATCGCATGCGCGGCGTCGCCAATCAGGGCGATGCCTTGCGGGCTTGTCCACCGCTGCTGGACGACTGTATGGATCGGAAAGGCCGTCCAGGGACCGGCCAGCGCCACAAGCCTGGCGAGGTCCGGCGCTGCGCCGCGCGTGGCGCCGTCGAGAACAGCTGGGTCGGCATGGCCCGACCAGCCTTCGGCTATGCGCTCGCCCTTGGTGAAGGCGGCGAGATTGAAGGCGCGGCCGTTGCTGACCGGATAGGCGACCATGTGGAAGCCGGGATGCAGGAACGTGGTGACGCAGTCGGCGGCGGCGATGGCGGTAAAGGCTTCTCCGGCGGCGCTCTCAGCCGCGACCGTTGCCCGCCAGGCGAGTTCACCCGAAAAACGGCTTTTGCCGAAGCCTGCGAGTTGCGCCCGGACCGACGACCAGACGCCGTCGGCGCCGACCAGGAGCCGGCCGCTTGCCTCGATCGCGCGGCCATCCGCTTCGGCGGTCACGGCAACATCTGACGCATTGACGGCGATGCTGTTGACGCGTGCACCCGTGACAAGCTCAATTCCCGGCCGATCAGCCACCTGCGCCAGCAGTGCCGCCTGCAGATCAGCGCGGTGGGCGACGAGATAGGGCGCCTGCCAGCGCGCTTCGGCGGCATGCCCAAGTGGCACCCGCGCCAGTTCGCGCAGCGTCCCGGCCTCCTTGAGCACCACCGCTTCCGGTCGCAAGGCCGCCGGTAGCAGGCGCTCAAGCACGCCGAGCTTTCGAAGAATGCGTGTTGCGTTGGGCGAAAGCTGGATGCCGGCGCCGGTGGCTTCGAGGCGCGACGCCTGTTCGAACAGCCTTACCGCATATCCGCGTTCGGCAAAGGCAAGGGCAGCCGTCAACCCGGCGACGCCGGCCCCGGCGATTATGACCTGCCGGGACCTGATGTCTTCCATCGGGCTTGCCGCGACAGGATCAGGCGGCGTGGTCGATGTAAATGCAGCCGGCCGGCACCGTTTCCGTCGCCTTCAGCTTCGCCGAATAGCGGTAGAGCGTCGAGCAATACGGGCAGACCTTTTCATTGTCGTCGCCCATGTCGAGGAAGACATGCGGATGATCGAAGGGCGGGTTGGCGCCGGTGCACATGAATTCCCTGACACCGATGTCGATCGCCGGATGGCCGGCATCGTTCTGGAAATGGGGAATGGAACCGCCTGCCATCGTCGTCTCCTTAACGCAGTCTCGTCTGCATCTGGATCATAACAGCTCTCTTTGCAAGATCGATGAAATGAAACTGTCGCAAAAGGCTGGCAGAGGATAAGTTGAGCCGGTTAAGCGCATGACCCCGGAAGCCGAGCGATTCCGCGACGGATCACGCGTCACAAAGGCATGTTAGAGCGTCCATGACCATTCCGGCATGTGCGGCGCTCCAAAAGGAACGGTTGCGGGCAGGAAACCATGAACGAACTAAAGCCGGTGCAGAGCGAATTCATCAATGTCGAGGTGGCAAGCCCCGAGGGCGGCAATCCCGACCGCTTCGTCAACCGCGAATTCTCCTGGCTGCAGTTCAACCGGCGCGTTCTCGAGGAATCGCAGAACGAACACCACCCGCTGCTCGAACGGGTCCGTTTCCTGTCGATCTCGGCCGCCAATCTCGATGAATTCTTCATGGTCCGCGTCGCCGGTCTTGCCGGCCAGGTGCGCGAAGGCATCGCGCTCAAGAGCCCCGACGGGCGCACGCCCGAGCAGCAGCTCGAACAGCTTTTGCGCGAGGTTGAGCGGCTGCAGGAGGACCAGCAGAACAGCCTGTCGGCGCTGATGCTGCTGCTCAACAAGGAAGGTATTGAGAGCATCACCCGCGATGCACTGACCAAGGATGAGAAGGTCTGGCTGGAAGATCATTTCCAGGATCAGGTCTTCCCGGTCCTGACCCCGCTGTCGATCGACCCGGCGCATCCGTTTCCGTTCATTCCCAACCTCGGCTTCTCCATGGCGCTGCAATTGCGCCATCGCAAGAATGGCGAGGAGATGAGTGCGCTTCTGCGCCTGCCGGTGGCGCTGAAGCGCTTCATCCGTCTGCCGGACCGCAAGCAGCATGTTCGCTTCATTCCGCTCGAGGAGGCGGTCGGCCTCTATATCGGCAAGCTGTTCCCCGGATACGAGGTCAAGGGCTCCGGCACCTTCCGCATCATCCGGGACAGCGATATCGAGGTCGAGGAGGAGTCGGAGGATCTTGTGCGCCTGTTCGAGACGGCGCTGAAGCGCCGTCGCCGCGGTTCGGTCATCCGCATCGAATTCGACAAGTCGATGCCCGGCGAATTGCGCGAGTTCGTTGCCGGCGAGCTTGGCGTCTCTTCGAGCCGCATCAGCGTTCTGACCGGCCCGCTGGCGCTCAGCCAGATTTCGGAAATCGTCTCCGTGCCGCGCGACGACCTCAAATTCAGGCCCTACAATCCGCGCTTTCCCGAGCGAATCCGCGAACATGGCGGCGATTGTTTCGCGGCCATCCGCGAGAAGGACATCGTCGTCCACCACCCCTACGAATCCTTCGACGTGGTGGTGCAGTTCCTGCGCCAGGCGATGGCCGACCCGGAAGTGGTGGCAATCAAGCAGACACTCTATCGCACCTCCAACGACAGCCCGATCGTGCGTGCGCTGGTCGATGCGGCCGAGGCCGGCAAGTCGGTGACCGCTCTGGTCGAGCTCAAGGCGCGCTTCGACGAGGAAGCCAACATCCGCTGGGCGCGCGATCTCGAGCGCGCCGGCGTCCAGGTCGTGTTCGGCTTCCTCGAGTTGAAGACCCATGCGAAAATGTCGCTGGTGGTGCGGCGCGAGGACGGCAAGCTGCGCAACTATGTGCATCTGGGCACCGGCAATTACCATCCGGTGACCGCGCGCATCTACACCGACCTGTCCTTCTTCACCACCGATCCGACGATCGCGCGCGATGTCGCGCAGCTGTTCAACTTCATCACCGGCTATGCCGAGCCGACCGATGAGATGCGGATCGCCATCTCGCCGTTTACCCTGCGCAGCCGCATCCTGAAGCACATCACCGACGAGATCGGCCATGCGCTGGCCGGCCGGCCGGCGCGCATCTGGATGAAGATGAACGCGCTGGTCGATCCGAACATCATCGACGCGCTCTATGACGCCAGCCGCGCCGGCGTCGAGATCGACCTCGTCGTGCGAGGCATTTGCTGCCTTAGGCCGCAGGTGCCGGGCCTGTCGGAAAACATCAGGGTCAAGTCGATCGTCGGCCGCTTCCTCGAACACAGCCGCATCTACTGCTTCGGCAATGGCCATGGCCTGCCCTCGGACGAGGCGATCGTCTACATCTCCTCGGCCGATCTGATGCCGCGCAATCTCGACCGCCGCGTCGAGACCATGGTGCCGATCACCAATCCAACTGTGCATGAACAGATACTTGGCCAGATCATGCTGGGCAACATCATGGACAACCAGCAAAGTTTCGACGTATTGGCTGACGGAACCTCCCGGCGCGTGGCGCTGGAGGAGGGTGAGGAACCGTTCAACGCGCAGGAATATTTCATGACCAATCCTAGCCTGTCCGGACGGGGCGATGCGCTGAAGTCGCATGCGCCCAAGCGCATCGCGCAGTTCAAACGCCGCAAGAAAAACGCTGCAGCGTCCGGCTGATGATTTCAACTTCCCAGGGCCGGCTGCAGGATCGCCGACCGCTGTCCATCATCGACATCGGCTCGAACTCGATCCGCCTTGTCATCTATGAAGGGCTGGCGCGCTCGCCGACCCTGTTGTTCAACGAAAAGATGCTGGCCGGCCTCGGTCGCGGCATTGTGTCGACCGGCAAGCTCGATCCCGAGGGCGTGACCCGCTCGATGGAAGAGTTCCGCCGCTTCCGCGCGCTGTCCAACCAGGCCGGTGCCGAGCACATGTATGTGCTGGCGACCGCCGCTGCCCGCGAGGCGATCAACGGCCCCGATTTCATCCACCGCGCCGAGGATGTGCTCAAGACCGAGATCCGCGTGCTGACTGGCCGGGAGGAGGCGCATTATTCGGCGCTCGGCGTCATCTCCGGCTTCCACCCGGCCAACGGCATTGCCGGCGACCTTGGCGGCGGCAGCCTGGAGCTCATCGACATCAATGGCGAGGCGATCGGCGACGGCATCACGCTGCCGCTGGGCGGCCTACGGCTGCAGGACATGGCAAAGAATTCGCTCGCCCAGGCGGCCAAGATCACGCGCGAGCAACTGGCGCGAGCCAAGCTTCTGAAGGGCGGGCAGGGCAGGCCCTTCTATACCGTCGGCGGCACCTGGCGAAACCTCGCCCGGTTGCACATGGAAATGAGCAACTATCCGCTCGGTGTCATGCATCACTACGAGATCTCGACCGAAAGTGCTTTGAGTTTCCTCAAGCAGGTGGCGCGGCCCGAGATCGAGAAGGTCCGCGGTATCGAGGGGGTCTCCAAGAATCGCCGCTCGCTGCTGCCCTATGGCGCGGTCGTGCTGCAGGAGATCATGGCGGCGATGCAGCCGTCGAAGATCATCGTCTCGGCGCTTGGCGTGCGCGAAGGGTTCCTTTATTCGCTGCTCGACCAGGCCGAGCAGAAGGCCGATCCGCTGGTCTCCGCCTCGGAGGAACTGGCCCGGCTGCGCTCGCGTTCCGTCACCCATGCGCATGAGCTTGTTGAATGGACGGGCAAGACCTTTGCCGCCTTCGGCATCGACGAGACCGAGGATGAGGCGCGCTACCGCCACGCCGCCTGTCTGCTGGCCGATATAGGCTGGCGCGCACACCCGGAATATCGCGGCAAGCAGTCGCTCAACATCATCGCCCACGCCTCCTTCATCGGCGTCGACCATCCCGGCCGTGCCTTCCTGGCGCTGGTCAGCCTGTTCCGCCATGAGGGTGTGTTCAACGATGCCGCGCCGGAAATTCGTGGGCTGGCGACGCCGCGCTATCTCGAGCGCGCCCGCATCCTGGCGGCGGTGCTGCGCGTCGTCTACCTGCTGACCGCGGCCATGCCCGGCGTGATGCCGCAGCTGAAATGGGAAAACCGCGGCAATGGCACGCTGGCGCTGGTGCTGCCGGCTTCGCTCTCGGACCTCTACGGCGAGCGCCCGGCCGGCCGTCTGGCGCAGCTGGCGCGGATCACCAACCGCCGGCTGGTGCTGGCGGTTGAGGGTGGGCCGAGCGTGTCAGTGAAGTAGTCCAGACGCGCTCAGCCGCGGCCTGCAGCGATCCGCCCATCGATCGACCAGGCGCCGGCACCAGCCATGGCCAGCGCCAGGAAGCCGCCGGCGATGGCAATGTCCTTCATCAGCATCTGCTGGTGCATGAAGGCGAGCATAGGATCGTCGCCGCCCTGGCCGTAATGGCCGATGGTGCCCGCGACGATGCAGAAGGCGGCAAGCAGCAGGGCCACGACCGGCGTCTGAAAGCCGACCAGGATCAACAGCCCGGCGATCAGCTCGAACAGCCCTGTGCCCCAGGCGGCAAGCGTCGGCAGCGGCATGCCGAGGCCGGCGAAATAGCCTGATGTGCCGGCAATGTCGGCAAGTGCATGGTAACCGGACGGGATGAACAGCGCGGCGAGCAACAGCCGGGAAAGCAGGAGCAGTGCGTCGCGAGGCATGGTCGTCTCCGTTGTCTGTCCGCCGGCTGTTCTGCCACCGATCCTAGCAGGGATGGGACGCGGACGCGCGCTTAGACAGATAACGAAAAAGCGGCGCGGAAAATTCCGCGCCGCTTTTTTTCAGGCTTGGGAGGGGAAAAGCTCAGCCGCGCCTGGCGTCGATCGAGTAGGCGCCCGGGCCAGAGGAAGCCAGCAGAAGGAAACCGCCGGTGATGGCGACGTTCTTCAGGAAATGGATCATCTGATTCTGGTCGGCCCAGCCGGTATGGGCCACAAGAGCCGTTGCGATGGTGAAGATGGCGAGCACCCAGGCGGCGATGCGGGTCTGGAAACCAACGAGGATGGCAATGCCGCCGAGCAATTCGATCAGGCCGACGACGATGGCCGTTACGGTCGGCACCGGCAGACCCATGGCGCCGAAGTAGCCGGCGGTGCCGGAAATGGCGGTGAGCTTGCCGAAGCCGGAAAGCAGGAAGATGGCGGCAAGCAGGATGCGGCCGAGCAGGATGGTGGTGGAACTGTTGGACGCGGTGCTGGCGCCGGCAGTGGAAGTGTTGATGGACATTGTGGCTCTCCGAAAAGGGTTGATGCCCCGTCAGATAGACCAAGCCGACTGTTCACCAAAGCCACCAGACCGGCGACACATTGTTCACAGAGCTTACATTTCCGTGATCGGACGAAGGGCGCAAAATTCGTGTCGGATCAGCCTTTGACGGCAGTAAATTTTCCCGCCGTCAAATTCTCTGATGGCTACGCAATTTCCCAGGGAATCGCGACGCGACTGGAACTGCTTATCCCGGATGCGTCATATCCTCGGGCCGCACCAGCCGGTCATAGTCGGCGGCGCTGACCAGCCCGGTGGCCAGCGCTTCCTCGCGCAAGGTCGTGCCTTTCTTGTGCGCGGTCTTCGCGATCTTGGCGGCATTGTCGTAGCCGATGGTCGGGGCGAGTGCGGTCACAAGCATCAACGAGCGGTCGAGTGCCGCCTTGATGTTGTCTTCGCGCGCTTCAATGCCGACGACGCAATTGTCGGTGAAGGAAATCGAGGCATCGGAGAGCAGCTGCACCGACTGCAGGAAATTGTAGGCCATCAGCGGGTTGTAGACATTGAGCTCGAAATGACCCTGGCTGCCGGCGAAGGTCAGCGAGGCATTGTTGCCGAACACCTGCACGCAGACCTGCGTCATCGCCTCGCACTGCGTCGGGTTGACCTTGCCCGGCATGATCGAGGAGCCAGGCTCATTTTCCGGCAGCGACAGTTCGCCAAGGCCCGAGCGCGGGCCAGAACCGAGGAAGCGGATGTCGTTGGCGATCTTGAAGAGCGCCGCGGCGGCGGCGTTGATGGCGCCATGCGAGAACACCATGGAATCATGCGCGGCAAGCGCCTCGAACTTGTTTGGCGCGGTGACGAAGGCGATGCCGGTGATGGCGGCGATGCGGTCTGCCACCTTTTCAGCAAAACCCACCGGTGCGTTAAGGCCGGTGCCGACCGCGGTGCCGCCCTGGGCCAGTTCCTGCAGGCCGGGCAGCGTCATTTCGATGCGCTTGATCGAGGAGGCGACCTGCGCGGCATAGCCCGAAAACTCCTGGCCAAGCGTGAGGGGCGTGGCGTCCTGCGTATGGGTGCGGCCGATCTTGATGATGTGGGCGAAGGCCTTGGTCTTGGCCTCGAGCGCGGCGTGCAGATGCTTCAGCGCCGGCAACAGGTCATGCACGATGCGCTCGGCGCAGGCGATATGCATGGCCGTCGGATAGGTGTCGTTCGACGACTGGCTCATATTGACGTGGTCGTTGGGATGCACCGGCTTCTTCGAGCCCATGACGCCACCCAGAAGTTCGATCGCCCGGTTGGAGATCACCTCGTTGGCATTCATGTTGGACTGCGTGCCCGAGCCGGTCTGCCAGACCACGAGCGGGAAATGGTCGTTGAGCTTGCCGTCGATGACCTCTTGCGCCGCCTCTATGATCGCCTTGCCGATGGCCGGATCGAGCCGCTTCAGCTCCATATTGGCTTCCGCCGCCGCCCGCTTGACGATGCCCAGCGCACGCACGATCGAGGCCGGCTGCTTTTCCAAGCCGATCTTGAAATTGCCGAGGGAACGCTGCGCCTGCGCGCCCCAATAGCGGTCGGCGGCGACCTCGATGGGGCCGAACGTGTCGGTTTCGGTTCTGGTCTTGGCAGCGGTCACTTGTCTCTCCGACGATCGAATTTGGCAACGGCGTATCGCGTTGCACAAATCGCTTCAAGCGAAGATTGCGAAGGGCGAGGATGCGAATCGGTTGAAGGGCGCAGCTAATCTCCCCCTCGAGGGGGAGATGTCGCCAAAGGCGACAGAGGGGATCGGTACGTCCTGATGCGACCTTCTATTATCGACAGAGGAGGCTAGCGCTCCGTGCGCGGCGACCCCCTCTGGCCTGCCGGCCATCTCCCCCTCGATGGGCCTGTTGCACAGTTACGGGAGAAAGGCGTGCGGAGCGGTTTGACCGTGATGTCTCGCTCGGCTTTGCCTTTTGGGGTGGAGTTTGATGGTGGCGGTGAGGCCCTCAGGCCGACGCAGGGCGCAC
>NZ_JAFCGY010000028.1 GCF_016836705.1 Mesorhizobium caraganae | reverse complement strand
ATACGGCGGCGCATCTTGCCGCGTTGGCACTGAATGCGGCTTCAGTTCCTTTCTGGACCAAGGATTTTGCGGATCTCGATTCGCTTGGGCGGCCAAATCTCGACAAGGCCGCAATAGAGAACTCCTCAATCGAACCGGCTTTGTCCACGGACGTCTATCGATTGGGCAAGTCGCTCAAGAAGAAGGGCTTTGATCGTGATGGTTTCCTCAACAACCTTGAAACCGTGGGTGTGGAAATTAACGGGACGATACACCGCCGGCTGGAAACGAACACGTTGGTCAGTTTGACGCCTTCCGAGGGATTGCTTGATGGAATTCGGCAGTGGCGATGCAACCTCGATGGTGCCGAGGTCGTCATCCCATGCGGAGGGACCCATGTAGAGAGGCTTTCGGAGATCGGTGATGTCAAGATCACTTTGGCGCCCTCAGAGGACGGCTTTGTCATACAACACACGCTCGACAAGCGTAAATCTTCGCCGAATTTCGTCGGCCAGGAACCGATATCGTCGCCCTCAACGCCAATCTTTGAGGCTTCGTGCGACCGTGAGCACGTGGCCATCTATTCGGTTCAAAGCCTGCTCGGCATCATCGTCTCCCACGGCCGTCCCACCGATCAGAGATCTTGCGGCCCAGCTTACAACTGACAAGCAGGAGCAGTGGTCACCAGATACCGTCGTGTGACGCGGCGGTGTCGACCTGGCATGCGTTCCGCGCAAAGTCTTTGATATTGTGGCTCTTGGTCGCGGCGCTCCCCCGCGAACGCAAGAAAGTCCAGGCGCCTGCGAAGCCAACATACTATTGATTGGCATCATAGCTGGCTTGCGCCGCCAATACCTGCTCGATGTTTTCCTCGGCCCAGTGCGCAATCTCCACGATCTTACTTGCCAGCGTCAGTCCTAGCGGCGTTATCGAATATTCCACCGTAACAGGAACAGTAGCGAAAGCCTGGCGCCCTATAAGGCCGTCGCGCTCCATTTTTTTCAGTGTCTGGGACAGCATTTTCTGAGCAACCCCTTCGATCTCTCTGCGCAACTGATTGAAACGCATAGATCCTTCCGAGAGTCGCACCAGAATGAGTACGACCCACTTGTCCGACAGGCCATCCAGCACAAGCCGCGTTGGGCAGTGCTCGCAAAATACATTTGGGCTCGCGTGCCCCGACGGCACGGTTCCTTCGGTGGTACCAGGTGTGCTCATGGTTCCTTCTTAACACATGGTTCCTTATTGACTAGGTAGTATCTTACTAACAGCAGCTATCATATGGGTACCATAACATATTAGGAGAAATGCATCATGTCAGGAAAGATTCTCGTGGTCGGCGCGACCGGCAACGTGGGGCAAGTCCTTGTCCCCGAGCTCGTCGCTGCCGGTGAACGGGTGAAAGCGGCCTCGCGCGCTGCGACGGCGGCCACTATCGGTGCAGAAGCGATCCGGTTCGATCAAGGCGATCCTTCAACCTACAAGGACGCTTTCAACGGGGTGGATCGCGTCTATGTTCTCGTCCCGAGCGACCGCCTCGATATTTCCGATTACCTCATGCCGATATTGCAGGCGGCAATCGAAAGAAAGGTAAAGGTTGTGCTGCAGACGGCTTTCGGCGTTGACGCCGGACGACCGGATGCCCTACCGCCAGGCCGAGCTGTTTCTTGAACGCAGCGGGACGCCTTTCGTGATCGTGCGGCCCACATGGTTTGCGGACAACTTCCACCTATCGTGGCTTGCCGGGATCAAGGCGCAGGGAGTGATCGCTGTGCCGGCCGCAGATGGCAAGTCGAGCTTCATCGATGTCCGCGACATCGCAAGAAGCGCTGCGGCGGCCCTCAGGACCAACCAGTTTGACGGCAAAGCATTCAATCTGACTGGTCCGTCTTCGCTAAGCTACCACGAGGCGGCAACAATTCTGTCCAAAGTCGCAGGCAAGGAGATTCGATATCAGCCTGTCGACGATCAGACTTTCATAGGGATTCTGACCGGCGTCGGCATGCCGGCCGACTTTGCAAGCCATCTCGCCTCGATCTTCTATCCCGTCCGCGAAGGGTGGGTGGCTGCTGTCACCGACGGCGTTGGAACCTTGACCGGCGAGCCCCCGCGGTCATTTGAGACCTATGCGGCGGACCACGCCGCCCTATTCAAGAACTAAGGAGCCCAAGGAGTGGTGCCATGTAGTTTATCTGCTTTTGATCGTCAAACCATCATGGCGCCGCCTCTCGGCAAGTTGAACCAAACCCCCAACCCACCAAGATAATCTTGACGGCGCACGCGGGTGCTCCTGAACCGGGCCCGCTTGATGGCCCCCTGCCGGCCGTGCAGACGTGGGCTGCCGACCACATCGGCAGCATCCTGGAAGCGCGCCAGAAATACGGTGCGAAACAGCAAGGGCCAGTGCGGTGGGCCTTAATTCTGGAAGGGAGCTTGATCGAGCCTGGTTAACACGAAGATGAGACGCGGCGCTCATTGTAGGCGTGCAGGCATCGGCCGGTTGAAAACCGCTGTTTTAGCTGCGGGTAATTGGCGTCTTTCGGGTGCGGCCCCAGAGAACGAACAGTGACAGAGCCAGAAGACGATGTTCATCGGCAGAGTGTGGCTGGTTTCTCCTCGGAACGCATGGAAGCCGATGGCAAGCACCTAGATAGTGACAAACCCGAGTGCAGCCAGGGGTATCAGCAACGGGAGGATGCGCGTCGCTGCCGAAGGATCATTCCAAGTGCGCCTGCCAATTCGCAGATGCCGATGAAGCGGAGAACCCAGACCGGGACGTCGGTTGCCCAGGCAATGCCCATTGGCGCAAGAGCCGACGGATCCATGAATGTCTTCATGACGCCCGGCATGCCGAACAGGACGAAGAGCACGATCTGGGCGGCCTACAGCCCGATGTGCCAAGGGCGAGACGACGGAGCGCTAGCTTCAGAAATGGACATGGTGATTACCATCTTTGGATGGCGCAGTAAGAACATCGCTTCCGCGCTGTCAGAAGTTTTGCATGGCTGGAGACGATGTCGCGGCGGTCAGTGTTTCAGCAGGACTTTCCCGTCCGCGCCAGCGGCGACGGCATTTTGGGCGGCACCAATCTGATCCAGCGGGAAAGACTTGGCGATCGGGATGGTCAACACACCGCGCGACGCGGCATCGGCCACCGCGGCCAGCGTGGCCGCATCGGCGCGGTGATAGAGTTCACGGATGGTCACGCGGTTGTCGGTGTTTGCACCGTCGGGCACGGGAACAACGCTGGCAATCTGACCGCCGTCTCGCACGTGCCGGATGAGGTTGCCCGCCACGGGTGCCGCGGCACTGATCGCATAGTCGAACGTAGCACCCCCTGGTAACTCGGTAATGTCGAGCGCTTCGCCTGCCAGTTGGCGTGCTTCCTCGAGACGATCAGGCCGGACGCCGGCCACCGGCTCCGCCCCAATCTCCTTGAGATACTGGATCGCGGCGCGACCGACCGCACCGAGGCCGCCCGAAATCAGGACGCGGTCGCCCGCCTGGACGCCGAGAGCATCGACCGATTGCCGCCCGGTAAGACCAGCTTTCGGTAGAGCGGCGCCTTGCTCGAACGTGAGATTGGCCGGAAGTCTGGCTACCGCCGTGGCTGAAACCACCCCATATTCGGCATGCGCGCCTCTGCCGTTCGCAGCGAAGTCGGCAATCACACGATCGCCAACCGCGATTCCGGTTACGCCCGCGCCAACCTCGACAACGGTACCGGCAGCATCGCCGCCCAACACCGCCGGAAGTTCCAGCGGGATGTACTGGGCCATAAAGCCTTGGCGGATAATAAGGTCGAAGTGGTTCACCGCGGATGCTTCGATCTTGATCAGCACTTCGCCGGCTTCCGGCTTGGGCATTGGTACGTCCTCGATCACGAACTGATCGACGTCGCCGTAGGCTTTCAGACGGGCAGCTTTCATGTGTCGGGACCTTCGTGTATTCTGATGTGGGAGATACGATATGCTTCACTATCGTTTATACGATATGATTGACTATCGTATGGAGTCAAGCAGCATGAAATCATGGTCTTCCGACCATCCTAAAGCGAAGTTGATGGCGAGCAAGCGGGGCGACATCCTCGCCGCCGCAAAGGCGTCTTTCCTCGCCACCGGCTATGAGGGAACCAGCATGGAAAGCATCGCCAAGGCGGCGAATGTCTCGATTATGACGCTCTATCGGCACGCCGAGAGCAAGGACGATCTGTTTTCGGCCGTGATCTCCAATGCCTGCGATCCCGACGACGAATCCGAGCAGGCCGAGTGGAACGCCCTTCTGAAGAAGCCCCTGCGAGACGTCCTGGTCTGGGCAGGGATGACGGCGCAGAGCCGTTTTACGGACCCCGACACGATCGCCCTCATGCGCACTGTCATTGCCGAGGCCACTCGGTTTCCCGGGTTGGCGGAGATGGCGCATGCTGGCCTTGTGGGTAATCTCGAAGGTATGGTCGTGTTCCTGCTTGGGCTGAAGCAAGAGACCGGCGACCTCAGCGCCGAGCGGCGGCGCGAACTTGCCGTGCAATTCATCGACCGGCTGCTCGGTACCCATATGCTCAGCGTACTGCTGGGACTGCCCGGCCCTTCGACACGGGAGCAGCAAGAGAGGAGCGAAACTGCTGGCGACGAGTTGATCGCTGCGCTTGGCTAACGATGCCGAATGCCAATCATCAGCTTCGGCCAAGCAGTTCAAACAACCAATCGTCAGATCAAGGCTGCACACCAGGTTGCCGCCTCAGGATGCAGCGCCCGTCGAGGTCGTGATAGAGCGGTGCGCAGACATCGCCGGTCTAGCGCGCCTCCCTTGAGAAATTCTGACGGTCCCCATACTGACGAGCGACTTCGTTGCTTCGACCTTGGCATCATCCAAAGTCTTGGCGAACTATTACTAGGTCACCACGCGAGTTAACGCACCGTCGATTTTTATCAAGGGAACGCAGAATGTCATCCGAGTTCCACCACCTGCGATCGTCTTCACCTATCGCAGCTGCGAGTCCCGGGCCGAGCAACATACGGATCATGGGCGTCGCGACGAACCAAGGCAGGCGTTTTTGCTCTTGCTGGCAGCAGGCGTCGTCAGCGGTCCTATCTTCCAGCAAAGCGCATATGCTTGGCTGAGCGCGATTATCAACCACGCACCGAATTTGCACGTGCTGCCGCCAACCGTCTTACGCCAAGTTCGAGACTCTCAACGGGTTGATCGAACGCCAAGCGTAGGTGGTGGAGCACGCTGCGGGTAGGTGATAGAAGATCACCTTCGGTACACAGGACACCTTGCCTCAACGCTAGCTGCTGAAAGGCGGCTGTGTTTAAACCTCCTACATCGACCCAAAGGAAGGCACCGCCGCCTGGCGGCACAAAAGTCCAATCTGGCATGTGCTGGCGCAGCAGCGTTGACATGATATCTCGTGCGGATCGGAGATGTGCCACTCTTGCTCGAATCAAGGAATCAATAGTGCTGCCGGCGCTGACGAGTAGAGCCTGCCCCAAAAGTCCGGTTCCCAGATCAGCAGCTACCTTGATCGCAACGTAACGGCCCACCTCTCGACGGGGAACCCGAAGCCAGCCAACGCGGAGCCCGGCCCAGAGGGTCTTGCTGAATGAACCGACCGTGACCACGCGATCCTTTCTGCTCCAAGATGCAAGGGGCGGTGGCGGTTCCTCGTCGAACCACAAAGCGCTTAGGGTGTCATCCTCAAGTACCGTTAGGCCCGTCTCGTCAGCAATCTCTGCTAACTCTGCGCGCACATCGGAAGTGTAGACCACTCCCGTCGGATTCTGGTGGTTGGGAGTTACATGGAGCAGACGGGGCGATATGGAGAGGACCATATGCCTCGTTACAATTGGACACAGCCCAAGTCGTCCCATTGGTACCCCCACGAGACGCGCTCCAGCTAAAGAATAAGCGTCGATTGCGCCGTGGTATGTTGGATCTTCGATCAAGACCCGATCACCACGGGATAGCTCCGCGGCGGCTACCAGGCTAATGGCCTGCTGCGCACCAGTCGTAATGATTATTTGCTCGGGTATTGTAGGGAGCCCGGCATTGTCGTAGCGGCTCGCGATCATTATTCGAAGCTGGGGCAGGCCCTGCGGATGGTAATCCCGCTCCGAAAGCAGGAAAGCTCCCTGTTCAACGATGATCTGAGCTAAAGCTTCTGGAGCTTCAGGTGCAGTTATGGACAAGTCGACTGTCCCTGATGACGCCTTTTGGCCACCAGGTGCCAGTCGCGAGGCTGAGCGCACCACTTTGGGCAAAGAAACCTTCGCGCCCGGCGCGCCTGCGACCCGCGTCCCGCTGCCCCTTTGTCCCACGACTACGCCACTCTCCTTCAAATGCTGGAAAGCTCGCAAGACCGTGGTTCGACTGATGCCAAGGTCTGCAGCTAGCTCTCGTTCCGAAGGCAATCGCTCGCCAGGGACAAGCTCCTTCCGCAACACGCAAGCCTCAATAGCGCCGGCGAGACTCTTGTAAAGCGGTTCGCCGGGTCTGCTCCAGTCGCCCAGAAAGGACAAAACCCGCACCGTACCCTCAGAACGCACCACGATCCCTCCATTCCATTGCAGGAGAACTGCACGGCCAAAGTGGCATCCATCTGCAGGAGCCGATGATACCACTTTCTTAAAAACTGGACTTCTTTACCGCGAGGTCACTCTGACATGGTGCCCAGCACGAACTTTTTTTCCAGAAAGGACCCAACGGTGACTAAAGCTCATTCTATTGCGGTAAGTGACATTCCCGCCCTCGTGGAAACTGCACATATCCGGACCGCCGGCCATATTCACCGCACCCCTCTACAGCGGTCCAACTACTTCAGCAGCCGGACTGGGGCGAACGTTTTCTTCAAGCTTGAACAGCTTCAAGTTTCTGGTTCCTTCAAGGGCCGCGGGGCGATGAACAAGATCGCCTCGTTGTCAGACGCCGAGCGTGCTAGGGGGATTGTCGCTGCTTCTACAGGAAACCATGGCGCTGCTGTTGCGTATGCGGCAAATGCATTCGGAGCAAAAAGCCTGATCTTCATGCCCGAGAACGCCTCGTCCGTTAAGGTAGACGCAGTCCGCGGCCTCGGTGCAGAGGTTCGTTTTCACTCGAACGACGCCGGACAAACCGAAATCTACGCCCGTGCTTTCGCTGACGAGCGCGGGCTGACATTCGCTTCTCCCTACAACGATCCGGCGATCATTGGCGGCCAGGGGACGATCGGCAAGGAGTTGCTGGAGCAGATCGGTCAGGTCGACGAGTTATTCCTGTCGGTCGGGGGTGGCGGACTGCTCAGCGGTATTGCTGGATACCTGAGGGGTATCGGACAAAAAGTTCGAGTCTGCGCGTGTTCCCCACAAGCCGATCATGCGATGTATGCATCAATCAAGGCTGGCAAGGTTGTCGTTTTCGATGCTGATCCAACGATTGCTGACGGATGCGCTGGGGGCATGGAAGAGGATGCCATCACCCTTCCATTGGTTACTCAGCTCGTCGACGAATGGCATCTGCTCTCTGAGGAGGCCACGAAGGCCGCGATGCGGCTTTACATCGAGAACGACAATCATCTGCTGGAAGGGTCAGCAGGACTTGCCATAGCTGCTCTGCTCGAAGCCGCGGAACGTGATCCATCTCGCTTCGAGGGCAAGACAGTCGTTCTCGTCATTTGCGGTTCCCGCATTAGTGCAAAGACGTTGAAAAGTCTCCTTTGACCTCCGCTGTTGAGCGAAACGGCCGGACGGCGTGCATGCGCCGCCCGGCCGGACACCACTACTCGTTCTGGAAGTAGCTATACTTGCCGTCTTCACCCTTCTTCCAGGTGTACATGACGTAGGCCGGACGTGTGATGTCGCCCTTTTCGTCGAAGCCGAGTTCGCCGATGGCGGTCTTGAACGGACCCTTCGACTTGATGGCTTCAGCAACAGCCTGTGGATCGTTCGAGCCAGCGGCCTTGGCGCCTTCAGCAATGACTTGAAGAGCAGCGTATGTGTACAATGTGGTGGCTTCTGGCTCAAAGCCGACAGCGCGGAACTTCTCCAGGAGATCCTTTACAGCTGGATTCTTGCGCGGGTCGGGTGCAAAAGTCATCAGCGTGCCATTGACGGCGTCGCCGGCGATGGAGGCCAATTCGTTCGAGATGATACCATCGCCGGACATGAAAGTAGCCTTCAGGCCCTGGTCAGCGGCTTGCCGTTCGATAAGGCCGAACTCAGTATGCATGCCACCCCAGTAGACGACGGAAACACCGGCTTGCCTCATCTTTGCGATCAACGCTGAGAAGTCCTTTTCACCGGGCGTGACACCTTCATAGAGCGCTTCGGTGATGCCGGCTTTGTTCATTGCCTTTTTGGTTTCGTCGGCAAGACCCTGGCCATACGGTGTCTTATCGTGAACGATAGCAACATTGGCGTCCTTGAAGTTTGCGGCGATGAAGGAGCCTGCTACGGCGCCCTGCTGGTCGTCACGCCCGCAGGTACGGAAGGTGTTCCATAGACCACGCTCGGTGTAGGTCTGGTTCGTCGAGGCTGGCGAAATCTGCAGCATGCCGTTTTCCGCGTAGATTTCTGAGGCCGGTATGGAGACGCCTGAGTTGAAGTGGCCGACAACGAACTTCACGCCATCCGCGACGAACTTGTTGGCGACCGAAACGCCCTGCTTCGGGTCGGACACGTCGTCGCCGAGCACGACCTTGATCTGCTCGCCGTTGACTCCGCCGGCTGCATTGAGGTCGGCAGCAGCCTGCTCGGCACCCTTCTGCATCTGCAGGCCGAATGCAGCGTTCGGGCCGGTGAGCGGACCACCAAGACCGATCAGCATATCAGCCCAGGCGTTGCCGCTAAAAGCGACCATTGTAGCGAAGGCAACTCCCGACAAGAGGGACTTCTTCATATTGTGACTCCCAGATTAGAGCGGGCTAGAGTGAATCGGACGCAAGTCCCGCATTCATGCGCCGATATGCTTGGGCCGCGACCGAGAATAGGTCGCAGGTGTCTCTGGCTACGTGCGCCTCCAAGAAAGAGGAGAAGATTTTTCGTAGAGCCAATAGTAGTTTTTTGTCATCTGCCGTGTCCTGTGGAACAGGAAACCAAAAAATGCCGACGACGAAAGTATAACGGTGTCAAAGATATAGTACTGTGGTGCCAGCATAGTGCCGTGGAAGAGCGCATGATGGATGAACCGGATCGCCACGCCCAGCAGCAGCGCGTAGATCACCAGCGTCGTGTAATTCTGCCAGTTCTCAGCCACGCTCTTGCCGGTGCGCCAGGCGGTCCATCCCCCCATGATGATGGTGATCGACAGGTACTGCCAGATCGACGGTTCTTCGTAGAGGATTCCCTGCATTTTCTTAGCTCCCTCGATCATCCTAGTGGCGTCCGCCTTCGAGATAGGCGGCGCGCACTTCCGGATTGGCCAAAAGTTCCTTGCCCGAACCGCTCATCGTCACCTGCCCGTTGACCATCACATAGGCCCGATTGGATCGCTTGAGGGCGGCGAAGGCGTTCTGCTCGACCAGGAACACAGTGAGACCCTGCTCCTGGTTCAAGGCCTTGATGGCGTCGAAGATTTGCGTGACGATCAGCGGCGCAAGCCCGAGCGACGGCTCGTCGAGGAGAAGCAGCTTCGGACGCGCCATCAGCGCGCGGCCAATGGACAGCATCTGCTGCTCGCCCCCCGAAAGCGTGCCGCCGCGCTGGGCCTGGCGCTCCTTGAGGCGCGGGAAGAGCGTGTAGATCTTCTCCACGTCCTCGTTGAAATATTTCAGATTGTCGAGGCTCGCGCCCATCTGGAGGTTTTCATACACCGTCATGCGCGGAAAGATGCGACGGCCTTCCGGCGATTGCGCGATGCGGCGCCGCGCGATGAGATGCGTCGGCAGGCGCGTGATGTCCTCGCCGTCGAAGGTGACGGTGCCGGCGCGGGCCTGCGGGCTGCCGCAGATCGTCATCATCAGGGTCGACTTGCCGGCGCCGTTGGCGCCGATGAGGCTGACGATCTCGCCCTTCTTCACGTCGATATTGACGCCGGCGAGTGCGCGGATGTTGCCGTAATAAGTTTCCACGCTCTGAACGCTGAGAAGCGTATCGCTCATTGCTGCATACCTCCCTGCGTGCCTTCGATTTCCTCGATCACCTCTTCGACCTCATCATCTTCGACACCGAGATAGGCCGCGATAACCTTCGCATCGTTCTTCACATGGTCCGGCGTGCCGTCGGAGATCTTGTGCCCGTACTCGAGCACGACCACGTGGTCGGAGATTTCCATGACGACCGACATGTCGTGCTCGATAAGCAGGATCGACGTATCGTTGTCCTTGCGGATCGAGCGCAGCAGCCCGTTGAGCGCCAGCGACTCGTGCGGGTTGAGGCCCGCCGCCGGCTCGTCGAGGCACAGCAATTCCGGCCCCGTGCACATGGCACGGGCAATTTCCAGGCGCCGCTGCGCGCCATAGGGCAGGTCGCCAGCCGGATCGTCCGCCCGCTCGATGAGGTGGGCCTTTTCCAGCCAGTACTTGGCGATCTCGATCGATTCCACCGAAGCCTTCTTGTAGGTCGGCAAACCGAGCAGGCCGAGGATCGTATAGCCGGACGCCTTCATCAGCATGTTGTGCTGGGCGACTAGCAGGTTCTCGAGAACCGTCAGGCCTGAGAAGAGCCGGATATTCTGGAAGGTGCGGGCGACCTTCGCATCGCGGGTGATCTCGAAGTCCGTTATGCGTTCGAGTAGGAAGGTCTTGCCCGCCTTCTGGCGCATGGAGATCATCCCCATGGTCGGCTTGTAGAAGCCGGTGATGCAGTTGAAGACAGTGGTTTTCCCGGCACCGTTCGGCCCGATGAGCGCCGTGATGTCGCCGCGCTTCGCTTCGAAGGAGAGGTCGTTGATGGCCATCAGGCCGCCGAAGCGCATCGAGAGATGCTCGACCTTGAGGATGGGATCGTTCGTCATCGTGTCGTTCGCTACTGTATTCATCCCCGGGGCCATCAGCCGTGCCCTTCCTTGGTGAAGCTGCCGGAGACCACCTTGCGTTCACGCAGGAATGCGGTCGGCTCCCGCGAGCCGACGAAGCCGCGCGGCTTCCAGACCATGACGACGACCATCGCCAGACCGAAGATCAGCATGCGGTAGAGTTCGGGCGTGAAATCGGGGCCAAAGACCCGCTTCAGGAACTGCATTTCGCGCAGCAGCTCCGTGCCGCCGATCATTACCACCGCGGCGACCGCGATGCCGACGAGCGAGCCCATGCCGCCGAGAACCACGATGGCGAGGATGATCGCCGATTCGAGGAAGACGAAGGATTCCGGCGAGACGAAGCCCTGGCGCACGGCGAAAAACGAGCCGGCGAAGCCGCCGAACATCGCCCCGATAGAGAAGGCTGTCAGCTTGGTCGTCACCGTGTTGATGCCGAGCGAGCGGCAGGCGATCTCGTCCTCGCGCATTGCTTCCCAGGTTCTACCGATCGGCATGCGGCGGAGTCGGATCGTCACATAAGCGGTTAAAAGGGCGAGCGCCAGGATGAGATAGAAGAGGAAGATCTTGTAATAGGCCGATGACATCGGCAGGCCGAAAGCCTTGGCGAAGTTGTTCGCCGCGCTGACGTCGAACGACCAGATGCCGAAGACGGACACTTTCGGAATGCCGGAGACGCCGAAGGTGCCCTTGGTGACTTCCGTCCAGTTAATGAGCACCAGGCGGATGATTTCACCGAAGGCGAGCGTCACGATGGCGAGATAGTCGCCCTTGAGGCGCAGCACGGGGAAGCCGAGGATCATGCCCCAGAAGGCGGCCAGGATGCCGGCGAGCGGCAGCAGAACCCAGAAGGATAGGCCGAAGTGCTGCGACAGCAGCGCATAGGAATAGGCGCCGACCGCATAGAAGGCGACATAGCCGAGGTCGAGCAGGCCGGCGAGGCCAACCACGATGTTCAGACCCCAGGCCAGCATCACGTAGATGAGGATCTGGATGCCTAAATTGTCGACCCATTTCAGCGAACCCTGCACGCCGAAGATCGAGATGGCAATGAGCGGGTAGAGCAGCAGGAAGACGATGGCGATCTTGCTGAAGTTGCGCTTGGAGAAGCCCTCTTCGCCTTCCGCCGGCTTTGCCGCAGCGGCCGCCTTGCGCGCCGCCGCCCAAGGACGCAGATAGGCGACGGTGAGGAAGCGGCCGACGGCGGCGACAATCACGAAGATCCCGAGCAGCCCCAAGCGCCGGTTCAGCACGAGTTCGTTGCGGATGTTCTGCGTGGTCTCGAGACCGACGAAGAGCACGAAAAGGCCGAGCGAGACGGCGCCGGCGTAAAAGCCTTCGCGCAGAGCCCATGCCGTCAGGCTCCCGCCGGCCCTCTCAGACATGTTTGACATATTTGCCATGAACTCAAACCTTCTCGACTTCCGGTCGTCCGAGAATGCCCGACGGCTTGAAGATCAGGACGATGGCGAGGATGGAGAACGTCGCGACGTCCTTGTAGTCGATGGTGAAATAGGCGGACCACAGGCTCTCGATGAGGCCGATGAGCAGGCCGCCGAGAACCGCGCCCGGAAGCGAGCCGATGCCGCCCAGAACCGCGGCCGTGAAGGCCTTGACGCCCGGAATGAAGCCGTCGGTGAAGACGGTCACGCCATAGTACATCAGGTACATGGTGCCGGCGACGGCGGCGAGGCCGGCGCCCATGATGAAGGTGACCGAGATCGTCCGGTCGACGTCGATGCCAAGCAGCGCCGCCATCTTGCGGTCCTGTTCCGTCGCCCGCTGGGCGCGGCCGAGCGAGGTTTTGTTGACGATGTACCAGAAGGTCGCGAGCAGGATGACCGTCAGCAGCATGATGATCAGCTGCTTCAGCGAGATCGCGATGCCGAAGATGTTGTAGACCGACGACACGAGCGGCGGGATCGGCTTGTTGCGCGGACCCTGCGTGACCTGGATGAAGTTCGAGATCGCAATCGACATGCCGATGGCGGTGATCAGCGGCGCCAGGCGGAACGAGCCGCGCAGCGGCCGGTAGGCCACCTTCTCGATCGTCCAGTTCCATAAGGACGCCGTCAGCATGGCCGCGGCGATCATGATCAGCACCAGGATGACGACCGGCAGGCCGACGAACACGCTGGTGAGCATGAGGAAGGTGATGAGAGCAGCAAATCCACCCAGCATGAAGATATCGCCATGGGCGAAATTGATCATGCCGATGATGCCGTAAACCATGGTGTAGCCGATGGCTATCAGACTATAAATAGATCCAAGCGTCAGCCCATTGACGAGCTGCTGGATGAAATACTCCATTGCAAATGTACCCCATTTTTATACGAGCTTCGTGTGGGAGCCACGGGGGCGGCTCCCCGCCTTAATCCACGTAAACGAGAACTTGTTGGCTTAAGGCGGATGACCGCTTAGCCCCAGGTCTGATCAAGAGCGTTCTTGATGTCTGCGACGAGGTCTTCCGGATCCTCAAGGCCGACGGAAAGCCGCAGATGGCCGTATTTCTGGAAGTTGTCCGGATAGTGCTCGGCGCCGCCGCGACCGCTTCCGCCGACATGCACGATCAGGCTCTCGTCGTGGCCGAGTGAGGGGGCGGAGGTAATGACCTTCAGGTTGGCGACGAAGCGGTTTTGGGTATCCGGGTCTCCGTCGACCGCGAAGGCCATCATTGCCCCATAGCCCTTGCCGGCAAACTGTGCCTTCGCCAAGCCGTGCTTGTCATGACTTTCAAGTCCGGGATAGGTGACATACGCGACGCGCTTTTCGCTTTCGAGGTACTTGGCGACAACCTCAGCCGTTGAGAACTGCTGTTTCAGCCGCAGGGGAAGAGTGACCGAGCCGCGGGTGATCAGCCAGGCATTGAAGGGCGAGATCGTTCCGCCGAGGTCCACGAGCGCATCGGCCTTGAGGTGATGGACGAGTTCTTTCGAGCCGATCACGACACCGCCCATCGCATCGCCGTGACCGTTGATGTACTTGGTCAGCGAATGGACGACGAGGTCCGCACCCAACGCCAGTGGGCGGAAAAAGATCCCATGAGGCGACGGGCGGCGGAACTCAGGTAAGGTTTCGGGGTCCGACATCCTAACCCTGGAGACGTCTCATGAATCTCTCATCCGTTGCTCTGCCGCCCGTCGACGAGAAGACTGCCACAATTTTCATGGCACTGGAATTGAGCAAGTCGACCTGGCTTGTGGCTCTGCACTCGCCGGCGGTCGACAAGATCAGCCTGCATCGCCTGCAAGGAGGCGACACCGAAGGGCTTATGGCTCTCATTGAACACCGGCGCGAACAGGCGCAGGCCGCCTTGACGCGTCCGGTTCGGGTAATGTCGTGCTACGAGGCCGGCTACGACGGTTTCTGGCTGCATCGTTTCCTGTGCGACCGCGGCATCGACAATCAGGTTCTGGACGCGGCCAGCATCCTGGTCGACCGCCGGTCACGCCGCGCCAAGACGGATCGCCTCGATGCGGCGGCGCTGCTGCGCACGCTGATGGCGCTGGAACGTGGCGAGCCGAGGGTCTGCCGAGTTGTGCGAGTGCCGAGCCTCGAGCAGGAGAACGATCGCCGTCGCAGCCGGGAACGGGCTCGGCTCGTCAACGAACGCGGCCAGCATTCGAGCCGCGTCAAGGGGCTTTTGATGACCCAGGGCATCCGCGACTTCAAGCCAGCCAGACGGGACTGGCGTGAGCAGCTCGAGACGCTGCGCACGGCTGACGGGCGGAATCTGCCGCCCTGCCTGAAGAACGAGATCAAGCGCGAGTGCCGCCGCTTGTGGCAAGTAATCGAGATGATCATGGAGGTCGAGGCTGAGCAGCGTCAGGCCGCCGAGACCACAGCTCCCGGGATCGTCCAACTGAGTCATCTGCGTGGCATCGGCCTGACGATCGCAAGCATAATGACGAACGAGGTGTTCTTCCGCGATTTCCAGAATCGGCGTGAGATCGCCGGTTATCTCGGTCTTGCATCCAGCCCTTGGAGCAGCGGCGCGGTCAGCCGCGATCAAGGCATCCAGAGATCAGGCAATCCGCGAGCGCGACGAACCGCCATTGAACTTGCCTGGCTGTGGCTGCGCCATCAGCCCGATAGCGGTCTCGCGCGCTGGTTTCATGAGCGCGTCGGCGCCGGCAAAGGACGCATCCGCCGCACCATGATCGTCGCCTTGGCGCGCAAGCTGATAATCGCCTTGTGGCGGTATCTGACCCAGGGCCTGCTGCCGGAGGGCGCCATGACCAAGGCCTGACGAAAAAGTTCGACGCGAGGGCGGCCAACGTCACTTGCGACGAAGCGGGATGGATGTGGACCGGCGCCCCCCAGGGCAGTTAACGCCGTCAAAAAGATGGGTCCCATCCTTCCCGGCCTCGCCAAACTTGCCCGTGCATGCGGGATATGGGTGCAGGCTCCACCCGAGCCGACCGGATATGAGGTGATGTGGACTTGTTCCGCAATTCGCCGCGAGGCCGATCCCGACAGCGTCCGAGGTGATTTCGCCGCCGCTACCGTTGACACAACTCGCCTCATATGAGGGGGGAGGAGTGAAGGTGGAGTCGACTGAGAGCAGTATGCCTGCTTTTTTTGCGACGGACACCAGGGCTGCAATGTCGGCCACCTTTGTGGTCGGGTTGGCGATGGTCTCAGTATGGATGAGCTTCGTGTTAGGCCGCACGGCGGCCTTGATGGCACCCATATCGCCCATGTCGACGAAGGTGACCTCGATCTGGTAGCGCTGCGGCAAGAGCTCGGCGAACAGCCGCCAGACAGCCTGGTAGGTGACGTCGCTGACGATCACGTGGTCACCGGTTTTGAGGAAGGTAAAGAAGACAGCGTGCAGGGCGGCGACGCCGGTTGCAAAGACGGCCGCGTCCCCACCACCTTCCATGGCTGCCAACTTGCGCTGCAAGCAGATCTGGTTGTGGCCCGAGTTGCGCGTGTAGGAGGGGTTTTGGGTATCCGACCAATCCTTCATGGATGGGTCATAGGGCAGAGCGTAGGAGTTCGCCATGACGATCGGAGTGCGAATGGCCCCCGATGTCTTGTCAACCTCATTGCCTCCATGGACGGCCAAGGAGTTGAAGGTAAGGGTCGACAACTCCTGCTTGTTTGGTCTCGACATATAACATTCCTTTCCGTTGAGGTCCGCAGGCTGCGGAGCCGAAGTGGGCTGCCATCAAGCGGCCTTGCGCATTAGAGCGCCAAGAGCCTGACGATGCCGTGGTGCAGCCAGTTGGCCATATGCTACGCCGCGATGAGCAGTGTCTTCGCGCGGCCCTCCACCGGGCCAACATTGTTGATGTCCTGTCCCGTTGGAGCACGGAACCCTGGTCGATCCAGGGAACCACGTACTCAAAATCAGAAGCAATCCTTGAAGAGTGCCTTCGTATTTTCGAGGGTCATAGGCACGGGATTACCGTCGGCACTTGGGTCGTCGATCGCCATGGCCGACAATTCGTCGATGCGATCAGGAGCGATTCCCATCGTCGACAGCTTGTCCGGCACGCCGAGTTCTTCGCGCAGCCTGAGCACATAGTCGAAGAAACCGTCGAAGCCGCCGGCAATGCCGAGATACGCGGCCGCGCTGGCGATCTTCGCCTCGATCGCCGGGCGATTGAAGGTCAGCACCGGCGGCATCACCACGGCATTCGTCATGCCGTGGTGGGTGTTATAGATGGCTCCGACCGGGTGGGACAGCGAGTGGATCGCGCCCAGCCCCTTCTGGAAGGCGACGGCGCCCATGGCGGCGGCCGACATCATGTGGGCGCGCGCCTCGATATCCGTGCCGTCCTTGTAGGCACGCGGCAGGTATTCCTTCACAAGACGCATGCCTTCGAGCGCGATGCCCTGGCTCATCGGATGGTAGAACGGCGAGCAATAGGCTTCCAGGCAATGGGCCAAGGCATCCATGCCGGTGCCCGATGTGATGACCTTCGGCATGCCGACCGTCAGTTCCGGGTCGCAGATCGTGACCGACGGCAGGAGCTTCGGGTGGAAGATCACCTTCTTCGTATGCGTCTGCGAATTGGTGACGACCGAGGCGCGGCCGACTTCCGAGCCGGTGCCGGCGGTGGTTGGCACAGCGACGATCGGCGCGATGCCGTACGGATTGGCGCGCGTCCACCAATCGCCGATATCCTCGAAATCCCATACCGGCCGCGACTGGCCCGCCATGAAGGCGATCGCCTTGCCGAGGTCGAGGCCGGAGCCGCCGCCAAAGGCGACGACGCCATCATGGCCGCCGTCCTTGAACGCTCTGACACCAGCTTCCAGGTTCCTGTCGGTCGGGTTGGGATCGACATCGGCAAACATCGCCCGGCCGAGGCTCGCGGCATCCAGAATGTCGAGCGCTTCTCTCGTGATCGCCATCGTCGAAAGGCCACGGTCGGTAACGAGTAGCGGCTTCGTTATGCCGACCGCCTCGCAGTGATCGGCCAGCTCCTTGATGCGGCCTGTCCCGAACTTAATGGCGGTCGGGTAGCTCCAGTTGGCGATGATGGTCATGCGAGTGCTTTCCTGAAATGGTAGGACTTCGGCCGCGTGAGATTGTGGAAGCCGATGACGGAGAGCGAGCCGCCGCGGCCGGTTTCCTTGACACCCGTCCAGCAGAGCGCCGGGTCGAGATAGTCGGCGCGATTCATGAAGACCGTGCCGGTTTCGAGATCGCGCGCGATGTTCGCGGCCCGCTCGGGATCCTTCGTCCACAGTGAGACGGTGAGGCCGTATTTGCAGTCGTTCATCAGCGCGAGCGCCTCTTCGTCGCTCTTCACCTTCATGATGCCGACGGCCGGGCCGAAGGTTTCTTCCGTCATGAATTCCATCGAATGATCGACATCGACGAGGATCTGCGGGGCGACATAGGCGCCGCCGTCATCGGCAGGGAAGAGTTTCGGATCGACCAGCGCCTTGGCACCGTGCGAGACGGCATCGGCGATCTGCGCGCGAACGGTCGCGGCGAAGCGCTTGTGCGCCATCGGTCCAAGCGTCGTTTCGGGGTCGAGCGGGTTGCCGAGCTTGTAGTTGGAAACCCACGCGACGGACTTTTCCACGAAGGCGTCGTAGTGCTTCTCGTTGACGTAGACGCGCTCGATGCCGCAGCAGCACTGGCCGGAATTGTAGGTGGCGCCATCCATCAGCGTGTCGACGGCGGCGTCGAGGTCCGCGTCTTCCATGACGTAGCCTGGGTCCTTGCCGCCGAGCTCGAGGCCGACCGGCGTGAAGGTGCCGGCGGCGGCCCGCTCGATCGACCGGCCGCCTTCGACGGAACCGGTGAAGTTGACGAAGTCGAAACTGTTGCCAGCGATCAGCGCCGAGGTCGTGTCATGGTCGAGGAAGACGTTCTGGAAGACGTCTTCCGGCACGCCTGCCTCGTTGAAAGCCCGTACCAGCCGCTCGCCGACGAGCAGCGTCTGGGCGGCGTGCTTGATGATGACGGCATTGCCGGCCATCAGCGCCGGGGCGATCGTGCTGATCGCGGTCATGTAGGGGTAGTTCCACGGCGCGATGACGAAGACGACGCCATGCGGCTCGCGCTCGATGCGGCGCTCGAATTGGGCACTCTCCTCGATGACGATCGGCGCCAGCGACGAACCGGCAATCTCGGCGACATAGTTGGAGCGCTCGTTGAAGCCCTTGAATTCACCGCCGTAGCGCACCGGGCGGCCCATCTGCCAGGCGATTTCCGGCACGATCTTGTCGGCCATCTCGTTGACGCGGGCGACACCCTTCAGCACCAGCTGGACACGGTCTTCGAGCGGGTACTTTGCCCAGGCCTTCTGCGCCTTCTTGGCGCGAGCCACGGCCTCTTGCGCGGCGGCCAGCGGCATCGCCTCACGCTCGGCATAAACCGAACCATCCACGGGGGATATGCATTTGATCACAGTCACCATTGACTTCCTATTGGTTCTGTCTGAGTTGATCTGCGGTAACGCGCGCTTCTAGGCTTGGCTAAATTGTTTCCCCGCCGGGTCCTAAGCTCTCTCGAAACCGCGGGCCACTTCCCAGTCGGTGATGCGGCGATCGTATTCCTCCTGCTCCCATTCCGCCGCGCGGGCATAGTGGTCAATGACGTCCTCGCCGAAAGCCTCGCGCAGCATCTTGGATTCCTTCAGTGCCGCCGTCGCCCCGCGCAGTGTCTTCGGGATTTCACGGATGTCCTTGCCGCCATAGGCATCGCCGACGAAGGGCGCTTCAAGTTCCAGCTTCTCCTCGATGCCGGCAATACCGGCGGCGAGCAGCGCCGCCATGGCGAGATAGGGATTGAGGTCCGAGCCGCCGACGCGGCATTCGATGCGGATGCCATTGGTGCCTTGGCCGCACAGGCGGTACCCGGCCGTGCGGTTGTCCTTGCTCCAGATCGCCTTGGTCGGCGCGAAGGTGCCGGCGACGAAGCGCTTGTAGGAGTTGATGTAGGGCGCGAGGAAATAGGTGATCTCGCTCGCATGCGCGAGCAGGCCGGCGACATAGTTCCGCATCAGCTCCGACATGCCATACTTGGCATCCTTGTCGAAGAACTTTGCCTCGTTGCCGTCCGCGCTCCACAGCGACTGGTGGATATGCGAGGAGGAGCCGGCGGCGGTGTAGTTCCATTTGGCGAGGAAGGTCACGGACTTGCCGCGCTGCCAGGCGATCTCCTTGGTGGCATTCTTGATGATCGAATGCCGGTCGGCCATGGTCAACGCGTCCGCATACCGTACGTTGATCTCTTCCTGACCGGGCGAGGCCTCGCCCTTGGAGTTTTCCACCGGAATGCCCGCGCCCTGCAGACCATTGCGCAGGGCCCGCATGACATCCTCTTCCTTGGTGGTCTGGAAGATGTGATAATCCTCGTTGTAGCCGGAGGTGAGGCGCAGGTCGCGGTAACCGCTCTCGCGTGCGCCATCGAAACTCTGGTCAAAGAGGAAGAATTCGAGTTCGCTCGCCATGAAGGCCTTGAGGCCCATGGCCTCCAGCCGATTCACCTGCTTCTTGAGGATGGCGCGCGGCGAGTGCGGCACTTCCTCGTGGGTATGAGGATCGAGCACGTCGCAGAGCACCAGCGCCGTGCCTTCGAGCCAGGGCAGTTTGCGCAGCGTGGCGAGGTCCGGCTTCATCGTGTAGTCGCCGTAACCGGCGGCCCAGCTCGTCGACTTATAGCCGGGGACGGTCTCCATCTCCATATCGGTGGCGAGCAGATAATTGCAGCTATGCGTCCTCTTCGTAGGCGCCATCTACAAAGAACTGAGCGTGAAAACGCTTGCCCAACAAGCGGCCCTGCATATCGACAAGGCATGCGAGAACGGTGTCGATGCGACCTTCGGTGACATCCTTTTTCAAGTCATCGAATGTGTAAGTAATGGGCATCGAAGTACCTCAGTGGATGGATGGTGCTTCCGAAAACGCACGCTGCCGAAAAGCATCCCGACCCACCGCCGGTTGCAATCAGATCGTGTGATGTGAATTCTCTTTAGTGCTGCCAGTCGCCCTGTATCGCCTCGGCGCCTTTTTTTATTAGCGCGGACAGGTATGCCGCGATCGTGGCCTGCTGTTGCGTGCTGGCCAGAAGATCGTTTCGAACTTCTATCACCACGTTAGGAATGCTGTTTGCGATACCATGCTCGAGTAGTGTGTGCGTGACACCGTCGGCAGGGCCATAGGGCTGGTTTCGCAGAACTTTGTATCGTCGATCCTGCCGTTCAGCTTCTGAAAGCATCGCCTCTGCAAGCCGGCTGTCGCTGTCGTGCAAAATTCCGATCTCAACCTCGCGTTCTTTGCCAAAATAGATCGGTGTGTAACTGTGGATCGTCACCAGGATGGTTTCTCGTCCTCCGGCCTTGCGAGAGGAAAGAAGCTCGAAAAGACCATTGCGAAACGGCAAGTAAATTTCATCGATGCGCGCCTGGCGCTCCGCCTCTGAAATGCTTTTGTTGCCCGGGATTTGATACGTCTCGCTTTTCTCGACGATTGCCGATGCTGCCTCCGGTGGCCGATTGCAGTCATAGACCAGTCGAGAAAAACGCTGGTAGCAAAGGCTTGCATCCAGAGAAGAGGAAAGGAGCCTCGATAGCTCGAGAGCGCCTGGGTCCCAGGCGATATGGCTCTCGAGTGCCGAGGGATCCAGACCAAGGTCTCCAAGCTTCGCCGGTAACAGCCGAGAGGCATGCTCGCACACGATGACGATATTGCCTCGGGCACCTTCGTTCTCGATCGCGATCGCCGACGTGCCGGGATCTAACAATATGGATTTGTCCATCCTTTGCCTCCGCTGCCGGCGCAGATCATATCAACAAAATCCACAAAAGCAACACAGTACAAACAGGTTATTTTTTGACTTCTGCCGGCTCGCGCGAGAGGGCGCGCTTGATGGACAGGCCTTTCCCTGGCATCGGCCGCCCAAGAATTTGCCGGGTCTCGAAATCATCTGCGATTGCCAAAAGATGATTATATAACCTGCATATAGCAAGATTATTGAGACGCGCTCAACCATCCCGTTCAGCGCTCGGAACTTCCGGCCTTCAGGGTCGCAAGCGACGAAGCCAAACATTCGCAAACAGGCGATACCCGAACATGCGAAATGTTGCAGATGCGCAGCGATCCTGTTGACAAGTCCAAAATATCAACATAAATCCACATACATGCCAAAGAGGACGTCGCCTGTGGATTTTTCAGTTCTTTCACTAAGCGCAGCAATCTCTTCCGGCAGTCTCACGTCCGAGTCGCTGGTCCAGGAGAGCCTGGCGCGCATCAGGCGACTGAACCCTATCCTCAACGCCTTCAGTCAGGTGTTCGAGGAGGAGGCGCTGGATGAAGCTCGCGCCTGCGATCGGGAGGCGGCGCAGGGCCGTCTGCGTGGCCCTCTCCACGGAATTCCCATGGGCGTCAAAGACCTCTTCTTCGTGTCGGGTCGCCTCTGCCAGCGCGGCTCCGCCCCCTACCGAAATTTCGCTCCCAAGGCGACGGCGCCGATCGTCCAACGGATGATCGACGCCGGCTCAATCATGATCGGAAAGACGACGACCACCGAAATGGGATGGTCCGGTTCGGGTAACTCCGAATTCTACGGGCCGACCCGCAACCCTTGGAATCCAGAGCTCACAAGCGGCGGTTCCAGCTCGGGGTCCGGCGCCGCGCTTGGCGCCAGGATGGTCCCCTTCACATTGGGATCCGATGGTGGTGGTTCGGTGCGTATCCCGGCGGCCTTTTGCGGCATCTTCGCCATGAAGGGGTCGCTGGGGCGCGTTCCAACCTGGCCGTGGAGCGCGACCGAGACGCTGTCGCATGCCGGACCGATGAGTCTTTCAGCCAAGGACAGCGCGCTGCTGTTCAATGTCGCGAAGGGGCCCGATCCACGAGACCATCAGGCCCTGCCAGACGATGGCGCCAACTATGCCGACATGCATTCAATGCAGTCGCTACGCATTGGCTTTGCGCCGAGCCTGTTCGGCTTTCCGGTTGCGCGCGAGGTCGACCGCGCCGTGCGCGATGCAGTTGGCGTGCTTGCGCGCGAACTCGGCATCGACGTTCGCCCGGTCTCTCTCGACTGGGAGGATCCGATCCGGATCTTCGAGACGCTCTGGGTTGCCGGCCGCGGTGTCGCCTATGGTGCCCAGGCCGACCTCTCCGATTTCGGCAGCGGGTTTCGACGCCTCGTCGAGGCGTCGGCGCAGTATGCCCTTGCGGACTATCTGTCGGCGGCGAAAGCGCGGGCCGAATTTGCCGGAAGCGTGCACGCGCTCTTCGAGAATATCGACCTGCTGCTTCTGCCTACAGTTCCGGTTGAGCCCTTTGCCGCAGATCGCGAGACGCCGGAAGGCTTCAATTCGCCGTCACAGGTGCTCGCCTGGACCGGTTGGACGCCCTTCACGTACCCTTTCAACCTGTCGGGCAACCCCGCGGCCTCGCTGCCGTGCGGCCTGACGGCAAACAGACTGCCGGTTGGCCTGCAGGTCGTGGGCCGGCGCCATGCAGATGCGCTTGTCATGGCGTTCTGCCAGCAGGCCGAAGACCACCTCTTCAAGAAAAACGTACCTCCACTTGTCGGTGCTGGCGGCAAAGCGGAGCGGGGAACATCCAGCAATCCAAATGAGGAGATATCATTATGGAATTCAGCAGGAGAACATTTCTGAAAAGTTCGGCGCTTGCCGGCGTGGCGGCCGGTTTGCCCGTACTCAACACGTCCTTCCTGGTCGACCCGGCACATGCCGCGGCGGGAAAGGTCCTCAATTTCCTGTCGGCCGAAAACCTGACCGGCAATTGGGATCCATCCTCCCACACGACGTTGGCCCAGATCAATCTCGAGAGCTTCGTATTCGGCTATCTCACACGGGCGCCGATGGAGCCGGGCAAGTCCGACGAGCTGGTCATGGAACTGGCGACCGACATGAAGCTGATCGACGAGCACACGCTCGAATTCAAGCTGCGCGAGGGTGTGACTTTCCACGACGGCAAGCCGTTCGGCGCCGAGGACGTGAAGGCGACTTTCGAATACGCCAGCCAGCCCGACCGGCCGGCGGCATGGTATCCAGGTCCCTGCGAGGTCGAAGTCGTCAGCGAGCATGTCGCGCGCGTCAAGACCGACAAGGCAGGCTACCCCGCGAGCCTTTTCTGGTTTCTCTCGGCCTTCCTGCCGATCATGTCGGCGAAGGACGTTGCGGACAAGAAGGCGCTTTCGGCCCGGCCGAACGGCACCGGCGGTTTCAAGTTCGTGAAGCAGGACGGCAATACCACCGTTCTTGAAGCCTTCGACGGTTTCTACCTCGGAAAGCCAACCATTCCGGGTATAAACTTCAGCTTCAACGGCGATGCGACGACGCGCACGCTCGCGCTGTTGAACGGCGAAGCCGATCTCATCGAGCGCCTCGAAGCCGAGCAGGTCAAGACGATCGAGGACGCCGGCGGCTTCAAGCTGCACAAGGCGGTGTCGGTCGAGAACAAGTACCTCTGGTTCCGTTGCTCCAAGCCGCCCTTCAACGACGTCCGGCTGCGCCAGGCAGCAGCCCATGCCATCGACCGGTCCGTGATTCTCGACATCCTCGGCGTCTCGGGCCACCCCTCCAATGCCTGGATATCGCCCGTCAAGTTCGGCTATGTCGACACGCCGAACTACCCCAAATTCGATCCGGATCAATGCCAGAAACTCCTGGCTGAAGCCGGTTTCCCGAAAGGGCAGGGCCTGCCTGAACTCGAATACATCACTTCGGTCGGCTTCTATCCCAAGACCAAGGAATATGGCGAGGTCATCACGTCCATGCTCCAGGACCAAGGGTTCCCGGTGAAGCTGAATGTCATGGAGGTTGCGGCCTGGAATGAGCGGCTCTACGATCGGCCAGGCGGCGGTCCCGGCCACATGATTGACTGCGGGTGGTCGACAGGTTCGCCCGAGCCCGATCTGGTGCTGCGCACCCACTTCCATTCGAGCTCCAAGCGCATCTGCGGCATCGAGGACAAAGAGCTGGACGCAGTCTTGGACAAGGAGCGCAACACCCTGGATCCCGCGCAGCGAAAGGCAGTGATCCAGAACGAGGTCATGCCAATGCTGGCCGACAAGGTGCCGTCACTGTCCTTGTTCACGTCCGTCTTCATTCACGCCATGCGCAATGGGTTGGACGGCATGTACTTCTATCCCAACGGCATGATGGACGCGAACAAGTCGACTCTGGCCTGATTTGCGAACTGCGGCCGCGCGAGATCGCGGCCGCGCTCTGGGGTCAAGGAGAACCCGATGTTCGTTCTGTCGTTCTTGTTGAGAAGGCTCCTGCAGGGGAGCCTGATCATCCTGCTCGTCATCTTCATCATCTTCACGCTGCTGCGTGTGGTGCCGGGAGACCCTGCGCGGCTTATCGTCGGCGGCATGGCCCCCGACGCCGTGGTTGCCATGAAGGCGAAGGAGTTGGGACTTGACCGACCCATTCCGATCCAATTCCTGTCTTACCTTTCAGATCTCGCGACGGGCGATCTCGGCACGTCCTTCGTCCGTCCAAAGAGCGGCGCCAGTCTCGGCGGTTCAGCCTTCGACGACTCCACGAGGGAGGACCGCGCCAAGGTTCTCGATCTCATTCTTGGCACGCTGCCGATGACGCTCCAACTCGCGGCCCTCTCGCTTGCCATTGCTTTGTCGGTGGCCGTGCCGCTCGGCACGCTCGGCGGCCTTCATCCTGGACGCTGGCCGGACAAGCTCGCGCTCGGCCTCGGGTCGATCTGCGTGTCGACACCGAACTTCTGGCTCGGCATCGTGTTGACGTTGTTTCTTTCCGTAAAATTGAAGCTGCTTCCGGCTATAGGCTATCGCGGTTTCAGCTACACGATCCTGCCGGCAATCGTGCTGGCTGTAGAGATCATCCCTTTCATTTTGCGCACGCTCACCGTGTCGGTGGCGCAAGTGATGCGCGAGGAATTTATACAGATTGCGCCGATCCGGGGCCTCACACGCAGCCGCACGGTCCTGTTGCATGCGCTCGGCAACGCGGCGATCCCTCTCGTCAACCTGCTCGGCGTCCAATTGGGTATGTTGCTCGGCGGTGTTCTCGTCGTCGAGTTCATCTTTGACTACCCCGGTCTCGGTCTCCTGACGATCAATGCCGTACTGCAGCGCGATTTCCCGCTGATCCAGGGAATAGCGATCTTCATTTCCGTGATGTTCGTGGCGATCAACATCCTCGTCGACCTGATCGCGATGACCATCGACCCGAGGCTGGAGTACTGATGTGAGCGATATCGTTCAGCAGGGCGCCGCCCCACGCACCGTTGCAAGACGCGGTCTCACGCCGACTCGCCGCATGCTCCAGATCGCCGTCGGGCGCATGGACTTCCGCATCGGCTTTGTCGGTTTCGTCCTGCTCGTCGGGCTTTCGTTCTTGCTGCCATTGATCAGCCCGATCGACCCGATCAAGATTGCCTACAGTTCCAAGCTGCTGCCACCGTTTCCGGCAGAGGGGTGGCGATGGCCCTATCTGCTCGGCACGGATCAACTCGGTCGCGACGTCCTGATGCGCTGTTTGGTGGGCCTGCGCTATTCCCTTCTCATCGGTCTAACCACGGTGATCCTTATGTTCATCGTCGGGTGCAGCCTTGGTCTTTATGCCGGCTTTCGCGGCGGCTGGGTGGATGCCGTGATCATGCGGCTGACGGACGCGCAACTCTCGATCCCGATGATCATCCTTGCGATTACCATCCTTGGCGTCTCCCGCCCGACCGTGCCGGCCATCATTCTCGTGCTCGGTCTGTCCGGCTGGCCGCTTTATGCCCGCGTCGCCCGGTCCGTGGCGCTCGGCGAGCGCAATCGTGGCTATGTGCTCGGCGAGCGGGTGCTGGGCGCATCGGATCTCAGGATCATGGTGCTCTTCGTCGCGCCCGTCGTGTTGCCGCCGATCGCCTTCGTCGCCGTGCTCGATATCGCCCGAATGATGATCTTCGAATCCATTCTGGGCTTTCTCGGTCTTGGCGTGCAGCCGCCGACGCCCACCTTCGGCAACGTGATCGCGGATGCGCGCAAATATCTGCTCAATGCGTGGTGGATCGCCACCATGCCGGGCCTTTTCATGCTGGTGTCGCTCACTTGCCTCAACTTGATGGGTTCGGCCCTCGAGCGCGCGCGCAACGCGGTGCTGAGAGGAGAAGCATGATGAGCGACCCCATCCTTGCCGTCTCCAATCTCGGCGTTGACCTCCAACGGGAGGGCAGGATCAAGCGCATCGTCGACAATGTCAGCTTCGCCTTGCAACCAGGCGAAGTTCTCGGCCTCGTCGGTGAGGCAGGCTCTGGCAAGTCCGTCCTGGCCCGCGCACTGGTACGCGCGATCGCTCCGCCCCTGGAAATCGTCTCGGGCAAGGTCGTCTTCGAAGGGCGGGACATCCTCTCCCTGGACCCGCGCGCCCTTGCCCGAGTGCGCGGCAATCGTATCGGTTTTATCGGGGCGAACCCGATGGGATCGCTCGACCCGCGGCTGCCGATCGGCCAGCAGATTGTCGAAAAGCTGCGTTCGGTCCAGCCGGAGATCGGCCGAGCCGAGGCGCGCGACAGAGTCCTCGACTTCTTCGGCCGCGTCCGTATCCCCTCGCCAAGCGCACGCTTCCATGAGGCGCCGTTCCAGTTCTCGGGCGGCATGATGCAGCGTGTCATGATCGTTGACGCGCTCGTCTCCGACCCCTCGCTTGTGATCGCCGACAACATCACTCAGCCGCTTGACGTGACGGTCGCTGCGCAGATCATTCGCCTTATCGATGGTCTACGGCAGAGCCTCAACACGGCCTTCCTGTTCATCTCCTCGTCGTTGCCGGTGGTGGCGCAACTGGCAGAGCGCACGCTGGTGATGCAGCGCGGCCAAATCGTCGAACAGGGACTGACGTCAGAGCTTGCGGCAAACCCGCGACAACCCTATACGCGCACCCTGCTCTCCCGCATTCCACCAATCTGGAAGGATGTAATGGCACCGACCGCGACGGACGGCGAGGCTGTGCTCAAGGTGGACAATGTGGTCCGTACCTATTTCGTGCGCCGGCGTGGTTCGTTCAACGCCTATAACCAAGTCCAGGCGGTGCGGGGCGTCTCCTTCACAGTCAAGGCCGGAGAAAACTTCGGCATTGTCGGCGAGAGCGGTTGCGGCAAGTCGACCCTGACCCGGCTTCTTGCCTGGCTGGAACAGCCGGACGGCGGCCGTATCGCCTTTCTCGGCAAGGATCTCTCGCATCTTTCCGCGCACTCGCTCACCGAGATGCGCAAGTCGTTCCAACTCCTCTTGCAGGATCCCTATGGCTCCCTTCCGGCCGGCATGCCGCTTTTGCGAATGATCGAGGAGCCGCTCCTGATACACGGCTTCGATAGAGCTGAAGCCGCGCGGCGCGCTCAGGAAGCAATGATCGAGGTAGGGCTCGATGCCGAACTTGCCCACCGGCTGCCGGTGGGCCTCAGTGCCGGTCAACGCCAGCGCATAAACATCGCCCGAGCGCTGGTGCTAAGGCCGCGCCTGCTGATCCTCGATGAGACGCTGTCGGCGCTCGACCAGGTGGAGCAGGCGGAACTTCTCGATCTCTTCAACCGGCTTCAGGCGACCTACGGGTTTTCCTACGTGTTCATCTCGCACGATCTCGCGCTTGTGCGCCGCATGTGCCACCGTATAGCCGTCATGTATCTTGGACGCATCGTCGAACTCGCGGATAATACGACCCTGTTCGAACAACCACATCATCCCTATACGCGCGCGCTGCTGAGCGCCATGCCGACGCTGGAACACAATCATTTCCCGCATACGCGCTACCTGCTTGACGGCGAGCCGCCGAGCCCGATCGACCTGCCGCTTGGCTGTTCGTTCCGTTCGCGCTGCCCGCGCGCTGAGAACGATTGCCAGAAGACCGACCCGCCGCTGCTCGCGCTTGCCGGCGGCAACTACGCCGCCTGCCTGCACAGGCATGAGAAGGAGACCGCCGATGTCGAGTGAGGTCCGCAAGGAAGTCATCCTTGAGCGGCTTGGTCGCGACCAGCGCGTCAGCGTGCTCGAGCTTTCGGCGGAATTCAAAGTTTCGGGTGAAACAATCCGGCGGGATCTGAAGGATCTCGAAGCCGAGGGTACCGTGCGGCGGGTGCATGGAGGCGCCATTCCGGCGGGCCGCACCGCGGACACTCCGATCACCGAGCGTATCCAATTCAACGCGCTTGAGAAGGACGAGGTCGCGGGTATGGCGCGCGGGCTGATCAGCGACGATTGCGTCATTTTCCTCGATACGGGCACGACAACGCTGGCGCTCGCCCGCCGCCTCGTCGGCTTCAAGAAGCTTAAGCTTTACACCAATTCGCTGCGGATCGCTCAAGCAGCCTGCGAACATTTCGGCGTGCGGGTACAGATGACGCCCGGAAGCTTGCGTCCGATAGAGCAGGATCTCGTTGGCTACGAGACGATCTCATACATCCAGCAGTTCCACTTCGACATGGTCTTCATGGGGGCCGCCGCCATCAACGCGGACTACGGCTTCATGGATTTCGAGGAGGACGAGGCGCGTATCCGCCAGGTGCTCCTCAAGCAGACCGCCCATAGCGTCGTGATCGCCGATCATTCGAAATTCGGTAAAGTTGGCAACGTGATCACGGCCCCATTTGGAGGCGTAAACACGCTCGTCACCGATCGGCGTCCGCCGGAAAACATCTTTGGAGCGGTCCGGGCTGAAGAATTAGAGATCATCCATGCTTAGCACCGGGACGCGACCGGGACCGGATCTTACCGCCATCTTCGATCAGATTTCCGCTATCGGCAGCCAGCCGGGAGAGGGCGTCACGCGCTTGGCGGCGAGCGCCGAGGACGGAGTGGCACGGCGCGCCTTCGCTGAATGGATGGCACAGGGTGGCGCTCGGGTCACGCACGATGCAGTTGGCAACCAGTTCGCCTGCTTCGAGTGGGCGGGCCAGAATGCGCCCTGGATTTTTGCGGGCTCTCACCTGGACACGCAGCCACGAGGCGGCCGCTTCGACGGAACGCTGGGCGTGCTTGCCGCCGGCTCCGTGGCGCTGGATCTCCATGAGGAGGTTCGAACCGGCCAATTCAAGCCAGGCCGGAACCTGGCAATTTTGAATTGGACAAATGAAGAAGGCGCTCGTTTCCAGCCGAGCCTGACGGGGAGCGCCGTTTTCTCCGGTGCCCTCTCTCTCCATGAGGCACTAGGCCTTCGGGACGGTTCTGCTACCAGCCTGCGGGACGCTCTCGCCGCAATTGGCATTGATGGCGATAGCGGTGCCGTGCCGCCGCGCCCCGAAGCCTATGTGGAACTTCACGTCGAGCAGGGACGGAAGCTTATCGAGGCGGGCCGCCAAACCGGAATAGTCGAGGGAACGTGGGCGGCGCGAAAGATAACCGTCAGATGGATCGGCCGAGCCGCGCATACCGGCCCGACGCCTATGTCGGATCGCCGTGATGCTCTTCTGGCCGCCGCGCAAGGCATCGCCGCCTTTGAAACTTTAATCGCGGCACGCCATCACCATCTGCAGCGGTCAGCCGCGCGCATCGTCATAGAGCCGAACTCGCCGAACGTGGTGGTCGAACGGGCGAGCGTGTGGTTCGAATTGCGCGGCCCTGACATTGAAGAACTCCATACGGCTGGCCAGGTGGCGTTGGCGGCATTCGAGAAGGCCGCCGCGGATACGGGCACGCGCCTGGAGGTCGTGGCCGACACGCTAAGGGCACCAGCCAGCATGGATCGTCGGCTCTTGGAGATCGTCGACAGCGCGGCGCAAGCCTGCGGTTTTGTTCCACTGATGATGCGATCGGTTGCCGGGCACGATGCAGTCGCGTTGCAAAACAGCGGCATTCCTTCCGCGCTTTTGTTCATTCCGAGTGTCGGCGGCATCGCCCATCATCCCGATGAGTTCACGGAACAGGAAGACGTGGAAGCCGGGGTGACTGTCCTCAAAGCGGCGCTGCGACGCCTGGTGGAGGGAGAGTACGATGCAGGACGATAGCGCAGTCAGGGCCGCGCTTGACGCGATCGGTCTTGCCGGCGCGGTCCTCTCACCTGAAATCAGCGGCGTCGTGTCGCCAATCCACCGGGCCGTGGAGAACCATTGCTGCTTTGCCTTCCTGGACGGCCGTCAGCCGGTCTTCGTCAAACGCCGGCGCGCCGACATGGCGCATTTCATCATGGCCGAGCACGCGGCGGAGGCCAGCCGCAAAGCGGGTGAGCTCGACATCGCGCCGCGACTGCTGCATGCCGATCCGGTCAACGCAATCCTGGTTTTTGAGGCGCTCGGCGATGAATGGGCCTGGGGGCGCGCGGATGTCCTGCGCCGGCCTCAGGTCCTCGAGAACCTGCTCAAGGCAAAGCGTATCTTTCACAAGGCTGCGCCGCTACGGGAAACCCGGAGCGTTTTCGATTTGGTTGCCGGCTATCGCCAACTGGCCGATGCTCCGGACGTAATCCTTCCCGCGCCGGTCCTCACCGTCTCGGCCGCTGTCGAGCGCATCGCCGAGGCCATTGCCGCCGCGGGCGTCGACGCCGTTCCCTGTCATGCGGACGGAGTATCGTCCAACGTTATGGTCGGGCACGACCATGCAGTTAGGCTGGTCGATTTCGAGTGGGCGCGCCAGGCGGACCCCGCGCACGATCTCGGAACCGTTCTGGCCGAACTGCTTCCCTTCGACGGCGAGGCACTTCTGGCGATCGAGATGGCCACTGGAAGGCCAGATGCACAGGTGCTGGCGCGGGCGCGCCTCTACGGAGCGGCGGATGATCTCATGTGGGCGCTGTGGGGTTTCATCAGCGCTGCCCGCTCTCCGCGCAAGCATGTCGAGTTCTTCAAATATGCCGAATGGCGGCTTCTGAGGGCGCGGACCGTGGTTGAGGGACCGCGCTTCGACATGTGGCTAAAGCGGGTCTAAGCGAGGTGCCGATGAGACGCAGGTTGGGGGAAGGCACATCTTCGGAAGAAGGCGCAATCGAGCGGGCGATTCTGGCCGTTTCGGCCTGGCGGGGCCGCGAGGCCTGCTATGAGCCCGTGCCCGGCGGCATCAGCAATCCAAACTGGCGCGTCGAAGTTGCAGGCGCCCCGCATCGTTTCTTCGTCAAGATCCCAGGCGAGGGGACTGAGATGTTCATCGACCGAAGGACCGCGAATGAAGCCGGTCGCAACGCGCACGCGGCGGGTGTCGGCGCCCGCATATTCCACTTTTTTCCGAACACGGGCGTTGAGATCAGCGAGTTCGTTGAAGGCCTAAGAACATCAACCAATGCAGATTTCCTCGATCCAGTTGTGCGGCTCAACGGTCTTCGCGCACTGAAAGCCTTCAATGACAGCCCTCAACTTTCACAACAAAAGACCACTTTCAATATGATCGACGAACATTTCCAGCAGGCCTTGGTGTTGGGCGGGGAGTTCCCGAGCGATTTCGGCTGGCTCAATGCACGCTATCGCGAGGCGCGGCAGGCGCTGGAAGCGTCTGGCCTCGACCTGGCGCCCTGCATGAACGATACACTCGCCGGTAATTTCCTGCTTCATGTCGATCGGCGCGTCATGCTTGTCGATTTCGAATATGCCTCGACCAACGATCGTGCCGCCGAGCTGGCACTCTGGTTTGTCGAGATGTGCTTCTCGCCAGAGATCGAGGCCGAACTGATCGAGGAATATTATGGGCACGTCGATCAGGCCGTGCTGGCGCGGGTTTCGCTGTTCAAGGCGCTTGTCGACTTGAAGTGGTCGACATGGGCGATGGTGCAGAACAGGGTCTCACGCCTCGATTTCGATTTCTTCAAATACGGCTTCTGGAAGCACATGCGGGCACGCTTCATGATGAGCGATCCCCGCTGGTCAATGTGGCTGAAGGCGGTCTGACGGAATGCAAAACGCTAAGAGCATGATTTCTCCAGCGTTCCTCCGCCGCGTTGCCGAAGTGGCCGCGCGCGAGGCGCTGCCCCGGTTCCGGCTGCCTGGCCTTGTCGCCAACAAGTTTGCCGCCGGTTTCGATCCAGTAACGGAAGCCGACCGTGAGACGGAGAAGGCTATAAGGGAACTGATCAAAGCGGAGTATCCGGAACACGGCGTTCTTGGCGAGGAGTTTGGTGCGGAAGGGGTTGAAGCCAAGCATGTCTGGGTCGTGGATCCAATCGATGGCACGCGCTCCTTTATTTCCGGCATCCCGCTTTGGGGAACGCTCGTTGGACTGATGGAGGATGGCGGTGCGGTTGCCGGAATGATGGCGCAGCCCTTCATAGGCGAGCTGTTCTATGCGACCGGCGACGGCACGCACTATGAAGGGCCGCACGGCCAGGGACAGCTCGCGACCCGTGCGACGGAAGACCTGTCCGAAGCGACGCTCTTCACGACGACCCCAGTGATTTTTGAACCTGCGCAGCGGGCCTCCTTCCATCGGTTGGAACGGCAGGTCCGCCTCTCCCGTTACGGCACTGACTGCTATGCCTATTGCATGCTTGCCGCCGGTCAAATCGACATCGTCGTCGAGGCCGGGCTTCAACCATATGACATCGTCGCCTTGATCCCGATCATCGAGCAGGCTGGCGGAGTTGTTACCGGATGGGATGGGGGCCCCGCGGAGCGCGGCGGTGGTATCGTCGCGGTGGCCAATACGGCTCTTCACGCCAGAGTCCTGGATGCCTTGCATGGAAGCCACTCTTTCGCTTGAGAGGGCGACCATCTGATGAATTGCCTGATCAAAAGAAGGGAAAGCTAAGCTGAAATAATTGAGGCTGCGGAGACCGCGTTCGAAAGAGCGTGCAGGAGAGATGGCGCCCGCCACAACCGCCGCAGCCAATGCCGCCGCCGGGCGTGCCGACGTGGTGTTTGCTCTCGGAACGCGGCTGCAAGATTTCATTACCGGCTCGTGGACCGTCTTCTCGCCGGAAACGCGTTTCGTTTCGCTCGACACGGCTCGTTTTGACGCTGTGAAGCACCGTGCTCTTGCGGTCGTTGGTTATGTGCGCGAGGGCCTCGCTGATATCGATGCCGGTCTTGGCGCGTGGCGGGCGAACCCGAATTGGTTGGCACAAGGTCAGGCCGACATGGCCAATTGGGACGCACTGATTGATGAACTCCAGGCCCCTGACAACGCCTTCGTGCCGTCTTATGCGCAGGTGGTCGGCGTCGTGAACCGGGCGGCGGATGCGAAGGACATGGTGCTCGCCTCGGCCGGCGGCATCGTCGGCGAACTGACCAAGGGATGGCGGGTCACCGACACCTATGGCTTCGACTGCGAAATGGGCTCGTCGACCATGGGCTACGAGATCGCCGGCGGCTGGGGTGCCGCCATGGCGCGCGAGGATGGCGACGTCTTCGTCATACTCGGCGACGGTTCTTACATGGATGATGAATTCCGACATTTATTCGAGTGTCCTGACAGGCCACGCGGGCGAGAAACGATCTCGACCAGAACGAAACGCTCTGTCCGGGGAATATCGAGCCCGGTATCGAGCGCGATCATCATGTCCGAAGGATGCTGATGGACAATCTGGTAGCGATCACGCTCGGGAACTTGAAATGAGCGCACCATGACATCGTGCGCGGTATCGACAAGCGCGGCGAGATCCTCTTGCGGCCGCCCGCTGTAAACATGAAACTTCAACAGGGGCACGCAAACCTCCTTATGCCCGACTTAGTCGAGTTTTGAGAAAAGAGCTTCCGCAAGGACCGACGGCTCTTCCCACATCGGATAGTGTCCGCACCCCTTCAAAACCTGTAATTCGAAGTTCGGGAACCAGGCTCCGATCGTCTCGCGAAGCCGCTGTGGCACGGCGCCGGGATCCATTTCGCCGATAATGACGCGAACAGGGACACTGACAGGACCGATTTCCTCGGCAAAGCCCGGCCCCGTCCAAGACGACATGTAGGCCTCGAGCACATCAGGCCTGGTCCCGGAAATGCTGGTGCTGCACAAGTCCGCCACCCATTCATCCGATCGGACCCCGCCTGTGTTGGCGTTGATCAGCTTCTGCCTCGCTTCTGGAACGTGGATTGCCGACAGCAGCATCCGGCGGCGTTGCTCGTCAATTTTGGCACCGGAAGCGGGCACGGGAGCCAAGAGCACAACTGAAGAAATCCTGTCTGTAGCATCCACGAGGAGTCTCTGCGCAGACATGCCCGCCATCGAATGCCCCACAACGTGAATCCGGTCCCAGCCGAGCCCGTTGGCGCAGGCGATGATGTCGTCAGCGATCTGCTCCACGGTGTACGGCCCGTCGCTTCGGATTCGGGTGCCGTAACCTCTCGCGTCGAGCAACGCAAAACTGAAACGGGTCGGATCGATGGATGGCACGAACGGATCGAACAGGTGATGATCGCCCATCCAGCCGGTCACAGCAATAATGCGCGTAGGGCCCTTTCCGACGACCCGCGCCGGCGCGATTTCCGATGTCATCGCATTCCCTTCCTATGCTAGTAGGCAGTTTTGTTGCCGTTTACTGGGTCCGGTCCCCGGATGGATTTCGTTGGCGCGACAGCATCTCTGAAGGCCTTTACGCTGGCCGCCGCCGCTCCCGAGAGCAGCCTGACGTCATTGGAAACGGTCACCATATCGAAGCCCCATTCGGCGGCTCGCGCCGCATATGTGGGCGTGCCGCAATGCAGGGCTGCTCGTATGCCTGCCGCATGGGCCCGGTCCAGTATTCGCTTGATCGCTTCTATCATTTTAGGCTCTTCGCGATCGAACCCGGTGGGATATCTCATGCCGGTCAGACCAATCGTCAGGTCGGCCGGTCCGATGTAGACGCCGTCGAGCCCGGGTGTGGAGACGATCTCCTCAAGATTTCGAACGGCCTCGGCGGTTTCGATCATTGCGAAGCAGACAACCTGATCGTCCGCTTCCTGGCCGTAGTTTGCCCCCGCTGAAATCGCAGCCCTTGAAGGGCCGAAACTCCTGACGCCTTTCGGAGGATATCGGATATAGGAGACCAGTGCCTCGGCCTCGGCGCGCGAGTTGATCATCGGGCAGATGACCCCATAGGCGCCGGCATCGAGCGCCTTCATGATATGGGCAGGGTCGAGCCAGGGAACGCGAACCAGCGGAACAACGCTGCTCGCTCTCATTCCCTGGAGCATGGAGACAGCTGCCTGATAGTCGACGATACCGTGCTGCAGATCTATGCCGATGCTGTCATAACCTTGCTCCGCCATGATCTCGGCCGAGAAGGAATTGGCGATCGACAGCCAACCGTTGAGGACGCACTGGCCTTCGTTCCAGATTTTGCGGATATTGTTGGGCTTCATAGATTTCTACTCCCCAAAGTTCGACCATATTTCTTCATGACATCCAGATCCGGTTCGAATCCGATCCCCGGCCTGTCCGACACTTTGATCATTTCCCCGTCCCGGATGCCTTCGACATCGGCCAACCAGGCGTCGGGCTGCACGAAGTTGTATTCGAGGGCGGTGATGCTTGGCCGGGCCGCCGCGACCTGGAGTGAGGCGTAGAAGCCCGGGCCGAAATACGGCGAATGCGGCATCAAGGTAGTGCCAGAGGCGTCGGCAAGGTCGACGATGCGCAGATACTCCGATACGCCGCCGACTTTCGTTATGCTCGGTTGGAGATAGTCCACAGCGCCCGCCTTCAGCGCCTGGCCGACCTGGAAGCTCGTACACCAGTTTTCGCCGGCTGCGATGTTGAGACCCTTGCCGCGAAGTGAGGCCAGGGCGCCGAAGTCTTCAGGCGGATAGATTGGCTCTTCAAGCCAAGTCAGCGAAAGAGCCTTCAACTCCGCGAGGTTCTTCGCGACGAAGTCCGCTGACCACGCACAATTCACATCCACGCAGATGTCGACATGAGGGCCGACGGTCTTTCTGCATGCCGTAATTGCCGGCAATGTGATTTCGTGCAGCTTGATGCGATGGAAGCCCGCTGACAGCACCTGCTTGGAGGCATCGACGACCAGATCGTGCTCGGCGTAGCGGACGAGGCTGGCGTAAAATGGGATCTCGTTTCGCACGGCGCGCGTGCCTGCGAGCAGTTGATGGAGTGGTTTGCCGGCACGCTTTGCGGCAAGGTCCCAAAGGGCGATGTCGACGCCGGAGATAGCGAAGATCGTGACGCCGTAGCGCCCGAACATATGAAGCTGCCGTTGAGTTCTAGAATTCCACGCCGGGATGTCCTCGATCTCGGCTCCGACGAGCACTGGCAGGATCAGTCGATCGATGACCGATTTGGTCGCATCGATCAGCGAGTACCCAAAGCCTTCGCCCCAGCCGACATTGCCAAACTCGTCCTCGAGACGCACCAGCGCGAACTCCAGCGTCTTCCACGCCGTTGGCATGATCCCGACCCCGGTCCCGCGCAAGGCAAACGGGATTTCGACAAGAATGACTTCGGCGGATGTGATTTTCATCGCTCAAATCCTCCAGGGGCGGGAAGCGTCAGAGTGGCGAAATATCCCCCGACATGGACCGTGTCGGCTGGAGGAAGGTCGCCCAACGGGCAAAAATCCGTGGCGTGGTTGACGGCAGCTTGCCCGACGGGGCGATAACCCAGCGCTGCTGCCCGGCTGTTGTCAAAGATCGGTGTGGGGCAGTTCGAAACCCCGTAGACAGTCTCGCAACCCAGGCCCGGGTGGTTCATGCCGAGATGGACCAGCTGGACCATGTCCTCGGCGGCCAGCCAAATGCGCTCGCGCCGGCCGTCGACGATTTTCGCGTCGGCATTGCCGATGCGAATATTCAAGACACGAAGACCGTAGCGACGGGCATACATGGCACACGCCGCCTCGCCAAAGATCTTCGACAGACCATAGTAGCCGTCCGGCGCCGCGGCGGCCGTATGGTTGAGAACCTCGTTCGCCTTATGCCCGACCGCATGGTGGCTGGAGGCAAAGATGAAGCGCTCTACGTTCGCCCTATGGCAGGCTTCGAGCAAATTGAGGACAGCGCGGTAGTTGGCGTCCAATGTCTCCTCGAAGGAGAGCGAGGGTCCGACCGCTCCGGCCAGATGAAGGACGCCGTCGGCGCCGCTGACCAACTCGCGACAGAAGGCTGCATCCGTTAGATCGCCAAGGAGGAAGGTCTCGTCGAGACCGGGGTCGAGCGACTTGCGCGCAGTACTGCGCAAAAGATACTGCCCTCGCAGCAGTGGGCGGAGATCGCGTCCCATGTTCCCGGCTGCACCGGTCAGGACAAGCGTTTTTCGTGCAGTCATTCGTGTCTGCTCCTCCCTCGACCGGCCAAGGCTCAGTGCAAAAGCTGTTGCAGAAAGGCCCGGGTTCGTGCCTCGCGGGGCCGGGTGAAGAATTCCTCCGGCGGCGCTGTCTCGACGATCCTGCCGTCCGCCATGAACAGCACGCGGTCGGCCACCTGGCGGGCGAAGCCCATCTCGTGCGTCACACAGAGCATGGTCATTCCGCTTTCAGCGAGATTCACCATGACATCGAGGACCTCGCGGATCATTTCCGGGTCGAGAGCCGATGTGGGCTCATCGAAGAGCATGATGCGCGGTTTCATCGCTAGTGAGCGCGCTATCGCCACACGCTGCTGCTGGCCTCCGGACAGTTCGCCCGGATATTTTTGGGCTTGCTCCGGAATGCGGACCTTTTCAAGAAACGCCATCGCGACATCGTTGGCCTCCGCGCGCGACATTCCCCGGACCGATCTCAAGGCAAGCGTGCAATTTTCGAGGATGGTCTTGTGGGGAAAAAGATTGAAGTGTTGAAACACCATGCCGACTTCACGCCGCACAGCCTCGATCTGCTTACGCTCGTGCGTCAACTCCACCCCTTCAACCAGGATGCGCCCCTTTTGATGTTGCTCGACTGATTGATGCAGCGGATCATCGTCGACTTGCCCGAACCGGACGGACCGGCAATCACGATCCGCTCGCCTTCCTTCACGTGGAAGGCAATGTCGGTGAGGACCTGGTGCTTGCCATACCATTTGGAGACATTGTCGAACTCCACGGCGCAGTTATTTGCATTATCGGTGGTCATCGGAAGCTCCTGGTCTAGGTCGCTGCAGCGACCGCGGGGCGGCTCTTCGGTGCCGGCCGGCGTCGAAGATGGCGCGTGAGATAGCGCTCAAGGGCGCCCCACAGCCGGCGGATACCTTCGACCATGATCAGGTACAGTACGGCTGCCCAGACATAGACCTGGAAGTCAAACGACCGGGAAAACGCGAGCTTTGTCGCCTGCATCAGTTCGGGGACCGTGATGACGCTGGCCAGAGCCGACGATTTGAGCGAGAGGATCAATTCGTTTCCGAGTGGTCGGAGCGCGATGATCATCGCCTGTGGGAGCAGGATTTGGAAGAATGTCGTCGAACGCCTGAGACCGAGTGCGTTCGCCGCCTCGACCTGACCTGCGGGGAGGGCGCTCAGAGCTCCCCGGAGAATCTCAGCCTGATAGGCGACCGTGTTCAGGGTGAATGCGAAAAGGGCGCAAAAATAGGCATCGCGGAAAAACCACCACAGCCCCACACTTGTCAGTTCGGCCCGCATTTGTCCGGCTCCGAAATAGATCAAAAAGATCTGGCCCAGCAGTGGCGTGCCGCGAAAAAAGGTGATGTAGGCCCGGGCAAAGAGCCTGAGCGGCGCCAACGTCCCGTTGCGGGCAATCGCCAGCGGAAGCGCCAGCAACGCTCCGATCAAGGCCGACGTGAAAACGAGCTCGAGCGTGACGACCAGGCCCCACAGGATCCTGGGGCCGTAGTTTGCGAGAAGTTCGAAGGTTGGATCGAGCCTCGAGGATGCTGACCACGCCAGAGGAAATCATTGAGATGACAAGGTAGATGAGACAGGCCACCGCGTAGAAGAAGAGCGGCTGCTTTGTGTTTGCGACAGCCAGATTGGTCTGGCGCATAAGATCCGCAAGCGAAATGATGGATACCAGCGATGTGTCCTTGAGCAGCACGAACCAAAGATTGCCGAGACCGGGAAGAGCCAACCGCCAAAGTTGCGGTCCAATGACGGTGAGAAACGTCTGCCATTTCGACAGGCCTAGCGCTGCTGCCGCCTCGTGTTGTCCATGCGGAACGGCCCGCAGAGCCCCAACAAAAGTCTCTGAGGCAAAGGATGCAAAGACGATCCCCAGCGCGATCATTCCGGCTACGAATCCGCTGAACTCACCAAATGGCTGGCCGAACAACAGGTCTGAGGCCGCCTGGAGGAGAGCGCCGCCGCCGTAGAAGATGATGAAAAGGGTAAGGAGTTCCGGGAGCGCGCGGAAGGTTGTCACAAAAAGCGTTGCAGCCCCGCGGAGCCATTTGTTCTGGCCATTGATCAGCAGAGCCAGGCCCAGCCCAAGAAGCAAGCCGAACGGAAGGGTCGCAACGGCCAGCCGGATCGTCAGCGAGAGGCCGTCCAGCAATTGCTGTCCCCAGCCTTCGGGACCGAAAGAAAGCAGGCCAACGAGTTCCACCATTATCTCCTGGATACAATATGCCTGGCCATTGCTGGCCGGGCATATGAATTGGTCTCAGTAAATTGAGAACGGGAAATACTTGGCGTTGATAGTCTTGTAGGTGCCGTCGGAAAGAATTTCCTTCAGGGCGGCATCAAGCTTGTCCCGCAGCTCCGGATCGTCCTTGCGGACGCCGACGCCCTTGCCGGCGCCGAAGAGTGGGTCGCGCAGGTCGTCGCCCACCAGTTCGCAGCACGAGCCGTCGGAGGATTTTTTCAGCCAGGCGTCCAGGAGAACCTTGTCGGACAGCACGAGATCGATGCGGCCGGCCGCGAGGTCGGCATTTGCATCGTCGACGGTCGAGTAGGTCTTGATCGTCGAATCCTTGTACTTGGCTTCCAGGAAATTCTGCTGGGTCGTCGAGCCCTGCACGCCGATCGCCTTGCCCTTCAGCGCAGCCGGCGAGATGTCGGTCACCTTGGCCTCTTTCGGCGCCATGAACTTCGCCGGCGTATCATAGTATTTCGCCGTGAAGTCGATCTGCTTCTTGCGCTCGTCGGTGATGTTCATCGAAGCGACGATTGCGTCGTATTTGTGCGCGACGAGGCCTGGGATCATGCCGTCCCACTCCTGGGTGACGACCTCGCACTTGAGCTTTGCCTTCTCGCAAAGCGCATTGGCGATATCGACGTCGAAGCCGGTGAGTTTTCCGCCATCGACGTAGTTGAAGGGTGGATAGACACCTTCGGTGGCGATTTTGATGCTCTTGAGGTCTTCCGCATTCGCAGGCGAGAGGACCATCAGCGCAAGCGCGCTGGCTGTGAGGATAAGCGAGAGTTTCATGTCATTCCCCTTTATGTCAGGTTGCGGTTTGCGCGGGCTACCCGTCGTTGATTGTTGCGTGGGCCTCACGGCCTACGAGAGGTCGGCAAGGACTTCATCAAGTCCACACAGGAAGGTGTCGGCGTTTGCGGCGGTAAACGGCAGTGGCGGGCGGATCTTCAGAACGTGCCCGTAGGAGCTGGACGCGCTGATCAGGATGCGCTTTTCACGAAGCCCGTTGACGACGCCGAGCGACAGCTTTCCGTTCGGCGTCTTGGACTTTCGATCGGTGACGAACTCCATGCCCAGGAACAGGCCAGCGCCTCGGACGGCGCCTATGGTCTCGTACTTCTGCTGGAGCCGCTTCATGCCGGCGGTCATGTAGTCGCCGATCTCGACAGCGTTCTCCATCAGCTTTTCGTCCTTGATGACGTCAAGGACAGCCTGCGCTGCCGCGATGGATACGGTGTTGGCGCCAAAGGTGTTGAAATAGCGGATGTCGGTCCCGAAGCGTTCAAGGACCTCCGGCTTCGCCGCTACGCCGGCTATCGGCATGCCGTTGCCCATCGGCTTGCCCATCACGGCAAGGTCGGGGACGATTCCGTGCCGCTGGAACCCCCACCAATGCGTGCCTGTGCGGCCAAAGCCAGGCTGGACCTCGTCTGCGATGTAGAGGCCACCTGCGGCATGAACCACATCCACAGGTGACTTCAGGAAGCCCGGGGGGTCGGTCAAAATGCCGTCGGTCGAGAAGATGCCGTCGGCAATGAAGGCGGCAAACTTGATGCCATGACGGCGCATCTTCTGGATGGCATCTTCGACACGCTGGGCAAAGATAGCGCCAATGTCGTCGCCTTCGCTACGGTACTCATCCGGCGCTTCGACCACATAGACATGCTGGCCGACCGGGACGTTCGGACCCATGGAGGGGGAGATTTCCGCCACGGCCGTAGTCAGGCCGTGATAGGCGTTCGCGGTAACGATGATGCCTGTTCCGCCGGTGTAGTACCGGGCGATGCGCAGGGCGAGATCGACGGCCTCGCTGCCGGTGCACGTGTACATGACGTTCCCGATCTCGTCGGGATAGGTCGCCAGAAGGTCTTCCGAGTATTTCAGGATCGACTCGTGAAGATAGCGCGTGTGGGTATTGAGGATTGCGGACTGCTGGGCAATCGCCTCGACCACCCGTGGATGGCAATGGCCGACGGAGGGAACGTTGTTATAGACGTCGAGATAGGCATTTCCGTCGGGGTCGTAGAGCCAAACGCCTTCCCCACGAACGACGTGCAGCGGATGCTCGTAGAACAGCTTGTAGGAAGGCCCAAGCAACGCACGACGCCGCGCGACCAGTTCCTGTTCCTGGGCAGGAAGGCGGTCGACCGTGCTGGGGTCGAAACCATTGATCATGTAGGCGGTAGCGGATGACGACAAGGAACCTCCTCCCAATCTCTACAGAGCGAGCGCTCGGGCGATCTCGTCTGTCACCCTTGCGCGGGAGATTTCAGCCAGACGATGGAATTGCCGCCACGCTTGCGGCGTGTTGCGCAAAATATATTCGCGGTTCTCGGGAAAACGGACGGCGCGCCATTCGGTGATGGCGATGCGCATCACCATGCGCGCCATGATTGTCGTGAACAGCAACTCGATTTCGGCGGCAAGCAGGGCTCGCCGGCCGTGGAACCCTGATAGAAATTCGCAGGCCGCCCCCAGGGGATCGGGCGCCTCGGTCAGCTGATAGGCAGCCGCCACGGCCACGTCGAAAACGACGGGCGTGTGGACCATGTCGCCAAAGTCGATTATCCCCACGACCTTTTCGGTCATGCGCGGATCGACGACGATGTTGTCGCTGTTCAAGTCATTGTGGACGACCTGGGCACGAAGGCTCGGAATCTTCTCGATCACCTCATCGGCGAACCTATCCAGCCAGTTCAGCAACTCCAGTGAGTGCGACTCGTCCTTGATCTCCGCGATCATCGGTTTGAGTGAGAGCGTGTTCTTCAGATCCCATGTCGAAAAGTGGTTTTCAGCCGGGTGCCGAAAATCCACCAGCGCCTCCTGCAGGCGTGCAAGCATCGCTCCAATATTTCGGCGTTGCTGAGGGGTTTGCGTAGTCTTTCGCTGCAACTCGCCTTTGGTAAACGTCACCAGGCGGACGGTTCTTCGATCGTCGGGTCCGTAGTCGAGTTCAAATTCAGGACGACCTTGGAGGTCCAGAACCACGCGTTGCACTGGCATTTCTGGATCGCGCTTCTCGACATGCTGAAGCGCCTTGGTGTGCATGTTCGTTACGGCGGAATCCTCACTGGGATTGACTATCTTCAGGAGGTATTGGTTTCCGTCCTCGGCGGTGATCCGGAAATTGCTGTCCTTTTCGCCTGACAGGCGACGTGCCGTGGCACTGAGCCCATAATGCGTGTGAGCTATCTCGACGGCTTCGCCATCGCTCAGGAGCGTCGATCGGGCCGCTAGGGATGGTGTTACCGATTTTGGCAGAAGCATGAAGGGGACGTTGGTTTGCGCTGTGTCATACCGATATATTGGTATATGAATGAAACTTTGGCAAGCGAAAATTTCTGCGGGGACGCCCGGAAAATGGAGTATCCCAGTGTATTGGTATATTATTGGGGTGTGCGTCGCTGAAGCGACCGACCTAGATGAGAGGTTCTCGTGGAGCAAATAACCCCACTATTCACCCCGGACCAACTCGACGGCCGCACGTCCAAGTCGGCTCAGGTCTATGAACTCCTCAGGGGCGCAATTATCGCGCTGAAGTTGCCCCCTGACACGGCCATAGTCGAGAAGGAAATTTGCGCACAGCTCGGTATTTCGCGCACGCCTCTGAGAGAGGCTATCCTGCAGCTGGCAAACGAGAGCCTCATCAAGATCGCTCCGAGCGACGGGACGTTTGTCAACAAGATCGTCCTTACAGAAGTACTGCAGGGCCAGCTGGTCCGCGATACGGTCGAAATGCGGCTAACGCAGCTTGCTGCCCGGAATTTCAAGAATGATTACGAGAAGGATTTCGAACTGGCGCTTTTCAAGCAGAAGGCTGCGGCCAAGCGCAAAGACGTTGACGAGTTCTTCGCGCTCGACAACGAGTTCCATCGGTTGATTTGTGCCTGCGCGGGCTTCCCTGACGCCTGGCTGACAATCCACAACGCGACCGGGCAACTCGATCGGGTGAGGCGCCAGGCCTTCCCGCTTGAGGGCCATTTCAATGTGGTCTTCGACGAGCATCGTGAAATTTATGAGCGTATTAGGCGGCACGACGAAGTTGGCGCCGCGAAGGTGCTTCAGGTCCAGTTGGACAGCACCTTTCCCTCCATCCAGATGCTTCGCGAAAAGCGGCCGGAGCTGCTTAGCGGGGACGAGGACGTCGGCGTGACCGACATCCGCTGACGACGAGGCCCGCTATCGCTTGATGCTCCGTGACAGGCAGGTGTGGCTGGATGGGGTCGCCCGGGGCGCCATGCCGATACCGCGATGGCCGAACGAATGCCCGGCTTATGCAGACTGTGTGGAAACTGATTGGAGGCTCCGGTTTGACCGGGGCCTCTTTTGGTATCAGGCGGTTGCAGCCTTGATGTTGATGGCGCGTATCATGTTGTAGGCGAGGATCGACAGGGCCATTTCGGTTCTGGTTCCCTTGAGGTTTCGGGTCAGGAATCTACCGCCTGCTGTCATTCGTTTGATGGTTCCGAAGGGATGTTCGGCGGCGCATCGTCGCTTGCGCATCATCTCGGGCGTTGCGCGCTCGTTCATGCGGTTGAGCGCGGCCTCGTCGAAGTGCCGGGTGACGTATCGCCGCGCGGCCGTCGTACTCTGTCGCTTCAGCGGACAGACGGTGCAGTCGCTTGCTCTTGCCGCGTAGATCACCAGTCGATCCCTGTTCATCACCTGCAGGCGCTCAAGCTGGCGTCGAGCGGGGCAGCGGAAACTGTCGCTGCCGGCCTCGTAGACGAAGGCGGAACGGTCGAAGAGGGTTCCGTCACCGTGATTGTTGACGGATCGATTGGCCGCGACGCAGGGCGTGATGGCGTCTGCCTCGCAGGCGCTGGCCTGTGCTCCGTTGGAGTAGCCGGCATCGGCCACCACGGTCAGCGCCTCGCACTCCAGCACTTCTTTTGTGGCTTTCGCCATCGGATGGAGCATCCGGTTGTCGGTGCCTCGGCGATGACCTCATGATGCACGATCAGCCCGGTGTCGGCATCGACCGTGGTCTGCACATTATAGGAGGCCGGCTTGGGGCTCCCACCCTTGCCCATCGGCCGGGCGTCCTCCTCGCCCTCGACCAGCGTCGAGCGGCCTTCGTTCTCAAGCCTGGCCGCCAGCCGGTCGAGTTCGGCGCGGCGCCTTCGCAAGGCCGCGATCGCTGTTGCGACCGCACCGGGCGCATCGTCCGGCTCGCCCGCGTCGGCTGCATCGAGACCGGCCAGATAGTCGGCGATCCTGCCGTCGAGGCGTACGCGTTCATCGGCGACCTCCCGGCGACCGACGATCTTCTTCGCACTCGCCGCCGCCCGGAAATCGAGCCGTCGAGCGCCACCAGCCGCGCCGCAAACAACCCGGCGTCCCGGCACAAAAGCACAAACGCCCGGCATGCGCCCGCAATCGCCGGACCGTTGTCGCGGCGAAAGTCGGCGATCGTCTTGAAGTCGGGCGCGAGGCCATCGGATAGAGGTAGAGATCGGCGATCTGCAGCATCGGTGTGGCTTTGGTCCTGCCGCGCGGCTCGCCGAGCACGATGTCCTTGAACTCTTGGGCGGTCAACGACCCGTAGCCGGCGCCGCGATGGTGCGCCCAATAACCCAATTCGGCCCGATCGAAAAACGCCGCCGCTCCGGAGGGGAGGCGGCGTTGATGGAGATGATCGCCTTGTCGTCCAGCCCGATGATGCGGGCCTCGCAATTGACAAGGGGGCGGATATTGATGCGAGCGCCGACATGCCAGGCAATGGCTTCAAGATCGATGACCCTGGGATCGTCGATGCCCAGGGACTGTAGCAGGCCTTCCGCGCGTGTCGGCCGCTTACTCATTTGTCACTGAGCTTCTGTCCGCCGTCGTCCGTGACGACGAAATCTATGCTCGGCCGCCTTCCGAGGCGGCAGCCGTAAGGCAGCACGCCGTCCGTTGGATAGATGCGGCTCGACTCAGGCGGCCGGCTGCTGACTTTCGACCGGCGCCAACTCGACCGCTGCGTCGGCCATCAGTTCCGCATCCTGCTCGGCAGTGGCCGCCGGCGCAGCCTCGGCTGGGGCCGGCGCCTTTCGCTCCGCCTCGGCGAGGCGCTCGATCCTGAGGGAATCCTTAAGGGCAGCCAGCGCCAGAACAAGCTTTTCCATATCCGCAACCGGGTGAGATGGCTCGTCGTCGAGCCGATGGTCGCGGCGGATCTGCTGCATCGATCGCTGGATCGCATCCGCCTCGACGGAACCATCCAGTAGCGCTTCAACCTTCTCCAGCAGATTCGAGACCTCCTCCCTGGTTGCCGTCCGGGGATGGTCGCGAACGAACAGCTGCTGTTCGCGGTCGACCAGATGGCTCAGCCGGTCGCGTCCCGCCTCACCCTCCGCACGGCGGCGTAGCCGGTTCAAGTCCACGAAGACCCGACGCATGCGCTCCAGATACAGATCGATGTCCGCGCAGTGTTCAGCGGTCCGCTCCTCGCACAGCCTGACCACAGCGCGTGCGAAAGGCAGCTTCTCAATCCTCGTATCCTTCTCGACTAGAACGGCTTCAAGCCTCTTGAAGAGTCCGCCTACCTGCGCGCCGCATTCGAGATCGGCGGCGGAAATCGCCGTCGTCCTGCCCGCTCGATACAGTGCGAGCTCCTGAAGGCAGACGTTCGCGGCGGCGGCGGCAAGCGAAGCCGGGACCAGATCCTCGATCTCGGCGATGCCCTCGACGTCCTGCCCAACCTTTCCCAACTGCAGGACTAGGTCCGACGACAAGAGGCTGCTCAGCGGCTTGCGCTTCAGAGCCTTGACCGCGTCATCCCCGGCCGAATCGGAATCCACCAGCACCACGACCGGCGGCTTCTCCGCATCCCGCCCGCGCACGAGGTGGACCATGTAAGGCACGTGGCTCGCCGACCCGCACGGCACGATCACGATACTATTCAGGTCGAGGGAGTCGTTCTCGCGCGCACCCAGCTTCCGGATGGCCCGCGACGCTCCTGCCAAGAGCACTTGCTCCGTGATGCCCTCGACCAGCAGGTTAACCGACCCCACGAAGGCGGTCTCCCCGACATAGGAGCCGAATGCGGAGCGCAGCGGCTCGTAATGATTCTGGGCGGCATTATCGACGACCAGCGTTCCATCGCGCCCACGCCCCTTCTCGAGGACGCGGATGCGCTCCGCATGATTCTTGTCGATCAGGAATGGTGAGTGCGTCACGTACACTACCTGGATGGCCGGGCGATCTGGCTGATCGTCCGTTAGGTCGCGCAGAACACGCATGAGGTCTTGCTGCGCTTCGGCGGACAGATACGTGTCTGGCTCGTCCATGAGGAGGATTCGCTCCTGCGATCCCGGCCGATGTGCCTGAGACTGGATCAGGTATGACAGGAAGTATTTCAGACCGCTGCTGCGCTCCGCGAACGTGTATTCCGTCCCCGTGCGGTCGCGGATGGTGAAGACTAGGTCATGCTCGCGCGGCGCCACGCGCAGCGAGAAGTCTCGGTCTTGGACCCACCAGCGACGGAAATTCAGCGATCGCTCGAGCTGCTCGTTGATCCGCTCGACCAGCGCGTTCGCGTATCCCTCTTGGCCGTCGGCGATGGCCTCTGCGAGTTCAGATATTGCCTGTGGGTCGATCCGTGCCAAATCCAGCAGAAGGCTGCGTGCCAAGCCGAGCGAGCGATGGTCCTCATCGACCTGCGGCGGTCGGCCAAGTTCCTGCACGACCGGCTTCAGAATAGCGAAGATGCCGGATGCATTGCTTTGAACCGAGGTGTGATCCGAGCCGATCAAGCTCGCGAGCGGTTTCAACCCGTCGAGCAGCGACGCTCGCGCACGACGGGAGGAATGTTCTCCCATCGCGCTTCCCGAAACGAGCCAACTGAACGGAACGCTGTCGGGCAAAGCAACGGACGAATGAATCCGATAGGGACTCGGAAGAATCGCCGTGAACGCCTTCGCATCTGCCCCATTGAGGGGATAGGCCTGCCACTCGTCACCGGCAGGGATCCATACGGTCAGATCGTGGGGTCCTTCGCGGAACATCATGAATTCGGTAGCCGCAGGCCCGGTCGCCCCGGTCGCCTCCTTGATAGACACCCACTCCGCCGGAGTTACCTCAACCCAGGCCACACCGAGGTGAGGCCAGCACCCCTCGTCCACAGTCACCCCGAAGAATTCGCAGTAGCGGCAGAGGTCGCGGCGGGCGAAGCCCTCGCCTGTAACCGCTTTTTCGATAGCGCTCAGAAGGTGACTCTTGCCTGACTCGTTCGCGCCGACGATTGTGGTCAGACGCTCGTCGATCCGCACCTCGACGTAGGGAAACCACTGACCCCGGAAATTCTCCCATTCACCTCGCGCCTTAGCGCCCGGCTTAGCCTTGCGGATCCGGTCAAAGTTGAACGACTTATAGAAGCGCGCAAAAATCGTCGAAAGCTGCATGCCTAGTCCCCCAAATAGATGGGCGCAGACTGCCCGATGTTCTCTTCTTGTTCAACGTACTTCGGACACGCGATGGCTCGATCCAAGGCCCTACTCCGATCCTCATGTCTCTCCCAGCTCGGCCGTCGTCGAACGCGGCTGGCGGCGAGTTGGGGCCGAGGTCTTCGCGGAACGCTGGGCGAACTCGTGTGGGGCGTTGACGTGGCCTGCCGCACCGTCGCCAACCGGCTGGCGGGGGGCGCATGCCGGGACCATGCAGATCTAAGGTCGGAATCGCCAACCTGGAGTGAGTGCCGCTCGCACTTCTCGGCGGATTCGTTTCAGTTCTAAGCCCCCGGCTTAATTTCGGACAACGACAGATACTTCTGGACGGCACAACGTCAGTCTACAGATCGGTTCCTGCAGAGGGACACCGTGCGAACCTTGTATCGCGCCTGTTGATCGGCTGACAGCATCATGAGGTCACCTCTGACGAGAAACGATCGTTGAGGCGCGGGTACGAGCTGCCTCGGTCGTTCGTTCGATCGAAAGTACTGTGTGTGGAGCAACCTCTCCATCATGCAAGGCGAGAAGAAGTTGGCTTACTTCCTTGTCCGCTGCCGTGAGCCGATGATTCAGGCGAAGAAAGTCCATCCAGGTTGGGGTGCGGAACGTCTCTGTCCAAACCGAAGGCGTTTGAAGGTTTCGTTGGAGCGTCCAGTTTCGTGCACCGGCGCGGCTCTGAACGTGGCGCCTTGCGCGCATGCAGCCCAGAAAGGCCTCGATATTCTCTTCGGATATGGAATACTCAATTTTGGCAACGATAGGACCACTTCTGGGCTTCAGATCGAGTGCCAGTTCCGGGGGGTGAAAATCCGAACTTTCTTGATCCGTTTCTTCCCACGGACGTACCGGCAACACTATTCCCGCTGCTGCAACCAGCAACAGAGCCCCTGCGGCGCCCTCCAAAGCCCAGGTCAAGGAGTAGTTCTGCGCGACAGAACCCCAGATCCAACTACCAGCTGCCATACCGCCAGCGCTCAAGGCGTAGTAGATCGAGAGCGTGCGGCCGACGACCCACCTTGGGCTTGCCAGCTGCACCGACACGTCAATGCCCGTCCAGGTGATAAGCCAACCCGCGCCACCGAGTGCCAGCACGATGGCCGCCACAGCGACGGACGAGGTAAGTGCAAGGCAAAGGCAACATGCTGCACAAGCGACAGAGGCGAACGCCACCAGCCTGTTTTGAGACGTGATCCGCCTCAGGAAGCCGTTGCTCATGCCCGCGATGAAAGCACCCATGCCGAAGCCGGCCAATAAAATGCCGTAGACGATTGGCCCGCTTTTCAACTGATCCCGGACGACGAGCGGGAGCAGCGCCAGGATGGAGATGCTGCCCAACCCGAAAAGCGTTGCACGGGCGATCGCCGCCCTGATCTCCAAGGACATCGCCGTGAAGCGCACTCCGTCATGAATTGCCATCGTCATTCTCTCACGGGGGAGAGGCGACGTGCGAACTTTCCATTTGGTGCGCCATATTGCGCTTAGAGGCGCCAGATCACTCAGCGCGGCCAAAGCGAAAGCGGCCAGCGGTCCAAAGAAGGCCAGGGTCACGCCCCCCAAAGCCGGACCAACGCTGCGCACAATGTTGTATCCGACAGACATAAGCGTCACCGCAGCCGGAATGTCGCGCTTGTCGAGGATATCGCCAACGGAAGCGTGCCAGGCCGGATCATTCAAGGCAAAACCGCAGCCGGCCAGGAAACCCAATCCGAGAATTAGCCAGGGACTGACAAATCCCAGACCCACAGAAATCATCAGCGTCGTTGATGCCAATGCTATCAAGCAGTGCCCCGCAAACATCACCCGTCGGCGGCTGAAATTGTCGGCGATGGCTCCAGCAAGGATTGAGAGTAAGAACACCGGTAATGTGGATGCGGCCTGCACGAGTGCAACCATCAGATCGGACGCTGAAATGGTGACCATGAGCCAACTGATGGCGACTGTTTGCACGAGCCATCCCAGGCTGGATATCTGTGTAGATATCCAGATCGAACGAAACACCTGGTTCCGAAGCGGGGCAAGCGTCGTTGGAACGGATGGATGAGGAACTTCATGCTGCATACGTTTTTTACCTTCGACAGAGCCGATTATTCAATTCACGGCTGCCAACTGCCTTTTTACCTTTACGATGTTGAGCAATGGGTCGGTGCTTCCAGGCATAGCCGAGCACCCGCTTCCGCATGCTCTAAGTTCACCCTTGGGGCCGACATATCGGGTTGGGATGACACGCTCAATCCCGAGTTCTTAGCAGAGATCGGTGTCGGAAGTATCGCATTGAGCCATGGCGGACTGCGCGGGGCGAATCTCCGTTTTGGTGAGCGCGAATTTCCTGGCTCCTTTGCGGCCGCGCCACGGCTGCGGCGGGTCCGGCCAACCGGCGCGGCACCCTGGTCGACGCTCGGTACGACCGGAAGCATGCGCGGGTCGCGCGCGTGACGGATGCTCTCCCGAATCATCGACTTCCCCAGCGCAACACCGAAAATGCTCGTCAAAACCATGATGCCGCCCCGGTCGAAGCGAAGATCGCCCAAAAATGGCATGAGGCCGACGCTTTTTGCGCCGGTGCGAACGCCAAGCCTGGGGCGGAAACCTTCACGATTGTGATCCCCCCGCCGAACGTTACCGGTTCGTTTGATATGCGCATGCGCTGAACAACACACTGCAGGACATCATGGTGCGGTTCGAGCGCATGCGCGTCTCGGCGACTGGAGGGACAACATGCCAGTCTCAAATTTGCATTGACCCGGATCTGCGAGGCGGGCTGAGGAAGGCTTTAAACCCAAAAATCAGCACGCGGCCTAGTCCCGTGCTTTTGTCTTCTTGACCTACGCCAGCACAGCAACCAAGCGCTTTACCTTTGGCTCGCGGGACTTGACCTAGCTTTTGAAAGAGTGGGTCTTGAAGCAGGTGCGACAGCCTCGTGGCTCTTCAACGGGCTGAGAGTGCGGGGACTGCATCGATCCGCGGCGGCTACGGGCCATGACCAAAACGATGCCGATCAAGAATGACGCCCGCCGGCTGCTCCGCTGAGCTCGCCTCCCGCCCGTAGCCTGAGGCAAACATGAGTGCTAAGCCTACGATCAGGCGTTCCCATGTGTGGCGCGACCGGCCCGCCCAATTCTGCAGCGAGCCAGGGCCATGGGTTCCTTCACAACCTTCGGTAACGATAATCAAAGCGGATTTTCCGCTTAAGCGCTTTATTCAAGTCTTGGCCGTAGATTTCTCCCCAGACGGGTGATCATCCTGGCTGGGGGAAGAGCATGTTGAAAGTCTACACGTGCATTGCGACGCAGCATGATCTGCGTCTGGTCGCGCTAGCGGCCTTCATCTGCGCCCTGGCCTCCTTCACGGCCGTGAACCTCCTCCACCATGTCGGGCGCAGTGAAAGCGAAATGCGACGGATCTGGCTAGCCATCGCCGCGGTCGCCACGGGCTTCGGCATCTGGGCGACGCATTTCATAGCCATGTTGGCCTTCCAGCCCGCCGTACCGAGCGGCTACAACATCGCTTTGACGATCATGTCGTTGCTGGCCGCGATCGCTTTGACCGGGACGGGTCTCACGATCGGTATCTCGCCACGCGTTCCACATGGACGCTGGATCGGCGGTGCGATCGTGGGAGGGGGCATCGCGGTGATGCACTACACTGGTATGGCCGCATTCGAGATCGCGGGCCGCGTCGTCTGGGATGTGCCGCTCGTCGCCGCCTCAATCATTCTTGGTGGGCTGTTCGGCGCGGCCGCGTTGCCGGTTGCCCTTCACGCCAACACGGTCAAGTGGAAGGCGCTCGGCGCCCTCGTGCTGACGGTAGCGATTTGCAGCCACCATTTCACGGCGATGGCCGCGGCCGCAATCATGCCGGACCCGCGCATTGTCATTTCCACAACGGCGCTGCCCGCGGACTGGATGGCGGCTGGGGTAGCCCTTGTTTCGATCCTCATCATCCTTTTGGCCATCATCGGCCTCGCCCTCGATGTGCGCGATCTCCGTCGCGCCGGCGAAGCAGCGCGTATGCAGGAGCTGGCCGACGCGGCCGTCCAGGGGCTGATCGTGTGCAACGAAACCGAGATCGTGGCAGCCAATCGCAGTTTCGCCGCGCTTGCTTGCGTCGACGGCTCTAAGCCGGCCGGCCGCCCGCTCGCGTCCTTCTTTCCCACGGTTTCCCAAGGTGAGTTCACGGGCACTGCGCAAAGGCCCCTGGAGGTGGGGCTATGCGCGACGGATGGCAGCACGGTCCCGGTTGAGCTGATCCGGCACAGCATGATCTATGCCGGCAAGCAACACCAGGTTCTTGCCGTGCGCGATATCCGCGGGCGCAAGCGGGCCGAGGAGGAGATACATTTTCTTGCCCACCACGATCCTTTGACCAAGCTTCCGAACCGCACGAGCTTCAACGAAAAGCTGGAGGCCGAGTTTACGACGCATCGCGGCGCTGAGCGGTGCCTCGCCGTCCTCTTCCTCGACCTCGACCGCTTCAAGGAGATCAACGACCTCTTCGGCCATCTCGTCGGAGACGCTGTGCTGCAGTGTGTGGCCGACAAGATCAGGGGCGTCCTTAAGCCAGGGCAGATGGTTGCGCGCTTGGGCGGCGACGAGTTCGCTGTGATTGTTCCCGGTCTGCCGAGCGCGGGCTATGCGACGCGCACTGCTGAAGCCATCCTGGACGCATTCAACGACACAGGCGCTAACCTGCCCGCCGGAGTCACCCTCGGCACCAGCATAGGCGTCGCTGTATTCCCGAACGATGCACCCGATCGGGAGACGCTTCTGAGCCATGCTGACGCTGCGCTTTATGAGGCCAAGATGCAGGGGCGGGGCCTTTATTGCGTTTTCGAGCCGTCCATGGGTGAGCACCTGCGCGATCGCCGCCAGTTCGAGCACGACATCCGTCACGCGATCTCGCGCAAGGAACTCCGCCTCGTCTATCAACCGCAGGCGGAACTCCTGTCCAACAAGGTCTTCGGTTTCGAAGCGCTGCTGCGGTGGGATCATCCGGAACGCGGCGCCGTTCCGCCGGCGGTGTTCATCCCGATCGCGGAGGAGTGTGGCGCCATTCTGAAGATCGGTGAATGGGTGCTGCGGACCGCCTGCGCTGAAGCGGCAAGCTGGCAACAACCGCTAGCAATCAGCGTCAACGTTTCGGCCATGCAACTCCACGGCGGGAATTTGCCCGAGCTGGTCGGGGCAGTGCTGGAAGAAACCGGTCTCGATCCGTCCCGGCTCGAGCTGGAAATTACCGAAACCTGCCTGATCAAGGATATCGGGCGGGCGCTCGCTGTCTTGCGGCAGCTCAAAAGCCTTGGGGTTCAAATCGCCATGGATGATTTTGGCACCGGATACTCGTCGCTATCGAATTTGCGGGCATTCCCGTTTGACAAGATCAAAGTCGATCAGTCTCTTATCCGGGCGGTGGATACCAGCGATGAGGCGGCTGCCGTCATGCGTGCTGTCTTTGGCCTCGCTCGGGGTCTCAAGCTCCCGGTCCTGGCAGAGGGTGTCGAAACGGACGCGGAGCTGACCTTCTTGCGGCAAGAAGCCTGCGATGCGATCCAGGGTTACCTACTTGGCCGACCCTGCCCGATTTCCGACTTCGCCCAGCATACGAGCGGCAAAGGCAGGACGCCCGCTTCCCGACGGCAGAGCAACCACGAACTGCGCCTGGTCAAGAACAGCGCGGCATAGTGCGGAGGCGGGTCGCACGTTTCGTGGTGACACTCGCGAGCGTTCGGAGATGGTGCGCTGTTCCACAGGTCAACAGCTCCTATGCTGAGGGCGGCGCATTTCGGCAGCTCGGTTCTGCCCGCCCGGCCGCGATCGACCGCTGCGCCTTCCCGCGTTGCATCGAGCGGGCGTAGCGCCTCGAGCAGCGGTTCGCCGTGCCGCTGATGCTTATCCTGCAGAGTGCGGTTCGGGCGCATGCAAACGTCGCACCGGTAAGACAGAACGCGGCGTCGGGATAACGGTGTTTCTCCCGAGCGAGCTCGAAGATGACGAGGTCGAAACCATCGCCGAATTTCGATCCCTTCGAGAATGAGCCGGCTCATTGAACCAGCTTAGTCTAGCAGGTGTCGAAAAAGAAAGCGCGATCGCCAACAGACAATTGCGAAGACATGTAGGATCAGGTTATGTCGGCGATGTGCTAAGAGCCCGTTTTGAAAATCGGCTGGGAGGGGTTTCGTCTGGGGCTTGGTTATGATTCAAGCTGTAGATGTGGACAGAACAGAGCCGTGGCCGAATGGCCCAGATCGCCAAGAAGACCAAGCGCTACCCGTCTGATTTGACGGATGAGGAGTGGGACCAATTCGCGCCGCTGATGCCAAAGCCCGGCAGGCGTGGGCGTCCGCGCGAGGTTGATTTCCGGGAGGTTATCAACGCCGTGCGCTACCTCGTCCGATCAGGCGGTGGCTGGCGGATGCTGCCGATCCATTTTGGGCCTTGGCAGACGGTCTATGGCTGGTTCCGCGAACTGGCGCGACGGTTTCTGTTTCAGACCCTCCACGACGTGGCGCTGATGCTGGATCGTGAGCGATCCGGGCGCGAGGCGAGCCCGTCGGCGGCAGTGATCGACAGCCAGTCGGTCAAGGCTCCGCAAGCCAAAACACGGGGTTACGACGCCGGCAAGAAGATCGTCGGGCGCAAGCGCCACATCGCTATCGATACGGACGGGCGGCTCTTGATGGTCAATCTGACGACCGCCGACATCTCCGATTCAGCCGGAGCGCAGGCGATCCTCGACGCCATTCGCAGGCGCTGGCCCTGGGTGAAGCATCTGTTCGCAGACGGCGCCTACGATCGGCTCAAGCTCATGGACAAGGCCGCCTATCTCGACTTCGTCGTCGAGATCATCCGACGCTCCGATGACCAGAAAGGTTTCGAGGTGCTGCCACGCCGTTGGGTGGTCGAGCGCACCTTCGGCTGGATGACAAGATGGCGCCGCCTCGTGCGCGACTACGAGCAGCGCATCGACGTCTCTCAAGCTATGATCCTCGTCGCCATGGGCAGCAATCTCGTCCGAAGAAATGCTCATCCGTGAATTTCAAAACGGACTCTAAGGGAGCATCGCGGTTTTCGCTATCTTCGAATTTCCGAAGCCCTCGGTTTCCCAACTGGGCTGTCCAATTTTTGCGGTTGAAATTTACTTTTTCCGAAGTGTTCGATGCTAGGGGACCAACACGCAGCGACTACTCTAGCGTGGGGGGAGTGAATGAGTGATGCAACGTCTGTATGCCGCAAGGTTTGGTGATCTTCTGGCGGGAGACCTGCGAGTTTTTGGCGGGCCCTCGACAATCGAACCACTTGCCGGCCGAATCAGGGCGGAGCAGGTCAGTATAGTGCTTCGCAACACGCCTCTTGGCATGGCTGCGAACATACTCAATGCGGCCACTCTTGTTATGGCGCTTTGGGGCTCCGCGGACCAAACGAAAGCCATCCTCTGGGCGAGTGTTATCATCGTCGCCGCCGGGTTCGTAGGCCTAAGAGCGAGATCATCGTTTCAGTCAGTCAAACCAAGATCAGTGTCTCGCCGGACAACGCAAAAACTGGTGCGGAACGCGTTCCTGTTCGGCACATGGTGGGGAGCACTTCCCGTTCTGTTCTTCAGTGGGGCAACAAGTGCCGCCCAGGTCGTCATTACCTGCCTGAGCGCCGGGATGATCGCAGGCGGCGCCGCTTCTTTTTCCACGATTCCTATTGCGGCCGTCGCGTATACGCTCCCGATTTTCCTCGGTTCGATGCTTGCGATCGCGTGGATGGAAGGCGCCGTCAATCTGCCCGTCGCAATCCTGATAGTGAGCTACGCCATCACGCTGTTTCGTGCAGTGCTTGCCCACGCGGTCGAATTTACCCAGCGCTTCATTCTGCAAGCGGAAAGCGAAAATGCCATTCGAAGGGATGTTCTAACGAGACTGCCAAACCGGTTCAGCTTCAATGAGCGGCTGGAGAACGCGTTGGTGGACGCAAAGCAGTTTGACCAGCACTGTGCGTTGCTTTTGTTCGATCTTAACAATTTTGTCGAGGTGAATGATCGCTTTGGCCGAGCCATGGCGGATGCCCTTTTGGTCGAAGTGGCTGCGAGACTTCGGAGATCGACGCGGGATAGCGATGGCATTGCCAGATTGGAGGGCGGCGAATTTGCAATAATCGCCACGCGCGATACCAGGCCAGATCAGATCAGGGCCTTGGCCAAACAGATCATAGAGGCCATGCGCGCCCCGTTCTTGATCGAAGGGCGCGAAATATATTGCAGAGCCTCTATCGGTATCGCTTTGGCGCCCACTGACGGTTTGGATGCCAACCAACTCCTGCGGTGCGTCGACACCGCGCTATACAGGGCTAAGACGCTGGGGACGGACTCCATCCAGTTTTTCAGCGCAAGCGACGATGAAGCCGCTGCAAGGCGCCATGCCCTTGAACGCGATCTGGCATCTGCGCTTGCCAACGACCAGCTTTGGCTCGCATTTCAACCCTTTCTCGACCTCGGGAGCGATCGCATCCGCGGTTTTGAAGCGCTTCTGCGGTGGCAGCATCCGACCCTTGGCGCGATACCTCCGTCGGAGTTCATACCCATAGCTGAAGAAATGGGTTTGATTCACTCCATCGGACACTGGGTCGTCAAAACGGCTTGTTTGGCAGCCGCGCGCTGGCCGCGCGACTTGCGGGTCTCCGTCAACATGTCGGTAGTGCAGCTTAGGAACAAAGCCTTGCTGGATGGAATTGTAGTGGCCTTGGCTGAAGCCGGTTTGGAGCCCCGAAGACTCGAGGTCGAAATCACAGAAACTGTGCTGATTTCGAATTTTGAAGAAACGACCTCATTATTACAATCGTTAATTTCTCTATCCGTCACAGTTGCTCTTGACGATTTTGGCACCGGCTACTCATCACTGACTTATCTTCGTAAATTGCCTCTTTCGCGGCTCAAGATCGACCGATCTTTTGTCCAAGATATGCTCACCGATGCGGACTGCGCCGCGATTGTAAGATCATTGGTTGAGTTGGCGCATGAGCTTCGAATTGAGGTAACAGCCGAAGGCGTAGAAACTCCCGAACAGCTCGACTATCTGCGCCGCGTCAGGTGTGATGAAGCTCAAGGCTATTTAATCGGGAAACCTGTCCGGATCGGCGACATTCCTGGCATTGCTGCGAAGCCGTTTGTTCAGGAGCTAGGTACTTGAATAGCAGAACCGGCACTTTGGGGGCGATGGTCTGGTTGTCTCGTATCCCGACGGTGACGGCCGCCTTGCTCAGGTAGGCTGAAGGCCGCAAGTCCTAGGGCAGGCACTGGGAGTAGCCCTGTGACGAAGCATCAGATCGAGGTGATCACGTTGGTCGAGCAGCGCCGGCGCTGGTCTCGGGAGGAGAGGGGGGGTTGCTGGTCGCAGCGACGTTGAGGCCGGGGCCAGTGTTTGGAGGTCGCGCGGTCGACCGGCATTCATATGAGCCAGCTTTTCCGGAGAGGGCGGAGCCGCTTCCTGGTGGCGGGTCAAGGCCGGAAGATGCACCAAGCGTTTCGTACGCAATGGTCGGAACGATGTAGATTTTTTTGCCACCTGGTGAGCCGCTCTTGCAGCAGTATGTTTGGAATCGGCCTGCTGGCCTAGCTGTTCCGCTGAAGCTCCTCTTGGAGAGCAGCAAAGATCGCGGTTCTAGTCGCGCACGCGCATTGAGCCCCCGGCAGGTCCTCATCGGCTGCGCGCTTCGCCCTGCGGGCAACAGACAGCGAAGCCACCACGGCCGCGAAAATCCCGCGACGGCGTCTCGATGCCGGAACCGGCCCGCCATTTTTGGGAGGTGATCCGTGCAGGTGCCTGGCGGAAACAATGCGATTCCGTCCCCGACCATATCATAGCCATCGCCCTCTTTCAGCCGCCCGAGCCTCCCGACAGCCGGATCAACGATGATAATCCCCTGACGGTCTACGCCGTCTTGCCGTGCTTGGCATGGCATTCTGCCATTCCCTGCCGCGCGCGCGGCGAAGCGCCGTCACTCTACCGTGCGATGGCCTTGGGAAATACGACAGGAGGACCACAATTGTCAGGTTTGGGCTGAAGACTTTTCAGCGGACCCCGAAAAAATGAAACGGCAGCTCTTCCGGTTCTTGCAAAGCGCTTGAACTGGCTTTCGTTGGAGAAGGGAGGTCGCCAGCCCAGCCGTTGCGAGTGATCGGCAAACCACCGCAAAACGTTCATTCGCTGTCATGTGGCTGCATTCTTCGGGAGCTTCTCGAATACAAACAGCTTGGCTTCGCGCACGGCGCAACGCGCAGGCAACCTTCCGAATTTGATAAAGCCCTTGCAGTTCGCCCGCGCCGCCATCATCGCACTCGCACTCCAGCACAACCTATGCGAGTCAATAAATCGACTCGCCGGCACTATTGTTTCAGGTGAAATGAATCTAGTTTCAAAAGTGTTCGACCGATAGGCCGGGCACAGCTGCGGCCATCACGGCCATTTGACATAAACGCGTCGCCCGATTGAGATTATCTTGACGGTAGCGTAGTTCGCCATCAATGCCAGTCGAGATGATCATGGGCAAATATCGAGACCATCGCGAGCCACGCGGGCATCGCCATGACGATGACCCCGTTTCCTTTTCGGAACGGACCTCCGAGCCAAGCTACTTTCAGCGCCCGGCGACCGTGACCGCGCACCCCGTCGATGCCGAGGTATTGTGGTTCACAGTCAGCAAGGGTTTTGGCTTCGTCAAACTGTCGGACGGCACGGAGGCCTATCTGCACGTCCGAGTGTTGGAGGCGGCCGGAAGCCGAGATGTTGCCGAGGGGACGCTTCTGAAGGTCACGGTCGAAAAAAGTCCAAAAGGTCATCAAGTCGCTCAGGTGCTGGAGATCGGCGATCAGATCGCGAAAACTCCGTTACGTAGGCGCGTCGCTGGAGGGACCATCGTCGAGACGGGTGCGCAGCTAGAGAGCGGGGGCACGGTCAAGTGGTACAAACCCGAAAAGGGCTTCGGCTTCATTGCTCCTGACAACGGTGAGAAGGACGTCTTCGTTCATGCCAGCACCCTGACCCGCTCAGGGCTCAGCGTGCTGGTGGAGGGACAAAAGGTGTTTGTCGAATGCGCGCAAGGCAAGAAAGGCTTGGAAGTCCGGAGCATTCGCCTCGCCTAGACGGCGCATTGCCCACGGCCCCGTACGAAGATATTGCAATACACAATTTACGGGCTGGTCTCGACGCCGAACGCCCGCGAGCGGGTCGCAAAATCGCTCGAGGATGTGTCGCGCTGTGTTTCCAGACGTCCACGGGCACCAATCTGCCCGTTGCCGGTCCGAGAGACTGAGCTTCCGCGATCGCGCGTAGTGTCTCGACGGGATTGTCGTGGGCCCTGACCCATTTCGAGCGCGTCGAGCAGTTCTTGCTCTCAGTCGCCGGCAAGACGGTGCTTACGCGGAGGCGCGCCTGTTTTGACTACGAAAAAGGCCGTGTAGGCGGCTGGTGTGTGGAAAATCAGCGTTGGCGTCTTGCCGATTGCGCCAGCCGTCGCGCACTCTCGCAGCCATGGTGGCGGAGCATGTTGAATTGGCCCTTTTTGAGCAGTCACTCGGGAATATCGAGGGCCTCAATCGACCGTTCTGTGATCGTGTGGCTGACGCCGCCGAAAAAACCGCAGGGTCGGTTCTGTTCGATGTTCGCGTCGACGGCGATACCTGGGTCCAGCGGATGGCTGCGATTGGCTATGGCGAAACCGGCACGGCGATAATCGTGATGGAGAAGAACGGACACCTTAGATGCGCATCGATAAACGGAGACACCGCACTTCTGGTAGCAGAATTGGCTGCCTGGAATGCGTCTCCGCTGAGTGAGCAAGCGAGGCTTGACCCCTGCGGAACGGCCAGCATCCTGCTAGCGAAGCTTCGTCGCTCAGGTCACTTCGGCCGTCTCTAGCCGTCCCGGCGCTGCTCTTACCTGGCGGCCAAATTCCTGCTCGGCTCCAATAGGGCGCGATGGAGGTATAATCGACCAAACTGCGACTTAATCTCCACGTGCGTGCCGCAAGTTTTTCGTGCTCGCTGACCACGTCACCGCTTCGATCTCGCAGCTTAAGCGTCAGGAGGGAGCGCCGGGGGAGATAGGTCCTGTGGAACGGGCGTGCGCAGCTATCCCATCAGATTCCATGCGACATGAATTGCCATCGACGTGGCTTTCATGATTGCTGGGTCTATGTCACGTTCTCGCTTGCTGACCGAAAAGAACTTCCCCAGCTACGCATACCTGCCTGGCAAACATCCGCATCCTGTGCGCGACCCGTTGGGTCACAGTTACCAAAGCGTCCAGGTGACCGTCGCCATTGACGAAGCACTCAGCTCAAACGAGTTTCGATGGGGTATCGACCTTTTCAACCACGGCTATTACTGGGAAGCTCACGAGGCTTGGGAGCCGATTTGGCACGCTGCGAAACAAAGCACTCAGCATCGCCTGCTCTTCAAGGGATTGATCCTGTTAGCGGCGGCCGGGGTGAAAATCCGCGAGGGAAAGCGGGTCGCTGCCGCGCGCCACGCGGCAAGGGCTGCAGCGCTTTTTCGCCAGGTGATGGATCTGCCGAACCGGGACTTTGAGGCCGCACTCGGAATGAAACCTGCCGCGCTTGCAGTATATGCCGAAGCAGCCATAACTTCCCCGGCTGTTTTGCGGGAGTCGATGCCTGGCCAGCCTGAGCCAGTTTTCGATTTCATTCTCGCACCAAAATCCGAGAGCGGCTGATAGGCAACCCTACCGTACCCTTCAAGCCCTTCCTTATTTCATTGTAGCACTCGCGGCCAGTCATAGGCAGTTCGACAAAGGCAGCTTCCATCCTGACGCCGTCGATCCTAGCGCTAACGCCGGCGCTGGCGTAGCACCCATGGTAGGCGCCGCTTCCATCGTTCACCTCGCGGCAAAGGCACATCGTCTTGCCACCGCTTCTTCCTGCGGGTCTGTCTGTCTCCAGCCGGTGCATTCGATGCCTCTGGAACCGGCGCTTCCTCAACCGTTGGCGGCGCGGGAAGCGACGCGTCGGGCGTGATCACGTGCTTAACGTCGGGTACTGCTTCACCAATGGCGAGCATGGGCTCGGAACGAACATCTTCACCAAGGAAAATTGGCTGCGGCGTCGCTTCAGCGATCGCATCTTCCGTCTTCGATTCCGCGACTTCGTTCGAGATGGTGGCCAGGTCGATGCCGCCCCAGATCGACAGTGGCCGCTTCACGAGCCCACGCTTCTGTTTGATCTCGACGACAAAGGGTCGCTTCTGCTGCCTCATAGTGCTCTCACGGATTTCAGGGAGTTGCGAACGTCGTCTAGGCCGATCGCTACGCCCTCGTCCACCCGCCGCCACGCATTTTCCAACGGTTTTCGAAGACATTGCCGCCGTCCAAGCCACGACTCAAGCGGCTCACCGCCGGTGCCTGGGCCCGCGCTCCCGATCTCTTGTCCGGCTTTCAGCACGATCGCCACGACGATTACACAGCCGTCTTTATTGGGCCCATCGCGAAGCCTCAGTAAATTCAGAATGCAATGAAGATGGTGGCCGCCCCTGTCCATACGCCACGTTCCCTGAGGAAATCAGGCGCGTCCAACACATTTTCAGAATCGATCACAGGTGACCGATTCATGCTGTTGATGGACCTAGACTATCAGCTGCCGGTTAGAACGGCCGATCGAGGCCACGCTTCGGGCTCAGGTCGCGGATACGCACTTCGCCATCCGTCTGGATCATTTCGATGAGCTTCTTGCGGCGATTGTGGCTGAGGGACATTATTCCCTCACGCTGCGTTTGCACGAGGCTAACAACTCGAAGCACGGACGCCACATCGGAACGGGCGAGCCATGAACCAATGGATCGCGCACGATGAGGCACGCCAGAGCTAACGTGGGTGCGACATCAGGACCGCTTCGGCATCCACGCTATGCATTGTTCGAGGCGTTCCAGCCGAGCCTTCTGCGAACGAAGCTCGTGACCAACGTTTTGCACCTGGATTTGCCTTTGGGGAGCGGCCGCTTTGATCAGTTCGCATTCAAGCCAGGCTATTCGATCTCGCATCTGCTGAGCTTCAGCCTGCCGTATGCCTCTAATCCAGCCTGGACCACGCATATTCAAAGGTCACCGTCCATGCAGCATAGGGGAGCATTGGAAAACTAACGCCGGCAGATTCGAAAAACTCGAATTTTAATCGTCGCTAGAATTCGCCGCTCTGTCGGCATCCGCTCGCTGTCTAAACCTTGAACGGTGGCCCGCTCGCTTCCTTGCCTGTCGAGTCCGGAACAATCTTAATAGCCTTGATAACAGCTTGTTCAGCGCCAACGGCTAAAGAAACAACGCAATGTCTAAGAAACAACGCAACGCCTAAAGAAACAATATGACACCGCGCACCAAGCGTATTCTGGGAGAAAATCATTAGTCGTGACGATAATTGCGGTCGTCGCGACCTTCGGTCTGTCGTTTAAGGAAAGAATCGCCTTGCAGATGCCGATCGACTGGCTGAGCTGGGTGGAATGTACCTTCATTCCGATACTCATCGGGATGCCAGTCAGTGCCTACATCTTCACCCAGTCGGAAACGATCCAGGAAACATGTGACAAGCTGGAAAAGTCACATACAGCCCTGAAAGAGACGCATGACAGGCTCACCTTCGTCACCAGTCACGACCCGATGACGGGGCTCCTTAGTCGCGGTGAATTCATCGCAAGGATGGACAGAAGCCGGGATGAAGGGGAATGCGACACACTCCTTCTGATCGATCCGGATCACTTCTCTTCAATCAACGATAAGCACGGACACTCCAAGGGTGACGAGGCTCTGGTTCAGATTGCGAAGGCGCTCGTCTATACCACGCGCCCAGGGGACTTGATTGGTCGTCTTGGCGGGGGAGAGTTTGGGGTCTTGTTACGCCACGTCCGCAAAGAGCAGGCCAGTACCAATGCGGAGAACATCCGTCGTTATATCGAGGGGATTCCTTGGGGGAAAGCGCAACAAGAGGGCGTGAAAGTGACTGTCAGCATCGGTGGCGCGGAAATCCCTCGCAATGCAAATACTCAGGATGTCCTTCGCACTGCCGGACGATGCCTTGTTGAAGCGAAACAACGTGGGCGGAACCGCGTTTCCTTCGACTATGAAGCAGCCAAGTTGCGAGTCGTGGCACCGTAGCCGATCCGGCCTGGGCCGCCGAGGTGCAAAAACTGTCCCGCCGAGATCCCTGAATTCACGGCTCGAGCGGACGCTTTCCTTGATGGTTCCTTGTCTCACTCGGCCGTCCCTGCGAGATACTGCGCGGTGCAGCCCAGGCTTGTTCCCCCGGTAGACTGAAAAAAGCCTGGCCATCGCATCCCTATTGCGAGGACTTCGGGAGCCGCGGGATTGGAATCGGCCTGCTGGTCTACCAAGACCGCTGCTTTTCTCTTGAAACCGTCATCGCCCTTAGAGCCCGTTTTGAAAATCGGCTGGGAGGGGTTTCGTCTGGGGCTTGGTTATGATTCAAGCTGTAGATGTGGACAGAACAGAGCCGTGGCCGAATGGCCCAGATCGCCAAGAAGACCAAGCGCTACCCGTCTGATTTGACGGATGAGGAGTGGGACCAATTCGCGCCGCTGATGCCAAAGCCCGGCAGGCGTGGGCGTCCGCGCGAGGTTGATTTCCGGGAGGTTATCAACGCCGTGCGCTACCTCGTCCGATCAGGCGGTGGCTGGCGGATGCTGCCGATCCATTTTGGGCCTTGGCAGACGGTCTATGGCTGGTTCCGCGAACTGGCGCGACGGTTTCTGTTTCAGACCCTCCACGACGTGGCGCTGATGCTGGATCGTGAGCGATCCGGGCGCGAGGCGAGCCCGTCGGCGGCAGTGATCGACAGCCAGTCGGTCAAGGCTCCGCAAGCCAAAACACGGGGTTACGACGCCGGCAAGAAGATCGTCGGGCGCAAGCGCCACATCGCTGTCGATACGGACGGGCGGCTCTTGATGGTCAATCTGACGACCGCCGACATCTCCGATTCAGCCGGAGCGCAGGCGATCCTCGACGCCATTCGCAGGCGCTGGCCCTGGGTGAAGCATCTGTTCGCAGACGGCGCCTACGATCGGCTCAAGCTCATGGACAAGGCCGCCTATCTCGACTTCGTCGTCGAGATCATCCGACGCTCCGATGACCAGAAAGGTTTCGAGGTGCTGCCACGCCGTTGGGTGGTCGAGCGCACCTTCGGCTGGATGACAAGATGGCGCCGCCTCGTGCGCGACTACGAGCAGCGCATCGACGTCTCTCAAGCTATGATCCTCGTCGCCATGGGCGGCAATCTCGTCCGAAGAAATGCTCATCCGTGAATTTCAAAACGGACTCTGACAACACATTCTGCAATGGTCGGCGGGTGTCGATGAGGCGCCTGTTCACGCAAACCAGCTGTTCTGCAGGTCGGGAGGAACCAATGAACTCTGAGGCGTTCAGCAGCACACTTTTCGTGAAGCGTGCAGCGTGCATCGTGCAAGAGATTGCCAGTCTTGCGGACGCTGTCGATTTCCTCAACGAATGGCCCGAGGATCGCAGAGACCTGATCCACGAAGCCGCCCTCAGGGCGTGCTATGATGCATACGATGGGCGAAAACCTGTAAGCGCAGCGCGCAATGCCTTTTTCGGCTTTGCGAAACGGGTCGCTATATTGGAAGATGCAACCTCCGCGATGCAGTGGCTCGCTGCCTGCAAGTCGGGCACTGGGAAAGTGTAGGCGTCGGCGCCGTGTGTGAGGCTGGCGCGGGCACGGCGAGAAGGGCATTGTGTCGAGATTTCACGGATAGTCGAAAGCAGAAGCAGTTCTGCACATTAACTGCAAAACGGCAGATCTCACACAATCCCGACCATGAACCCTGACACCGCACATCGGTCCCTATTGGCCAAGTCCAGCGACGAAGGTGCCGCCGAACCTTGGCTGGGTAGAGAAGTGCGACCGAGGCCTCATGATGGCCCTAGTGTGAGCGGAGAGATGGCCGGCTTGAGCAGATTTGAGAGGCCAATCGTTGTTCAGGTTAGCCGCCACAGCTCAGAGCGTATCGTGTTCGATGTCAATGATGCAGCCGCTATCTTGCTGCGTGATTTTCCTCGTCAGACCGAGAAACGGAAGGTAGCGATGGACGCCTGTCTGCAGGTATTGCGTGGTGAGGCCCATCCACCAGCTGCTCGAAAAGCTTTCGTGGCAGCCGCGCTTGAAGCAAAGATTCTGCGCAGCGATTAAGAAAGCTGGGATGCTCAGGAATTTCGTTCATCTTCGCACCGGTGCCAGTTATCGTGCAAACTGCCCGATCCGCCGGGAACCGACCATCGCCGGCACCGCCGTTTGGGTTGCTACGATGGATGGCTCTTCAGTTCGAGTTCGTTTTCGGGTGGCGAGCGGAAGCTCGACGCGCGAAGTTTGAACGGCTGCCAGGGGACTCTGCTGCCGTTACTGAGAGCGTCCACGCAGCGCCATTGGGGAGGGAAATCGTGGCTTTCATGAAGGTCACGGCATTACCGACCAGAAAGACTCGATCTTCGGTCAATTCGCAATCAAGCCATCCGCCTCGTGCCGATGCCTGAAAAGCCATGAGCCTTTTGTGCCCCAGCCGCTCGGCCCAGTAGGGAACGAGTGTGGCATGGATCGACCCCGTGACCGGATCCTCGGCAATACCAGCTCCGGGGGCAAAGTAACGGGACACGAAATGCGCTCGCCCGTTGGCGGCTTCCTGGCCCGTCACGACAAGGCCCACGGACCCTAGGCGGGCAATCGAGGCAAGGTCAGGGACAAAGCTACGCACAGCATCCGCGCTGCCGAGATCGGCGAAGATGTTCTCGAAGTTTCGGAAGATGCCGACAGGTTGATTGTCGAAAACACGTGCGATTTCTGCGGGAAGCGTCTCCAATGGTTCCGGGGGCAGACGGGGAATGTCCAGTCGGTAGCCATGCGGGCCTTGTGTAACTCGCAACTCGCCGGCGCGCGTGTGAAAGACGAGCGGGGCTTCGGCCTTGGCCTCGATCTCGGTCTCGGTCAGTAACACATGCGCGGTCGCCAGGGTGGCATGGCCGCAGAAATTGACCTCATGTGCCGGAGCAAACCACCGCAAATCCCACGCGCCATCCGACCGCGCTTTGACGAAAGCAGTTTCAGCAAGATTGTTCTCTTGGGTGATCGCAAGCATCAGGTCATCCGGCAGCCAGTCGTCGAGCACCAGAACAGCAGCAGGGTTCCCGGCAAAAAGCCGGTCAGTAAAGGCGTCTACCTGATACATGCGCATGGGGACATCCTCGATTCAAACGGCCGACCTTTTAACTTGACGGATGCTCATCTGCGTCCATCGTATCAATGGCCGCAAAGGGTCGGTGGGTTCAATAGGTCGCCGCAACACTCTTAATCTGAGAGGATGAGGAGGTGTTGCATGGTGACGTCACGGATCTGGTTTACGTCAGCGCAGAAGGCCGAGCTTTGGGAGCGATGGAAGCAAGGTCAGAGCATTTCGTCGATCTCGCGGGCACTGGATCGCCGGAACAAGACCGGCGTTCAGCGG
>NZ_JAFCGY010000027.1 GCF_016836705.1 Mesorhizobium caraganae | reverse complement strand
GCAGGTCGTGCTGACGCCGCCGACGCTGAAGATGCAACTGACGACGCGGGCGCTGCCCCCACCCCGGCGCTGCGCGCCGACCCTCCCCACGAGGGGGAGGGTGGAACTGGCGAAGCCGTGCCAGAGGCTGAAGAACCAAAACCGATATTGTTGTGGCGGCAGGGCCGTTTCGAGCAGCGCCCGCGTCATCGCCACGAAAACCGCAGGGACAATCGCCCGCGCAACGGCCAGGCAGCCCGGACCGATGCGCCTGCCGACGCTGCTGGCGGACAGCCAGCACCGGGCGGGCGGCCGGCCTATCAGGGCCGGCGCGACCAGCGCGACGGTGCCGCCAAGCCGCGCTTCGACCGCTCGAAATTCAAGCCCAAGCCGCAGGCCGAGGGCGAACAACGCCGCGACGGCAAGCCGCAAGGCGAGCGTCCGCGCGAAGGCCGCCCCGACTGGAAAGGCGGCAGGCCGGAGGGCAAAGGCGGCCCACAAGGCGGCAAGCCGGCCTTCCAGGCCAAGCCGCGCGAGGAACGGCCGGTGCGCTTCGATCCGGACTCACCCTTCGCCAAGCTCGCCGCCTTGCGCGACCAGCTGAAGAAGTAGGCTCGGAGCATGATCCCGAAAAGTGGGAACCGGTTTTCGGTCAAGATCATGCTCCAACAAGAGATAGCTCGCTGCGATGGTTGCTGAGGGTCGCCAGCGCATCGACAAATGGCTGTTTTTCTCGCGCGCAGTGAAATCGCGCTCGCTGGCGGCCAAGCTGGTGGTCGCCGGGCGCGTCCGCATCAACAGCGACAAAGCAGCGCAGGCCTCGGATCTGGTGAAGGCCGGCGATGTTTTGACCATCACGCATGAGCGCCGCATCTTCGTCTGGAAGGTGCTGGCTACAGGTGTGCGACGCGGCCCTGCCGAGGAAGCGCGCACGCTCTATGAGGATCTGTCACCGCCGCCGGCGCCGAAAGGCGAGGCTGTTGCCGATGCCATTCCCGCGCTGCGCGAGGCCGGCAGCGGCCGTCCGACCAAGAAAGAGCGCAGACAAACCGACCGCCTGGTCGGCGAAGACTGAAGCCTTGTCGGTGTTTGCCATGCCGGTGATCTGCAATCCCATTTCGGAAGCGCCGGTGCCGCCAGGCATGGCCGCCCTTGCAAGCGGCAGGCAAAGGGGTTACCTCACCAAAAAAGCCTATTAAAAAACGGGACGTCCCGGAGCCGACCAATGACCTATGTCGTGACCGACAACTGCATTAAATGCAAGTACATGGACTGCATCGAGGTCTGTCCGGTCGACTGTTTCTATGAAGGCGAGAACATGCTCGTCATACATCCCGACGAGTGCATCGACTGCGGCGTCTGCGAACCGGAATGCCCCGCCGATGCGATCAAGCCCGACACCGAACCCGGTCTCGACAAATGGCTGCAGGTCAACACCGAATACGCCGAGAAATGGCCCAACATCACCGCCAAGAAGGAGCCTCCGGCCGACGCCAAGACCTTCGATGGTGAGACCGGCAAGTTCGAGAAATACTTCTCCGCCGAACCGGGCGAAGGCGACTGACTGAGAGGCCCATTGAGCCGTCATAACGTTGCGTAACGCGCATCATGGATCAACCGCCTTGACAGGCGGCGATGTCGCTCGGCCTGCGCGTTTGCAGCAAAACCTTGATTCTTCCTACTTTTTGTGCTACATCAGCTGAAACATGCCGGTGACACAACGTCGATTTATGGCGCAAGCGCCCCAAATCACTGAAAGGTGAAATCCCCAATCGGACCAGAGCAATTTGGGCCAGGCAGTCGCTATGTACGCGGTTTGCCGGTCCCGGCTTTTTCCGATGGGTTCATCTGTTGTGCGGCTAACGATCGGTGTCCCCGGTCGCACGCGTTCGGACCGGCAGGCCGCCGGTACCACAACAAGGAGTTCAGGGCGTAATGGCAACGATCACCCCGCAGAAGAAGTCCACCGCGGCACGTCACGGTTTCAAGACCGGCGAGTACATCGTCTATCCGGCGCATGGCGTCGGCCAGATCGTCTCGATCGACGAGCAGGAAGTTGCGGGCCACAAGCTGGAACTGTTCGTCATCGACTTCCAGAAGGATAAGATGCGGCTGAAAGTGCCGGTCGCCAAGGCGACCTCTATCGGCATGCGCAAGCTGTCGGAAGAGGATTATGTCGAGCGCGCGCTGAAGGTCGTGCAGGGTCGCGCCCGGGTCAAGCGCACCATGTGGTCGCGCCGCGCCCAGGAATATGATGCCAAGATCAATTCGGGCGACCTGATCTCGATCTCGGAAGTCGTGCGCGACCTCTACCGCGCCGACAACCAGCCGGAGCAGTCCTATTCCGAGCGCCAGCTCTATGAGGCGGCACTCGACCGCATGGCCCGTGAGATCGCAGCCGTCAACCGCATGTCGGAAACCGAAGCCGTGCGCCTGATCGAGGTCAACCTCAACAAGGGCCCTAAGCGCGGCGCCAAGGCCGACAATGAGGAATCCGAACAGGAAGAAGCTGCCTGATCGCTTTCACATTTCAATTCATGAAAAACCCGGCCTCGCGCCGGGTTTTTTGTTTTTGGGCCTGAGGTGCGGCACGCCCCCACCCGGACCTTCGGTCCGACCTCCCCACAAGGGGAGGTAGAGGGCTCAGCCGCCGGCTTCCTTCGCCGCTTCCTGCTTCAGTGTTGCGATAAAGCGCTTCGTCCGTTCGCGCTCCGGATTGCTGAACACCACGGCGGACGGCCCCTTCTCGACGACCACGCCAGCGTCGAGAAACACCACTTCTTGAGCGATCTTCGAGGCGAGGCGCAGGTCGTGCGTCGCCATCACCATGGTCGTGCCTTCGCTGGCGAGTTTTCCCAACACGTCGACGACTTCCTGTGCCAGCTCAGGATCGAGCGCCGAGGTCGGCTCGTCGCAGAGCAGCACCTTGGGCGACGGCGCCAGCGCGCGGGCAATCGCCACGCGCTGCTGTTGGCCGCCCGACAGAGTCGCCGGCCATGCATCGGCCTTGTGCGCCATGCCGACCTTCTCGAGCAGCGCCAGCGCCCGCTCACGCGCCTTTGCCGTTGGCCATTTCAGCACCGTCACCAGCCCCTCCATGACGTTCTCAATGGCGGTGCGGTGCGGGAACAGCTGGAAATTCTGGAACACCATGCCGGTCTGCAGCCGCAGGCGCTGGATGTCCCGACTGGGGATCTTGATGCCGGGACGGAATTCCAGCGTCTCGTCGCCGATGCGCACCGTGCCGGATGTCGGGATCTCCAGCAGGTTGATACAGCGCAGCAGCGTGCTCTTTCCCCCGCCGGACGGACCGACCAGCGCGGTGACGCTGCCTTCGGCAATGGTGACCGTTACGCCCTTCAGCACGAGATTGTCGCCGAAGCGCTTTTCGATGTCGGTGAGGCCGATCATGAGCGCGCCTCCAGGAAGCCGCCGTAACGGTTGAGCCGTTCCTCCAGCCGCGTCTGCAGGGCAGACAGCACCGAGCTCATTGCCAGATAAAGGATCGCCGCCTCGACATACAGGATCAGCGGCTCATAGGTGGTGGCGACGATGCGCTGCGCTGCCTGGAACATTTCCGGCACGGTGATGGCGGCGGCGAGCGACGTATCCTTGACCAGCGAGATGAAGGTGTTGGACAGCGGTGGCACCGCGACCCGGCCGGCTTGCGGCAGAATGGTGCGCCGCATCGCCTGGCTCCAGGTCATCCCGATCGAATAGGCTGCCTCCCACTGGCCCTTCGGCACCGAGCCGATCACCGCGCGAATGATTTCGGAACTGTAGGCGCCGATGTTGAGGGTGAAACCGATCAGCGCCGCCGGAAAGGCATCGAGCAATATGCCGACCGAGGGCAGGCCGTAGAAGATCAGGAACAGCTGCACCAGAAGCGGCGTGCCGCGAAAGATCCAGACATAGAAACGGACCACGGCAACCAGCGGCTTCGGCCCGAACAGCCGCACCAGGGCGACAACCAGGCCGACGAACAGGCCGAGCGCAAACGACAGCAGAGTCAGCGGCACGGTGAAGATCAGCGCCGCCCACAACAGCGTCGGCAGCGAGTCCAGCATCAGTTGCAGCCAGTGCGGCACGAGCGGCTCCTCTCCTTGCAAATGCCGTCTAGACCGGTCGGGCAGTGCAATTGTGCAGTTGTCATATCATGCGAAAAACGGCGAGCCGTCAAAGACGGCCCGCCGCTATTGTGTCGTTGCCGGCAAACCGCCGGGAGACCTTCGTTACTGCGAAACGTCCTGGCCGAAATAGGTGTCGGCGATCTTCTTGTAGGTGCCGTCGGCCTTGATGTCGGCCAGCGCCTTGTTGATCGCGGCCACTAGCTCCGGATCGCCCTTGCGCACGATGACGCCGGAATAGTCGGCGTTTTCTTCCTGCGCGGCGATCTTCACATTGGCGTCGGGCTTGTGCTTCTTGAAGTCGAGGAAGGACAGGCTGTCATTGATGGTGGCATCGGCGCGACCGGTGAGCAAAAGCTGGATCGACTGGTCGAAGCCGTCGGTGCCGACGAGTTCGGCGCCGTTGGTCTCGGCGAGCTTGCCGAAATTCGAGGTCAGCGACTGCGCCGCCTTCTTGCCCTTGAGATCGGCAAAGGTCTTGATGTCGGTGTTGTCGCCGCGCACGATCAGCACCGCCTTGGAAGCGATGTACGGATCGGAGAAGTCGTACTTGGCCTTGCGCGCGTCGGTGATGCCGACCTCGTTGATGACGGCGTCATAGCGGTTGGCGTCGAGACCGGCGATCAGCCCGTCCCATTTGCCTTCGAGGAACTCGACTTTCACGCCAAGCTTGTCGCCGATCGCCTTGGCGATCTCGACGTCGAAGCCGACCAGCGCGCCGGCATCATTGTGATAGGTGAAGGGCGCATAGGTGCCTTCGGTGCCGACCTTGATGGTGCCGGCCTGCTTGATCTGGTCGAGGTTGGCGCCGGCATGGCCGGCTGTGACAGCCAGAACCTGCAGCGTTCCGGCGACGATGAGCGAATTGAGCCATTTCATTTTTCTGTGATCCCGTCCTTGGCCGGTGTCCGGCGCTTGTGAGAGCCGGAAACTGACAGATGGAGAGCCGCAAAATAAGGAACCAGATTTCAAAAAAATGGCGATCCAGAAATCAGATTCTCAAAGTAACTCGGATTGGTGCCGATCGCCCCGTTTTGTGCTGTCGGCGCGGCCTGTCGGATAGCATAAAACAACCACCATCGGCGGCGGAACCAATCCCCGGTGTGGCACGTTCATGGCCTGTTGTAGGGCGCTGCATTTCCATTTCAAGAACCCTAGCTGCGCCAGAGCCAAAGCAATTCCAGGAAAAGTGGGAAACCGGTTTTCCGTCCGGGATTGCGTCAAGATAGAGCCAGCGGCCGCCAGGCCGTCCGAAAATGTCCGGGAGCAGGAGCGCGGCATGATCGAAGACACGGCAGGACGGACCATGGTCCGCGCGGCGATGAAGGCCCCCTATCTCGAGCGCGACGAGGAACACGTTCTCGCCTTGCGCTGGAAGGAAGACCAGGACCAGCAGGCGCTGCACCAGATTACCGTCGCGCATATGCGGCTGGTCATCTCCATGGCTTCGAAATTCCGCCACTACGGACTGCCGCTCGGCGATCTGGTCCAGGAAGGCCATGTCGGGCTGCTGGAAGCGGCCGCGCGCTTCGAGCCGGAGCGCGAGGTGCGCTTCTCGACCTATGCGACCTGGTGGATCCGCGCCTCGATGCAGGATTACATCCTGCGCAACTGGTCGATCGTGCGCGGCGGCACCTCTTCGGCACAAAAGGCGCTGTTCTTCAATCTGCGGCGCTTGCGCGCCCGGCTGGCCAATGGCGCCGAGCCGATCTCCAACGCCACGCTCTATCGCGAAGTCTCGGTAGCGCTCGGCGTCTCCGAGGCCGATGTGGCGATCATGGATTCCAGGCTTTCCGCGCCTGACTCCTCGCTCAACGCGCCGCTCGCCGACGACAGCGGCACCACCGAGCGCATGGACTTCCTGATTTCGGACGATCCGCTGCCGGACGAAGTCGCCAGCGACACCATCGATTTCGAACGCCGCCTGCTCTGGCTGAAAGCAGCGCTCGGCGCGCTCAATGCCCGCGAACTCAGGATCATCGAGGAACGCCGCCTGACCGACGAGGGCGCTACGCTGGAAGCGCTCGGCGAGACGCTCGGCATTTCCAAGGAGCGTGTCCGCCAGATCGAGGCCCGCGCCATGGAAAAGCTGAAGGTCGCGCTGGTCAAGCAGAACCCGGAATTTCAGACGCAGGCAGCCTGAAATTTCCGGTTGGCGGCAGTATTAAGATATTTTCCGATCAGCATATAAGACCAGCACATCAGATTTCCTCGCCTCTCATTCGCAGATTGTGAATTCTTTAACAGACCTGCTGAGCTGCAGGGTGTCTGTTGGGGTTCACCAGATCATAGCGGATGAGGATTTTGCCATGTCGCGACTCTGCGTGTTTCTTGCAGCTTTGATCCTTGTGACCCTGACGACTTTCGAGGCTAATGCCGATCGAAAGGTTGCTTTTGTGATCGGCAATTCCAAATACCGGGAGCTTCCGGCGCTCAAGAACCCGGACAAGGACGCCGGAGACATCGCAAGCACGTTCCGGACGGCCGGCTTCGACGTTTTCGTCGCCAAGGATTTGACCAGGCTTCAGTTCGAGGTGCGTTTCCGCACCTATCTCGCGGCGGCCGACGGCGCTGATCTCGCCGTGGTCTATTATTCGGGTCACGGCTTCCAGATCGGCGGCGAGAACTTTCTCATCCCGGTCGACGCCACGCTTAAGGATGCGGCCGACGTGGAAGTTCAGGCAATCAAGCTCGACGACATGTTGCAGCAGTTGCGCTCGAAATCGAAAATCCAGGTGATCATCCTCGACGCCTGCCGCAACAATCCTTTTCCGCGTAAGAACTATTGGCTTCGCGACCAGCTGATCGTCGCCAGCGGTAGCGGGTTGGCGCAGGTGAAGGGGTCTGAGAACGCGCTGATCGCCTTTGCCACCGAGCCGGGAGCCGTTGCCTATGACGGGAGCGGCAATCTCAGCCCATTTTCCTCCGCCTTCTCCCGTCGCGCGTTGGCGCCGAACCAGGAGATCAGGGCTGTCATGGCCGCCGTGCGCCGCGATGTGGTCAAGGCAACCGGTGGCAAGCAGGTTCCATGGGAAAATTCCTCGCTTCTCGACGATGTCTTTCTGATGCCCCGCGCCAACCGCCCGGCGCTCCCGCCGGTGCTGGAGAAAATCGTGCCGTCCGGCATCGGGCCAGTCGCGCTGGATCTGCCGGCGCCAGTAGACGTCGATGGTGGCGCGGTCAGCGTCAGCATCGAAAGCCTGCCGGCACTCGGACGGCTGACGCTTGATGGCAAGCCCTTGGCCATGGGCGAAAGGATCGAGGGTACCGACCTGCCGCGTCTGCGCATGGACGCCCCCGAATTGGCGGGTTGGCAGGAACAGGTGGATACGTTGGCCTACACCACGCACAACGAGTGGGGTGGCGAATCCCAAGGCGTTCTGTTGTTGCGGATCAGAAACGGCGCGGGCGCCGAGGGCAAGCAACTCATGGCCTCAATCGCCGCCGAGCAAAAGCAGGCGGTGGTTGAGCGCGGCATTCGTATCGCCGGCGCCGCCGAAGCGATCGAAAACCGCAACATCGAAATCCCCGTCGGCGTCGGCCCGATTCCGCTCAAGCTGGATTTCCCGGCCAAGGACCCGTCGATCACCGTGAAGCTTGCAAGCTATCCGGCAACCGGGACACTGTCCCTGCCAGACCGCATCCTGTCGCCTCAATCGAGCCTGATGGCCGACGATGTCGACAAATTGCGCTACGAGCCGCAGATCGGTTCCGCGACGCCGGTCGAGATCGGCTTTCAGATCCGTGCCGAGGACGCATCGAAGCAGGCGACGCTGAAACTGTCCCCAAGCGTCGATCCCTGCGATCGAGTGGCTGGCGAACCTCTCGACCTACAAGGCATTGTCCCGGGCCGGTTGGCGAACGAGATTGGCGACGACGCGGTTGAGCTCTGCCAGGCCTCGGTGACGGCCTATCCAGAGATTGCCCGCTTCCGTTACCAACTCGGACGGGCGTTGCTGGCCTCGGGTAAGGTCAATGAGGCCAGGCAGGCAATCCAGCAGGCCGCCGACAAGGGATACGTCCGCGCGGTTTTCGCGCTCGGCTCCATCGTCTCGTCGGGAATAGGGACGGCCGCGGATCCCGGACAGGCCAACCGCTTCTATTCAGACGCATCCGAAAAGGGTGACCCCTACGCCATGACCGCGTGGGGACGCACCCTGTTCAATGGCCGCGGCGTCCAGCGCGATGCCGCCAAGGGATTGGACTTGCTGCTCAAATCCGCGGCGATGGGGCATATCGATGCCATGAACGATCTCGCGTCGATCTTCATGGAAGGTCGCAATGGTGTTCCGGCTGATCCGGACCGCGCGCTCGCCTTCTTCAGAGCCGGAATGGAGCGTCAAGAGATGTATTCCCTGGGTGTTCTCAGCACCCCGAAGCGGGTCGCCTTGGCGATTCCGGCGTGCAAGGTACGGCCCCCGAAAATCATCACGAAAATAAAGGTAGTTCCCATACCCGCGCCAAGACCGAAGGCCCCGAAACCCGTGCCGCAAACCGGCCGGGCGGCCTGGAGCGGCAACAACGGTGATGGTTCCGAGCGCCGTGCTTCAAATCCTGGTGGTGGTGAGAACACCAGTAGCGAAGGCACTGACACCGGTACCGGTACCGGTACCGATACCGACACGAACACCGACAGCAATCTCTGAGAGTGGCAGTGATCTGAACTCTACATCGCACGCGCAGACACTATCGAACCGGCTGCGCTGCTACTTGTCCGTAACGATCTTGACCTTGTCGCCGGCCGAAACCGAGGCGCCCGGCGACATCGCGTTGAGCACCCTGAACAGATCGAGCTTGCGGTCGACACCGACCATCTGCGCCGACAGCGAGCCCATCGTCTGGCCGGCCTGAACGGTGACGACGCGGATATGCAGCGGCTTCAGAGCCGCCTTTTCGGCCGCACTCAGGATGCGGAACGAGCCGCTGACCGAGCGCGCCACCGGATCGAGTGTGGTGCTTGCCGAGGGCGCCGCCGTCAACAGCCGGTAGACCTGGCCGCCGGCACGGATTACCGCAATGTCGAACTGCCACCCATCGGCGCCGGCATGCGCGGTCGCCGCCTCATTGCCGTTGATCGTCTCCTGGCGCACGCTGGTCTCGTCGAGACCGGCCACCCAGCCGCTTCTGATATAGTCGGTGAGCGCACGATCCTTGTCGATCGACACGCCGTCGAAGCGGATCGCCATGTCGCCCGGCCCGGTCGCCGTCACCGCTGCGGCCGTATTGTCGATGATGAAACCGTCCGGCACGGTGAACGATACGCCGAGCCCCGGATGCAGGAAGGTCTGGCCGCGCACATAGCCTTCTTCCGGCGTGTCGCCGTAGAGCAGGCCGTCAATGCCAGCCAGGAAGGAATCGCGGTCGCGCGTGCCGACGCCCGGCGCACCGAACTGGCGGGCGTGGCGCTGCGCCAGATCGATGCGCTGCGGGGTGTTGGGGTGCGTGGCCAGGAAGTCGAGGCTGGCATCGGTGGCGCCGCTGATCGAGCGGAAATCGGTATAGGCCGACATCGACTGCAGGAAGCGGCCGGCGGCATAGGGATCGTAGCCGGCTTCGCCGATCGACTTGATGCCGATGGCGTCGGCCTCCAGCTCCTGGTTGCGCGAGAACTGCGCCAGCCTGAGCTTGCCGCGGATCAATGCCGCCTTGGCGGTCGGGCTGTCGCCGAGCACATCGGAAACCACCTTGGTCGCCAGGCCTTCCTCGGCCTCGAGCTGCTGGCGCTGCAGGCCGTGATTGGCGGTGACGTGACCCATCTCATGCGCGATGACGGCGGCGAGTTCGGCCGAATCATTGGCCAGCGCCAAGAGGCCGCGGGTGACGTAGAGATAGCCGCCCGGCAGCGCGAAGGCGTTGACGTTGGGCGAATTGAGGATGGTGATGCGATAGGTCTGGGTCGGATTGGCCGACACCACGGTCAGGCTGCCGACGACCTTGGCCACCATGCGCTCGAGCTTGGGGTCAGAATATTCCCCGCCATAGGTGGCGAGGATGCGCGGATGCTGCGCCTTTGCGAGTTCGGCGAGCTTGCTGTTGGCGGCGACATTGTCGACGGTGATCGGCTTGTCGGACGGCTGGAAGCCGGATTCCTGCACTTCCGGAGGCGTGAACATCTGGCAACTGGCCAGCGCCACGGCAAGGCCGGCCAGCGCGAGGAAGCGCGCCAGCGGCCTGCGTCTCAAAGTGTCAGTGCCGGTCGACAGCACGGCGTCCCTTCAGCTCTCGGCGCATGACCTGGACCCCAGGGGTCCGCGCCAGCGAAAATCGAGTTTTTCGATGGCAATCCTGCACAAATCAAAAAACCTACAGCGTTTTACACACCCGGATGGATGCGGCGCTGTAGGGGGCAAATCACGGCTCGTGCCGGACCAATACTGGCCGGACCTAGCCACATCAGTTGGACCATGGCAAGCAAGCGCCACATCACCTGTAGCCGGTTTGGTCGTAAATTATGTCCGCTTCCGGGCAATATCGCGTGATCCGCCCGAACTTGCGCCGATATAGCGCCGAAACGCTTCAGGACCAGTGCCGTCGAAAAAATCGGCGGCAGATCCCGTTGACGCAACCCTGCCATTGTCCAGAAAAACCATCTGCTCTCCGATGCGGCGCGCGTCTTCCGGCTGATGCGTGACGAACAACACCGTCATCGCCCGCTCGGCATGGACGCCGGCCACGAGGTCGAGCATGTCGTCGCGCAGTGCGGGCCCAAGAGAGGCGAACGGCTCGTCGAGCAACAGCACCGGCCGGTCGCGCACCAGCACGCGGGCGAGCGCCACACGCTGCCTTTCGCCGCCGGAGAGTTCTCGCGGCAGGCGCTTTTCCTTGCCGGCAAGGCCGACACGGCTCAGGGCCTCGGCGATTGCGGCGCGGTCGGTTTGCGTCAGACTAAGCGACGGCGAGCGGCCGAGCCCGACATTCTTCTCGACAGAGAGATGGGCAAACAGATTGTTTTCCTGGAACACCATCGACACCGGTCGCGCCGATGGCGCGGAAGCGCCGACATCGGCGCCGCCGATCAGAACGCGGCCGGATTGCGGCGTCTCGAAGCCGGCCACCAGGTTGAGCAGGGTCGACTTTCCCGAACCGCTCGCCCCCATGATGGCGGTGATTTTCGAGGCAGCGAATTCGACATCGAACAGGAACGGCGCCTCGCCATAGCTGAACGACACCTTGTCCAGCCGCACGACCGCGCCTTTTTCCATGGCGGAAGTCACGATTTTTCTCCTCGTCCCAACCAATCCGCGGCGACCACCAGAGCCAGGCAGACCGCCCCGAGCAGCAAAGCCAGCCCGGCGGCGTCGGCTGTGCGGTAGCTGCCCATGCGCGCCAAGAGGAGATAGGGCAATGTCTGCACTGAATCGCTGCCGAACAGTGCGATGACACCAAGATCGCCGAGCGACAGCGCCATGGCGAAGGCAAAGCCGGTGGCCAGCGGCCGCCGCAGCGACGGCCAGTCGACCAGCCGCAGCCGGCTCCAGCCCGAAATGCCGAGCTGTGCGCACAGCTTTTCATGGCGTTCGCTTGCCGCATCATAGGCCGGACGCATCGCGCGGATGGCGAAGGGCATCGCCATCACCGCGTTGACGGTGACGACCATGACGGGCGCGATGGCAAAGACGTCGCTAATCGTGCGCAGCAGGAGAAACCAGCCGGCGCCGACGACGATGGGCGGCACGACGAGGACAAAACCGGCGCCTGTGTCGGTGGCATGTTCGAGCAGCGAGCGGACGCCGCCACGGCGGTGTAGGGACAGCGCCCGGCGTGCCATGATCAGCGACAGCGACACCGACACCGAAAGCAGCGCCGCCAGCAGGCCGAGGCCGGCACTGGTCAGCGTCGCCTGGCGCACGGCGCTCTCGCCAGCCAGCCGGCCGAGATCGGCGCCAAGGCCGGATGCGACGGTTGCCGCCATCGGCCCGGCGACGAACAGCAAGGCGAGCACGATCAGGGTGGCGTTGAGCGCCGTTTCAGTTGTGCCGGCCGAGAGATAGCGGCGCGGCGCCACGGGCAGGTTGGCGTCGCCAGTCACATTGGCGCCAAGCCGCGTCAGCGCCAGTACAACAGCGAAGGTCAGCGCGATCTGCAGCACCGTCAGCGTCACAGCACGCGCGGGATCGAAGTCGAAGCGCAGCGCTTGGTAGATGGCGACCTCCAGCGTCGTCGCCGCCGGTCCGCCGCCGAGGATGAGCACGATGGTGAAGGAGGTGATGCAAAGCATGAAGACAAGGCCGGCGATGCCCGGCAGAGCCGATCGCAGCACCGGCCATTCGATCAACCTGAAGGCTGGTCTCGCCCCCATGCCGAGCTGGCTTGCCAGCCGCCATTGATCGGCAGGCACCGTGCCCAGTGCCTCAAGGAACAGCCGTGTTGCCAGCGGCAGATTGAAGAAGACATGAGCGACGAGGATGCCCGACAGGCCATAGATATCGGGCCAGCTTTGGCCACCGATCGCGGCGAAGTAGCCGGCCCGGCCATAGAGCGCCAGTATGCCCAGCGCCGCGACAATGGCCGGCAGTGCCAGCGGCACGGTGAACAGTTGCAGGATGAAACCGCGGCCAAAGAAGCGCGGATGCCGTGACAGAGCACGGGCGACGAAGAGCGCCGGTACGACGGAAAGCAGCGTCGAAAGCACTGCTTGCCAGAGCGTGAAGCGGACGACGCGCAGGAGATAGAGATCGAAGGCGGACGCAGCACCGCGGAGGTCGTGCGCGCCTTCAAGGATGAGGCCGGCAAAGGCGCCGCCGATCAGCAGCGCTATTGCGCCGAGCGCAACGATGCCCGCGGCGATGCGGGGGTCAGAGGCTGCGCGCCTTCCACCCTCCCCCTTGTGGGGAGGGTCGGAGCGCGGATGCCGCGAAGCGGTGTCCGCGAGCCGGGGTGGGGGTGAGGCTGGGTTCAACGTCGCTACCCCCGCCCCGCTCCGCTTCGCGGATCGACCCTCCCCACAAGGGGGAGGGTGAAGAGGGCGCTCACTTGCTCATCACCGCCAGCCACTCATCCACCCAGGCCTTGCGGTTGGCCGCAACCTCTTCCGGGCTGAACAGCAGCGTCTTGGCCGGCTTGACCAGTTTGTCGAAAGCCGGATTGAGCGGCTTGTCGGTTTTCCCCGCCGGGAACATCCAGTTGGTCTCCGGAATGACATTCTGGAATTTCGGCCCGGTCATGAAGGCGAGAAACTTTGCCGCCAGCGGGTTCTTCGCACCCGTGGTGGTGATGCCGGCGACCTCGATCTGCAGATACTCGCCTTCCTCGAAAGACGCCGCCTGGTAGCGCTCGGTGTTTTCGGCGACCATGTGATAGGCCGGCGACGTCGTATAGGACAGCACCATCGGCGCCTCGCCCTTGGTGAACAGGCCATAGGCTTCGCTCCAGCCCGGCGTCACGGTCAGCACCTTTGGCTTGAGCTTGGCCCAGGCTTCCGGCGCCTTGTCGCCATAAACCGACTTCACCCACAAAAGCAGGCCAAGGCCCGGCGTCGAGGTGCGCGGATCCTGGATGACGATCTTGTCGGCGGCATCGCCTTCGACCAGTTCCTTCAGGCTCTTGGGCGGGTTCTTCAGCTTCTCGGTGTCATAGACGACAGCGAAATAGCCATAGTCATAAGGGACGAAAGTATCGTCGCTCCAGCCGCCCGGCACGCTGTTTTCAGCCACCGCGCCATGCGGGACAAACAGGCCGGAGGCCTTGGCCTCGGCAGTCAAATTGGTGTCGAGGCCAAGCACGATATCGGCCTTGGTCGAGGCCCCCTCGAGCTTGACGCGGTTGAGCAGCGCAACGCCGTCGGCGACCGAGACGAAGTCGACGCTGCAGCCGCATTCGGCTTCGAATTCCTTCTTCACCTGCGGACCCGGGCCCCAATCGGCAGTGAAACTCTCATAGGTGTAGACGGTGAGTTTTTCCTGCGCGGACGCAGGCACGGCGAGAAGCGAAAAAGCAAGACCCAGGGCTGGGACAAGACGGGACAAAAACATGCGCATCGGCACCTCCTTCATTCGTGTTTGAAAGGAATTGAGGCGTCGGTCTGTCCGAAGCGTCTAATCCCTCCGCCGGTACAAACCGGATCAGGTTCAGCGGGTTGGCGAGACTGCCTCTCAGCCGACCCACGAAAACATCGCGTTCGGCACCCCGTTAGAGCGTTTCGACACATAGGGCCGGCCAAGGTGCCACGCAAGCGGAACTTTGCCAGAGCATGATCCGAAAAGTGGGAACCGGTTTTCTCGGACAAACGGGAACGGTTTTGTCCGGAGATCATGCTCCAACAAAAAGCTAGCCAAGGCTCGGCCTTCCGTTTCGCCGGCGGGGCTGGTAAGGGCCACCGGATATGAGCACATTCACCATCCTGCTTGGCGGCGATCTCATCCGCACGCCGCGGCTCGACTGCCAGGTCGAAGGCACGCGCGTCATCGCCGCCGACGCCGGCATCGGCCATGCCCGGATGCTCGGCCTGATGCCGGAGCTTTGGGTGGGCGACTTCGATTCCGTGCCCGCGGACCTTCCCGCCGATCTCGCCGCCGTGCCGCGCCAGGTATTTCCACCCGAAAAGGACAAGACCGATGGCGAGCTGGCCATCGCCGCCGCACTGGAGCGCGGCGCCACCAGCCTGGTGCTGGCCGGCGCTTTCGGTGGCAAGCGCGCCGACCATGCGTACCTTCATCTGGCGCTCAGCCTGCGGCTGGCCGAGACCGGCACGAAAGTGCTGTTGACCAGCGGCGCGCAGGAGGGGGTGCCCTTGCTGCCGGGCAAGGCCGGCTTCGACTATGCCGACGGCACGTTGTTTTCCGTGCTCGGCTTTTCCGATCTTTCGGGCCTCACCGTGTCCGGCGCCAAATGGCCGCTCGACCATGTCGAGGTTGCCTTCGGCTCGTCGCTCACCATCTCCAACGAGGTCAAGCCGGAGAAGACCGGGGGCCGGCTCGAAATCGCACTTGGCCATGGCCGCGCGCTGCTGCTCGCTCATCCCTATCCCTTGCCTGAAAGCTGACATGGCCCCGCCCCTTCTCAACCTCGACGGGATAAGACTGACCTTCGGCGGCACGCCGCTGCTCGACGGCGCCGAACTCACGGCATCCGCCGGCGACAAGATCGCACTGGTCGGCCGCAATGGCTCCGGCAAGTCGACGCTGCTGAAGATCGCCGCCGGGTTGATCGAGCCGCAGGACGGCGAAGTCTTCCGCCAGCCTTCGGCAACGGTGCGCTATCTCCCGCAAATGCCCGACATGGATGGCTTTGCCAATGTGCGCGCCTATGTCGAGGCGGGGCTTGGGCCGGCCGACGATCCCTACCGCGCCACCTATCTGATGGAGCATCTAGGCCTCACCGGCACGGAAAGGCCCAACGACCTCTCCGGCGGCGAGGCGCGCCGCGCCGCGCTTGCTCGTGTGATGGCGCCGGAGCCTGATATTCTGCTGCTTGATGAGCCGACCAACCATCTCGATCTGTCTGTCATCGAATGGCTGGAAGAGGAGCTTGTCCGCACCTCGTCGGCGCTGATCGTCATCTCGCACGACCGTCGCTTCCTCGAACGCGTCTCGCGCGCCACCGTCTGGCTCGACCGCGGCCAGACCCGCCGCCTCGACAAGGGCTTTGGCCATTTCGAGGAATGGCGCGACCAGGTGCTGGAAGAGGAAGAGCGCGAGCAGCACAAGCTTGGCCGGCAGATCGTGCGCGAGGAGCACTGGCTGCGCTATGGCGTGACGGCGCGGCGCAAGCGCAACATGCGCCGGCTCGGCGAATTACAGACCATGCGTCAGCGCTTTCGCGGCCATCGCGGCGTCGAAGGCTCGGCCACCATGGTGGCCAGCGACGCCGCCGAATCCGGCAAACTGGTGATTGAGGCGAAGAACATCGAGAAGAGCTTTGGCGACCTCACGGTGGTCAAGGGCTTCTCGACCCGCATCCAGCGCGGCGATCGCGTCGGCCTGGTCGGGCCGAACGGCGCCGGCAAGACGACGCTGTTGAAGATGCTGACCGGCGAGATGAAGCCCGATGCCGGCTCGGTGCGGCTCGGCACCAATCTTGAAATCGCCACGCTCGACCAGAAGCGCGAGTCGGTCGATCCGGCCGAGACGCTGGCGCAATATCTCACCAACGGGCGCGGCGAAAACCTCGTCATCAATGGCGAGCAGCGCCATGTCGTTTCCTACATGAAGGATTTCCTGTTCAAGCCGGAACAGGCGCGCACGCCGGTGCGCGAGCTGTCCGGCGGCGAGCGGGCGCGTCTGCTCTTGGCGCGCGTTTTGGCGCGGCCGGCGAACCTTCTGGTTCTTGATGAGCCGACCAACGATCTCGACATGGAGACGCTGGAGCTGCTGCAGGAACTGGTCGCCGGCTTCGCCGGCACCGTCATCCTGGTCAGCCACGACCGCGACTTCCTCGACCGCACCGTCACCAGCATCATCGCGCCGGAGGGTGGCGGCCGCTGGATCGAATATGCCGGCGGCTATTCCGACATGCTGGCGCAGCGCGGCGGCACCAGACTCGACGACCGCAAGGCTAGGCCAAAGGCTGAGGTTGGCGAAGCGCCGACATCAGCCAAAAGCGAGGCGGCAGCACCGAAAGGCCCTGCGAAGAAACTGTCGTTCAAGCAGAAATTCGCGCTGGAATCGCTGCCGAAGAAGATCGAAGCGGTGGCGGCCTCGATCTCGCGGCTGGAGAACAACATCGCCGATCCCGCTTATTACGAGCGCGACCCCGCCTCATTCCAGAAGACCATCGCCGCCCTCGACAAGGAACGCGCCACGCTGGCAGCACTCGAGGAAGAGTGGCTGGAACTGGAAATGCTGCGCGAACAGATGGGGGGATGAGGAGCGTTCGGCCAAAGGCTGATCAATCGACAACGATTTGTCGATTGAAGCGACGAACGCCCGGAGCCATAGCGTAGGGTCGGGCTCCTTCGCAGTGGTATCGCTGACCATTGCCCCGATGCCGAAATGCGCATACATTATGCGCATGTTGCGGAGGCTACGATGCGTAAGATTGCTTTGAATGCGATCCGTCAGCCGGCGAATCTGTCGATCGACTCGAATCTCATGAGGGAAGCCAAGGGGCTTGATGTGAATGTCTCGCGCGCCGCTGAAGCCGGTATAGCGGAGGCGGTGGCAGCTGAAAAAACGCGGCTGTGGAAGCTTGAGAACCGCGCCACTATGGATGCGTGGAACGACTATGTCGATAAGACCGGCATCCCGCTGCAAGAGTACCGGCAGTTCTGATGGCCCGCTACGATGTCTTTGCTGCCCGCAGCGAAGGCAACTATTTGCTCGACGTTCAATCCGACCTGCTCGACAATTTCAAGACGCGGGTGGTCGTCCCACTTCTGCCGGCCGCAACGGTGCCGCCGCCGATGCGAAGGCTCCATCCGATCTTCGAGGTCAACGGCCGCAAGCTGGTTATGGCCACACACCTGATCGCTACTGTTCCCGCGAGCGAATTAGGTGAAAGCCGGCTGAACCTAACAAAGCATCACGAGGACATCGTCGCCGCGCTAGACATGCTGTTTCAAGGCTTCTGAGCGAAGTAGCCGCTACAGCGCCCCATCAGCCCGCCGTCTTCGCCTGCCAGGCCTTCAGCGCCTCGTCGAACACCTTCTCGCCGGGGATGCCTTTTTCCATGGTCAGCAGCGCCCGGCGTCCGGTCTTGTAGACGACCGGCACGTCGATCCAGTCCTGCCCCCTGAGCAAGGTCAGATTGGCGTCCTCGTCGGCCTTGGTGTCGTTGAGCGCCACCAGAAAGAAGCCGTCGGCGATCTTGGCCGGGATGCCGATCAGCGGGCTGCCGGCATCCTGCTCCGAGCTCTTCATGGCAACGCGCAGGATGTTGTCGACGCCGCCGCCGTCAAAGCCCTCGGGTGTCAGGAAGATCATCTCGATGATGTGGCTGGCCGGCAGCGTCTGGTCGGTGTTGCGGCGGATGGTCATGCGCAGTTGGATGTCCTTGCCGGGAATGCTCGCTTCGGCGCGGATCGCCGGTTCCGGCGGCAGGTCCCCGCCGGGCGATTCCTGCACCAGCGACCAGACGATGCTGCCGGGTTCGGCCGAGCCCTGCGCGGTCGAGGTGCGTTCCTCATAGAAGATCGCCTTCTGGCCGACCGCAACGGTTGGCTCCGGAGCGGCGGCCGTCGGTGCCGCGGGCGGCGTGCCGGTTGCGGGCGCTGGCGGCGTGGCCGCGGCATCAGCCGGTGCTGCCCCATTGGCCGGCGGCGCGGCGCCATCGGCTGGCGGCGTTGCCGGTGGCGTGGCGGAAGCGTCAGGCGCCGGCGTGGCGGGCGCCACCGTGGCTGCGGTATCGCCGGGCGCTGGGGTCGCCGGCGCTGGCGCCGCAGGGGCCGGAGCCGCAGGTGCCGGAGCCGGAGGCGGTGGCGTGGTCAGCGCAGCGACGGATTCGCCCTCGCCTATGCCGCTTTGGCCGGCCGCGGGACCAGGGTCGGTCTCACCGCCTTCGGGCGTAAGGCGCTGCGTGAATTTCGTTCCCTCGCCGGCAGCTGCCGGTGCGGGCGCCTCGGCCGCGGGCTTGGCCGGCGCCGGCTTCACCAGCGGTTCGGTCGAGACTGTCTTGGTGTCGCCGACACCGAACATCGAGCCAAACGCATCCTTGTTCAGCCAGATGCCGTAGCCGCCGCCGGCGAGCACCAGCAGCGCGACAACAGCGGCGATCAGCCCGCCATAGCTGCGCTTGCGCTCGGCCGGGCGCAGGCGCTGGAACGTATCCGCCGGCTGCTCGTCATTGGCAAATACATCGGCGCTATCGTCTTCGGCATCCAGCTCCGCGGCTTGCTCGTTGATGGTTTCTGCGCGCGCCGCAGGCGGCGGCGGTGTCGGCGCGGGCCGCTGCCAGCTCGGCTCCGCCCGGGTGGCAGGCGCCGGCTGCACGGGTTTCGCCGGCTGCCAGGCAGGTGCAGGCGCGGCGAGCGGCTTGACATGACTGGGCTGGTTCTTGTTGCGGTCGATGGAGGAGAAGATGTGCTCCAGTTCCGCCAGCGGATCGGATGCCGGCGCCGGTTTGGCATAGTCGCGCTCGACACTTGCAATAGCGTCTTCCAGGGAGCGTTTCTGCGTGGCTATGGCTTCGGTGGCCAGCGGCGGCGAATAGTCCGCAAGCTTCTTCGCCAGCATGGTGCGAACGCTGTCATAAATGCGCGTACGCTTTTCGGGCGTCTCGTCGCCGTGCTTGTCGAGCGCCCTTTTCAGAATAGCGACGAAATCTGCCATGCTTCAGTCGACCTGTATTTTGTTTCCGCGCCGACCCCCGCAAATCAGCGCGATGCCCGGAAAGGCTTCAGAAAACTAGTCTTGAAACGGATCGGTCACAAGTATTGTGTCGTCCCGCTCCGGGCTGGTGGAAAGGAGCGCGACCGGTGCGCCGATGAGCTCCTCGATGTAGCGGACATATTTGACGGCCTGCGCCGGAAGGTCGTTCCAGCTGCGCGCGCCGGCGGTGGTGCCTTTCCAGCCCTCCAGCGTCTCGTAGACCGGTTCGACGCGCGCCTGCGCGCCCTGGCTGGCCGGCAGATAGTCGATCATTTCGCCGTCGAGCCGGTAACCCGTGCAGACCTTGATCTCGTCCAGTCCATCGAGCACGTCGAGCTTGGTCAGCGCGATGCCCTTGATGCCGTTGACGGCGACGGCCTGGCGCACCAGCACGGCGTCGAACCAGCCGCAGCGGCGCTTGCGGCCGGTGACGACGCCGAATTCGTGGCCGCGCGTGCCAAGGAATTCGCCGATCTCATTCTTCTGCTCGGTCGGGAACGGGCCTTCGCCGACACGCGTCGTATAGGCCTTGGTGATGCCCAGGACATAGCCAATGGCGCCCGGGCCGACGCCCGAACCGGCCGCGGCCTGGCCGGCGACGGTGTTGGACGAGGTGACGAACGGATAAGTGCCGTGATCGATATCGAGCAGCGTGCCTTGCGCGCCCTCGAACAGGATGCGCTCGCCGGCGCGGCGCTTGTCGTCGAGGATTTTCCAGACGCGGTCCATATAGGGCAGGATCTCATCGGCGACCGAGGTCAGCTCGGTCATGATCGCCTCATGGGTGACTTCGGCATGGCCAAGCCCGCGACGCAGCGCATTGTGATGCGTCAGCAGCCTGTCGACCTTGAGGGGCAGCGTTTCCAAATCCGCCAGATCCATCACCCGAACCGCGCGCCGGCCCACCTTGTCTTCATAGGCGGGGCCGATGCCACGACGGGTCGTGCCAATTTTTGTGCCGGAATTGGACGCGGCGTCCTCGCGGAATCCGTCCAGTTCCCGGTGCAGCGACAGGATAAGCGCGGTGTTTTCGGCTATTTTCAGGCGGTCCGGCGTTACCTCGACGCCTTGCGCCTTGAGTTTTGCCACTTCGGCGACAAAGGCGTGCGGGTCGAAGACGACGCCGTTGCCGATGATCGACAGCTTGCCTTGCCGCACCACCCCCGACGGCAGCAGCGACAGTTTGTAGACCTTGCCGTCGACGACCAGCGTGTGGCCGGCATTGTGGCCACCCTGGAAGCGCACGACCACGTCGGCGCGCTCCGACAACCAGTCGACGATCTTGCCCTTGCCTTCGTCGCCCCATTGCGAGCCGACGACCACCACATTGGCCATGTTTCTTTTCCCTTGAGATGCCGCCCTGGCGGCCTGGATATGGTTCGAAACGACAGGCCTCTATAGCGTCAAGACCTCGCAAGTGCGACCTTTCTTTGCCGCCGAAAATGCCCTGAGGCACAACAATTTTCGGCTTTGACATCATTTACTTGGGCTGGCGGGGGCCTTAGGCCGGCAACACCGCAGCTTCTGCGGCTGCCGGAATCCTGCCATGCATCGACGCGCCTACCTGTTCCTGCTGGTCACCACCTTGCTGTGGGGCGGCAATTCCGTCGCCGGCAAGCTGGCGATCGACCATGTCTCGCCGATGATGCTGGTCTTCCTGCGCTGGGTTCTGGCGGTGGCGATCATGTTGCCGATCGGCTGGCGCACGATCCGCGAAGACTGGCAGGTGGTGCGAAAACACTGGCTGCTGCTCGGCGCGCTTGGCGCCTGCGGCTTCACCTTGTTCAACACCATCTTCTACACCGCGCTCAACTATACGACCGCGATCAACGTCTCGATCGAACAGGCGGCGATGCCGATCCTGATCATCGTCGCCAATTTCATCTTTTTCCGCTTGCGGGTGAACTGGGCGCAGATTGCCGGCGTCGTGCTGACCATAGCGGGCGTGGTGCTGACCGCCTGCCACGGCGACCCGCGCCGGCTGCTGACGTTGGAACTCAATTTCGGCGACGCCATCATGCTGATCGCCGTCATCCTCTACAGCGGCTATTCGGTCGGGCTGCGGCTGAAACCGGAGATGCGCTGGCAAAGCCTCATGCTGGCGCTGTCGATCGCAGCGCTGATCACCTCGCTGCCTTTTGTCATGTGGGAAGCCGCGGCCGGCAAGGTCATCGTCCCCGATATCAGCGGCTGGCTGATCATTGTCTACACCGCGGTCGGCGCCTCGGTCATTTCGCAGATCCTCTACATCAGGGGCAACGAACTGATCGGCGCCAACCGGGCCGGCCTGTTCATCAACCTGGTGCCGATCTTCGGCACCCTGCTGTCGGTGCTGATCGTTGGCGAGACATTCCAGCTCTACCAGGCGCTGGCGCTCGTCCTGGTGCTGGGCGGCATCTCGCTCGCCGAATATAGCGGGCGCAAGATGGCGGACCTGCCGCTGGTCTTAAACGAAGAAGGCGCGGATTAGAGCAATCCCGGGACAAGTGGGAACCGCTTTTCCTGGGAAAAGCGCGCAGCGCTTTCCCTTGGGATTGCGCCCGACAAAGTCCGCGCCTTCGATTCCGTCGCTACGTCAGGATCACGTCGCGTTGACGTCGAACTGCAGCCGTTTGGCCGAGTCGATCGACTTGTGCGCCTTGACCTGTTCCAGCACATTCTCCGGGAACGGCGCATCGAGATAGAGCAGCGCAATCGCGTCGCCGCCTGGCCGATTACGTCCCAGCTGGAAATTGGCGATGTTGACGCCGTTCTCGCCGCACACCGTGCCCAGCAGCCCGATAATGCCGGGCGCATCGGCATTGGTTGTGTAGAGCATGTGCTGGCCGACCTCGGCGTCGAGATTGATGCCCTTGATCTGGATGAACCGCGGCTTGCCGTCGGAGAAGCAGGTGCCGGCGATCGAGCGCGTCATGTGCTCGGTCTTGACCGTCAGCTTGATGTAGCCGTCGAACACGCCCGACTTGTCGCGCTTGACCTCGGCAACGATGATGCCGCGCTCCTTCACCATGATCGGCGCCGACACCATGTTGACGTCGGAGACCTGCGGCCGGATCAGGCCGGCAAGCGTGGCGCTGATCAGCGCGCGTGTGTTCATCGTCGCGGTCGAGCCGTCGAACAGGATCTCGACCTCCTTGATCGGATCCTCGGTGACCTGGCCGACGAAGGCGCCGAGCACTTCGGCCAGCTTGACGAAAGGCTTCAGCCGCGGCGCTTCCTCGGCGGTGATCGACGGCATGTTGATGGCGTTGGAAATGGCACCCTTGATCAGGTAGTCCGACATCTGCTCGGCGACATGCAGCGCGACATTCTCCTGCGCTTCGGTGGTCGAAGCGCCGAGATGCGGCGTTGCCACGACATTCTCCATACCGAACAATTCGTGGTTCTCCGCCGGTTCGACCTCGAACACGTCGATGCCGGCGCCTGCCACCTTGCCGCTCTTCAGCGCCGCGACCAGATCGGCCTCGACGATCAGCCCGCCACGCGCACAATTGATGATGCGCACGCCGGTCTTCATCTTGGCGATCGCGGCGGCGTCGATAATGTTGCGCGTCTTGTCGGTCAGCGGCGTATGCAAGGTGATGAAGTCGGCGCGGGCGAACAGCTCGTCGAGCTCTACTTTTTCGACGCCGAGCTCCTCGGCGCGGCTGTCCGACAGGAACGGGTCGAAGGCAATGACATGCATCTTCAGCCCGACGCCGCGCGTGGCGACGATCGACCCGATGTTACCGCAGCCGATGACACCCAGCGTCTTGCCGGTGATCTCGATGCCCATGAAGCGGTTCTTTTCCCATCTGCCGGCATGGGTGGAGGCGTTGGCCTCCGGAATCTGGCGGGCCAGCGCGAAGATCATCGCCACCGCATGCTCGGCGGTGGTGATCGAATTGCCGAAGGGCGTGTTCATCACGATGATGCCCTTGCGGCTCGCCGCCGGGATGTCGACATTGTCGACGCCGATGCCGGCACGGCCCACGACCTTCAGCCTGGTGGCGGCGTTGATCAGCTTTTCGGTGACCTTGGTCGCCGAGCGGATGGCAAGACCGTCATATTGGTCGATGACTTCAAGCAGTTTTTCCTTGTCCTTGCCGAGATCGGGCAGGTAGTCGACCTCGATGCCGCGGTCTTTGAAGATCTGCACGGCGGTGGTGGAGAGTTTGTCTGAGACGAGAACGCGGGGCGCCATGGCGACCTCCTTCAAATGGAACTTGATCCGTGGGAATGGGCGGCCCGAAGGCCGCCGCAAGAAATCTCAGGCCGCCGCTTTCAGCGACGCCTTCTGCGTGGCGAAGGCCCAGTCGAGCCAGGGCAGCAGCGCTTCGAGATCGGAGGTCTCGACCGTCGCGCCACACCAGATGCGCAGGCCGGGCGGTGCGTCGCGATAGGCGCCGATGTCATAGGCAACGCCTTCCTTGTCGAGCACCGACACGAGCCCCTTGGCGAAAGCCGCCTGTCCGTCGGCATCGAGTGCCGCGACTTGAGCATCGGTGAAGGACAGACACACGGAAGTGTTGGACCTTGTCGCCGCATCGACTGCGAGATGGCCGAGCCATGAGGATCTGTCGACAAAGCCGTCGAGCACAGCGGCGTTGGCATCCGCTCTGGCAATCAACGCGTCGAGACCGCCGATCGACTTCGCCCAATTGAGCGCGTCGAGATAATCCTCGACGCACAGCATAGACGGCGTGTTGATGGTCTCGCCTTTGAAGATGCCTTCGATCAGCTTGCCGCCCGACGTCAGGCGGAAGATCTTTGGCAGCGGCCACGCCGGCTTGTAGGTTTCCAGCCGCTCGACGGCGCGCGGGCTGAGGATCAGCATGCCGTGCGCGCCCTCGCCGCCCAACACTTTCTGCCAGGAGAAGGTGACGACATCCAGCTTCTGGAAATCGAGCCTCTGGGCGAAGGCGGCCGAGGTCGCGTCGCAGATCGTCAACCCTTTGCGGTCGGCCGGAATGAAATCGCCGTTCGGCACCCGAACGCCTGAGGTCGTGCCGTTCCAGGTGAAGACCACGTCGCGGTCGAAATCGATCTTCGCCAGATCAGGCAGCTCGCCATAACCCGCTTCGATCTTTTTGGTATCGGCGAGCTTCAGCTGCTTGACGACATCGGTCACCCAGCCGGAGCCAAAGCTTTCCCAGGCGACCATGTCGACGCCGCGCTCGCCAAGCAGCGACCACAGCGCCATCTCGACGGCACCTGTGTCCGACGCCGGCACGATGCCGATGCGGTAGTCCGCTGGGACCTGGAGAATTTCCCGCGTCAGCTCGATCGCCTGTTCGAGCTTGGTCTTGCCGATCTTGGCGCGGTGGGAACGGCCGAGCGCAGCGTTCTTCAGCGCCTCGACCGACCAGCCGGGGCGTTTTGCGCAGGGACCTGAGGAGAAGTTGGGGTTTGCCGGACGGAGTCCGGGCTTCGTATGCGTCGTCATCGTGGTCTATCCTTCCAGATAGTGGCCCCTCGTTGGGGAGGGGTGGCCCACGGACGGCGATATGCGTTCAGCCATCAGGCGTCAAGAGGAAAGTTTTTGTCGCGGACAAGATACAAGCGATCCGCGATCAGGATGTCGTGAGCCCAAACGCAAACGGCGGATCGAAAAGATCCGCCGTCAGGCTTCGTGTCTACAGCCAGCCTACCAGAGGTCGTAGCGCAGCCCGAGTTTGACCTGATGATTGCTGATGCCCTTGCGGATCGGATACGAGGTCAGGCTCGCGGCAGTGACATATTCGGCATCCGGCGCCGAAAAATACTGATAGCCGAGATCGACGGAAACATTCTTGGTCACCTGATAGGCCAGGCCCGCATCCAGCGTATAGGCCAAGGCATACTGGGTCTTGTTGTCGCTCCGGACGAAATCATCCGTAGGGTCGAGATTGTCGGTGAAGTAACTCGCCGACAGCTTGTATTTGCTCCGGACCAGCCCGATGCCGGCACCCAAATAGGGCGTGATCCCGACATAAGTGCCAAGATCGACATAGCCATTGACCATCCCCGATAGGGAATAATTCTCCAGGGACGCCGCCGCCACCGTTGCCGTGGCCGGCGGTATCACGGTCGCGGTGTCGTCATAGTGGATGCCAACCTTGTTGCCCGGCAGATAGCCGAGATTGATATCGGCGCGCAGATAGTCGTTGAAATGATAACCGAAGCCGATGCTGGCAAAGGCCGGATCCTGCTTTTCGCTGAAGCTCGCCGGCGCGAAGGTGAAATCCTGATCCTGGTAGCTCTTCTGCGCGAGATAGGAGACGTCGCCGCGCAGATACCAGCCCGAGCCGACCTCGACCGGTTGATAGTCCGGCGCCTGATCGACATAGACCGGCGGATCGTAGTCGGCGGCCTGCGCGGGCGTCAGCGGAGCAAGCACGAGTGCGGCGAGCGCCGGCACTGTCAGCGATTTGAAATTCATGGGTCCCCGGCTCCTGAAATTGGCGCGCGTCATTTGATTGCAAGCGCCGTTTCAGTAGGCATTGTTAACCATAGTGGTTAAGTGCGGGTTAAGGATAACGCGGCGTTACCGAATTGATTTCGATAGGCTTTCTTCAGCGCGCGCGGCCGGTGGAAATGTGCCGCAATCGGCAAACGAAAACCGCCCGGCATGGCCGGGCGGTTCGCGAATTCCAGGATTTCGAAGCGACTACTTGGTGTAGATCGGCTCCGGCTCGGGAACGTAGGGTTCCGGCGATGTGCAACCATTATTGCCGCCGAACTGATAGCGCAGACCGCCGCGTACCTCATGTGTGTTGATGCCATGGTCGAAGCCGGGCCCGGAACTGCTCACGTCGAAGTCGAACATGCGGCCTCCCTCAATGTGAGAGTAGCGATAGCCGGCATCCAGGATCACCCGGTCGGTAAGGCAATAGGACGCGCCAGCCATGAGCGCGTAGGCAAAGCGCCAATTCTTCGACCCGGGGTTGGTCTCGGTTGTGTTCGGGTCGTGGACGGTATCCCATTTGACGTGCGCGCCGCCGATACCAGCGCCAACATAAGGCGTGATGCCGTGCCAGGTGCCGATATCGTAATAGGCGTTGGCCAAGAGCAGCAATGCGCTCATTTTCGACACTTCGACCGATGTCGTAACGCCATCGTTGGTTGATCCGTTGAAGTCCGAAGCGAACCAATAGTCGGCTGTCAGGTCGGTACGGAAATGATCGTTGATCTTGTAGCCAATGCCGGCGCCGAGTGAGAAGCCGCCCTTAAGCTCGCCGGAATCGAAAACATTGCTGCCGGGAGGCGGTCCGTAGGTGATATAGTCGATGCCGCGCAAATCCGACTTATGATAGTCGATGTCGCCGCGGATGTACCAGCCACCGAAATCGGCCGGCTGCTCATAGGCAACCGGCGGCGGCGCTTCTTCGACCACCGGCGGTTCCGCCAGATCGGCGGCGAAAACCGGTCCGGCCACGCCTGCGAACAGCGCGGCAAGGAGAGCCATTTTTGCTGTATTGAACATGCTTGTCACCCCTGAGAACCGTCGGGAAAATCCAACCCGCCCGAATATGATTGACCTCAGTTGTGGATAATGAATTGCAAAAGTTAAAACGCGTTTAACCCTGTCGATTAACCACGAATTCTCGATATTTTAGCAAACAGTCTCTGTCGGCATCATTCTGGGGCCACCCTGCCCGAAACAAAAAGCCCGCCTGGAGGCGGGCCTTGAGGTCTTCGAGCCGGCAGTTCGCGCCTGCCGCTGAAGGCGGCCCGATCAGGCGGCGCTGCGCGTTTCCGAGATGATGTCGACGATATCGTTGACCACGGCTTCGACCAGCTGCGGGTCATCGCCCTCGGCCATGACGCGGATCAGCGGCTCGGTTCCGGAGGGCCGGATGACCAGTCGCCCGGCCTTGCCGAGACGGTTGCGCGCATCTTCGATCGCCGCCTTGACTGGGGCTTCCTCAAGCGGCTTGCCGCCGGCGATGCGGACATTCTTCAACAGCTGCGGCACCGGCTCGAACTTCTTCGACAATTCGCTCACCGGGCGGTTCTGCCGCTTGATGCAGGCCAGCACCTGCAGCGCCGAGACAAGCCCGTCGCCGGTGGTCGAGAAATCGGACAGCACGATGTGGCCCGATTGCTCGCCGCCGACATTCAACCCATGCGCGCGCATATGTTCGACGACATAGCGGTCGCCGACCTTGGTGCGGTGCAGCTGCAGCTTCATGTCGCCGAGAAAGCGTTCGAGGCCGAGATTGGACATCACCGTCGAGACGACGCCGCCGCCGGCGAGCCGCCCGTTCTGATGCCAGGATTCGGCAATCAGCGCCATGATCTGGTCGCCGTCGACGATCGTGCCGTTCTCGTCAACGATGACGACGCGGTCGGCATCGCCGTCGAGCGCGATGCCGATGTCGGCGCGCACTTCATGCACCTTCTTCTGCAGGCCGGCCGGATGGGTCGAGCCGCATTCCTTGTTGATGTTGAAGCCGTTCGGCTCGACATTGATGGCAATGACCTCGGCGCCCAATTCCCAAAGGGCGGCCGGCGCAACCTTGTAGGCGGCGCCATTGGCGCAGTCGACGACGATCCTGAGACCCGACAGGGACATCGAGCGCGGCAGCGTGCGCTTGGCGAATTCGATGTAGCGGTCATGCACGCCGTCGACGCGCTTGGCGCGCCCGAGCCCGTCGGAATCGGCGAGCGCCAGCTCGATGTCCTTGTCGAGCATGCTCTCGATCCGCTCCTCGATCTCGTCGGAGAGCTTGTAGCCATCGGGCCCAAACAGCTTGATGCCGTTATCGAAGTAGGGATTGTGCGAGGCCGAGATCATCACGCCGATATCGGCGCGCAGCGAGCGCACCAGCATGGCCACCGCCGGCGTCGGAATCGGGCCGAGCAGGAAGACATCCATGCCGGCGGCACAAAGGCCGGCCACCATCGCATTCTCGATCATGTAGCCGGACAGCCGCGTGTCCTTGCCGAGCACGACGCGGTGGCGGTGGCTGCCGCGCTGGAACGACAGGCCGGCGGCCATGCCGACCCGCATCGCGATCTCAGCCGTCATCGGAAATTTGTTGGCGCGCCCGCGAATTCCGTCGGTGCCGAAATAGTGCCCTGCCATGCTAGCCAGAATCCCCGTCGTTTTTTCAGCTGCCCGTAATGCCACAAAATTGGGCACCACAAATCATCACAATGTATGATCGTATGTTACCAATCCTTAGAAAATCATTGTAGCGATCTGTTCAAGTGTTTCCACAGCCTAAAACGGTGACACGGTCTTGCCGCAATATAGCAGCCACACTAAGCCGCTCGGCGCAGGTTATCCGGTAACCCTTCTTTTCGAGGCCACAGATCGCAATGATTTCATCACCTTGTTGGGAGGACGCGCTTTGCGAGGGTATCGGCGCGAGTTAGCATCTGGCGCAGCCTAGCGTTGAGAGCTATTGATTTCACCAAAGGGACACCATCGGCGCAGCAACGGGAGAAACGCCATGCTCATCCATCGACTTGCAACTTTGACGGGTCTTGCCGTCGCAACCTTGTTCATGGCGGCGCCCGCCAACGCGCTTACCATGGCCGAGTGCAGTACCAAGTATAATGCCGCCAAAGACGGCGGCACGCTGAACGGACAGACCTGGAACCAGTTCCGTAAGGCCGAATGCGGCACCGACGCGGCCGCCACCACCGAGACCGCCAAGCCGGCCAAGAAGGCCGACGCGGCCAAGGCGGACACGACCAAGGCCGCTGCTGCCGCCGACGACGGCGCCACAGGCCTGACGGCCAAGGAATGCAGCGCCAAATACCAGGCTGCGAAGGCAGCCGGCACGCTCAACGGCGTGAAGTGGAACGATTTCCGCAAGACCGAATGCGCCGCCGGCGCTAGCGCCACGGCAGAACCCGCCAAGGCCACGACCAAGGCTGCAACCGCAGCCGACGATGGCGCCAAGGGCCTGACGGCCAAGGAATGCAGCGCCAAATACCAGGCGGCAAAGGCCGCTGGCACGCTCAATGGCATGAAGTGGAACGACTTCCGCAAGACCGAATGCGCCGCCGGCGCCAGCGCCTCGGCAGCACCGGCCACCACGACCAAGGCAGCTGCCGACAGCAGCGGCAAGGGCCTGAGCATGGCCGATTGCAGCGCCAAGTATCAGGCGGCCAAGTCTGCCAACACGCTGGGCGGCAAGAAGTGGAACGACTTCCGCAAGGCCGAATGCGGCGCCGGCGCCGATGACGACGACACCGTCCCTGCTCCGAGCGAGGCGACTTATACCAGCGAGCCCGAGAAGCCCTCGGTCACCGCTCCCAAGGGCGTGAAGTTCCCGACCGCGATCTCGAAGAAATACGCCAGCGAGACGCCGGCCAAGGGCCGCATGCATACCTGCCTCGAGCTCTACTACGCCAACAAGGATGCCAACACGCTGAATGGCCTGCGCTGGATCCAGAAGGGCGGCGGCTTCTACAGCCTCTGCAATGCCAAGCTGAAGAGCTGATCGCGTAGCCATATTCTCCAGACAAAGGCCCGCGCATCGCAGCATGCGCGGGCCTTTTTGTTGCGCTCGAAGACGCCCGGCTTTGCTCGCGTCTACATATCGCGGAAGCTGTCGGCATCATCTATTCGCCGACACTGCCCACCGCCAGACTTATGGGTGGTTCGCAAAGATTCCAATTGAACATATGCGGAACAAACAGTATACAAAAAGACATCAAGATTTTTGTCAACCAGGAGGGTCTTATGTCCAGATTGAAATTGGTGGGATTGGCTGCGACGGCGGCATTGGTTGCTTGGAGCGTGGCCCCTGCAACCGCGCTGACGATGAAAGAATGCGGCGAGGCCTATCGCACAGCCAAGGAAGGCGGCACTCTGAACGGCATGGATTGGACCGCTTTCCGCACGGAGAAGTGCGCGACGTCCGCTGCGGAGAGTGCCAGCGCGGATACGGTCAAAACCGAGCCGCAGCCGAAGAAGGAAACCAGCGCAGCGGTCGCCCCCGCTGTAGCGCCGGCGGGCGTGACATTCCCGACCACCCTCGCCGCCGAGTTCAAGACCGAAAAGCCCGCGAAGGCGCGGATGAAGACCTGCCTGCAGGGTTACCACGGCAACAAGGACGCAGGTACGTTGAAAGGCCTTCGCTGGATCCAGAAGGGCGGCGGCTATTACAGCCTCTGCAACGCCAAGCTGAAGAGCTGATCGGCCAGCAGCGTTTGAAGATCGAAAAGCCCGCCAACCTCATGGTTGGCGGGCTTTTTGTTGAGGTCTTGCCAGCCTCAGCGCCTTGTTTCGAGAGCCGCAGGAGCGCGACTAGGCTTGAAAGATCGGCATTGGCCTGGCCGGCAGCCACCCCGCGCTTCATCAGGCTTTGCATCGGCAGGACGAGTTCGGCGCTGACATCAGCCGACCTGCTGGCGTCGATCAGATTGACATAGGCATCAGCCTGCAAAACGCCGCGGATTGAAGCCGCGGCGTTTTCTTGGATCGAGTGATTTCAGCTCAGCTAGACGGCTGAGGCTCCATGCCGCCTTCGGGCTCTGGGCCCTTCTTGCGGCGGCCGGACTTCGGCACCGCTGAACCACGGCTTGGCGGTGTGTCGTCGCCGAGGTCGCGTGCGGGCTTCTGGCCGGCGATCAACTGCTTGATCTCCTCGCCCGAAAGCGTCTCGTATTCGAGCAGGCCCTGTGCCAGCGCAATCCATTCCTTCTTCTTCTTGGTCAGGATGGACTTGGCCGAGACATAGGCCTCGTCGATCAGCCGGCGCACTTCGGCGTCGATGATCTGCGCGGTCTCTTCCGAGATATTCTGCGTGCGCGCTACCGAATGGCCGAGGAAAACCTCTTCCTGGTTGTCGCCATAGGCGACATGGCCGAGCTTGTCCGAGAAGCCCCAGCGCGTAACCATGGCGCGCGCCAGCTTGGTCGCCTGCTCGATGTCGGAGGAAGCGCCCGAAGTGATGTTCTCCTTGCCGAACTTGAACTCCTCGGCGACGCGGCCACCCATCATAATGGCAAGCCGCGAGACCATGTACTTGTAGCTCATCGAATAGCGGTCGCCTTCCGGCAGCTGCATGACCATGCCGAGCGCACGGCCGCGCGGGATGATGGTCGCCTTGTGCAGCGGATCGGCGGACGGCACGTTGAGCGCCAGGATGGCGTGACCGGCCTCGTGGTAAGCGGTGAGCTCCTTCTCGGCCTGGGTCATGGCCGACGAGCGGCGCTCGGCGCCCATCATGATCTTGTCCTTGGCGTCCTCGAATTCGGCCATGGTGACGAGGCGCTTGTTGCGGCGCGCCGCCATCAGAGCGGATTCGTTGACCAGGTTCATCAGATCGGCGCCGGAAAAGCCCGGCGTGCCACGCGCGACCACCTTGAGGTCGACATTGGGCGCCAGCGGCACGTTGCGCACATGCACCTTGAGGATCTTCTCGCGGCCGACGATGTCGGGGTTCGGCACCACCACCTGGCGGTCGAAGCGGCCCGGACGCAACAGGGCCGGATCGAGCACGTCGGGCCTGTTGGTGGCGGCGATCAGGATGATGCTCTCGTTGGACTCGAAACCGTCCATCTCGACCAGCAGCTGGTTCAGCGTCTGCTCGCGCTCGTCATTGCCGCCGCCAAGGCCGGCGCCGCGATGGCGGCCGACGGCGTCGATTTCGTCGATGAAGATGATGCAGGGCGCGTTCTTCTTGGCTTGGTCGAACATATCGCGGACACGGGACGCGCCGACGCCGACGAACATCTCGACGAAGTCCGAACCCGAAATGGTGAAGAAGGGCACATTGGCTTCACCAGCAACCGAACGGGCGAGCAGCGTCTTGCCGGTGCCGGGAGGACCGACGAGCAGCACGCCGCGCGGAATCTTGCCGCCCAGGCGCTGGAACTTCTGCGGATCGCGCAGGAACTCGACGATCTCTTCCAGATCTTCCTTGGCCTCGTCGACGCCGGCGACATCCTGGAAGGTGACACGGCCATGCGCCTCGGTCAGAAGCTTGGCCTTCGACTTGCCGAAGCCCATGGCGCGCCCGGAGCCGGATTGCATCTGGCGCATGAAGAATATCCACACGCCGAGGATCAGGATCATCGGCAGGTAGGAGATGAGATAGCTGAACAGCGAGGTGGAACCGTCCGATTCAGGACGCGCATTGATGACGACGTTCTTGTCCTGAAGCCGCGAGACCAGCTGCGGATCGCCGGGCGAATAGGTCTGAAAGCCATTCGCGTTGTCGGTGTAGGTGCCCATGATGCGGTCGCCGGCGATGGTCACCATCTTGACCCGGCCGGCCGCAACCTCTTGCAGGAACTGCGAGTAGGGAACGTCTTGCGAGGCTCCGCGCGTCTGCGGCGTCTGGAACAGATTGAAGAGAGCGATGAGCAGGACCGCTATGATCGCCCAGAGCGCGAGGTTGCGATAATTCGGATTCATCAATTGTCCCGTTGGTACCCTGTGGGGCACGCGTATGAGAGGAAACTTGGGCCTAACATAGGGAGAGCGCCTCCCCTTGCCAAGCATAACAGCACGTCCGGGTTAAGCTTTCGCGCCACCATCAACCGGCACTGTGGCGGCTGGAAGGCAAGGCCGGGACCGGCGGCGCGCCGGTCAGTTCGGCGACGGCCCCGGCCAGCGCCAGATCGAAGCTGGGCAGGAAGCGTGCAAAAGGCGCGACGGCCGGGCTGAGGGCGATTGCCGGCGCCGTCGTTACATCGCCCGCAAAACCAAGGCATTCGCCGCCGCGCCACAGCGCCGGTTCCGCAGCCAAGCCGGCACGGACAAGGCTTGCTGGCGCGCCATTCCCGGCAGTCCGCTTGGCGGCGGCGGCCGCGCCGAGCGGCGCGATCAACAATGCGCCAGAACTGTCGCCCAATGTGATCGCCTCTGCGTCGGTGATCCGCCTGCGACCGTCCCAGAGTCCGACCGCCAACGGTGTGGCAGCAGGCAGGTCGCGCAATTCACGGTACAGGAAGATGCCGGTGCGCCTGGTATCGACGACCGTCCGCGACAATGTGGCGCAAAGCGGCCCGGCCTGCATTTGCTCGAACAGCGCTTCACTACGCGCCTGGTCCGGCAACAGGGCGACGCCGCCGGTCGCCGCCAGCAGGACACGCAGCCCATAGACCGCGGCTTGCGTGTCGTCTGCGTTGGCGAAACCGGGTTCGAGGCGGATGAGACCCGGTGCCGGCTGGCTCGCAAATTCCCGGATCAGCGCGGCGGCGCGGCGTCCGAGTTGCTCGCGCTCGCTGGCCGCCCGTCCAGCAAGGCTGATCGCCTCGGCAAAACGCTGCCCGCCCCGGTCTTCGCCGAGCACGGCGCGAATGCGCGGCCGTTCGAAATGCGCATCCGTGTTGGTCGGGTCCTCCGTCCAGCCGACATTTTCGCGCCGCAGGAAGGCCCGCAATGCCGCGCGCCGTACGCCGAGCAGCGGCCGCGTGATCCAGATCCGCCAGTCATAGAGGGTGGCCGGCGCCATGCCGGCGAGCCCGCGGCCTGCCATTTCACCAAGCTCCTGGCCATCATTCCGCGCGGCTCGCATCAGCACGGTCTCGGCCTGGTCGTCCGCGGTGTGGCCGGTCGCGATCACACCGATGCCCTGCGCCTGCGCGGCCTCGGCCAGCAGCCGGTAGCGTGCCTCGCGCGCCGCCGCGGGCAGGCCGGTCGACGGCTTGTCGCCGGACCAGCTAAGTATGCGGTGCGCGATACCGCGCTCGGCACAGAGTTTGGCAACGGCGCGTGCTTCCGCCGCCGCTTCCGGACGCAAACCGTGGTCGATCGTCACCGCCAGCAGCCTGGCTGTCGGGGCACTGCGGTCGAGGTGAGCTTTGAGGAGAAGAAGGAGGGCGGTCGAGTCGCTGCCGCCGGACACGGCCGCAACAGCGCCGTTGGAAAAGTCCATCGTTGAAAAGTTCGAAAGGTCAGGCTCGGTATCGAGCATCAATGCATGTCGCCCAAAACTGGTCCCCGGACGCCGACATGCAAGGGGAAGACTAGCACGCCGCCAGCGCCCTTTCCTGTTTGACGCGTTCCTTGAGCGCGGCCGAAATATCGGGATAGCGCTTGCCGATCTCACCGAAGGTCGCGCAAGCGACATCCTTCTGCTTGAGCCCGACCAGCGACACGCCGAGCTTCAACAGCATGTCGGGCGCCTTCTTGGCCTTTGGATAGTCCTTGCTGGCGGAGAGGAAAACCTCGGCCGCGTCATGATACTTCTGCTGGCCAAGCAGGGATTCGCCCAGCCAGTAATGCGCGTCCGCTGCCTTGGCGTCCTTGGGGAAGCGGGCGATATGGTCGCGAAAACCCTGCTCGGCGGTGCTGTAATCGCCCGACAGGATGAACTGGTAGGAGTTGCGGTAGATCTCTTCCGGGTTGTTCGTGGCAGGCAGCGCCGCCACCACCGTGCCGTCGGATTTGCCGGTCTTGGGACCGGTCGCCGGCGCCTCGGCGGGCGGAGCCGCACCTTCCGCCGGCGCGGTCGCCTGCGTGTTGCCGCCGGCGTCGACCACATTGCCGTTCTTGTCGACAGTGATGGTGCCGAACGTCTTCGGCGGGGTGCCGGTGATCACCTTGCCGGGATCGCCGGTCTGCGATTCGACGATGACCTCGCCGACGCTCTGGCCGCCATCCGGTTGTGCACCCGACTCGGCCGGCGTCTGCGTTGCCGGAGCCTCAGCGACGCTGTTGTTGGTATCGCCATCCTGCGGCGCGGCCTCTGATTTCTTCTGCGCCGGCGGCTGTCCGCTGGAGCCGCCTTCCAGCTGCTGGAAGCGGAACTCGTTGTCTTCCTGCTGCTTGCGCATCTGCTCCTGCATCTGCAGGACCTGGAAGTTGAGTTCCTCGATCTTGCCGTTCATCTGGCGCAGCTGTTCTTCGAGGCTGGCGGCGGTGGTGCCGTCCTGCTGCTGCGCGATCTGTTGCTGCTCCGGCTTCTCCTTCTTGCCGAAAATGCCGAGCGTCGGCAGATGGAAGGAAAAGCCGCTATCCGCGGGTTGTCCGGTGCCGCTTGCCGCAGCGGCGAAGCCTGATACGAGCAGCAGCGCAAGCGTGCCGCTCAAGACCGATCTGAAATGCATGTGCCTCTCGCCGTGTAATTCGTGAGTCTGTTCGCGCCTTCCAATCACAGGAACCAGCCAGACGCCCTCGGCTCTTAGCAGGAGGCGAGACTTCGGCCAAATTTTGTTTCCCAATTTTGTTTCCGGGACTGGAACTGAAAAAGGCGGCCAATGGCCGCCTTTCGCATGGAGGTGTTGCAATTTTGCGACACAAGCAATTCCAGGAAAAGTGTGAAACGGTTTTCCGTCCGGAATTGCGTCAGGATAGGCGCGCCGCCGTCTTGCCTATCAGGATCCGGCACCGGAGAGCGTGGTGACCGCGCGGCGATTCTGCGACCAGCAGGAGATGTCGTCGCAAACCGCGACCGGACGTTCCTTACCGTAGGAAATCGTCTTCAGGCGGCTTGCCGAAACGCCCCTGGCGACCAGGAAGTCGCGGGTGGCGGCGGCGCGGCGGGCGCCGAGCGCCAGATTGTATTCGCGCGTGCCGCGCTCATCGGCGTGGCCTTCGACGACGATGGCATACTGCTTGTACTGGTTGAGCCACTGCGCCTGGCGCGACAGCGTCGTCTGCGCATCGGCGCGGATCGAGGACGAATCCGTATCGAAGAAGATGCGGTCGCCAATGTTGACCGTGAAGTCCTGCGCTGAGCCGGGCGTTGCGGCGCCCGCGCCATTGAGACCGAGGTCGGCGGCGCTGTTCGGGGTCTTCTTCGAGGCGCAACCGGTGATGGCGAGCATCGCGATCAGCGCAATCATCGCCGGGTTTCTGGTAAGTGCTGCGATACGGCCCATGCCGCCTCTCCTTCGTATTCGAGTGATTTCGTTGATCACCCAGTAACCACGTTTGGGTTAACCGGCATTCAAGAAACACGGTTAAAATTTGGTTTCAGCCGCCCGTCCGCAGCCGAAATAACCTGATGCCACAATGGTCGCGGACCGTAGGCGGAAATGCGGCCAAAAGGCGACTTCGGCGTGAAAAATTGGAATTGGAAAACTGAAGAATTGAGGAACTGGAGGAAAAAGGTCACCTCAGCAACCCTCTGAGATTCACCAGCATTCCCCTATATCTGGCTGTAAGACAGCTGCCACTCGTCGAACTGCGCCTGCGTGATGTATCCGAGATCGAATGCATAAGAGATCCAGGTTTTGACTTCGCTGCGCGATGGGAATCGAAGAACTCAAGAATTGAAGAAGGCTCACGTCAGCCTCTCCCTCAAATTCACCAGCATTCCATAGATGTGGACATATGATTGCAGCCATTCGTCGCGCTGCGCTTGTGCGATGTAGCCAAGATCGAACGCATAGGAAATCCACGTTTCTAGCTCACTACATGATCCCATCGCCATCGAAATGAACCGCGCGAATTCGGGCCTGGAATGTGTCTGCTTAGCAAAGCCCTCTGCTAAATTGGCGCAGATGGCCTTGCTGGATCGACGCATTTGGTCGGCCAGTGCGTATTGCTCGATTTTCGGAAAAACCAGCGTCGCCCTGTGAACGTCGAGGGAAACCGCGTAAGCGCGCTTATAGACTTCCAAGTCCTTCGCGCGCTTGATGAAGCTTCCCTCTTTCTCCATTCTTAGTTCTTCAATTCCTCAATTCCTCAATTCCGCTCACTCCAGCAGCGGCGACCAGGCCGGATCGGAAGCGAAATTCGCCGTCGGGATCGACTGTTCGTTCCGGCCGGTAAGGTCGACGGAAACCAGTTTTGGGCCACCGGCGGAGTCGCGGAAGAACATCAGCACGCGGCCGTTGGGCGCCCAGGTCGGCCCTTCCTGCTGGAAGCCGGACGACAGGATGCGCTCGCCAGAGCCGTCGGTCTTCATGACGCCGATCTGGAATTCGCCGCCCGTCTGCTTGGTGAAGGCGACGAGATCGCCGCGCGGCGACCACACCGGCGTCGAATAGACGCCGTCGCCGAACGAAATGCGGGTCTGGCCCGAACCGTCGGCGCCCATCACATAGATCTGCGCGCGGCCGCCACGGTCGGAGGTGAACACAACCTTGCTGCCGTCGGGCGAATAGGACGGCGAGGTGTCGATGGCGGTCGAGTTGGTCAGCCGGGTCGTTGAGCGGCTGCGCAGATCCATGGCGAAGATGTTGGAATTGCCGTCATCGCGCAGCAGGCTCATGATCACCTTCTGGCCGTCCGGCGAAAAGCGCGGCGCAAAGGTCATGCCGGGGAAATTGCCGACCAGTTCGCGCTGCCCGGTCTCGATCTGCAGCAGATAGACCCGCGGCTGGCCGCTTTCGTACGACATATAAGTGATTTCCTGCCGGTTCGGCGAGAAACGCGGTGTCAGCACGATCGATTTGCCGTCCGAGAGATAGCGGACGTTGGCGCCGTCCTGGTCCATGATGGCGAGCCGCTTCTTGCGCGCATTCTTGGCGCCGGATTCGTCGATGAAGACGACGCGGGTATCGAAATAGCCTTTCTCTCCGGTCAGCCTCTCATAGATCGCGTCGGCGATGATGTGAGCGACGCGCCTAGTGTTGGCGTCGTTGGCGAAGAACTGCTCGCCGGACATCTGCTGGCCGGCAAAAGTGTCCCACAACCGGTACTGGGCGCGGATGCGGCCGTCCGCCTCCTTGCCGACGCTGCCGGTTACCAGTGCCTGCGCGTTGATCACCTTCCAGTCGTCGAAGCGCGGCTGCGCATCCGGATTGGCGATCTTCTCGATGAAGGCGCTCTTGTCTATCGGTGCGAACAGACCGGAGCGTTTCAGATCGGCGCTGACGATATCGGAGATCTGGGCGCCAATCTCACCTTGAAAATCGGTGATCGCGATCGGCAACGGCTCGACATTGCCCTTGTTGACGTTGATCTCGACGAGTGCTCGCGCCGGCAAGGTGGCAACGGCAGTCATGCCCAGCGCCATGGCTGCAATCGTCAGGAGCGGCTTGAGGATGGATTTCATGTCGTCTCGCTTCTCTTAACTGATTTTGTGGACGCCAGACTTAAAGCCCAAGCATCTCTCTGGGATCGAAAGTGACCCGAACCTGGGCCCAGATATCCTGCTTGCCGGCAGGAACCTGCAGGCCGGCCATGTTGCATTTCTGGACGGCACGCACCGCACTCTCGTCAAACTGCTGGTTTCCGCTCGATTTCTCGACGGTCGGCCGGCCATCGAGCTTGCCGGAGGCGTCGAGGTTGAACAGGACCACGGCGACGAAGTTTTCCGAACCCTCGAGCCCCACGGGAAGGGTCCAGCAACCGCCGAGCTGATCCGACAAAGCGCCCATTTCGCTTTGCGACAGCTTCTGGCCCTGGGTCTTGTCGGCGCCGAGCGACGCCTGCTGCGTCGAGCGCTTGGCGCCGCCGCCGGATGGCTTCTGCTTGTCGAGGAGAGCTGAAATCTCGTCAGCGTTGAACTGCTTGTCCTCGGACTTCGGCTTGGACGAAGCTTCCTTGACCGGCTTGTCGGCATCCTTGCGATCCGGCGCCTTGGCGCTTTCAGCCTGCGCCGGCTGCAGCTTCGGCCGCGCTTCGGGCGCGGGTGCGGAATTCGGCAGCTGCGCCTCCTCCGGAGGCTGCTGTTCCGATATGGCCTCGGCGACCGCGTCGGGCTTGACCTCGGGCTTCGGCTCGATGGCGGCGGTCGTATCCGGCTGTGGCGCCGGCGCCGGCTCCTTGGCCGGGGTGGGCTTCGGTTCCGTCTGCTTGACCGGCTCGGGCTTGACCTCTTCCTTCGGCTGCGGCACCGGCGCCACTTCCGTCGCTGGAGTCGGCTTCGGCTCTTCCTTCGGCTTCGGCGCGTCCTCGGTCTTAGGCTTCTCTTTCGGTGTCGGCGCCGGCGGCGGGGCCGACGCCAGCTCCACCGGCTTCGGCTTGGCCTCGTCCGTCACCGGTTTGTCGGTGTCGACGCTGTTCTCACCAATCTTCTGTGCCTCTGGCACGATATCGGGCCGCTTGGTCGGGGTCGGCGCCGGCTTTTCGCGCATCACTGCTTTCTTGTCGCCCTGCAGCGTCTGCGCGACGGCCTCCACCGGCACGATTGCGACCGAGACCGATTCAGCATCGGACGCGGGCATGGCAGGCGGCGACGACAGCGTGAACAGCCCAAAGGCCAACGCTACCGTGTGCAAGATCACCGATGTGGTGAGGCCGGTCCGCATCTTGGCGCTACTGTTCCTGTTCCTGGAGCGAGACGAGGCCGATGTTCTTGTAACCAGCGGCCGAAATGCGGGCCATCACCTTCATGGCGGTGCCGTAGTCGGTCGACTTGTCGCCGCGGATGAAAATGCGCTCTTCATAGCCGGTCTTGGAGATCGCCTGCAGCTTGGCCACCAGTTCTTCGATCGGGATTTCGGTCTCTTGCAGATAAATCTGGCCGGCAGCGTTGATCGAGACAGTGATCGGTTGCGTGTCGGCGTTCATCGCCTTGGCCTGCGTGTCCGGCAGGTCGATCGGCACGCCGACCGTCAGCAAGGGTGCCGCGACCATGAAGATGATCAACAGCACCAGCATCACGTCGACCATCGGCGTGACGTTGATTTCCGATATCAGCGCGTGATGGCGGCCGCGCCGCCTGTGGCCGCGCCCGCCGCGTCCCGAGATGCCTACGGACATACCCATCTTGCTGCTCCTCAGGCCTTCGGTGCGACTTTTTCATCGATTTGGCGCGAGAGTATGGCGGAGAACTCGTCCGAGAACCCTTCCATGCGCACCGCGATCTTGTTCGCGTCCGATGACAGCTTGTTGTAGGCGATGACAGCCGGGATGGCGGCGAGCAGGCCGATGGCCGTTGCCAGCAGCGCCTCGGCGATGCCGGGCGCCACCACCGAAAGGCTGGTGTTCTTGGAAGCGGCAATGGCCTGGAACGAGGTCATGATGCCGATGACGGTGCCGAACAGGCCGATGAAGGGTGCGGCCGAACCGGTGGTGGCGAGGAAGCCGAGCCGTCCCTCCAGCCGCTCCATCTCGCGCGTCAGCGCCAGGTCCATCGCCTTGTCGATACGGGTCTGCAGGCCGAGCGGCGATTTGGCGCCTTTCTCGAAGCTTTTCTTCCATTCGCGCATGGCTGCGACGAAGATCGCGCCCATGCCGGTGGTCTTGCGGTCCGCGAGCGTGCGGTAGAGCTCCTCCAGCGACTGTCCCGACCAGAACACCTGTTCGAAGCGGTTGAGCGACAGCCGCATGCGGGCATAGCTGACCAGCTTGTCGACGATGATCGCCCAGGTCCAGATCGAAGCGCAGAGCAGCCCGATCATCACCAGCTTGACCACCCAGCCGGCCTGCATGAACAGCGCCCAAATCGACAAATGCGCTGCCGGGTCGGCGAGTGCGATATTTTCCATCGTTTAAGTCCTTAAGATTTTCCGGGCATCGCTGGCGGCTGGCCCATGGGCATCCCTTGTGGTCCGTTCGCGCTAGGCTTGCGGATTACCCCAAAATGCACCGTTAGCGGCCTTTTCAGGGCAAATATTGGTGAAAGGAAGGCGCACGGATTCTTCCAATCTTCACCAATCTCTTCATGGACCGTTATGGTTAAGGATGGGTTAGGAAATATGGCGCGGCGCATTGCCGCGCCCCGGGACGACGGCAGGCATGTTGTCCCATCAAAATGCGCCGCCGATCAGCCGCTCGTTGCAGGCTGGCAGGCCCTGGTATCAACTTGCTCTCGGTATGAAGGCCGCGATCCATTCCTTGGGAAAGCGTTTCGGCCGGCCGTTCTCACCGATGATCGCCGCCTGGACCTTCGCCTCGACTAACACCTCGGCGCGGCGCTTCAATTGCTGTGCCATGACGATGCGGGCGCCGGAAATCTCTTCGGTGCGAGTGTCGATGGTCAGGATATCGTCCATGCGGGCGGGCGAACGAAAATCGATCTCCATGCGCCGCACCACCCAGACGATCCTTTCACCGTGCTTGCCTTGGTGAAGTTCGGTGTGATGGACGCCGGCGAGCCTTAGATAGTCCGAGCGGCCGCGCTCGAAGAATTCGAGATAGCGCGCGTGATAGACGACGCCGGAGAAATCGGTGTCGGCATAATAGACCCGTGCCATCAGCCGATGGCCGAAATCCGTCAGAGCGCCGGATAGCCCGGCAGTGAGTGCCGCCGATTCACCATGATCGTCCATCGCGCTTTCCTTTTTGCCCCCGGCGGGGCACCTGTCCTGCCAAAATCACCAGCGCAGCAAATCGGATGGCACTGTTGACGGCGATGATCAAGACCTTGATGGCGGCGCTGCTTGTGCTGGCGGCGTCCGCTCTGCCCGGCCACGCCGCGAGCTTTTCGATGAAGCGCGGCCTCAACCTCGACCAGTGGACGACCTGGGTCGGGGAAGACAAATGGAACGATCCCAAGGCCATCCTGCCCTATCCGGAATGGCGCAAGTTCCTCAACGAGGAAGACCTCAAGGCGCTGAAGGCCGCCGGCTTCGACTTCCTGCGCATGCCGGTCGACCCCTCGCCGTTTATGTCGGACCAGACGCTGGCGCTGCGCGACGACCTTTATGCCAGCGTGCGGGACTCGGCCCGCATGATCAACCGCGCCGGCCTGAAAGTGATCGTCGACATGCACCTCATCCCCGCCGGGGGCGGCCGCGAGATCGGCATGGGCCAGGTGATGGACGATCCCGCCACGTTCGACGCCTATGTCGAGGTCATCCGCAAAATGGCGCGCTCGCTTGCCACTGAGGACCCGACGCAGGTCGCTTTCGAGCCGATGAACGAGCCGATCGTCGATTGCGACAGCGACGGCACCAGCCTCTGGCCCGAGCGCCAGCAGAAATTGTTCGCGGCCGCGCGCGCCTCGGCCACCAGGCTGACGCTTATCCTCACCGGCGCATGCTATTCCAATGCGGCCTCACTGGTCAGGATCGACCCGAAGACGATTCCCGACGACAACATCATCTGGACCTTCCACTCCTACGATCCGTTCCTGCTCACCCATCAGGGCGCGACCTGGGCCGGCGATTTCATTCCCTATGTCACCGGCCTGCCCTACCCGCTGACCGCGGTGCCGCGCGCCGAGCTCGATGCAAAACTGGACGCGATCCGCGCCAAGATGAAGGCTGAGGCGCCGTGGACCAGGCGAAGCGGCCTGCTCGCCTATCTCGACGAGCAGGTGGCGAGCATGGACACGGACGAAAAGCTGCTCGGCGTCATGGATGCGCCGTTCGAAAAGGTCGAGGCCTGGGCCAAGGCCAACAGCATCAAGCCGGAAAACATCACGCTGGGCGAATTCGGCATGATCCGCCAGGAGTATGGCAACCCCTATGTCATGCCGCCGCAATACCGCGCCGCCTATGTCAAGGACATGATAGCGCGCGCCGAGGCGCATGGCTTCTCATGGTCGGTGTGGAGTTTTGGTGGCGCCTTCGGCATCGTCGACGCTTTCAACGGCGACAAGGCCGAGCCTGCCGTGATGGATGCGATCCGGTCGCTGCCTTAGGCCGTGAATTCATAAATCGGCCGCGCTGACGGCTCAGGAGGGTCCCCGATACCTTGGTAGCGATCAAATTCGGCATCGCAGCGAAATGATGCGATGGGATGCGGCATGGCCGGCCACATCGGCAGCGAGGTTGGCGGATCCTGATTATTCGGGAAGACCTGAAGCGCGCATTGCTTCGATAAGAGGTGCTGCGAGTACCGGCACGCAACCGATGGCGGAGCACTGGCCATTGCTGCTGAAGTTGGGTTGAAGTTGTATCACGCGCCCGGCAGCCGCGCTCGCATCTTCCATTCGTCCGAGTTTAGCAAGCGCCGCTGCCAGAAACATGTGCGAGACGCTGAAACCTGGTTTGCTACGAATGGCCCGTTGCGCTGCCGCCGCAGCATCTTCATAGCGCCCGCGAAGAAAATGACCCATGCAAATGCCATGCAGCGCCGCCGTAATCCACGGATCGAGTGGACTAAGGCGGATACCCCGCTCGCCCCATTCGATGGCACGCTCGGCTTCCCCTCCCCAGCCCAAAATCAACGCGCCCCACGAATATGCCCACGCTGCCGACGGGGAGATTGCAAGAGCGGCCTCGAACGTTTCCTGAGCCAAGATACGGTTATGTTCGACAAGACCGATAGCGATTGCGGCATAGACAAGTGCTGGGGCATCGTCGGGGCCAAGCGCCACTGCAGTATGTGCGTGCTGTATCGCAGCTGTGCGATTGTCTTCACGCCTTCCCGCTCGGAGATATAGTATTTCATTGCAAAACGCCGTCTGGCCGTGCGCGAGCGCGTAGTTCGGCTCAAGTAAAAGTGCGCGCTCAAGGAGTGGCACTGCCTGCGACGCGCCCTCCGGCATCCCAGTATCCACCAGAGGCGTCGCACGTAACACGAGGTCGTAGGCGTCGAGATTTTCAGGCCGTTTGCGCTTCGCCCGTTCAATTTCGGCTTGGCGCAGGCTGGGCTCGATCGCGGCGACAGTGCTCAAAGTAATTTCATCCTGCAAAGCAAAGATGTCGTCGACAGCGCGGTCGTAGCGATCTGCCCAAATATGGGCCCTGGTCTCCGCGTCAATGAGCTGGGCTGTGATCCGTACTCGGTCGGTTGCCCTTCGCACGCTGCCTTCCAACACGTAACGAACCCCTAGTTCCCGTCCAACCTGCCTGATGTCAACGGACCGCCCCTTATACGTGAAGGTCGAATTGCGGGCGATCACGAACAGCCATTTGAAACGGCACAGCGCAGTGATGATGTCTTCCACCATGCCATCAGCGAAGTACTCTTGCTCCGGGTCACCGGACATGTTCTGAAACGGCAGAACCGCGATTGAAGGTTTGTCGGGTAATGGCAGCGGTCGATTGCTATCCGAAATCGTTGCCTTTGGCGGGTTACCAAGTTTGACGCCATATAGTCGAACCACTCTATCAATGTTCTTCAGCGATCGTTCGCCTAGATCATCGAACTCGAATTTCGTTTTTCCCCTGACTTGTTCGAACGCACTTCCCGACAAACACACGCCGCCCGGCGCGCATTCGTTCTCAACGCGTGCGGCCACATTCACGCCGTCACCAAAGATGTCGTTTTCGTCCCTGATAATGTCGCCGATGTTGATGCCAATGCGAAAGGCAATCTGTCCTTCCCGCCCGGCCATCTTCTCTTGAACAGCCATGGCGCAAGTCACCGCGTCCACAGCGCTAGCGAATTCGACCAAGAGGCCATCGCCAGTTGTCTTAACGATCCTGCCCTTGTGCTCCGCAATGGCTGGATCAACGATTTCGCGGCGGATGGCTTTAAGGGCTTCGAGCGTGCCGACTTCGTCAGCGCCCATTAACCGCGAATAACCGGCAACATCCGCTACCAACACCCGCCGCTAACCGTCTCTCAACGCGCGCCGTAACCACCGCCACCCCCTGCTAGTTTGGACTGAATATAGCAGGATGAACCTCCGGAGGGAGACTTGGAACCCCGACAATAATCCACCACCACCGCAGCACTCCAATCCGCCATCGTCACCCGGACGAAGAGTCGGGGTCTGGACACCGCGCCAGGGCCGCTTTGGGTCATACGCGACAGGGCCGGACCACCAGCAAGTCCGGCGATGTCCGTTATGCTGAAGGGAAGCGGAAGTAAATTCAGAGCATTAGTAGGACCGCGACCAACCATTGCGGGTTGGTGGCACTGTCCTAGATGTGATTCAAGCTCCGAAACCGGAGCCTCGAATCATGCGCGACGAACTCAGCGACTACGAATGGACCGCTATCGAACCGATGCTGCCGAACAAACGCGTGGGGTTCGGCGTCTAAACGACCGTTGCGTGCTCAATGGCATCTTCTGGGTCCTCCGTCGCAACCCGAGATGACAAACTCGCGGCTAACTATCTGGCGTTCGTCAAACTCGCATCAATCCGAATTTGGCTGCGTGCTAATGAGTCCACGCCCTAGTCAGGGGCGAGGCCTATGTGGAACCAAGATCGATCTGCAGGATCTCCGGGCGCATGCCGAACCGCACCGGTGCGATGCTGAAGCCGAGTCCACCCGACACAATCAGGTTGCGGTCATTCTCGACGACATGCCCATAGGCGAAACGATTGCCGAAGCGGGACGGCACCACCGGCGAATAGCCGAACAGCCGGACCTGTCCGCCATGGGTGTGGCCTGACAGCGTCAGCGAAACCCGCCCCGGCACTTTCGGAAAAATGTCGGGCTCGTGGGCGAGCAGGATGATGGGCGCCTGGTCGCTGACCTTCGCCAGCGTGCCGTCGAGATCGTCCAGGCCCTTGACGTGACTGCGGCCCCAGGCCCGGCCGGGGAGCAACGCCAACTGATCGGCAAGACCGGCGAGCCAGAAGCCGTGCCCGTCCTTTTCCAGGCGTACGACATCGTTTTCCAGCACCGGAATGCCGACGGTCTCCAGCGCCTTGCGTGAAATCGTCGGTCCGGCGCCAACCCTTTGCGCGGTACGGTCTTCCCACCAGTCATGGTTGCCGAGGATCGACCAGACGCCGAGCGGCGCCTTGAGGCCGGAAAGTGCCGGCGCCCATTCCGAGGCATCCACCCAGCCCGTCACTATTCGAGTGCCAGCCGGATAGTCGCCAAGCATGGGGATCACATCCGGCTTGAGCGCATTCGCCTCAGCCGCAAGCGAAGCGATCCGCTCCGGCGTCATCCAGGGGTGGCATGCATGGATGTCGGAAAGCACGACGGCGCGCAGCTTCAGCCCTGCTGGCCAATGCGGCGGCGTCAGCTGATAGCGCTTCACATGCGTCAACAGCATCGGCTCGATACCAACCGCATAGGCACTGAGCGAAGCCAGCGAGAGGAACGAACCGCCGACGAATTTCAGGAACCCGCGTCTGGTGATCACTTTCCTGGCTCCGACGCCTGATCGGAGCGGTCCGCGCCGACATTGAGACGCACGATAAAATCCAGGAATGCGCCTTCACGCTGGCGGGCTTGAGGAGATTCTGCGCAGACAATCCGTTCCGGAGGACAAATCTCCGTTACTCCTCCTGGAACAGGTTGATCTGCTGCTGCGCCAGGTCCTTCGGCGCGTCGAGGCCGAGATGGCGCCAGGCATTGGCGGTCAGCACGCGGCCGCGCGGCGTGCGCTGGATGAAACCCTGCTGGATCAGATAGGGCTCGATAATGTCCTCGATAGCATCGCGCGGCTCGGACAGGCCGGCGGCGATGGTCTCGATACCGACCGGCCCGCCGCCGAAATTGCGGGCAATCATCGAGAGATAGCGGCGGTCGAGCGCGTCGAGACCGAGCGCGTCGACCTCCAGGCGGGTGAGGGCTTCATCGGCAATCTGCCTGTCGACATGGCCGTCGCCGGCAACGGAGGCGAAATCGCGCACCCGGCGCAGCAGCCGGCCGGCGATGCGCGGCGTGCCGCGGGCGCGGCGCGCGATCTCCAGCGCACCGTCGTCGCCGAGCGGCATTTGCAGGATGCGGGCGCCGCGGCGCACGATCTGCTCCAGTTCCTCGACGGAATAGAAATTGAGCCGGACCGGAATGCCGAAACGGTCGCGCAGCGGATTGGTCAAAAGCCCAAGCCGCGTCGTGGCGGCGACCAGAGTGAAGCGGGCGAGATCGATCTTGACCGAGCGCGCCGCCGGGCCTTCGCCGATGATCAGGTCGAGCTGGAAATCCTCCATCGCCGGATAGAGGATTTCCTCAACGGCCGGGTTCAGCCGGTGGATCTCATCGATGAACAGCACATCGCGGTCTTCGAGATTGGTGAGCAGCGCCGCGAGGTCACCGGCCTTGGCGATCACTGGCCCCGAGGTCGAACGGAAATTGACGCCGAGCTCGCGCGCCATGATCTGCGCCAGCGTCGTCTTGCCAAGTCCCGGCGGCCCGACGAACAGCACATGGTCGAGCGCCTCGCTGCGGCCCTTGGCGGCCTCGATGAACACTTTGAGATTGGCCCTGACCGCCGCCTGGCCGACGAAATCGGCAAGCGTCTGCGGCCGCAAAGTCTGCTCGGCATCCTCGCCGCGCTTTTCCGGGGCAATGAGGCGAGGGGAAAGGCTCATGCTGCCTTCCTCGCACAGGGTAAAGGAGGGGGCAAGCAACCGCTCACCGCGCCAGTTCCTTCAACCCGAAACGAATGAGCTTCGAGGCATCCGCATCCTCGCCGGCGGTCTTCAGCGCCGCCGCCACGGCATTGGCTGCTGTGTCGCGCGAATAGCCGAGATTGACCAGCGCCGAGACGGCGTCGGTGATCGGCGCCGGCGCGACACCCTCGCCGAGTTCCTGCTTCAGGCCGATCGTGCCGGAGGCGGTTCCAGCATAGGCCGGCGCCTTGTTCTTCAATTCGGTGACGATGCGCTCGGCCACCTTCTTGCCAACGCCGGGCGCGCGGCTGACCATGGCGATGTCGCGCAGTGCGATCGCGTTGGCGAGGTCGGCCGGCGCCAATGTCGACAGGATCGCCAGCGCCACCTTGGCGCCGACGCCCTGCACATTGGTCATCAAGAGCCGGAACCATTCACGCTCCAGCACCGACTGGAAACCATAGAGCCGAATCATGTCCTCGCGCACATAGGTTTCGATGAACAGCACCACCGCTTCGCCCGGCGAAGGCAGCGAGGCCAGCGTGCGCGCCGAGCAATAAGCGACATAGCCGACGCCATGCACGTCGACGAGGCAGAAATCCTCGTCGATCTCGTCCAGCGTGCCCTTGAGCTTGCCTATCATGCTCAATAGCCTTTCATGATGCCAACGCCGCCATCCTGTAGGCGACGCTTTGCCGGTGATGCGCGTGGCAGATGGCGATGGCCAGTGCGTCGGCAGCATGTTCGGTGTCGAAAGTGGCTTTCGGCAACAGCACCTTCACCATCATGTGGATCTGCTTCTTGTCGCCATGGCCAACGCCGATCACCGCCTTTTTGACGGCATTGGGGGCATATTCGGCGACGACAAGGCCGGCGCGCGCCGGCACCAGCATGGCGATGCCACGCGCCTGACCGAGCTTCAGCGTCGCCACTGCATCCTTGTTGACGAAGGTTTGCTCGACGGCCGCCTCCTGCGGCATGGCAGCGTGCAGGATCTCGGCCAGCCCGTCATGCAACTGACAAAGCCGTGTCGCAAGCGCCGCCTTGTCGTCGGATCGCACGGTGCCGGAGCCGACGAAGCGCAGCGAATTGCCGAGGCTTTCGACGATGCCCCAGCCGGTGCGCCTGAGCCCCGGGTCGATACCGATGATGCGAATCGCTTCCCCCATCCGCCAAGTTTACCTCCGGCGGACAGCGATGCCAGCGAAATGTGAACAAACCGGAAACGGGAGGCGTTTTAACCCCGGGCGAAAGCCGTGTTGAGCAGCGTGATCTGGTCGGAAACCGGATTGACGCGGCGGACGGCGGACGGCGTCTCGGTAAACGCGCCGCCATAGATCTCCTCGTCCATGCGGCGCACCAAAGCCTGGAGGCGCAGCGAGCGTGTGACGAGATCGAGGAAATCCTTCGGCAGTTCGTTCCAGCCGGCCGCCTCGTCATGCGCCGACGCGGTGTCGAGGCGAACCTTGGATTTTTCCGAAGCAACCTGGTCGCGGGTCATCTCGCCGGAGTTTGCCGCCCGCTGCAAAAGCAGCCAGGAGGCAACCTGCATCAGCCTGGTGGTCAGCCGCATCGATTCGGCCGCATAGAGCGTCGCCGCCAGCCTGGACAACTTTTTGGCCTCGGCCCGGCCCTTGCCGTCGAGATATTCGGCTGCTTGCTCAACCAGGCCCATGCCTTCCTGGTAAAGCGGTTTGAAGGATTGGGAGAAAACCCGGCGTTCCGCCAGTTTGATGGTTTTCGCGATGCCCTTCGAAGGCTCGTTCATCGATACGCCCCTGCACTACCCCGTCGGCTGATTCGGCTTCTTCGCCGTCACGCCGGCACCCTAGATGACTGAAGCTTGAAAATGCGCTTCGCCGCCGTTGAAGGCAAGCACATGTTTAACAAACGGTTAACGCCGGCGGATGGGCGCGAGGCAGCCCAAAATGCGGACAAAAAAAGAGCCGCGGATAAGGCGGCTCTCAGGAGTTTAACAGGGAGGCGTCAAACGAAGTGGCTCCAACCACTCGGTAAGAATCCAGATAACTGGATGGACATAGTAAACACGTGTAAAGCTTAATGAACCCTTAACGGAGCGGATATTTCTTGATCGACCGCTGCCGTTCTGTGCCGTATCAGCACAACGGCCCTCAGAACCTGATCGTCAGCTTGCTCCAGCCTTCTTCCAGATCGCCGGCAAGGAAATGAAGGCGAACAACAGCATTCCCGCATAAAAACCGATCGAGGAAGAGGCCAGTACCGGCTCGATCTCCGGATGGCCCGCAAGTTCAAAATAGAGCCCGATCATCAGCGCGATGCCGCTGACTGCCGTCAGCCAGAAATGGATGACGGCAATCGTCTTTTGCCCGATGGCCGGGAACAAATGATAGAAGAGAGCGAACACCGCCGACATCAGCCAGCCCGCCACCATGGTGTGTGCGTGGGTCGGCATCTGCCCATGGTCATTGGTGATCGCCATATGCAGGCCCAAAGCCATGCCGCACAGCGCGTAGATGACGGCCAGGGTGAAGAAATTTCGTGCTACGCCTTGCATGGGATGCCCTCGTTGATTGCCGCAGACTTGGTCCGATCGCGCGCGGCCAGAATGGAACGTCGGTCGCGAGCGGCTTAATCTCGGGACGTTTCAGGATCATGCCGCAGAACCTGTCCTCTTTTGCCATGACAGCCGCCCGTCGCCGCGGCTTGCGACCAAAATGAATGATTAAACCGCGGTAACAGACTGGCGCGCCGACGCGACATCGTTCCGAAACACGCGTTGCGTTAAACGCCCGCTCCTCACACCGTCGCGCACAAATCCGTGCCGCCGCAACCCACCGGAACTGCCCAGGAGCAACCTATGGACTGGTATTCGATCGTCAAATTCCTCCACGTCGCCACAGCCATTTTGTGGGTCGGAGGTGGGTTCGTGCTGTTCCTGCTCGGCATGCTTGCCGAGCGCGCCGGCAACATCGAGGAAAAGCTGCAGGCGATCCGTGCCAGCGGACAACTGGGCGGCAGGTTTTTCGCACCGATGTCGATGCTGACGCTGATCTTCGGCCTGATCATGTGCAGCTTCTGGGTGGGATTCGCAGATTTGTGGATTGTCATCGGTCTCGTCGGCTATGCCACGACCTTTTCGATCGGCATGTTCGTCTTCAAACCAATCGGCGAGCGCATGGGAGCGGTGATCGCCAAGGAGGGAATGTCACCTGCTGTCCTTGCCATGGGCCAGCGCATGATGAGCGTGGCACGCTTCGACTATGCAGTGATGCTGGTCGTGGTCGCGGACATGGTGCTCAAACCGACCGAGCACGACATCGGCATTCTCGCCGGCATGATTTTGGTCGTCATCGCCGGCGCCGCACTGGCCTTTGGCGGCAGTCGCCGTCTCGTGCCGAGCGCTGTCTAACACCGAGAATATGTGGGCGACCGTACGGCCGCCTCGCGCTGCTTTACAGCAGGCCGGCGATCCCGTCCCACAGCAGCTTGACCGCGACCACGGCCACGGTCGCGTAGGTGAAGGGATAAAAGATCTCCGGCCGCATGCGCCGTACCAGCCAGGCGCCGGCAATGGTGGCCAGCGGTGCCGCGGCATCAGCACGGCGGACGCCGTCAGATTGGCGGTGTCGAACTGGCCGAGCGCGAAATAGGGGATCAGTTTCAGCGCGTTCGTGGCGGCAAAGAAAATCGCCGATGTCCCCGACAGCACTTTCGGATCGAGCCGGATCGGCAGCGCATAGACCTGGAAGGGCGGGCCGCCGACATGGGCGACGAAGCTGGTGAAGCCAGCGACACAGGATCGGCAGCAGGATGACGGCCGCCTGCACCGGCGGCATGGCCAGCGCCATCAAAGGCACGCCGACAAAGCCGACAGCGCCGCCAAAGCCGCTTTTCGACAGGCCGACAAGGATCACCGCCGGCATGGCGGCGGCATAGAACCACGGATCGGCGAGCAGACCTGACATGAAGTGAGGGAGGCTGGAGGGAAGACTGGCCCTGCAATAGCCCAGAAACCCGTGCACCGCGACCATGAAAATGCCGGCTGTGGCGATCAATTGTGCGTAAGGCACCGGCGTCGGATTTGCGGCACGATTGCCGTCGATGCATAAGGCACCGTCCCCGCATGAGGTTTCGAGAATGAGCGAAGTCCAGATCCGCCGCGCCGAGGAAATTGACCTGCCGGCCATCGTCGCCATGCTTGCGGACGATCCGCTCGGCCGCAGCCGCGAAGACGCAAGCGAACCGCTGGCCAAAGCCTATCGCGACGCCTTTGCGGCTGTGAACGCCGACCCCAACCTGTTTCTGGCCGTGATGACGGACGGCGGCCACGTCATCGGCACGCTGCAGATCAGCTATCTTGCCGGCCTGTCGCTGCAGGGCGCCTGGCGCGGCCAGATCGAGGCTGTCCGCGTCGCCGCCGACCGGCGCGGTGAAAGGCTGGGACAGCGCCTGCTGGAATGGGCGGTCGAACAATGCCGCGCACGCGGCTGCAAAATTGTCCAGCTGACCACCAACAAGAGCCGCCACGACGCGCACCGCTTCTATGACCGGCTCGGCTTCAAGGCCAGCCACATCGGCTACAAGCTGGAACTCTAAGCATTCCCCATCGGCGGCGGGCGGCGCCGGATCGGCTGCGCCTTGATGATGGCGGTGCTGGTTTCGGCCTTGTCGGCGATGCGGTCGAGCAGCTTGTCGAGCTCGCTCATCGAACGCACATAAAGTCGCGCCACGAAACAATCGTCGCCGGTGACCTTGTCGCATTCACCGAACTCGGGGATCTCCTCAATCAGCTGCTGGACGATATGCAACTTGCCCGGCAATGGCCGGATACGCACGATCGCCTGCAGCGGATAGCCCAGCGCCTCCGGGTCGATCTCGACAGTGAAGGCGCGGATGACGCCGCGCTCCTCGAGCCGCCGCAGCCGCTCGGACACGCTGGGCGACGACAGCCCGACCTGCTGCGCCAGTTCCTTCAATGAAGCCCGGGAATCCTTGACCAGGATGTCGAGAAGCTTTCTGTCCAGATCGTCCAGCATTTCATTCCCTCGCAAAAGGCGAAGATCGCCTTATTAAATTAGGGTACGCCCACATATCACCTTTTATAAATCATATAAACCCTCAGGATTGCATGAGATTATCCAGCCTCAAACAGATATCAGAGGTATTGTCATGGACAGCACGGTGCGCGGCACGATCGAGATGACGGCGGCGATGACAATCATTGGCACGATCGGCTGGTTCGTCGTCATGTCGGACCAGCCCGTCATGGACGTGGTGTTCTGGCGCTGCGCCTTCGGTGCGGTGGCGCTGCTCATCACCTGTGCAGCACTTGGGCTGCTGCGCGGCAGGCTGACATTGCGCATTCTTGCCATCGCCGCGCTCGGCGGCGCGGCCATCGTCATCAATTGGCTGTTGCTGTTCAGCGCCTTCTCCCGCGCCTCGATCTCGATCGCCACGGCAGTCTACAACACCCAACCGTTCATGCTGGTCGGTTTCGGCGCGCTGTTCTTCGGCGAGCGACTGACCCTGACCAAGCTGACCTGGCTCGGCATCGCCTTCGCCGGCATGCTGTTGATCGTGCAGACAGGGCCCGATGCCGGTTCCGGCATCGTCGGCACCGATTATGTCACCGGCATCGTCATGGCGCTTGGCGCGGCCTTCTTCTGGGCCGTCGCGGCCATCGTCGCCAAAAAGCTGAAGGGGACCCCACCGCATCTGATCGCGCTGATCCAGGTCTGCGTCGGCGTCGTCATGCTGGCGCCCTTTGCCAACCTCTCCCATTTGCCCGCCGACACGTGGAGCTGGGCCATGCTGGTGACGCTTGGCGTCGTCCACACCGGCCTGGTGTACATATTGATGTATGGCGCCATCCAGAAACTGCCGACACACCTGCAGGGATCGCTGTCTTTCATCTACCCGGTCGTGGCGATCCTGGTCGATGTCATTGCGTTCGGCCACCGGCTGCATCCGGCCCAGCTCGTCGGCGCCGCCGCCATCCTGATCGCGGCAGCCGGCATGAACCTCGGCTGGACATTGTGGAAAGCCAAACCGCCGGTCGAAAGCCCGCAAGCCGTCAAATGAGACGCAGACCGGCCGCTCGCCGGTGATCGTAAACCAAGCCATCGCATCGATCCTCGCCCGCCTGTTCAAGGCGGGCGCTTTGCTCTATGCCGCATTGCAACCATCTTCGCCCGGCATAGGCGAAATCCCGGATCGAAAGCCAATGAACGACGCAACACCCCCCAACCGCTGCCGCATCGTGCTGATCGCGCCCAAGGACGCGCCGGCCGAGCGCATTGCGGCGGCCTTTGAGGGCGGCGACGTCGCTTCGCTGATCCTGCCTGAAAACGGCATGGACGAGGCTGCCTTCCAGGCCTTTGCCGAACAGATCGTGCCTGTGGCGCAGGCCGCCGGTATCGCCGTCATCATCGCTGGCGACACCCGCATTGCCGGCCGCGTCCAGGCCGACGGCATTCATGTCGAGGTCTCCAAGGACGCACTCGCCGAGACCATCGAGCACTTCGAGGGAAAGATGATGGTCGGCGCCGGCGGCGCCAAGACCCGCGACGACGCGCTGGAACTCGGCGAGACCAGGCCCGATTACATCTTCTTCGGCCGCTTCGGCTACGACAACAAGCCGGAGCCGCATCCGCGCAATCTGTCACTCGGCCGCTGGTGGGCCGACATGATCCAGATCCCTTGCATCGTCATGGCCGGGTCGGACCTGGCCTCGGTTGAGGCAGTGGCGGACACCGGCGCCGAATTCGTGGCATTGTCCAGCGTTGTCTTCGCCGACGGCGCCGATCCGAAAGCGGCGATTGCTGCCGCCAATGCGCTGCTCGACGAAACCGCGCCGCGCTTCGAGGACTGACGTGCGCCGACCAGGACTTGCTATCGCGGTTTTCGTTGCGGCCTTGATGAGCGGGGCGGCGATGGCCGCGGAACCCATTCCGCTGCCGCAGCCCAGGCCCGATACGAGCGGACCCGATACCGGCACACCCGACATCAGCGCGCCGGATGCGAAGGCCCCCGATGCGGCTGCCGCAAAGGCCGGCGCCCCAAACACCGGCACCACGGGTTCTGGCGTTCATGTCGACAAGCCGATCGACACCCCGCTGCCGCAGCCCGCGACGACCGCGCCGCTGCCCTCGGCCGACGCCATCAATCCCGAGCGTTTCGGCGCCAAGCCGGCGGACCCGGCCTATGGCGCTTTCCAGCGCGGCCTCTACAAGACCGCCTACAATCTGGCGTTGGTACGGGCCCAGAATGGCGACCCGGCGGCGCAAACGCTGGTGGCCGAGATCCTGTCGCGCGGGCTGGGTGTGCCGCTCAACCCGGCGGAGGCCGCCAAATGGTATGCGCAGGCCGCCGAACAGGGGATTCCTGAATCGCAATTCCAGTACGCGCTGATGCTGCTCGACGGCCGCTACGTCAAGAAGGACGAGAAGGAAGCCTACGCCCTGATGCAGGCCGCCGCCGAAGCCGGCAATCGCCTGGCGCAGTTCAACTTCGCGCAGCTGCTGGTACAGCAGGATCCGGGCGATGCCGGCATCGCCAGGGCCGTGCCCTATTATGAGCGCGCCGCGGCGACCGGCCTTGCCGACGCGCAGTATGCGATGGCGCAGGTCTACGCCAATGGCGTCGGCGGCAAGCCGCACGACGATGCCCAGGCACGCCGCCTGCTGGCGCAGGCCGCAAGGCAGAACTACGACACCGCGCAGATCGATCTTGCCGCCTGGATGATCGAAGGCCGCGGTGGTGTTCGCGACCTGAAATCCGGCTTCAACTGGATGAAGCAGGCAGCGGAAGGCGGCAACGTCGCCGCCCAGAACCGTCTGGCAAAGCTTTACATGGGCGGTATCGGCACCGATCCCGACCTGATCCTGGCCGGGGCCTGGTACGTGGTCGCCCGCCGCGCCGGCCTTATCGATCCGGAGATGGACGATTTCCTGCAAGGGCTGACCGACGACCAGACCAAGCAGGCCTTGCAGAAGGCCAACCGCCTGCCCTGAGCGTGCCTTGCATCCCCCGCTCCCTTGCCTCTTCGGGTGTTTTGTGGTCTTGGGAGCCCGAAATCGCTTGTCCAGCGACCATCTCATTCCCGGATCAACATCATCATGGCCAAGATCAATGGCAACGAAATCCGTCCCGGCTATGTCATCGAGCACGATGGCGGCCTCTGGGTGGCGGTCAAGACCAACACCGTCAAGCCCGGCAAGGGCGGCGCCTACAACCAGGTCGAACTGAAGAACCTGATCAACGGCACCAAGCTCAACGAACGCTTCCGTTCGGCTGAGACCGTCGAGCAGATCCGGCTCGACCTGAAGGATTTTTCCTTCCTCTACGCACAGGACGACGCGCTGGTGTTCATGGACACCCAGAGCTACGAGCAGCTCGAGCTGGCGAAGGATTTCGTTGGCGATCGTGCCGCCTTCCTGCAGGACGGCATGATGGTGACGGTCCAGCTTTATGAGGACAGGCCGATCGGCATTTCGCTGCCCGACCAGGTGACGCTGACCATCACCGAGGCCGACCCGGTGGTGAAGGGCCAGACGGCGGCGTCTTCCTATAAGCCGGCGGTGCTGGAAAACGGCATTCGCGTGCTGGTGCCGCCATTCATCGGCGCCGGCGAACGCATCGTCGTCGACACCAACGAGCTCACCTACATGCGCCGCGCAGACTGATCTTAAGGCGCAGCAGCAGGAAGAAACACGATGGCACGCTCAGCACTTCTCAACGTCATGGTCCAGGCCGCCATGAAGGCCGGCCGCTCGCTGTCGCGCGACTTCGGCGAGGTGCAGAACCTGCAGGTGTCGATGAAGGGGCCGGGCGACTATGTCAGCCAGGCCGACCGCAAGGCCGAGGACATCCTGTTTGCCGAACTGTCGAAGGCGCGGCCGGGCTATGCCTTCCTGATGGAAGAGCGCGGCGCGGTCGAAGGCGACGACGACCAGCACCGCTGGATCGTCGACCCGCTCGACGGCACCACCAATTTCCTGCATGGCATTCCGATCTTTTCCATCTCGATCGCGCTGGAGCGCCAGGGTCAGCTCGTCGCCGCCGTCATCTACAATCCGGCGATGGACGAGCTCTACACCGCCGAGCGCGGCGGCGGCGCTTTCATGAACGATCGCCGGCTGCGCGTCGCCGGCCGTATCAAGCTCACCGACTGCGTGATCGGCTGCGGCATCCCGCATCTCGGCCACGGCCAGCACGGCAATTTCCTGGTCGAGCTGCGCAATGTGATGGCCGAGGTCTCCGGCGTGCGCCGCCTGGGTTCGGCCGCGCTCGATCTCGCCTACGTCGCCGCTGGCCGCATGGACGGCTTCTGGGAAACCGGCCTGTCGGCCTGGGACATCGCCGCCGGTCTGCTCTTGGTCCGCGAAGCTGGCGGCTTCGTCTCCGACATGGATGGCGGCCAGGACATGCTCAACGCCGGCTCGGTCGTTGCCGGCAACGAAGTGATCCAGCGCGCGCTGCTCAAGGCGGTGAAGAAGCCGATCTCGGCGCGCTGAAGCGCCGCAGTCGCAAAACCGCAACCAAAGCTTGAAATACTGCCCGGCGACCGCCCAGATAAAGGGGGGACGAAGGACCTTCGCGCATGCCGCCACTATCCCCGCCAGAAACGCCAATCGATATCCCCTTTGTCGGGCGCTGGCAGTATTCGCGTGCGGAGATGATCGCCGACGGCGTTGTGCACGCGGTCGGCATCGTGCTGGCGATAGCGGCGGGCTCGGCCTTGCTGGCGCTAGCCGCGTTCCATGCTGGTCCGGGCGAATACATCGCCGTCGCCTTCTATGTGGTATCGCTGCTGACCGTGCTATCGGTGTCGCTCACCTACAATCTGTGGCCGGTGACATCGCCGGCAAAATGGATCTTGCGGCGCTTCGACCATGCAGCGATCTACCTACTGATCGCCGCTACCTACACGCCCTTTCTGGCCCAGCTCGACGGCTCGCCGTTGGCGCTGCCGATGATTGTCCTTGTCTGGACCGCGGCTGTGACCGGTATCGCCATAAAAGTATTTCTGCCCGGTCGCTTCGACCGCCTGGCCATAGTCTTCTATCTCGCCATTGGCTGGAGCGGCATCGTTCTGGTCAAGCCGCTGGTCGCGACATTGCCGACAACGTCGATCGCGCTGATCGTCGCCGGCGGCATCGTCTATTCCTGCGGCGTCATCTTCTTCGCCTGGAAGGGGCTGCGCTTCCACAATGCCGTCTGGCATGGCTTCGTCATCACCGGTGCCGGGCTGCATCTTGCCGCCATGGTCGACTGCCTGGTTATCAACCGCCTCTGAAAGGCGGAGCGCGGCCCGATCTGTCGGGCGATATTGCCAAGCGCCATTCAATTTGGTCACAATTCCGTTTAGAGTCGCGAATTACGTGATCGGCGGCACTGGAGCAATTCCGGGAAAGTGTGAGCGGTTTCCCGTTCGGAATTGCGTCAAGGCAAATAAAGAGCATCGGAATCGGGGCACGGATGGCTTTTCTCAGATCTTTCGGCGTGGGCAGGCGCTCTGATGTCCTGATGTACGATCCGCACAAGCTGTCGAGCCCACAGGTCTTCCTCCTGACCATGGTCATCTTCCTGTTCATCGTCGCCTTCATCGCCGCCATCCTCACCCGCCAGATCTCCAGCGCCTTCACCACCAATCCGGGCCTCAACGGCCTTATCATCGGTGTGCTGGCGGTCGGCATCCTGCTGGCCTTCGCCCAGGTCGGACGGCTGTTTCGCGAAGTGCGCTGGGTCAATTCCTTCCGCGCCGGCTCCGAAACCACCGAACCGGTGCTGCTGGCGCCAATGAAGGCGATGATCGGCCGTTCATCGACCGTTGCCTTCTCGACCTCCTCGATGCGTACCATGCTGGATTCGATCGCCACCCGACTCGACGAAAGCCGCGACACCTCGCGCTACCTCGTCGGCCTGCTGGTGTTCCTCGGCCTGCTCGGCACCTTCTGGGGTCTTTTGAACACCATCGGCTCGATCCGCGAGACCATCGAATCGCTCGATCCCGGCACCGGCGACGCCGCCGCCGTGCTCGATTCGCTGAAACAGGGGCTGTCGGCGCCGCTGGCCGGCATGGGCACGGCCTTCTCGTCCTCGCTGTTCGGCCTTTCCGGTTCGCTGGTGCTCGGCTTCCTCGACCTGCAGGCCGGCCGCGCCCAGACCCGCTTCTACACCGAGCTTGAAAACTGGCTGTCCTCGGTCACCGATCTCTCCTCCGACATCGTCGTTGCCGATCCGGCCAAGAACGAACCTTCCGACGAGATCCGCCTTTTGTCGGAGCGGCTGCGCAGCATGCAGGAAAACGGCGGCGGCTCCAATCCGCGCGTCGCCACCGCCATGGCCAATCTCGCCGACGGCATTTCCGGCCTGGTCAAGAACATGCGCTCCGAGCAGCAGATCATGCGCGACTGGGTCGAAGCCCAGTCGGACGAGCAGAAGGCGATGCGCAACACGCTGGAAAAGATCGCCGACGCCCTGAAGAAGCCCGGAGTGCACTAGCATGGCGCTCGCCAGGGGCCGTCGCACCGACCGCCGCATCGATTATTGGCCGGGCTTCGTCGACGCACTGTCGACGCTGTTGCTCGCCATCATGTTCCTGCTCACCGTCTTCGTGCTGGCGCAGTTCCTGCTCGGCCGCGAACTCTCCGGCAAGGACACCGTGCTCTCGCGCCTCAACTCGCAGATCAACGAACTGACGCAGTTGCTGGCGCTGGAGCGCTCGACGGCGCAGGACAAGGATGATTCGCTGGCCAATCTGCAGGCCTCGCTGTCGGCGGCGGAAGCCGATAAGAGCCGGCTGGAGCAATTGCTGGCGCAAGGTGCGGGCGCCGGCGACGCCGCCAACCAGCGTGCGGCTCAACTGGGCGGCGAACTCGACAACCAGCGCCAGATCAGCCAGCAGGCGCTGAGCCAGGTCGAGATCCTCAACCAGCAGATAGCGGCGTTGCGCAAGCAGATCGGCGCGCTCGAGGACGCCCTCAACGTCTCTGAAACCCGCGACCGCGATTCCAACACCAAGATCGCCGATCTCGGCCGTCGGCTGAACGTCGCGCTGGCGCAGCGCGTGCAGGAACTGAACCGCTACCGCTCCGACTTCTTCGGCCGGTTGCGCGAAATCCTCGCCGACCGCGAGAACATCCGCATCGTCGGTGACCGCTTCGTCTTCCAGTCGGAAGTGCTGTTTCCGACCGGCTCCGAAGTGATCAACGATGCCGGCAAGGTCGAGATGAAGAAGCTCGCCGACGCCATCATCGAACTGCAAAAGGAAATTCCGCCGGAGATCAACTGGGTGCTGCGCGTCGACGGCCACACCGACAACAAGCCGCTGTCGGGCACCGGCCGCTATCGCGACAATTGGGAGTTGTCGACGGCGCGCTCGACGTCGGTGGTCAAGTTCCTGATCGAGAACGGCGTGCCCGCCAATCGGCTGGTCGCCGCCGGCTTCGGCGAATTTCAGCCGCTCGACCCCGCCGACACCGAAGAGGCCCGCAACAAGAACCGCCGCATTGAACTGAAGCTCACCGAACGGTGATTGTTGGTCACGCGAATTTGTTTGTCGGCTCAACTCTAGGGCGCAGGCCGACCTCGGCAAGGCCTGAAAACATTATCTTTTTTTAATTACACTTCACGTTTCCGGGCTCCTAATTTGCCGCGCAGGGCCGAGAACCGCCGGCGATGCCTCCCATCGCGACGCGACGGAACCCGACGGCCCGCGTCGGGAAGGCGGAGCGAAAGCGCTTACCCCTTCCAAAGCAGGAGGAGACGCACATCATGCGTTCTTTGAAGACTCTCAGGACTGCAGCCCTTACGACACTTCTGATCGCCGTTCCGTTCGCCGGCGCCTATGCCGCCGGACATCATCACAAGGGCGCCCTCGACGCCAGCGACCCGACCGACATGACCGGTCCGCGCGTGACCGGCCTGATCGAGCAGATACAGGGCGTCGACCAGGGCATCACTGATGCCAGGCAGGCCAACGCGATCACATCGGCCGAAGCGCATCGGCTACATCTGCGCGCGGCGCATATCAGCCAGGCCGCCGAACGGGTCGCCGGCTCGGATCATGGCCGGATCCCGGCCGCGCAATATCACGACCTGCTGCGCCGGCTCGACAATGTCGATCAAGCTCTGATGTCCGATACCGGTAGTGGCTTCATGATCGGTGACGGTTCCGACGGCGGCAATTATCCGAACGGCTGAGAACCCGCTGCGATATCCTCGGATATCCAAAGAATGAGGACAGGACAGTCTGACGCCCGCGGGATCTGGTCCGGGGGCGTCTTTTTACCAGCCGAGCAAGAGCGCGACGAGCGCAACCACCGCTGGCACGGTCTGGATATACAGGATCTTCCTGCTGGCGGTCGCCGCGCCATAGAGCCCGGCGATGGCGACGCAAAGCAGGAAGAACACCTTGATCTGGAATCCAGCCGCGCCGAGATAGAGGCCCCAGATCAGCCCGGCGGCAAGGAAGCCGTTGTAAAGCCCCTGATTGGCGGCCAGCACCTTCGATGCGCTGGCGAAGTCCGGCTTGAGGTTGAACGCCTTGTGGCCACGCGGCGTGTCCCACGCCACCATCTCCAGATAGACGATGTAGCAGTGGATCAGCGCCACCAGCCCGACCAGTATGTTGGCGATCATGTCTTTCTCCCCCAGGCGGCATCACGCCGTCTGCCATAGTGAGCACGCCCGCCACGGCGTGCAAGCTCGCGCCGCCTTGCCCCCATTAACCGACACTTGTGCAGGGTTGCCAAGCCTGGCGCATTGGTATCTTTTCCCGCCGTCCAAAACGCGGAACCTGCCATGTCCTTTCAGAAACTCGATGATCTCGGCCACAAGCTCGAAGCGCTGGAACATGCGCTCGCCATCCTCGGCGCCGACGAGGCGACCCATATGGCCGTCGGCGGCGGTGAGAAGCGCGCCGAAGCCATGTCTTCGCTTGCCGGCATGCTGCATGCCCGGGCGACGGCGCCGGAAATCGCCGACTGGCTCGCCGCCGCCGAACAAGAGGTGCTGAACGAGGAGCAGCAGGCGGCGGTCCGGGAATTGCGCCGGCAATACACCAACCTGACCTGCCTGCCGGTCGAGTTCGTCGAGCGCCAGACGGTGGCGCGCATGCGCTCCGAGCAGCTCTGGCGTGACCTGCGCGCCAAGAACGACTGGGCCGGTTTCCTGCCGGCACTCGAAGGTGTCATCGCGCTGGTCCGCGAGGAGGCCGCACTGCGCGCTGACGCGCTCGGCCTCGATCCCTACGACGCGCTGATGGAGCAATACGATCCCGGCAACCGCGCCGCCGACATTACGCCGGTCTTCACTGAGTTGAAGACGTTCCTGAAGTCCTTCGTGCCTGAGGCGCTGGCCGTGCAGGAAGCGCGGCTCGCCAGCCGCCCGCTGAAGCCGCTCTCGGGCAGCTATGCGATAGACCGGCAGCGCGAGCTTGGCCTGGCCATGATGGCGGCGGTCGGCTTCGACCTCACCCATGGCTCGCTGTCGGTGTCGCATCATCCCTTCTGCGGCGGCGTGCCGAGCGACGTGCGCATCACCACCCGCTACAAGACCTCGGATTTCCTGTCGGCACTGATGGGCGTGCTGCACGAGACCGGCCACGCGCTCTACGAACAGAACCTGCCGAAGGCCTGGGCGCACTGGCCGCTGGGCAAGGCGCGCGGCATGGCCGTGCACGAAAGCCAGAGCCTGTTCGTCGAAAAGCAGGTCGGCCGCAACCCCGAATTCTGGCGCTGGGCGCTGCCCGTGGTCGAAAAGCATCTCGGCGAAGCCTGGTCGCTCGACGACATCCTGCCGCATGTACACCGGGTCGAGCGCGGCCTGATCCGCGTCGACGCCGACGAGGTGACCTATCCGCTGCATGTCATCCTGCGCTACGAACTGGAGCAGGAGCTTGTCTCGGGGCGGCTGCAGGCGGCCGACCTGCCCGAGGCGTGGGACGCCAAGATGCGGGAGTATCTTGGCCTGTCGACCATAGACAATCCGGCCGACGGGCCGATGCAGGACGTCCATTGGCCAGGTGCGGCCTTCGGCTATTTCCCGTCCTATACGCTGGGCGCGATGATGGCGGCGCAGCAATGGGCGGCGCTGACCAGCGAGCATCCGTCCGCCGACGACGATCTGGCAAAAGGAAACTTCGAGGCCATAAATGGCTGGCGCCGCGACAAGATCTGGTCGCAGGGCTCACGCTGGTCAACGCCCGAACTGCTCGAACGCGCCACCGGCGAAAAACTGAATGCCGCGCATTTCACCCGCCACCTGCAGCAGCGATACGGGGCTTGAGCCATTTCAGCTGGCACGGCATCCAAAAACATAGGGCATTTACCTACGTCGATCCGCCGCCCGTCGAAGTGAAGGTCAGCGATCCAGACACGGAACGGCGACAGATCATCGCCAGCATGTTCCTGTTGACCTTGTTCGTCGGTGTCCCGGTATTCATCGCTGTCCGGCGTGGCCGGCGCCAGCCTGCCCGCGGCTGAACTCTATCTGCGCAGCAGCACCTACTCCGCGGCACCCCTGAACGCGCTGGCTCCGGTTTCGAACTGCAGCTTGGCCAGCCGCGCGTAGATACCGCCCTTGGCAACCAGGCTCTGATGCGTGCCTTCCTCGACGATGCGGCCGCCATCCATGACCAGGATGCGGTCGGCCTTCAGCACCGTTGCAAGACGGTGGGCGATGACGATGGTGGTGCGGCCCTGCATCAACCGTTCCAGAGCCGTCTGCACCAGTGTTTCGCTTTCGGCATCGAGCGCCGAGGTCGCCTCGTCGAGCAACAGGATCGGCGCGTCGCGTAGGATGGCCCGGGCGATCGCCACGCGCTGGCGCTGGCCGCCGGACAAGGTCACGCCGCGCTCGCCGACTTGGGCATCATAGCCCTTGTCGAGTTTGAGGATGAATTCGTCGGCCAGCGCGTCCCTGGCGGCCGTCTCGATCTCGGCATTCGTGGCGCCCGGCCGACCGAAGCCGATATTGTCGCGCGCGCTCGCCGCAAAAATGGTGACATCCTGCGGCACGATGGCGATGCGCTCCCGGACAGCAGCCGGATCGGCCTCGCGCACGTCGACGCCGTCGATGGCGATGCGGCCGGTCTCGGGATCGTAGAAGCGCAGGATCAGCGAAAACACAGTGCTTTTTCCGGCGCCCGAGGGCCCGACGATCGCCACCGTCTCGCCCGGCTTCACCTGGAAGCTCAAGCCGTGGACGGCGGCGCGGTCGGGCCGCGCCGGATAGGAGAAGGAGACGTCGTCGAAACTGATCGCGCCTTTCGCCTTGGCCGGCAGCGGCAATGGCTTGGCAGGCGCCAGGATCGCCGGCGTCTCGTCGAGGATCTCGGTCAGCCGTTCGGCCGCACCCGCCGCCTGGGAGAGCTCGCCCCACACTTCCGACAGCGCGCCGAGCGCGCCGGCGGCAAACACCGAATAGAGCAGGAACTGGCCGAGCGTGCCGGGCGACATCGTGCCGGCGAGCACGTCGCGTGAACCGAACCACAGCACCGCCACGACCGAGGAAAAGATCATGAAAATGGCAAAGAAGGTGAGGAAAGAGCGGGCGAAAATCGACGAGCGCGCCGCCTGGAACGCGGCTTCCACTGCGGCCGAGAACCGCCCGGTGACCAGCGTCTCGTTGGTGAAAGCCTGCAGCGTGCGCACCGCGCCGATCTGCTCGCTGGCATAGGCGGTCGCTTGCGCCAGCGTGTCCTGCGCCTGCCGCGACCGGCGCCGGACCGAGCGGCCGAAGGCGACCAGCGGCAGCACGATCACCGGAATGGCCGCGATGACCAGGCCGGACAGTTTCGGGCTGGTGACGACCATCATCGCCACCGCGCCGAGGCCGAGGATGACATTGCGCAGCGCCACCGAGGCGGTGGCGCCGACGGCTGATTTCACCTGCGTCGTATCGGCCGCGAGCCGCGAGACGATCTCACCCGACTGGGCGGTGTCGAAGAAGGACGGCGACAGCGTCGTGACATGCGAAAATACATCGCTGCGGATGTCGGCAACAACCCGCTCGCCGAGCGTGATGACGAAATAGTAGCGGCCAGCCGATGCCGCCGCCAGAATGGCTGCCATCGCCACCAAAGCGGCGAAGTACTCGGCGATGAACGAGGTGCCGGGCGCGCTGAAACCGTGATCGATCATGCGCCGCACGGCGAGCGGCAGCGCCAGTGTCGTCGCCGCCGCGATGGCCAGCGAGATGACGGCGCCGATGACCAGTTTGCGGTAGCGGCTGATGTAGGGAGAGAGGCGCCTGAGCGGCCCGAGCGAGCGTCTGCGCCCGTCTTGCTCGCCGCTGATGTCCGCCATGACCGTTTCCTCTGGCCGCTTCCCGGTGGGCGCTTTCAATATGCGCCCGCCACGGCCTTGTGATTCAATTCCGGCTGATGTATAGGCTCGCCGACCGTTTTAGAAGCCGTGGCTTTTCAATAGCTGCGGCTTCGAGTTTTAAAAAGGGGCGCATCGACGCAGGCCACGAGCCCGTCGGCAGCGCCACAAGCCAGGAAGCACGACAATGAAGGCCGACATCCATCCCGATTACCACACCATCAAGGTCGTCATGACCGATGGCACCGAATACATGACCCGTTCGACCTGGGGCAAGGAAGGCGATACGATGAACCTCGATATCGATCCGACCACGCACCCGGCCTGGACCGGCGGCCAGCAGACCCTGCTCGACCGCGGCGGCCGCCTGTCGAAGTTCAAGAAGCGCTTCGAAGGTTTCGGCCTCTAAGCCGTATCGGCTTTCGCAGATCAAAAACCCGCCCTTGTGGCGGGTTTTTTGTTGCCCTGACATCGTGTCAGTAGGAGGTTGGTCGGCAACATGAGGGCACACCATTGCTAGATATCAACGATGAACGATGGTCCAACCTCCAGGGCGGCTACAAGGTAGTCTACGACCCGAGACCGGCTCTGCGCGCATTGGCTCTTCGCTATGACGACAAATCGGTCTGGGACGAATTTTGGGAGGAATTGCACCATCAAGGGGATGTCGGAGACGCGTCCTACGCGGCGATTCCGGAAATCGTTCGCATTTCGACCGAACACGTTCCTGCAAACTGGGCAGCCTATGGTCTCGCCGCTGTAATCGAAGAAGCTCGACGGACTGATGAACGGAACCCGCCGATTCCGGACTGGATCGAACCGCACTATAACACCGCTTGGCGGACACTTTTTCATTTGGCGTTGCGGGATTTGGAAACCGAGACCGACGAGACGTTCCTAAGCCAGGCATTGGCAGTTGTTGCACTTCATCGCGGCATGCTCGGCCTAGCCCGCATGACGATGTGCACGGAGGATGAGCGTGAGGAGATGCTGAAAGCATATTGGGGAAGCTAGCCCCTCTACCCTTCCAATAACTCCCGTAGCGCCATGCGCTTGTAGGCGGCCACCAGCCTGTCGCCCTCCTGCCGGTCGACCGAGATCGCCAGCCGCACCGCGGCCTCGCCCATCTGCCAGACCAGAAACGCCGTCGTCTCCAGTGCTACCGGATCGGCGCCGGGTTGCAGCCGCTTCAGCACGGCGGTCAGGAATTCGGCATTGGCGCGGCTGTCGGCGAGTTCGAGCTCGCGCAGCGCCTTGTCGGCCTGGGTACCCGACCATATGTCGCGCATCACAGGTTCGGCCAGGAACAGCTGGTAGTAGATATCGACCAACTCCGAAAACGCCTGCCGCAGGCCTTCGGCGTCGGTGACATCCTTGAGTGCCGAGGAGATGCAGGCCTGGCTTTCGGCGGTGTAACGCTCGGCCAGCGCCCAGACGATCGCCCGCTTGTCGGGAAAGAACTGGTAGAGCGAACCGATCGACACCCCGGCCCGTTCCGCCACCTCGCCCATGCGCATGGCGTCGCTGCCTTGTTGGGCAATCAGCGCCGAGGCTGCGGCCAGCATCCGTTCGACCCGCTCGCGGCTGCGTTGCTGCGTCGGCGCCCGCCGCGGCGATGCGACCTGCTCCTGGGCAGATGCGGGCGCTGCTGTGTCTTCCATGACTGTCTCCGGTCTCGAGAAAATTGCCAACAACGGCTTGACTCGCAAAATACGAGGGTTTATCACGTTTTGCAAATGTGAGGATTACTCATATTTCAAACGGAGGAAAAACCACAATGACTGACACCAAACCAATCCTGATCCTCGGCGGCACCGGCAAGACCGGCCGTCGCCTCGCCGAGCGGCTGACCGTACAGGGCGTTCCCGTGCGCATCGGCTCGCGCTCGGGCAGCCCACGCTTCGACTGGGAGGTTCCGGCGACCTGGAAGCCGGCCCTGCAAGGCGTGCGTGCCGTCTACATCAGCTACTATCCCGACATCGCCGTGCCGGGCGCGGCCGAGACCGTTGAGGCCTTCGCCAGGCTTGCAGTGGCCAATGGCGTCACCCGGCTGGTGCTGCTCTCCGGGCGCGGCGAAACGGAAGCCCAGCGCGCCGAAGAGATGGTCAAAGCATCGGGCGCCGACTGGACGATCCTGCGCTGCGCCTGGTTTTCGCAGAACTTCAGCGAAGGCTTTCTCATCGAGTCCTTGCTCGAGGGCGAAGTTGCACTGCCGGTCGGCACTGTCGGCGAGCCCTTCGTCGATGCCGACGACATTGCCGACGCAGCCCTCGTCGCCCTGACAGAGCCGGGCCATGTCGGGCAGCTCTATGAGCTGACCGGGCCGCGTCTGCTGAGCTTCGCCGACGCGGTCGCCGAGATCGCCAAGGCGGCCGGTCGCGACATCCGCTATATCAAGGTCTCGCATGACGAGTTCACCGCCTCTGTCGCGGCGCATGACTTGCCGCCCGAATTCGCCTGGCTGCTCAACGAGCTGTTCACCGAAGTGCTCGACGGCCGCAACGAGACGCTGACCGATGGCGTCCAGCGTGTGCTCGGCCGTGCGCCGAAAGACTTTTCCGCTTACGCACATGAAACCGCCGCAACCGGCGTCTGGAGCAACTGAGATGATCAAGCTTCTTCCCACCCTCACCATTATTGCCGCAATCGGTTCGGGCGTCGTCGGCGGCGTGTTCTTCGCCTTTTCCAACTTCGTCATGGCGGCGCTTGCCCGGCTGCCCGTCCCTCAGGGCATTGCGGCGATGAATTCGATCAACATCACGGTGATCACCCCGACCTTCATGACGGCGCTGTTCGGCACCGGCCTGCTCTGCCTGGTGCTTATCGCCGCCGCCATCATGGGCTGGAGCCAGTCCGGCTCGTACTGGTTGCTTGCCGGCGCGGTGATCTATCTGATCGGCAACCCGATCGTGACCATGGTCTTCAATGTGCCGCTCAACGATGCGCTCGCCGCCGTCGACCCAGCCAGCGCCAATGGCGCCGCCGTGTGGGCGAACCATCTGAACCAATGGGTGATGTGGAACCACGTCCGCACCATCACCGCCATCGTGTCGATGGCCTGCTTCATCTTCGCGTTGCTATGAACGTCGTTAGATAAGGTAAGCTGTGTTGAGATTCAGGTCAGGCCGAGTCGAAAATGGCGGATACCGAGAACCGGAGCGGAGCGTACTCAAGTACGTGTTGGGGTGGACGGCCCCCGACGGCATCGTGATGTGCCAGAATGAGGTCGTTGCAGATCTCATCAAGGGAGACCGTCCGTGGATAAACTTATTCGCATTGGCATGGATACGTCAAAGAGCG